>JAHBUX010000001.1 GCA_019637855.1 Bdellovibrionales bacterium
GCTCTGTCGCAACTGTAATCAACGGGCGGCTATCGAATTTTACGGTATGCCGAAAATGGATCGGCATTTGGAAATGGATCCGCACTTTGAGATATGGGCGTGAGCCACTCCTACACCGGGACGCCACATCTGAGCGCCGCATGCGGACGTCATATATCTCAACGCCGCGGGAAAATCTCGCTCACTTATACCGTTTCGCCGTCGGGCACTTCGGTCTTCGGTAGAACACAAGTATGAGGCTTCACCGTGACGTTTTCGCCCAGACGGGCGCCACCCATAATGCTGGCTTTAAGACCTACGTTACTCCCCCTGCCAATCACCACCGGGGCGATGATCAAATAGCCCTTTTGCCCATAGTGGGCAAAGATCGTGGCACTGCCGCCGATCGTGACGTAGTCCTCAATGGTGATCAACGCTGGATCCGAGATAAACGTGGTGTTGATCACAACACCCTTACCGATCTTCATTCCCATCATACGATAAAACAACAAGTTCAACGGCGTGGGCGTGATGAAATCCAGAAATGTAAAGCGCACAACATAGGTCAAACCATTGTGCACGTACCACGGCACGGCGGCCAAAGAGTACCAAGGGCCACGGAACGCCTTCACTCGAAACGGCATCAAAAAGTTCACCGCCGGAACGACAAAAATCAACACGATCCCATAGACAAAATAGCCCGTCGACAAAGCACAACCCAAAGCCACATACCGCAACGGCAAGAGCGCACCTGAGGTCCACCCCAAAGTGAGCGCCGAAACGTAATCGAAGAAGAACAACCCCGGCGCCGCCGCTAAGCCCACACACAAACAGCCCATCAAAACCAAAGGTGAAAGCAACAGTCCAAAGGAGAGATTTTTGAATCGACGCAGGAAGGTCTCGGCCAAACCACTCACACCCGTCTTTTCAGACGAGATCGTGTGAACATCTTCTTTTAACTTCAGTTCGCCCATAAGCAAAAATGTCTCATCTAGAGACATCGATCCCTGTCTATATATATCGGATGTTTACGCAACAAATGTTAATCACAGGTCCAGGCGAGCCACTGGACACGCCCTGGAAACTATGCGATCTAAGAGCGATGTGCCCACTCTGCCTCGCCACCGACGCCCAAGAGCTTCGAGCCGACAACAAGCTCTACTGGCACTGTAACGTCTGCGATCTGCGCTTCCTCGATAGCAAAGAGCGACTGACTCCCCCCGAGGAGCTTGAACGCTACCACCTGCACGAGCCGGGCGACGAAGGCTATCTCAAGTTCGTAAGCCCGCTCATCCATAGCGTACAAACACAGGTCCGCAACGGCGCCCGCGGCTTAGATTTCGGAGCCGGCCGCTACCCTGTGCTTGCCCAGCATCTGGAAAGTCTTGGCTACAAGATACAGATCTATGACCCGTACTTTTGGCCCCAGGCAATTGAAGGTCCATTCGATTTCGTCACCACCTGCGAGGTTGTCGAGCATCTCTATTCTCCCCACGAAGAATTCATACGTCTCAGTGGCTATTTAAAAACGAACGGCCTACTCTCCATCATGACCGACCTCATCAAACCCGAAACCGATTTTGCCAACTGGTACTACCGACGCGACCCAACCCATGTGGTCTTCTACAGCGCACAAAGTTTCCAATGGATCGAAAAACACCTCGGCTTCAAAGAACTCCACGTGCAAGGCCGCCTGGTGACTTTGCGTAAAGCCTAGCCAGCCCACCACCTCAGGCTTATAGTCAGCCGCCCTACCCCACCACTGGAGGAACTCTATGCATATCGTTATCACCGGCACCTCGCGCGGAATCGGACTTGAACTCACTCGTCAAGCTCTCGACAAAAAGCACACGGTCTTGGCCGTGGCCCGCCAACCCGAAGAATCCAAGGGACTTAAAGAGCTAAAAGCCGAACATGGTGAACGGCTGCAACTCCTGGCCGTCGAACTCACTCACCCCGAAGCACCGGCAAAAATACAAGCCGCGGTCAGAACCTGGCCACAGGTGGACCTACTGGTTAATAACGCCGGTATTCTTGAGCAAAGCACCAGCACGGAGACCTTCCTCAAAAGCTTCCACATCAATTCGGTTGTGCCCTTTCAAGTGACCACAGCTCTTCTACCGGCGCTGCGCAAGAGTCGCCAGGCCAAAGCGGTGCATGTCACCAGCATGATGGGCTCGATCGAGGATAACGGCAGCGGTGGTTATTATGCCTATCGTTCGTCGAAAGCGGCGCTCAATATGATCAACAAAAGTCTCGCGATCGACAATGAGTGGTTGAATACCATCGTTATTCACCCTGGCTGGGTGCAAACCGATATGGGCGGCAAAGGCGCCACTACACCGGCCAGTGAATCGGCGGCCGGTATTTGGAAAGTGATCGAAGGTTTAACGACGGAAGACTCGGGTGCGTTTTTCGATTTCCGCGGCAAAAGGTTGCCGTGGTGATTTTAAAGTAGGCCACCGCGCGAGAGCGACAGTTCGTCCTTCGGAGGTGAAGGCTGGGATTGAGCGATCGAATTGTAAACAGTGGGAATGGTGAATGTGAAACGGCTGCCCTTGCCGGTCTCGCTATGCACCCAGATATCGCCTCCGTGAGCTTGGACAATCTGTTTAGCTATAAACAGACCAAGGCCAGCGCCTTTCTTCGCCGACTCGCGCGGTTGCCAGTAACGGTCAAATAAATGCGGAAGATATTCGGCATCGATGCCCGGCCCCGAGTCCTCAACCGAGAACTCGAGCCATTCGCGCCCCTGACCGCGCACGTCTAGACGGAGCGCGCCGTGGGTCGGAATATATTTTAAAGCATTGCCGATCAGATTCGATAGCACCTGAAATACGCGATCGGAATCGCACCACATCATCGGCAAATCGGCAGATACCCGCGTGATGATGTTCACATTCTTCTGCGTGGCCTGCGGCTGAAATAGATCAGTCACAGTACGCATGAGCTGCTTGGGGCACGCTGGCGCAGTCTCTACACTCAAATGGCCTGCTTCCATCTTAGAGAGATCGACCAGGTCATCCACGAGATGCAGCATGCGCTCGGAAGCTCCGTGTACCAGATTAATGATCTCGCCAATAGCCTCACGATCCAAAGTCGAATCTCGCAACAGGTCGCGGATCAGCTGCGAGCCCGAGTTGATCGCCGAAAGCGGATTGCGCAGATCATGCGAGACCACGGCGCAAACTTCTTCCCGCGCTCGCAACGCTTGCTCCAAAGAACGCTGGGTCATGGCACTCTCGATAGCCAAACCTGCGACGCGCCCATACTCTTCCGCCGTAGCCAATATCTCCTCGTCGTACATCCGATCGTGACCACATAAGCTCAAAGTCAAAACCCCAGAGATTCCCCGCGACGTACGCACCGGAACAACTACGTAGGATTGAACCGTGTCGCACATCAACCGAAACTGCTCTTCACTGCGCGACATAAAACGCAACATCTCCTGAGTCACTTGCGGGACGATCACGGAGCGACCTGTGTGCAAGACCTCATTCATGGTGCTGGAGCGCGGAGGATATTTGGCCAAGCGATTCAAACGACCGCTGTTCTCTCCCGGACGAACCGAGATCGCCACCCAATCCGCCTCATTGCCGCCAGGGCTTTTAAGTCCCAGCAGGCAGGCATCAGCCAAATCAGGTACGGCTAAGTCGGCGATCTTCTGCAGCAACGGATCGAGTTCCATCGGTTCGAGCAGAGCTTTGCTGGCTTTGGCCAGAAAAGAGTGGCTTTGTTCCAAGCGGTGGCGCTTGGTCATGTCCACATTCACAATCAAAATGCCGTGCAATTTTTTATGATCGCGATCGTAAACCGGCACCGCCGAATTGTGAATGACGCGGCGGTGACCATCGAAAGTTTCGATTTCAATAAAATCTTCGGCTTGGCTTAGGCCTTCATCTAAAACCCTTGCCGCCACCCATTCTTCCGGTTTCAAACGTTTGCCGTCACGTAAGGACCAAGCCTTGAGCTCACCCCATTGATCGCGCGCGATATAGCGGCCACCGCCCCAAATCCCGCGACAGGCCGGATTGATGCGCACAGCGTGCCCCGTCGTGTCGGTCAAACAAACACCGACCGGCAGGGTCTCTAACATGAGGTTCAAAAGGTTTTCACTCTCACTAAGACTGTTCTCACTGAGGACGCGAGCGTGGTCAGAGCGTTCCAGCCGGCTGGCCGTGACCCACGTCACCACCGCCAAAGCTAAAATCACGACAAGCGTTCCAATGCCGACAGGAGCGCCGCCACTGACCAAGCCCATTGTCCACGCGGCATAGACAGCCACGCCCGCCAGGACTGCGGATAAGACTTTAGATACGACGATGAGCCGTGAAGTGGGATGGTCGGGCGAAATTCGGTCAGTAGCGGCGGTGTTTTCGGATTTCACGGTGGCCCTCGTCCAGCACAGTTATGAGGCGGAGATAACCGCCAACACGCAAGGAAAGCACGTGGAATCTTAAGCTCCCCCTAAGGAAGAGGTTCGCGGTGTTACCTCAATCGCATTTGTTTATGTTTCTAAACCCAAACCTGACAAACCGTTCACGATTTTGGCATACGTGCAAATATAGACCCCAGGAGATCATCAGGTCTTGTTTAGTCTGTAAAGAGAACTGAATATGGCGCGTACAAACCCTCGCGCGGGGTCCGAGCCCTGTTGAAGCCATCCCCGAATTCAGCGACCTTTCGCGGAACAGATCGCGAATGCGGAAAGACTTACTATTGCTTATTGCGGGGCTCTAGTAACGCAATGCGGGTTCAGATTTCCCAATCTTCGCGTCGAAGCGGCTTTAAACCGTGCGCCCTCCGAGCTTCATCACAACGCGGATTGGGTTTGCCATCCGAAAAGGAGGCTTGAAAGGCACGGCACGGACTGGGCCTTTGGGTATAAATGGAACAGGCGGCATCGCGTCCGATGCGCCCTTTCAGGCCATTGCACTTGGGATGATGCTTGTCCCCAGTCCCCTTCATACAGCGATAATTGAGATCGAGATCTTCGAACATGCCCGGGGGGACCACATGCTCACTCTCACCCTTGTTGGCCTCACGCCAATAGAACTGCACGCGAAAAAACGCGCAACACGCTCCACAGCCTACACATGGATTGCCCTTCCTTGAGCCCATGTCGAAAACTCCCTTTGCCATTAAGTGTAGCAAAATCCTGGCGCCGCGTACGACATTGTGGTTCTCTTGGAGACCGAGGAGAGTCGTCTATGAAACACATTCTGATCAGTCTTCTTCTTTTAACCACCGCCTTTGCAGCCCACGCCGAAGGGAAAAAGTACGGCGTCGGATTTGTCCTGGGCGATCCTTCCGCCCTCAGCTTTCGCTACGATCAAACCAAAGAAAAAGCTTGGGATGCCCAGCTGGCCTTCAGCATGAGTGAGTACGTCCTGTTCTATGGCGACTACTTGGTGAAGTTCCCCGGCGTCTTCAACTCAGAACAAGAGTTTGTGCAGCAACTCACACCCTATGCAGGCGCGGGACCGGTGTTGGTATTTGCTTCGGATAACGATCATTCACGCGGCAGCTATTTCGATAAACGCAGCGATAGCTTTGCCGCGGGCGTGCGCATTCCGTTCGGTATCGAATGGCGCTCGGATCAGTTTCCGGTAGGGATTGGCCTAGAGATCGCCCCCGGCATAGTGATCCTGCCCAACACAGATGGCTTCCTCCACGGCGGTGTCAGCTTCCGCTATTATTTCTAAGGCGCTTTGCCTTCGGCCGGGGCATTGAACGGCAGCGTGCACTCTTTGAATTCAAAGTCCTTCTGGCAGCCGATCACTTGACGGATCGGCTGCGAGAACAGCTCTTTGCGACGTTGATCGCCTTCGGTATGAGCATCGAAGATATATTCTTTTTCAATCGAGCTTTCTTCCGGAAACTGCGAGGCCAACGAAGGCTCAATGCATTGCCACGAACTGCTGGCTAAGAAACGATTCTGGCGATCCCAAAGATCTGGGGATTGCGACAGCAGCTCCGCCATGGCGTAACTGCCGACCACATCGGCAAAACGCTCAAACGGAGGAGAAGAAAATCCTTCGGTCTCAAGCAGGCTGCGCGCCGAGAACTCACCTTCAATCGCCAAGCTCTTCTGTAGGACCTGCTCGCTCATCTCTTTCGCCAACTCAATGGCATTCTTCATGCGTTGAGCGGATCCTAGCTTTTCATCACTGCATTTGTATTCGGCAGTGAAGTACATCAGTGTCGTCAGTTCATCATCGATGGGCTCTTCACCCTGACTCCACAGGTAATAGCTGCACGGGTTCATGTAATTGGGGTTGCGCTGAATCTTACCGTTGCGCAAAGGCATACTGGGTTTGGTGATGCGTAAAAAGCGATCGCTAGAAGCCAGGTCCGAAACCCGATCCGAAATCAGCGTACGGGCAAAACGTTCGATGTCGTCATTGCTCAAACGCTTCACCGCAGGACGACGCTTCAAGCAGCTCTGAAACTCCGGTAGTTGCGGTTTGTAGCCGTTCAACGAAGTCAGCGATTTATCAAACCCGGCTTTGTAAGTCGCCCAATCGCCGCATGAGAACGTCTTCGGCTCACAGATGCGACGGCGGAAGTCGGAAAGCCTACGGCCGAAATCAGAACCGATCTCAAACAGGTACTGCGTACGGTCGATGCCCAAGGCATGGGCCATCTCATGCGAAAGCGTTTGTGAAATATCCTCGCTGTTAAAATCGCCAGCACAGATCGTCACCACGTTCAAGTAAGTGTAGTAGTAGGCGTTTACTGTCGTCGTGGAGCACTCTTCGTTTGAAATCGCCGCATAGGCGCCCGGCAAAACCAGTTTGATTTCACCCACCCGACGGGTCCAATCGGCCTTCACCGCCTCATCGATATCCAAGCGGCTGATCATGCGCGTGTAGGCCTTTTGCAAACGGACGAACTCCGCTTCGACCTTGCCCCATTCCTCGCTGTTGCGCCAAAGGGCGCGCGAAATTTCGGAGATGAGCTCCCGCTTCACGCGGCGGCGCTCAAGCTGCAGTTCTACCGGCACGAGCTTATCAGGCAGTTTGTGAAAATCGACGAACTTACGATCCATGCGTACAACCGCGGTTTCATTGAATGCCGCTTGCCAGATAAAGCCGAGTTCGTAGTCCATCTGCTCAAAAATCAAACGCTCAGAAAGGTTCATGCGCTGGCGCGGCTCGCGATCCAAAAATATCTTCAGCTTACCGAAATACGCGTGGCGATCCAAAACGCGCACGAAATCTTTAGGCAGATAGCCGCGATTGCGCAATTTGGCCAAAGCATAGCGATAATACACTTGTGAAAACTGATTGGGTGTATCCCCTTGCAAAACCTTGGTAGAACTGGTGGCGCGTTTGACTTCCAAATTGCCCATAACACCGGGCGAATTCAAAAAGTTGCAATAGGTGTCCAACATGGCTTTGCACTGCGGAGCCGCTTGTCCTTGGTAAAAGTGATCGGTTGAGAAGGTCTGCAATATACTTTCGACAGAGGGCGCGGGCGGGGGACGGCTAGTGCACGCAAGAAGAGCGAAGGTGGGGATGAGAAATAGCCAAGCGCGCATAGTCTCCTCAGTATAATTCAGAGACCTCTCGTCCAGCTACGCCCTGGACAGGCGCGCCACGAATTCCAGCAGTTCGTCCAAGTCTAGAGGCTTTTTTAAATAGCCCGCAACCTTAAGACTGGCACCGGAATGTGAGGCCGTCAGCATCAGGACCGGAATCGGCGCTAAACGCGGGTCCTTAGTGATCTCACCAAGAAAGGTCTCGCCGTCCATCACCGGCATCATTAGATCAAGCAAGATCAAACCAGGCGCTTGATCTTTAGAATCCAGTAACTCCAAAGCGGCCCTGCCGTTGGCGGCGCTCCATACGGTGTAGCCTTCGTCCTGCAGGAGCGAATGCAGCATCTCGCGAATGTCATGGTCATCTTCGACTATTAAGAGCGGCTTGGCCGACATATTAACTGAATAGCAAAGTTGTCCCACCGTCGCAATTGCGATAACGTCTTTGCTATTGTGGAGATTTCTGGTCCCTGGTTAGCATTACTCGGCCTTGCCATTGGCGCCTTCGGCACTCTCATCGGTGCTGGCGGCGGCTTTATCCTTATTCCGATTTTACTTTTAATGTACCCAACAGACGAGCCAGAAGTGATCACAGCCATTTCACTGGCTGTTATCTTTTTCAACGCCACTTCCGGTTCAATTGCCTACGCTCGTAAACATCGCATCGATTATCGCTCGGCCTTGGCTTTTGCCGCGATTGCGATTCCCGGCTCCATACTCGGCGTGTGGGCCAATCATCAAGTTTCGCGCGGAACGTTTGAGCCGATTTTCGGGATCGGCTTGATCCTTCTGGCCCTCTATCTGTTGTGGAAAAAAGCGGGAAGTGTTTCGAATGGTCACGTCGGCCGCCCCACGACCACGCGCGAACTGATCGATAGCGAAGGCCATATCTATCGCTACAGTTTTAATATGCGCTTAGGTATGGGACTAAGCGCCGCCGTCGGCTTCGTGGCCAGCTTTTTGGGACTGGGTGGCGGCATTATTCACGTCCCGGCCATGGTGCATCTGATGAGCTTTCCCGTGCACGTGGCCACCGCCACCTCTCACTTGGTTTTGGCCATCATGTCAGGCGCAGCAACGGTGCAGCATGCGCTGGCCGGATCGCTCGAGCCAGGTCTGTCGCGACTGATGTGGCTCGCACCAGGCGTGATTCTTGGGGCGCCGCTGGGTGCGCGCCTCTCTGTTCGGGTCAAAGGCTCCTGGATTTTACGCTTCTTGGCGTTGGCGCTGCTTCTGGTCGGCTTACGGCTGGTTTGGCGTTAAAAAAGATTGGCATCCCCCACCAGTCCGCCTACTATGGCGGCAAAAGCGGAGAGCAAAAATGGGTGAGTTTAGTCTTTCACATTGGCTGATTATTCTGGTGATTGTGCTTATCTTTGTGGGTCCGAGCAAACTACCGGGCTTGGGCAAAGGTTTGGGCGAAGCCATCCGCGGCTTCAAAAAAGGCCTGAATACAGACGACGATAAAAATGACGTTTCTGATCCCAACCGTCAGCTCAATCAAAGCGCCAGCGCGCGCGATACCACGTCGGTAAAACAAGACGAAAAAAACAAATCCTAAAGCCGCACGATGATTCTTGCCGCGGCTCATGGGCTGGCGAAAAACTTCGCCGGCCGAACTTTATTTGAAAATGTATCTTTCGGCATCGAGAGCGGCGAACGCGTAGGCTTAGTCGGCCCCAATGGCGCCGGCAAGTCCACTCTCTTAAGGCTGTTGTCAGGCACCGTAACTCCCGATGACGGAACTGTGGCGCGCAAGAAAGGCTTGCGCCTCGGCTTTCTAGAGCAGACGCCGGTCTTCTCGCCCGGTCTCACTTTGCCGGATGCGGTTCTTGAAAAAGCCGACGACAAACACGAATCCCTGCCGCGCGCGCTAGAAATGATGGCGCGCTTAGAACTGAATCGCTTCACTGAAGACTTCCCCGTCGCCAATCTCTCTGGCGGCTGGGCCAAGCGAGTGGCGTTGGCGCGGGAGTTGGTGCGTGAACCTGAACTACTCATGCTCGATGAACCCACCAACCATCTGGACGTTTCCAGCATTTTATGGCTGGAGAAGTTTTTAGCCGCCGCACCCTTTGCGATTCTGATGATCACTCACGATCGTTTGTTCTTGCAGCGGGTGGCCAGTCGGATTCTGGATTTGGATCCACGCAATCCAGGTTACTTGCTAAATATCTCTGGCGGCTACTTGCAGTATGTCGAAGCCAAAGAGCACGAACTGATGGCTTTGCAAAGGCAAGAGCGGGTTTTGAGCAACACTCTTCGCCGAGAGAAGGAATGGCTGGCGCGCGGTTCCCTGGCGCGACAGACCAAACAGAGCGCGCGCATTCAAGGGGCAGCGGATCTGTCTGACGAAGTCGATCGCTTGCGCGAGAAAAACCGCGATCAGCGTGTGGATTTAAACTTTGGGGCGGCCGCTCACTCGCCGCACAAGCTGGTCGAAGCAGTCGGGGTCGCAAAAGCCTATGACGGGGAACCCTTGTTTTCGAATTTGGATCTGCTCGTCACGCCTAAGACTCGACTGGCTCTGCTCGGCGACAATGGCTCTGGCAAGTCTACTTTGGTGCGATTGCTTCTGGGTTTAGAACAACCCACAACGGGACAAGTGAAGCGCGCCGAGGGCTTAACGGTCTCTTACTTTGAACAGGGTCGCGAAACTCTCGATTTCACCAAATCCGTTTTGAAGAACATCTGTCCTGAAGGCGATTATGTGAACGTGCACGGTCAATATGTGCATATCCGTAGCTATCTGGATCGCTTTTTGTTCAAGGGCAACAAGGCCGAGCAACCGGCCGGCAAACTTTCGGGTGGCGAACAAGCGCGTCTGCGTTTGGCGCAACTCATGTTGATCCCCGCGCAGATTCTGGTGTTGGATGAGCCTACCAACGATTTGGACGCCGAAACTTTGCAAGTGCTCGAAGAATCCTTGGCTGAGTTCTCCGGTGCGGTGATCATCGTGACCCACGATCGTTATTTTATGGATGCGGTGGCCAACCAAATCCTGGCGTTCCCACCGGCGGCTCATCGCGATCAAGGCTTGCAGAAATTCGCCAGCTATTTCCAATGGGAGACCTGGTTCAGTTCTCTGAACCAGCCTTCTGCAAAAACCACCGCAAGTGCCGCCAAAAAAGACGCTCCCACAAGGGTGAAGCTGTCCTATAAAGACAAGTTCGAACTTGAGAATATGGAAAGCACGATCCTAAGCTTAGAGGAAGAGATCGCGAAGCTCAGTACGGAAAGCCAGTCGCCGGCAGTGATCTCGGATCACGCCCGTTTGGCTGAGCTGCACGGGACCCTGGCGGAAAAGCAGGCGTTGCTCGAAAGCAAGTACGAGCGCTGGGCGGAACTCGAAGCGATGAGCAAAGGACAAAGTGGACCTCAGTAAAATCCTGACCGGACAAAGCGAAGAGCATGTCGTCCCTTGGCGGGACACTCACTCTCTCTTACATCCCGGAGTGTGCGACTCGCTCGAAGACATGGCGCAAGCCGCGCGAGTACAAGGTCTTGAGATCACCGTGGCCAGCGCCTTTCGCAGCTTTGACCGTCAACTCGGTATTTGGAATGCCAAGGCTTGCGGTCAACGCCCGCTATTCGACGACTACGGTACCGCGCTCGATGTCTCTAGACTGAGCGAGGACGAAATCATTCACCGCATCTTACGTTGGTCCGCACTGCCGGGAATGTCGCGCCATCACTGGGGCACCGATTTGGACATTTACGATTCCGCCGCGGTTCCCGCCGACTACAAACTGCAACTCACTGGCGAAGAGTCGCGCACTCACTTTGCTCGCCTACACGCTTGGTTGGACGTGCACATGGAGCAATTCGGCTTCTTTCGCCCCTATGCACGTGATCTGGGCGGCATAGCTCCCGAGCCCTGGCATATCAGCTATGGGCCTCTGGCCAAGCCGTTCTTCGCAGCTTACCCCATCGATCTTTTGCACAACACTTTGAGTGCGGCACCTATTGCTTTGAAAGAGCGCGTACTCGCCGACCTGCCGCAAATCTTTGAACGTTACTTCAAACGAATCACCGACTGAGGCCGGCCCTTGGTCTAGGTTTTCACTCTCCCCATGCCTTTCGTCCAGTGCCCTCAGGTAGATTGATCGAAAGAGGGGGATCACTATGTTCAAGTTTTTCGCCGCAGCTCTTCTGCTGGCACTGCCTATTTTGGCCTCGGCCTCCAGTCCGCAGTTTCCCAAGGGGCAGAAGCCAGTCACGCGCCTTTCGCCGTTGTTCACCACTGACTTTGACTTCGAAGGTATCGTGGCGCTGAGCAACTGCTCGGGTAGCTTGGTTCAATATGAAGGTGCGAGCGATAGCGATCAGGCCTTGATCCTCACCAACGGCCACTGCTTAGAAGGCGGTATGCCCCGCCCCGGAGTGGTGATCACCGACCGTCCCAGTCGCCGCCGTTTTGATCTGTTCAATGCCCACGGCCGCACTATCGGCACGCTCAACGCCACTCGTTTGTTGTACGCCACTATGACCGGTACGGACATGGCCCTCTATCGCGTACAAGAAACCTATGAACAGATTCGCTCGCGCTTTCAGGTGCGACCATTTTCTTTATCGTCTCAACGCCCCACCTTGGGCACGGCGATCGAAGTGATCTCGGGCTATTGGGAGCGCGGCTATCGTTGCCACATTGAGTTCTTCCCTTACAGCTTGCAAGAGGCCGGCTATCGCCAGGTGGACTCGATCCGCTACTCGCGTCCCGGCTGCGAGGTGATCGGCGGAACCTCAGGCTCACCCATTATCGCAGCGGGCACACGCACCGTGATCGGAGTGAACAACACCGGTAACGAGGATGGCCGCCGCTGTACGATGAATAACCCCTGTGAGATCGACGAGGACGGCAATGTAAGCTTTACCCAGGGATATTCTTACGGTCAGCAAACGTTCTGGGTTTACTCTTGTCTAAATGCCGCCCGCGAGATCGATCTCACGCAAACGGGCTGTCTTTTACCTCATTAAAGTATAGACATACTGGCCTCTTCGGGATTAGGTACGCCGTTGAATTGACGTATCTAATCCTCAGGAGGTTTTGAAAATGGAAACGTTCGCGATTGCTAAGAATATTGAGAAAAAATGGGGCTGGCTATTGGCTCTTGGCCTTTTGAGTGTACTCTGCGGCCTTATCGCCATCACCTTCGTCGGTGTCACTTCGGTTCTATCGGTGCTCTATCTCGGCGTTTTGTTCATGGTCATCGGTATCTCTGAAATCGCTTTCGCCATTCAAACCCGTAAGGACGGACATCTCTGGTATCACCTGCTGATGGGAGTTCTGTTTTCCGTCGGGGGTTTTTTGATCTTTATGAATCCCATCGCCAATCTGATCCTGTTGACCTTCTTGCTTGCCACCCTGCTGATCGTCAGCGGCGTGGTGAATGTGATCGGAAGCTTCGTGGATCGTTTTACCAACTGGGGTTGGTTCGCGATCAACGGCGCCGTCGGCGTGGTGGCCGGCTACTTGATCCTGAGCAATCCGCTAGAGTCCAGCATGTGGTTGATTGGTCTGCTGGTGGGCATCGAAATGATGTTCCGTGGTTTCGCTTGGATCAGCTTGGGTCTCGCCGGCCGCAAGCTCGCGCATCGCGGACAAAGCTCCAGCATGCGCCCCGCCACCGCCTAAGAATTAAAAGCTAAGTGAGAGATGGCGTAGCAATCGCGCCATCTCTTTTTGATCCCGCAAATAGAATTGGGCCGCCGATCCGGCTTTACGACCCACACGAATCGTAAGAATATTTTTCTTCCTCAAGCGAAACACATCTTCATCCGTGACATCATCGCCGGCGAACAAGGCTCTCTTTACCTTCTGCCGTTTCATCAGTTGAAGCAAAGCGGTGCCTTTGTGCGGAGCCTTAGGGAGAGTCAGATTGATCACAAATTTGCCGCCCACGATACGCGCCCGCAGGTTCAATTCTTCAATCAGCTTCAACAAACGTCGCCGCGCGCGCGCCGGATTTTTAGCCAAGCGGTAATGCAAGCTTATGGACGAACGTTTATTCTCAATGAACACCCCCCGATCACGGGCAAATGGCCATGCTTCATGCAAAGCCTCTAACCAATGATTCACCTGTCGGGACGCCTGCTGCTCTGTCTTTTTAGACCAAGGAGACTCTAAGCCGTGATTGCCCAAAGTCGAAGCGGGGCGAAAGCCAAGCTTGGGACGCAGATCCTGAAGTCGACGGCCCGAAATCACACTCACATGCGCCTTGCGCGAAAGTTTTTTGAGAGCGTTCAAGCAGGTGATATCGGTACGTGCCTCATCGGGAAGCCGCGTTTCTGCGGCCAATGTCCCGTCAAAGTCGAAGGCGAACAAAGTGCGATCGGGATCGAGTTCGGCCAGAGCCGCTAGCCCCGACCGCGAAAACAAATACTTCAAATCGTAAACTCCGTGTCTTGAATACGGCCGGAAAGTCGATTTTGCTGACGAATACGAGAGGCGTCGATCAGCATACGGCCCGCCCAGCGATACACATTGAACTCTTGCAACAGGCCCCGCATGCTGCGCATTCTCTCGCGCTGCTCTTCTTCCGGCATTGACAGCGCCATGTGCAGAGCCTTGGCGCATTGATCAATGTCGTAGGGATTCACAATTAACGCGGCCTGCAGTTCGCGCGAGGCACCCGTGAACTGACTAAGTATCAACGAACCGCGCTCATCATCGCGCGAAGCCACGAACTCCTTGGCCACCAAATTCATTCCGTCATGCAGGCTGGTCACCATGCACACATCGGACGCGCGGAAGTATTCAAAGACCTGATCGGGACTATGATGCTCGATCTTCAGCACGATCGGCTGATAACCAGAGCGACCAAAGCGGGAGTTTATCCGCGCCGCCATGGCGCGCACCTCGCCTTCAAAGTTCTGATACTGCTCGATGCTGGATCGGCTGGGCGCCGCGATCTGCACGAAGCTGAATTTCCCAATCCACTCGTTATGTAGTTCCAACAGGCGCTCGACGGCCAAAAAGCGCTCTAAAATTCCCTTTGTGTAGTCCAGGCGATCCACACCCACACCAAGCAGAATATCCTTGCTCAGATCGTTGCGCAGGCGGATATCGCGCGCGCTCTCCACCGCCGATTTCTCGGCATTTATAAACTTACCCGGCCATTCAATCGAGATCGGATAGCTCTTGATCGCCGTTAGCTTCCCACGATGCGAAACTGTAGAGGTCTCGCGATCGATGCGCGCCTCCAGATAACGATCGATAGTGTCGATAAAATTATTGCAGTGGTAGCGGGTATGGAAACCCAGGATGCTGCTACCGAGCATGCCGGCCAAAATCTCCTCACGCCACGGGCAGATGCCAAACGTCTCCGGATTCGGCCACGGGATATGCCAGAAAGTAATGATGGTGGCCTTGGGCAAGCGTTTACGTATCAGGCCAGGCAAAAGAGCCAGGTGATAGTCTTGCACTAAAATCACCGGATCATCCGTGCGTGCCTCTTCAACCACCACGTCGGCGAACTTCTGATTCACCGTCTTGTATTGCTCCCAATCCGAAGTGCGAAACACCGGTCGCGTGTAGGCCATATGACACAAGGGCCACAGGCCTTCGTTTGAGAAACCATAGTAATAACCAAGCTCTTCTTCTTTGCTGAACCACACGCGCCGAATCTGGTAGGAAGGCTTATCCGGCGGCACACGCACACGATCGTACTTATCGACCACCTCTTTATCGGCGCTCCCGCTGCCATGAGCGATCCAAGTTCCGGAACACGCGCGCATCACAGGTTCGAGAGCCGTGACCAAACCGCTGGCAGGGAACTGAGCTTCAATTTTCCCATTCTTGAAATTGTGAATATATGGCTCGCGATTGGATACGATCATGATCTCATCGCCGGCCAGCTCTTCGTTCAAAATTTTCTTCAGTGCCGCCGGGGTCCAAGAGATCTGGTTCTCATCGCGCGCCAAGCGTTCGGTCTCGATATCGCGGATCAACACGCGTAAATCTTTGGCCAAAGGCAGAAGCTCCGGCGAGTCGATCTGCGATAGGCGTTTGACGATGGCTCCGCCACGCACCAACCCCTTCATCTTGCTGAGCAGACGGTGCCAGTTGAGTTGCGCCACCACGACGGTGACAAGAGAGATCACCAACCCCAGAGCGCCAAAGAGATAAAAGAGGTACTTGCGTGTATCTGAACTGCGGCGCTCAACAAAGCTCATGTCGTGAACCAGCACCAAATGGCCGGGCAGATCGGTAACGGTGTCGAGCGCGATATGCAAAGATCCGTTTTTTACTCTCAGGATAGAACTGTTTTCATCGATATGAGTGGCGCAGCTGATCTGTGAGGGAAAATTCGGAGTCTTCACCTCACGTCCATTTTCGCCACAGTAGGCAATGGCAAAAAGACGCTCATCGCGGGTCACCGCTTCAAAATATTTCACAATTTTTTGATTGGAATTCTCGTCTAATAGACGGGTCAAAGGCTCGCCTAGAGTATTGGCCACTAAGCGAGAGCGCACCTCCAGATCGCGAACCGACCATCTCAGCGTCAACGAATCAAAGAGAGGAATGGTAGCGTAGGCGATAAGGGCTAAAACGGCGAGCAGCGGTAATACAAAACTCAGAGCTAAACGCATCGAAAGAGAATTTACTTTGAGTTGGTCCTAAAGTAAATCCACTGCATGTACAAATACGGCCTAATTGGCAATTGCCAAATCTCAGCTCTTGTCTCGGAAACCGGAAACATCGACTGGCTGTGCCTTCCACGCCCCGACAGCGAGCCCGTCTTCGGTCGTTTATTGGACACAGCCGGCGGTTACTTCGCCATTCAGCTGGCGCATATGGAAAACGCCAAATGCCGCCAAAATTATGTGGAAAATACAAATATTCTGGTGACCGAGATAGAAGGCACAGACGGCAGCGCTATTCGCATCACCGATTTCTGTCCCCGCTTCATGCAATACGGGCGCATGTTTCGCCCGCACTCTATCTTCCGTATCGTCGAACCGATCGCTGGTTCACCGACGATCGCGGTCTCCTGTCAGCCGGTGAACGGGTGGGACAAAGTTCCGGTGCGCGGAACGCGCGGCAACAGTCACGTGCGCTTCGATATGCGCGACGAGGCGCTGCGCGTGACGACCAATATGCCGCTCACCTATTTTGCCGAATCGACGCCGTTTTTGTTGAAGGAGAAAACATACTTCGGTCTCACCTGGGGCTCGGCGATCGAAGAAGACCTAGTGCAACTGAGCGAACGCTTCTTAGCCCAGACGCGCGAGTATTGGCGCACTTGGGTCAAGCACTGCTCGGTGCCCACGTTGTTCCAAAAAGAAGTGATCCGTTCTGCACTTGCATTGAAACTGCACGTGTACGAAGACACCGGCGCCATTCTCGCCGCCCTGACTACCAGCCTGCCAGAAGAAGTCGGTCACGAGCGCAATTGGGACTATCGTTTCTGTTGGCTACGTGATTCTTATTTCGTTTTGTCGGCCTTCCACAATCTGGGCCAGTTCGAAGAGATGGAAGGCTTCTTGAAGTTCGTTTTGAATTTGGCGTACAAGCGCGAAGAGTCGCGCACTCGTCTGGCGCCGGTCTACACCCTCAATCAAGACCTACCGCTGCCCGAAACTGTGCACGCCAATTGGGCCGGCTGGAAAGACAGTGGACCCGTGCGCAGTTTGAACCAAGCCGCTGAACACGTGCAAAACGATGTCTATGGCGAAATGGTGCTGACACTCTCACCGATCTTTTTTGATGAACGCTTTGCTCAGCTGCGCACCAGTGAACATGAAGAGCTGATGGCGCACTTAGGTCAGTTGTGCGCGCGTACCATCTCTGTGCCCGACGCGGGTTTGTGGGAGGTGCGCAATGGTTGGCAAGAGCACACCTTTAGCAATCTGATGTGTTGGGCTGGCCTTGAACGCATCGAACGCATTCAGAAGAATGGCTACCTCAAGAATCTGCCTTTTGACGTCCGCAAAGAGCGCGAGCGCGCCGAAGCGGCGGTTAAAAACGCGATCAAGGAAGGCATCGTTTACAACGGACCTACCGATCAAACTTTGGATTCGGCCTTGGCATTGTTGGCGGTGCTACGTTTTCCTGATCCAGCGGCCAACGAGGCCACTCTTGGCAAAATACGCGAGGTTTTGGCCACCGACGGTGGCGAGGGCTCCTATCTCTATCGCTATTTGCGCAATGACGATTTCGGCAAGCCCGGATCTGCATTTGTGATCTGCTCGTTTTGGATCGCTCAAGGTCTGGCGCATTTGGGTCGCAAGGAAGAAGCCCGCCGCATCCTTGACGATCTCACCAAGGCGTCCAATCAAGTGGGACTCTTGGCCGAGCACTTCGAGCCCAAGAGCCGCACGCAGTTGGGCAACTTTCCGCAGGCGTATTCGCATGTCGGTATGATCAATGCCGCGTTCGATGCCAGCCCGCCGTGGAGCGAGATCCTCTAGATACTTTTTGTGAGTTCTTCGTAGGCCGCGGTAAAAAGCGGCGCTTCCAAGACTTGAAAGGACTCGTCGAAAAGCCCATCAAGCTTCTTTACATCCTCATCGGCGGTGAGTTTAGCGAGATCCTTGCTCCACCCTTGTTTGATCGGCACCAGAGGCGCATCGAGCGACACGGCTTTGTCAGGCCTCTCGAGTGCAAAGGATAAACCACTGGCTTCTTCATAGCCTAGGCGCGAAGGCGTGTCGGTATAGTTGATACGGACGGTCTCGGCGCTCAAACTTTTCTTTGCGCCCGCCCAACGCTCGAAATGGTAGTCTCTTCCGGCCACCACGATCTTGGGTAGGGCCGTCCCGGTTTTCGAAAAAGCCGCGCGAATATGACGTTCAAAAGCCATCATAATGACTTTGTTCCAATGCACGTAGCGGTCTTTCAATGGCGACTTCTTCAACAGGCGATACAGATCGCATTGAATCTCCACCACTACGACGGCACTTTCGCGCACATAGTAACGAATAAACGCGAAAGCGCTTTGCAGATGGCGATAGGTGGGAAGTGGAACGACCTTTTCAAAATGCAGCTTACGCTCCTCTTCCGAGAGATACATTGCGTACAAATGGCAATCGCTGCCGAAATCCACCAAGCAGTCTTCGCTGAAGAATTCGCAAGGGTAGGAGCGAAATGTGGCAGGGAAAAGGCGCACAGATTTCTTCTTCGACGAGGCGGGGCCAATGACCTCTTTGCGCGGGGTGAGCGATTCATGCAAACGGTACAGCGGATTGTTGAACACGCGTTCGACTTCGGCCAACTGCTTGCCTTTGAAATATTGACGATCCAAGAGCAGCTCTTCCCAAGGTCGACCGACCGCTCTTTGCATAGCGATCTGTTGAAGGAGCTCTTGCGGGTTCGCGGCTGAACGTATTTTGTGGATGACGGAATTCTTACCAAGATGCATTTTATTGATACTAGCTATGGCTATGGGAGTCGTGCAATGCGGGGCGAGGGCCAGGTTTCTGCTCTTCTTTATCTCTTTTTAGCGGCCGCTTTATGGGCTGTTGGCTACCCGGCGACCAAGTGGGGTCTGGAAAGCTTTGCGGTTTTCGACCTTTGTCTGGTTCGCTGTGTGTTGGCTGCCCTAGTCTTAACTCCCGTAGCTTTGCGTTTTCCGATATCCCGCGGAGAACTGCAATTCGCCTTCTTACAAGGCGCACTCTTTTCCGCCATCTTAGGTTTGCAAGTGCTCGCCCTTGAACGCACATCCACCGCCAACGCAATCTTCTTTTCCAATCTATATGTTTTGTTTATTCCTTTGTTTTTGTGGGTGGGATGGAGGGCACGACCAAGCGTGTGGTTGCTCTTGTGTTTTCCTCTCGCCGTCGCCGGCATCTATTTCACCGCTGAAGAGGATTGGTCACGCCTGCAGTTAGGAGACGTCTTTGCGCTTTTGGCGGCGCTGATCTCGGCGTTTCAAATTATCTCACTTGAGCGCTGGAATGATCGCATCACGTCCGCCACTCGTTTCGTGACCATTCAGTTTTATATCGCGGCGGCCTTTTTTGCTTTGGCACGGGTGTTTATGAGTGAAACCGCGCCTGATATATCCACGATCACTCCGTTCGCATGGGTAGGGCTAGGCATTCTGGTGGTCGGCTCTACCATAGGCGCCTTTGCGCTACAGATTCTTGGCCTAAGAAAGATCAGCGCCACAGTCTCGGGATATATCTTTTTGCTGGAAATTCCATTGGCCGTGTTCTTTGCATTTTTGATGCTACGAGAGACCGTGATTTACGATCAGCTGATCGGCGGGCTTTTGATTTTGCTGGCTGCAATTATCGCCGTGGCTGTGGGCTAAAAAACACTTCACCCGCGGCGCCGCGGGTGAAGATTTCGATCAAAAGATTAAAACGTCCATCCTAATGAAAACTCTGCCGACAGGCCGGCAACGCGATTTCTAACTGTCTCTTCAGAGCCATTGTTAGAATCGCGAACTTTGATATCGGTGCCACCAAGACCGGCAGTCAAACCTCCACCCAACATCATATTGAAGCTATCCCAGAACCATCCGTAACCTACCAAGCAGCCGAGAAAGAGCCCAGAGGCTTTTCCAGTGGAGGTTCCCAGTGAATCTTTGATCGACACTTCGACGTCGGCATAGTTCAACGACGGGCCGATGTAGAGACCGTCGGTGAATACTCCATTTTTAAACCAGTTGGCGCGAGCCCCAATCCCCATAGCCTTGATGCTGTATTCATAAGAACCAAGACCTTCACTACCCCACTTGATATTCCAGTAGGTCAAATCAGGACCGATGGTCCATTCGGGCGCCACGGTGACGTCCAGAGCCACACCGATAGAGCCTGCGATCAAACCGATCGGATTAAAGCGAAAGTTAAACTGGCTTGCAGAATCAGCATGGGCCAGGGACGAGAACAATAGAATGGAAACAACGGACAATAGGCGTTTCAACGAATCCCCCCTTTTTAGTCCCTAAATGGAAGCGTAGAGGAAAATGAGAGTCAACAATCCTCCCGTTGCGCAACAGCGCTTGCTACTTAGCTACTTGGTATAGAAAACAAAAGTTTTAGCTAAACTCTCCGTGCGATTCCCGGCGTTACCGAACCAACCCTGCAAGCGAACCACCACTTCATATCTAAATCCGGGAAGCGGTGGGCCCACCTCGCCTGCCAAGAAGAACGCCGGCTCGATCTCATCACAAGAAGCCATGGCAGGGTCTACCCCAAGTCTAAGTACTCCCCTGTCACCCGGAAGATAGGTACCAAATGAAACATACCGAATTTCTGTTACGACCGAGTTGCAAATTGTTGTTCGATTGTAGTCGGCCGGGGCGAAGACAATCGTCTTTAAAGGCTTACTCTTATCGGCCGGGTCAAAAATATCGTAGATCACACTCACTATCGTTAAGGTCTGCGAGGACTGATTCTCCACTACGATTCGAGCGCCAAACCATGGCCCTAAAACACCATTCCCATTGTGATCTCGTGTGGCGCCCAAAATCACTACGGGCACTTCCGGACGCACTGAGGGCTGCACCAAATCGCCTAGCTTCGGTCCAGCCAGCACATTTACGGAATGCGCCAGAAGAGCTGCCAAAATCCACCTTGTCATTTCATCCTCCTAGTTAATAGGGCCTGCACGTCGCTGCCTCGGACCCATAGGGCAGTAAATCAAAACCTTCATTTGTATACCGCATACCGATATCCAAAGAGGAAATCGCCGTACGCGTGAGTGCGGAAAGGAGCATCCCCTGTGCACTGAGTTTCAACTCCACCACAGCCGTACCCGGATTAAAGCCATAGATTTCAAGTGGACTGACCAAGCGACCTGACGAAGCCGCCACTATTGTGTCGTCGGGATTAAAGAAAATCTGATTTTGCAGAATATCTTGGTGCACGTCCGTACTAAACGGCTGACCGAAACGCGCGAACACCACGCGATAGCCTTGCGGGTAGTAAGGCGCCTTTCTAGAGAGTGGATAAACCCAGTAATCAACGGTCGCACCAGAACACTTAAACACCCAACGATCTCTTGGAATCTGTACGAAAGACGTGGGTAAACATGCTTCATCCTCTGACAACAAGCAAGCATTCAAATGGCGAGAGTAAATGGAATTGTCGTGCCTAAATGTGGTCTCACGCATCGTTTTATAAATAGCCTCGTGCAGCCATGCACCGGCCATGTGACGCGAACTGATCAGGCTACCGAAGATCTCCACATCCAAATCAAGTTCAACGGTAAGGCCGTTAAAACGCATCATGCCTTCGGCAGGAAATCCAGAGGGGAAATAGTCGAGCTTAAGATCAGCAGGCAATTGAATGCGAACACCCGGCGGTAGTACGCGAACATGCGAACGCACGTACTCGTAGTCCAACCGTACCTGCGTCGCCAAAGTAGGATCTGCTTTGGAGAGACGAGTGATTGCGGAAGCAATTAAAGTGTCAACGCTCTCTGATGTCTCATCCTTAATATGCAATGTACCTACTCGGTTCGGCCACTGGAAGGGAATATGCTGTGCCTCCCAGATATCGATCAACAAAGCGCTTTGTACTTTGCCAGTGACATCACGCTGAACAAATGCGCCGCCACCGCCACTGGTAGCTGTACCCTGGAAAGCCAGGGCCGCAAAGGTGTACAGGTAGATCGATAAAATTGAAACCACGTTTCCCCCGATTGAATCTCAGGCTATTTTCATTGACCGTGTCATGTCGATGTCATTTTAATAAATTTATAACTTCGGATTTTAGGTTTTTATAAATGCAGCTCAGCGTCTTTGATTTCAAAAATTATAAAGACTATTTGAAAGCACGCCTGGCGGGTAAAGGCGAAAAATCAAACTTTGCTAAACATATCGGATGCCAACCGTCGTTTCTGTCACAGGTTTTGTGTGGCAACCCCAGCCTCTCGCTCGAGCAGGGCGTCTTAGCTAACGATTGTTTAGGTCACTCGAGCGCGGAGAGCCAATACTTTCTCGCTCTTCTACAATTTGAACGAGCCGGCAGCGTGCGTCTAAAACAACACTTCCAAACCGAGATCAATCACGCTCTAAAAGAACATTGGCAAGTAAAAGAACGGTTGGCACCATGGCGCGAACTGACACCCGCGGCACGTGCAACTTACTACTCCTCATGGGTTTACGGCGCGGTACATGTGCTAACCGCTATTCCGTGCGCAGATCAGATCGATTTTTTTCTTAAACGCACAGGACTTCAACGCGATGAACTCAATGAAGTTCTCAAGTTTCTTTGCCAATATGGGCTCGTCGCTACCAATGCAGAAGGCACCTATCGCCCCACTGAGACCCGCGTTCACCTGCCGAGCAGCGACCCCCTAGTTTTGAATCACCATCGCAATTTACGAGCCCGTGCATTGCACGAAATGCAAATGCCCAATGAGGACAACTTGCACTACAGCCTTTTGATGGCCGTAGCGAAAAGTGATGGCCTTAAAATTCGTGAGATGATTTTAAAGATGGTCGAAAGCACGGATAAAATTATCCGCCCTTCTCAAGAGGAGTCCGCCTTTCAACTCAATCTGGACTTTTTTGAACTTTGAGACTGTCGCGCAACGGGTGCTCAGTCTCGATCACCGTAACGTTTATGTCCCCGCCGACCTACCTGATTCTGGTAAGCCATCTCGCCAAAATGTTTACGAGCGGCCGAGTTGTACGCTGACGCGGCTTCGTCTTCCGAATCGAAATGCCCCAGATTGATCGAGCGACCATCGACTTCGATGCCCGCGCGCCATTTCCCGTCGGCCTTCGAATAAGAAACCCCGCGATAACTAGAGGACGCGTTAATACGCTTCTTCGGCAATAGGCGTTGACGCTCGGCCAGCGTGCAAACGATCAAATTGTTCTTGCGATAGTCCAAACCCTCATTGAATCGCCGCGGATACACTTGCTTGCCCTTTGGCGGTTTCATCAAGAACTTACCCAAGGTCACGCTACGCACACCTTGCGGAGTACGCACCGAAGTCACCACGCGCTGCCGACCTGTCGTGCCCTTCGTCACCCGCCATGAGTGTTGACTGACGCGCTCCAAATCTTCTTTGTCGATCTTTACTTTTAGATTTGGGTGAACCGAAAGATAACACCATGCCTTGGCCGCCATTCAAGTTCTCCTGATAAGGCTTTTTTAAAGCAAAACATGTCAGATCGTCGTTTACAAGAGATGGAATCTCAGTAAGCTGGAGATATGAGAACAGGGATGTTTGCTCTATCAGTGGCCACGGCTGGCCACGCTCTCGAGGGGGATCGCTATGCCGATTAATTCCGTTTTACAACTCCCCTGCAGCGATCCGGAACGCACCAAAAAGTTCTTCGTCGATCAACTCGGCTTCGAGTGCAAAAAGGACTACACCGACGTCTTCGTCGTCGCCAAAGACAGCATCGAACTTTCTTATTGGAAAGTGTCACCCTCCGAAGACGCTGTCCTGCTGGCACGCAATGCGGACTACTTCGTGCGCGTAAACAACCTCACCGCCCTAATGCAAGAGTTTGAGGCCAGTGACCTGGATTTCGAAGCCAAGGTCGAACGCCAACCTTGGGGCGGAGTGGAGCTGCATATCTCAGATCCCGACGGCAATCGCATCCGCTTTGTTGAATAGACGATTTTAAGTAAAGTGGCGCCCGGCGTATTTCCACTTTGGGCGAATAGAGAAGAAATAATAAAGCACACCCGCCAAGGCACCGCCTAAATGCGCGCCATGACCGATCGGCAGCCCGCCTCCCTCTGCCTGTGCACTCAATCCCCAGATATCAAGAGCGACAAAAGCCAGAGCGCCGATCAATGCGGGTATGGGGATCAGGCCGAACAATAAGATTTTCTCGCGAGGAAACATAAGCGCAAACACGAGTACGGTTCCGGCGATCGCACCCGAAGCACCAACAGCCGAAAGGCTGGGGTCACCCACGATAAAGGCCGACATCACCGCATGCGAAAACGAGGCAACCACCCCGGCCAAAATGTAAAAACGCAAGAAACGCCAGGAGCCCAGCACCTGCTCTATCAGAGAGCCGAAGCTGTTGAGCACGAACATATTAATAAAGAGATGCAGTAAGAAATTGTGCGAGAACACCGAGGTGAGCAGAGTCCACCAGCGCCCCTCCATAAGTCCTGTCCAGCTCACCGTAAAGTTATTCGACAGAAACT
This sequence comes from Bdellovibrionales bacterium, assembly GCA_019637855.1. Taxonomy (GTDB): domain Bacteria; phylum Bdellovibrionota; class Bdellovibrionia; order Bdellovibrionales; family UBA1609; genus JALHOQ01. The sequence continues at coordinate 24,599 of JAHBUX010000001.1, forward strand.
CTAAAAGGTCGGGGTCGGCGAATTGCCACGCCAAGTAAACGACAACGTTGATTAGAATTAGAACACGAACCACGACATTTCGGCGAGACATCGGGTGAAGCTAGCACAAAACGGACACTAAGTCCTAAGCAGTTTCCCTTTAGTCGCGCCGATGACTAAAGAAGCCATCTTGAACAGACCAAAGTGGGGGAACAACGATGAAAGCGACGAAGTGGTTATTTTCAGTGATCGCCATGAGCCTATACCTGGCTCCCTTTAACCTGACGGCACAAGCCACCGGCGAAATCACTTATGAAGGATACGATCGCCAATCACCGGAAGAAATCGAGCGCGCTCGGCAAGAGATCGAGGCGACCTTCGGCGCGCCCGATGCGGCCGTACCCATGTTCACACATGAAGGCGATCGCATGCAGATCCTCTTGCGCTACGCCTTTTTAGACCCGATGCAACAGGTACCGACGGATCTTCTGGAAAAGGCCGTTCTTTATTTCGATAAGAACAAAAGCAAGTTTCCCAACGAAGACTATATGACGATCGTGGATTTTAAACCGCGTTCGGACAAAGCTCGCCTCTTTCTTATTAATATTAAGACAGGCGAAGTTAAAAAATATCACACCAGCCACGGTATCAATTCTGACAAGAACAAAAACGGCTATGCCGAAAGCTTCGGCAATGTGATCAACTCAGGCAAAAGCTCGCTGGGTTTCGCGCGCGTTTCAGAAGTCTATAGCGGCAAATTCGGCCGCTCGATTCGTCTCGACGGTTTGAGCTCGACCAATTCCAATATCCGCGCCCGGGCCGTAGTCTTCCACGGCTGGGAAAAAACCTACGAGCGCGACACGCTTCAAGGCTTGAGCTGGGGCTGCATCACCATGGACTACGATGTTCGTGATGAGGTCCTGGACAAAATCAAAGAAGGCAGCCTGATGTACGTGGGAGTTTCGGGAAAATAACAGGTCCCATTTTCGAACCTATCTAGGCGAAATGCCTCGCCAGACGGAACAGATGCCCATATCGGGTGGTTCCGTCTTGGCACACTGAATGCTCTTACTACACGGCATGAAGAAGAACGCCGCATTCGCCGTGTTTGCGAACAAACAAGATGTAGAGAGAGCTTTCCTTGAACTCAATAGCGAGGGATTTCGCCCTGAGGAAGTCGCGGTTATTTTACCCGACCACGATGGGGACAAAGACTTCGCCGCCTCCGACCACCTCACGCGCATCACGCAAGGTGCGGGAATCGGTGCAGGCATAGGATTGATCGCCGGTTTGATACTGGGCTTTCTTGCCGGCTTCGGAGCCATTCCGCTTCCCACTTTGATCGATCTTCCTCTCAACGCGCTGACCGGGCCATTCATTGGTGGCATTTTTGGCCTGATCGCGGGCGCGGCTAGCGGCACACTGGTGGGGATCGGAACACCCGCCTCTCCAACAGAACGCTATGCCAAATATCTCGAGGACGGTGGCATCTTGGTTTCTGTTCATGCGGAGGAACATGCGCGTGCCCTACGCGCTATGGAAATCCTCGAACGCAATGACGGTTCGGACATTTCAGAAATCAATGAGAACGACGGCTGGAACGAAGTCCTGACCCGTACGCGCAGTTTCCGACCGGTAACTTAGCTTTTTATTTCAAGCGCAACGGGGCAATGATCCGAACCCATCACATGCGTGTGATGGGTTGAAGCCGTAAGACGTGTCTTTGAATCTTCATCCGCCAAGAAATAATCCAAGCGCCAACCAACGTTTCTCTCGCGCACACCCGGGCGATAACTCCACCAGGTGTAGTGGTTAGGATCGGGAGTGAAATGGCGGAAAGCGTCCACATACCCCCGCTTTAAAAACCGTGTGAGCCAAGCGCGTTCTTCAGGCAGAAATCCCGCGTTCTTCATATTCGACTTCGGATTGCGCAGATCGATTTCGGTGTGCGCGATATTCCAATCGCCGCAAAGCAAAAGCGTCTTACCGTTTTCTCTTTCACGCGCACAGAACTTGGCAAAGGTCTCGCAAAACTTAAGTTTGAATCCCAAACGGGCATGATCGCGTTGAGAATTGGGAAAATAAGCGCTGACCACCGTGAAGTTCGAAAATTCAGCGGCCAGAATGCGCCCCTCACGATCGAATTCTTTTTTGCCCAAACCATAGCGCACAGCCAACGGTTCTTTTTTGCTGAATATCGCGACCCCGCTGTAGCCGGGCTTTTCCGCCGGATGCCAGAAGGCATTGTAACGGCCGGGATTGCGTAATTCGGGAGTGAGCTGATCGGGCTGCGCTTTGATTTCTTGCAAGCACACCACATCAGCACCGTGATCATCAAACCACTTCGCCAAGCCATAACGAGCACAAGAGCGCACGCCGTTCACATTCCAACTGGCCAGTTTAATTTTCGCCATCAAATGCCTCTTAGTACACAAACACCAGCCTTGTAAAATTCTTTGTTTCCAGCAACATGTAGAGATGAAGGAACCGATTTTAGCCGTTGATTTTGGCACCAGCAATTCACTCGCCGGCGCCTGGCGCGATGGCCAGCGTGTCGAAGCCCTAGCGCTCGACCGCAAGGCCTCCGATCCTACGCTGATGCGCACACTCCTGTATTTTCCCGAAGCCGACGAGTGCTATTACGGCAGTGAAGCCATCCAACGCTATCTCGAAGAGGAGATGGAGGGACGGCTTTTCCGTTCGTTCAAATCGCACTTGCCGAACTCTTCTTATCTCGGAACCTTCGTCGGCAACCGCCCGCTCACTTTGGAAAACATGATCGGCATTTTTCTGCTCGAAATGAAAAGACGAGCGGAGCACGAGCTCGCTGCGCCCGTGGAAGCCGCCGTGATCGGTCGACCCGCTCGCTACTCGATGGACACCACCGCGGATAATTTCGCTCTTCACCGCATGCAGAAGGCCGCCGAGTTCGCCGGCTTCAAGCACATCGAGTTTGTGCCGGAGCCTCTGGCCGCGGCTCTCGATATGCGTCGCAGTTTGCGTCAAGAAAAGCTGGTGATCGTTGGCGACTTCGGTGGCGGCACCAGCGACTTCACTCTCTTGCGTATCGGTCCCTACGCCTTCAAAAAAGAACATGTGCTCGGCTTGGACGGCTGCCCTCTCGCCGGCGACGCCTTGGACAGTGTGTTTATGAGCCATCGGTTGAACGAATGGTTCGGCGCCAAAGCGCAGTACAAAGTTTCTTTGGGTCGCAATCTTCTGCGCATGCCGCAATCAGTGATGGAGCGTCTAAACAAACCGGCACATATCGTTCATCTCAAAGAACCGGCCACCTACGAATTTATCCGCCAAGTGCGCAATGGAGCCACCAACCCGCGCGACAAAGCGGCGATCGAACGTCTGTTTTTGCTGATTGAAGACCAACAGATTTTCTCCTTTTTCGAAGGCATCGAGCGTACCAAGCGCTCACTGTCGGAATCTGACGCGGCCGAATTTACCTTCGACTACCCTGGCTTAGAAATGACTGTAGGCTTTAGGCGCGGGGATTTTGTGACCTGGTCTCAGGAAGTGAAAGCAAAGATTTTCGCGGCACTCGACGAGTGCCTACGGCAGGCCGGCGTGGAGGCCGCACAGGTAGATCTGGTGTGTCTAACAGGTGGCTCCGCCCAAGTGCCGTTGATTCGCGAAGAATTGGTGCGCCGCTTTGGAGCCGACAAGCTTCAGACACAATCACACTTCCATTCCGTGCTCTCAGGCCTAATTGAACGAGCCGGCCAGATGGCCGAAATTTGATAGGTCAGCCTTTGACCAGGCCTTTCAATTGGATTAGACCCAAAGAATGCCAGAGATTCAGCGACGCACGTCGCCCACACAAAAGCCCATTCCGCCGGCCAAAGATCTTAAGTTTGGCCAACACTTCAGTGATCATTGGTTCTGGAGCAAGTACAGCGAAGGCAAAGGTTGGTTCGAATCCCGCATCGAACCCTATGGTCCGCTGGCGCTCGATCCCGCCGCCTCTGTTTTCCACTATGGCCAAGCTCTGTTCGAAGGCATGAAAGCCTTCCGCCGCGCCAATGGTGAGATCGGTATTTTCCGACCGGAGTTCAATCACTCGCGCATGTGTGACGGCGCCGCTCGCCTATGCTTGGAAGCGCCTCCCAAAGAGCTCTTCATGCAAGGTCTAAAGCAGCTGATTCAAGTCGATGAGCGCTGGGTGCCTTCCGACGAGGGGTGCTCGCTCTACATTCGCCCCACCCTGATCGGGACCGAGGGCTTTTTGGGCGTACGTCCCTCACGCGAATACGTTTTCTTTATTCTGCTCTCGCCGGCCGCCGCCTATTATTCGGGGGGCAACCAGACGGTGAAGATCTGGGTGGAGGACAAAGCTCTACGCGCGGCCCCCGGCGGCCTCGGCGCCACCAAGGCCGGAGCCAACTACGCCGCTAGCTTGCAAGCTGGTCTGGAGGCCAAGAGACGAGGTTATGCCCAGGTGCTGTGGCTTGATGTGCAGCACGAAGGCATCGAAGAAGTCGGCACTATGAACGTCTTCTTCGTATTGAAAGACGAGATCGTAACGCCAGCTTTAAACGGCAGCATTCTGCCCGGCTGTATGCGTGACTCGGCTTTGCGGCTCTTGCGCGAGCAAGGAGCTAAAGTCAGCGAACGTCGCATCACCATTAGCGAGGTGGCCGAACGCCACGCCCGCGGGGAACTGCTGGAAGCTTTTGGCACCGGCACGGCGGCGGTGATTTCACCCATCGGTGAACTGAACTTACGCGGCAATACGATGGTGATTCATGGCCATGAGCCTGGCCCGGTCGCGCAAAACTTGCAGCAGACTTTGATCGGCATTCAGCGCGGTACGGTTGCCGACAAGTTCGGCTGGATGAAAACTCTCGAACAATTATAGGAAGTAAGACATGCACTCTATTTTGCGACGAGCGGGATTGAGTGCACTGACTGGAATTCTGGCCGGGCTGGCGGCCGCGGTTTTTCTCTACCTTCTCGAGTGGGCCACACAGACACGCGACGCTCACACAGTGATCATCTACGCATTGCCCCTGGCTGGCTTACTCATTGGCTGGGCCTATCATGGCTATGGCAAAGAGGCCGTGCCCGGCAACTCTCTGATCATCGACGCCATCCACGATCCTAAGAAGACCGTGCCCTTGCGGATGGCTCCACTGATTTTATTTAGCACGGTCCTTACCCACCTGTTTGGCGGTTCGGCTGGGCGTGAAGGCACGGCCGTACAAATGGGCGGCTCCCTTGCCGATCAGGTGGCACGTCGTTTTGGGCGTGAAGGCCACGAACGCCGGGCGCTGCTGATGGCGGGAGCCGCGGCTGGTTTTGCCGCAGCCATAGGAGCTCCTTGGGCCGGTGCCATTTTCGGAATGGAGATGCTTTATGTCCGCCGCCTGCGTTTTGCCGGATGGTTTGAGTGCCTGATTGCCGCCTTTGTCGGCTATGGAACGACGCTACTGGTGCACGCGCCGCATTCCGTCTTCCCGTCGATCACCGTTCCCGAGATGGATTTGAACGGAATTCTGTTCGTAGCGCTGGCGGGAATGGCGTTCGGTCTGGCCGCGCGAGTGTTCGTTTATTTCACGCATGCGGTCGAGTGGCTACAAGCGCGCACCGTACGCATTCCGATGTGGAAGCCCTTCGCCGGCGCAATCTTGCTGCTTGTGATGTTTAAGATCGAGGGCTCCTATCGCTTCGCGGGTCTCGGCATTCCGGTGATCTCACAGGCACTAGAGTCGCCCAGCTCTTTCTACGATTCTTTTATGAAAACGATTTTTACAGCGGTCACTTTGGGTTCCGGCTTTAAAGGTGGAGAATTTATTCCGTTGGTATTTATCGGGGCCACCTTAGGCAGCGCTCTTTCTATGGTGTTACCTGTTTCCTTCCAACTACTAGCCGCCGTGGGCTTTGCCGCCTCATTCGGAGCGGCAGCAAATACGCCTCTGGCCTGTGCCGTAATGGCCATGGAGATTTTCGGTTGGTCCATCGCGCCTTACGCCCTCGTCGGCTGCTATATGGCATTTATCGTCTCGGGTCCGCTTGGAATCTATAAAAGCCAACGCTAAAGGCGCTTTTCGGCTTGGCTCATCTATTAAATTAAGTTACTCGTGAGGCCCAAAGCAAGAAAGGCAGGCCCATGAACATTGGTGCAGAAACCGTAGTCAGCATTCATTACACTTTGAAAAACGATGCCGGTGAGGTGCTGGACAGCTCCGATGGCGGCGAGCCTCTAGTTTATCTGCATGGTTCGGGCAATATCATCCCCGGTTTGGAAAACGCTTTGACCGGCAAAGCTTCGGGCGCCACTCTTAAAGTGACCGTGCCGCCTGATCAAGCCTACGGTCAACGCAATGAAAACCTCGTTCAGCGCATCCCCAAAAATCAATTTCCCGATCCCAACAAAGTCGAAGCCGGCATGCGCTTTCAAGTCAATGGCCCACACGGCCCGATGGTTCTATTAGTTCAAGAAGTCACACCCACCGAAGTGGTGGTCGACGGCAACCCAGAGCTCGCCGGTCAGACTTTGCACTTCGACGTGCAAATCACCGACGTGCGCAAAGCCACCGCCGAAGAACTCTCACACGGCCACGTGCACGGCCCCGGCGGCCACCACCACGATTAAGGTACCAGCTTCCTTTCTGGCATGTAGTGCGTTAACTATCTGATAGGAGAGGTGAGATGATCACCTCTAGACGGATCTCGGACGCAGTTTTCAACTGCCTCGTCCCTTCTGCACCTCAGGCAACCGCTTTAGTAGAACATCCGGACGACGATAGCGCGGCCGCTCTGGCAGCTGCGACCAGGCCATGGGCTTTTCTTTTAAAGATGGATTGTTTATCTGCATAGAGTTCAAACGCTGCACTCCCATCTGCACGGCCGCCGCGAATTGCCGGGACTGTGGCGAAAACGGCGCATACGCATCGTCAGGCGCAAGCACGGGAATCTGCTTTAAATACGCAAGTGCTTGGCGGGAGGCATAGAAGTGTTGAGTGTCGTCCCAATGCGAATCTCGCTCCGGGAGCTGCGGCAAATCCCTTGGGGGCACGACTACCAAAGAGCTCGCGCTCACATTCTCCACTCGGTCTTGCGCTTGTAACAACTGCCGAGTAAGCGGCGTGCTCGCATAGTAATGAATCTGCGCCGGCTCCACCGCCTGCTTAGCCATCTCACACTCACCGGCATCAACGGACAGCTTCACGTGCACTTCATACTCATAAGTGCCACGCACGCTGTAGCGACTATCGATCCGCGTGCTCTTGGGGATCAGCGAACATTCGTTGGCGATATCTTCAAGAGCTGAGCCTTCGGCGCGTGAGATTGCTCCATCCTTCAACAGCCCTCCCGCGGCACCGACGTAAATGATGCGCCCACCTTCGGTGAATCGTACGCCGCGACTAAGCCACGCAGGCTCAGCAGAAGGTGAGGGAGCTTGTGGAGCGATGGATGCGCAGGCCGAAAGAATCAAAATCGCCAGCCCGAACCATAAGCTTTGCATAGAGCGGCATAATCTCATGTCAGCCTTGAGTCAGGCAAGCTACTGAGCGGTGCCGACGCCCGTATCGGCGGTGCTGGCCGGAACATAGGTGGACGGAAATGTGGAGGCTGGCGAACGCGGCTGCGGCATCGAATAACCGCGGTAGAAAACAGGCTGTGCCGGATAGGCGGGAACCAAGGCCGCATTCACACTCGCCATGTTCGCGGGGCTGCTGCAATATCCGTAGAGTTGCTGGCCGGCATACTGATTGTACATCGGATAGCTTGGAGTCGCACCGTACATCGGACCGACTTGATAGCCACCGGCGTAAGGTGAAGCATAAGCCAAGGGTTGGCCGTATTGATTCAACACTTGAGCCTGCACCACTCCCGACGGCTGCGGTTGGCAAGCGACGCGGTAAGGATAATCTTGCGGGCGATAGTAACCTTTGTTGCCGTTGTTGTTCGAAGCAACCAAGCCGACTACTCCGCCAAGCGCCAGAATGCCGCCGGCCATTTGCATGTTGGAATTTTGCGAACCAAACATCATACCTAAACCGCCGCCGGTCATAGCGCCAAAAAGCGCACTATTTAAGTCAAAGCCGGCATGGGCCTGCGGCAAAATCCAATCTATAAATGCGAACGATTTAGTATCAACGATTTTCTCCAGCGTTTCCATATTGGCGCGATAGCCTTTGCTGAAGTCGAGTGTGAATTTGCGGCCGTTGTACGAGAAAATGCCTTTTTGCAGATCTTCAGCTTTAAATGGCTTATCTAAACCCTGAATATAAAGTAGATCGCCTTTGCCACGAGCCAGAGGAAGCTTTTTGGATTTACTCGTGATGCGGGCGGCTTCAAGATAAGCTGCATCGCCGTCGCTGGCGCCGATTTTCAAAAAGCTAAAAAGACGATCCGGTGTCTGCACTAGGTTAAAACTCACTGCGGCCAATTCCATCGGAGTGCGTTTCTTCGTTTGTTGTGCGGCCATGGCATTTAAGCTGGTGAAGCTGAGACTGATTCCAAGCATGAGTTTCAACATTCGGTCCCTCCCGGCTTACCCTCTTAACGAGCAAGTTCGATGCCTGGACAAGTCCCTGTTTTAGGGGCGGAAAGCATAAAAACCGTGAATGGACCTAACGGCTGTCTATGGGCTGCGCGGACTATATTGAGAATGTATCAAAATGAGAAGCCGGCTAACGCGGCTTTTTATCGTTCACGCCGACCAGTACAGTCCAGTAATCCAGCACATTGACCGGAATGGCGGTGGTCACTTCGAAACCGGTTTGTTCCAAGAAGTGGCTGAGCGGAAAGTCCGGATGAAAACCGATATGCTTCGCTAACCGTTGCACCAACGCTTCGGCCTTGCGAATCAGCGGATTCTTATTTTGAAAATGATTGAGAAATACGATTTTTCCACCGGGCTTGCACACGCGGCGAATTTCATCCACCAGTTTGCGTGCATCGGGAACCACGGAGGCCACATACATCGCGACTACAGAATCAAACGAGTTGTCAGGAAAGCTCATCTGCTGAGCATCCATTTGCAGCAGAGCCTCGACCTGTGGCAACGGCTCATCTTCTATTCTCTTCTTGGCCAGCTTCAGCATATCGCCAGAAAGATCGATGCCCACCACCTTTACCTCTTGTGGGTACATCGCTAACGAAAGCCCCGTACCGACACCGACCTCGAGAATGCGATCACCGGCGCGGCAGTGCAAATGCTCGATCGCCGTTCTGCGACCGGGATGGAAGACGGCACCGAACACCAAATCATAATAGCGGGCGTAACGGCGATAAGCTTTTTTAACAGAGTCACTGGTCACAGACATAATCAACCGGTTACCATGTTCATTCATGCTGCTGCAAGAGCTGTCGAGCGAACACGAAAACGCATTTTTAATAGCCATGGCCGACTACCAAGGCGGTGACGCCAAAGTCTTCGCCTGTTTTGGGAATAAATCTTGGGATAAGAAACAGTTCGCTGTGCACTTGAAAGAGACACAGAAACGACGCATGGATTGGCGCCCCAAGCAGGGTAAAGTTTCTGAAACCTCATACGTCTTGATCGACGAAAACGGTCGTCTCTGCGGTAACGGCCTTATGCGTTTTCCGTTAAACCCGGAGATGGAATGGAACGGCGGCAATCTACTTTTCTCCGTCCCCCCTAGCCTACGCGGCCAGGGATTTGGTGCCTTAACATTAAATCGCATGCTGTTTGAGGCCGTGCGCGCAGGTCTGGCGCGCGTGCTCGTTTCTTGTCCATCATCTGACAAGGCGATGCGCTGTTGCATCGAGAAAAATCGTGGCCAGTTGGCGGGCGAGCAAGACGGCGTCGTTCAGTATTGGATTCGTTTTCGCTAGTCATTAAGGGGGGACAGCATGAAAATCAGACTTACCATCGCCACAGCTACGCTTATAGTGTTATCCGGTTGCCGAGGTACACAAACTATTCCCGATGCTTCGATCGAAGCACCTCCCCCTGAACTGCCGGCGGTGCGGATTGAAGAGACTCCTGCCAAACCGGAAGCCCGCGCCCCCATCGTCGAACGCTCGCGACTGATTCCTTTAAATGAAAAATACTTCGAAGTGCAATACGATCCCGGGCATCGCATGGCCAAGTATGTGAAGTACACGGTCACAGCGGCACAGCTGCGTTTGCGCCATGGTCGCCGTCGCGATAACTTTCATCCCGACCGCCAGTTACCGGAGAAGCTGCAAGTCCGCCCCAAAGAGTACGCAAAGAGCGGATATGACAAAGGCCATCTTGCACCAGCCGCTGATTTTAGTTTCAGCCAAGAGGCGATTGACTCCACCTTCGTAATGTCCAACATGGCCCCGCAAAAGCCCGATCTGAATCGCCGCGCCTGGCAAGCCCTTGAGGCCCGAGTGCGACGCTGGGCCTGTGGCGAGAGCAAAGTTACCGTGATCACCGGCCCGATCTTTGAAAAAGAAATGCCGCGCTTAAAGAGCGGATTAGTGATTCCGCCACAATTCTTTAAAATCGTGATCGACGAAACTCCACCGCGCAAAGTTCTGGCCTTTGTCTACAATCAAGGCGATCGCGATCCTAAGCTCATCGACCGCCGCACTGTTCCCATAAGGCAGGTGCTGGAAAAGATTCAGGAGACTTTTGAGAGTGAGATTGGGGAACCGATTCGCCAGCCTTCGCAGATTAGTTTGTGGAAGGAGGAGGAGTGCTGATGCCCTGGGCCCTGCACAACCGAAGCCCCCTCAAGAAAACTCCTCAATAATCGCCTTAACTGTCTCCCCAATTCTTTTCGCAGAGCTTGGCGCAACAAAAATCGTATCATCACCCGCAATGGTCCCAAGAATCCCCTCCGGCTTCGACGTATCAATCTGTCGCGCCAATAAATTGGCTGAGCCGGGAGTCGTATGAACTACAATCAATGAACCGTTGTGCGAAATATCGATCAATAGCCCCTTCAAATCTGTATTTACCGGAACACTCGCCATCACATCTTCGGGGAGCTTATAAATCACCCTTCCCGAAGCATCGCGCGTTTTCACGGCGCTAAGTCGCCCAAGATCGCGAGATATTGTGCTTTGCGTGACCACGAATTTTTGAGCGCGCAATTCCTCCACAAGTTCTTCTTGCGTGGAAATGCGGCCCTCAGCCAAAAGCTCGCGCAAAGCGCTCAAACGGTTCATCGGATCAATGGTCCTAGATGACATGTGAATACTCGAATCCTTTTGCGGTCATATTCTCTTTTGCTGCAAACAGTCCAATGAGAAGCGCCTTTTGTGCGTGCAAACGGTTTTCCGCCTGCTGAAACAATGCCGAGCGCGGATGATCCGCGACTTCGTCACAAATCTCTTGTCCACGCACCATGGGCAAACAATGCATTGCAATGGCGTCTGGGGCGGCTTTAGAGAAAAGCTCCATGTTCAGTTGATAACCTTTAAAAGCTTTTGCGCGATCAACGCTCGAGCCCTCTTGTCCCATGCTGGCCCAAACATCCGTGTACGCCGCCTGCACGCCGCGTAGCGCACGCGCCGGAGTCGAAAAACTTTTAATCTTGCCCATGTCTTTTCCGAGAGCTCGACTTTGCGCGCGGGCCAAAATCTCAGGATCTGGCTGATAACCAACAGGACAAGCGTAATGCACATCGACGCCTACCAAAGGCGCAAGCAAGAGTAGTGAATGCAAAACATTGTTGCCATCACCAACATAGCCCAGCTTCAAGCCTTGCAAACGCCCAAAACGCTGAAACAGCGTTAACAGATCCGCCAAGGCCTGACAGGGATGGTGAGAGTCCGACAAACCGTTAATGATGGGAATGGTGGCTTTCGTGACCATTCGATCAAACACACTGTGCTCAAATGTGCGCATCATCAAGCCATGCACCATGCCCTGCAAAACACGAATCGTATCCTCAGGCTCTTCGCTCTTCTTCTGGCTGCCCAGAAGTTCCACCACCTGGCCACCAAGCTCATTGATGGCCACAGTGAAGCTTAAGCGCGTGCGCAAGGAAGGCTTTTCGAAAATCAAAGCGATCGTTTTACCGTTGAGCGGGCGGTATTGAAATACACCACGGTCTTTGCGCAACAGCTCCGCACTCTGAATCAGCTGCAGCAACTCTTGTTTGCTCAGCTCTTCACCGGTCAAAAAATGAGAGGAATCAAAGTTCAACACAGACTTCCTCCTTCTGAGAACGGAGCATGCACTGCGTGCCCGAATCGGGATCTTGGGCCTTGGATACGGAAACCGCAGCCACGCCATTTTCCAACGCATTCAAAATAGCCAGTGCCTTCGTTAGCATTCCGCCCGAAACCACTTTGCACTCGATCATATTGCGCAAGCCTTGTGCGTCGACTGACGGGATCTTTAAGCCCTCTTCATCCATGATGCCGAATTGATCGGTGAGGAACAAAAGACGATCCACCTTCAAAGCCACAGCCAAATGACTTGCGGCCCAGTCGGCATTGATATTGAAGCGCTGGCCATTGGCCCCCACGCCGAGAGGTGCCACCACGGGCACCGGTTGGTCGACCGAGATCAGCTCATTCAGCCAATTCGCATTCACTGTCACGATCTTTCCGACCTGACCGAGCTCAAGCGAAGCCTGTTCGCACAAAAGCATCTGACGGTCGGTACCCGCGAAACCCACAGCCGGAACGCCGTGCGAATTAAAATGCGAAACCACATTATGGTTCACATTGCCGCACAAAGTGCTCTCAATAACATCCATCATCGCCGATGTGGTTACCCGCTGACCGCCGACAAAAGTCCACTGGATGCCGCGCAAACGCAACTCAGTATTGATAGACGGACCTCCACCATGCACCATCACGACACTGATACCGCGAGCGCGATAGTCTTGAATCAACTGCGTAACTTCTTTTAACGTGGCCTGGCTTTCAAGAGCCGCACCGCCAAGTTTGATCAATACGCGTTTCATGAGTACTCCGTGTTGATGTCGACATATTTTTTTGACAGATCGCATCCCCAAGCGACCGCCGATTCGGCTCCACTCTTGAGATCGATTTCAATATGCACTTTGTTTTTGCGCAGCAGACTGCGAACCGCTTCGCGGTCAAAATCCATCGGACTGCCTTTTGAGAACAGCACAGTTCCCTGCAACTTCAAGGTCATGTTGATCAAACAGCTCTCGGGCACTTTCTCTGCACCCAAACGCGAGAGAATGCGCCCCCAGTTGGGGTCCTCACCATGCATGGCGGTTTTCACCAATGGACTCATCGTCACGCCACGGGCCGCCCGGCGTGCAAGATCCACTGTCGGCGCACCCTTCAAATCCACTTCGATCAGTTTCGTCGCACCTTCGCCATCCGAGGCGATGGCCTTGGCCAAAAACTGAGCGATCTCAGTCAACGCCTTCTTGAACTTCACCATGTCCTCATCTGTGATCAGCTCGACGCCGGCCGCACCGCTAGCCATGAGAAAATTGCAATCGTTGGTCGAACAATCACCATCAACGCTGATCATATTGAAACTGACATCGGTCACCTCTTTGAGGAGCGAATGGGCCAGCTCGGGAGTCAACGTCACGTCGGTCAACAAGTAACCCAACATCGTGGCCATGTTCGGGTGAATCATGCCTGAGCCTTTGCAAATTCCGGTGATGCGAACCTTACCTTGCGAAAGCTTCACCGTAGTCGTGACCGTCTTGGGCACCAAATCAGTGGTCAGAATAGCCAATGCAAACGGCTCAGCCATCTCGGTTACACGGTCGACCAACTCAGGCACGGCAGCTTCGATCTTTTCGATCTCAAGGGTTTTGCCGATCACACCCGTCGACGCCGTCAAAACCTGCGACGGATCAATACCCAGCTCTTTGGCCACTGCATCGGCCATACGCTGATTGTTGGCACGTCCCATGGCACCGGTCGCCGCATTGGCTTGACCTGAATTCGTAACCAAAGCGCGGATCTTGGCCGACGGCAAAAGGCTTTGCGAATACAAGACCGGTGCAGCCTTAGCTTCGTTGACCGTGAAAACGCCGGCGACGACACAGTCTTGCTCGGTGAAGAGCAAGCCTAAGTCGGGGCGATAACGGCGCACACCGCAGTTGACTCCGCTGGCGAAGAAGCCCGTTGGCAATAGAGTGTTATGTAGGCCGGGTCCTGGCGACATAGTTATGCCTCCTCGGAAAGAGAAAAACTTGAGGGAAGATCAAGCAAACGGTTCAAGTTTTCAACCGCTTGGCTGGCCGCCCCTTTCATAAGGTTATCAATGGCCGCAAACACGTAGAGTTTGTTTTCGGTTAGCGTATAAGACAAATGGGTATAAGGCGTGTGGTTCACGTGCTGAAGACGGGCGTATTTGTCCACTTCGGTCCCATGACGAACGAGTGGATAGTCGCCGTACTCTTGCGCAAAGGCCGCATTTACGTCTTCAATCCGTGTGGTTTTGGCGGTGGCGTAGACACCGGCCAAAATCCCCCGCTTCGCCGGGAGAAGATGAGTTACAAAATGCGGATCAATCTCAGAGCCGGCGAATGCAGCCACAGCTTCTTTGATCTCAGGCAAGTGTTGGTGACGGCCGACCCGATAAGGCAGACATTCCCCATCCACCTCCGAGAAAATAAGATTCTCTCCGGCTTTTCGACCAGCGCCAGTCGTCCCCGACTTAGCGTCGATCACCAAACCTTGAGTTTCAATCAAGTCATGCTTTAATAAAGGAATCAGTGCCAAGCTGATTGCCGTGGCGTAACAACCGGGGTTGGCAATAAGACGTGTCGACTTTTTTGCCGGGCCGCAAAAAGGATTTAGGCCGTATTCGGCTTCCGACAGAAGCTCACGATCCTGATGCATAAAACCGTACCATCTATGCGTGTCGTTTTTTTGCAGACGGAAGGCTCCACTCAGGTCGATCACCTTTCTGCCTGCCGCCAAAATCGGCGGCGCCAGTTTTAAAGACACTTCGGCCGGCGTCGCTAAAAAGACAACGTCGGTAAGATGCTTCATCAACTGATCGTCCTTCAAACACAGAACAGACGCGGCTTTGCGGTCCACAATATCGGAAGTGAGCGAAAAATCCTGCGTCGCAAACGCGTGCGTGAGATTCACCGACGGATGGCGTAACAAAAGCTTAACCAGCTCAAGACCCGAATATCCTCTGGCGCCAACGATCGACGCCGTAATATTGCTTGAATCCGTCCGTGAATTTTTATGCATCATAAGTGAATATTTAGTGACCATTTTAGCTGAAGTCAAATTTTATTTGCATTTGGCGAGGTCGACGATGCATAAATATTCTGTTTCCAATTTTCCTTAGAAAGGATGCTTTGGTCATGGCAAACAAAAAAGTTCTGTTGGTTTATTCGGGAGGCTTAGACACCTCGATCTGTATTCCGCTCATGCGTGAAGAGTATGGTTACTCGGATGTGGTCACCGTCACTATTGATGTGGGTCAAGACGCCGCCGACATCGCGCAGGCGGAAGAAAAAGCCAAGATCATGAAGACCGAACACTACACAGTGGATGCGAAAGAAGATTTCGCCAAACTGTTTTGCTGGCCCGCGGTCCAGGCCAACGGGGATTACCAAGGATATCCGATGTCGACTTCCATAGCACGACCGCTAATCGCCCAAAAGGCCGTCGAAATGGCGCGGCAAGTGGGCGTGACCGACTTTGCGCATGGCTGCACGGGAAAAGGCAACGATCAATATAGAATCGAGTTTGGTATCCGCGCCTTAATGCCAGAGGCGACCATTCACGCCCCCGTGCGCGAGCGCAATATGACTCGCACCTGGGAAATCGATTACGCACAAAAAAAGAACGTGCCGATTCAACAATCGCTCAACAAGATTTGGTCAATTGATGAAAACCTGTGGGGTCGCTCGATCGAAGGCGGCCGCTTGGAAGAGCCCGACTTCGCGCCACCCGAAGAAATTTTTAAATGGACCAGCAGTATCGACAAGGCTGCGGCCAAACCCTCGGCTGTCACCATTGGATTCAAAAATGGCGTCCCCGTCTCTCTAAACGGAGAAACGTTTTCACCCGCCACCTTGATTCAAAAAGTAAATATGCTGGCCGGCCAGCATGGCATCGGGCGCATCGACGTCATGGAAGATCGTATGATGGGTTTGAAGGTACGCGAAAATTACGAGTGCCCCGGCGCCACCGTATTCCTGAAAGCTCATAAAGCTTTGGAAAATCTAGTGCTGACTCGCGAAGAGATCCGCATGAAGGCGCTAATCGATCAGGAGTGGAGCCGCTTGGCCTATGAAGGCCTGTGGTGGGACCCCTTGAAAGAAGATCTGGAAGCTTTCATTGCCAGCACCCAGCGCCGTGTGACCGGCGAAGTGAAACTGAGCTTGTACAAAGGTCAGCCAACCGTAGTTGGCCGCAACTCTCCTTGGGCGCTCTACTCGGAAGATCTGGCGTCCTTCGACACCACGACATTCGATCAGCGCGAAAGCACAGGCGCGGTGAAGAACTTCGGTTTGCAATCGCGCATGTATCATCAGATTCGCAGCAAAATGGAACGGGAGATGTAAGATGAGCCTATGGGGCGGACGTTTTGCCGAAGAGACCGATCGCCTGATGCGCGAGTTCTCCTCGTCGATCCAAATCGATTCCAAAATGTGGGCTGTCGACTTGAAAGTGTCGACAGCGCACACCCGCATGCTTGCGGCGCAAGGAATTCTGTCCGCCGCTGATGGCGAAAAAATCGTGGCCGGCCTAGAAGAGATCGGCGCCGAGATCGCTTCGGGCAAATGGAAATTTAATCCCGAAGCCGAAGATATTCACGGCGAGATCGAAGGCCGGCTGTTTGAAAAGATCGGGGACGCAGCCAAGCGCATGCACACGGCGCGCAGCCGCAACGATCAAGTGGTCACTGATACCCGCCTTTATTTAAAAGAGCATGTTGAGGTTTTGATCGATGGTATCAAAGAACTGCAGCAGGATTTGCTTTTACATGCCGAAAGTCACCGTGAAACCCTTTTGCCGGGCATGACCCATCTGCAACATGCCCAACCAGTAAGCCTAGCGCACCACCTGCTGGCCTACTTCTGGATGTTCCAACGCGACTCGGCCCGCTTGCAAGAAAGCTTACCGCGCATTCTATCTCTGCCGCTCGGCGCGGCCGCACTGGCCGGAACAGGATTTCCTCTCGACCGCCAAAGAGTCGCGCGGGATCTGCAGTTCTTGGAAGTGGCGCCCAATTCTTTAGATGCCGTCTCGGACCGCGATTTCGTAATTGAGTTTTTGGCCAACGCCTCAATATGCATGATGCACCTGTCAAGGCTATGCGAAGAGCTGATTTTATGGAGCGCTCCGGAGTTCGCCTTTATCGAATTGGGTGATGCGGTCACGACGGGATCTTCCATCATGCCGCAAAAGAAAAATCCCGATGCCGCCGAGCTGATTCGCGGGCGCGTGGGTCGCGTGTATGGTGCCCTGATGGGTTCACTGACTATGATGAAGGCACTGCCTCTGAGCTATAACCGCGACATGCAAGAGGACAAAGTCCATCTGTTTTCAGGGCTTGAGACGGTCACCGCCAGCGTGAAATTGATGTCATTGATGTTCAAAAACATTCAGTGGAAGACCGACAATATGGCACAGGCTCTGCGTGGTGACTTCTCCAACGCCACCGACTTAGCTGATGATTTGGTAGAGAAAGGCAAAACCTTCCGCGAAGCACACCACATCGTGGGTCAGTTGGTCCAGTGGTGCATTAAGAACGGAAAAATTTTGGAAGACTTGAGCGTTGAGGATCTGAAAGCCGGAGGCGATCCAGCCTTTGACAAGATCTCCGCAGCCAAGCTGGCGCACAAAACGGTGATGGCAGCTCGCCGCAGTGAAGGTGGAACTTCGCCCGAAGCCGTACAACTGCAGTTGGAAAAGGCGAAAAAAGTTCTGTAAATACGCCGAAAGAAAGACGTGCTTATTCGCAGGCCGCGCGTAGATCGAACTCGTCAACCTTATGCGAGGTGCATTGAGCGGGGCCGGGTCTCAGACCAATCACACTGTAATACACGCTGAAAAGTTTGTTGCGTGCATCCCAAACTTGTTCATTCCGATTGCGGTCCGAGCTGAAGTAGCACACCGGCATACGGTGAATCTCTTCCCACGGTTTGCCCGCACACTTAACCGCGACACTGATCATATATCGGTTGTACGAGGGCTCCATCACCTCTTCAGGTTCTACGACCTTGAGACGGAATGATCCTAAGCCTGGTTCCGAAACGGTGCGGGTGTAGATGACCCTATCTGCCGCATGAGCTGAAATTCCGATAAGCATTGTGAGTGCCAAAACCATGCTTTTCATTACCAAGTCCTTCCGCCGTTGCAACCAATACTAAAGTGAATATGTGGATGATCGCCGCGAGGAGATCTATGAGCGCGGTTACCGCGATCATGGAGGATCTTCGTGCGAACTCCCACAAAAGATTTGTCGTGCAAACAATCGGCCACCTTTGTGAAGAAGGCCGAATATTTCGAGACGGTTTTACCACCGCAGCGCAATCCGTCGATATCGATGGCACGACGCGAATAGTGGCAAGATCCACGAATATGTCCGTGCGAGGCTCCGGAGTTGTAACCGGTCGGCTCACAGCCCGGGGCGCACATCGCCAGTTTCGTAATCAAAGTGTTCCACAGCAAGGGTACCCCGCGGGCTTTCGTGCTGGTAGTGACCGTTTGAAGCCTGACCTGGCGACGTTGCGACGGAGTGATCTTCTGGTCAGGAGCTGTGCGACGAACCTGGGTTTGAGGCGGCGGTGTCGGCCTAGCGACTGGTTTTACAGGCTGACCCAGCTTCGGTTTGGTCACCGCTACTGGACGCTCCACTGGAGAGGCGGGTTGCGGACGTTGCACTTCGGGCTCCATTTCATCACTCATGGCCACGCGATCAGCCACCTGCAATGAAGAGCGAACCATAGTCGGCTGTTGCTGTTGCGGCGGCGAGGGCAATGGAGCCGTACGTTGCGGAACTTGCATAGAGACCGCTTCGGTACGCGCCTCGGGAGCTGCTGCATAACGATTGGGTAGGACGATTTGATTGTTCTCAATAGGCAAACGCTCCACCATCGAGCGGCGAGGAGTGCTACAGTCTAAACAGGGTTCATTAATAGACGAACCGCCCAAATTGAATGTCCCATTACTTCCACCTAAACCACCAAATAAGAGTGGCGCGGCCATCGCCAAAAACGAACCGATGCCGTTTTGTTGCTGTTGCGGCGGCGGCGGCAGTTGCTGCAACGGCAGCATGGGGTAAATAGGATACATTGGATACATCGGGTTCATCTGACCCATGGGATTCATTCCCATAGGATTCATTGGCATCATCGGACCTGCGCGCATTATGAAAGGCAGCGGACGCGGACCGAGCAATCCAACCTGCGGCATCGGCTGCTGAAAGGTCGGTAAAATATAGTTTGGCGGAGGCGGTAACATCGCCAGTGCCGGGCTACATATTAATGATAAAATCAAAATTAATTTAAACACCGGCTGGCAGTAGTGCAAGAGCGGCACAGTCTGAACACCGCCTTTATTGCAGTTCACCTAGAATCGCTGTCGGAAGCCAAGACACGTGGATGACATTCTACGCCAATCCGCACCTCGCAATAACTTTTATTCTATAGTAAAATCATATACTTAGGTCGTTATTCACAGTTTTAGGTAGAGTCACTGTGAACGTCGTGCCGGCGCCAGCCTCGCTGCGCACGCTGACTTTTCCGCCATGGGCTTCTGTCACTCCACGCACCAAGGTCAATCCGATCCCCCAACCGACCTTGCCGCTCACCTGCGCCTCGGAAGCGCGATGAAGATAGTCGAAAAGTTTGTCACGGTTTTGCGGCGGGATGGGTGCACCATAATTATGAACAGAGATATCCACCGAGGGCCCGGCCTCATGCACAGACACCGTAATAGGCGTACCGGGTTCGCCGTACTTCACGGCATTGGTGCATAGGTTTTCGATCAAGCGACGAAGGCCATCCATATCCCACTGCCCATTCACCGGCGAATGCTCTTCAACGCGAAAGCGGTCGCCGTGGATACTGGCCAATTCATCCACCGTATTTCGAACCACCGAGATCATCTCAACGGCGGTCGGTTGAATCGGCAAACGCTGTCCTACACGGATGCGATTCGCATCCAGCAAATCCCGAATCATTTTATCGGCGCGATCCAAACAGTCGATCACCTTAGCCCCATTCGCCAAAACCTTATCGCGATTGTTGACGTGACGGGAAACTAGCTGGGCCGCCATGCGAGCCGCAGTTAAAGGCGTGCGCAGATCATGACTTAAAGTAGAAACGAACTGCTCACGCAAAACCTCTGCTTTTTTTCGTTCCGTGATGTCGATATCAGTTCCCAGCATCACATTGCCGCCATTGACCTCATCGAGAAGACGCCCGTTCGATTGAATCCAGCGCGTCTGCCCGTCTGCCAGGCGCACCCGATATTCAAAGCTGGTCTCCGTATCCGGCAGGCCTGGGCGTTCAATCAATCCCGTGATCTTCGACAGATCGTCCGGATGAATCATGCTGCAGAACTTCTCCCAATCCAACGGCGATCCAGGTTCAAGATGGAACATGGCGTACTGACGTGCACTCCACTTGATCTCGCGACTTTTCAAATTCAATTCCCAAACCCCAATGTCACCGGCACGCAGAGCCAGATCAAAGCGCCACTGCTGCTCACGCAACGCTTTTTCCACGGCTTTCTGTTCCGAAACATCAACGACCATGGCGCCAATGCCAACGGTCACCCCACTTGCCGTGCGTACAGGATAAAAACTGGTTTCAAAGATATGCACTCGTCCCGGATCGGAAGCCGGAACGAGTTCATGCTCCACGTTGGAGACTGCCTCGCCGGTTTCCATAACGTGGCGGATGATGCGTTCGGGAAACACCGACTTTTCTCCTAAAACTTCGGCCAGCGTGCGCCCAATATGGTCTTTGACGGCAACGCCATTCCAGCGGGCCAAAGGTTCATTGATGCGTATATAGCGCATTTCTGAATCTAGAACACAGAGACCGAAAGGCGCTGTGGCCAGCAGCGCATCCAAGGTGGCCACGTTCCGCTCAGCTTGCACGCGAGCTCTCTCTTGTTCCGCAAATGCTGCGAGTGCCATTCGCCGCGATTCCCTCAAGGCATTCGTGATGTATGCGACAAGAAAGGAACTGCCAGAGAAAATCGCGACACGTACAGATTCGTTGATATCCGGGAGCGCCATAAAAAATGGCGGTGGGACAAATACGGTCTCGGCGAGAAGGACAGAGAGCAGAACAGCCAACGGCGCACTTCCATACAATGCGGCCAGAGTCACGGCGGGATAAAACATAATGTACGCCAACGGTTCCAACAGCGGCCAAAGTGCCCACTGCAGTACCGCAAATACGGCAACTAAAGCCACCGTTCGCACATACCGTTGCCAAAGCGTAGAGTTCTCCAACCGCCAAGCTTCACTATGCAAGTGTTGCCGCTGTCGCCGAGTGTGCTCAAACACGGCATTGCGCACGGAAACGTCGATCACATTGAGCAAAATATCGCGCTGGCGCACGGGCAACTGCGAGGGTGTCTCTAGCACTTCAAGTAGAACTTGGCGCAAGACCGTATACTCGTATATCAACTCATTCAGATCGAAATGGATATCGGCACGCTCGGCACCGTGGGCGCGGGAAGTGATGCTGAGCCTTTCCAGCTTGTAACGCGATTCCGGATTCTCCAAGGCCTGGCTGAGATGATCGAGCCACTGAGGAAGAGAGTTTCGCAACAAAGGTTCTGGTAGTCCTCGCGCTTGGGGAACTTCGCGACGTAAGCGCTCTTCCCAAATCCGGATGACTTCATCTTTGTTCAACAGCACGCGTTCGGACTCGTTTCGGCTTATATTGGAAAGATGAATTTGCATCGCTGAGAAGTTTTAGCAAACAATTTGAGTTTTCGTGGCCGGGAATAAATACAACCACGCGTGCCTGTTCCCTGAAATGATTGGGAATGACCGACGTCCCACATTGGCACTGCTCGACCAAAAGCGAGAGCTCTAGACTGGTCCACTCTACCAAACGCGGGGGCAAAATAGCTTCTCTGTACACACCTTTACGGCGCCGATAATATTGAAGTGGGGGAGTTATGCAGCGACTGTTACTAATGGCCGGCATCGCGGGCCTTATCATGCTGGGACTTTATTTTGCCGCGAGCAAACCCGTCGCGCCCGCGCCCCCACCCGCAGCTTCTCCGCGACCACAAGCCCCGCCGCCATCACCGCCACCTGCGCCCGTCGCGGCCCACATCCCCCCCCGAACCGTCCCCGTACCGGCACCCGTTTTCACGCCACCACCGCAATCACTAAAAAACCAATATCTACGCTCTGGAAAGTTGAAGCTTGAACTCACACGCTTATTTCAGAATCGCCGCTTCACGGGAAAGAATCCTGAAATGAATCTGCAAATGGCGGCGCAAAACAGAGCGGCAAATGACAAAATGGTTCTGCCGTCCAATCTGCCTCTGCGCTATGAGCTCCTGGCGAAATGCGAGCAGGCACCCAAGAATGTAGAGTTGTCGCGACAGGAGCAACGTTGGATTAAAATCATGCCTGTCTTCGTCAATGTGAAACTGGTCAGCGACACCACGGTTGGAATTTTAGCGGCGCAGATATCACGCGAGCCCTGCGTGCGCGAAGTCACCAGCGAGCACCCCAATACGATTGTACAACCGCAGCAGTTCGCCAATGACTATCGTCGTATCGCTGACGACGCCGTCAGCAAAGTACGCGCTAAGGGCAAAGCGCCGCGCGTGCAGTATGTAGGCACCCTGGCTTCACTGCTCAAAGTCGATCCCATATTGGCAGATGAAAATCCGAAAACCACGAAACTAATGGAGACCCCTGGGGTCTACACGATGATCAGCGGTCAGGCTGTCCCCGTCTTAAGACGCGCCGTTCAGATCAAAGCCCGCTCGCGCGACGGAAAAGTCACCGACTCAGCAGTGAGCATGGGAATCGTGCGCAGTGTGAATAACAAAGCCGATTTGATCGTCCTCGATATTCAAAACTACGATCCTGAAGACCATGAGTCTGCACTTGCATATGCCGCGAAGGCCGGAGCTGTCGTAGTCAACAACGTGCCCTTCCCCGTTGCTGCTCCTGGTGTGAAGAGCAATGGTACCGGCTCGGCCCTGGCCTCCCCCGCCAAGAAATCGCTTCTCGATCGCAGCAAGGTTAGCGGCGCGAAAAACGGCGAGCGCGGCGACCGGGTCGGCCGTAAAGGTCGCGGCAAGGGCGGTGGTGCCAACACCGGAACCGGCCAAGGCAATGGCGGGAAAGGCAAACGCCGCGGCGGTGCCGGCAACAACGGAAAATCTAAATCCTAACTATTTCTTTTTGCTCGTCGAACCTGGCGCGCGCTGGTTCGACGTGGGCTTCACACCCGTAGGATAGCCGGCCGTGCTAATGCGATTGGCGGCCTCTTCCAACTGATCTCGCGTAATGGCGTATTTGTCCTGCACTGTAGAGAGAGCTTCGCGATGGAGTTTACCCTCGTTGCGTAAACGTAAATACTCAACCACAGCTTTATCGGATGCGCTGGAAGGCTGGGCCATAGACGGCAAAGAAGCCAAAACCGAAGCGACGGCGAGGAAGATCAAAAAGCCTTTAATGAGTTTCATACGCATCCCCTTCTCTGGCTCATCCGTAGACACATGCCTGCTGCCTTAACAGTGAGTTCCGCCTCGAAGCTTCTCGAGTAGATAGCTTTAGACTTCTGCAACTGATGGACCAGAGGGGTGTCTCAGTTTGAGATTTTTTTCGGAGCGATAACGTTTAGTTTGCCCGACATCACGGGTTTACCCTTCGCGTTCAACGCCGCCGCATCGAAGGTCAAATCGTAGCTGCCATTGCCCTTGCGCCGTTCCGCTGCGACTGTCACTTGAATCGAAAGCTCATCGCCGATCAATACCGGCGCGCTAAACTTCCATTCGGAGACGCCCGTAAAGATCGTACCCGGACCGGGAAAACCAGCACCTAAGAGTGTCGAGAAAAAATTGAACGACAACATGCCATGGGCAATGCGCGCTCCAAAGATGCTAGCCTTAGCGGCGTTCTCATCCAGGTGGATGGGATTGCGGTCACCGTATTGATCCGCATATTCACGCACCAAAATATCACTAATGACCACCTTCATCTGGGCACGATCGCCCACTGAATAGGCGTCGGGCGCCTGCAACTGCATCTCTATGTGAGTCGTTTGGCCACCATAGTTCAACTCTACCGTTTTCATCTTGCCGCTCCTCTAAGCATTTCGTCGCGTGAATACAAACAGCATCATGGCCGCCATAAATATCAAGAAGGATATCTTACCGGCGAGCGGAATTGCTTCCATCATAAAAATCATCACACAGGACCCACTCATCATAATACCAGCAATGATCTTATAACGCGGGCGAATAGCGCGATTCCTGCGCCAATCCAAAATAGGCGGGCCAAACAGCGGATGATTCAATATCCAAGTGTGAAAGCGCGGCGAACCTTTGCTAAAGCAAGCAGCAGCCAAAATCATAAACGGAGTGGTAGGCAACAGAGGTAAGAAAATGCCAAGAATTCCCAGCGCGAACGACAGCCAACCGATGCTCATATAAAAATAGGATTTGAAGTTCTCGCCGCTCACTCTTTCTCCCTTGCCCTTGAGTAACAGGACTGGGGTAACATAGGCAAATGATCCTACGCACCGTCTTCGTACTGGTTTTCATTGGCAGCTGGGCGCACGCTCAAACCCCACAGCCGCAACGCCCTGGTGGCTCAGCGCTCTTGAGCAGCCTCGGTGCAGGCCTCGGCCTGGCCGGTTCAGAAAAATCCGTAATTGTCTACGGAGGCGGCGAAACTCCGGAGCGCGATCCATCGGGACTGCGTCAGCATCGTTTGAATATCTCGACTCCACTGTACAAGGGCGAGAACAACACGCTCGCGGTTTCACTAGGGGGCGGGATGTTGCATCTCGATCGACCCGTCGTACTCGAAGATTCCAACACCATGGTTCCTTCAGATTTTTACCGCACTGAATTGGGTATGCAATTCAATCACCGAATGGAGGGCGACAGACAATGGGGTTTACGCCTTTCCGCCGGTTACGCCAATGACAAGCCGTTCAATGGCTCGCGTGACACCACGTTCACTCTCGCCGGCACCTACTCCTATCCAGGGAATGAGTCGAGCTACTGGGTACTCACAATATTCGCCTCCAATAGCAGCTCCTTTTTGCCCAACTATGTTCCCATTCCGGGATTTCTATATCTTTATCGCGGCGAAAAATTCTCCGGCATGTTCGGCCTGCCGATATCCGTTATTCAATGGCGGCCAGTAGAGCCGTGGACCGTGGCGTTCTCTCTGTTCGGCGCTAACGTCAGCAGCGACTTGATTTACGGTCGTACCATTCAGACTTACGCCGGTGCGGGACTTGCACACCAGTCCTACATGCGGGCCGCGCGCGAAAACGACAAGGATCGCATTTACTTCACAGAAAAGAAAGTGTACGTCGGCATGCGCTCACCCATGTTTCTACCCATTGGCGCCGACCTACAGGTGGGACAATCTTTCGAGCGTACCGTACAAGAAAGCACGAGCGCTTTTAAATCCGAGCGCGGCAAGAAGAGCCTCGGCTCCTCTTGGTATCTGACATGGAATCTACGCTACATATTCTGAAACAGTGACGAACAGGCCTTGCCCGTAGCGAGGTCGGTTAGCTCGTGCAGGTCTTTGCACGTAGGCTGATAGATTTCATCGATGCACTCAAGCGTCGCGGCAGGCGTAGGCTGCAGCCAATGATTGGCACCGTCATCGTAAGCTTGGCCGAGCGTCACACCCACTGGCAAGCCAAAGGCCTGACCCAACATCGGGTGATTGCGCACGTCCTCCTCGCAAGTCGCCGTATCCGTTAAAAATCCGCACTGCAAAGCCCGTTGGCAAAGCGGAATAACAACCGTCGGCACGGGCGCCAAAGTCGCAAATGCGTTGCCCGTGTCCGTGCCTTGAACTTTGTCCGCGTGACCGGGTTGTTTACCCATCATCTTTGCCGAACAGTTTTGAAAACTGACCACAATTAGTAAAGCGGTCACAAGGCCCATGATTTTTAATAAACCGGATCTCATGCGGCCTCGCTTTCGTCTTTCTCAGGAGTCAAAAATGCAGTCAAAGGAAAGGCTTGAAAGTTGATCTGATAAACCGCTTGCGCTCCGCCTTTGTCCTCTTGGGCGACCGTCAGTAGAGAGCGGCGAAACTCTTGAATCATGCCTTCAATTTTTGAAAGGTCTCTTCCGAAACGAGAAGGGTCGAGGCCGAAACCTCACGTTCGAATCTCTTAAATCTATCGATGGATGTGCTTCCCATCTCGATCATCTGGCGATGAAAGGCAGCAACAGCGCCAGAATCAACCTCGTGTCCCGTAGTGATATTTGTCTCGCGCTGGCGCGCCCGTCCTTTGCTGTCGCGCTCAAGCAGTCCGAGCTTGAAGAGATTATCTAGCGCCGCTTGGATAGCCTCAACATCAGGAGCGCCATACAGCTGCTTGGCGATCCAAGTCGCATCCTCTTTAAAGGCCGGTGAGGCGACCATCTCGCGAATCGCGATTGCAAACCAGTTGGCGTAAATATCGTGCTGAGCAACCTTCAGTGGATACAGGCGGCGAAAGGTCTCAATACGAAAAAGGTCGGCCGCGTGCTTGGCGCGCTCATGGGCTGTTTTGGCCTGGTTCACCAGCACTAAGCCATTGAAGAACTGCGTCTGTTCTTCATTTAATCGGAAAGCGCGCGCCACCTTGGCACTGCTGCGCGGGGTGAGGTTGCGTTTGCCGTCGATCACCAGCTTCAAAATATTGGGCGACTTGAACCCCGCCAACTCAGAAAAGCGGCGATAGGAGAAATCCATGCTTGTCTTCTTATGATGTTGGTAAAGCGCTTTCAGGAACTCGCGGTAGTCCGCAAATCCGAACACATCGGGAGCGCTGGGTAGATGGTCTCGGCTCATATGAAAAGTCTAAGGTCAGGCGTATTCTGCGGCCACTGAAAAAACGCATTCGTCTCGAAACGAAACGCGAAAGCCACTGATATGACTGGGAAAATCAAACATACCCTGTATACCGGCGGTCTACGTGTGATCTTCCAATTGCTAACATACGCTGAATAAGATTTGGCCGCCTACCCCCCACTATATCGCCAGCCAAGGTGGAGCAGGCATTGCTCTTGTCAAAGGCCGTAGTGTCTTGAAGGGGAATCTCATGACAACAAATATAAATATTAAGACAATCAGCAAGCTCACAACGATGGCGTTGTTTGGCCTACTGACGACCATGGCTTTTCAAAACTGTTCGAGTGCCAAATCCAGCGAAGGTGGTGGCGATAACGGCAGCCAGAACGCCAGCGACTATATTAAAATAACGTCGCAACCGCCCGATCAAACGGTCAACAAGGGTTCGAACTACACACTGACCGTGGTTGCCCACTCGGTCGAAGGTAAAACCTTAAGCTATCAGTGGCGCAAAGACGGAGTGAATATCACAGGCGGCACGGCCGCGTCCGTCATCATCGCCGATGCCAAGATGAACTATGAGGGCAATTACACCGTGGTTATCTCGGACGGCAGACTTTCGGTCACCTCGCAGCCTGCCTATATCGATATCGTCGACACAGGCAGCGTCGGAACTATCACGATCACTAAGCAACCTGCAGCGCTCTCGGTGGAAGCCGGTGATATCGTATTGCTCGACGTGACTGCCACGGACTCAGCCGGCAAAACTCTCACTTACCAGTGGTACCGCAATACGGTTGCCATCGCGGGGGCGACTAGCAACGTGCTGCTCATCTCGCCGGCGGCAGTGGCCGATGCCGGCAACTATTATGTGAAGGTGAAGAACGGAACCGATGAGCTGAACTCATCTGTGGTTTTGGTCGAAGTCAGCGCTCCTTGCGCCGGGACTGTCTACAATGGCCATTGCTACGTGGTTATCGCCACGACGGGCAACTTCGCTTACGCCAACAACCGTTGTATCGCTGAGGGCGGTTACCTTGCGAAAATCACCACTGCAGCGGAAAACACCTTTGTCAAAAATCTCAGCAACGGCGCCGTTTATATCGGTGCCACCGACACCGCGATCGAAGGATTGTTCCAGTGGCGCGATGCCAGCGTCTTGTCTTACACCAACTGGCAAGCGGGCAAACCTGACAACGCCAACAATTCAGACTGCGTCGAGATGTTGAGCAGCGGCCAATGGGCCGATCTACGCTGCGACACCAATCGCCGCGCCATTTGCGAAATTGAATAACGGGGAGAGCGGGTACTGGCGGTCTTGATTCCCCTACCACCTGGGATCGCCGGTACCTGCTAGCTCTAGGATTTCAACTCTAGACCTGAATCCTTAAGCTCACCTTGAAGGCCCCACACACGAGCCAACAGGCGCGGAGCATGCGACGCCAGATACGCATACGCCATAAACTTAAGCATACGGCCCGCCACGATCACCAAAGCCAGTTGTCCCATCGGTGCATTCGACAGGCTAGCCAGAATCAGCGCCGGCTGCTGCACAATCGGGCTCGCCATCACGGCGAACACCACAAGCAAGCCGTAGCTATCGAAAAACTGCTGCGTCACCAGCCATGGCCCGGTCTCATCGAGGCCAGGATAGAACTGCAATACCAAGGGTAAGCCATGCATTTTCACCAAGGCCACCAGAATCAATCCACCGATCGTCGAGCCGATGGCCACGCTCAAACCGAGCAAAATCCAGCGGCGGGTGGTCAGCATCGTGCTGGAGATTAAAATTCCGTCGGTAGGAATCACCAACACCAGATTGTCTAGTGCGGCCAAAACCCCGATCAGGGGCGCATACCAAATGCGATTTACAAAACGTTGCAGCCATAGAACAGAGGCGCGAATCTTCTCATGAAAACGTGCGATCATATGACGACGTTGAAGAAGAATGGCGGCGAAGTCAAATCACCCTTGGGTCGAGTCCTAATGCCCCCGTCCAAATCCACGACGCTACAGTAATTAGTACAACGCCCATAGCGAAAGCGAATTTATGTGATATATCCGTCGCCTACAGGAAAGAGGCCCCTTTGGATACGTTCGATCAACTGACCTTACACCCCGCTCTACAACGCGCCATAAAAGATCTTGGCTACGAAAAACCCTCCGCGATTCAGGCACAAGCTCTGCCGATTTTATTGGGAGCAAAAACAGATTTTATCGGTCTGGCTGCCACAGGGACAGGCAAGACCGCTGCCTTCTCTCTGCCACTGCTGCAAACCATCGATCCGCACAAGCGCAGTGTGCAAGCTCTTATTTTGTGCCCCACGCGAGAGCTGTCGTTGCAAGTGGCCGGTCAAGTGGATCTGCTGGGCAAACATTTAGGGGTGCGGGCTTTGCCGATTTATGGTGGCTCAGGTTACGACGATCAGCTGCGCGGCCTTAAAAAAGGCGTACCGGTCGTAGTGGGCACTCCGGGTCGTGTGATCGATCATATGGAGCGCGGAACTTTGCGCCTCGATCAAGTACGCACCGTCGTTTTGGACGAGGCCGACGAAATGATCTCTATGGGTTTCCGTGAAGCGATGGAAACTATTCTGCGCGAAGTGCCGCGTGAACAAAGCAACACCTGGCTGTTCTCGGCCACCATGAGCGGAGCCGTTCGCCGCGTGGCGGATGAGTTCCTGCGCGGTCCGAAGAGCGTGCAAGTGAATCGCACGGAAATGCTGGCTTCGGGGATCGAGCAGTATTTCTACATGACTCAGGAGAAAAACAAACCTGAAGTTCTCTGCAAATTGATTGAAGCGGCTGAAGATTTTTATGGCGTTGTGTTTTGCCAAACAAAAAATCTCGTTGTGGATCTGACCCGCTATTTGTCCGAGCGTGGCTACAAAGCCGACTCTCTGCATGGAGATATGAGCCAAAGCGCGCGCGAATCCGCGATGCTCGCTTTCCGTGAGCGCCGTGTGCGCGTTCTCGTATGTACCGATGTGGCGTCACGCGGCCTGGACGTCAAAGACATCACGCACGTGGTGAACTACTCTATCCCGCGCGAGCTCGACTCTTACGTTCACCGCATTGGCCGCACGGCCCGCAGCGGTAAAACCGGTATCGCTATGAGTTTGGTCACCCCGAGCCACCGCCATTTGATCTCTAAGATTGAACGCATGACTGGAAGCCGCTTGAACGAAGGCACTATCCCGACTCGCAAGGCGATTGGCTTAAAAAAGATCTCTCAACTGCTGGGCCCGTTTAACGATCAAACAGGACAAGAACGCGCTCGCGAGTTGATGGGCGATGCGTGGAAGACCGCCGTCACCGACATGAGTGCCGAAGATGTCGCGGCGCGCTTTCTTTCGCTGATGTTCCCCTACGTTTTTGCTGAAAAGGCCCAGCCGACGATGAATCGTCAAAAGGCGGAGGCAACGGCCGCGGCCGACTCGCGCCCGCCACGACGGCATGAACGCGGCGAGCGCAGCAATGATAGCAAAGTCGAACGACGGGATGAAAAGCGTCGCGCCAAACGCGACTTTCACAAGAAATTCAGCAAAGGCTTTCACAAAGGGCCGCGTAAGAATATGGGAGGCGATGCGCCTCCCCGCCGTCGTCCTTAGTCTTCTTTCTTGGCGCGCCGCCAAGCCATCAAGCTATACACGCTCGGCACTACGTAAAGTGTGAGTAGTGTGGAAACGAACACGCCGCCGATGACCGCAATGGCCATCGGTTGGCGCGCTTCCGCGCCGGGTCCAAAGCTGAGCGCGGCGGGCAAAGCGCCGGCAATGGTCGCAATCGATGTCATCAAGATCGGACGCAAGCGATTGGGACAAGCCATGATCAGAGCTTCGCGTACGGGAGCTTTGTCGGTCTCTCTCACCTGATTGGTGAAATCCACCAAAAGAATCGAGTTCTTCTTCACAATTCCCATCAACAAAACAAGACCGATCATACTGAACAAGTTCAGGGACTGCCCACCAATCAAAAGTCCTAAGAACGCTCCGGAAAAGCTGAAAGGCAAAGCCACGAAGACTACAAACGGATCGATAAAGCTATTGAATTGCGACGCCAGAACCATGTAGGCCACGACAAATCCGAGCACCAGTGCGATCACCAGTCCCATGAACGCGCTGGTGAACTCTTCAGCCGAGCCGCTAATGCGGAATGAATAACCCTCGGGCAGAATCGACTGCGCGATCTTCTGGGCGTGGTCGATACTCTCTTGCTGACTGAGTTTCTCACCCACGTTGCCAAAAATGCTGATGGCGCGTTCGCGATTTTTACGCGAGATCGACGAAGCGACCACCGCCTCCTTAACATCCACTACAGAGGCAAGCGCCACTAGCTCTCCGCGATTGTTGCGCACAAAGAGCTCTTTTACGCGTTCAACCGGTGAGCGCTTTTCTTCCTCCAGCTTCACCCGCACATCATAGCGATGGCCTTCGTGCTCAAAGCCGCCCGCGATGGCACCGCCGATAGTCGCGTTGACCACGCGACCAATGGCCGTCACTTCCACCCCGCGCTCTGAAGCGCGTTGGCGATTGGGTACGATATGGACCTCAGGCGCACCGGTGAGCAAATCGCTATTCACATCGGTCATGGCTTTTTGTTTTTTGATCTCGTCCATAATCCGATTGGCGTATTCGCTCAGCTTGTCCCACTCCGGACCTTGAATCGTGAACTCCACCGGGAAACCGCTACCGCCGCCGC
Organism: Bdellovibrionales bacterium; assembly: GCA_019637855.1. Lineage (GTDB taxonomy): Bacteria > Bdellovibrionota > Bdellovibrionia > Bdellovibrionales > UBA1609 > JALHOQ01. The sequence goes on from JAHBUX010000001.1 coordinate 56,187, forward strand.
CACCGAAACCTTGGGTGGAGGGATCTTGCACTTGCGGCTTGGATTCAGGCAGCTTCTCATTCAAGAATTTACGCACCACTTCGATAAACTGTTGCTGCGAAAGCTCTTTACCGGTCTCCGTATCTTTACCGCGTTGACCGCGCGGCTTCAACTCCACGAATACGATGGCCGAATTGGTCTCTCCACCCGTAAACCCGCCCGCAGCGACGAAGAACGAAGACACCTCCGAGCGACTCTTCAGATAGTCCTCTACGATCTTCGCGCGTTGATCAGTGAGCGTGATGGCCGAACCGGGAGGATTGGTCATTTGAATCATCAACATGCTCTGATCCTGAGCCGGTTGGAACTCGCCTTTGAGCAAGGCCACCGAACTGAAACTGAGCACAAAGAAAAACAAAGAAGCGCCAACGACTTTCCAACGGTGGTTCAGCGTTCGGGTCAGGGTACGCGTGTAGAACTCTTTGAGATGAATGAAAGCCGCCTCGAAGCGGCGACCAAAAGTGGTAGTGCGCTCAATACTACCTTTAAAAGCCGCGGCTCGCATCGGAGTCAGAGTCAAAGCCTCCAGTAACGAGATCATCACTGCGGCGCTTAGAGTGACACCGAACTGGAACAAGAAGCGACCAATGATCCCTTCCATAAAGGCGATCGGCAAGAAGATCGCGACCAAAGAGACCGAGGCGGCCATGGCGGCAAACGAGATCTCGCGCGCGCCATCGAGTGCCGCTTGCACACGAGATTTTCCCATTTCGCGATGGCGAATGATGTTCTCTAACACCATGATCGCATCATCCACCACGATACCGATCGCTAAGCTCAAGCCAAGAAGCGTAAAGATGTTCAGAGTGAAGCCCGCGAAATACAAAATGATAAAGCTACCGAGCACCGAGGTCGGGATCGCCAAAAGCACGTTGAATGTGGACGACCACGATCCGATAAACATCCAGCACACCAAAGAGGTGAGCAGAGCCGCTAAAATCAGCGTCAAAATCAGTTCGTGCACGGCCTCTTCGACGAACTTTGTGCCGTCGAAGTTGACGATGATCGAAGTTCCTTCGGGCATCAGCGATTGCATTTTAGCGATCTTAGCCTTCACAGCCCGCGCCACACTCACCGCATTGGCGCCACGCTGCTTAACCACGCCTAAGCCCACAGCGGGTTCACCGTTGGTGCGGGCAAACTGCAGCACATCCACAGTACCGAGTTCAGTGCGCGCCACTTTACCCAATTCCACCGGACTAAAATTGGGGCCGCCGCCCCGCGAGTTGATCAGAATGTGTGAAAAGCCGTCGACCGACTTTTCCTCACCCATGGTGCGTAAGCTGTATTCCTTATTGGCGAACTCGGCCCGGCCTGACGGCGGCTCTTTATGTTCGTTTTGGATGGCACTCATCACATCCATTACCGAGAGCGCGTAACGATTCAAAGATTTGTTATCGACCCAAACCCGCAAATTGGGCTCGAGGTACCCCGGCATCCATAGATTGCCCACGCCGGGCACGGTGGTCAGCTGGTCACGCACGTCGTTTTTTACAAACACCATCAGATCGGGCAAGGACATCTTAGTGCTGGTCACCGAAATCCACATGATCGGAAATTCCGACATGGCGATTTTCATAATGGCGATCGGCTCCATCTCGGTCGGCAACATCTGCTGCACTTGCGTGATCTTGGCCTGCACGTCTTGAAAGGCCGCATCGATGTTGCGACTCAGGTCGAACTCGATCGTAATTTCGGCCACACCTACGCGCGACTTCGAAATCACATTCTTAACACCCTGAATGCTGACCAATGCATCCTCTAGGGGATCGACCACATCGGCTTCAATTACCTCGGGCGCCGCACCCTCATAGCGCGCGGTTAAAGACAGCACCGGGAATTCCACATCGGGCATCTCACTGACACCCATGCGCATAAAGCTGATCGCGCCAAAAACGATCAAACCGAACATCAACATCCAAGCAAATACGGGACGGCGAATTGAGAGGTCGGATAAAGTCATGGTTAGTTTTCCTTACGTATGGCCGCGGGCAAGAAAGATGAGGCTAGGTCAAGGCGAATCAAATCCAAGCGCGCCTGATAGCGAGCTTGATCATAGGTGCGACGCGACTGTTGGAATTCGGTGAGACCGAGCTGCACTTCGATATTGCGGGTCAGCCCACGGCGATACTCCCGCTGCAAAACTTGATAATTCTTCTCGGCCAGATCGGAGGCCCGTCTGCGCGCAGCCAGCTGAGCCACCCGCAGATTCAAACTCTGATGCAAAGTGCGGATCTCCGCACTGGCGGCGCGCTTGAGGCGAGCCAGCTCCAGTTCGGCTTCACGCAGTCGCGAGACGGCGGCCCGAGTTTCCGATGTGCGCAGACCGCCTTCAAAAATCGGCAGCTCCAACTTAAGCTGCACATCCCAGTTGATCTCGCTCAAAAATCCAGGGCGCGCCAGATAGTAATTGCCCGTCAAGTCCGCAGTGGGCCAATGGGCTCCTCGTGCAATGGACACTTCGGCTTGAGCGGCTCGTACGCGATCCTCGGCACCGCGAATATCCGGGCGATCATTCACTCGCGCCAAATAGTCGTCTAGACCTTTGAGCCGCGGAGCCTCCCCGTCTTTAGCTTCTTCTTCCAAAGAGGCATTGGCCGGCTGCCCCGTCACGAAAGCGAAGTTCTCGCGCGCCGTCTTAAGCGCGTCTTCCAAAACCACAATATCGGCATCTACAGAGGCCTCTTGTGACTGCGCCGTCAAGGCTTCGGTCTGCTGCGATTGCCCGGTACGCGTGCGCTGCAAGAGCTCTTTCACTCTCTGAGCGTAGAGAACTTTTTGCTCTTTTAGATTCTTCAGATCCTGCTCTTTAGCCAAGACCTCCAAGTAAGACGTGGCCACAGATCTATAGAGCTCCGTGAGCACATTCAATCGACGCTGCTCTTCTGAACTCAAATTGTAGCGGCGCTGACGACGGCCGGCGAATTCACGCAAACCGCGAAACAGAGGCTGGGTCAGCGTCAGATAGGTCGTCGTCTGACTCTCTGGCGTGAATTCGCGCGCCAGAGGATTGGTGGGCAGCTCTTGCACTTGATAGATCGTGGCAAATTTCAAAGTCGGAAAGATGGCACTAGTGGCCTGTGTCAGCAGCTCTTCCGCCTGCTTCACATCTTCGCGGCTTTGGCCCACCAGTTCATTCTTTTGCAGCGCCGATTGAAAGGCTTCATTGAGCGTCAAGGCCGAAGCACTCGACAGAGAAAGCGAAAGGAGTAAGGAAATCACGATGTCGCTCCTGGATGATATGCGTTCAATTATCTTAATGAATCCAGCAGCGGGTACACAACTTCAGAATTGTTATGATCTTCGGGACTTTAGTTTGGTGCCGAAATGAATTTGCGTGCGAGTGTAGCCTCATCGACACGCGCGGGAATCGCACTGCCATGCCATTTCGAGGACTGCCAACCGCCGTTGCGCACCTTTTCGGAAGAAAGATCCACATCAATCAGAGCGTTAAAGCCGGCCTGCGCGGCCATAAACGCTAGACGCATCACGGTCTCGTCTTTATCTAAACAATCTCTGACTTGAATTGGCTTTTCCGTACGACGGATAAAACGCGTTTCTTTCCCCTGAGTGCGAAAGAAAACGTTCACATCTTTGGCCAGCTCAAGTGTTTGATTATAAGCCTCAAGCACGGGTACCACTTGCGCTTCGAAGCACGGCGAGCAGTAGGCGTCATGACCAAGCTCAGCGGGTACCGTTTTCAAAAAACTCACGCTATCGGCGTCCAAAAACTGCGCACAGCCCTTACACAAAGAGCATTCGCATAAACCACATTTCAAGGCGGCTTTAGGACTCGCGCAGGTCATACAAACAGACATGCCGAGGGTGATAACACATCTCGGCAATAAGGTCTCGGAATTTGCCTCTCCGCTGAAAATCCTCCCCCAGGAGCAATTGGTTCGTTTTAAGACGTCTTTTCATCTATTTTTAGCGGCCACATTGACTTTCTTTTAAATGTAACTAACATTGTTACTATATGGCTAATAGCCGCTTCGCGATGGCGACTCATATTATGACGGCCGTGGCACTGCACGGGGACGATGACCTGATGAACTCAGGTGAGCTGGCCGATTCGTTGAACACTAATCCTGTGGTGGTTCGACGCATATTGAGTGACTTACAGAAGGCGGGCTTGATCCAGACACAGGCCGGGCGTTCCGGTGGTGCGTGGTTAGCCAGAAAGCCAGAGGCGATCAATCTGCATGAGATTTTCGCCGCTGTCGATGATGGGGAGCTGTTCGCCTACAATCCGAACGACCCCAACAAAACATGTTCACTGAGCTGCGAAATCAAGTCCGTGCTGGAGCCCGTTTTTAAGGCCGCCAGTTCAGCCTTGGCTGAGAGCTTGATGAGCGTACGGCTCTCGCAACTGACAGAAGTTCTGTCTAAAAAGTGCGCCGGTAAAAAGAAGAAATAAAGGCTTTGAATAGCCGCGGCCAATACCCGCGGTTTTTTAGGAACTAAACTGTAACTATGTTGGTATCTAAATACCAGGAGGACCTCAGATGAACGCAAAAATTACGACCGGCGCGAGATGGGCATTGGGTGGTATATACCTGATCTTCGGATTGAATGGCTTCTTACACTTCCTTCCTCAACCGCCACTTCCTGAAACCGCTTTGGGTTATCTGGGTGGCCTCGCCTCGGCACCTTACTTTTTCCCCGTCTTAAAGGGCACGGAAGTGATTGCAAGCTTACTGTTGCTCAGCGGATTGGCGGCTCCCCTAGCGTTGGTGATTTTGGCGCCGATCACGATTCAGATATTCCTATTTCACTTCTTCCTCACGCCCGGTTTGCAGAACTCACTTCTGCCGCTGGCGATGATCGCTCTGCACCTGACCTCGGCTCTCGCCTACTGGTCGCTGTATCAGCCCTTGTTTACAAAAGACAACGCCCTTCAATCGGTCCGTCGGGCCGCCTAACCACATAGGAGAACAACGATGACACTCTTCAAACCCGCGACTCTAGGTTCGCTTCAGCTCAGAAACCGCGTGGTGATGGCGCCGATGACAAGATCGCGCGCCATCAACAACCTACCCAATGATATGATGGCGCAATATTACGCCAGCCGGGCCAGCGCAGGCTTGCTGATCACCGAGGGCACTTCGCCCTCGCCCAATGGCCTCGGTTACGCTCGCATACCGGGCTTGTTTAACGACGCGCAAGCGCAAGCATGGAAACTGGTCACCGATGCGGTTCATCAAGGGGGCGGCCGTATTTTTGTGCAGCTGATGCACACCGGCCGTGTCTCGCATCCAGCCAACATGCCTCCTGGCAGCAAAATCTTAGCGCCGGCGTCGGTTCCCCTTGAAGGTAAGATGTGGACCGACCTTGAGGGCATGCAACCCTATCCTCTGGCGCACGCCATGACGGAAAAAGAAGTGCGTGGCACCATCGCTGAATTTATTCATTCGGCCGAACTCGCCGTTCGCGCCGGCTTTGACGGCGTCGAACTGCACGCGGCCAACGGGTATCTGCTGGAACAGTTCCTAAATCCCATCACCAACCAACGCACCGATGACTGGGGCGGCGCGGACGAGAACCGCATGCGTTTCGTGCTCGAAGTGGCCAAAGGTGTCGCCGCCAAGATCGGCGCCAGCCGGGTCGGCATTCGTGTATCACCTTATGGAAACGCGCAAGGTCTGGGGGCCTTTGAGGGCATCGACGAATTCTATGGAGAGTTGGCGCGACGGCTTTCGGCCATGGGTTTGGCCTACATTCATGTCGTCGATCATAGCGGTATGGGTGCACCCGCGGTGAGCGCTGAAGTGAAGCGCGCCATCCGCGCAGGCTTTCAAGGTGCGTACATTTTGTCGGGAAACTACAGCAGCGAAACTGCCGAACAAGATTTAGCGGCGGGCTTAGGCGATATGGTTGCCTTTGGCCGTCCATTTATAGCGAATCCAGATCTCGTGCGACGTATGCGCGAGCAAATTCCATTGGCCGTGCCTGATCAGACCAAGCTCTACACTCCCGGCCCCGAGGGTTACATCGACTACAAGGGTGCCTGATCCTTCCCAACTAAAGCCGGCGCGGTTGAGCTGTGCCGGCTTTTTCCTTAACGGGTGCGCAGAGCCGCGCCAAGACCATCCAAGATCCCATCCCAACCTTCTTCCACCCGGTCCTTGAGATCGGCGTAGTCGGCGCTGATTTCGTGAGTCAACACGACCTCACAACCCTTGGGCAGCTCTTTAATATCAATCGTCACCAGATCGCCCTCTTTGGCGTTCTTCTGCACGGCGAATTCAAACGCCAGGTGTTTGGGAGCATCGATCTTCAAATATTTCCCGTAGTGTTCCGCATCGCCACCGGGGCGGCGATCGATAAAGGTAAATGCACCGCCTTCGCGCGCATCGATCTCGGCCTTGATCATTTTTCCGGTCATCGTTGCAAACATAAACGTCTTGGCCTTCTCCGGATCCAAGAGAGCTTGGAACACCCGACCTGGCGTAGCGTTGTAACGATGGCTGACTTTAACTTTGATTTTAGGCTCACTCATAATCAGGTAGCCTACTACAGGGGCATTTCGAGTTCAAAGATGAATCTGAGTGACTTTGCACAAGCTCGAGCGCTTAATAAAGCCACATGAATTCGGTTATCTCCGTCAGTAATCTCAGTAAAACTTACGCCTCTGGATTTCACGCCCTGAAGAAGGTGAATCTGGCCATCCGTAAAGGCGAAATTTTCGCTCTGCTTGGACCCAATGGCGCGGGCAAAACCACGCTCATCAACGTGATCTGCGGCATCGTCAATCCCAGTTCAGGTCAGGTCAGTGCGGACAGTCACGACATCCTACGCGACTACCGCGCCGCTCGACAAAAAATCGGCCTGGTTCCGCAAGAACTCGCAACGGATATGTTCGAGCGCGTGTGGGACACGGTGCGCTTTAGTCGTGGGCTGTTTGGTAAAGCTCCCGACGATGCGTACTGCGAAGAGGTTCTGAAGGAGCTGTCGCTTTGGGATAAGCGCGACAATAAGATCATGGCTTTGTCGGGCGGTATGAAACGCCGGGTGATGATCGCCAAGGCGCTTTCGCATGAACCTGAAATCCTGTTTTTGGATGAACCGACGGCCGGTGTGGACGTGGAACTCAGACGCGACATGTGGGAGATGGTGCGACGCCTGCGCCAACGTGGGGTCACCATCATTCTGACCACCCACTACATCGAAGAAGCCGAAGAGATGGCTGATCGCATCGGCGTGATCAGCGGCGGTGAAATCATCCTGGTCGAAGAAAAGCAGACCTTGATGAAAAAGCTGGGGAAAAAGCAACTGCTGCTTCAGCTACAAACACCGCTTGAGGCGATCCCTGCTGATTTGAGATCGGCGCAGCTAGAGCTTTCCGATGATCGCTTACAGATGATCTACACCTTTGATTCTCAGGCGGAACAGACTGGCATCGCTGCGCTCTTGAAACGCCTGGGCGAACATGGCATCGACTTTAAAGATCTGAAGACCACCGAAAGCTCACTTGAGGATATCTTCGTGAAACTGGTGGGAGGAAGGCGATGAACTTTTACGCCATTAAAGCCATCTACCGTTTTGAGTTGGCGCGCTTCTTTCGCACTTTGTTTCAAAGCATCGCCTCACCGGTGATTTCAACATCGCTGTATTTTATCGTGTTTGGTTCGGCCATCGGCTCGCGCATGGAACAAATCGATGGCGTCACTTATGGTGCCTTTATCGTTCCAGGCTTGATTATGCTCTCCGTTTTGACCGAGAGCATATCGAACGCCTCCTTCGGCATTTACATGCCCAAGTATTCCGGGACGATTTACGAAATTCTCTCGGCCCCGATTTCCGCCCTGGAGATCGTGATTGGCTTCGTGGGGGCAGCGGCTACCAAATCCGTTATCCTTGGCGCCATCATTTTGGCCACGGCCCGAGCCTTCGTGGATTACAACATCGCTCATCCTCTGTGGATGTTGGCGTTTTTGATTCTCACCTCGGTCACTTTCAGTCTGTTCGGCTTTATCATCGGCCTATGGGCCGATGGTTTTGAAAAACTGCAAGTGGTGCCCTTGATGATTATGACGCCACTGACTTTCTTAGGCGGCAGTTTCTATTCGATCAATATGCTGCCGCCTTTCTGGCAGAAACTTTCGCTCTTCAATCCGGTGGTTTATCTGATCAGTGGTTTTCGCTGGAGTTTTTATGCCGTATCCGACGTCAGTGTCGGAGCCAGTCTCGGCATGACCATGGCGTTTTTGCTGATCTGTCTGGCCATCGTGTGGTGGATCTTTAAAACTGGATACCGTGTTAAGGTCTAAATGAATCCGAAACGTCCCAATAATTTCTATCTGATCCTTATGCTGGGCTCACTCACCGCGCTGAGTCCGTTTTCGATCGACATGTATCTTCCGGCTTTTCCGAAGATCGCTTCTGACTTTGGCGTCAGCGTGACCGAAGTTTCGCTCTCACTGTCGAGCTACTTTATCGGCTTAGCCTGTGGTCAATTGTTCTACGGCCCCCTGCTCGATCGCTTTGGCCGCAAGCCCCCACTTTACGGAGGTTTGATTCTCTACATCTTAGCCACTCTGGGTTGTATGCTATCGCGCTCGATTGAAAGCTTAGTTGCGTTTCGCTGTCTGCAGGCGTTGGGCGGATGCGCGGCTCAAGTCGCGTCCGTCGCTATGGTACGCGACTTTTTTGAAGGTCGCGAGATGGCCAAGATTTTCTCTCTGTTGGTTCTGATCTTGGGCGTGTCGCCTCTACTAGCGCCGACCACCGGCGCTTACCTGGCGGAACACTACGCCTGGCACTCCGTCTTTATCGCTTTGCTGATTATCGGCTGCGCGCTGCTGGCGATGGTGTTCTTCTTTTTGCCCGAGGGACATCAGCCTGATAAAAGCCAATCGCTGCGTTTGGGGCCGATCTTCAAAGGCTATTTTTCTATTCTGTCGCATCCGCGTTTTTACACGTACACATTTGCGGGCGCCCTCGCCTTCTCGGGTCTGTTCGTCTATCTCGCGAGCTCACCGGTGGTGTTTTTGGAGATCTATAAAGTCCCACCTGAAACCTACGGCTGGATCTTTGGAATGTTGGCGGCAGGTCTGATCGGCTGCAGTCAGTTGAACATTCTATTGATGCGCAAGTTCAGCAGTGATCAGATTCTGGTCAGCAGCCTGACCTTCGGTGCAATCATCACTTTGATCTTTATGACTGGCTCTTATCTTGGAGTATACGGCTTGTTCGGGACAATTCTACTGCTCTTCCTTTACCTTTCATCGGCCGGTCTGGTGAACCCCAATGCAGCGTCCTTGGCGTTGGCACCGTTTGGCCGCAACGCCGGTAGTGCTTCAGCCTTGATGGGCTCAATCCAGATGACCGTTGGCGCCATCGCCTCGACCGCAGTTGGTTTGGTGACGGTAAAAGAGATGTTCCCGTTTACAGTTATATTCGCGATCGCTGCCTCTTTAGGTCTGGCCGCTTTGCTGTTCGGTAAGAGCAAACATGACAAAGCCGCAGCGACGAGCCAAACTATTCTCAGTGAGCCTGAGAGTTTATAACCGCAAACGTAAGTTCGCCGAGACGCCGGAGCCGCGCGGAAAATCGCGCAAAGGCGGCAAGGGACTGCTGCGTTTTGTGGTGCAGATGCACGCAGCCACACGCCTGCATTTCGATCTGCGTCTGGAATTCGGCGGCGTTTTTAAAAGTTGGGCGGTGCCTAAGGGACCGTCGCTCAATCCCTTAGATCAGCGGCTGGCCGTTTTCGTCGAAGATCATCCCCTCGCCTACGGTTCTTTCGAAGGCATTATTCCCGGTGGCAACTACGGCGCCGGCACCGTTCTGCTATGGGATGAAGGAACTTACATCGAACGTGGTTCCAAGTCGCGCAAAGACAGCGAAGCAGCAGTCAAGAAGGCGTTTGAGAAGGGGCATATCACCTTCATTCTCAATGGCCACAAGCTCAAAGGCGAATTCGCCCTGATCAAGCTCAAGAAAGACCCAAAAGAGAAAGCTTGGTTGCTAGTGAAGAAACGCGATGAGCACTCCACCTATAAACGCAAAGGCATCAGGAACGATCTAAGTGTGAAAACCGGGCGCACCATCGAAGAGATCGCCGCCGAAGCTGAGGGCAAGAAAGAAGTGTGGTCATCCGGCCGCAAGGTGAAAGCGGCACCGCCTACAATAAAGTCCACGTCCACGCCAAGAAATGAAAAGGCCGCTTTGCCCCGCAAGATCAAACCCATGCTCGCAACACTTTCTAACAAACCTTTGACTTCGAAAGGTTGGCTGTTTGAACACGCACCCAACGGCCTTAGAGCGCTAGCCGAAGTCGAGAAGACACGACGTCATCTGTATTCCAAATCAGGGCTGTCCTTTGACAAGAAGTTCCCGCAAATCCTCGCCGCGCTGAAAGCCCAACCCACTCCGCTTCTGCTCGATGGTGAGGTCACCCAGTCCAAATCCGGCAACGCTATTTATCACGTTTATGATTTGCTCTATGAAAACGGCAAAGATTTACGCAAGACCCCACTCAAGGAGCGGCGCGAGCGTCTTGCGCAAGTGTTAAAGACGGGAAAGCACATTCAGCTGGTACCGACCTTGAAAGCTCAAGACAGTAAGACTCTCACCGTCGCCAAAAAAGAAAGCAGTCTTTATCACTCGGGCACTTCAAAAGAGTGGCTGCAATTGCCCGAAACTAAGAAGGGCGAGACCGGAACGACCAGCGCGGATGAGCCTCGGCTTACCAATCTGGACAAAATCTATTGGCCCAAAGAGCAAATCACGAAGGGCGATCTGATCGCGTATTACAAATCCATAGCTCCCTACATCCTTCCACATCTGAAGGACCGACCGCAGTCGTTGAATCGTTTTCCCAACGGCATCGCGCGCCCTGGATTTTATCAGAAAGACGTAACCGGCCATATTCCGCGCTGGTTAAAGACCGAACGGATTTTCTCCGAATCCGCGGATAAATCCATCGACTATGCTCTTTGCCAAGATGAGCGCAGTTTGTTGTATCTAGTGAACTTGGGCTGCATCGAAATGAATCCGTGGTTTTCACGCGTGGGACACCTAGATCATCCTGATTTTTTGGTGATCGACTTGGACCCTGACGACAATGAGTTCTCCCATGTGATGGAAGTGGCGCTGGAAATCCATCGTGTTCTGGATGAAGTCGGTGCTCCCAACGCGTGTAAGACTTCCGGTGCAACGGGCATTCATATCGGCATACCCACTGGCGGGCGCTACGACTTTGATGAAGTGAGAGCGTTCGCCGAAGCCGTCTGCCGCGTGGTCCTTAAAAAATTTCCGGCCACCACTAGCATGGATCGCAGTCCCGCGCGCCGCCGGCACAAAATCTATCTGGACTGTATGCAAAACCGGCGTGCTCAAACCCTGGCCGCACCGTTTTGCGTGCGCCCACGTGAAGGGGCGCCAGTCTCCATGCCGCTCGCCTGGAAGGACCTGCACCCTCGACTTAAGCCTGAACATTTCCACATTGGAAACGCATTGCAGCGTGTACAGAAGTTCGGCGATTCATGGAAGCTCGTGCTCGGTACACCGCTGAATCTCTCGAAGTGTTTGAAAAACCTCCGCAAGATCTACGACGAGGACTAAAGTCCATCTCGCCATAAGTCGATGAGTGGTATGGACCACCGTTGAGGAGATTCACCATGGCGAAGGCATCGGCGAAAACCAAAAAGATCGATCCATTCAAAACCAAGAAGACCAAAACGGAATCCAACGATGCCGGTGATACGCTGTCTCCTCCCGCTGAAGTCGCGGAAGCCATCGATGCTTTCCGTGAGGCCCAAGATCAAGCCAAACACTTTGAAGGCGAAGCCACCATTCACAAAAACACAATTCTTGGCTATTCAGAAAACGAGTACGTCAAACGACTCCTGTCGGGAAAAAACAATTCATTCAAGGTCCTGGGCGAAGAAACCATGGTTACGTATGTGGTCATGGATGCCAGTGCTGGGCTCACCGACGAAGACATCGAGGACTTCACCAACAACTTTGGCGCCAAGGCTGCGGAAGACTTAATCGTGCGCGATTTCGCCAGCATCAAGTTTGACGCCAAGGTGCTAGAAGCCAACTACGAAGCGGTGGTGGAGGCCCTCCAGGCGTTACCCGCCGACGTGTTGGAAAATCTCTTTAAGCCCATGCTTTACAAAGCCCGTCCAGGCGCGGCTGAAGGCGCAAAGCATTATGCGAAAAAGGCCGACGATCTACTGGATATGTTGAAGGCGTTGCGCATTAAGAACTACATCCGCTAGGAAACGATTTGCCCTAAAAGAGGGCATCCGCCTATCTTCAGCGCCACATGCAATTGAGGAATGGGCTGCCAGGAATTTTTGAACCTACGATCTTTTCGCCACGCCGGAGATTTGTGCCACCGTCTGTGTATATCAAAGCCATGCACCCCAAAACGGAAATCAGTCCGACTCTGCCGGCGGTGGAAAAACTCTTAAAAGCCGGCTGGGCCGGCCAGATGAAAATTCACGGCCATCGCGCACAGATCCATTTGCCCGCCGATCCCAAACTGGAAGTTATTGCCTACAATCGTCAGGGACGGCCGCATAAAAAACTTCTACCCGAGGAGATTGTGGAGGAGTTGCGCCGGCTTATTCAACCCCAAAAAGGTTGGACCGTCATCGATTGCGAATGGCTCAAACCTGAGAACAAACTGTTCCTATTTGATATTTTGAAAGACAGTGATGAGAATCTCCGTCGCCTTACCTATGCCGAACGCTACGAACTTCTCCCACGCGCCTATATTTCCCCCTATATTCAAACCCTGCCGCTTTTAACCAGCCCCCGTAAATGCATGGATGTGCTGACCAGCGACGATGAACACAGCGAAGGTTTGGTTTTCAAATCACTGAACAGCAAAGGCTTTGAAGACACGTCGATCGTGCGTTGTCGCAAGAACCCCCGCTCTAGAAACTGAACTTTTCTGCCGAAGAGTTCTTATGTCCAAGATTTACGTAGGCATGTCCGGTTGGACCTTTGAAGGCTGGCGTGGGGGCTTTTACCCCAAAGGTTTGGCGCAAAAGAAAGAGCTCGAGTACGCGAGCCGCCAAGTCACGTCGATCGAAATCAACGGCACCTTCTATGCCTTGCAAAAGCCAGCCACCTTCGAACGCTGGTACGATGAAACACCGAAGAACTTCGTGTTTTCGATCAAAGCACCTAAGTACATCACGCATGTGCGCCGTCTCAAAGAGGTAGAAGAGCCGCTGGCCAACTTCTACGCTTCTGGGTTGCTGTGCTTAAAAGAAAAGATGGGCCCGGTGCTGTGGCAGTTTCCACCAACGGTAATGTTGAAAGACGATCGTTTTGAGAGGTTTCTCGAGCTTCTACCCTATGACGCCAAATCAGCCGCGCGCCTGGCCAAACAACACGGCGCCAAAGTCGAAGGTCGCAGCTACACTAAGGTCAGTGGTGATATTCCCATCCGCCACGCTTTCGAGTTTCGCAATCCTAGCTTCTGTAAACCTGAGTTTATCAGTCTGCTTCGCAAATACGGCGTGGCCGTGGTGTTCGCGCACTCGGGTTTGAAATCGCCTTACATGGAAGACGTAACCGCCGACTTTGTTTACGCCCGCATGCATGGACAAGAGGGACCTTATAAAAATGGCTACCCTAAAGAATCCATCACCTGGCTTGCCGACCGTCTTTGTCATTGGACCAAGGGCACTCAACCCACCGATGCTGACTGCATCTTGAGTGAGCCGCCTAAGGTGAAGAAGCGTGACGCCTTTGTCTACTTCGACACCGAAGCCAAGGATCATGCGGCGACGGACGCATTGAATCTGCTGCAAGAACTCGGTCGGTAGATCCCTCGGTTTGCCTGCTCTCGATCTCCAGTATAGTATTGGCCAGAAGAAGAGGTTTGCGATGAAAAATACTTTATTTATTGTCGGCGCCGCTGGCTTAGCTTTGGTTCTGGCGATTGCATTTGCTTGGAACACCAGCTCCACCGTAGAAGTCTCTCACGTCATCAACGCGCCTGTGGACAGAGTTTGGGTTCTTTGGAACGAACCGGAGAGCATGAAGCGTTGGTGGGGACCGAAACACTACACTGCCCCCGACATCGCCAATGATCTGCGCGAAGGCGGTATTTATCTTTTGGCAATGCAGGCTCCCGACGGCAAAGTTCATCGCAATGTTGGGCGCTACACAGAGATCATCGAAAAAAAGAAACTCGTTTCACAAATGGCTTTCGCCGATGAAGCGGGAAAGGCGATTCCGGCCAGCGCGGCGGGTCTTCCTGGCAAATGGCCCGATGAGATCACCGTGACTGTAGAGTTCGAGGATCTCGGAGACAAAACCAAAGTCACCGTCACTGAAACCGGAATTCCATCGATTATGTATATCTTTGCAAAAATGGGTTGGAAGCAGCAGTTCGCTAAAATCGATCAGATGATCGAAAATTAATGACTCAGCTGCTTGCGTCTTTCGGAACTCTTGGCCGCAGCAACAATCTCTTGTAGTAGTCAGGGCACTCACAGGAGACATAGATGAACTTCTTCCTCTGGCTCGGCCGCTTTGAAGGGATTTCGGTTTTAATCTTATTTTTTGTGGCTATGCCCTTGAAATACATGATGGGCTTACCCGAAGCCGTACGTTGGGTGGGTATGATCCACGGCATTCTGTTTTTAATGTACATTTTTACGGCCTACTCGATCTCACAGGAAGAAAATTGGCCGGGCAAAAAGCTGCTGATGTGCGTACTGCTGTCATCGCTTCCATTCGGTACCTTTTATTTCGAAAGCCGATATTTAAAACCACAGACGCAGACATGAGCTGCGCCTAACGGCGTACGACTTTGACTAAGAAACGAACCAGTTGCAATGCCAGCAAGGCGCCAAGCCATGTGCCGTAAAAAATCAAATCGGCTTTTTCGATCAGCAGAATATGGCCAAAAAGCAAAAGCTGTACGGCATACACCGTGCGATGCAGACGTTTCCATTTTCGCGCGCCCAATTTTCGAACGCTGAAATTATTTGACGTCAGTGCTAGTGCCAACAAAATGACAAAAGCAAGAGTGGCGAAGATCAAATAAGTTTTTGTGTAGATTTGGTCAAAGGCCTTAGCTTCGAAGCCTTCGTTTACGAAGTAGAAGAAAATGTGCATCAGTAAAATAAGAAAAGCGCTGATACCCCAGAAGCGCCGTTCCGGAATCCACATTCTTAACCACAAGGGTGGCGGACGCCATAGATCCACCACGGCGCCCAACACCAAGTTCATCGTCAATAGCGCAAGTACAATAGTGCCGAGTTTATGCGTCAGCTCGACGGCGGGTGACGCACCTAAATCACCGATAAAGATCTGTGCGATCCAATAGGCCGGCCATATCCATATCGCGGCTCGTACCGCCCAACGTAAAAGCTTTAGCTTCATACCGTTGACAGTATGACACGATCATCCGAGCCTGAGAACGGAGGATATATGGCAAAACGAACGGACTGGGGCCTACCCCACAGCGCGATCACTCCCGAGGAAGTCTACCTGAACCGCCGTAAGTTTATGCAGGGAACGGCCCTTCTCGCCGCCACAGCCGTGTTGCCCAATCCCGAATACGCACTTAAAGACGCAAAACTCACCAAGCCCGAGCTTGCCACTTCGTACAACAATTTCTACGAATTCAGCCTAGAGAAGGGCGGGGTCAAACCATTGGCCGAAAAATGGAAGATCCCGTCACCGTGGAAGGTGGAAGTCACAGGCCTTACCGACGCCAAGAGGTCTTATACACTCGAAGAGCTCGTGGGCCTAGGCGGCCCGCTAGAAGAGCGCGTGTACCGATTTCGCTGTGTTGAGGCGTGGTCTATGGTGGTGCCGTGGACGGGATTTCCGCTATATCAGTTAATCACGAAGCTGAAGCCGAAAAAGGAAGCCAAATACGTGGCTTTCACTTCCTACGCCAATGAAAAAGAGATGCCCAACATCAAAGCGCAACCGCACTATCCATGGCCTTACACCGAGGGGTTGCGAATGGATGAAGCCATGCATCCCCTAACATTGATGGCCACCGGCCTCTATGGCAAACCCTTGCCGGGACAAAATGGAGCTCCGATGCGCTTGGTGGTGCCATGGAAGTATGGCTTCAAAAGCATCAAGTCGGTGGTGAAGATCGAGTTCAGCGCCGAGCAACCAAAGACACTGTGGAACCAATTGGCTCCCGACGAGTACGGCTTTTATGCCAACGTCAATCCCGAGGTGGCGCATCCGCGCTGGAGTCAAGCCAGCGAGCGCGTGCTCGACGGCAAGCTCTTTCCCACACGCATCAAGACATTGAAATTCAACGGCTACGAGAAAGAAGTGGCCGGCCTTTACAAAGACCTCGATCTTAAGAAGAACTACTAACCTACTGCCGTTCGCGCGGCGACAGCTCCTCCACTCGCTGCGCATGCGTTAGGTGTGTGTGCTGCGGCTGACCTTCCACCACCGGAAAGGTGTCCATCAGCAAAGACTGCGCAGGAAGAGCAAAACTGATTTTCTCGCCATCGAACTTACGAATGATATCCAACAAGAGAATCTGCTGCAGATCCATGTATACGGCTTGGTCCGGATCCTTCACCCAGTACACCAGCTCGAAATCGAGCGAGGATGCGGCAAAACCCATAAGATGGCAGCGCTCAAAGCGCAGCTTCTCGTGTTTTTCCACAAAACCTTTGATCCAGCCCGGGATTTTCTCTAGCTTCTCGCGCGGCGTGGAGTAGACCACGCTCACCTTCTGCACCACGCGGCGCTGATACATGCGTTTGAAGTTACGAATGCGGCTCTCCAGCAAATCTTTGTTGGAAAAGATCAGTTGCTCGCCCGAGAGACTGCGTACGCGGGTGGTTTTAATGCCGATATCCTCAACGGTACCCATCTCGCTACCGATGACCAAGAAGTCGCCGACGATAAATGGTTTGTCGAGAGCGATGGACAGCGAAGCCAACACATCGCCTAAAACGTTTTGCGCCGCCAGAGCAACGGCAATCCCACCGATTCCCAGGCCAGCCACCAGAGCGGCGATATTGACGCCGAGATTGCTAAGGCCGATCAAAACAATAACGATCAGAAACAAAGCTTCCACACTGGTGTAGAGCAAACCAAGTGCCGCCGCAGAGGACGCATCTTTCTGGATCTTCTTTTTCAAGATCGAATCACGCCACTGCCGAATTATGTAAAAGCCCCAAACGGCGGTTTGGAAAACCGTGGCGGCTACAACGGCAATCATCATCAGCTGATGGATGGTTTCGGGCGGTTTTGCCGACTTGGCGAAGGCATAGAAAATCCAGATAAACAAAACGGATGAACGCAATCCATCGATCAGATCGACCATGGTGTCGTCCCAGATGGAGGCCGTTCCCGAAACCAACCGGCGCAAGCGGACAGAGACCAGTTTCAACGCCGCCTTCACGGCGATGGTCAAAAGAATGGAGGCACAGAGAATAGCCAGCCACGTCCACCCGTCGCCGCGCTCTACCAAATACCGTATTTGCCGGAAGAACTCAGTCATCCGGCAGTTTTAACGGAGCTGAGCTGAGTTGGCCACCCGGGAATACCGACGTGGCCGACTAGACCTTACTCTTCAACTCGCGATAGCGAAAGCAACTGGTGAGATGGTCATTCACCATGCCGGTGGCTTGCATATGGGCATAGACAATGGTCGTACCGACAAATTTGAATCCGCGCTTTTTAAGGTCCTTGCTGAAAGCATCACTCTCTGGGGTCGAAGCGGGAATCTGGCCCGTGGCGGTTCGTCGATTCACGATGGGTTTACCACCCACAAACCGCCAACAGTAAGCATCAAAGCTGCCGAACTCTTTTTGCACGCGCAAGAAAGCTTCGGCGTTGGTGATTACCGATTCAATTTTTAGGCGATTACGAATAATTTCCGGATTGCCCATCAATTTTTTGATCTGCGCTTTGCTATACTTCACGATCTTCTTCGGATCGAAATCACTAAAAGCCTTCTTGTACCCTTTGCGGCGATGCAAGATTGTCCGCCAGCTTAAACCAGCCTGGGCACCCTCCAAAATCAAGAACTCAAAATGCTTCCGATCGTCGTGAACCGGCGCCCCCCACTCTTTGTCGTGATAAGCGATCATCAGCTCGTCCTCATTGCCCGGCCAAGTGCAACGCTTCTTCATAAAGACTCCCGTAGGTGACAAACATGCAACCAAATCTTAAGATACCTGCATACTACGCCGCTCTAACGAAAGCGAATCTTTATGAGTGCCGAACCGAAATGTCCCCAGTGCAGCGCTGAGTACACTTATGCCGACGGAAACCTTTGGGTGTGCCCCAGTTGCGCGCATGAATGGAGTCAGCATGAATCCACAAATGCGGTCAGCGAACCGGAAGTCATCGACACAGCGATTCGCGATGCGCACGGCAATGTCCTGGCCGATGGCGATACCGTGACTGTGATTAAGGAGCTGAAGATCAAAGGCTCTTCTTCCGTGGTGAAGGTCGGAACCAAGGTCAAAAATATTCGCCTCACCGATGGCGACGATGGCCACAATATCGCCTGCAAAATCGATGGTATCGGAGCTATGAATTTGAAGTCCGAATTCGTAAAGAAGGCTTAAAACAGAGTGAGCTGTTCTTGTCGGCCGCCGATCAAATCGCTTTCTGGAAAAGCCTCGACGCCCAGCTGACGGAGATGCTTTACCAAAGCGCCTTCACCACGGTGTTGAACATAAACGCGACGAGCCCCAGTCTCTTTGATCGTACGTAAAAGATCATTCCAATCCGCGTGATCCGACATGACAAAGCCATGATCGTACCCGCCACCAAAACCACGCTGCCCCCCCGCCATCCAACCCGAAGCAAATGCGGTTTCATAGCGCGGGCCCAAAAGATGAGACTGCGAAGATTTCAAAAATGACTGCGGTACCAAAAACAATTCGCCCTTTAGAGGTTGCGTTTCTGTCACCTGACTCAAGCAAATCGTGGGTGCCAATGCGATGCCTTGCGCACGGTAATGCCGGTTCATCTCACTGACCAAAGGATCGCAGTGCACCGGGTTGCGTGTGTGCTTCTGCAAAACTCCAAGCACTCGCTGAGCTTTGCCGAGAGAATAGGCGAACAATACACTGTTCACACCACGTTGACGATTGCGCGACCACCATTCAAATATCTGCAGTCCTAGATCCTGCCCCTTTTCCCAGGTGAAGGCCGGCGTACCGAAGGTCGCTTCTGTTACGAACACATCGCAAGCAACGGACTCAAAAGGTTCGCAGGTGGGATCTTCATCGCGTTTATAGTCGCCAGAGGCGACCCAAACCTCGCCACCATGCTCGATGCGCACTTGTGAGGAGCCAAGAATATGACCGGCAGGATGTAACGATAGACTAACGCCGTTGATTTCAAATCTTTCGCCAAACGAATATGTTTTTACTTTGACCGCACCGATACGGGTGCGCAAAAGATCGACGCCCGAATGCACGCAGTAGTACATGCTGCTGCCGCGACGGGCGTGATCGCTGTGAGCGTGCGTGATGACCGCATGGTCTACCCGACGCTTGGGATCGATATAAAAATCTCCGGCAGGACAGTACAGCCCTTTAGGGGTAAGGGTGAGCATCACTTGCAGTTATAAAGCTCATCGCCGGTAAACTCCAGGCGCAATTGCGCCAAGATCAGAGTTTCAGTCCCCGGCGTGGTGGAATGAATCGTGGCGAAACCACGCAAGTGCTGAGTACGAATCGCTGAATTTGGATCACTGGCGTTCTCGCGATAGTAACGCGCGACTTCAAGATAGGGTACGACGCTGCCGCCCAGTACCGACACATTCCGGACTTTATAGGTGTTCTTTGGCAGTCCGGGCCCGTTTTCACATTCGTATGTTTTTTCGGCATACCCAAATGCGGTGGCGCTAATGAACAAGCTGCAAAAGCCAAGTGCCATCGTTGTACGCGAAATAAAAAACATGATTGTGATCTCCCTTTAATTAAATTGCCTCAAGCATAGGCAAGTGGCCGTGCCGCTTCAACCTAAAGTTCTTGTCTCATGGACAGAAGCGAGCAACCGCGTGCATGATGACCACTCACGCAACCGTTACGAAAGGAAATGCGAACTATGAAAATTATTTTGTTGGCCGTCAGCACACTGATTTTGTCGACGGTAAGCAGCTTGGCTTTAGCACAAACATGCCAAGATCTGCCCAAAGGTGAAGAGGTCAAGAAGGCGTTGATCGAGGCACGCAAGAACACCAATGGTGGTCTGAATCTAGATATGTGGGGCACTGTCGTAGATCGCAGCGGAACTGTCTGCTCTGTTGTCTACACCGGAGAAACAGTCGACGCGCAATGGCCCGGCAGCCGTGTGATCTCGGCGCAAAAAGCCAACACTGCCAATGCCTTTAGCTTAGCCGGTTCAGCCCTCTCGACGGCCAACTTGTATTCGGCCACTCAACCGGGCGGCTTTCTCTTTGGGTTGGCTGAGAGCAATCCGGTCAACCCGGCCGTTGCCTATCAAGGCGCCGTGGCTACTTTCGGTAGCGCCAAAGACCCGATGATCGGTCAACGCGTTGGCGGAGTGAACGTGTTCGGCGGTGGACTCGCACTATACAACTCGAAAGGACAAATCCTCGGAGGCCTCGGCGTGAGCGGGGACACTTCTTGCGCCGATCACAACATCGCTTGGCGCACACGCAATGCTCTGAAGCTCGACTTCGTGCCCAAAGGCGTGAGTTCGGAAAAAGACAAAGTGGACAATATCGTCTACGACATCGGCATGACCGGAAAGAGCCGCGGCGGTTTCGGCCACCCCAAATGTGGCGGCAAAGAGCACGATCTGGCCAGAAAACTTCCGCCCGTTTCGACCGTCGCCAAGTAATTTCTAGCGACTGATCAAATAACGGCGAATCTCGTCCACATCGCCGTCTGCTGAAATCATCCCGATATAACCATCGGGACGAATAAGGTAGGCGGCACCTTTCTGCAAAAGCTTAGTCGCCATCTCTTCGTTCCATTCATACAAATGAGTGTCCACTCCTGCTGCGACCACACCCAACGCTTTTGTCGCACCATAGACGTGAACCTGCCACGTCATGGTTTTTAACGGCGCAAAATTATCCACACTGGAAATCCACGGCAACCGATCACCCGCGTGCAGCTCTCCAGCTTCGCCCTCATTGAATCCGCTATGGCGATAAGATATCGCGGTTTGCGAAATCGTACGGAATACGAAACGTTTCACAAAATCAAAATGCAAAGCTGTGGGAATTGCTATCGGCGCCAACCGCATTCGGATGAAACGAGCAAGTGTACCGCGCGAGCTGATCAGATGAAACGCCCGATCGGTGCTCTCAACCAGCTCACGGGCGAACGCAATACGTTCGGTTTCATAGGACTCAAGTGTGCGGGTGCTGCATTTACCCTTCAACACCTCGCCGAGCTTCCATGCCAGATTGATGGCATCTCCGATACCGGTGTTCATCCCCTGGCCGCCGACCGGCGAATGAATATGGCCCGCATCTCCCAATAGGAAAACACGACCTTTTTGAAAGTGCGAAGCCACGCGATGATGCACATGGTAAGTCGAGAACCAACGCACTTCTTTTACGCGGATATCCATCACCTTTGTCATATGAGGATTGATATCCTCCCATGTGAGCGACTTGTTCCCTACCTCTTCCGTGCGGACCGCGCCGATAAGGCGTGCATGACCTTTATCCTTCATAGGGAAGATGGCCAAAAAATCCGATTTGTCTAAAGAGGCGTGCAAGTCCCCATTGAGAACCGCGCCCTCACCTACAATATCAGCGACATAAAACATTCCAGGATATGTACTGCCTTGAAAGCCTGTGCCCAATTGCTCGCGCACCACAGAGCGGGCCCCGTCACAACCCGCCAGGTAACTGACCGTGCACTCTTCACTGGCGCCCGAAGGGCGGCGCAAGGTCGCGCGAACACCCGCTTCACTCTGTGTAAAGGACAGGAGCTCCGTTTGACGCTCGACCTCTACGCCAAGCTTCTTCAAGTGCGCCAGCAACAACTCTTCATGCTGATCTTGCGGAAAGATCAATACAAATGGGTACGGACTCACGCCCACACCGATTTCGCCGATACTGAGTTCGGCTTTCGGCCTATGATCCACCCACAAGTGAACCTTAGGAAAGCGCAGACCAAGGTTGATCACCTCATCAGCCAAACCCATTTGACGATAGTATTCCAAAGTACGGGCGTGCACGGCGAGGGCGCGAGAGGTCGTGCCAGGCCCCGTAGTTTTATCAATGATGCGAACGCGGATTCCGATTTTCGTTAGCCAAAGTGCCAACACCAGACCTGTTGGGCCGGCGCCAGCAATTAGGACTGAAGGCTTTGAATTGCTCACGGGGCCAAGATAGCAGCCCTTCCGTCAAAACGGTAGCCGCATGATCCTTGGCTTTCTTGTTCACGGGGCGTAGGTTACGTCTATGAAGACGCTGGCTTCGACTGCTATCTCTGTCCTTGATCTCGCCAAGATTTCCGCCGACAACACCATCGCGCAAACTTACGCCAACTGCAAACGCACGGCTCAGCATGTGGAACAGCTGGGGTACACACGCTACTGGTTGGCCGAGCACCATAACATCGAGGGCATTGCCTCAGCCGCGACCTCTGTTTTGATCGGTTACATTGCGGAGAATACGAAGACCATCCGAGTTGGCTCGGGAGGTATTATGTTGCCCAACCACTCTCCTCTGATTGTGGCTGAGCAGTTTGCGACCCTCGAGACACTCTACCCTGGCCGTATCGATCTCGGCCTGGGCCGCGCACCCGGAACTGATCGTCAAACCATGCTGGCCATCCGCCGCGACAGCCCTACGCGGGCCGATGACTTCGGTACCATGATCGAAGAACTACTCTACTACTTCAAAACGCCGGAGCCCGATCAAAAAGTGCGCGCTATCCCGGGGGCCGGTATGGAAATCCCGATTTATATCTTGGGTTCAAGTTTATTCAGCGCCCGCCTGGCCGCGCAACTCGGCAGACCATATGCCTTTGCCGGGCATTTCGCTCCTTCCGATATGATGAAGGCTTTTGATATTTATCGCAGTCAGTTTCGACCGTCAGCGGTTTTACAAAAACCTTATGTGATGATGGGAGTTCCTGTCATCGCTGCCGATAGTGATGAGCGCGCCGCCTATTTGGCGACCAGTGTTCAACAGGCTTTTTTAGGAATGGTGCGCGGAAACCGCAAGCTCAACTTACCACCGGTGCCTAATATGGATGCGATCTGGAGTCCACATGAGAAACAAGCTGTGCAATCCATGCTTGGTCTGCTGGTGACCGGTGGGGTCACTCGCGTGCGACAGGAATTGGATGAACTGATTCGGGTCACTGGAGCCGATGAGCTAGTGATAACTTCCGACACCTATGAGCACAGCGATCGCCTCCGCTCATACGAAATCATCATGTCGGCCAAAAAAATTGAACCGTGATCTAAAGATAGTCTTTGGGTCGCAACGGCTTCAGGCCTTTGCCACGCCGAGCCTCATCACAACGTGGATTGCGGATCCCATCTTCATAGCTGGGCTTGAAATCGCGGCAACAACTAGGACGGCGCAGGTAGATGCTGCAGCCCACAGATTTGCCAATGTTCCCCGATAGAGCCACACAACGTGGTTTCGCTGTGTTTGTACCCAAGATCGCCAACGAATCAGGCGCCACTTTCTCGGTCAATTCTTTAGGAACGTTAAGAGAGTCGGGTTGAGTTTCGGTAGGATCAAAAAGCACGCGGTAGGTGGCACAGCAAGCGCCGCATTTTACGCACGGATGAATTGGCGTCGACGTCGGCTCTAAGGAATCCATTCCCCCTACTTTAGCTGCGAGAGGTACATCCACATGGCGCGCACTTCTGTCTCGCTGAGCTGTTTCAAAAGTGCAACCGGCATGGGAGCTCGCAAATCCGTCTTGGTTTTTGCAGAGACTCCCGTGCGCACGGTGTTTACAAAATCCTCTTCAGTCCAACCTTCGGCGCCCAAACGAAGCGAAGTGGCCGAGGGCCAATCAGGAGGCCCTCCCGGAATGGGACCACCTTGCAGGGCCGGGCCGTGACAGCCGACACACGCACTCTCTAC
The DNA here is from genome assembly GCA_019637855.1 of Bdellovibrionales bacterium. Lineage (GTDB taxonomy): Bacteria > Bdellovibrionota > Bdellovibrionia > Bdellovibrionales > UBA1609 > JALHOQ01. Next base: position 80,248 of record JAHBUX010000001.1, read on the forward strand.
CAAATAGCGACCAAAATCCTGAGTGGCTTCCTCGGGTGGCTTCTGCGTGAAAGGCGTTTCGATCTTCGTTTGTGTCGCCGGCAACAGAACGGGAATTTTATTGAAAGCTGAAAGAACTTTGGCCAAAGCTCCCACGCGCGCGGGCGGATTCGCCTTCTCGATCGCCGGCACCTGGCGCAAGTATGCAATAATGGCAGCCAGATCTTCTTTGCTAAGACTTTGATATTCATACGACGGCATAAAGATCAGCGAATGCCCCTTGCGATTCACTCCCGAGCGAATGGCCTTGGCGATCTCTTCGTCGCTCCAATCCTTCAATGCGTAGGGCGTAATATTGGCGCCATAAAAGGTGCCCATGGCCGGATCATCCATAATTTGTCGGCCAGAAAGATCTTCACCGTGACAATCGGTGCAACCATTGCGAACGGTGACGATGCGTTTACCGATCTCGATATCGGCCTTAGGCATCTCCGCCGCAATTCCCAAATCAGGAATGGAATAGTGATGGCCGGTTTGTCGAACGAAAGCCAAATGAGCATACGTGAGAACTGCAACCAACAGCAAAACACCGATGCCAAGTAGAGAGCCTAAAACTTTAAGTGTCGTCTTCATAAGAAAATCTTGAAGGAGTCGGTACCAAAGCGCAACTGGACCTCAGACCACGAATAAGCTAAAACTGTTGAACAACCGAACGGAGGATCTATGAAAAGAATCTTATTCGTCAGCGCCTTGGTGTTTGCAGCTGTTGGCTGTGGCTCGGCAAAAAAAGCCGAAACTCCCGCACATACACCCCACCCTTTGCCCAAATCTATTTCGGAAGCTGTTAGCAGCGAATTCCGGTCACCGGAAAACAAAGCGCGCGACGTTCATCGTCATCCGGTCGAAACGCTGACTTTCTTTGGTCTTGAGCCGCAGATGACCGTGATCGAAGTTTCGCCCGGCGCGGGCTGGTACACTCAGATCCTCTTGCCGCTGCTGGCTGAAAACGGTCAGTACATCGCCGCCGCGGTGCCATCGAGCACCGGTGACTACATGAAGAACTTGAACGAAAAACAAGCCACGTGGCTCGCTGCTCATCCGGAGCTGGCACCGAAATTTAAAGTCACGGACTTCAATCCTCCGGAGCAAGTGGATATTGCGCCTGAAGGAACGGCCGATATGGTGGTGACCTTCCGAAACGTTCACAACTGGATGGCGAAGGGCGCCGAACAAGCCGCTTTCAATTCATTCTTTAAAGCTTTGAAGCCGGGTGGCATCCTAGGGGTGACCGAGCATCGCGCGAACCCCAAGCAAAAGACCGATCCCAAAGCCTCTTCGGGTTACGTGCGCGAAAAAGATGTGATTCGTATGGCTGAAAAAGCTGGTTTCAAGCTGGTGGCGAAATCCGAAGTGAACGCCAACCCCAAAGACACCAAGGATCATCCCGAAGGTGTGTGGACTCTTCCTCCGAGCTTGAGGTTGAAAGAAAAAGATCGCGATAAGTATGTGGCCATTGGCGAAAGCGATCGTATGACTTTGAAATTTATGAAACCGAAAAAGAAGAAGTAAGTCTTCTCAGCGGCCGGTCGAATCTACTCGGCCGGCGCTTTAAGGCGTCTCACTGAGTCGCTTTTGCATCTTGCGATGGGGAATCGTCACTTCCGTGAATGGTTCACCCACAGTCCGATATCCGCAGGCCAAATAGAACTGCACCGCTGAATCCCTAGCGTTCAAATACATCCACTCAAAGCCCGCAAAGCGGGCATAGTTTTCGGCGGCTTCAATCAGCAACCGACCTATGCCAGAGCCTTGTTTGGCGGGAATGACCGCCACCTGCCGCATTCTCACTTCAGCGGCCGAAAGAGGTACAAGGATAAGGCAACCCACAATCTCAGAGCCTTCGAAGGCGGCAAAATGAACTGCGTCTTTCTCCGCAGCAAGCTCCACTTCGGAAAAACTAAGCCCTAGGGGTTTGCGCAGCACCTCGGTGCGTAGGGCGACCTCGGAACGATACTCTTCGGAACCGAACTGAATCTGTCGAATCACGGCCTTCACAATGGAAAGCTTGCCAAGCCTTACTGGCCTTTGTCATCCTTTATGCAACGGGGGTTTTATGAAGCATGTCACTCTGATTGCACGCTTACTACTAGGCTTTATCTTTCTGGGTTCTGGTATCGCCTTCTTCCTAACCACCCCACCGCCGCTTGAAGGAGCGATGGGCGACTTCTTCAAAGGCATGGCCGCCACCCAATATTTCTTTTATTTATTGAAGGGCGCGGAGATCATCTGTGGTCTGATGTTGATGAGCAGACGATTCGTACCGCTTGCACTCGTGGTACTGGCGCCGATCGTCATCAATATTTTCTTAGTGCACGCCTTTATGGCGCCGAGCGGACTGCCCGTTGCCCTAGTTGTCGGTGCTCTGGAAGTTTACTTGGCGTTCTTCTCGCGCGAATACAGCCCAACGATTAAGCAACTGTTTCGCGCGCGTTAAAAAGAATTTAAGAACGTACGATAACCTTAAATCCTCCGAACGAGAATCTCTTCATATCAAACAGGTTCTCGTGGTCCTCCGGATTCATGCGCGCATCTTTCATGACTTTCGCATTGACCCGATTGCGATGAGCTTTTGATTTGTAAACGATGTATGCAAAAACCACTGTTTCATCTTTTTTGAGTTTACATAGCTTCGCGAACGAATTTCCCATCGGCGAGTCCAAATCATCACCGACGCATTCGTAGTAGTCGAGGGCCCCATGCGACATCCAAACCTTGCGGCCAAGCTGAGCCATCTTTTTATACTTCTTTAGGTACTTCTTCTTGATCGGGATAAGAAATCCATCTACATAACGGCTCATCTTTGACTCCTTTATCTAATGTTTACCATCGGCAGTGTTCATTTTCTTCAGTACCATCGCGACAGTCTGCGGATCAATGCCCGCGCGTTTCATAAGTGACTGGGCTTTGCCGAAATCATCGGAATCAATGGCGTCGAAGAAATCTTCGACTTTGCCGATCTCGGCCAACTTTTCTAGAACAAGTGTACCCTCAAAATCGCTTTCGTCCATGATACGTTCCTTTCACTAAGACAATGTCTTTGCCATCACCAGATTAGAAAGCTATCTTTGGATTTAATGCCTTCAGGTAGCAGACGGTGAAAATCCCTCTGCGCAATCTCTGCCGCTTCTTTTTCAGTGTAACCGTTGGCCTTCATCTTGTCTTCAGCGTAGCCTTTTCGGCTGCGCACGAGCCAGAGATCGAATTCATCTTGGGTCATCGCCGCTAGCTTCATTTTCGAGCATACCAAGCATGAATCAGAAAAGACTGAAAGAACTGGATGGCTTCAGAGAAGCCCGCCGCGCGAATCAACTCTTCTGTCTTGGCCGGCGGCAAAATCAAGAGCTGATCACGCAGCATCTTTGGCAGCTGATCGAGCGACTCTTGCGTCGCGCCCATGAGTATTTGAACCTGCTTCCATTTCTCAAGGATATCGGGAAACTTCTCCGCGCTCAGATCGTAGCTAATCTCGGCATTGACGAGCATACCTCCAGGATTCAAGCGACCGGCCATATCCTGAAACATCTTGGCTCGCTCGCTGATATCACGAACAAAGTGCATGACCAGAACACACAAAACCGCATCGTACTTTTGCGTCGAGACAAACTCGGAAAGATACCCTTTAAAAAGCTGGCAACGCGAAAGCAGCTGCGCTTGATCTAGTCGTTTGCGGCAGTCGTCAAGCATGGCAGCCGAAGGCTCCACTCCGTCAAATGTCCAACCGGGATACGCGTGTGCCAGACCCAAGATTTCAGCGCCCGTGCCCACGCCTACGCAGAGAATACGGGCGTCGGCCGGCAGCCCTTTGAGGGCCAAACCAGTTAAAAAGTGAAGATTATCTGAGATCGGCGCCAGCTTCCTGTTGCGCTCGTCATAGGCGCCGGAGGGCGATTTATCGAAGAACTCGGTCACAGCTTTAGTGGTCAAAGGTCTTCCTCCCTCCGCTAACCTTCGAATTTTAACCGCCGAATGCAATAAGGTGAAATACCTTGTAAGATGGCCCCTCGCATTAGTGTTGATCCTGTGTTAGACCCTGCGGATGCAATTTTCCGAGCTTAATCTTGTCCCGCAAATTCAGCAGGCCCTTAAAGACACGGGCTATGAAACTCCAACTCCTATTCAAGGCCAGGCCATTCCTCTTATTTTGGAAGGTCATGATCTATTGGGAATCGCGCAGACAGGCACCGGTAAAACCGCGGCGTTCTGTCTTCCCATTCTCAATTCTCTGCACCTACGGCAGGCCCGACGTGAGCCGCGATCGCCGCGGGCGTTGATTCTTACGCCGACTCGTGAATTGGCGATTCAAATCCACACCAGCCTTCTCACCTACGGCAAACATCTGCGGCAAAAGTACGCCGTGATTTTCGGTGGAGTGGGGCAAGGTAATCAGATCCGCGATCTGAAAATGGGTGTGGATGTTTTGGTGGCGACACCGGGGCGCCTATTGGATTTGATCGAACAACGCCATCTGCGCCTAGATCGTGTCGAAATTTTTATTCTGGATGAAGCCGATCGCATGTTGGACATGGGTTTTATGCCGGCGATTAAGAAGGTTCTGCCCCTGCTGCCCTCGCGTCGACACAATTTGTTTTTCTCAGCTACCATGCCGCCGGAAATTCAGAAGCTCGCGCAGTCGATTTTGCGCGATCCAAAGAAGGTGGAAGTTACGCCGCCGGCGACAACGGTGGAACGTATTAGACAGATGGTTATGTACGTGGATAAAAAAGAAAAACCGCAGTTGCTGGCTCACATCCTGAAGGACAACGACCTACACAAAGTTCTTGTGTTTGTCGGCATGAAACATTTGGCCGATCGCGTGGTGAAAGGCTTAGAGTCTAAACGTATCGCAGCGGCGGCGATCCACGGCAATAAGTCTCAAGGCGCAAGACAAAGAGCCTTAAAAGATTTTTCCTCGGATAGAGTCCGTGTTCTTGTGGCTACGGATATCGCCTCACGCGGGATCGATGTGGACGGCATTTCACATGTGATCAACTACGATTTACCCAATATTCCCGAGGACTACGTTCATCGCATTGGCCGCACAGCGCGGGCAGGTACGGATGGCGACGCCATTTCATTTTGCACGGCGGAAGAAAAATCCTACTTGGCCGCCATTGAAAAAGCCACTCGCCAACAGATCGAAGTGGTCACCGATCAGCCCTATCACTCCGAAGACGCGGCACGTGCGCGGATAATGAGCGTGGGTAAGGCCAAAGCCTTGATCGAGGGCCAGCGCGATGCCGGCCGACCTCGGCGCGGCCGTGGACGCCGCCCCAGTCGCGGTCACCGTTAGGGCGGGATTGACTCCGTTGTATGTATCAGCTGAGGGACTATCAGAAACAGGCCGTCGAAAACACTATTCGGTTCTTCCGTAAGAACAGGACACCGGCTGTTATTGTGTTGCCGACCGGCGCTGGCAAAAGCCTGGTCATTGCCGAACTGGCTCGCATCGCTCGCGGACGCGTGCTGGTCCTCGCCCATGTCAAAGAACTGGTCGAGCAGAACTACCAAAAATACCGCAGCTACGATTTACCTGCAGGCATCTATTCGGCCGGCCTGGGGCAAAAAGATTGGGATCAGAAGGCCATCTTCGGCAGTGTGCAGTCAGTAGCGCGAGCGCCCGACGAGTTTTTTGAAAACTTCTCGCTTGTGGTTATCGATGAATGTCATCGCGTCGCCGAGGAAGGCTCGACACAATATCAAGATGTGATCGCTAAGCTAAAAGATAAAAATCCGCAGATCTGCATTCTCGGTCTGACTGCAACACCCTATCGGATGGGGCTTGGTTGGATTTATGAATACTCCCCAACGAATGAAGTAAAGTCAGAGAAGAAGCGCTTCTTCAAGCAATGCGTCTTCGAACTGCCCTTGTCTTACATGATTAAGAATCACTATCTCACCGTTCCGATCAAGGTGGATATCCCTGTCACCTGCTATGACTTCTCTGAACTCACCGACAAAGACCGCATGTACACGGTCGCCGAAGTCGAAGAGATTCTTAAGAGTCAAAAGCGGCTTACTCCGTTGATTATCAAGAACATCATCGACATTACAGAACACTACAATCGCCAGGGGGTGATGATCTTCAGCGCTAGCGTTAAACACGTGGAAGAGATCATGTCTTATCTGCCCAAAGACGACGCCCGTATGGTGATTGGTGAAACCGACCTTGCCGACCGCGACCAAATTATCGAGGACTTCAAGCAGAAGAAGTTCAAATACCTCGTCAATGTATCAGTGTTAACCACTGGTTTCGACGCTCCTCACGTCGATGTGATCGCCATCCTGCGCCCAACCGAGTCCAACAGTCTTTACCAACAGATCATCGGCCGCGGACTTCGTCTGTGTGAAGGGAAGAAGGATTGCTACGTCCTAGACTACACAGGGATGGGCCACGATATCTACGCGCCGGATATCAGCGAAAAGCGCCCCGCCAAGGACACTGTCCCCGTTCTCGTAACCTGCCCGGTATGTGATTTTGAAAACAGTTTCTGGGGCTACGCCATTGACGGCGAGGTGATCGAGCATTTCGGCCGCAAGTGTCGAGGGCTTGCACAAGATCCTAAAACATTCGCGATCAAACCCTGCAAATATCGCTTCCGCTCGAAGATCTGCCACGCATGCGGGGCTGAGAACGATATCACAGCCAAGGCCTGTGAAAACTGCCGAGCCGTCTTGATCGACGCCGACGCCAAGCTCAAGCAGGCCAAGCTTTCGAAGAACGCACATATCTTGACACCCGAGAGAATCACTTTTGAAGAGCGCAAGGATAAGAACGCCAATCCTTACCTCGAGATCCGTTACTACGATGCCGACGCTCAGTACTTGAGTGAGGCGCATTTCTTCAGCAACCCCACTTCTATCAAGAAGTTCAATATCAATTTCTTGCGCTCACACTTAAGGCGACCCGAGCTTGCCGTGGAATTGCAAACGCCGGCTGATGCTATTCGCTATCAGAGCTTGTATCGCCTGCCGTCTTTTGTGATTGCGAGGAAACAGGATAAGTTCTGGAAGATCACCGAGAAAGTTTTTGCCGAGGAACTGTAGAACGCGGCTACGGACGTGTTTCTAAAAGCGATCTCCACCCACGCATATTGGCGCGACCCTCTGAGATGCTGCCAGACATCGCCGACAAAACACGGCCGGCACCGCGTTTGATCGACGTACCGGCTGTTTGGGCGCCAGCGCCCATAAATCGATGAAGCTTTTCTAAAGCCACTTCGCCAGGGAATTCTGCGGTGTTCGGGGCGATGATGCTAAAGCGCAGGGCACGGCCACCGACTTTTACTTTAAAGCCGCCGCCAAAGTAGTACCAAGGGAACTTCAAGTCCGTCATTGTCGAACGATCGAAGAAGATGTCGTCTTCAGCGCGATCCGTAAAGAACGCAAAATGTTGACCATCAAAGGCCAGGGTCCCCGCTTGGCTACCGGAGTAGCCAAGCATTCTCCAAGCGTACGAACAAAACGGTGTCATTGCTGTTCACCGGCGCTTGTAGCCGTGGGCGTGCGAACGGGCTCAACCATGCCGGCGTATCTCACGCAGGCCTGGCGAAAACTCTCGGATTTTGTATCTTGATCTTTAGCGAAACGCGGATTTTGCGGATAGCAGCGACCGCACAGACCATCTTTGATACGAGTCTTTCCTGTCGACGACTCAAGCTCAAGCTGAACCAGTTGCTGATCCTGACCAAGAATATAAGCAAATTGCTTGCCCACCGCATCTTTACCAAACGGAATATCGAGCAAGGGACCAAACTCTTGATTCCATTCGGCCAGCGTACGCGAACGATTCTTGGCTGGGTTGAGTTTGCTTTGAATCTCAACCGTCTCGCCACCCGCATCGAAGTCCACGGTGATCGACGTCTCGCTAATCAAGCCATCCGAGCGCTTGGCCGCGCAGCTGAATTTGGTAGAACCCGAAGCTTTGGCTTCGAACTTCGTCAACGTATCCCAGTGCAATGCCCAGCAGGCATGCTCCATCCGGCCATGCGGATCCAAACCCTCATATGGTTTCGAACCAATCGTGCTAGGGACCATTCGGCAGAGATGAGCCGGCTCCCATTCAGGAATACGTGGCTGCATAGAACTGTTGCCTGCCACCTCAGCCGCAATGCGCTCATAGTTCGCGCGAACAGCCGCAAGTACGGATGTCTTTGGATCCTTTAGGCCGGTGACCTTCTCGATCTCAGCCAAATCCTCTGCCGGCACATCGACCTTGAAGAGCATAGCGAGCAGAGAAGCCTCTACGCGGCTTTCTAAGGTTTTGTTCTTTCCAGCCTTTACCGCGGCATCTGCAAAGCGAGGCATCATAAGATCAGTTACATAGCCATCGACGGTGGGTACGACAGCGCGCGCGACATAGCGTTGAATGTCGTTCACACGCGAATTCCCCATCGTGTGCGTGCAAGTTTCTTTTTTCTCTGCTTCGAGCTTCGCACCAGTTGAATTGGTCTTACTGAATTTCTCAGTACACTCTCCCACCGTGTATTGAGCGGTCCAACGCTCAAGTGGAAAGGTGTTCACTTTACCGTCGGCGTGGATCTTGACCGAAGCTTGGAGGTCGGTAGAGGCAATGCGGCGCACGCGACGCTCTTCACGATAAGTCGTCTTGATGGGCATACCCGAAGGAGCCATCTTACCCATCACTACACCGTCGGTGACAGAATTCTTAGTCGAGCGATCCATCTTCCATGAGACTAGATCGGTGCCGCCCACGTGCTTTTGGAAGTGAGTGCTTTTGTCGATTTCGCGACGCCACATCTTTTCCATATTGTTGCCGAGGTTACGTGTCATCGTGGCGATATTTTGCGAGGCTGCAAGCATGGCCGATGCCCGGGCCTCGGCCTGTTCTTGTACGGCACCCCAATCCACCTCTTGATCCACCACGATATAGCGCTCGGAATCGTCCGTACGCGAATCCAGTTTGTTGCGCGTGAACTGCACTTCCATACGACAGCTCTTTGGATCGGAGAGCATCAAGACGGGATATTTTTCCTCCAAATTGCGCTTCATATGCAGGTCGAACTCAGCCTTGAGCGGAAGACCACGCTGAATGCGGTTCCAACTGTCTTCCTCAACAACCGAAGTCGCATCGATAAAGCAGGTGCGATAGTTCTTGGTTAAGCTCTGGTTCACCTTCGCACGTAACGCCTCCACTCGCTTGACGGCCGAGTCTTCAATATCGCGTGGAAGTTGGCGCAGAGTCATAAAGGCCGTGAGAGGATGCCCTTTGGACATCATGCTCTCCGCCTGAGCCACGAGGCGCGTGACCACCGGATTCGGCGGCACAGTGAACTTGTAGTTGCGGATCAAATAGGCGCGCAAAAATTCTGAGAAATCCACTGGCTGATTGGTCAATGTGCTGGCTACGGTGTCGTAATCGTTATCCTTCGAGGTGAAGAGACGCTTGAACTTTTCCGACTCGAAAGCGCCGAGACTCAAGAATAGATCACGAGCCTCTTTGTCGGTAACTTTGGCAAAATCACCTTTCTTGCGGCGTGCAGCCGAGAGATTATCGACGAACTCCTCAAGCTCAAGGTTGCCGGAATACAGGCGCTTACGCAGTAGGTAGCCTTTTTCGGGATTAAAGATCAGCGAGCCCACATTCACATTCAAAGGCTCCTTGAGCATCGGATAGGCTTGATCAAAGACACAGAAGTAACATACCCAAGTCGCCATCTGGTCGAAAGAGCCACCTCGACCATCGGTTTCAAAGCCTTTCTCGAAACGTACGTCATCAAAACGCACGCCCGCGAAAAACTCACGTGAAGCATTGGACCACCACTTAGTGTTAACGAAAGTCATTTTTGAGAAACGTGCTGAGCCACTACCACCCGCCCTAACCATCGCCTGGATGGGTTCACGTTTCTCTTTGAAAAAGTCTTCTTCAACCAGAATGGTTTCGATGCCGGAACCTTCGTACACGATCGGGCGCTCATCACGCTCGTGAGCGGATTGGCTGAACTCGAACTTATCCTGAAACTGCTTGCCGCCCATAGTGGAATAAACTTTGGGAATTAGGTGAAAACCTTTCGAAAGCTTAACTATATCGCCGCCTTTGAGGCCTTTCAGTCCGCGAAGCGCGCCTTGATAAATCGTTTTTCCACCGCGAATATGAGTGATCGTGCCCTCAGGCAGAGACTTCATCGCTAAAATCTTTTTGGTATCGAACGCGGGATAGGCTTCTACCTGAGCTTGAGCCTGGGCAGAAAAGAGGAAGACAAGCGTGAATATCAGTTTCATAGCGGCTCCTTAGAGTTGATCCGTATTCAGGGTTTCAAGGTAGCGGTCCATCGCTTCGGTCAAAAGTCTCTTTGAACGTTCAACGGAACCGCGATCGGCGGTGGACTCCACAAACTTCAGATGTTTCGCGAAAAAATCGTCCGGATGTGACGCCTTCGCTTCACGCTGAGCTGCTTTGATCTGTTTAGGGAGTTTGGCCGGGATCAAAAGGTTTTTTGTCTTTTCTTTGGCTAAATCTGTGACAAGGGCCTTTAACTTCGGCTGATCTTCGACGAGTGCGTCGACGGCCTGAAACCGCTTTGCCGTCGGATCCCATTCCATCGAGCCGATCTCAAGGAAGCCGCCGCGCACATTGGTAGGCTGATCCTTGATCGCCCGAGGTTGACTGAAAAGGCTGAACATACTGGTATGGCAAGGTTGAATGCAGTTGCGCTCATTCTCAGGAACGGGGTCTATCTTAAGAGTGCCGTCAAAAAGAACATTCTCGAATACCGTGTAGTTTGTGAAGTGTTGGTACTCTGCGATCCAAGCGTTCACGATAACCAAGTTTTTCAAGTGCACGCCTTGAAATTTAACACTTAAATAGTCGGGTTCACCTTTGCGCTTAAGAAACGAATCTTCGACCAGAATCGTCTCTTTGCCTTCGCCTTTGATCGTTATGACACCTTCATAAGGGCCGAAGCAGACCGCCTTGGATTTCTTCGGCGGTAGAAAAAAGTAGTCGAATACATGCAGCCCCTTGCTGAGCAACACAACATCGCCGACCTTCAATTGGTCGTCCCCGCGTTCGCAAACTTTATTGAGTGAGGGGAATACCTTTTTTTCCGTTCCGCGCACACGAGTCACCGTGCCCATCACCGGATTATTGAAATGGTTTTCAGCCTTGAAGGCCGTGTAAACCGCGCCTGGCACGCCCTCTGTCTTCGGACGATTGTCGTCGGCAGAAGCGACGGAGGAGAGAATGAATACGGCCAACACCGGTGCAAGCGAGCGCAAGATAAACCTCCACGAGATTTTTCCCATATTTTTTCATCAATATAAGATTCTGGCAAACCAGACACCCGACCTAAGGGTCGCTGAGTCCTTTGCCTTTCATTATGCGTGGAATGCACTTCTTTATGCGCGCCTGTCGAGTGGTCGACTGTTTGGCGCTGGAAAAGTGGAGAACATAGGCTCTCTGACGGCCGGGCGTTAGCGAGCGGAAAGCCTTATTCAGATTAGGCTTAGCGCTAAACATCTTCTTTAGCTCCGTCGGAACGGCTTGGGGAGTTTTCTTGAACTTTACTTTCTGTCCCGACTTCTCGATCGCGATGGCCTCTTGTAAGTAGGCTTTAATGGTAGGCGCAAGTCTGACGATCTCTTGCATAGAGCGGAATTCGAATCGACGTCCGGCCTGAGAGTTCGGCCCATTATTCACCAATACGCCTTTTGCATCTCTAAGCAATGTCCCTTTAAAAAACATCATTCCTAAATAGGATTTGAAAGGTTGAATGATAGCCACATTGCTGCCTTGGTAACTGTAGCAGGGCTGATTCCACTTCAGGCTCTCTTCTAACTTTGTATTGCGAATGACCGCACGAAGCTTGGCGATCTCTTTTTGCCATCGTTTAGACTGTCTCACAAACCTATCAACATCTTTGCTCATGGTGCTTTTACCTTATCCAATCCCCATTTTTGGCAAATGGAATAGATGATCGTCGAGTTCACGATGGAAGCGCAGTCGTCGATACTGACTTCCGTCAGCATCACTTTTTTTCGGCCTTCGATGCGATAGGTTACCAAGATGTTCGGCTCGATTTTGTTGAAAAAGAAGTAGCCGCTGCCGTCCATAAACCTTTTCAGATCTGGGTGCTTGGAATTGATCAGTACAGCTTTGCCTAAAAGATGATCCATGTCGGCTAGCGACTTGGCGGTGATGCGACGCTTTCGCAACAAATAATCAATCTGAATGATCTTTTCACTCTTACGATTGGCCCACACGTCGAGCCCCATCAACATGTTGGAGTCATCCTTCGAATTGCAACCGAGGCTGGTTTTATCGAGGACCGGGCGCGGCTCGTAAAGATCTCGAAATCCGCGCAGCGTGGGCTCCCAGGTCGGTGGACAATATCCCGGGCCCTCATTCTTACCCTTGGCCTCCTCCGGGATAGGATCGCCAATCTTGAGCTTAGAGAGTTTGTACAACGCTTCCGGATTGAGCTGCGCCTCGATTTCAGCGGTGGTGGGCGTGGGGAACGGACCTTTCTTTTTGTATGCCGGCGAGTCGGCATATTTCTCAGCTTTGCCGAGCACCACTGAACAGTTGCCTGCCCAGTCACTAAACATAGTTTCAGGTTTAATCCAATCGCCGGTGCACGCTCGTACCGTTACGTTTGTGAGAATGAAACCGCCTTTTGCAGGTTTAAAAAAGAGGTTGGCAAAATGATTGTCGTCAATCTGGATCGAAGCATAGAAGTCGCGGCCCGGTCCCACTTCATCATCAGAACCGTCATAGAGAGGTTCGGTGAATTTGTATTTGATCTTCTCCGCGATGTCCTTCGCACTCTTGTAGATAAGACCGCTCTTCATCTCCAACGCGACGGTGGAAACACGCGGTCCAGTCGCACTGAATGCGAGCATCGAGTATGTTTTAACCGGAGACTTAGAATCCGCTACGCTGCACTTAAACGCCTGCACATGGGACGTCGGATCGTATTTAGTTGCCTGTGGCTTAAGGATTTCACTTTTCGCGCAGTGAGCGCTCTCGTCGCCATTGCGTGTCTCAGGTGGAAGAAGATCTCCGACGCGAAACGGAGTCGCCTCATACAGCGCTTTGAAATCGATTTCAGGATTTTCACTGGCGCTCGTAGACACAGCGAGTGCGAGTAATAGCGACAAAACGGTCATTGAGCTCTTCACAAGAAAACTCCTCACAATCGATCGACTAAAAGATCGGCTTTTAGTTTGAATAGTGAGCTTGCACGGGTCAATTGGCCGTAGGTCGGTGTGAATACGTGAAACTGCTTAACATGTCATCAAAATCAATCTCAGTTTTCGGGACGTCCGTCGTGAATTTCTTCACGACGTGACATCTGATTCCGTAGTTTTTTACGATGGATATAACGGAGTTTTGGAATGCAGAAAATCGAATGGTCAGATGAAGTTTACGGTCTCGGAATCAAAAGAATCGACGATCAACACAAACAGCTGCTCAATCTTATCAATGCTTTGTCACAGATTGGGCAGAGCGATAAGCCTGTAGATCCAGAGTTTGTTAAAAAAGTTGTAAACACACTCGTCGACTACACTAAGAACCATTTTGCTGACGAAGAAAAACTCCTCAAGCGTCTTCACTACCCGGACTATCCCAACCATAGTCTGGCCCACCGCCGCTTCATTTCTCAGGTCGAAGAGTTCCGCGATGCTTTCCAGAATTCGCCTGACTCAAAGGTACTGACAAACAAAATCGCTACGTTCTTGAGCGATTGGTTAACCCGTCACATCTTGGTCGAAGACAAAGAGTATGTGAAATACATGTTCTCAGGCAGCGGCCCTATTTAAAGTTCACCGCGTACCACCGTCACAAATTGTCTCTGCTAACAGCCGTTTGCATCGGCATTCAGAGAGTAACTAGTGCTCGTGGTCGTCGTTTGATTGTTGTATTGGATGACGAGGTCATCCGAGCCATTGGTGTTAAAGTCAGCTTCGACATCCACTGTGCAGCTGTCCCCAGGCGCGAGAACTCCCGGACCGCCGTTGGCGACCGTACAGTTGTCGGCGGAAATACTCATCAGACCGCCGCTCATTGAAACGTCGGTGACTTCTGCATCGGCAGTCCCCGTACTTGAAATAGTATAGGTCTTCGATTGACTCGTGCAGGACGTATCGCCGACGTAATGAGGTCCTGAAATCGTAATGGCGCCCGTGCCGTTGATCTTCGTGTAGGTCACTGCGGTCGTGCTACCTGTTCCAACATTGCCGGCCGCATCTGTAACCGTCGTTGGATCGACGGTTACAGTGAGCGTTTGTCCGAGCGTGCAAACTGCGCCGCTTATGGCGGCTGTGGCGACCGTGTCGCTGGCGCTCATATTGACACCGGTAACGCTGGGAAGAGTTGAGCAAGTGCCACTGACGACAAATTTGGACGTAGCGAGGGTCGTCATCGCTTCGCTGAACGTTGCAATCACAGATGCGGGCATGGTCACTCGGTTAGCCGAGTTCGGCGTCAGACTTGAAAGTGTGGGGCCTGTATTATCGACCGTGATCACCGCGCTATCGGCGGAGGCGCTCGATGCGTTACCCAAGGAATTCGTGGCTGTTCCCGCATTCACTCTGACCCGAATAGTTCCACTGCCCGTGCAACTTGCAATCGTCAATGTCGCGCCTGCAGGAGAAACACCTGAAACGCTGACTGTGCAACTGACTCCGACCTCAGTTTTTGTGATGCCCGCGTTGGTCAAAGTTGTCGCAACTGCACCGTTGTAGGTGAGATCTACCGTCGACGTACCTGAGGAGTTAATGAGCGTGGATGAAGGCGCTGCAAGTGTCGCGGTCGGTCCTGCGGTGCTGATCGTGTACGTTCGGGTCTGACTGCCACCCGTTCCCGCGTTGCCGGCCAGGTCCGTTGCATCCGCCGGATTCAGTGTCACTGTCACCGTCTGGCTCTCCGCACAGGTGCCGCCGGTGAGCGCCGCCGTCGCAACTGTGTCGCTAGCACTCATCGTGACTCCACTCACTGTCGGCCGAGGACTGCAGGTACCTCCGATAGTGAAGTTCGAAGGCACAAGTGAGTTCACCGCTTCGCTAAAGGTGGCCACCACCTCCGACGGAATCGCAACCATCGTGCTATTGGCGGGAGTCAAAGTCTGCAGCGTTGGTGCAGTGTTGTCGATGGTGATGGCAGCACTCACTGGGGATGCTGTCGAAAGATTTCCGGAGGCATCTGCAGCTGTACCGGCGTTCACAGAAACCGTGATAGTTCCGTTCCCTGTACATCCACTCACCGTAAGTGTGGCGCCCGCGGCGGAAGCCCCCGTTACGTTAACCGTACAGCTGACTCCGGTTTCGTTTTTGCTGACACCGGCGTTGGTGAGACTAGTCGTGGTCGCGCCAGTATAGGTGAGAGCGATCGTGGACGATGCGGAACTTTTCATCCTCGTCAGTGAAGGTGTGGCAAGGGTCGCCACGGGTCCAAGCGCGATCATGGTGTAAGTGCGCGAAAGCGCGGAGCCTGCACCTACGTTCCCGCTTAGACTTGTGATTGAGGCGGGGGTTACCGTTACCGTGAAGGTTTCGTTGTTGAGGCACACAGCACCTGTGAGTGATGCCGACGCCGTGGTTTTCTCCGTGTTCATCGCAACCGAGCTGACTGTCGGCAAGTTCGCACAGGTGCCACTGATGACGAATTTCTCTGGAGCCAAATCCACAACAGCCTCACTAAAAGTAGCTACAACTGTCGTCGGAAGTATCGTCAAGGCCTGCGACACTGGCGTCATATTAATCAGGCTAAGATTGATTTTTCCGATGAGGCCCGGACATGCGGTAGGCACCGTTTTGCAACGGTCGAGGCGCTCGACCGAGCAGGAGGTGAGGCTTATTAGAAATGTCGCACCCAAAAGAGAAAACCATTTTGTCATCTTCTTGTCTCCAGAATCAGTGGCCACTTTTGAGTGTGCTCATTGCGTCGTTGATCTTCATCCCGTCCGATACGCCTTCGAAAAGGATCTCGACGCGGCGATGTCTTGCGGAGTTGGAATCGAGGTCGGGAAGAAGTCTTTGCGAGCCGTACCCGATGGCGGTAATACGTTCGGCCGGAATGCCTCGCCGCATGAGATATTCTCTTACGGCAGCCGCCCGCTCTTGCGAGAGAATCTGGTTTCTTGAAGCTTTTCCGATCGTGTCCGTATGACCTGAGATGACAAGTGCCTTCCAGTTTTCGCTCTGTTCCTTCAGGATGACGGTTAACTTGTCGAGGAAAACCGTCGACTCAGGCTTAAGAATCGCTTTGTTCAGATCAAACGGAATAAGACGCGAATCGAAACTCACCGCCACGGGTGCAGCCCTCACCGGCTCTGCCTGGATCGGAGCCACTTTGATAGGCTCAGGTGCCGACGCAGCAGTTGCAACAACACGCCCCTTGCCAATGGGAATACTGACTCCGATGTACACCGGAAAATTCACGATGCTGCGATCGGGACTGTTGACGTCGGTAAGCGCGCTGGCGCCTACGACCCAGTCAAAGTTTTTTCTCGCAAAGTTAAAGCGCAGTTGTGGACCGGTCGTCACGAGAGTTTGAAACGACTCGATGTCGGTGAACTCAAACTTTCCACCCTTGCCAGTTTGCGTGCGGACCAGCCATCCCAGCCAGAAGAATTCCGAGGCGAATGGATAAAGGTAAGATCCGTCCACCACCAAGCTGCGAAGAATGTATCTTTGGACACGGGTTTCAGTTTCTCCGTCCTGCCAGGTCTGCTGGACGCCTACGCCGACACCAAATGCTCCAAAATAGTTGGTACGATATTCTCCGAGAAGGCGCGCACCGGCCAACATCCCGTCTTTCGCGATCTCGTTCTCCTTGTCAGGCTTGATGCGCTGAAAGCCTCCGCTGATATCGCCCTGTAACCAGTACGGGCTCGTGCGGTCGGCCGCCGCAGCCTGATAAGCTACCGTAAGGATAACAATTAGGACCAAAGCATGACGAAACACCTGTTCTCCCGTGATTGATTCCTTTCAAATTTTACGGAGAACTCAAGGGAAGCATGAACTTCTGTTTGCTCAATACTTCCTCAAGACAGGCCCAACATCGGGCTTAGAAATGAATGTCGATGGCGACACCGTCCTTAGAATTTCCAAAGGCCACACGCCCGCCCTGATTGCGAAGCCCGTCGCGAAGCAAGAAAAGCCCTAGCCCAGACTCTTGGGCTTTCGAGGAGGCCTGGGCGCCGGCTTCGATTTTCTTAAGAATGTTGGCAGAAAAGCCGCCGCCGTTGTCTTCAAAAAGTAAACCCTGAGAGCTCAATTTAATGGCTATTCGTGGTGTTTGAATGTTTCGGCTGGCAAAGTTTTCGATAGAATTCATGATGAGATTTAAAAGGAATGAAAAGGCAAATGATCGATTGACCTCGATCTGAGCATCTCCATGCACTTCTAACTGCACATTCTTGAGTTTTGGTCGCAGGACCTCGCGCACGTCTTCGATGATCTCCCGAAGGTCTATTGGTTCGACGTTGAACTGGGTGAGTTGACTCATCTGATTGAGCTGAACGATGACCGACTGCATGGAATCGATGCTTGCGTTGCACTTGCGCATGTATTCACGCGCCTTATCGATATCCCCCTTCGCCAGCGACCGCTCGGTAAGCTCGGTGTAGATCTGCGGAATGCCGACCGTGCTCTTGAGATCGTGAAGAATGGCAGCGCTGTGTTTTCCAAGCAGGCCGAAGCGGGCCAGTGCTTGCTCTCGAAACCCCCGCTCTTCCGCGAAGACTTTGAAGACCCCGTAGACTGTGAGCATGAAGGCGATAATTCCCGGATAGTTTTCGATGAGAGTCGTTTTTGAGTTAAGGACCACGTCGTCAAAACGGTAGTGATAGACCGCGATAAACAGAACGGAACCCACACTCAAGACGGTCAGAAACACCCGCTTCGGCGGATAAAGAAGGAGCGTGTAGAACACCATGGCTTGGAAGAAGGTGTACTCGTAAAAGGGCCGATACCACTGCCCATGCATTACGTAGAGTACAAGAATGGCTCCAAAGAAAAAATGCCCCCGCGGTGAGTAGGGATTGCGGCGAAAGACAAACGCCGCCATAAGTCCCGCGACGAGAAGCGGTACACGGAGGCATAGAAAGAGAATGAGATCGGGCTCAGCAATGGCGCCAGTCTCAATAACGGTGGTCAACGACCCAATGATCACCATGACAAGAACAAAGAAAAATGAAAACCGCGATTGCTTACTCAAAGCTTTTCAATGAGAAACCTTTGCCCCGCACGACAGAAAGCTGCGTGTTGAGGTCCGGAATCTTCTTTCGAAGGTTGTAGATGTGGGTGTCGAGAATGTTTCGGCTGACGTGCGGATTCTCCTTCCACAGAACCTTCTCGATCTCATCGCGAGAGATCCATGCGTTCTCATGCGAGGTCAGATAGGAGAGCAAAAGGTACTCAGAGGGAGTGAGGCGCAAGGTTTCGCCTTTCCAGATGACTGAGTTGGTGAGCGCGTCAAAGCGTACCGCCGACCGAGCTGGTGCCTTGTCCGCATCACCGACTCCAAGAACCTCGCGAATCCGCGAAACGGTAAAAGGCTTTTCCAGAAGATGTGAGACGCCGGAATTGAGCGCGGCAATCGCCATGTCTTTGTCGGCGAAACCGGTCATCATCACAATCCGTGGGGTGGGATTGAGCGCTTCGAGGTAGCTGACGAGTTCGAGGCCACTAGACCCCTGAAGCATGTAGTCCGTGAGAACGACATCGTAAGGCTTTGCCTGCAAAGCCTGTATAGCTTCGTGAACGGATGTGCGGATGTCGATGGCAAAAAGATCCGACACCGCATCGCTCACACCGGTCGCGTATTCTTCATTATCTTCAACGATCAACAGACGCCGCATCCATGGTGCCCTTTTAAAAGTTCACTGCTCCGTGAACCATGACATCACACCACGGATGGGAGCGCAAGGCTTCAGGACGAAGCGATCTCACGCACACGGTACTCTTGGAGCAAAGTTGTACAAGCTGGTGAATTCGAATTTAAATGATTCCAGTGGAGGCGTTTGCTTGAGAGTCGATAGGATCCGGGGCCAACGGTAAATTTCATGAACGAGACGTATATCTAACGGATACTTGAGTAACGAAGGCCAGAAGACTCAAGCGGAACGCCACAACGAAAAAGGAATTTCTCATAAAACTTCGTAAAAGTGATAAGTCGCTATATGCGCCGAAGTAGCGAAGTCCCAAATTTTCCGAATACGTTTAAAACGTATAGATAAATTCATCTTAGAACCATTTCCAGGTTCCGTATATGGTGGAGGTGGGTTGCAAGTTATCGAACCTGCGTCCTCCAACTTTCAACGCATCAAATACTCGAAATCACTTTAGCATTTGAGCCATTTCAAAGTGACGGATGATGTCCTCCATGAAGTTGGGAGGACGTGGAGGACATCTCAAACTCTCTCAAGGCGTCGGCGCCAAGCCCAGTAGAGAAGCAATCCAATCAGGAGCCGTTGCCCAACGTGAAGAGTCAGATAGCCGGGATAAGAAATTCCGCCGAACTTGACGGCGGCGAAGGCCAGCGGAATAAATAGCCCCCATTGAACCGCGGTCATTATAGTAAAACTCTGCCTGAGCCCGTCGCTGACAAAGTGAAAGCGTTGAATCGCGCAACCGACACCATCAATCACAACTAATAGCGCCAGCAAAACAAACGGCGTTCGGGCGAGGTCGAAGGTAACTGGATCCTTAAAAAACCAGTGACGAATAGGCGCCGAGAAAATCAAAATTGCAAAGGCCAATGCCACACTAATCGCGGCGACCTGCTTGAAAGCGAGCATGGCAATGTGACGGGCCACTTGCCGGTCATTTTTTGCCAGCGCTTTAATAAGAAACGAACCGGTGGCCACGCCATATCCAATTCCCAGGTAGAGGGCGGGCAACGACAGCGTACCGACTACGTTGGCTACCGCCAGCGCTTCAACGCCGATCAATCCAACCAACGCAACGGCGGCGTTAAGAGTTAACGCTAAGGACATCTGATGCAGCGAAACCCCAAAAACAACTTTTAGATCCTCAAGAACCTCTGAAATTCGAAAAACGCGGAAACGGAAGCCCTCAAAGCGCATGGTCAAATAGATATTTAGGCCAAAGCCACCGGTGATCGCGATAGCGGACGAAACCGCAACACCAGGCAAGCCGTAGCGAGGAGCAAGCACTAGATTGCCGAGCACGTTCATCACGGTCACCGCGACAGTGATTGAGAGACGCGTTTTACTTTTAAGGGCGCCGATCCAATAGCCATTAACGGCCTGACTCATCGAGGAAAAAATGAAAGAGGGACAGAAGAATCGGATAAAGTCCGCAGCCAATTCGACCGCTTCACCACGGGTGTAAAATCCGGCGATTTGCTTCGCAAAGATAAAGAAGAGCGCTGAAAATGGAAGGGCCAGAATCATCCCTAAAATCATATTGGCAGTCAGAGCACGGCTTCTGTCCTCGATGTTTTCACTCGCAGCCACTCGCTTTTGTACCGAGGTGATTAACCCCATCGTGAATGAATTTGGAATGAACGACGCCGCTCCTGCCACACCTAGTGCCGCCAAAGCCGCACTACCCATAGGGGCGACCATTGTGCTGTCGACTGCCTGAACGATAAAGCCAGTCGCCATGGACAGACTGTAGGGCCAAGCATTCTCAAAAACCTTACGGTGGGTGCTCATTAAAACCTCTTAGTTGCGGCAAGAACTGGAAGGCCTTCATGCACTGAAAACACACTGAGATAAGCGCCCCGCCCTCCTGCTACGATGTGCTTGTCATCCACAGCAGCCAGTGACGTCGCATAATCCTCAAACGGAAATGCCGATTCAAGAATTTCACCCGCAAATTCGAATGTGTTCAACTGATATCCGTAGGTAGTGGTATATAAACGAGAGTTATGGACAAGAGTTCCCTCGCAGGTATTGAGCTGCCAGTCTCGCCAGCAACGTACGACTGAAAAATCACTAGCTCGCACGACGCTGGTAGCGACTCGACCGTTACCATTAATCAGCATGTGCTGATCATCTAACCACTTGAACCGCTTGATATTGCCGTAAGCCGATTCACGCCGAAGTTCGATGCCGGTGGCAAGATCACCGACCACCACATCAGCCGGCCTGGCTGTGCTTTCCTGGCCCTGATCGCCCATTTCGCAAAGGCGCGCGGCTACCCAATAGAATTGGCCCAACGGATCTGCCGTTACGCTCCACAGCGGCATATCAAAATTACGCCGCCACAATAGTGCTCCGGTGCCCTCGTCCAGGCACGTCAACTCGCCCTGTTCCGTGCAAAATAAAATTTTGCCAGCGCGGCGAATGAAATCGCGCAATAGCGGTTGGCTCTCGTGCAGCCACAAAATTGAAAAATTCCGATCAAGGCGAGCCACCTGGCCCGCCACGGTCAGAACAAACGCACCACCGTCGTCGCCGGAAATAATTCGCCGAACCATGCCCATGCCTAAATTGCATTCGCTCTCTGTTTTTATGTTCTCGCCTTCGATGTTCATGCGGCGAACAAAGCCGTCCTCAAACGCGACCAGAAATTGGCCTCGGCTCCCCGGCACAGGTTGAATATCCCACACGGCGTTGGTGCCAGTGGGGCCTTGCTTGATTTCACCAGTCGCGGGATCAGTTAAATAGATCTCACCTGATTCGGTCAGGGCGTAGATTCCGTGGCTGGTCCACTCGACATGGTTGACTTGGTATTTGTAGGGGCCGAATTTCCCCAAAATTTTCGGCTCGCGTTCATTGCTCAACCGATAGATAAAGCGGTCAAAGCAAGCCACTAAGATTTGTGACTGACCGTGATTGAAGCTCATCCATTCTACGTCGTCTCTGGTCAGTGGAACACGCTGAATATTTTGCGGATCGTGGGCGCTGAAAAGCGCCAGGCCACAGTGGTAGTCGTCGGTAATCCAATAACGGTCAAATTTTTTGTCATAGAGAATTTGATGGCAGGCTCCGGTCGCTACGCGAGAAACGGGCTTCATCATTTGATCAATGTCGCCAGCGTAGACATAGCCAGAGAAGTCCACTGCGAAGTGACCTTGCGGTCCAGTGAAGTCAAAAGACTCAATTAAAGCCTTAGGTAAATATTCGGAGAGCCCAATAAAACTTAAGTCGTCTTGGCGAAATTTGCCGATTTTCCCCTGTGGCATGGCCACATAGAGGTAGCCATTGTGAAGGAAAAGACCATGTGAAACATTAGGTAAGCTCTCTTCATTAGGATCGGACCAATTAGTTAGGTCGATGACAGTATCGAGCACCAAAGTGTCTTTATGCCAGCGTGCCAGCCTGCCGCTGATGTCGCGCGCGTAAATAAACGACTCATCAATAATCATCACATAAAGGTTATTTAAGTTGTAACCCGGCTGCGAAGTCGCCAGCTGTTTGAGGTCCGCATCGAATTTCAGGATCGTTCCCCGGCTGGTGGAAGCGAACAGGCAGCGGGATTTGTCATCAAAGGAAATGTGCAGAGGGCGCATAAATCGTCCTTAAAAAATCCCTGGGAAATCTGAGTCCGATCTCCCAGGGATCGCAGTTATGATCCTGTTGTAGGAGCGGAAGCTGCAATGGCAGCCTGCTTTTTATTTAGATTGATATTTTTCATTTTTGGTCTCCTTTCACTGGCTCTCTCTTGAGCAAGGTCGGTGCCAGCGGGATCGCCCGCCAAATGTAGCGCTGAAGTAGAAGAGGGTCCGGAGTGTCCAAATCTCAGGACAATCAGTCCAGGTTAATGCCTGGTCAGCCGCGGCTCCTTATATATTGAGGAATGAGCGTCTTCCCCTGGTGGTCTTGACCTTGCAATCTTGGCCTATGACGGCAATTACGCGGTCGCCGAATTCTGGAGAGTCACTTTGAAAATTGCTGTCATCAGCGCTTCCCATCGCAAGAGTTCTCGATCCAAATCTGTCGCGACATGGGTAACCGCTGCTCTAACCCCCGCTGATCTTGAAACTGTGTCCTTTGACCTCGCAGAAATAAACTTGCCGTTTTGGAGTGAGGACTGTTGGAACAGCGAAAGCGTGGCTAGTTCACAGTGGGCGCCTTATAGTGAACAACTCAAACAGTGCGATGGCATCGTAATGATTAGCCCGGAGTGGGCCGGAATGATTCCGCCCAAGCTGGGAAATTTTCTTCTACTGTGTTCAAACCAGGAGCTCGCCTACAAACCTGTCCTATTGATTGGTGTCAGCGCCGGCGCTTCTGGTACCTACCCGGTGGCCCAACTGCGTATGAATGGCAGTAAAAATAACCAAATGATCTATCTTCCCGATCATTTGATTGTACGCAACGTGGGCGCCGCAGAGGCACTCGAACGCCTAACTCCACGGCTTAAATTCAATATTGAAATTCTAAAAACCATGGCCCATCACTTTCGGCATGCACGCGAGACCATTGATTTGAAGGCTTACCCATACGGTTTATGAAGGAGATATTTATGAAAGTTGAAATTGATGAAAAGATCATTATGCCGACCAAATACGGAAGGGCGGAAGTCTTTTCTTTTCGCGGGATAGACGGCGAGCACGTGATCTTCGCGTTTGGAAATTGGAGCACCCTGCGCGCACCTCCAGTGCGTATTCATTCAGAATGTCTAACGGGCGACGTGTTTGGATCCAAGCGTTGCGATTGCGGGCCGCAGTTGGACGAGGCCATGCGCCGCTTCACCCAATCAGCGGGCTTGCTCATTTACTTACGGCAAGAAGGGCGCGGTATTGGACTGCTTAATAAGTTACGCGCCTACCGTCTGCAGGACGCTGGGCATGACACCTATGAGGCCAACCGCCTGCTTGGTTTTGACGATGACCAACGGGACTTTAAGGTAGCCGCCGACATGTTGCGCGCGCTTGGAATTAATCAGGTTCAGCTGTTGAGTAACAATCCACGCAAAACAAGGGGCCTCGAAGATAACGGTGTCCGCGTTAGACACCGTTTGTTTACACAAACCCACGCGTGCCCGGACAATCAGAAATATCTGGCTGCGAAAGCTGAGCTCGGCGGGCATGACGGACTGCAATCCAACCTATTGAATGAGGCAAAAAATGATACGGCATAATGGACCCATAAGCGGTGTCGCTAGTTCGGCAAAATTCGTGGCCACCGCCGGCTACGACAATCAAGTCATTCTATGGGATGCGAAAAGCAAAACCGCTTTGTCGCGAGGGCTGCACGATCACCTCGCCAATCGTTGTGAGTTTTCCGCCGATGAAAGGTTTCTGGTGTCTGCTTCTAGCGATTACACCGCGAGGATTTGGCAGTTACCCGAAATGAAACTCACTGCTGTGCTTGGCGAGCACACAGATGATGTTGAAATGGCGCGCTTTTCTCCTGATGGGAATCTGGTCGCGACAGTATCTCAAGATGGGCGTGTGCGCGTGTTCAACCTTAAAGGTCAACTGACCCTCGAACTACCGGGCCATCGCGGTTGCGCGCAAAGTTTGACATGGAGCCACGACGGCCTCCGGATCGTAAGCTCCGGCGATGACGGCACCATCCGAACCTGGAATTTGGCAACACGAATTCAAGAGTCGATAATTCATCCCGAAAACGTACAGACTGACGCCGTCGTAATGACTGCGGCCGGCGTGGTGTATGCCGGCAACGATGCGGGCGAAGTCTTGCGCATTGAGAATGGCGAGATCACTAAGCTTCGAGTTCACACTTCAGGCATTAAAAATTTAATTTTAAACAAAGAAGAATCCGCCTTAGTCAGTTTGAGTTATGACCGATATCTTGCGTTAATTGACCTTGGGCAAGGATTGTGTGTTCAAAAAAAGATCGCCGTTCCAGCAGTGGCGTGGGCACGCGCTTGCACATTTCAAAATGACGATAGACTTATCTTTGGCACTTTCGGTTCAAGCTACGCTTGCCTGGAACTTTCCTCGGAAAATTGGGATTTCAGCGCGATCAAGGGCACCGATTGTATCAATGCCGTGTGCGTCGACAACGGTCTTGTGTATACGGTCGGAGACTCTGGCGAAGTGCGCTCCTCCGAGCCAACGACCGTCGTGCGACCCGTGAAAGCCGTCGCGGAAATGGGTTCGTTATGCAACTTCATCACGCGCTATAACGACCGAATTGTGTGTGGTGGTCATTTGGGCCAAGTATTTGACGCTCTCACGGGCGAGGTGTTACTGACGTTAGGGTGTCCAATCAATAAGGCTGTCCAGGCCGGGGACTATCTCGTACTGGCCACCTACGTCGGTGAATTGGCTATTTGCCGTACGAGCTCCTCATCTGGTCTGCAGCTTGTTGGAAAGCACAAAGTTCTGCAAAATGCTGTGAAGGATCTTGCAGTCTGGGGAACAACCGTTTTTTGTGGTGGTGCCGCGGCCGACATTGCTTTATTTGAATTGCGCGATTTTCGTGTCCTGGCTTCGCGCGTAGGCGCACATAATAACATAATCAATTCCTGCGTGAGTTTAGGTGAGGGAGTGTTTGCCACTGTAAGCCGCGACCTGCGTTTAAAAATTTGGAACGGAGTCGAAGAAGTAGAGGATTTGATGACGCCGTTTGCTCATTCAATCAAGTGCGCGGGATCGAGTCATGACCGCCGTTTTATAGCAGCCGCAGCTTACGATGGCACTGTTGCCATCTATGACCGCGAAACCAAATCGTGGCCCGTATTTCGCCGGCCAACGGCCGCAGGCGTATCTAGTCTTAGTTTTGCGGAAGGTTCATTTTGGGCCTCGAGCTATGACGGCAACGTCTACAGGGTGGACTTGCCGTGACGTTCTTGCAAGTACCGCACGGCAATTATCAAGTGGGCACCACGTGGGAGGGAGTCATCTCCTGCGTAGAGCAATGGAAAACCCGCTTAATCAATCCGTGCTACGATGAATTGAAATTTCGCGATTGGATCGCCAAAGAGTTTCCCGCTTACTATACCCAATCGGACGCGTTTGAAATGCAACAAACTCTAGTTTCCAATGCGGATGTCGGGGCTTTTATAGCCGAGACCGAGGCGCAAATCCCTGAATCAATTTTGACTGGCGAACCCTGCAATCATCCAGTGTGGGGCGTGTCGCTCCAATGGGCGCGCGCCTTTGCCGCCTGGCTCACCCAAAAAGATAAACATTTTCAGTATCGCTTGCCCAGCGAGACAGAGTGGGAAGTCGCCGCACGTGGCTTAGATTTTCGAGAATTTCCCTATGGCGATCAATTCAATGCTGAATGCGCGAATACAATCGAATCCGGATGGGGAAAAACCACTCCGATTGACCACTTCGCCCAGTGGCCGGGACCCTTCGGCCACTGGGACTTAGCCGGCAATGTGGAGGAATGGGTGGATAGCCAATATTTTGTCTATCCAGGCGGCCGGGTTATCAAAGATGACCTTTATGAACGATTCAAGATGGACTACTCCATCTTACGCGGCGGCAGTTTCGCGTGCGGAGGCGATCTTTCGCGCGGGGCAAGACGGCATGGCCCGTTTCCCGATCCACTGTTTCGCTATACCGGTTTTAGATTAGTGCGAACCCGGCCAGGTGGCCGGGCTTTTTATTTTTAATTGGTGGATATGACGCTACCCCAGAAATATTCAATACTTAACCCTTCTGGGCAACAGAAAGTATACACACTTTCCACTCTCGTTGCCCAATTTCCACCCTATGGGCAACACTAACTAAATACTTAGTAAGTATGTAGTTGCAGTCTTTAACCACTCAACTATTCGAACAAAAAATGTTTCGAATCAGAAACTTCTCGATACCCAATCTCTTGATAAATCTTGTTCGAAGTTGGATTTGAAAGGTCGGTGTATAGCACACAAAATTCTTTTCCTGCATCTAGCATTTTTTGGCTGAGGTGAGCCACGACCGCAGATGCAAAACCGTTCTTACGAAACTCCGCTGGAGTGTAAACACCATTTAATGAAACGCCATGTCTTGTTGGGCGACTAACGAAAGCAATCGAAACAGGTTGATTCTCATAAATCCAAAAATGTGCCGTTTGTTTCTGGACGGCATTTTGTGCGAACATTCTCCAATGCTCCTCACCTCGTTGGTCGGATGCCGGAAGAGATTCTTTGGCAAATGCAATGATCCAGTCGAACACAATCTCAGCTTCGTCTGCACTGGCTGGACGAAAAGAACCCTCAACACAACTTGGAAAACGAACTTCATCAAGGCGATATATTTTTTGTCCCATGCCAAGTTTAGTTTTCTTACCAATCAGCTTAGACCATTCGTTCGCAAAAAGTTCTGATTCTTTTGCCGGCCCAACGACTCCTGGAAAATCGGCATTAGAGTTTTTCAAAACTTTCACAAGCTCAGCCAGAGCAACTTGATCTGTATATGTGATAACTAAATTCATTGGAGGAGTTTGAATTGCCGCGGAGACTGTCTCGTTATCTTTAACGACACGAACTAAGAGAGGAGAGTTTTTTGGCGGATTCGTCAGCATTCCTTCGCAAAGACCAAGCATCAAACTGTTAGTGGGTTCGTCTTTATAAAGAAGCGGACCCGCCTTATTTATAAATTCTTGGATAGATTCATCTCTGATAAAGTTATACAAATTCCCCTCGCCGTTTCTGAGCCGAAAATCGGCTATTTCATACAGATTTTATTTATGAAATCGTGTCGAAATACCGAATGAATTTAACAGCCCAAGAGTGAAATAAAATAATCTCACAAAAATTTATCTCTTTAAATAATTGAAATTACTAGTGAATTTCAATTTCAGAGTTAAATGGTGGACCAATCCATCCAATAAGCAACGACCGCAACCCCACGTTATCATTGAGCTTCCATTTTTAGCAAGAGTCCATTCGCGGGAGCGAATTTCAGATCTCTATGTCAATGGCAACTCCCTCCGAGAGATAGAACGTCAGCTCAATATCCCAAAAACCACCGCGAGAGGGGTGCTGATCGCATCTGGTATTGAAATGCGGACGAGCCTCAATCACCAATCGAAAAATGTACCACAACCATTGGGAATGCGATCAGGCACCATTCCCTTCGGCTTTACTTACCTCAATGGAAAGCTCGTCATTGAACCAAGCGAATATAAGGTTGTGCTTGAGATCGTCCGTCGCCACCAAAAAGATGAGAGCTTTCGCTCCATTGCTCGACATCTCAACAACAAAAAAGTCACCACCAGACTTGGCAAAAAATGGACCCACGAGATTGTAAAACGAGTCATCGAACGACAACAGAAAACCAAAAGGAGAAAGTCATGATTCAAATTCCATCAAAACTAATCGAAGTCGCAGTTACCGCCGCAATTTTCGCCGCCGCTGCGGGAAAGCTACCTAAGTTCATCCAGCAAGTGCGAGTGGCACAGTATCAGCTTTTAAAGGACTCCCAGGCATCTAAGTGGGGCCGACCTATGCTCCTGCCGGTAAAGAAGTAGCAATGGGCAAGAATGAGGATTCGCCGGATTCGTTCGGCATCTTATGGCTTAATTCAAAAGTTTAATACCCTTATATCGATGTACATTGCTGAAATAATTGACAAAAATGATTTTTGCATCTAGGTTTGTGACACTTATGTCAAAAGCAAAACTTTCGATCCTAACGATCTTTTTATCTATTTTTTTCTGCAAAAGCCTCCTTGCGGAGTCAAGATGCACATCAACATCAATAGAAACCACTCTTAGATCAAAAAACATCAATCTGGAGAAACAGATTAATAGCATCACTTTTTTGATTGAAAAAAGTGGATTCCCTCAACTCCCTCTTGAACTCATTTTTCAAGTAGATGTCACTGATTCAGAGCAAGTTAAACGCCGCCTGCTGGAGGTTCGTAAGCTTACTACAGTCGATAGTGTTCAAAAGACGCGAGATTATGAAGCTCTCTTAAGATGCGCCACTGAAGCAAAGGAACAATCAGAAATTGCAGAATACGCTAAGCGTGCGGCCGATCTAAACATTTTGAAAGTAAAGTTCTTTGAATTCCCAGAGGATAAACAAAGAGTCCTAGTTGAAAACTACATCTCGCAGCGGTCATTGAGTAACGACCGAGCCACAGTTCAAAAAGAGGTACAAAAAACTGAGGCTGCGCTTGTCAAAGCCCAAAATCAACTTAACCAAAGCTCTGAGACATTGGATGATTCAGGCGGAACATCCAAGGATGAAGATCTTGCTGTGGCCAAGACGACATTGCAGCAGTATCTCGCAGACTACGCGACTGAGCACCTAGAGTTTTTAAAGTTGATTGAAGAGAAGAAGGCCAGTCTCGATAAGATTAAAGCTGAGGTTGGCTCTCTTGTTCAACGCGAACAAGGTGACAATGCCAATGTTGCGGAGCTATTGCCACTATCAAATCTAATTTGGGAACAAACTGTCGACTTTATTTCTGATCTTTTTAAAGGTTTGAATGTTGGTACACAGATAGACTTACCAGAGCCGCTTGAACCCCAAAATAAATTTTCTGATGAAGATGCAAAAGATTATTCAACCTACATAAAATCCTATGCTGACGCTAAACGGGGCCGACTGGATCAAACTCAGAAGAGAACTGAGATAGTAAACGATTTAAGATTTCAAGCGTTCCAAGTGTTGACTGAAGCTGGTCAGTTGCGCTCTCGATTGTTCTCCAGTTGTGATCGAACTTCTAACTGCAACGGACATCGCAGTCTGAATGCAAAAAATCTTGCCGACTTTGCCAGAGAAATCGAAATTGTGCCAATTAAAGTACAAGCTGGTAGTGTCGCTAAAGTTCTCGAATTCAAAGGCAAGTTGAGTGCTGGCGTTGATGGATGGATAGATCTTTTCCAGCAGATAGTTGCACTTTTCATCTTACTTGCGATTCCGCTGATTCTTCTAAGAACACTAAATTGGTTCAATGCCAAACTTGATTCTACAAGAAAATCTATACTTTCTCGATCCATGATGGATTTTCGCAAAAGAACTTCGATTGCTTTGTGGATCTCGAAAATCAATCCGTTTATTCCAGCATCGGGTATGGCCATAGGAATTTGGACAGCACGTCAGTTGATCGAAACTACAGACATTCGTGAGCTTTCCCAATTCTTGTTCTATTTTCAGCTCTATTTTATTTATCGCATAGTCAGATTGTTGGTTCAAATTCTACTAGAAATCCTCTTCTCTTCAGAGTCCGTTGGCGATCTTAGAGAGCAAAGGCAAAAAGCTGAAAGTTCGGCGAAGCGCATTTCGAGATTAATTTTTATTGAATATGCTTTTTTGTTTTTAGTTGAAACAACAGCCCGTCGTGCGCTGGTGTATGGGCTGGCATCCGAAATCATATTTTATTTCAATCTGGTATTTATTTTTTGGGAAGCTTATCGCTGGAATCAGCAAATACTCGATGCTAGCAAATTGCGCTTTCCAAAATTCGCTGAGCAACTTGACAAGTTGCTTGCGTCCAAGATTTTAGTTTTCCTCTCAGGTCCGTTTTTAATACTTGCCGTTGGTTTGCGCGATCTTAGTTATTTTGTATACTCCTACCTCATTCGATTGGACTTCTTTAAAAAAATCCATTCGGAAATATTCCGTCGAAGGATTGAGGCTGATGCAGAAGAGGAAACGAAAAATGCGCCTTCTGAAAGTTATCTTAAACAATTTGATTACTATCTCCCCGCAGATAAAACTATCTTAGTCACCAGACAAGCATCTGCGACCGAAAACACTGTGGATACCATAAATTCATGGCTCATCGGTCGAGCTACCGAGGATTTGATAATTATCGTGGGTAACCGTGGAATGGGAAAGACCACGGTCCTCAACTCTATCGCGAAATCATTTTCTGGCGAGATTAAGGTTGTTCGACCTTCACCTAAAACAATTGAGGTAGCGGCGTTTTTTAAATTTCTGAGTTCAGCGTTCGATTCTGAAATAGACTCAATTGATTCTTTTGTTCGAATGGAAAGTGAGCTTAAGGAAAAGATAGTCGTTCTTGTCGACGATGTTCAAAACTTGTTTTTAGGAGAAATTTCGGGCTTTGAGATCTATAAAACATTTGTCGAAATCCTAAGCCTTAAGACTAAAAATATATTTTGGTGTCTCTCCGTAAATTCAAGATCTTGGTCGTACCTGAAAGGTGCCCTTGGTCAAGAGCACCTCTACGGAAAAGTCTTTGAATTGACTCCTTGGAGAGATTTCGAAATTCAGGAATTAATTCTCAAAAGACACGAATTGACTGGTTTTTCTCGGCAGTTTGACAAGTCTATCAAAGCCTATGGAGCTTCTGGAGATGCTCTCGGACAACAGGCGGAGACGCAGTTTTTTAGACTGCTCTGGGGACAGTCCAGAGGCAATCCGCGTTCTGCCTTGATGTATTGGATCTCCGCCATATCCCAAACTGGGTCTGATAAAATTGTCGTAGGCGTGCCTTCGTTTGTAAGCTCATCACTTGTTTCATCTATGAGTGACGACTCGCTTTTTTTACTAGCTTCTATTGCGAGGCATGAAAGCTTAACACAAACGGAAATGCATTCCGTGACCAGTATTCCAAACACAGTTATTCGAAAATGTATGAAGGAAGCTCTTGATAAAAATTTAGTATGGAGCGATTCCTCAGGTCGCTATCGCATTTCCTCACGCGCTCAGTACGTTATTGATTACTTTTTAATCGGAAAGAATTTTTTGTATGAATGATCAAGACATCGGGAACATTTCAAGTTTTGTGGAAGTTTTAAGCTTTACGAAAATCACTTTACTTCTTATTGGAGTGATTGTTCTTGGCATTGCGGTAAAATTCGTAGCTGGCATTGGAGCCACCCTGCACGCCAAAATGCCTTCAAGAAGACTTCTTATAGCGCAGATTGTGACTGTCACGTCATTTGCAGTTTATATTCTTGGCGGTACATATTTATTCTACGGAATCATTCAGCCGCCTAAAGCTCTGCTTCTTGCTGTCAGTGGAACGTTAGCCGTCGCCCTCGGTCTTTCGTTGAAGGACCTAATTGCGTCAGTTGTAGCGGGAGTCATACTACTGTTTGATAGGCCATTTCAGGTGGGTGACCGTGTTACTTTCGATGGCACCTATGGGGAAATTACGAGTATTGGATTGAGAGCTGTACGTCTCGTAACACTTGACGACTCTGTGGTAACCATACCGAATAGTAAGTTTATCACCGACTTAGTATCTTCAGGTAATTTTGGTGCATTAGATATGATGATCGAGATCAATTTTCATGTTGATCTTGCGTCTGATATTTCACTGGCGCGTAAGCTATTACACGAAGCCGCCATTACCAGTCGATTTGTATTTTTAAAAAAGCCTGTCTCTATCGTACTCACTGAAGTCAATTTTTCGGAGCGGCCCGCAATGCAGATTCGAGTCAAGTGCTACGTCATAGATGTTCGCTTTGAAAAGGCACTTCAGAGCGACATTTTGCTGAGAGGGAATGAAGCTCTCAAGGCTGCTGGCATAAGTAGACCCAAGTCGATTTTTCAAGAAAATACATTTTTAAAAGAACTCGTAAAATAAGGAGTAAATTTGTTTTGTTCATATTCAATCATTGCATTTTTTGTTTTGTTTTTCGCGTCCGTTTCCTCGTACTCGCAGTCAAATGACACGATTCGTACAGGAAGACCAGGCCAAGCAATTGGCCCCTATGTTGTGGGAACCGGTTATTTCCAGATACAATCAGGATTGGACTTTGCTTCCGCAGACAACTCCATCGACAAAACAAAAAGTCAGATTTCAAACAATGTTGTTCGATACGGTTTAACTGAAAATTTTGAACTTAGCGCCCTTGTAAACGTTCAAAATGACCGCCACTCTCTTTCTTCAGTCTCTGATACGAGTGGCTTGAGCGAAATGCACTTGGGCTTTAGATATAATTTAATAGACCATCCTGATGGGTTGATTCCAGGGTTTGGAATACAGACGCGATTTAGAACCACGCACACAAGTTCTGATTATCGTACCAATCATCTCGCGCCAATTATTGTGTTCGTAACAAATCATAAGCTATCTGAAAGTTTAGCTTGGGGACACAACATCGGCGCTTCTTACGATGGTATTGGTCCTATCCCCAGATACACGTTTGTTAGTAACCTGTCTTTTCCCATTGCAGGCAAATGGGGCAGTTTCTTTGAAGTTTATGGAGATATAAAGGATGAGTATGGCAGAGTGTTTGCCGATACTGGCTTTTCCTATCTCGTCAATAAAGATCTGCAATTAGACTCTTATTTTGGTTGGGGGAATAATCGAGGAGTTTCAGATTTGTTTATTAGTGTTGGTCTATCTTGGCGCGTACAGACGCGAAGAGAACATTTAGCTGCTGTAGGAGCCCAATAATGGGAGCTTCCGTTAGTTATAAACTTAAATCATCTCTTCAAGGAGCGTTAGCAGCAGGAGGAGATCCAGCGACTTCTCCTCTTTATGTATTTGGACCCTTTTTGACATTAATTACCTCTGCTGGTGTTGCAGCAGTTACTTTTGGTGCGTCTATCTGGATGGCAGTGGTTACGGTGCTAGCTGTGGCGATGATGTACAGATATGTCATGATTTGGGTTACTGATGGTAGCGGCGGAAGCGGCCTTTGCGAAGAGGAGTTTGGAAGCTGGGCTGTAAAAATTAACGCTGCTATTACCGTTATTGAGTACACTTTAACTTTTTTAGTGAGCATGGCAGCCCTTGTTACCTTTATGGCTGATCGAATTCCGCTGATTTCGACAGACATAGGTATCTTGTCGATTCGTTCTTGTATCGCCGTAGCTCTTTCGATCCTGATAGCTTTAGTCGTAAATCGAGGATCGAAAGTTTCCAGTTTGTTCTTTGGCCCTGCGACTGCACTGATCTTGGGCTTTCTGTGGTTGATGATTGGATTTACAATCTTCAAAAGAGGACTCGACTTCCCTGATCTAAATTTCGATGCGTTTTCGAGAGAAAATGTTCATTTCACGCTAGGTGGTTTCGCAAGAATCTTGGCCTTGATGACTGGAATAGAAATATTTGCCAACTTGGTTGCTTCTTATGATGGAGCTGCAAAAGAGCGCAGTCGTAAGGCTTTTGGAAGTTTAATCATTGTCATGGGAACTACTGTGAGCACTATGCTCGTCGTAGGGCCGGCCATCTTAGATCTTTCCGATCCGACAGATCAATCCAAATCGGTATTTACTCAAACAATGGATGCTTTGCTACCAACGTGGCTTTCCTACGCTGGCACATTGATCGGAATAGCCGTACTTCTTTCGGCCGCAGCAGCGAGCACACAAGGTCTTCAAAACTTATTTTTAGGTTTGAGAGGTAGACACTACATCCCTGCAAAATGGGGGACGCGGAACAAGTTTGATGTCCCAGTTGTACCTGTGTGGATGCAGACCGTGTTTGTTTCTTTATGTTTCCTCCTAATAGGAACACACGAAGAGACGTATTTGGCTCTTTATGCTGCTGGGGTCTTTATTCTGCTGTCAATGACAGGCTGGGCCTCCACCAAGCGTTTTTTTGCCTCGATCCTGAAATCCTTCAGGGCGCATAAGCTATTTGGCGTGTGTGTCTCCGCATTGTCGGCGCTGTTTGCTTCCTTTGCTACAGTTATCATTTTTGAAGAAAGATTTTTCGAAGGAGCATGGCTCTATTTGATTTTAGTGCCAGCGCTATATCTCCTGTTTGATTTTTACAGAAAGCGTTTAGGTGTCCCACCGATGGCTCAAGATCAGAGACTTGAGTCACTGATAACCCCAAATCCGATAGCAAATCCATCAGATCGCGATGTGGTAAGGTATTACCCTAAAACAATTCTAGTTCCTTACAATGGAAGTTTATCCGCTGACTGTGCGCTTAAAAGCGGAGTTGATGTTGGAGAAAAGTTTGGCGCTAAGGTCACGACTGTTTACGTTGGAGAGGCAATAAACACAAAAAACTCAAAATTGAGCTCTTCAATCAAAAGCAGTGTTGCACAGTTTGAGATTATCGAAGACTCGATAGAGCATTTGCATATAAAAAGCGCAGCCCCGAATCGTGAGCTCGTAACAATTTGCGAAACGAGAGAGTTTGACTTGATATGTTTCGCTTCGGGTAACCTGAAAGAAAAAGAGACTTTATTCTCCGATAGCATAGAATACTCAGTTCTTTATTCTACAACCCCGCCAGTTCTTTTTTATCGTCCTTCTCAGAATCCCACATCTCGCGCATCGAGGTTTAGGAATATTTTAATCCCCTTAGATGGTTCAGAAATATCTGAGCAGGTACTGCCTTACGCAGCATCTTTTGCATTAAATTATGGCGCTGCAGTTCATCTTCTGTGTGTGCCGGAAACTCAAGGCGATAGTGAGCTAAATAAAAATCTTTTGGTTTATCTTGAACACATCAAACATCATTTTTTCTCACTTCAATCAAAAGTAGACATCCATGTAACCGGCTCTGGCCCTCTGCGAACAATTATTGATTTTGCAGAATCAAGCGATATTGATTTAATTGCGATTGCTTCGCATGGACGCGGCGGGCTTGGCCGTCAAAACTTTGTAAAAATAGGTAGCGTTTCGTCAGGAGTACTTACGGGCTGTGACATACCCACCCTTTTCATTTCCGCAAAAACCGATTAGGATAAAGTAAAAAGGGGGATATTTATGAAGTTTACAAATATTGATGCGTCTCAGTCGCTAGATGCCTTTGTAGATAAGAAATCGAAAGCCCTACTCAAAAGAGTTGGGGCGTACCATGATCGATACAAATTTTCGATGAACATTAAGCCAACATCGCGAAAAAAAGATGGTTCAGTGAAAACATTTTCTGCAGTAGGCGTTGTAAAAATTAAGTCTGTTTCAGATTTAAGAGCTGAGTTTGAGTCGGCAGACCCTAAACTTGCCGTCAAAAAAGTTATTGATAGTCTAGAAAAGCAAATTCGTCGGCACACTGAGAAGTCTGAACGTAGCAGATCAACGCTCGGACGCTCTTTGAAACCCATTCGACAATTTAAGCTTGAAGTCTCGCAATAAAAATTATTTGGAAGTGATCAAAATGAAATTATCAAAAATTAAAAAGACAAAAACAAAAGGCCGGGTAAAGGGCAGTCGTTTAAAGAAGTCTGGTGTTACAAGAAAGCAGTCTCACTCGAGTTCAAGAACTAAACGTTCACAGGGACGAAAAGACAGCAAATAAATGTAAACAATACCAAGAACTCAGATGTTGATATGGCTCGAAAATCAATCTGAGTTTACAGGTTGTTTGAGATGAATATCCCTTTGAGGAAAAGGAATTTCTATGTTTGCCTTCCTAAGTTCGCTCAAAATTGCTGATCGGATTTCACCCGTTACCACGTCAATAGTCCAAATTTCCGAAGAAAAAAATCGCAAATCAAAATCAAGCGATGACTCTCCAAAATCTTGAAAAATCGCCACTGGCGGGGGATCTTTTAAAACTTTTGAATGGCGAAGGGCTGCCTCACAAAGAATTCTCTGAACATTTTCAATGTTAGATGAGTAACTAACTCCAACCCTCAAGTGCTGGCGGATGGTTTTACCGGAATAACTGTCATTGATTACTTCCTCTGAAATTAGTTTAGAATTAGGAACTATGATCGTGATGTCGTCTCTGGTTTGTACAATGGTAGATCTCACTCGGATATCAACTATTCTTCCGCTTGTGCTTCCAACTCTTATTATGTCACCAACTTTAATCGGTCGTTCTATCAAAAGAATGATGCCCGAAATGAAGTTTTGAGTAAGATTTTGTAAACCAAATCCGATCCCTACCATCAAAACAGCACCAACGGCAGCCAGAGAGCTGATAGAAAATCCCATATTGTCTAACGCCATCATTAGGCCAACGAGAAAAACAGAATAACGGATAAATTTTTCGATAGAGTCTCGCACGCCTGAGTCGACGTTTTTTCCTGACAGCCACTTGGACGCTAATCGGCCTAGTACAATCGAAATTTTCCAAGCAAACCAAACAGCAAAAATTGAGAAGATAATACTTAGAGAAGAAACCTTAGCTTTGTCCAAAGTAAATAACGGTCTCTGCAAGAGAAGCCAAAGCTCATTTAATTTATCTGAAAGATCGCCTCCATATTCCATTCTAACTCCAAAAATCGACGTGGAAAACTGAGCGGTCGACATCAAAAATATTTTCTAGTACAAATCACCTCTTGGTTATGATCGAAATACTTGAAAACATTATTTCACAATTCACTTATTTTTGGCAAAATCTGGCTGGCCAGCACTTTCTGACGGCAACATTCCTTTGATCTGATAATAGGATTTTGAAAAAGAATCTGCTGTAGAACGGATAAGTGCTTCGACAAAGACTTCGCTTTTGTCGATTTCTTTCACAAGGTCTTTATTTATTGAAATTCGCACACCCACACCTTCACTGAAGACCTTGACGAGGTACGCGCCTTCTTCGCCGTATCCGCAAGTTAAACCTTGCTTCAATTCTTCCTGCACAAATTTGTAGTTATCATTGTCGGTCATTTGCTGAAAAACACGCGAATACTCTAGGCGACGCCAAACCTGCATCTGGATTTCGTGAGATGCCTGGTTCATCTCTGCGGCAGTCTTGAACGGCGTATTTTCCAGTTTTTGTCTGGTCGTGTTGGCTTCTTCAGTAGGTTCGGATTTTCGTTTCGGCATTCCTAATACTAGGGATAACTTCAAATAATTTCAAGGTGTTACGAGATTTTAAGTTTCCTGACCGAGACTCTAGGCTAGGCTCACGCTCAATTACATTTTCATTATATTTCAACTAATTTCAATAAATTACTGATTTTGACGGAATATTTCAGTAGAACTATTCTTATTGAGGAACTGCAACGATGAGGATGGGCAAAGTCTTAGTTATTGATAACAATGCAGATTTTCGGGAAATCATAACCCGAAAAATTGATCGGATGTTCGAGGTCGAGGTAATTGCGACGGGCTTTTTCCCAGACATCCAACTATGCCTACAAGACGAAGATTTGCGCCTAGTTGTAAGTGACGTGCAGGACTCGGGCGACCCTGGGTTTTGGGTCCATAACTTTCTACTCAAAACCCGTCCGAACCTTCCTCTGGCCCTCTTCATTGATGAATACCGAATGTTGAGGAACATCCCTCAGAAGGATTCCACAGCTCGCGTTTTTGTCTTGAAGCCAAATTTTCAGAAGTTATGTGATGAAATTGAAAAACTGGGGGTGCTTGATGTTCGCAGCTCCCATTAGGTGGGTTATCAACTCCAAACTCTCTCCGATAATCGAGCAATCTCTTTGGCGAAAAAAACTGCGAAACGAGGACGAGATCGCTTCCGCAACCGGATGCTCCATAGGAGAAATTCAAGCGATCAGGCAGAATCCTGCTGCGATTCCGGCGAGGGATTTACACCGTTTTATTAAATGTCTTGATGAAAAAGCCTACTACGATATGGAAATTGCATGGCTTGAAATTTCGATGTTTGGAAACTCCTATCGCAAATATTTGGGATGGGCGCTGAGGGCAGAACGCGCAGTCATCAAACTTTTACGAAGTCCATTTTTTTGGGGCGTTATCGCGGCAAGAATAGCCATAGACCTTTTTATCTCACTCTTCGATCTGCTAAAACGATGAATCCGGTTTTCTGTAGGGCCTCCAAATTTTTGTAGTCGCCATAAGTCTACGAGAATTTAGGTGTTTCCCTTTTCCCTTTGCAAAAATCCGTAAAAGCACCCGCAGTTTAGCTGAGATTACAAAACTCCATCAAATCGAAAATCATATTGAAATAATAAACAGTTAGATTCGATTTTTCATTTTCATTATCTATTGGCCTACTCATTGAAATACGCACACCTCGAAAGTCGTTGATTGGCAACGGCTGAAACAAAAATCACTAAGAGGTGTGAAATGAAAAAAGCAATCGTTACGTTTTTAATGTTGTTGAGCGTGAGCCTTGTAGCTTGCTCAGAAAAATCAAGTGGACATTCGCAGTCTGCAAATACGGGTAAGCCGACGCCTGTTCCGAATCGTCAGCCTGACTATGTTCCGCAGGATAAATTCGATTTCAATAAATTGATGTATGCTGAACAAGGAACCTGTGGAGGCAAATCTGGAGTCTACTTCAAGTATCTTTTGATCGAAGATACACTGGTTGGAAAATCAGAAAGAGGAAATGACCTCTTGGTCGAGGTGCGGGTTGTACTTACGCCGGATCGCAAGTTCGTCGCGCAGTATGAGGAAAAGGAAATCGAAAGTTACACTGCGAGCGGCTACACACACAAACGCAAAAAAGCGAGAGTCGTTTCTGGATATTGGGTGATCGACAATCAAACTCTTGTTTTGGGTGATTTCCTGAAGATCAATGCTCGCATGGAAGAGGGCCGCGTGAAAGCGACCGCAAACTTTCTCCGCGATGTCGTTACGTCAGGTGTTGCCGGAATGACGGCAAGAGGTGCGATGGTTTGGTCTACTTCGCCAGGAACAAAATCTTATCGTGAAGTATGCCCGACAACGGAAAGTCAGCTCGGAATCTTTTCTGCGTTCGCCTCCAGAAGCGAGCCTGAAAGTATCAAGATAAGTTCGCTACAGCTTGTGCAAGGCCAACAATTTCAAGCAGGATCGTTTTACGTCAACGATTTGCAGCTTTTTCTGCACAAAAATGGCGACTTCCACTTGCTCATCAATGGAGTGGACATGAAAGATCCCAACTACCAACTCAAGCACTATGTCGTGGAAGACAGCTATTGGGAGCGTACAAGCTCAAACAACTTGAACTTCTATGTTGGTGCTCTTCTTAAAAAAGCAAACGGTGGAGCACAACTCTGTATCACGAAAGACCTTTGGCATATTACTCCGAAGGGTGAAGTTCTGGATTTCCCAATGCAAGGACGATGTGTTGATCTTGAATTTCGCGCAAGCAATTACAGCCTCGACGACCTCACCAGCAATTATCGTTAGTCTCTTCCTCGGGGCCGCCAGCTTCTCTCCGGCTGGCGGCTCCATCTTTTTGCTAAGTTCACTTCTCAATTCCCTATTCCGGTGGCTTTCTACTGGTATCAAAATGTCTGAATCAGCAAATTTCACTATGAAAAAAATATACGCTAACGGGATATATCTACATGACTTCCAAGAATTTGCAGATGACCGTTTTCGCTCGTAGTTACCAATAGTTGTCTTCAAAATAAGACGAATTTCTACGAAATTTTGGAATACAAGATTTACATTACTCCATCTCCAAATGCTTTATTTTTCAACACCTTACGCTCAACCATTTATATTTATCACCGTGAGCTACGGAAACTTGTAGCTCGGGAACTTTGCTATTCGGGGGAAATCAACTAAAGCGCCGTCAAACAGCTATATAAGCTAAATAGAAGCTATATGGCTGAATAAACAAGATTGGCTTCATCCTTGCTAAAGACCCCTATGACCGAACATTCGGATCAGGAGTTTTTATGAAGCAGTCTATTCTAGCTATCGACAACGATCCTCTCGTCTTAATGTCTATTAAGATGCTCTTCGCCGACGCCGACATTGAAGTTGAAACGGCGGCCTCTGGTGAAATTGGTATCGCATTATTTCGTGAGCAACCGAATCGTTTCTCTGCCGTACTCCTCGATTTTGAAATGAAAAACAAAGATGGATCGGGAATGGATGGTGACGAAGTTGCTGTTCTCCTAAAGGCGATCCAGCCTGAAGTTCGTATCGTCATGGTTTCAGGCGTAGAGGATCAAGATATTGTAAACAAGTGCCTTGCTGCGGGAGCTGAGAAGTTCATTCGCAAAGGTCTTGACCCATCAAATTTGGTCGCTGTCGTGACTTCAATGTTACCCAAAATTGATGAAGAAGCTGATGCGCGTAACGATCTCGAAAGACAGCAACGTATTCGCAGCACTTTAAAAATGGTTGGAAGCTCGCGTGAGCTTTGCCAGGTCGCCGACATGATTTCAAAATTCGCGGCGTTTGATGAGCCTGTACTAATACTTGGCGAATCCGGTGTAGGAAAAGAAGGGATTGCGAAAGCAGTTCACGAAAACTCAAGCCGCAAGCACAAAAAGTTCGTTGCTATTAACTGTGCAGCTTTTGGAAAAGACTTGCTCGAAAGTGAACTTTTTGGTCACGAGCGAGGCGCATTTACGGGAGCAATGAACAAAAAAATTGGACTTTTTGAACACGCTGACGGCGGTACTATTTTTCTTGATGAAATTGGCGATATGCCACTTGATCTTCAGGTTAAGATTCTTCGTGCGCTTCAAGAAAAAACGATCCAGCCAGTTGGTGCGCTATCACCACGGAAAATTGATTTTCGGGTTGTAGCTGCCACCCATAGAAATCTACGGGAGGCCGCAGAGCATGGTACGTTTCGGCAAGACCTTTATTACAGGCTCAAGTACCTCACCATTGATGTGGCTCCATTGAGAGAGCGACCGGAGGACATTGAACCTCTGGCTCGTTACTTCATCAATCAGATGGAAGATAAAACCGGACTTAAAAAACCGATCTCTGATAGCGCGCTACGAAAACTCAAAAGTCACTCTTGGCCTGGAAATGTGCGCGATCTTGAAGCTGTCGTAAAGAAGGCATTTGTTATGTCTGATGCACGAATAACTCCACAGGCTTTCGCCGAAGACATCGGAAATTCATCTGGAAATAATATAGAGGCGCTTCTTGCTAGAGGTGAAATCATAAAACACGAAGACTTCGTTCGCCGCGTAGAAGAGCAAGAGCGCATTCTGTTGCAGCGGGCGATGGACCTCACTGACAACAAAAAAGGTGCTGCCGCTGCTTTGTTGGGAATGAATCACAACACGATGAATTATCGTAGATTAGTTTTAAGAATGGAAGAAGGAAAGCAAGTCGCGTCGAAAGCTGTTGCGAAATAGTTTCGGCGTCAAACAACAAACGTAAACCCAAACAGAGGGGGAAAAATGAAAGCAAAAATAATGGTGATGGCTCTTGCTATCGCTTTGGTTAAACCAGCGTTCGGCCAAGTAGCCGAAGGTCAGAAAACGATGGAGCGTGGGCACTACTACGTTCTTTCCCGTGAATTGGCAGAAAAGT
This sequence comes from Bdellovibrionales bacterium, assembly GCA_019637855.1. Lineage (GTDB taxonomy): Bacteria > Bdellovibrionota > Bdellovibrionia > Bdellovibrionales > UBA1609 > JALHOQ01. Next base: position 122,107 of record JAHBUX010000001.1, read on the forward strand.
TGTCGCTTGATTACGATTTTCTCGTAAAAGAGTTCCAGCCTACTACTGACGAATTTTTGGCGGTGAAAGTCGATGAGGAGAATCAGATTGACGTTTCGATTTTCGATAACGCTCAATTTTCTGCTGCAAGAGCGGACATCGTTCAGCAATGAGTTTGAAGGATAAAACCCTCATACTTATCGAAAAGGGCGATTGGATCTTTGATCTTATAGGCCCCCTTTTCAAAGGGGGCTTAACTAAGAGAATTGGAAACGGTGGCTACGATTCGCGCTCTCCGATGATGGAGCTAACACTCCAATCTTATGGGGTTGCTTCGCCTCGGCTTTCGACCCTTCCGAGATCGGGCCGATTTTTGAATATGGAGACAACCGCAGCCGATCAAAGGGACACCTTGTTGCGCCTCTCGAAAAGTATTTTCCCGCAAGCTGTTCCGGTTTCGCTGTCGTCATGGCGCAAAGAGCAAGTTCAGAATGCAGAGAGCTTCATGGGACAACACGCAAAGCAGACTCGGCAATACCTTGAGAAGTGGATTTCTTCGTATCTTCTAGTAGAAAATGTCTCCTTTCGTTCAGCATCGAGTCCCCACGCATTTGGGTGCATATTTTTCGGGAAGAATATGGATCGCCTAGATTACAAAAATCTGGCCGTTTCTGTCGTTCACGAAATGGCCCATCAAGAGCTATTTCTAATCAATGTGCTGGATCGTCTGGTGGAAGAAAGCGCAGACTTCAGCTTGGTTCATGCGCCATTTCAAGGAATCGTTCGACCTCCCATTGGCCGATTGCATTCCCTGTATGCACTTTTTAGGATGGTGGAATTTGAAAAGCAGTCTGGCCTTCCCCACGAACGGCATCAGCAGCTTATTTTCGACACTATTGATTCGTTTCAAGATTTTGAACTAACCGATTTTGCCAGACAACTCGTTCACACCATTAAAGAGAGAACCGAAGTTGAGCAAAATCATCTGAGGGTTGTATGCTTAGGTTGAACTCCTCTTTCAAATTAAAAATAATGATTACCTTTTTGGGAGCTTTTATGAATTTACAAAATGCAAATGCGGGCGTGGTTCCCAAGCTGGGCTATGTGCCACAATCGTTTCCCCGCGACATCATAAAAATTAACCAGTTTGCCGAACACGTTTTGCTCGCTCAAATCTTAGAACCGCTCGTAGATGCTGACCGCTTCGGGAATATGACTCGCGGGATCGCCGAACGATGGAGCGTATCGCAGGATGGAAAGACTATTGTCTTCTTCATCGAAAAAGGACAGGTTTTCTCAAACGGAAACCCGATTCGGGCCAAAGACGTAAAATACAGTATCAATCGCCACATTGCCGAAAATACGCAGTCTAGCAACTTCCTAAAGTCGATCAAAGAAGTGAAAGAAACTGCGCCCTACGAAGTCACTATGATTTTGTCTGAAGCAAATGTTGCGATCTTAAAGGCGCTTTCTCGGGATCATCTTGGAATCGTTCCAGACGGTTGGACTTTTGACTCTAAATCTATCGAGCCTTACATCGGCTCCGGTCCGTATCGCTTAATGAAATCAGAAGGCAAATGGTATTTCGTCAAGAACGATAGGCATTCAAAAGCTGCTCATGTCACCATTCCGAAGTGGGAGTTGGTCTACTTCGCCGATGATGCCACCTTGAGCGTTGGCAAAGAGGTTCCTGACTATGTTCCAATGGCAAGCCAGCCAATTTTTGAGGAGCTAACGAAACTTTCACAAGAGAAAAAATCGCCGATTCAATCAAAAGAGCAAACGAGTTTCGTTCAAACTTCGCTTTGGTGGCATCCCACCGGAAAACATTACGGCTCTGCCGAAATGAAATCACGCATGATGGCTTTTTTGGATGAACTTGTAGACATCAAAACAAAAAATCTGAAATTCCAGCGAGCCACCGGAATCGTGCCAGTAGGAATTTCGGGCTACCTTCCCGAGCGCGTGAAGTTCGAGAAGCCAGAAATCCAGAAATCAACGAAGAAAGAAACTCTTTCCGTCGCAGTCGTAGGAGCATTCGATTTCGTCTTTGAGGGGGAAGAGGTAAAGAAGTTAGCTGATAGCTACGGCCTTGAAGTGAATGTTATCAACATTAAGCCTATCGACATTGGCACTATCAGTTCAAAAAAGCCTGATGTGGTCATGGCAGCGTGGGCCGGAGGCTTTAACGATCCGGAAGGATTTCTGCCGCTTTTGAATCAGCTCCTCGGAGTAGATTTCGTAGAATACCTCGGCGATCTGCGCCCAATTTACTTGCAAGCTCGCGTTGAACAAGACTGGTCTAAGCGAAGTGATCTGTTCCGTTCTTTCAATAAAAAGATTGTCGAGCAAAAGCGAATGGTTCCAGGTTGGAAGGTTCCGATGTATGCCGTATCTCGTTCGGGTCTTACCGAAGAGAATATCGGCTTTAGATACACGCCGCGGCTTATCAACGTGAAATACACGAAATAAGGTTGGATTCCGTGAAGGCACTTCCTAAGAAAATCAGATTTGGCCAATTTTTTGGAATCGTTGCATTCCTGGTGGTCATCATTTTCTCTGGCGTTGCCACTACGATTCAGATTTATCGTGATTTTGAAGAGGCGAAGGCTGCTCGCAAGGACCACCAAAATGTGGTTTCCAAACTTGCCGTTCAGACTTTGAGAGCACCGCTGATTCAAGGCAGTTTTGTTGAAGTACGGCTTCGGGCGCAAAGTATAGTCCAGAACTCCCAAGTTGCTTGCGTCACGATCACAGCCAAAGAGGTTCCTGTTACTGACTGTGAACTAGATTCCGAAAAGCAAGCGGGCCTCTATTCCGTGAAGGATGAAGTATTTTACGATGAAGCGCAAAGTGTTAGCGCCGCGACCGTAACGCTTTACTTCGATAACTCAGACATCTATCAATCGCTTCGTCAAAAAATTCAGTTTGCGGTCGTTGGAAACTCGGCCCTCGCGCTTCTCGTTTTGGGTATTTTGTTGTTTGCTAGTCGAATTATCAAACGTGATTTGAAGACCATCATATTGGAATGCGAACGCCGCCCATCGCAAGAAACGCCAATTTATCTTGCTGAGTTTTCGTACCTCCGGGAGAAAATCAATTTTCACATGGACGCGGCAGAGGTGAACGCGGAAACTCGGGCTTCAGGTGAGTTGGCAAGACAGGTTAAGCACGATATTCGCTCACCGCTTGCAGCACTGAACAACACGATTAAATCACTTGTTCTGCCAGCCGATAAGAAGGCGCTAATTCAAAGTGCGATTACGAGGATCAACGATATTGCAAATGACCTGAATCGTTCTAAATCCGTTGCATTGCCTGAAGAAAACGAGATTCCAAAAACTGAGATTCAAAATCGAATTTCAGACATCGTAATTGCAGCGATTGAAGAAAAGAAAATTCAATATCGAGATCGCACTGGCCTTGCTTTCGATTCTCGGATTTCTTCGGAAGCTCAGAACCTTGCTTGCGCTGTGGATTCAAAAGAACTGAATAGGATTTTATCGAACATCCTCGATAACTCCGCAGAGGCTATAAAGTCCGAAGGACTTATTCTAGTGGAACTATCCTGCGATACGGAGTCTGTACGCCTTTTCGTTGTCGATACGGGTGTTGGAATCCCGCCTGACCTAATTCCCACGCTTGGTGCGAAAGGAAAGACCTTTGGCAAAGAGAATGGCAGCGGGCTTGGCCTTTATCACGCCGTAAACACGCTTGAGGGCGTTGGTGGACGACTGACCATCAATTCAGATGGAGTTAGTGGTACCTGTGTTGAGATTCTAATTCCGCTTTCCCAAAAGCAGGAAATTTCCGCCAAGATTCTGTAGGCACTCCTAAAATTTGCAGTGCGCTCTATGTCTTAGATTTCAGATATTTACGCGAATACTCTGCAATGATTTGCATTCGTGTTGGTCTGAGCAGCAATACATCAAAAAACAGAATTTGAAATTCATTAAAGATCATAGCTCTTTAGGCGAAGGCACTCCACGTCGGTGTTTCGGCACAGGCATTGATATGAATACTTTCGAGAGCTGAATTATCAGCTCCGAAAGGAAGCTATATGAAATTCATTAAACAGAGTCGAGAAACTGTCCCGCGCAGAATGGCGTCAGTTTTTCGTGCAGCCGTTCTGGTGATGATGGGAATTTGCCGAACGGTTTGGACAGTTCTTTTTGTTCCACCGATGGAACAAGAAAGAGTCGAGCAAGCTCGCCGTCGAGCGGCGGAACTATCGGGTTATTTCCAGAAACAGGGAGGAAGTTAAAATGGAAAACAAAAATACGGCGGCATCTACTAAAGACGTAGAACAAGCGAAGAAGAAGCGCCTATCTGAAGCCTTAAATCTGCTGTCAGAGATGTTCGGAGTCGAGTTCGGAAGCATAACTATCAAATTCCATAATGGAAAATGGAGTCCAAAAATCGAAATCGAAAAGCGCGTCGTTGAAGAAGTGAAAGACTAGAGAAAGCGCCTACCCTAAAAAGGGCGGCTATGTGTAGCAAAGGCAACGCTGACCACTACAAAGGAAGCGGAGCCGTGAAGTTGGCCTTAACCACATCAGACATAGGAATCTGATCGGCTGGACTTCTGAAAGGAATCCAAAATGGATTCGATCAATCATGTTGCCTCTGACCAGGCTCTAACCTCCGTTCATTCGGGAAAACCTTGGCTCAACAAAAAAGGTCACGCTCTCAGTGAACGCGATCTAAAAGAGGTATCTAAGGGCTGGGATCAAGAAACTTGGGAGAAATATCTAAATTCTCTCGACGGAACTTTATCTGACCAACAGCTCAAGCCTTACGAGTACGATTACCTTGCTGAAAATGCAGAGCTTACTTGTTGGGACTTGTCACAATCGAGCGCGGACAATGAAGCAAAAGATTTTGTAGCCAATCTACTAAAGCTCCTCACGCCTCAACAGCAGAGAATTATCCAGATGAACTTCTGGGAAGGCCGCAGCGAGCGTTATATCGCCGAGGAGCTACAAGTTTCCCGTAACACCGTCAAAACGCTGAAAAAGCGAGTTCTTCGCAGATTGGCCCGCCACTTAAAGGGGGTGTCACCCATTTCGCCATTAGTGAAAGGGGAAGAAAATTCCTCGGTCACGAAGGGAGGAAAGGATGAAGGGAATCATCTGCTGGCTGACGGCCGTTTGGCGGAAGCTGTTTAAGAAAGAAGAATATACGTTTGAGGATTGGCAACGCCTAGAGTTTCGAGATCGAAAACCCACCCATACGAGGGGGCACGAATGAAACAAACGATCTTGAAAAAGGCTGCCGATCTTCTACCTGAGAGAAGTCCTGAGAAAGAAAAAGATTTGCGACTCCTCTACGAACTTATGCCGAGCTTGAGCGATGAAGGCATCTTAGCCATTTACTTCCGATTCTGGGAGCGGCTGTTGATCGAAGACATTGCTAAAATTCTCGGCCTTTCGTGGAACGAGACAAACAAACTTATTGAGAACTCCATCAAAGAACTGCGTAACGGATTTCTGAAGAATCAAATGAGTGCGCGGCCCATAGCCGCATAAAGAAACGAAAACAAATTTTAATAAAAGAGAGGTTTTTCCTATGGAAAAGCAAATGAACACTGTTGCCAAAAATGGCGACGAATCAAACCAGTATTTTCGCTTTCAAGTCTTTCAAGCAATCAAAGACGTGAGCGGAAAGTTGAAAAAAACAAAAAGTGTGGGCATGGCCTACCTCAAAGAGGGCCAGAACATTTTCAGTCTCAGACTGTGGATGTTTTCGTGGGATCGGTACTACATTCTTCCCCACAAAGACGATCCATCCAAATATCTCGTGATGACAAGGGAGCCGAACAAAAGCCCCAAAGCTCGAACGAAGTATTTTTGGAACATTGTCGGGAACGGGACTGTCGATTCTGTTCAAGGAATTATCGAGCTTGAGTTCGATCTTTTGAGTAAGCCCATCTACGTCAATATCCACCCCGAACCATCTGCTCGCGCAAATGACTTGCCCGAGCCTGAATCGTTCGATCAGGCGGCGTAGGTTTTCGAGAATCCAACTGCGAGATCATTTGAGCTTTCCTTTGATTTTTTCAAAAGGAGCAAAAATGAAAAACGAAAAATATCTGATTCTCTTTGGTCTGATGATTCTTTCGATGGTGCTTGTTCCAGACTTCGCTCATGCGAGTCTGGAATCAAGTCTCATCGGGATCAAGTCGAAGTTGACAGGCGTAATCCTGCCACTTCTATCTGTGATCGGGATTGCGATTGCCGCGATTTCCTTCTTTACAGGTAATCCGAACGCCAAGCAGCACATCATCTATGCGGTGCTTGGCTGTATGTTCGGGTTCGGCGCACAGGCCATCGTGGACTTTATCGCCCAAACGGTTCGCTAAGGATGGTGAACAATGGACGATGAACTTCTAACGAGCCGAGTCCCGCGAGCGTTGGAAATGAAATCCAAACTTTTCGGATATGAGCTATCCGATTTGCTTTTGATTTTTATGAACCTCGCTGTGACTAACCTTGTTTTCGGGGCTACGTCCTTCCGCTATCTCATGGTGTGGGGAACAACGCTTTTCTTGGCGTTGTTCCTCTTCTTTGCGAAGCGCGGAAGACCCGACAACTATTTGCAACACCTAATCGAGCATTATGTGCGCCCAGCCTACTTTGCGGCGGGACGCGGCGACAGAATTTATCGCCGCTATTTCAAGAAGGAAAAGAAAGATGAATAAGAAACTAAAAGACGCAGCTCTTGCGGAGGAGTTGCCTTATTGGGATTTCATCGACGGTCCGAAGGCTCATGCGATCCTCTTTGACGGCTCCCTTGTGGGTGGCCTCAAAGTCGGACTTATCGACGTTGAGTGCTTTGACGAAGCCAAAACAAACAGCCTCACAATGGGTCTGCGATCTGCTCTTAATTCCATTTCGGAAGGAACGAGTTTGCAGTTCGTTCTTGGGGTGAGATCGGATTTCTCAGACGTATTGACCGCACATTCTCAAGGAAAAATCGAAAATATTCACCCTCTTGTTCAGGGCATCGCGGACTATCGAGAGAAAAAACTGAACAAGGCCATGACGGATGGTGAACTCTACAGGCCGGAACTCTTCATTTATGTGCGTGTTCCTGTGGTGGAAGCCAAAGCCGTCAGCATTTTCAAGAAGAAGGAGCTGTTTTCTGAAAAGGCCGCTGAAGCCTACGAGGAAACGCTGGAAGTCTTGGGGCAAAATATCGAAACGCTTGTTTCGAGTTTTGAAGCCTTGGGGATTTCATGCTGCGAACTCAATCGCAATGAAATTCTTGAAAACGTCTATGAGTTTTTGAATCCGAAGAGAGCGACTTTCGAGCCTACGCCTGTGGTGAAAACTTTCGATGAGAGCGACATTGAAAAAGATGTTTTGGCTGAGGTGGATTGGTTAGCTACGCAATCCCCACGGGAGCAACTGGTCTTCGGCGATCTGGTTTTGGGCTTTGAGCAATTCACCCTCGATGGCTTTTACCATCGGGTAATTACTCTCAAAACCCTACCGGAAGTCACCTACGCCGGAATGATTGCGGATTTCTTGCGGCTACCGTTTCACTACGACTTGATTTTATCGCTCGATGTACCGCCACAGGCAAGCGAGATGGCGAAGCTCAATCAAAAGCGCAAGATGGCGCACTCGATGGCCGTCACGAGTGGCAATAAGGCCAGTGATCTTGAGAGTGAAACGAAACTCTCCTCCACCGAGGAGTTGATTCGAGAACTTTTGAACACGGGCCAGCGTATTTATGCTGTTCAACTGAGTGTGGTCTTGAAGGCCCCCGCTACACCCGAAGGCACCAAACGCTTGAACCGTGATGTGCGCGAAGTGTTGGCTCGATTTCGGGCCTTGCAAGGAGCAGAGGGGCTAGAGGAAAGCGTGGGCGCGTGGAAGGTGCTAAGAGGCAATCTTCCCGCAGCCCCGCTTTTTTTGGAACGTGCGCGGAAAATGAAAACCAACAACCTCGCAGATTTCCTTCCGGTGTATGGACCGCGTGAAGGCGACCGCGATCCGGTGGTTCTCTTTCGCAATCGCTTGAATGGCCTTGTGAGCTTCAATGCCTTTGACCCAGGATTGCCGAACTACAATTCGCTGGTCACGGGTTCATCCGGCGCGGGTAAGTCATTCTTGAACAACTGCATTCTGCTTCAAGAGCTTGCCCGTGGGCTTCGCGTGTTCATCATCGACATTGGAGGATCGTACAAGAAGCTGACCGAATCTTTGGGAGGCCAATACCTTGAGATCAACCTATCTGACCAATACCGGATCAATCCATTTGATCTTCCTGATCCAACTCAAGAGCCGAGCAACCAAAAAATCAAATCGCTGTTGGCTTGTGTGGAAAGCATGGTCAGTGAGGATGAAAAGGCAAAACTTCCGAAGCTCGATCGCGCTCTTTTAGAACGAGCGATCATCGAGCTTTACAAAAGCCGACGAGCTAAGGGCGAGGTGCCGACGTTGAGTGACCTTGCCCGTTATCTTTCTGCGTTTGAGGAAGATTCGATGCGAGCGGTGTCGAAGATGCTTTATCTCTGGACGGGAGAACGCCCCTACGGGCGGCTTCTTGACGGTGTGGGAAGTCTTCGTACGGATGCTTCGATCTGCACCTTCGATTTGAAGGGGTTATCGGCTTATCCCGATCTACAGAGCGTGATGATTTTGATTCTGACGGATTTCATTCTCACTCAGGTTGAGGGAGATCGAACGACGAAGAAGCGGATCATTCTTGATGAAGCATGGGAGCTGTTGAAGTCCAATGCGGCGGCTTCGTTCATGGAGTATTGCGCGAGAACGCTGAGAAAAACAGGTTCAGGAATCACCTTCATCACGCAAGGCGTGGAAGAGATCGTGGCAAGCCCGATTGGGCCAGCCATTCTCAACAACACGGCAACGAAGTTCATCATGCTTCAACGTGGAGACTCGGAAATCTTGCGCGAAACGCTGAAGCTCAACGATCAGGAGCTTGGTTTGATTCACTCTCTTGGGCAGAAGAAGGGCGAATTTTCCGAAGGCTTTATGATCGAAGGCGATCACCGTCAAGTAGTTCGGATTTATCCAAGCCCCTTTGAATACTGGCTTTCGACTTCAGATGCTCAAGACAATTCGTATCTCGGCACACTTCGAGATTCGGGATTGGATTTGGTTCAAGCGATTGAGAAGGCGGCACTTGTTTATCCAAACGGCGTGGCGCAGGGAGCCTCGAAAGGAAGTGCAGCATGAAAAAGCTGAAGAAACTTTTTATTGTTGGAATCTTATGTCTATCCATCACCATACCGAAACCCGCAAAAGCGGATTTGTTCGGCGGCGATGTCGCGGTTTTGATGCAGATTCTCGCCAATGCGATTCAGCAACTTGCACAACTTGAGAAAATTCTGTCCACAGGTGGCGATACGTTAGGTTTGCTCAGAGACATTAACCGAGGGATCAGAGATGGCCTCACGGTTATGCAGATGTTGAACCCGCGCTTCAACCCCGGAATTTACGGGAATCTTGAGACAGCCGATCAGGTGCTAAGGATCATTGACGATCTATATGGAAAGATCCCGCAAACGGCGGAACTTCGCTTGCAACAAGCGCAAGATCAGTCAGCCTCGGAAAGTATTTCCATGAATGGAACGCTCTTTCGATTTGCGGATCAGGCCGACGAGGAAAGCAAAAGAATTTTTGCTCATTCGCAAGATGTAAGCCCGCAAGGAGCTGCGAAGCTGACCGCGCAAAGTATGGCGGTTTTGATTGGAGTGACAACGCAAGTTCTTCGTACCAATTCGATGATGCTAAAAGCGATGGGCGAAAACATGGCGCTTCAAAACCGAAAGGAAAAACTGCAATCGGCCCAATTCCGAGCGCAGTATGACGGCCTATCTGATGGCTTTGGCAAACTTCCGAGGGAAACCAAACTCGGCAACCTCAAAGGAGATTAGCCTATGCCAGATTTTAATTTGATGGGTTCACTCATGCGCGATCTTCACCAAGAGTTCGTGCGAATGTACTACTTGATGTTGCCCGTATTCTTTTGTCTTTCCATTGCGATCACATGGTTACGATCACCAGGAAGCAGCGTTGATTTTGTTGATGTGCTTAAGCGAGCAATGATTTCGACATTACTTCTGGCTGCTTTCCCTGAGATCAGTCAGAGCATCGTCTTTGTGGCCGATGGTATTGCTGAAAAAATCGACTCCATGAATACGCTCGATGCTGTGATTCAAATGGCAAAAGAAAAGAGCGAGAGCTATCCCGCAGGAAGCGCGAGCATCCTTCTGGGATTCAACGATCTTCTTATGGCGGTACTCACGTTTTTGAGCTTCTTGATCCTTTTCATTGCCCGCTATTTGATGATCGCCATGTATCACTTCTTTTGGGTGTTCTACATGGTATCGGCTCCGCTTTTACTGCTGTTCAATTTGTTTCCGGCAACGGGAAATATTACAGCCAACCTTTTTCGAGGAATGATCGAGGTGGCGTGTTGGAAAATTGTCTGGGCGATCTTGGGAGCCATGCTTGCTTCGTTGGCCTTTGGAGATGCGTATAAAACTGAAGGTGCCTATGTGACCATCGTCGTGATGAATTTCGTCATTGCGATTGCAATGCTCGCAACGCCTCTTTTCGTAAAATCCCTTGGAAGCCAAGGAGCACAAGCCATGTCTTCAGGAATCGGACAGCAAGCGGTGGCTGCAATGGCGGCTGTTCCGACTAAAGGAATGTCGCTCGCCGTAAAAGGTAAAGCGGCTTACTCCGGCGCGAGCGGATATGCCAAAAATAAAATTGCGAATTACCAAGCTGAGAAGAAACGTAAGCGGGATATGTACCGCTACTAAAAAAGGAATTTATGAACGAATCAGTAAAACTAAAACTTAGAAAATTACCGCAAGCTCTTGCAGAGCTTGCACACTCTAATCAATTTTTGAAAATGTCGGCATTTGCTGCCTACCTCACTTGTGGGCTACTAATAACGCTCCTCTTTTACCAAGCGATTAAACCCACTGCGGTTTTAACGCTTGCGCCGGATGCTTCTTACTATCAAGAAGCACCCAAACCTGATCCGAAGGTAGAGATCGAGCGAGCGGTGCGCGAATATTTGAAATATCGCTACAACTGGACACCGAAAACGGTTTCCTCTCAGGTTGGAAAGGCAGGAGACTTTATTCTGTCTTCGACCAGACGAGCCTTTGACGGTTCTATGCAAAACGTCGTTCGTTTTTCCGTAGATAAGATCGTTGCACAGCGAGCTTATCCCGTGGAAATCCGAGTGGACTTGAAGAATAGCGTTGTCGTCATTGAAGGAGATCGAATCACCTCTATTCAGGGCCTTAAGGCTGCGGGCGATCTTCGCTTAGAGCTTGGCTTTGAATCAGGCCCGCGCACAGAGAAAAACCCGTGGGGCGTGTATATCTCGAAAGAAAAAGAATACCAGAACTGATTTTAAAAATTGAGACATGAAAACCCTCTTTGTCGGAGGCTTTTATGTTTCCACGAATTGTTTTTGCAATTCTCATGTTTCTATTTCCGTTAAGCACTTGGGCAAGAGTGCGAACGGTCGAAGTAAAAAAGGATCAGATTGTCACAGTCAGGACGGCACTTGGAGTCGCAACGATTATCCAAGTGCCGGATCGACCGAACAGCCTTGTGGTCGGCGATCAATCTGCATTCAAAGTTGAGTATCTGGATCAGGCCATTACGATCAAGCCCCTTCATGGCAGCGCACGAAGTAATCTGTATATCTACACCGATTACAGGCGATTTAATGTGCAGCTTGTGAGCGGGCCTGAAGGTGCTGCTGATTACGTCGTTTACCTTGAAAACCCTCAAGAGAAAATAAAAAGTTCCGCGATTGGATGGCGCAACTTCCGCAATCACTTAAAAAACGAGTCCTTGGTTTTTGAAACCAGGCGACTTGCGAATACGGCTGATGGCGTTCTTTTGATCGAGTTTGAGGTTAGCTCAAGCACGCGCGAAAAATTCCGTCCTGATTGGCTTTGGCTTACGCAAGGCGGAATGACGAGGCCCATTCACAGTCTTGCGCTTTCGGGGCAAGACTTGGGAAATGGTCGATCCATCAAGGGCGTGATTCAAGTCCTAAAGAGTGACGCATCTACGGGAGACGCATTACGAATTGAACTGAGGCGAAAGAAAAATTCGTATCTCACGATTCCCAAGGGGGTCGCATGGAAGTAGCAGTGAGATCGTCTTTCATGGAGCGAGTTAGGAATTTTGCCTTCAAGGAGAAAGTCTATTTTCTGAAAAGAAGAGAGATCAACTGGGCTTCACTCGTAAAATGCGGCGTTGTCGCGCTCGTGATTGGCGTTGTGGGGATTTTACTCATCCCTGTACCCAAGGAAACCGTCGGTGAGTTTCACGAACAGGCCCCACTGGGAGAGCGCCCTTCAGTGGCATCAAGCAGTGATCCAACTCAAGAAGCCGCTAGTCAGATCGGAGCGGGTCAAGGATATGCGAGATCAACCCCATCGAACTTGAGCCACCTCTATGCGCCAACCTACGGTAGCGGCGGCGGTTCTGCCTCTTCGGGCGATGAGCGCAATAGCTCGATGATTCTTGCCCGTGGAGGATTAGACAGCAAAACCCAAATTCCCCCTGGAAGTCGGATTGCGGTCAAGCTCTATGAGCGAGCTATCGTTGCTAATCAAGGGATGCCCGTTATCGGTGTCGTCACTCGTGACTACATTCACGAAGATGCACTGGCAATTCCCCAAGGATCGAAACTCTTTGGGGATGTGACCTTTGATGATGGAGGCGACCGCGCCAATGTGAGTTGGAAGTCCGTTCAATTCCCTGACGGAAGAGAGCGGGAATTTGCAGCCATTGGTGTTGGTTCAGATGGACAGGTCGGAGTTTCTGGCCGTGTTCACTCCGAAGCCTTGAAGAATACCGTTGGGCAAACCCTTACGCGCTTTATCGGAGCGTATGCGGAAGGTTCCATGCAGCGCGGAGCTTTGGGCGGGAATCCTGGCGGTGATGACAATGGCTGGAAGAACGCCATTGCCGAAACTGCTAAGGATCGAGCCGAGAGTTGGGCGAACGATCTCAAAAAAGAAAAACGATGGATTGAGATTTCAAATCAAACGGAATTTTACGCCGTGCTAACGACAAATTTCGCGTTCCGCGACCCTGGAACTACTTATGGCAGATAAGAAAAAGGAAACCTCCCAAGTCAGCGATCAAACGCTGCTTTGGGGTGCCGGAATTATTTTTGGCCTGATGGCCTTGAGCAAGGCGATTAACTTTTTGAACGTCTGGATCAGAGAACCGCGAAACCAAGTCATTCTTCTTGGCTTTTGCGTATTGCTTTTAACTCCGCTTTTTTACTGGATGGCAAGAAAGCGCGAAGCCAATTTGAAGAAGCAAAAACAAGAAAAAGCTGTCATCGGAAAATCCGAAAACTCCGTTTTCTGTGGCGTTACGGACAAGAAAGAGGAAGTCCATATCAAAACCCGCCAACGGGCGATGCACACTCAAGTTATTGGCACCACCAATGCCGGAAAAACTGAGAGCGTGATTCTACCGTGGGCGATTCAAGATATTGAGCAAGGGCGCGGCCTGATTCTCATAGATGGAAAATCAGACCGAAGCCTTCTTGATAAACTCTGGGCGTATGCTGTGAAAAACAAGCGGCAAAAGGATTTTCGCTTGTTTTCACTCAGTAGCCCCGATGAGTCGCACCAGTTCAACCCTCTTCTTGGCGGTAGCCCCGAAGAGGTAGCAGAGCGCGTGTTCAATTCGTTCGAGTTTGAAAATGAGTATTACCGGAGTGTGCAGTTTGAAATCTTCGCACAAGTGATGAGGATTTTTTCGGAGAGTCGGGAGCTTCCGACCTTCTTAAAGGTCTTTGAAGCCATCTCGACACCGAACAAGCTGAAGGCTCTAGCCGAGAAAACCGGAAACCAAGGATTGAAGAATTGGGCGAAGCATTACGCTAGTCTTCCGCCAACGGAAATCGCGCAAAGGACAAGCGGCCTAACGGCAGCTCTTAGTCACTTTGCTTTCGGAAAGACTTCGGCTTTGTTCAATACGGAAAGCCCAAGTATCGACTTGGATTGCGCGTTAAGGGAAAATCTGATCGTGTATTTTCAGCTTCCCGTGATGCTTTCACCTTTCTTGGGGAAAGCCTCCGGGAAGATGATTTTGCAATGCCTTCAAAGTGCGGTAGCGAATCGTCACCGTGGGGAAAATAGGAATCACAATTTCTATTCGGTCTTTCTCGATGACTTTTCTGAGTATCTTTACCCAGGCTTCGTCACTATCTTGAATAAATCAAGAAGTGCCAATGTCGGGATCGTATTCGCTCATCAGGCTTTGGGCGACATCAAGACTATGGGAGATGCCATTGCTAATTCAATTCTCACCAATGCGAATCTCAAAGTGTTCATGCGCGGCAATGATCCTGAGTCGGCTGAATACTTCTCTAAGGTGATCGGAACCGTCAAGAGTATGAAATACACCTCGCGCACGAAGCGCGGTGTATTTGCTCAAGAAGACACAGGCGATGCTTCGGCTCGTGAGGTAGATGAATTTATCATCCATCCAAACCGATTCAAAAATGAACTTGGTGTCGGCCAAGCCGTGATGGTCATTCCGCATGAGGCCGGAAGTAGAACCATCAACATCGAGTTTCAGAAATTTGACGATCTACCGCCTGAGCCATTTTTGAAAATTGAAAAAACGGCATCAGCCGGACTTGCGGAATTACCTGAGACTGAAACGCCTCAATTTCATGGAGGTAAAAATGCAGCGTAAAATCTATGTGATTTTTTGTACCTTGGTTTTCGCGCTTATCCTTAACGGATGCGCGACCCAAGGAAAGAGTGCTGGACTTGGAGGATTGATTGGAGCAACTGGTGGAGCCGCCCTTGGCGGCATCGTAGACCCCGGGAAAAATGGAGAATACCGAACTCGAAACGTCGTTGTCGGCGCAACGATTGGTGGAATGGCGGGCTTGATTGCTGGCTCTGCTCTCCACGATGAAATCAAAACACGAGAGGCCAAAGCCTACGCAAACGGACGCGCATCGGCTCCTCGTCAAGCAACGGGAGCCATGCCGTCCTTGCAGGAAGCCAAGGTGGAATCTCGATGGATCGAAGGCCGTGTGGTGGGTAATCGCTACATCGAGGGGCATTTCGAGTATATCATCACGGAACCGACTCGCTGGAATGCGCAGTGAGCGCAAAGCATTTTCCTCTTCGAGAAATCAGCTTCGCGGCAAAAACCGGATTCTTGAGCAAAGCCCTTTGGCATAGGTTTTTTACCACGCGATCCTATAGCCGGAACTCGCGGGTTTGGAATCGCTTTGTTGAAGACGGATACTTCCGTCCTCACGAATCGAAGATGCTGCCCGATGTTTTGATCTTGGGAAATCGTTCTTTGATTGAACTTGAGCGGCGCGGAATCGTGGCCGTTACAAAACCTCATCTTGGTCAATTCGACCATGATGAGAAAGCCGCCAACATCATTTTAAGCCTTGAGCAAGAGAATGTGTTGGACGGCTTTACGACGGAAGCGGAACTCAAACGTAAGAACTGGCTGTGGATGAAGACCACTCAAGACGGCAAGGATGCTAAGTTTCCCGACCTGACATTGCGGCTTCCAAAGCCCGCGAAGTATCGCACGGTGGCTCTTGAGATCGAGCAATCGAAGAAGACTTTTGATCGGTACAAGAAGGTGATGAACAGTTACGCTGTCACCAAGGAAATTGAGATCGTCGTTTTCATTGCAAACCAACAGTATATCTTCAACAGCATTTCTCGTGCGATGAAGGAAGTCAGCTATCCCTCGTGGGAGCGGCCTGTTGGATTTGGGGAGATGGAAGCGTGGCTCAAAAACCCTCTGACGGCACCGATCTACATGAGCCGTGGAGTCGAGTCCATCGAGCAATGGATGAACGAAAAACGCGAACGTGTTGGCTAAACACTAGCAACACCACTAGCAAATCGTTTGCTAGTTGAGAGCGTTTTCGCACAAGTGAAGATTTGAGTGAAATTCAATTCAGAACAAAGACTTACCCACCGCCTCACTTTATAGAATCTGCCCCTGATCGCTAGTGACCCCTCCCACCCAACGAGTACATTGGTTGGAAGGGGTCACTAGCTGGTGCAGAAAATAAATTTCGGCGGTGGGTAGGTATGAAAGGATTTAGGAGTGGATAATAATTTAGAAAAAAAAGAAGAAGAAAAGGAAAAGGAAAAGGGAGATGAACTCTATCGGATTACGATGACAAGGGAAGCTGAGAAAGCACTCGGTGATATGCTGGAGAAAGCAAACTCTGGTTTCATTGGTGGCAAAATCAATAGGACACAGCTTGTAAGCTGGACACTCATAAAGATGAGTCAGGATATCAATGAATCCAGTCTACAGGAGCTTCGTTCGGCGCATTTTGATGACATTTCTGCTTTGGAGTCATTGTTCCGCAAGGCAAAGGATTCCGGCGAAATCTCTCCTGAGCTTAGAGAGATTCTAATGAAAGAGATTGGATTTGCCGCTCCCAGCAAAAGGGCCGGAAAAAACAAGGTTGACAAATGAATACATCAATGATGTATTCATTCTTGATGGTACTAGATGGAAAACGCTTTCAGAAAATTAGGGAGAGGCTTGGCTTGAGCCGTGAGGAGCTAGCCGAGCTTTTTGGGTTATCGGGCTACATGGCAATCTCCAATATTGAAAATGGAACTCGCAACGCGGGTCCAACTTTAGCGGTGGTCATGCGAACTCTTGATGCCATTCCACTTAAGAAAGCCCAGGATATAATTGAGGCGATTAAAAAACATGGGAGAAACCCATGATTTATAGGTTTGGAAATTCCATGCACAAATGCAGCTCAAAAGATTACAATAGAAATCTTCCTGCGAAACCGCTTGAGTATGTATCACAAGGTAAAGAGATCGACCCATTTGAGGCCGATCTTCGCAAAGATAGTGTGCGATTGATTATTGCCGAAATTTTCGCTTGTATGAGAAAACGTAAGCGACGATCTGAGGAGTCTTTGGAAAGGAAACCGTATGCCGCTTAAAATTGGCGCTTACATTCGTGTCAGTACAGAAGAACAGGCTCAGGTTGTCGAAGGCTCTCTTGATTCTCAGAAGTATCGAATCAATGGTTACGTTGATATTCGCAACAGCCAGGAATCTACTTGGGGGAAAATAGTTGAAACTTACATTGATGACGGATTTTCAGCAAAAGATACCCGTCGTCCCGCATATCAAAGGATGATGAGGGATATTCGTAGTGGTAAAGTGAACTTGATTTTAGTGACCGATATTTCACGCCTCTCGCGCAATATCTCAGACTTTTGCGACCTATTGAAAGATCTTGAAAAGTACAAAGCCAAGTTTCTTTCGATCAAAGAACAGTTTGATTCGAGCACACCCGCAGGCGAGATGATGCTCTTTAATATGATTAACCTTGCCCAATTTGAAAGAAAGCAGACTTCCGAGCGAGTTGCGACGAATTTTCATTCGAGAGCCGTGCGCGGTCTAAAAAATGGTGGATCACCTATCCTTGGGTATGACAGCGATGCGTCCAACAGAGGTAAGTTGGTTGTAAACGCCGATGAAGCAGCGTGGGTGAAAAAGGCGTTCTCCCTCTACCTTAAGACAGGAAGCACACGGCTCACAGCGATTGAGATGAACAGCCTTAGCATACCGAGAAAAGCTGGTCGCGGTTTTGGAAAAGTGTGGTCACTGTCATCGGTTAAAACTTTGCTTCGTAATCGTGCCTACATTGGTGAGCGCGAAGTGAATGCCGATAAAAAAAATGAAGACCCATCGAACTTGAAAACGTGGCAGCGTTACCAAATCGTAAAAGCCTCATGGCCCGCCATTGTCGATAAATCGACCTTCAATTCCGTTCAGCGTTTGTTAGATGATGCGAAACTCTTGCACAGAAAGAAGATGAGGAACGCCAAACATCGGATTTTTCTATTGTCGGGAGTAATTCGCTGCGGAGAATGTGGACGAGCTTTAATTGGTCAATCAGCACATGGAAAAAATCAAGTCCATAGGTACTACGCCCACTCTTCAAATCGCTCGACAACACCAGTGGAATGTTCGGTCAAGCGTTACAATGCTGACGAAGTTGAAAAAGTGTTGCTTTCGCACTTGGCGACCGATGCACAAGACGCTGGTTATCTCGAAGACTTAAAAGAGGCCATCGTCAATAACGGTCAAAGCGCATCGATTGAGGTGAAGAGGGAAATTCAACGACTGGAGAAATCCATCAAGTCAGTGGATGTTGAAATTGAGAATGTGTTTCGACTTCAATCCGAAAATCCTTTAAGTGATTCCGTAAAATCGCTCATCACCGAGCGACTAGAAAAGCTCTCCAGTAATAGGAAGACTCACCAAGACTATTTGTTTGAGCTTCGCCAAAAGCAGGATGAACTTTTGGAAACAGATGAGATTGCGACCTCCCTCGAAGAGAAGTTGCGTCTCCTTAAGCAGTCGATGAAAAAGGCTGAACCTGCCGTCCTAAAGCGCCTGATTCGTAATCTATATGATGTCATCTTTTTGAAGGAAGGCCGCATAGAGGGTTTCTACGTCACCACCAACCGCGATGACGGCTCTCGCCAATATTCTAAAAACAAAAAGGCTTCGGGGGTTCTCCCTGAAGCCTTTCCTCAAAACTCAAAAAACTACCTCTTTCCGAAGTGGCAGCCATCCGGTCCAACACTTGCGTATTGGTTGGATTGGTGGAGGCGGCGGGAGTTGAACCCGCGTCCGTAAGTGCTCCGCATTCAGGCAGCTACATGCTTAGTCGCTGACTTAACTAAGGCCCTGAGACGACCAGTGACAAACTTCTCAGAACCCGCCCTCCAGAGTTTTTAAACCGTGAGCCCTGGCGAGAACAACTCATGGTCGATCCGACTAAAGTGGCGTCTTACCCGTAGCATCGGCGACTGTCAGGTTTGACGTCGCTACTCTAAAAAATTAGGCAGCGAGTGCGTAATCGGTATTGCCGAATACATTTTGCCCATTTTTACGAGGTCCTTGGGCGCCTCGGCATGCTCCTGAAGTTTCGCGACCCACGTCGAAACCGTGTCGCCCCCAGTAACTTAACTCGATGACCATAACATAAGTTCGGCCAGGAAATCTGCAGAATTTCTGGGGAGACTAAGTCCCCGTGAGGCTTTCACAAAGACCGAGTGGTTCGAGAAAACGTAAACTCTGGTCACCCATATTTCTGAGCACTGAACCAATCGGCCCTTGACTCATTCGCCATCCTCCGTAGCATTGAACACAGAGGTTCAAATTGAAACTACGCGAGCTCTTGTGGATTTGCCTCTTTTTAATCTCAGCGGCAGCTGCCGTGAAGGCCACCTTTTATCCTCCGCCCTGCCCAATACTGACCGATCTCAATCCGCACGTTAAAGAGTACATCGACCATAAAATGCCGGCCGATGCCTACCCCTCGTCGGAGAGCTTTGAGAAACTTCGGGGCCAAATCGCCGCACTCGAAGCGCGTATTCCCGAAGTGCAAAAACTAGCAACCGAAGCGGCCGCACTGGATGAAAAGCAGAAGAAGGCAGAGACCCTCTTGGCTGAAATCCGAGAGGTCACACAAAAGTCTATAGCTGAAAGCCGTACGACAGAGCTGCAATGGATGAAAGCCAATGTGGCTGAAAAATGCTTAGGCCTCAAACTCCAAACAGCGACCGGCAGTTCGATTTCACCACCACCGCTGCCAGAAGATCTCTTTAAATCCGCACCTGCTCCTCAACCAGCGAGCCCGAATGCACCTCCTGCGAAAAAGCAATAGTGCAATCTTTTGGCTTATTGTAAGTCACGCATCCCTGGCGTATGCCAGCTCTCCCGGTATGGCGACTATCGATGCGTACATAAAAACAAAAGATCAAGCTTCAGGCGCAGATTTGATCAAAAAAGGAACTGAGCTCTCTGAGCTAATGCTCCCTATACTGGACAAATACAAAGAGTCCGAGAAATACCACCGTGCGGCCATTACTGCAGCTGAATCCGAAGTCACCGCCTTTAAGGACAAAAATCCCTATAGCGATACCAGATGGATTGGCACCCTGCGCACAGAGGTAAATAAATTCTGCTGTGAAATCCGCAGCAATCGCGCACGCCACACCATCTTGCTCAAGTGGCTAGAGGACTGGCTCGACAAAGACGATCACTCAAAATAAGTAGTCGTGATTCAATTCGCAGGAATAATGGCCCTTATAGACTTGGTCTGATCGATGGTGAACGAGAACCAATCCGACGGGCTAGGCGTAAAGTGAGCGTGAGCGCCCGCTCGGAATGTAGTCGCCGTTACCCGCGCCGTTGAGGCACCATCCAAATCGTGTCCCGCAGACTCAGTACACCGCCATGCGATAAAGGTTCCGGGACACAGTGAATTACAAAGCCGAGAGCAATCCTCGCTCCCCTGTGGGAAACCCGCCGGCGGAGCAAAATCGTTATCGAAACCAAGGTTGAAATGCACAGTGCCCTGAGGTTGGTAGTTAAGCGCGTTCAAACGAGTGGTGTACTGACCTGTTTCTGAGCGATGAATTTCTTCGGCCGCATAGATATCCGCAAGACCTGATTTGGCCTGACTGATTTGCGTGCGTCTGACGAATTCGTCGTAGTTTACAGCTCCGATCGTAGCCAAAACGCCGATGATGGAAACTATGAGCATAAGTTCAATAAGGCTGAAGCCGCTAGCGCGGTGAGTAGGCTTGAGATGACCTGTACATTTCAGCTGAGAACCCATCCCACTTAGTGGAACGCGGCAATAGGGAGTGTGTCAACTGGTCAAGATTCTATAAACAGACTCTACAAAGGTTAGGAGACACAGCGCCAGGCCTAAAGAACTAAGCCTTACTGTACTCGTCGTGGAAACGCCACCATGAGTAGGGATCAGATTGCGGGCGCCCCTTGGGGGTTTTCTCCCACTTCTCTTGGCGGCCGAGGGGAGTGAGATCTAAAAGCGTCCATGCCGGACCCAACGACTCCACACCGCGAGCTCCGATAAAATAAGTGCGGTAAATCTTGTCACCGTCCCGCAAAAAGACGCTTAGACCGTGATGCTCTTCGCCCTTTTTGTTGATCAACCCCAAGTCTTGGTTAAACGTCGACTTGGCAGACGAATACCAAGGGAACTTCCACTCCATACGCTTTTGATGGCGCTGAATGCTCTTGTAGGGCGCGCGCGAAACCATCGCATAAGAAGTGTCGCGAGCATGCAGATGCGCCGTGTGCGCCACTTGATCGGTGAAGAACGAACAACCGATACAGAAACGATCGTCTTCCGGATGATACATGAAATGATAAAGGATCAGCTGCGAGCGCCCCTCGAACAAATCGATAAGACTCACTTTGCCCTTAGGGCCGTCAAATACGTAATCCTTCTCAATCTCCACCATCGGCATCTGTCGACGTTGTGCCGCAAGTTTGTCATGCGCTCGCGTGAGCTTCTTCTCTTTAGCCAACATTTTGCGGCTAGCGGATTCCCATTTCTTTTGCGACACGATCTTCGGCAAAGCAGACTTTTTCATACCCCTTGAAATAGCAGAACGCGGCGGTAAATACCATTCGTATTGACCGCCTTGGTGCTTCCTGACAATCGTGCGTTGTGACTAAATACCTTAAAGAAGTCGAACTGCGTCTATCAGCTATTGAACGAGTTCAACCGCCGCCGCAATGGAAGGGTGAAAACTACATTGGAGGCGGGGCCTCTGATTTGCGTTACTTAAACCTCAAAATACCTCTGGTACGACGAGAGTTCAAAAAAGGATTCTCATTCTCAAATCTTCCCACAGAAGAGCAGTGGGCAATTTGGGATTATATTTGGCAAAACTCACGCATTTTTGAAGTTATGCTGATGTCGTCCTACTGGGCGGCGTCGCGACCGGTGGAAGAGCTGGTCCAGCACCACAAAGTCATCTTGGGGTGGCTAAAACACGTCGACAACTGGGCGCACTCCGATGAGCTCAGCGCTCACTATGCCAAAATGCTGGAGCTCGATCGCCGTAAGTTCCTACCCGTCTTTCAAAAATGGAATACCTCTAGCGAGCCCTGGTTCAAACGCCAATCGATGGTGGGCCTTTTGTTCTATTCGCGTTTTCGGAGAAAGGCTTTGCCCTGCTCTACGATCTTGAAGTTTGTTGAACGCCACATCGATGACGATCACTACTACGTGCAAAAGGGTGTGGGCTGGACTCTACGCGAATGCTGGAATCTGTATCCGACGGCGACTTTTACCTATCTAAAAAAGAACGCTCACCGCGTACCCCCAGGCGCTTGGACTGCGGCCACCGAAAAGCTGAGTACAAAGGACAAAGCCATGCTCACGTCGCTGCGACGGACAAAAAGACGCTAGTTAATAACGGTAACCAAAGGCAGCTCCCGCAAAGACGTTGGAGCTGATCTTCACATCTTTAGTCATGCTAAACAGACTTGAAGCCTCCATCGAAAGCAGCCAATTAGGATCGAGCCAAAAACGCGCACCCAACGTGGCCTGGCCATAAACATATTGAGCCCTGCCAACAGTGAAATGCATTTTGCCCGTGTCTTCATCTTTGAATTCAAGCGGATCGGTTTTCACGCTCACCACACGCACCATGCTATAGGGCTCAAAAAATCCCGATTTGTAACTCATAAGCAAGTCCCCGTAGTAGTGACTGCCGCCAATCGATGTTCCAGCACCCAAAGCGCCGGCAAGAGAAAGACCGCTCTCTTGATTGATAAAGGCATATTTGAAACGAATGCCCAAACTTAAAGACTCCCACTGCACGCCGAAATCAAAGTCTTTACCTATTCCACGAGTGTACTTGATCACATAGCCGGCCTGGCCGAAACCGCCCAGCCATTCGTTTTTATCGTCCCCGACAGTGCGCGCCGTCTCTTGCGAGACCAAAGGACCAACGGCGCATGCGGATAAGAAACACATCGAAAGTAGAGCCAGACAGATTTTGTTCATAGGCAAGTATTAGACTGGACCAAAGAGCTCGTCAAACCGCTGCTGACGAGACGCGCTTCGACGGGTCGAACGTCCGGAATCGCAATCGATATATTGTGCGCCGCCGAACAAATACCGACATATCTCTAGAGGAAAACTGCATGCTCAAATTCTTATCGATCACGCTCATCCTGCTTTCATCCACCACTGTCCTTGCCGCCGAAAAAAAATCGTCGAGCAAAAAAGACAGCTCGATTAACGGCGAAGCGTTTTTAACCTACGACAGCGGCAAATACGAATTCGAAGACAAGGGTGACAAAGGCTCTTTCAATGCCGGTGGATTGGGCGTACGTGCGGGCTTTTCAATTCCCCTTCTGTTCATCGGCGCCGAAGCTCTTTACGGGATACCCGTTTTTCGCAGTAGCACCAATGTCAATACCACGACAAGCGACAAGTACTTCAAAGCGGATGACGAATCGCTGAACCTGGGTGGAACTCTTATTCTTAAACTTGGCCCGATGCGAATTTTGGGAACCGCTTACCTGTATTCGCAAGCGAAGGGCAAAGTTCACAGCATGACCGCCTTTGGCGAGGATGCCACCTACGAACGCAATGGCACCGGCTCACGCTATGGCATGGACGTTACCTTGTTTAAGGGTTTGAATATCGGCATCGGTGGATTTAACTATCACTACTCCACGCACTCAATTGACCGCGACATCAATTCATTCACCAAAGTGAGCGGCGCCAAGTCGCCCATGACCGCCAGCGGAACCTACTACACCATCAGCTGGACGCACGCCATCGACTAGATCGACTTCAACGCCTCGTGAACGGCGTAGTCTTGCCAACGCTTGCTTCCCAACGGCGTCTTGTACCTCGTCAAATACCCCATATGGCCGCCGAACTCCTCAACGTGCAGATGCACCTGCGGGGAAAGCTTGGCTTCTTGGTAACTCTCAAACGGCACAAACGGGTCGTCCTTGGACATAATGATGGTGGTGGGCACCTTGATACGTTCGAGCAAGGTGTGCGTCGAGCAGCTAGTGTAGTAATCTTCACGACTCTTAAAGCCGCCTGCCGGCGCCGTGTACAAGTCGTCTAACTCATACAGAGTCGTGAAGCGGGGGACGCGAGCCTTGATAGCGGCATCCGCCTTACCGGCGATGATATCACGGCGACACTGCAGATAAAATTTAGCGTCGTAAATGCGATTCAACCCCTGGCGCAAAAGCACCGACGTGCGATGCAGATGAATCGGCGCATTCACCGCGATGGCCGCATCGGGCAGAACTTCACCGCGCTGGCCGGACAGCAACAATAAGAGCGCATTGGCACTCAACGAGAAGCCAACGGCCACATGCCGCAGGCGAGGATACATTTTTTTGCCAAAATCGATCACGGCGGCAAGGTCCTCACCCCGACCCGAATGATACGGCCCCCTAGCCATACCCACGCCCTCACCGCAACCGCGATGATTCACAACAAAAACCGTATGTCCCTGCTTTTGCGCAAGCAGCGACGTGCGGTGGATGTAGGTGGAGTCCGTGCTACCCGCCAAACCGTGGAAGATATAAACCGCGGTGCTAGAGGCGCCCGGTTGAACAAATCCGATCAACACATCCCCGTCAGGCAACGGGATCTCAATGCGCCGGCCTTTACTCTTGAGTTGAGGCGAAGGCAGCAAATGGCCCAAAATCGTTTGTGCGTGACCCCCGCGAGCCCAAACCGGCGGCACACATGGCTCTAGTTGCATGCTGCCTACATTGCCCAAAAATCCTCCAGATGTCATTGCGCGCTCATGTCTTGCGACCTATCCTCCAGATAAGTAGCGGGAGAGACACGTATGAAATGGATCAAATACATCTTGGGCGGGATTCTGGCTTTTCTGGTAGCGCTGCTGCTTTTGGTCCTAGTGGTGAATGGTTTTGATAAAAAACTAAAACCCGAAGTCAAAGCGGCGCTCGAGAAGCCCTTAGTCGCCACCGAAACAGAAAAACGCGCTTACTTTTTTCTTCTCGGTCTATATGGAGGCGCGCCAGCCACAGAGGCAGAGAAAAAAGGCGAAGCGCTTTGGACGCGCAAAGATGAACCCGGCTTCTGGGATCCTCTACGCAAGAACGACATCTTTAAAATGGGCTCCACCGGCTGCCCCCATGCGATGTGCAATGCCCAAGCATTGAAAGATGACCCTTCTTTGCTTGAAAAACTAAAGGCGGAACTACCGCGGGTTCAAGACTACATGCGCCTGATCTCTTACGGCGAAGGCATCACGCTTTTTCGTGGCGACGAACACACCATCTTTCCGCCGATCTCGGCCCTCCCCTATTCACCGCACCAATGGTTCTTATTGCAATTGTCAGAGTGGTCACTGAAAGGAGGTCAGCTGCGCGTAATCGACCTGCTGATCGCCAGCAATCATTACCTGGTTTCATTCGTCAAAAACGGCACACTGATTGAGCGTGCTATTGGAGTGGCAGGCCTGAGAGCGAATGCGGCCTTTGTGAAAAGCGAGATCGAACGCAATCCTAGATTTCCGGCCAATGTGGATCTGATGAAATCGTTCAATTTTCCCCGCAGCGAAGACATTATCTTTGGCGCAGTAGAGGTCGAACTTAAGATCGTAGCGAACATGGTACACTCCATCGAAAGCCTCTCAGATTCTGGGGGAATAGAAAATGGCCTGCCCGCATTGGTGCCGGCCCGGTTGATGTTTCGACCCAACGACACTTTAAATCACTATTTCGATATCAGTACGCAAGCCGCCAGCGCGGACTGCCCGAACGCCGATTTGGTGGCTTGTGTTCCCGCCGCTAAATGGATGCGACTTAAATATCCGTGGCAATGGATCAGCAACCCGGTGGGACGAGCAATGGTGGGAATCACTGTTGTTCACATCATCCGTCAACAGCAGATCATTGAGCGACGGCGCGCTGAGATCATGGCCGTACAAGATCTGATGCGTGAGCAAAATTAAGCGGGCGGAGGCGGAATCACCTTTCCTTCGCGGAAGTACCAAACGCCACCTTGTTTGCGAAAGCGTGAAAGCTCATGGTGCGTTTCTTCCGCTTTGTCGCCCGTACGAAAACGGGCTTTGAATTCAACCACGCCCTTGTTGCCCTCTTCCGAGGACTTCAAAATCTCTAGTCCTGTGAAAGTCGAGCCGTCCATCCATTCACGGCTGGCGGCATGATCAAAATCCAAACGCCGTTGCGGGTCGGTGGTGTTGAGGATGTATTCGAAATCGCGCTGAGCATAGGCTGTGTAACGTGAACGCATCAAAGCTTCAGCCGAGGCGGCGGCTTCATCACCGGCGAGCAGAGGACCACAGCAGGTTTCAAAGGACTTAGCGGAACAGCATGGGCATTGCATTTATTCTCCTTCAAGTAAACTGCGCACTTGCGCTTCTAAGAGGATGGCCTTCGCCTGCGTGGCAGGAATAGGCACGCTGATCACCAAATCCACGCGACTAAGCCAATGCTTAGGCATCTTTAAAAAAGGCAACCCATGACCAAAAGAAAACCATGTTCCCCACAAACCGCGTAATGCCATGGGAATCACGGTTACCGGATCTCTTTCTAACGCACGCTCTATACCTGGACGGAAACCAGCCATACTGCCATCGCGCGTGATCGTGCCTTCTGGAAAAATACACACCAATTCGCCGGCTCGCAGGGCAGCAGAGATCTGGGCGAATGCCTCTTCGAGCATTTTTGCATCTTCTTTTTTACCAGCGATGGGAATCACACCCGCCTGGCGCATAAGAGTGCGAATGATCGGAATCCCCCAGAACTTGTAATGCATCACGAATCGCACGGGTCTGCGAATCATCGCAAAGATCAACATCCAGTCCACGTAAGTCACATGATTGCACACCAAGATCGCCGCGCCCTCCTTAGGAATATTCTCTTCCCCACGCGCGCGGATACGATAGACGAAACGTGAGGCCAGCCAGGCCCAGAAACGCAGAGTGAATTCAGGCACCACGGTGTAGATGTAAATCGAGGCCAGCAGATTCATAATGGCCAGCACGGCAAACATCTCTTGGAAGCTAAGCTTGATAGCGTGAAACCACATCACCAAGCCACTGGATACCACCATAAACACGGCATTCAGGATATTGTTGGCCGCAATCACCCGCGAACGCTCACCGCGCTCACTGCGCTCTTGGATCAAGGTGTACAAAGGCAGAATGAAAAAGCCGGCGAACACGCACATCAGAAAAAAAGCGGCGAGCATCCATGGCCCCACGCTCGAAGCAAGAAAGGCCCGCAAACCGATGACCTGATCGGTGGACCACGAAGGTTCAGCAAAATAAAGTGCGAAAACAAAAACCGACATGCCGAGGGAACCAATGGGAACAAGCCCAAGCTCAACTCGGCCAAAGGAAAGCTTCTCACACAGAATTGAACCTAGGGCGATGCCGATCGTGAACATGGCCAGAAAGGCTGTCACCACGTGGCTGTCCACGTTCAGCATATCTTTGCAGTACACCGGAAGAATGGCCAAAATCGCGGCACCGAAAAACCAGAACCAGGAGATGGCTAGGATCGAATTGTAGACCGCACGATTCTTGTTCAGAATGCGATGAAGCGCGACAAAATTAGGGATCGGATTGTATTGCACCTTCAGATCTGGCGCGCCACCTGGAATACGCGGGACGAAGTGCGCCGACACTACCCCCAAAAGGGCGATCACCAACACTGCGGCGGACACCCAAAACTCGGGTAGATCGGCAAGCAGACCTCCAGCGATCGTGCCGGCTAAAATCGCGAGGAAGGTTCCACTCTCCACATAGGCGTTGGCTTCCACCAGTTTGGCGGGCGGAACCAACTCTGGAATAATGCTGTATTTGACCGGGCCGAATATGGCCGAGTGCAGGCCCATAGCGAACAGCACCACCAAAAGCATCCCAAATTGATGCGTATAAAAGCCTACGACCGCCACCAACATGATTAGCACTTCAAAATACTTTACGAAGCGAATCAGGCCGGACTTCTCGAGCTTGTCGCAAAATTGGCCGGCAATGTGCGAAAACAGAAAGAACGGCAGGATAAACAACCCACCGGAGAGCGCCACAATGGCAGCTTTATCCATTCCCCACACGCTTAGCTCGCGAAACGTGATCATCAACACCAGTGTGTTCTTGAAAACGTTGTCATTGAGCACGCCCAAAAACTGCGTCCAGAACAACGGCGCGAAGCGGCGATCAGTCACGGTCATTTTTAGCGACATGCGCGAATCATCACATGATTCTCAGAATGAGTCACAACTTTTGACTAGCATTTGCCGATCAAGCCTCATGTCCTCCCGCCCGGAGCAAGCCTTGATTTTGATTCACAAAAAGACCAAGCAGCGTTACCCGCTGCGGGGCGAGGACTTCGTGATCGGACGCTCGCAAGGCGACTTGGTTTTCGATCACGATCCCAAATTGTCAGGCCGCCATTGTTTGATTCGCCTCACGCCACAAGGCTTTGCCATTCATGATCTTAAAACGCGAACCGGAGTTCATATCAATGGCACCCAACTTCCCGCCGGCAAAGCCTGCATTTTGAAAGTAGGCGCCGAGGTCACCATCGGCGATCAGCATTTCACCGTCGCGCAGGATCGTCCGCGCAAGCACAAACGCACGTCCGCTCACTCCTCGGCCTGGCAACCGATACTGTTTTTATTCTGTGCGCTTCTGTTAGGAGGCGCTTGGTATTTCGGCATGGCCAAACCCAACGGCGTCATCACTCAGATTTCGCCCGTCAATCTTTCACCCGCCAATATCGATGCGGAATTCGAGGAAGCCATCCGTCATCTCACCGCCTTCGGAGAAGCTCTACGCCGCCGCGAACTGACTGAAGAGCAAACCCTGAGTGCTATCCGCAAAGACCTCCTGCCGCGATTCACTAGCGTGCACCAACAGCTGCAAGCCTACCGCCCGGCCAAAGGAAAGCTCGAACCGCGCTTAGATTTTCGCCGCCGTATCTCGGGCGCGCATGTTGGTCAGTTGACGGCTATGGCCAACTTTATTCAAACTAAAGAAGTTAAGTACTCAATGCAGATGGATCAGTTTCAACGCCAGATGGAAATCCTGATGGCGCAAGAAGCAGAAGAGTCCCGTCGACCCAGCTCGCTACCGGAGGCCAACTAGAATGCCATACACTCATCGCCAACAAGTGGGGATCTTTCTCGCTGTCACATTGAGTTTAAGCTGGCTGCTCGAGCTTTACATATTGAAGGTCGTTGGCAGCTTTCAAACGCCTTTGCTGTTCGTTCTGATGTGGATACCGGGTTTAGTCGGCATCGGTTGTTCGTATGTTTGCGGCAACGGCTTTCGCGATTTAGGTTTGGATCTGCCTCTGCCGAAATACTGGGCCATCGCTTACGTCGTCCCCGCAGCCGTGGTTCTTCTTACTTTGATCGTATGCACGCTGATTGGAATCGGCTCGTTTGTGTTCGAACCCGGAAAGTTCTTAAGGCTCGCGATCTTTCTTCCGCTATTGGGCGTGGTGATGGCCTTGGTCACCCACTCGTCCAGCGAACTAGGTTGGCGTGGTTATCTGCAGTTTCATGTGCGCCAAGCGAAGATCCCGGCGCCATATTTAATGGTGGGCTTGGTTTGGTCCGCATGGTTGTGGCCGCTTGTCGCCTTCAGCGACTACACGAGCAGTAAAGTTCCACTCCTCAGCCTCTTGACCTTCACTTTAACGATGACCGGTTTCTCAATATTCTTAGGCTGGTTGCGCGATCGCTCGCGCTCGGTGTTTACAGCCATGCTGGCCTATGCGGTTCACACCACATGGCTACGCGAAATCGTGCCGGGCTTTTACAAACCCGGCGATTTGAACCCTTACTTCGGTGGAGAAGCCGGGTTTGTGATGGCCATTCTTTACATCCTCGTCGCCGCCTACGTGGTTCGCCGCGAAGAGGGCTTTCTACAGGTCTAACCTAGTAAGCCGGTGGATCGCTGGCCGGAAACGATTGCATCGACGCTTCATCGACCTTATCCACACGGCGCGGGGGGCGTTCCATCACGCGCGCCCGCACTGGCTGTCGAACCATGCGACGGGACCAAAACCAAGCCAGCGCCGAACCCAACAGCGTGGCTCCGGCGAACATCAAATTTGGATGAGATTGCATCATTGTGGTCTTCATGAAATCCAAGCCACTGCAAATCGCAATCCAAGCGCGAAGCACAGCGGGACTACACTCTCTTCTTGCGAAAATGTTTTAGCGGGGCAGAAAGCACGAACACGTGCGTAAATAACTAGGCAATTTTCCTCGCGCGAGACAGCCATAAAGCAATGAGCTTAGTCTGCTTTGAGGCCCCGATTTTGCTCTGTTCTCATCATGAGTTTTCTAACGAGAAGGAGGAACTCCAGTTATGCCTAATCAAAATGATCAGAACCGTAACTCGCAGCAAGGTTCACGGCCGAACCAGAGCCGACAGCAAGTAACCCCAGAACGTCCGAATCAACAACAGCCCGGCCAGCGTGACTCTTCAACGAGCAACGGCAGCCGCGGCAATCGCATGAACGAATAGCTTTTTGATTTAAAGCTTTGATAAAAAGCCAGGCCACGCGCCTGGCTTTTTTTATTTTCCGCTCACTGATTGGGTGGGGCGCGCATTGTGAGCATTGAGGTTTTTTTCGAAATGGCGTGAGAGGCGCACAAACGGCAATCCAATCAGGAAATAAACGGCAGCAGTAAGCAAACCGATACCAAGATAGTCAAAGTATGTGGAAGCCAGCTGTCCATACGTGGCTGTCAGCTCTACCATCGTGATCACCGACACCAGCGAAGAGTCTTTGAGCAACGCAATAAAATCATTGGTCACCGGCGGAATCACCACACGGATGGCCTGCGGCAAAATAATATGACGAAGCGACTGACGACGGCTCAAGCCCAAAGCTTGCGAGGCGTCCATTTGCGCCTTTGGGATCGAGAGAATGCCGGCACGGTAGTTTTCCGCTTCACAGGCACCGTAGTTCAAACCCAGACCGATGACCGCGGCCATGAATGGATCGAAGCGAATGCCCAAATGAGGAAGCCCGTAGAAAATTAGAAAAAGTTGAATCAAAAGAGGAGTGCCGCGAAACACCTCCACAAACGCCATCGCCACAAATGAAACCACGCGGTTGCCGTAAAGCCGCGCCACTGCCGTGATCAATCCGATCACGATCGCTAGAATCATGGACAGCACCGAGATCTGCAACGTCATCCACGCGCCCTTGGCCAACAACGGCAAGAACGAAACGTAGCGCTTTACCCGCTCTTTGAAGCCGTAGTCCTTGAAGGCGGTTTTTAGATAGTCATCATATGCGGTGGATGGAGTTTGCGGGTCTGCACTTTGTCCCCAGGCCTTTGCACAGAGAGGGTTCCATAGACCCCATTTTTCCAAAATGCCGCGAATGGTGCCATCGCTGATCAGCTTTTGTAAGGCCTGATCAATGCGAGCGGAAAACTCCGGATCGTTTTTACGGGTGGCGATACCATAGTCCATGA
Source organism: Bdellovibrionales bacterium (assembly GCA_019637855.1). Classification (GTDB taxonomy): domain Bacteria; phylum Bdellovibrionota; class Bdellovibrionia; order Bdellovibrionales; family UBA1609; genus JALHOQ01. The sequence goes on from JAHBUX010000001.1 coordinate 153,471, forward strand.
GCCCAATAGGTCCACCCACGATCTTAAGCTGTGGGTTGGGCTTGGCATAATAAAGCGCGATGGGCTCATCCAACAGCACCGCATCGATCCGACCGAAAGCCAGATCGTTGTAGAGATGCATCTCTTCGTCGTAGGTCACAAGCTTCATCGGAAAAGATTGCTCGTTCAAAATTCTCTGCGCCAACGAGGCTGTCAGAGTTCCGACGCGCTGATTTTCCAGATCTTCTAGACGATGGATATCGTCGGTGGACTTGCGAACGGTCAAAACTTCGGAGGTGATGTAGTACGGCCGCGAAAAAGTCACCTCACGCGCCCGATCGGGAGTGATCTCGATACCGTTGACCACGATGTCGTAGTCCTTACGCTCAAGACCCTGGATCAAACCACCCCAATTGTTCTGAAAGAACTGAGCGCGCATACCCAATTCTTTGGCCAGCGCCTCGACGATCTCCGCTTCAAAGCCCACGATCTTATCCGGCTGTGCGGGATCTTTGTACGCGAAGGGCGCTCCGCTCTCGATATCCGCACCCCAGCGCAAAATGCCGGCGCTTTGCGCGAAGAGCGCATTCGACGTCAGTAGAAGAAGTGTTAAAAGCCCTCTTCTTAGGATCATAAGAAGTGCCTTAAATAGTTGCGCGTGCGCTCGTCGCGCGGGCTGCCGAAGATCTGCTCGGGCGGCCCCATCTCAACGATTTTACCGTGTTCGATAAATACGATGCGATCGGCGACATCGCGGGCAAAGCGCATCTCGTGAGTCACCACGATTTGAGTCATGCCCTCTTGATCCAGTTGTTTCATCACGCGCAGCACTTCATTTACCAAAGTGGGATCCAGCGCGCTGGTCGGCTCATCATAAAGCATCAGCTTCGGCGTCATCATCAAAGCCCGAGCAATCGCCGCCCGCTGCTGTTGACCGCCCGAAAGCTGAATCGGATAACGATCCGCCTTGTCAGCCAATCCCACTTTCGCCAGATGCTCGTGAGCCAACGCCTCCGCCTCCACGCGATCGCTCTTACGCACCACTTGCGGCGCCATCGTCAGGTTCTGCAGGATCGTCAGGTGCGGAAAGAGATTGAAATTCTGAAACACCATGCCGGTGTGGCGGCGCACAGCCTGCGCGCGTTTGATAAAACAAGACTGGCCAATCTGCGTAGGGCACTTGAGAGTCGTCCCCAACACATCGATGGCGCCTTCGTCCACCGTCTCCAGGCCATTGATGCAACGGAGGAGCGTCGACTTTCCACAGCCCGAAGGACCGATGAGCGCAACCAAGTCCCCTTCTTCAACCTCGAGGCTAATGCCATCGACGACGAATTTGTCGTGAAAGGCTTTACGAATGTTCTCAATGGAAACGACCAATTCCCGCGCTCTCCTGACCAAAATATAAAAATTCGCGCCAATATATGGTCAAAGGCCGGCAAAAGTAAATAGAGCAATCCACTCAGCGTGGGCAGAATGAGGAAATTGATCCACTCCGCGCAGCTGTTCAAGCTTGTAGCCCAGCTGGCGCAGCTTCTCGGCCTCTTGCACGAAGACATCAGTGAAGCAAGACACGTACACCAGCGCCTGAGGACGTTCGCCTTCAGCCAGCCAATCCAGAACTTGGCGTAGACCGGCGCGGGGAGGATCGACCAGCAAACCACGGCCCTTCAATGCGGGTAAAGTTTTCGCCTTTAAGTAGGCATCAGCACGTTGAACTTCAAGCGCCAGTTCGGGCCGCTCGGCCTTTGAACGTTCAAGTCCCTGTATCGCGAAGCTATCGAGCTCAACCGCAGTTACACGCTTCCCGCGCGCCGCTAAGGCCAGCGCAAAATTGCCATTGCCACTGAACAATTCCACCCAATCGCTAAGGCCCGACGCCTCCACTTGGCGCGCGACTTCGCTGACCAACGCACGATTGGCCACAAAGCCCGCTTGCGAAAAACCTCCGACCGGCCCGTACAACGGGATCGAACGCATGTTTGCGTCATAGGTCTCAAACCAAGGTTGCAAAATCGGATCGGTGAGCTTGGGTGCCCCGTCCCTCCACACCAGAGCCTTGCGGCGCTGGCCAATCTCAACAAAGGCCATCGAACTTAGCCACTGCAGGTAGGTCTTCTCATCAAACAACGTCTTTACATCTTGATTGGCGAAATCGAGCCACACCCCACGCGCGCCCGTGGGCGATACGCGCAAGCGCACACTTCCCTTACGCACCGGCGGCTTGCGCTCGCGATAAGCTTTGAAGAAGGCCTCTAATGCGGGAGACATCATCGCGCAGTTCTCTAGATCCAAAACTTCGCGCTTCGCCAGAGCGTAGAGACCCAAGCGCCCGTCTTCCCAAATCAGATCTACGCGATCGCGTAGCCCTAGAGAGGGCGTGTCGGCAAAAGCGATCTCCTTGGAGAGAGCTTTCAACTCGGCAAGCTTCATCGCTCTTTGTTCAAGAAGTGGACGTGTGCCGAGGGCACAACCTCCACACTCTCCCAATTGAGAGCAAAACCGTGGTGAATTTTCACTCATGCGATCATCCAGGTAACAGGGCTTAGAAGCACTTGGTCGACTGAGATTCTAAGCGAGGGTTTATATTCAGATCGCTTATACACCAAGGGCGCCAATTTTCAGCCGAGGAGACGTGTTTCGGGCCTGTTGATTTTTCAAAGCCACCCTAGAAACATTTTAGGGGCAATTGACGCGAAACATGCACTGGTTCACAACTTGCTTTCCTTACACGCGGAACGTTGGTAGAAGCAGCACGTTTGTTGAATAGAACTTCTTGAGTCCTCGCGGCGGGCGCTTTCCCCCTCCCCCCTAAGAAAGTCGAAGTCGTCAAAAACTTCTAAGCACGTCGCAGGGACCTCAAGGGGTCCTTTTTAGTTTTCGCCCTTACTCTCTGTAGTCACCGGAAATAACTGAATATTGAGCTGGAACACGCGATTGCCCTTAATGGCCTTGCGGGCCACGCCCACATCCTTTGCCCAGCGTTTGCGGAATTGCCGCAGTTCGAATTTGAGCACTTCAAACTCATCCTCGGTCAGTGCCATCGTTTGGGCGCCGATCTCGCGATCCTGCGGTTGATCTTGGAAGAGGGATTCTAAACCTAAATAAATAAGCTCGGCTTGGAGCTTGCGCACCAATGCCACAGGCACGCTCTCAGAGCCGCTCATCAGCTCGCGCCCCTTGCCGATCTCTCCGGTTAAGGGGTCCTTGGTGAGCTCACCTGAAGCCAACAGGCGTTCAAGGCTGCGGCGAATCTCGTCGGGGCGGGCCTTCCCGCGCATCATCTCGAATAGGCGATCAGGCTCGAACTTCACCCCGGCCTGATCGGTCAGTGCGTATAAAACCCAGGTGACCCAACCGGGGACTTTCTCCCAGGTCTCCGCGTTGATCTCACCGCTCTTAAGCTGCTGGCGCACGCGCAAGTCCGACAGCACCTTAAGGCAGCGGTTACGTTCCAGCGGTTCAATTGCCTGCGTGTACTCGACCAGAGCTAGAAACTCTTCGGTCTCTTCTTTGCCCATACCAAGGCCACGCGCAAATTTCTTGGCCATGTCGATGGAGAGATTGCGCTGTCCTTCGATGATCAGCTTCAAATAGTTAGGAGAGCGAATATTGGCAGCGGCGGAAAATGTGCCGTAGCCATAAGGTCTCAGCTCACCTTTGGTGATTTCGCGTTTGTAATCGTAAAACTCTTTGAGAAAAACACGGTAATCGGTAAAGGCGTTCAAACGCGGAGCGACCGGAACATTGGGGCGGCCTTCAGAACTGGGCGCGCTGACTTCTTTAGGTGTAATTTCCACGTTGTGATCCTTGACGCCATTTTTCCCGGCCTCTCGGAAAATTACAACCCCTTGACGGCTTGCACGATCACTTCGCGGTCTGAACAGGTCCCTGTAGCTCGGGACGCGTGGGCTCAAACAGAGTCGATATGCTAAAACGCGTGTGAGAATTGGGTTTACCTTTAAAAACCAATTGCAAATTCAGATTTCCGCCACCGTCATTGGCGATCAAATGAGCCGTATGTATACCAACTGCTTCTTCGACGTGCAGTTTGTTTGGCCAAACCGGGCGCTCACCCGAAACCACCAAGGGGCCTTTGATCACTAAACGCGAGTTTTGTGAGTTGGGATCATTATCTTTATCGATAGCGGCAAACTCAAAACCGGCGCGGCCATAAGCAATGGCGAATGTACGTATAGCAAAAGCTTTGGCCGCCGGAAGCAGTAGCTGATTGCGTTGGCCACCACATTGTTGCTCAAGGCGCTTCACGCGGCACTGGTCCATCTTGCGACCGGCACGTTTCACCTCATAGAGAGCGGCCATACAGCTATTGTTGACCGTGTTGGCAAAATACTGAGCGAGAATCGCATGATTGCGATTTTGAATGGTGCGGACGGAGAGCTGATCTTGCTCAGCGACTTGCACATGGGCCGAACCAAAACGATGCACGACGTGAGCCTCGGTACCAATCATGCCTCTTTTTGTGAGACGCTGAATGGTGATCATGGTGTTCTCACAACCGCCGTTCAAATCCGCGCAAGTGATGCGACCGGCGAAACGACCGGCGTTTTGCCCTTCGGTCTGACGCAGCTGAGTGTTCACGCGGCCGCCCGCACTCTTGGCGCGCATCTGACCGCGCATGGCAATGGCGGCGAATTGACCAGGTTTGTATTCGAAATTAAAACGTACTTCTACGGCGCCTGAGCTATTGATGTCGGTAAAAGCGCTCACGTCGTCTAAACGATTGGCGAAGACGCGGTTTTCATCTTGAGTTTCCGCACCGAGAGCGTGCACTTGGTCAATGGCCAGATTTAACAAACCATCGCGGCTGGCATCGGTGTACTGAAACTGCTCGCGACCGCCACCGGTCACTTTGGGCGCTTGCGCAGGCATATAAGGCAAACCCGGAAACCAATTCTTGTCGTTACGCCCCCAAGCCGACCCGCAGGGCTCCGCCAATTGCGGAGGCTGATTGTCTACAGGTGCTGTCGTGACCGGTGGGGGCACATCGCCCATGCTCATCGGTGCATCGGGAGCATCTGGAGATTCAGGTAAAGGCAGCGGAGTATTTTTAGCGCGTGGTTTGACGATGGTTTGCGTATCTTCTTCGTCTGCGTCGGCCTGAGCAGCGGGGGCGCCATCGGTATCCGCAGGAACGGTGGGCACTTGCGCCTTCACGGCGGCGGCCGCCGTGCTACGCGGGATCTGCAAATTCGAACGTTTTTGCGTGCACGCCGTAAGCGTGAGCAGCGATAAAACAAGCAGGTGAAAGGCCAACCGTAAACGCGACATATATATCTCCAACTCGGTGGCAAATCAGAGCAAGCCCGAGACCAAGGTGCTCTACGCTATATTGGATTCTATTCTGTCACGGTGACGGAAATGGGCACTTGGGCTCGAAATTAAGCGTCTTTGCTGCAGGAGCGGCATCCACATTGGTGGTGATCAACAGGTAAATGCCCAGTAAAAGTAAAAAGGCCCAAGCTCGTAACGTCATACGCGGCTCTCCAGCAGCACGAGCTATGCCAGTGTAGGCGCGGATTTAACAAGCTTTTAAAGCTTTCTTGTAGACATTCTTCGGCGCTCATTCGCCATCTTCTTGCGGCGGTGCCAACAGGGTTTCAATTCCACCCTCGGGTGACGAGTCGCCGGAGTCTTCACAAACAGGAACAAGTCCCTGCTCTTTCAGAATACGGGTAGCGATCTCGAGATTACGGGCATGATGGGGTTCAGCCGGCTTTACGCGATAGGCTTCGCATAGGTACTGATAGCCGCGCTCATAATCCTTAAGCTCGATCATGCTGGTGCCGATGCTGGCGAGGAAACTTGAATACGCGGTCGGTTGCGTGCGTTCGAGATTTTCGAGATCCAAGCTGTCGAGATGGGCATCGAGCTCTGTGACTTTGAAATGATTCCCCGCATGCAGATAGCAGTAGGCTTGATTACCCAAGGCTAAAATGTCATTCGGGCGAGCTTTGAGCGCCACCTCGGTCCAACGCACACCCTCTTCGTACTCCTTGAGGTCCTGACACATCACAATCGACATACCGATGCCGCTTGAATACGAGTGCGGCGCGTAGCTAGCCATATCTTTGAAGAAAGCTTCGTCAGAAGTCCACACTTGCACCCGCCAAAAGCTCACGACCAAAAACGCCAAAAGCACGACCGTACCGAGTATATAGAACGGTCGGTGCCAACGGACCAATCGATCGGCGCTCCACACAACTCCAGCGGCAACAGCGGCCATGGCAAGATAGTGATAGTGATCGGCGGGGGTCGAAATCTTTTGAAAGGCGAAGGACACAAGGCCGCTCACCGGCAGCAGCAAAAGCAGCCAGGCAGCAATGACTGGCAAAATGCGGCGGTCTTTACGGAACGCCCAGCCAGCAAAGCTAACGAGCGCCGCCAAGAAGATCAGCGCTGGAATAAGTGTGCGGGTTTGTGAAAGCACATACTCCGGCGTACGCGCATAATTGGCCGAGAGCGGCCACGGCCATAGGAGACCGCGCACATAAAACGCGAAGGTATCAAGCATGATCCAAGGGCGCTGCCACCACTCGACGCTGGGAATATGATCCGCTTGCGCCGCACGCGTTTGATAAATCGCCGCCAGGCTGAAAAGCAACCAGATCGCCAAACGTGGATACAACTGACGGATAGACTGACGACGTAAAAATAAATCGAACAGCGCGAACAACACTGGCAGAACAACCACACTGGGTTTGGAGAGCAGCGCCAAGACGAAAAAAACGGTAGCTAAGATAAAACTGCGCCAGCGCTCGTCGCGAAAGTAAAAACACACGGCGATCAGAGTGAAGAATGCTGACAGGGCATCGCGACCACCTGAGATCCATGCCACGGTTTCTACCTGCAAAGGATGCAGAGCGAACAAGGCGGTGCCCAGGATGGCGGGCCACAACGTGTTTAATTTCCAACGCGTAGAAAGTGAGCGCAGAAGGACAAATACCAAACCGACATTGGCCAAATGCAAGTACAGGTTCAGCGCGCGATACGGCCAGAAAGCGCCGTTGCTGTACGTGTAAATCACCTGCCATACAAAACTGGTCACAGGGACATAGAGACCGAAATAGGCGGATTGCCAGAACGTAAGCCACCAGCCAGCGCGAAAGTACGGGTTGTTAAAGATATTGGAGTCATCATCCCACGTAAGCGGTGGCGCCGACCACAGTGTAGCGAACACGGCGGCGGTACCAACAACGATAAGTAAGAAGACGACACGCTGATATTTAGTCACTCTATCTCTAAGGCTGTCATGAGTTGCATCTTCCGGCAAGAAGGGACAGTATTCCTGCCGTGGATGCTTGGAATCCGAATCAGTACAATCGTTTTCAGAGCGAACGTTCGCAACCCTTCTGGGATTTGGCCGCGTTGGTTGATCCGGGAGGTGTGAATCGCTGGTTAGATGTGGGCTGTGGCACCGGCGAGCTAACCCGCGCTTTACATGACCTACGCTCCATCCCCTATACGCTCGGCATTGACTCTTCCGATAAAATGCTCGCAGAGGCGCGTAAAACCGCAACACCCAATCTGTTTTTTCAGACAGCGCAGATCGAATCCTTTCAACCGGAAGGGCCATTTGACGTGGTTTTTTCGAATGCGGCACTCCAATGGGTCGAAGATCATCGCGAACTCTTCCCCCGGCTGTTGAACTGGTTGGCGCCGCAAGGTCAGCTGGCCGTGCAAATGCCTGTCAACTTCGACCATCCCTCGCATATTTTAGCTGAACGCGTGGGTGAGAAGTTCGGCCTAAAGGTTCGGCGCACACCCGTGCTCGCGCCCGAAGAGTACGCCCAGCTGTTTTGGCAAAGGGGCCTACGTGATATTCAGATTTTCGTGAAAGTCTATTTGCATCCGCTGGACTCGGCCCGCGAAGTGATCGAGTGGACGCGCGGCACTCTTCTGACTTTCTATGAGAGGCAAATGGATGATGCCGGCTTCAAAGATTTCTTGCGCGTGTACTCTGAATCCTTCTTACGATTGACCGGCGAAGGACCCTACCTCTATCCGTTCAAACGACTTTTGATTCGCGCCCGCAAGCCCTAAGCGGCCACACATCAATCCCAAAAGGCACCGGAGAGTTTCTCGCAAGATTTGCGAGCGTAGATTTGGCGGGCTTGCACATGCACGGCCTCACCCGCCTGCGGCCATTGACAGGCGATCATCACATGTTTTTGTGACTGAATATCACTGGCGGTCCACGCCACCTTCAGACCTGAGGGCAAGGCCACCTCGCCCTCGGGCGTGAAAACCAAAGCGCGTTCTTTGACACGAAAACGACTGCGTGACTTCAACTGTTCGACGATCTCTTTCCAGGCGGGAGTCTTGGTCACGTCGACGGTCAGCTCCCAGTGTGTCGGTGCTTCCACATCGAGTTCTTTCAATGTGCGTTTCAAAGCCAGCTGGCCTTCAGCGCTCTTTGAGATCCCCAAGTTGTCGGCGTAGTCGTTCAAGCTGGTGCTGAACCACTCGACTAAGCTCTCTACGCCAGGGTCTTCAACGGACCCGACCACGGGCAGTGCCACCGACTCGCGCACTCGGTCTAAGACATGAATCTGCTCTTGCAACGGCAGTTTATCAAAGGCACGCCATAGAGCTGCAGCCAGTAGCGGGCGGAACCCCCATACAGCTTCGCCATCAGTGGGGGGATCCGGCAATTGACACAGGCGATAGTGCGCCAAAGAGCGAAAGGGCGACTGACAGTACTGATTCAACGATGGCGCGGCGGTGGGGAACTTAACGTCATGGCGCAAAGAATAGCCGTCATGCAAAACGCCATCTTGATAAACAGCCAAGAGAAGAAAATCGGCCAACACTTCCATTTGAAACTGATTGTAAACTCCGTCACGCTTGAGCAGCGCCATCACCAGCGCACGACGCACTTGCACAGAATCACTCAACCACTCGAGGCCCAACCGCAACGCGCGAGGCGCGATTTCAAAAGCACGTGGATCACGCCGACTGAGCTCAACGGTCAGCGACGGGCCATCGCCTTTGAACAAAGTGGCCAGCGGTTCTAATACCTCCAACTGGCGCAGCTGATCGATATGTTCGCGGGTCAGTGGCGAGGTCAGGGTGCGTAGGTTCAAGCGGCTCTCGGCACTGCAGTTGTCGACCTGAATACCGTCCACCAGCACATGGGCGATGAAAGAGGAACTGATGCAGGTCTCCCGCACCTGGAGCGCGCGATGGGCCACCCAACACAACAGCACAAAGCTGAAGATGGTGAGGGCGCGGGCCATGGATTCCAGGGTCGAGGTTTTCAAATCAGCCGCCAGTAATGAGTGGATATAACCCCTTTTGCCTAATCAAAAATCAGGCCTAGAACACAGACAACGCAGTGCCTCCGCAGGGTTAAAGACGTGGAAATTTTTCCGGGACCGTATAGCGAAAGGGCGATTTCGTACCCTCGCTTCTATTCCATTGGTTTACGACTGGCCCGGCTTTCGCAAACCCAGAGGGGTATGAATACGCTTGAAATTAAAAATCTATTGCCGCTTTCGATCCTGCTCCTGGCCATCTTTTTGGCCAACGCGACAGCCAAGACCGCAGTTCTGGAGACCCTGTCGCATCAGTTCTTTTCGCAGGCGAAACGCTAGGTCACTAGCCTTGGTACCCCCGCCTCCGCCGTGCGCGAAGGCAGTTTATGCCCGATCTCTTCTTGCATCCGGGCCGAATAACTCAACAGCTTGTTAAGATCCACTCCAGTTTTCAACCCCATGCCTTCCAACATGTAAACCAGGTCGTCGGTAGCGAGATTGCCGCTGGCGCCTTTGGCGTAAGGACAACCGCCTAGGCCACCAAAGCTTGAGTCAAAGACCTCAACGCCGGCCTCGAGACTCGCCAACACATTGGCCAAAGCCGTGCCGCGAGTGTCGTGAAAATGCATGGCCACTTTGGTGAGTGGTAAGCGGCTCTTCAGTTTCTTGAGCAGAGAGCGCACCTGTTTAGGTGTGGCCACACCGATAGTGTCCCCGATCGAAATCTCATGCACGCCAAGCTTAGCCAGTTTCAAAATCAAATCGATCACACGTTTTTCCGGCACAGCGCCCTCGTAGGGACAACCGAAGGCCACGCTAAGATAGGCGCGCACTTTGCGCTTGTGTTTGCGGGCCATCGCAATGACCTGCTCGAAGCGCTCAAAACTCTCCGCGATCGTGCAGTTGATGTTTTTCTTAGAAAACGATTCCGTGCAGGCGCCGAAGATCGCCACTTCTTTGAGTGGGGTGGTCAGCGCGTCGAGCATGCCTTTGACGTTGGGAACCAGCGCCGAAAACTGAACGGTCTTAGCGAACTCGTCGCGCCGGCGATAGATCTCAGTGACCAATTGCAGGCTGCCCTCCATTTGCGGTACCCACTTGGGCGATACAAAGGCGCCAACCTCAATGCGCTTGAGCCCGCTGGCTGACAAGTGCTTGATAAATTCAAAGCGTTGCTCGGGTGTGAGCGTGCGTTTTTCGTTTTGTAGGCCATCGCGCGGGCCGACTTCGACGATCTCGATCATGCCTCACCTACTCGTACCAAAACTTCGCCCAGACCGACCTGCATGCCGGTTTGCACGTTGACCTCGGTCACCTGACCTTCGCGGTCCGCCTCCAGAGTGTACTCCATCTTCATGGCTTCCATAACCACCAGAGCTTGGCCTTTGCTCACGCGGTCGCCATTTTTAACACCGACACGGGTGATCTTTCCCGGCATAGGAGCCGCAATGACTCCCGGATGACTCTTGCCTTTATCCGAGCCCGCACGGCGCGAGCCGCCACCAACGTCAAACGCAAACGTCTCGCCTTGCCAGTGCACCCAAAGTTTACCTTGCGACTTCACGGCCGGTACACGCAGTCGACGGCCTTGAAATTCAACTTCGATCCACTTCATGACTGCCCCCAAGTGTGGGCCCACGGATTAGCTTCAATAGAACCTTGACCGCCAGTGCTGCCGCTTGAGGTCTCGGCCAGCTGGGCTGAGAGGGTTTGCAACATTTTGTTTTCGGATTCCGAGAATTCGGGGCGCGGCAATGCCTTGTTGAAGTGGGTTTCAAAAAAGCGCGTAGTCATCTTTCCACTCAGAAATTCTTCGTGACTGAGAATCTGCTGCAGCAAGGGAATATTCGTATGCACTCCGAACACGATGGTGTCTTGCAAAGTACGCTTCATTTTTTGAATGGCGCGCACGCGCGTTTCATCCCATACGATCACTTTGGCGATCATCGAGTCGTAGTGGCTCGTGACCTCATCACCAGCCTCGAAACCGACTTCAAAGCGGCGACCCGGGCCATGCGGCCAATCAGTGCCAAGCATGCGGCCAGTGCTGGGAATTCCGTTTTGATAAGGGTCTTCGGCGTAAAGGCGGCATTCGATGGCATGACCACGCGGTTGCAGATCTTTGGGCCAACCGGTGGACTCGCCCATTGCGGTCAGAATCTGCGCCTTTACCAAATCGACGCCCATAACTAGCTCGGTGACGGGATGCTCGACCTGAAGCCGCGTGTTCATTTCCATAAAATAAAACTGACCGTCTTGCAGTAGAAACTCGACCGTACCGGCGTTGCGGTAGCCGGCGCTCTCGGCGAGCTCACGCGCCGTTGCGGCGATTTGGCGACGCAAGTCTTCATCGAGCGACGGTGACAATGCTTCCTCGATGATCTTTTGATGACGCCGCTGAACCGAGCACTCACGTTCCAGTAACGCCGTCACGTGACCGCTGGCATGACCGAACACTTGTACTTCGATGTGCTTGGCGTGATCGAGGTATTTTTCCAAGAAAACTTGCGAGGAACCAAATGCACTCTGCGCTTCGCGCTGAGCCGATTGAATCAGGTCTTGCGCTTCGAATGAGTTGCGGATGACTTTCAGTCCGCGGCCACCACCACCAGCGGCGGCCTTGCAAATCACCGGATAACCAATGCGCTCGCACTCTTTCAGCAAACGATCCATACTTTGATCACCGCCCTGATACCCAGGGATCACCGGGCCACCCGCTTTTTCAACATGGGATTTGGCTGAGATCTTGTCACCGAACAAACGAATGTTGGCGCTGCTGGGACCTACGAACACCATGCCGGCATTAGTGACCGCATCGGCGAAATCGGCATTCTCAGACAGAAAACCAAAGCCAGGATGAATGGCATCGGCACCGGCAGCCAGTGCACCTTGTACATTGGCTTGAATGTTCAAGTAGCTCGCGGCCGAAGGAGCCTCACCAATGCAAACCGTCTCATCAGCCATGCGTGCCGCCAACGTTCGCTCGTCCGCCGACGAGTGCAGAAGCACCGTTTCAATACCGAGTTCTTGGCATGCGCGGATGATGCGCACGGCGACCTCGCCGCGATTGGCGATGGCCAGCTTTTCAAATCTGCGCGGCTTGGCCATCATCGCTCCATTTGGGACTGCGTTTTTCCAGGAAAGCCTTCAAACCCTTTTGTCCCTCTTTGCTCACTCGGCGAGCGGCAATCAGCTTGGTGACTTTGGGGCGAGCTTGCTTCCAATTGATCGGAGAGTAAGACTGGTGCAGTTTTTTTGTTTCACGCAAAGCTTCGGGGGCGGCCGCCATCCACAACTTCAGCGTCTCTTCGATAAAGCCATCGACCTGATCGATGCTACCACTGAAATTAATCAAACCACCTTGAAGCGCTTCGCTGGCGTTAAAGACTTTCGCAGTGGTGAACCATTCGCGCACTTTCGCCGGGTGGGCGCGTTCACTCACGAAAGGGCTGATCACCGCCGGAACCAAGCCCCATTTCACTTCGGAAAAGCAAACTTGAGTTTTCTCTTCGGCCGCCACCACATCGCAAACGGCGGCCAGTCCGGCGCCGCCACCAAAGGCATGACCAAACACTTTGCCGATGACCGGCACTGGTGTGTTGCGAATGGTCCAATACATTTCAAACAGCTCTTCGGCGTCCTTCACGTTTTGCTTCAAAGTGTAGTCAGCCATGGATTTCATCCACTCAAGATCACCGCCGGAACAGAAGCTCTGTCCTTCGCCCGTCAGCAAGATGGCACGAACCGTTTTTTCTTTAGCGGCGACTTTAAAAGCCTTAGTGATCTCTTGAATCATTTCCGGGAAGAAGGCGTTACGTTTCTCTGGCCGGTTAAGCGAAATGGTACGTACACCCAGATTTTGTGTGACCTTTAACAAAGACATTTTGCTCACATCCTAAAGACGCCCTTGGTCTTATCAGGCCAAGGTTTGTTGAAAGAGGCATGCAACGCCAGGCTTAAAACTTTGCGCGTGTCCGCCGGATCAATAATGCCGTCATCCCATAGACGAGCGGTGGAAAAATAAGCCGAGCTTTCGCGCTCGTACTTCTCAAGCGTGGGGCGTTTGAATTCCGCCGCCTCTTTCTCGTTCATGCTTTGGCCTTTGGCCTTGAGCTGATCCTGTTTTACTGTCAGCAAAACATTCGCTGCCTGCTCGCCGCCCATCACCGAGATGCGCGCATTGGGCCACATCCACATGAAGCGCGGTTGATAGGCGCGGCCGCACATACCGTAGTTACCGGCGCCAAAAGAGCCACCAATCACCACCGTGTACTTGGGCACCCGCGCGTTGCTGACCGCCATCACCATTTTAGCGCCATGCTTGGCGATACCTTCGTTTTCATATTTTTTGCCGACCATAAAACCAGTGATGTTTTGCAAGAAGACCAAAGGAATCATGCGCTGATCACACAGCTCAACAAAGTGTGCCGCCTTTTGCGCCGACTCACTGAACAGTACGCCGTTGTTAGCCACGATACCGACTGGGTAACCAAAAATATGCGCAAAACCGGTGACCAGAGTGTTGCCATAGCTAGCTTTGAACTCGTGAAAGCGACTGCCGTCCACCAAACGTGCGATCACCTCACGCACGTCGTACGGCACTTTGGGGTCCTTAGGAATCACACCGTACAGATCCGCCGTTGGATACAAAGGCTCTTCCGGAGTTTCGATGGCGTAAGGAACAAAACGACGTTGCGGGATCTGCGCCACGATATCGCGCGCGATCTCCAACGCCTCTTGATCATCGTTGGCAAAATGATCGGTCACGCCACTCACTTCACAGTGGACTTCGGCACCGCCCAACTCTTGCGCAGTCACTTCTTCGCCGGTGGCCGCTTTGACCAGGGGTGGGCCGCCAAGGAAGATGGTGCCGTTCTCTTTGACAATCACGTTCTCATCGCTCATGGCGGGAACGTAAGCGCCGCCCGCTGTGCAGCTGCCCATCACAATCGAGATTTGCGAAATCCCCGCCGCCGACAAGCGCGCTTGGTTGTAGAAGATGCGACCGAAGTGGTCGCGATCGGGGAACACTTCGGATTGCAGCGGCAAGAAAGCGCCACCACTATCGACTAAATACAAACAGGGTAAGCCGTTTTCATAGGCGATCTCTTGCGCGCGAAGATGTTTTTTTACGGTCATCGGAAAGTACGTGCCGCCCTTGACCGTGGCATCGTTGGCCACGATCACACACTCGCGCCCTTGCACAACCGCAAGTCCCGTCACCACGCCCGCACCCGGGGCATCGCCGTCGTACATGTCATTGGCTGCTAAAGACGAGAACTCTAAAAACTCTGTGCCGGGATCGATCAGCGCCTGAATGCGTTCACGGGCGAGAAGTTTACCACGCGATTTGTGTCGAGCCGCGGCTTCGGCGCCACCACCCTGACGGGCTTGGCTCTGTTTAGCGAGGAAACTGTCGGTGAGCTCTTTTAAAGCGGCACGATTGGCGACAAAGCTTTGCGATTGCGGAGAGATGCGTGTTTCAAGGATGGCCATCCACCATCTGTATTATGCAGGCAACAATTTCTCAAGCTGAAAGGCCACCTGAAAAGTGAAGGTGGCGGCAACGCGGCCGTCGGCCAAGTAGGAGTGAAACACAAACTCCGACTCACCTTGTGAATGGCTCGCCAATTCCAGACGCAGGCGCTCCCATTCCTCGAAGGCGATAGCAAACTTGTAATCGACCGCTTGATCCAGGGCATGGTGGACCTCCACCCGACTGCCTCTGATTCGGTAACGGAAAGGAAACTCCTGGCGATAGCGCAGCAGCAGCAAACGCAGAGTCAGTTCGGCTCCCAAGAGGAGATGCCCCTGGCAAAGTTCGCCATCCACGGAGGTGCGTAAAGAAAAAGGCAGATGTACACAAGCCTGGCGGTCGGTCCACTCTTTGATGGACAAGCCTGAAAACCAAAATGGCCAGTCGGCCGCCCGGCGAGCCATCTGACGCGAGAGCCAAGGACTGACTTTTTGCACCTGTTCGATCACGCCCAGGAAAGTGTCCCACCCTATGTATTTGTTGTGCCGCATTTATTTCTCCGCTAGGATTCCCATTGAATTTAAATCTTCATGAGGTCGCCGCAAATGAAAATAGTGAGTGTGATCTTCTTCGCTCTAGCGTTAACGGGCACATGGTTTCTAGCGCATGCCAACAAACCCGTAGCGGAGTCAGTTCACATCGGCATTCAGAACGACCTGAAGCGCA
This sequence comes from Bdellovibrionales bacterium, assembly GCA_019637855.1. Classification (GTDB taxonomy): domain Bacteria; phylum Bdellovibrionota; class Bdellovibrionia; order Bdellovibrionales; family UBA1609; genus JALHOQ01. The sequence continues at coordinate 168,930 of JAHBUX010000001.1, forward strand.
TCATCACTGAATATGTGCAGAAAAACCTTCCCGAAAGCAAGAACCTACGCTTCACCAAATTTTGGACAGAGACCCTGAAAAACGACAAAGTGAAGGCCTACTTCCTCTATTCGTTTGAAGACACCACCGAAGAAGGTGAACCCGCCGAAGTTGAGATCGATGGTTCAGCTATCTTGAACAAGGTGGACGAAACAGCCGAGAACTCCACTTGGAGTTTCGACGAATTGCAGATCCTCGACACCAAGGTCCGCTTCAACGAACCCATTCAGATCAATGCCCGCGCCGGTGAGTTGGAAAGCCAACAGCCTGCCCAAGAAGAAAAAAAAGAAGACCATAAGGAGCAGCACTAACGGATGTCTACCGATCGCTATCTGCCAATTGACGAAGAGGGGTATTTTGTCTTCGACGGACGGCGGGTGGACGATGAGGAGCTGGGACGCCTGTTGCTCAACAATATCAAACCGGCCGACGCCAATGCTTACGTCACATCGATGGATGGACAAGAGGCCTGGGTCGAAGCCTTCGATGCCCCGTTGATCGCGCGCCATGTGCGCTTTGCCCCTGACGGCAAAAGCGGTGAAATCGACCTGGCCTATCACAGCCAAGCACGTTTTGATTTTTCCACTTTGAGCGTGGATGAGTGGGATCGCTTTCATGGCTTTACCCAATCTGGGATTCCCTTTGTATTTTCACGCGGAGCTCAAGTGGAGTTCTTTGATCTGCTCGACAGCTTCGACGACGATTCCGTGACCGTAAAGGGCACGCGCTTTGAGGTGCCACCGTGGCTCGCCTCGTTTCCGGAAGCCAGCACGGCCAAATTTTGGAACGACATTTATCAAAGTCCCGAGCAGCCCTGGGAGTTAAATGGCGAAACCCCGGTGCTGACCTATGTGTTGCCACAACTGAAGCTGAGCAAAGCGAGAGTTTTGGTTTTGGGATCGGGTGCCGGTCACGATGCAGCGTACTTGGCCCGCCAAGGTCACGCCGTGACCGCAGTGGATATGAGTTCCGATGCGATTCAAAAAGCCAAGCAAGCCTACGGCGCCATTGAAAACCTAAAGTTTGTGCAGGCCGATGCCTTTGCTCTGCCTCAAGAATGGAATGGCAAATTCGATCTCGTATTTGAACACACCTGCTATTGCGCCATCACACCGGATCGACGCAACGAACTGGTGAGCGCGTGGCGCCGCATGCTGCATTCACAAGGTCATCTGCTAGGCGTATTTTTTGTCATGGAAAAACGCGGGGGCCCGGCCTTCGGTGGCAGCGAATGGGAAGTGCGTGAGCGTCTGCGCAAGAATTTCGACTTCCTATTCTGGACGCGCTGGCACGCTTCGATCGAACGCCGCAAGAGCAAAGAGCTTGTGGTGTACGCCAAGAAAAAATCCTAACTCTCCAGGTACACCAACCTTCGTCCAGTTCTAAACTGGAACCAAGGGTGCATGCTTGTTCACGCCTTAGGTCCGGAGAGATGATTTCCCTCTACATCTTGGAGGATGCATGCGGATTTTTATCTTAATGGCCGTATTGGCAGTGGCTCCTTATGCCGGTGCCCAAGTGAACATTGAAAAACTGAATCAGATTCTCAAGAAAAGCGATGCTCAGTGGGTGGCCAAATCCACTCCGATCTCGCAGCTAAGTGCCGCGGAGGCGCGACTGCGGATGGGACTGCCGATGCAAGAAAGCTCGGTTGAGTTTCAACTTCCTGCAGTGAAATCGCTAACTCATCTGCCCCCTCGTCTGGACTGGCGTGAAAAAGACGGCGGCAACTGGGTCACCCCCATCCTGGATCAAGGTCAGTGCGGAAGCTGCGTGGCCTTCGCCACCATCGGTGTTTTGGAAACACAAACGCGTATCGCCACCGGATTTTCCGGCTTCAATGTGCGCCTGTCTCCGCAACATGCCTTTGCTTGCGGTGGCGGCGCCTGTCAGTTCGGATGGTTTCCTGAAGTGGCCGCCCGCTACTTGCAACGCAGCGGTGTTCCGGATGAAGCTTGCATGCCTTATACATCCGGCGCCACTGGCGTCGACCTGGCCTGCAACTCCGCTTGCTCGGACAGCAACGCCCGCAGCGTGAAACTGGCGTCTTACAGCACACCTACTCGCAGCGCCAAAAACATCGAAGCGGCTAAACAAGCCCTGCAAAACGGCCCGTTAGTCACAACGTTAATGGTTTACGAAGACTTTATGGCCTACGCGAGCGGTGTTTACAAGCACACTACGGGCGAGATGATGGGCGGTCACGCGATCTCCATCGTCGGCTACGACGACAATCTGCGCGCCTTCGCCATCCGCAATAGCTGGGGCGAGACGTGGGGTGAAAAAGGTTTCGGTTGGGTAAGCTACGACGACCTCTCGGGTGTGGGCGATTCGACTTGGAGCTACAATGTTGCACCCATCACCGGCGGTGTTACAGTGCAATCACCGGTGGACTGGTCCTATGCGAGCGGCGTGACCAGCTTGCAAGCGCAATCCACGTTTAGCGGCACCGATAGCATGATGCTAGTGATCGACAACAACAGCACGGGCAGTCTGAGCAAGCAGTCTTGCTCCACAGTTCCGCATTGCGCGCAGGATTTCGACACCACTCAATGGCCCGACGGACGTTATGAGATTTATGCCATTGCTTTTGACAGCAACGGCCGTGAGTTGGGTAAATCACATCGCCAGTTCTTTTACATCTCGAACACTACCCCCACTTTGAGCCTATCGTTCAGCGGCAACAAGGGTTTGGATCTCTCGCGCCCTTTGCGTGAACGGGTGGAGATCTTGGTGTCCGCCTCGTCCTCCACGGTGCCGATGAACTCGGCCGAATTCCACTATCGCGGCGCCGATGGCGTCGTTCATTCGCGCACGGCTTCCGTGGTAGTCAATGGCATGATCATGGGTTGGCGCACCACTTTAGTGCCCAACGGTTCCTATGAGATTTGGATGACGGGCCGTTTGAAAACAGCCACACAAGAGACTGTGGTTGAAAGTGCCCACATGACCGTACAAGTCGCCAACTAACGCGACGGAATCACACTGGCCGGCAGGCGGGAGGCAGCCCGCGGCCGGCCCTCCTTCGGACCGATCACGATCATCTCCAACACATCTAAATTGTGCTTCAGGTTGCGGGCCAAACCCGGAGTTTTACGACTAATATGCTCGCAGTTTTCCATTTTGTGCTTGTTCATTTGATCGCGTTTCACACGCCCATCAGTGATAGCCGTAAGCGTGTTCTCTGAGGTTTCGTAAATCGCATACTCTAAGTTCGGCAGCATATAGTCGGCTTTGCGCACCGACGCGAGATCATAATCGAGTTCATCACGGCCAATTGGCGGTTTGTCAGCGGAAAAATCAAAGTAACGCGAGCGAAATACACCATCGTGCACGTAGCTGAGATAGAAAATTTTAGGCTTCGGCGAAGATTGCGTAGGCAATTGAAAGCGCAAGCGGTTGACCCCAGCATTGGGCAAAGCCAAAGTATAAGTTCCTGAACCGGCGCTTAAGATTAGAAACTTGCCTCCGCCTTGTACTTCGGTGGAAGTGAAGACCAAAGGGCCTTCGCTAAATACGGGGCCGACTTGCTGCCCGCGCTCGACAATGGTCGAGACATTGCGGGCGCAGATGTAAGATAGAAGTTCATCGGAGTTAGTTTGCGCGGCGACAGAAGTGGCGACAGCAAATGTCAGAAGAAAAGCGGTTAACTTAAGCACCATCGGTTAGCCAGTCCTTTCGATCCCCTTTGGTCACCCGCTCTCACCACTTGAACATTACAAATGTGAGTCCATATCACGGCCAACGGAGAGTCATTTCAAGGCAGGGACCTGTCTAAAGGTTGGTGGTCCGTCAATTTAGATGACCTGAAAGCTTGCTCGGCCTTATCCTAGACAGGATGTCTAGCCAATCTGCTCCCTCGCAAGGAATGCAAGCCGTTCCCCCGCCGCCAGAAAAGCACAAGCGCAGCACTGTGCTGCAAATGATGAACAATGCGGGACGACAGTTCTGGGGGCAGTTGGCGGTGGCGATCTTGTTCCTGCTTCCGGTGGTAGGAGTTTACGCCGGTCATCTCTTATATAAAGTGATGGGCGAAATCATGGCCTTGCCGATCGATGCCGCCGCCGCCGAACATGTGGTGCACGAGCTGCGCTCGGTGGGCTTTCTGTTTTTAAGCGTGATTATCTTGCTCTGTTTGCTAGGGATCTACTTCATTATTTTCTTGTCCGTGCGCGTGTACGGTCCACAGGTCGCACTTTTACGCTTTATTGAGCAGATGAAACAGGGCAACTACACGCCCTATCGAAATTTGCGCAAAGACGATCAGCTCAAAGAGATCTGGCAAGCTCTGCAAGAGCTTGCCGCCTCCCTAAAACGTCGCGGTTAGTAGCCGTAAAAGTTCAATTTCCAATTGGTGAGACGAGCGCTGTTGCACGAGCTCTTGCCATCGATCACCTTCAGCGCCCAGGTTCCCGTAATGGTCTCGCCGTAGAAAGCGTTGCTTAAGAACACGTGATTGTCGATCCCACCGGGAATTTTGCTGTTGATATTCATCAATATGCTTTTTGTTCCACTGGGTGACGTCAGTTCAAGTCCGATATCGCCGGCGCACGAGCTGATACTGATGCGCAATTGCACCGCTTCAGCTTTCATATTCTCCGTCACCATCATGCCGCGGTTGAGACCCGCGGCGCTGTTGTCAGGCACGGCGACGTTGATGCTGCCCGAATCGTGTTTCCAGTTTGTGCTTTTGAAAGTTCCGAGCGGTGAAACGTAGTTCTTCGCCATAGCCACAGCATTATCCACATGAATACGGCCAAAGCCGTACCAGTTATGAAAGTTAAATCCAGCCGCATTGGTGATCCATGGCATTTCATAAGTGTGACCAGAGAGATTGAGTCCCATGGGATGCCCTTGCGCACTTATCCCTGAGTGCACCTTCTGCGCTGTTTTGGCCAGAATGTACTTCACATCCCGCCATGTAAGATTGGGGTTGGCCTGCAGAAGAATCGCCGCCACACCACTAACAATCGGGGCGGCGCCGGAGGTGCCGTTCATCGTGTTGATGTAACTACAACCAGGGTTGTTGGTGCCTTTAGCGAAATCACTCTTGTCCTTATCGAGCGAGCTGAGTCCGTTGTTACAGCCCGGATAGTCGGTGGTGATCAAAGCCGGTTGAGTGTATTCGGCAGCTTGGCCTGACTTGGTCTGTGACCAGCCGTACTCGCCTCCTGTGCTAGCAATCCAAATCGCTGACCCGGGAGTAGAATAGCTAGCCGACATTCCATTGGCCGCAACCGCCGCCACGTTGATCGTAAACGGCGTAGTGTTGAGCTCCGAGAAACTGCTATTGCCGAGTACGTAGTCAGAGCCCGGCGTGACATAGTAGCAATCGCTGAGGTCGTTGATAAATCCGTTGCCCGCAGCCATCACGTAAATAGAGCCGCGGCCACCACGTTGAGTGGCGATTCCCGTCGCCAGTTTATCGGCGTAGCTTTGGTCATACTCGCTGAACGCACACTGCAGGTCGCCCCAGCTGAAATTAAAAATGTCAAAGTTGCCGGCGAACTGATCATTAGTGGCGAACACGGTCATGCCCGTGGAAGCCAATTTGTCTTGTGCCGATAAAAAGGCAAACGCGGCAAAACGCGCTTCGGGGGCCGAGCCGCGGCCACCAATACCATTCCAACCTTTAGCGGCCGCGAGTCCCGCCACAGCCGTACCATGCGCGTCTTCGGGGCTGCTCACGGCTGGCGAGGGATCACCCAGCCAATTGCCGCTATAGTTTCCTCCATAGTTGCGCGATTCTCCAACCAGCACATTGTCGATCAGATCAGGATGCGAAATATAAGTGCCTGAATCTGAAATCGCGATACGCAAACCACCGCCAAGCAGGTTGCTCTTCACCGATTCCGTGTAGTGAATGTCTTGGTCTGCAATTCCGGGCGTGAGCGCATAGGCCGTCTGCCCGGTGTTGATCAAATGCCATTGCTGCTCTTTGTACGCGTCGCCGACAATCGTGATAGTGAAAGGACCATAGGTCGCTCCACCGACTTTGCTAATGGTGAAAGTACTGCCGCCATCGCTGAGGCGACGGGGAACTCCACGCACCCGCCCCGTCGTCGTGTCGAAACTGGCCCAAGCCGGTAGACCTAGCGCTGTGTACACGCCTGGCGCGCCATCGGTGGGCGAATAGCTCAGCTCCTTGTCTTGCCAAACTTTGACGGTGCCGTCAGTTCCGACTTGAAACGAATTGATCGCCTCCGAAGGAACATAGGGAATATCGTAATTTCCACCGCCTCCGTCACTACCACCGCCGCCCGACTTCGAACTTGAGCAGTTGAAATAGAGCAAAGGCAGCACCGCCAAAAGCAACCAGGTCAGCCCGCGCGTGTTTTTCACTGGGCCTCCTTGCGTGCTTGATAGAGCTCGATATCGACATATTCGACATCCGCATTTTGCGTAAGACGTTGCTGGCCCGCCAGCATCAAATAGCCCGCCGGAGCGCGATAGTAGACGGTACGAGTCGCTTCATCGATGGCCGCCACGGTAAGATTCTCCTGCGAGGCCACACGGTCAGCCGAGGAAATCTCTTTGAGCTTCACCACCAAGGTTCCCGTGACGATGGCCAGGCGACCACTTGTAGAGTTGATTAAAACCGGGCGATCGATTTCGTTCCACGACAAATCACGCCACCTATCGCCGGCTGCGGGATCGAGCTCAACAATGGCAAAGCCATTCTGTTCCACCAGAATATCACCCATCGAAGCGCTATATTGAGCGCGCGGCACAGCCCGAGCGGCCAGAATTTGAAATGGGCGTTGATTGATTCGGCGAACTCCACTTTTCGGTAGACTATTGAATACGGGAGACACTGAAGGAGCGGCGCCACTCTGCGCGGCCTCCTGCTGTTTGTGTCGGAAAGCCCGAATAGCAGAAGCACGTGGGTTGAAATCTGCAGATGGTGCTACCGGCTGGGCGGTCGGGGAGCTTTTCGCAGCCGCCGATGGAACCGCGACTTGCGGCGCGGACTTTGCCGTCTCATTTTGAGACGAAGGTTGTTGCGAAGACTGCTCGCTCACCTTGGTCTCAGGACGAGACGTGTTCAACCGCCATAGCAGCAACACAAGCAACGAAAGCCCAGCAATATATAGGAAGCGTTTATTCATAGTCCGTCTTGATCCCACCAAAATATTCGGCGGGGTCGAGACTGCACTTAAAGAATCTGTCCAAGATTTTTAAAACTATGTAAGCTGCTGGAATAACTAGGGTTAGAATTGTCGTCGAGGCGCCACATTTGGCCAGATGTTCAACAGGGAAAAAGAGAGGCCCGGGTTTATGGCCCAGGCCTCACAAGGTCATCGTTATCTGTCCGCTATAAGCCGGATTCTGTCTGATCCTCAAGCCTCACGATGAATGGCTTTAAGGACTGGGCGGTCATTCCTCTGGGAAGCGAATCTCTTCGCCCCTCAAGCAATCAACCCGGAAGCCAAGATGCAGGCGGCATCGTGAAGCTCCCCTATTTGATCTTGCTCCGCGCAGAGTTTGGCTGTTTTCACTCCAGCGGCTCCCCTGACCCTCCCGTTCCCGGTATCAGGCTCAATGCCCTGGACATTCTCTCTGTTCCACTGTTCCTCGCCTTACGGCGGAAGGACGTTATCCTTTGCGCTGCCTTGTGGAGTCCGGACTTTCCTCGGCGGCTTTAAGAAAAGCCAACGCGAACGCCCGCGGACTGCGACGTAGGTAACACCTTTTCGGGGCGATCTCAAGATAAGACAGTGACCAAGGAGTGCTCAGATCACAGGAATTTGACGGAGTGACTAATTTTCATAGAGGCAGTGACGTCGAGTGCCCCCTAAAGTCTCTGCCCCGTGGTCCTTTCCTTGCTCAAGGACTAACCCACGAGAGGGAATCAAAGGGAGGTAACCAGTGATCATATACAGAAAACTAAACAGCATTTCTTTAAGAGTCGCAACAGTCCTATCCTTGGCTATTAGCGCCGTTCCGGCCCATGCCGGCTGGCAAATGGCCTTTAGTGATGACTTCAACGGCACCGAGCTCGATTTGAATAAGTGGAAGCATGGTGACTACTTTGGTTTACAATCCGCTCCTCAACACGGTGATCAGCAGTGCTACAATCAAGGCAACGTGAGCGTGAGCGGTGGTTCCCTGGTGCTTGAAGCACGGGCCGAATATCCCATCGGCTGTAATCCGGACCCAGGCTATCTGACTTTTACGTCAGGTCAAATCAGCACCGGGTTCAGCTTTCAACAACAATACGGTTACTACGAAATGCGTGCGAAGCTGCCGAAGACAAAAGGTGTTGAGCCTTTGTTCCGCCTCTCGCGTCCCGCTGAATTCCAATCGCCTCCCCCTGACATTATCGTAGGCGCCACTAGCGGCACCTCCCCTCAAGCACTGGTCCGCTACGACTATATTAATGAGGCTAGCACTTTAGATTCCTTCTCAGCGGCTTTGACCGCGGACTACTCCACGGATTTCCACCGCTTCGGCGTCGACTGGCAACCCGGTTTGCTGGTGTGGTATGTGGACGGCGTGGAAAAAGCCCGTTATGCCGATTCCAGTGTAACGCAAGATCAGCTCTACATGGTCTTGCAGATGGCTGTCGGTAACAACAAGACAGGCTTGCCTGACAACTCCACGATCTTGCCGCAACAGATGATGGTGGACTACGTAAAGGTCTACTCGCGAGTTCAAGACGGTCAACCCGACACTTTGCCCCCTGGCGCGGTGAACCCTGACTCGAAAGCTCCGACGGTTGCGATCACAGCGCCCTTGCTGCTCGCTCGTATCCAAGGTGACGGCAAGAAGTTCACCGCCAAAGCCGCGGCTTCCGATGACACCGGCGTTGCTAAGGTGGAGTTCTTACTCGAAGGTCAGCTGATCTGCACGGACACCACGGCTCCTTACGAGTGCCAGATCACCACTCCGGTATTGCCTAAACATGTGTTACTGAAGACTATGACTCTCACCATGCGCGCTAGCGATGCGGCTGGCAACAAGGTTAGTAAGAGCCGTGAGATCTTGATCGTCAACGTGAAGTAAGATCTCTGTTCACGAGACAAGGCGCAAGGCCCGGCTAAGAGCTGGGCCTGCGTGCGTTTACGGCGGGCTTCGCCTTGCATCTCCACGCGGACGGTCCTATAAATCGGGAATGGGTTCGAGCTACGCTCTCTCTTCCTGGATCTTCACACGTGCGCTTTGCCTAGTGTACATTATTGCTTTTCTATCTTTGGCCTCTCAAGCTCGCGGTCTGTGGGGCGCGCAGGGTGTGCTTCCGATCAAAGGTTATCTGAATACAGTGGATGAACGCGTGGGTGCTTCGCGTTTTGTCGATTTGCCCAGCCTGTTCTGGCTGAATTCTTCCGATGCGGCGATCACCGGTGCAGCGGTAGTGGGCGTGCTGTGTGCGGCGCTGGCGCTGTTCGGCGTAGCGCAAGGCTGGATGTTGTTGCTGTGCTATGTTCTGTATCTGTCCTTCTGTGCGGCGGGGCAGGATTTTTTGTCGTTTCAGTGGGACGCACTTTTACTTGAGGTGGGTTTTTTAGCACTGCTGATCGTCCCGTGGAGCTTCGGTTGGCAACTGAATGTGGCACACGAACCGCACTGGGCGGTGCGCGGTTTGTTTTATCTGGTGCTGTTTAAGCTGATGTTTCTCTCGGGCGTGGTCAAGCTGATGAGTGGTGATCCGGCTTGGCGGGACATGAGTGCCCTTAGTTACCATTACTGGACGCAGCCGTTGCCCAATCCTCTGTCGCCGTTCATGCATGCGCTACCGATGTGGTTTCACAAGCTCTCCACAGCTGGAACTTTCATGCTGGAGCTTGGCTTTCCATTTTTGATCTTCTGGCCACGCACCCGCTTGATCGCCGCTGCGGGCTTTATCGGTTTGTCGTTATTTATTTTTATTTCCGGTAACTACACTTTCTTCAATTTACTAACCATCGCGATTTGTTTTTGGCTGATTCCCGATCGCGTATGGTCGGTGTTGTTTGAGCGCGTCGGTTGGAATGTGGATGTCGCAACAACCGCGGCGGCCAACCTCTCCCCGGCGTTGGCTGTATTGTGTGGTGGGCTTGCCGGGTTAAGTTTTTACTGGTGTACGCGCTTTGTGTGGCCCGAGGCCGTAGAGCGTCTTGTCTTCCCGGTGTTGCGTTACGCGCAGACGTTTCATATTTCCAACTCCTACGGTCTGTTTGCGACCATGACCAAAGATCGTCCTGAGATCGTGATCGAGGGTTCTAATGACGGTAAGGATTGGAAAGAGTACGAATTTCGCTATAAGCCGGGGGCGCTGAATCGGCCTCCGCCTGTGATCGAGCCTTTTCATCCACGCCTGGATTGGCAAATGTGGTTCGCGGCTCTGGGCTCCTTCCGCGACAGTCCATGGCTACAGAATTTGATGCTACGGATATTTGAGGGTTCGCCGGATGTGCTGGGATTTTTCAGCCACAACCCGTTCCCGGATGCCCCTCCACGCTATCTACGCGCTAGGCTCTATATGTACGAGTTCACCAAGCCGGGCGATATCTTGAAAGGTCTTTGGTGGAAGCGCACCCCGGCTGGAGACTTCTCGCCAACGTTCCGGCGCCCCTAACCGCCCGTCGCGCCACGGGACGCACCGCTTAAACGAACATGAGAAATCGCTGCACCGAAAGCCCGACTTCGCTATACTGGCGCGGATTTCCCATGTGGGGCCTTAGCTTAGTTGGTTAAAGCAGCCGGCTCATAACCGGCGGACCCCAGGTTCGAGTCCTGGAGGCCCTACCAAATTTGAAGACCGCTTTTTACGGAATGAGAGAAGCGGCAAGAATCTGAAAAAACTAAGCAATCTTGGGTCTCAAGTCTCATTTTTTCCAATATCCCGCGAAATAACGGCATCTGCTACGTTTCCGTAGTAGGCCCTGTAGTAGATGGTCGCGCTACTACAAATCTACTACGACGACGTCACAGCCGTCATGGTTGTCACCTCTGACCTGTCTTAGCCACTAGGTTAATCACTCAGGAGACAACGTGGCTTTACTCAAACGTCCGAAGGCATTCCGCCGTCCAGACTCTTCACGGGTGGCTTCAAGGATCTGAGCCAAAAAATATTCGTCAGCTCAAGGCTATCGCCGACCATTTGCGAGTTGATCTCGATTATTTATACTTTGGGATCGTACCAAATTTCGATACCGAAAAAATCGAATCGTTCAAAGACGAGATCAATGCGGGAATTTTTGAAGTGTAGTAAGGAGGGTAAAAAATGAGATGGAACTTCTCCGTCGTCAAAGAGATTTTCGGCCAATGCGACTATGAAGTCACCTGCACTCCCATGGGATCGGACAACTCCTATGAACTGGCCAACAGGGCCTTATCTAGCTGAATCTGTTGCATCTCATTTCTATTAATATTAAATTCTTCGAGTGCATTTATGAAACTCCTAAAAACAGTAAGACTCATAATAAATAAGTTCTGTCTTAATTTAAAAATTGATTTCAATTGGCTCACCAATGGACCCGATCCCCTTGTCCAACGAGTTAAATATCTATTTTGGAAGTATATCTCGATCGGACTCAATCTGAATTATACCTGGATCCATCGGATCAAGTGCACGTACGATAATCGTCTTACGCCAGCTCTTCTCTCTGAATACTTTTTTGAAATTGCCAGTTTAGAAAAGCTAGTCGATTTTAATAAAATGCACGTGGTTATTGATATTGGCGCAAATATCGGTCAGTTCGCATTTGTCTTAAAATTGCGGCATCCAAATTTAAAAATTTATTCCTTTGAGCCCAATTCAACAATCTTCCCCCTCCTTCTTGAAAATTCAAAACGTTTTAAGAACTGGGAATGCTTCAATTTTGGAATAGGAGAATCGTCGGGAAATCTTCCCCTCTATTTTGTTCTGGGGAAGTCTGCTCAGGGAAGCGTCTTCCCTAAAAATGCAAGCATTGGACTGATCTCGGACCAGATAAAAGAAATCGATGCTGAGTTCATATGTCTAACTGATTCGTTTCTAAATGAACTGAGTATTCCTCATATTTTTGACTTCATCAAAATTGACGTCGAAGGTTCGGAAATGTCAGTCATCAAAGGATTGGAGAGTGTGAAATGGACTTACTTATATACGGAACTATCTGAAGAAAGATTAGGAGGGGGATCAATCACAGAAGTACTTGACCAGCTTCGCCGATCCAGATCATTAAAAGTCGACGTTTTAAATACCACGACTCCGTCTGGACCAAGCAAAACTTTCCAGGCACTATTTGTCTGCGACCAAAGCCCACCCTCCAATCTTCGGTAAGCTCTAGCGAGGGCCGACACAGATTACGTTGATATAGCCTTCAGCGGCACCAGGAGTGCCATTATTTTCAACGCTCATACTAATTTGCGTTGAGCTACCGGAGTCTTTTACACTGCAAAGTTGGTGAGCCACGTTTGGGTCCATTGAACTACAAGTGCACGTTGGCATCTCCGAAAAAGTGCCGGAAGCGATATTTAACGTATAAACGTGAGCTGAAGTATTATGGCTGACAGATGAAACCCATGAACCGCTTTGAGAGTATATAGTGCACGTAGAACTGGTACACTTAGAGTTATTCGTTGCACCCCCAAATCTGATCCGCTCGGTTCTGTCTGAACTTGACAGATTTGACCAGTCACCGTGTGAGTTAAGGCCCTTGAATAGGTTATCTGACATGTCAAATACAATCATTCCAACCTGACTGTTTGTGACAACTGCTGTGGACGGAATACTTGGTGCCACGAAGTTTAAACTCTCGGCTTTTGCGAATGTTCCATCAACACTTGATGCAGAGGCGGATAGCCCCCCAATTCCTATTAGAACCGACATGACAAGATAGATTTTTTTCATTTTTGTCCCCCATGGACAGATGGTCACCACAACTAGTGACAGATTAGAATCGTACCTAATGCAGCAAAGCAAATAATATTTTTCTACTTCATCTTTCCTCATATGTAAGTTGTTTGTTTACTATTGGCCATTCCAAATCAGGTTCGCGCTTACGTCAAATCGTTTAATAATATTATTTTAGTTTATAAATCGCGATCAAGTTATCCACAACCACCTCCGCTTGCCACCAAGCCGCAAGCGTGTGATTCCTCTCAACCCCCTCCAAACCTGTTCAAACATTCAGCGTGTCACGCCTCATTGGGGTCCAGCGCCAAAACTAGCGGCCTTTCAGGCCGCGCGTTTTTGGAGTGATTCGAAGCGATTCATAGTTGCTTGGACTTTTTCGAACATTTTCCTCCGCATGGTGGTGCGGTTAGTCCCGGATTCTGGCCAGCCGGAACTTCCAACGTCCGGTGTTAATCGTGTCTAAGGCCGAGTGTGGTCGCTCTTCGGTGTAGTAGCGTCGCCACGTTTCGATCTTCTTCTGCGCGTGTTCCAGATCTCGAAAGGCGTGTCCAAGGAACTCAAAGACCTGGACTATGCGCGTACCTTCTGTCGGAGCTTCTGGACGAGGGTTACGATTTACAAACGGCTCTGGGTCGCTTGATTCGCCTTTACGGCGTGAAAGAGTACGCCCGCCTCGTCAAGATGGACTCCCCGGCTGTACAACGGGCGATTGCCCCGGAACACAACCCGACCAAACTCACTTTGGAGAAGCTTCTTGCTCCTCTCAAGCTTGAGTTGGATATCAAGCCAACGGATGCCGCGTAGCCAAAACCTGGGTCAATGTAGTAGCCTGTCGTAGGTGGCAAAAACGAGCCTGGAATCATTCAAGAATTTCAGGCTCCAAAGCCCCTACCAGATTTTCGATTGTCTATTTACGCTTCTTGGCGATGCACTTTTGCAGTGCCTTTGCCTTTAACTGCGGGTCTTCTTTCAGACACTCTTTTTTTGCTATTGCGTAGCTCTCCTTCTTTTTCGGGGTCGCAAAAGTGGAACCGGCGGATAGAAGAAACGCGAAGGCAATCGTAAAACTCCACATATTCATAAATCACTCCTGCAAAATTACTTCGTTTTCTTAGCGGACTTTTTCACGGTCTTCTTGCCCTTCTTCGCCGTCTTTTTAACCGGCTCGGGAGTGGGCTCGTCGGCTTGAAAGGATTGTGCGGCCTCAGCTTCTTGGCTGACTTGTGTCAACTCGGCAGGTGCAGGAGGCGGCTCTTCTTTTTTGCTAGAGGCGCAAGAGACAGAAAAAAGGCTCAGTGAAGCTAGAATCAAGAGATACTTCATTGTCGATAACTCCCATGGTGGTTGAAGTGAAATTGTAACAACGGCCCACAAGCAGAACCTGATTGGAAAATAAAATCTCTTTGATCTTGGTTGGGCAGTGCGTTGGCCGGCTGTTTTCGACCCGTAAGTTTTGTTACCGTTTTTAGCTATGGAACGCATTCTAGTCGTAGAAGACGATAGCCGTTTAGGAGAACATGTTTGCGGACTGGTCCAGTCCGCAGGATTTGTTCCACGACTCGTTTCACGAATGAGCGAGTTGGACCTGTGTTTTGTCGAGAAACCCACCCTTCATGCCATTATTCTAGACCGCTTAGTCGGCGGGCAAGATACGAAGGCGCGAGTCGCGGACTTGAAGAAGCGCTGGCCGCTGACGCCCATCTTAGTTTTGTCAGCCATCAACACCCCTCTTGAGCGAGCCGAACTTCTGAACCTTGGCGCCGATGACTACCTAGGAAAGCCTTTTTTATCGCAAGAACTTTTAGCGCGAGTTCGCGCCCTCACCCGGCGCTTTCATGGCGTACAAACCAACTACAGAGAGATAGGCGATTTGATCTTGGATATTCCTAAACGTCTTCTGATCTTTGGAGACAAACAGGATCAACTCCCCGCAAAGGAGTTTTTACTTATCAAAATTCTTTCCGACGAAATCGCTCGGGTCATCAGTAAAAATGAGTTGCTAGACGTCGTTTGGGGCGGAGGCTTGGACGTGGAAACCAACGTTGTGGAGGCCACGGTCGCGAATTTACGTAGGCGCATGGCCGGCCTAGGGGCCACCGTCGAAATCCGCAACTCTAGAAATATAGGCTACTGGATTGAGGAGTAGGTTCTTCTGGATCATTTTGTCGGTGATCTCAGTGGTCGTCGTAGGGACAACCGTACTGCATGGAAAATTCTTACGCCGAGAAAAGGAAGCTCTGATCGACCAACAGGTGCGCGAGACCGCCACCGCCCTGCTCGACTCGGAGCTAGGCGACCTACGTAAAGTCGAATTCGAAAAGGTTGAGAGCATTCTTTCCGAAGAGCTCGGTGAAAATCGAATCGGCAAATTTTTTGTCATTCGTAACAATGCCGGTGAGATCCTCTTTGAAAGCGCCGGAGCCAAACTGCTCCCCATATCCGAACTTCCGCGCAAGCCCCGTTGGATCACCATCCAGGAAAAGGGCAAATACATACGACTACTCAATCTCAGCTTACCCAAAATTCCAGATCGGACTCTTCAAGTTGGCCTTGTGATTGGTCAAGAGCTGCTATCGCCGGGGTATTTCTCACGCGCCAATCTTTTTTTTACCGCTGCCATTATGCTTGGCGGACTTTTTTTGGCCTGGATGCTCACCACCATGCTTATGCGTCCCATTTCATGGCTCTCGAATTTTATCGGCCTTGCCGCCCAAGACTCCGGCCAAAAATTAGAACTGCCGCCTTTGCCCAAAGATTTGAAAAGCTTTGTAACGAAATCGAACTCCAAGGATGAGTTGGTCGGACTACTGGCGGGCTTTGAGAACCTGATTGAGCGTGTGAACCGAGACTACAAAATGTCGCGCGTGTGGTCCTATCAGATGGCGCATGAACTGAAGACGCCCATGGCACTGATAGAAGCCAAAATCACTGAAGGCCAGCGTCTCGGAGCCATCAAAGACCCATTGGCCAAAGATATTCTCATGGAAGTCTTTGAAATCTCCGAAACCATCACCGCGTTTTTAGCCTGGGCCGAACTTGAAAACTCGACCGGTCAAAAGCGATTGTTTGTGGTTTCCATAGCCAAAGTGCTGCAGGGACTTCGACAACGATTTGAAGTGACCTTTCCCGGTCGGATTGAAATTCGAATCACCGAAGACTTTAACGTGATGACTAATATTCAACATCTTGAGCATGCCGTTGGAAACATCATTTTGAATGCACTAATCTACTCTACGCTAGAAACAAAGGTGGTCATTGAATCGTCCGCCAATTCGATCCGCGTGCACGATCTTGGCTCGGGCATACCCACCACTGTGGTGGAGCGGCTGGGCGAACCCTTTAACAAGGGTTCGCATTCCACGCTGAGTGAATCAAAAGGCCACGGTTTAGGACTTGCTTTAGTGCAGTCGATCTGCCGAATCTACGAATGGCGACTCAATATCTCGACAGGTTCCAATGGATCCTGCGTGTCCATCGCATTCCCCGCTATTCAAAGCGAGCTGGTGAGCTATAACGGGTAAGAGCCACGACAACTAAACTTGCTTCGGCGCCTCGATCAACGACACGATCTTCCCGTTCTGCTCCGCGAGTACTGTCCCGCGAGCTGTGACTGGGGATGGGGCGCGTAATAACGTTGCGATCGAGGCCGACATATTGCCGCCATCCAGGTTCGTACCTCCCAACGTGGTCACAGGCGCGGCGTCGCCGTAGCTGCCGGCGCCGCCGGAGTTGTTGCGGACGTTGCCGACAACCATCGGTCCCTGAATGATGCCGCTATAAAATGAAGCGATACCTGCCGCACCTGCGTGATCGGAGCCAGAACCATCGTCACGACCGAAGCGACCGAATTCACCGCGCACATCGATCACAGTTTCATTGAACAGATTGGCGGCCTTCAGACGGTCTATCAACTCAAGCATACAACCGGCAAAAGCACGGTTATAAAGTGAATTACTCACTAGGCTGATCATGTCACCGGTTTCGTGCTCGTCGAAGTACAAGTCTAAGTTGCCGGGAATACCGAAGAACTGTTGTGGCGCGATTGTGATCGATCCACTGATATTGTTGAGCAATACGTACTCAGCCAAAGCGAAATGTTCCGCCAAACGAGGGATATAGGCACTGTTGAAAATCGTTCTTACGTCCGTCGCATTGATAATACTGGTGCCGTACACCCGATAGCGATTGTTGCGGGTGGTGTCGCCGATCGGCAGATCCGTGATACCGGCCATCGGCTCAGTCGCCGGCAAAATGGCGCGCTTCACGATGTCATTGTATTTGCCGTAGAGGGTATTCCAGATCGACGTTAAATCTCCCAGCGCTCCGCGCAGCAACTTATCTGCACCTTTCTGGCTTTCAAAAATCGAGGCCGCGCCCGGGTGGCGTGAAACAGCGTAGGTTTGCAAAGAAGCCAGCGATTCATTGATAAATGACGACAATGCTGCCTGCTTAGAGCTAAACGTCGCACCGGTCTTGCTCACAAACGGGTCCAGAAGAGTCGAGATCAAGTTGCCATTGGTGAGTAAACGCACAGGCGTTATATTGGTCGAGGAGCGAAATGTATAGAACGTCGAATGCACATCCAACGCCGGGATGGGCGTGCCGGAGTTCATAGCGGCCAGCGCCACCAAACTTGTCGACGCACTGACCGGCAAGAAGGCTTTGGCTTGTGCGGACTCATGCTGAAAGTCCTCAATATCAATCCCGCGCATGGTCAGCATATTGTTCATTAGATCCGCCATCGGGCGCATACCTCCGCCCGCTTTGGTGGTGTTGAACTGCCACAACCATGGCACGTTCAGACCTTTTAAATTCACGGTCTTGTATTCATTGGCCGTATAACGACCGTTTGAGGCGATGTAGCTTGTGCCCACCATCGCGCTCGGCACGAAACCGGTGCTCGAATAAGGAGTTAAGAAAAGATCAAACGTCCAGCGCGGTGGCGCACCCACCATCTGTACAAAGAGATGTTTGCGCGGCTTCACTCCGGTCGCTTGCGCTAAAGCCCGATCGGCCATCCCGCTGACGATGCTGCCCATAAGCACATTCAACACCGAGCGCTGCAGTCCCGCGCCCAAAGTGGCCGCACCCATAATCTGTAGAGCGTCTCGGCGTGTGCATTTGTTTTTCTTCATGGTCTCCCCCAACGAGCAGCGATCAGTTCCCAGCTAAACCAAAATCCGAACTTCTGTACTGTGGCAGTTTCAAAATGTCCTCGATCAACAAACGAGTCTTCTGCGTGCTGCGCAGCTTTTTGCCCAAATCGATCACCGTCTGACGAACCGCTAGATCCGCCGCCGACAAAGTATGGCCATAGTCGGGATCGTTCAGATCACCGATATCCGCATTGATGCCGGTGAAGTATTGAAAGTAACGTTTAGCCGCGCAGATATAAAAGTCATCGTAGTTGGCAAGCTTAGCGCCTATATCCGCGACACTCGTAACCGGTGTATTGATCAAAGTTCCATCGTACGAACGATAAAATAGTGTTCCGTTGGTCGGCCGTTTGCTGAATGAACTGTCACCGGTCGCTGGCCACGAAGTCTCCGCAGCCACACTGGAAGCTGAAAACTTAATGCCCACCGCCGAGTGAGCCGCACCATCTGTGGTCACCGAAAAGTATTTGAAGTTACGGATCACCGAAGCCGCACGATCCATGGAAGCATGGCACTTCGTGCAGGCGGCCGACTGACGAAAAGGCGCTTGCGCACCCGCGACCACCAACGATGTCACATCCGCCGTGCGTGCCACCGGTAGGGGGCGGCACAACACATCTTGGAACAAAGCGCGGCCCCAACGACGAGGTGTATTCACAGCACCATCGATCGCAAAGTTCACATCACCCGCCACAGTCGTTTGAATATAGGGAATCGTTCCGAGATAACCGCCACCCGCGGTAGTACCGACTTCCAATCCACCCGCGGTGAGCACGCCACTAGGCGCGGCACCGAGCAGAACTCCGGTCGGTACCAATGGCGTGGTGGCGCCGGAGGCAAACGATCCCTGTGACTGGCCTGAATAAACTCCTCTTGTGGGACTGGCCACCGTGCGCACCGGGCGCAGATTGTCGGCACTTGTGATCACATCCTTGTAGGAAGCATTGGGATCAAACAGCGCCTTGGTGTAGTAGAGCGCGGGCGAACTGGGATCAAAAACGTCATAAGTCGCATTCGTCCACGACGGAGAGGAGTTGACCAAGAGAACGTATTGCTTGGCCGTGAACCAAGAATAGTGCAAACCCTGGAACGTGCGCAGTACCGCTTGTGCCACCGTGTCTCCGCTATTACCGAGTGTGGTTCCACTGGCTGCAGTAAGGCGGGCACTGTCCAAAACTTCAAGACAAGCGGCAATCGGATCTTTAGTCCCTGCTTTGACCGCGGCTAAACGCGCATCGGCCGCAGGCACACGCAACTGGGTGATCTGGGCATAGCAGCGGTAATACAAGGCCACGTTCGACAGCTGTTCCGCAGCCGGGGCCGAGGGCGCAGTCGTAACAAGAGCGAGGATTGAAATCGATGCAAACGCCTTCATCATAAAATATCCAATGTTGAAGAGATGCAAAGAGGCAGGGCCACAAATCTCCACTGATCCAAGGCCGTATAACCCTTGGAGGCGGCCTGCGAGGCCACCGTAACCAGACTGCTCAAAACCGTATCGGGTGCCGAGCGGCCGGGATGGAATGTTTGAAAAAGCGTCTGAAGGTTGGTCGTGTTCAAGGCCGAAGCACTGGTCAAACCGGCTTTGCCTAAGACGTTGCTGACGGCTTTATCGATCTCTAAAATCTGTTCGCAAGTGCGCGTGCCGTAACCCTTGCGCATGGTATTTCCGGTCGGTGAAGCCAACGCCAAAGGCGCCGTATCACGCTCGGCCGAATTGCAACTCGAGTCATAACCTAAGCAGGGGCCGCCGTTGGCCACCACTTTGTTAAACATCATCGAATTCGAAATGCCTTGAATCTTGGTGTCGTCAGCGGTGCTACCGGAAACAAAGAGCTCATTCATCGTCGATTCCATATAAGTGCGGGTACCCAGCGCTAGCTCATATTGACTGGCGGCTGCACCCACCGGCGGGGGTGGTGGCGGTTGCGAGCCCCCCATAAGAGCCGTGGCGATGGCCGTGATCTCATTCGCGCTCAAGAAGCTGAGTGAGCTCATCGAAGAGACTCCACCAATGGCCGCTGTGATCTGGACCGCCGTACGATTCTTTTTCGTCGAAGTGGCCAAGGCACCGTGGCAGATCGCACAGTTACTGGCGTAAAGCATCGAGCCATCTGCCGCTGGTGTGGTGCGGGTGAAATCACGCGACACATTGGCCGTGTTGCCCGCGGCATCCGTCTGACTCAGCACGATCGTCTTTGTGCCGTCACCGTTGCTAAACGCAACATCCACGCTGTACGCACCGGCCGCGCAAGCTTTGGTCACGGGCGAAGTGAGTCCCGATCCGCTAGCGGTCACGTTGAAACTGCCTTCACAGCCCCCACTGATAGTCAGTCCTGTGGTGGCACTTGTACCCGCCGCTGGCGAATTGATCGTCAGCATCGGCGCCACATTGTCGCGCACGAAGCTGCGGTTCAAAGTGGTGCTATTGCCCGCTGCATCGGTTTGAGCGACGACCACTGCTTTGCTACCGTCGTTATCGGAGAACACAAGAGCGAACGAGTACGCGCCATTGGCGCAAGTGACGCTCCCTGCAGTCTTCAGACCCGTTCCAGAAAACGATACAGCCAAACCATTTTCGCAGGCGCCGGTGATGGTGACTCCCGTCTTGGCAGCGGTGTCGGCCGCAGGGCTGGCAATGGTCAGAGCCGGACCGGTGCTGTCTCTGTTAAAACTTCGGCTATCACTTCCGCTATTACCGGCTGCATCGGTCTGCGCAACGCTCACGCTTTTGACTCCGTCACCGGCCGATACCGTGAGCGTGGTTGCAAACGTCGCGTTGTTACAAGTCACTCCACCAGGAGTAGTGATGCCGCTTCCTGAAACTGTAACGGTCAATCCGGTCTCACAGGTTCCCGACAACATGAGGGATGCTCCCACCGCCGAGTTAGCTGCGGGCGCCGTGATCTTGGGTGCCGGCGCCACGTTGTCGCGCACGAAACTGCGCGTATCGCTGCCCGTGTTGCCTGCCGCATCCGTCTGGCTCACTTGCAAAGCTTTGCTGCCATCTCCGGAAGACAAATTCACCGAAACAGAGAACATGCCGTTCGAACAAGCCGTGCTCGCTGCGGCAGCAGCCCCTGCGCCGGCGATGTTCACGGTCAATCCCGAGATACAGGAGCCCGCCAACTGCAGAGATGTTTTATAAGCGCTACCAGCCGCAGGACTTGTGATCAAAATCACTGGAACCGTATTGCTGCGGACGAAGTCGCGCGCCACCGAGCCCACATTGCCGGCCAAATCTGTCTGCGACACGCGAATATTCTTAGTGCCGTCACCGGCCGATAGAGACACTTGCACATCGTAAAGACCGTTGCTGCAAGTCGCCGATGTGGCCGTAGCACCGGTACCGGCGATCGCAACCGAAAGACCATTTTCACAACCACCTTGCAGGCGAATCGAGGCCTGGGCCTGCGTTCCCGCCGCGGGACTGTTGATGGTCACTGCCGGAGCCGTGGTGTCGCGATTGAAGCTGCGGCTGGCCGAACCTGTCTGTCCACTGGCATTGGTTTGCGAGGCGATCAGATTTTTACTGCCATCACCAGAGGTGAATGTGATCGCCGCACTGAACGCGCCATTGCTACACGTCGTATTGGCCGGCGATTGCCAACCCGAGCCGGAGAAGTTCACCGCTAAACCATTTTGACATGTTCCACTTACGGTCAAGGTGTTTACGAAAAGACTGTCCGCTGCAGGCGCCGTGATCGCCACGGCTGGACCGCTGAGTTCGGCATTTACATTGCGCGAGACCGAACCACTGTTACCGGCCGCATCCGTCTGTGTCGCGGTGATGGACTTCGCGCCATTGCCACCCATGAAAACGACGGTCGTACTATAGGCTGAATTGGCGCAATTCGCAGAAACGGCCGAAACACCGGAGCCCGTGATGTTCACCGGTAATCCGGTTTCGCAAGCCCCTGAAACAGTCACCGTTCCCGGTACACTCGCGCCTTCCGCAGGCTGAGCCACGGTTACTACGGGAGGTTTACTGTCCTTAATAAAGGAGCGACTGGCAGTTCCACGATTGCCAGCGGCATCCGTCTGCGTAATCGTGATGTTTTTGCCGCCTTCAGCTGCCGAGAAGACAATGGCTGCCGAATAGCGCGCCGATGTACAATTAACGCTCGATCCAGCGTTCACATCACCGCTGATCACCACCGATAGACCAGTTTCGCAAGCGCCTTGCAGAGTGACGCCGTCTTTGCCGGCGGTACCGGCAATCGGCGCATCGATGGTCGGCTGCGGCCCGCTGCTATCGCGTACAAAAGAGCGAGTGCCCGTACCCACATTTCCCGCGGCATCCGTCTGCGCGACGGTCACGTTTTTAGCGCCGTCGCCAGCTGAGAACACGATGTTGGCGTTAAACGCCGAGTTGGCGCAAGTCACATTCATCGGCGCTTGCAGACCTGCGCCGCTGATCGCGACCGTCAGTCCGTTTTCGCACGTGCCGCTCAAGCTTAAACCCGTACCGCCGATAGTACCTGCCGCCGGAGCACTGATAGTGACCGCCGGTGCCGTAGTGTCACGGACGAAAGAGCGCTGCACGGAAGCCGTATTGCCCGCGGCATCGGTTTGCGAAACCGTCAGTGCCTTCGCGCCGTCACCGGCACTCAAGGCCACACTCGTGCTGAATGCCTTGTTCACACAGACCACGCTGCTCATCGCGGCAGCGCCATTTCCAGAGATGTCCACATTCAGCCCGTTTTCACAGGTTCCCTGCAGATTCACCACACTCTGAACGCTAGTACCTGCGGCGGGCTGACTCAACGTCAACAGTGGCGCGCCGGTATCTTTAACCACATTCAATGCTCTTGAGGATTTATTGCCCGCAATATCTGTCTGCGCAAAAGTGATCTGAATGGAGCCATCCGCCGAAGTGAGCGGCAACGTGGTAGCAAACGCCCCCGCGGTGCAAATCAGAGAGTAGGTCTTTTGCCCCTCAGTCACCTGCACCGGGAGCTCGTTTTCACAAAGGCCTTGGATAATTACGCTGGCGCCAGCCGCCGTACCCTCGGCCGGAGTTACCACACTCACAGCCGGACCCACGGTGTCGCGCACGAAAGTGCGGCCACTCGCCAAAGAACGATTCAAGCGATCGCGCTGATAAACCTGCACCGTCTTCATTCCATCCGGTGCCGTCAAGCTGACCGCCACCGAAAACTTGCCATCGGCGCAGCCCACATCCTGACTTTGTTCAATGTCACCCGAAACAGAAACGCTAAGCCCGGCGGCGCAAGCACCTACCAGTTGCAATGAGCCTTGTGTGGGAAGACGATCGGCCGGTTCATCAATCGCCAATCGCGAATTGCTTCCGATCAAAGAACCGGAGCCGGGATCTACAGAAGAAGCCAGCGTCTTCTGCTCGCTATGGAAGGAACGGCCGCACGCCACCAAAAGCATGGTGAACATCACCCACGCGAACATGCACAACAGCCGTCCCATAAAGCCCCCTAGCACATATAGGATAGGAAACCGGAGGTCTCTCAACCATCCACAAATCGAACGGTGCAAATTCGCAATTCTATAATAATATCAATTACTAACCGTTTTGAGACAGTTCACAATAAGTTCGTCTCAAAACAAAACAAGTTTATCAAAAGCGAATAGATCGACGCGGATTCAAGAAACCTTAACTGCGCTTGGCCTAAATCCCAGCAACGCCCGAATCGAAAACTCCCCTAACACTTGCATTTTTCCTGACAATCTTCCTATTCTCCGGCGATAGAGGGTCATGAAAATGTTTCTGCCGTGGTTTCGCCGTGCGTCTGTTGAATTGAGTAAAGAAGAGCAATCTGAGATCCGTGACCTTTGCCTACGGATTTCCAACAAACTGCAAGGCGCCGGTAAATGCACTGAAGCCTTCAGCTCCGACAAACATGAGCTGCCGCGCGATATCCGTGAGCGTATAGAATTGATGCGGATTTATGATCAGGTTCTCACGGCTCACCTCGAAGAGGGTTCTAAGGATCATCGCAATATGCTGTGGAAATTCTTTTCCAAGATGGGCTACGCGCCGACTTCGGATATCTTCGACCGGATCGAAGATGGTGACATTATAGAAGTCTATTCAATGGATCATCAGCAGCTCTACCGCAATCTGAATTACTTTGATGTGGTCAGCATGACGGTTGAAGACCTTATCAACCTCAATTGGCAACGCGCCTACAAGCGCAACCGGCGAGTGATGTTGCACTTGATCGGGCTTATGGTCCGCTTCACAACCGGCACCTTTCATCAAACCTACAATTGCACGCGTATCCCAGTTCACCAGGTACAGGAGATGCTGGCAAAACGCTATTTGGTCGAATTAAATTTTCGCTATATTTCGCCGCTTAAAAAAAATGGAAAGTGCGTGGCTGTTCTAGTGGGCACGCGCTGCCGGCTTTTGAAGCCAGAGCGCGTAGCGCCTTCACTGTAGCGAACGACCTGACTCTCGATTCATTGAGGCATTTGGGCCCACTGGCCGATGGCGTCCTTCCAAGATCTCCTCGGCCACTTTTTTCGTAAAGGCTGGGATATCTTCTGGCTTCCGACTGGTGACAAGACCGTTGTCGGTCACCACCGGCTCATCCACCCACTCTGCCCCCGCATTGATCAAATCTGTTTTGAGTGAAGGCCACGAGGTCATGCGGCGGCCAGAGACGATTCCTGCTTCAATCAATGTCCACGGTCCATGACAGATGGCTGCGATGACTTTTCCAGCGGAGGCAAAGTCACGTACGAAATCGACCGCTTGCTCATTGGCGCGCAGTTTGTCCGGATTCATCACGCCGCCGGGTAAAACCACGGCATCGAAATCCGCAGCGCTGCATTCATCGACGGTTTTGTCTACGGGAAGGCTTTTGCCCCAGTCGTTTTTGCTCCATGCTTTAATCTCTCCAGATTTTAACGACACAACGGTGATTTCAGCCCCCGCATCCTCAAGAGACTGTTTGGGATCGAAAAGCTCCGACTGCTCGAATCCATCTGTAGCAAGAATGGCGATTTTTTTACCGTGCAGATCTGCTATGGCCAAAATTTCCTCCTTATTAAGGTCACACGCGTGACGCTCGCAAAGGAGTGCAAAATCAAAGCCTGTATTAACGGAACATGGTCTGCCAACCTAAACTCAGTTGGGTGGCTTTCCACATATACATATCGGTGACAGCAAACTGCAGCTGCGAGCGCGGCGTGATCTGCAACGCAAAAATTCCACTCAACCCCGCATTGAAACTGCTATCGCGCCCCGGATTGGTGGGGCTTCCCGGGGTCAAACGCCAAGAGATCATGCGGTAAGCAACAGGAAGGCTGAAGGTCAGAGAGGAAACCACGGATGTGCGGTAATTAAATCCCAGACTACCACCAGCCATAAACCAGGCCTGATTGGCAAAGTTATCGGGAATCGCCGCAGAATCTCCTTTCCCTTTAATCATCCCCGCACCAACATCCACCGTGTAGAGCATGCTCCAACGCGGACCACGGAAGGGACGATTCCAAACATAGCTCAACAGAGCGCCTTGCGACTGAGTCTCCATATGGGCGTCGGTGGTTCCGTTGGTCAGTTCAATGGACTCTTGCCAGAATAGGAGTTGCGCACGCCAACCACTCTGATTCGGACGACGGCTGCGGCCCGCACTAGGCACCGGCGCAGTGGATGTCGCCGACGTGGAAGGAGAAGACGTCGCGGGTTTTGCCGAACGCTTCGTTTTCGCCGACGGCTTGGTGGCGGGTTTGGCGGCCGATTCTGAACTTTGCGCGTGGGCATTCATCACCATCAAGGTGCTTGCCAACAAAAACAGACTTAAGCGTAGGTTCATACGCACTCCACTCACAACGACACGTGAATCTGCGCCAGCGCCTGCCAAGTGTCCTTAGACACTTCCGAAGATTCGCTGTACTTCATGAAGTTTTCGAACTCGATACGAAATTCAACCCGCTGCATGGGGAAAGCGAGCAAGCCGAAACTCGCGACTAAGTTATTGGCTCTTCCCGCCACCATATTGTCCTTGTAAGCCTGACCCGAAACAAAAATATGGTAGCCGCGCGTGAAACGCTGCATGGCTTCCGAAAAAATATAGTAACCTTGCGTTTTCTCTGTGGACTTCGGTTTATCAATAAGTAAACCGCCTTCAAACAAAATGGCGGAGCCATGACCAAGGCCGGAACGCGAAAGCAAACCGATACGTTGATTGGCCACAAACTTATTAGAAGAAGACAGGGCCGTGAGTCCCAATCGCCAAGCTTCGGCCACTTCAACTTCAGCCAACATAGAAGCGCCCGCTTGTCTTAACTCCGCTTTTTGAAACAAGTTTCCAGCGAAACCATGGAGTGTAAATTCCCACGTAGGCTTGATGTAATGCAAAGCCAAACCGTGCGCTTGATCGTTCTGATTGAGTCCAACTGCCATCCGACTGTAGGCCATGTGATTGGCAATGCGAATGCCATACACCTTGTCCATCATTCCCGCGTACACCCATAAACTATCGGTGGCGGCCCAGCGAAAATAGTGTTCGCGCGAAATCCACGTCTTGGTGTCGCCAGGATTTCCTTTGAGTCGACGCGGGACTGGAATGTAACCATAGGAACCGACGAAGGTCTTCTTCTGATCGCGGTCAAAAAAGACCGCAACGTTGGCTTCGGCCTGCATTAATATGGTACGCAACTCACCTTGCGCTCCCGGATTGGGACGAACGGCCATATAGCGGCCTTTCAATCCGGGACGGATCCACCACGGCATCTGTGCGCTGCCCAGAAACCCAGAGGCTTCGCCAAGTTGCTCATCACTGCGACCAAAAGCAGTTAAGCGCCCACCGATTTCACTGGCCCATAGAGCTCGACCATAATCATTTAATGGACCATTGCCCTGTCCATTGTAATGACAGGTCAAACAGGATGCGTACTTATAGCCGATAAATTCGGGATAAGCCCAAGCGCTGGCCGAGAAGAGAAGTCCGAAGATGATGCAAAGAATTGGCATTCTTTGCAAAGCGTAGCTACAATCTATAGTTGAATCAAACATTGATTTTAGGGGGCATAATGGGTTTACGCGGTTTGCACTCCACGATTCTTTGGACTGTTCTCTGCTGCGGCAGCTATTCTTTCGCCGCCAATGTGGAAATCGACGTCACTTTAAGCCCGGCCGGCAGTTACAAAGCCACCACAAAAAAAGTCACGGGCAGCGCATGGAAAACAGCTGACGGCGGTGTTGCGGCAGAAAATGTGGCGATCGACATGCGCACTCTGTCCACCGGAATCGGTCTGCGCGATAAACATACCAAAGAACATTTGATGGTAGGTAAGTTCCCGCAAGCCAAATTGGTTAAAGCCAGCGGCAAAGACGGTAAAGGTACCGCCACTATCGAAATCAAAGGCATGAAGGTCGACGTGGCCGGCACTTACAAAGTCGACGGCAACACACTGCATGCAGAATTCCCCATGCAGCTTTCTAACCTTGAGATTAAAGATGTGCGTTACATGGGTGTCGGCGTTAAAGACACTGTGAAAGTGCACTTGGAGATTCCGCTCACGGACGCTCCTCAACGAGCAGCCGCTTCGGCCAAAAAATAGAGAGTAGCTGTGAAGTTCCTAGGTGCGGTTGTGCTGACAGTTTTGCTGGTCAACGCTTCGGGCTGCGTGCAGACCGAAAATTCGAGCGCGCTCGACGGCAGTCGATATGACGATATTGGCGGCAGCGCCGCCTTTATCGCCGCGCGCACCATCATCACCAACAATTGCACGGCCAGCGGTTGCCATCCGGATATGGCTGCTGCCACCGAAGACGACTATATTTCCGCCAATCGCTTGGTTCCCGGTAACCCTGAAGGCTCAACAATCTACAATTATCTGCAAGGAAGTACGGGCAGTGGGCCAAAGAGCATGCCGAAGAACGCCTCCGCACTTAGCAGTGCGGATATCTTAACGATTCGTGATTGGGTGCAGAACGCTCAATAACCTTTGAATGTTAAAGCTGCCAGTGCAAGAGCAGACGGCCCGCCCACTCATCACGCAACACAACAGACTGCTCATCAATCAAACGCTCGGCTCTAAGTAAGAGCATCGGCGCCAGTTGCATCTGCACAAACGCTAAACGGGAGTTTTCACGCGGCAAACTCGTACTATTTGTGGCTGTTACTAAGCGAGCTGAGGCCTCGCTAAAACGATAGCCTGCCGCCAAGCGCCAGAAATCCACTTGGCCCACCAACAAATAACCATTCGTCCGCTCATCCGGGCCACTACGCTGAATCTGCTCGATCTGCCAAAACTCACCGGTCACACTGCCTTTGAGCAGACCGAACCATTGCGGTGTTCGGAATTCTCCACCAAATCCGTAAGCGCGCAGTGGATCGTAAAAAGCCAGGTCGTGCTCGAAGTACGTGAGAAAAACATCGTGATGTTCAGAATGACTTTTTAAGCTGGCCACACGCGGAGCTTTTTCCGGCTCACCCAAACGCGCATCTTGCTCTCGCACCATTTGGCCCGAGAACACACCGCCTTCAATCATCAGCCAAGCATTGCCAAGCGGTTGCACGCGAGCAACCACGCCCAGATCGATAGGCTTCGCACCGCCAACCAGCTTATCCATAAAGGGAGGATTGGCGGTAAACCAATGTTCGCGCGGCAAGGTCAACCCGATCGGCAGAAACTGTTGCCCGGCCAGCACTTGCAAGCGCTCCTCCCAAGCCTCGCCTTTGACGTAAGCTTGCTTTACGAAAAATGTCGATTCGTCATGAAGCTGCTCAACGCTTAGCTCGAGCTCGGCTGAGAAGTGTGAATCAAAACGATAACCGCCACCGACGGAAAGTTCGTGCAGACTTTGCCGATTGCGCGTTTGCGGCCGATCGCGACGTTCATCGTTCGTAGCGCGCAGTTCAGCAGTTAAGTCGAACGACCACGGTTTGCCTGAATGCTCGACTTCATCTTCTGACTTCACATTCAAATAAGACTGTGACTCTTGCGCACGAGCGACACTCGCCAGTGTCAGTCCCGTCAGAAAAAATGCCAGCCATGGACTAATGCGCATAGGGGGCCTCACCATAAATCTTCAACATGCGTGTGTTGGCGAACTCCACACCCCACAAAACACCACGACCATGAGTTTGAAAAATCAGCTTCTCGGCCTGAGAGTCGAAATCCGCATTGGCCGCGGAAATAAATGGACGTGGTTGCTCGATTTCGCCTTGCAGACTTTGCGTCGCCTTCCACACCAAAACGCGGGGACCACCGGCGCCACTGTTGTGCACTTCGAGGCGCAGACGCAAGCGACCATCAAGGCCCATCCAATCCGCCGGAAGATCAAACGTCTTCTCTGCCAGATCGGGCGCCGAAATTCCCATGCTCAGTTTATCGCCGTCGCGGGTGAAGCGGATCCGCATCCCATCACGCCAGGCAAAGCCATTGAAGTGTGAATGCAGCGTGAAACTCGCCTGCGGCTGCAAGAACTGAGCTTCGATCACGAAGTGTTCGCGTGAGGTCAAGCCACGCAAAGGACGAATGAACTGCCATTGCCCGGCCGCTGAGATATTGCGCTCGTCGGTCCGCACGTGTGGCTCAACGTCAGGACTTAACGCCTTAGTCGAAGGCTTCATTCCGCAAGCGCAAATGAATAAGAAAGACAGAATCCACAAACTATTGCGCATGCCGCTTCACTTGCTCCTGACGGGCTTTGAACAGGCTCTCGGCACTGCGACCTTTTGCATCTAATGCATAGATGTCGCCAATGGTCGCCAGCTGTTGATAGAAATACGGATCGGCCAAACCTGCCGCTAAGTGCAAAGGCGTGTTGCCATCGGCATTCACTCGATTGACTCGATACGAAGGAGTAGCCAAACGCAGAAGTGTGTTTTTAGCCAATAAGAAACTAAAGGTCTCGCGCGCTTCTTTGTCTTGCGTCGCCAAAAAAGGATTCAAAGCTTCGAGAAAGGCGTGCAGAGGCGTGTCGTAGTGCGCGTCCTGCAGATCGAAATCTAAAAATCGGCAACTAGCCAAAGCCCGCACGGAATTCCAACGGCGCTCAGCCACCGCAACATGCAAAGCCGACATATAGTCGTTGTCGGTGCGATTGACCAAAACGTCTGTCGGCAAACCCCAATCTCCGAGCGCATGCGTTTGCAAAGCGCGAAGCCCATAGGTCAATCCCTGGCTCGGCCACGCTAGCCACCAATGATCGCTTTTTTCCCAATTCCCCGGGGCGCACAACCGCTCATTGGCCCAACTGATCACATCGTCACGTCCATCGGCCGCCGCCCAATGCAAGAAGCTGCGCGAACGGTTGTCGGAATGCATGGTGAAATTCCAAAACGGAGCCTCTAGGAAGCCACGGTAGTACTGACGTTCGAGCGCTTCGGCCACGGAGCGATCGGCGGCCACGGAAAGAGCGCGGCGGCCTTCACCATCTTCGCGATCGAGCACCTTGAACTCATAGTCGTCCAATACGCCACCGAGCGAACTGTAATATTTGTCAGCGATGGCTGTGATAAACTCAGGAAATCCCGAGCGGGCCGCCAAGAAGACGTAGCCTTCGCCCTTGGCATTTTGATGAGTCAAACCTTCGATGGGCATGACTTGCAAAAGTCGATCTGCCACCGATTTATAACCCGCGCGCAGAGCCAAACCCAGAGGCGTGTCACCGGCTACATTCTGCGACAGCAGCTGAACGGGAGAGTGTTGCGCAACCTTATCCACCTGAGCGGGCGAGTTGTTATAAACGGCCTTAAAAAGATCGTTAGGAAGAGTCTGTGCACGCTCTTTGGCCGGGATCTCAAGCGCACGGTCTTGAGGTGCAGCGTTTTGACCGAAGTCTTCTTTGGCAGGCGCACAAGCGACAAGCCAGGCAAAAGCCGCAACGACGGCAGTTTTCAGTTTCAAAGTATCCTCCGCAAGTGGAGTTCACGGCATAAACAACCGCACTCACCTTGTCCATCCTCACGACGGAATCTCGCTCCTTCATTGCAAGAGTTACAGCCTGAGTTTTCGTTTAGAATTCAGTTGTCTGCGGTGCTTTCCTTTTGCTCTGGGAGCGGTTACTGGCAGGGATGCTTAAGTTTTTCCTCCTCACAGTTTTACTGGTCCATGTCCCCTCGTGGGCGCATGGCCACGGCGATGAAGATGCCGCGAAAGCCACAGTGGCTCACTTCGCTCGCATCGTGGAATTGGAGCCCTCAATCACGGCCGAGAGCTCAATCAGTGTCCCTTACGTTAAAATCTCCGGCCAACGCGTCTACATGAATGGCCCGTTCTGGGAGCTAGTGCAGGGTTGGGTCCGTCTCTACTATCGTGAAATGCAGCACGAGTGTGACGATTGCATCGACTGGAGCGAAGAGCGCTTCACCCAGGCCGCCACCGACGTGGCCGCCAAATCCTTTATGGAGCTTAAAGTGACCGGCCCTGCGCTGGAGGGCTTAGAACATATTTCCGTCGGTACCGCCGATATCGGTTCGCAACTCGGCAAGACTGCCGCTGTCGCTAAGATCACGGCCGAAGTCGCTGAAACTGTGGTTTCAAAATTCGTGGGTGGCGGTGGAGTGCACCTGGTTTGCCACGTGCTCGACGCCATCATTTTGTTTGGCACTCGTCATATTCAAACGGCCACGCGCGCCTTCACTTGGGCGCCAGCCTTTGATCGCTCGCGCCTGGCGACGGCCGTCAAAATGGGCTTTGTTTCGCAGGTGATCCGACGAGCGCAGAAGAAAGTGAGTTTTGTCGCAGGCCCCGTTCGTGTAGATGAAGAAGAATTGGCCGAATTGGATGCCGAAGGTCCTAATCGCTGGTGGGGTGCGGTTAAGGCCGGCAAACGCGCCACCTGGCTAAAGAAACTAGCAGCCGCTGGTGAAAACCCACTGCGCCTCTCACGACCGGAATTCCTAGGTGGGCGAATGAAGCGTTATCTTTTTCTAAAAGGACGCCGCCGAGGCCACGCCACGTACATGAAGGGCTCCGGCGAGATGGACGGTTCGCTCAATCATAGCATGGTGTGGATTTTAGAAGTGCAAGAGAGCATGATTCAACGGGCCTTCGAACCTGACGGCGAAAGCCCCCGCAAAGCGCTGAGCTTGGCCGATACCAGCACTCCCGACTATGATGAAGTGCGGGCAGGCCTGGCGCAAGAGTTTGCCGGTGATCCTGAGCAAGCGGAGTTCTTCGACCGCCTGCTGCGTGACGTGGATGTCGTGTTCCAACCCAATATTCCAAGCCGTATTCGTTATTTTCACGTGGCTAAGCTCGAAGCTCTATTGGCCGGCTTCCTTTACTCGCGTTTCTCGGCCGCGCTTAGCGAGCAAGGCGATATTCATGGTTCTTCCTTCGGTGGCATTATCAAACAAATCAAGCTGCATTGGCGTGCCGGACGCTTTGGCAGTTACCTCTTAGAGTGGGCAGATTTTCTGAAGCTGGCCTCTTTGCAGAACGATCCCGAGCGCTTGCTCAAGCATAAGTATGAATCGATGGAAGCACTAATGCGCGTGCTGCGCTCATTCAAGCGCTCGGGCGAGATCGCGGCGGCCGACGCTCATCACCAGCTCAAAGAGTTTGAAGATGTGATGGCGGCTGAATATCAAGGCTTGCGAACCTTCACACCGTGGAAAGAGAAGCGCACCGCCTACTCTTGGATTCCGTTTCGCAATCGCGCACCTCAATGCTCCCAAATGAATAGGGAGGTCATGTGATACGTGCTCTCTTTCTTGTAGTTGTAGCTTACTCCATTCCGGTGCAGGCCCACGAATCGCGGCCTGAAGGGTCAGTTGTTTGCGCCGACTTTTTAGCGTTAACACCTTTGCAAATGGCCCAGCGGGCGGCGCAGACCAAGCTTGCCCATATCGACTTCGCGCAAGACGGAATTTCGGCGCAAGAACGTTCGTACTATCAACCGATCGTGGACGCCGCTCATGCCGCGCTTGAAAAGCATCATCCACTCTATTCGGATCCGGCCAAACTGAAGACGCTCGATATCCCCCGGCACATGACTATTCTGCGGGCGATAGCCGCATTCGACAGTCAAAAGGCGAAGCTTTCTCTGTATCGCATTAAGCGCGCTATTGAAGGCCGCCACTCTCTGCAAGAGTACACGAACTGCCGCTAAGTCGATCTTCGGCCCCGTCTTTAAGTCCAGGTCAAGTCGACGGCCCTCGTCGGCCGATATATCCAATGTATGCAAACGCAACGCTCAGCTGAGCTAGATGGCCTGCGTGGACTAGCAATCTTGTTGGTCATGGGGTTTCATTTTTACTTCTTCCCACGCCAGTTCGGCGTTCCCTTAGCCGAATTCGCTTCGCCCTGGTTAGACAGCGGTTGGATCGGCGTGGATTTGTTCTTCGTGCTTTCAGGCTTTTTGATCACAGGTCTATTGGCGGACAGTCGTGGTTCGCAAACTTACTTTCGCCGCTTCTATTTGCGTCGAACGTTAAGAATCTTCCCGCTCTATTATTTCCTTCTCCTCATTTACTTTGTCGGCCGCAACGCTTTGCCCTTGGGGCTAAACAGCGAAGGCCATGCTCTAGCAACGTCTTCCCTATGGTCTTATACGTCCAACTTTCTACTCGCCGCAAAAGGCTGGGACAGCCTTCCCGTTCTGGTCGGTCACTTGTGGACGTTAGCGATCGAAGAACAGTTCTATCTGCTGTGGCCTTTTGTTATTGCCTTTGTGCCGACTCGCCTCGTCCTATGGATCTGCGCGGTTCTAATTTTACTCTGTCCTGTCGCCCGCGCTTGGCAAGGTGATCTTGCAGCCTATGTTCTCACTCCCTTTCGCATGGATACATTGGCTGCCGGTGCCGGACTGGCGCTGTTATTACGTGGCCCCTATGCCTCTCGGGTGCGCAGACTTAGCCTGCCACTTCTCGCCTTCAGCGGGGCCATGTTGGTCGCACTTTTTGTATTGCGCGCACCATTTCGCGGTGAGGACCCACTGATCCTAAGCTTGGGTCTATCGCTCTTCGCTCTGTTTTTCACCGCGCTGATCAGTTCGCTCTTGTCTGGACCCAGCTGGTTAAGCGCTGTGTTTCGGTGGCGCGAACTGCGCACTTTGGGACGCATTAGCTATGCACTTTACCTGGTCCATCAACCCGTGTGTTTGCTTTTACTGTTCGGCGGTTTCACACCGGCAGTGCTTCAGTACTTCGATCCATCCTCAGCTGTCGCGCTATTTGCATTCTTCGCTCTGCCGTTCGCGGCAAGTGTGGTCTTGGCCCTTGTCTGTTGGTTCGTGATCGAACGGCCCGTGCTGCGCCTCAAAGATCGTTGGAGCCAACCTCAAGGCGAAGCTTTCGAACGCGTATCGAAAATCAATAATGAGCCTAAGCGCGCCGTGGGTTTATAAGCACGCAACCAATGCAAGCGATCGCCCGAGACCTCCGCCCACGCCCCATCCGGAGTTGGAGCCACATAGTTCATACCTTTAAAAAAGTTAGCGCTCACTACCACGTCTCCTTCGACCGGATGATCTGGCACCATCTCCCACTGCAGGCCGTAAAGCGACGGCGACACATGGCCAAAGTACAATAGATAAAGTGGTCCACCCTGACCTTGCCATTCTCGCAAGCGATAGAGGTCCTGTCCCCAATCCAAATTGGAATCAAGCAAGAGGTCCTCGTGTGGACCTAAGCGATCCGCCAACGCGTTGAAGTAAGACAGATGCGAAGGACTCGCCCACACGGCACTTCCTGTCCACACTACGAACAGCACCGCCATCAAACCGTAAGCCACTTTGGGTTTCAAACGAAGGATCTGATCCAGAACATAGCCTACGATGATAAACACAAACGGGAACACGGGGAGCAGATAACGAATGCCGACCTGTAAAGGGTTAGCAAAAATCATCGGTAGCGCGATTAGAAAAACTGTTGCCAAGGCCCAGCACATGCCGGTCGAAAACCCTCTACGAACGAGAACAAAGGGCGCAGCGATGAGGAGAAGGAGTGTCAAAATATTCTCTTTTAAGAGAAGTGCCACAAAGCTGTAATACCACCAGCCTTCACGCGACCATTGGCCTAGCAAGAAGTTGCTAAACTCACCGGTCTCCGTGTCACCCACTTGTGCATCAAACCCAAGTACAAAATCCTGAGGTAGAGGCACCGGCAACGCGTGCGGCAAAAGGTTTTGCATAGCGAGGAATGCACGCGAGACAAATTTGAAATCACCCAACCACGTAAAGGGATGCGAAAACAAATAGCACAGTTGCAAAGTACATACGGCCGCAAACAGACCGATCACCATACGTGTAGCCGCTCTTGGCGGACGCCCCAGCGCTACGAGCAAAAGCGGGAGAGCAAATACTGCGGTGAACTTGGACGCAAGAGCCGCTGCAAAACTCATCCCAAGAACAGCAGCCGAGCCTAAACTCACACGGGGCTGGCTGGCGTAAAAAGCAAACAGCAGAAGCGCAAAGCAAAAACCAACATCCACCGTCGCCAGATGCGCATGAGCCAAAACTGTTTGCGAAAGCCAGAACCCTCCCGCGGCCATCGCCGCCGGAAGATCATCCGTTTCTCTTCTTAACCACAAGAAGATCAAGAATCCGCTAGCTACGGACAGCAAAAGCACCATGATCCGGGCCGCAAAAAAAGCATCCAGGTAAACTGTCGGATTGAGTTTTTCAAACTTCATTCCATACAGCCATGGTCCCCAACCGAAAGAAGGCACATCAGGTTGGGGCACTTGTATGTCACCCGCCCAACCCGCTTGTGCGGGCAGCGATGTCCACAGCTTTATCAACGGAGGATTCTTGGAATACAGAGCCCAAGTGCCGTGCGAGCCATAAGACAAACCCGCCGGCATGTGAGCATACTCATCAACCGTCGGCGTTTCTTGGCGAGCGGCATAGAGGCCGAGCATCAAATGCACAAGCACGCACAATAGCAGGATCAGCAGAACGGATTGTCTGAAGCGCACAGGTCATGGTCCAATAGAGAAATGCAAAGGTCAATCCCGCTCGGTCAGCTGCTCCCTCTCTTCGGCTCCCTCTGGTTTGCGATGACCGCCATGTGGTCGCAATTCTGGTTGGCTGGCAATATCCTGTGCGCGCTCTATCTGATTTTGCTTTTTGTGGGAGCGAAAGTTTTGACCTCACCTCTCCCATTGCGGATCGCCCGGCCGCCCACAGGCCCCAGCGCTCCACAGATTCTGCTCGGTGTTGCCCTGTCTTTGCCGACGGCCGTCTATTTATGTCTCACCTGGCAGCAAGAATACCCATTTGGCGGCGATCACGACCACCACGTGCGGATGACTCAACAGTGGTTTCAGATTTTCGATCTGTATATTCTCCTTGTCCCGTTAAGTTTAGCTATCGCCGCCTTTCTGGCGCGGTTCACCCGTTTTGCCTTCAGTCTGTGGCTGGTGGCCGCCTTCGCTTTGAGCTTTATGTTCACCGGTCCGATGGAGTCTGTCGTGCGCTACCCAGCTGCCTTCTACTCTCTCGCTTGGCCTTTCAACGTCGGCTTAACCTTCTTTCCCGATGCGGATCCGCTACTAGCTCTGCGATTTGTGAATGTACTCTCGATACCTTGCTGGCTCTTTGCTTTACGTCCTTTAGTCACCCAACGTTGGCCCGATGGCCGAGCCCTGCTGTTGGCTTGTGCCTTTTTGTTTCAAAAGGATTGGATCTACTTCGGCGCTTCCACCTACTTGGAACCTTGGGCCTTGATATTTATGCTCCTCGCCCTTGAAACGGCAATCAGTGACGATATCTCGGATCTGTGGCGGGCCGCTCTTCTCGCCGGTATCGCTACCGCCTTTAAAGAACAGGCCATCTTTCTATTAGGTCCGCTCTTGCTCTTAGCCGTTTGGCAGTCGCGCCGCACGCTCGGGTTTGGCCGCGCCTTTCTCAGCGCCCTGCTGATCGGTCTGCCATTCACCCTATACTACGCCGCTCGTCGCAACTCGAACATCTGGCGCCGGGAAGAGGCGATCGATATCTTCAGTGACGCGTTTCAAAGCACGCACTTTGAAACCTATGGCCGCATGCTCCAAGAACATCTGCACATCGCTGGACTTATCGTAATCCTTCTTGTTCTGGGACTATCGATTTTCGGCGTGTGGAAGACGCGTTCGCAACGCGCTTTACTGGCACTGCTCTTTGCTTCCGTGATCGCGTCCGAATTGCTTTATCTTCTCGATCGAATTTCGCTTGAATACGTAGGCTATCCCCGCTTTCACTATCTGACCTGGCCGTTGCTCGCCGCGGGCCTCGTCGTGCTCTATCAAAAGCGCCAGGCTTGGCGTAAGCCTTTGCTAGCCATAGCAACCGCGTTTTCTCTGCTGCAATTGGCGCAGTCGGGTCGCCTGTACGCACGCGCCTTGCAAGCGGACTATCATCGCAATTTCAATGAATATTATTTTGCGCCTATGTACTTTCCGATTCGCAGTCTTCTGAACAACGTGCCGCAACCACGCGGCGAACGCGAACTAGTTCTGAATCTGCCGGCGCCTTACGCCTTCTTTCCAGCAGGTTTGCAAACGGGCTATTCGCGACTGTTTTCCACTTTTCGTAATGCGCGATTGGCGCAAGGGTTGGTGTGCGAATGCACTTCGCCAACACAAACCGTCTTGATGATCAACCTTTTCACTCCCGAAGACGGCCTAGGCGTATTGGCGATCAAATCGTTTTTCGATCAACCCACGCTCATCGCCTGCGTAGCCCGGCTTGAGCATTCCTGCGCCAAGGTCGTAACCGAAAAGAGTGGTGACTTTATCGTCGGTGCCGTCGGTTATTCTCTCTGAGCATCCAACAAGGCGCGCAGTTGAAGCAGTTGCGGACTCTGTGCGTTCAACTTCAAACCGCGATCAACCGCCTCTCTAGCCAGATCAAATTGACGACGCTGAAGATAGATCACACCTAATCCAATATACGGCTGATAATGATAAGGCATCACGGCGAGGGATTTGTTGTAGAGTTCCAGCGCGCCATTCGGGCGGCCATGCTCAAAGTGAAAGCGCCCGAGATTATAAAATGTAAAACCGTCATAGGGATAGATCCGAACCGCCTCCTCGAGCAGTGACTGCGCGCGCGGCAAGTCACCCAAACGCTCATAAGAGGTCGAAGCCGTGATGTACGCCTGCGCGCTCACCGACTCTGGACCCGCCTTTACCGCTTTCTCTATGGCTTCAACCGCCTCGCGATCGCGCCCGGCATCGGAATACAGAGTCGCCTGCAGGCCCCAACTGTAACCATCCGACACCTGCTGCGCCACCGGCAATGGCCAAAAGCAAAGCGCGGCCATCGGCAAAACGGGCAAAGCCCCCTTTATCAACCAACGCCATTGCCGCAAAACCATCAACTCACTGAAGGCCGCAGTTCCCGCCCCAGCTATAGGAAACAAAAACAGCAAGACCGGCAGCCGATAGCGATCAGTCACGTAAAATAGTAGCGCCGAACCCATGTACAGCAAAGTTAGACTCAAAAGAAACTGCGCCGGCAACGAGCGCCGAACCATCAGCGCAAAACCAAACACGGCAAACAAGACGACGAAGCCAAAAGTGACCATGGGCCATGTGAGAACAGTGCCGCCTTCGCGACTTAAAAACTCAGAATCATAGTTGTCTGCGACCTCATGATCGTTCCAGAAAAAACGAAACTTATTCCAAACCAGCGCCAGTGTTCGACCTGGATTCTCTTTCACAAACTGAATGCCCTGCTGCAACCAATGGTGCGAAATCTGTGAAGGCGAAAGTCTCTCACCCCTCGCCTCTTCGGCCAAACGCCGTACGTCTGCTTCCTCTTGGGCTGCATCAGTCGACACGAAAGGAGGATAGCTGTTAGCTCCTGTTGCGGTCGGTGAATTGCCGATATAGAAATTGAAACCGCCGTTGTACGTCGACAATACAAAATCACCACTCGCTTTGAAATTGTGAATCGCCGCCGGTGCCAGTATGAAAGCCAGGGCAAGGCTTGCCGCCAGGACCGGCCGCCAAGCCCGCCGACGGAATCTCCATGCAATAAATACGATCAGGGCGGGAAAGATCAGCAAGAGATTTCCGCGCAGCAAAACGGCAAGACCTAAAACGGCGCCACTGCCTAGCGCAGCCCAGCGCCTTCCCTCTAACGCGAGCAACGCAAGATGCACGAACAACGCGATACAAAACACCATCAGTGTTTCTTTGAGCAACGGAGCAGAATAAAAAATCAACGCGCGCTGCATGGCTGCCAGTAGTCCCGCCTCTAGAGCCGCACGCGAACCGAAGTAACGACCTGCCGTCATCGCCACAAGCACACAGGTCAGCGCACTCAAAAACGCTTGCAGCACGGAAACCAGTAGAGCTGAGGGGCCAGTGATTTTATAGAGCAACGCTAAAGCATATGGATACAAAGGTGATTGGTAGAAAGCCGTCGAACGCAGCCATTGACCGGCGGCGATTTCACGAGCCCATTCATCGTAGGCCTTGGCATCGAGAAACGGCGATAGGGCGTAAGGCAAATCCTGCCACTGCCATACGAAAATCAGACGCAACAAGATTGCGACAGCAAATACAGTCCACAGTTCCCAATGAGCCAGACGCCACTTCATATAAATGAAAGGGTACAAGAAAATAAGAACTGGTCGACCACTGTGTGGTCGACCAGTGGGCTTAAGGCTTGCTTAGTCTTAGGGTCATGCACCTCAGCTGCCCTTATTGTGAGCTTTCACGTGATTATGTGATCGATTCTCGGACGATCGTCCGGCACGGCGTCTTTCGCCGGACCTCCGATTCGAAATCTATTGAACGATTTCGCTGCTTAATCTGCAAAAAGACCTTCTCCAAAGCCACTTCACATCCCTTTGTCAGACAAAAGAAACGGCAGAAAAACCCGATGATCTTTGAGCTTTTGGCCTCAGGTGTTTCACAAAGAAGGATAGCCAGGCTTTTAAGAGTGAATAGAACCACCATTGCAAGAAGGCTTATTTTTTTAGGAGAGCTATGTAGAGAAAAGCTCTTTATGGACAATGCGGATGAACCCATCACCGAGCTTCAGTTCGATGATCTGGAAACAATAGAGCATAGCAAGTGTAAGCCGGTCAGCGTGACCTTGGCGGTTGAGGGAAAGACCCGTAGGTTCGTAGGTTTCCGTGTGGCTTCAATGCCCGCAAAAGGTCTTCTTTCAAAGAAGGCGATTCAAAAATATGGCTACCGTAAAGACGAGCGCTCTCAGAAGAGAAAGGAGCTCTTTAAAGAGCTACAGCCACTTATTAAACCCAGCACCTTGATTAAATCAGATTCCAATCAACATTTAAAGAAGGCTTAGGAAAGCTAAGATCCGTTGATCAAAATGATCCCGAAGAGATCATCGCTCCGTCCAAAAACCACAGGCTGGTCAGCCAGTTCTTGCGGTGCTGGGTTCCATTTACAACCGCCCATCTGTTTTTTGCTGTCCTTGTTCTACGCCTTTGATAGCGTTGCCTCTTCAGGAGGTCCGCATGATTCGTTACGCACTGGCTCTTCTCCTTTTTGCATCCGCGACTTCATTTGCCGCCGACAGCAAAGACGCGAAGAAAACTGAACCCAAAGCTAAAGACAAAGGAAAGCAAATGTTCGCTGTGTTCAATACCTCTTTAGGAACATTCAAAACCAAACTCTTCGCCGATAAGGCTCCGAACTCCGTCGAAAATTTCGTGGGCTTGGCCGAAGGCACTAAGGAATGGACAGATCCTAAATCAGGCAAAAAGCAAAAGAAGCCGCTTTATGACGGCACGACCTTTCATCGCGTGATCGATGGATTTATGATTCAAGGCGGCGATCCGCTCGGTAACGGTACCGGAGGTCCAGGTTTTGCCAATAAAACGGAACGCCATCCCGATTTGAAGCATAACAAGGCCGGCATCCTAGCCATGGCCAACTCGGGCCCTGATACAGACGGCAGCCAGTTTTATGTAACAGTCGCACCCACTGCTTGGTTGGACGACGCTCCTCCGCCCAGCAAAGGTTATTCAGTATTTGGCGAGGTCGTAGAAGGTATGGACGTGGTGAATAAGATCGCCAAAGTCAAAACTGCAGGTGCCGATCGCCCGGTTGAGGCTGTCGTTATCAAATCGATCAAAATCGAGAGAAAATAGTCACTAGACCAAGGGCCAAAGCCTGTTCAGTTGGACAGGCTTCCCGCCGATCAGTTGTTCGTATGAACCTACTATTCATCATCATCTTAGGCGTCTCGGCAGGAATTATCTCTATCGTTGGAGCGGCCTTCTCTATCGCCGGACTGATGAAGCTCTTCGCTGGAGCCCCACTCGCGGTTGGAACGATGGCCGGCGCTCTTGAGTTCTGCAAAATGATGGCTGCTAGCTTTTTGCATCGCAATTGGCGTCAGTTGCACTTTGTAATGAAGATCTATATGACCTTAGCGGTCGCGGTCCTTATGTGTATCACCAGCATGGGAATCTTTGGTTACTTGTCCTACGCCTATCAGCGTACGGCCTCGGAACTGAAAAACACCCTGGTTCGTATCGATTACCTGGAATCACAACAGCGCAAAGTGCAGGGCGAGATCGATCGCGTACAAAAAGCGTTGGATGAAATCCCTGCCAGCCGCATCACCAAAAAAATGGAAGCTCAGAAAGAAGCTGAGCCGCATATTCAAGATCTGCAAAAGCAGGTCATCGAAGTGCAGATGCAACTGCGCAACGAAAACCTCAAGAAACTGTCCTTCCAAATGGAAATCGGCCCAGTGGTCTATGTGGCCGAGCTATTGAACGCCAACACCGACAAAGTGGCGACCTACTTGATCTTGCTGTTCGTATTCGTGTTCGACCCGCTTGCCGTCTGCATGGTTTTAGCTACCAGCTTCGCGCTTAGAATGCGTGAGGAGGAGCTGAAGGCCGCGACCCGTCCAAGTGCGGCGGTTCAGCAGAGCCCTGCGGCGTAGTCGTAAAGTGATGCACGTTCTCTTTCAATTCTAAACGCGACAACACCTTATACAACGATGGCACCACAAACAGCGTGAGAATGGTCGACAAGATCGTTCCGCCCACGATGGTCAAGCCCATAGGGGTGCGTGTCTCTTGCCCCAATGAATTCCCGAAAATCAAAGGTGTCGCGGCAACGACCGTCGCCACCGATGTCATTAAGATCGGGCGCAACCGTACCGGACAGCCTTCCAATAAAGATTCGGTAACGCCTTTTCTTGTGGCGTGCCGAACTTTATTGGTGAACTCCACCAGCAAAATCGAGTTTTTCTTGGCAATACCCATCAGCACGATCAGTCCGATAAAGCTAAACAGGTTCAAAGAAACATTGAAAGCCCATAGTGCCAATAGCGCTCCGGTCACACTGAACGGCAAGGCCACCAGAACGGAAATCGGGTGGATGAACGAGTTGAACTGCACAGCCAAAACCATGTAGGCCACCAGAATACCGAGCAACAGAGCCACCGTTAAGCTCTTGAAGCTTTCAGTCAGACCGGCGGAAGCACCTTCCAGCGACATTGTGTACCCTGCCGGCAATACTTCACGCGCGATCTGCGAAGCGCGATCCAAAACCTTGGCTTGTGATTGCCCTTTGGTGAGCTGGCCATAAACCCCGATTGCGCGCTGACGGTTGATACGCGAAATCGACTGCACGGTGCCTTGCTCAGTGATCTTCACAAGATCGCCAAGCTGAACGATGTTACCGAACTGGTTGCGCACGCCAATGCGTTGAATATCCTGGCGGCTGGTCACTTCATTGTCGGGAACCTTGACCCGAATATCATAACGACGTCCACCCGAGGTGAATGTGTTCACCCGCATACCGGCCACAGCCACGTTCAGAGTGTTGGCCACGGCCTCTACGCTAACCCCGCGCGATGCAAGCTTTTGGCGCAACGGCTCGATTTCCAACTCGGGGATTCCCAGGCGGAAATCAGTGTCCATATCCTGCGCCAAACCTTCGCTCTCAAGACGCTTTATGATCTCTTGAGCTTTCTCATTGAGAAGCTTCAGATCCGGTCCCATCAAGTTCATGGAGATGGGAAACTGACGGCCCGTAGTCAAACCGCGCGACGAAATATCCCGCAGTGAAATGCGCAGCCCGCTGATCCCCTTCAGGCCCGCACGTAACCTGTCCATAATTTCCAAGTGTGTGGCTTTGCGATCCTCACGCGGGATCAAGCTGATCGGAACGGTGAACTGGTTCACCGAAGTCGCGCCCGGCCCACCACCGACGGAAAGAAGATAACTGCCAATTTCGGGGACTTCCTGCAGAACCTTTTCGACCTGCTCGGCAACCTGTGCGGTTGCTTCCAAGGAGGTTCCAGGAGCCAACTGTCCCGTCATAAGAATGATGTTTTGATCCTGAGGCGGCAAAAACTCTTGGCGTACCTGCCGAACTAAAAGCATCGAGGCGCAGAACAACACCAGTGATACGACAACAACCATTCCCGAGTGACGCAGGGTTTTAGCCAGAATCCTCTGGTAAAAATGAGCCAGATTCTCGAACTTATGATCCAACCAGATTTCAAACTTGCCG
This sequence comes from Bdellovibrionales bacterium, assembly GCA_019637855.1. Lineage (GTDB taxonomy): Bacteria > Bdellovibrionota > Bdellovibrionia > Bdellovibrionales > UBA1609 > JALHOQ01. The sequence goes on from JAHBUX010000001.1 coordinate 212,328, forward strand.
ACTTTTGGAGAGGTGCTCATAAAGGCAGCCGCGCGCATCGGTGTGATCGTTACGGCTTCGAGCAGCGACAGTAACACGGCAGCTGACATCGCCACGCCGAATTGAAAGAAGAACTTACCGGTAATACCGCTCATAAAGATCACCGGCGCAAACACGGCCACAACGGCCAATGTCGCCGCTGTCGCCGCAGGCAAAATCTCCATCGAGCCATCGTAGGCGGCTTGATAGGGATTTTTTCCCATCCGGTAATGGCGCACGATGTTTTCAAGCAACATGATCGCATCATCCACTACAATAGAGATTGCGAGGGTTAACGCGAGCAAAGTGAACAGGTTCAACGTGAATCCGCAGAAATAAATGATCAGGAACGTACCGACAATGGAAGTCGGAATGCTGAACAAAATGTTAACGGCGGCCTGAAAACTTCCAAGGAATAGAAAGCAGATCACGATGGTGACCGCGGCTGCCACAAGGAGTTTCTCCATGGTGGTGTTGACGACCGCTCGCGTGCTGGAAGTGAAATTTACGCGCACGCTGAGCTCATAGCCTTCCGGCAGCTGAGTTTGCAGCTCTTTAACCTTAGCTAGAACGCGATCCGCAAGCTCGACCTCATTGCTACCTCGCTGTTTGCGGATGGAAAATGAAACCGCGGGCACCCCCTGAATACGCGCGATACGACGAATATCGGAAAGATCGTCATAGACGTCCGCCACATCGCTGATCTTGTACACGGCATCTTGGATAGTGCTTCCACCGCGAGTGAGAATACGCAGGTTGCCCATCTCTTCAGGCGTGTTGGCCTGTCCCAACCAACGCACGCGCAGCTCACGATTGCCTTCCACATATTGGCCGGCGGCGGCTTCCATATGTTGGGACTCGATGGTTTGCACCACGTCCATCACTGTCAAGTCTGCTTTGCGCAGTTTATCCAAATGCGGATAGATACGCAGGTTGCGCTTACTGAACCCGGCCAAAGACACTTCGCCGATGTCCTTAATAAAGCGAAACTGATCGATCAAAAATTCATCGGAAAAATTGAGCATTTCGCGTAGCGATTTGTCTTTCGCGGTCAGCCCAAGGAACATGATCGGATCTTCTTCTGGGTTCTGCTTGCGTACGACGGGCGGGTCCATATTTGTCGGCAAACGCACTTGTCCTAAAGCCGTTTGCACCTCTTGTAAAGCTACATCGACGTTACGATTGATGTCGAACTCGAGACGAATATTACCCGTGCCTTGAGAAACGCTGGTGCGCATCTCCTTGACGCCTTCGATACTCAGCAGGCTTTCTTCGAACTCATCGGCCTGCTCCTCCACAACTTCCGGGTTGGCGCCTTCCATAACGAAGGAAACGTTCACAATCGGAAAATCGACATCAGGCAATTGGCTGACGCCTAGTTTGCTAAGGGAGAATCCGCCAAAAGTGATTAAGGCGGCCATCAAGATCCAGGCGAAGACGGTGCGACGAAGTGATATTGCGATCAAATTCATAGTTGTTTAGCGCGCAAACAAACGAGCTTGCGCCTCCTGTTTACGAGCCGACGCGTTCAGGCTGGTCAACGCGATCTCGGCATTTACGGCGTCTTGTTCATAGCTAATGGCTTGGAAAGCGGTGGTTCGACCCATGCGATAGCGTTGGCGCTCGGCATTGGCTTTCTTCACTTGCAGCGAAGCCAACTCAGTAGCCCGCTGAACACGCTCTTGCATATCTTTGATATTACGTTCGACTTGAGACCAAGCGGTGTGCGCTTCCGACTCTAAAGCCTGACGTTTGAACTTGGCCGATTCGCGTGCCGCTCTTGCTGCTTCGACTTTCTTATACTCAAGACCGAGATCCAAACCCGTGCTAAACACCACTGCCACCGTCGACTGCTCGTGGTTCTCGCTGAATGACTGGCTAAGCGCCTTGTTGCCATTTGGATCGATGGCGTTTTTTCCATAGCCCAATTGCAGTTCAAGATCGGGACGAATACCGTCACGCGTTTCGTCCGCGCGTTTTTCTGCCGCCATAGCAGCATTACGCGCCGATACCAGCTCCAGGCGCTCAACCCGGCTTAGGTCATCCAAATTCCAGCGTGTCACAAGAGAGTTCACATCACGCGGGCGAGAAAGTTCCGCCACATCCGGTTGGAAGTTCACGATAGGCACATAGCGAGACATGTTGGACTGCGCTGTGCGAATGGACTGTTCCACCGTGGCCAACTGCAACTCCTCATTGGCAAGCATCGCTTCGGCTTGCAAGACATCGCTGGCCTCAGCCGCCGAACGTGCAAGGCGGCCGCGAATCCATTTTAGAATTTCACGACCGCGAGTGACGTTCTTCAACCGCAGCTCGCGCTCGCGCAAGGCATTCGCCCAATCCCAATACACCGTTTCAAATTTTACTGCTGTCTCCGCCTGAGTCTGCAAGGCCGAGGCGATCTGTTGGCGCTTTTCAAAACTTTCGCGCGCCCAACGCAAACGCGTCGCGTGCCCAAAAGAATCGCGCCACAAGCTTTGTGAGATGCTGACTTCCCAGTTGAAATTGGCGTTCTCGCTCGGCGTACGCGCCGGCGACAGTGCGTTTTCATAGCTGGGAATCACACGCAAAGTCGTTCCCGTCGAAAATGGTTTGGTCAAAGTCGCGACCATCGTATCGGCAAGCGTCTTATACACCGGCGAAACGAATTCGCGATGTTCGTTAAATCGTTTAGCGGTCAACCCCAACTGTGGTTGCAAAACCAGGTCCGTGGTCTCGAAGTTTAGTTCGATCGAGCGCAGATTGGCCGCAGTCGATTGGAACTCCGGAGCTTTGGTGAATTCGGACAATACATCGGCAAACTTACGGGCCGGCAGGTTACCGGCATTGGGCTCCGCCGCTTGAGTTGCTTGCGCTATCAAGCAAACGAGCACCATGATGGCTCTGTTCATTCTTCTAGAGCTACACGGGAAACTAAATGAGGTCACGTCATGTCTGACGTGACCGGATGAGTATCTACTCTAGTCTAGTCGTGTAATTAAATTACGTTAATTGCAGTCGATGTAACCAGCTTCGCTGGTGATGTGGCGAATGAGCGCTGTCACGGGCAACGAATTGTTGCGGTCTTTATTGTACTCGGTGCGCAGGAAGTCTTGATATTCGCGGGCCGAATACCTCACGGCACTGAAACCCATGTATTCGCCATCCACGATCTTCCAGCCATTGGGCCCGTTATAGGAAACCACCGTACCGTTGTAGCTTTTGCCTTTTGCATCGGTGATTGTCACTCTGGTTGCAAAAAGGTTCCCGCCACGCGCCGTGGACTTCGGGTTCACCACGTAGCTCCCACTGACTTCACCGCCACCAATACCTTTCACCGCCTTGGTCATGAGGATATTGGGAATAATGTTATAAAACTGGTTTACCGCCGCACGCTCACGGGCCAACTTGGAGTACTCACCCAACCAAACCACGCCAATTTCAGCCTTACCGGCGCGTGCTTTCACCAGCGCACACATCTGCCGCAAGCGCTCCTCGTCACTCTTCAACTCCATAATCTGCTTCCCGCGATTCAGGGTCTGCAAAATGAAGTCAGAAGCTGGATCATTAACTAAGGACAGGTCAAATTCATGAAATGGAATAGCCGAAGCCGAAAAAGAAACGAAAGCCACCAACGAAACAAAAAGGCTCTTCATAAGACAAACTCCCCCTTAACCAGGTTGTTGTAAACCAGACGTTAAGAGGAAGTATCCACCAAGACCAAGGCCAAGCTCAACGCGACCAAGGTCCAGACCATCAAAACAAATTATATATACTGATGCAATTCAACGAAAGCCAACGGGCCGAGGGCATGCGGCCCCTGGCCCAAAACCTGAAACGAAGGTTCTATTCAATAAACGCTTTAAGCTTATTCGACCGGCTAGGATGCCGCAATTTACGCAAAGCCTTCGCCTCAATCTGACGGATCCGCTCACGAGTAACGTTAAAGTCCTGACCCACTTCTTCCAAAGTATGATCCGACTCTTCACCAATCCCGAAACGCATGCGCAAAACCTTCTCTTCACGCGCCGTCAAAGTGGCCAATACGCGACGAGTCTGCTCAGCCAAGTTCAAGTTAACAATGGCTTCAGCCGGATTGATAACCTTCTTGTCCTCGATAAAATCGCCCAAGTGGGAATCTTCCTCTTCACCCACCGGGGTTTCGAGCGAGATCGGCTCTTTAGCAATTTTCAAAACCTTACGGACTTTATCGACCGGCATATCCATTTTAGCCGCAATCTCTTCGGGATTCGGCTCGCGACCAAGCTCTTGCACCAGGTAGCGCGAAGTGCGCACCAGTTTGTTGATCGTTTCGATCATATGCACCGGGATACGAATCGTGCGAGCCTGATCCGCGATGGCGCGGGTAATGGCCTGACGAATCCACCAAGTGGCATAAGTCGAGAACTTGTAACCGCGGCGGTATTCAAACTTATCCACGGCTTTCATAAGACCGATATTGCCTTCTTGGATTAGATCCAAGAACTGCAAACCACGGTTGGTGTATTTCTTCGCGATCGACACCACCAAACGCAAGTTGGCTTCAACAAGTTCTTTCTTCGCCTCATCCGCCTCACGCTCACCTTTCCAAACAGCGGTGTACGTGTCGCGGATCCACTCAAAGGTCATTTCGGTTTCGTTGTTGGTGCGATCCAAGCGCTCTTGCGCATCGGAGGCCAACAAGAAGTAGGTGCGGAATTGATCAAAGCGCATACCGCCGGTTTCGCGGATCATCTTGGTGACTTCAGCATCGGAAGTCTCCATCGCTTTAAACCGCGCGGCCACGTGCGCCAGATCCTTCGAGAAGGTCTTTTCAACGGCCGTCTTTACACGCTTGCGCAAGTCCACGTAGCGCGACACCAGGTTTTTGAACTTGATGACGATGCGGTTAATGGTCTTACGGTTGAAGTTGATGCTTTCGAAGTTCTGCATCAGCTCGGTGTTCATCTCTTCGAGCTCTTTTTGAGCCGCTTTGTACTCTGGCGAATTATGGGTCACCGTCTTCAAGGTCGTAAACGGCTTAGCCGCTTTTTTACGATATTTCTGCACATGACCGATGAGCTCATGGATCTTTTGGATGTATTCTTGTTCGTCGTATTGAGTCTCTTCATCTTCCAAACCACGGAAGATGGCCTTAACTTTAATACGGCCTTCATCCAAGCGTTTGCCCAGCTGAATGATCTCATTGGTGCCGATGGGAGACATTGTGATGGCGCGCACGATTTCGCGCTCACCAAATTCGATACGACGGGCGATCTCGACTTCACCTTCACGGGTGAGGAGCGAGACGCTACCCATTTTCCGCAAATATAGGCGCACGGGATCGTTCGACTTGGCGTCGCCTTCGGACTCTTTTTCTTCTTCGTCTTCTTCCGAAGTCTCTTTATCCGGGTCGGAAAGGAAGAACTGATCTTCTTCGTCCTCTTTCTTATTTTCCGACACTTCTGTAATTGCTACACCATTGACCTCGAGCGCCTGCATGAAGGTGTCGAGAACGGAGGGAGCAATGATTTCCGGCGGCAGCAGCTCGTTGATTTCCTCAATGGAAAGCGCCGGGCGCTCTTTGGCCAGTTTGACAAATCTCTGGATTTCCTCGCGAATCAGCTCTTCTTGCTGGGCAAGCGTGAGCTCTTTCACGGGCTGTTCAGAGTCTTTGTCAGACGTGTTTTTTGACATTACGGAGCACTCCTCTAAGTCTCGAGGTTCTAAGAATCGCGGCTAAGTGACCGGCGAGTCTTTTGAACATTCATTATCTGTTCCAGTTGTTCGGTCGAGTTTGCAGGACCCGCGCCACGCAACTTTTTAACCATTTCTTTGGATTGCGAGCGCAAGCTGTTTTCCTTCACGCGTTTTATACAGTCCTGTAACAGCTTGGTGGCGGCGTCCGCACTCAAGCTTGTGTACGCTTCCGACAAATGTCTAGTGATAGACTCCGCCGGCTTAACTTCGCCTGTCAACAAAGCGGATAAAGTATCAAATTTACTTGGCATTTGTCTATACACTTCCGCCAGTCTTTCAAACACCGCACGAGCTCCAGGATGACTGAATTTATCACCGACTTCGGCGGCCAAGGCCTCTTTTAAATAGACCTCTTTCATCAGGATTACGTTTAAAAGTTCCAGCTCTACGCGCGGGAGTTTAGTCAAATCGAATTTAACACCTTCTGAGGGCGCCACCACAGGCGCCGCTGCAGGTCTTACGACCTTTTGTATCGGCACTGAGGCACCTGTCGAATTGGCCGCGCGAGCAACACTCTGCTCGACAAGGCGCAGCTCAACATCGAGCATCACAGCCACGTTCTGCGCATAGAGCCGACGCAACCGCGGGTCGGACGTTAGCGCGAGGATCGGACCGATTTCGTCCAAGGCCTGAATTTTCCCAGTCGGTGAACCTTTGTGCCCCAACCAAACCTCGGCACACACTAGGTCAAAAAGATCCGGTGCGCCCTGAATCAGCTGCCGTAGTGCAGGCTCACCGCGCTCTTGCAAAAACTCATCGGGATCGAGTTCGTCAGGCAAAAACAATCCACGGGCATGTACACCCTCAGCCAACAAAATCGGAAGACTGCGACGAGCGGCAGTTTTACCGGCACTGTCACCGTCGAACAAAAGTAACGCGCGGTTAGTATACCGTTTCAGAGCCTTGGCATGATCGGTCGTGAGCGCAGTCCCTAATGTAGCCACGATATTGTTGATGCTAGCTTTAGCAAGCGCCAGCCAATCCATGTAGCCTTCGACGACGATGGCTTCGTCTTCGCTGCGGATAAACTTGGCCGAGTGATCGAGGCCGTAAAACACTTTGCCTTTATGGAAGACGGGCGAATCGAGGCTGTTTAAATATTTTGGATTTTGCTCTTTGCTCAATACGCGACCGCCGAAGCCAATGCATTGGCCCGCGGGAGAGAAGATCGGAAACATCAAACGGTGACGAAAAAAATCGTAGTGGCCGCTTTTGCCGCCCGTGCGGCGCTTAACAATGCCGAGCTGTTCGGCGGCATTCATTGGCGTGCGCTTATCTTCCAAATGGCGGGCCAGCATCGACCAATCGTCGGGGGCGTAGCCAAGTTTATAAGCCATCACGAGCTCTTCATTGAGGTGACGGGCTTTGAGATATTTTTTTACGTCGTGCGATTCGGGCAAACGCAACAGCTCTTCGTGATAGAAACGCGCAGCTAGCGAGTTGATCTTGTAAAAGGTGTGCTTGATGTCCTTTGCTTGCGAGCCACCGCCCTCACCACTGAGCTCTGGGATCGGGATCGCGGCGCGACGAGCGAGATACTCTATGCTCTCGGGAAACGTAAGGCCCTGATAGTTTTGCAAGAAGGTGAAGACGTTGCCCGAGGCCTTGCAGCCGAAGCAGTGGTAAACTTGTTTATCTTCGCTGACGGAAAAGCTTGGGGACTTTTCATTGTGAAAGGGGCACAGGCCCTGGAAGTTACCGCCAGTGCGACGAAGCTGGACATACTGGCCGATGATATCGACCAGGTTGTTGGCTTCGCGGACTTTTTCTATGAATTCTTGCGGGAACTTCACTGGAGTACGGATCCCCCTGCGGTTGCTTTTTCCGGTCTCGGACCTCTGGTGCTGTCGCTACTGTAGCTTGGAGCGGACTAGGTCGCTGATTACTTTTCCGTCGGCGTTGCCTCCGGTTTTGGCCATGACCTCTTTAATTACGGCGCCCATTTGTTTTTGGGTGGTGGCTCCGGTGGACTTGATCACTTCGTCTACGATTTTGGCTACGTCTTCGGCCGACATTTGAGCCGGAAGATATTCTTCCATGATCTTGAGTTCAAATTTCTCTTTGTCGGCCAAATCGTTACGGCCAGCTTTTTCATATTCGGAGATGGAGTCTTTGCGTTGCTTGGTCATTTTTTTGACCACGCCAATGATGTCTTGTTCGCTCATCGGGTTGGGGCGCAATTCGATCTCGCGATACTTCAATGCGGATTGTAGGAAGCGGATGGCGCTGAGACGGTCGGCGTCCTTGTTTTTCATCGCGGTCTTAATGTCTTCCAGGATTTTTTCTTTGAGACCCATTTGTGAAACCACCTTTGGCAAAGGATGTCGCCGCCCCCAGCTTCCATTTTTGGAGGCTGGGGCACGGTGAGCATTTCGATTCAACGGAATTACTAGTACGGGCCTTTACGCTGCTTCTTGAGCAAACGCTTGCGAGCCGCCATCGATTTCTTCTTCTTGCGGACGCTGGGCTTTTCGTAGTGCTCGCGCTTTTTCACTTCCGACAAGATGCCGGACTTCTCGCAAGCCTTTTTGAAGCGACGGAAAGCCTGTTCGAAAGCTTCATTGTCGCGAATTCTGACTAATGCCATGAAATATCACCTGCCTTTACATGGCTCATGTATGGACTTTTAAAGTCCATCAGGTGTAACAAAGCTCAACGCAATTGAGGAGCCTATTTTTTGATCACGGAGAGCGATTTCAGCTTTATGCGTCAAGCCCTGGCCTTAGCGGCGCAGGCCGAGGCCCGTGGAGAAGTGCCGGTGGGCGCCCTTATTGTTCATGATAACTCTGTGATTGCAGAGGCTTACAATGAGCGTGAGACGCAACCCTCGGCCCTTGCACACGCGGAGTTGAGCGCGATTCGACAAGCCTGTGAGAAGCTGGGGCGCTGGCGTTTGAGCGGCTGCACCCTTTATGTGACGTTAGAGCCCTGTGTAATGTGTGCCGGTGCTCTGGTTCAGGCGCGTGTTGATCGCGTGGTTTATGGAGCGCGCGATCCGAAGGCCGGGGCGGTCGAATCTCTATATCAGGTTCTAAGCGACACTCGCTTGAATCACCGCCCTCAAGTCGACGCGGGAGTGCTGGGTGAAGAGTGCGGCAAGATTTTGTCTGACTTTTTCCGCCGCCGCCGCGCCTAACGCCTGGTCAGACGAGCAGACCTTTATCGAGCAAGACCCCATCCCTGTTTTGTTTTTTGCACAGCTCTGAAATGATTAAGACGTGGGCATTCCCCTAACTGTTAGGTTTTGGTCAACTTTTTCTGCCTCTCTGCTTTTGGTGAATGCCGGATCGGTATTTGCCAAACCCCTTTATCCGCTGGGCAACTCTCCGCCGCACCCGATCGAAGAAGGAACTACCCGGCAAATCGAACGCGATTGGAATAGAGCAAAGAGTCTAATTCTCGGTGGCAAGCCCGACCGTACCTTCAATTCCATTTGGGTAAGGATCTTTCCACTGGTGTCGCTGCCACTTGGCGATCCTTATCCCGACACTCAGAATTACAGGCACATTTCTTTAAGCAATGCGGGCGGAATAAAGGTCTTCACTTTAGCCGGTGAGGTTTTGATCGGCACCGGTAAGCAGCTGGAGTTCGATTTCGCCGCCGGGACTTTGAAACTCGACAAATACAATGTGCCGCTCGAACCATTTTGGTTGGAGCCGGCGGGAACTACGTATACCGAACTGCACTGGGACAAGGGCCTGAAGCTACCAAATGGCAAGCCCGCAGAGGTGCGAACGCGTATGCGCGGCGGTTTTGTAGTGAAGAAGTCCGTTCATCAGCCGAAGGACAAGCCGTTTCCCTCAGAACATTGGTCGGTGATCAATGTGGTGACGATCAATGAATACATCCAGTCCGTCGTACCGTCGGAAGTGATCGCCTCTTGGCATCGCGAAACTCTGCGCGCCCAAGCAATCGCAGCGCGCACCTACGGAATGTACGAAGTGGCCACCGCACGCCTGGCCGGACAAGATTTTGATGTCGACCCGTCGACCTGGTTTCAGTCATACCAAGGCATTTCGTTTTGGAATCGCGAAACGCAGAAATGGCGAGATGTCGAACTCCCCGCCACAACCGAAGCCGTAAAATCCACTAAAGGTGAAGTGATCACCCATAAGGGTGAAGTCATCAAAGCTTACTTCTCCTCGAACTCAGGCGGTCGCACTTGCTTAGTGACAGAGTGTCTAGAGCAGAACTTCAATCCCGACTACATTCAAGAGATCAATGATCATGCGCAAGTGAAGAGCCAACCAGGCGGCAGTTGGGGCTCGCGAGCCACACTCACGCCCGACAACATCATGACGGTACTGCGCGCGTGGGGAGTAAATCCGGCAGCACCGGTTCGGCGAATCGAGTCGTTAGAAAAAGGCCCGAGCGGTCGCACTTGGCGCTTACGGGTGATTTTGCAAAATGGTTCACATATCGATCTTGATCGCTTAGTCACACGTAAGATCATGCATCTGTATGGTCCGATCCGCAGCTTTCTCTATGATCTGGGTGCGGTGGGTACCGACGGCAAGCAAGCCATCAAAGGCTATGGTTACGGCCATGCGGTGGGAATGTCGCAGTGGGGAGCGCAGCTCTTCGCCAAGAGCGGTTGGAGCGCGCATAAGATTTTAGAGTTCTATTACAACCAGGTCAGCATCGTCGACCTGAGTGGCAATTGATGCTATTGTCCCTTCAATGAAATCACACGGTTTGGTGTTCGATTGCGACGGTACGCTGGTGGACTCTCTCGGTGCCGCGATGGAATCTTTTAATTACGCTTTAGACAAAATGGGCGAACCGCCGCGCACCGAAGAGGAGATCAAGCGCTACTTCGGCGCCGGGGCGGATCGCATTCTCACACGCTTGCTGGGTGATGAGAAAAAGGGCCTAGCGGCGTTTGAATTGTATGTTGACCATCAATCCGAGCTGGCTTTGCAAATGCGCCTGCACGACGGCGTACGCGAATTGTTGGAACGAGCGGCAGCCGCCGAAGTGCCGATGGCCGTCGTGACTGGCCGACATGCGCGCGACTTAGACGTAGTCTTAAGGCCACACAAGATTTCGGATTACTTCACCGCTCTTGTGGCTGACAACCACCTACCGAATTCGAAGCCAGCGCCCGACGGCATTTTGTTGGCGCTAAAGCAGATGGGTATGCAAGCGGCGCAGATTTGTTATGTGGGTGATTCGGTGATGGACATGCAGGCCGCTCACCGTGCGGGTTCGGTGGCGATCGCCGCTTTGTGGGATCCGTTAGTGAAACCCGAAGCCATGCTGGCTGAGAAGCCACGTTTTATGGCACAGACGCCGAAGGATGTGTGGACGGCGTTTTGCGACTTCGCGGGCCGTAAACTTTAGTCGTTAGAATTCATTCTTTCCGCTAGCCAAGGTGCGAATTCCCGTTAGAGTTGGAAGTGTCACTTTTAACATCTAAGGGGAATTCATCATGTTAAAGAAAATAGGTTTTGCAATCATAGCTGTTCTTGTTGTCATCGGCGGTTTGGCCGCGATGCAGCCGTCGGAATTCACAATCACTCGTTCGGCCACTATCAACGCGGCACCCGCTCTGGTATTTCCGATGATCAACAATCTGAAAAACTGGCCGCAGTGGTCACCGTACGCGGAAATGGACCCCAATATGAAGGCCACGTTCGAGGGCCCGGATGAAGGTGAGGGCGCGATTCACGCATGGGACGGGGAAAAGATCGGTCAGGGCAAAATGACCATCACTAAAAGCACGCCGGCTGAAAAAGTAGAAATGGTTTTGGAGTTCAAAAAGCCGATGGAGGCCACCAACACCGCTCTCTTTACGTTCGTACCGGAAGGCACGGCCACTAACGTGACTTGGTCGATGAGTGGCAAAAACAGTTTCATGGGCAAAGTGTTTGGTCTGTTTATGAACATTGAGAAGATGGTCGGCTCAGATTTCGAAAAAGGCTTAGCTAATATTAAGTCGAAACTTGAGGCCGCAACCCCCGCTGCACCGGCAGACGCCGCAGCACCCGCAGCCACAGAAACGAAATAAGCCACTTTTGACAGCTGGGCGCATTTTCCCGTTTGCACCGCGCCCAGCGTCAATGCTAACGTGCCCACTCATTTTCGTTCCAATGCGGAGAGGTGGCCGAGTGGTTTAAGGCATACGCCTGGAACGCGTACGTAGTAGAAATACTACCGTGAGTTCGAATCTCACCTTCTCCGCCAATTCCCTCAAGCTTAGATCAGAAAAATTGGGTTCTTCGGTTCTTCGGTTCTTCGGTTCTTCGGTTCTGGTTCTTCGGTTCTTCTCACTTCATGGTGGGCGTGCGCCTGAAACGCTCTACGGTTCTTCTAATTAGTGGGTCGTATTGCATTAATCACGAGTGGTATCTTTTTATATCACTCCGAGCTCACTCATGATCGCCATCACGGCACGAACCGTTGGCGCGTTGACGCGCTTTCGCTTACCCTTCTTCAATTGAACCAGTGTGGCATTGGTTATGCCCGCACGGCGCGCCAAAGCACGACCGGAAATAAGACCGCTCTTAACAGCCTTATCGATAAGAATCGCTAGCGCAGCTGGTTTCACGACGGCGGTCGCTTTACGCTCTTTAGTTGCCAAAGCAGGCTTCGCTAGTTTGACTAACCGATACTTGGTCCCGTCCGGTCCAATAATCACTGCGTCGTTAAGTTCCACATGACCTTTACGGCCAGTGCGGTACGATTTTTAAGCACGAAAAATTGAAATGATATATTTTTATACCAGTGGCTAGTCTCGTAGTTTAAGAGCTTAGCCCGTGATCTAATCCCCTTGCTGTGGAGGTGAAAGTTGGCTAAAAAAACCGCAATGTCACAACCGCGCAAAGAAACCGAAAACTCGACGGGCTCTTTTAACTTCGGTCGCAAGGTCGCTGTTAGGCCTTTGCCCAGTACCGGTGGAGAGCAGATACCGACCGCTCTCACGACCGAAGATCTGCGTAAGCTTGTGAGAAAAAAAACGGGCGGATAGCGCCTGAATCCCTATACATCACTTCTATTTGTTGGCGTCTTTGTCGTTCCGATTTTCCTTTCGATTGCGGCCTTTAAGATTTTTTTCCCTAAGCACACGCTTCGGGTAGGCGATGTAAACTTGATCCCGCTCGGCGTCGGATTTGTCATTGCCTCGAACAGCTGGATTGTCTTCCACATCGTCGACAGAATTTATCCGCTCTACTCCATGGAAGGCGCACAGCTAGCGAATGAAACAATAGCTGCGATGCGATTCCAGCAATCGATGTTCTACTGGCATCTCGCGCTGTTCATGCTTATTCCTCCGCTTTTGAGTGCAGTGATTGGCTTCTTATTACTCAATTGTTGGACTTGCTACAGCAGGCAGGGTCGCGGCAGAAAGCCATCTTGGCTACGGCAACCGCTTCATCGGCTTAGATATAGAGTGGGCGACGCCGTTGGTAGGCTCTTTGTCAATTATATGGCAGAGCTCACGGCACATGATGAGCGCGCTTCGGCGCTGATGGCCGATATTCTTGACGACAAGGATACCCTTTACTCGGGGATTTACCGCGAATACCACACCGAAGACGGTAAACTGGCGAGCATTTCACTTTCCAATGTGATTTGTTTTGGGTTTCATTCGGAAAAAGACAGGCGAGAGTCTAAAGCGTCGGACGACGGAAAATACATTCCTTATATCCTGCCAAATCAGGGCGACATGTGCTTTCCAATTCAAAAGATTCAGAACTTCCACTTTTGGAAAATTAATGATTCGCAAGAGTTTCTCTTTGATATTCATAAGCCCGCGGCCCAAGTGCGTGCCGCGTGGTACGCAGGGCTCAAGTACTCCTTAGCCGACAAGATCACGATGAACGTTACGGCGATTGTTCCTAAGGAAGATACGAACTTGGAAAACTTTGTTCGCGAGTTTAAGAAACTTCGTCTAGAAATCGATGACATCGACTACGTCAACCCCGACGACAGCGATGGAAAACCTCGTTTACAAAACTAAAGTACTTCGAATGAGGGCAATTCCGCCCGAAAAGCCCTCATCTGCATTCGTGCTCTTGTTTAATTGTATTTAAAAATTCATATGCTTGGGTTTAGTGAACGCCATCAATTCAAGTGTTCAAGCTCGTTTTTTAAGGACTGAGCCAAAAGGCCAAGCGACTGTTCGATCGAAATCTTTCCTTGAATCAGCCGTAAAAACAACAGCGCCTCCCTACAGTGAAGGGCGCGCCAGTAGTCTAGCAGCTCAGCCAGCGCCTTAATGTGCATCCACTGCTGACCGACCATAGCCACAGCCGGTTGATATTTCGGATCAACAATTTGCAAATCCGCTGGCGACTGCGCTCCGGCAGCCACATAGCTGCATGTCTCAATGCCATTTTCGATGGTCAAAATTTCTTGCGGTGTCCAACGATTCTGCTTTGGCGGACTGCTGAATTCGTAGCTTGCCGTCTTTTCCTTTTACGTCAAAATCAATATCACCCCAAACTAATCCGTATGCCTCGCCGGACCTTAAACCGCTTCTGGCACTTGGCAGGATGGGAATGCTGAACAATGTCATTGGGTTCATACTCTCATCGTGAAGGCTTGCTATGGCCTTTTCTACAATCCAGGACGCACCCAACAGTTTACTTGCATTGGCGTACATTTTGTCTGTATTCGGTCGTGACCAATTACAAACAAAGGAGTTTTTATGAAATTAGCTTTTGCTGCTATTACCGTTTTCTTGTCCGTAAACGCGCACGCCGCCTTGTCAGGCTATTATGATTCTGCAAAGAAAATTGAAGCCGTTATGAGCAATTCAACGGTTGCCAATAGCCTTCGTCAAGCAGCCATCAAAAAAATTGAAGTCAATGGATTGAACGTAACGATTGAAACTGAGTCCTGCACTCGTGCCGTTACTTTGATTGCTATTCCGCCTCAAGGCCTTGGCGCTACTCAATATGAAGTTGAGAGCCTTACTATGAATCAGTGCAATTAACTTTGCTGGGGCTGGCTAATGTCGGCCCCGTTTCCAGCTTTAATAAATCATCCAAACTTCAGTCGTTGATTTAGCTTAATTACTCACCAGCGTCTTCGGCTCGCGCCTTGAAGACCGAGCTCTTTCATCAATCGCTGAACACGCTTTTTGCTCACGCGAACTCCTAAAAACTTAAGCTCAGCCAAGACCCTCGGCGCTCCATACGTGCCCCGAGACCTGTGGTGGATCTCCTTGATCTGAACTTTAAGCTTTTCGTCTTGTCGCTTGCGCTTCGAGAGTTGGCGCTTAAGCCAAGCGTAAAAACCACTCGATGAGACACCGACCAACTTATATAGCCGTCTGACGGAACGCTTAGCCTGATTTGCCTTTATGAGCTTGAACGCTTCGAGGACAGCGTGCCGGTCTCCTGCGCAAACCAGGCCGCAGCCTTTTTTAGAAAATCTCGTTCCTCGCGTAGGATCAGATTCTCTTTGCGGAGCCGCTTGAGCTCCTCTTGCTCTGAAAACGCAATCGCCTCGGGCGAAGCTGGGTTCTCAATGCGGTTCGCTTTTTTTGACCCAGCTGCGGATGGCTGGCTCAGACACTTTGAACTCCGCAGCAAGTTCATGGAGCTTCCGGCCTGACCTCACGAGGTCTACCATCTTTTGGCGAAACTCAGGCGCATACGCTGGTCTTGTCTTTGGCATTTTGGACTCCTACCGCTAAAGCGGAAATGTGTCCACTAAACCGGGGCAACTTCAAGACGCGTTAACTTGATTTAATTGTGGCCGTTTTATTGCCCGCAAGTGAATGAATTACGTTGCGCCACGGCTCCACAATTTGAGAGATCGTTTGGCCCAATATCCACGCCTGCGCTCATTTTAGAAAACACCTGAGCAGAGCAATTCGCCATATTGTATTTCAGTGGTGTATGGCCACCACGCGGAACACAAATCACTTCTTTGCTGCTGTTGGTTTGGTTTTCAAAATGGTAGCGGGCTTGCGCCAGTGGCGTAAAATTATCAGAGGTGCCTACCACATAATAAGTTTTTGTCTTAACTTGCCAAGCCTTGCTATCAAATGGTTGGTCTCTCTTTTGGTCTTTGCAACTTCCGCCAGAGGGGCCCGTTAATTCGCCTTTGCTATATGTGGTATCAGTGATGCCCTTTAAAAAATACTCTTTACAAGCTATTGAATTATAGACTCGCAACTCATTTGGTCCCAGTGGCTTCGCATTTTCTTTGCCCATCTCTGTGAGCTGCTCAGTTGTATAGCCTTTTACAACACCTGCTGCGGTGTCTTTACCTAGGGACTGGAGCGTTTCCATAAGATTGCCGATTTGAGTTGGTGAAAGCGGGCCCTGAAGTGAATCAAGTTTACAGGTTATGCAAAATCCGGCTTCAGTTTTAATCTCATCAAAAACTTTTCGCGTAGCAGAGCTTTGTTCGCCTTCTTGTTCGGCTCTTCCTACAACGCCTTCTAAAATTATGGATTTGGGCAAGAAATTTGATTTTGCTTTCTCAAGTTTGCTTGCCGCTACGGTTGCTACCGCCGTTCCAAATGAACTCCCGTGAAGAGAATAATTTTTTAACTTTTGGCTTTCTATGATTGCGATAATATCGTCTGCTACTTTTTCGGTGGAAAGGTTTTTCTCTTTTCCTCCTGCAGTCCAATAGTTTGCATTTGCTCCTGAGCCTCGCGGGTCAGTTGAAATGACGTTTACATTCATATTTGCTAAAGGGTTGGACCCAATAGACGAAAGGCCTGGGCCGCCAGGTATATGAATGACCGTTGGCAACGATGGATTTTTGCAGTTGTATTCGTAGGTATACGGAAAGGTTTTATTCCCTTCACCCGTCGGACGGTTGATCGTGAGAATGCTTTTGCCAGGACAGTTGATTTGTGCCTGGGCAAAATTCGTTAAAAATAAAATGAGAAAAACCAAAGGGCTGCGCATACTTACTATTCGGTATTTATTCAAATTTCTGTAGTGGAGGTTGTCTTTGGAGATAACCCAGATAAAAGCCCAGAGGGCGCTTTTAATAACTCATCCAAACTTCAACCAACAAAATTAATAACAGGCTAACCCATTAAAAATGCTTAGTTTATCTGCCTATCAAAATTATTAAAAACTTCTCCGCCAAATTGAGCTGGCCTGATAGGTTCTGACTATGCAGCAATACTCCATCAGTGATCCATTGAAAGACGACTATGATTTTCTAAAGAGCGTTCATCACGAGACGCTACGGGAGCATATCGAAAAAATTTGGAGTTGGAACGAGGCTGCCCAGGATGACTTCTTCAAGAAAGAATTCGAATTCGGACAGATAAAGCTAATTCGCGCATTTAACCACGCCGTCGGCTACCTGCATGTACGTGAACAGAAACATGTTGTCACAATCGTAAATCTCCTAATTTTACCTGAGTTCCAGCGCCGCGGGCTGGGTTCGCAAATTCTTCTGGATATCTTGAAAAACGCGAAAGCGGGCCAGCGTCTCGTGAAGCTAGGGGTACTCAAAGTAAATCTGGACGCGAAAAAACTCTATGAAACTCTCGGCTTCAAAATGTATGAGGAAACTAAAACTCATTTTTTGATGAGCAGATGACAGTACCCTGCTCGTAAAACTTATTTTCCATACTTTGAAGCCGGCTTGCGTTCGCCCTTCAGCAATCCGCCTTTGCGATCAACAGGAACAAGTTTGCCAGATCCGGGGGCGCTTAAGCCGCGCAGCTGAACTGTCGTCATCGGAGCTTTCGGCTTTGCGCCGGTTTTGTCGAACAGAGAATCCAAGTTGCGATTGATGTTGTTGATTTGCAGTTTTGCAAAGGCCTCGAATTCAGACTGCTTGTTTGTGGCGGTAGCAATAACGGGATGGATGGTTTTATTGTATTCAGAAATACTTTTGTCAGCGGCCTCTTTGCACTCGTAGGCCACCTTTCCAAGCCGCATCTCTAAGTAGATACCGCCGGCCAAAGCGGCCAATATGAAAAAACCATACATGATGTGCAGTGCCTGCTTGGGGTGAGTTTCAGCTACCGAAGCGACGCTCTCAACAGTTTCTTTTGTGATTTTGTCCATACAGACTTATCGACAAAATCTTGTTTGTATTTAAAGCCCAGGACTTGGGTCGAGGCGTGAAAGCCTCAGCTAGATAACGCCGATGACCGTACCACTCTTGCCTTTCTCCCATCACTTAAGTAAGTTCCGCACTCAAGAAATATAGGACAACTTATGCGAGGCTTAAAAAATAGCTCATCTTTGTTTTTTCTTTGTCTTTTAGTATCTGCCTGCCAATCTCACAGAACATTCAGTCTCAAGACTTTTATGGCGATCCCAGAAAGCCATCGCGACGATCTTCATATCATCGACGTACGTTCCAATCGCGTAAGACAAGAATGTCTCTTCCTCGGCGCGGAAGCGGAAAATAGCTGGAGACATCAATATTTGATGTATATTTTAAACGACAAAAATGAAGTATTGGAGATCATGCAGCCAACAAATCAAGACAAAGAAGCCTGCTACTCCCAGATTCGGGCAGCTGAGGAAATACTTCGTGACGATCCGCGCGTAAAAGTATGCGTACGTGATCGCCTACAGGAAACGAAGGATAAGGCCAAAAAACCTTTGATTGAATTTGGCTCCTTCGGCACCCACAAGGTTGCCTATGAAGCGCTAACCTTGGATTCAGTCTGTAATTCCAAGAAATGTCTCCGCAATAACGATATCTGGGTCAACACCTGCCCCGGCTTCAATTAAGCACGTTCCCACACCGGCCCAGCGAGGCGCTTTGTATAGTCACGAATATCGCCGGGCCATTCGCGTGTAAGCGCTTGGAACTTCCTTTTATCCTTCGCGTACAACGCGCGCAGCGCCTCCTCGTAGTTCGGTAAGTCGCCCGCCAACGTCGACATCACCTTGTAGGTACGCTCTTGTGCAGCCTTAATGGCCTCTTTTCCACCGGCACCTTTTTTTGCCTCTTCAACCAAACGACGAAGGGTGGCTGAAGCCCCCCCGGATTGCGTGGCCAACCATTCCCAGTGGCGCGGCAAGAGTGAAACCTCACGCGCCACCACCCCTAGTTTGGGACGGCCAGGACCGGTAGACACCAGGGTCTCTGTTTTCGCGGGCACAAAAATCTTTAGTCGCTCCAAAGCGTCGGCCTCTGAGCCGCGCAAATCCAAATCCATCTCTCGGCCCGTGGCATCCGCAAAGAGCAACACGGAAGCCGAAGGGTTGGTCCTCAACCTTCGCAACATCTTTAGTGCTACGTCCTGCAACTGACCAGTGGCTAGAAGCTTGTGGCCCTCAAAGGCCGTATATAAGAGAGTGGATTCCATATTGAACCTCCACTTATAATATTACCCGGGTATAATTAGAATGTCAATATTACCCGGATAATATTGGGTCGCAGGCTTGGGCGCCGATGGGTGCACCCTATCCCCATCTGAAATATAAACATAGATGAGGCGCGCTTTTAAATGGCGGACACCGGGCTCTCCACTGCCAAGCAAGTCTTTACAAAAGATTGCTATATATTACACTATACGGTATAGTGTAGTTAAGTGGGGAGCCAATGATTCGCAGCTTTGGTAACAAGATCGCGCACGATATGTGGGAAACTGATAGTTCAAAATCTCTACCAAGAGAGTTATGGATTCGGGCAAAAGCATTGTTGACGATTATGCATGCGACGACTGAACTGAATGATCTAAAGCTGAAGGGACAGCCACCTAATATCCGCTTGCATAAACTTAAAGGTGATAGAAAAAACGACTGGAGCGTTACCATTAAGCTCCCTTGGTGCATCACCTTTAAGTTCAAAAATGGCGAATTCATTGATGTAAAAATTGAGAATTATCATTGAGAGGTAGTTATGATCAAAAATCCTAAGCCGATGCACCCGGGGACGGTTCTTAACGCAGTTTACTTGCATGAACTGGGGCTTAATCAGTCTCAGTTCGCAGAAAAATGCGGTTGTTCACCAAGAAAAATTAATGAGATTGTTAACGGCAAACGCGCCATCTCTCCTGACTTTGCGCTTGTGCTCGAAAAAGTTCTTGGGACGACAGCAGAAATGTGGGTCCGTATCCAAGCGGAGTATGACCTGTGGCTGGCAAGAAAGCGAGCCGCCTAAAACCAGCCACTACTGTGGCATGTTCAATTTACGCCATTCCTCGAGATCCCGATGCCTTGCCTCACACTCGGGCTCTGCCTTACGGCTGTTGCGGAAAGCGGCATCGAAAGTCGCCCATCGACATTGGGAAACTGTGGGGCCGGTCAGGCGGCCCGGCGGTAAGTTCATTTTCTTCAACACGTCCTGACAGGTGCTGGCCGAGTTCTCCCACACCATATTGCACAGCTTTTCCGTCACGTAATAACAACGGCCGGGGTAACCCTTCGACGAACAAGGTGTGATCTCGACATTCAAGCTGGCCTGTTCACGAAAGTAGATCAGGAACAAAACGATGGCGGCAAAAAACCCAACGATCTTTAAAATCGCGGGAAGGTTTCCGCCCAAGCCCAGCTGCCGATCTATCCACTCGATTAGTCTTTTCACCTTGTCTCAAGTGTGAGCACCTGAAAACCAATTGTCACTTAGAACCTTATAGCACCCCCGTCGGCATCATTGCACCGTGGCGGAAAGCGTTGGCTCCCTACTTGCTTGATAAACACTAAGAATTTAGTTCAAAAACCGCAGCCTTGAGGTGCTTATGAAAAAAATCTTGGTTAGTTTGCTCGTGTTGTCATTGTGGCCGAGCTTGGGTTTCGATTTTAAAGCCCAAGTGCTCTTCAACGGAAGCTTCCCTACTCGGGAGAGATCCACCGCAGCCCAAGACGAGCAACTCTTTCGTCAGGCCCTCACGGCTTATCACTATTTTTATCCCACGGTATCCATGGAAGCGGTGATGAGCGGCGCTCGCGCGTTGGGAGCGGTGGACAACGAAAGCATTTTTGTGCTGTCAGGCAGCCCGAGACAGGTGGCCTTCACGGCCAACTCAGACACTCCGTATTCCACCAGCGTGGTCAACTTTGCGACAGTCAACGAACCTCTGGTGATTGAGCTCCCACCGGGACAACTGATCGGCCTGGTAAATGACCACAACCAAGGATGGATCGCCGACATGGGACTGCCTGGCCCCGATAAGGGCCAAGGCGGCAAACACCTGATACTCCCGCCCGGCTATTCGGGAGCAATTCCCAATGGCTACTATGTCAGTCGTGCGACCACGAACAAGATTCTCTGGGTGCTAAGATCCATGCCTGAAAAAGGTGATGTAAGCGGAGCCATACAGGCTTTGCTCACCGTCAAAGCGCACTTTCTGTCGACTCCCGATCGCCTATTTAACTTTATCGACGGCACGCAAAGAGACCTCGACGCCAGCGCGCTCAGATGGGAAGACAATCTGCAGTTCTGGGAGATCTTGCACAAAATCATCAATGACGAACCCATACTCGAAGAGCAAAAGGTGATGTTTGGATTTCTGCAAGCGCTGGGCATTGAGAAAGGCCAACTCTTCACACCTGATGACCGCAGCAAAGATATGTTAACGAAAGCCGCCCGCACGGCGCGCGATGAAATGCTGGTAGCCGCTTACTCCAGCACCCGCCCCGATCGCTTGGCCTGGGGAGAGCGACGCTGGGAGTGGGTGAGCCTTACTCCTGATAGCCCATTCTTCGACACTCAATCGGGAATCGATCTGGAAGCGCGCGATCGTTGGTTTATCCAGGCCATCCTCACCTCTCCCGCCATGTTTCGCCGCACGCCGGGCACGGGATCACTGTATTGGCTAGGTGTACGCGATGCGGACGGAGAATTCCTAGATGGTGGCAAAGCCTATAAACTCAATATTCCCATGCCTGTTCCCGCCGGACTGTTTTGGTCCGTGACCGTGTATGACTCGCACACGCGCTCGCAGGTACAAACAGATCAGAACAAGGCCGCCCTAAGCTCACACTTGCAGGAACTTAAACCCAACGCCGACGGCTCGCTGACTCTCTACTTCGGCCCCGAAGCGCCGAAAGAAAACCAAGGTCAGTGGATCAAAACCAATCCTGGCAAGCCCTGGTTCGCCTACTTCCGCATATACGGTCCACAAGCGAAAGCTTTCAACAGTGAGTGGAAACCAGGTGATTTTGAGTTGGCTCAATAAAAGGCACTGGCAACTTCCGAAGAGCTATATTAGATACGTTTGACCTAGGAGTTGCCCGTGTCCGATCAGCGTTTAATCGATATTGAATTCAAACTGGCTCATCAAGAGGCTTTGATTGATGAGCTCAACGCTGTGGTGACCAAACAGCAAACCACCATCGACACCCTGGAGGCGGCTTTGAAAATCTTGGCCAAGCGCCAGCGCAATCCAGATGAAAAACCGATTGGCCCAGCCAACCAAAAGCCGCCACACTATTAAGAATGAGCTCGATTAAAAACACGGCGGCGCCTTTACCTAAAGTTTTACTCCTTGGGATTCAACTGCCCAAAGTGAGCCCTATTGAGCATCAAGCCTCTCTGGCCGAGCTTGAGCGTTTGGTCAATACCCTTGGTTATGAGGTCGTGGGCACTATCAGTCAGAAGCGCAGTTCGTCCTCAAGCGCCCTCGTTGTGGGAGAAGGCAAGCTGCGTGAGCTTGCCGAGTGGACAGGCGGGCCAGGCCACGTCGTTCCGACTGTGCGGAAGAAGAAGAGTAAAGCAGCGGAGCGCTTTGAGGGTTTTTTGGAAGAAGAGGTCGCAGAAGAAGAAACGAATGATTTCGGGAATGAGACTGACGATGGGGATCTAGTTGAAGATTTAGATCTTGAGGCTGCAGCTCACCCACCTGAAGGCGTGCGGGCTGGGATGATCGTCTTCGACGGCGAACTTACTCCTTCACAGCTTCGCAATCTTGAATCTGCTACCGGTGTTGAGGTTCTTGACCGCACGGGTGTTATTATTGAGATCTTTTCGCGCCATGCTCGCACACGCATGGCGCGCTTGCAGGTCGAAATCGCCCGACTCAAATACTTAGCTCCCCGTCTGCGTGAAACCGGTGGTGGGGGCGACCGTCAAGGCGGAGGCATCGGCGGTAAAGGCTCTGGCGAAAGCTCGCAAGAACTAGATCGGCGTCATATTCGCGACCGTATCGCCGAACTGCGCGTGGAACTCAGCGCAGTGCAAGCCGAAGGTTCTGTGCGCCGACAACGGCGCTCCGATGAAAATGCCGTGGCCCTTGTCGGCTATACCAACGCAGGTAAATCGTCTTTGATGCGCGCCATGACTGGCAGTCAAATCCTTGTGGCCGACAAACTATTTGCCACACTCGACACCACCGTGCGCCCGCTTGATCCGCCCTCAGTTCCACGCGTGCTGATGTCCGACACCGTGGGCTTTATTAAAAAACTTCCGCATGATCTGGTCGCCTCCTTTCACTCGACGCTGGAAGAAGCCTTGAACGCCGATCTTTTACTCTATGTGGTCGACTCCTCCGATCCGACGTTTCGCCAGCAGCTCGAAGTCACCCGCCAGGTGCTAGGCGAAATTCACGCCGAGGACGTCGACAGCCTACTGATTTTAAACAAGCGTGATCGCTTAAGCGCCGAAGAAGCCGAGAGCCTGCGCCGCGAATTCCCCGACGCCATTCAACTCTCCACCCGTTCGCCTGACGATCTCAGCGAGCTGCGGGAAACCCTGCTGCGCTTTTTTGAAAGCGATATGGTTGACGCCGATCTGCTGATCCCCTTCACCGTGCAAGGAGCGATTGGCGAAATTCGCCGACAAATGCGCGTGCTTGCCGAGACGTACAGCGAAAAGGGCGTGACTTTAAAAGTGCGGGCCCGCGAAGCCGATCTCAATCGACTGCGTGCCCGTTTCAAACTTCCGGAGACCCCATGAGTAAATCCGACACCCGCCTAGTTTGGTCCGATGACCCAAAAGACAAAGCCAAAGTGGACGACGGCAAAAAGAAGAAGCCCGAGCAGGCCTCCAGTGAATACGTCAAGAGCACCAATTGGGTAGCTGTGTTTCGCATCGAGAAGAACGGCCGCGGCGGCAAAACCGTCACCGTCATCGATCAACTGCCCAAACACGAGATGTTCTTGAGCGAACTATGCAAAGAGCTGAAATCCAAATGCGGTTCCGGTGGAACCTATTCGATGGAAGGCAAAGAAGGCCTGATCGAAATCCAAGGCGACAAGCGCGCACCGATCAAAGCCATCTTTGATAAAAAAGGTTACAAGTATAAAGGCATGTGAGCCCTAGTGCCGGAACAGAGCTTTCTCTAACGTCAGCAGAAAATCTTTGCTCTTCAAACCGCCGGCATAACCCGTCAGAGTGCCATTGGCGCCGATCACGCGGTGACAAGGAACCAAGATACTAATGGGATTGCGACCATTGGCCATACCGACAGCTCGCGAAGCGCTGGGGCGGCCGATCTTTTCAGCCAACTCTTTGTACGAGGTCGTTTTGCCATACGGAATGCTTAAAAGTCCGCGCCACACCTTCTTTTGAAACTCTGTACCTTGCATGTCGATAGGCACATCGAACTGCGTGCGCTTTCCCGCAAAATACTCTTTCAACTCGTCCATCAATTGCAGCAAAAACGGATTGCTAGGATCTTGGCGAGCGCCTTTGAAACGCAATTGCTCCGGGTTTTTTATATTCCACAACACCCCGGCCACGCCTTTTTCACTGGCCACTAAGTACATCTCACCTGCCGGCGACGGCATAACCGTGTACGCATAATTCATTTTGTAACTCCTTTGCTGAGTTGCGCTTGTTCTTTCCATAAATACAGAGCCGCGTACGCGCGCCACGGCCTTACGGATTCCAAATCGACTCCGCCCCGCGTTTGCAAGGCCCGTTTCAAAACCAAATCCGCCGCGGGAAACGCATCTGTGTCTCCTAGAGCACGTAGCGCCATATACTCCACCGACCACGGTCCAATGCCTTTGATCGTCAAAAGGCGACGACGAAACTCTTTTGGGTCCTGATGCACTGAGAGCGAGAAGTCTCCTTGCGCCACGGCCCGGCTGAATTCACGAATGCTCTCTTTGCGGGCCTGAGTGGTTTTCACCTCGTTTAAATCCGCCAGCGCCAAAACCTCAGGTGCGGGAAACAGCGTGAATTCGCGCTCGCTGCCGGGAAGACGCACCTTCTCACCGTAAGCCTGCACCAGCTGCGCGACCAAGCGCCCGGCCTGAGCCTGAGACACCAGCTGACCAAGAATGGTCGTAATCACTCCTTCATAGATATCCCAGCTACATGGCAGGCGTAGGCCCGGATCGCGCGTCCATAACTTGCCAAGCTGCCTATGCCCGGCAAACGCATTGGCTACCAATAGCGGGTCGGAATCCAAATCGAACATCCGGCGCACGCGCTGAGTGAGGGCGAACAGCACGGAGGCGTCTGCACCGGTCACCTCCACGCACAGCTTCGCCGAGTCGAGTTGCGCAGTGATACGCAAAACGCCCGCCTTACCTTGAAGGCGAAACACCCTCTGATAAAAATCTTCGCCCACTTCCTCCACACCGACAATACGATGGCGGCGGTAGTAATCTAAAATCGTGGTGAAATCATAAGGCGGTCTTAAAGATAACGAAAGACGCAAGCCAGGCGCAGCTTCGGCCTTGCGGCGCAAAGCCGAAGGCGCGCGATGAAAGCGCTTTTTAAAAGCATCGTTAAAGCGGCGAAGAGAGGAGAATCCGGAGGTCATCGCAATCACCGTCAATGGCAACGCTGTTTCCACCACCAGGCCGCGGGCGAAGTTCAAACGATTGCCGTCCGAGATCTGCTTAGGTGTTCGACCAAGCTCATTTAAAAACAAACGCCGCAAGTGACGTGAAGTCACCCCGAAGCGCGACGCAAACTCCTCACCGTCTGACGGGATATGGCCATGTTGCCCAATCTCACGCAAAGCCCGTTGTACGACCGCACTCTTGCCAATCCATGCGGGTGAGGCCGGCGCCGCTTCGGGGCGACAGCGCAGACAGGGCCGAAAACCCGCACGTTCAGCACTTAAAGCGCTGGGAAAAAACTGCACATTCTCGCGTTTTGGTTTTGCTGGACAGATCGGGCGGCAATAGATTCCTGTGGTCTTCACACCAACAAAAAACTTACCGTCAAAGCGGTAATCACGGGCCAACATGGCTTTATAAAAGACGTCCGCAGAGCGCATGAAGGCACCATACCCTCGCTCCGGAACCTTGGCTCGCCATTTTCGGACATGGTCGTTAGGCATTGCACCGCTTCAGTGATCTCAACCACTTAGGTGCAGGCGAACTCTCAACTTCCTTTATATAGTGAATTAACCGGGTAGACTCCGCTGAAATTCCTTCGCCAATCCGGGCGTAATTTTCACTGTCAGCCAAACTTTAACACAACGAGTTGATCACTCCCAGAGCCGGTGGTATCGCCCTCCTGTCAGGCATTTAACCAAAGGAGTTTTCAAATGCGTTATGCCGTACTCTCCCTGGCGTTGGTTTTCGGAACCGCCGCCGTAGCAAGTGAATTGGACAACGAGCGCACGGTTGCCGCAGCACCGGCTGCTCCCTCGGCGGATCAAATCGCCAAAGCCGCTGCACTTCCGCAGACCACGATCGTTCGCGTCTCCAAGACCGACCCGAACAAAATGGAAGTGGTTTTCTTGAAAGACAAATTGGCTGCCGGCAAGAAGTTGAAAGGCGCCAAATTCGAAGAATTGGCTCTGAACAACGAAAAAACTCTGGCTAGCAAAACTGGTATCGCCTATGCATCCGCCGCCGATGAGCTGGATGGCTCTTCATCGACGTCGTCCTGGAGCTTCGGCTATGCCCGCGGTCCCTGGGGTGGTTCGGCCGGTTATGTGCGCGGTCCGTGGGGCGGCGCTGGCTTTGTGCGCGGTCCTAATGGCGGCGTGATTGCCGGTGGCTATCGCAACTATCCGTACTACGGTGGCGGCGGCTATTACGGCGGCAACTATGGTTACGGATATGGCTACGGTGCCGGTTATGGCGCTGGCTACGGCTACAATAACGGCTGTTACAACAACTATGGCTGCGGTAACGGTTGCTATAACAACTGCTACCAACCGACGTACGTTTACTCCGGCTATAACTACAACTGCACTCCCTACTACGGCTATTCCGACAACAACTGGAACTACACGTACTACGGACTGTACTAGATCTGATCAGTCGTGTGAGAGTTTCAGCGCTCCCACACGACCCTTCCGGTTTTTTCAAAGTTAAGGTAATAATGCGCCGTGATAAAAATACGGCGCATTCTTTTTTTGGGGTTGTTCCTTCCATTCACCGTCTCGGCCGAGCCGAAACTTCCCGGGCCTTATGAAGCCCCGGCTAAAGAGACTGCGGTAGCTGAAGAGGCTTCAGAAACCAGTAGTAACGCTCAAGAGCCCACTAAGGCAGCCGCCGAGGACGCTAAAGTTCCAAAAACTGATGCCGATGGCTGTGTCGAGGCTAAACCCAATGCAGCTGCTCCCGATGTGAAGATCCCCGCGATCACCAAAGCTTCACTGGCCCAGATCAGCAAAGCTCTCAAGCTGAGCGAGTTCAAAGGCCGCAAATTCACCCGCAAGATCAAGATCGCTATTTTAGACAACGGCTTTAATGGCTGGGAGTCCGAAGTGGGCAAGTCACTTCCCGCCGGCACCAAGTACTGCCCAGGCAAAGCCAGCCGCGCCGATGAAATCACTGACCCTTCCCTGCACGGTTTGTTTATGGCCCAGGTCGTAGCGGCCGTGGTCAAGAACAGCGGCGCTGAGGCTGACTACGAAATGCGCCTGTTCAATGCTTACGGCATCACTAAGTTTGGCGATGCCGTGGATACTCTGGTGCGTGAGAAGTTTGACCTGGTTCTGTACTCACAGGTTTGGGAGTACGGCGGTAACGGGGATGGCAAAGGATTTATCAACGCCATCGTCGACAAAGCTCTCGCCGCCGGTGTGATCTGGATCAATGCTTCCGGCAACTACGGTCACCTGACCAAACTGGCTCCGGTAGACGGTAGACCCGAAGGCTTGAACGAATACATCATGTTCAAAAACAAAGACGGCAAGACCTCCGACTCAGCCATATTCCATTGCAAACCGGCCCCGGGCAAAAAGAAATGCTCCTTGCGCTTGGTACTGTCATGGAACGACTTCAAAGACGATCCCGAAGCCGGTACCGACAAAGATCTCGATGTGATCGTACAAGATGACGCCGGTAAAGAGATCGCCGTCGGTGATCGCAATCAGGTGTTGGCCGGTTTAGCCAATGATCCCAAAGCATCCAAAGTACCGCGAGAGTTGATTGAAACGGATGTCGTGCCCGGTAAGTACAAGGTGCGCATCAAAATCAAGTCCAAGAACTTTTCCGCTTCGCAAGATGTTGCGCGCATCACGGTCTCTGGACCGGGCATCGAACTAGCGGATGCCTCCGTCGGTGAGACGCTGCTGCCTCCGGGCGACAATCCGGGTGTGCTGACTGTCGGCGCCGCCGATGACTTTCAAACCAATGTGTCTGAGAAACTGAAACGTCCTGATATCTATCTGACTTCGGCAATCGCTCTGGACAACGATTCAATTCCGTTTTCGACTTCAAACGCTGCCGCATTGACCGCCGGTGTTTCTGTTCTGCAATTGGGTACGGGAGTCGATAAGACTCGCGCCGCTCTGTTGGAGAAACTCAAAGTTCTGACAGTGAAGCCGATCAAAGAACCGCCGGCCAATGTTCCGCCGCCGCAAGGCCAAAGCCCCAACGTTCGAGTGGCACAACCGCGCGCTCCGCGCGGCTACGATCAATTAGATTTCGATGTGTATCGCCGCCGTCCCTATATGGGTGAGCCGATGCCAGATCAGAGAATGGTCCCGCGCCAAGGTCAACCGCGACCGCCGCAAAACTGCGTACGCCGCGTGCGCATGCGCTACCTCTATCCGGTTTTACAAGGTCTGTTGGAGCAAGGCGGAGCAGAGGCGATTATGATGCGTGGTCGCGTGGCCATTCTGGTGAACTACAACTACGCCTGCTATCAGAATCTTTGCCCGCAACCGGGACAACGTCTGGTGATCACACCGCAAGGTCTGACGCTGATGTGGGAACAACAGATGGCTTATGGTTTGCCGCAAGACACGTATGAAGTCATCACGCGCGCGATTCCGGTTTGCCGCTAGAGTTTTCCGAAAATCTCTTCGACTCCGGCCTGCAGCTGAAGCTTGCCGCCGGAGTCTAAAATCGCTCCATGATTTACAATCACACGGTCAAAATCCGCTGCCAGTAAGCGACGATAGGATTCGCGCAATTCGCGTTTGCTGCTGGTGAACAACCAGCGGGTGAGGCGGCTGGGACCGAAACGCACACCCACTTTGTTCCAATCCATAATAAACTTCTCGATGCCGAGGAAGCTGTCACTCTCCATATTGAAGGCCAGGTCGCACAGAATCAGCGTGCGCGAAGGCTTGTGTACAAAGGCAGCTTCATGCATGCGGGTACCGTGCATAGGAACACACTCGAGTTCCGAAGCGAGCTCTAGAGGAAATTCGCGGTTCACATCGAGAATGTTATAACCCTGCTCTTGGAGCGAGGTCAGCTTCGCTAACGGCGCATAAAGCTGTGCCTCGGGATAGTGGCGGGCCATCCACAACAGATCAGAACAATGAAAAATGTTGGGCGCGACGATGTGGCGCACTTGCCCCAGTCCCGAGAGCCATTCCAGTTCGTCTTCATGCAGACGGATCGGATTGTGAACCACGACGCCGCCATCACGCAGAACCACAACGGTCATACGGCGGCCCAGTTTGTTTTTCCAGGCGCCTCGCACTTCCCACAACCCCACCGCGAGCATACGCGGAGGTTCATAGCCGAACTGAATATCGCTCATCAGAACTCCGCGCGGAACATGCCATTGCCACCTTCGAAAGTTGGCACCGGAGTCCACTCGTCCATGTCAAAGTTGAAAGCTAACGATAACCGAGCTCCGTTATTGAAAGCAAATTCGTAGGCAGTTTGCAGGCGCTGCTCCATAGGCCGCCGCTTTTGATCGGCACCCAAACTCAAGTCGCCACCACGACCGAACCACGCCACTTCATATTCGGCGCGAATATGGTCAAAGCCCTGCGCCCGGCGCAAGCCACGCCAGTTGACGGCCACACTCGGCATGTCATTGAAGTGCGACAGCCGACGGGCGCCGTGATCGGTCCACTGTCTTTGCACATGAGTAAAAGCCCCTTCGTAGGTAATGACATCTTCAGGGGCACCGTGCAGGTAGGACAGCCGTGTCTGTAAACGTTGAAGACGCCAGCTTTCCGGTACTACGGCACTTGCTTGACCGTCCTTCTCCTGTCCTTCAAAGGTGTCGTCCCATTGAGCTCTTAAACCCCAACGACCCCGCTCCTCGTTCTGCAAAATGGCGTCCACGAAGAGCAACTTCTTGTTGTAGAGGAACAAACGTTGCTCTTGTGGTCGTTGCCAACGCACCGGCTGGTCATAGCGCCCACCCCATCGCGCCCAGAGTCTCTGACTATCCAACATGCCCGTGTACCCTACGGAATATGGATCGTGGCCGGATTCAAAGCGATCCTGCATATCGTTGTGATCGGCCCGAGTGAGATCATGCATTGTGTAGTACAAACGATGGTTGAAGCCCTCATGCTGAACGAGCAGCGCCACTCCCATGTCGTTCTCGCGTTTGTAAAGTGAAGGCTCACCATACAGATTCAAACGTAGGCCGGGCACCAAACGCCAACTGAGCTCAAGGATATTGCGGTTTTGATCCATCTCGCGATCGCGCTGATGGAAAGATGTGAACTGGAAGTCGAGCGAATCAAGAAGCTGGGTCTGCAGCTTTAGGCGATTGTAGATCAAGAACAGCTTGTTGCTAAGGCTACCAACAGTGAGATCCAAAACTTTGGGTTTTGTTTGAAATGTACGTTCCCATTCCAACGAAGGCGCAAAGCCATTGACGATGATTTGATATTCGGAGTCTAGATCTTCTGGGCGCTCGAATTTCTGTGCGTCGGCTTCATTCAATCCCTGATACTCGGGCAGAATATCGAAAGCGGCCGCCGGCCAAGAGAACAGAGCGAAAATCGTCCAACGCAAGAAGCTCATAGGCTATGAGCTTACCGCTGTGTTTTTGGGTCGGCAACGATCTCAGTTATCCTGGCTCACCAGAAATGCGGCGCAAGCACCGATTTTCCGACCGTGAGCTCTGTAGGATCGCAGTTCCGCAACGGTGGATGCCAAAGCATCTTGTAGATACGCTTTAGTCTCGAAGTCGAGCAATGCATAGCGCTCTTGAAGAGGCAACTGACGCAAAAATTTAAGCATTACCGTGAGCACGTGAATGTTCTCTTCCACAAACTGCACCTGGGGTTTGACTTGCGGTTGCCTGTCAACGGCCACGCTTCCCAAAATTTCACGTGCCAGTGCTAAGATTAACAACGCCTGAGGAGACTCCGATTGCGCGATCTGATCCCAAAAGATCACCACGCCATTTCTGTGAGCGTCAACGGAACTCGACTGCTCAAAACTAAAGGACACTGTGTCCGGACCAAGTTCGGCTCCGCCTTGATGCAAGAGCTCTTCGGTAAAGTGAGCATCAGACGTGGTCAAATACACCGTTGCCTCGTACTCGCCGGCAAGCGGGGATTCTCTCACTAGGTTCAGTGCCTGTAAGTAAATCTGCCATTCATCAAAGGAGAAAAACTCCAAGGCTTGTTGATCAACTTCCGTCGCGGTTGCAAATTGCGCCGCCGATGTTGACCACGTGAATAGGAAGATTATAACGCTAACAAATAGTCGCCACATATGGCCGTCATAGTTCCAAACTGGGTACCGCACAAGGTGCCATGAAAAAATGACCAGCCCCGCAGTGGCGCTGGAGATTGTATGCGTTTTATCCTCCTTTTTTTCCTTCTGATTTCCGCCACTCACGTTTATGGCGCCGACGAGGAGGAAACGCAGCTAACGGCCTGGCAAACCACGCTTTTGCAACGTCACATTGAAGATTACTTCGATCCTAGAAAACCTGCGGACCTAAGCGCTCTGAAAACACTGCGGCCATGGCTACCAACCATCGATCTGTTGCTGCGGGAGCTTCATACAAAACAGGTGTCGTTCTCCTCTGCGGCGGTCAGGAAACGTGTATTGCCATTGATGACGGTCATTCACAACCTGGCGGCTCAAGCGCCCGCACCGCGCTCGATAGGGCTACTAACCTCCTTACATGAAAGCCTATTTCGGCTGTTGCGCAACACGCCGGCTCCCAGCGAGATGCGGCATTTGATTTTAGAGCTCTATGATCGCTGGCACCTTTGGGGCATACGCGACCTTTGGTACATCCTCAATTTGCGCGAACTGCGCGACATCGTCGACAACTCCCATCGTTTAAGAGCCGTCTTACAACACGCCAATCCAGAGGAGTCGGGTGAGATCGCCAATATGCTTCGTGCAGCGCGCCCGCATGATCTGGCCACTTACGCCCTGCTTATGGATACCGGTCATATGGAAGAACGCGAACTTGTCGCATTTTTGCGGATGGCCTCCGTACAATTCGCAACATCGCTAGCACGTACTCCCAACGACGAATCGCGAGATTTCCGTTTAGGCGATATCCGTTCACGCCTGGTGGCGGGCAAACTCAATGTGATCATGGGACGCCTCGTGGGTGGTGATATGGTGGTTGGGTCCGCCTTTATCAAGGCCGCCAAAGTGGCGGAACGTGCGCAACCCCTGGGCTACGACCGCATGGATCGCCTGTTCTTCTTCACTCTGCTACAAGAGGGGCGTCTGGATTGGTATGACCGTGTCTCGTGGCGTCTGCGCGTGGATGAAGTGGCATATCAAAATATCCGCCTGCGCGATCGTTACCGTGTGCAAGACAATGTGATTGTGGTGAATTTCACACCAGCTGATCGTTGCGAGGACGACCTGGAGTAAAACTACTCGGTCGCGGCTGTGCCGCCTTGACTGTGACGTTCAAAGAACTGTTTCTCGAATTTTTTAAAAGATTCCAAACGCACCTGAGATCCAAGCAGCGTGCGCATGCGATTCATGGCCTCAGTCTCATCCTGCTTCATTTTCTCCAGGCCTTGATTCACAAAATCCGGATGTATGTTGGCGCGCTTGTCAGCCAATGTCTTCACTAAAGTGACCGAGATTCCCATCAGCTCGATGACTTTGCTTTCATCGGTCTTCCAGGTCTTGAGCATATAGGGCACCAAACCCTTTAAGAATTTTTTCTGAAAATCGTCGCTGGTGTAAGTCCCAGTGAAGTTTTCGGTGTACACCACATTGTCCACATAAGTGGCCTTGAAATCCGAGGTCTGTGGCGGATTGAAACGACGCGACTCTAGGTCGGCCTTGCGCTGCTCTTGCAAAGCCGCCACCTGACGTTGTACCGGAGACTGTTCGTTCTTTAAAAAGAAGTACGCGTGTTCACCGATCAAAGCCATGGCCATCCCGACCATCGCGCCGGTCATACCGGTCATCCATTTTTGCCGGCGCTTAAGTTCAATCAAGGATGCCTGTTTGGCTTTGGCCGAGTCATCTTTGGTGATGGTGACGATCTGCTTTTCCAAAAGACTCCGCATCTCGTCCTGCAGGGGCTTAAGGTTTTTGGCTTTCGCGCTTGGATCTTCTTTCAAATAGGTCTCAACGGTCAGCGCCAGCTCGCGGCTCATCAGGTCTTTTTTGTCATGCAGCTCATCAACTAGTGACAGTTCCATCTCGCGAATCTTGCGCGTGGTTTGAAGCTTCAGCTCTTCCATATGCGCGATCTCTTCTTTACCGATCTTCGCCTTGTCGTCTTCAAGCTTGGCGCGCAACTGCAACAGCTCATTGGCGGCGTCATCTTGCGCGTCTTTGACGCGATTGTTGGCCGCGCGAATTTCATCATTCAATTTCGTCAAGGCGTCTTGCGAAGTCTTCACCTGTTTGTCGGTGATTTCGCGCTCATTTTTCATCTTTTCGATATCGGCGCGAAGATTGAGCAACTCCTGTTGGCCTTGCTCAGCCGCCTTGCTCGCCGCTTCGACCTGGTCAAGGAGACGTTTGGACTCCTCGGTTTTGCCCTTCAGCAAAGCCTCAACCTCGGTCAAGCGAGCGTCCTCTTGTTGGCGGGCCGCAGTCAGCTGTTGCGCCTGTGCCTTCAACGTCTTTATGGACTCAAGCTTGTCTTTGAGTTCGTTTTCGACTCCGGTACGCCGCTCTTCTAATTCAATGCGCAGCTCTTGGCGCTGATGGGCAGCCTCTTTCATAAGGTCTTCATCAAAACGTGCCAGGCGCTCGTCCATCACGACACGCGTTTTAGCCACCAACTCTTCTTCTTTTTTCTTCGAAATGTCTTCGGCTTCGACCAAGCGTTGCTCTTTGAGATCACGCGCGGTCTGCTGCGCCTCTTCGAGCATGCGTTCGCAATCTTCCTCAGTGCGTTTGCGCAGATCGGTCACGAAATTCTCCGTTTGCTGACGGATATCACCGGCTTTCTGACGGGCAACGTCCAGAATGCGCACAGACTCTTCTTGTGACTTCTGATAAATCTGCTCGGAAGCCAGGTAGGCTTCGTTCATGCGACGCTGATAGACCTCGTCCATTTTGGCTTGCGTTTCGTGGGCCCGACGATAGATCTCTTCGACCCTGCGCTCGGCCTCGACTTCAGCCTCTTGTAAAAGCACGGCCGCCTTCTTCTGCGCCTCTTGCACTACGCGTTCCGCCTGCTGCTGGGCATCGTCGGCCGGGCGAGCTAGGGGTGTAACGACCGAGCGACGCAATTCACGACGGTGAGTCGAGGTGCTGGTCACAATCGTATCCGAAACGGCACCACGTTCTTCTTGGCGCGGCACCGGGGGCGCACCCTCTTTGCGCATCAACGCTTCGATCGAAACGCTTAAGCGCACTCCCGCCTGGCCCATGGTCACTTGATCTTCGGGCTGCACGCGCGTCATCACATGCGGCTTCACGCGCTTGCCGTTCACGAATGTGCCGTTGGAAGACCCATGATCTTCGATCCAGCAAAACCCATCTTTTGTGCTGATGGTAAGGTGACGGCGACTGAGAGTTTCGTGTGAGATGGTCAAATGACAATCGTCGGCCCGGCCCACGGTGAGCATATCCCCGTCCACCTTCTTTGTGGTGGATCCCGCCGCTGTGGCGATTGTCACATAAAAGCCACCGGGTTTGCCGGTGGTGTTCTCACCTTTCAATACTTACACCTTATGACGCTTTAGGCGCCTCTGCGGCGGGAGCGCCGCGCTGATGCGCATAACGCTTGGCCTCCGCGTTCACTGCGTCCTCGGCCAAAGCCTCGACCGGGTCGCGATGTTCATCAAAGTCTTTGTCGCCATGCGGGTATTCATTGTTGTCCGCGCGGTACCAAAGGAGATCGAGCGAAGTTTCGAAGCGATCCACCATCGAGAAAAACACACGTTCGGGGGAGAACAGCGTATTCCAGATGTGCATGCCAAGAGAAAACACGATGCCCACAATAGAGGTCTTCATAGCGAAGGCGATCTCTTGTAGGAAGCGATCCATAATGTTCTTGGTGTTTTCAAGGTCCTGGAGGTTCATACCGCCAAGCTCTTGCAAACCACCGGCGATACCGACGAAGGTTCCTAAGATACCAGTGATAACGAAGAGACCCGGCAGGAGGGAAACCAAGTCGTTCGCCGCCGCAACCGGCACCAAACCAAATACGCGATTGAAACACGGGTTCTTGTGAAAGGTCGAACGCGTGATCTGCAAGAGTTTAGGAGTGTCGTTGGTCCACTTCAAAAACTTCAACTGATTCAAAATGTCACGCACCATATAGGCGCAACCCGGCTTCACCAAAAAGATGCGATCGCTCAAGGCCATCATCTTGTCGCCTTTACGGCGTTTCAAACGATCACGCAGAGCGAAGGATTCGTAATAGGTGCGCTCGAGCAAGCGCTTCGACAGCGTGTAGAACGAAACGTTCTTCACCGGGCCAGGCTTTTCCGCGTCGATGTAGCGAGTGACTCGCTTTTCGAACTCCGCAGAGAACCATTCGTGACGTTTGGTGGTGTACCAAATCATATAGCGGCAGAACATGCCGGCCACGAAGACCAACCCCATCAGATAGGGCAAGCCGAGGATAAAATACTCAGCGAATTGTCTTGAACTCATACCATCCCCCTACTTCTTCCCGTCCATACTGAAACGGACGATCACCTTTTGAGCTTTCTTACAATCGTTGACCTTACAGAATTCGGCGGCGCTTGACGGACTACGTCCCTGCACCTTCATCACTTCCAAAAAGCTACGACCCGAGACCTTCATCAAAGCCAACAGGTCCTGCTGATGGGCGAACTCACCGTCTTTGTTGTTCACGAGATATGTGAAAATCGAGTTAGCTCGGCGGTAGCTGAGATCCATATTGTATTTCAAAGCGGCTTTGTCTTCGGCCTTGCCACTGCGTGGATCTACGAACCGTCCTTTATATGTAGGCGAAGCGAAGCCCACGACCTCGACCGAGGAGATCTTGTTGGCCACCTTGGAATTCCCAAAAAGAGACTTTGAATAGACGGGCATCGCGCGTTCGATCACGTCTTTCATCT
Source organism: Bdellovibrionales bacterium (assembly GCA_019637855.1). Lineage (GTDB taxonomy): Bacteria > Bdellovibrionota > Bdellovibrionia > Bdellovibrionales > UBA1609 > JALHOQ01. Next base: position 248,506 of record JAHBUX010000001.1, read on the forward strand.
GCGGCTTCAGGTTGGCCGAGTCGCTATCGAAGTAAGAGTCGCCGAAGTCCAATACGACTTCGCCCGTCCCCATATCCACATCGGCCTTGATCCCCGCCGCGGCAAAACCTTTTTTGATTTCACGGGCGATATCGCGGCGAGCGTCCATCTCCTCTTTGGCTTTGGCTAACTGTCCTTCGGTGTCTTTCAGCTGACCGCTAAGACCGGCGATCTTGCCCTGCATCTCAGACTCTTTGCGAGCCGCGGCGGCGCGAAATTCACCTTCACGGCGGGCGCGTTCAGCGGCGTCCATTTTACCTTTACGAATCTCGGCGTCCAGAGCGGCGCGGGCCGACGCGCGATCAGCTGCATACTGACCTTTGATGGCGTCGATCTGACCTTTCAAGCCTTCAGCTTCTCCACGCGCGGCAGCCGCTTCGCCGCGAGCAGCCTGAGCATCACCGCGCGCCGCTTGCGCCTCTTGAGCCTTACGTTCCAACGCCGCTTGGGTTCCAGTCAAAGCTTGCTGAGTACCTAGCAGAGCTTTCTGCGTACCCTGGAGATCCGAAGAGAGTTTATCCAGCTGCTGCGAGTAGGTCTGATTGACCGCTTGCATCTGCTCGATTTTCTCTTGCGCTTGTTCCTGCAGCTTGCGAGTTTTCTCTTCAAACTGCTTTTTGGTCAGCTGCTTTTCTTTGTAAGCCGATAGCAACCGCTTCTTGTTTTGCTCCAAAGCCTCTTTGGCATCTTCGATCTTGCGCTCTTGCGCTTCGATCGCGGCTTTCTTCTGGGCCACTTCGGACTCTAGACCTTCAATATTCTGCTGCTGTTCATCGATCGTTTGATCTTGTTCGTGAATAACCACGTTGCGATTTTGAATCTTGGTCTTCGCCACTTTGTTGGCGTTGATAATATTGCGGACCATCTGCTGATACTTGGTCAGAGCCACGGCCTTCTTGTCGTTCTCGAGAGCTTCACGGGCCAAACGCTCTTGATCACTTTTGGCCTCTTCCTTCAGCAAAGTGAGCTTATCCATGAGCTCGTTATATTCCTGCATTTCATCTTTGCTAGCGGACTTTTCGAGATAGTCAGTCTTCACTTGTTCATACATTTTGAGCTGGCTACGCAGCTCTTCGACCTGCATGGTGAGCTTTTGATTGTCGACTTGCGCTTTAATTGCATCGGTTCCAGTGCGTAAACTGGAGGTGACGTACAGAAGCAAAAAGATCGTGCTGAGACCGAGAAACAAATCGGAATACGACGTCCAAAAGCTGTCGCCGCTGCTACCGTGTCCGCCTTTATTTCTGTTGTAATCGAAAGCCATGCGACCCCCGTGACCATTCGAAGAATGTATCCAGCCTTGCCCTAATGTCTTTTCGACTTATATATGCCGCACCTTAAGTGCCGGTCGAAAGCCCGGTCCAAAGTCGGACACGTAAAGAAGTTCGACACAACCAAGTGTAGTTTTGAGAGAGAAAACGTCGAAGTTTTGGACAGTTCGGCTAAACATTTCCTATAGGGAATTCGAGTACTTTGAGGTAAAAAGACCCCGTTCAACAAACACTTTGGAGGCAATGAATGCGTACCCCTTTACTTAAGTCCGTGCTTGCACTGAGCGTGGTTTTCTCTGCGACAGGTGCATGGGCCGATTCCGACGGATCGAGCGGCGGACCTGTGGGCCGTCCCGGCCAACAACAACCTTATGTCGACACTGACGAAGGCTATGACCAAGGTTACGACCAGCCGGTCGAGCAACCCTACGTTCAGCAACAACCACAAATGCAAAACAATGTTGTGATCCAAAACCAAGGCTATCAGTTCAGCCCCGGCGCAGCTTACCTGTTCGCAGGTCGCGGCTTGCCGAACAATTTCGTTTGCCAATCTTGCATCGTGAACGTATTCGGCCCTATGGCAGACATCATCGCCGTCAGTCCCTACGGCGCATACCGCATTTGGCAAGGCCCGCGCGGTTGCAACAATGTGAATCTGATCCAAACTGTGAATCAGATCAAAGTTCAAACTGGTATGTGCGGTAACTTACCGTTCTTGCCGGTTCAGCCGTGTGTGTACGGCGGTGCGCCTCCTGTCCTTCCTCCGGGCGGCGGTTGCTTTAACGGTGGTTGCGGTGGCGGCGGTATCAGACCTCCCTATATCCCGGGCGGCGGTGGCGGATATCCGGCCCCCGTATACGGTCCCGGCGGCGGCGGATACGCTCCAGGCGGCGGCCCCCTGTTCTAGTTAGCTATTAGTGAGTCATTGAATTGCGCGAAGCAAGCGCAGAAGCGGGCTTAACAGGCCCGCTTTTTTTTGCGTAAATGGCGTCACGCTCGCGCGTATACACCGCAACCAGATCATTGAGCTGCTCCATGCTTAAGCGTTTGGTGAGTTCCGGGAAGAAGTCCTCTTGCTCGCCTTCAAGATGACGATGCAGAAGGTCCTTCACTACCTTGAGTTTGGCACGGAATTGATCCGTCAGCTCTTCCGCCTGCCCCATTTCTTTGAGCAATAGGTCTATAAGATCGTTTTCGACGTAGCTTTCTAAGACAAACTTGCGCAGAGGCCAGAAGATTTTGGACATATTCTCTTCGAGTAAGGCGTACAGAGTGTACTCTTCGGCTTTTGTACAGGCGCTGACGAGAGCTTTGAAGGTGCGGAAGCTATTGAAGCAGCCACCCTCACTGGGTTCGGGGCGGCCACAGTCTTCAGTCAAATGATCGGCCGCGCTTAGAATCCGCCGATGATCGGCGCGCAGCACTTCCACTAGCGTCATTGCAACACCTCCGCGCAACAGCAATGAGCAAGGCGAATGCCACGAAGAGACAGGGATAGAACGGTCGCCGCCTTGAGGGTTTCGCCACCGACGAGGAAATTTGCCTCTGTAGCTTGGGCCTCATGCGTGCTCGCGGTGGTCTTTTGTTTGCACCGAGAGTTCACGAAATTCGACGGAGGAATATGGCATGCGAGCAAAGCAAATTCGTTATGGCGTCGTCGGCGTCGGTCACATCGCTCAAGTGGCGATGCTTCCCGCCTTCACGCGGGCACGGAAGAATTCGATTCTCACAGCTTTGGTGACCGGAGATCCAAAGAAGGCCAGCAAAGTGGCCCGCAAGTACAATGTGCATGCAGTTTACGATTACGATCAATTTGATGATCTACTGACCTCGGACGTAGTGGATGCGCTGTACATTGCTTTGCCCAATGACCAACACAAAGAGTTCACGGTGCGAGCCTTGCGCCACGGCATTCACGTGCTGTGCGAAAAACCCCTAGCTCTAAGTGAGGCGGATTGCAAAGAGATGGAAGAGGCCGCAAAGTTCTCAGGGGCCAAGTTGATGACCGCCTACCGTCTTCACTTTGAAGAATCGAATTTGAAAGCGCTCGAGCTATGCAAACGCGGCAAGCTCGGTGATCTGCGCTACTTCTCTTCATGCTTTTCCTATCAGGTGACCGATCCGGAGAATATCCGCCTGCAACGCGAAGCCGGTGGTGGACCGCTTTGGGACATCGGTATCTATTGCATCAACGCCGCACGCACTCTGTTTCAAGCCGAACCCATTGAAGTGTTTGCTATGGCCGAGTATGGCAAAGATAAGCGCTTTGCCGAGGTCGAAGAGACAGTGACGGCGACCATGCGCTTTCCAGACAAACGCTTGGCAACGTTCACCTGCAGCTTTGGCTCCGACACGTCGGGTGTGTATGAAATCTATGGCACCAAAGGCGGCTTGCGCCTGGAGAACGCATTTGAATATGTGAACGAACGCAAGCTCTACCTCACCAAGGACGCTAAGGTCTCTAAGACCATGCGTTTTAAAAAGGTCGATCAATTCGCGCCGGAGCTCGATTACTTTTCTGATTGCATATTAAAAGACCGTGAGCCTGAACCCTCCGGCCGAGAGGGAGCGAATGACGTGCGTGTGATTGAGGCTTTATATCGTTCAATCAAAAGCCGTAAGGCCGTGGCTCTTAAGCCTACTAGGCATGGCGGGCCGAGCGAAGATATGGCGAAGCATTTCCGACCACACTCAGAACCGAGTGTGGTGAACGCAAACTCGCCACATAATTAGAAGGGATTTAAAACGTCATTCCACGAGTTGGCGGAGTACGATACGGGCGTTACTAGATCTACAACTCCATTTACCATCTGCAATTGGAACTCACCCAACGGACCACTACAAATCACGGCAGCGGCGCGCTCGCTCAATGGGCGAGTGGGAGAGTAGCTGGCGGCAGACACATGCGTTCTACCTGCATTTTCGAGCTTAAGCTCCTTATTGCTGTCGCGTGGATCAGGGTAAACGATCTGCGGTTGCTCGGTTAAGCTTTCGAACCAACCGGGGCATTTGAAGCCCACAGGCGGGCGCTTCGAACCGTCCGTTGTAAAACCAATAAGTTTACCGTCAACCTTGGCGGTCTGAATGGTGAACTGAGATCCATAGCCTACGCGGTCTGCAGCTGAAGCCGAAACCGAAAAGGCCAACAACAGAGTCAGAGAAAACCAGGCTTTGAAGAATTTCGTGTTCATGGAAACACTCCTTATATCCGCGAGGATCTTGAGCAAGGGCTATGCCCAGGAAAGGCTGCGCCACAGTGAATTTGAGGCCCAAGAGAGGCCGTAAAACGTCATTTTAAACGAGAACTTCCGCTATTTTTGGGCTATAGACCACCCATGATGACAAGCTACGAGAAACTAGAAGCCCGCTTTCTGCAAATCTCCCGACTCAATGATGCCCGTTCGATTCTGGGGTGGGACGAAGCTGTGATGATGCCCACCGGCTCCAGCGACTCGCGAAATCAGACCCTGGCCGAACTGGCCGGAGTGATTCAAAACCTCTCGATCAGTCCGGAGATCGGTGACTGGCTAGGTGAGGCCGAAGGCGACCCACAGCTCCTGCCCGCGCAAAAGGCCAACGTGCGTGAGATGAAACGCATCTATACCGAGATGACCGCGGTACCGTCTGAGTTGAATCAAAAGCTGGTTGTGGCGCGCATGACTTCTGAACAGAAGTGGCGCACCCTACGCGGGCAGAACGATTGGGCGGGATTCATGCCTTATATGGAAGAGGTTTTGAAACTCACCCGCGAAGCTACACGCCTACTGGCGGAAAAGCGGGGCCTGTCGCTGTACGATGCGGCTTTGTCGACCTTCTCCAACGGCTTAACCACGCAGGTGGTTGAAAAGTTATTCACCGAAATCAAAAGCTTTTTGCCCGACACTATCAACGCCGTATTGCATAAGCAAAAAAGTGAAACCGTGATCATGCCTGAGGGTTCCTACCCAATTGCAGCTCAAAAAGCGTTAGCCAAAGAGCTAATGGGAGCCGTCGGCTTCAATTTTGAAAACGGGCGCTTGGATGAAAGCCATCATCCGTTCTGCGGGGGTACTCAGCGCGACGTACGCATCACCACCCGTTATAGTGAAAAAGAATTTTTGTCGGCCCTAATGGGCGTTCTGCATGAAACCGGCCATGCTATGTATGAGCAACATTTGCCGCTGAAGTGGTTGGGCCAACCGGTCGGCGCCGCCGCCGGCATGGCGATTCATGAGAGCCAGAGTCTGTTGATGGAGATGCAAGTCAGCCGTTCGGCCGAGTTCATGCATTTCGCAGGTCCCGCCATCCGCAAGCACTTCGCGGTTCACACCAAAAATCCGGAAGCGCTGAGCGATGAGAATCTCGCCAAGCTGGTCACTCGCGTGAAGCGCGGTTATATTCGCGTCGATGCCGATGAGGTTACCTATCCAGCTCATGTGATTTTGCGTTTTGAACTCGAACGCGATCTGCTTGAAGACCGTTTGCAGGTCAAAGATGTACCCGCCGCGTGGAACGAGAAAATGAAGGCCTATCTAGGCCTTTCGACCGAAGGAAACTACAAAGACGGCTGCATGCAAGACGTGCATTGGCCGGCCGGCCTGTTTGGCTACTTCCCCGCGTACACATTCGGCGCGATTATTGCCGCTCAGTTCTTTGCTCGCATTGAACAAGTCCGTCCCGGTGTGCGTAGTGAGATTGCGAAGGGCAATTTATCCGGCGTACAGAGCTGGCTGACCGACAATGTGTGGTCCAAAGGATCGGAACTAACCACTCTGGACCTAGTGACCGCAGTTTCAGAACCACTTTCGGTCGCAAGCTTCCGCGCGCATATTCAGAAACGTTATTTGTCTTAAAATTCTATTTGAGCGAAGGACAGTTCAAGTCCTTCGCTTGTTGCAGTTTGGCTTTGAATGTATTGAAGTCTTCCGTGAGTTCGGCGCTCAAGCCCTTAGGGGCCGTGGCAAAAAAGTCTTGTGCGTTTTTGTCTCCAGTCAAAGCTTGCGCCCAAATATCTTCCAATAGGTTTTCAGCCACATCGCCATGCGGGATCTTCTTTTGGAAACTGGCAAGAGCTTTCGGATGCGGGTTCTTTTTAAGTTTCAACACGCAAGTGGCCACCGAGACCTCACAAGCTGCCGGCGTACACGTCACTTGACGAGTCAGCGCCGCCTGCGGCTTGTCGGCGAAGAACCACACCTCTTCCAGCTCTAAGCCTTTGTCTTCAACCACGCGGGCCCAATAGGTGTCGATGGGATCGGCGGCAAAAACTTTGGCCGGCTCTTTAGCGCCGGCGGGCCAGCCATACACCGTGAAGTCCGTGAAGGTTTTCTTGCCCTTCACGGTCTCTTCGCGATCCTCAAAACCACATACGACCACCACCGGACCTGCAGCCGTTTTTACCTTCATGGCCGGCTCATCATCGGCCCCTGGGCAAGTTTCGCCATGAGCACGGCCGGCCAAAAGAAGAATCGAAACAAAAATAAGACGTTTCAACATGATCAATGCCCCAAGTATGCCGCCTGAATCTGCGGGTCAGCCAAAAGCACACGTCCCTCACCGGAAACACGGACTTTTCCAGTTTCCAAAACATAGGCGCGGTGACTAACTTTCAATGCCATACGCGCATTTTGTTCTACCAGTAGAATCGTTATGCCTTCGGAATTCAATTTCTGAACAATCTGAAAAATCTGCTGCACGATCCTCGGAGCCAAGCCCAAAGAAGGCTCGTCCAACATCAGCACTTGCGGTTTAGACAAAAGCGCGCGACTGATCGACAGCATCTGCTGCTCGCCTCCCGAAAGAGTTCCAGCCGAAGCTTTTAAGCGCTCTTTCAAACGGGGAAACAACTCAAAGCAATGCTCCATCTCGCGTGGCAGGTCCTGCGTGTCTTTGCGGCGATAGGCGCCAAGTTTCAAGTTCTCTTCGACCGTGAGATTCAGAAAAATCCCGCGGCCTTCGGGAGAATGCACCAAACCATGCGTCACCAGATTGTAGGGAGCAATCGATGAGGTCGGGCGACCATTCAAAAGAATCTCCCCCCGACAGGGCAGCAGACCTGAGATGGCCCGCAATGTGGTCGTCTTACCAGCGCCGTTGGCCCCGATCAAAGAGACGATCTCACCAGCGAAGATTTCAAAAGAAATCCCCTTCACCGCGGAGATAGCTCCGTAACTGACATGCAGATCTTTGACCGAGAGCACGGACTTACGCGGCGCTGAGCTCATGCCGGCTCCTCAACGCCCAAATAGGCTTCGATCACTTTCGGATTGTTTTGAATATCCTTCGGCAAGCCCTCAGCGATCACTACACCATGATCTAAAACGACAATGCGTTCGCAAATGCCCATCACTAGCTTCATATCGTGCTCGATCAACAGCACGGCCAGCTTGAAGTCCTTACGGATCTTTTCGATGAGATGCATAAGCTCATTGGTCTCATTGTGGTTCATGCCGGCAGCCGGCTCATCAAGCAGCAAGAGCTGTGGACTTCCGGCCAAAGCGCGCACAATCTCCACCTTGCGCTGCATACCGTAGGGCAAAGAGCCGGCCTCATGTTCGGCAACACCTTCAAGATTGAAGATCTTCAGGAGTTCCATAGCTTGCTGACGATAGCTTTTCTCGCCAGTGAAGAACTTGGCTGAATTCAAAAATGACGACATCAGCCCGTAACTGCAGTTCTTGTGCATCGACACCATGATGTTGTCGATCACCGAAAGAGTGGCGAACAGGCGGATGTTCTGAAAGGTACGAATCACCCCTTGTCGGGCAATCTCATAAGCTTTTAGGCGATTGACCGACCGACCGTGCAAAAGGATCTCGCCGGCTGTCGGTTTGTAGATTCCGCTGATAAGATTGAACGCCGTTGTCTTGCCCGCACCGTTGGGACCGATCAAGCCCACCAGCTCGCCCGGCTGAATGCGAAAGCACATCTTCTCGATCACTTTCAAGCCGCCAAACTGAATGCATACATCTTTCATTTCAAGCAGCACGGCGCGGCCTCCGGAACTGAGTCCACTCTTTCATACCGAACAGTCCGCTCGGCCGCCATATCATCAACAAGATCAACGTCAGCGAGTAGATCACCATGCGCAGATCGACACCAGTATACTCTTGTAGAGGACGCAAAGCCTCAGGCAGAATCGTCACCAGAACCGCGCCTACCACCGAGCCCGAAATGCTACCCATGCCCCCCAGCACCACCATAATGACCACATCCACACTCTTTACGAATTGAAAGCTGGCTGGGTTCAGTGAGTTGGTGGTGTAAGCGAAGATCGAACCCGCCGCCCCGGCGAAGAAGGCAGAAATCACAAAAGCCGAAACCTTGGTGCGAGTCGTATTGATACCCATGCATTCCGAAGCGATCTCATCTTCGCGCACACTTAGGAAGGCTCGACCAAAAGAAGAGTGCACCAAGCGCCAAAGCAGCAGCACTGTGGCTCCGGCCCAAAAGAAGGCGTGAAAACACATGCCAAAATCCTGTGTGCCGGGAATACCATAGAGTCCGCGGGCACCGCCCACCACCTCCAGGTTCAAAAGGATCACGCGGATAATTTCGCCAAAACCTAAAGTGACGATAGCCAGGTAGTCTCCGCGCAGACGCAAACTCGGCATCCCCACTAGAAAACCTGCGACGCCCGCACAAAGGCCTCCGGCAATCGCATACAAAGGAAAGTTAAAATAATGAAACGGCTCTGGGAACAGTGACCAATTCAAGCTTAGCAAGGCGCTCACATAAGCACCTACGGCCATAAAGCCAGCTTGGCCTAAGGAGAACTGTCCGCAGAATCCCATTACCAAATTCAGGCTGCAGGCCAACATCACGTTGATGGCGATATAAAACAGAATCTGCTGCATGTACGCATTCAGAACAAAACTCGACAGTGTCGCGATCGACAGGGCCACCAGCACAACCAGGATCCAACCCCGCCAAGCACCCATCACACCTTCTCCACCTTCGATTGACCAAACAGTCCCGAAGGTTTCACCAGAAGAATAAAGATCAACAGGCCAAAGGCCAGAGCGTCACGATAGGTGCTAGACAGATAGGCCACCACCATCTCTTCACTTAGACCCATCAACAGGCCACCGACGACCGCGCCTGGTAAATTGCCGATGCCACCGAGAACCGCGGCCACAAAAGCTTTCAATCCGATCAACGTGCCCATCAAGGGATCGATCTTCGAATATTTTAAACCTAAAAGCACAGAGCCCACGCCAGCCAAAGCGCTACCGACGATAAAGGTTACCATAATGATGGTATTGACATTGATCCCCATCAAAGTGGCGGAGCGAAACGAAAAACTCACCGCACGCATGGCCGTGCCGACTCGCGTGCGCTGAATAAAGAAATTCAGCAACAACATCGCCACACAAGCCACAGACAAAATCGTCACGTCAAACAGACGCAGCTGCACATTTCCGTAGGTCCAAAGGGCGTAATCCTCCAAAACGCTGGGGAAAAGCTTGGGATCCGCGCCAAACACCACCTGACCGGAGAACTGCAAAAACAAACTCACGCCAATAGCGGTGATCAAAGCATTGGTTTTGGGTGAGTTGCGTAAAGGACGATAAGCAAAACGTTCAATCAATAAACCGAGCGAAGAACACGCCACAATGGCGAGCGCCAAAGCAGCAAAGAACGAACCCCAGCCGGGATGTTCCGTGAGGTTGAAGAAGCGCGAACCATAGAAGGCAGAGAAGGCCCCGATCATATAAACTTCGGAGTGCGCGAAGTTGATCATCTGCAAGATGCCATACACCATAGTGTAGCCGAGCGCGATCAGCGCATAGCCGGCACCTAAATTGAGGCCGTTAATTATATGCTGGAGGAATTCTTCCATCCGCAGTCTTTTAAGGGCCGAGCAAAGTAATGAACTTAAGTGTTTTACCGTCGACCTTCACGATAAACGCATCTTTGTCGGCATTGCGCTCACCATTGATGGTGATCTTACCGGTAGCGCCGTCAAAGTCTTTGGTTTTCGCCAACTCATCGCGAATAGCGGCAGGAGTTAGCTCCGGCGCGCGTTCCATCGCATTGAGCAAGATCATCGCGGCATCGTAACCGGCGGCAGAAAGGCCGTCCGGACCTTCGTTGAATTTGGCTTTGAAGTTTTTAATAAAATCTTGCGTGGCTTTGTTGGGGCTTTCGCTGGCGTAATGGTTAGAGAAATACGAGCCTTCCACAGCTTTTTGGCCGATCTCAAACAGCTTAGGGCTGTCCCAACCATCCCCACCGAGCAAAATCGCTTTCAAGCCGAGTTCGCGCGCTTGGCGGGCGATCAAACCCACTTCGGTGTAATAAGCAGGAATAAAAATAGCTTCGGGATTGGTGCTGCGAATGCGGGTCAGCTGGGCTTTGAAATCCGAATCACCGGTTTGAAAGGTCTGCTCGGAAACAATCTCCCCACCCAACTCTTTGAACTTCTTCTGAAAGAAATCCGAAAGACCCAAACTGTAATCCGATTTTAGATCCTTAAGTACAGCCACCTTTTTGAGTTTCAAATTGTCGTGTGCAAAGCGAGCCATCACCGGCCCTTGAAAGGGATCGATAAAGCAAACGCGAAACACATAGTCGCCGACCTGAGTGACCTTGGGATTCGTCGAGCTCGGTGTGATCATGGGGATCTTGAATTGCTGAGCGATCGGCGCGGCCGCGAGCGAACGCGTGCTCGCCACTTCGCCCAAGATCGCAATGACCTTATCCTGTGAGATCAGTTTTTTAACGACGGCCGCAGCCTCTTCGGGTTTACCTTGATTGTCTTCGGTGATCAGTTTGATCTTTTTGCCCTTGATACCACCCGCGGCGTTCTTAGTGTCGATGGCTAAGCGCACGCCCTTATCGGTGCTCTGACCGAAAGTGGCCTCACCACCGGTCATCGAACCGAACTGTCCTATGCGGATCTCATCCACTGCAGGGGCATTGCCCTCATTTTTTTTGGTGCAAGCTTGAGCGACCAAGGCGGCCGCGAAAATTACCAGAACATGGCGCAGTTGACGCATGCTCATCCCCTCCTGAATGTGATCTAATTGCGTATCGCGACAGGCAGCGCCCGGTCAACCCGTGGTGATCCGTCCCGTGATTAAATCATTGAGAACCTTAGGGTAAAACGCAGTTTCTTGGGTCTTCACACGGGCCGCCAAAAGCTCAGGAGTGTCGCCCGGCAGGACCGCCACGCGCTCTTGAGCAAGAATAGCCCCGCGGTCATAGACCTCATCGATCAAATGCACCGTGATCCCTGTCTCGCGCTCACCCGCCGCCAGGACGGCCGCATGGACCCGATCACCGTACATGCCCGCCCCCCCGAACTTGGGAAGCAGAGCGGGGTGGCTGTTCACGATGCGGTGCTGATAGGCCGTCAACACCTGTGGACCCACTAAAGCCAGATAGCCTGCCAAAACCACCCAGTCTGCGCTCCAAGTGCGCAAGCGAGCCACCATGGCGGCATCCCATTCCTCACGGGAGGCGAAACCTTTAGGGCTAATGATCGCCACGGGTACTTTGAGGCGTTCCGCCCGTTCGAGTACACCGATTCCGCCCCGATTGACGATAAGACCACTCACTTCGGCTTGTAGAAGGCCCGAGCGCGAAGCCCGAACAATTGCTTCGAAATTGGAGCCGTCACCCGAGGCACATATGACCAGTTTGGAAGTCATGGGCGGAGGCTAAGCGACTCGGCCCATGGATGCAAGCGCCCCGGCTTTCGACGAGAGTGAAAAAATTCGCGTGCACCGAGCCTCCTGCGGAGGGAAATCGGGTTTCCGCCTGGCACCCGCTCTGCATAAGGAAACTCTGAACGTATATTTGTTTTGTGGGGTTGCATGCGGGTAGGACTATGGCTGGTCACCTTCGGTATGTGCTGGCAAGTCGCAGCTAAGGATATTCAGGGCGAAGCCGCTCAGTGGGCGGACGTGAATCTCAGCCAAGACTATCTCAGTCAATTCATTAACAATGAGATCTGCTATAGCACCGAAACGTACCTGCTCTCTTGCGTGAGCGCCATTAGCAGCGCGGGGGCTTTGCTCCCTGCCCCTCTTGATCCCGCACTGAAAGAGTTGGTCTTTGTTGCGGAGCCGGGCGCCGAATCCACCACGACCTGGGAACGCTTTTACGCAGAAAAGCGGCGACAGAGCGAACGCATGCGTGAGTTCGCTCTCGCGCATTACCCCCTGGCCAAGCAGCATCCAGCCGATCGTTTGGATTTCGAAGCCCTTCTTACTACCATCATGCTCGCGCTGCCGCCCCATCTTCCGGCCACCATGGTCCGCGGTTACGCTCTTACGGGTCACCTGCAGATCTTCGATCCACACGCCTACGTAGTGCCGGCCCGTTTGCTGGAATCCATGCAAAGCACTTCGCAAAAACGCTTTGTTGGTATTGGTTTGAACCTGGATTTCCTCAGTGAAGGTGTTTTGGTTCACGAAGTGTTCGCGGGTTCACCCGCCGCAGAAGCAGGCCTCATGCCTGACGACCGTATCCTAGCGGTTGCTCCCGACGGACAAGAGATGAAATCCGTCGCCGGCATTAGTCCCGAGATGCTCTATGACCTTTTGCCCGGAGAACAAGGTTCACTAGTGGCTCTGCGCATCCAACGCGGCAACACCGTTCATACTTTTACTTTGCGTCGTGGCGCTGTTCAGATAGCGGCGGTCAGCAGCCAGCTGATCGGAAGCGACGGCAGAACGGGTTATATCCAGCTGCGCAGCTTCGCCGCACTCGACACTTGCCGGAAAGTGAAAGAGAGCATCGATCAGCTGACTGCCGCTGGAGCGAAGAGCTTGATCTTAGATTTGCGCGGCAATTTGGGTGGCGAAAAATTGATGGCCCTATGCGTGGCCGGCTTGTTCGTGGGGCAGAAAACCAAAATCGTCGGCACCAAGGCTTTGGAGCTTGAGATCCCAAGTCTGGGAAAAATGTTTCGGCCAGTTCTTGACCCCAATTCTGAAATTCTATGGGAAAATGGCGCCGCTCCTCAGATCACGCGCCTTCCGCTCGTGGTGTTGATCAACGCTTTGTCAGCCAGTGCCTCGGAGCTCGTTGCCGGCGCGCTACAAGATGAAGGGCGTGCCTACCTGGTGGGTGAAACCTCCGCAGGAAAAGCCTCAGTGCAGGTTTTACGCTCCCCGCCCGACAATCCGACCATCTCGATCGCCCGCACGATTGCCCGCTTTTATCAGCCCAGCTTGCGCAGCAATCAGATTGTTGGCGTCCGTCCTAACTTCGATCAGCCGTTACGTTTTGGTGCTCAAGAGGTCGATCGTTTCTATCCACGCGAAGGCGATATGTACCCCAATGCTCTACCGGCCGTAGTTCCGGAATGGCAGGACCCACGCCACAAGAAAGTGCAGCGTATCAGCAAATGTGTCGAGAAGAACGGTTATGACTTGCGTGAAGTAACCGCCCTTGGCCTACGCGGACGAGCCGACTATCAAAAGGCTTATGCATTGGCCGTATTGAAATGCCTTTAATCAGGCGGACTGCTCTTCGCCACTTTCTGAAAAATAGTCCCGAAAATATTGTGACCTTCTTGGTCGTGCATTTCGATCTTGATGGTGTCGCCAGCTTTCATAAAGGGTGTTTTAATCACGCCCTCATGGATTTTCTCTAACATGCGCTTCTCGGCCAAACAGCTGCTGCCCCGGGTTTGATCTTCATTGCTCACAGTACCGCTACCGATGATCGTACCGGCAGCCAAAGGCCGCGTACGAGCGGCATGAGCGATCAACTGACCAAAGTGAAAATGCATCGCGCCCGCGTCGGCGTTGCCAAAAAACTCGCCATTGTATTCGACCTTTAAAGGCAAATGCACACGACCGTTGAGCCAAGCACCCGACAGCTCATCTTCGGTCACGGCAAAGGGCGCAAATGCCGACGATGGCTTGCTTTGAAAAAAACCAAAGCCCTGCGCGAGCTCTTCCGGAATCAGACCGCGCAACGACACATCGTTAACGATCATAAACAGAATGATATGCTGCAAGGCCTTTTCTGGCGTCACACCCATCGGTACGTCATCCGTGATCACGGCGACTTCGCCTTCGAAATCGGTGCCATGATTAAAATCGACCTGCGGAATGTCTTCTAACGGAGTTAAAAAAGAATCGCTACCACCTTGATACATCAAAGGCACGGTCTCAAGCGTTTCAGGCAGGGGAGCATTGCGAGCCATGCGCACAAGCTTGATGTGATGAATAAAGGATGAACCATCGGCCCATTGAAAACTGCGCGGCAAAGGCGAATGCAACTGGTCAACCTTGAGGACAAAACTATTATCCGCCTTCCCACTATTGAGCTGGGCGTAGAGCTTCTCCAATTGAGGCTTTGCCGCCGACCAGCTCTCGATTGCTTCGCGTAGCGACGGGGCGACGTGATTGGCACGAATCGCTCTTTGATTGTCCTTGGAAACGACGATAAGTTCACCGTCACGGGCGGCAGTCTTAAGAGTTGCAAGTTTCATGGGGCCGATTTAAGCACGGGAGAACATATGTTGAAACTGTATTCCTACTTTCGCAGCAGCGCTTCGTATCGAGTTCGCATCGCTCTTCACTGGAAACAGTTGGACTTTGAATACATGCCCGTGCACCTGGTAAAAGATGGTGGTCAACAACATAGCGAGGCCTATCGCCGCATCAATCCCATGGGTCACGTGCCCGCCCTGGACCATGACGGCTTTGTAGTAGCTGAAAGCGTCGCCATAATTCAGTACTTGGACGCGATTTTTCCCCAACACCGGCTGTTTCCCGCTGACCCACAGGCAGCCGCCACCGTCACTCAGCTGGTCGAAGTGATCAATAGCGGTATCCAACCTCTACAGAATCTAAAAGTCGCCAAAGCTTTGGAGGGCGAATTCGGGCTGACGACGGCCGATAGCCAACGCTGGATTGTACGTTGGATTGAAGACGGCTTCAGGAACCTTGAGCGCCTTTTGGAACGTACTTCAGGCACTTACAGCTTTGGTGGAGAAATCTCTGCAGCCGATGCTTTTCTGGTACCTCAGTGTTTCGCCGCACGTCGTTTTGGCGTGCAGTTGGAAAACTTTCCCGTGATTGCACGCATCGAAGCAAACGCTACACGGCTTGAGGCCTTCAAAAAGGCTCATCCGTCGGCTCAACCCGATTTCGTTTAGAATTCTCTTCCCGCAGCCGAAGGCTGTTGATAGGACACTTGCATGTTGGGCCTGTTACTCGCGGTGACTCTGGCTACCGCAGCCGAAAGCGCAGTGTTCTTAGGACCGTCGACGAATGATATTTCCGTCGGCACCCCGGGAGATATTTCTTATGCCTTCGGGCAACCCAACGAACCACCTCCTCTTTCTGACTTTAAACCACTGCCGCGCTGGCAGTTAGGCAGCCATGCAGAGACCCTTTGGCTAAGGGTACGCGTGCGTTTTGATCCTGACCTTCAAGATCAACAATCCTACTGGATCGAAGTCGACGAGCATCCTGATCGCGCGCGGTTATATCGTGAAGGCAGCTATGATCTGCCTATCTCTAGTACGGGCGCACTGATCCCGCCACCAGAACGGCCCTTAAACAACCAACGTGTACTTCTGCGCCTACCCGCCCAACCCGGTGATGGCGTCCACTACCTAATTGCCATAGAGAGCGTATTGCCATTGAGTGGCTACTTGCGCGTGTTTTCACCTTTAGGACTCGAGGCCGCCGATCATCTGCGCGACGTGTACATGGCCCTGTTCGTCGGCTTTATGATCGCCATGCTGCTATTGAACCTGCTGATGTTCCGCTATACGCGCGAGAATCTCTACCTATACTACGCCGCCCTACAGCCCTGGTACTTTCTCTTTCCTATTTGGGAACTCGGTTATGGTCAGCGGTTGTTTCCGGATTCGGCACCCTACTATCAGTTCATCGGGAATTTCTCTGGTCTGGCCTGCATCCTAGCCATGGCCATCTTCGCGACACGGATCTCAGACCTGCGCAAGAGCCACCCCAATCTGAACGCGGTGATCTTGGGATTGTCGACTTTGAACATTTTCATTTTGTTTCTCATACAAACGCCCAATCTGATTTTTGCAATGATCTCTGTCGTCGTTTTGTTGCTGCTGTTGTCTGGCGGAATTCTTTCTATCCGCAATGGCGACCGTGCTTCGCGCTTTTGGACCGCGGGAATCACGATGGTTTTGTGCTGTGGGATTTTCTTTATCCTAACAGAGCAGGGATTCCTTGGCGTGAATCTTAACCTCGAAAACATCGTCACCATATTGGCCATTGCCGCCATCTTCGATTCTGTGGCCTTTGCCTTGTCTATCTCCGAACGCTTGAATCAGAACATGCAAAATCTGATCGACAAGCAGAGCGAATTGATTCGTCGCCTCGAAGTGCAACGACAAGCGGCTGAGGTTTCCAATATCGCCAAAGAGCAATTCCTGATGAATACCAATCACGAATTGCAAACCCCGCTGACCGCCATCATTGGCTTTGCCGACATGATCTTGGAGAAAGTGGGCGATCACGAACGACACGCGTCTGTGATCAAGAAAAGCGCAGTCCGGCTGACTCAAATCCTGAAGGACATTGTGGACTTCTCGAGCACGAAGCGTGGAACCATTGTTCTTTCCCTCAGTGAATTTAATGTTTGCCAAGTCTTGTGCGAAGTTATGGAGCTGCTTGCACCTGAAGCCGAGCGACGCAAAATCCATTTGCAAAATGAATGCGCAGAGGATCACGAAGCTATAGTGCGCGCCGATCGCGCCCGCACTCGGCAAATCCTGTGGAATCTCTTAGGCAATGCCGTACGCTTTACCGAACGCGGTCAAATCTACGTGGGCGTCAAGCTGGCCGAGGACCATGTTTGTATATGGGTTAAGGACAGCGGTTCGGGGATCGAAAACAGTCTGCAAGATCAGATTTTTGTCGGCTTTATGCAGGCCGATGGCACGACCAAACGTGCGCAGCATGGATTAGGTCTAGGCCTCGCCCTCTCGCGTGAGCTCGCACAAATCCAGGGTGGCGAAGTTCGCTTGGTGTGGAGCGAAGTAGATCGCGGTAGCGAATTTGAAGTCCGCCTACCCACACCGGAAGCCGCAGCAAAATCGGTTGAAATACGTGAGACTAACCTGCGCGCCTCTTGGCTGCGCCTTTAAGCTGAGCGAATCAGGTCACGCGCATGATGATTCATGTAAAGCTGACGCACAGCCAGCGACAAGATCGCGGTCGCCAAAGCCAAATGCAAAACCGAAATCAATGGTGGCGTGTGCAAAAAGACGTTGGCAATGCCTAAGCCAATCTGTGCCAACACCATAGCGAGCATTCCACTGGCCAAGCTCTTGGCACGCGGAGAGGCATCGCGATTCAACACCCAGTTTACAGCGATAAGAATAAAGAGCAGATAGGCATTCAAGCGATGAATGACTTGCAGACCTACAGGTCCTTTTAAGGTCGGAATCCATTGGCCTTGGCAAGTCGGGAAATCGGGACACACATTGGCCGCGTAGTGCGAAGCCACCAAACCACCGAGTAGGATCTGTGCAAACACACCCGCAATCACCACAACCGACCAGATACGCTGCCAATCCGAAGTGACCGCGGCCTCTCGCCCTTTCTTCACTCCCAAGTACAGCCACAACAGTAAGCCAAAGAATCCCGTGCCCATCCCTAAGTGCGTAGCCACCACCCCAGCATGCAATTGTAGAAGAACAGTCAATCCGCCAAACACGATCTGGGCTAAGAGGAGCACGACGGTAAAGGCCATCACGTATTTCGAACTCTTGGGAGCATCACTGCGCCACAGATAGATGGCCAGCACTCCCGTCGTAATCGCAACTATCCCGGCCATCGCCCGATGTAGGAATTCTAAGTAGACTTGCGGGTGATAATCGGGAATCACGTCGCCAAAACACAACGGCCAATCAGGGCAGGCTAAACCGGCGTTCATGGTGCGAACCGCACCGCCAAGAGCGATAAGAAAAAAAACTTCGACCACCAGTCCGCCCAGTACGGGAGCGAACCAGTCAGGCAGTCGCCTTGTGGAGGACATGTTTTACCTCAAGCGTAGGTCAGGGCCCAGTGCAGCCATTTATCCATGACTGGCACTGCAAGATAGATGAGCAGGCTAAGGTTGGTCCACAGAAAGAAGGGTAACCAGGCTTTTGCTTCGCGAGCCTGGAAGTATTTATAGAATTCCCAAATCACTTTGAGCGAAACTGGAACCACCAACAACACATAGAGAACGTGGGCCTGCAGGAATAAAGGCGCCATTAGAGCCACGCCCACATAAGTGAACAAATAAAGACCGATATGATAGAGCGCACGGTTCACGCCTAAGCTCACCGGCAGAACGGGAAAGCCACCGTTCTGATAATCCTCACGAAAGCGAATGGCCAGCGACCAGAAGTGCGGCATTTGCCACAGGAACATCACCAGGAACAAGTAGATGCACTCGGGGCGCCAAATCTCGGGAGTATTGGCGGAATAACCTATGACTACCGGCATCGCTCCCGGGATAGCGCCCGGAACAGCGCCAAAAACCCAATAACGCTTCCACAACAAAGTGTAGACGCCGTTATACAGAACGAGAGTCAACAGGCCTAAAAGCGCCGGAGCTTGGCCCAACAAAAGCAAGGTCAACAGACCAAACAGCGAAAGTAGAAAGCCAAGCACGTAACCTTGAGCGGGAGAAAAGAGCCCACGCGGAATCGGACGGCCACGGGTACGTGCCATGCGCGCATCGATCTTCCACTCTTGCGCTTGATTCAAAGCGAAGCCTCCGGCCGCCGTCAGATACAATCCAACAATCAACAACACCGGCTGCAAAGGATCAAAGGCCTGTCCCAAATGAAAACTGACGGCATAGCCAGCCAGAGCGCTGACTACAGAAAACAGGATGATCCCTGTTTTCGTCAGTTGCGAATAGGCCTTTAACAAACTCATAGAATCGGGCCTTGAAACACTCGCGTGTAAAAGTCCGTCCAGCAGAACAGCCACAGCACCACTAGGAAAAATACGGCTGAGCCAAACCACACGACATAGAGTTTATCGTCGTACTTTAAGTGCATAAAGATCGCCAGAACCAGACCCGCCTTGATCGACGCGATCAGCATCGCGATCACCGTGTTGAAAGCGCCAAAATGCACCTGCGCGACCAAAACCGTAACTACGGTCAGGGCAAGCAAGGCAAGCAGCACCTTAATGTACACGTTGAAGGGAATAATATGTTTTCCGCCGGACGCCATGTTCGCTCCTTATCCCACAAGATAAAGCAAAGGAAAGAGGTAAATCCAAATCAAGTCGACCAAATGCCAAAATAGACCCACACACTCTACCGGTGTGTAATAACCGGAGTGAAATTCACCTTTATGCGCGCGATAGATCAACCAGCCGATCAGGCCCATACCCACCAAAACGTGCGAGCCGTGCAAGCCGGTCATGGTGAAGTAGAATGAAAAGTACTGAGCCAAATCCGGGAACTGCTGGTGCAGCTGGATCGCATGCGGCTCGTGCGGATTGAAATACTTGCCGGGGAACAAACCGTGGCTAAACTTGCTGGTGTATTCAAAGGCCTTAACGATCATGAATACGAAACCGCAAGCTAAAGTGATGTACAGATTGATCAGCACTTTGCGCTTATCGTTCATCTGAGCGTAGTAAATGCTCAAGGCCATCGTCAGCGAGCTAAACAACAGCACAACCGTGTTCAAAGCCCCTAAGCGCCAGTCGAGGAATGTCGAACCGGCGTGGAACATCTGCGGATATCGCTCGTGATAGAGGATATAGCCAACAAACAATCCGCCAAACATCAGTATCTCGGTCACCAGGAAAGTCCAGGTGCCGAATTTGCTCGCGTGGTACTCGGCCTCCGCGCTCTCAAAGTGATGCGCGTGATGGTGGCCGTTGTTATGCTGTGAGGAACTAACGGTACTCATATGGACCTGCCGTGACTACGGGTTGAACAAGGAAGTTTTCATGCGGCGGCGGCGAGGCTGTCGTCCACTCGAGAGTTTTAGCTCCCCAGGGATTCGGACCCGCGGGCTTACCGCGCAACAAACCATGTATGATAACGCCGAGGCCGATTAAGAAACCGACACCGATCGTCCAAGCACCGAAGGACGAGATGCGATTTAGCGGCTCGTACTCGGGCAAGTAATCAAAGTAGCGACGGGGCATGCCCATCGCTCCCAATACGAACTGCGGGAAGAACGTCACGTTAAAGCCGATGAAAATGAATACAAAGCTCAGACGCGCCCAGAATTCATTGACCAGTTTGCCGAACATCTTAGGGAACCAGTAGTAGATACCGCCCATGATGGCCATTAAGGTTCCACCCACCATCACGTAGTGGAAGTGCGCCACCACGAAGTAAGTGTCGTGGAAATGCACATCGATACCGACCGTGGCCAAAATAATTCCCGTCACACCGCCGATGGTGAAGAGGAACAAGAAACCCAGAGCGAAGAGCAACGGCGAATCAAAGCGCACCGAGCCGCGATACAGTGTCGCCACCCAGTTGAAACATTTAATGGCCGTCGGCACGCCCACCAACATGGTGATGAACGAGAAGATGATACCGGCGATTTCAGACTGGCCGGACACAAACATGTGGTGTCCCCACACGAAGAAGCTCACCGCCGCAATACCCACAGAGGACAGTGCGATGGCTTTGTAACCGAAAATCGTTTTATGCGAGAACGCCGTGATGATCTCCGAAACCACGCCCATGGCCGGCAAGATCATGATGTACACAGCCGGGTGAGAGTAGAACCAGAAAAAGTGCTGGAACAAGACTGGGTCACCGCCCAAATTCGGATCAAAGACCCCAATGCCGAGCAAACGCTCCATCGCCAGCAGCAGCAACGTGATGGCCAAAACCGGAGTGGCCAAAACCTGCAACAGTGCGGTTGAATACAGAGCCCATACAAACAACGGCATACGCCAGAAGCTCATTCCAGGTGCGCGCAGCTTGTGCGTGGTCACGATAAAGTTCAGACCGGTCAAGATGGATGAGAACCCGATAATGAAGGCTCCGAACACTAACCAGATCGTGCCGTTTTGTGTGGTCACCGAGTAAGGCGTGTAGAAGGTCCATCCGGTATCCGAGCCGTGGTAGAACAACGACCAGAAGGCGATGGCCGAGCCGACCATCAAACAGTACCAACTCATCAAGTTGACCCGCGGAAAAGCCACGTCCTTAGCGCCTAGATGCAGCGGCAATATAAAGTTGCCGAGAAAGGCTGGAATCCCCGGGATGATCACCATGAACACCATGATCGCACCGTGGAACGTCATCGTTTGATTGTACTGATGGGCGTTCATGATCGTGGGGCCGGCGCCGAACAGTTCCCAGCGCAAAAGCATAGCGAAGGTTCCGCCGATGGCGAAGAAGATCATCACCGAAATCATGTACATGATGCCGATGCGCTTATGATCCAGCGAGGTGAGCCAAGACCAGAGCCCGCTTTTTTCGTTGAGATAATTTTTGCCTGAATGTGCTGCGGTTGCCATCTCGGCTCCTCCTACTTCACTGTCTTAATGAAATCGATGATACCCATGAGCTCTTGCTCGTTCAGCTGACCCGCGAAGGTCGGCATCACGCCGGCCGGGTAACCCTCGACCACGTGAGCGTTAGGGTTAAGAATCGATTCACGGATGTAATTTTCGTCAGCGGTTATAGTCGAGCCGTCAGCCATTTTTTCACTACGACCGAACATGCCCTTCCACCCCGGTCCTACGCCCTTGGCGTCAGTCAGTTGATGGCAAGCCACGCAACGAGCCGCGTAGACTTTTTGGCCGATGTCGACAGAGCTCAACCCTTTATAAGGATCGTTGGACAACCATTCATCGAATTGTTCGCGCGTGACTACGTGGACTTTGGCCAACATGCCCGAGTGTTTGTCGCCGCAGTACTCGGCGCAGAACACTTGATAGTTGCCCAGCGCATTGGCTTGGAACCAGTAGGTCGTGTAGCGACCCGGCACCACGTCCTGCTTGTTACGGAACGCGGGAACGAAAAAGCTGTGCAGGACATCCTTGGACGTCATCACCAACTTCACAGGCTCATTGATCGGAACGTAAAACTCGCCCGACACGCGACGACCGCTCTTGTAACCAAACGTCCAATCCCATTTCTGTGCTTCGACGGCGATCTCAAGCGCGTTCTCAGGCATCTTGCGGAAGTCATGGAACAGCTTCCAGCCCCACACGAACACAACCATAAAGATCACGAAGGGGATAAAGCTCCACAGGAATTCCAAAGTCGTGCTGTGCGAGATGTAAGGCGTCTTCTCACCTTCGACTTTGCGACGATACTTAATTACGAAAACAATAAGTCCGCCGATAACGAGAATGCAGGAGATCAAACTCGCAATCAGCAAGAACGCGTAAAGCGCGTCCCAGCCTTTCGCGATTTCCGTCGCCGCGTACGGGGTGAATCGACTTGCGGTGGATGCTGCCGGTGACATGAGTGTCGCTCTCCTTTATGTCCGTGTACGCTTGTGTAGATCCCGCCGCCACAGGGGGACCAATAGAACCGCGAGCAGAAGAACCATCAGAATAGCTCCTATGCGCATTAAGTTCCAAGCGTACAGTGTGTATTTGTTCTTTTGCGGATCGAACTGAAAGCAGAACATCATGGCCTGCTCAATCATGTTGCCGATTTTCCCACTGGAAGCTTCGAGCAAGCTCAGCTTCAAAGTGGTGGGATCGGGCTGAATACCGTGAAGGTAACGTGAAATCTTGCCCTCGGGAGTGATCACATATGTGACCGAAGCATGGGCAAACTGCTTTTTCTCAGGCATCCAAGAAAAGCGGAAGCCGAGCTGATCGGCGATCTTCTGCACGTTCTCTTTGCTACCTGTTAAGAAGTGCCAGCCGGCATCGGTCTGCATGCGACCGTAGGCGGTCAAATAATTATGTTTCTTCTTGGCT
The DNA here is from genome assembly GCA_019637855.1 of Bdellovibrionales bacterium. GTDB lineage: Bacteria > Bdellovibrionota > Bdellovibrionia > Bdellovibrionales > UBA1609 > JALHOQ01. The sequence goes on from JAHBUX010000001.1 coordinate 271,670, forward strand.
GCTAGATCCGACTTTTCACTGTGATCCATGCTGATGGCGATCACGTCGAAATCCTGCCCGGCCGTCCACTTCAAGGTCTTCATGGTGTCAGTCAAACCATTGAGATGATAGTTACACAGGCTCGGACAATCGTAATACACCATGGCCAGCACGGCCGGTTTGTTCTTGTCGAAGAAGTGGCGCAAAGGCGCCGTCACACCCTTGTCGTCGGTGAACTGCAGATCCATATCGAGCTGTGCGCCCAAGTGTTCTGTCACACCTACGCTCTGCAGCTCTTTAGGCAATTCATGCCCGGTTACGGTCACCTTCGTGTCGTAAGCCCATGCAGATCCAGAGATGATGGCTGCGCACAGCAGCCCAAGCCACGTCGTCAAATCACGTACCTATTTTGCGGTTTTAGCAAAAGCTTCGAGCTTAGCCGCGTCGTCTTTAATTCTGTTCTTAGTGACCGAGTGAATGAATTGCACCAAAGCCCAACGGTCATTGAGCGGCAAAGTTCCAAATGCCGCCATGCTTGTTCCGGGCATGCCATTTTTGATAGTCTCGAATAGCGCGATCGAATCGCCCCCGTGCTTCCACTTGCCCTCGACGAAGTTACGCGGCGGAGGAGTTAACCCTTTGCCGGCAGGTCCATCACCCATACCGGCAGGGCCGTGACAAACGGCGCAGACATTGCCGTAAACTTGTTTACCATGAGCTACCATATCGGGGTTATCTTCCCACGGTTTAGCAATCTTGCTGACATCGACAGCGCCACCACCGCCCGCCACCGTTTGCTCTGCACCGGGGGCTTGTTCTTTCACTTCTTTGAGATCAATTCCGGGATGAATCATGCTGATGTAAATAAAAAAAGTGAGAGAAAAGACCATGGAAAACAGGAAGGCAATGAAGCCTCCGCGGTTGTAGCTGTCGTTCTGCATACAGTTCGCCCTTAGGTTGGATGTCTTACTGTTTGTGCACACTACCATTAATGTAAAAACCAAGTCACGTATCTAGATTCACTTGGTTTTCATCAGACAAGGTTCAGTGACGCCTGGCATCTTTCATGTCTCACCTTGAGACGCGGCAAGTGTGGCGCGTGTGAGGCCCCGGCAATTCGTATTACTATATATAGAGGAGCGATCATCCCATGCGACTGCTTTTGCCTACACTCACATTTCTTCTGATCACAGGCTGTGCTTCCATTCCGCAGCGCGATTTGGAAAATTTGCGCCCCGGAATGGACAAGGACATGGTCCTCAACAAAGTCGGCAATCCGAAGCGAACGTTTCGGGCAAATGGTCAGGATCATTGGATTTACGTGTATTTTGAGAACGACATTCAAATGTCACGGCAGCTGGATTTCGCTGATGGCAAGCTGTTGAAGGTTGGCCTCCCAATCTCAAAGCAGTCACTCGAGCGGGCCCTAGAAAACGCCGAGTCGATGGAAGAGTTCGAATCCAAAGCGCGTGAACATCAGCGTAAAAATTCAAATTTTAAGGACGTTGACGGCGGCTAACCCGAGGCATAAATCGGGTCCATGTCCGCGTGGGCGACTTTCCTAACCACCATTCAGAATGAAAAAGAGGTGACCCTTGTCGGCCCCCTCTATCATCAACGCCACACGCCATTAATGCCGACTATATATGTAGATGGTGGCACCCGTTATCGGGCCGCCGGAGGATGGGTCGCGGAGGCCCATGCGGCCACACATCCCCTAGCGGCCGCCGCGGCACGCCCTTTTCCCGTGGTGAGCGTTGGAGATGGGGATTCGGCAGGCTCAAGCTTAGACGAACTCTTGCCGGCTGATAAGGATTACTCCGACTTGAGCTTCGTGCTGCGCAGCCTGCCACCCTCCATTCGCGAAGTCACATTGCTTGGGTTCTTAGGCGGGCGCCGCGATCATGAACTGGCCAACTTGGGCGAAGTGAACGCGTTCCTGCAAACTCGCCCCGGCTTTGCGCGGGCTGACCTTGTCGGCCCGGTCGGCGACCGCGTGATCGCTTTCAACCGCGGTTCATTGGAACTGCATATTCAAAGTGTGTTTTCGGTGTTTGTTTTCCAGGCGAGCGGTATTGAAGTTTCAGGCTTGTGTAAATACCCGCTGAGTGCAGAGACAATGCTGTCCCCGCTCAGTAGCCGCACCCTGAGTAATGAAGGTTACGGAAAAGTAATCATCACCAGTTCGAATCCCTGTTTTATATTTATAGAGAAAAGCGGCTAAACTTGCGCCGGTGTCGGCACTTCGAAGTCCGCATGCTCAAGCTGATAGCGAATTCGGTCTAAACAGAATCCAATAAGACGATCAAATGCACGCGACGGTAAGAAGCGCTTTAAAAAAGCGAACACCTGAGCGTCGAGAGTTACCTGCAAACGCAGTGGCGGGCGCTTCATATTGAGCGCACGACAGATCGCGCCGGCCACTTGGTCCGGCGTCGATGTGGTCATGTGGATAGCTCTGTCGACAAGTGTGGATATCACGCGAGACTGCAGGCGATAATTCTGCGCCGTAGGGTTATTTTGTTTATCGAAAGCAAGACCCAAGCGGCAGTTCATATAAGCTTCACTAGCAATAAATCCCGGCTCGATCAAAGTGACGCCGATGTTCCAGGGTTTCAGTTCGTGATAAAGCGCTTCACTGGCGCCTTCGAGAGCGTGCTTAGAGGCAGCGTAGAGTCCCATGGTCGGTACAGAGAAAAAGCCGGCGGCGGAAGACACCATAATCACTCGCCCACCACCCGATTTGCGCAGCAACGGCAGGCATACTTTCACCATCTCTAGCGGAGCATGGAAGTTGACCAACATTTGCTCTTTGCTTTCGAATTCGTAGGCATACTCGATAGGCGTGCGGTAAATCACACCGGCATTGTTGATCAGATAGTCCAGCCGGCCCAATTGCTTTTCAATCTCATCGAGGAGCTCGCGCCGCTCGAGCGCGTTACGCACATCGAGCGGCCGGAGCCAGTATTGGGAGGGGTCCTGCAAAAAATCCGCGCATTGCAGGCGTTCGAGGGAGGAGTCCCGCGCAGTGAGGACAACAAAGACACCGCTTTCGAGGAGGCGGCGTGCAGTAGCTAATCCAATTCCAGTCGACGCACCAGTAACGAGCGCGACTTTGCGAGTGCCGGCATTCATGCACCCAACCATTCTGAGCTCGCGCGGCCCAACCATAACGATTTCGTTTCATTCGTCGTCGGCTTATGTAGCTGACGAGCGATGAGGTGGGTGCAGACGAGTACGCCCGCGCACACCGCCAGGGTGAGCGGAGCCATCAGAATCACGAGAAAATACTGAAGGCCCGTGAAAGCGTAAGTCACAACGGTAGTCATACGGACCTCCTTCAGTGTTTGCGCACGCGCGTACGCATGCGGTTTGAAACCGTATTGACCAGGGAGAAAAACTCATCACCGTGGCCATGTACCACCTCGACCTTTTTTCCGTCGTGGGTGTTCAGAGTGAGCGACATCAGTAGGTGCGGCTGGCGCGCCTGCATGCGTTTACGTTCCATGGTCAAATGGACCGCCAGATCAAAGTTCTTATGTTTTAGGTGTCGCTCTAGGGGTTCGACAATTTTATGAACGATAGACTGCTTCATGCTGTCGGACCATTCCATGTCGGCGGATACGTAACGAACTTGGTTCATGTTCCCTCCTTGGCTCACAGGTATTCCTCAAAAACGGATTGGCAACGCCCCACTGTCAGCGGTTTCGGCAGATATATGGGACAGTTGTTCACTCCGCGCAAAATTGAAAAGTAGCGGTCAAAGGACAAACATGAAGTGATCACAAAAGGCATCTTCGGATACATCTGTTGGCAATCGAGCCACACGTCAAAGCCGGTGGTGTCGCCCTCCAAAAAAATGTCGGTGATCACTAAACTATATGGTGAATCGCCGCGAAACTTACCGCGGCGGCGGATCAGTTCTAGCGCCTCTTCACCGCTGGTGACATATTCCCATTCCAATCCGGGCTTCATCTCATCCAGGATGGTGTCAATGAACTGAATCAAAGACAGATCATCTTCGATCACGAGAAGTGATTTGGGCGCAGTGACTAACGACAAAAAGTCGTTCTTCTTCTCCGCCGATTCGACCGGAGCCGTTTGATTCATGGGATGTCCTCCTCGCTTTTAACTTCAGCAAGCGCAGTGCCAAAATGGGTTCTGCATAAATTGCTGTCCTGGTTCCGATACGGCCTCATTGAGGCAAACTTGGCCAAAACCCTGAGGCAGCTTGCCTCACACGCCAGGCAAAAGAGCAAAGACTCAGTACCTTAACTGAGGCTCCTCAGGTAACGAGTCCTCTCCACCGCTATAATCTTGTGCAATTTGGACTTGATAAACCCCTACTCTTACAGTCAATATCGCTTCCACGAGGCATTCGGCCACAAAAAACGGGGCAAGCTGCCTCCGTCGTGGACTATGGAGGCTAAATGGCACGGCTCGTAATCGTAGACGATGATTTGGCCATACATGATCTATTAAGGGTGTTCTTTCAGGACCTGGGGCACGATGTCCGTTGTTTTGAGAACGTGACCAGCGCCAGCCAGCATCTCAAAGAGCGTGGACACGAAACGGACCTTATCGTTTCCGACCTGCGTTTGCCCGACGGTACGGGCCTCGCCCTCATGCCGGTACTTAAGCAAAATGGTTTAGATATCCCTCTCATATTGATCACTGCTTATGGCTCCGCAGAGATCGGCGCCAATGCTCTAAAAAAAGGCATCTTCGATTATATCACCAAGCCGCTCAATCTCACCGAACTAGAAGTGATTTGTAATCGCGCCATCAAACTAAAGCGCCTAGAGAAGAGCCTGCTCGACCTGCGTTCGATGGTGGATGAAACTCGCCGCTTCCACGGTTTCGTTGGCAATAGTACGAAGATGCGTGAGGTGTTCGACATCATCGATAAGGTGGCCGACACCGCGTCCAGCATACTTGTCACCGGGGAGAGTGGCACCGGCAAGGAGTTGGTCGCCAGAGCCATTCACGAACGTGGGCGACGCAGCTCACAACCGTTTGTGGCCATCAACTGTTCGGCCATTCCCCACGAGCTCTTGGAGTCGGAACTCTTTGGCTATAAGAAAGGCGCTTTCACCGGCGCCACCGATGACCGTAAAGGACTGTTTGAGGAAGCCGACGGCGGTACTCTGTTCTTGGATGAAATCGGCGATATGCCCGCTTTGTTGCAAGCCAAACTCTTGCGTGTTTTGCAAGAACGACGGATCAAACGCTTGGGCGAAAACACGGATCGCGTCGTCGATGTGCGGATCGTGGCTGCCACTCATCGCGATCTGAAAACGGCCATTCAGAAAAAAGAATTTCGCGAGGATCTGTTTTTCCGCCTGTGTGTCATCAAAGTTTCGATCCCGCCGTTACGTGATCGCAAAGATGATATTCCATTGATCGCCAATCATTTTTTACGCAAATTCGCATCACTCAATGAGAAGACCATCTCGGGTTTCACACGCGAAGCCATGACTGCGCTGCTCGCCGCCCCCTGGCTGGGCAATGTGCGCGAACTTGAAAACACCATCGAGCGCGCCGTCGCTCTGTGTGCCACGCACTGGATCGACGCCGTCGATTTAAGCCTGGAGACTCCCATCCTACCATCAGAAAGCAAAACGGATCGTTTGTTCGCCCGACTGCCCACTCTGAAGGAGCTTGAACGCGAATACATTCATCATGTGCTGACTTCGACTGGTGGCAAGAAGGAAGAGGTCGCCGCCATCTTAGGCATCGACCGCAAGACCCTGTATCGCAAGGAACGCGAATACAACTTGAACTCGTAAAAGGGGAGTGATGAACACAAGGACCGGACATACGCGGAAACTATGGCGCTGGCTGCGGACCTTTGATTTCAAGGATCTCGGCTTTCTGTACCTCGCCTGCATGGTTACTGTTGTTGTGCTGTTCACGATCTTCCGCACCTGCCAGTACTACCTTAACACCACCGAGGCGAGCGAACTCAATGCCATTCACTGGCTGCAAGAGCAACGCGATCGGGTCGCCGAACTTGAACGACTACTAGCATTTGCGCAAAGCACTCCCGGCGCTGTGCCCGCCGGTCTCGAAACTCAACTGCAGTCAACCTATACGGATTTGCGCAAGAGTCATGGTGATATCAAAGCAGTGCACACAGCTTTAAGCGAGTTGTGCGCCGAGTTCCCCTGCGCAGGTCTACAAACTCCGGAGATCTTTACCAACGGTGGCAAGCTGCCGCCCCTGGAGACCATAGAACAAACACAGGCCGTGTTAAGCAGCGCGCTGGCCTATCATGCCGACCTTAAAGATGCCATTGAGCGCGCCGTCGCCGAGCTGCGCGAAACCAATTTGGCCGGCGCCAATTTCGATACCATAGCCTATCTGTCACTGTTGCTTTTGCTCGTTTTACAGGCGTTGTTTATATTCGGTCCTGCCATCCGTAAATTGAACGCGTCGCTGTCGACTCGGTCGGACTTCTTAAGCCGCATCAGTCACGAGATTCGCAATCCCATGAACTCCATTATCGGCATGGCCGACATTCTTAAGGGCACCAAGCTCAATTACGAACAACAGCAGTATGTAGACAATCTGCTGCGCTCGGGCCAAGCGTTGCTCGACATGCTTAACAATTTGATCGATTTTTCTTCGATCGAGAGTCGTAAGCTCACCTTGAACCCGCAGCCTTTTGATCTGTTCAAGTCTTTAGAACGTTGTTTGTCGCTGATTTCCATTCAAGCCCACCACAAAAATCTGAACGTCTATGTCTCACTCAGCCCGAAGATCAGCCAGCGTCTAGAGGGTGACTCCGTTCGCCTTGAGCAAGTGTTGATCAATTTACTGAAAAATGCGGCCAAATTCACCGAGCAAGGTTCGATCACACTGAATGTCGAGGTCGAAGCCGAGACCGAAGGCAGTGTGCAACTGCTGTTTTCTGTCGAGGACACTGGCATCGGAATTCGTCAGGATCAGCTGGGCGAGATCTTTGAAAGCTTTGTACAGGGCGACTCCAGCATTCAAAGAAAGTATGGCGGTTCAGGGCTGGGGCTTTCTATCTCAAGCGAATTGATCCGTTTGATGGGAGGTCAACTCAACGTTCATAGTGATCTGGGCAAGGGTTCGACCTTCTTTTTCTCCGTACGTTTGAACAAACAAGCGCCACGGCCCGATGTCATTGCCAAACCACTTACACCCTTGATCGGTCAAAAGTTTGCTTTCCTGACGGCGCCTCCCGAGAAGGCCGTTTATACCGAACTATTTGAGAAACTGCAGGCCCCGACCGCTGTCCTGGCCACAGCGCAAGAGCTGCGCCACGCACTGGAACAAAGCTCGGGCGGCATAAGCGAGATTTTGATCGATGATTCGGTGGGAATTATTTCGATGATCAACTGTCGTAACGCCGCTGACCAGCACGGTTTAGGCGATCGCTCTGTCGCCCTGATTCGCTCAAACTTTACCAAAGAGAATATGGATCTCTTGCGTCGTAACGGTTTTATGCGTTTTTTGATCAAGCCCTTGAAACCTTGGGATCTTCTCAGCCTTCCCGCCCAGCTGAGCGAAGAGCAAAACGCGGCCGGGGCACGGCCGTTGATCAACAAGCTCAAAGAAAAAAACTTGCGCATGCTTTTGGTCGATGATTCCAATGACAATCTGTTTTTGCTGAAAGAGGTCGTACAACCTCTCGCCTCCACCATTCACTTCGCTGAAAATGGACTGGATGCGATCGAAAAATTTCGTCAACACCCCTACGATGTAGTCTTCATGGATATCCAAATGCCTGTAATGGACGGCTACACCGCCATTCGTAAAATGCGCGAAATGGAAGCGGGCGCGCAAGGCCAGACGGTGCCGATCTACGCGGTCACGGCCCACGCCGGATTGGTTGACGCACAAAAATGCCGTGAGGCAGGCTTTACCGATCGCATCGTTAAACCTGTGGTGCGCACGGATATTTATCAGTCTCTTTCCAAGGCCTTTGCGCTCGATGTGACCGCTGACTTCGACGAGGGTGATACGGGAAGTGCTGTACCGTCCAAGTATCTCGACAAACTCATACCCACCTACCTACGAACACGTTTTGAAGATATGGTGAAGCTGCGGGCTGCTCTTGCCAGCTGTGACTTCAATACCATCTCAGCACTTGGGCATAAAATTAAGGGCAGTGCTGCCAGCTATGGGTTTCCGCGAGTCAGTGAGCGCGCGAAACAGCTTGAGCATGCCGCACAGAGCGCAAACCTCGAGCGTTGCCAAACGATTGCCGATGAACTGGATCAGATGTTCCATGAAGAGCAACGCCGACGCAATTGAAGCGCGGCGGATCTTATTTCTCGAGCCGCAAACGCGGCGGCTTTTCCTCACCCGGTTTAGCCACTTTAGGTTTAGGTTCCGGTTTTTTCTCTTCTTCCATAAAGGGCGCAAATTTACGTTCGACCACTTTTTTCGTGCGGGTGAGCAATTCATCCAATCCGCCAGCGGCCTCCATCTCTTCTAACGACCGACTGCTCTGAGTCTGATAACGACGGTTCAGCTTTTCGCCTTGATAGGGATAGCGATAGGTAAGGTCGGATTTGATCTTGTTGAACTCATCCGCATCTTTGTTGCGTTGATTGGTGATCTCCACCATCTCTTTAATCAAAACCTGCTTGGCCTCAGGTGATTTAGCCGCGGCTTTTTCACGCACCAGCTCTTGAAAGCGCTTTTCAGCCTCTTCAATACGATTGCCCAAAGTGGTGAGCTTGGCGGTTTTGTCCGTAAACTCTTTTTGGTCCTTCGGCACCTCTTCCGTAGCCGCCGCACTCTCTTCTTTTTTTTCGCTGGCGAATGCCGTGTGCATAACGATTGCAGAACTGACTATGGACAACAGTAAAACCTTAAGCTTGATGAATGGCATATTGCTCCCATCGAATCTTCACCGGTAGGCTGCGCAACCGTGAGATCAACATATAGGCTTTGGTCGCGGAGACATTGCCAATCACGGCCTCGCCATTGTGAATGGCGCGCAAAATCTTATCAACGTCCCACATAAATTTGCGATCGGTGATCGCTTCGCGAAAAGCTTCGCGCACGTCCGAAGTATCGATGCCATAGATACGCAGATTGTAGCGGAGCGCACCCTCTCGCGCGCTGCTCACATCCGAATTACCAAAAGCCGCGATATCAGAAAGATCAGGAGAGTCCGAAGTGACCGGTGACCGATAGGATTCCGGAGAGAGTTCCTCGCCAGGCGCATCGAAAACCGCTAAGGGGTCCTCCGCGGGAGCTTCGAACTCCTGTGGTTGTTCATAACTCTCATCAATCGGCATATCCGCAAAGTCGTCGCCGACGTCGACCCGCTCGTCGGCTTCCGCCGAAGCGTTCCCTGAATGTTCCACAGTTCCATCCACGTGAACGATCAGCTGCGCTTGGCAGCTTTCGCACTCGATGAGACCGAAGTCAGCAAGGACTTCCGCTTGGCAAACGGGACACTGAGCCATACTAAAATGGTATCACGCCCGACTTACAGCGCCACGGTTTTCAAACTATACAGGCCCAAATTTTGCGACTTGAAAAACGATATGAGTCTTAAACAAATCTGCCAGCTGCTGATGATCTGGATGTCCCTTCTCGCCCCGCGGGCCTGGGGCGAAACCGAAGGCTTAATTTCCTGGCGCGCCCGGGTGCAGGCCAATTGTGCCACTCACTTTGGCCGAAAGTTAGAGGCTTGGCCGGGCATAGCACCGTCCAACCGGGTGCGTTTAGCCCGAGCTTTGTGCCGCGATGAACGGGTCTTCTGGCCCTACGCCTCCGAGGCCCAACCCCAGCTCGGTCCCCTCCTAGAAGAGAAGTTCGCGCGGGTAGCCAATCATATGCCGCTACTGGTGGGTGTGATCGGTCCTTCGGCACGGGAAAACAGTGAGGCCCTGCACGCCATCCGCGATCTCCTCTATCTACCTTCAGACACGCTATTCCGTTGGCGTGACAATCTGGCCGCCCTGCAAACTTGGCGAGGACGTATGGACGGCGGACTGATGGGAGGAGTGGTGATGGTGGATTTTGACAAAACCGACAAGAACAGCACACTTCTTAACGTGAGTCGCACGCTCAACGCTATGTCGCACATGAGTACGCACGAGATGGAAAGCTATGTTTTGGCGATTCAGTCGCGTCAAGATGTGCGCGACCATTTCTCCGATTTGCCTCAAATCACCTGGGTCGACTTCAATGTCGATCAAACCTGCGAAAACCAGTTCCGCTAGGTTTTCGCTAACGTCTTTTCTTAGCCTTTTTCTCCATACGGCGGCGCTGCTCACGATTCATTTTAGGACCATCGTCATCATCACCCGGACCATAGGTCATGGTCATTGATGACGGTGCTTGCGGTGCCTGCGGACGCGGCGCTTGTGCAAAGGCCGGTGCGCTTTCATCGGCACCCGCATAACTCAGCTCCGATTGATCCAACTCTTGACGCTCCTGCAGAACCTCACGTGCTCGATCTTGGCTGACCAGTTTGATCTTGAGCAATTTTTCGACGGTCTCTTGCTGAATCCAGGTGTTCATTTCCTGGAACGTGTTGAAAGCCTCTTTTTTATACTCAATCAACGGGTCTTTCTGGGCGTGAGCACGCAGATGGATGCCTTCTTTCAAACGATCGATGCGTTCCAAGTGTTCTTTCCAGCGTTGATCGATAGTCTGCAACATCAGCATGCGCGAGAGCTGCTCGAAGAAATCACCGATCTCAGCCTTCTGCGCGTCGTAGATCTTCTTCACTCCGTCTGAAACCATTTGAGTGATCTCGGGCGCGGACAGGTTTTTCAACTGCTCTTCCGCCAAGACCAAACCAAACTGGCGGTGCGCGGTGGCCACGAGTCCAGCGATGTTCCATGACTCACGCTTACCGTCTTCGGGCACAAAGGTGTCGAGCAAATTGGACGTGATGTCGCCCAACATATCCAAGACTTTGCGTTCGACATTTTCACCGGCCAGGATCTGCCGGCGCAAAGTGTAGATCGCCTTGCGCTGTTGGTTCATAACGTCATCGTACTCGATCAAGTGCTTACGAATATCGAAGTTATGACCCTCCACGCGCTTCTGCGCGTTTTCAATCGCGCGTGAAACCATGCCGGCGGTGATGGGCTCATTCTCATCCACACGTAAAGTGGTCATGATTTTCTGAATGCGTTCGCCATTGAAGATGCGCATCAGGTTGTCTTCTAAAGACAGGTAGAATTTCGATTCGCCCGGGTCGCCCTGACGGCCGGCTCGACCACGCAATTGGTTGTCGATACGGCGCGATTCGTGGCGTTCAGTGCCCATAATGTAAAGTCCGCCGGCGGCAATCACATCTTTTTTATCGGCATCTGCTTTGGCGCGATATTTCTCGATCAATTCATTCACTCGCTCTTCGGAAGCATCGTGACCGGCTTCCGCGCGCGCCATAAACTCAGGATTACCGCCTAGTAGGATATCCGTTCCACGGCCGGCCATGTTGGTGGCGATGGTCACACCGGCTTTACGACCGGCTTGCGCCACGATCTCGGCCTCGCGCTCGTGATGTTTGGCATTCAGCACGTTGTGTGTGACACCTTCATTTTTTAACAGACGCGACAAGCGCTCAGATTTCTCAATACTCACTGTACCGACAAGAACCGGTTGGCCCTTAGCATTGCGTTCGCGAATATCGGTAACCATAGCACGGTACTTGGCGGCCTCGGATTTATAGACCACATCTTCACTATCCGTACGGCTGATCTTGCGATTGGTGGGAATCACCTGCACGTCCAGATTGTAGATCTTCTTAAATTCCGTAGCTTCCGTCTCGGCCGTACCGGTCATCCCAGCCATCTTGCGATACATGCGGAAGTAGTTTTGAAAAGTAATGGTCGCGAGAGTTTGGTTTTCATTGCGCACCTTCACGCCTTCTTTGGCTTCGATGGCTTGGTGCAAACCATCACTCCAGCGTCGACCCGGCATCAAACGTCCGGTGAACTCATCCACAATGACGATCTCACCGTCTTTGATCATGTAATCGACATCAAGCTTATAAAGGTGGTGCGCCTTCAAGGCCTGATAAATATGGTGCAAAAGATCGATGTGCTCGGGATCGTAAAGATTCCCAATACTCAACAGCTGCTCCACCTTCGAGTTGCCCTCTTCGGTCAAACTGGCGGTGCGGCTTTTTTCTTCCATAGTGAAGTGCACGTCCATCTTCAAATGGGGAATGATCTTGTTGATCTCCGTGTACTTCTCAGTCGAATCGTCTTTGGGCCCGGAAATAATCAAAGGCGTGCGCGCCTCATCGATCAAAATCGAGTCGCACTCATCGATAATGGCGTAATTCAGTTCGCGCTGAACGTAATCTTCAAGAGCGAATTTCATGTTGTCGCGCAGATAATCAAAACCGAATTCATTGTTGGTACCGTAGGTGATGTCAGCGCCGTAGGCCTCTTTGCGCTCGGCATCCGAGAGGTCGTGCACTATGGTTCCCGTGGTCAAACCCAGCCAATTGTAAAGCCGGCCCATCCATTCGGTGTCGCGCTTAGCCAGGTAGTCATTGACGGTGACCACGTGAACACCGCGGCCTTCAAGAGCATTCAGATATGTGGGGAGAGTGGCCACAAGGGTCTTGCCTTCGCCGGTCTTCATCTCGGAAATACCCCCGCGATGAAGCGTGATGCCACCAATCAACTGCACATCGTAATGGCGCATGCCAAGCACGCGGCGCGAAGCTTCACGGCACACGGCGAAAGCTTCGGGTAACAGCTGCTCAAGAGTCTCGCCTTTTTTAATGCGCTCTTTGAATTCAGGGGTTTTGGCCTGCAACTGGACATCGGTGAGGCCTTTTAATCCCGCCTCGAGCGAATTGATTTGCTCGATCAGCGGGCGGAGTTTTTTCATGTCTCGTTCGTGCTTAGTGCCGAACAGATTCGTCAGGATTTTTTGGACCATAGCTTCCTAAGATAGTCCGCTGAGGTTGACCTGTCACGCTTTCTAGCCGCGAGTCTGGCGGAACCCCTCGAACATCACGATGGCCACCGCGGTGGCGATGTTTAAGCTGCGTATGGGACCGGTCATTGGTATTTTGCGCAACTGCTCCGGATGCGCCTTGAGAATAGTCTCATCCAAGCCCTTCGTCTCTTTACCAAATACCAACCAGTCCCCATTTTCAAACTGGGTGTCAAAATGCGTTTGTCCAGCTTTGGTGGTGAAAAAGAACACGCGCGAGGGGTCAGGAACCTCATTCCACCAGTCTTCCCAGGTCTGATGATGGACAAAATCCAGATGCGGCCAGTAGTCGAGGCCGGCCCGCTTTAGGCGCCGATCGGTGATATCAAATCCCAGTTTTCCGACTAAGTGCAGCTTGGACTCGAGTCCCACACAGGTGCGGCCGATGTTGCCGGTGTTAGCACCGATTTCGGGCTCAATCAAAACGACGTTGAAGCGTGGTTTTTTAATGTCTTATCTCCCGATTTTTAGGCAGGTATCGCACCACCTCTTGCCCCAGTTTAGAAAGGCCCACACGCCGACCACGATCAATAATCAGCTCCATCTTCAAAAGCTCGCGATACAACGTTAGATCTTGTGGCATGTTCTCCCGCCCATTGGACGCTCCGAGTCTTTCAAGGTAGAGACGATGGCGCTCCGACAGCTGACTTACTAAGTCGGGCTTGTGGCGTAAATCCGTGGGCCAATCGCCGGCACCAATACGCGGATAAGATTGCGGCAAACGAGCCTTAGGCATGGCATACACCAACACCGGAGTAGGCTCGCTGTCGCCGTCCCACGCGGCCAACGTAATGCGTTCGAATAAAGACTCTAGCGGATTCATCTTACTTACTCCGTGAAACTCATCGAGTAAGAGAAAGAGGGTCTCCGGAGCGTGCACTTGCACAACGGCGCCGGGCACACGGTCGTGACCCTCGTTCACAAATACGGGGAAGCCAATGCTCGTTCGATAAACTGAACCCTGCACCGTCGCCGGGCGAAAATGCAAGACGTGGTTTTCTATGAGCGGAAAATGCACATGGCCCGGGAACCAAGAGCCATAAAGAAACAGATGCTGCGTGACTTTCATAGGGCCCGCATCTTTACCAAAATTTTTTTGACTGCGTAACCCGTTTCGAGGTTTAACTGCAAAAACAAAGACCCTTCCCGAAAAGACGAATAGCAGATGAAAAAGATTGAGGCGATCATAAAGCCTTTCAAACTTGATGACGTCATCGAAGCCCTTACCGAACTGGGCATCGAAGGAGTGTCAGTCTCCGAAGTGCGTGGCTTTGGCCGCCAAAAAGGCCGCACAGAAATCTACAAAGGTGCCGAATACGTCGTCGATTTCCTACCTAAAGTGAAAGTGGAAACTGTGGTGGCCGACGACCTGGTCGAACCCGCTTTGCAATCCATTCAAAAGGCGGCCGCCACTGGCAAAATTGGCGACGGCAAAGTATTTGTCATTCCCGTTGAGGCCGCCCTGCGTATTCGCACGGGCGAGCGCAATGAAAACGCGATTTAGTTTTTCGTCCACGAGCTTTAACCAACTTACCCGAGGAGCCTTTTCATGAAACCCGCCGAAGTCATAACGTTTGCGCGCGAGCGCGGCGTGAAGATGGTCGATCTGAAGTTTATCGATCTGCCCGGTATGTGGCAGCACTTCACCATTCCGCTCTCTGAGCTGAAAGAGGACGTATTCGAAGAGGGGCTGAACTTTGACGGCTCTTCCATCCGCGGTTGGCGCGCCATCAACGAGTCGGACATGACCGTGATGCCCGATCCGCGCACAGCCAAGATCGATCCGTTTATGGAAGTTCCCACTCTGTCACTGATCTGTGATGTGGTTCACCCCGACACGCATGAGCCCTATGAGCGCGATCCGCGCCAAATCGCAAAAAAAGCCATCGCTTATTTGAAATCGACCGGCATTGCCGACACCGCTTATTTCGGTCCGGAGGCGGAGTTCTTTATTTTCGATAACGTGCGCTACGATCAGACGTCTTACGGCGGTTTCTATCATGTCGACTCGGACGAGGCGACGTGGAACAGCGGCCGTGAAGAGAGCGGACGCAACCTCGGATACAAGCCGCGTTTAAAAGAGGGTTACTTCCCCGCTCTGCCCTCGGATACTTTGCATGATCTGCGTACCGAAATCTGCCTTGAGCTCGATAAACTCGGCATCGAAGTCGAGCGTCAACACCACGAGGTAGCCACCGCTGGCCAAGGGGAGATCAACTTCCGCTTCGACACCATGTTGGATATCGCCGATAAGCAAATGTGGTTTAAGTACATCGTGAAAAACGTGGCCCGTCGTCACGGCAAAACGGCCACCTTTATGCCGAAACCTATCTTCGGCGACAACGGCAGCGGTATGCACACTCACATGTCCCTGTGGAAAAACGGCCAACCTCTGTTCGCCGGCGACCGCTACGCAGGCTTGAGCGATATGGGCCTACATTTTATCGGCGGTATTCTGAAGCATGCCCCGGCCTTGTGCGCCATCACCAACCCGTCCACCAACTCCTACAAGCGTTTGGTGCCGGGTTTTGAGGCCCCGATCCGACTAGCTTATTCGTATCGCAATCGCTCAGCGGCAATTCGTATTCCGAATACCGGCACGAATCCAAAAGCCAAGCGCATTGAGTTCCGCACTCCCGATCCTTCGGCCAACCCGTACCTGGCTTTCGCCGCCATGTTGATGGCAGGTATCGATGGCGTAATGAACAAGATCCACCCGGGTGATCCGCTGGATAAAGACATCTATGGTCTGCCCCCGGAAGAAGCCAAAAAAGTTCCGCACTGTCCGAAGACTCTGGATGAAGCATTGGTCAACTTGCGCAACAGCCACGAATTCTTACTGCGCGGGGATGTGTTCAGCCAGGACATGCTGGAAACTTGGATGGACTACAAGTACGAACGCGAAATCATTCCGATGCAGCAGCGGCCAGCACCGTACGAGTTTTACTTGTACTACGATCTGTAATAAGGTTTTGGCGTTTAGCTAAACCTTCAAGAAGGGGCCAAACGGCCCCTTCTGTCGTTTTAAGGATGATACGATGAGAATTATTTTAACCCTCGCTGTTCTGATATCCCTGTTCGGCTGTCAGTCCCCTGGTAGCAAAGATCGCACACCCGCCACTGCCTTAACTGCTGCCGAAATCCCCTTGGAAGAATTTTTTAAAAATCCCGCGCTGTTCGGCTTCCGCGTTTCCCCCGACGGCAAAAAACTAGCTTTCTTGAAGCCGTGGAAGAGCCGACTCAACATCTTTGTTCAACCTATCGACAACCCGAGTGCCGTTAAGCAAGTGACCTTTGTCGAAGACCGCGACATTACGCAGATTCACTGGAAAGGCTCGAACTTCGTACTGTTCGAAAAAGACAGCAACGGAGACGAGAACGATCACGTCTTCGCAGTAGACCTGACTTCAGGCGAGGCGAAAGATCTGACGCCTCATGCAGGCACTAAGGCCGCAATCATCGACAGCTTGGAAGAAACATCCCCTACCGATATTTTGGTGCAACACAACCAACGCAACAATGAACTTTTCGACGTTTATCGCGTGAATGTTGCCACGGGCGCCAGCAAGATGGTTGCTGAAAATAAAAATCAAATTCTAGGCTGGCTGATTGATCACAACGGCGATGTCCGCGGCGGCACATCCAGCGACGGCGTGAATACGGTCATCTATTTTGAACGCAGCAAGGGAAAGCCTTGGATTCAGCTCTATAAAACGAACTTCCGTGTCAACTTTACTCCGATTGGCTTTACTGCCGACAACAAGCGCCTATTTGTGACTACCAATTTGAGAAGCGATTTAGACCAGATCGTAGAGGTCGACCCGCAGCGCCCGCCCAACCGTTTCATTGTCAGAACCGTGTTCAAACATCCGAAATATGATGTGAGCGAAGCGCACTATTCGCATCCGCGCAAGACACTTGGCCGCGTTACCGTGGTCACGGATCGCCGCGAGACTTTCTTTTTAAATCCCGCCGAGCAAAAGGAATGGGACTTTTTACGCGCAAAGTTTCCACAGGCGGGCGGTTTGGTGATCGCCAACTCCTCGTTGGATGAGCGCTTCTGGTCCATCAAAACCAATTCCGATCTGACTCTCGGCAGCTACTACATTTACGATCGTAAAACCAAACAGCTGACGGATGTGGGCAATACCTCGCCCTGGCTGAACCCCGAGCTTATGTCGCCCACGAAAACCGTCCATTACAAATCACGTGATGGCCTGGAGATCGAGGGCTACTTGACCTTGCCGCGCGGAAGCGAAGGCCGACTCGTGCCGATCGTTATCAATCCACATGGCGGGCCCTGGGCGCGCGACGAGTGGGGCTTCAATCCTGAAACGCAGTTTTTGGCGAGCCGTGGCTATGGCGTATTCAAAATGAACTTCCGCGGTTCGACCGGCTATGGCCGCAAGTTTTGGGAGAAATCGTTCAAGCAGTGGGGCAAGAAGATGCAAGACGACATCACCGACGGCGCACAGTGGTTGATCAGTCAGCGAATTGCCGATCCAAAACGTATTTGCATCTACGGAGCGTCTTACGGCGGCTACGCCACGTTGGCCGGTATCACCTTTACTCCCGATCTTTACGCTTGTGCGGTCGACTATGTGGGCGTCAGCAATCTCTTCACCTTCACTAAGACAATTCCTCCCTATTGGAAGCCGATGCTTGAGATGACTTATGAGATGGTAGGCCATCCCGAAAAAGACAAGGAGCTTATGCGCGCCGCTTCGCCCGTCTTTCATGTCGATAAGATCAAAACCCCGCTGTTTGTGGCGCAAGGCGCGAATGATCCCCGCGTGAATAAGGCCGAAAGCGATCAAATCGTGGAGGCTTTACGCTCGCGCGGCGTCGAAGTGGAGTACATGGTGAAGGACAATGAAGGCCATGGTTTCGCCAATGAAGAAAACCGCTTTGACTTTTATCGCAGCATGGAGAAATTCTTGGGCAAACACTTGGGAGGCCGCGAATGAAGGATCTGATCACATTTATGGGTTATGAGTGGATCATGATCGAAGACGGCGTGGTCACCGTCGGGATCAATGAAGCAGGCTTGGATGAGTTCACCGAACTCAATAGCATCAACCTGCCGGGTGAAAACGAAGAAGTGATTCCCGATGAAGTGTGCGGCGAGCTCGATACAGATCAAGGCCCGCTGAACCTTTACACTCCAATTGAAGGCAATGTGATCGAAGTCAACGAAGCGGTGGTCGAAAACCCCAGCCTAATCGTTGAGGACTGCTACGGCGATGGTTGGCTGTTCCGTGTTGAACCCAAAAGTGCCAGCGATCTAGATGAGTTGTCTTCAGCTTCGACCAATGATCGCGACGACTGAGTTTAGGCCTTCCACCATGGCGCCGATTTAGGGTCCGATCGAAAAGCGACGAAAACGGTCGACTAGTTTCTCCATGGCAAAAGGCTTTCGAATCGCATCATCGGCGCCCATGGTCCGCGCCACCTTGGACACTTCACGGATAGCCGACATCAACACCACCTCCGTTTCGTCCAGTTCGGGTTTCGCCCGAATGGCCTTTACCAATTCCTCCGGATCACTTCCGGGCATAATCAGATCCAAGAGCACCACTGTGGGCTTGAACCCTTTCTCGATCAATGCGATGGCTTCATCCGCATCCGAGGCCACTGCCACGGGAGAGAAATTGAACATCTGTGCGATCAACTCACAAAAGCTGCGGTTGTCGGGGCTGTCATCTACGATGAGCATTGAAGACATGCGTGGCTTTCCCTTTAAACTAAGTCGTTATCTTTGGTTTGGTTCCCTACATCTAAAGCCTACTGCAAGCCGCCGACCAAGTGTCGCGGCCCCCATTGGCGTCCTGAGGTAGAACGTACGTACCATGTTTCCCTTATCACGCGGTGAATGTGGACGTATCCGGGCTTTAAGTACTCTCAGAAACCAGTCCAGGGCGGGCGCGCTCGTTGCAAATCCTCCAATGCGCCCATCCAACGGGAAGGAGACAAACATGTTGAGAGCGGCAATCGCATTTTTTGTTCTAGCACTTATTGCTTATTTCCTCGGTGCCGGCGGCGTCGGCGGACTCTCGATGGAAATCGGCAAGATGTTATTGATCGTATTTGTGGCCCTCGCACTCATCAGCCTAGTTGTAGGCCTGGTGACCGGCCGTAAACCCAACGTTCTGCCCTAAACCCTTAAAAAGGAGAAGATCCATGGATAAAAATATTATTGAAGGCAAATGGGACGAGTTTAAAGGTGAAGTCCGCAAGCTGTGGGGCAAAATCACCGGAGATGAGATCGAAAGCACCAAAGGTGATGTCGAATCACTCTCGGGTTTGCTGCAACAGAAGTACGGTTATAAAAAAGACGAAGTGACGCAAAAGCTTGGCGAACTTCGTGACCGTTACACGGAGCCGGCCAAAGACGCTCTCCGCAAAGATCACTAGGCAAAAGGGCACGTGAGTGCCCTTTTTGTTCGAAGTATTGATAAAGGGCTCCTGCCAATAGATAAGGAGCCCTTTTTTTATTTGGGGTCTTCGGGTTTGTTTTGATCGCCGACGGGCAAGTTGGACAGACTTTGATGTTTGAATTCCGTGCCGTCAAAGCTCACGATCTTCGGATCACCATCAAGAACCGTAGCCACCGCCACCGGGCGTGACCAAATAGCGAAGAGATTCTTCATCGTCTCTTGCATATAGTCCGGCTGCATCTCCACACCTTCAAACAGATGTGTCAGCAACAACTCGCCGCGATTGTTATGATTGGCGTCAACCACCGAAATAATCGGTTGGCCAAAGTTGGTCAGCTGGAACAAGAACTTCTTCTTGATCGCCTTGAAATCGCGCGTGTCGACTTCGTACTGACCGGTGCGTTTGTTGAATTTGTAAACGAACATGCGATGCTCGACGCAGAAGTCTTCGGTCAGGAATTCGTCGATAAAGGTCACGTCGTTATAGTGCTTGCGCACTTCGAAGATCTTCTCTCGACCACGCCCGGTTTTTTTATCCCAAGCTTTTTTAGCCGAAAGATCCTGACACTCTTCCCACTCTTTACCGAACTGACCTTTGTTCCAACGCTCTTCGATATTTCGGAACAGCTCGATGCCCACCTTATAAGGGTTAAAGCTGGTCGGTGACATCGCCATAGTGCCACTGTGGCGGTCGGCAAAATCGATGATTTCCGAGTCGTCCATGATTTTCTCAGTCAAAATCTTGGAGTGCCAATAAGAAGCCCATCCCTCATTCATGATTTTAGTCATGCCTTGAGGCGAAAAATAATAGCTCTCTTCCCGCACGATCGACAGGATGTCTTGTTGCCACGGCTTCAGGGGAGCGTAATGCAGAAGGAAGTTCAAAACATCCTTTTCAGGTTTTTCAGGAAACACCCCCGAGCGTTCATTGCGTTCGGCCATACGACGTTGTTGCTCGGCCAAAAACTCGGGTGGGTTGATATATGAATCCATATATCCACGATGCACTTTTAAACGCCCGTCCGGGCGGTGCGCCTGCTGCTGATCGAATTGCTCCTCGTCCTCATCGCTTGAGGAGCGAGGCGGCTCAACGATCTTCTTTGGCGTATAAGGGGAAAAGCGATCAATCAGGTTTTCAAGGCTCAGACAGAGATCAATAAAGTTCTCCACCGCCTCTACGCCGTAGCGGTCCATATAACGGCGCACACGCGTGGCATGATTGGCCATATTGTCCATCATCTTGCGGTTGGTGGGAGAAAACCAATAGTTGTTCTTAAAGAAGTCGCAATGACCGAATACGTGGGCCATGACCAGCTTCTGGTCCAAGAACTCGTTTCCTTCCATCAGATAGGCGTAGCACGGGTCGTTATTGATCACGAGCTCATAGATCTTCGATAGACCATACTCATAGGACTTCGAAAGAGATTCGTACTCCATACCAAAACGCCAGTGCGGATAACGCACCGGAAATCCGCCATAGGCGGCGATTTGATTGAGCTGATCATATGTGACCAGTTCGAAAACCGTGTCGAAGCAATCCAGGCCAGCGTCGCGGGCCGCCTTTTCGATCTTCACTCGTTCACGTTCTAGGTCGGGAGTGAGATTGGCCATGGCTACCTGCCTTTACCCAAAAAGTCCTTGATGGACTGAATGATCTTGTCGCGATTCTCAATGCGCGAAATCACCAGACGCTCATCTTCCGGAAAGGCTTTTTCCAGATCTTTGAGAAACTGCCCACTGCCGTACTTACTCTCAACCTGCCCGTAACCAAACATGTTCACATGCGGTAGAAAGTACTCTTTCAGTAGTTTCACGCATAAGCGCGTATCTTCGCCACTCCAATTATCGCCGTCCGAAAAGTGGAAAGGATATATGTTCCACTCGTTCAGCGGATATTCTTCATCGATGATCTTTTTGCACAGCTTGTAGGCCGAGCTGATCAACGTTCCACCCGATTCGGAGGTGGAGAAAAAGGTTTTCTCGTCGACCTCTTTGGCGGCGGCGTCGTGAATGATAAAGCGAGTCTCAAGGCCCTTATAGTTGCGGCGTAACCATGTGTTGATCCAAAAGCTCTCCAGACGAACGATCTCTTTTTGTTCGTCACCCATGGAGCCCGAGACGTCCATCATGTAAATCACAACCGCATTGGCCTGAGGTTTGACTGCCGTGCGGAACGAGCGAAAACGCATATCGCGACGGATCGGAACAACGATCGGATCTTCCGGATTGTACAAACCTGCTGAAATGCTGCGCTTCAAAGCCTCTTTGTAAGAAGCTTTGAAGTGGCGCAAAGAGTCCGGACCCACCCGCGAACGACCGTTGTACTTAGTCATCTTGGATTCTACCGCTTTATGCCCTTTGGGCAAAATGCGTGGAAGAGCAAGCTCTTCCCCTAAGATATCTGCCAATTCCTCTAAGGAGATATCAGCTTCCAGCAAATGCTCGCCCGGCGTATCTCCCGCTTGTCCCTGCCCTGGCTGCTCTTCACCGTCGACGGCATCGCCCGACTGTCCTTGTCCCTGTCCGACTCCACCCGATTGTTTCGGCCCGTATTTGAACCTTGGAACATCGATAGAAGGAATCGGAATCTTGACGTAATCGTTCTCACGCTTGCCGATCATCTCGCCATGCGT
Organism: Bdellovibrionales bacterium; assembly: GCA_019637855.1. GTDB lineage: Bacteria > Bdellovibrionota > Bdellovibrionia > Bdellovibrionales > UBA1609 > JALHOQ01. The sequence continues at coordinate 293,679 of JAHBUX010000001.1, forward strand.
GACGTACTTCTTAAAGTTCTGTTTAATCCGCCCGCGAACTATGTCGCGAAACCGGCTGTGATCTTCGCGAATTCCCATTCGGTTTACTTCTTATCTTTCACGTCGCCACGAGCGAAGATGCTGGCCACATAGTGCAAGACATCCGTCGCCGAGATTTCGTCGTAACCAAACTCTTTGATCAGACGCGTTTTCACGATATCGATCTTCTCTTGCGTGTCCTTGTCGACGACGCTGGAGACCAGACTCGTCAGCTTGATCGAATCCTTCTGGTCTTCGAACAATTTCAGTTCAAGAGCCTTGTGCAGACGTTCGTTCGTTTTGTAGTCGAACTTTCGGCCTTCCAAGGACAGAGCACCGATGTAATTCATGATTTCGCGGCGGAAATCGTCTTTGCGTGATTCAGGGATCTCGATCTTCTCCTCGATCGAGCGCATGAGGCGCTCATCCGGGTCGTCATCCATACCGGTGAACTGATTGCGTACGCGCTCTTTCTGCGTGTAGGCCTTCACGTTATCAATATAGTTGGCGCACAGGCGGTGCAGGGCGCTTTCATCGGCCGAAATGGCACGCTGAACTTCGCTCTTGATGGTCTCTTCATACTCCTGCTTCACCACGCTCAAAAGCTCACGGTAGTCCTGCTTGAGCTCTTCATTGGCTAAAAGCGAGTGATGCTTAAGGCCGGCGTCCAATTCATTCAGCACCATGAACGGGTTCACGGAACCCTTATTCATCTGCTGCGCCATAACGATCGCATTGGACAGTTTGTCTTGAATATAGCGTGGTGAAATACCCTCTAAGCCCTCACGCTTGGCTTCTTTGCGCAGCTCTTTAATATTGTCCTCGGTGTAATTCGGCAACGACTTGCCGTCATACAGCTTGAGCTTCTGCAAACGGGTCAGATTGGCTTTCTTCGGTTTTTCCAAGCGGGTCAAGATCGCCCACATGGCGGCCATCTCGATGGTGTGCGGAGCAATGCTCACGCCACGCAAAAGACGCGAGTTAAAATCCTTCTTATAGATCTTAATTTCATCGCGTAGCTTGGTGATATAAGGAATATCGATCTTCACCGTACGGTCGCGCAAAGCTTCCATGAACTCGTTGTCTTGCAACTTACGATATTCAGGCTCGTTGGTGTGACCAATGATCACCTCATCGATGTGGGTTTGGGCGAATTTCTTCGGCTTGATTCTATGTTCTTGCGAAGCACCGAGTAGGTCATACAAGAAAGCTACGTCTAACTTCAGAACCTCAACGAATTCCACCATACCGCGGTTAGCGACGTTGAATTCACCGTCAAAATTAAAGGCGCGGGGATCGGAGTCCGAACCGTATTCAGCAATTTTGCGATAGTTCAGATCGCCCGTGAGCTCGGTCGAATCTTGGTTCTTTTCATCCTTCGGCTGAAAGGTGCCGATACCGATGCGGTCGGATTCCGAAAGAAGCAGGCGTTTCACACGTACATGCTCAAGCACCTTGGTGATATCGCCGTGGTAGCGCTCCATCAAAGATTTAAAGATCCAGCGCGACGGCGGGCACAATTCACCGGTCACGTTAACGCGGAATTCGCCTTTGGCGCCGCGATTCAATTCATCAAAAACGGCCTGACGCATTTCGGGCGGCAAGACCAACAAAGGCTCTTCATGCATGGGGCTAGGGAACACGCGACAATCTTTGCCGAAAATATCCTCGAACTTACCTTCCTCATCGACCCACTCAAAAGTGTAGAGTGCGCCGGCGTCGGTCTTCGAATATTTCTCCAAACCCTGTTTGATCAAACGGCAGATCGTCGACTTGGCCGATCCCACCGGACCGTGCAAGAGAATCACACGCTTTTCCGTTCCGTAGCCGAGAGCGGCCGCGCGCAGAACGTTGACCAACTTCATCAGAGGGATGGCGGCGCCATAAACGGCATCTTTGCCATCGGCGTCTTCCGCATCAAAAAACTTATAATGGATGATCTGTTTCTTAACGTCAGTGTATTCCGACGTGCCTTTTTCCATGATCATGTCGTACATGCGCTGAAAGGCGTTGCGAGTGATCTTGGGATTCTCGCGAATTAGATTGAGGTAGTCGTTAAAACTTCCCGACCAGCTCAGATCTTGATAACGATTGGACTGTTGGAGATTGCGGATCAAATCCGAGAAATTTGTCCGGCCCGAATCCATAGCCATGCGCCCCTCCTGGCTTAAAGCAAAGCCCCACGCCCGAGGCTATTACTAGAAATTATCCTATGAAAGCGCCGCCTTCTCAATGGGCCATTCAATAAACTGGCGCCCGATTCGAATTTGGAGATTTTGTATCACTATGGGATAGCGCGAGCTACCGGTTATCTCACACGTAACTTCTGATAGCCCTCGGGAGCTTCTAAGACGAATAAGTTTTTTCTATCCTCGACCTTGGGCTTAAACGAATTCACATTGATCTGGACCGAAGCCTTGGGGTGCTCGATCATCACGGTCCTTTTCTCTCCCTGCCGCGAGGACCACGTGATCTTTGTATTGGAGATCGTGTCTCGGCAAGATTGCAGAAAACCACCGCTATCGACTTCGCAACTCCAACCTTTGTCGGTGACGGGATCTTCAAAGAGCAGATTGTTCAACCAGCGCGGATCAAAAGGCAGGGCCAGGATGGGGCGCATGACATCCACCTGGGGATTACCATAGTAAAATCGTTTGGAGTCAAATAGCACATAACGAACTTCTTTAGGTTCAACCATGAGTGAGGCCACACCCGTACCCAGTGTGCTCGTCACATCCATACGAGCACGTTCATGACGAACGGCATTGAAGTTCAAGTTGACGACGTAAGAGCGGCCTTGTTCTTTGTCTTTGACCAGCGCTTTGCCGCGCCAATGGCCCTCGGAGACGTTGTTGAGTTTGACAGCGGGGCCGCCTACGCAGCCACCGAGCACTAGACACATAACCAGCGCGGTCTTTTTCATCATGTCAGGGATTATGTCACTGCGCTCTTGGGTCAGCAAGGCTTGCGGGTGCGCGGGCCGGTAGTTTTTCTGTTTGTGAACGGATATTGGCCAGCTTCTCTTGAATTTTTCCGTAACGTGTACCTTCGCCCTCGAGCTGAGCGGCCTTCTGATACATGCGCTGAGCCTTCTGCCACATCTGATGACGCAAATATGCGTCACCCAAGTGTTCCGCGATGATCGCCTCATCTGAGCGCAGCTTGTAGGCCGCCTCTAAATACTTGATCGCGTCTTCAATCCGTCCACGCTTGAAGTGAATCCAACCCAGCGTATCCAAAATATAGCCATCATTGGGTTGCAGCTTCAACGCGCGCGCCGCCAGACTCTCAGCTTGATCCAAATTGTCACCCAGTTCGGCATAGGTGTAGGCCAGGTAGTTCAAAGCCTGCACGTGATCTTCATCTTGTTCGATGACTTTGGTCATCTGGGCGATGGTTTCTTTGGGATTGCCCATGCGATCCTGCATCGTGCCCAAGAAGAAGCGCAGCTGAGTGTTGCTCGGAAAACGCTCGACTGCCACGGTCAGCATCTTCAGGGCTTTCTTGAAATTCTTCTGATCGTCTAACAATGTGGCCAGGTAAGCGTACAGCTGCGGCAGATCGTCTTGCTGCTTGATGGCCGCTTCCATGGTCTCGATCGCTTTATCCAAACGACCGGTGGTTTTATGCAGCTGTGCCGTGCGCAGAACGGCATCGGCGAAGTAATTCGACCCGCTGCCGATGTGCTTGTAATGTTCCAGCGAAAGCTGCGTTTGATTCAACTCTTCATACACAGCGCCCAGGTAGTAGCGCACTTTATCCGACTGCGGCTCTTGCAACAGAATGTCTTCTAAACGCTGTGCCGCAGATTCAAAACGCTTCTTCTCGATCAGGATCAAAGCGATTTGAAACTTGATGTTGATGTTGTCGCGCTCGAAACTATCAAAGACCTCGAGTTGCTCTAAGGCTTTGTCGTAATCTTCTTTTTCTAAGTAGTAATGACTGAGCTGGCGTGACATTTCACGCGCCGGCCCGAATTTTTCCTGGAACGAGCGTAGCAGTTGCTCCATCTCTTTGCTCTTGTTCTCCGCCCGTAAAACCATGGCTAGCGACAGGGCCGCTTCCGAATAGTCGGGTTTAATCTGCAAGGCTTTGCCAAAAGCCTGTTTGGCTTCAGCGTAGTGCGACTGTCCCTGCTCGGAGTGCACACGACCGATGTAGTAGTAAGCTTTCTCACTCTCTTTGAAGGCTTGGTTTTTCGCTAAACTCTCAAAGTACTTGATCGACTCATCGAACTTCCGCTCTTCTGCCAATAGAGCGCCTAAATACACGGCGGCCTCAGCATGACCGGGCTCTTTCGTCAAAATGGCCTGAAACTGGTCACGCGCGGGCTGAAACATCTTGAGGCCCGTGTACAGACCACCGAGAAGCATCCGCGCATCGACGCTCTCCGGTGACATGTCTACGGCGATTTCTCCCTGCTCAACGGCTTCAGTGATCATGCCCATGCGCACGTACTCACGCGCTAGTGCTAGGCGCACATGCACCGATTTTGGATCATAGACGAGAGTGGATTTATACTCTTCGATCGCACGGGGGGATTGCCCTTCATTGCTGAAGGTTTCACCCATCGTGTAATGGTAATCAGCTTGGCTGCTTAAATAGGTGTCATCCAAAACTGGAGTCTCTGAGTTGCTCGAAATATAGTCAGGCGGAGTGAGTTTGGCTGGCGCGGGATTCAAATTGGAAAGCGCGTCGGTTCGATAAGCTCCACCTCTTTGCCCAAGCGTTGAGCAGGCAGAAGTGACCGCCAAGATCACCCCAAGCTGGCAGAAAAGTAGTTTTTTCATGTGGGGCCTTTCCGGCGTCCGAGCCAGCTGTTCCATGTACATAAATCGGAAATTTGGCTCGAGAGCTTGACCGGAATAGCCTCAAAAAAGGTCTAGTTCGACACTTGCTGGAACGGGGCGTGTTATAGAAGATATGAGCCATATCAGTAACTTATATGGCTGCCATAAGCGCTTAAGTTTCATTCCGAAAGACCAAGTCGAAATTGCGACAAAGGTCGTTCACCCCGGAGGCAAAAGAGTTGCGTCACAGAGTGTAAACGGCCTGATGTCACGCAGTGTCTTAGTTCTTGTTTTTATTGGAAGAGTCCGGATGGGGGCCTTGACAACCCGTGGCGGGCGGGACTACGTTTCAGCGCAAGTTTACAGAGGGAGTCATTTTCTAGAGGGAGGCTTTGGTGAACCAAGAGATGACGATGAATCGGCCTAACGCAAAGACTAAGATCATCAAGCGGTATCAAAACCGCAAGCTGTATGACACACAACAGAGCTGCTATGTGACGTTGGATGACATCGCAAAAATGATTCGCTCCAGCGAAGACGTGATGGTGATCGACAATAAAACTAAGAACGATATCACTGCGGCCACCCTGACCCAGATTATCTTCGAATCTGAAAAGAAAGCGTCACAATACGCCCCTCTTTTCACCCTTCGTGAGATCATCCAGAACGGTAACGGCAGCATTTCCAGCTATCTTGCAAAGCTGGGTGCCTTCCCGCAGGATTACGCTGAGAAGCAAGCTGCGGCTCAAGCAGAAGCTGCTCAGAAGATGGAAAATGGCAAAGCTTCTTACGACGACATGAAAAAGTCGCTCGATGAACGCGTGGCTTCGGCCGCGAATGCCGCTACCGCTGCTAAAGAACTCGAGCGCGGTTTCAGCAACGATCTTCCCGATCTGCCGAATTCCAACCGCAGTCTCGGCAACTAAGCCTGCTGCTAAATTAACGTGCATTTTGAGCCCCGGTGACGAACCGGGGCTTTTTTTTGCCTGCGGTTGGTAGCCTCTACATATCTATACAATAATATTGGGCGAACAGAATTAGCGCAGGGAACGCCAATTCATGAAGAGCTTCTTGCGTGGGACAATACTTACCTGTTGCCATTCGGTGGCCTCACCCGTCGGAAAGCCACCCTGATTGATGCCAACAATGCGAACGCGGTACTTCCCGGGCTTTAAACGTAGCTTCGCAATCTGAATCGTCGCGGGAAGAGTGAGCCACTGGCGTAGGTCAGCTTGGTCCGCCAAGTTCATTCCGATCCAAGCCAATTCACCCAGCAACTGGTTTTTCTGGCGAAGCTGATCTGCCATCACGGCCTTAGCAGCAATGCCGGCCGCACGCATAGCAATCAACCCAGCATACTGCTCATCCAACGTTTCAGTGGCTGTACTGGTAACATCCAACACGGTTTGCGTCGGTTCACTCGGCCCACCTTCAACCTCTAAACGAGCGCGTTGGGTTTCTGAGTACGAGGGGTAGAGCTTAGGCACGCGCGGGAAGGAGGGGTGGGGGCGTTTTACTGGTCCCCAACCCTGCTGATACAGCAAAATCAACTCGCCCTGATCTTTCAAATTGGCCGGGGTGACATTTGGAAAGGCACTTTTCCATTTCGCTACCTCTTCGGGCCGGCGAGCAGCAATACCTGCACGAATCAGATCTTCTTTGAGATAAACCAGATCCGGATTGAGCTCGTAAGCTTTCTTGTAGTCGATGTAGGCCGAATCCCAGTCTTTGTTGGCTTCCCAGATGAGCGCTGACAGGTAAAATGCAAACGGATTCTGAGTGTAATTGCGTTTCCCCTCGAAGCGGAACTTGTATAACTTGTCATTGAGTTTACGGCACTCGACGCGAGCGGCTTCCTGATCATTCAACATCAGAAAATTAATAGCCAGCATGGCGTTGATCATGACTTTTTCGTAGTCATCGCCTTTGTACTGAACCATGCCTTCATTCAAAAGCAGTGAGCCTGTGACGCGCGAGATGGAGTGATAGTCTTTTATATCGGTGAGGTCTTCCGCCAGTAAAAAAGCTTTATTGCTGGCTTCGTAGTTCTGGGCGATTTGCTCAGCCGTGCCGTACTCAAGTAAATACACCACTTGGTCATCACCGTCAGTGTAGGCCTTTGTTTTGACTTGTTCGGCGGCTTTTTCAGGAGCATTGGCGCGCAACTGCTCGCGAAATCCATTGAGCTTGGATTGATAGGTCGTGCAGCCGGCCAACGTGAGAAACGCGAGGCCGGCAGTGAAATGATGTTTCCAGTGGCGCACGAAACTCCAGGCTTAGAGGCCTACCCGCTTTTTCTTGTACTCTTTGCGCAGCTGCTTGTGATCTGTCCATTGAATCAAACCGGTCTTCAAGTTGGTCAGATTCATCGTCATTTTATAATAGATGGTTTTGTCTTTACCGGCCTCCTGCACGATCGAATCCAAGCGACCGTTCATGATGAAGTCGGCACCGACCTGACCGCCTTTGCCTTTCTTGCTCTCGCGCTCAACCATGCCAGAGTCTTGATAGTCGTACTCTTCGGCGATGTCTTCGCGCGCGGCTTTGTCGACGAACGTCACTTTACCCGAACGCATAAGCTCCACTTGAAACATATCGGTGATGCTTTGAGTGTCGACGTGTTCGCTCGTTTTATTTTGCAAACGTGTGACCATCACAATAGGCGGACGTTTCGCATTGGCGATCGCGGGGTGGCTGACCGCACTGGCGACGAGATCCTTCACCGCCTTTTGCATATCCGATTCAGACCACTTGTCGGTCAGCAGGTTGGCGTCTTCAACATTCTCATCATACTGACCCTTAACAAACTGTCGTGGACCACAGCCAACCAAGACCAGCGAACATACCAATCCAAATAACAAAACTAAGTTTTTCATAGTGGAATTTGCCTCCAAAGCTCTCCCATTTTAGGAGGGCACTGAACGGCGTGCAAGAATAGAAATTAGGTTAAACTCGTCTCAAATCGAATGAGCAGTGCGTAGGGATGAAAATATCCTCATCCTCTATGGTTTAAAGCCCGCCCTGCTTGGACATGCGATCCATGATTTGATCGATGCTGAGCCGGCGGTTCACCTTGCGAACACCGACGACCACGAGATTGGCGTCGATTTCGACTTCATAGCCGCGCTCGTAAGCGGAGAGGATAAAGTTGCGCACGAAGTTTACGCGCTCCGCACGCTCGTGTTCATTGATCCACTTGTTGTTGGCGAGCTTGGCGTTGATACGCTCTTCCGGCAAAAAATCCGTACTGACCGGTTGCCGATAGTTGAGATCGCGATAGAGTTTGTCGGCGGTATCCTCTTGATCGAGCTGCACGCCGTAGTTGCGACCATCGTCCTCGACCACCACAGTGTCGACACTAAGACTGGGATCTTTAAGACGAGCGTTTTCCAGCGCCAGTTGTCGGCGCATCACTTCTTCTTTGAAATGCGAGTCTTGCAAGTGACGCGAGATTTTAGCGTTAATGGGAGATTGCACCGAGGCCAAGTCCGTCTGCTGCATCTTTTGCGGAGCAGCCGCAGTCATATTGCGCGCAACCGATTGGGGCGGCTTCAGGCCCGGTAAAGCAAGGGCACTAAGAAGAGCGACAAAGGCGCCCGCGCCGACATAGATAATCCAGCGCGGCTGGCTCTTCTTCTTGGCAACAGGCTTTGCGGCGGCCTTGCGCTCGTTTCCACGCGGGAGAGCGCGAATTTTGATTTCAGGCTGTTGCGGCTGTCCCATAGTTACCACCCTCACCTCTGACAATGAGCAAGCCATAGGCCACAAGATCCCACTTGTATGACGTATTAGACGCAAGGCGAGAGCAATTCTCAAAATGAGACGTCGAGAGCTTGTGCATATGCCCAGCTGATGCGCTGGATCGCAGTTTTGTCTTGAATCCAGGGAGACCCTGAAATAGCGATTATCAAAATTTCCTAGGGGGGAAAATATGCGTTCACTTACAGCTCTCGCTCTACTCTTTTCGGTTCAGGCCTTCGCTTGCCCCGATCTCACTGGCACTTACACCTGCGCTTACCAAGATGGTTCTTCGGAGGTCATTACGTTGAGCCAGTCCGTCGACAAAGACGGCATTACGGTCTTCAACTACAATGGCTCGCAGATTCCGGCCGACAATCAGCTCTACCCTATTCCCGACGACGACACCCTGAAAGAAGGTACGTTCCGCGCTTGGTGCGACACGGCCAACCCGGCCCTGTTGCAATCGCAGTTGCTTGGCAAGTACTGGAACAACGGCGCCTACTACGGTGACCTGACCATGAACATGACCTTTAGCCTATCGGGCCGTGATCTGAAGCAGACCACGCAAGGCACTCTGAAAAACGCTGGTGGCGAATATCCGCTGAACAGCGAATTGGTTTGCACCCGCAATTAATCGCTAAAAATTCATCTATTGATAAGGGCTCGTATTCAACACGGGCCCTTTTAAAACGCTCGACCAGAATGGCCGACTATGAAAATGCGTAGCGTACTTCTTCCGCTGGCGGTGGGATTCGTTTTGGGCGGGGGAGCTGTAGGCCTAAGCCTGCAGTTGCTAAAATCCCCCAAGATCTCAACCGATATTCCGGAAGAACTCCATTTGGGACAGAGCGATTTCATCAATCCGCTGGTGGATTGCGTACCCAGCCCGCGCGGCTATTTGCCCAATGAATTGGAATTGCGCTCGGAGATGAGCGCCAGCATCGAAAAAGCCAAGGAAGAAAAACGAGCCGATGAGGTGAGCGTCTACTTTCGTGATTTGATCAATGGTCCTTCATTGCACATCAATTCGCAGACGCCTTTCATCGCTACCAAGATGCTCAAGGTGCCCATTCTTATCGCCTACTATCGAAAGCTTCAATCCAATCCAGAGTTGTTCGATCGCAATGTGATCGATAGCGAAGGCAGAAGCTCGAGCGTGCGTAGGCTGCTTGAGAGAATGATCGTGAACTCTGATGAAGGGGCCGCCGCCCTGTTGGTAAGTACGCAACCGGATATCAATATTGTCTCCAGTCTCAATGACATGGGCGTGCCGCTGGTGCAAAAAGACGGTGAATACTGGGTCACCGCACATGCCTATGCCTCCATGTTCCGCATTCTTTATAACGCTACCTATTTAGGCGCGCAGAATTCCAATGCTGCGTTGAAGCTACTGAGTCGCTCTGCCTTCGATCGCGGAATTGTGGCGGGAGTCGATAAGGGAACTACGGTGGCTCATAAGTTCGGCGAACTTGAAAACAAGGGTATTCACCAATTTCATGATTGCGGCATTGTCTATTTGCCCAAGCACCCCTACTTGCTCTGCGTGATGAGTCGCGGGGCGAATGTGGAACATCAAACTCGCCTGATGACAGAGTTATCCAACTTGGTTTTTACGAAGATGAAAGACAACCTGACCAACTAAGCCGAAGGTTTTCTTACGTCGACCGGCCCGTGCACGGGCAGAATGATTTTGAACTCGGTACCTTTACCCAACTCGGATGACACTAGAATCTCGCCGCCGTGCTTTTGAATCACTCCATAGGAAATGCTCAGACCAAGGCCCGTGCCTGAGCCAAGACCCTTGGTGGTGAAAAATGGATCGAAGATCTTCTCCACCGTGCTCTTGCTCATGCCCTTGCCGTTGTCGCGGATGCACACTTCCACGCGATCACCAGAAAGTTTTTTGGTGGCGATTGTAATCTCGCCTTCGTCGTCTATGGCTTGAGCCGCGTTACCCAGCACATTCATAAAGACTTGGTTGAGTTGGCTCGGATAGCAATTGATCTTGGGAATCTTCCCGAACTGCCTGGTGACCTTGATACGATTCTTCAGCTCACCAGTGAGCAAGCGCAGCGTATTTTCCAAGCCCTCGTGTAAATCCACTTCTTTGACATGAGCTTCTTCGAGACGCGAAAAGTTCCTTAAGCCCAAAACAATGTCGCGAGTCCGGCGTGCGCCGTCTTCACAAGATGAGATTAGTTTGGGCAGATCCTTCATGATGTAGGGTAGATCGGCCTTGTCCTTCTCTTTGTCGAGCTTCTGAGGTTCATGTTCAGCCACATCAATCAAATGAATCAACTTTTGTGAATAGTCGCGCAGATGAGTCATGTTGGAATAGATAAAGCCAATGGGATTGTTGAGTTCGTGCGCCACGCCTGCCACCAGCTGACCAAGGCTCGCCATCTTGGCGGTGTGCACCAGTTTGGCTTGGGTATCGCGAATCTCATTGTTGGCCTTCTCTAACTCTTGGATTTTGTCTTTCAACGCCTTCTGCGAATCAAATGTTCGTTTCGAAAGATCGTTGAAAGCATCCGCCAAGAGACCGAGCTCAGTTTCATTGGACGTCGGCACTTGCAACAAACCCTTGTCGAAGTCAGCGCGCTCAATGGCGTTCAGCACATCGTAAATGGGCGTCAGCAGGAGGCGTGAGGCCACAAAACTGAGTACGATAAGGAGCACCACGATAGTTCCGACCACGGAGTAGAAAGCCAACTTCACGTTTTTCAACACCGCTTTGGCCGCAGACTTTGAAGCACCGAGACCCATCACGAAACTGTTGTCGCCCCACTTCAACTCACGCAGCATCAAGCGATAAGGTGTGGCGCGAATATTGAGCTCAAAGAAGCCGTCTTCTTTCAAGTGTGGAGAGAAAATATCCGAGCGATAGAGCCCAAGATCGTCGTGAGTAGCGACCACATTAGGCCTACCCGGCTGAAAAAAGAAGATCTCAGCATTCAACCGGTTCCGGAAGTTTTGCAATACAGCTTCATCCAGCGCAATGGTCTCCTGCATGTAACCGATCAGTCGGCCATTGGCCCCTTTGATCTTATTGAAGGTCGAAAGTTCCATACGCGTGGCTCGTGGCTTGCGCGAGTCGCCGGTCGCCTCAGCCACGATGTCGAAGAGCAAAATTTCGTCCTTACCTTCAATAGCTTTAAGCAAGGGTTCATTCAGCTCAACGACACCGGATTCGAGATTGCTCTGACGCTGCACTTGCCCGTGCTCGTCCTTGTAGAGAGCGATCGTCAAACGCGCGTCGCGATTGAATACCCACACCCGTTGCGCCACAACCGAACTTTTGAACCAGCGTTTCAGCATCTCGCGCGTTTGCTCGATGTTGTTGGCCCCTAAGTAATACATGAGAGCACGATCGGTGACGACGTGGCGAGCTTCGTCGGTTAGCGAGTTTTGAAACTCGTTGAGGATCACACTGATCTGGCGGGCATTGCCCAACAGACGTGTGGACAGCTCTTGATCAATGGCTTGCTCGTATTTCACCAATGAATACCCGGTGATCGCAGCCAATGGCACCAGCGAAAATATCAAAAGCCAGAACACCAAAATGGTGCGAATTGATTTACGGGGCCTCTGCCTCGGCTTCATGTTTTCCGCCATCCTTCACTGTAAGGATAATGCGGATTTGACCTTCTGGCATCACCCGCGGGTGGCGCTCTTTGCTGATCCGGACTGGACCAAAGGTCTTGAGAAAGGATTGCAGCTCTGTGTAGTTGGACTCAGGTAGAGAAAAATGGAAGTACGACTCGTCGGAACGTCGCAACCAACCGAGCTCCACGTTACCAGCCGCGCGACCACCCAGAGAAACAATCTTATCGCGAACTGCAGGCCATGTGGAATCGAAGCTGTCGACTTCGATTTGTCCGCGCAAGATCGCGCCTTTGCCCGAACCTGGCCCCAGATCTTTTTTCTCATCGTCCGCGCTGGCTTCATCGACCTTGCGCTTGCGCGGTTCTTTAACGGTGAATTCACGGCTAAGATCATGAATCGGAGTTTTTGCATCGGCCACTTTGACCGCCTCTGCAGGCGCGGTAGCCGGAGTGGGCGGCGGCGGTGACGGCGGTGTTACGAACGCCGCCGTTGGAACAGGTTTAGGCGTGGGCGCCGTCACCGAAGGACGACCGAAGAACGGAACGAAAGAGGCCATCGTGTTCAATGCCTGCTCAATCGCCTGCGTCGGCGAGAATGAGGTTTCCGGTTCTTTCTCTGTAGATACTGGCGGCACGACTGCTGGCTTCTCTGCTTCAGTCACGGCGGTAACGGAATTATGAGCAAGTGGCGGTGGCCCCTCCGCCGGAGCTGTGACTTTGTCGGTGGCCTGCGCCACCTGCGGAGACGCAAGCGGGCCTTCGGGATGCGCGACCTCTTTGTGATCCTGCTCAGCCAAAATCAAATCGCGATGCGTGTCCTGTTGCCAGGGTTTGGTGACGTACAACCCCAAAACAATGGCCAAGGTCATGAAGGTATACGGTAACATACGCCAACCGCGCTGAAACGACCACAGCGTCAGAGATTGCAGGCGCTTCTTCCAGGCCGGCTCGAAACCCTCAAGACCATGCAAGAGTGAGTCGGTCACGTGGATTGAGTTCACCGATTGCGCGTAGGCCAACCCCTTCTTCAGGTTTTCCAGTTCGCGCTGCGAATCGCGGCAGGTCGACAAATACTCTTCCATGTCGCGGCGGCGATGCTCATCGAGGGTGCCGCTGGCGTATTCATACAACAGCTCTTGGCACAAAAAGCGCGTCATCTTCTTATGTTTGGGTTCAGCGTCAGGACTCAATGTATGCACCCAAGTGACGAAGACCGCGGCCCACACGGTAGCGAACCGTGCCCACGGTGGTTTTTAATCCGGCGGCAATCTCTTGATCCGAAAAGCCTAGAACTTTCGACAACAAAACCGCTTCGACTTCAATGGGATCGGCCGCGGACTGAAAAGAGATCCATAAGCTTAAGTCGAAGCCACGGGGAAAAGTAAAACCCTTGTCACTGGGCACTTCCGACCATGCCCTTGGACCAATTCCCGGCAAACGCGGCTTCCACTTGGCCAACACTTCGATCCATCGCGAACGATGTTCGTCATCTAGCCAACCGTTGGCTTTGAGTTCGGAGAGAACTTTTAAAGACGCGGAAAAACTCACGCGCTCATCAAGAGCGGTGAAGAAGAAATACTTGGCCACGCTTTCGATTGCCGAAATCGCGCCCCCCGCCGGCACGGATTAGTCCACGGTGAGCTGTTTGAGCAGGTCGATATCTTCGAGAACTTTGCCTGAACCCAACACCACGCAAGAGAGCGGATCTTCGGCGATGGTCACCGGCAAGCCGGTGCGTTCGCGCAAGAGCACATCAAGATTCGACAACAACCCACCGCCACCGGTAAGAACGATACCGTTATCGACAATGTCAGACGCCAACTCAGGCGGAGTTTTTTCTAAGGCGGTACGAACCGCATCCACCACTTCGCTCAACGGATCCATCAAGGCGTCGTTGACTTGCGAACTGGTGATCTCGATCGTCTTCGGAGCACCGGCCACCAAGTCGCGACCTTTGATTTCCATGCTGCGCTCTTCTTCGAACGGATAAGCGTTGCCGATCTGAATTTTAATCTGTTCTGCCGAACGCTCACCAATGAGCAAGTTGAACTGGCGGCGCACATAATTGACGATCGCTTCGTCAAACTTATCGCCGGCCACTTTGATCGATTTGCAATACACGATGCCGCCAAGCGAGATCACGGCCACACCGGTGGTACCACCACCCATGTCGACAACCATGCTGCCTGTTGGTTCGGTGATCGGAAGACCCGCACCGATCGCAGCCGCCATCGGTTCTTCAATCAGATAGACTTCACGAGCACCGGCTGAGTGAGCACTCTCTTTAACAGCGCGCTTTTCCACCTGCGTAATTCCGTACGGCACGCAGATAATGATGCGCGGACGGATAAAACTCTTTTTCTGACCGGTGGACTTATTGATGAAGTAGCGAAGCATGCTTTGCGTGACTTCGAAGTCGGCAATAACACCGTCTTTGATCGGGCGAATGGCCACGATACTGCCCGGCGTACGGCCAAGCATCTCTTTGGCTTCTTTACCCACAGCCATCACACGATTCTGACCGCCGCGCGCGTTTTTTTGAACAGCGACCACGGAGGGCTCGTCGAGAATAATCCCGCGGCCTTTAGCGAATACCAAGGTGTTCGCCGTACCCAAGTCGATGGCAATATCATTGGAGAAATACTCGGAAATTTTATCTGCAAAGCCCATGATCTTTTGACTGTAGGTGAGAGAATTTACCCGGTCAACCCGAGATGACGGCCGAGAGATCCCAGCTCAAACGATTTTGCAGAGCATTAATTTCGTCTTTTTGCCGTGTCGGACTCCATCCCAGCACTCCCCCCATGGCGTGGGCGATGGCCGGTGCAAAGACAAGCCCGTGATCTTTACGGGCAAGCACGAGTGGCGAGCGGCGATAGTAAAAATCCGCCAGATGCAAACACATGGTTTGTTCGGCAGCATGCAAAGCTTCGGCGCTCCACAGCCATTCCTCAGCGTCGGTGACAGGCGGCAGAAGATGAAGAGCTCGATGCACAATGATCTCCCCCTCCATTCCATGTCGATCGGCAAGAAGCTCGAGAAGATGCGGTGGTAAATGACCCCAACTCAGGCACTCCCGGCGCGCGCGTTCCAATGTCGATTCGGTCACCAAAGGATTGAGCGGAGCTAAGGTGCATGGCTGATTGAAGCGTACGCGTTCTTCAAGACAGAAGTGATTGAGAACTTCATCCACTGTCTGCTGCGCCATTAAGCGATAGGTGGTGTACTTGCCGCCGGCCACGCAGGTGAGGTTTTGATGATCGGTCCAAATCTCGTGCTCACGCGAAGTCTTGCTCTCGGTCTGCGCGCCATCGTCGATCAACGGCCGCACGCCGGCGTAACAACCTAAAATGTCCTCAGCGCGTATTTTCACTCCGGGAAAATACTGATCGATCACTTGTAGAAGATAGCGTACGTCCTCGGCTTCCGTGCGCACCTGCGAAGGATCGAGTGAAAAATCCGTATCGGTCGTACCTACAATCACCATCTCGTGGCGGGGAATCGCAAACACGATGCGTTTTTCTGCACCCATCACCACGGCGTGCTTCAGGGGAAAGCGATCTTTATGGAATGTCAGGTGCACACCCTTGCTTGGCCGTAGCTTTGTCTGCCAATTTTTAAACAGCACTCCACCAAGTCGATCTGTCCACGGCCCCACACTGGCCACAAAGTGACGCGCCTTTAGCGGAAAGCGCTGACCACTCTCTACATCCTCGCACTCAAGCTGTTGCACACGCTCGCCTTCAAGCTTCACGCCGACGGCTTTGACATAGTTGGCGATGGTCGCGCCAAAAGCGCGAGCGCTGCGTAGAGTTTCAAGGACGAGACGATCATCGTCCATGTAAGCATCGGAATATGTGAAACCGCCGGAGAGATCTTTGGTCTGCAGTGTCGGGAACTCTAAATGCACCTCTTGCGGGTCCAGATGCTGATGCAACTCGGGGGCTTCATACAATGACAGCGCATCGTAGGCCATCATTCCTAAACCCATTTTCCACGCCGGCACGCGACCGCTGCGGTAAACGGGAATCAAGAAACGTAATGGGTGCACCAGATGAGGTGCAATTTCAAATAGCCGCGCGCGCTCGGAGAGCGCTTCGAACACCAACCCGAACTCTAGGTTTTCTAAATAACGAATGCCACCGTGTATGAGTTTGCTTGAGCGCGAGCTAGTGCCGCTAGCAAAATCGCTGGCTTCAATCAGCGCCACCTTCAAACCACGGCTGGCCGCATCGCGCGCCACTCCGGCGCCGGTGATGCCGCCGCCGATGATGGCCAGATCGAAGGTTTCATTGTGCATGTCTTTAAGCGCCTGCTGGCGATCGCTGGCAGAAAAAGAGGCGTTCACTAAAACCTCGCGGTGCGCAGTTCAATCAGCGGAGTTTTCACTGGGCACGCTTGCTTCCAATCTCTTAATAGTCCAGCCGATTCCGGGTGCTCTTCGATCAACACGCATTGGAAATGCTTGTCACGCGCCCATTTGTAGGTGGTGTCGAGCAGTGCCTGTGCGCAAGCGGCATCGCTGAAGGCAAAGTGTTCCACCCACAGGGTTTGAGTCAAACCACGCATAAAAATAAATGGCTGCGCCAAGATAAAACCAGTGATGTGATTTTCACCGTTGAATGCGCCATAGCTCCAACCCATAGATAGATAGTGATCTAGAGCCTCACCACGCCACCGCGCCGACCAGCTCTGCATCTCACGCTCCATGGGATCGCTGATTTCACGCTCCAATTGCTCAAGTCCAAAAGCCAGCAAGGCTTCCTTATGCTCAGGCAGCAGAATGCGAATCTCTATGAGATTGGACATAAATTGCTTGTATCACTCCGAACGTGACGCGCCAAGGAATTCAAACAAGGACGGTCGCGAAAGCCGCTTTCCTTGCATTGCAGGCCAGCTCCCCGATTGCTAGGATAGTCCCGCATGAAAAAGGTGAGAGAACTATGACGCCGATGCCGAAAGCCAAACTACAAAAGATCCTCGACGACCTGGAACGCCACCGTCCGAAGGGTCGTGCCGTGGCCGCCTTCGATGCCGATGGCACTTTGTGGGATACGGATTTGGGCGAAGGACTGTTTAGCTTTCAGATTGAGAACAAACTTGTTCCACTGCCCGCGGATCCATGGGGCCACTATAACTATTTAAAAGAGCACGTTTCCAATCCAGTGGCCTATTTGTGGTTAGCGCAGATTTGCAAAGACGTGCCGCTGGCCACTGTGCGCGCTTGGGCCGAAACCAGCGTGGCTTCAAAGCCGCTACCTATCTTCGATGAACAATTGCAAATCATGGAAAAACTGAAACAGCTGCAGGTCGAGATTTACATCGTCACGGCCTCGATCAAATGGGCTGTAGAACCTGGTGCTCTGCGCCTAGGTCTGACGGCCGACGACGTGATCGGCATCGAAACCGAAGTGGTAAACGGTGTTGTCGGCGACAAACAAAAAGGCGTGATCACTTATCGTGAAGGCAAATCCGAAGCAATTCTCGCGCGTACCGGAGGACTCGCACCCTATTTCACCTCAGGCAATACCGAAGGTGACAAATGGTTACTGGAAGGTGCGACCCATCTGCGCTTGGTCATGTCGGCTGCACCCGAGGGTTCGGAGAACTGGCCCACTGAAAGCCGAATGGTCGCACTCGCTAAGGAGCGCGACTGGCATTGGCATAGATTCCGTTAAAACCAATCCGCGCGGCGGGGCTAAGCCACGCGGTTATTTGTAGTTCGCACCGACGAGGGCTTCGACTTCGCCTGCATCCTTCGGAACAGCGCGAGTCATGTTTTCATTGCCCTCGGGGGTAACTAAAATGTCATCCTCGATGCGAATACCAAGACCTTTCAGCTCGTCAGGAACCTTGGAATTGTTGGCGGGGAAATATAGCCCAGGCTCAATGGTCAAAGCCCAACCTGCTTCGAGTGGACGTGATTTACCTTGCACCATCAACACACCACTGTCGTGCGTGTCTAGTCCTAACAAATGACTCACCCCGTGCGGATAAAACGGCGCATGAGCAGCGGCCTTTATGTTTTCTTCCACAGTGCCGGTTAGGATTTTTTCGTCTAGAAGAATCTCTACAGAACCTTCGACAGCGCGCTTTTGTAGATCCATATGCGGTAACCCCGGCTTCACCATACCGATCAGTTCTTTTTGCAACTGCAATACTTTCTCGTACACGCGTTTATGGGCGGTTGAGAAACGACCGTTCACCGGCCAGCAGCGGGTGATATCACCGCTGTACCATTGGTATTCGGCGCCGCAATCAGACAGTAGCACTTGCCCGGACTCAAGAGTGCTCTCGTTAAAACGATAATGCAGGGTTGTAGCGTTATTGCCGGTGGCGACAATTCCTCCGTAAGCTTCCGTTGTCGCTCCCCGCTCCATGATCTCTTTTAAAAATACGCCGTGCAGGTAGCGCTCCGTGATGCCCGGTTTTGTGGCCTTCATCATTTCGATGTGCGCTTCGGCGGAAATCAGAGCCGCTTTGCGCATCATTTCGATTTCAGTTTCATCTTTGCGCATACGCAATTCACCGACCACCGAATTCGCATCCTCGATCGGCGGCAAGCCCATACCGTAACGCGGACGCCAGCCGCTAATACCCATCACCGCTTCGCCAAATAGAACGTCGAACTCTCTATTGCGGAACATGGAATAGTAAATACGCTCGCAACCACGCAGGAGTTCCGGTGCGACTTTGGTGAACTGCGAATAGGGATAGACGGCATCGTAGCCAAAAACCTGTTTAGCGCCATCCACTCCAAAGCGGAAGCCATCCCAAGTTTCGCGTTCAACGTTTTTCTCACGCACGAACATCACTGTCTCAGGAGTTTTGCCCGGACGGAAAACCAAACAGCATTCGGGCTCATCGTAACCGGTAAGGTAGTAAAGATTACTTTCGGGACGATAATTGTAGTGCATATCCGCATTGCGGTATTGCTCGGGCCAAGCCGGCAACACTAGCGCACAACCGGGAATCAACGCTCCCAATTGACGGCGGCGCGCTTTTAACACTTCGGGTGGAACGGCAGACTTACGCATACTCAAAACCTCTCGGTTTAAAAACCGTATTTAGAGATCAAACCGGAGGCGGCTTTCGTGCCGGCCGCCTCACCAAGTTGGATCAAATCTTTTTTCGCTTCAAACTGCATGATGGGAAACGCGCTGGTGTCGACGCTGATCGTCTCTACATTCAGGCGCGACGCCTCAGTGATGGCGCGTTTCACCTCTTGCCAAAGGATAACATTGTTTACGTTATCCAGTAAGGCGTCTTGGGCCACGGGCATGGCCGAACCAAGCACATTGACCAGCACAATGATGTTAAATCCCTCGCGCGCCAGCTGCTCGATCGCTTCAGTGGCCTGTGAAGCGCCGGCCATAAAGCTGCCCTGCACTTTGAACAGCGGCGGATAACCCATACAGCGCTTAAGAGCATCTTTGTAAAGACCGCGGTTTTGCCAGCTCACTACACCTGTGTAAAGGGAACGGGACGGACAGCCGTAGGTAATCTTGGAGCGGCCAATATCATCGCGGCCAAAGGCATCATCTAAAAATCCGTCCATAACTTTGATGGTCTCGTCATTGCGGCGAGAGAAGAAGCCCGTCGGACGCGGCAGATGCTGCTGCTCCATTTTGTATAGCTTCCATTCCATGTCGTTGACCTGGCCCTTATTGGCAAACAAGGCACCCATCAAAGAGCCCCACTCAAGGCCAACCACTTTTTCAATCGGAATGCGCTGCTGCTGTAGCGCCTTCAACACTCCCACATGTGCGAATGTCTTAGCTCCACCCGGACCGAGAATCACAGCAACACGCTTGACCTCTTGCCGGCTGGGAACCGACGCTGCCTCTTGTGGAACCGTAGGCGTAGGCGTGAATGGCCCACCTTTGGCGGGCGCAGTAGGCACGGTCGTCTCGGGTTTTGACGGTCGGGTTTGGCAACCGCTAATCAACAAGATAGCACTAAGGGCGGCGGCGAGCGTAAACGAAGAACTCTTGATTGCCATCTTGTCCTTTCACGGCGCACGGAAAATAATCTTCCTGTGAAAAACCATATTTCGCGAGAGCGCGCAACACTCGTCCCCTAACGTCGTCAAAAAGTGTGACGTCCATCACGATGCCTTTGCGATTCAAAGCCTCGGCACCGACTTCGAACTGCGGCTTCACCAACGCCAACAGACGCGTATCAAGGGGTAGAAGCTGACCGAGCGGCGGTAAAACTTGTTCGAGAGAGATAAATGAAACATCGACTACACAGAGATCAACACCTTTATCCACATAGGCCCGCACCGATTCATGCTGTGGAAGATCTTTGACGTTCACGCCTTCAAAACTTTGCAACGCCGAGCGGACCTGTAAGCTCGGATGCAACTGCCCATGGCCGACATCAACCCCAGCGATCGCGCCAGCTCCACGCTGAAGCAAGCAATCACTGAATCCCCCGGTGGAGAGGCCCACATCGAGGATACGCCAGTGCTTCACATCAAGCTTCAAATGATCGAGAGCGGACTCGAGCTTCAATCCGCCGCGGGAAACGTATTTAAGTGTGCGTGGCTCAGCCTGAAGGCGAATATCTTCGGCACGGAGCTGGTCGGTTTTGAAACTGGTTTGCCGAGCGGTTTCCCACTGACCGTTTTTGCGAATCTGCACTTCGCCGGCTTCGATCAACTGCTGGGCCTTACTGCGAGAAGGAGCCAAGCCCAACTCAGTCAGACGCAGGTCGAGCCGACTCATACCCGCTCGCGATTGAGCTGCACCATTCGGCGTAAGCCCCAAGCATCGGGGAAGGACACCAGCGAGTCCAGCGCCGCCTGGCTGGAGCGCTCAAGACGCTTCAGTGTTTCGGTAATGCCGAGAAGTGATGTGAAACTGATTTTTTCTGGCTTTTCAGGATCGTGGTCTTGTAGGTCATCGGCCAGCTGAAAGGCCATTCCAAGATGTTCACCGTAGGTGCGAAGAGCGTCAATCTCGCGGGCATCCGCTCCACACAGAACCGCCGCCGCCTCCACCGAGACACGAATCAATGCACCGGTTTTGCGTTGGTGAATCTCTGTGAGCAGAGTTTCACCGGGCTGAGCCGACTCGATATCGAGAGCCTGACCACCCACCATGCCGCGCGGGCCGGCCGCAGTCGACAGCAACGCCACAGCGGTGGCGGCGTTGGGTGAAGGCGCTTGCGCCAACACACCAAAGGCCATAGTCAGCAAGCCATCGCCTGCCAGCAAAGCTCCGGCTTCGCCGAACACTTTATGATTGGTCGGCTTACCGCGACGAAGATCATCGTTGTCCATACACGGCAAATCATCATGAATCAAAGAGTAGGTATGGATCAGTTCAACCGCGGCGGCCAAAGTCAGCGTCAATTCAGGGGGCCTACCGAGAGCTTTGGCCGTAAGCACGGCCAACAGCGGACGAAAGCGTTTGCCGTCAGAGAAAAAGCTATAAGTCAGACTTTGCCAAAAGCGCTCCAGCTCCGGCAGCGGACAACTGTTCTGATAACGAAAGACCGAGTGGAAGTAGGTGTCGATAAGTTCCAGTTCGGGTTTAAAGTCCGCCTGAAAACTCATTCTTTAATCTGAAAATCTTCTGTCACAGCCTGACCACCGGCATCCACCGACAGAAGCAGTTTCACTTTTTGTTCCGCTTGGGAGAGCTGCGAGTTGCATTCACGTGACAGCTTCACACCCTCTTCGAAAAACTTGAGTGAGTCTTCCAGGGTCATATCGCCGGACTCCATCTTGGTCACGATCTCCTCGAGGCGGCCTAATTTTTTTTCGAACTCCATCGTTCTTCTCCTTATGACTTCACGGTCGATTCAATGCGGGCACGAGCAGAACCCTTGGCCAGTGCGATCTCCACACTATCGCCAGCCTGCAATTGCTCGCTCGATTTGATTAGCTCGCCATCTTTGCGAGTGATCGAAAATCCACGTTCTAGAACTTTTAACGGCGAAACAGCGTCGAGCAAGGCGGACAAGCGGCCCAGACGCGATTGACGGATCTCAAGTCCGCGCACCATCGAGCCGTTCAAGCGGGCCTGCAACATGTCCACATCCTGGCGGCGACGCAAAATGGTTTCGCGCGGGGACGGTAGACGCGCGGCAAGCAAGCGCACATGCTGACGTTCGGTTTCAAAGTAGCGCAAAACGCCGGCTTCGAGACGCTGCGCGAGCTCATCACTACGCAAAGCCAGATCGAGCAAACGTCGCTTCGGATCCACCAATCGTTTGCTCAAACCCGTGACCAACTGACGGTCCATACGGAACTTTCCCGTGAGGGCCCGCCACAGGCGTGATTTCAAACCGTTGATTTGCTCTTGAATTTCACCGGCGTTCTTACACACCAGCTCGGCCGCGGCCGACGGCGTCGGCGCGCGCAGGTCCGCCACAAAATCCGCAATGGTGAAATCGATCTCATGCCCAACAGCCGAGATCGTGGGAATGCGCGAACCAGAAATCGCACGTGCGACTCGCTCATCGTTAAAGCCCCAAAGATCTTCAATGGAACCGCCGCCGCGACCGACGATCATCACATCGACGTCGGCAAGCTTTTGGGCATTGGCGATTCCCAGGCAGATTGAGTCCGGTGCACCAGCACCTTGCACGACAGCCGGGATCACGGTGACACGAAGACCTTTGAAACGACGATTCAAAATATTCAAGATATCGCGGATGGCCGCACCTGTCGGCGAGGTCACCACCGCCACATGCCGCGGCAATGCGGGCAGCGCTCTTTTGCGCGCGGGCGCAAACAAACCCTCGAGTTCGAGTTTGCGTTTCAGCTGATCGAAGGCCACTTGCAATGCCCCGGCGCCGACCGGCTCCATCATTTCGCAAAAAACCTGATATGTACCGCGCGGCTCGTAAACCGAAATTTTACCACGCACGATCACTTCCAAGCCGTCGTGCGGCTTGAAGCGCAAACCTTGATTAAAACCGCGGAACATCACCGCGTTGATAGAGGCCTTGGAATCCTTCAATGCAAAATAGAAATGGCCGGAACTGTGCGGCTTAAAGTTCGAAATCTCTCCCTTGATCCACAAAGTTTTATAGTCGTTCTCCAAGGTGGTTTTCACCGCCTTGTTAACGTCAGAAACGGAGAGAATTTTAGGTTCGGCTTTCTTAGCGGCCTCTTGCTTAGCTTCCGCGTCAGTAGCGGGAGCCGCGCAGGCGGAAGCAACGGCTTCGAAGTCCATACGCATCTGTTCCATGGGTTGAAGAATCTACTCGAATTTAAGCGCTAAAGCCAAAGGTTTTGCAGAGACCAAACGCCGCCGACCACAAGGCAGATTAGACCAAGCCCGCGGTGAGCTTTTAATTGCTGGCTCATGGCGTAAGGCAGCCGAGATTCGGCCAGCTCGGAAAACAAAGGCGTGTTTAAAATGAAAGTCATCACGGCGCCGTAGGCGAAAACAAGGAATGGGAATAACAAGTCAAGTTTCTCGGGTGTCACCTCTGTCTTTTCGGCGCGCCATCTCATGTTGTTACAGGACGAAGTGCCAATTCTAGAAAAAACAGCTGCGGCACGGGTTTTGATGCCTGTGACGGCGCCTTGGAACTCTGCTAGGCTGACCGTAGTTCTGTGGGCTGATGACAAAAGTAAACCCTACAAGAACATTTTTGGGGGCCGTCCCTGGTGATGGTGTGCAAGCTCACTTTAAGTGAGAAGCCTAAAGTCGCTATCATGGTCACCCACCTTGACTAAAACGGGTTTACTGGATCACTCATGCCCACAGGATTTTTTATCTCTTTCGTCATACCTGACGAGCCTTAAGCCCAGCCCCTGCAGCAAAGCCACTTCCCCTCTGGGAAACTCTGTCTCAAAATGAGAATAGCGCCGGCACCAAGGTTGCTCATTTACCGTCATGCAAATCTCTCTTTTAGGAGGGTTGATCCCCAATGTTTAAGATTGAGACAGTTGTTCGAGTGTTTGTGTTCACCGCTCTCCTCTGCGGGCAGGCCCTGCATGCACAAGACAAAACCAGCCAAGATGCTCTAGCTGCCGCCATCAACAACGTTTGCGATGCGGACAGCAAACCGAAAAGCTACAACAAAGCGAAGTGTGAAGAGTTGACCACCAAAGCCACTTCTTCGGGTAGCAGTTACGGCTGCACCGGCGACTATGAAAGCGCATATAAGAAAGCTCAGGAGGAATTCCTCAATGCTTGTGGTGAAGCCGGCGTCAGCTCCGGCGGCCCAGCGGGAGATATCGGTTGCGGCTATGCGATGGCCCGATGCAAATGCTTAAGCGGCGGCCTCACCTCAAGCGAGCGCAGTAAATTGGAGTGCTCAGACGTAGAGTCCAAAAGCAGTAGCCGCTCGAGCAGCAAGGGTGGCGTGAACATGGACTCGGCTCGCCGTATGTTTAAATACTGCCCTGCTATGGCCTCCTCAGACTACAAAAAGAACCAGGAGAAACTGGATAAATCGAACGAGAAAATCGAGAGCGCCGAGGAAAAGCTTCCGGCGCTATTGGACGCGGTTCAAAAAGCACAGACGGATGCGGCCGAAAAGCAGGACAGTATCGACAAAGAAGAAGCCGACGCCGACGAAAAATTCGAGCAGGACACCGCTCAGGCCAAGCAGAAAAAAGAAGAAGAACAGAAGAGAATCATGGATCAAATCTCGCAGATCCAATCGCAGATCGGCACGCTGGAAGAGCAGACCGGCCAACTCGACTTGAGTAAAGTGGATGCCGACATGAAGCGCACGGAAACCATCACGCAGGTTGACCTCAACTGTCACGCGCAAGCCGCGGCCATCGTGGGTAAGAAGCAAGAGGAAGCGAAAGCTTTGCTGGCGGCTGGAAAGCTCAACAAGGGTGGTCAAAAAGCGATGATGAAGCGGGTGGGCATTTCCGACCGTCAAAGCTGGGAGCGAGAAGCCGCCAAATATTACCAATGGTGTCTGCAGAGCAAGCCGACCAAAGATTCGAAAGTGAGCGCCAATAAAGTCTACGACTCTATGGTTCGTCAGGCCGAAAAATCCAAAACCGACTTAAGAGCTCGCAAAGCTCAGTTGCTCGAGCAAATGAAGAAAATGAAAGATCCCAATGGTCAATGCGGTCAGGTCATGCCCAGTGCGGATGGCTCTAGCAGCGAGACCGAAATGTGTCGGGCGGCGCGCACCGCCGCCGAAGAGCAAGTGCGTTTGGGCAACGGTTGGATTCGCAAAAAACAGAACTTCGCGACACAGCGCAATCGGGCCGCGCAGGCCGCCCAGCAAGCCGTCCAGTCCAAAATGGCTCAGGCACAGCTCGCACAACGTAATTTAGACAGTGAAAAAACTCGCCGCGACAAACTACAAGAGTGGAACGATCTAGCCGACAAAAATGGCGTGAGCGAAGGTGAAAGAGCCAAGTTCGATAAAGCACAAGCCAAGTTTTCTGCCTTTAATGTGCAAGCACAAAACTTAGTGTCCTGTTCGATGGCGGCCGAAAAACCGTGTGCCAATGGCAATGAGTGTGACCAAGCCTCTAAATTTTTCGAACTGGTCAATGCGGGCCGCAAACCTGTGGACGACGCGATTGATCCGATCATGCTGGCTGATGACAACAGTGAAAGCGAAACGCCTCGCTCCTCCACCACGCAGCCGGCAAGCTCCGGCTCCTCTGCCCCCGGCGCCAATCAGTAGGAAATCTTCCCTCGCACCGCCTGAGCGCGGTGCGGCTTGGACTGGCGTCGCTATCCGCATCCCACTATAATGATGCTTTCGTTCTCCACCCTCGAGGGAAGCATCTATGTCCATACGCAATCTGATTCTGGCTTTGGGCGGTCTCGTCGTGATCGGCGCCATCACCGTGGCGCTGGTGATCGCCAAGTTTTCAGCCGAGTTGCCCGAGTTGATCGGCATCGCTGACTACAAACCGCTGCAGATGAGCGCCGTGTATGACCGCAACGGCAAAAAATTCGGCGAGTTCTGGCGCCAGAAGCGGATTTTAACACCGTATGATCAGATCCCGCAGAATGTGATCCATGCCTTTATCGCCGCCGAGGATGCCAGCTTCTTCCACCATAAAGGTTTGAACTACCTAGCTATCGCCCGCGCCTTCTTTGCCAATATGCAAACGGGTCGCAAAGGTCAGGGGGGATCAACGATCACTCAACAGGTAGCTCGCGGTCTCTTGCTCAGCAATGAGAAAACCTATTCACGTAAAATCAAAGAAGTTCTGATCGCTCGCAAAATGGAAGAGACATTGAAGAAAGAAGAGATCATCTATCTCTATCTCAACCAGATTTTCTTAGGCCAGAACGCCTATGGTGTGGGCGCCGCCGCACAGATTTACTTCCGCAAAGATATTAAAGACCTTACCGTTCCAGAAGCGGCGATTCTCGCTGGCCTTCCGCAAGCACCGAGCACTTATTCCCCGATCCGCAACCCGGCCGCCGCCAAAGTTCGCCAGCGCTACGTTCTTGAGCGCATGGCCGAAGAAGGCTTCATCACCAAAGAGCAAGCCCATCAGTACGCTATGGAGCCGGTTAAACTGTTCGTGAAAGAAAACTTCGAAGAGATGGCGCCCTTTTACTTAGAAACGGTTCGCCAAATGGCCGTGGCCGCCGTCGGCGAAGAGATGGTGTTTGATAAGGGCGTGAAGATTTATACCAGCATGGATTTCGACAAGCAGATCAAAGCGCAGGAGGAGATCCGCAACGGTCTGCGTGCGCTGGATAAGCGGCAAGGCTTTCGCGGACCACTCAAGAATCTGACCGAAACCAAAGACATTGCCGAGTTTTTGCTCGAATCACGCAACAAGGCCATGGATGAATCCTCGCCTGAACGTATCATGAAAGCCGATGGCACCTTTGATCCACGCGGCCCTCTGAATCTGACCGGCAAAGACGACAAGGGCCAGCCCATGCCGGTACTGCCCGCATATATTCCCATAGGAAAAATCGTCGACGGTGTGGTTACCAAAGTGGATGATGTGGCGGGCCTCACCTATGTGCGCTTCGCCGAAACCAAGGGCTTGATCGACTTGGAGAGCATGGCCTGGGCCCGTAAACCCGATCCCAATCTGCGCTCAGAAGACGCCGCGATTAAAAAGCCCTCAGCCGCTTTGAAGGTCGGCGATGTGATTCATGTAAAAGTGATGGCTCCGGAGTTTAAATCCGAACGCCTCGATAAACATCTGGCGGAGCTGAAAAAGAAAAGCAAAGGCAAGGCGGGTGCAACCATCGAGCTCCCCGACTTCAAAGCCTACACTCGTCTAGAGCTGGAACAAGAGCCTTTGGTCGAAGGCGCTTTGTTGTCTGTGGATGAGCGCTCTGAAGATGTGATTGCTCTGGTCGGTGGTTATGATTTCGTGCGCTCAAAGTACAACCGCGCTTTGCAGGCCGCTCGTCAGACGGGGTCTTCTTTTAAAGCACTTGTCTACCTGGCGGCGCTGGACAAAGACTACACTCCAGCTACACCGATCATCGATGCCCCGGTGGTTTACGAAGAAGTGGATGAAGGTCAAGATGGCGTCGGCGGCAAAGGCGCTAGCAAAGAGCCTGAGACCAAAACTTGGCGCCCGAAGAACAACTCCAACAAATTCGGCGGCGACGTTTTGTTCCGTAACGCTTTGATCAAGTCGCTCAACGTACCAACGGTGAAGATCATCGAGCGCACCGGAGTGGAATGGGCGGCCACTTATGCCCGCCGCTTAGGAATTTTTTCGCCCTTAAATATGGATTTCACTCTGGCTCTGGGTTCGAGCGGCGTCACTTTGTATGAAATGACTCGCGCGTTCGGCACCATTGGCCGCATGGGACACAGACTGCGCCCGGTTGTGATTCGTAAGATTGTGGATCAGACCGGTAAAGAGATCGCCACAAATATCACTTTGGATGATCGTTATAAAGCCGAAGTCACGCGCATCGACGAAGAGTTTGAGCAACGCCGCCAGAACTATTTGAAAGAGACCACGCCTTCTAAAAAAGAACCGCCCATCTACTTCCAAGACAGTGACGTGGTTGTGCGCCCGCAGACAGCCTATGTGCTGACCACTATGTTGCAAGGTGTGGTGGATGAGGCCGGCGGAACCGGGGGCGCAGCTCGTAGCCTGGGCCGCCCAGTAGCAGGTAAAACAGGGACCACCTCGGCTTTCTATGACGCTTGGTTTATGGGCTACACACCCGACATCGTGACTGGCGTTTGGGTCGGTTTTGACGAAGAAAAGACCATTGGGCGGGGCGAAGTGGGCGGTAAATCAGCCCTCCCCATCTGGCTGGAGTATATGAAATTTGCTCACGAAGGGTTGCCGCCGCGCGGTTTCCCGGTTCCTGACGGTATTGTGTTCGCCAATATTGACAACGAAACAGGACAACTGGTTTCCTCCAGTTCCAAAGCCGTCGTTCGGCAGGCCTTTATTGATGGGACCGAGCCTGGGTCAGTGACTAGCCCAACGGCCGCCAGAAAAGACGAAGAAGACAAAAACTTCCTCAAAGAGGAAATGGAGAGCGAGTAATTTTGAAGAAATCGATACGCGCCTGGGGGATTAAGCAAAACAATCTAAAAGGCGTGGATATCGAGATTCCCATCGGGTCGTTCACCGTGGTGTGTGGCCCCAGCGGCTCAGGGAAAAGCTCGCTCGCGTTTGAGACTCTGTACGCCGAAGGCCAGCGCCGCTACATCGAAAGCCTATCTTCCTACTCACGCCAATTTTTGAACAAAGCGCCCAAGCCGGATCTTGAGGGTATCGAGAATATCCCTCCGGCCATTTCGATCGAACAAAAAAACTCCGTGAAATCGTCACGCTCAACCGTGGGCACCACCACCGAACTGATCGATTATCTGCGCTTGCTGTTTGAAAAGATCGGTCACGCCTACTGCCCCGATCACAAGCTGGAGCTGCATGTGGACTCGCCGTCTTCGGGCGCCGTTCGCATTCTGGAAAACTTCCCCGGTGAACGTGGCTATGTTCTAGTGCGCGTGCCAGAAAAAGACCGGGTGGTGAACGAGAAACGCCTGCTCGCTCTGCTGAAGTCCGAAGGCTTCCGCCGCATTTACGTGGGTAAGAAAACTCAACGCAAGCTCGAATGGAAAGAGGGACAACCATACGCCACTGTTGAAATGGGCGAGGTCCTAGATTTGGACGACCCGATCTTTACCAAGAAGGGCGTGCCGAAGTCTGAGTTTTTTATTGTGATCGATCGCCTGGTGTTTTCAACCGATGATCAAGGTCGCATCGCCGATTCGTTGGCGCAGGCCTATCACGCTTCAATGAAATACTCGAAGGCGTACACGGCGGCGCAAGCCGAAGTGCTGACGGTCGACGGCAAGCGTTTGCTTTTGAGTGAAGACAATTCTTGCTCGGTGTGTGCGTTCAAATTTCCTCTGATCACTTCAGCACTATTTTCATTCAACTCACCGGTGGGTGCGTGCCCCGACTGCAATGGCTTTGGCAACAAGTTGGACTTGGACCCATCGAAGGTAATTCCCAATCCGGAACTGTCGATCGGCCAAGGCGCTATTGCACCATTTGCCATGCCTAGCGCCGCTTACGATCGCAAAGCTCTGCGGGCTTTTTGCAAAAAGATGAAGATCGATCAGGACGCACCTTGGGCTAAACTTCCTGAAAAACAAAGGCAGCTGATCTGGAAGGGTAACGACGACTTCTACGGCGTTAAAGGTTTGTTCGAGTACCTGGAAACGAAGAAATACAAAATGCATGTGCGCGTGTTTATCTCACGCTTTAAAAGTCCGTTCACTTGCCCGACCTGCAATGGCTCGCGGCTTAAGCCCGAAGCGCTGCAGGTTTTGATTCGTAGTCATTCGATCGCAACGCTCGGCCACATGACCATCGAAGAGCTCTACGCTTTCGTGCAAGGCATTCAACTTAGCGAATACGAGCAGACGATCTGCGCCGAGCCGTTTCGTCAGATCCGCGAACGCTTACGCTTTTTGAATGACGTTGGCGTCGGCTATCTGACGGTGGATCGTCCCACCAAAACATTGTCAGGGGGAGAGTTCCAGAGGCTGCAGCTCGCCAATCAACTCGGCATGGGTCTGTCGCGCACTTTGTATGTGTTGGACGAGCCGACCGTGGGCTTACATCCGCGCGATACCGATCGCTTGATTGGAATTTTGAAGCGATTGCGGGAACTCGGCAATACGCTGGTGGTGGTAGAACACGATCACGATGTGATTCTCAACGCTACGGATGTGATTGAAATGGGCCCTGGCTCAGGTCACCTGGGCGGAGAAGTCATTTACAAGGGCGAGGCCAAGGCATTTTTAAAAGCGCCGCAGTCAAAGACGGCGGAGTATTTGCGCCCGAGCCCAAGCTGGGTACCGCTGCGTGAACCACGACCCGTGGATCTCAACGAGCACAAGTATGTTCTGTCGTTCAAAGGCGTGAAGGGCCACAACTTAAAGAACGTGAACATCGATATCCCTTTGAATCGGTTGGTCACTGTGACGGGCGTGAGTGGCTCCGGTAAGTCCACTTTGGTCGCCAAGACAATCTATCCAGTGGTGGCGCGCCATTTAGGGGTCGAGTTCCTCCCCAGTATGGAATACAAAAGTGTGAAGGGCCTTGATCAAATCAAAGCTGTGGTTTTGATCGATCAATCCGCGATCGGTAAAACGGCGCGTAGCAATCCTCTCACCTATTTGAAGGTTTTTGATTCCGTTCGCAGCATTATGGCCAGCTCGAGTGAAGCGAAAGCGCGCGGCTACACCGCCGGGACGTTCAGTCTCAATGTGGACGGCGGGCGCTGCCCCGTGTGCAAGGGCTTGGGCTATGAGATGGTCGACATGCTTTTTATGGACGATATCGAGATCAAGTGCGATGCCTGCGATGGCAAGCGCTATCGTCCCGAGATTTTGGAAATCACATACAAGGGTAAGAACATTGACGATGTGCTGAATATGACCGTGGCGGAAGCTATGGATTTCTTCGTGGCCTATCCCAATGTTCGGCGGCCGTTATCTGTGTTGAAAGAAGTCGGCTTGGATTATCTGAAGCTCGGCCAGAGCGCCAATACCTTAAGCGGTGGTGAGTCCCAACGCATGAAGCTGGCGCGTGAACTGGCGGGATCGCATCAGCAACGCACCCTCTACATTTTAGACGAACCGACCACTGGTTTGCACTTTCGCGAAGTGCATTTGCTGCTTAAGGTGTTGAATCGTCTAGTGGAGGCCGGTAGCACGGTCCTTCTGGTCGAACATAACCTTGAAATCATTAAGCATTCGGATTACGTCATTGATCTTGGACCAGAAGCTGGCGATAAGGGCGGGCAAATCATGGCCGAGGGAACACCTCAAGAGCTGATGAAGAAGGCCGCCAAGTCTCACACGGGACGCTTTTTGAAAGCGTATGTCGAACAACTCGGGGGAGGGTCCCCCGCAGCTACGCGACGCGCGCCAGCTTCCTCGGCTGAAAGCAAGGCATGAACTTAATCGCCAAAATCATGTGGCCGGAACTGCGGCCTTATTTAAAACGTCTATCGGTAGTGATGCTGCTGGGTATAGTTATCAGCGGCCTCAAAGGTTTGACTCCCGAACTGCTGCGCCGTTTGACCGAGGCGTGGACGAACGGTGATAGCCAAGCCGCCTTTCAAATTCCGTTTGTTCTGGCGGGCGCCTGGGTGGTGGCGGCGATCTTTCGTTACTTCCATATGTTTTGGATGCTGTTCACCGCCGACCAGATCGCTTTAAATCTGCGGCGCAAGCTGATGAACAAGTACCTGACTTTGAACCTTGGTTTTTTCAACAGCTTCGTGCGCGGCTCGGGCGGCCTGATCAGCCGTATGCTCAACGACATCACGGTAATTCAAGGTGGCTTTCAGCGCGTAGCCGATTTGGTACGCGAGCCCTTTATGATCATCTTCATGTTCGGCTATCTGCTGTATGTCGATTGGCGGCTGACGCTGACGATTTTGGTGGTGGCGCCGATTATCTCGGTGGTGCTGCGCAAGTTCTCGCGCAGTGTACGTAAATACGCCAAACATAATCAAGAGAGTGTTGAAGAGCTGACCCAAACTCTGAAAGAGTCTCTCGATGGCACCCGCATCGTGCAGTCATTCAATCTGCAGAATGAAATGCGCAATCGCTTTGAGCAACAGGCTCAGACGTTCTTGGCGAGCAAGGCTAAGATCATTTCGCGCGAAGAGGCTTCTGGACCTGTTTCAGAAGTGATCGCCGCTATCTTCGTCGCCTTTATGCTGGCCTACATCGGCAGCCTGGGTACGAAGAACGAAGTCGGTCACTTCATGAGCTACTTGTTCGCCCTCGGCTTGCTTTCCGACTCAGTGAAGAAGCTGCAGGACTCCATCGTGCGGCTGCAACAAGGGGCCGTAGCGCTGGAGCGCTTAGATCAGATTTTAAATGACACGCGTGTGGTGCCTGAAATTGGTAATCCACAGCCTTTCCCACAGCATTGGGACGGTATTGAGTTCCGCAATGTCTCTTTCGGCTATGGCGACAACATCGTATTGAAGAATGTGAATTTGAAAATTCAGCATGGCGAGCAAGTCGCTCTGGTCGGCACTAGTGGGGCGGGCAAATCGACGTTGATCAATCTTCTGCCGCGCTTTTTTGATCCCTCTGAAGGCGATATTTTCATCGGCAATGTTTCGATCCGCGATATGAAGTTGGATGAGTTGCGTTCGAATGTGGCTTTGGTCACTCAGGACGTATTTTTATTTAGCGATAGCGTAGAACGCAATATTCAATCGGGCGATTTCCGCAGGCCGCTCACTGAAGTTTTGCCTGCCGCCAAGCTTGCCAATGCGGATGAATTTATCCGCAATAGTGAGCATGGTTATGAAACTCGTGTCGGTGAACGGGGCGCCCGTTTCAGCGGTGGTGAAAAACAGCGTATCAGCATTGCGCGCGCGATCTTTAAAAACGCTCCGATCCTGATCTTAGATGAGGCCACCAGTGCTTTGGATTCCGAGAGCGAGTTGGAGGTGCAAAAAGGCCTCGATTCTCTTATGCGGGGAAAGACCGCTTTGGTCATCGCCCACCGCCTTTCCACCATCGCCAAGTGCGACCGCATTTTGGTTATGGACAAAGGCGAAGTTATCGAAGAGGGCAGCCACAACGAACTCATGGTCCGCCAGGGCGCCTACTACAAGTTCTTCCAAATCCAAAGCCGTCTCTAGTAGGGCCTAACATTTCCGGAAATATACGCGATTTGGTATCCGGCCGGACAAAGGGCCGGACGCCAACGCGCGTATATTTCCGGAAATGTTAGGCCCTACTTTTTGGGGAAAAGTGGCGAAGTGTTTTACAGGACCACGTTTTAAATAGAAGCGGGCCTGGGTCTTTACTCGGGTGGTTTAGGGCGGGATGATAATCTAATCCTATATATGATGTGTATCCGTACTTCTAGTTCGCGAGCTCTCTTGGCCCTATTGGTTATGGGTCTTAGCTCTTGTTTGAATGGGCCGGACCGAGGTCATGTGACGGCAACTTGCACGACCAGTGGCTTCACTTCGCACATCGTTTTCTTAGTCTCATCGCCGACCGGGCTACCCAATGTGTTGTCAGGTCGGGTGAATGATACTGTTGCCTTCGATGAATGCAATGGCAGCGACGCTTATCTTTATTCCATCACCCGTACGGACGCCAACTACGCTCAAGTTTCGATATGGCTACCTCCCTCGGCCAAGGTCTATGACCAATACTTTGACGAAAACAACCAACCTCTGCCCGATCCCCAGTTGAGCTACAAAATCTACGGCCGCCCTTGGTGTGACTCGGATGAGGTCATCATGACCAGCGGAGACACCCGACTTGACTGGCAACCACTCTACACCGTCAACACCAGCTGTCCCCAAGCCGGCTACTCCGCCGTCGTTCGGTAAGGTAGGGCCTAACATTTCCGGAAATATACGCGCTTTGATATCCGGGCGGACATGGGCCGGACGTCAATGTGACGTATATCTCCGGAAATGTTAGGCCCTACCTTCTAGGTACGAAAGTCCTGTAAACTCAAGTTGTACAAACTTTTGACGATAAGAACCTTGGCAGTTCTTAGAGGAGTCAAAAGTATGATCAATTGGGATGAGTTTGAGCATATACATGTCATCAAGAAGCTAAAGCAAATTCTGAATTCTTGGTGGAACATCGATGTGGTCTTCACTGATGAGCGTGGACAACTGCGTGGAACTGATCTGAAATCCTTCAGCTTTTGCAATCCTGCGGTCAGCACCTTCCTGAGCAAAGACACCTCCGTAGCCAGCCTAGCCGAATCCGTCACCAAAGCGATGGAAGACATTCGCACCAGCGGTAATCGCTACAGCATCCGCAAGTGGGAAACTGCCGGTTTCGACATGGCGATCATCCCCATCAGCATCGAAAATGATTTTATGGGTTGCGTGGTGGCCTTGGGCTTTATGAAAGATCGCAGCCAAGTGTCGCGCATCTCGGAAATCCGCGAGCGCATGGCCATCTTTGGTGCCTCAGGGGACACCATCGACAAAGCCATCGGCAAGATCAGCTTTATCGATGATCAAGATCGCGAACACTTCCTCGAACTCGTGGAACTGGTGGCTCAAGAGGTCGTAACTCTGCATTTGGAAATCACCACTCGCGAAAACCGCATCAAAGAACTGAACAAAGAGTTAGGTAGCCGCTACAAGTACGACAACATGATCGGTAAATCGAAACCGATGCAAACGCTGTACGCCTTGCTAGACAAGATCAAAACCGCCGATTCCACTGTGTTGATTCAAGGTGAAAACGGTACAGGTAAAGAATTGATAGCCAAAGCGATCCACTACAATTCTCTACGCAAAGAAAAGCCGTTCATCATCCAGAACTGCTCGGCCTTCAACGACAACTTGCTCGAGTCTGAGCTTTTCGGTCACGTAAAAGGCTCTTTCACCGGCGCTATTCGCGACAAAAAAGGTCTGTTTGAAATGGCCGACAAAGGCACGTTCTTCCTTGATGAGATCGGTGATACTTCACCGACCATGCAGGTAAAGCTGCTACGCGTGTTGCAAGAGGGTACTTTCATTCCCGTCGGTGCGGTTGAGTCACGCCGCGTGGATGTGCGGATCATCGCCGCAACCAACCGCAATCTCAAGGAGATGGTTGAAGCAGGCACCTTCCGCGAAGACTTATACTACCGCCTAAACGTGATCAATTTGAACGTCCCTTCGCTGCGCGATCGCAAAGAAGACATTCCGCTTCTGGCTGAATACTTCCTGAACAAAGCTCAAGCCGCCAACGGTGCTGGACCCAAAAAGGTTCTCACTAAACGCGGTTTGGAAAAGCTGTACGACTACGCTTGGCCGGGTAACGTGCGTGAACTGCAGAACGAGATGGAGCGCCTGATCGTTCTGGCCGGTCCCGAGACCAAAATCACCGCCGACATGCTGTCGCCCAAAATCCTTGAACTTGGCGATAAAACCAAAGTTCAAGGCGCCCGTCTGCACGGCAAGTTGAAGGACGCTTTGGAAGACCTAGAACGCGAGATGATTCGCGAAGGCCTGCGCCGTACCGGCTGGAACAAGTCAAAGCTGGCTAAGGAACTCGGTATCAGCCGCGCCGGCCTTATTATGAAGGTCGAAAAGTACGGCCTCGATAAGCGCAAGATGTTGAAATAATTCCCTGTTTGATCAGTCTGCCTGAAGGCTCTGGGCCCCCAGAGCCTTCTTTTTTTTCCCTCACTTAGGCACACGCTTTGTAGTACTGGCCCGCAAGGTTGGTACTTACATATGTCATCTTGGGTTCATGCGCAGGGCCGAATGCTCAAATCGGCCCGGGCTATCAAAGCCTATTTCGAGCATAAATTGAGAATGCCGTTCGAGCTCCTCACGGAAGCTCCGCAAACGTCTATGAACGGCGATATCGCGTTCAGTGCCGATATGCATCCGCATGGCCTGTGGGGTATCCGGCCGTCGGTGCCTTTGGCTGGAGAGCAAGAACTCGAAGTCTTCAATATGTTCCACACGATTTTGAACGGCGTCGACAAAGTGGAGCAAAAACGCGAAGACCTACATCGTCTGCACGGAAAGCTAGCGCAAATGCACGAAGAGTTGCCGAGCAATGTAATCCCTTTGCGCCGCACGCGCATGTTCGAGCGGCCCACGCCCAGCAATGATCAACGCTGGGTTTTGAAACTTGATTGCCTGATCGAATCCAAGCATGTTTCAGAAATTCACAAGATGGCTATGGAGCTTCATGCACACAGTCGCCGTTATGCTTTTGTCGACTTCCGTGAT
Source organism: Bdellovibrionales bacterium (assembly GCA_019637855.1). Lineage (GTDB taxonomy): Bacteria > Bdellovibrionota > Bdellovibrionia > Bdellovibrionales > UBA1609 > JALHOQ01. The sequence goes on from JAHBUX010000001.1 coordinate 329,985, forward strand.
CTTGATGGCACCAAGCGCACAAATCTTCCGGAGCTTTTGTCTTTGGGCGCGATCAGTTTGTTTGTACCCGAGCTCATGACGCTTTCGATGACTGAACAAGACGTGTTGAAAAATCTGATGAAGACAGGCACCGTACAACGACCGCTGTTAATGGTCGGCACCGGCTTGCCATTTTCCGAGCTGCGCACTTTGCCCGGTGTGCATATCGAATTTCTCACGTTGCTCTCACGGGCATATATCAAGCTCAGCAAGCCTTTCAGCGAGTACAAGGATCAGGGACTAATCCACTATTTCTTGGATTGCCTCTCGCAAAATCCCACGTAATAATCGAGCTTAGACCCGGGGAGGCCCGTTTGAGCTCGCTTTTGTCGCGCGAAATTACGCAGTTTATTGCTAAACATGTCGGCGGTGCCGACTTCGAGTGTCTCCAACTTGCTGGCGATGCTTCCACGCGCAAATACTATCGCATTATCTACGGCGACCAGCCCTTGGTATTGATGAGCTGGGAGCCTTTCAGCGATCCCGACAACTACCCTTTTTTGAATGTGCAAGCCCACTTCGCCAAAATGGACGTACGTGTACCAAAAGTTGCCGCCTTAGAACCCTCTCTGGGCGTGGTTTTGCTGGAGGACCTGGGTGACCTGACTCTTGAGCGCAAGTTCTGGGAGAATCAGAATCAAGAGCTCGCCATGCCCTACTACGGCCAAGCCGTCGACGAGATCGTGAAAATTCATTTCTTGGCTTCGAAACCCACACAGCCACCCAGTGTGTGTCAGCAAATTCAGTTCGATACGGCTAAATTCATGTGGGAGATGAACTACGCACGCGAACACTTTCTGGAAAAGGTCGGTGGCATTCAATTGTCGGCAAAGGACCAGGCCGCGCTGCAATCTGAGTTTCAGCATATCTGCGAAACATTGGATAAACAGCCAAAGTTTGTGTGTCATCGCGATTATCACTCACGCAATCTGATGCTTAAGCTGGGCCGTGTGTATGTCATCGATTTTCAAGATGCACGCCTAGGACCGATTCAATATGACTTGGTGAGCTTGGTGCACGATTCCTATGTGAATCTGTCACAAGAGTCGATCGCTCACATTAAAAATGACTACAAAGAGAAGGCTAGGCAGACCGGCCCCAGCGGCGCGATCCGCTCGGATTTTGACGAGATCTTTCAACTGCAGACCATTCAGCGTTGCTTCAAAGCCTGCGGCAGCTTTGCCAGCTTCTACAATATGCGCAACGACACGCGCTATTTGAAGTACTTGAAGTCCACCGCCTCATTGGTGGCCACCACCTTGAACGAAAACGGACGCTACAAGCTTTTGAGCGGACTGTTTGCCAGCGCCGGGCTGACCGACCGCAATTACGACGAACTATGCGCGGTCTGATTCTCTCCGCCGGATTGGGCGAGCGGCTACGGCCGATCACCTCTAAGCGCGCCAAGCCCGCGGTAGAGTTTCTCAATATCCCCATGTTGGGCTTCCCCTACTATTGGATGAATACGTTGGGGCTGCATGAAATCACTTTCAACACACACTATTTGCCTGACAGCATTCGCCATGCGGCCATGCACGTGGTGAGCCCGCAGATGCCGATGCACTTCACTCATGAAACTGCCATCTTAGGGAGTGGCGGGGGCATTTGGAACGCACGTTTCCACCTACAAGGCGACGAAAACTTTGTGGTCGCTAACGGAGACGGCGTCATCCTGTGCGAAGATCACGATGTGTTAGAACGCATGGTCGACTTCCATATAGAGAAGAAGGCGTTGGCCACGTTACTGGTTTGCCCTCTCGAAGGCGTCGGCACACGCATTCCCGGCGTGTGGATGAATTCGTACGGTGAAGTCTGCAATTTCGGCAAGGCGCCCAAACAATCGCATGCGGAGTGCTTTCACTACGCCTCTTATATGATTTTGAACAAACGCATATGGGATTATCTGCCGGAAGGCAGCTCCAATATTCTCTACGACGTACTCGAGCCGCGCATCGTCCAGGGGGAGCATACCTACGGATTCCGCGTGGACAATATGCGCTGGTATGAAACCGGCAATGCGCAAGAGTACCTGCAAGCCACACAGGATTGTCTGGAACAAGTTCGCTTAGGGACTCGCCTCGGCCGTTGTGTAGAGAATATCTTAGAGGCTCATGCGCCGCCCTTCAGTTTGCACTCGGACTTTGGCCAAAGGCGTTTAGTCGCCGATGTGGCGAATGTGGCCTCAAGTGCTTCGCTCAAAGGTTTTCAAGTTCTGGGTGAGTGCGAAGTCGGCCCATACGCTATACTCGAAGATTGCGTCGTTCTACCGCAAACAAAGATCGAATCTTCGGCCTCACATCGTTTTGAAATCGTGATTTAACTACGGGTGCTGCGTGCCGGTATTCGGCGTGAGTCGCACGAACTTGTAAACGGTAGCACTTGCCTGCTCAGTGGATGCCACCGCTCGCAGTTCGACCTCGTAGAGACCCACCATCGGCATATCCGCATACACTTTCCATTCGACGTGAATGGGTCCACCTTCTTGTGGATTTCCGGCCAAATCGTATTCGCGAAAATGCGCGCCTGGCCCCAGCGTGCCGTCGTTACCAGGGGCAGACATGAGAACCTTGGCCATGCTCTGCATAAGAGCGTTCGCCTTGCGAGATGAAAGTGGATGAGCGGCCAATAGAGAACCTTGACCTACCAGCTCCATAGAAGCCACAACCACCAATGCCGCAAGCGCGATGACGGCCAAGATTTCCATCAGCGCAAATCCGGTTTGGTGGTGGATCGCTCTAATAAACAAGCTACAACTCCAAGTTAAGCTGCACGACGAGTTTCTTTTCCGGCAGAGGCCGGCGGCGCAGTATGGAACAGATACTTGCGGACGGTTTCATTGTCGGAACGCCAGATGACGTTATCGATAAAATAGTGATGTATGTTGATAAACAACAATACTGCAACAAGGATGGGTGTAGCGCCGAGACTGGTCGATGCAACCCAACCTTGCTTATCCAAAAACTGCGGTACCACTTCAAAAGCCAGAACACCAAGCACGACGGCCCGCAAAGCGTAACCACCGAACATCTTAACCCATGCCGTACGCAGCTCTCGGTCGCGCATGTGGCTTGTTAGAGCGGCGACTTCGTTCTTCTTCATCTGCCAAACCAAAGCTAAGTACTGCAACGAATGAAAGAACGGCACCAGATAGCCGAAGCCGGGATGATAAGACATCGGTAAGTACCAAGCATAAATGGCAACAAAAGCCGTCACTGCGGGAGGCGCGGGCTTTTGGCCGGTCTGCACGTAATGGTGCAACTGCATGCCGAGCACTCCGACCAAGGAAGTACCGACCAACACGAAAATCACTGTCATCAAATACGGCGGCAGATTCATGCTGTAGTGAGAGATGCCGTAATAGTCAAAATTCTCGGGCTGACTATGAGGTCCAAGCCAAGACATGGCCCAGGTGGCCGTGAGATTAAACAACAGCAAACGTCTTTGCCATGCCGAATAGAAAATTCCACGCTGAACGCTGGTTACGATCACGCAACCAAAGATCTGCTTCACGTAATGCCAGCCAACCAGGAAGTACATTCCGGTGATGATGTGGGCCATGAGAGCGGCATTGGCTTTATAAAGCGCAACTCCGATTGCAAGAACCAAGCATATCGGCACCACCACGGCGGCCCAGAAGTAACGGCGTTGAGTGAGGATTCTCTTGCGGTAGTCGCCGTAAAGTAAAGTGTAGGACACCAGGAAGTGCGGATCGTTCACAACGAACGCCAGTGCCACCGCCAGGTTAGCCACAGTATGTACCGGTGTCGTCACATCCATAAAGGCCCAAGCCGCGAGGCACACAAGAATGGAAAATCCGCCCAAGAGCATGGACTGGGTACTAAGGTAGCCGTCGTTGGGAATTGCCTGCGGTTGTGCTTGCATCAACTCTATATCGGCGAGCCAAGATTTTGGGCTGAGACAGTGAGGCAAAAGCTAGACCTGCATCTGGTCGAGCTCGGTCTCGGAAAATACCTACTTTTTGGGACGACCCACACTGGCCGGCAGGCGATTGGCGGTAGAATTACTCACGCCTTCGATAAAATGATTTCCCGCGCGTTTCTTTTGATAACACTCGTGCACCATATCGAAAATGTTGTTGCCACGAACACCGATGGGTTCTCCATCGAAGTTGACGGTCTTGCCGGCCATCAAGCGTTTGCGCGCATTTGGATCATAAGAGTGAGTGCCAAGCCCCGCGCTTCCAGATTCGCTAGCTTCCCCGCCGGTCGATCCGCCATCGGCACCACCGCCGCCGCTACTGTCGACAGCGACGCCGGCCACATTGGCACCTAAACGATTGATCTCATCATTTACTGCAGCCGTAACTTTCTGTGCCTCGCGAACGGCGTCGGCACCAAAGTTTGAAGCCATCGCGGAAGTACCCATGCTCGAGGCGGGTTGAAACGATCCGTTCGGAAGTTTCACTCCTGCGTCAGTAACGGTGTAGCCGTTTTCTTTAAGCGCAGCTAAGCCTTTGGCCACCGCCGGATTGGAAAATCCAGAAGTGCCTTTGCTTGGATCTGCATACGTAGGCTTGCCTGTGGCGGTGGTTGTCGTGGGGGTTGTCGTGCCGTTCAACTGACTGGCGTTGTAAGTGGCCGCAGACTGCCCGGAGGCACCGCTATCATGCCCGCCTTGCGCCAACGCCATAGCACCCATAGCACACAAAGCCATATTCGGCGGCTGCGTGGCCATACAGGCAGCCAGCATTGCGGCACCGGCAGCCATGTTGATAGCCGCGCCATTGTCTTGCGATTTTTTCCCAGCGGCTGCGCCCGGGTTGATGGAGTTGCCGGTATTGGAAGTAATTGGTGTACCGGTGCTGCCAGCACTTTCTCTGACCGCGCTAGTTCCATCGGTTGCCGTCGGTTGGTAAGCGCCGCTCTGCTTGACCTCTTGCTGAAAAATACTGCGCGCCAAATCGGCCGAATCTTGTGCGGCGTGAGCGACTGACACGGTCAGCGCAGTCGCAATGAGGACGGAATAACGCATTCTAAACCCTCTTTAGATACTTCTATTATTCCAGTAAATGCGCGAGTCTTCTAAGAGGTTTTGTCTAGTTTTGATATTACGTCTCAAAACAAGACGTCGTGACTTTGGTCTTGCGAGTGGGGATCAGTTGCAGCGCCAGAGCACGCCGAGCTTACACTTCTCGTACATCTTGTTGGAGATGCGCCGCCAAATATTCTCTTCCTTTGCATTGATCTGCACTTGTCCCGCAGCAGAGCCGGCCAAACGACGGCCGGGATCACGGCTGCCGCCGGGGAGAAATTGTTTTAGATCCATGCCACGATAACCGCCGTCATCGTCAGCGGAGGCGGCGGGTCGAACGGGGGCCTGTCGTTGCCCGTAGGACATGGGGAAAACGTTGTTATCTTGCGCAGGAGGGGGCGAGTACCCACCTGAACGATAGCCTTGATCGATATTAGTCGAAGCTCCACGCGCGGCGGTCGAACCAGCTACGCTGCCACGAGTGGGTCCAAGCCGAGCCGAATTAGCTGAACTCTCACCGTCACCGATAAGTCCACCGCCCGAGTTATTCGGCACCTGCGGTACATCGACTTGGCGAGAACCATACTGTTGCACACGCTCATTCCCGGCATAAGCCGAAGCATTGCTGGTATAGCCATCCGCGAGTGCAAAGCCCTCTTGTTTGATAGTCGTGTTTGACTTGAAACCAGCCTGTCCACGGGCCACGGCGGCCGCGGTGGCTTGTTGAATGGAGGCCACGCAAGCGGGAGAGTTGGGATTCATTTGGCAAGCATAGGAACTGGACCCTGGCTGAGCCGCAAAGCCGGAGGCTCCACCGAAGCTGTTCTGAGTAGGCATGCCCATGTTCTGAGGCACCGCACTTGCCGCCTGTTGGCAAAGGTCACCATAGGCAGAATTGGACGCCGTCGAAAGCCCTTGCATGCTAAGCGCATCTGCGCGAGCCGAGAGCTGCTCGCAGGACCGCCCCATGCTTTGCAGTGAAGAGATCGTCGATGAATAAACTGAATAGCTATTGCACTCGCCATTACACGAGGCGAGAAGCGATTGATATTTGCTAACGAGCGACGAACAAGTGTTCTGACATGCATAGTGGTTACTGGTGCAAGTCGCACCAAGGCGCGTGTTGATCCCACCACTGCTATCGCCAAGCCCTTGCATCTGCTGACAGTAGGCGGTCAGACCTTGCGAATCCCCCGAGGCACCATAGCTGTTGATTTGTTGAATCGCGGCTTTGTCTGCGGAAGAGGCGCAAGAAAGCGGATTGTTACAGCAGCGCGTGGCTATGCTCTGCGCTTGCTGACAGCGCGAAATATCTGCGCTTGCTTGCGCTTGAGCGGAGGAGGCGTCATCGTTGGGTGCGGATATGGAAGTCGCTGTACTGGCTCCGCCTTGAGAAAAATTGTCAGACGCCCTAGTGTCGGAGGTGCCACCACTGTTTGTCTCCGCTTTGGACGCCGCAATACCGCCCGTCGATGCCTTAGCTCCTGAGCCCGTAGTAAGCTTCGAGCGAGGAGTGGGAATATTTTTGCTTGGCTGGACCTTTTCTATAATAGGGAGCTCGGACTCACGATCGGCACCTATACCTAGAATTGCCGCTGTATTGGATCCCGACTTCTGATAGAACTCCGATTCTTCCTTGATCCCAAAACTTTCTTCCACCCGTCTCTGTTCAACCGCCGCTGAACGAGATTGATCAACGTCATTAGGCGCCAATGACTTCAAGACTCCGGAGGAAAGCTTACAAAAATTGACAGCTGCAACTTCACTACCGTATTGCGCCACACACGCATTTATCGCGATTTCACTTCGAAGCTCACCACATTTCGATTTAATTTCAAATTGGATTCGCGCGCGCTCTTTGGCCAGGCACTGCTGATATTTCACAGCCTCTGCTGGAGCCTCGGCAGCGTAGCTACCAAATGCTAACGCGAGAACGAGTAGACTGCTACCGATGACGATTGAAAAATTCAGCGGCATGTCTCAATTATCTCCGGACTTCGCCGGTTTTATAAGAATTTTCAGCTTAAACGCATGTACCGTCTCAGATCGAGACGCTAAATTCCTTTGGTACTAGTAGGCAGAGTCGACCTTTGTTCACGCTGTACCATTTGGTCGCCTAAATGACTTTCAACGACTTGAAAATCGCGCAAGAAAAACGAATCCATTGTTAATGAGACCGTCACGTTATTGAGAATTGGCAAGCCGTCCTTACCAAGGACTACATTGCCTTGGGAGTCGGTCTTATACACCGGTTGTCCATCAAGTTGTGAATTCATACCACCGCGGAACATGCCTATTGCAGACAACTGACCTTTTTCATCACGGACGACATTCAAAGAACCCGATGATCCAGGAGTTGAGGAACAGTTAGACATAAAGGCGCCAGGCTCACTCGCTGTAGCCGGAAGATAGCGAATCACTTCACACTCCTGGGCAACTATATCGCGCTTACCTAACTTTTCTTTCATTCGATGCTGCTTGGCTGAGAAGGTATAAACATGCATACCTTCTCGCACTTCAGTTCCACGCAAAATTGGAATCTCTTTTGCGCCAGGAATCTTTTCAGCAAGCTTTACGAAAAACCGATCATTGAGCGGATCTTTTTTGCTATCCAAAGTACCTAAACTATAGCTTCCCGGACTTAAGATAAGATCGACTGGTTTATCCCCAAACTTATTCGCAAACTGACATGATTCCAATCCGGGTTTTGGGCGACCGTTTCGATCGAAATATGCCTCTACCAAATGTGCATTAGTTGCCACATTTAAGTTTGTTCCACTGGAGCCAACAAGAGCGCAGCTCGCACTAAGTGTAACCTTGGTGCCGGCTTCACGGTATATGCAAGTGCAGTCTCCAATAGCCTTCTCTAGCGTCCGAATTTCTTCTCTGTTGAGGGCTGGGAGTACTTCAGGCTTAAATTTTCTAAGTGCCGTCCGGCTGTCGTTCTCACTCAACGCAATCTTCTGAACCAGCTTCGAAAAGTCGTTTACGTTTTCTTCGGCGACTGCAGGATCGCAGTCGTTGGTTTCAGGCGTGGTGAGGTTCATACGCGGGATATTGATGGCCGCCGCAGTGGCTGCGTGGAGCAGGAGACCCAGGATTGTTAGGTGGCGGAGACCCATGTTAAAAAACCTCAACTCCCTTATATAGATGCACGCAGCCTTTGTCATAGCATTAGTTATGCCTAGGACAGGCCCAGTGTAGCGGTTCTCAGGCCACACTCGTGTCGAAATTATTTACACCCTGGGGGCACGTTTGAACCGCTTTCCTTCCGCCCGTTGCGCAACGGGTGGCGCGGCACCGCCCTTGTATATCCGTGTGCCGGCGCAGGGAAATGCGGCGGGGAAGCAAGGGTATGAGTCCATTTCTGACAATTTTTGGCCTTTGGCGCCGTCTTTTGACGGTGGCGCTGCTATTTTCAGTAAGCCTTTCGGCCACCGCTCAAACCGGCACCGGAGCCGCTCCCTCCGTTCAAATCCCCCTCCTTGGAGGGGGATCGGTTCCTACCACTTTGCCCGATCAAGATACCACTTCCATTCAGCTGTGGAGCGACTCCGTCCGCTACGAACCCGCCGACGATCGCTTCCAAATTCCTTATGTGCAATCCGATCTACGCGTGGGCTACCAGCTCAACTACAAATTCACCTTTCAGTTGAAGGCGCGCCGTCTTAACTCCGACAAACTACCGCGCATCCCCGACGGCTGGTATCTGTTCACCACTGCCATGGTCTTGAAAGAAACCGCACACTTGTACAATGGCCGCGCCCTCAGCCTGACCGAACGCTTTGTCACCAGCACCATGCCGCGAGCGATCTACATCACCGACGGCAGATTCACGGAATCCCTTTCGTTTCGTTTCGACAATCTCACGCCGACAGCACTTAACAATCTGCTCTACGCCGAACTCTTGCCCCTCGCCAAGACCTGCCGAAACACCGCCACCAAAACCACGTATCCTTGCATCTCCACTTTGCCCAATGGCAAGGCCGACATGAGCAAATCGGACGTGTCCCAATTGCTACCCGGCTATCGTCCTTACCTCGCGCAACTTGCCATCATTCCCTTCAAGAGCAAGGGTGACGCAACTCTCACTGCAGACGAAGACGCGAGCCCCCTCGGCAATCAGACTTTGGCCAGCTTCGTAGTGAACGCCCGACGCGAGCAAAACGCCAAACGCATTCGTGAACGCCCTCGCACACGCACGGCTGAGCAATATGCCGAAGCCAACAATCTCTACTTCTTGAACGTCGACGACGCGCAGTTGAAATATCTCTCGCCCCGATGGCTGCGGGGAAAAGATCCAGCGGCCATGATCACCTCGCTGCTTAACGAAAAAGGTTTCGGGGGCGTAACTATCAGCGAATCCTATAAACAGCTTCTGCCATTGTTCTGCCACGTTCTTTATCAGCGCAATCGCCAATACCAAGAGGTACAAGAGTACGCCGGAGTGTTCGGACGCAATCCCATGGATGCGATTCGCTACTGCATGTACGAGGAAAACACGCTCAATCTGACGCGTTTGATTCACATCGGAAAAGTCGACACCACACGGCCCGTGCTGACTTCCATGAATCCGCAACTCAACTACACAATTATGAACAATTTCATGGTTACGCGCGGCCGTACACGCGACTCCAGCACCTCCGTATCCGAGAAGCCTTTGGCTCTGCTCGGTCCGCTTGTGAAGTTCTTGGAAAGCTCGGGCTTCCCGTTGCCCATCGATTTCACACACTCGGTGAGCGTGTCCTACAGTCAAACCAAAGCCGAAATGTCGATGGCTAGCATGAATGAGATTATGGACTTCAACCCGCTTGGGCTCGTGTTCGGTGCCGCCGACGCACGCGTGTGCCTGCAAGTGAGTGTTACACCGACTCGCAATATGCCCTACTTCGATTCACGCAAAGGCAGTAAGAACGGGCTCTACATCTGCCTTCCGCAGGTGGAGCGCATGGACGTTGAAGAAGTCTACGCTCACATCTTTACGTATTCACATGACTCTTCGATTTCAAAGGCATTTGAGCCAGGCAGCCAAACCTTCAATCGCAGCTTGCGCGGCGATCGCGATCTGTCCGCCTTCTTCTATCAGATTCGCAGCACGCTCAGACCAGCACACGGACCTGAAATCTTCCCCAATGCGCCCGCCTCGGCCGCTCAGTCCTACCTAAACCGCCCCATGATGGAGCCGGGAATCATCGCCAACCCGATCAATTTTGAACGCGATTGGCAAAACTCTCTGACCCAGATGGCGTTGTTTCAATACAAAGAAAAGTTCATGGAAGAAAACCCACGCTTCACTCAAGCGGGCGATTTGTAAACTACCAGCCGTCTTGCGCGGGCGGCGGATTCAAAATCGCATCGGCGGAAGCCGGCGGCCCGCCAATCTTGTGCTGATTGGACAGAAGCGCATCGCGCCCCACCAATTTCACTGAATAACCTGTACGGCCACCCGCCGCTACGCAAGAGCCCGGGTTGGTGAACTTCATGCCATCATCAGGCAAGCCGCATTTACCAAAGTTCTGCAGCGCCTGGGTAACATCATAGTTAAACGCACCCGGCGCAGGTAACCACGAAGTCAACAGGTGCGCACGATCGCGCACGAAATAGAAAGCCTCGCTGCGCTGATTGCCTTTTTGCTTCACCGCTGCCATCTGTTCTTGTACCGAATAGGTGGGAACACTTTGCCCATTGCTGCCCAGATCCGAGCGAATCGGCGTGTCGCTAGGAATGCGCAAAGCCGTACGGTTGGCGATCAAACGAGGGAGATAGTTCTTACTGAAATTCGGCTCGATCGAATAGTACGTGATGTCGAAGAGATCAGGTGCCAACGCAGCCATCTCGGCGCTGCGAATATCGGGAGCCTGACCTGCGCCATCCCACGCCATGATGTCATTGGGTGAGCTTGAGGTCATATCCTCTTTGATATTCTTGTAGTAGTCGAACTTAATTCCCATCTGAGCCATGCCCGTGACACCATTCAAAGCCAATTTCGAACTTAAGCCCAAAGTATCCCCTGGAAAGCGGGAGTAGTTAGGCAAACGGCGCGGATCATCGCCACTGTTCATCAGTCCACCCGCCGCCATCCGCGGCGCCATCAAGGCATCCGTCGGGGTTCCCGTCGACGTCGGCGAACCTTTGTCCCAACGCGAGGAGTACCAAGGACCAATGCGCCCACCGAACGGCTTTGCAAAAGCGCGTGCCACCATCTCAATGCCGTTCCCGAAAGGAAAGAAAATCTGCCGCGGCGTCGTCTTCACTTTGATACCGACGTAAGGCATGTACCAAGGATTCTTTTCCACACCGATCGAGAACTGAAAATCCGAGTCTGCCAAAAACGAATCTTGCCGCCACTGCACCAGATTGCCCGCCTGCAAGCCCTGCGGGAACGCTTGTAGCAAAAGATTGCGCGAATCCGCCCGTTGCGGAAGATTCTGCAAAGGCTGCGGAGAAGCCGCACAGCTAGCGCCTTCGAGGGTGTCGGTGTAGATAATTGTCGGAATGATTTTTATCTCGGGCAACCACTGCTGAGGATTGATTCCACCGAGGGCGTTGAGCAGCTCGAACTCGCCCCCACCATTTTCAAAGCTCTGCAAGTTCGCATACGTCAGGTTCTTACGGAAGGTCTCACGCGCGCCCTCGAGAACCGAGTTCCCGTCGAGATCGAGAAAGTCGTTCTTGTCCGCGGAGAGCGTCTGCGCCAAGCCATAGATGATCTGCTTGCGGTTACGCTGATCCAAGCGGAAGGCGTGCAGAATGCTCATGCCAAACCACCAGTTGTAAGCACCATGCTTACTGCACTGAATATCAAACTGCGCACGCAACTGCCGAGACAACGCCGCGATCCCCGCGTTCAATCCTAAAAACCCGGCGATCACTTTGACTTCCGGCAACGCCGGGATCACGAGGTTCTCGGTGTTGCATAAGTTCTCGCCCTCGGGAACTTCGGTCCACGTCGGTTTATAAGTTACGCACAATGAAGGCCGCACGGCCGGAGCGTAAACGGATTCCGCCGCGTCTCCAGTCCACACGGGATGGGGTGCGCCACGATACAAGCCCATGGTACCCAGGACGCGATAACGCCAGCTCAAGAGTTTATAAGATTGGCGGATCATGTAATTCTCGTGCGCGATCACATTCATAAGCTCGGCTTGCTTCATGGCAGCATAGTAAGCCGCCATATCGGCTGAGTTCTGCAGATTGATCTTGTCGTGCACGACCAGCGCTATATTGATCGCCATCGCAAAGAAGACGAACAATACGTTAAACATCAGGGCCACAAAGATTGCGGCCTGGCCGCGTTGGTTACGAAGGGTCACGTAAAAAATTTTGACACCCTTTTCAATCACTTGGAAACTAGTCACATGACTAAAAGGCTTTTCGGTCTTTTCCTCCTGTTCTTTAGTCCAGTGGCGGCCCTTGCCGGCGAAGTGATGTTCGAGGGCTATTACGTAATTAAACTGGAGGGCAAGCCCATAGGCTATTCCATCCAGCGTTTTGAATTCGATCCGAAAGCCAAAATGTTCGACAGCATCTCTTTCGTGCGCACCAAGTTCGGCGGCAAAACCAGCCAAGAGAGCTTGCGTGCTCGCGCCAACGATAAGTTCGAACCAGTGTCTTACCAGTACACTTCGCAGATTGATAACCAGCTGATGTCTATCGACGCCACCTTTAAAGGCGAAACGATGACACTGCTGAAGCACGACGGAAAGTCACCGACCGCTAAGAAAGAGACGTACAAAATCCCTAAGAACACTTTCTTGAGCACCTTTCTCGTCTACAAATTGATGCAGAACAAGCTCGCCCTGAACGAAGTCTACAAATATAGCGGTATCGCCGAAGAAGAAGGCGCCTCCTACTGGGGTAAAGCGTGGCTCGAGTCGAGGACAGAAAGAGGACCCTACACTGTTTTTCGCGTCGTGAACTCCTTCAAGGGCGAAAAGTTCATCTCGATGTTGGCCGCCGTCCCTGATCCTAAGCGCGCCGACTTCTTTATCAAAGGAGAAGCTCTCTCCAGCAACTCTCCCGCTAAGAATGTCGAAGTTGAATTGGTGGACACTCCGCAAAAGGCCACGGAAGGTCAGTTGGTACCGAACAAAATTCTGATCACCCTGTTTGGAACTATGCCCACGGGCAAAGTGAATATGCTCACCTCTCCGCCGCCGAAGATGATTCCTTCGCCCGTTCCCGCGCAAACCGCGCCGGAGCCAGCAGCCAAAGAAGAGTAGCGTGCTCAGATACTGCGCCCATCGGCTCGGCTTTATGCTGCTCTCTTTGGCCGGAGTGATCACGCTGTGTTTTTTCCTGATTCATCTCGTACCCGGTGATCCTGTCGACACTTTGCTTGGCGAGCAGGCGGCCCTAGAAGACAAAAACAACTTGCGGAGAGAGCTCGGACTGGATCAACCTCTCTCAACACAATTTGTCCACTATCTTTCCGGCCTGGCCCAATTCGATCTCGGTCGCTCTCTGCGCACCCGTTATCCGGTAATGCAAGAGATCACCGATCACTTCCCCGCCACCTTTCAACTTGCACTTACCGCAATGGTAATTGCGGTGGTTTGGGGATTGCCGCTCGGAGTTTGGGCCGCGGTTCGAGCCGGGAGAGCCTGGGATCATTTTGCCAATGCGATTTCATTGCTAGGTATGAGTGTGCCCGGAGTATTTCTAGGCCCCGCGCTGATCTACATCTTTGCGATTCGTTTGGATTGGTTCCCCGTATCTGATCGTGGCGGCCTGGAACATGTCGTGCTACCTGCCCTCAGTCTGGCACTGCCTTTAGGCGCTGTAATCGTAAAGATGACTCGGGCCGCGATGCTAGAAATCCTGCGTGACGATTACATGCGCACGGCGCGAGCTAAAGGCGTATCGGAATTTCGCTTGTATTTTAGGCACGGCTTGCGCAACGCCATGATTCCAATCACCACCATCATAGGTATTCAACTAGGCGCTCTGTTGACCGGAACCGTGATCACAGAAACCATCTTCGATTGGCCGGGCGTCGGCATGCTGCTGTTCGGTTCCATCCAGAGTCGGGACTACCCCTTGGTGCAGGGCTGCGTGCTCTTTGTCGCCTGCATCTATGTCTTTGTGAATCTATTGACCGATCTCACCTATGGCGTCGTCAACCCGCGGGTAAGGCTGGCCGAATGACCAATAAGTTGCGTAGCGGATTGATCATCGTCGGATTGATCACACTAGTCGGAGTCTTCGCGCCTTGGCTGTCGCCTTACAACCCACAGAAGATGTCGCTCAAGGACCGACTTGAAGGCCCTTCGTGGTCGCATCCATTGGGACTCGACGAAAACGGATCGGATATTCTCTCACGGCTCCTATTCGGCGCACGTGTAAGCCTAAGTGTGGCGTGGAGTGTAGTTTTGATCAGCGCTGGTGTTGGACTGATCGTTGGGTCCTACGCCGCTTTTCGCGGAGGCTGGCCCGAGATGGTTCTTATGCGCGTCGTAGACATGGTGTACGCCTTCCCAAGTTTTTTATTGGCACTGGCGTTGGTTGCCATGCTTGGACCAGCATTAAGAAATCTTATTATTGCACTCTGCTTAACGTCATGGACCGGCTTTGCACGCCTAGTGCGCGGCGAAGTTTTACACCTCAAAGAGCGCGAGCATGTGCTCAATGCGAAAGCACTTGGAGCAGGAGGACTGCGCCAGATTGTTTTGCATATTTGGCCCAACCTCGCAGGTTTACTGCTTGTGCAAATGACGTTCGCGTTGGCCGGAACAGTGATCGCAGAATCGGGACTCAGCTTTTTAGGCTTAGGTGTTTCGCCCTCGACACCGACATGGGGGAGTTTGCTAAATTCTGGCCGGCGGGTGTTGGCTGAGGCGCCGCACGTGAGCTTTGCCGCTGGTAGTGCAATCATTCTCTTGGTTCTGGGTTTCAATCTGCTCGGCGATGGCCTGCGCGACCACCTCGACCCTCGTCGAGTCCGCAACAGCAATTGATTTCGATCCGCTTCGATGGTGCAATTAGGAATGGTCGACAAACTCGGTCAATTGATGATTATCGGCGTTCGCGGTAAAACTCTTTCGCAAGATGAATGCGAATTCATCATCAAGAACAACATTGGTGGAGTGATCTTATTCGCCCGCAATGTCGAATCGCCGCAACAAGTGCACGCTCTGTGCAGTCAGATTCAAAGTCTGCGACACAAGACACGCGATAAACTTCCGCTCTTCATCGGCGTCGACCAAGAGGGTGGCCGCGTGGCCCGCATGAAGGCGCCGTTCACCGAATGGCCACCTCTTTCTTACGTCGGTAAACTCGATTCGACCTCTGTCGCTTTTAAGTTCGCGTTTGCAATGGGCACTGAGTTGCGCTCCGTAGGCGTGAATTTGGATTTCGCTCCTTGCGTGGACGTGTTCACCAATCCGAAGAACACCGTGATCGGCGATCGTTCTTTGAGCGTAGACCCAGAGCAGGTGGCTAAGCTGGCCTCCGCATTGGTGCGCGGCTATATCAAAAGCGGCATTATCCCCTGTGCAAAGCACTTCCCCGGACATGGCAACACGCTTATCGATTCGCATGAAGACCTGCCGGTGGAAGATTCCGACTTGGAACATCTACGCAATGTGGAGATGGTGCCTTTTAAAAAGGTATTCCGCGCGCGCCTTGATATGGTGATGACCGCGCACATCAAGTTCCCAAAAGTGGACGATAAGTTCCCCGCCACACTGTCTGAGAAGTTCGTGAAGGACATCTTGCGCGGCGAATTGCGCTACCGCAATCTGATCATCACCGACGATTTGGATATGAAGGCTTTGGCCAAAAACTTTCCGGTGGCCGATATTCCGGTAATGGCCTTGCAAGCGGGTGTCGATCTCCTTTTGTATTGCAATAACTTCGATCACCCCGCCATCGCCATGGACGCTCTGACTAAAGCGGCAAAGGACCATAAATTGCCGGCCAAACAGATCGACGAAAGCTACAATCGCGTCGTCGCTCTGAAAAAAGAGATGCTGGCCAATCCGGATCCAGAACCCTTCGATAAAGCCGCGCAGTGGATTGGCCACGCCGACCACAAGCGTTTGTCCGTGGCGATTCGCGAAGGCTCTGTCCCCGCCGATCTTTTAACCAGCTAGTCGATACCGAGTCCCGCGACCCTGAAAACGTTTTTTCAAGCGACCCTGAGCTCTGGCTTTTTCTGCCCAACGTAAATATGTCGGCCGTGAGATCTCGAGCACTCGACAAGCTTCGTCCGCTCCAAATTCAGCCCCCAAAAACGACCTCATTAATCGATTCCAGATAAGATCTTCGGCCGGCGTTCTGTGTAAAGGCACCTCAAAAGCAAAGATCGGCTGTGCCTGCAGTCGGTACTCTCCGTTTTGGGCGGCCACAGAGAACGGAAGGCCATGCTCCTTTAACCAGGCGCGAGCACGCGACAACGTTTGGTGTACGCGGTTCGCAGAGGAGAACACATCAAAATGATCATTAGGAAACAGCTCCGCAAAAAGCACACCCAACCGCAATGGCCGATAAAAGTCCGTCAGCAAAGCTGCTGTTACTTTCAAAGCTGAAGGATTCGCAAGACCGACAGCGCCGGATTCGTGGATCTCCCCCGTGGTCAAATCCAACCACGGTTTTCCCTCACCGTTGTAACGAAACCCTCCTATAGGAAGTTCGCGACCAAGACGCTGCACCACTCTTTCACGAAAAGCGTGATGAGGAGTGCCGTAGATCAGATAACGAAAGCGCTCTTCATCAAAACGTATTTGCAAACTATGGCGATCGAGATCTCGCACCGTCTCCCAGTGTCCGCGTTGAACCGCCTGTGGACGAAAGCGCTCAATCGGCTCCACATCCTGAGTACGAAAGGCCTGTAGAATTGCGCGCCATTTCTCCGCATAAAGTTGGTCATTGGTACGCTCTCGTTCCAGCTGGCGCGAGCTGGCCTCAAGATCCTCCTCACTCTGCTGCCACCGACCGGAGAAAAGATGAATCTGTCCGCGGAGCTCCAAACTGTTGGCATACAAGCGTACCTGCCGCTGTTTGCGCGTGATTTCAACAACCGGACTGATAATCTGCAGAGCTTCTGAAAACTGCCCCGTGGCAATCAGCGCAGAACTTAAATTTACCTGCGCCACTAAGCTGGCGTAATCCTCCAAAGGCTCTTGCATATAGCGACGGAGGGCTGCGACGGCGCGCTCATAGTCCCACTTGGCCATCCAGGCGAAGGCACGAAACAGCTCCACTTCAGGAACCTGATCGGAAGTCAGAGGTTCAAGCAGCGTCAAAGCTTCATTCAAGGAGCCGTTGCGAGTGAGAAGTGCCGCATACTCCGCGATCTCGCGCGTGGAGGCAGGCTCCAACCAGCGCTTTTTATCGGGACGAACCAAGGACGACAAAAGCTTCAAGCCGCGAGTAAACAGCCCAGCTCGACGGCAAATGACCGCCAGAGGTAGAAGCTGCGCACGCTCGAAAGACGTATCAGGTAAGCGATCTAAGGCTGAAGCGCAGAGATCCGCTCGGCCCGTGCGCAAATGCGCGTCCAGAACCTGCAGCAATCGATCGAAGTCCAAGGAGGTCATGACTCTCTATCGATGTGAATGAACGTCAGCTAAAGGGCGAAGTCCCACAATGAAACACTTCTGATCAAAAATGTAAGTCGAAGGCCCAGTGATCCTTTGCCAAACTGATTTCACTAGGGGGGTTCTATGAAAAAAACTATTTTAACAGCCGTGCTTCTTAGCTTTATGGCTGGTGTTCTTCCGGCCCAGGCTGCGCAACCGCTGCCTCAGCAAGTGAGCTATGTGAAAGAGCTGTATAAAACCGTTTTGCGGCGCACGCCTTCACAAAGTGAAGTGGATTATTGGTCCAACGTGTATCGCAATGCACCTTTGACCTGCTACGAAATCACGCGTGTCTTTTTGCTCAGCGTGGAATCGCGCCAACTGCAGAATTCATTGGTTACCGCAGATCTCGTTGTCTACCTGTACAGAGCCGCTTTTAACCGCACACCGGATTTAGCAGGAGCCAAATTTTGGTTAAGCTCCTTGGGTAAAGGCGTTTCACGTTCACAATTGGTGAGCATATTCGCTAGCAGCCCTGAGGTCGGACAGCGCTGTATCGCTCGCGGTTTATTGCCTTAAATGTCTCAGGTTGAGACGCTTCATTGCGAAGCAGCCCGAGGTGGGTGACAATGAACTGGGGTGAGGGTTATGAATAGTTCCGGTCTAAGAGCAACTATGCGGTATGGGGCCGGGTTGCTTTTCGCCGTTATCGCTATTGGGCAAGCTTGTTCACAATCGGTTCCACATCCATCCACAATGGGTAAGGAACGATCGCACGCGCTAGCCGGTGGCAATGGTGAAGGTTATTCGGGTAAAGTCTACGTCGCCGAAATCAAAGGTAAGTTTTGCGACAACAATGAGCCAGATTCTTCAGAGATCTTGGCGGCGGTCGACGGATTCTATTATTTGCTGCGCGACAATTGCACGCAGCTGAATCCGCCTCCGATCCTCCCCGAAAACGAGGTGATCTACTCGCCGCAATCGCACGCTCTTCAATACCAGGGTCTGATTTATATCGATGAAGAGGTTTTGAACGGCACGGTGGCCATTATACCTCCTGCGCCCGTACCGCCGCAGGTCTCGCCAGCGCCAAAGCCCGCGCCAACACCAAGCCCCGTACCAACCACAAAACCGCCAGTAGCGACTCCTGCACCTAAACCCGCGACCGCTTCACCGCCGCCAGCGACTACGCCGGCGGTCACTCCGCCCACAGCGCCTAAATCCGAAACTACGCCGCAAAGTTTGTATTTGACTCATCTGTTCGTGGACACTTTCGATCGCCAACCTGACAGTGCTGGCCTTAGCTATTGGTTGAGTGCCTACGAAAATCGCACTCACGGCTGCCAGAGCCTAACCCGCGCCTTTTTAATTGCGGCTGAGAACAAAACTCGATCGCGAGCCCTCAATGGCAGTGCCACACAGAAGAGAGCCTATATAAATCAGCTTTTCCGCGTGGTCCTGTGGCGCTCTCCTGATACGGCAGGCTTGAACTTCTGGAACAATCAGTCCACCAGTGGCGCAATGACCATCACGCAGATTGAAGAGGCATTCCTAACTAGCGACGAGTTTAAATCTCTCTGCTCCAAAAAAGGATTGCGCTTCTAAGCGACCGCAGCCGCAAATAGTCACCGCCGTGAAGGCTTTACCCGCCGGTACACTCCTACACCAATACAACGCAGGCCCATAAGGGCATAGGCCTTGTACTCCTCCTGGCAGGAACTCTAGCAAGGATGCGAGTGATGCGTTCTACAGTTTTTGTGATTCTCTCAATTATGGTGCACATGATGGCCGTAGCTGCGATCGCGCTGAACCCTCAGCGCCTGAGCGAAACCGGCGTGCATGGTGCCGATATCGAGGTCGTCACGGGTGCTGAGTCGGAAGTTCCGGGTGCTGCTGATGCACCGGCTGAAAAAGTAACTGAAGCCCCTCCCGCAGTACAACCAGTTGTGGAAAAACCTGTTGAGAAAGTGCAGAAGAAAGCGACTTCGAAGAAAATCGCTGTGAAAGCATTGCCGCCGAAACAAGACCCCGCTGAAGACAAAACGGAACCCGTTGTTGAACCCACTCCCGAGCCCGTCGCTGCCGCCGACCAAGCCCCCGAACAACTCGATCCCGTGATCGACGAAAATGTGCAAACTGCACCCGTTGCGCAACAGGAAGAAGCGCCGTCGACAACTCCTGTAGCGGCGGCCGCCGCCAGCACCGCCACGAAGGCTACTGCCACCGAAGACATCAATAGCCTCACGCAAGGCGGAGAGCTGGGCCAAGGTGGCGCCACCAAAGCCGGCGCTGTGGAGTATACCGAATTAAAACAAATGGACGGCAATCGTGGTCCGCTCTACCCGATGGCGGCTCGTCGTGAAAAACGTCAAGGCAATGTGGAATTGCGCTACCGCGTGACCAAAGAAGGTCATGTGGCTGATGTGCAGGTTGAAACTAGCTCGGGTTCGGAAGATTTAGACAAAGAGGCCGTACGGGCTATCAGTAAGTTCCGCTTCGTCCCTGGCCAAGAAGGCTGGGCCCGTCACCCGGTGCAGTTCACCTTGAAAGGCGACACTGCCGAAGCACCCTCTCGCCTGCGCACCAAGGTCGGCGCGCAAGCTGAGTAAGCGAAAGCTATTCGCCGAAGAGTTCTTTTTTAGACTTAGTCGTGCCTTTGTTGCGATTGGCGGCTTTACGCTTCTTGCCCATTTTCGAAACTTTGCGGCGGCGGCGAAATTTGGTTTTCTTGGTTTTTGAAGCCATTGAGCTCACTCCCTTTTCAATTTGAAACCGCGATAGCTATCAAAACACCAATCTCAAGTCAACGCTATGCAGCGCTCCAGGAGTGCCTTCCTGGTTCTTTTCTATGGCGTAATCCAGCTTCAGGCGGGGGCCGTCAAAGCCAATACCGGCGGTCCAGATGCGCTCATTGGCCCAATCGTCATAACGATAGCCCAAACGCAGGATCAGCATCTCTGAGGTCTTCGACTCCAAACCAAACATATAGGCCATATCGTGATCAGGGTTGAACCGCTCCTGGCGCTCGAGATCAAAGCGCACCCGCGCGATCTCCCCCCACTTTGCAAACACGCCCGCAGTTTGCCGCATGTCCTCACGCAAGGGCTTAGGCACATTGGAGCCGGGCTGAGCCACGTTGCTGAGCACGTAGGCCACACCCAAGCCATCGTGAATCATGTAAACACCACCCACTGAGCCATTCCATTGGGTGTACTCGCGGTCATTTTGCACATCATAAACCAACCGGTACACCGAGAGGCCCAGCGTGAACTGCTCGAAGCGCTCGGCGATACTGACATGCCATAGATCGCCCTCGGCGGGGAGCCCTCGGCCCGTGTCGCGCGTGCGCACATAGTGGATGGCGCCAGGAAACCAAACGTCGCGAGTGTTGTCGATGGCCCCCAACGCCCAAGCCTGACGATGGCGCCCCGGCGCTTCATAGCCATCCCGATAATAACCATCGATCGCCGACCCCTGAAACAGCGGGATCAGTGCCGGATTAAGAAAGGAGGCCTCGGCACCGTCCATTCCGGCCACTCCAGTTCCACCCAATGCCGAAGACATCGGGCCGCGAAAAGGAAGGGCATGAACCTGTGCGAAAGAAAAGATCAGCAGAAAAAACGCGAGAATTTTCATACCCGCAGACAGTATGACCGCTTAACGGCGAATGCAAACGCTGACGAAGTGCGGGCAACGAGTTGCGCCGGAGTTGACACAATTCGCGCTACCGTAAGTGATCGTGGCGCCATTGAGTGCGCCATAGCAGTAGTCGCCCGTACGCTTCGGGATAACGCAGCGGTTGGCGACGTCAACAAACCAGTCTTCCACTCTCAATACACGACGAACGGCGTTCAACGCCGCCTCTTCGGTGGCATTGGCAAAACGATCGACAGTGGCATTGCAGGTCACCAGATTGGCGAACTTGTCTTCCGGGCGAACCACCATGAACTGATAGCTATTCGAACAGTCCCAGGAAGCAGCCCGCGGCTGCCCCGTGCGTAGATCAATCTCTTGCACGCCGCTATTGGGGTTGAGCACCCGACGTTCGCCGCTGCTGTAGTTGCGCGGCAGACTAAACGACAAAGCAAAGCCTGTTCCATAACCGCGGCTGGCCAGCGTGTTGTCCGAGGGGGCGCGAAGCCCTGTTGCCAGCTCATCACCGCTGTTGCCATAGCCGACGGTCAAATAGGCCGGGCTACCTGCACCTTCGAGATTGGAGCGCGTATCTTTGGAAACGTTTTCGAACTCATAGAAACGCAGGGAAGCTTCCATCAGCCGCTTTTGCTGAGTGCCGGGAAAGTAGTTCGCGTAAAATTTTGTGCCGCCCGCTGAGGGGGCGGCCAACGAAGCCAAGGGTCCCGCCACCGGCGTAGAGTCGAGCGCCGGCAGGAAGGAATCGATCTCATCCCCCACACGCAGTTCACCCTGCGACCAAATGGATTGCAAATTCGAACGCAAACGCACCGATAGGTTCAAAACCGCGCCACTGTTAGCATAGCTCGAAGCCAGTGCACGCGCGCGATCCGTCTTAGTATAATATTGAGTTTTCGAACGGAAATCGTCAGTCATTGTCAGGCCGGCCACGGATTTATTGAACGCACCCACGCGGTAGCTAAAATAAGCGCGGCGATCGACGGAGTCTTTGATTTCCGAACACGACATGTAGCCGATGGTGTCCAGTTTTTCTTCATAAGCGAAAGGTAAGCTCTCTTGATAAGAGGCTTGCGAATTGCTCCCATCATCCTCTGGAGTTTGTGCGCAATTCTGGTAGGTCATAAGCAAGCAAACGCCGGCCAGCATAAGCACATGTCTCGGGTTGAGACGGGACGGGATCAAATTTACCTCCAGAAGACCTATTTGAGACGTATCGGAATACTCCAATAAATGATGAGGCCCGGCCGGCACTTTTGTCTAGACTGCGTCTCAATATGAGATATCTTTGAAAGCCATGAAGATCCGCAAAGCAGTCATCCCGGTTGCGGGCCTCGGCACCCGCTTTTTGCCCGCCACAAAGACCGTTCCCAAAGAGTTACTTCCCATCGTGGACAAACCCACGCTGCTGTACATCGTGGAAGAGATTGTGGCCGCCGGTCTGTCCGAAATCGTGCTCATCGCCGGGCGCGGCAAGACTGCCATCGAGGATTTCTTCGATACCTCCTATGAACTTGAAGCCACGCTGGAGAAAGCCGGTCGCTTAGAGCTTCTCAAGCCATTTCATGAAACCGTTAAAAATCTCACTGTGGTGAGTATCCGACAGCACGTCGCCCTCGGCTTGGGCCACGCGGTCCTATGCGCAGAACCCGCTATCGGCCGTGAGCCCTTCGCAGTTCTGTTGGGTGATGAGGTGATGATCCGCCGGCCGGGTAAACCCTCCGGCATTGCTCAGTTGACCAAGATTTATGAAGAGACCGGAGTCAGCACCGTCGCGGTCATGCCGGTCGAGGAATCCGAAGTAAATAAATATGGAATGGTAAAGGTCACGGAGCGGGCCGAGAACCTGTGGAACGTTCACGACGTAGTTGAGAAACCAGCGCTTGGCCAAGCACCAAGCCGCTTCGCACTTCCCGGTCGCTATGTGTTTGATGCCTCGATTTTTGAAGACCTGCGCCAGACCAAGCCTGGGCGCGGCGGCGAGATTCAGCTGACCGATGCTATGACCAGTCTGGCCAAGCGCCAGGGCCTCTTAGCCACGGTGATCGACGCCCAACGCTTTGATGCTGGCGACAAACTGGGTTATTTGCAGGCCAACATCGAGCTCGGTTTAAGTCATCCGCAGATTGGCCCGGCTTTAGAAAAATACTTGAAGGAACGCTTCGGGGGGAAATGATGTTTTGGATTAGCGCTCTGGTCAGCTTGACGGCGGCCGCTTACATTCCGGAGTATTCAACGATCACATCACGCGCCGCAGATCAACACGGCAAAGGTGCCTATCAGATTGAGCAGGAGGTCACGTTCCGTAAGGATTCCGACGTCTACTCCATCAAAGAGACATGGCAGGTGCTGAACGAAAATGAAATGCGCGTCACCCTTGAGGGCCGTGGCCCTTTGCGCGGCTTAGTCAGCGGCACAATCGTGTATCATGGCAACAGCAAGTCGCTGGCCGACGGCGGGCAAAATGTGCGCGCCATCCGCTTGGGAGAAGAATGGCTGGAGCCGATGTTTTACTTTCGCTCAAGCAAGTGGCTACGCAATCGCTTAGTGGCATTGAAGATCGCGCCCCCCGAATCTATTCAAGATCGCCCTGCTTTGAACTCTGAAGGTGAACCGCGCTATGAAGCGCCCAGCTTCCTGCGTCTTTCGCGCACCGGCGGCGTCGTCAATTGGGCCGTCGGCATTCCACCCACCGTGGGCATCGCGCCGACCGCTTGGTTTGAACAAGATCAGTTTGTCTTGCGCAAAATTCGCACCGCCAGTCAGGTGACTTTGAAAGCCGACGACTATGCCAAATTTGCCGAGAATATGTGGTTTCCGCGCTCACGCACATACACCTATGGCCCGTTCGTAGTGACAGTGAACACTCTGTCGGTAAAGTCTTTGGGCAAACTTCCCGCGGGAGATACGCGCTTCAAAGCCACTTCTTTAAATCCGGCCCGCGATGCCGTGAAGCTGCCCGAATCCGATGCGCTGAAAGAGTTCTACTCGAGATTCCGATGAACCCTTCGTTTTATGTGGTGGCGGTCGATTCGCCTCTGAAAGAGGCTTTGACCTATTTGCCGCCGGAAGACGGCCGCGTTTTTGAACGCGGCCAAAGCGTACGCGTGCCACTGGGTTCGCGTAAAGCCTATGGCGTGGTGATGCGCCAAACGCAAGAGGCGCCGCCCGCCGTAAAACTCAAAGCCATTCTTGAACGTGAAGACGAACGCCCTACCATTCCAGAACCCTACATGGACTGGCTCGAATGGCTCGCGCAGTACTATGTTTTTCCGGCCGGGATGATCATGGAGACCGTATTCCCACCGCTGGGTAAAGAAAGCACCCGCACTAGCCGCAAATCACCCGTGGTGAAAGACTACGAGACAAGAAGTGAGCCCCCACCGCTCACCGAAGAGCAGCGGAACGTTTTACGCCAACTTAAAGAAGCTCCCGACTTCAACGTTCACTTGCTCTTTGGCGTGACCGGCTCAGGCAAAACCGAAGTGTATATGCATCTGCTGGAAGAAGTCCTGGCGCGCGGCAAGCAAGGTTTGGTGCTGGTCCCGGAGATTTCCCTGACCCCACAGCTGATCGATCGCTTTTCCAAACGCTTTCCCGGTCAAGTGGCGGTCCTGCATTCTCACCTCACCGCCCGCGAAAAGACGACGCAGTGGTGGAATATGGTCGATGGTAAACGCAAGATTTTGATCGGAGCACGCTCGGCTCTATTCTGCCCTCTGCCGGACTTGGATCTGATCGTGCTCGATGAAGAGCACGAACCCAGCTACAAACAAGATGAGCAGTTGAAGTATCACGCGCGCGACGCTGCCATTATGTTAGCCAAACGCTTGAACATTCCGATCGTATTGGGCTCGGCCACTCCTTCGTTAGAGTCATGGAACAATGTGCAGACCGGAAAATATCAGCTGCATGAGATGACTCAAAGAGTGAACGCTCGCGCCATGCCCGCGATCGAAGTGGTGGACTTGCGTGAATTGCATCGCCAACGCAAAGACACCCCCTCGAGTCTGCCCTTTTGGCTGTCGGACCGACTGCATGAGGAGTTGGTGCAAATCTTCGACAAGAAAGAGCAAGCCGCATTGTTTCTTAACCGTCGAGGAGTGGCGCAAACGGCTCAATGTCACGCCTGCGGGTACGTGGCTGAGTGTCCAAACTGTTCAGTGTCATTGACCGTACACGCGACTTCGCACTTGGTCTGCCATTACTGCGACTACAGCGAACGACTTACGGAGATGTGCCCCGACTGCAAAGAGTCGCCATTGGAACCTCTCGGTCTCGGCACCGAGCGCGTTGAAAAAGACATGGCCACACTATTCCCCGACATTCGTATCGCCCGTGCGGATCGCGACGAAGTGCAATCGCGCGATCAACTGGAGAAGCTGGTAGAGGATGTAGAGACCCGCAACATTGATTTGCTGGTCGGCACACAGATGATTGCCAAAGGTTTAGATTTTCCACACCTCAACCTAGTCGGATTGGTGTTGGCCGACGTCGGTTTTCATTGGCCGGATTTTCGTGCCAGCGAACGCAGTTTTCAGTTGCTCACTCAGGTCAGCGGGCGATCAGGCCGGCAAAGTGCGGGCAAAGTGGTGATTCAAACTTACGATCCAGAACATGCCAGCATTCGTCACACACTGGGCGCGGACTTCCAAGGCTTTGCCAAAGCCGAACTGGAAGAGCGCAGCGGATTGTTTTACCCGCCTTTCTGGCGCATGGCCATGTTGCGCATTCAATCCAATAGCAAAGAGCGCGGTGAACGCACGGCCGATCTCCTGGTCCAGCGGGCCCACGTACTGCAACGAAGCTTCGCCGCCTACGGCGACGGTATTCACGTGCTCGGTCCAGCCGAAGCACCGCTTTTTAAGCTGCGCAATAAGTTCCGTTATCAAGTGATGCTCAAGTGCGACTCGCCGGCGCGCCTAAACGCCTTCTGCCGGCAACTGCTCGCCGACGATTCATGGATAGAAACGGGGACCAAGGTCCAGGTCGACATCGACCCGTTCCAGATGTTGTAATAGTGAGATGATGCAGCAACCGACCCCTTGCCCGCGATGCGGATCTCTCAGCGATACCTTTATTGGTATCGATCCGGCTATGCGCGCGACTTTGCAAGAAGCGGGTGAAGGCAATCTGCCCGATCAAGTGTGTTCGGCCTGTTTCGAAAAACTAACGGGCTCGGTCTCGCAGGGCATGAAGTTGCGCATGGAACGCGACGTGCGCGAAAAAAACAAAATGGTGATGTGGAAGAACCGCGTGCACCTGATCAAAAACGCGCGCAACCTGATGAGCCAAAAAGCGTATTCGGAAGCCGCTGTACAGTATGAAAAATACCTACGCGTTCTGGAAGTCGTTTACAGCCTGAAGAAGGGTGATCTTTCGCCCGCGGTGTTCAACAACTCCACGCGTTCGAAAGAACTGACTGTGGTCGCATCCGTGTATTGGGACTTGATGCGTATCTATGACACCAACCCTCGCTACACCGATCGCATGCAAGTTTCGGCCAGCAAATTGTCGCAGTTCTTGCCGTTCAGTCAGATCTATCCCGATATTTTGAAAAAGGCCGAGTTGTTCGCGCGCACGGCTAAAAACCCCGGCGTAATGAGAACATTTTTGCGTCAGACGAAATCACGTCGAGGTCCCTGCTTTGTGGCGGATGCTGCATTCGCACACGATCCCTATGCAGTGGAGCTCGAGCTCCTGCGGCGCTTTCGCGATGAGCGCTTGCGCCGCACTCTCACCGGCCGTCGTCTCGTCTCGCTTTACTACCGCTATTCGCCGCCGATCGCGCGGGCCATTGGGCGCAGTCAATGGAAATCCGCGGCCGCCCGTTGGAGCCTGGCAAAAATCACACTCCTGATTAAGAAAAACTTGAATTCAAACTAAGAAACGGGTGATTTAGATCCATGAGTTCACACTACGACACTCTCGTTTTGGGCGGCGGCCTCAGCGGGTTGCTGATCACGCATCGTCTGCATAGCGCCGGCCAACGCGTGGCTTTGATTGAAGCGCGCGAAACCTTGGGCGGTAGTTCCCGCCGACAAAGTACAGTCGATTTTTTCCCGGCCACGCAGGACAGTTTGGATTTGTTGGAATGGACCCGCTCGGTCTCTCCGCTGCCCTTACATTTAGATGTGCGCGAGCATCGCCCGCAGCTTTTCGACGAAGGCAAGTGGCGCAACTTCTCTGGCTTCGGCGAGACACATTTCTCTTCAGTCGATCAACTGATGCATTTTTCGCATACGCACGAAGTACATGTAGAGCCGGCACTGGAGCAGCTCGTACGCTCACTCAGTGAACAGCTGCCAGTGGCAGCGAACACGCGTAGCGAGATCACATCCATTAAGATTGCCGACGGCCGTGTTAGCGAAGTGGTGATCAATGGCGACAAATCGCTCACTGCCGAGCAAGTGATTTTCACGGCTCATCCCGCCTTGCTCAATGATCTGATCGAAGGTGAAGGGCTCCCCGCCAAGCACCGCACGCGTTTTGCCAAGATGCAGGGTTGGACTTCGGTGACCTTGGAGTTGCAAAACGCAACGCCTTTGGCTGAAGACTCTGCCATACGCATGTTCAGTCACAATGCTAAGGAGTTTGAGCCTGTTGTCGGCCGCGTAAATGGAACTCAATCTTTGTGGATGACTCTGGTGCCAGCGGAGCGCGAAGGCGAGCATGAGTTTATCGGCCAATGCATTCGCCATATCAAACGCCAGCTCAAGCGCGCCTGGCCCGAAGCTTTGGATGGTCAAAAAGAAGAGAAGATCTACGTGCAATCAAACGCCTACGGTCAGTATGCACTGAAGACCAAGGACCCATTGCGCCTGCCGGAGATTCAAAACCTCTATCTGGCCAACCATATTTTGGGGACATCGCCGGGGGCCTTAGGCAGTCTGGAGACCGCGCGTACGGTCATTACGGCTTTGACCAACGCCCCCACTGCAAGTGCTGCGGCGGCTTCCGCTCCGGAAACAGTTTAGTAGGTCTTTTCAGCCCTGAGGGTGGACAGCGCCGCCCTCTTCCTTTATATGCAATGCATTATCAAGGAGGCCGTCGTGCTGAAAACTCTCATTCTTGCCAGCGCCCTAGCTCTAGCGGCACAAGCTGGAGCCGAACCCCTTTACGTTCCCCATGCGCAAGCCCGCAACGCCGAAGCCAGAGGAACACTCTACTTTCGTGCGCTAGTGGCCATTATCGGCTGCGCACCTGACGGTGGCGCTGTGGTCGCCAATATGACGATAGGCGCTCCCGAAGACGATATCGTCTCCACCTTGGACTACTGCAAAGGGGAGGAAGCTTGTTTCCATACGTACGCTAGACGCATACCGCAGGATTTCCATGCTTTGGTAAATGCTTCGGGTTTTAGGATGGAGCGTATATTGGATCCAGAGATGCTGACTGAAAAAGTCTCTTCCAGCGCGGATCTGTATGATCGCGCCTTGGCTCGCGTAGAACCTGAAATTCGGCGTTTAGTCAGCTCTTTCGCAGCCTTAAAGAAATGGCCCACCTTCACATACAATGTTATTTTGACCCACGAGACTGATGTGCAATCGTGCGTTCCGTCCACGGGTACCAAGATCAAATAGAGATAGACGCGCCCGACCCTCCATGTTAACTCAACCCCACTAAACGACTCACTTTCCGCGGGTCTCTTCTGGTGCTGGGTAACTCCGGCTCTTAGACGGTCCATTGGCCGTCACGCGGAGAGGTGGCTTAACCAGGAGGAACAACCTATGCCACAGATTACCATGAAAGACATGCTCGACGCGGGCGTGCACTTCGGTCACCAGACTCAGCGCTGGAACCCCAAAATGAAGCCGTATGTTTATACAGATCGCGGCGGCATTCACATTATCGATCTGCAAAAGTCGGTCGTCAGCGCCAAGAACGCGGCCGAGTTCGTGCAGAAAGTAGCTGCTGACGGCGGACGTATGATTTTCGTCGGCACTAAGAAGCAAGCTGTTGAACCGATTCGCGAAGCTGCCGCTAAATGCGGTCAGTACTTTGTGACCAAGCGTTGGCTGGGCGGCATGCTCACCAACTTCCAAACCATCAAAACCAGCATCGACCGTCTGAAAAAGATCGATGTTATGCGCGAAAAAGGCGAACTAGATTTCTTCTCGAAAAAAGAACGCTCGCGCATGGAAAAAGAATATGTGCGTTTGATGGAATACCTCGATGGTATCCGTGAAATGAAAGAGCCGCCGGCAATCATGTTTGTGGTTGACCTGAACAAAGAGCACATCGCTGTCGCCGAAGCTAAAAGCTTAGGTATTCCGGTGGTGGGTATCGCGGACACTAACGTTGATCCGGAAGCTATTGAGTTCCCGATTCCCGGTAACGATGACGCCATTCGCTCGATCAAACTGTTCGCCAATCTAGTTGCCGACGCTTATCTCGAAGGCAGCAAGAAGTGGCAGGAAAAAGTCCGTGCTATGGGTAACAAAGCCGAAGCGCAAGAGGCGGCTCCGACGGGCCGTGTGGAACGCGCTCAACGTGGTCGCGGCGCTGACGCTCCCGCGGCAGCTGCAGGCGGCCCCGCTGTTGTGAAAGTGAACAAAGCCAATCGCAAACTTGTCGCCGCCGGAACTGCCGAAGACGTCGAGATCGCGATGGAGCTTGAAGCGCCCACTGAATCCGCCGACGCCACAGACGAAACCAGCGAAACGACCGAGAAATAAAGGTGGAGCTTATGTCGACGATTTCAGCCAGTGCAGTAAAAGATCTGCGTGAAAAAACCGGCGCCGGAATGATGGATTGCAAAAAGGCTCTTGAGGAAACCAAGGGCAACTTCGAGCAAGCTGTCGATTGGCTGCGCGCCAAAGGCTTGAGCAAGGCCGCTAAGAAATCCGGCCGTGTGGCTGCTGAAGGTTTGGTTAGCTCTTACATTCACGCCGGTGGTCGTATCGGCGTGTTGTTGGAAGTGAACTCCGAAACTGACTTTGTGGCTCGCAACGATGCCTTCCAAGACTTCTGCCGTGATGTGGCTATGCACATCGCCGCGCTTGGCCCTCAGTTTGTACAACAGACGGACATCGACGAATCCACGCGCGAGCGTGAGAAGTCGGTGCTTAAAGCCAAGGCTATCGAAGAAGGCAAAAAACCCGAATTCCTCGAAAAGATTTTGGATGGCCAAATCAAAAAATGGGCTTCCGAAATCTGCTTGCTTGATCAGAAGTTCGTGAAAAATCCCGATGTAACTGTGGGTCAGCTGTTGCAAGAGTTGATCGCCAAAATCGGTGAGAACATCGTGATCCGCCGCTTTACCCGTTACGAATTGGGCGAAGGCATCGAGAAGAAGAAAGAGGATTTCGCCGCTGAAGTCGCGTCCTACGCGAAACAGTAGAAAGGCCTGAAACCTTGTCCGCAACAAAGAGTAAATTCCGCCGGATTCTGTTGAAGCTTAGTGGTGAAGCGTTGGCCGGCGGACAGCACAGTGGAATTCATCCGCAAACTATCGGCCAGATTGCCGACGACGTGAAAGAGGCCCATGACCAAGGCGTGCAAATCGGCTTGGTCATTGGCGGCGGCAACTTCATTCGTGGCGTAGCGCAAGCTTCGCAGGGAATGGACCGCGCCAGCTCTGACTACATGGGCATGCTCGGCACCGTGATCAACAGCATGGCCATGCAGGATGCTCTGGAAAAACGTGGTCTTTCGACCCGCGTTCAGAGTGCCATCAGCATGGCAGCGATCGCTGAGCCTTACATCCGCCGGCGCGCCATTCGCCATCTTGAAAAAGGACGCGTAGTCATATTCGCTGCGGGTACTGGCAATCCCTATTTCACAACGGACACTGCTGCCTCCTTGCGTGCGATGGAAATCAACGCCGATGTGATTATGAAGGCCACCAACGTGGACGGGATCTACGACAAAGACCCTAAGAAACACACGGATGCTAAGCTATACAGCGAACTGAACTATATGGACGTGTTGAAACAGGGCCTGCAGGTCATGGATTCCACGGCCATCAGCTTGTGTATGGACAATAAGCTTCCTATTATTACTTTTAATATGAATAAGCCCGGCAATATCGCGCGCGTTGTGCGCGGGGAAAAGATCGGCACTACCGTTAAATAGTTGGGAGACATTTCTTATGGCTTCGCAAATGGCAACTGCCTCAAAAGACAAAATGGAAAAGGCTCTGCAAGGGCTGGTCGGCGAACTTAAAAAAGTACGCACCGGCCGCGCGCAGGTTTCGATGTTGGACGCCATCAAAGTGAACTACTACGGAACTCCGACGCCGCTGAATCAAGTTTCGGCCTTGAGCACACCGGATGCACGCTCGTTTCTGATCTCTCCTTGGGAGACGTCGATTTTGAAAGAGATCGAATCGGCCATCGTGAAGAGCGATTTGGGCATGAGTCCGATGAACGATGGCAAAGTGATCCGCCTGAAAGTTCCTGAACTCACCGAGGAACGTCGTAAAGACCTGGTTAAGAACATCAAAAAGATCTGCGAAGACGCCCGCGTGGCGGTACGCATGGTCCGTCGTGATGCCAATGATGAGCTCAAGAAAGCTCTGAAAGATAAAGTTATCAGCGAAGACGACAACAAACGTCAGCAAGAAGAAGTTCAAAAGCTGACGGATGACTATATCAAGAAGATCGACACCATGGCGGCCGACAAAGAAAAAGAGCTGATGACGGTCTAATGAACCTGCCTAGACATCTCGCTATCATCATGGACGGCAACGGGCGTTGGGCGAAAGCGCGGCATCACAACCGCGTTTACGGCCATTTGCGCGGAGCCAAGATAGCGAAGACGGTCATTGAGGAGTGTGCGCGTTTAAACCTTTCGCACCTCACGTTGTTCGCATTTTCCACTGAAAATTGGTTTCGTCCTCTGCAAGAGGTACGTTTTCTGATGCACCTTCTCCGCCGCCAACTGCTGCGCGAGAAAACCACGCTCATGAGGAACAACATTCGCTTTCAGGTGATCGGCGAGATCGATCGCTTGCCGCCAGAAGTGCGTGACGTGATCGCGGACATCTTAGATGAGACTGCAAGCAATACGGGAATGATTTTGACGTTTGCTCTTTCTTACGGTGGTCGGCAAGAAATCACTCTGATGGCACGCGAATTGGTGCGCCAAGCGAAGCTTGGACTGCTCGATGAGACGCAAGTGGACCAAGCCTTGGTGGCCGGCCTGCTGCCCTCTTCGTTTTTACCCGATCCCGATCTGATTATCCGCACCAGTGGCGAGTCGCGCATTTCGAATTTCTTTCTGTGGCAAGCAGCTTATAGTGAAATCGAATTCGAAGATAAGTCCTGGCCTGAATTCACTCTTGATGATCTTCACCGCATTCTCAGCTGTTACTCTGCGCGCGAACGTCGGTTCGGCCGTACCAGCGAGCAACTGCAGACGAGGTAGATAGACGTATGGCAGAGTCGCGTTCGGCACTTTTTCAACGCGTGATATCCGCCATCCTCTTTGCCGCCGTCGTTTTTTCTCTCGGCTATTTTGGCGGTGAACTTGGTTTATATATCGTGTGCACTGTGGCGATTGTGCTCGGTGTCCGCGAGTACTCGCGCATGGTGTTCGTGCACTATCAAATGCCGCTAGCTGTTAGCGTTGTTTATTGGGCTGCCAGCATTTCGTTTTATGCCTTGATGGTCCTGTTTGAGCAGTACGGCTTGATGTGGTTTGCGCTGACCAACGTCTTCTTTTTTGTGGGCGTGCTGTGGTCGACGCGCAACCGAGTCAGTAATGACAATCTCCTACCAGCGCTCGCGCTGGGCACTTTCGGAATGCTCTACTGCGTCTTATTTCCTAACTTCGCCGTTCGTCTGGTGACCGTGGACAATGGTCCTCAGTGGTTTTTGTTCTTACTGTTGGTGGTTTTTTTTGGCGACACCTTCGCTTACTTCGGTGGCCGTTTTTTGGGTCGGCACAAACTGATGCCGCAACTCTCGCCCAACAAGACCATAGAAGGGTGTGCTGCAGGATTGTTCGGATCCGCCTTGGCCGGATGCATTCACCTCTATCTGGTGATGCCGTACGTGGCTCCCCTTCACACGCTTTTGTTTTGCCTCGTCTGCGGATTTGCCGCACAAAGTGGCGACCTCCTTATGTCTTTGGTCAAGCGAGTCGCCCAAGTTAAAGACACCGGCCATATTATGCCCGGGCACGGCGGTGTCTTAGACCGCCTAGACGGCATTTTCATCGCCTGCCCCCTAGTCTACAGCTTCGCCCTCCACGTCGCCTAAAGGTAGGGCCTAACATTTCCGGAAATATACGCGATTTGGAGTCCGGCATACGGTCACCGGACACCATCTCGCGTATATTTCCGGAAATGTTAGGCCCTACCTTTTTTCCACAAAGGTTACTACAATTGGGTGATGAGTATTATTCAATGGGTTCTTTATAATGTCGGCCCGTTTTTTATTCTGCTGGGGCTGTTGATCTTCATCCATGAGTTAGGTCATTTTCTCGTCGCGAAGTACTTCAATGTTCGCGTTGAGACATTCTCACTCGGCTTCGGAAAAAAAATCCTGAGCTACAAAAAGGGTGAGACCACCTACTGTGTTTCGCTGATTCCGCTTGGCGGCTACGTGAAAATGTTTGGCGACGACCCGAACGCTGACGTGCCCGAAGCGGAAAGAGATCGCGCCTTTTTGCACAAACCAGTTTCGCAGCGGATTGCTGTAGTACTCGCCGGTCCGCTGATGAACCTATTTTTCGCCGTTTTGCTGTTCACCATTATTGGTGCCGTCGGTGAGCAGCTGCCTGGCCCCTACGCTGGCGATGTGGCGACCGATAGCAAAGCTTATGCAGACGGTTTCCGCTCGGGCGATAAGATCGTATCGATCAATGGCCAAGCCACTCCGTCATGGACGCATGTGAAGAAGAAGATCGAGAGCATGGCCGGTAAGGCCATGGAGTTTGTGGTCGAACGTAAGGGCGAAAGCCAACCGCTCAAGTTCGACGCGGCAGCCACCACCACAGAGAACGAAAATATCTTCAGCCGTGATTCACAAGTCGGAACCATTCAAGGCCTGGGCATGGAGTCGCGCTCATCCATCGTGGGTGTAAAAGATCCGAAAAGCCCCGCAGGTCTGGCCGGTATTCAACCGCTCGACCTCTTAGTCACCGTGGACGGTCAAAAGGTTACGTACTGGCGTGATTTGCAGCCCACATTGGCTGAGGCTTTGAAGGATGGGAAAACAACGCTCACTTTGCAGGTCCGCGATCTGGAAGCCGAAGACAAGCCAGAAGCCTTGCGCACGGTCACACTCAATATGCCGGCAAAGTTGGATAAAGTCGGGGATCTGCCTGAACAGCTTGGATTAGAACCGGCGGAACTCTACATTTATCAAACTAAAAAAGATTCGCCGGCGGCTAAAGTCGGTATTCAACCTAAAGACCGCGTGATCAAAGTGGGCGGTGAGCCTGTTACCGCTTGGAGCCAAGTGCTTGAGCGCGTGAAAGCCTTTGATCCGACCAAAGAAGCCATCGAGTTCACTGTTCTACGCAACGGTGAGGAGAAGGCCTTTCAACTCAAACCTGAAATGACCAAATTCATGACAATGAAAGGTCAGGAAGAAAGCCGCTACACCATCGGCATTCAGTCAGGCTTCGTGCAAATCGGACCCGAACCCATCTTTCACCGCCTGACCAAGCCGATTGAGATCCTGAAGTATGGCGTGCGTGAGACTGCCAATTGGACAGAGTTCGTTGTGATGAGCATGGTGCGTTTGGTGACGGGCGATGTGTCGGCCAAAAACATTGGCGGTGTCATCACCATCGGACGCGTCGCTGCCCACTCGTTCGAGGCCGGCCTGTCGACCTTCCTACGTACGATGGCCATTATCTCGATCAACCTGTTCCTGTTGAATCTTTTGCCCATCCCCGTGCTCGACGGCGGCCATTTGGTGTTCTACGCCTACGAAGGCCTGCGTGGAGCTCCCATGTCCATGCGGAAAATGGAGCTAGCACAACAGATTGGGCTTATGATTTTGATGTGTTTGATGGTATTTGCCTTCTTCAATGACATCACCAACTACATCTTCAATCGTTGGTAAACGGATATGACCCTGCTGGCGGTAGCAACTAGCTCCGCGCAGGGTTCTCTAGCTATTGCTGAGAAAACGGCAAGCGGTCTGACCCTTCTGCAACAGACGTTGTGGGAGAAAAAAGCCATGCACTCGGAACTTGCCACCCAACGCCTTGAAGAAGTTCTGCGCGCGTCGGAAAAAGATCTGAAATCGCTTACTCATATCGCGGCGATCGTCGGCCCGGGGTCCTTCACTGGCATTCGCGTTGGCATCAACCTCGCTCGCACCTTGGCCTATGGTCTGTCTTTACCAATCGCGCCTTTCAACGCGCTGGCGATTTTGGCTTTTAAAAATCTAGACGTTGGTCAGACCGGACTTGTCGCCATGAAAGCCGTGCAACAGTTTTATTACACAGCGATTTATCAAAAGACCGACCAAGGTCTGGTCGAGATTCTTGCGCCCTGTTCACTATCGCAAGACCAACTGCCAGCTCATCTTAACAATGGTATCAAAAGCTGGATCGAAGGCCAGTCCACTGAGTTCTCCACTCACACCGAAGCTGCTGATCTTATTCACTACCTGAGCCGGCATCCTGCGCCATTTTTTTCATGGAAAGAGATCAAACCTCTTTATATTCGTGCCAGTGAGGCCGAAGAGAAAATGAGACAGGGATTACTGAAACCGCTTATTTAGCAGGGATGCCTTTGAGTTCCGCCAATTCGAACGTCACACAAGTTGACTTCACTTCACTTCGCGGCCGCGTTGCCCCGGGTGCGACGATTATCGCCGTTGGCGGCGGTAAAGGTGGCGTTGGAAAATCCTTCGTTAGCTCTTCGATCTCTATCTTCCTTGCACATCTTGGCTATGAAACTTTAGCGATTGATCTCGATCTCGGTGGCGCGAACTTGCACACCAACCTTGGTGTTTCGCTCAACACTCGTGGCATCAACGAGTTCATTCTCGATCCATCACTGAGCTTGGGCGAACTCGCACAACCAACACATTGGCCGAAACTGAAGCTGATCAGCGGCGCCAGCGAAGTTTTCGACATAGCCAACATTGACGAAGTTCAACGCTCGCGCGTGATGTCGTCGATCTACAACTACAAAACTGATTTTATCGTACTCGACCTTAGTGCAGGAACTCACACTTCCACTTTAGACTTCTTCCTGATGGCCAGCCACAAGGTGGTGGTCTTCACTCCTGAGCCATCGAGCATCGAGAATGCCTATCGCTTTTTGAAAGCCAGTTTCTTCCGCAAACTGCGGCGCTACGAACATCAATTGCAATTGAAAGAGCAAATTGATGAACTGCTGGGTAATCGCGGCGCGCATGGCATCAGAAACCCCGCAGATCTGATCCGCGTGCTCGTTGAACGCGAGCCGGTCCTGGGCTTAAAACTGAAAAACATTCTGACCGATCTCAACTTCGAGATCATTCTCAATCAGGCTCGCACTCGTCAGGAAATCGATATGGGTGGCGCGCTTCAAAGCGTGTGCAACAAGTACTTCGGTTTCCCCTGCGGTTTCCTCGGCGGCCTTGAGTATGATAATGCAGTATGGCAGTCACTGCGTCAGCGCAACCACCTGCTGATGTCGAATCGTCAAAGCCACCTGTATGGCCAGCTATTGAGCATCGCTCGCAAAATCGCCAAGACACAATCGCTTAAGGCTGTGGTATAATTTCCTTACAATGAGTGATCGCAACGAAGGACAGACTTACTACGAGATTCTCGAGGTCAAGCCTACGGCTGGCCCTGCAGATATCTACGCCGCTTATCAACGCGCGCGTAGCACCTATTCTCCTTCAAGTCCGGCTCTCTATAGCATGTTCACTCCTGAAGAAGCGCAAGCCTTGATGGCGTTAATCGAAGAGGCTTATCAAACATTGTCGCATCAGGCCCGTCGTCGTGAATACGATGTGAAGATCGGCTTGGGTAAAGCTCCCGGTGCAAAGCCCACCAGCGCTTATCGCCCTGAACCCGCGTCTCGCGAAGAAGCCAAACCCGGCCGCACGCCCGTTGGCTCGGTGAAGACGGATGCTTGGGTTGGACCGGTTAAAGTCTCTACTCGTAAGCATGAAGATCTACCCAGCGGTTTTGCGCGTACGAAGTTCACCGTGTATGAAGTAAAATCCGATATCGAAAACGAAATCGAAAACGTCGCTGAGTGCGACGGTCAGTTTCTGCAAAAAATTCGTCTCTATCGTGGCGTGACGCTTGACCAAATGAGTGATGAGATTCGCGTGATCAAGTCCACCTTGGTCGCACTTGAAGCCAACGATCTTGATGCCCTTCCGGTCGCGGTATTTACACGCGGTTTTGTCGTTCAGTTCGCTCGTGCTCTCGGACTGGATGAACGCAAGATTAGCGACGCCTACATGAAGTTCTTCCGAGCCAAGAAAACTTGAAAACCGAACACCTTCTCACTGTCAGTGATGAGCACTCCGGGCTGCGCTTGGATAAATGGTTAAGCATATTTGATATCGTGGCCTCACGCTCTCGCGCGGCCGAACTCATAGATCGCGGGCTGGTGACTTTGAACGGCAAAGCGCTGAAAGCTTCGTACAAAGTTCAATCCGACGACATCATTCGCGTTGAACTCCCTGCCGCCCAGCCAAGCAAGCTGATCCCCCTCGATGCGCCCTTGGATATTCTTTTTGAAGATGAAGACGTGGTAGTCGTAAACAAACCGGCGGGACTGGTGGTGCATCCAGCCGCGGGCCACGCACAAGACACATTGGTGAATCTACTTTTACATCACGTGGATTCGCTTTCGATGGGATTCAACGAGCAAAGGCCTGGTATCGTTCATCGCCTCGATCGCGATACCAGTGGAGTGTTGGTGGTCGCCAAAAACGATGCCGCTCATCGCAATCTGGCAGCACAGTTCAAAGATAAAACAACTCACCGAGTGTACCACGCCCTAGTGCATGGTGTGCCCAAGGCACACCTCGGCACTCTGACTACGCGACTCGCGCGACATCCTCAAAATCGTAAACGTTTTGCTTCCACTGGAAGTGATGCAGGTAAGTTGGCGATCACGCACTATCAAGTTCTGCAGTCTGTGCCGGCCAAAATCAGTCTCCTACAGTGCCGACTGGAAACTGGGCGCACACATCAAATCCGCGTGCATCTATCCGAAGCCGGTCATGCTCTGGTGGGAGACGTGATTTACGGCAGCAAGTCCCGCAAGCCGGCCGATCTAGAACTAGGCCGACTCGGATTGCATGCAGCAGAACTAGGTTTTAGCCACCCGCGCACGCATAAGCCTCTACTTTTCAAACAGGCCTGGCCGGAACAGTTTGCCACGTTTGCGCATAAGAAAGGCATTCACGATGTTTCAACGTGAAGAGCGTGCGGGAAACCTTCTCGGTTACTCGCTTCAACATAAGCACGCTTTCTTTTTCTTCGGTTCTCAGGCTTTCACGCGCGACGATCTATGGACCGTTTTCCCCGAATACGATTTCGCTTTTCTAAAACAAGTGCATGGCAAAGCCGTGATCGATGCCAATCCCGCCTCCGCTTGTGAGGCCGATGCGCACTTCACCAATTTCGCCACTCGCGCACCAGTGATTCAAACCGCCGACTGCGTGCCTGTGCTACTTGCTTCCAAAAGTCGGGTCTGTGCCGTTCACGCGGGCTGGCGCGGTGTCGCGCAAAATATCATTGCGGCTACAAAACCGCACTTCACCGACGATCGTGTGCAATTTGCTGCCATTGGACCGCATATCTTAGTCAATAGCTTCGAAGTAGGTCAGGATGTTTCAGCTCAGTTGCAAGCGGCCGCACCCGACCCTAGCAAGGCCATTGAGTATCTGCGCTCACATCCCTCCGCTGACAAAACGTATTTCGATCTGGCGCAGCTCGTGCGGGACCAACTCACCGCGAGTTATGGCGGCCAGCTAAAGATCTTCGAATGTCTTCACGACACCAAAACCGATCACGCGTTCAGTTCCTTTCGCCGCGACGGCAAACAGGCTGGCCGCAATCTGAGTTTTGTGGTGCTCAACGCCTGAAACAGTGCTTGAATTAGTGAATGTCGACCCGCCGCTGGCTGATTTTCAGCGTTCTGTTGCTTGTCGCCGCCGCTCTCGTGGCGGCCGCGCTCACTCCTTCGGTACGCGAAGGCGTGCAGAGTTATTTCGGTCAGGTTGGTCGCGAAGTCTTAGCCACTGCGGATGGTGATCTTCTCAATGAAGGTACGCCAGCCAAAGTCATTAAGTACCGCAATCGCGATGGCCTATTTGTTGATGTCTTGCGTGTCACGCCTGACGGCGGCAGCAGTTTAGTCGATCGCATTCTATTGCCCGACAAACACGACGGACTTTTTAATTTCCATGGTCGCGTCACTCGCCTGGCAATAGCGGATGTGGATGGCGATGGAAAGATGGAGCTTTTAGCGCCTAGCTTCGATAACCAATTGGTTCCCCATCTCAATGTTTTTCGCTACAATCCCGCCATTCAGCGCTTTGAAGCCGCTCAACCACCGGACAAAGTGCAATAGACCTAGACAATTTTGATGCGTAGTGTTAAATTGCCTTGTCGCTATTTTCGCCCGCCGGGCCACTGGGAGCTTTATGAAGTCGTTTCAATTAGTTAGCTTGTTGTCGATGGCTGCTCTGCTTATCTCGTGCACTGGGGGGCAAGGCCTCGATAGACAGGCTGTGATCCAGTGCCCTCGCAACTATAAGCCAGTCGATATGGCGGCTGCGACCCTTCCCCGAACCCAGCAGAAGCTAGAATGGAACAACCTTTCCACCATCGAACCCGGCACCTATGTGGAAACCAGCGCTCAGCTGTATTTTGAAGACAGCGAATTCGCGCCGACAAAAAACATTCGTGTAGAAGTTCGCGACACAAGCTCCATGGATGAGAAAACAAAAGCTCGCACTTACACGGCCTCCACCTACTGTATGCGCAATGCCCGCGCCAGCATGGAAAACCTTATGCTAAGCGTACCCGGAATTTCCCAAATGACCTTTGCAGGTCAACCCAGCAACGGAAGTACTCCGGCCAACACGACCTTAACGGATTCCGAAGCACGCGAATTTGGTTTCGCTTTCAACGCTAAAGGTGAGTTCAAGCCCAACTCGAAGCCTTATCAGAAACCCGGTTCAACCGGTGATATCTATGGCACGGCCACCCAATCCTTTGTTGTTAAGCGCAGCTCGACCGAAATCGAGATTCGCTCAACCGGTGCCGTGATCTCCGCCGAGGGCGCTCCCGGGACTTACTACCTGTCTATAGTTCTGCAAAAACAGCATTAATTGTGTTTCGCGGGACCTCCCCGTAAAATTGAACACATGCTTCAACTCATGCGCCGGCTTGCCCTGCTCCTGATCTTACCGCTGATGGTGGCGCCGGCACTTGCAACTGCCAAAGCTAAGACAACCAAATCACATAAGACCACGAGCTCTAAAAAAGCCAAAAAGCCCACCAAAGCGAAAACGACCGCCGGCAAAGTGAAGAGCGATATGGAATCACGCGCGTTGATCCGCAAAAAAGCTCCCCTCTACTTCAAGCAGGCGGAACGCACAGAGATCGTACGCATCAATAAGGACGGCACTTTCTCTCTTGAGGGAGAATTAGGTGCTACTTCACGCGGCTCCTGGCGCGTGAAGCAAGGGAAGATCGTGCTTAAATGGACCACCGGTGAAGAGCACGGCTATAAAGTCACCTTCGCGGGGACCACTCCCGTAGTCGAAGGCACCAAGGCCAACAAAGCTGGCCAATACATTCTTAATTAATTGCTAGTTGTGCTCGCAGGAGTCTTGTTGAGATCGCGCCAGCTTTTACCTTCGCGGGCGGCGGGATCAAGCTGAAAGCTCTTTACGGCCTTCAAATGCTCATCATAACTGCGAGTGAATACATGGGTGCCGTTGTTGCGACTTACGAAATACAGATACTCGCTATTGGCGGGCATCATCACCGCCGCCAAAGCTTCGCGACCGGGGTTGGCGATAGGGCCCCACGGCAAACGCGGCACCGTGTAGGTGTTGTAACGAGTCGCGCGCGTGATGTCCTCTTTACTGATGTTCTGTTTATAAGAGCCGGTGTCGACCCAGATGCCATAGATGATAGTGGGATCACTCTGCAGCTTCATGTTCTTGCGCAAACGATTGTAAAACACGGAGGCAATCATGGGACGCTCTTCGGCCGCGCCAGTTTCTTTTTCAACAATACTCGCTAAGGTCACCAGCTCGTGGCGCGACAACGGCGGCGACTGACCGCGCGACTTCAACTGCGCCTCGACATGTGAGTACGCGGTTTTGAAATTGCCCACCATCTGAGCCAAAAGGTCCTTCAGCGGCGTGTAACGTGTCACATTGTAAGTCTCAGGGAACAAGTAGCCTTCTAAGCTCGACACTTCCACACCTAGAAGTTCCTGAATGATCTTCTTATCCTTAACCGCCTTCAAAAACTCTTCACCCTTGAAGATGCCCTTAGAATTCAGCACTGCCGCCATATCATAGACGTTGCTTCCTTCAGGGAAGGTGATGGGGTACTGAATGCTTTTGCCAGAAACCAAAAGGCCGAGAATTTCTTGGGGAGTCATGCCTTTGTTCAAAGCATACTCGCCATGCTTAAGCCGGCCGCCTTGCCCAGTAGCTTTCGCTAACACTCGCAGTTTGAACGCATCGCTGATCAATCCCTTGTCTTGAAGGTCTTGAGCAACACGACGGAAGGGAACCCCGGTGGGAACTTCAAACACCAACTGCTCTTCGGCTTTGCCCGGACCCGATGAAAGAAAGCGAAACGCTTCGAACCCGGCTCCGGCTAAGGCAATCACCAAGATTGCCGCTATAAACTTCATCACGCTCTTAGTCCTTGAACTCAAAGTTCAATCCCGGAGGCATACCTTGCCCGGTGTACGGGGTCGGGTCCTCCAAACTGCTGAGGGGCACGGTGCAGTACTGAACCGCATAGTGCGCGCTTGGACGATCGTTGCCAGACTTATTCATCCCGCCAAAGGGCAGGCGCGAACTGGCGCCGTTCGTCGTACGATTTAAGTTCAACACACCCACCTGGGCCTCGATCAATGCTTTTTCGTAAAGGGCTCGACTTTTGGTGAAGAGACTCATGACTAGACCAAAGCCGGAGGAGTTGTTAATTGCCAATGCTTCTTCGAAGTCGTCCACTGTGAAGATCGCGACGTTAGGCCCAAAAATCTCACTCTTCTGATAGACCGACTTGGGATCAAATTTCTCGACCAAATTGATACTGGGGGTAACGTAGTAACCGTCATGATCCAGACTTAAGGCCTTACCGCGCATCAGTGATTCGGCCCCTTCGCGCTTGGCGATCTCCTGATAGCGAATGTATTTATCCACCGAATCGGAGCTGATCAAAGGACCCATGAACACGTTCTCGCGCCAATGACCGATGCTCAGCTTTTTGGCGTTGGCATAGAACTGCTCGACAAAAGCGTCTTTAACCTTACGATGCAGGATAATACGGCTGGTGCATGAGCAACGTTGGCCGGCACTCATAAAAGAGCCGATCATGCTTTCGTACACAGCCTTCTTCATATCCGCATCGTCCCACACCACCGTGGCGTTCTTGCCGCCCATCTCTAGCGCGAGAATTTTGTTGGCGTGAGTGAGTGTGTCTTGCTTGATCTTCAAACCGACTTCATAAGAGCCGGTAAAGAGGATGCCGTCCACGTCACTATGGTTGACCAAACGTTTGCCGGTCTCGACTTTACCTTGCAGCAGATTGAACACTCCCGGCGGGAAAGCTGCCTGCTCAAAACACTGCGCCATCCACTGACCCACAGCCGGAGTTTTATCTGACGGCTTAAAGATAACCGTATTGCCCGTCGCCAAAGCCGGAATGATGTGCCCGTTGGGCAAGTGGGCCGGAAAGTTAAAGGGTCCCACCACAGCCATCACCCCGCGCGGCTTGTGTCGAGTGTAGCCGGTCACGCCAGGGAGCGCGTCTTTCAACTCTTCCTCAGCCACGATCTGCATCGAGTAGTTCAACGTGATGTCGATTTTGTTAATCAGAGCCGCGGCCTCGGTTTTCGATTCCCACAAAGGCTTACCCGTCTCACGCGCAATCAGCTCCGCCACCTCGGCACCGCGGGCTTGGAAAATCTCTTTCAAACGCATCAGGTACGCTTTGCGCTTTTCTGCCCCCAAGTGCGCCCAGGGTAAAAAAGCCTGGCGAGCCGCAC
The DNA here is from genome assembly GCA_019637855.1 of Bdellovibrionales bacterium. Lineage (GTDB taxonomy): Bacteria > Bdellovibrionota > Bdellovibrionia > Bdellovibrionales > UBA1609 > JALHOQ01. The sequence continues at coordinate 373,359 of JAHBUX010000001.1, forward strand.
TCACGGCGCGATCGACATTGTCGAACTTGGCGCTGGGTCGAATTACGATGTCTTTGAGATTTGCCGGTGAGGGAACTTCCCAGTCTTCATCGTTGTGCTCGATCAACTCAAAGCGTCCGTTGATAAAGTCACCGAGAAATTTAACCGTCTGCTCGCCGCTCATACTCTCTCCTTAGGCCGGGGCCAGATGAATCTCTTCGCCGGCACTTAAGTCCAATAATTTCCAAGTTTTTTCAGGCAATGCGATCTCCGCGCCCTCGACGCGGAATGAACTCGCGCAACCCACGTAAGAACCATCACGACTCAGTCCAACAAGACCCGCGTGACCAAATTCACCACTGCCGCTCTTCAGTTTGAAGGTCTTCATATTTTTGATCACCGTACACTCGGTGGTTTTGCAGCCCAAGTGAGGTCCGCCGTCGAACGGATCGACTTCCTCTTTGTAGGTGAAGCCAATGCGATTGAGCATATGCAGGGCGGCCTGAGTTTCATTACCCACGCGACCTAAAACCAAGCGCGCCTTCGAGTCCAGCAACGCCAAATAAATATCCTCTTCGGGGAAGAGGCTTTGAATGAACCCATTGTTTTGACTGCTGAGTTGATCGGCTTCTTGATAAGGCATTCCCGTAAAACGACGACCTAAGGCTTCCCAAAATTCGCTGCGGCCTTCTTCTGTCAACGGCGGCGCCATCTCGGAATGCAGGTCCGCTTCGAAACGATCTTGTTGCATGCCAATGTATAGAAACCGGCTGAGGCTGATCAAACGACCGACTTTCTCCGGACGGCGACGATAAGCACGATCGACCACCAATCCGCCCACTTCCGTAGGACCATCCGTATTGGCACGCAAACGCAGAATTTGATGAATGAAGCCAATGCCTAGCTCGCGGCTGAAACGCTCTTTCTTCATCACTTGAAAACTGAAATTTGGCGAATTCGGAGTGCCATTCTTAGCGAGGATCATTGAGCTACCGGTGACCATATCGGCCTCCGTGTCCTCAACGACAAAGATATATTCGGCTTCAGCCTTACTTAACTCACCGGCAAAAGAGGCCTCGCTACGCTCCACCTTTTTTTCGATCGTACGTTTGTCGGCCGGCAAATTAAGCAGCGTGAACTGGCGAGCCAGCTCATAAAGCGCTTGGGAATCTTCGCGGCGAACCGCTCTAACTAAAAAGCTCAAAAACAAAACCTTTCGATCATCTGTCGATAAAAACCGACGGCGGTTTTTAAATCGCTGATCCGCACATTCTCGTTTGGAGCATGCGAATTGCCAACACTTTGCCCCGGGCCCCACACCAGACATTCAACGCCCATACGGGTGAAAACATTGGCCTCGGAACTCACCGCCATCTTGTGCAGGGATGAGTTTAACCCCATCGTGTGTAGAATGTCTTGCGTGCCCTGAGCAAAAGCAGTCTCGGGCGCCGTGGTAAAACCCTTACGGTAGTCTTTGACGCGAAATGTTGCTCCTACCGACTGCACCGCGGCCGCCAACTTCTTCATCCAGCCTTCATAAATCGCATCGGTCACCGATGGCGGTAGGCGGCAGCTGCCAGTAATCCGAATCTCATCATTGGAGGTGCGGATATTGCCCAAGTTCATTGTGGGATGAGGCGGTTGAAAACCGTCCTCGCGAAAACCGCGCAGATCGCTTTCCAGCGCGCGCAGGCCTTCATAAATGCGGGAAATTTTCGGCAGGATGGGATCTTTGAATCCAGCCACCATGTCGATCTCGAGCAAGGCGTGGGCGGGAACAGTATTGTAGTCGATCCCACCATCTAAATCCATAACGGCAACACCGTCAGGCAAATGTGCCAGATACTCCATCATTTTCATGATAGCGTTCTCACCGAGCTTAGGATCTGAAGAGTGCGCGGCCTTGCCGGCAAACATTTTGCTCTGAGTGGACGTGGACTCGAGCAGATCATGATCTCGACGATAGATCTTCTCTTCTTCCGAATACGGAATATCGATCTCCACCACAGCCATACCAGTGCCGGCGTGCACGAGGCGCATATCGGTAGGCTCGCCAATCAAAGCTTGTGTGGCCTGCAGTTTTTTGCGCCGAATCAGTTTAATAGCGCCGGCCATCCCGTTTTGTGCACCAAACGTGGCCACCAAAACAAAAGGCATTTTCATCGGACGACCCACGAACGCCTTGATTGCTTCGAGTTTGCACAAGAAATCCAGCTTGGCATCGGCCGTACCAAGTCCATACATCACGTCATTGTAAATGCTGGCGTTAAACGGATTGCTCTGAGTCTGTGTCCACTGACTGAAATGCCCGGCATGCACCGTATCCAAGTGAGTCTGCAACAAAAACTCACGCGCGGGCGTGTCCTTTTGTGGCCTTGCAATGACATTGCATTGCTCCACACCTTCCAGCGCTTCGCGCTGATATTCGACGTGCAGCCCGGCCTCTTCGCACAGACTACCGACAAACTCGGCTGCGGAGAGATTGCCGTGACTGGGGGTACTTTCCAGCGCCACCAACCGTCGGCAATGATCAAGAAAACTCAAGCCAGCTCCAACACCGATTTCTCGATGATCTTCTTGGCCACCTGAATGTCCTTTGACGTCACGATGGCGGGAATCAAGAAGCGAATACGATAGGGGTCACTGCCGCAACCAAAGCACATTAAACCGTTTTTATATAAAGACTTGAGCAAAGCCAACTGCTTATCTTTGCTGCCATCCAACGGAGTTACAGCCACCATCAGGCCCATACCTCCGGCTTCACGCAAGAGTCCTTTGCACGTAGTGGTATTGAGTTCGTTCAGCATGCCGATGAACTCACGATGGATTTGCATGATTTTGCCGTCAGGACCTAAATAGCCCTCCTCTTCGATCATCTTTAGAATTTCCATACCGGCGCGCAACGCCGGAGTGGAACCCGAGAAGGTGCCGCCCAGCAAGCCCGGATCGGGCTTGAACTCGGGCGTAAACATCGTGGCCCCGTTCTGCGCCGTCTTAGCGATCGTGCAGATGTCGATGTATTCCGCAATGCCAAGAGTTTCAAAAGCAAAGAAATTGCCAGTGCGAGTGAAGGTTTGAATTTCGTCGGCCCAAATCGGAATGCCCTGCGAACGACAGAACTCCAAAAGCGGAACGAAGAACTCGCGAGTGGCTGCGCGGTAACCACCCTCGCCGAGCATCGGCTCAAACATAAAGCAGCAAATGTTTTTGCCGTGCTTAGCCACATGCTCTTTCAGCACGTTTAGCGTTTTGTCGGGCGGATCGTTGGGGCTGTAAAACGGCAAACGCAAGACTTCGTCGTACTGGGGAATACCGACTTTGAAAGACGGATTGTCCGTGACTTCTGTCATCAACGTCGACCGACCGGCGAAAGCGTTTTTAAAGGTGATGATCATGCGCGCGCCCTTCATTTTCTGACGGGCAATTTTCAGCGCGCTTTCATTGGCCATGGTTCCGCAAGTGGCCAACCAAACGTGGCGCATACGGCTGTTCTTAGCCACGATGCGACCGAGCTGCTCACTGAACTGAGCGTACTCGACGTTGGGCGCCAGGTTACCTTGCTGAACAACATCGCTCAGCGCGCCGCTCAAAGAGGCGCGCACGATACGCGGATGCGAATGACCGAATAGATGTACGCCGATACCATTGATCAAATCGAGTTTCACACTGCCGTCTTCGAGCTCCACATAAGGGCCGTTGCCCAAGCCTGAGCCCAGGTAGTTGTAAAACAACGGGCGACTGCGCACTTGCCCAATAGTTTGAATGTCCTTCGCCATTCCCGCTTCGCACGCGCTGTCCGGGCCTTTAACGCCGTCAATGCGTTTGCTGAATGACAAAACCTGTTCGACCAATCCATCCAAAAGCTGTGCTGTCTGCGCCGAATGGCGCATTTGTTGCCCGAGCGTTGAAGCCATGGGATTTCCCTCTCGTGATTTGCCGACCACGCCCTGTGGTCGCGACTTGGAATTCAGTTTACTCTTGATCCCAGAGTCCGTAAACTTTTTCGCATGTTGCGCATCTGTCTGTCGATCCTTCTCGTGTCTTTCAGCTTTTCTACATTGGCCCAAACTGCGGGCGAAGAAGACTTCTTTCAAAAAGGCTTAGCGGCCTATCAGAACCGGCAGTACGATGAGGCCCGCGCTCAGTTTGAAAAGTTGATCGCGGACGGACAGGGAACCCCACGCGTCCTCCACAATCTGGCGCTCACCTACTACCAGCTCAACCAGAAGCCGCATGCCCTGGCTCTATGGCGCAAAGCATTAGCGCAGGACCCTGGATACTCCGCAGCGCGCACGGGTCGCGAGCTGCTGGAGAATCGTTTTCATATGCGCCCGTTCGAACGCAGCTCCGCCGCCGCTCAACTGCGTCACACGCTTGAGTATCTCTCTTTTTACGAAGTGCTTTGGCTCTTCGCCGCCACATTGTCTTTGGCTGGATGGCTGTGGCTGCGCTACTACGCCGGACGCCGCAACGCTCTGGAAGAGGAGCAACCGCTACCACCGTTTCCGACAGGAGCTGTTCTTGCCTCGATTCTCTTGATCGCGGGCTTGGCGCTCACATTCTTGCGGGCAGGACTTGAGTTTGACACCCGTGCCACCGTCGTTACGGAAAAAGCTGACGCCCGCAGTTTACCGGCCGAAGATGGCGTATCGCTGTTTGAACTGGCCGGCGGCAATGAAGTCTTGGTTCGCCGACAAAACGACGGCTGGACGCAGGTGCAAAATAGCGAAGGTGCCACGGGCTGGGTGAAGGATTCTGAAATTCTCGTCACCTCAGGAAGGTAAGATGATCAACTTCATGTGGGACAATCTCTTTCGCAAATCCGATGAGCAACAAGAAGTGGCCGAAGCTTTGCGCCAAACGTTTGTGTTTCAGCCCCTTAGCCGCAAAGAGCTAGGCTTCGTACAAGACACCGTGCATGTGCGCGTTTTCAAACCGGGTGAGGTGATTTTTCGCCAAGGTGAGATTGGCGTGGGTATGTACATTATTTTGCGCGGCGCTTTGGACATTTACATCGATCACGCCATGGAAGAGGACGTTCCTCCACGCGCGCATATGGTGACTCGACTACGGGCCGGAGACTTCCTCGGTGAACTTTCTCTGGTCGAGAACAACTCGCGCCGCACGGCCACCGCCATCGCCGCAGAAGAAAGCTTGTTGATCGGCTTCTTTAAGCCGGATCTGTTTGAAATCCTCGAACGCCAACCAGCCACCGGAGTGAAGATTCTTTTGCGCTTAAGTGAAGTGCTCGGTCGCCGACTCAAAGAAACCACAATGAAGGTGACGGAACTCAAAGAAGAAATCCGTCGGATGAACGAGAAAGTATGAGTCTGGCGATCTCGCAGACCACACTGAAGCGCGCCAACCGCTGGAAGCTCGTCGGGCTGCTGACGCTTTTGTTAACCAGCTTTGTCGTATTGATGGCAGTCGAGAATCTTTTGGTCTCCGCCTTGCTCGCCTTTGTCATCTCGTACACTCTGGGTCCGCTGGTCAACTATCTTGAGCGTCAGGGGGTATCGCGCACACTTGCGACCACCGTGGTGTTCGCGGGTGGGGCCGGCGTGATCGGTTTGATCGGCGTGTGGTTGGCGCCTTACTTGGGCGAAACCATTTCGCGTCTGCAGGCCGACACTCCCCGCTACATCTCGGGTTTAGGTGCCTTTATCTCGGAAATGGAGATCAAGGTACATTCGATCGCGGGGCCGCTTTCAAATTTTGATCTCACTTCGCGTGTCGAAAGCCAATTGACCTCGTGGACACACGACTTCTTTGAAAAGTTGCCCGGTTTTGTGAAAACGTTCTTTACCGTGATGCTGTTAGGGCCATTTCTAGCGTTCTTCATGGTGAAAGACGGGCGCAATCTGGTGCGCACAGTGATGGGACTTGCCCCCAATGATCTGTTTGAAACAGCGCTGAGTCTGCAACACCAAATCAACTTTCAAATCGGTCAGTTCGTGCGCGCCCGTATTTTAGAAAGTTTGATCGTGGGTTTGGTGACCGCGTTCGGCCTCTTTATGATTTCGTTTCCCTATCCGCTATTGCTCGGCATGTTTGCCGGCCTTATGAATCTGATCCCTTACCTTGGTCCAATTTTCGGCGCCGTACCGGCATTCTTGATCGCCTTGGTAAACGGTTACTCGGGGCTCGAGGTGACGGCCTTGGCGATGGTGTATATCGTGGCGCAGCTGATCGACGCTGGCTTCCTAATTCCGCTACTGGTGGCCAAAATTGTCGACCTGCATCCGGTCACAGTGATTCTGGTCATCATTGCTGGGGCGCAGTTAATGGGCGTTTTAGGTATGATTATCTCTATCCCCGTCGCGGGAACGCTGAAGGTCACCATCTCAACGATCTATAGGCATCTTATCGATACGCGTGCGTAACCGAGTTTGACTTTGTTCTTGCCCGTTTTGTAGACTCTGGGACGTGCGCTATCTTTTATTTTCCAGAGTTATTTCCGCCGTTTTGCTGCCTCTGATCGTGGTTGCGTGTTCCACCACTCAAGAGCTCGACAAGAACACTCCGGAGGGCGGCTACAAACTGGGTGAGAAGTTAGAGAAAGACGAGCGCTTTGAGGAAGCTCTGGTTCAATACACCACCGTTAAAAACAAATTTCCTTACTCGAAGCTGGCCACCGAAGCCGAACTACGGATCGCCGAAATTTATTTTAAGCGCGATGAATTCATCGAAGCGCAAAATGCTTACCAGGTCTTCAAAGAAATGCATCCGTCTTACAACCGTATTGATTACGTCACCTATCGTTTGGCATTGAGCTTTTTTAATCAGCTGCCGTCGACCATCGATCGTGACTTGTCGGTCGCCGAACGCGCAATTTTGTACTTTGACGAAGTGATGCAGACCTATAGCCGCAGCGAGTACGTAAAAGACGCTGCCGAACATAAACGCAAAGCCCTCGAGATGTTGGCCGCCAAAGAGTACTACATCGGCAATTTCTATTTGATCCGCGACTATTGGGAGAGTGCTTTAGGCCGTTTCGAAAATCTTCTGGCCAAATATCCCAAGCTCGGCTTCGACGCCAAAGCACTTTATGGCGCCGCCACCAGCGCTTATCAGACCAAGGATTTGGGCAAAGCGAAGACTTACTACCAACGCCTCATCACGGAATTCAAAGATAGCGAAGAGGCACAGAAAGCGAGACGCGAGCTTGGAAGCCGTATCTAACGACGACATGATGACGAGCGCTCGCGAATACTTTCGCGAGAACAAATACAGCCTGGCCGAGCCGATTCTGAATCAGCTGATTCTAAAAAACGCGAAGTCACCCGAAGTGTTCCACATGCTGGGCACGATCTACTACGATCAGGGCAAGTTCAATAAAGCGATTCGCGCCTTTCGCCGCGCTCTTGAGTTAGAACCTACCTACACCGACGCCAGCGTCGGCTTGAGCATTATTCTGAACGATATTGGAAAGTACGAAGAAGGCCGCAAGGTGTTCGACGAAGCCCGCGAGCTGCTGGCCCGTCAGAATTCCAACGAGGACCCGTACATCAATGAAAAATTCAGCATTAAGCACGATGAGCTGGGTGAGATGTACTTCCACCACTCGCGCTTCAAAGAGGCCCTGGAGCAGTACTACAAAGCTCTGTCGCTCTCTAACCGTAAACCTGAACTGACGATGAAGATCGTCGAATGCTATTTGCGTTTACAGGAGACGGAAAAGGCTCTGCGTGAATTACGCAACTTAGTTAAGGAATACACAGGGTTCCTGAGCGCGCGCGTGCGTTTAGGCAAAATCTTGTACGACACGGGCGATATTGCGGGCGCCATTGAGCAGTGGGAAGCCACCACTCACCGCGATCCGGGGCATGCCGAAGCGCAACGCTTGCTGCGTCAGGCGCAAGCTGTCACTCAACAACGGGGCCTTGCCGAGTTATAGGAGTTACTATGCAGATGCGTGAAGGGATGATCCCCTCGATCACTAAAGATGAAATCGACGCCATGGTCTCCGAGCTAGCTGCTGAGATTAGCAAAGACTATGACGGCAAAGAATTGGTTCTGATTTGCCCGCTGAAGGGTTCGGTTTTGTTCATGGCCGACCTGTGCCGCAAAATCAAACTGCCGCAGATGATCGACTTCGTTTACATCACGTCGCCTAAGGGTGAATCGTGCCGGATCATTCGCGACATCAGTGTGGACATCCAAGGCAAGCACGTTTTGATCATCGAGGAGATCATCGACGCTGGTCGCACTCTAAGTTTCTTGAAATCGCGCTTGATGGCGTCCTATCCCGCCTCTTTGAAGGTGGTGGCCCTACTGGATAAGCCTGCTCTTCGTGAATTGCCTATTATGCCTGACTATGTAGGACGAACGATTGAAGATCGTTTCGTTATTGGCTACGGGATGGATTCTGAAGAGATTGGCCGAAACTACACAGACATTTACAACTTCGCTCAGTAACCAGTCGTTGGGGGCGGCGACTCAGCGCCGCCCACCCTAGATTTTTATTCCACTAACGTCCCACAAAACAACGACTCCCCCGCACCCCTAAGGTCCCAACCCCTTGGAGACCTGAGTACCGTGGTAAAAAATCGGCGCCATTTTGGGTATGGAAATGTCGGGATCATGGACATCTTGGAAGGAATTACTCGAAGTCACTCCGCGCATTGGGGGGGCCGCTAATAGCTCTCATAAAAAATCAAAAATAGCTGATCAATTCTACCGAAGCGCGGCTTGCGTCGACGCTGTTGCGGCCCATGAGAGGGTATGTGTAACCCACCGAGGCGACCGTTTTACTCTCCACACCGCTGCGTTCCGTACGATCGCCCAGCTGATAGAGAAAGCCAACGCGGGTCTGATGCACTTCCTGCTCAGAATTCTCGCCCAAAGACGCATAGCGGGCGCCGCTTTCGCTACCGCTTTGGTACTTGTCGCGGGTCTTCGATAAGAAAGCGTATTCGAGATTGAGCTGTAGACGACGTGTAAGGCGATACTCCGTGTCCAGCGCACCTGTCATCCAATCCCCCAAATCGCGGCGTACACTGGGGTCTATCGCCAAGCGCGAAGAAGTCGGCACTCGCATACGAAGGGTGTCGGGTAACTGCATGACATAACCCATACGCCATCCCAGCGTCCATTTTTGCACTCGATAATCTAACAACGAACCAAGGCCCACATCGACTTGTCCATCGTCGCCACCGGTTTGCAGATAGTCTCCCACACTAGGATTGCGGGCGGTGGGCCAACGCACTGTTTGTTGCAATGCCCATGACCAGCGATAGCTCTCAGCCAACATGAACTGACTCATCAAACTGATATCGCCCCAATCCCACGAAGCTCGTTCGTCAGGTATCGCATCATAGCCTGAATTAGCGAGCTCAGATTCGGCCATACTCTTCACTTTGCCTTGCACATTCACGTTCTGCAGAGCTTTTACCCCCTGCTGTGAAGAGGCCACGGCCAAGGCGGGCGTAAGTTGAACAGCGGTGTTCACCTTCGTGCGACGATAGACCAACGGCACCTGAAAACCGATCATCCAACGGCTGGTGAGCCCATAAGCCCAGTCCACCGCCATTCCCACTTCGGCCCGCTGGATTTGATAGGCGGCCGTGGCCGCATTGTCGCTTTCACTCAAACCACGCTGGTTCATCAATTGGCGAATCTCGCTTCGACCCTCTGGAAAACTGTCGAGCAGCTGCTTCCACGTGACTGCACGCGCGTGACGGTCACCTAGACTTTGCACACGTCCGTCGGCAGCAAAACGGTTCGAATAAGATTGATAGCTAGATTCAAAAGACCAAACCTGCTGGCCCAGGGAGACAAGGCGAGCGCGGCGCCATACCCGCGATTCATTCAAGGACACTTCGGCTGTAGCATGGAAGGCAAAACAGACAAGAAGGAAGCTTAGAATGGAGCGACCGGCGGGCAACTGAAATTCTCCGATTTATTTAGAGGATTTCAGTATTTAATGCATTGTGGCAAAAACGTCAAGTAGGTAGGACTAATTCACGAGCATATTAACGACAAAGAAAATCACAGCTGAATACACAAACATCATCACGAAATTACCGGTGATCACGAAACCCTCCCCAAAACCCCTGCCTCCATCTTGCACCTTCCAGAGGTAGGTGTGTCAACAAGAAGCTCTTAGATATTCATGGCTTACTGCACGTCACCAGGACGGACAATTCCACCAATGAGGTCATAGTCCATAGCGTCCGTGATGCGCACTTGAACCATCTCCCCAATTTTAGCTTCCCCTTCGTTGATGTATGTGACCCCATCAATATCGGGTGCCTGTTGCGAGTGACGGCCCACGAGGAGTAGATCGGTTTCTTCGCTAAATCCCTCAACCAAAACCGGCAAAGTTTTTCCGATAAGAGCGCGATGTTTCTCCCTCGAGATGGATTGCTGCAACTCCATCAGCGTGTCATGGCGTCTTTGTTTAGTTTTCTCATCAATTTGATCGGGCAAACCGGCGGCCTTGGTGTTTTCCTCTTGCGAGTACATGAAGCAACCGACGCGATCGAAGCGATGTGTCTCAATAAAAGACAAGAGCTCCTCGAAATGAGCTTCGGTTTCACCGGGAAAGCCGACGATGAATTGCGTGCGCAAAACCGCTTCAGGAAGGCGCTCGCGAATGCCGTTGATGGTGCGTTCAATCTTGTCGCGAGTCATACGGCGATTCATACCTTTCAAAACATCGTTGCTAATGTGTTGCAAAGGCATATCGAAATACTTCACAAGGTTTGAGCGCGAAGCCATTAAGTCCAGAGTTTGGTCTGAAACGCCATCTGGATAGAGATAAAGCACGCGAATCCACTCTGCTCCAGACTCATCTGAGAGCGCGCGCAGCAGCTCGTCGGGACTTTCTTTGGCTTGCGCGTTTTGTTTACGCAAATCCCAACCGAAATCGGTGAAGTCATGGCTGATTACGATCAACTCTTTCACTCCGCCAGCCACAAGAAGTTTAGCTTCGCTGACGATACCAGAGAGTTGACGCGATTGCAGATTACCGCGAATCAGGGGAATAGCGCAAAAGGCGCAACGCTTTTTGCAGCCTTCAGAAATTTTCAAGTAGGCGCGATGGCGCGGTTGCGAGTTCACGCGCGGAGTGGCGTCCTCTTGCAGGTAGGTCGGAAGGTGAAAGAATCGCTTCTCTTTGTTTCCGGCTTTCGAGTCTTTAAGAATTTTCGCAATATTTTGGAACTGTCCCGAACCTACGAATAGGTCGGCTTCGGGCAAGCCCTCAACCAAATCCTCTTTGTAGCGTTGAGTAAGGCAACCGGCCGCAATCACCTTTTGTACTCTGCCACCTTTTTTGAGAGCAGCCATTTCTAGGATCTTATCGATCGATTCTTGCTTGGAAGCCTCAATAAATCCGCAGGTATTCACTACAACCGTGTCGGCCTCTTCGGGGTTTTCGGTCACACTGTAACCGTCACGCATCAGCGAACCCAGCATAATCTCGGTATCCACCAAGTTTTTGGGACAGCCGAGACTGACGAAATGCACTTTTTTATCGGAGGGATTGTGTTCTTTCATTATAACTCAGTCACGTTGGCGCCTTTGGGCGGTTTGTAAGTGAATTTGCCCGCCGGAACCTTGCCCCTGCTGAGTGAGGAGAACTCAAACGTCACTTGATTCTCCATATTATCTTTGTAGGTGATGCGGCGAATATCTTTGTTTTGCAAAGCTACCTCAAGATGACGAACTTCGGTTTTCTTAGTGTCCTTCGGTTCAAAGGCAAAAGTCTTTTGGCCATCTTTGTTGGTGACCTTCAGCAGTTTGAAACCTTGCAGAACGTCCCTACGATCAAAGAGCGCGGCCATCAATGAATCGGTCTTCTTGATATCACCGCTGCGAATGCGGCTAACTTCCACAGTTTTTTCATCCAAACGCGACTCAAGCCAAATATTCTTACCGTCATAAACCAAAATGGATTTCTCTGGTTTTTCAATATCGAGGCGCAGCTTACCTTTAGAAAAATAGAACTTACCTTCACTTTCATGCGAGGTTCCCATCACCTCTTGCACGACGGTCTTCTTGACCTCGGCTTGAATGGCCGGGGCTTTACGATACTTAGCGAGAACAGAGTCCACCTCGGCCACACCGGAAGGTGCCGCCGTTTTGGCCATGGCAAGGCTCGAAATAAGGCAGAAGGCGAAGGCTGCTTTTAGGGACATCCGCGTGTTTATAGCAGCGGTGCGGCGGACTCGCAAGGGCGCCTATCCAATAGGCACCAAACTTGAGTGTTTCTAGGCCTCTGGAGGGCTTGATAGGCTGCTTTGGCGGTGGCGCCGGTGGTGACGACATCATCGATGATAAGGGTATCCATGTATTTGCTGCATAGTTGGTCCAAGCCGCGATCGATATCCCGTTCAAAAAAGCGAAGGGTACGCTCTTTGCGCGAGAGGTCTTTTTGCGCTTTCTGTTCAGTGAGCTTGAGTCGCTGGTCTATCGGCCACCCGGTGTAATGGCTGAGAGCGCGGGCCAAGCCTAAGGCGTGATTCTCACCCGCCAGTGAAGGAATCGGTACCAATACGGCTCTGCGATCGGGGAAAGGATATGTTTGTAACATCCAAACCGCGGCCTCTTTCCAATAGGCAAAATCCTCTTTGTGTTTGAGGGCCATGATCCACCAGCGCAGTCCAGGCCAATCATCCTTGTGCCAGCTAAACAAACTGCGGATAGGAAAATGGTTGGTCAAACGGACAATCGGTTCGCGTCTCTGCCACAGATGATTCGCGCAATCCGCACAAAACGCCCGCCTAAAATGAATCGCATTACAAATCGGACAGGCCAACCAACGATAGGTCGCAATCTTCGAACGCAGGCTTTTAAGCGATAGATTCATAAGAGCCCAGGCGCTTATGCAAGCTGAGCCCCTACCCGTTGTGCCCTTTAATCGCAAATCCGCGTCCGCCGCCCGGAGAGGTACCAGCTTCCTTTCCGACTATCGGAAAGGAAGCTGGTACCTCTCCTACCGATTGTGGTAGGGGATGCCGCGCATGATGGTGAAGCCGCGGTAGATCTGTTCAAGCGCCATCAGTTGGGCGATCCAGTGATTCATCGTGAGCGGTGAAAGCGACCACTTCATTTGCGCGCGAGCTTTAACCTCAGCGGAAAAACCGTAGGGGCCGCCGATGCAAAAGACCACTCTGGCTTTGCCGCTTTCAACCGCCCGAACCAAGCCGTCGGAAAACTCTTCCGAGGAGCGAAAGACCTTGCCGCCCTCGTCAAACAAGATCAGCAGATCGCGGTCGTCCAGCTGCTTGAGGAGAATCTCCGCCTCTTTACGGCGTTTGACCTCAGCGCTGTCACGATCTGCACTGGGACTTTTTAAGGTCTGCACCTCAAAGGCGAAAAACGGGCTGATCTTCGCCGCGTACTCGGCGCGCGCCGTTTCTACCCAAGCCGGAGCTTTGGTTTCAAAAATATAGAATTTGAGTTTCATAGCTTAAGGGCGCGCAGGTTTAGACCACAGTTGCTCCAGGCGATACTCCTGGCGAACGTAATCGTAGAACACGTGCACAATCAAAGCTCCGTAGTCGACCACAACCCAACGACCTTCGCTCTGGCCTTCCAAATTTTCCGGCCAAACGTTGTAGTCCTTCTTCACTTCGCGGATCAAATGCTCGGCCAACGCAGTCGCGTGACGAGTGCTGGTACCGGAAGCGATCAACGTAAACTCGGCAGGTGCGCTACGATCACGCAGATCGTAGGTCTGCACATTGACCCCACCTTTATCCACCAATAAGGCCGAGCAGTACTGCGCGAACTTCTCGAAGTCCCCGATGTTGCGCTGAACGCTTTCGAACAGCTTGTGCTCACGAATGTATTCTTCGACCGCCGGAGGGACAAGAGTGTGAATGCTTTGGCCAAAACGGATCTTCTTGCGGATCTCCGTTCCAGAAGCATCCACATCCTCGAGCTGCATAAAGTAAATCGTGCGACCGCTTTTTAGCATCGCTTGATGCGAATCGTAGTCCGCTACCAAAGAACGCACAGCCATCGGAAAGTCATCGAGCGAATAAGGCAATTCCATGCCCGGCCGCGTGGTCACCACTAAATCGGCACCGGCTAAAATCTTATCGAAATCTTTCCACTGATCGAATTTGCTGAACTGATCCATACCGATGATCAGCATCACTTCGGGTCTATCGCCCTCATTCAAATAGGACTGTAAAGTATCGATCGTATAGCTAACGCCTCCACGCTCAATCTCGCGCGTGTCGATCTTGATCAAATCCGCATTGTCACGCACACCACGCTTCAACATCTCAAGCCGTTGCTCAGGCGTTGAGCCTTGGGTCTGTACGCGCAAAGGGCTGACATGCGCGGGAACGACACGGATTTCGTTCAAACCAAAACGTTCCGCGACGCTCAACATGCTGTTCAGGTGGCCATAGTGAAAAGGATCGAAGTTACCTCCGAAAACGCCCATTCTACGATTGCTCACTGAACACTCTCCTTCCAAGGACTTCGACCAATTCTTTGATGTTCTTGCCCGTCGCCGCCGAGATGGTCAAAACTTCAAGGCCGCGTTTGCGGAATCCGTCGATCGCAGCACGCAGAGCAGTTTCGTCGGCCATATCGATCTTATTCAAAACGACGATCTCAGGACGCGTGCTAAGTGGAGTGAACATCTCTTCACCCTCTTTATCCTGATCGTACATCTCGAGCTCTTTGCGAATCTCTAAATAGGCTTCCATCGGAGCCTTGCCGGACAACCCACCCGCATCGATCAGGTGAACGAAGACACGGCAGCGCTCAATGTGACGCAAGAACTGCACACCCAGGCCCGCCCCGGTGTGCGCGCCTTCGATCAATCCGGGAATATCAGCAACAACGAACGAAAGGTCCTCAGCAAAACGCACCACGCCCAAATTGGGAACCAAAGTGGTGAAGGGATAATCGGCAATCTTCGGTTTCGCCGAAGAGATGCGCGAAATCAGAGTGCTCTTACCCGCATTAGGTAATCCCACGATACCCACGTCGGCCAAAAGCTTGAGCTCGAGCTGGATATCCATCTCTTTGCCCGGCAAGCCTTTTTGGGCCACCGTCGGCGCTTGGTTCACACTGGATTTGTAAAACACATTGCCCTTGCCGCCCAAACCGCCTTCGAGCAACGTCAACTCGGTTTGCTCGGTGAGGTCGTACAGCACACGGCCATCCATATCTTTAATCAACGTGCCGGGCGGAACCGTCAGCACCAAATCTTCGCCTTTTTTGCCCGAACGGTTACGCTGCTGACCGTTTTCGCCATCCTGCGCGCGGTAGGATTTTTGAAAACGCAGATCGAGAAGCGAGTGGAGACGTGCATCCGTGCGTACGATCACGTTGCCACCATTACCGCCGTCGCCACCGTCAGGGCCACCACGCGGAACCATGGCTTCGCGGCGAAAGCTCACCGAACCGGCGCCGCCTTTACCCGAACTCACTGTAATACTGACTTCATCGATAAACTTCATAGTCTCTCAAAAAAACAAAAGCCCTGTCGTGTCCGACCGGGCTTTCAAAATTGATCCAATAACGAATGCAGGAGCGCGCGGCTTAGGCGGCGCTACCAGCAGCTTTCGGATAAACGCTGACTTTGAACTTCAGTTTGTTCAAACGCTCGAACTTCACCTGACCTTCGGCCACGGCGTAGATCGTGAAATCACGGCCCATACGTACGTTACGACCCACGTGGAACTTAGTTCCGCGCTGACGCACGATGATCGTGCCCGGCAAAACTGTTTGTCCGCCAAAGCGTTTAACGCCCAAGCGTTTACTCTGTGAATCCCGTCCGTTCTTTGTACTACCTGCTGCCTTTTTTGATGCCATTGCACTTACTCCGTAAGATTCAAATTACTTCTTAGTGGTTTTCTTTGCCGTCTTCTTGGCGACGGTCTTCTTCTTTGCACCGGTTTTCTTCGCAGCTGCCTTTTTGGGAGCAGCTTTTTTAGCGGCGGCTTTTTTCTTGGGAGCGGCAGGTGCTTCGCCAGCCTTTACAGCTTTGCGGGCATTCTGTTTCCACTGCTCGCGAACCTCAGCGGTCTTAGCGACGCGGGCTGCTTTTTTCTCGGGATCGAAGACTTGCGGTTTGTTGTCCGCTTTCACAGTCTGACCTTCCGGGCTGGTGATCGATTTAACGAACAACTCAGTGTAAGGCTGACGGTGACCGCCGGTACGGCGATAGCCCTGACGGCGCTTCTTTTTGAAAATGATAACTTTAGGACCACGCTGTTGGTTGGTGACCACAACGGTGACATTGGCTTTAGCGGCGTTGTCACCGGCAAAAGTTTTGTCTCCACCGATCATCAAGACGTCGAGATTCAACTCGGCACCGAGCTCAGCTTCCAATTTTTCAACACGCAGAACGTCGCCGGCTTTTACTGTATATTGCTTACCGCCGGCCTTAATGATGGCGTACATGTCTTCGTAACCTCCGAAATCCAGGAATAGAACTGAGTGCCACCCTGGGTTAATTATGTCAACGGATTCAATGGGTGGCCGAAGGTTTTCGCCAGCCGCTCAGGGCGCTATCCCGCCACCACAGCGGTTTTGCCGCCCGCCTCTAGCTTTTTGCGCCGTTTGTTGGCTCCGTTGGATTTCCGAAAAGCGAATAAATTTCAAACTGTTCGATATGATAATGGGGCTCAACTTTGAACACCACTGGGCGTTGGATTTTAGCCTCAATGGCTTCCAACGCCTCCTGCTCCTCTTCATAGATCCAATCCGCCACCGAAGAATGGCAGTGGACGACGGCATTGCTAGCTTCTTTGCTGCGCAACACCTCGCGTTCTAAAGCTAAGAAAATCTCCTGAGCAACCGTACTTTTGCGCTTAATGTAACCGTTACCCTCGCAGTAAGTGCATGGCTCACACAACGAAGACACCAGGCTGGGGCTGGTGCGTTTACGTGTCATTTCCACCAGGCCGAGCTCAGACATGGAGACCACCGTGGTTTTGGCCAAGTCGTTAGCCAATTCGGAGCGCAGCTGATTCAAAACCTTTTCGCGATGCTGCGGCTTTTCCATATCAATTAAATCGATAATGATAATTCCGCCACAATTGCGGATGCGCAGCTGATGGGCGATCTCTTTGACCGCCTCAAGATTGGTTTTGAGGATCGTGTCTTCCAGATCTTTTTTGCCCACATAGCGTCCGGTGTTCACGTCGATAACCACCAACGCTTCGGCTTCGTCGACCACGATATAGCCACCCGACTTCAGCCAGATTTTACGATCCAACGAGCGCGAGATCTCCAAATCCAGATCATAGATATCAAACAGCGGCTGCGGGCCTGAATGCAGGGTCACCGATTTGCCGTGTTTGGGCATAAACTGGTTAATAAAGGTCAGAACCTTCTTATGTACGTTCTTGTCATCGACAATCACACGCTGCACACGCTCATTGAGCAGATCGCGCAGGGCTCTTAACTCCACATCGATCTCCGGATTGATCAGACCCGGCGTTTTTCTTTTGTCATAGGCTTTCTCAACCTCAGACCACATGCGACCAAGATAGTCCAGGTCGGCGCCAAGCGCTTCAGCGCTGGCACCTTCGCACGCAGTGCGGATGATCACACCGCCCTTGGGGTTGATGCCTTCAACAATCTTTTTTAAGCGTTCGCGCTCGGATTCGTCTTCAATACGGCGCGAGATTCCCAAATGTTTCAGCGTGGGCATAAAGACCACGTGGCGACCGGCTAGAGAGATGTGAGTGGTGATGCGGGCGCCTTTGGTGCCGAGCGGATCTTTCGCCACCTGCACCATAATGATCTGTCCCTCGTGCAATAGATCTTGAATCGGGGCGCGCGCCACTTCTTCTTTTTCGGGTAGCTCGGGATCTGCGTCCTCTTGATCGATGTACAGACGCGGCTCCGCATCCAAATCGGTGCGCACATCGGCCACATACAAAAAGGCGGCGCGGTCTAAACCGACGTCGACAAAGGCTGCTTGCATTCCCGGAAGCACACGCACCACTCGGCCCTTGTAAATCGAACCGACCAAGGTCGGGGATCCGCGTCGTTCGATCTTCAGATCGCTCAGTACGCCGTCTTCGACGTAAGCCACCCGTGTCGTATTGGGACGCACATTGATTAAAATTTCGGCGGCCATTCGCACTCCAGTTTCGCAAACGAAACAGCGCATCGTATCCAAACTTAGGTCCGGCTACAAGCGTTCAAGACCGAAGCTCGATTTGCCGATGGAAAGGCATGGCCGAGATAGATAAGTTATTCAAGTTGATGGTGCAGCAGAACGCGTCGGACATGCATCTCTCCGCCGGCGGGCCACCTTATTTCCGCATCCACGGTGAGATGGTGGCCTTGAACCACCCGCCTTTGGAAAACGATTCCGTCCAGGCCCTGATTTTTGAAATTCTGACTGAAAAACAAAAACGTGCATTTGTTGAAACCTGGGAACTCGACACTTCGTACTGGGTGCAAGGCGTTGGCCGCTTCCGGGTGAACGTGTTCATGCAACGTCGTGGTATGGGCGCCGTCATGCGTGTGATCCCGGAGACTATCCGCAGTGCGCGCGAGATGAATCTACCCCAAGCCATTATCGACATGATCGATACTCCGCGCGGATTGATTCTGGTGACCGGTCCCACCGGCTCAGGAAAGTCGACCACGTTGGCCTCTTTGATCCATGAGATCAATCTGACCCGCAAAGAGCACATCATTACGATCGAAGATCCGATCGAATTTGTGCACGAAAACCGCAACTGTTTGATCAACCAACGTGAAGTCTCTAGTCACACTAAATCTTTTAGCAACGCCCTACGCGCGTCTTTGCGCGAAGATCCGGATATTATTCTGGTGGGTGAATTGCGTGATTTAGAAACCATTCAATTGGCCATGACCGCGGCCGAGACCGGCCACTTGGTTTTTGGCACTTTGCATACCAACAATGCCCCTAAGACCATCGATCGCGTGATTGACGTTTTCCCCCAAGCACAACAATCACAGATCCGTGTAATGTTATCCGAGAGCTTGCGTGGCGTGGTGGCGCAGACTTTGTTCCCTCGTCACGACAAACCGGGACGTGTAGCTGCCTTCGAGATCTTGACCAACACACACGCCGTAGCCAACTTGATCCGCGAATCCAAGACGCACCAGATTCCATCGATCATGCAAACGCAGATGGACGCTGGCATGATGACCTTCGAATATCATCTGACTCGTTTGGTGGCCGACGGCAAAGTCGACAAGGCCTCTGCGGACAACTTCCTCGGCAAGAAAGAAAAGAAGATCGAAGAGCTTAAGACCGGCACACAGATCGGCGTTAAAAGCCCCGCTGGCCAAGCGGCCGGCGGCATTCGTATCTCCAAAGGCTAAAAACGTTCAATCAAAACGAAAAATGAAATTCCATTTTCGGGGTATAGACCGAATGGCCACGCTCATCCCCGGGCTGCATCGCCAACAGATTGCCCTCGGTGTAGTCGCGCAAATTATAGAAATCGCGCGGTTCAGTAGCGGCCTTGAAGGTGGAATAGACAGCGCCACCGATAATTCCCACGGCGGCACCGACAGCGATATGGTTCAGTTTGTCTTGCGGACGACCATAAAAACTTAACGTCGAAAGGCCGAGTATCGCCCCGGCCACACCGGCAAATACAATCACACTGAGTCGCTTGCCTGTGCCACTGGAAGCGCTATCCGTTTTGCTCTTACCTGCCTGAGCGAAGGCGGCAGGCGATGTGCCGACAAGGCATAGTGAAAGCGAAATACTGATAAGAATGCGCCACATGCTTAATCCCTTCTCAATTCAAAATCCGAGAGCTCATCGTCTCCCTGCCATTCCCCGCAAATCAAACTCTCGACTCGCGAGGCTGGCGGACCACGGCGCAAACGCGCCTCAAACTCCTGTAAAACCTCGCGCGCGCCACCAGCTACGGCTTCCACTCGCCCATCGGGCAAATTGCGCACCCATCCTTTGAGACCAAGTTCACGCGCCTGTTGATGCGTGAAAGCCCGGTAACCCACTCCTTGAACTCGGCCAGAAATCAAGTAGTGTTTGGTGAGATCCTCCATTCTACAAAGTTAGGATGGGGCTGTTGGTTTGGAAAGGACTTTATGGCCAACCTAACGCAAAGCGCGCTCGCGGCAATGATTGATCACACTCTTCTGAAAGCCGAGGCGACGCGAACCGAAATCGATCAGCTCTGCGATGAGGCAAAGCAATGGCAGTTCGCAACGGTTTGCGTGCAACCGTTTCGAGTGGCCCAAGCCGTACAACGTTTAAAAGACAGCGCTGTGCAAGTGTGCACCGTAATCGGATTTCCTCTGGGCGCCAATCGTGCCGAAATCAAAGCCATGGAGACTGTGCGCGCCGTCGCCGACGGTGCCCGTGAGTTCGATATGGTGATCAACCTGGGGGCCTTGAAAGATCGCAACTATGCCGCCGTTGAAAATGACATTCAGGCCGTGGTTACAGCCGCCCAAGGCCATCCGGTGAAAGTGATTTTAGAAACCTGTTTGCTCAGCGATGAGGAAATCGTGCGGGCCTGTGAACTGGCCGTTAAGGCCGGCGCCCGGTTCGTCAAGACATCCACGGGGTTTTCCACATCCGGCGCGCAGATAAATCACGTAAAACTGATGCGCCAAACCGTTGGCAAAATTTTTGGCGTCAAAGCCAGCGGCGGTATCCGCGACCGCGCCACTCTGCTCGCGATGATTGAGGCCGGCGCCAACCGAATTGGCACCAGCTCGGGCGTCGCACTTCTTCGCGATCTTCCCGCGGAGTCCACCTACTGATGGAATTTCTGCCGGCCGAATTGATTCGCAAGAAACGCTTCGGCGGAGAGCACTCGCGCGAAGAGCTGCGCTTTTTGCTCAAACACTACGTGGCCGACGACCTGCCCAACTATCAAATGGCCGCCTGGTTGATGGCCGTGTGCGCGCAAGGCATGACTCCAGAAGAAACATCGGCCTTCACTCTTGAGATGCGGGACTCTGGCCGCGTTTTGGACTTGGGTCATCTCGGCACCACCGTCGACAAGCACAGCACAGGCGGTCTTGGTGACAAAACCAGTTTAATTTTAGCTCCGCTAGTGGCAGCCGCCGGCGTTCCGGTGCCGATGATGGCTGGGCGCGGGTTGGGCCATACAGGGGGCACTCTCGATAAACTCGAGAGCATTCCCGGTTTCGACGTACACGTGGACTTAGAACACTTCCAACAGCTGTTAGAGACTGTCGGGACGGCGATCATCGGGCAAACGTTTGAAGTGTGTCCCGCCGATCGCAAACTCTATGCTTTGCGCGATGTCACCGGCACCATCGACTCTCTGCCGCTGATCTGCGGCAGTATCATGTCGAAAAAACTGGCGGAAGGCATGAGTGCCTTAGTGCTCGACGTGAAGTTTGGTTCTGGCGCCTTTATGAAAACACAAGCGCAGGCCGAGGATCTGGCCCGGGCTCTAATGGATATCGGCGTCCGCAATGGTAAACGAGTTACAGCTTTTCTGACCCGGATGGATGAACCGCTTGGCCGCTTCATCGGCAACGCTTTGGAAGTGCAAGAGTGTCTAGACATCATGGCGGGAAAAACCTCCAATGGTGCCCCGGGAAAAACCTACGCCGACACCATCGAGCTCACTCTCGCCTTAGCCGCCCAAATGATTTTTATGGGTGGCAAGGCGGCCAACACGGAGCATGGCCGCACTCTAGCCGAAAAACTCTTAGCCAACGGCTCTGCTCTCCGCAAGTTTGAGCAAATCTGCGCAGCGCAAGGCGGGCGGTTGACCGAGGGACTTCCACGCGCCGAGCGCCGAGAAACGGTGACCGCGGATCGCGATGGATTTTTCGAATATCTTGATTTGGAAAAACTCGGGCATGCGGCAGTTTTTCTGGGCGCCGGCCGTAAGGTCCAATCCGATGAGCTCGACATGGGCGCCGGTCTCGAGGTGTTCTGCCGGCAAAGCCAAGCCGTGAAGAAGGGAGACCCGATCTTCACCCTGCATTTTTCCGAAACTCGCGGCTTCGCGTCTGCGTTGGCCGCACTCAACGAAGGCTTTCAAATTTCAACGCGACCTCTGACCGAGTCGCCCTTGATCGCAAAGGTACTCACATGATCGACCAGCAGCTTAAAGAAACAAAAGATTTTATCACTAAGCACACTTCACTCAAACCCACTTTGGGTTTTGTCCTCGGCTCGGGCCTTTCTGGCTTTGCTTCTAAGGTTAAGGCCGAGGCGGAATTGCGTTTCGGGGAAATTCCTCATTTTTCCAGTTCCACCGTTGAAGGCCATCCGGGAAAACTGATTCTCGGCACACTCGAAGGTGTCAACGTGGCTGTCATGTGCGGCCGCCTGCACGCCTATGAGGGCATATCGATGCAACAGGTGATGTACCCAGTGCGCACGCTCGCCACGCTAGGTGTGCGCACGTTGGTAGTGACAAATGCTTCCGGTGGGTTGCAAAAAAAAATGAAACAAGGTGATTTTATGGTCATCCGCGATCAGATCAACTTTACTGGTGAGAATCCTTTGCGTGGACCCAACTGGGCCGGTGGTCCGCGTTTTGTCGATATGACCGAGCCTTTCGACAAACAGCTCAGCGCTATTCTCACCGCCAGTTTGAAGAAAGAGAAAGTCCGCCACCATCAAGGCGTCTACATCGGCGTAATGGGCCCCACCTATGAAACCGCGGCAGAAATCAAATTCTACGGCAAAATCGGCGGCGGCGCGGTTGGTATGTCGACCGTGGCCGAAGTGATTGCCGCACGCCATGCTGGCCTTAAGGTCGTAGGCTTGAGCTGCATCACCAATTTGGGAACCGGCTTGTCGAAGACAAAGCTCACACATGAAGAAGTCAAAGAGGTCGCTCATCAGGTTGAAGCCAAATTCACGCGCACGCTTCTCACATTTACCCGACAAGCCAAGAAGCTCCTATGAAATCCACTCTTCTTAAAGGCGGCTGGATCGTCACGATGAATGCGCGCCGCGATCACTATCGCGGGGACGTGCTCATGCGCGGTGGGATCATCGTGGCTGTGGGCAAATCCCTCAACGCGGGTCAGGGCACGGAGGTAATCTCGGCGGACGATTGTTTTGTAATCCCCGGCTTGATTCAGGCGCATACGCATCTTGTGCAGACGCTATTTCGTGGAATGGCCGACGATATGGAGTTGCTTGACTGGCTGAAGGAGCGCATCTGGCCTTTTGAAAGTGCGCATGATGAAAACAGCATTCGCGCCTCAGCCCAAATCGGCCTTTTGGAAATGCAGATGCTTGGCACGACGTCCATTCTGGATATGGGGACCGTGCGCTTACACGAAGTGGTCTTCGCGGAGGCCGAACGCTCCGGAATGCGCTATTGGGGCGGCAACTGCTTGATGGATAAGAAGTCGCACTCGGGCCCACTCTATCGCCCCACGCGAGAAACGCTGGCGTACTGTGAAAAACTGATTCGCGAGTGGCATCGCAAAACGCCACTTTTGCAATATGCCATCAGTCCGCGCTTTGCTATCTCATGCAGTCAGACGATTCTTAAGGCCGCAGCAAAGTTGCAAAAGAAGCACGACTTGGTTTTGCATACGCATGCTTCTGAAAATCGCGGAGAAGTGCAGCTGGTGCGCAAACTAACCGGCATGGACAATATCAAATATTTGCAAAAGCTCGGCTGTCTGACGCCACAGACAGTGATCGCACATGGAATTCACATGAACGCCAGTGAACTGAAGGCGCTCTTGCAAACGCAAACGGGCATATGCCATTGCCCCAGCTCAAACTTGAAGCTGGCCAGTGGCGTGGCCAAGATTCACAGCTATCGCCAGCGCGGCTTGAAGGTCGCGCTGGGAGCCGACGGAGCTCCGTGCAACAACATGCTCGACCCCTTCGTCGAAATGCGGCTGGCTGCACTTCTGCAAAAGCCACATGCCGGTCCCACCTCTCTACCCGCACGCGAAGCCTTCGAGCTCGCGACTCTTCAAGGCGCGCAAGTCTTAGGGGCCCAAGACTCTATCGGCTCCATTGAGCCCGGGAAACGCGCGGACATCGTGGTGGTGAGCCGCTCTCATCCCAGCGTGGCCACGGTCGAAGATCCTTATTCGGCTTTGGTTTATTCATGCAGTGGTCGCGACGTGCGCGATGTGTGGATCGACGGCAAAGGCATTGTGCGGGATGGCGTCCACCAAGTCTACAACAGCAAAGACGTGATCACCAATGCACGACGAGAACTGAAGCGACTAAGTGAGCGTTTAACTTAATGCCTGGACCTACGGTGCGGCTGTGAGGTCCAGAATTTCGCGCTCGTACCGCACTTAAATGCCCTTTCCATTCTTGGACTAACCGTCCTCCCCATGCCTGGAGACAATACCTTATGAGGGACCGTTTCCCTCGCGCATCTCCAGGAAGGGGATCACATGATACGCACAGGTATCCACCTGGCCATGATGGCCGCGGTGGCAGGCCTTCTCACTGCTTGCGGCAGTGACAACATTGCCTCCAATAAATTTGAAAAAGCGACCACCGAATGCGAAGGCGAAGCAGCAGCCGGCCGGTTCGTCGTGCACTTCAATGATGGACGCAGCCAGGTAGTGACCGCCGCCTCTAAACAAGAGTTTTTAGACGGCTTTGTAACCGACAATTTGTCGACCATCGAATACGCCGAACACGACTTTCGCGTGCGCATGAAGGTCGAACCCCTTTCGACCATTCCACGCTCCACTGCCGTGAACAACTGGGGCGTTACACGCGTGGAAGCCGATGCCCTGTGGAGCCAAGGTGTAACCGGCGACGGCGTCACCGTAGCGGTGATTGATTCAGGTATGGATTTCACACATCCGCAACTAGTGGCTCGCGCCTTGAAGAATCCCGGCGAAATGGGTGTCGATGCCAACGGTCAAGATCGCGCCACCAATGGCATTGACGACGATGGCAACGGCTTTATCGACGATGCGATTGGTTTCGATTTTCACAAAAGCCAACCCTTGAAGGGGGACTACAACTATCACGGCTCGCACGTGGCTGGAATTATCGCAGCTGAGCACGCGGACACCAGCGCCGGAGCTCGTTCGTATGTTCAAGGCGTGGCACCGGGGGCGCGCATTCTGCCACTGGCCTTCCTGAATGAAGATGGTGACGGCTATATTTCCGACGCCGTTACTGCGATCAAGTACGCGGTGCAAAGAGGAGCGCGCGTGATCAATGCCAGCTGGGGCGGCACGATGTGCTCACGTTCACTGCGCCAAATGGTGTACTCCCTCGAGAAAAAGGGCATCGTTTTTGTCGCCGCCGCCGGCAATGATTCTTCGAATGTGGACTACTATCCAGAATATCCTGCCTCTTTAAATTTGGGAGCGCAGATCACTGTGGGAGCCACGGGAGAACAGAACTATCGCGCTGAGTATTCGAACTATGGCGCGGTTTCGGTTCACATCTTCGCACCGGGCACCAATATCGTCTCTACTGTTCCGGGTGGCTTAGGCACGCTCAGCGGCACGAGCATGGCGACGCCCATGGTCGCCGGCGCCGCGGCCCTGCTCTTAAGCGCCGAGCCCACAGCCTCCCCGCTGCAGTTGCGTCAAGCACTTGCCGCCTCTGCCTCCAAGCGCTCAGACTATGTCAACGCCTCGCAGGGTCGAATGAACCTGCACAATGCGCTGGCAGAACTACGACGCTTGCTGCAGCCCTAGCTGAGCGCACGCGACGCTCTGCCCTAAAAACTCCCTTGTTCCCAAACCTGCGAACGCCATGCTAGACGTGAGCGTCTATATCATGGCAGTCGAATTTCGACGTGCGCCTTGCGGGGTGTTATGAGGGTTTATATTTCCGATCTCAAAGACCATGTGGGCAAGACCGTGGCACTCAAAGGCTGGGTCTATAACCACCGGTCCTCCGGTAAGATTAAGTTTCTGCTCTTGCGTGATGGCACCGGTATCTGTCAGTGCGTGTACTTTCGTGGCGAGTGCGATGAAGCCGCTTTCGAAGGTTTCGAGAAGCTCTCGCAAGAGGCACACGTGCAAGTCACAGGTGTCGTGAAAGCAGAGCCGCGTAGCCCTGGCGGTTACGAGATCAGTGCGCAGCAGCTTGAGATTCTAGGTACTTCGGTAGATTACCCGATTTCACCGAAGGAACACGGCCCGGACTTCCTGCTAAACAATCGCCACCTGTGGATGCGCTCGAAAAAGCAGCATGCTGTCATTCGCGTGCGCGCCCGCATAGTGAAGGCCATTCGCGATTTCTTCGATGGCCGCGGCTTCACCCTGACCGACGCCCCGATCTTCACGCCCAATGCCTGTGAAGGGACGTCGACGCTGTTTCAAACCAAATACTTCGACGAGCAAGCTTTCCTATCGCAAAGTGGACAGCTTTACATGGAAGCCACGGCGGCGGCCTTCGGTAAGGTGTACTGCTTTGGTCCGACCTTCCGCGCTGAGAAATCGAAGACTCGCCGCCATCTGATTGAATTCTGGATGGTGGAGCCGGAAGTGGCGTTCAACGATCTCTATGACAATATGGAGTTGGCTGAGCAGTTCGTTGAGTACATCGTGCAAACAGCCGTTCGTGAATGCGCGGAGGAACTCAAGGTACTGGAACGCAATACGGACGCTTTGACCAAAGTGATCGCGCCGTTCCCGCGTCTGCACTACAAAGAAGCCGCTGAGATGATCTTGAAAGAGAATCCCGCTTTTATCAACGGCGACGACTTCGGCGCGCCGGATGAAGCCATTGTCAGCTCGAAGTTCGATAAACCGGTGTTCGTGCACCACTTCCCTTCGGCAGTAAAAGCTTTCTATATGAAAGAAGATCCGAACGAAGCCGGCTACTCCATGAGTTGTGACTTGCTTGCTAGCGAAGGCTACGGCGAGATCATTGGCGGGGGGCAACGCGAAGACAGCTACGAAACCCTTGTTAGAAAAATCGAAGAGCACAAATTAAACCTGAAAGACTTCGAGTGGTATTTGGACCTGCGTAAGTACGGCACGTTCCAACACGCGGGCTTCGGCTTAGGTGTCGAGCGCGCTGTCAGTTGGGTCTGTGGTATCCAGCATATCCGTGAAACCATTCCCTTCCCGCGCCTGTACGGCCGCAACTATCCGTGATGAGAGGTGACAGCATGGAAACCGAAATCCCGAGCACGACTTTACAAAAAGTCGCCGAACTAGAAAAACGCAACGAAGCCGCTTTTATCGGCGGTGGTTCTGACCGGATCGCCAAGCATAAACAAGGCGGTCGTCTGACGGCCCGTGAGCGTCTTGATGTTTTGCTTGATCCGGGCTCGTTCGTTGAGATCGACCGTTTTGTCACCCATCGCTGCACCAACTTCGGCATGGATGAACAAAAAGTTCCCGGCGATGGTGTAGTTACCGGTTATGGCCGCGTGAATGGCAAAATTGTTTATGTTTATAGCCAGGACTTCACTGTGATCGGCGGCTCGATGTCGCGCACGCAGGCCAACAAGATCGTCAAGATCATGGACATGGCTGTGAAGAATGGCGCACCCATTATCGGGCTAAATGATTCCGGCGGAGCTCGCATTCAAGAAGGGGTGGAGGCACTTGGCGGTTACGCGGATATTTTCCTGCGCAACGTTCTGACCTCCGGCGTGGTGCCACAAATTAGCGCGATCATGGGGCCTTGTGCGGGAGGCGCGGTGTACTCGCCGTCCCTCACCGATTTTATCTTTATGGTGAAAAACACCTCATACATGTTCGTGACTGGCCCGGAAGTGATCAAGTCGGTCACGCACGAAGAAGTCAGCAAGGAAGATCTGGGCGGTGCGACCGCGCACGCGACGAAGTCCGGCGTAGCCCATTTTGCTACTGAAGACGATCGCAACTGCCTGTTGATGATTCGCGAGCTGCTGAACTTCTTGCCTTCGAACAATCTGGATGATGCGCCTATTCTGCCGACCAAGGATCGCCCCGATCGCGTGGAAGAGTCGCTCAACAGTTTTATTCCTGATAGCCCCAAAAAACCTTACGACATGATTCAGCTGATCACCAAGGTGGTGGACGAAGGTTATTTCTTAGAAGTGCATAAGGCCTACGCCCAAAACATCGTGGTGGGTTTTGCCCGCCTTAACGGTCGTTCCGTCGGTATCGTGGCCAACCAGCCGCAGGTTTTGGCTGGCTGCTTGAACATTGAAGCCAGCGTGAAAGCCGCGCGCTTTATTCGCTTCTGTGATGCCTTCAATATCCCTGTGGTCACCTTTGTGGACGTGCCTGGCTTCTTGCCTGGAACGGATCAGGAGTGGAACGGCATTATCACTCATGGCGCCAAGTTGATGTACGCCTATGCGGAAGCCACCGTGCCGAAGATCACTATCATCACGCGCAAGGACTATGGCGGTGCCTACTGTGTGATGTCGTCTAAACATTTACGCGGCGACATCAATATGGCTTACCCCACCGCTGAGATTGCGGTGATGGGTGCTGAGGGCGCGGTGAATATCATTTCCCGTGCGGCCATCGCTAAGGCTAAGGATCAACCCGCGGAGCGTGCGCGCTTAACCAAAGATTATGAGGCCAAGTTCGCCAACCCCTACGTGGCCGCTGAAATCGGCTATGTGGACGAAGTGATCGAGCCGGCCACCACGCGCAAGCGTTTGATCGACTCATTGGAAATGCTGAAGAACAAGCGCGATACCAATCCGCCCAAGAAACACGGCAATATTCCGTTGTAAGAGGACTCGCATGTTTAAAAAAGTTTTGATCGCCAACCGAGGAGAGATTTCCATTCGCGTGACCCGTACGTTGCGCGAGTTGGGTGTCACTTCGGTGGCTGTATACTCGGACGCTGATCGCAACGGCCTACACGTGATGTTGGCCGACGAGGCCTATCACATTGGCCCGCCCGCCAGTGCCCAGTCCTACTTGAACATCGAAAAGATTTTAGACGTGGCAAAGAAATCCGGCGCCGAAGCTATCCACCCCGGTTACGGCTTTTTGAGCGAGTCACCGGTTTTTGCCAAAGCCGTCAAAGACGCCGGCTTGACCTTTATCGGTCCCACTGTCGAGAACATCTTGGCCATGGGCGATAAACTCGCCTCGCGTGATCTGATGAAGAAAGCCGGCGTTCCGATCGTACCCGGTAGCGACGGCGCCATCGCCGACGCCGATCATGCCGTCAAAGAGGCGGCTCGCATCGGTTACCCGGTAATTCTGAAGGCCTCCGCCGGTGGCGGTGGTAAAGGCATCCGCGTGGTGCATGACCCAAAAGAATTGCCTTCGGCCTTCCGCGCTTGTCAGAGTGAAGGCAAAAACTTCTTCAAAGATGATCGCGTCTTTATCGAGCGATTTATTCAGAACCCAAAGCATATCGAAGTGCAAGTGTTCGGCGACACGCACGGGAATGTTTGCCATTTGTATGAGCGCGAATGCTCCATGCAGCGACGGCACCAAAAGCTGATCGAAGAGTGCCCATCCGTTTCTGTGCCGCCCGAAGTGCGGGAGCGCATGGGTCAAGTCGCTGTGACAGCGGCGAAGTCGATCCAATACGTCGGCGCCGGCACTATCGAGTTTATCTTCGACAACAAAACCAAAGAATTCTTCTTTATGGAGATGAATACCCGTTTGCAGGTAGAGCATCCCGTAACCGAATTCGTAACTGGCTTTGATCTAGTCAAAGAGCAGATCACAGTGGCTTTGGGTCAACCGTTGTCGTTCAAACAAAGTGATGTGAAGCAAAACGGTCACGCAATCGAGCTACGTATTTGCGCGGAAGATCCGGTGACCTTTACTCCCAATCCCGGGAAGATTCGCAAGTACCGTATGCCCGCCGGGCCCTTTGTACGTTTAGACAATTGTGCTTATCCCGGCTACGAAGTGCCGATCTATTACGATCCGATGATCGCTAAGCTGATTGTTTGGGGCGCAGATCGCAAAGAGTGTATTCAACGCTTACAGCGAGCCTTGGCTGAGTACATGTTGACCGGTATCAAGAGTAATATCGTCTTGCACAAGAATCTGTTGATGCATCCGGTGTTCTTGGATGGCAGTTACACGACCCAGTTTATTGATCAACAGATCGCCGGCAAAAAGCATCGCGAGCTGTTTATGTTCGTGGACGACAAGGTGTTTTTGATCTCGGCCGCCATCGAAGCCTATATCCAGAGCAAGTCGCGCGATGTGGGCGACTACAATCTGGCCAGCAACTGGAAAAAACAGGGCCGTCTCAAGTCGATGAGGAGCGTCTAATATGTATTTCGAAGCCGAATCCGAAGGCCTTAAGTATCAAGTCTCGGTTAGCGAATCCAAGTCGCACTGGCGCGTGGGCATGCGCGAAGAAGACAAAGACTGGGAGTATTTCGAAATTCGCAAAGAGGACTACAGCTTCTTTGACGACACGGTCAGCTTTCTCTTCAAAGACAGTTCATACCTGCTGGACGTGTTGAACAAAGGCACCGAGTACACAGTGTACACCCGCGGCGTGTTCAAAACCTTTAAGGTATATAATGAAGAAGCTCTTTTGCACGAGAGTTTGAAGGCCGGTGGCGGCATGGGCGGTGGATTGAATCTCTCCTCCGGTATGCCGGGCAAGATCGTGAAGATCTTCGTCAAGCCGGGTGATGAAGTGAAGGCCGGCGATCCCCTGCTGATCATGGAAGCCATGAAGATGGAAAATGAAATGCGCGCCGCCAGCGACGTGAAGATCAAAGAAGTTCTCGTCAAAGAGGGTGAGAACGTCGAATCTGGCGCCGAACTGGTCACGTTCGAAAAGAAAAAGTAAACGCACCTCGCATGGAGAGGGTATGAAAGACAAAGAGCGTAAGCCCAGCTTTAAAACCTCCTCCAACATCGAACAAAAGAGAGTCTATTCAGAAGCCGACTGGAGCTCTGACCGCAGGCCCACGGATTTGGGTGAGGCCGGCGTGTACCCATTTACCCGCGGCGTACAAGACACCATGTATCGCGGACGCCTGTGGACCATGCGGCAATACGCCGGTTTCGGTTCGGCCAAGGAAAGTAACGAACGTTACAAGATGCTTTTACAAAAGGGCACCACGGGCCTGAGTGTGGCTTTCGATCTTCCCACTCAGATGGGCTACGACTCGGACCATGTGATGGCGACCGGTGAAGTGGGTAAGGTGGGGGTAGCCATCAGCTCACTGGAGGATATGGAAGTTCTGTTGGCGGATCTACCGCTCAAAGACATTTCCACTTCCATGACGATCAACTCAACCGCCGGGATCTTGCTGGCGCTTTATATCGCCGTAGCCAAAAAGCGGGGCGTCTCCTTAAAAGACCTGAAGGGCACCGTGCAAAACGATTTACTCAAGGAGTACATTGCCCGCGGCACTTATATCTATCCGCCTAAACCGAGCCTGCGTATCATCACGGATATCTTTAAGTTCTGCACCGAGGAGGTGCCAGGATGGAACACCATCTCGATCAGCGGCTACCATATTCGTGAAGCTGGTAGCACAGCCGTACAAGAGGTGGCCTTCACTCTGGCCAATGGTTTGACTTATGTGCAAGCCGCGGTTGAACGCGGATTGAATGTGGATGAATTCGCTAAGCGTTTGAGCTTTTTCTTCAATGTGCATAACAACTTCTTCGAAGAGATCGCCAAGTTCCGCGCTGCGCGCCGGATGTGGGCACGTTTTATGAAAGAGCGGTTTCACGCCAAAGATCCCGGCGCCATGAAGCTTCGGTTTCACTCTCAAGTGGCCGGTTCGACGTTGACGGCTCAGCAGCCCGAAAACAATATTGTGCGCGTTGCGCTTCAAGCGCTGGCCTCGGTTCTCGGTGGCACACAGAGCTTGCACACCAATTCAATGGATGAAGCTCTCGGTCTTCCCACCGAAAAAGCAGCCACCATTGCTCTACGCACCCAGCAAGTCATCGCCTATGAGACAGGCGTAGCGGATGTGGTCGATCCAATGGGTGGATCATTTTATGTCGAAAGCTTAACCAATGAGATTGAAAAACGCGCGCTAGAATATATCGAGCGTATTGAAGGCCTGGGTGGCGTAATCCCCTGTGTGGAATCGGGCTGGATTCAAAACGAAATTCAAAATGCCTCATACCAGTTTCAAAAAGATTTGGAAGCCAAACGCGAGATCGTGGTTGGCATGAACGAATTCGTGCAGACCGAGGCACCGCCCACAGACGTATTGAAGATCTCTGAACAGGTTTCGAAAGAGCAAATTGCTCGCTTGCAGGCCTTCAAGGCCAAGCGTGACTCTGCTAAAGTCGAGGCGCAGCTGCGTAAAATTCGTGAAGCCGCTTCCGGCACGCAGAACCTAATGCCCGTATTTATTGAGGCTGTGGAAAACGGTGTAACTTTAGGGGAGATCTCTGAAGAGCTACGCAAGGTTTTCGGACTTTTCAAAGAATCCATCACTCTGTAGAGTGATGGCATATGCTTACTTCCGCACTTACCCTTCTTCTCGCGGCCTCGGCATTTATCACTCACGCTCAAAACAGCGAAATTCCCCCGGCTATGCCCATGCCGACGATCGAAGAGGACGAGCCTAAACCGGCCGCCCCACCAAAGCCTGTCGCTCCTCCGGGAACGCCGGCACCTCTTGAAGGCATTGCACTTAAAGCTAAGAACTTTTGCAACTCTGTTGAGAAATGCAATAAACGCCCGGGGCGCTCAGCCTATTGTGTGAAAATGGGCCTAAAAGAGAGCGGTATGCTGGGATACATGCTCGAAGGTGAGCAAGCCAAGGATCTGGCGCGCTTTCTACGCAAGGCGGGATTCAGCGATCAAGAGCAAGATGTCACTGATTTTAAATACGTGCCCGAAGGATCCATTCTTGTGCTGGATTCGCATGATTTAAAAGACAAGCGTCCCGCCTGCCCGAAGGTTTACGGCAACGTGCTGATCAAATGTGGTGAGAAGTGGATCGATGAACAGAAGAACGAGTTGGACTTCCATATGAAGCGAGGCTGCCGCACCAAGGGCATCTGGCTTCATCCGGATTTGAAATTAATTGATCCACCGGCCGGCAAGAACCTGCGCAAACGCCTAATTACTGACCCGCCGGATTCGCCTTAGGCAGCAGATACTGAATAACTAAAATCGAAATCTCGTAGAGACCGACCATCGGCACCAACATCATCAGCATGGAGATGGCATCGGGTGGCGTAATGATGGCAGCGACCAAAGACATTCCGGGAATGGCAAAACGACGATTGCGTTTTAAAAAAGGCGCGTCGATCACGCCCACCAACGCCAAGAAGACCAGAACCAAAGGCAGCTCAAACGACAGACCGAACATCACGGTGGTAGTGATAAAAAATCCCAAGTATTCACTAATCGTGATCATGGGCTTGTCCACATTACCGCCCACATTCAGAAGGTATTCAAAGGCCGCCGGATAAACAAAGAAGTACACAAAGCCAACACCCATCATAAACAAGATGGTGCCGCTGACGATAAAGCCGACCGCGTATTTACGCTCATTTTTATAAAGACCTGGAGAGATAAACTGCCACAGCTGATAGAGCCACCATGGACAAGCCAGAATCAAGCCGCCCAGTGCGCCCACTTTCAAATGCGCCAGAAATTTATCCATAACGCCCGTGAACACCAATCCGCCACTTTGTAAATAAGGCTGAATGGGCTTACGAATCAATTCTAACAAAAGCTCGGACTGCCAGATTCCCAAAGCCATGCCCACCGCAATGCCAAGCAAAGATAAGATCAAGCGGCGGCGTAGGTCGCTGAGATGTTCGACCAAGGACATCTGCTGTTCTTCAGTCACGATTTTTTCCCTTCATCCTCAGAGACGGGATGGGCACCAACCGGAAGCTCAGGAGCGGGAGTCTCGGGTGCCGCTGGCTCAGTAGGAGGGGCGATCTTTTGCTCAGACTCCATGTTCTGCAGATTGGTCAGCTGCTGACGCAATTCATTGAAGGACTGCGTTTGATCGCGGAACTGACCGGTAAACTGATTCTGAAAGTCCTGAGTGGCGCGACGAAGTTCGTTTAGAATGCGGCCGAGAGTGCGAGCCACCTCAGGAAGCTGTTCGGGGCCGATAAAAATCAGCGCGATAATTCCAAACAGGATCATGTGGGTGAGACTTAGTCCAAACATTCAAGCCCCAAGGTAGCACGGGCCGATTTTGCCCGCCAAGGACTTACATTTTTTGGGCTTTGCTCTTTTGCAGGTCAGCAACCAACAGGCCTTTTTCTAAAAGCTGCTCTTCAGCCAAACGGGAACCAGTGGCGATATAACGCCCGTATAGGCGCAACAAATCGCCATTGGTCTGCACCAGCGATTCCTGGCTGATATAGGTCAGTACATCTACGAAATCAGAAAAGCGCTGTGAGAATTCTTCATACATCATTGAGCGCTGCTCATCCGCCGCACTTGAAGCCAAAGCCCCGTAAGCCACACCGCCCATATCCACGTAATAGTCGATATCCACGATCTTGCGGCTAAGAGAATCCCCAAAAAAACCACTGATATAAAGACTGCTATCACCCAGCTTCTTCAACAGGTCTTGACGCTGCGGTGTTGGGGAGTTCTGCGCCTTCAGCCACATTTCGGCCAAAGTTTCGCGTTTGGCTTTGCCGGTCTCATCGTCTTTCGGAAAGAGATTGCTGGAAAAGAGATAGTGTTCCAAAAGGTCGACCAAATAGTTCTGCGACAAGGGCAGTGGCTGGAACTTCAGGCGTTTCAAAGCGCCATCAACCTGCTCTAAGAAGTAGGTTCGCGGGCTCTCTAAAAGCAAGGCATTGCCGCCAGAGGATTGCTGACTCATAGTTCTCTTATTATATCGGAATTCGTCGGCCGCTCTTGTCTCAGGGTGCGAAAACACGGGCGAAGGTCCAACTGAGCGTCTCAAAATGGAACAATCCGGCCAGCAAAAGAGCTCCCCGAATTATGCGGAAAATAAGAGCGAATTATAAGACTACCAGGGGGCGCTAGGCCCCACTAAAGACGTCACCGTCGGCTGACTAAACAACCGTTTGGCTAGCTTTAAAATCGAGTCCGAAGTCACAGCTCGAATACGCTCGGTAAAGTGATACGTCTCCATATAGTCGATGCCGTATATCTCATCGAAGAGAAGCGCGGACGTGATGTTCGAATTGCGCTGCAATTCGATATCGTGCTTACCGATCAAATAGCGCTGCGCCCGAGCTAGCTCCACATCGGGAACCTTGTGCTCAACCAGCTTGCTGAATTCGATATTCATCATACGCAGAGCCTTGTCGGCCTTTTCCGGCGAGCAGCCGATGTACGCGCCAAAATACCCGCCTTCTAAACCTTCCATCCGCATTGGGGATACGGAGTACGCCAAAGAGTTCTTATCACGCAACTCCAAGAACAAACGACCACCTTGACCGGCCAAAATGGCTTGAATCACCTGTAACGTGTAACGTTCTGGATCTTTTAAAGTGAGCCCCGGATAACCCATGATGATATGACTTTGCTCTTTTACGCTCTCCAAAAATACGCGAATGTCTTGGGGCGGATACTTGAGCGGATATAGCGGATTGCCGCCATTCCCGGGCTCTACGTCGCCCAACTGATCTTCGATACGCTGACGGAATTCCTTCGGATCTAGAGCGCCCGAAGCCACGATAGTCAGCCCTTGTTTACGAGCGTAAATTTCGCGAACGTCGGTCGCCTTAAGGCGACCGATCGACACCTCATCGCCATAGACGTCGCGACCGTACGGATGACCAGGGAATAGGTTTTTCATGAACTCCAGCACACAAAGCTGTGCCGGGTTGTCTTTGCGCAGTTTCACATGCTCTTGCATGGATTTGATTTCGCGCGTGATCGCCGCCTGTTCAAATTGCGGCTCTTTGTAGGTTAAACATAGCAACTCGAGCATTTCCTTTTCGAAAGTGCGCAAGCAGCTCATTGACAGACCCTCGGAATTACGTCCCGAAAAAGCCGAAAGGCTCGCCGCCATCTCATCGATCCTGCGATTCATTACAGCTTCGCTGTAAGGACCACAACCTGCAGTCCATACGCGCGACAACAGTTCGGTGGCGCCCTGATTGTCTTGGCCTTCGAGACGCGCGCCCCCCAAACTCGCGCAACGTACGCTGATCACAGGCGTTTCAAAACTAGGGCGCGTAATTACGGTGATGCCATTTTTGAGAACATGTTTCTCGACACCGACTTTGTCGCCGACGGCTTTGCGGAACACGAACGAAATTTTCTTTCCGCGCGTAGGCTTAGCCGCCTTGGTCTTTACACCTGCCACTTTCTTCAAGGACGCGGCTGTTTCTTTGATCCATTTCTGCGCCTGAGGCTCAATCGTTTTTTGCTCAGCCGGTGTTTGAACCACGAGAGAGAAATTTTGCGCGGTCAGATACTTACGCGCCACTTTCAAAATGTCGGCGGAAGTGAGTTTTTCCGCCTGCCGCAAAAATTTTTCGAAGTGGGAAGGGTCATCGAATAGATCTTGATAGTGACCGTAGTTGCGCGCCAATCCATCCACCGTCTCTTGAGTATAGAATTGCTCGCTGGCCATATTGGTTAGAGCTTTGCGACGCTCATCTTCGCTCATAGGTTCAGACAGCGCCCGCACCAGCTCTTCGCGTAAGGCCTCGAGAGCGACACCCAGATCCTTTTCGTTCAACGACATCGACACGGCCAAGAAGCCCGGGTCACGCGCCAGGAACACGCTGGTGCCGGCATAGTTGACCAAATGTTCATTCATGCGCATGCGCTGGTTCAACCGCGAGCTTTCACCCTGTCCCACCACCAGCGCAAACATCTCTAGCGCCGCAATGTCTTTGTGCGATGCTTTCGGAGCTGGAAAAGCTAGGTGCACGATGGTTTCGGCAAACGGAGCGGTCTTCACCACCAAGGAAGGCTTGCGCGCGACCACGTTTTTTGCCCGCTTCACGACGCGCAGACGGTTCGGTGGAAAGGCTCCGAAGAAATCCTGCACCTGCTTCTTCATCTCCGGCGCAGCGAAGTCGCCGGCCACCACCAACGTCATATTTTTCGGGTTGTAACGGGAATGAAAGTAGTTGAGCAGGGTCTTGCGCGAAACATTGTAGATGTTTTCCGAATATCCGATCACGGGAATGCCGTAAGGATGTTTGGCGTACATCGTTTCAAACAACAGCCGACTGGCTTGGCGATGAGGGCTGTCATTGGAGCGCTTGATTTCCTCGATTACCACTTCACGTTCGTTGTCGATCTCTTTTTCGTCGAACTTCGGAAAGCCCATCATCTCGGAAATCACTTCCAAGCCGACCTTCTGAAACTCTTTAGAGATCGTCACGTAGAACACCGTTTGATCAAATGACGTGTAGGCGTTGAGTTCGCCGCCTGCCGCTTCGACTGTGGAAGCGATCTCACCGACATTGAATTTCTGCGAACCCTTGAACACCAAGTGTTCGATGAAGTGGCTGATACCCTCTTCACCTTTTTTCTCGTCTGCGCTGCCCGTTTTCACCCACATCTGAATCGAGAGCACGGGGCTCTTATGACTCTCGACCAACAAAACCTTCAAACCATTTTTAAGTTGATATTTCTTAAACATGAACTTAAGTCACCCTATGCCGTTATCTGTTTACGTCCACATTCCCTATTGTCTTCAAAGATGTCGCTACTGCGATTTCACGACGTTTGAGTGGACGGAAATCTTACCGCCCGAGCGCTACGCCAGCCAGGTGTTACAAGAGATTCGAAATCGCCACCGGCTATGGCCCGAAAGAGAAATCGCCACGCTGTACTTCGGTGGCGGCACACCCAGCTTACTTGCGCCTGAATTGATTGTAGCGATTAAAAGTGAACTTGCAAATGTGGGATTCCGCTTTCAACCCGACGCCGAAATCACCATTGAAATAAATCCCGCCACGCTCACGCCCGAAAAACTGGACGTTTACCTCGCTGGTGGCATCAATCGCTTTAGCGTTGGTGCACAAACCTTTGACGACGCGTTACTCAGCCTCTGTGGCCGCAAGCATTCAGCTCGCGACACTCGTGCCACGCTGGAGTTGCTGCGCGGATACAATTACTCCTTCGACCTCCTTTTCGCACTGCCGGGCCAGACCTCGGAAGGTTTGCAACGCGATCTCGAAGAGGTCAGCGCATTCGCACCGCCGCATCTCAGCGCTTACTGCCTCACCGTGCCTGAGGGGCATCCTATGGCCAGCGGACGCCCGCCAGAAAACGAACAGGTTGAAATGTTCGACCGTATTGAAAGCCACTTGCGCACAATCGGCCTGCACAAATATGAAATTTCCAACTTCGCCCAGGTCGGAATGGAGTCACGACACAACGGCGTTTATTGGCGCGACGAGAGCTATTGGGGTATTGGCCTTTCCAGTCACTCTTATTCTCCAAGCCTAGGCACCCATGGCATGCGTTTTTGGAATCCCAAGTCTCTTAAGGAATACGCTCTTCAAGTCGAAAGATGTGCGGAAGATTTCACAGCCATCCTGCCTGACGGGCAGTATGAGCGGCTGAAAACTCATGAGGCTCTCACCGACTTTTCCCACATGTTTTTAAGGACCATGCGTGGCCTGCCCGAAGACGCATTGCATAATAAATTCGCTCCCTTGATCGTAGAACAAGTGAAAAGCCGTTTGCAGCGCTTGGTGGAGCGTGGTTGGTTGGAGTCCTCGGCCGGCCATTGGCAGTTGAGCCGCGAGGGTCAGCTTTTGAGCAATAAGGTATTTGAAGAACTCACCTTTTTGCCTGCGGACCTTGCTGACCGCAGGTTGACAGGATCAAAGGCGGACCCATACTGTTCGGTATGAGCGATAATAAGGATAATAAGGCCCACGAGGCCCCTGAAGAAAAGACTTCGAACGACCTACAAACTGAACTCGATAAAGCCAAACGCGACTACCTTTACTTGCTGGCCGAGTTCGATAACTACCGCAAACAAGCTATTAAAGAACGTTCGGAACTCACCAAGTTTGGATCTGAGCGCTTTATCCGCGACTTTCTTGGAGTATTCGACAATTTCGAGCGCGCGTTGGAATCGGACGTGACGGCGGAAAGTCTGCACTCCTTCCGCGACGGCGTACAAATGATCGCCTCCGAAATCCGCACTCTGTTGCAACGCTATGGCGTTGAAGAAATCAAATCTGAGGGCGAGACTTTCGATCCATCCAAACATGAAGCTTTATCCAGCGAGCCGCGCGACGATATGCCGGCTGGTCATGTGGCCCGCGTTTTCAAAAAGGCTTACAAGATGCACGACAAGCTGATTCGTCCTGCTCAGGTGACGGTCAGCAGCGCGCCTCCGACCGTTAACTAAGGGAGATGTCTTTGGCCAAGAAAGACTTTTACAGTGTGCTCGGAGTCTCCCGCCAAGCCACGGCGGATGAAATCAAAAAGGCTTATCGCAAGCTGGCCATGAAGTTTCATCCCGACAAAAATCCCGGTGATAAATCGGCGGAGGAGCGTTTCAAAGAAGCCACTGAGGCTTACGACGTGCTCTCGGATGCCAAGAAAAAACAGATGTACGACCAATTCGGTCATGCAGGCTTTCAGCAAGGCGGCGGCCCCAATCCCTTTCAGCAGGGCTTTGAAGGTTTCAACCAATATCAATCGGGCAATATGGGAGCCGGCGGCCCCGAGGCATTTCAAGATATGTTTGGCGATTTCTTCGGCGAATTCTTTTCGGGGGATCCGACGGGTCGCCGAGGCTTTCGCCAGGAGAATCGAGGCGCTGATCTACGCTACACTCTGAATATCACCTTGGAAGAGGCAGCCACCGGCACCGAAAAACGCATCTCGTTCGTGCGCCATCGTAATGGCAAAGAAGACACGGCGAAGCTGTCCATCACAGTTCCCGCCGGGGTGAAGGCGGGTCAACGTTTAAAATTGCGCAGCGAGGGTGACGGCCCTGCGGGCAATGGCAAACCTGGCGACCTGTACGTGATCGTGAACTTCCAAGACCATCCTTTGTTCAAACGCAAAGACAACGATGTGCTTATGGAACTGCCCGTGTCCTTCGTCGATGCGCTACTCGGCACACAGCTCGAAGTTCCGACTCTGACCGGCAAAGCGATGCTAAGCATCCCCAGCGGCACACACCCGGGCCAAATCTTTCGCCTCAAAGGCAAAGGCTTTCCCGACATCGGCGGTTATGCACCAGGCGATATGTTGATCAAAATCATTGTGGATGTTCCCAATAAAGTAAGCGAAGAGGAGCGTCAGGCGCTCGAAAAATTGCGAAAATCTTCGTCTACCTCTCCCCTAGTGAGCGAATTCAGGGATAAGATGAAGCGCTTGTTACAACAGAGGTCTTCATGATTTGGATTCGCGCCCTCTTAGCTACGCTTGTGATCGCCCTTTTGTCCTGCACTTCGGCGCCTAAAAAACAGGCGCCTGCGGTTGCACCTTATGATGCTAAAAAAGAACTGTCTCAGGCCCAGATCGATGCCGCTGCCGGTTCTGACAAAAAGGCCATTGCTCGTCTGCGGGCGCTGATCACTAAACATCCCAAATCGGACGTGGCCGACGATGCGGCCGTTCAGCTCGCGAAGATTTACTTTAAGCAGAATCAGTTTGAAGCCGCCTATCGCAGTTACATGAGCGTGGTGGACTCTGACGTGTTCAGTCCCAACGAGGCCGAGGCCTTGCTGGGAGCTGCAAAGTGTTTGCACAAACTAGGTCGCCTGGACGAATCCCTGGCTCTTGCTACCCGTGGTTTAAACATTCCCGGTGTTTCCGAAGCGCAGAAACTCGACTTTCAGCGCCATCGCTACAACTTGTTGAGCGCCACGGGGGATCGATTGGAAGCCTTGCGCGCGCTCGCCTTTATCTATGCAAAAGACGCGCGGCCCGACGTGAAGAGCAATGCGCAAGCCCGTGCGCAAGAGATCGTGAATCTAGGTTTGAGTGAAACCGATCTGGACAAAGTGGTGGATAACGAAGAGTTCGGTTTTATCCGCCCCCAAGCCGCTTATCGTTTGGCCCTGTTCCGCTTGCGGCAAAAAGACTTTAACGGCGCTCGCTCTCTGTTCGCCAAAGCCGCGGAGACCGGCCAGGGCACACCGATTCAGGCACAAGCACAAAGTTATTTGGCGCAGATCGATTCACGCCGCACGGTCGACCCGTACACCATTGGAACCGTTCTTCCCCTCACCGGTAAGTACGCTCCGATGGCGCAAAAGACCTTGCGCGGTTTGCAACTCGGCCTGGGTATCTATGGTAATGATCGCAGCTCCTTTAAACTTGCCGTTGTGGATAGCGAAGGTACGCCCGAGGGTGCGCGCAAAGGGGTTGAGCGTTTGGTGACCGAAGACAATGTGATCGCCGTCGTTGGCAGTCTACTGAGCCGTACGGCCTCCAGTGTGGCCGGAAAAACCGAAGAGCTCGGCGTACCCTCGATCGCTCTATCGCAAAAGTCGGGACTGACCGAAGCAGGTGCTTACATTTTCCGCAATGCGGTGACCAGCGAAATGCAGGTAAAGGAATTGGTTCGGATTGCGATGGAGCAAATGGGCTTAAAGCGCTTTGCCATGCTCTATCCGAACGAAGCTTACGGCATTGAGTACGCCAACCTGTTCTGGGACGAAGTCCTGGCGCGGGGCGGGACTATCACCGGTGCTCAGCCCTACAGCCCTTCAGAAACCGACTTCCGCGGCCCCATCAAACGCCTGGTGGGAACGTACTATTTAGACGATCGCAAAAGCGAATATCAGAATCGCGTGCGCGAATACTATAAGAAAGAAAAAAAGTTGAAGGCGCGACAGAGTCCGCCCGACGATCTGCTGCCGCCGGTGGTGGACTTCGATGCCATCTTTATTCCTGACTCCCCCAAGGCCGTAGGCCAAATCGCACCGATGTTGGCCTATCAGGGCGTGAGCAAAGTGCGCTTGCTGGGCACCAATGTGTGGAACAGCTCGGATTTCGTTCGGCGCGGCGAGAAAAACGTTGAGAACGCTCTCTTTGTCGACAGCAATATGCTGAACGAAACCAGTTTTAAGAATTCGAAGTTTTTTAAAGAGTTCCAGCGCATATTCGGCGAAGAACCCGGTATTTTCGAAACGCAGGGCTATGAAGTCGGTATGTTACTCCGACAAATGATCTCGGGCGGAGAACGCACACGCGTGGGCCTAGCCCAAACTCTAGCCCAGATCCGCCAGTTTCAAGGAGTAACCGGACCAATGGCAATGAATTCGCAGCGCGAATTGGTGCGGCCGCTAACTCCCTTCACTGTAAAGCAAAGTGCAATTGTGATGTGGGATCCCAGCTTAGAGCTTCCCAGCGAGACCCCCACACAGAAAAAGACGCTGCGTAGATAACCGAACGCATTAGGACCCGTTGTCCCAGGACAGGGAGGGTTCCAATGCTCGATAAAACGATCCTTAGTGAGTGCCGACAAAAATTAATCGCGACCAAAGCGGATTTGCTTAACCGCTTTCAAAACCACTTCAGCGACTTTCGCCAACGCGAACACGGTGGCGATGAAGCTGACCAAACGATGTCGCTCCAAGCAGAAAATCAGCTGTTCGCCACTCATCAACGCCTACGCCAACAGCTGAGCGAGATCGAAAACGCCCTGATGCGAATTGAAAAAGGCACTTTTGGCATCTGTGAAGAAACAGAAGAGCCTATTGAAAAAGAACGACTGCTAGCAATCCCGTGGACTCGTCTCAGTATTGAAGGCGCCGAGATTCGCGAATCGAATTCACAGGGGCGCGGTGCTTAAAAGCCGCGCCCGCAGGCCTAGATTGGGGTCCAGTTTAGGTCTGAGCTGGGGTTAAAAACACCTAATTCCCGACCAACCTCTCGTCTCTTACACTTAAAGCGTTTCAGAAAGCCCGCCGACAAGTTTCATACGAGCAACACCTTATCAAGAGGCTTTCATGAGCTTTGACGACAGAGTATTAGAGATTCCCGAAACCCTTCCCATGCTGCCCGTGCGCGATATCGTGGTCTTCCCGTACATGATTCTTCCGCTGTACGTGGGACGCGAATCTTCGATCCGCGCCGTAGAGGAATCTCTGGCTAAGAACCGCTTGATCTTCCTGGCTTCACAAAAAGAGATCACGGAAGAAAATCCGACAGAGAATTCCATCTACCGCGTCGGCACGATCGCGATGATCATGCGCATGCGCAAACTCTCTGACGGCCGCGTGAAAATTTTAATTCAAGGTGTGAGCAAAGGCCGCATCAAGCGTTTCAGCAAGTCCGAGCCAAACTTCGAAGTCGCCGTTGAAAAGATCGAAGAAACACCGAATCAAGGTTCAAACGTTGAATACGAAGCCATGATCCGGAACGCCAAAGAGCATCTGGAAAAGATCATCGCTCTTGGCCGTATGCTTTCTCCCGATATCTTGCTCGTACTTGACGATGTCGCTGATCCGGGTCGTTTGGCTGATTTGATCGCCAGCAACCTCGGCTTGAAAGTTTCCGATGCTCAAAAAGTTTTGGAGACCTTCAATCCCAAAGAGCGTTTGATCTTGGTAAACGAGATCCTTGCCAACGAACTCGAAGTTTTGCAGATGCAGGCCCGTATCCGCTCGCAGGCCAAAGACGAGATGTCCAAGAGCCAGCGCGAGTACTTCTTGCGCGAACAAATGCGTGCAATAAAGAACGAGTTGGGCGAGAGCGATTCAAAGACGGAAGAGATGGAAGAACTGCGCGAACGCGTGATCAAAGCCGGAATGCCGGACGCGGTTCAGATCGAGGCGTTGAAACAACTCGCACGTTTGGAGCGTATGCACCCGGACGCTTCTGAAGCCAGCATGGTTCGTACATACTTAGACTGGATGGTCGACCTCCCCTGGAACAAGAGCACTGTGGACAACTTGGATTTGGCACGCGCTCAGAAAATCTTGGACGAAGATCACTATGACCTGATGAAGGCCAAAGATCGAATCCTTGAGTTCTTGGCTGTACGCAAACTCAAAGAAAAGAATATGAAAGGCCCGATCCTGTGTTTCGTGGGCCCTCCTGGCGTGGGTAAAACTTCGCTGGGCAAATCGATCGCGCGCTCAATGGGCCGCGAATACTTCCGTATCGCCCTGGGCGGGGTGAAAGACGAAGCTGAGATCCGCGGTCACCGCCGCACCTACGTCGGCGCCATGCCGGGCAAAGTTGTACAAGCTTTGAAGCAAGTGAAGACCAACAACGCCGTTATCGTTCTCGATGAGATCGACAAACTGGGTTCTGACTTCCGTGGCGACCCGTCGGCTGCCATGCTCGAAGTTCTGGACCCTGAACAAAACCACGCCTTCCGCGACAACTATCTGAACGTGGACTTTGACTTGAGCAACGTGCTGTTCATCGCCACCGCCAACGTTTATGAGAACATCCCGGCCGCTTTGCGCGACCGTATGGAAACTTTGCACCTCAGCGGTTATACCGACAACGATAAGCTCCTGATCGCCAAGCAGCATTTGATCGAGCGTCAAATGGAGGCCAACGGCATCACCAATGCGCAAATCGAAGTCACCGACGACGGTTTGGCTTACCTGATCTCGCACTACACTCGTGAAGCGGGTTTGCGTAACCTGGAGCGCGAAGTAGGATCGTTGTGCCGTAAAGTCGCTAAGAAATTCGTATTCGGTCACAAAGAGAAGATCATCGTGACCTCTGCCAATATTCCTGAGTTGCTCGGTCCCCCGCGCTACTTGAAGGAAGAAAAGCTGAAAGAAAACCAAGTGGGTATTTCGACCGGTCTGGCTTGGACACAGGCCGGCGGTGAAGTACTCTACGTGGAGGCGCTGAAGATGCGTGGTAAAGGCGGTCTTATCCTCACCGGCCAATTGGGCGATGTGAT
Source organism: Bdellovibrionales bacterium (assembly GCA_019637855.1). Classification (GTDB taxonomy): domain Bacteria; phylum Bdellovibrionota; class Bdellovibrionia; order Bdellovibrionales; family UBA1609; genus JALHOQ01. The sequence goes on from JAHBUX010000001.1 coordinate 417,908, forward strand.
GAAAGAGTCGGCCCGTGCTGCTTGGTCGTACGCTCGCGCTCACTCGGAAGAGTTGGGTATCGATGAAGACTTCTTCGATAACTATGAAGTCCATATTCACTTACCCGCAGGCGCCATTCCTAAAGATGGTCCGTCGGCTGGTGTGACTATGGCCACGGCGTTGACAAGCTTGATGACTGGACAACCTGTACGTCGCGATATCGCCATGACTGGTGAGATCACGTTGTCAGGTCGCGTTCTGCCGGTTGGCGGCATCCGCGAAAAATCGCTGGCAGCTCTCACTCACGGCGTGACCACCATCATCTTGCCAATCGCCAACCAAAAAGATTTGGCGGATATTCCGGAAGAATTTAAGAAGAAATTGAGCTTCGTGTTTGTGGAAAACCTCGATGAAGTTTTCGCTATGGCCTTCGACAAGAAAGCACCCAAGCAAAAGCTCAAAGAGCGTCCACTCAAGAAGACCAAGTCTCCCGCAGCCGCGGCTTAAGCCCCGCGGCCTCGGTGATTTATGCGTGCGTTGGCATCGCTCCTGATTTGTTTTCTGATCCTGCCTACGCACGCTTCCTCTAAAGAGGCAGCGATTCGGCCTTTCACCCAACAAAATCAAAACTACATGAACGGCTTGCTTAAGCGCTGCGACGGCGGCGATGGGCAGTCGTGCTTCGACTACGCCGAATCTCTCAAGCTCTGGGGGCGTGAGAGCGACAAAAAACGTATTATCTACTTCACTCGTCGCGGTTGCACTCTGGCTTACATGCCCGCCTGCAATATACCGGAGAAACCACAGAAGGCCCGCTTTGTAAGCAAAAGTCCCAGCTGTGGCGTAAGCGCGATTGCGGCGAGCGGTTTCACCGCTATCTATCTTCCTGATGGCCGTTCGGGCCTGCAAATTTCCAATGTCGGGAAGGGCTCTCTCTTAGAGAAATCCGGTTTACGCGCAGGCGATGTATTGACCAAAGTGAACGGTGTTAATTTCACCACAACGACACAAATCAGTCAGGCTCTCGAGAATGGCGGCGCTATGCTCGAAGTGGCGCGTGGGCCGAGCATAATTCCTTTTACGATTACTTGTCCTAAAAATTAATGTCTGGGCGCTTTCACGCGCACGAACGCAGGATCTCGCGTCAACGCCGTGAACACATGATCCATAACAACTAACAAAATACGCTTAGCTTGAAAGTTCTCGATGTCGCCTTCGGTCCACACAACAAGTTTATCGGAGTGGGCCGGTGAAATCGGCAAAGCCGCGAACTCCTCAGCACGGCTCCACTTCAGTTCGAAATTCAGTCGCGGATTGCGACGGCGTATGATCTGAACCTCTTCTATCAACAGATCGCTAAGACGCATGCGTCGTTCAGGCGTCACTTGAACTTCCACATCTTCCAACAACATCAAGAACGCGTACTGACCACAGATGCCATCGCCCTGATCTTCCCAATTCAAACCTAAGGTGTGCGGGTTGGCGAAAACTTCAAGGCGTGGTTGGCGTACCCATTCAAACTCGTGACCGAGCGTCGGGCGCACGACCACGCTGATCGATTCATGAGATAAAAAATCGAGAGATTCAAAATCACTGCCTTGTGGAAAGGCGGTGAAGCGATTGTTGAAATGAATTTGCGTCTGCAGAGAGTTCGCGACCAAGCGAAGGCGCTCGCTGATCTGAGTTCGTTTCGCGCCCAACAAACGTTCACAAGTCGTAGCCCACCACGATTTGGCGTGGGCCGGCACGGCCATCGCAAGCAAAAGGGCTATTAGAATGGGTCTCATTGGTCGCAATCTATACCATAAAGAAGGCCGTCCGTTTCAATCGGACTGCGTACGGAAAAGCGGAAATAAAATATTTACAGAGTACGGCGGGCTAAGCTTCCAATCCCAGGTCAAAATCAACAAGACCGGAGCTGGGCTTATTCTTTAAACGCGTATTGTCGTCTTCAAGGACGCGGACCAGAGTTTTCAGGTCCGCGACCTCTTCCTTGAGTTGCAGAATCTGCTCTTCCTTCTCCTGAAGGATGAGGGAGTAGGCCTTCTTGATTTCATTCAACAAGCCCTGTGTCGTCTTCCAAAACTGATCATGCTGATCCGGCTCGGCATTCAAGGGTGCGGTTGCGGGAGCAGATGCGGCCGGAGCAGCGACGGTCTTTTCTTGTGCCGGCGCCTGCGCATGAGACTTCACCGATGTTGGGGGGGCGATGGTCTCAGTCGCGGGTTGACCGACAAAGAGAGGGCCGTCCTTAAGGAGGTATTTCCCATCTATGAACTTGTACTCGATCTCACCCGCTTTGATGCGACGGCGGAGCGTGGACAAACTCACACGGAATTTGGCTGAATACTCCATTAAGGTTAACCAGTTTTGAGTGTTCGACACCCATTCTCCTTTGGTTAATCAAAGGCTATGCCCCACGATTTGCGATGTAAAGGGGCGATGAGTACTCATCATCAAAAACTAGGCCGTGGGCCTGAAATCCCTGTCCAAAGGCCAGTTCCGGGTGTGAGTGGTCAGGTGACCAGGCCTTTTACTTCCCTTGAGTAGTCAGACTCAGGTACAGTGATTTCGTGAAGTTATCCGACAAAAAGCGAATTGCGCTGGTCTTGAGCGGAGGCGGTGTCAAAGCCGCGGCATTCCATATCGGTGTTTGCCTCGCACTGCGCGAAAAGGGTTTTAAATTCGGTGGCGGCAACAGCGCCAAGGACCGCCTGCTGTTTGAGGGAAAATCCCTGACCTTCAATGTTTACGTCGGCTCATCCGCCGGTTCCGTTGTCGCTGCCTTCTTAGCCGCTGGTCATTCTATCGATGCCATCATTGATGCGTTCACTCGCGGGACCGGACTGGACGCGCTGACCAAGGTCAAGAGCGAGGACACATATCTAAAACCCATCGGCTATCGCGATATTTTTGCCTTAAACATTGGAGCTGCTTCCGCCGCTCGACTTTTGCCCAGCATCTTTCGCAAGCGCCTCAATGTGAGCGGCGGTTTCGAATCCCTGTTTAAAGAGGCTTTCAAAATAAACGGCGTGTTCACCACCCGCAATTTAGAAAGATACATGCGCACCAATGTATTTCCCGAAAACGACTTTCACTCCTTAGGCGCAGAGCTTTACATTGTGGCCACACAGCTCAATCACTCGCGCAAGGCGGTCTTTGGTCCGTATGAAACCACCTCGAAAACGCGCGAAATCAAACGCGCCGGATACGCTAAAGTCAGTGAAGCCGTAGCCGCTTCCGCCGCCCTTCCCCCGTTTTTCGCGCCTTACGGCATTCGCAATATGAAGGGTAAAGAGATCTACTATTTTGATGGTGAAATCCGAGATACCTTGTCCACTCATATCGCTGCCGAACAAGGTGCCGATTTAGTGATCGCATCTTACTCAATTCAACCTTACCACTACACCCCTGAAATGGGATCGCTGCACGAATACGGAATGCCGTTGATTTTCAACCAAGCACTCTATCAGGTCGTGCAAAAAAAGATCGAATCACACATCAAACATCAACACGATGTGCGCGCCATGATCCGTTCCGTCCAAGGTTATATGCGCGAAGCCGGAATTGCCGAAGAGCACGTGCAGAAGCTGGTAGATATTTTGGTCCAACGCACCCATTTCAATCCCCATGTGGACTATATCTATATTCATCCCCAACCTCATGATTTTGAATTCTTCTTCTACGATCACTTCTCGCTGAACGCGAAGGTTCTAACGGGCATCGTGCGCACCGGTTTTAAATCAGCAATGAACACCTTACGCGCATACAATATCTAGGCGCGTAGACGTGACCAAGTCAGTTCATGCTTGTTGTTGAAAAGATGGCGAACAGTTGAGCCGGAAATTTTCAAGAACTCATCAATCACTTTGAAATCTGTCGGGCCTTGAAATTTGATGGTGCACACCATGTTTTTAGCGATGGGCTCCCACCTCTTCACGAGCTCGAGCAGTCTTTCGGGATAGCAGATGATATCTGAGAACAACCAATCGACGTGGCCCACCGATTTCGGATCGAGAGCAAAAGCGCTTTCGGATTTGTAAATGACCTTGTCTGAAAATGGCGTGTGCTCTGACAATGGGGCCTTATCGACGCTCATCACACGAGCACCCAGCTGATCCAGAACCCAAGTCCATCCGCCGGGGCTAGAACCCAGATCTAAAGTCCGTGCACCCTTTTCCGGATGTGTTCCGACCAGATTAAAAAATTCCCAAAGCTTCAAATAGGCGCGCGAGGGAGGCTCCATCTTGTTTTCGTTGAACTCCACTTCGCCATCGGGATAGGGGCTGGTGCAACGAGCTGAGTACAACATTGTCTTCTCATCCAGCAATGTCCACGAACCTAAAGGGGCCTTAGGTGCAAAGCTAGGAAAGCTTACCGGTTTCGCTTTGAGGGGCGGCAAGGCCTCACGAATCAGCTGTGCGCGGCGGTGCGCATTTAACGAGTGCAGCCACCAATTGCGCTGGATTTCACGTAAGCGTTTGGCGGCTTCTGAAATGGATTGAAACTCAAAACGTTGAACGTCCAGCCAGCTATTCTGTGCAAAATAAACAGCCGGCCCATCGTCTGCGAAGAACAAACGCCCATGCTGTTCAAGCTGGCGCGACCCCAATTCTTCCCGCAAAACCGCTTCAAGACCGGGCGGCGCCAAATGAATTTGCATCGCGGCCTTAAAACACCTTCGCTACAGAGGCCAATACGACTTGATAGAGCGGTTCTGAAGCGATCCCGAATACCAGCACCAGTAGCGCCAGGAACGAAACTGCAAAATAGCTGAGCGGCCGCATATTCACTTGCGCAGGCGCGATCACCGGCTCTTCCATGTACATGGCAACCACCGGCCGCAGATAGTAATAGACGCTGATGATCGAACCGATCACGCCCCACACGGCCAACCAAATCAAGCCCTGCTTAACTGCCGCCGAGAACAAGAAGAACTTTCCGAAAAAGCCCACCGTCGGAGGAATACCCGTCAAACTCAGGAGTAGCACTGTCAACGCCAATGCCAGCCACGGCTTACGGGCCGCTAAACCACGCAAGTCTTCAACCGTAAGATCCGAATCGGGGCGCGGCTCCAACATATGCAACACGCCGAAAGCACCGATCGTCATAATGGCGTAAGAAACGATGTAGAACATCACACCGGTGGCACCGAGCATGCTCGCGCCACCGATGCCGGCCGCGATCATACCGATCATCACATACCCCGAGTGCGCAATGCTAGAGTAGGCCAACATCCGTTTCAGGCTGCGCTGGCGGAAGGCGCCCACGTTTCCGATCAGAATGGTCAAAACAATCATCCACTGCATTACATCCACAAAAGGCCAAAAGCGCTCCACCGTAAAGGCTTGCGAAGCCACCAAACGCAGGAAGAAAGCCAGCGTCGCCGCCTTCACGCCCGTTGCCATAAATGCTGTCAACGGAGTAGGTGCCCCCTGATAGACGTCCGGAGCCCACGCATGAAAAGGAAATACGGCGGCTTTAAATAGCAGACCAACGATCAATAGTACGAAGCCGAGCAAAAACAGCCGATTCGTGGCCAATAGGTTCTGTGTGGAGGAAAGCAGTTCCGGCAGGTAGGTCGAGCCCACGGTACCATAGATAAATGAAATCCCGTACAGCATCAGCGCCGAGGCAAAGCTACCTAAAATAAAGTATTTAAACGCAGCTTCTTTCGAAACCTTCTCCTCCAAACTCATGGCGATCATCATGTAGAGACAGAGAGAAAACAGTTCGAGCCCAACGAATACGATAATCAGGTCGTTGGCCCACACCATCGTGAGCATTCCGACAGCCGCATTCATCATCAAAAACACGGTCTCGGTAAACTGTTTGGGGTTTGTCGACTGACTGTCGCGCGCAAACGTCAGGGCCACGGCCGTACAAAACAAAATCACAATGGTGGCAAAGGCCGAAACGCCGTCGAACACCAAAGCACCTTCGAAGGCCGTACGGGTTGCGCCGATCGTCGGTAAACAAAATCCCATGGCGGCGAACACACCGGTGTAGGCGTACACCAAAGTCGCCATCGTGTTCTGCTCCTGATTGCCCCGCATAACTTTAATCAACAGCGGCACGCAACTCATTACAAACAGCGCGACCGCGGGAGCGACCAGCAAGAAGTCAATCAGACCAAACTGTATTTCCATATCACTCTTCCACGTTCAGTTGATAATTAGTGCGGTTCTGCACCAGATGATCCAGGCTGGCCTTTGACCAGTTCAGGAAATCCGAGGGGAACAAACCCATCCAAAAAATCAGAATCACCAGCGGCGCCAACACAAACATCTCGCGCGCGCCGATCTCCAAATCCAAACCACTATGGTCATCATGCGATCCATGTGCCGCATGACCATGCCCATGTCCTGCGTGCACGCCGTGACCACCGTGGCCCGTATCGCCACCACCGCCAACAAGTTTACCAGGAGCGCCGAAGAAAATACGTTTAACGGCCCACAACATATAGACCGCGCCCAAGATCACGCCCAATACAGCAAAACCACCAAAGATCTTGTTGGCTTCAAAACCACCCAACAAAATCAGAAACTCTCCGATAAAGCCGTTGGTCAGTGGGACCGCGATGCTTGAAAAGGTCACGATGATAAACGCAATCGTGTAGATCGGCGCCACCTTGGCCAAACCGCCATAGTCCGCGATCTGCCGTGAATGCGTGCGTTCATACAACATACCAACCAGCAAGAACAATGCGCCGGTCGAAATACCGTGGTTCAACATTTGATACAAACCGCCGGTCACACCATAGATATTGAGTGCGAAAATTCCCAACATGACATAACCCATGTGAGAAACGGACGAGTACGCGACCAGCTTTTTGATATCGGGTTGAACCATGGCGACCAACGCGCCGTAAATGATCCCGATCACACCTAAGAGCATGAACAACCAAGCCCAGTACTCCGCGGCCAACGGAAATATCGGCAGCACAAAGCGCAAGAAACCGTAGGTTCCCATCTTCAACATGACAGCCGCTAAAATTACAGAGCCGGGAGTCGGCGCTTCCACGTGCGCGTCCGGCAACCACGTGTGCACCGGGAACATCGGCACTTTAATGGCGAAAGCCAAGGCGAACGCGAAGAACAGAATCGTCTGCGTGTTCAGCAAATCACCGGCCACAAACGGAATCTGCAATTTATAGAAGTCCGGAATGCTGGCACTCATAGTACCGAGCTGCTCTTGAGTCATAAAGATCAGAGCGATAATGGCCACCAACATAAAGAGCGAGCCGGCCATCGTATAGATAAAGAATTTCATCGTGGCATAAAGGCGACGTGCACCGCCCCAAACGCCAACCATAAAGTACATCGGGATTAGAGAGGCTTCGAAGAACGCGTAGAACAAAATCGCGTCAAGCGCCAGAAAGGTGCCGATCATCGCGCTCGAGAGCAAAAACAGACAGATATGGAAAGAGCGAATTTTCTCCGTAATCGCAGTCCAGCTGCCCAACACCACCAATGGCGTCAGGAAAGTCGACAAGATCACCAACCAAAATGAGATCCCGTCGATACCGACAAAATAGTTCACCCCAAAGGTCGGGAGCCACGGCGTTTTTTCAATCAGCTGCAAGCCGGCGCTGGACGGATTGAACCGATAAAATAGAACCAAGCTCAAAGCGAAGTGCAGCAAACTCATCAGCAATGAAGCCGGTCGAATGACCTTCTCTGGCAACATCGCCACGATCAGCGCGAACAGCACGGGGAGGAAAATCAATAAACTGAGCAACATACTACTAACCTCTCCACATGACGAACGTCATGATGATGGCCACACCGAGCGCCATGTACAGCGCATAACTCTGAGTCTTACCGTTCTGCACGGTTTTGGCGAAGGAAGCCAAGCCAGATACCAGGTCACCGGCAAAGTAAGTCACTTTGTCGATCACATTCACATCGATATAAAGCCAGATAGCTTTTGAGGTCGCGATCAAAGGATTGATCAAAAACCGATCGTAGAACTCGTCCACGTAATACTTGTTGGCCACCGCACGATAGACGGGGCCTAGTTTTGCGGCCACAGCCTTCGGCAGATTCGGCTGCACCAAATAATTATGGTAAGCAAACCAAGCACCCAGGCCAGCCAGGCTGACCGACACACCCATCAACGCCCATTCCATAATGACATTGGGCTCGTGATGAGCCACATGACCGATCACCGGCTTTAACCAGCCCTCAAACAAATTGCTGGGATGGCCAGGCAGTACTGCGCCCAAAACGTGCGGGATACCGACCCAACCACCAATGACGGACAACAGTCCCAGCACCATCAATGGAATTGTCATGCTCGGCGGCGATTCGTGCGGATGCACGTCTTTACCAAAGCGGCTCTTGCCCCAGAAAGTTAGCGCCATCAAACGAGTCATATAAAAGGCGGTGCATGCCGCCGTCAGCGCGCCAACGAACCACAGCGCCTTACTGCCATGCGGGCTGGAAAACGCTTGCCACAAAATCTCATCTTTACTGAAGAAGCCGGCAAATGGCGGGATTCCAATAATGGCCAACCAACCCAATACAAAAGTGAAATGGGTGATTGGCAGATATTTGCGGAGGCCGCCCATTTTGCGCACGTCCTGCTCTTCATGCATAGCGTGAATGACCGAGCCTGAACCCAAGAACATCAGGGCTTTAAAAAACGCGTGCGTCATCAGGTGGAATTGAGCCGCACCAAACGCGCCTACGCCCACCGCCAAGAACATGTAACCCAACTGCGAAACCGTCGAATAAGCCAGTATTTTTTTGATGTCCCACTGGGTGATACCAATGGTCGCGGCAACCAACGCCGTGGCCGCGCCTGTCCACGCAATCACTTCCATTGCGTGCGGTGCGAAGATCAAGGCCGGGCTCAAGCGCACAAACAGATACACACCGGCGGTCACCATCGTCGCCGCGTGGATAAGCGCCGAAACTGGGGTCGGACCGGCCATCGCATCCGGTAACCAAACATAAAGAGGAATCTGCGCCGACTTACCGGTCGCGCCGATAAAGAGAAACAAGAACGCTAGCGTCAACGGACCGGTCCATGTCGACTCTACGACTTGCGGAATCAGCTGAAGCAAGTCTGAATAGGTCAGAGTTCCATAGGTAAAGAACAAAATGAACATGCCGATCAAGAAGCCCGCGTCACCGATGCGATTGGTGACAAAGGCTTTCATGCCTGCAGCCGCCTTAGCCGGATCGCTGAACCAAAAGCCGATCAGCAAGTAGGAGCACAAGCCCACACCTTCCCAACCCACAAAGGTGATCAACAGATTGTCACCAAGGACTAGTACCAACATGTTGAACAAGAACAAGTTCAAGTATGCAAAGTACTTTGACGGACGCTCGTCATGCGACATGTACCCGATACTGAACAAATGAATCAAACTGCCAACACCGGTGATGATCAAAATCATGATCGCACTGATCTGATCGACGGTGAATCCGAAAGGCACGCGCAGATCACCCACCACAATCCAGTCAAAGAATCGGCTGGTCAGGTGGCGCGCTTCCGGCGGCAAATCTTTGAGCTGGAAGAACAACGCCAGCGAGCATAGGAAAGAAATAAAAGACGCCGCTGTGGCCACAGAGCCGGCTAGATAAGCATTATGACTGCGAAAACGTAGGCCATTGAAGGCGAAGCCAAGCAAGGGAGCGATGAGCAAAGTTAAAATCAGTATGGCGTGATTCATGCGTTAGCCTCGGAGGTGCTCAAAGAAGCGAATATTTACTTCGTGGAACTTTTTGTAAATCGCCACAGCCAGAGCTAGACCTACGCCGGCTTCAGCAGCAGCAATCGTCATTACGAAAAACACCATGATGTGGCCACTGAGATTCCCGCTCTCTTTGGCGAATGCGATGAACGACAGATTGACAGCATTCAGCATGAGCTCCACACCCATCAACATTACGATCACATTCTTACGCATCAAAACCGCGATCATTCCAAACGAAAATATCACCGCCGACAGAGCCAAGTAGTGAGTCAGCCCGACGTTCAAGATAGTTTCAGTGCTGGGCATGGGTGCCTCCCTTCATGCGCGAAACCGCGACCACTCCGACGGCCACCACCAGCAACAGGATGCCGAGCACCTCGAAAGCGAAAAGATATTTTGTATAGAGCAAGACACCAAGCTGCCGGGTCACATCGATTTGCGTTGGCGCCGTATCAGAAGAATCCAAAATAGCCACCGAGCTGCCGGCTGAACCCAACGCGAATCCCACCAGTAAGGCCGAAGACATGATCTTCAAAGCGCCCGAGAGCAAGCCACGCGAGAAGGAGCGAATCTCCGCCTTCAGATCGAAGAGCATCAGCACCATCACGAAGAGCACCATCACCGCGCCGGCGTAAACAATCATCTGCACGCCCGCGATAAAGTGCGCGCCCAAGTTAAAGAACATTCCCGCCAAACCGATCATTGTCAGCACCAGGTAGAGAGCTGCGTGAATCGGATTGGGCACCGTGATCGTCTTCAAAGCAAAGAAGATCAAAAACAGGGCCATGCCATAAAAACCAATCGCATCCCACAACATCTTAAGCACCCCACTGATAGCGCATCAACAAAACTACAATGGCTGTGATCACCGTATTGAACAGTGCCCACGGCAACATTGAACGCCAGCCCAAATCCATCAGCTGATCGTAACGGAAACGCGGCAGAGTCCAGCGCACTTGAATAAAGATCCACAAGAAGGCCACCACTTTGGCCATCAATACCAAGTGAAGAAGGATCGAACCCCAAAAGCTCATCCAGGTGGCTGAGGTCACGCCCAACAGCTTGCCCATGATTTGCGGCGCCGTTTCCGGGGTGAGCCATGGATAAATGGTGTAACCGCCGAAATAAAAAATCACCATCAGAGCCGAGGCCACGAACATATGGCCGTATTCTCCGATGAAGAACATATTGAACTTAAAGCCGGCGTACTCTGTATGATATCCCGCCACCAACTCCCCTTCAGCTTCGGGCAAATCGAAAGGCAAGCGGTTGGCTTCGGCAAACATCGCAGCAAATAGAATCACCGCCCCCAGCGGCTGATAGATCAGACCCCAATTCGGGAGCCACTCAACCACCACTTTTTTGCCGAACCACATGAAGTTCAGAGGCGCACTCTGTGCGTTCACGATGTCCGTGAAACTGAAGGTGTTGAACAGCAGAATAACGCCAACGATAGAAAGCCCCATCGCCAATTCATAGCTGATGGTTTGGGCGCTGGCGCGCAAAGCGCCGTACATCGAATACTTGTTATTGCTGCCGTAACCGGCGAGCAGCAAAGCATAGGCAGCCAGCGAAGAAACACCGAGCACGAATACAATGCCGATACCGAAATCATAACCTTGGAACATGAATGTGTACGGTCCCCAATTGCGACCGAACATTTCGAACGGCTCTACATGAAAGGGAGCCGAAAGCGGAATCGCCGCCAAGGCCAGCGTGGCCGGAATCATCGCCACGACAGGTGCCGCATAGTAGATAAAAGGGTAACCGCGACCGGGAACGAACTCCTCTTTGGTCAAAAACTTAACCGCATCGGCGAGAAGCTGCGTAAGCCCTAACGGACCTACGCGGTTAGGACCGAAGCGGTTTTGAATGTAGGCCGAGCCCCGGCGCTCTACCCACACCAAGAGGGGAACGATTTGCACCATCATCAAAAAGATGGCGACCATTTTTACGAAATTGATCGTGAACTCAAACGCGTCGGTTCCCATTTTTTCTTATTCCCACTCAAGAGCTTTGGATTTGACCTCCCAGAAGAGGCCGAAGATGAACACAGCTATGAAGAAAGCCATGGCCGAGAAGATGTAAATGCCGTAACCACCGGAAATAAAATCGCCATAGGTCAGAGCCCACGGATACATGAAAATAATTTCGATATCGAAGAGGATAAACAAAATCGCCGTCAGGTAGAACTTGATCGGGATTTTCGTAGGCCCGCTCGTCTCGGCCGGGATACCGCACTCATAGGTTTCCTCTTTGACGGAGTTCGGCTTGCCTTTCGCACCGATCCGACTGGCCAGAAATAAAAGCGCCGATCCAAATAAAATGACAAAAAGAGAAAGGAGAAGCACGGGCAGTAGTTGCGACATTGGGTCTCCAGATATACGATGCGTGCCGCTAGGTTAACGCACGGCTGACGTAGTATCAGTGTTCGTTTTCTAGGTTATAAATTGCCGTTTTACCAAATCCAAGAACGAAGGTTGTCGCAGCGGGTTATGTTCGAGCATCTACCGTGGAAAGTTGAAAACTCAATCGACCGATTCTTTCGCACGGGCGAACCCGAGATGGAGATCGTCGGCAGTGATTCGGCAACCCTGCTTGCAGGTCTTTTAACTTTGCCGAAAGTGGCATTGAACGAGAAGCCTCATCTTGTGGTCACGGCCGACATGACTGCGGCGCAAAAACTGGAAACTTCGCTCAGATTCATTGCTCCTGAGAATCGTGTTCATCTTCTGCCAAGCTTTGATGTTGGCGTCTATTCCGGGCTCTATCCCAACCGTCGCACCCTCGCCGCACGAATGCGCTGGCTTTGGCAGGCGCAAAACGCCAAACCCGGCGATATTTTCGTGGCGCCAGTCGAATCACTGTTACAAAGAACCTTACCCTATCAGAGTTTGTCACAACGAGCTCTGCGCCTGCGCAAAAACGATGTTCTGCCCGAAAACTTCGCGACCCTGCTCGAAGCGCGCGGTTATGCCAACGTGCCGCTCGTTGAAGACGTAGGGACGTTTTCCATACGTGGCGGGATTGTGGATGTATTTTCGCCGGCCCATGACCATCCTATTCGGCTCGAGCTATTCGGCGATATCGTGGAGTCGTTGCGCGAGTTCGATGAGGACAATCAGCGCTCCCTAGGCGAACGCGAACGGCTGGAAATTATTCCAGCCCAAGAAATCTTGTTCACCGACGAAAACCGACAGAATGCCGCCACTCGTTTTAAGGCAAGTTACGAGAACCGCCCGGTGGATCGCGAAGAAGCACAGGCCCTTCTGCATCAACTCGTACAAGGCCAGCACTTTCACGGCATTGAGTTTTTACTGTCCCTCTTTTACGACACCCCGGTCACGCCAATTGACCATTTCAATTCGCCGCTCAATCTATGGCGCTTGGACCCATTCGAACTTACACGCGCTTTCGACCAGCTGGTCGCGGCCGCCAAAAAAGAATTCGAAGCCAGCGAGTCACAGATCATTCGTCCGTTGTTTTCCGAAGTGTACGCGCCACTCGATAGCTTGGAGCCGCCGCCCGAATCACAAACCGTCACGTTAAGCAAAGTACGCCTGGGTGACGAAGACAGTGAGAAAGGCTTGGCCTTGCTTCCGATTTCCACTTCGGATTTAAAAGAGATCGCCAGTACGGCAAAATCTTTGGCGACCCAAGCCGGCGATCTCGCAGATTTTCTGGGAAAAAAAATTCGGGAATGGAAAAACCTCGGCTATCGGGTCTTTGTTTCCGTGACTACGCAAGCGCAAGCCCAACGCTTGAAGCTTTTGCTAGAGAAATCCGAACTGCAACCGCGCTTGATCGAAGAGAACCTTTTCGGCTGGGAAGATTGGCTTAGCGAACAAGAACGCGAACCAAACCTGATTCATGTGATCGAACGCCCTCTCGGCGAAAGTTTACGTTATAGCGATGAGCATCTCATTCTCCTACGCGAAGAAGATCTCTTCGGGGCCAAACGCGCGCGGGCCGCGTACAAATCCTCGGGCACCCTCGAGCAGCGCGCCCATGCTTTTAACTTCGGTGATATCAAGCCCGGCGATCTGATCGTGCACAAGCTACATGGGATCGGCACCTATGAAGGCCTGAAGGTGATGCCGATTCAAGGCATTGCGGCCGAGTTCATTCAGATCAAGTACAAAGACAACGATCGTCTCTACTTGCCCGTCTATCGTGTGCATCAAATTCAAAAGTATTCCGGCCCCTCAGCCGGAACAGTAGTTGATAAGCTGGGCGGACCCGGCTGGGAAAAAACCAAAACCAAAGTACGCTCGCATCTGCGTGACGTGGCGGCAGAATTGCTCAAGATCTATGCGGAGCGTAGCGTGGCCGAACGCCCTCCGTTCAGCACACCCGATCAAGACTTCACCAGCTTCGAGGCCACCTTTCCCTATCAAGAAACGGATGACCAACTACGCGCCATCGCCGATGTGCTGCGCGACATGCAGAAGGTTCATCCCATGGACCGCTTGGTATGCGGTGACGTGGGCTTTGGCAAAACCGAAGTCGCCATGCGCGCCGCCTTTCATGCCGTGCACAACAAACGTCAGGTCGCTATCATCGCGCCGACCACGGTCCTGAGCTTTCAACACTTGGAGAACTTCAAAAAACGTTTCGCTAAATGGGCCATCGACGTACGCGGCTTGAATCGCTTCGTCGCAAAAAAAGATATGACGGCCACGTTGAAAGACCTAAAAGAAGGTAAAGTCGATATCGTGATCGGCACGCATCGCTTGCTCAGCTCAGACGTGCAGTTCAAAAACCTCGGTCTATTGATCATAGACGAAGAGCAGCGCTTCGGCGTCAAGCACAAAGAAAAGCTGCGCAAACTCAAAAGCGGACTCGACACCTTGGCAATGTCCGCCACACCAATTCCGCGCACACTGAACATGAGTTTGGTCGGCATTCGTGATCTGAGCTTGATCAACACAGCTCCAGTGGATCGCCTGGCCACGCGCACGTTCGTTACAAAATATGAAGCCGAAACCATCCGCAAAGCGATAACCAGTGAAGTTGCGCGCGGTGGACAAGTTTATTTTATTCACAATCGCGTGCAGAGCATTTATCAGCTGGCCGATCAACTGCGCGAGATCGTTCCTGACGTTCGCTTCCGTGTGGCCCATGGTCAGATGGAGGAAGGCGAGCTGGAAAAGTGCATGATCGAATTCTTCAATCACGAGATCGACATGCTGGTGTGTACGACCATCGTGGAGTCAGGGATGGATGTGTCGGCGGCCAACACCATGTTTATCGACAACGCCCAACAATTGGGTCTATCGCAGCTATATCAACTGCGTGGCCGAGTGGGCCGCAGCAAAGAACGGGCCTATTGCTATTTGCTGATTCCCAACCATCGACGTATCGAGAAGGACGCGCAGGAACGCTTGCGTATCATTCAAGAAAACACCGCTCTTGGCTCCGGCATCCGCATTGCCCAATACGATCTAGAATTGCGTGGCGCCGGCGATATTTTGGGTGAAGAGCAAGCCGGCCATGTAAACGCGGTCGGCTATGAACTCTATCTTGAATTACTCGAGGAAGCCGTGCGTGGTGCTAAAGGCGAAGAGGTCGACATCGGCGTTGAACCCGAAATCAACGTGCGGATTCCCGCTCTTATTCCTGATTCCTATATTTCCGACCTGCGCATTCGCTTGGCTTATTACAAGCAACTTTCCGAAATCGAAAGCCCTGAAGACATTGACCGCATCGAAGACGAACTGCGGGATCAATTCGGCAAACTGCCGGATCAAGTTCTCAATCTGATGGGCTTGATGTTGATTCGCAAAGTGTGCAAAGACTTGGCCGTGCGCGATCTATCGAGTGGGGAGTCCACAATCACGCTCGCCTTCACGGAAAAAACTCCGCTTCCTGTCCCACGCGTGATTGAACTCGCCTCGCGCACCAACAAAAAGTACTCGATCACACCTGACAACCGGCTACGGGTGCGCATGAACGAGATCACCTGGCCTCGCATCCATGACGAGCTTATGTACCTGAAAAGCCTCTGTTAAGGCGATGCTTGGACTTAAGGGACTAAAGCTGTTAAGTTGGCCCTCATGCGTGCCGATCTCTTCGAGCTAAAGTCGCTCTATTTTAACTCGGCTTATCTAGGCCCGACACCGAAGGTTGCACAAGAGCTAATCGCTGCTTCCGTAAAACGCACTTTGGATCCAGCTTTTCTGGCCTATGATGAGTGGTTCAAACTACCGGATCAAAACCGCGCTCGCCTCGCCGCTTTATTGAACGTGCCTGACGACAGTATTGCTCTTAGCACCTCGGTTTCCGAATTGGTGAGTCATGTGGCCAACGGAATTGAATTGCATGCGCAAGACGAGGTCCTCCTTCTCAAAGGTGACTATCCGGCCATGGTCTTGCCTTGGTTGTTGATGGCTGAGCTCAAAGGTCTACGCGTTCACTTTTTAGAGCTCGAAGATTTTCTTGTTCCTTCGCGTTTCAAATCCAAGCTCAGTGACCGCACTCGTGTCGCTGCCTGTTCGCACGTGATGTTCAACACCGGCATTCGGTTACCCATCGCCGAGCTTGGGCGGTACGCTCAAGAGGCCGAGGTTTTGTTTCTCTCCGATGTTTCCCAGTCCTTCGGCGGCATGCGCCTGTCGCAAGACATCCTTAAGCATGTGGATATCTTTGTGGGTGTTATGTACAAGTGGATGCTGGGTCCATATGGCAGTGCCTTTGGTCGTTTTTCTGAACGTGCTCTTAACGAGGTAAGACGCACCCATGCTTCTTGGTCAGTCAGTCCCAACTCAGGCCGTAGCGAAAATCTTCTGAACTACACCACAGAAACTTTACCTGGAGCGCGACGTTTCGATCGCGGGCAAGCGGCAAGCTTTCTCAACAATGCCGCCCTTGAGGGGGCCTTGGAAACATTGGCTGACGTGGGCTTAGATAAAATAGAGGCTCACAATGCGGGATTGGTTTCCCATTTTGTCTCACATCTCCCAAAAATCTTTCAAGTGGCCGCACCGACTGAGCTGCGCTCAAATATCGTGTGTATAAAACCACCGGAGGGCAATGCACTCGAGTTCAAGGCGCGGCTCGCCGAGCATGACATCGATGTGAGCGTGCGTGAAGGCAACCTGCGCTTATCGTTCCATTTGTTCAATACCCGGCATGAAGTCGAAAAACTGCTAAAGGTATTACAGACAGATTAGAATTCCGAGCGAATGCCGGCGGCGAAGCTTATGGTGCTGCCGAAATCGGGATCTTGTTTGGCTGCGGCCGAAGTGAAGGTGCGCGCTTCAACAAAAAAGAATGAGCTTTCAATTCCGGAACTTTCGTAGGCGACGCGCGCCGCTTGGCGATCGATCCAATCCAACTGAAATTGAATTCCTAAGCCACCGTAAAACGCCACTTGCGTGTTGCCGTTCTTCGAAGTGCCGGGCAACGACTCTTTGAAGATCATCGTGTACGCCCCACCGGAAACGTAGGGGACGATGGTGGGCTCTTCCGACAAAACGTCCATGTAGTACACGCCACCAAGCTTTACCAAATACAGATTGAGAGTGGATTCGCCAAGATCTGGTTCGTCCGATTCGTTGACGTAGATACCGACACCAAGTTCACCGCCAATCGAACCTATAGGCAAATTGCGCTTCACGGAAAATCCAAGTTCGATCATTGGTAAGTCATCACTTGAATAGACCTCATCGAAAGCGGCGTCAGCAAAGTCTGGCTCGTAGTTTTCGGGCTGATAGGTGCTGTACCCTACACTGACCGTGCCGCCCCAACGCTTGCGGCGTTCTCTATAGGGTACGAGCCGATACTCACCCTCGACGGACGTTGAGACGATGTTCGTGGGTTCTACCAAAACCATGCCAGGATGGATGCTCCCGCCGTCTTCGCTCACCTCAATCTCGCCTTGAGCATAGGCAAGTCCGCTCAGAAAAACGCCGATAACGATGATGAGGAGCCTTATCTGATGCATGGCTTGAGTATACCGAAAAGGTGGAACGCGATTGAGGTGAGATTGAAAATCTCCTCCTTCGTCGCGGTACTATTCTGCCTGGTCTTCGGTTGCGCGACACAAGCCCAGGAATTGACCCTTGAGCAAAAAATCGGACAGACCATGATTTGGAGTTTTCCGGGTCAGGAGTTCTCGCCAGAGATCCAGCGCACTCTGACCAAATACCAGCCCGGTGCACTGATCGTATTTCGTCGCAACGTCAAATCTGCTCTCCAGGTGGCGCAGCTCAACTCAGATCTGCAGAGATTCGCCAGCCGCCGTCTGAAGGCACCGCTATTTCTGATGGTCGATCAAGAGGGTGGTTTGGTTACACGTGTGCGCACATCGACTCCAATGCCCAGCGCACTGGCGCTCTCGAAAATGGAAGACACTGACTTTATCGGCCGTTACGCCCAAGCCACAGCAGAGGCTCTGCGCGCCATCGGCTTCAATGTGAATCTGGCCCCTGTACTCGACATTTCAAATCCCAAAAAAGACTCGTTTATCGGCAATCGCACCTTTGGTGTCGATCCGAGCGAGGTGGCGAAAATCACTCTTGCATACTCGCGCGGACTAAGCGCCGGCGGTATTCTTCCTACCGCTAAACATTTTCCCGGCCATGGCGGTACCACACAAGACAGCCATCGAACCACTCCGCGCAAAATGAGCACGCGCGAAGAGTTGGAGCAAAAGGATCTGGTGCCCTTCAACGAGTTCACCGCTGCCGACTTCGGGCGCGCCGTGATGATGGCGCATCTGGCACTACCAAACATCGACCCCAGTGGATTGCCGTCGACCTATTCAACCGTGATGATTCAAGAGCAGCTGCGCACAGCCATGGGTTACAAAGGTTTGATCATTACCGACGATCTAGAGATGAATGGTGCGTCTGTAGCCAAAGATATCGGTGAGCGTGCCGTGAAGGCGTTCTTAGCGGGTAACGATATGCTGATGTTCGCAGGTCCCCCCGCGCATCAACGACGCGCGTTCAATGCCATGCTTGCTGCAGTGAAGGGTGGACGCATTTCCAAAGAGCGTTTGGATGAGAGCGTACAACGTATTCTCGCAGCCAAGGCAGGACTGCCTGTGCCTGAGAAGTTCGACGCACGCAAGGCATTGACCGCTTTCAAGAAGCTCGACGGAATGTCGAAAGAAGTTTTGAAGCGCAACTTCAAAATCGCCAGCGAACAATCACGCCGCAACTATGCCGCCGCTCAGTCGGGGAGCACGGCCACAGTGTTTAGCGCCAGCTACTTGTTCTTCAGGAAATTCGAAAATAAGTTTAAGGGTAAGGCCCGCTTCGTCTCCATGGGGCCGAAAAATCTCGAGACCGTACGCGCAGAAATTAACTCTGGACGCGCGGAGCACATGATCTTCTTCGCTTCGGGCAGTAAAAGTGCACGTTGGCTCGACACTCTTTCTGCTGAAGAGAAATCCAAGCTGATTGTGGTGAACTGCAACCATCCGGGCGAAATCGACAAACAAACGCAGTTCAAAAGCGTGCTCAATATCAACAGCTACTTCAGCGACAGCGGTCTATGGTTAGCCGAGTGGTTAAATCAGTCCCCCGATATGCGCACACCAGCGATGTCCGAGGCCGCCCCTCCCTCAATACCTGAAAAGTCTGCACCTACAACCTCTCCGTTCTCTGAGGAGAATCACGATCTCAGGATGGATGAGCCAAAGCCGGAGAATCCTCCGCCGCCAGAGTCCAGCGGTAATATTTAGTGCGAAGTGCCGCCGTGATCGTGAATGCCCAAAGCTTCCAAACGAGCTTGGGCTTTCTCGAGCTTGTGTTGGAACATGACCATCTGATCATTCTCCAAGAGCGGATCTACCAAACCAGCTTTCGCCGCTTTCAGTTGCTCTTCGGCGCGGACACGATCGATTTCGGCAACGCTTTCTGCCACATCCGCCAAAACCACAACGCCATCGGGATGGACTTCCATATAACCCCAGGACACCACCACAGTCTCAAACTGCGCACTGCCTTTGGTGCGATATTTCAACAGCCCCGTCGACAACGTAGTCATCAACGGAGCGTGGCCGGGAAGAATATCAAGCTGCCCTTTATAAGCGGGCACAATGACCTCGTCGATCTCCAGGTCAGTGACCAACTTTTTCTCGGGCGTCACAAGATTCAAGATGAACATTAAACCGCCAGTTTCTTCGCTTTTTCCAAAGCCTCTTCAATGGTTCCGACCATGTAGAAAGCCTGTTCGGGAACGCCGTCGTGAACGCCGTCCAAGATTTGACGGAAGCCTTTCACGGTGTCCTTGATATCGACGTACTTGCCCGGAATACCCGTGAACTGCTCGGCCACATTCATCGGCTGCGACAAGAAGCGCTCAGCTTTACGGGCGCGGGTCACAACCAGCTTATCGTCTTCGCTCAATTCATCCATACCCAAGATCGCAATGATATCTTGCAATTCGCGATATCGCTGCAAGAGAGCCTGTACATCACGAGCTGTGCGATAGTGCTCTTCTCCCACGATCGCCGCATCCAAGATACGCGAAGTGGAATTCAAAGGATGCACGGCCGGGAAGATAGCTTTAGCAGCAATGTCGCGATCCAAGTTCGTAGTTGCATCCAAGTGAGTGAAGGTCGTAGCCGGTGCAGGATCGGTATAGTCATCCGCCGGAACGTACACAGCTTGCACAGAGGTGATCGAACCTTTTTTGGTCGAGGTGATACGCTCTTGCAAGTTACCCATCTCAGTTCCCAAAGTCGGCTGGTAACCCACGGCAGAGGGAATACGGCCCAAGAGGGCAGACACTTCGGCGCCCGCTTGAGTGAAACGGAAGATGTTATCGACGAACAACAACACGTCCTGACCTTCCACATCGCGGAAGTACTCCGCCATAGTCAGTGCAGACAAAGCCACACGTGCACGCGCACCGGGCGGTTCGTTCATCTGACCAAACACCAGCGCGGTCTGTTTAATAACGCCGCTTTCCGACATCTCGTGGAACAAATCGTTTCCTTCACGTGTCCGTTCACCCACACCTGCGAAAACTGATTTGCCTTTGTGGTGAGTGGCGATGTTGTAGATCAACTCTTGAATCAAAACGGTTTTACCCACACCAGCGCCGCCGAACAGACCGATCTTACCGCCCTTAGCGTAAGGGGCGAGCAAATCCACAACCTTGATACCGGTCATCAGCATCTCAGCCTGTGTGGTTTGATCTTCAAACTTGGGAGCGGGACGGTGAATGGACCAATACTCTTTGGCTTCCACTTTAGCGCCGTCATCAACGGGCTCACCGATCACGTTCAAGATACGGTTCAAAACGCCCGCGCCAACCGGAACTTTGATCGAATCGCCAGTGTTAGTAACCTTTTCACCGCGTACCAAACCGTCGGTGGAATCCATCGCGATGGCGCGCACCACGCGATCGCCCAAGTGCTGAGCCACTTCCAAAACCAGATTGCCTTCTTTGTCACTGATGGCTTTGTTGGTCACCTTGAGGGCGTTGTAAATCTCAGGCATATCGCCTTCGGGAAATTCGATGTCCACAACGGGACCCATCACCTGTCTGACATAACCGGATTGCAATTGCATATACTGCTCCCTTTATCCTTTAAGTGCTTCGGCGCCACTGGTGATCTCAATGAGCTCAGTGGTGATCGAGGCCTGACGAAGTTTATTGTAAGTCAAAGTCATCCCGCGGATCATTTCACCCGCGTTCTTAGTGGCATTCTCCATGGCGGCCATACGCGCACCGTGTTCGGCGGCAACGCTCTCGCACATCGCCCGATAGACCTGCACAGCGAAATGCTTTTTCAGCATATCGTCGATGATCAGCGCGGGCTCGGGCTCGAAAATCAAATCCGCAGCAAAACCATTTTTGCTGTCGCTGCTCACGCGCGCTTTGCTGATATCTACCGGCAACAAGCGTTCGCACACAACCTCTTGCGAGATTGCAGATTTGAACTCGTTGTAGACCAAAAATACGGAGTCGTAACCACCCTCAGCGAACTCAGCCATCAAACGTGAAGCCACACCCTCGGCCATGCCAAAGGAGATCTCACGCGCCAAATTCAAGATGGTCTCTTTTCCGGCAATATTGCGCGCCCTAAAAAAGTCCGCACCTTTGCGTCCGACAAACAAGAAGTCCAACTGCTGGTACTTGGATCGATTGTCTTGGAAGAACTTATAGGCGAAGCGATTGATGTTGTTGTTGAAACCGCCCGCCAAACCGCGATCCGAAGTCAACACCACCAACAAAACCTTTTGGTCTTCCGGGTGAGCATTGAGCAATGGATGCTCCACGCGCTGAGTGGTCGCGATGTCAGCGATCACAGAAAGAATCTGGTTGGCGAAGGGCCGCAGATTCTGAATATTGAGCTGGGCTCGACGCAGCTTCGCCGCAGACACCATCTTCATGGCCCGCGTGATCTGCTGCGTGTTTTTAGTTGTCTGAATCCGGTTACGGATATCCTTCAAATTCGGCATAGATCTCTATTTCTTGTCGCTTGGGCGGAAGATCGCCTTAAACTCTTCCAAGGCGGCTTTCAGCTCGCGCTTGGTGTCGTCATCCAGCTGTTTCTTCTCACGAATAGCGGTGAGAATCTTGCTGTAACGCGAATCCAAGAACTCCATCAGCTCTTTTTCAAAGCGTTTCACATCACTTTCCGGAATCCAGTCGACAAAACCATTGGTGGCCGCCCAAATCATGGCCACTTGTTTTTCCACTGAATAAGGCGAGTACTGAGCTTGCTTCAGCATTTCGACCAGACGACGACCGCGCGCCAGCTGAGCCTGAGTGGCTTTATCCAGGTCCGAAGCGAAAGCCGCGAAAGCCTCCAACTCACGGAACTGCGCGAGCTCAAGCTTCAGAGTTCCAGCCACTTGTTTCATGGCTTTGATCTGAGCGCTACCACCCACACGAGACACAGACTTACCCACATCAACCGCGGGGCGAATACCTTTATAGAACAATCCGCTCTCAAGGAAAATCTGACCGTCAGTGATCGAGATCACGTTGGTCGGAATGTACGCCGAGATATCGCCGGCCTGAGTTTCGATGATGGGCAAAGCAGTCAAAGAACCGCCGCCTTCTTTATCGCTCATTTTCGCGGCCCGCTCGAGCAGGCGAGAGTGAACGTAAAACACGTCACCGGGATAAGCTTCGCGGCCCGGAGGACGGCGCAACAGCAAGGACAACTGACGATAAGCTTGAGCTTGCTTGGTCAAATCATCGTAGATGATCAAGGCGTGACGGCCACTGTCGCGGAAGTACTCGGCCATGGTGCAACCAGAGTAGGGCGCTAGGAACTGAAGCGGAGCCGGATCCGAAGCTGTTGCCGCGATAACTGTCGTGTACTCCATGGCACCGGCGTTACGCAGCTTTTCTACAACCTGAGCCACGGTCGATTTTTTCTGACCGATCGCCACGTAGAAGCAATGAACGTTCTGACCTTTTTGATTGATGATGGTATCGAGCGCGATCGCCGTTTTTCCGGTCTGCCGGTCACCGATGATCAATTCACGCTGACCGCGACCAATCGGAATCATCGAATCGATAGCTTTGATACCAGTTTGCATCGGCTCGTGAACAGATTTACGAGCCAAAATGCCAGGGGCCTTCAGTTCGACCACGCGAGTGGTTTTTGCATCGATCGGTCCACGACCGTCGATTGGGCGACCAAGCACATCGACCACGCGACCGAGTAAGGCTTCGCCCACCGGCACCTGCACGATTTTCTTGGTGCGTTTTACGGTGTCACCTTCGCGAATGTCACGATCGTCACCGAAAATAACGATACCGACGGAGTCGGTTTCCAAGTTCAAAACCATTCCGAAAATCTGATTGGGGAACTCGACGAGCTCACCGGCCATGGCTTTTTCCAAACCATAAACGCGGGCCACACCGTCACCCACCGACAACACACTGCCGGTCTCACTGACCTCGATAGCTTTGTTGTAGTTTTTGATCTGTTCTTTGAGAACCCGACTGATTTCGTCGGCGCGAATTGTGGTTTCCATGTTAGTGAGCGCTCCTAGTTAATTGCTCGTTAATTCTTTTCAAATGAGACGTGAGGGAATCGTCGAAAGTGAAGCTTCCGACTTCAGCGACCAACCCGCCAAGCAGCGAAGGATCTTCTTTATAAGTGAGGATAACTTGCTTCTTAGTGGCTTTGCTTACGAGTTCAGCGATGCGTGTGCGCTCTTCCGGCGCCAGCACTGTGGCCGAGCGAACGACACCGCGGGTAACCCCGTGCGCTTCGTCGGAAATCATCTGATAAGCGGTAACTACTTCCGCGAAGATCGACAGACGATTTTTCTTAACCATCAACAGAAGGAAGTTCTTTAGGACTTCCGAAGCGTTGATAGAGCCAATCACTTTTTCCATCGCCTTCACTTTGTCAGTAGGGCGGATGAGTGGCGATTGAATGTATTCCGAAATTTCTTTGTCTTCAAAGGCCTCAGCCACAACGCGCATCTGATTAAAGACCGCATCCTGCTCGCCTTTTTCTTTGGCGAGATTGTACAAAGCCTTAGCGTAGCGGGTGGCCAACATCATATTTTTCATCCGCCCACCACCTGAATCTTCTCTGCGAATTCATTCTGCAGTTTTTTCTGATCACTCGATCCAAGATTTTTGCTGAGGCTGTCTTTCGAGCCGGCCAGCGCTTTGCTCAGCAGATCGCGGCGCAATTCGGCTTTGGCTTTTTCAAGCTCTACCGCCACCGTGTTCTGAGCCTCTTGCTCAAGCTTCAAAGTCATTTGCTTTGCTTCTTCAACCAAACGGGCTTTCAGCTTGGCTGCTTCGGCTTCCGCCTGCGCCACAGAGGTCATCGCGCCAGCATCGAGATGGGCCAAACGTTGTTCGACTTCTTGCTTGGCTTTCTCAGCCGCTTGACGAGCATGCTCAGCACGCTGAACGAGCTGAGTGTATTCAGTCGCACGATTGGCGAAATGAGCTTTGACCGCTTTACGCATAAGGAAAATCAGAAGTCCGATCAGTACAAAGAAGTTAAAAGCCTGAACGAACATGGTCGACCACGGAATTCCGTGGTCCGCGCCGTGCGCATCCGCGGCCATCGCTTGAGTGGCGAAAAACAACAGCTGAATCATGCGTTCAAATCCTTGCCGATCAACTTTTGACTGATCAGTTGCGAAACTGCGCTCACATCTTGGCTGAGCTGAGTGCGAGCGCTCTCCATCTCACCAGTGATCTTCTTGCGAGCTTCATCCATCAACTGTTTCGTACGAGCGCGGGAGTCACTCACTAAACGATCGTACTCCTTGACGGCTTCGCCACGAGTTTTGTCGTAGATGGCTTTATAGCGTTCGTTCACTTCTTGAGCGCGCTTGTTGAACTTCTCTTCCAACTCTTTGGCTTCAGCCACGTGGCGCTCGGCCAGCTCAGCTTTGCCAACCGTGCGGTTAGAACGTTCGTTATAAGCAGCGAAATAGGGCTTAAACAGTAAGTACTTCAAAACAAGATAAACAACGATGAAGTTCGCAAACTGAAAGATCAGGGTGGAGTTCACCCCGAGGGATGTCAGTAGTTCCATGAGTTCCTAACTTTGCGGTAAGTCCGGAACTATATATTCTACGGATAGGGCCGTGTAAATTAATTCTTGGGCATATATGAAGCGCCCTCGAAGAGGACCCCTTCATCGATGCGTAGTGAGGGCGTGGTTACTGTACCCTGGAAAATGGCCGGCGGATGCATGATGACCCGACGACGCGCAAAGATATTTCCCTTTACCGCGCCGCTAATGATTACGGTTTCAGCCTCAATCTGGGCCTCCACCTGAGCACCTGGATTAATTACAAGCGTATCGTTGGTAAAGATCTCGCCGCGGAAATGGCCGCCGATACGAACAGTTCCTTCGAACGTCAGCCGGCCGTCAAAAGACGCCCCTTTTTCCAGGAGCGCCGTGACTGAGCCCTCGGCTGCTTCTAATTCCGCCATGAATCCCTCAAGGTGTCGGCAATTTGATTCAATTCCGAGTCGGAATAGAATGAAATCACGATCCGACCCTTACCTTTATCGTAATCCAAAACAACCTTCGAGCCGATCAGTTTCTGTAGCTCTTCTCCTAAGGATTGAGCGGCCTTAGCCCGCACATCCTCTTTTTCATTCACCGCCGGTTCACCAGTTTTCGCCTTTGCCACCAGCTTCTCTAACGCCCGCACCGACAATGAGTCGTTCTTGGCCTTAGCAGCTAGGTCCTGTTGCAATTTGGCTTCGGTGATGGACAGCAAGACTTTGGCCTGCCCCAGAGATAGCTCACCGCGCGAGACCATCTGGCGAACCCCGGGCTGCAGCTGCAGAATACGCAGCATATTGGCAACAGTGGCGCGGTCTTTGCCGACTTTCTGCGCCAGGTCATTTTGCGTTAAGTTATATTTTTTTATAAGGAACTCATAGGCTTCGGCTTCTTCGATAGCATTCAAGTTTTCACGTTGAATGTTTTCGATCAGTGCCAACTCGAGCACTTCCTGTTCGCCTGTATCCTTTATTAAGGCCGGAACCTCTTTCAAACCCGCCATTTGGGCCGAGCGCCAACGACGCTCTCCGGCGATGATTTCAAATTCCCCATCGTCAGTTTTGCGAACCAGGATGGGTTGGATAATTCCCTTTTCTTTGATCGAATCCGCTAACTCTTGCAGCGGCTCCTTATCGAAAATCTGCCGCGGCTGATTGGGATTCGGATTCACCTTTTCAATTGGCAAAGTCCAGATGCGCATATGAGCCGGAACCACAGGCTGAGTGGGCGCAGGAGTTTCTGTTACCGTCGGAGTTGCAAGCGAGTTGATCGCAGAAGTCGTGGCTGACGCCGGGTTTGCAGCCGCTGTGACCGGTGAGGTCTCACTTATTTCAGAATTCAAAGGAGGATTCCATCCGCCAACCGGTGCCGCGGACGGCTTTTCGACAAAACCTTCCTTGATCCCAGGTTGTTGGGCGCTCGGCATCTTTGCATTCAAAGTTTCCAGTGCGTTTTCAACTCCAGGAGCGGTCTTCGAAAAAGCTCCATCACCACCGGATCCAAGCAGACTACCCAAACCCCGCCCCAGACCTTTGGCCTTCGGTTGCACTTTCTGCTGTTGTGTATTCTCAGACATGGAGATCTCCATTGGACTCGGGCTCATTCGGGACGACTTGCAAATTCACAACAGGCGCCGGAGCAGCAGGCTCTTCTTCGAGGACCACGACTTCTTCTTCCTCGACGATTGGCGAGCCATACACTCGATGATCCAGCTCCTCGGCGAGCTCTTTGTATTTTTTGGCGCCCACCGATTTGGGATCGTATTGGAAAATGGTCTGCCCGTGGCTCGGTGCCTCGCTCAAGCGCACGTTACGCGGAATAATAGCGCGAAAAACTTTATCGCCAAAATGGGATTGAATTTCGGCCACCACTTGATGCGAAAGATTGTTTCGCGCATCGAACATGGTCAACACAATGCCTTCGATTCTGAGCTCCGGGTTTAGACTTTTCTTAATCAATCCGGCGGTGTTAAGCAGCTGCGATAAACCTTCCAGTGCATAGTACTCACATTGTAGAGGCACCAAGAAAGTCTCTGCCGCCGACAGGCTATTCACAGTGAGTAGTCCGAGACTAGGCGGGCAATCGATCAATATATACTGATAGTTAGAACGAACTTCGTTCAGCGCGCTTTTCAAGCGATACTCACGCTGAGGCATATCCACCAACTCAATCTCTGCGCCCACCAAATCCGGATTGGCAGGAATGATGTCGAGATTAGTCACGTGAGTATTCTGGATAGTCTCGGCAATCGGCTTTTCGCCGATCAAAACCTGGTAGACATTGTTCTCTTGATTTTCATATCTCTTGACGCCAAGCCCACTTGACGCGTTGCCCTGTGGATCCATGTCTACAATCAACACTCGCTTACCCAGTTCTGTAAGCGCCGCGGCAAGATTGACTGAAGTCGTGGTTTTGCCTACTCCACCCTTCTGATTAGCCACACAGATGATGCGCGCCATGTTCCTCCCCCGCTGTTTTCCTCAATATCTTGGTGAGCTCTGCCGATTGTTCCATGTAGAACTAGGGGAGTCTAGAAAAAATGACTCGATTCACGCTCGTCGCACTCGCTACAGCTCTCTATCTTGGGGTTCTTGGATGTTCAAAGGAAGATCCAATCCCCGAAGTGCGCGATCCCATTTACAAGGATCTCGAAGCACGCTTCAACGCCCACACGAAGAAGGTTGAAGAGTTGGATAAGGCGGTGGAGGACCTAAAAAAGGATCTTGCTAAGACCGATCCTAACACCCTCGAGAAAAAAGACGTCCAGCGAGACATTGCTAAAAATAGAGCTCAGCGTGCTGAAGCGGATCAATGGGCTCGATACTATCGCATTCGTACTGAACGGCGAAAATTCGAGGCCCGTCAGGACTACAAAAAGGCTTTTGCAAAGGGTGAGGAGTGGCCAAACCCCCGTGAATACTCTGACTATCAAGTGAATAGGCGCCTTGTGGAGGCCCCTAGGAACTGGGCTATGCGTGTTCCTAAGCTGGTTGACCGAACTGCCGCCTCCGTAAAGGCTACTCAAGGTGGTCATGAAAAGAAAACGGCCGAAGGAAGCGCACCCGCCGGACACTGATCACGCCTGATTAATCAAATGTTCCACGTGGAACATTCAAAAACTCACTGCTTTTTAGTAGTACAAACGACAGCGCGGCGAGCTTGACTGACAGGAAGAGAATATTCTCCGACAAGCTCAGGTCCCCACACGGAAATCAGCTGCGAAGGGATCTCAGCGATCTCGCTCGACCAGCTATTGCCCTTAAGGTGGTAGAACTGGCCACCAACAGGAAAAACCTTGTTGGAAATCAGGCACGCCTTCGAAATGGAGGCAAATCCCCGAGAAACTGCGCACTGAATAGATACAGCCTTGAGCGTTTCCAAGCGAACATTCATGACCTGAACATTTTTGAGGCCTACGACATGAGCCGCATGCTTGAGAAACTCAGACTTACGCGCATCGACCTCAATCAAAACCCATTCGCGGCTCGGATCGAGGATCGCATACACAATTCCGGGCAGACCATTGCCAGATCCCACGTCATGAACCTGCTTGGGAAAAGAAACCTTCTTCATCGCCTCATAGGCCATAAGACAGTCGGCAAAATGGACTTCGTCTGCATCGCGCTCGGTATTCTTGGAAATCAAATTCAACTTGCCATTAAACTTCAATAGTTCGCTGTGAAAAAGTCGTAGCTTTTCCATCGTAGAGCCAGTGATGCCAGGAAACCATTCGGATAAACGCCACAGCGCGTTAGCTTCTTCAGTTTTTTTAGCGGCGGGGGCTGCGGACGGGGGAACACGATTGTCGCTCAAGTCAAAGTCTCCTGTGCACGGGGCACATGATGTCGGCCTTTTAAGTGGACCATAATAGCCTGAATCGCCGATGGATTCACACCGCTGATGCGTTGAGCCTGACCAAGAGAACGTGGACGGATCCGTGACAACTTTTCTGTCTCTTCACGCGAAAGTCCACGCACGAGTGCATAGTCCAGCTCCGACGGAAGAGTCATCTCTTCCATACGCAACGCTTGCTGAATCATTTCATTCTGTCGGCGGATGTAGCCCGAATACTTAACGTGGATTTCCACCGGATCACGTACGTCCTCATCGTCATCGATCTCAATTCCAAGATCACCCAACATAGAACTCTCGATCTCATCACGGCGAAGCAAGTCTGCAGCTTTAATCGGTTTATTTATAACTGGAGTGCCCAATGTTTGAAGTTTTGCGAGTGTCTGAGGAGTGGGCGTGAGAGAAAAACTCTCTAAATAGTTCAGCAAACGAGAACGTCGCTCCATCAAATCACTTAGACGAGCAAAATCTCCGTCCGTAATTAAACCACTCTTATGTCCAACTGCCGCTAAACGCTCGATAGTATTGTCTTCGCGCAAAACTAAACGAAATTCTGCGCGGGACGTCATCATGCGATAAGGCTCGCGAGTGCCTTTGGAAACTAGATCATCGACCAGGACACCTAAGTAGGCTTGGTCGCGGCGCAGCACTAACTCATCCAGCCCACGAATCTTTAAAGCCGCGTTAGCACCCGCCAAAAGTCCCTGCCCGGCGGCTTCTTCGTAGCCACTGGTCCCGTTGATTTGACCGGCCAGATACAAACCGGCAACGTTTTTTGTTTCGAGTGTATGGTGAATCTGAGTTGGTTCAATAAAGTCATACTCCACGGCATACCCGGGACGCAGCATCTTCACATTCTCTAAACCGGGAATGGTGCGCAGAAATTCATACTGCACATCTTCGGGTAAACTGGTCGAAATACCCTGTAGATATATATAGTCGGTCGATAGTCCTTCCGGCTCTAGGAAGGTCTGGTGCCTGTCCTTATCCGCAAAGCGCGTGATTTTATCTTCTATGCTTGGACAATAGCGCGGCCCCACACCCTCAATAATTCCAAGAAACATGGGAGATTTATCGAGGTTACGGCGGATAATCTCATGAGTGTGTTCGTTGGTGTACGAAAGGTAGCAGGCAATCTGCGGAAGCTGCAGTTGTTTTGAGCTGCGAAAGCTAAAGGGCATGAACTTCTCATCGCCCCATTGCGGAGTCGTCTTCGACCAGTCGATACTGTTGCGGTCGAGACGCGCCGGCGTACCGGTCTTAAGTCGAGTGACTGTAAACCCAAAATCTCGCAACTGATCGGAAATTCCTCGCGTGGCTTTATCGCCAACGCGACCGCCCTCAATGCGTTTCAATCCGATGTGCATCACTCCGTTCATGAAGGTTCCGGTAGTGATAACCACAGCCGACGATTCAATGCGAACGTCTTGATCAGTGATCACGCCAAAACAACGTCCATTTTCAATCAACAAAGATTTGGCTTCGCCCTCTAAGACGGTAAGTCCAGGCGTCGACTGCAGTCGTTGTCCCATGTACTCGCAATATAGGTCTTTATCGCACTGAGCTCGCGAACCACGCACAGCTGGACCTTTGCGCGCATTCAATCGTTTGAACTGAATGGTAGTGCTGTCTGCGACCTGAGCCATCGCACCACCCAAGATATCAATCTCGCGAACGATATGACCTTTGCCCAGCCCACCGATCGAAGGGTTGCAACTCATGTAGCCGATACGAGAAACATTGGTGGTGATCATCAAAGTGTTTTGACCAAGGCGAACTGCGGCCAAGGCCGCTTCAATCCCGGCATGCCCCGCACCCACAACTATCACATCAAACGGCTTCATCTCTACTTACCCAAACAAAATTCTTTAAAGACCCGATCCATCACCTGATCGTCGTACGTCAAACCCAGAATTTCATAAAGGGCACGTATTGCGGTCTGCAGTTCCAGTGCGATCAGATCTGGACTGTCTTCGTCTAACACGAGAGGCAGAGTTTTATCTAGACTGTCGCGCACGATCTCCAACCCACGAAAGTGACGGGCGTTACTCACCAGAGTTGAATCTTCGCCGACTTCCAATCGCAAACGTGCGCGCAAAGCCTGACGCAAATCTTCAAGCCCTTCTGCACTGGCCGCACTCACACGCATAACAGCCAGCGCTTCGTTGAGGTCGGCTGGCTCAAAGCCAGTACATAGATCTATCTTGTTCACCACAGCTAAAGTCTTCGACCAAGGTACGTGGCCGAAGAAAGCTTTGTCTTCCACAGTCACACCAGACGCTGCATCGCAGACATAGAAAATCAAATCCACGTCGCGCATCTTTTGCAAAGTACGCTCCACACCGATCTTTTCGACTGGATCTTCTGTTGTTCGTAATCCCGCGGTGTCGATTAGCGTGACACGCACACCTTCCAACAAAAGCTGTGCTTCGACAAAATCGCGCGTGGTTCCCGCAATTGGCGTCACGATAGCGCGGTCTTCACCGGCAAGTGCATTTAGCAAACTGGATTTGCCGGCATTGGGTCGTCCAACCAGCGCCACTTGAAAACCACTGCGGAGAATACGGCCTTGATGATAACCGGCCAGCAAGGTTTTCGTTTCTGTAATGGCTTGCTCTAAACGATTGGCCAACTGCGAAGAATTGGCGACCACAATATCTTCAGCGGCAAAATCGATATTGGCTTCGAGATTGGCCAACACCCAAGTCACGCGATCCAAAATCGCGCGCAGTTTAACGGAAAAATCCCCCTGCAATTGACGCAAAGCCAGACGCGTGGCCCGTGGTGAGCGACTTTCAATCATGGCAAGGACACTCTCGGCCTGCACTAGGTCTAAGCGTCCATTCATAAAAGCGCGATAAGTGAATTCGCCTCTCTCAGCAGGGCGAGCGCCTGCCAACACCAGCAAGCGCAAAATCTCATTCACCACGGCCTCACTGCCATGGCAGGAGATTTCACAAGTCACTTCGCCAGTGAAGCTGCGGCCATGAGCAAAGTATGAGAGTAAAACTTCGTCAACCGCTTCACCGCTTTGGGGCGCGTGCAGAATTCCATAGTAGATTTTGTGCGATTCCGGTCGCTCCGGCAAAAAGGCGGCGAGTCTACGCGTGATCTCGCCAGCTTTTTCACCACTGACTCGGATAACGGAGATGGCTCCCAATCCGTGCGCCGTTGCCAGCGCACAAATCGTGTCACGGTCTCTATCTGTTCCCGAAGTTATCATCGATGGTTTCTGATTCCTCCATCGAGCCTTCATTGCCTTTAATCGGATAGATTTTGATTTTCTTGAAGTGTCCGTCACCGATGGAGCGGCTCTTCACGCGTCCATCCTCAGCAAGATATTGGTGAATGACTTTGCGGTCTTTCGGGGGCAAAGCGCGGAAATAAACAGACTTGCCTTTGTCGAGGGCGATGCTTTTGAGCTTTTCAGCCAATGCAATCAGCGCCTCATTGGCAGCTTCGCGGAAGCCTGAACAATCCAGATTCACGCTGATATTGGTCTCAGGCATCTGATGTTGAACGGCACGACGCACATACAACTGTAAAGCATCAAGCAGCTGGCCTTCTTTGGAAGTCAGCAACTCTTCATCGTCGCCAGTAATGTCCACTTGAATGGTGCTCTCATCGATGCTGCGCACTTCAAAGTTCAAGTCGAATTTGCTGAGCTCAACGATCTGACCGAGGATATCTTCAACGATGCCTTCCGGTCCGCTCGCTTCTTTCTTTTTCTTGCCGAACAATTTGCCTAAAAGTCCCGTCATGTCCTCACCTCTCTATGTGCCACCACCGAAGGGGTTTGATGCGTTCTCATAAAATAAGTTTGTTGTGCAACGCTAAATACGGCTCCCACCAACATGTACAACGTCAAACCGCTCGGGAGCGAAAGCATAAAAAACGTAAACACCAACGGCATCATCAACAAGATCTTGGCCTGCGCCGGGTCCATGGTGGCATTGGGCGTCGTTTTTTGCTGGATAAACATAGTAATGCCCATCAGCACGGGCAAGATGTAATACGGGTCCTTCAAAGAAAGATCGTGAATCCACAATCCGAAAGGCGCCTGATAAAGCTCAATCGAGTGGCCAAGTACCTGATATAGCGCAATAAAAATAGGAAACTGCAGGAAAATCGGCAGACATCCACCCACCGGGTTTACCTTGTTTTCGCGCATTAACTTCATCATCTCGGCCTGTTGTTTTTGCTGATCGTCCTTATATTTCTCCTTCAAACCCTGGATAAGGGGTTGAATCTTCTGCATGGCCTGCATCGATTTGTAGCTGTAGACGTTGAACGGCAACACCAAGATTCGCACAACAACCGTGAGCAGAATGATAGCCACACCCCAGTTGCCAACCAAAGCATGGAACCAGTTCAGCATCATAAAGATCTGGCGCGCAATCCAGTTGAACCATCCAAAATCAACCACTTTGGCTAACAGCGGATCGATCGAACTCAACAACGTATAGGATTTAGGACCAATAAAGGCGTCATACTCCAGCTGAAAATCGTGACCCGGATTCAACACGGGATACTGCAGGATCAGTTCGGCGGCTTTCTCTTTGTGATTTAAAGAGGATTTCGCTTCCGGCATGATCGGTGACTTGTCGAGAAGTGCGTTGGTGAAATATTGCGAGCCGATCGAGGCCACGCGCACTTTGTTCCATGTCTTATGTTCGTCTTCTTTTGTGAAATGCAGACGCTCATGATTGTTGTCAGCCGTCTCAAGATAAAACTCTTGGAACTCCACTTGCGGCATAAAGAAGCTGCCGCCACCGACATTAGTGATCTCTTCGGTCAAAGCGGTGGTCAGGCCGACAAAACGCGGATCGGCACCACTTGTTTGCACTTTGAATTTGAACAAGTATTTGGCCGGGTCGATCTCCATGGTCTTGGTGATCTGTAAACCTCCGACTTTGGCGCGACCGACAAACAGATTGTCGTTCACTTTTTCAACGGCAAACTCCACCGGCTCCGGACGACCGAGCAATCGCGTTTCCAAAGGCAAAATTGTAATAGCCGGATGACCTAAGCTCACCACATCGCCGTTACGGTTTTTGTATCTGGGGATTTCAACATTCTTCAAACCCATGCCGTAACTAGAAATCTGAAATTTTAAGGTTTCAGTGGCGTAGGGAATCAGTTTTTCTGGCTGTAAACTCTCTTTATTTGCGGCGATCGCGCTGCCGGTAGCTGGAGCTTTACCCCCCGTTGCACCGCCTGCTGGCGTAGTTGTTTCTCCCGGCGCTGGAGTCGCCGGCGCTGCAACCTGTTGCGACTCCGTCTTCTTACCGTAGTCCGGATATTTCTTCTGCATGTAGGCTTGCCACCCAATAAAGGTCACACCCATCACTACAATCGTAAGGATGGTGCGAATATCAAAGAAGCTGGGCGAGTCTGGTTGTCTCAAGTTGTTTTCCTTTCAGGCTGCCGAAGGGGTGGCAGCGGATCAAAGCCGAAGGGGCCAAGCGGATGACATTTGCAAAGTCGTTTCGCACTCAACCAAAATGCATACATTGGCGGATGTGTCTCGAAGGCTTGTTGGGCGTAGGCAGAACAAGTCGGCTGAAAGCGGCACACAGCTCCAGTCAAACCAGAAAGTGTAGTGCGATAAACAGCAATCAGGAATAGAGCGGAGGCGCGCGCCACTTTACCCGCCATAGCGTTTAAGTTTAGCGACCAGTTTTTCCATCGCTTCATCAAATTCCTCATGGCTCACGGACGCGTAAAAGCCCTTGTCTCGCCGCTTGAAGATCAAATTCATATCCAAGCTGCTCTTAGACTTGGTCGCCCATTTGCGTAAAAACTCCCGGCCCCAGCGCTTTAAACGATTGCGCACCACCGCAGTGCCGGTTTGTCGTGGCAGCGTCCAGCCGCAGCGTATCTCGCCACGGTCTGTAAGTTTCAAATTCACTAGCAGCCACGCATTGACATGAAAGCTTTGTCCCGTCGCTTTCAGATCCAAAAAATCCGCGCGACGGGACAGGGAACGAAAACGGCGTAGCGAAGGACTACTTGCCACCCGTTTTTACCGTCAGACGTTTACGGCCTTTAGCACGACGGCGCGACAAAACTTTCGCTCCGTTTTTAGTGGCCATCCGCTTACGGAAACCATGGGTCTTCTTGCGCCGTACACGGCTGGGCTGATAGGTACGTTTTGGCATTTACTGCTCCGATTGTAGTTAGGACGACGCGCCAATAAAGCACACGCTCATTTTTTTAGTCAAGGTGAGAGGGTTTACCTTTTCCTGCGTGAAATTCCAGCTTTGACTTCGCGTGCTGAACATCTAAGCATGGGTGCGTCGTTATCCACATTCGCGCTACCTCATCCAAATCATTGAAAGAATTATTCGCCGATGTTACTGATTTTTCCTCTTATCCACATTCGTGGGGGGCAATCTCAGTGATTCCGCATACGCATCCACATCAGGAGCTCTGGCTTCAAATCAAGAACAGTTTGAAGTCCAAAAACCAGAATAATAAACCCCTGCAAATGTGGTTTGAACCGACTGTTTTGGTCGACGTGGAAGACCGCCAAAGTGGGCGCTGCTTTATGCTGGGAGTGCCTACCGAACTGCACAAATTCTGGATTTCACAAAATCTGCTGGAACGTATTTGTTCTGAAATTTCAGCTATTTATCAAAACCCATTTCAGATTGAACTGATTGTGACCGGGCAAGGTCAGCTCAGCGTTCCGGCTGACGATCCGATACTTTCAGAGCCGGTTTCTGCAGCCGTGGTGGAAGACAGTGGCGTTTCCGGTGGTGGCGCTTTCGGCACTCATCGTGACATGTTGAATTCCGACTATACGTTTTCTACCTTCGTGGTGGGACGTAACAATGAGTTCGCCCATGCCGCCTCTTTCAGCATTGCTGAGAACCCGGGCAAAGAAAATTACAACCCGCTCTTTATCTGCGGCCCCACCGGTATGGGCAAAACTCACCTGCTCAATGCGGTCGGTAATCATATCCGCATGAATTTTCCCCATCTGCGCATCCTATATGTAAGTGCAGAACGCTTCTTGAACGAATGCATTTCTAGCATTCGCCGCCAAGAGATGGACCGCTTCCGGCTGCGCTATCGCGATCAATGTGACGTCTTGCTGATGGATGATATTCAAGTTTTGGGTCGCGGTGAGGCCGTACAGGAGGAGTTCTTCCATACTCTGAACGACTTTTTTGAAAAAGATCAGCAGGTTATCGTGGCTTCCGATCGTATGCCCAAGGATATCAAATCACTCGAAGATCGCATTCGTACGCGCTTGGAATGGGGCTTGATCGCCGATATTCAGATGCCCGATATCGAAACTCGGGTGGCCATTCTTAAATATAAGGCCGAGCGCAAAAACATCATGCTGCAAAACGAAGTCATCGGTCATGTGGCACGTATCTCTAAGCGCTCAATTCGCGAATTGGAAGGTAACCTGAACAAAATCAAAATGTTCTCTGAATTACAGGGGTTGCCGATCGATTTAGATTTAGCAAAGCGAGTGTTGTCCACACATGATGATGTGGCCACCATCACCATCGATGACATTCAAAAACTGGTGTCCGATCATTACAAAGTCCGCATGCCGGATCTGAAATCAAAGACCCGCACCAAGCCACTTGTTGTGGCGCGTCAGGTAGCCATGTGGTTGGTCAAAAAACATTTGGATAAGTCACTGGTCGACATCGGGCGCTCCTTCGGTGGCAAAGATCACACAACGGTAATGAACGCCCTGCGACGAATCGAAGATCAACTGAATAAAGATAGTGAAATTAAGAGAGATATCGAAGACTTAGAGGGCCGAATCCACAATATCACAGGAGTGTGAATTGTGGATAGTGGACAAGCCTGTGGATAAACATCGGGGTAGATTTGGGGATTCGAGTTACCCCCATTTTGCGGGAGTTCTGAGTCCTGAATCCAAACCGGTTACCCACAGGGATAGGTGATTAATTCCGCGAACTTGAATAGTAAACCGCGATATCTACGCACCTACGACTACTGCTAGTTTTTTATATAATAAGAAGATAGCTAATAAGGGATTCAAAAAGGTGGTGAAAGTATGAAGCTCTCGGTCGAGAAAAAAGATCTCCTGAATGTGATCGCAAGAGCACAAAACATCGTTGAGAAACGCAACACAATGCCAATCTTGGTGAACGTGTTGTTGGAGGCAAAAGGGGATGCATTGCGTGGATTCGCAACCGATCTCGAAGTCAGCCTAACCGATGAAATTCCAGCCACACTGAAATCACCTGGTCGGGTTGCTGTGAATGCCAAAAGCCTTTTTGAAATCATCAAAGAATTGCCGGAAGGCAAAATTGAGTTGGAGCGCAAAGATAACAATTGGCTCAAGATCACGCAGAACCGCGCTGTGTTCAACATCGTGGGAATTTCCCCGGAAGAGTACCCCGTGTTCCCCACCTTCACGACTCAAGAGTTCGTAAAGATCGATGCCACCGTTTTGTCAGAGATGATTGAGAAAACCATTTACTCAGTTTCGACCGATGAAACTCGTTACCACCTGAATGGCGTTTATTTGGAAGTGAAGACAGAAGGTGAAAATGCCAATTACCGTATGGTGGCTACCGATGGTCACCGCCTGTCTCTGATCGATCGCAAAATCAACGATGCTCCAGCCCGTGCTAGCGGTGGACAAGGTGTGATCATTCCGCGCAAAGGTCTGCACGAGATTAGAAAGTTGCTCGACACTGTGGAAGAAACTGTGGAGATCGCGATTGAAGGTGCGCAATTGATCGTGCGCAACTCGACGACCGTTCTCATGGTTCGTCTGATCGAAGGTAAATATCCCAACTATACACAGCTTATTCCACAAAACCTGAAAGAACATTTTTTGGTTCAGAGAGAAGCGTTGCTCTCTTCGCTCAAACGCGTTTCACTTTTGTCGAATGCAAAGTCGAAGGGCGTAACTTTCGCTCTACAAAACGGCCGCATGGAAATCACCTCCAACAACCCTGAACTTGGTGATGCAAAAGAGGAGATTGAGGTTGAGTACAAGGGCAAGGACATGCGCATTGGCTTTAATGCGCGTTACGTCTTAGATGTTTTGACTAGCATGCACGACGATATTGTTCGCATTGAACTGAATGACCAGTTGTCGCCGGGAATTGTGCGGCCAAATCAGGACCAGTCGTACACTTGTGTTGTGATGCCGATGAGGATTTAAGGCGGAAGAGTTCTCGTGCGGGGAGCGGTTGGGCTTCAAGGCCCCCGACCCCGGCCTTAGCTGGTACGACGTAAACGATTTTAGAAACTATGGCGTACATATGCGTATCTATCCCGCTCGAAAAACAAAGCTGTAACCTGTGAACATCGACAGCATCCGCCTGAAGAACTTCCGCAACTACAGCGACCTCAGCCTAACCATCCCCGACGGGGTCATCGTCTTTTACGGTCCCAACGGCCAAGGTAAAACAAATTTGATGGAAGCGATTCATTTCCTCATGCGCGGTGAAAGTTTCCGTCCCCACACCTCTTCAAGTCTGCTCCGTCATGTGGATAATTCTGTGGCAAATGTGGCTATCCTCGAGGGACGCTTGCTGCAAAAAAATCTACGTCATGAAGTAAAGATGACTTTTGCCAATGGAAGAAAACAAGTGCTGTGGAACAACAATCGTTCCACCACTGCTACCTTGGCCCGCCAATTTCCCGTCGTCATGTTTTCACCAGAAAGTCTTTCTGCCATCAAAGAGGGGCCCGATCTGCGCCGTCAGCTGCTCGATGACGTGGTTCTCACACATTCGTCCGCCAGTGTGAAAATTCTGAAGGACTTCAAGCGGGCGCTTAAGACGCGCAACCGCATTCTCAAGGACGCACAGCAGGAAAAACTACCCCTAGTGGAAGCGAAGCGTCTTTTGGAGAGCCTCGATCCATCCTACCTACCACTAGCGGTAGAGTTAACCGTGGCCCGTTTGCAGGCGCTAAAGGACCTTCAGGATGACTTCAAACGCGCGGCTAGAGCGGTTTTGCAGCTTTCCAATGTGGATATCTCGGTGGACTACTTGATCAGCTCGCAAAATGTGCAGGATTGGACGCGTTCGGACCTGCTTTCTGCTATGCATAAACGCTCTCTAGAGCTACGCCAGAGTGAACTTCTCAGTGGAGCTTCTCTAGTAGGCCCTCACAAACACGACATTCGCATCCTATTTAGCGGAAAAGATTCACGCTTTTTTTGTTCGCAGGGGCAGCAAAGAGCCCTGATTTTATCTTTCAAAATGGCGCAAATCTTGTATCATTACAGGTCTTATCAAG
Source organism: Bdellovibrionales bacterium (assembly GCA_019637855.1). Taxonomy (GTDB): domain Bacteria; phylum Bdellovibrionota; class Bdellovibrionia; order Bdellovibrionales; family UBA1609; genus JALHOQ01. The sequence continues at coordinate 457,172 of JAHBUX010000001.1, forward strand.
TTTACCCGTTCCTGCTCTTAGATGACGTCCTTTCGGAATTGGATCCGATCCGACGTTCGAACTTGGTTGGATTTTTGAGAGACATTCCGGCGCAGATTTTTCTGACCACTACGGATTTGTCATTCTCCATGGATTTCGGCGACCGCCGCTTAAGCGTGTTCGGAGTCGAAAAAGGAAACGTCGAACTGCAGACTTAGTTGTGGAAACAGAGGTTACACGAGTGCAAGAAAATCAGAAAGCGTACGACTCCTCATCGATTCAGGTGCTGGAAGGTTTGGAGGCGGTTCGCAAACGTCCGGGTATGTATATCGGCGATACCACGTCGCGCGGTTATCACCACTTGGTCTATGAGATCGTGGATAACTCGGTGGATGAAGCCTTAGCGGGCTTTTGCAAAAATATTTACGTCACGATTCATGCCGATGACTCTTTGACCGTCGAAGACGACGGCCGTGGTGTCCCGGTAGGAGAGCACAAGAGCGGCAAGAACTCGTTAACGGTTGTGTACACGGTATTGCATGCGGGCGGTAAGTTCGATGGTTCGAGCTACAAAGTGTCGGGCGGACTGCATGGTGTGGGCGCCTCCGTTGTAAACGCCCTGTCGACCACTTGCAAAGTTTCTGTCCGTCGCGGCGGTCATGTTTGGAAACAGAGCTTTGAAAAAGGCATTCCCACCACCGAAGTCATCAAATCGGGTGATACCGACAAAACGGGAACGACCGTGACCTTTAAACCAGATCGGGAGATCTTTAAGGGCGAAGGCATCCAGTTTGAATTTAGCATCCTGGCCAATCGGTTTCGTGAATTGGCCTTTTTGAACGCAGGCTTGCACATTCAGCTCACCGATGAGCGTACCGGTCAGAAGCAAGACTTTCAGTTCAGCAACGGCATTATGGAATTCGTTCAGCACATGAACGAAACCAAGAAAGCCGCGCATCCCGAAGTAGTGTACTTCAAGGGCAATCGCGATGACGTCGAAGTCGAAATCGCCATGCAGTGGAATGATTCTTATTCAGAATCCATTTACACTTATTGCAACAACATCAACACCATCGAGGGTGGTACACACCTTATCGGTTTCCGTACCGCACTTACTCGTTCAGCCAACACCTATGCGACAGAAAAAAACCTGGTGAAGGATCTGGATGCAAACCTTGAAGGCGAAGACATCCGCGAGGGTTTGGCGGCGGTCATCAGCGTAAAGGTGCGTGAGCCACAATTCGAAGGTCAGACCAAAACCAAATTGGGCAACAACGAAGTCAAAGGTGTTGTCGAAGCATTGGTTAACGACAAGCTTTCGGATTGGTTCGATCGTAACCCTGGTCATGCCAAAACCATTATCGGCAAATGCGTAGAGGCGGCGCGGGCACGCTTAGCGGCTCGTAAGGCGCGTGATCTCGCCCGTCGCAAAACAGCGCTCGATAGCGGCTCCTTACCGGGTAAGATGGCGGACTGCCAAGAGCGTGATCCGGCAAAATGCGAACTGTACCTGGTTGAGGGAGACTCAGCCGGTGGTTCAGCTAAGCAAGCGCGCGACCGTCGCACACAGGCCGTGTTGCCTTTGCGCGGTAAGATTTTGAACGTTGAGAAAGCCCGCTTCGACAAGATGCTGGGTAACGAAGAGATCAAGATGATGGTGGCGGCGCTCGGCACTGGCATCGGTCGAGAAAACATCAATGTTGAAAAAGTGCGCTATCACAAAATCATCATCATGACGGATGCGGATGTCGACGGTTCGCACATTCGCACGCTGTTACTCACATTCTTCTATCGCCAGCTGCCGATGGTTTTGGAAAAAGGTTTTATCTACATCGCCCAGCCGCCGCTTTATCGTGTGAAGAAGGGCAATAGTGAGCGCTACCTCAAAGATGAAAAGGCGCTGACTCAGCACTTGATGGATTTGAGTCTGTCGAAAGTGAATTTTCTCAGCATCAAATCAGGCACCAGTGAAACGGAGCTGAAGCGTTTCATTCTCAATATTCAAAAGTATGATCATCTCCTCAAGACATTGGCCAATCGCTATGATCGCGATGTTTTGATTCACTTCTTGCGCCAGTCGAAAAACTTGGGCGAGATTTTGAAGTCGGAAACTGAAATCAAAGCTTTGCATGAGAGTTTCAAGAAATGGGCGCAGGCCAACCCTTTGGTTGGCATTACCGATGCGCACTTGCAAACCGAACAAGACGCTGAGTACAAAGACTTCAACGCCACCATCCGCACCACCAAGTTCGGCTACATTCAAACCAGCGAGTTGAATCGCGAGCTGGCTGAGTCGTCCGAATGGGAAGAGCTCAAAGCGCTATGGACCAGTTTCAACACTATGGCGCCATTGCCGGTGAAAGTGAAAACCGACGCCGATGATGAAGCGCGTGAGTTTGATAACTACTTTGATCTTTATTCGACGATTATGGAATTGGGTAAGAAGGGCATTTACGTTCAACGCTATAAGGGCTTGGGTGAAATGAATCCTGAACAGCTGTGGTCCACCACGCTGAATCCCGACAATCGCAACCTTTTGCGCGTGACCATCGAAGACGCGATGGCGGCCGATGAGACCTTCAGTATCCTGATGGGTGAGCAGGTCGAGCCTCGTCGTAAGTTTATTCACGACAACGCGCTCTTAGCAAAAGAACTGGACGTTTAAGCCATGGCTGATTTGGATGACAACTCTCGCATAGCGAACGTGGACATCAACAAAGAGATGCGCGAAGCGTATCTTCAATACTCGATGAGCGTGATCGTCGGTCGTGCTCTGCCCGACGTGCGCGACGGTCTGAAGCCCGTGCATAGACGCGTGCTGTACGCGATGAATGACTTGGGCAATACCCATGATAAGCCGTACAAAAAATCGGCTCGTATCGTCGGTGACGTGATCGGTAAATATCACCCGCACGGCGATATGGCTGTGTACGACACCATGGTGCGCATGGCGCAGGACTTTTCTCTACGCTATCCGTTGATCGACGGTCAGGGGAACTTCGGCTCGATTGACGGCGACTCCCCTGCGGCTCCCCGTTACACTGAAGTGCGTATGACTCCGTTGGCTGAAGAGCTTTTGGCCGACATCGAAAAAGACACGGTCTCTTTCGGTTGGAACTACGACGACTCGCTTTTGATTCCGCAAGTGTTGCCGGCCAAGTTTCCCAATCTGCTGATCAACGGCAGCGCCGGTATCGCTGTGGGTATGGCTACGAACATTCCGCCGCATAATATGCGCGAAGTGATCGAGGGCTGTGTCGCGTTGATTAAAAATCCCAAACTTTCCCTGGATGAATTAATTAAGTTTATTCCCGGCCCGGATTTTCCGACCGCAGGTGTGATCGCCGGTACCAATGGCATTTTGCAAGCTTATAAAACCGGTCGTGGCGTAATCACGCTGAAGGCTGTTGCCGAGATTGTTCCGAAAAAAGATCGTGAAGAAATCATCATCACCGAGATTCCCTATCAGGTGAACAAGGCGAAGTTGATCGAGAGCATTGCCGACTTGGTCAAAGACAAGAAGGTCGAAGGCATATCCGATATTCGTGATGAATCGTCGCGTGAGGGTATGCGCATCGTGATCTTGCTCAAACGCGGTGAAAATGCGCAGGTCGTGCTGAACCGCCTGTACAAGTTTACGCAACTACAAGTCAGCTTCGGCATCATCATGTTGGCGCTGGATGCTCGCAACCAGCCGGTGGTTTTCGATCTCAAGCAAATGCTTGAGGCCTTCGTGGCTCACCGTAAGGACGTCGTCACTCGTCGTTGCATTTTCGATCTCAAGAAAGCTGAGGCTCGAGCTCATATTCTCGAGGGTTTAAAGAAGGCTCTGGATCAGATCGACGCTGTCATTGCCACTATTCGTGCGGCTAAAGAGGCCGATGGTGCTCGCGCTGGCTTGATAAGCCAATTTGGCTTTTCAGAAAAGCAAGCCACTGCAATTTTGGAAATGCGTCTGCAACGCTTGACCGGATTGGAGCGTCAGAAAATTCTCGATGAACTAGCCGAAGTGCAAAAGCATATTGCTTGGTTGAAACAGGTGCTCGGCAACGTCGAAGAGATTTACAAGATCATCGTTGGCGAATTGGAAGAGATCAAAAAGAGCTACGGTGACGAACGTCGCACGAAGATTGAACGCCTGACGGACGAAATTCAGCTCGAGGATTTGATCGCCAAAGAAGACATGGTCATTTCGATGACCTTCTCCGGCTATATCAAGCGCATCTCGATGGAAGAATACCGTTTACAAAAACGTGGTGGAAAGGGTCTGAAGGGCGCTGAGCAGCGTGAGGAAGACTATGTTTGGCGTTTGTTTATGGCCAACACGCATACGACTCTGCTGTCCTTCTCTGATCGCGGCAAAGCTTATTGGACCAAGGTTCATGAGTTACCGGCCGGCTCGCGCACGAGCAAAGGCAAAGCGATCAATAACGTTTTGCAGCTCTCTTCCGGTGAGCAGGTGCGTGCCATCGTTCCGATTGAAGAATTCAAAGAAGACCAGTACGTGGTCATGCTCACGGTGAAGGGCATTATCAAAAAGACCTCTCTTGAGCAGTTTTCGCGTCCCCGTCCAAGCGGCATTATCGCTCTGACTACGGACATCGAGGACAACTTGATTGGTGCCAATGTATCGACCGGCAAAGATCATATTTTCATCGTCACCCGCGAAGGCATGTCGATCCGCTTTCCGGAAGAGGACGTGCGGCCAATGGGTCGTGGAGCGCGCGGCGTGCGCGGTGTTTCTTTGGCCGAGACCGACCGTGTGGTGGGCGTAGAAGTGATCGCACCCGACTCAAAAGAGACGATTCTGATCGTGACCGAAAAGGGTTTTGGCAAGCGTACGGTGATGGATGAGTACCGCATTCAGGGCCGCGGAGGCATGGGTGTGATCACCGCCAAGACCACCGACAAAGCGGGTATGGTCGTGACGGCAAAACTGGTGACGGACAAAGACCAGATTTTGCTCACCACCAATTCGGGCCAAGCCATCCGCATTCGTTGTTCCGATATCCGCGTTTGTGGTCGCAACACGCAAGGCGTGAAATTAATGAATCTAAACGAAGGCGAGTACGTGACCAGTGCCGCCCTCTTGGGTGAAGCCGACGAGGATGCCGAGACCGCTAAGGTCGAAGATGATGGCGCCGACGGTGGTTCCGGAGCCAACTGATGATCAGTGTGCGGCTAGCTTTCGTTGTGCTGGCCGCGCTTGCGATCTCGGGTTGCTCCTTTAATTTCGATTGGTTCTCCTATTTGCGTGGTCGTCGAGCAATGGTTCAGCGCGACTACCCGGCCGCCATCTCTATTTTTCATGAGCTCATGTTACGGCAGCCAGACAGTGCGCGAGCCTTGAGCTCGTCGCGCCAAGGAGCCCGCCTGGCGCACCTAGAGACCAAGAACTACCCGCAGGCTGTGGAATTCTACAAACACATTATCCTGCGTTCGCAAGATCCACTGGAGCGCAAGTCGGCGCAGCGCTACGTCGCGCAGATCTACTTCGAAAACATTCAGGACTACGAACGCGCCGTAATCGAATATGAAAAGTTATTGAAATTGATTGAGTCCCCGTCGGAGGCCTTTCGCTATCGTTTGAATCTGGCCAAGGCACACTTACAACTGAACAATCTGGATCAGGCTGCCAATGAGCTGGATGTGATCCTCTCGCAGAAACTGGACGAGGATGAGATCTTTGAAGCTAAGATTTTAAAGGGCAATATTCTGGTCAGCGCCCATAAGCTGCCTGAAGCCGCAGTCGTATGGCAAGAGATCCTCAAAGAGTTTCCGGAGCGCTCCAAAAAGGAAAACGTCGCGCTCAATCTCGTGGTTTGTTATGAGGAAATGAAGGATTTCGAAAAAGCCATTGAAGCGCTGGAGCAAATGCGGGCCGACTATCCCAACCCTCAGTTTTTGAATGACCGGATCAGTCGATTGCGTGAGCGCAAGTCCAATCAACCGGGTGCGCAGGGCTGGAGGCGCTAGTGAATTCCAAGGGCATCGTCTTTTTAGGTATCGGTTTTGAACTTGTGGCTTTGTGTGCGGGTGGGTACTTTATCGGCGATTTTCTCGATAAGCACTATGGCTGGAACGGTACTGGCGCCACCTACTTGACCCTTGTCCTTATGATTAGCTGGTTCATGCATCTGATCTATTTACTCCGTAAATTCGAACGCGAAGAAAACAGCGATGATTCCAGCCCCGGTCCGCAGCCTTAGTCGCCTCGCAGTGGCCCAGATGCTGGTTGGGGCTCTGGGAACCTTGCTCATAGGGCTGTTCGCGGGCTTACATCAAGGTGCGTCGTTCGGCGCTGGAGCCGCATTGATGCTGGGAAATATGGTGGCTTTGGCGTGGGGTTGGTGGCGGGTAATTACGCAAAAAACGATTGCTTGGACCGTCCTGATCATTGTAATCAAATACGCGGTTTTACTTAGCACCATTTATTTTTTGGCTCGAGCGCCCTGGTTCAACGTGGCCCTTGCGGGTTTTGGCGTGACCAGTTTTGTGCTCGCGGCCCTGTTGTGGGCGATCACCTCGAAAGAATTCGAGGTCAAGAAAGAGATTTAAAATGGCAGCGGCACATTTTAATTGGTTGCAGTTAGTTCCCGGAGTTACTCACGACAACGTTCACGTGGCCACGGCTCTTGCCACCAGCGGAATTCTTATCGCGGGCGCTGCGGTCGGCCGTTTAGCACTGGGTAGCGGCGATGCGGCTGTAGCTCCCGCTTCAAAGTTTTCCATCAAAGGCATCTACGAATTGGTTTTGGAGTTTATTGTTGGTGTCTGCGACATGGTCGTGGGTGAAGAGGGGCGAAAATTCGTTCCAATGTTTGCCGCCATCTTCTTTTACGTCTGGATCAATAACTTTGTCGGGATCTTGCCCGGCATGACTCCTGCGACAGACAACATCAATACGACGCTAGCTCTCGGGATCTTTTCGTTTCTCGTCTACAACTACTATGGTTTCAAAGAGCACGGCATTGGCTATTTGAAACAATTCTTGGGCCCGTTGCTTCTGCTGGCGCCGTTGATGATTGTTATCGAGATCATTGGTCACTTGGTGCGGCCTCTCACTTTGGGCCTTCGTCTTTATGGAAACATCATGGCCGATCACACGGTCTTGAGTGTTTTTATTGAGATGTTCGAAAAATTCTGGTTTATTCCAGTTCCGGCAATTTTCTATGGCATGGGAATCTTTGTGGCATCAATGCAGGCTTTTGTCTTCACGATGCTGTCGATGATTTATGTGTCCATGGCGATTTCGCACGATCACTAGAAAACAACTAAAGACTCAAGGGAGTTACACAATGAAGAAAGCAACGTTTGTTACCGCTTTGCTGTTCTCGGCACAAGCCTTCGCACAGGAAGCAGGTCACGCTGCTGCCGCTGTTGGCGGCGATAAAGGCTGGTACGCTATTGCCGTCGGCATCATGCTGGGCTTGGGCGTATTTGGCGCCACCATGGGCCAAGGTCGCGTTGGCGCCTCGGCAATGGAAGGTCTGGCTCGCAATCCGCAAGCTCGTAACGCCATGTTCGTTCCGATGATCGTGGTTTTGGCTCTTATCGAGTCGCTCTTCATCTTGACCTGGCTGATCGGTCAAGGCCTCGCCGGCAAGATCTAAGTCTACGTTTAGACTAGAATCCTAACCGCCGATAAGAATTCGAAGAAGCTGAGTGGGGACCGGTATTTCCCGGTCTCCAAAAGCTTTAAGGATTTGATCGGCACATGGCTCAGGATACCGGTTCACAGGAAAGTTCAAAGCCCCAAGAGGTCAACCTCGACGAACTCGAGGTGGTGATATTGATTTTGGGTAAGAATGCGAGCTCGCTCAATCAGGCGGGCGCATTTCTAACACGACGTGGTTGGCCTACCACCGTGATGACCAATATGTCGAAGGCCGTCGAACACATTGCTGAAAAGAAGCCTGATTTCGTACTGGTAAGTTTCAATCACCCAAATCCTGCGGTGATGAAGTTGCCTGAATTGATCACTCAGACATTCAATCTCACTTGCGTGGGATTCATTGAGAATCTGGATGCAGGTTCTTCTGCCAAACTGAACAACTACAAAATGCGCTATAAGATTCAAGGCATGCCCAGCGGCCCGAACCTGCAGCGCTCAATTCGAAAAATTCTGGCAGAAAAGTTTAATATCAAGACGGACGACGACAAACGCCAAGAGTCGGCGCGCGAGCGTGACGGCAACACGGTAACGGTGAAGGGCTCCAACAAAGAAGGTGGTGCGGCAAGTGGCGGCACCATCGTTCAAAGTGGCGCCAAAGGGCCAAGTTCTCAGCAAAAAGGCGCTCACATGGTTAAAGGCGGCGAAGGAGCCGCTGCGACTTATGGTTCCGGATTGATGCAAGGCCCGGATGGCGAAAGCTATGACGGCGATCACGCGGAGACCGAAGGGGATTCGATCACTTCGGGCAAGTACAAGATGTCGAAGCCGCGTAAGTCCCTCAAAGATCTGCAGGGATCTCTCGGAGGTGATGTTACGGGCGCATCTGAGGGAAAATCTGGAAATCTCGAAGCCCTAAAGAAATCGTTGTTTGGAGAAGGCGCGCAAGATTCTTCCGAGAGCGAAGATGAGTTGCAGACGGCCGACACCAAAGGTGGCGGCTCTGTCGCGGCAGCGGCGGCTGCCGCCGCGAAAGCCGCACAAGACTTGGCGGATCAAGAGGCCGCCGCTCGCAATCCGACCGATGCCTACTATGCGAACGCGCGCAAAAAATCTGACGGCTCGGAAGAGGGTGAGTCTTCACAAAGCGCTTCAGCAGCCAAGGGAGGCTCGCTTGCGGCTGCCGAGGCCGCTGCGAGTGCTGCCGCGATGATGGCGGCTTCACAAACGGCCAATGCTGCAAAGGCTGCTCAAGCCGCGCAGGCGGCGGCTGTTGCCGCATCGGTGGCTGCAGCCGAAGCAGCTAAGAAAGCGGCTCATACACTGGCGGACATGAGTCCCGCGCAAGTGGCTGCATTGCCGCCCCAACAACTCTTAGAGCGAGCTGTGGCAAGCGCCATGCATCGGATCTGTCAGCGCACACCGAATACCATTACCCGTGAGCTTGGGATGTTGAGCAAGGTCGCCGTGTTCCCCATTGAGTCAGCCACTTTGCCTGGCTATCTGGTAGTCGGGATGGAGCAAGATGCGAATAAGATCGAAGATTTTTTCTTAAAAACCTGTGAAACCGCATTGCGTGAAGAGCTTTCAGCATTGAAAGTGCCCGCTGTTTTAGAGAGCGGTTTTTGGATACATGTGCCTGAAGTTCACTTCCACATTTGGACGGGTGAAAAAGGTTCGTTCAAAGTGGTGTTGCCGCACGAAGAGGGCGAGATCGGTATCGGCTATTTTCCGATCGCCGGTGGCGTGCCACGTGGTGAAGTCTACGCTGAAAACAAAGATATGCTGAAAGTGGCGATAGACGACATCTCAACTGAGCAGCCGATCAATTTCAAAGCTTATCTGCATATGAAAAAGAACAAGAAGTACTTTCTTTACTTGAGAAACGGCCGCCAACTGCAAAAAGAGCAGAAGGCGCGTTTGAAGACTCGTCAGGTGACAAACATCTTTATGAAGACTGTCGAGGCCGAAAATCTAAGGATGTACTTGGCGGCCTCGTTCTTGCGCGACACGATGAAAAAGGTCGCCTAGCTACAAAAGCGGATTCACCACTGACTCAAACGCATTTTGAATGCGATTCAAACCTTCTTGCGAAGTCGATTCAAAGCGCAACACCAAAACGGGTTGCGTATTCGAAGCGCGCGCCAGGGCCCACCCATCGCGAAAGCTTACGCGAATGCCATCTATTAGGTTGGTTTTATAATCGACAGAACTGTCCGCGAACTTGCTCTTAAGCATCGCTACAATCGAATGTTTTTTCTCTTCGGTCGTATCGATGCGAATTTCCGGAGTGCAGAAACCCGGCTTTAAATCCGCCAGGAGCTGCGAAATGGTTTTGCCCGTCTTTGACAGAATTTCGATTACCCGCAGGCCCGCATAAAGAGCGTCATCATAGCCATAGTTGCGATCAGCAAAAAAGATATGACCGCTGAGCTCTCCACCAAAAGGAGCTTTTTCTGTCTTAACCTTCTCTTTGATCAGCGAGTGACCGGTTTTCCACATAATAGGCTCGCCACCCAAGGTCTTTACGAAATCGTATAGGCGGTCTGAACATTTCACATCGCCGATAATTTTGGCTCCCGGAGAAGTGAGTAAAATATCTTGTGCGATCAAGGCCATCATCTCATCGCCCAAGATAAACCGACCATTTTCATCGACGAGGCCAATGCGGTCTGCATCGCCATCAAAACCAATACCGACGCGTGCGCCGGTTTTCTTAACTTCCGCTTTCAATGCGGTCAGATTTTTTTCGACGGTTGGATCCGGGTGGTGATTCGGAAAAGTCCCATCCGGTTGTTCATACATAAATACCGGACTCAAACCCACGGCTTCATAGAGACGGCGCACAACACTGCCAGCTGCTCCGTTGCCGCAGTCGACGACTAAGGGAATTGGCTTCATACCGCCGAATTCTTTTTTGTAGCGTTCCACGTAAGGAGTCAGAATGTCGATCTTCTCTTCGCTGCCTTGGCCTTCGAAGTAGCGCTTGTCGTTGATGATGGTTTCCAAAGACTTGATCTCTGCGCCATGAATGGTGGTGCGATCATAGGAAATTTTAAAGCCATTGTATTCGGGTGGATTGTGCGAGCCGGTCACCATAATTCCACCGACCACACCGGGCACAGTGAAGGTCGAGAAATAACTGATCGGCGAAGTCACTAGTCCTAAGTGAATCACATGAGCACCGGAAGCTGTGAAGCCCTCGGCTAAGCTTTTGGCGACCTCGGGGCTAGACAGTCGCGCATCATGTCCGAGAGTCAAACGCGGATGGGCTTGACCACTCTTTTCGCGCACGTAAGTGACGAAGGCGCGCCCGAGATGATAGGCGAATTCCTTGTCGAAATCGGAATTGTAAACACCGCGGATATCGTACTCGCGAAAAACTACCGGATTCATTTTCATACATTGCGCTCCTTGATCAAACGAATGGCCGTGGTCAAAGCATCTCGCATGGAACCGGCATCGGCTTTATTTTTGCCGTAAAGTTCTTTGGCGGTGCCATGGTCTACACTGGTTCTGACAAACGGCAGGCCTAGAGTCAAATGCACTCCGCCGCTAAAGCCATGCACCAGCTTAAATGGGATCAATCCTTGATCGTGATATGGACAAACAAAAACCGAATAGATCTTCCAGTTCTTTGGTAAGAAGGCCCCATCAGGTACGAGCGGGCCGCGCACGTCTGTGCTGGTCAAGCCGCCAAACCATCCTTCTTCTGATCCAAGCAACCCATGCTCACCGGCGTGGGGATTCAACCCGACGAGCGCCATGGGCAGGCGTCGTCGTCTTTCCGGCAAGCTGGAGCGTAGTTCGCGTGCGGCTTGAATGGCTTTCGCCATTTTTTCCAAATTCAAACTGCGCACGGCTTGTGCCAACGGCTCATGGCCGGTGGCTAAAACCACGCAAAACTTCGCTCCGACAAAACCCATAAACAGATCGTGCACGCCGCTGACTCGGGCCAGGATTTCTGTATGGCCGATGTCATTCAACCCTGCCTCAATAATTGAGGTCTTGGACAGAGGCGCTGTCACCAAAGCGTCAAACTGCTTGCTCATGCAGGCTTGAGCTGCTTCTTCTACCCACAAAGCCGGCGCCTTCGAACTTCGAACTTCGATGACGGCGCGGGGATCAAAAGGCAAGCCGGCCGCATCTTGCAGGCTCGTGGCGACGACACGGCGAAACTTTTTTATCAACGCAGGCCCTGTTTTTGCGGCTTTGGCGTGTCGGTAAAAAACAAACTGCACGCCAGGGCGTGGGCCAAGCGCATTTAACGCTTTGGCGGTAACTTCCCAGCCAATTCCATCCGAATCGCCGGTAGTGATAAGAAGGCGTCGCTTAGAAGCCGTTGATTTTGATGAACGCATCATCGCGCCTCTGATTCAGCCAGAGACGGAACTGCCGCTTGAAAGCGTCGGCGTACAGCGTGTGACGAATACTCTCACGCTCTTCCTCTAGCTTCGGATCTGAAATCAGGGTGCGTTTGTTGACCTTGATGATTTGGTAACCCTGAGGGGTTTTGATAATGGAGCTCACTTCACCCGGGGACACTTTGCGAACCGCTTCTTCCAACTCTTTGTTCATCTCGCCGGCAGAAAATGTTCCCAGCGATCCACCTTTAGAAAAGTTCGGATCTTCGCTGTATTGCTCGGCCAGTTTGTCGAAAGACTGGCCGCTTTTCAATTTCTCTTCCACTGTACGAGCGCGCGCTAGTGCACCTTGGTCGCCGCCCGCTTTAGGCGTGAATAAAATATGCGACAACGTATACTCGAAAATTTGAGCTCCTGACGGGCCTTTCTTCGAAAGATAATATGAACTGACGTCCTCATCGGAGATACGAATACGCGAGGTGACCTCGCGCTCGATCAAACTTTGGCGTTCGAGACTAGTCTTAATAAAATCTTGATACTGCGCCATCGTTACGCCTTTGGCCTGTAAAGCCGCCTGCAGCTGTTGGCGAGTGATGTTGTTTCCTTTGGCGATTGTGCGAATCTCTTGCTCCACGCGTTCGATGGTGACTTCGAGATTACGGTGTTTGACTTCACTGTCGATCAAGCGCTCATCGATCATATGGTTCAGCAAAGCGTTGCGATCTTTGAGCAACAACTTCGGATCGGTCAATTTTAATAGAGCGTCATCAACCAAACCACCGCTTTGCAGTTTGCGTTTGAACTTTTCCACGTCAGACAAGGTTAAGGGCTGGTCATTTACGATAGCCACAATCTTATCCACAACTTTAGCGTGAGCGACGCCGGTCAAAAATAAAACAAGCAGTACTAGACGTTTCACTGAACTCGAGTCTCCACCTTAAGCGCGTCGATAAATTCCTGGTCTTTAAAAACGCGTGACTTGCGAACTTGTTCTTCCAGCCATGCAAGATAGGCCGACTGTTCCTTTTTTTCTATTAAATTACGTTTAATGTCGTCCTTCACATCGGCATAAGGTTTTGCCCGTGAGGGTTTGCGGCCGGCCACTTCGAAGATATGGTAGCCAAATGTGCTTTTAATGATCGGGCTGCGCTGTCCCGACTTCATGCGAAAGGCCGGCTCGAACACGTCAGTCAGGCCCTTTTCAATCCAGCCCACCATCCCGCCTTGGGGACCTTCTGGTGAGATCGAATACTTTTTGGCCAAATCCGTCATTCTTACGCCTCTTTTTAACTCGTTCTCCATCGTGCGTGCGTCGCTTTCGGCGGCGACCAAAATCTGGCGCACCTGGGCGCTCTCCGCCACCGTGAACTCTGGCTTATGTCCCTGATAGTAAGCCTGCATTTCCACTTCGCTGGGCGGGGTGATCTTTTCCACTAAGTGACGAGCCACGCGCTTTTGCAAAACGCTATCGGCCAAGCGGTCTTTCCAGGCCTTAAACGTCGTCCCCTCTTCCGCCAGGGCTTGCTGAAATGCCAGGTCATCCGGGTAGCTCTTTTGCACGGCCTTGATTTCATTTTCAAGGTCTTCCGCTTTGACGATGAGACCGTGCTCTTTCGCCCAGCTTTCAGTCATCGTTTGCACGATAAAGTCTTCGACGATCCTTGCTTTGGTGATCTGCACGAGCTTTGGATCTTTTGCCGACAAGGCATCTTGATCTTTCAGGCGATAGGCGAGCTCTTGCGCAAAGGCTTGCGCGGTCATCTGGCGGCCGTCGACATCGACCACCACCTTTTGGGTCATGTTGGGCTTTGAAAGATTGCACGCCGACAGAATCAAAACTGCCGGTAATAAAAAAAGACGCATCACTTCAGCGCTTTCAGCGCCTCTTTATTGATTTCGATCTTGTATTGCTTTTTCAGCTTATCGAAATAGTCGTTAAAGATTTTGGCGCGTTTATCGTCGAACAGCGCCGCTCGAATCTGGCGCTTGTCGGCCAGATCATAGCTGCGATGATCGATCAGTTTCAAAATATGAAAACCGTACTTGGTCTCGACCAAGCCTCTCACTTCACCAATGCGCATGCGCATTGCTTGATCGTAGATCATCGGCACCAAGGTTACGCGCGATTGATAGCCAATATCGCCACCCATCTCTTTTGTGGCGACGTCGTCGCTATAAAGTTTCACAAGTTCCTCGAACGGACGTTTGGATTTCTTGACGTCATCCAAAATCTCAAGAGCCCGTTTTTTCGCGGCGTCACGCTCGGCTGTGGTGGCGTCGGGTTTGATGTCGATCAGGATGTGCGCCAAACGCAATTCCGGGTTCTTTTTATAGAAATCCTTCATCTCCGCGTCCGTGATCTTAATCTGCTCCACTTTGCTACCCAGCTGTTTTTCGAGCAGCGAGTTGTACAGCACCTGTTCAAAACGCTCCTTCACCAGGGGATCGTTTTGCAGCTTTATCTTCTCAGCCTCTTGTACGCCAATCTTAAAGCGCACGAGATCTTCAAGATATTGTTCTTTGCTAGGTGGATTCATCGCCTGCTTGTTGACGTCGTCAAGGCGCCGTTTGAATTCTTCCGCAGTGATTTTTTGTCCACCGACGGTGGCCACTGTTTGGGCCAACACGTGACCTGTGAAAAACAATGTGAAGGCGATGCCAAGCATTTTCATAGTACCCCCCAGGCCTGTTATCGTAGGTGCTCCTCGGATTCCTTGCAAGCTTTAGCGATTTCGATCGCCAGTCGGTCTGCCAAGGCGGGATCTTTGGCATCGTCATCGCGCGTGAGTACCGGCCACGGTTCGCCGAAAGTCACGGTCAGTCGGCTGAAGGGTTTGGGGAGATGTGCTTTGTTCCACGATTTATGAAAAATAATGGCGTTGGATGCGCAGGCGCCCATCGGAACAATTTTGGCGCGTGCTAGACGTGAGAGTTCAAACACTCCGGGTTTAACTTTGTGCAAAGGACCTTTGGGACCATCGACGGCCATCGAGGCACGGTAACCTTGTCCCATCAAACGTACCAAACCTTTGAGCGCGCCCACGCCTCCGCGCGTGCTCGATCCACGACTTGTGGCGCCCCCTAGGCGGCGAATAACGAAGTCGATAAGAGCGCCGTCTTTGCTCGTTGAAGTCATAGTGGCGATACGATAGTGCGTGACCAGCGGCACGATACAAAGCTCGTCGCCATGCCAATGCGCGAAGATCACGGGATCGCCTTTTTCCAAGGCTTCAAGTAGAGCGGGATGTTCAATGCGAGTGACCCGCCAGGTGAGCGTCCAGGCTCGGTAGAAAAACCAAACTAGCCATGGCAGCAACAACCGGCGGAACACGTTATTTGTGCAGAGCCTTTTTGAACTCTTCAGTCAATTTGGGGATCACTTCAAACAGATCGCCGACGATACCGTAAGTCGACTTTTGAAAGATCGGTGCATCGGGATCTTTGTTGATGGCCACGATCACTTTGCTGCCGCTCATGCCTGCCAAATGCTGAATGGCGCCCGAGATTCCGGCGGCGATGTACAGGCTGGGAGCCACGGTCTTACCGGTTTGTCCGACCTGCATGCTGTGTGGGACCCAACCGGCATCGGCCACAGCGCGAGAAGCGCCGACGGTAGCGCCTAAAGTGTTGGCCAAATCGTCGAGGATCTTAAAGTTCTCGGCATTCTGCATACCGCGTCCACCGGAAACAATGGCGTTCGCTTCCGTCAAATCGGTTTTGTTCGAAGCGCCCTTAACCATTTCTTTGCAAGTGATCTTGCCCGAACCCGCCGGTAGCGGAAACTCGCGGACCGTAGCCGTAGCCGCCGCATCTGCGGCGCCAACCGGTAGTTGATTGGGGCGCATCAACACGAAGCGTACAGGCGAATTCACGAACTCGACTTCCGCAGTGCACTTGCCCGAATACAAAGGTTTGCGAACTTTCACCCCGCTTGCCGAGAGCTCGAGAACGGTACAGTCTGAGGCCACGCCGGAATCCAAGCGCGCGGCTACACGCGGAAACAGATCGCGCGCCATGACCGAGCTCGAAGCAAGCACGACATCGGCGCCAGACTCTTTCACCATTGTGCTGACAGCGGCGGTGAAGGTGTCGGGATTGTAGTGGCCCAGTCCGGCGTCGTCGCAAACGAAAACCGTTTTGGCGCCATTTTGACCCGCCTTCGCAGCCAGTGCCTTTGTGCCGGGGCCTACCAAACCGGCGATTACTTCGCGGCCGGACTGTTTAGCGGCGTTGAGCAACTCGAGGCTGCCTTTTTTTAATTCGCTCCCATGGCCTTCAACGAAAACAAAAATTTTCGACATAATCCCCTCTATAAAACCTTAGCTTCGTCCATGATCAGGCGCACCAGCTCTTTGGCCTGAGTGGCCGCATCGCCGGCAATCATCTTCACAGCCGGCTTTTCCGGCGGCAATTGAAAGTCTTTGAGACGCGTTTTCAATTGGCTGGCCTGGACACCGGTGTCGGCAAGAGCCATCTCTTTGAGCGGCTTTTTCTTCGCTTTCATAATGCCAGGCAGGCTTGCATAGCGGGGCGTGTTTAAACCTTTGTTGGCTGCGATCACGCAGGGACCTTGCACTTCAAAAATTTCACGTGCACCGCCTTCGATTTCGCGTTCGGCGACTAAGGTTCCACCCGCGGTAAGTTTGGTGACCACGGTCACATGCGGGAGGCCTAGAGCTTCGGCAAGAATCTGAGGCACGCTGGCCGCATTGTCATCGATCGCCAGTTTACCAGCGAAAATCATATCAAATGCGCCCTCTTTCTGAATGGCGCCGGCCAAGGCTTTCGCGGTCCAGAAAGTGTCCAGGGGCTCGTTGCTGTCTATCACGATGCCATCATCGGCGCCCATCGCCATGGCGGTCCGTAGGGCTTCGGTGACGCGGGCCTTCGGACCTACGCTGATCACCGTAACACTTCCTGCACCTTTGGCTTCTTTGAGCTTGAGAGCCTCTTCTACCGCGAATTCATCGTAGGGATTCATCACCCATTTTACGCCGTTCTCTTCGATACCGGATTTGTCGGCTTTGATTTGAATTCGCGTCTCGGTGTCTGGCACCTGTTTGAGGCAGACGAAAATCTTCATGTAACCTCTCCGCGTTAGTTTTTTCCTTTGTTGTGACCTTTAGGGTTTTGTGGGCTATTTATTTGAATGTCAATTGATAAGAATCTCAAGGGCTTAACTGATGCAAAACGTCTCTCGTAAAATGGGTTGGCTGACGTCGTCCGTCGGCCGCAAACAGCTGATAGGTGTGACCGGTTTGGGACTGTGCGGATTCCTTGTCGCGCACATGGCGCCCAATATGCTCATTCTGTTCAGCGCTGAGATGTACAACAAGTACTCACATGCGCTGATTAGCAATCCTCTGATCTACGCCGCAGAGGTCGGATTACTTTTACTTTTCCTTGGTCATTTGGTTTTCGCTTTGCGCTTGAGTTGGATGAACTGGCGCGCACGCGACACGCGTTATGCCGTGATGTCGAACGGACCGAAGCGCACCGCGTGGGCACAGCGAAGTCTGTGGGCTCAAGGTTTAGTGATCCTGGTTTTCGTGATTTTGCATTTGATCACCTTCAAGTACGGCACTCATTATTCGGTGACTTACGATGGGGTTGAGATGCGTGACTTGCACAAACTTGTGGTCGAAGTGTTCAGTGAACCAGCGTATGTGATTTGGTACGTAGTGGCCTTATTCGTTTTGTTCTTTCACTTGCGGCACGGTTTGGGTTCAAGCCTTCAAACTCTCGGAATCAATCATCCGCGTTACAACTGCGCAATTAAGGTCGCCAGCTGGGCTTATGCGGTGATCGTCGTGGGAGGATTTCTGTCGCAACCTATTTACGTTTACCTTCTTCAACGGGGCTAGCCATGGCAGACGCAACTCCCAAAAGCACGGGCAAACTGGATTCCAAGGCGCCGAGTGGCCCTATCGAAAAACGCTGGGACACGCACAAGTTTCAAATGAAGCTGGTTAACCCGGCCAACAAACGCAAGCACACCATCATCGTGGTGGGCACAGGTTTAGCTGGCGCATCCGCGGCTGCTTCGCTGGGTGAGCTTGGCTATCATGTAAAAGCTTTTACTATCCACGATTCTCCCCGCCGCGCGCACTCGATTGCGGCGCAGGGTGGAATCAATGCGGCCAAGAACTACGCGAACGACGGCGATTCCGTGTACCGTTTGTTCTATGACACTGTGAAGGGCGGCGACTTCCGTGCTCGTGAATCGAATGTTTATCGCTTGGCGCAGGTGTCGACGGCGATCATCGATCACTGCGTGGCGCTCGGGGTGCCGTTTGCGCGTGAGTACGGCGGTCTACTCGACAATCGTTCGTTCGGCGGCTCGCAAGTGTCGCGTACGTTCTATGCCCGCGGTCAAACGGGACAGCAGCTTTTGCTCGGTGCTTATTCGAGCATGAATCGCCAGGTCGATCGCAAGAATGTGGAAGTGTATTCGCGTCGCGAGATGCTGGACTTGGTGCTGATCAATGGCGTAGCGCGCGGAATTACCGTACGTAACTTGATTACCGGTGAGATTGAATCGCACGCTGGCGACGCCGTTCTGCTCTGCACAGGTGGCTATGGCAATGCCTACTTCTTGTCGACCAACGCGATGAACAGCAACGCTACGGCGGCTTGGCGTTGCCATCGGCGGGGGGCTTACTTCGGTAATCCTTGCTTCACGCAAATCCATCCCACTTGTATTCCGCGCTCCGGCGAGCATCAATCCAAACTGACATTGATGTCCGAGTCGTTGCGCAATGATGGCCGAGTGTGGGTGCCGAAAGCGAAGGGTGACAAACGCTCGCCCAAAGACATCCCTGAGTCCGAGCGCGACTATTATCTCGAGAGAATCTATCCCAGTTTTGGAAACTTGGTTCCGCGCGATGTGGCTTCTAGGCAAGCCAAATTTCGGGTCGATGAAGGCCGCGGTGTCGGTCCCTCTGGCGAAGCGGTGTATTTGGATTTTGCCGATGCGATAAAACGTTTAGGGCAGGCTGCCGTTTCGGAGAAATACGGCAACCTGTTTGATATGTACGAAAAGATCACTGACGAAAACCCGTACGAGCAGCCGATGCGGATGTATCCAGCTGTGCACTACACCATGGGTGGTTTGTGGGTGGACTACAATCTGATGAGCACTATCCCTGGTTTGCACGTCTTGGGTGAAGCCAATTTTTCTGATCACGGCGCTAACCGTTTGGGAGCTTCGGCGTTGATGCAGGGTTTGGCGGACGGTTACTTTGTAATCCCATATACGCTGGGCAACTACATCGCCTCTAATCCCCTGCCGAAAGTGGATATCAGCCACGATGCTTTTAAAGCTTCGCGTGAAGACGTGTCTTTGCGTTTGAACCGACTGTTGTCAGTAAAAGGCAACAAGACAGTTGATGATATCCACAAGCAGTTGGGCAAGATCATGTGGGACCTAGTGGGCATGTCGCGCAACGAAGCGGGATTAAAGACCGCTATCGAAAGCATCCGTCAGCTGCGTTCGCAGTTCTGGTCTGATGTCCGCGTGGCCGGTGAATCGAATTTTAAAAACAGTGAGCTTGAGAAAGCCGGTCGCGTGGCCGACTTTTTGGAACTAGGCGAATTGATGGCCACAGATGCACTTGAGCGCAGGGAATCCTGCGGTGGGCATTTCCGCGACGAATTTCAAACGCCGGATAATGAAGCAAAGCGCGACGATGAGCACTTCTCGCACGTGGCGGCTTGGGAATACGCTGGCAGCCAGGGCGACAAAGTCACTTGGACCAGAAATCAAGAGCCACTCAACTTTGAGTATGTCCATCCGTCGCAAAGAAGTTATAAATAAGGTGAGCTATGGCTGAACAAAAAGGCATGACCCTCAATCTAAAAATCTGGCGTCAGGCCGGCCCCAAAGAGAAGGGCGAGTTCCTGAAAATCCAGGCCAAAAATATCATTCCTGACATGTCGTTTTTGGAAATGCTCGACGTGGTGAACGAAGAGTTGGTGCGTACAGGAAAAGAGCCGGTGGAGTTCGATCACGATTGCCGCGAAGGTATCTGTGGCGCGTGCTCGCTGGTTATCAACGGCAATCCGCACGGCCCTGAGGTCGCCACCACTACCTGTCAGTTGCACATGCGCAAATTCAAAGATGGTGATTCCATCGTGATCGAACCGTTTCGTGCAAAGAGCTTCCCGATCGTCAAAGATCTTGTGGTCGACCGCAGCGCATTTGATCGCATTCAGCAAGCGGGCGGTTTTATTACGGCCAATACCGGTGCTGCCCAAGATGCGAATTGCATTCCTGTACCCAAGAAGAACGCCGACTTGGCTTTCTCCTCCGCGACTTGCATCGGCTGTGGTGCTTGCGTCGCCGCTTGCAAAAACGCCAGTGCTTCACTCTTTACTTCGGCCAAAGTGGCTCACCTGGCTTTGTTGCCGCAAGGTCAAGCGGAGCGGGAAGAGCGCGTCTTGAAGATGGTCGCACAGATGGATGCCGAGGGATTTGGTGGTTGTACCAATACGGGTGCTTGTTCAGCAGCTTGCCCGGTCGAGATTTCTCTTGAGAACATCGCTCGCATGAATCGGGACTTCTTGGCTGCATCTATTAAACATCGTTAGTTTTTGTTCGGTGAGTTCGCACTCGCGGCTCACCCATCCCCAACAGGTCCTTACAAAGGTTGTTTGCGGCAATCGTAGGCAAAGGTTGGGATGAGAATTTAAGAGTAAAAAGTGGTTGGGGCGAGTTGTACTTGATGCCTTTTTATTCAACACCAGCACTAGATCTAGTGTTCTGGACCTAAGGCCCACCACCTATAGCGAGTTATGAACATAAACCCACAGCCTTATCCACATTTACCCGGTGTGCCATGGGCCGCTCCCAGACCATTGTCGTGATTTTTGGGGCAAAATTGCCCAAATGAGGTATGGGTATAGTCCGCCGTGTGATGATTTCTCCACCGTACGGCCCCCTGCTCAACATCATTTTGAGCCCGAAATCTGCCGAAGAGACCTCATTAGTAGGAGATTGAATGCGTCGGGCGCGTGAGATTTTGCATGAAATCGGGTTCAGAAAGGATGCGCCTAAGGGCGCTCAAGAGGCGCTTTTCAAACATCTGTTTAAGAATGCAATCGCAACATCTGCTCAAAAACTCTCCACAAATTCTGAACAACCTGCTCCGGGCGAGCAACTATCTTTCTCAGCGGAGATACTCGGTTCCTGTGCGCTCGAGGCAGTTCCACGTCGAACGCGACGCTGAAGATTTCTGAACACAAACAAAAAATTTGATTGCGGTTCATACTCTGCTTGGTACCATTTTGGAACTGGCAGGGGGACATTGGCGCCGAATGGATTCGGTGTAGCACTTCAAGGACGAAGGCCCTCTTCCCTCCGAGACAATCAAATACACGAAGCTCAATGATGAGCGGGGGGACCATGAATCACGGACGACTCTTGGGGGTGGTGACACTCCTGGCTGCATTTTCATTTGCAGCAAATGCAAAAGATTTTCCGGCAGTGCCTGGCGAATATGTTGTTAAGTTGAAGCCGACATCCGCTACAATGAGCGTATCTAGCCTGGCTGGCACCCTTGGTGGTGAAATCAAGCGCACCATTAACCAAGACGAGCGTCTGATCCTTATACAACGTCCGATGGTTGAAACGCGCGCGACGGCGATTCAAACTCTCTCGCACAATGCAATGGTTGAGTATGCTGAGCCAAACTATATATATAGAGTCGTGGGCGGCGCACCCGATCTTCCCACGGATAGCCGTTTCAGCTCCCTCTGGGGTATGAAAAATACCGGCGGCAACTATGCCGGCGACGCTGGCACAATCACGGGCAAGGCCGGTATTGATATCGATGCCGAGCGTGCTTGGAAGATTGAGACTGGTTCGCGTGAAGTGATTGTCGGAGTGATCGATACCGGCGTGAACTATCGCAACCCTGATCTTGCCGCCAATATCTTTGTAAACGAAGCCGAGATGAACGGTCTGCCCGGCGTCGATGACGACGGCAACGGTTACATTGACGATGTGAATGGTTATGATTTTGCAAAAAAAGACGCCGACCCTATGGACGTCTACGGTCACGGCACGCACGTCGCAGGAACCATTGGTGCGATTCCGAATGCCGACGGTGTTGTTGGTGTGGCATGGAACGTTCGCATTCTGCCGATTCGCTTCCTGGGTGATGATGGCGGCGGCAGCTTGGCCGATGCGGTTAGCTCGATCGACTACGGCGTGAAGATGAAAGCGCACATCCTTAGCAACTCTTGGGGTGGCGGCGGTTTTTCGCAAGCCCTACAAGATTCTATTCAGCGTGCTCAAGATGCAGGCGTTTTGTTCGTCGCAGCGGCTGGTAATTCGTCGAATGACAATGATCGTTCACCCGAATATCCCGCTTCTTACCCGCTAAACAATGTGATCTCGGTGGCCGCAATCGATCCTGCCGGAATGATGGCGGACTTTTCGAACTTTGGTAAAACTACAGTTCATCTCGCAGCTCCTGGCGTGAACGTGTTGAGCTACACGATGCGTGGATTGGAAAGCTGGTCGGGAACCTCGATGGCTTGCCCGCACGTATCAGGCGTGGCCGCGTTGCTCCTGTCGCAAGATATGAGTCAGCCTTTCTCGACCATCAAAAACCGTTTGCTTGCTTCGGCGCGTACGGTTTCCACCATGCGCGGCCGTGTCGCGACTGGCGGGATGGTGAATGCTTACTACGCGTTGACCAATACCGTGGCGCCGATGGACCCGGATGATCCCTATAATTGGCAAAAAGACTCGCAATCGGCGAGCACAACTCACCCCTACGCTGCCAATACGAAACAGGAGTTCACATTTAGCGTTCCCGGCGCCAAGCGCGTAGCTATCTACTTCAATAATTTCGACACCGAAGCTGGTTACGACAAAGTGACTTTCAAGGATGCGAGCGGCAAAACCTACGGTACTTTGAGCGGTAAACTCGGCCAAACGTTTAGCCCGCCGATAGAAGGCGACACAGTGATCATCAGCTTTAGCTCCGATGATTCGGTACAATCTTACGGTTTCGAAGTGGGCGGCGTCGCCTACCAGTAACGATGAGACTTGGTCAGTGAACGTGTTTCCCTTGAAAACCCCCGTACCCACGGGGGTTTTTTATTTCTGAAGGCTGGCGAGAAAGCGCTCAATCTTCAAGTTCACCAACTCGGGCATGTCCAGCTGTGTGCAGTGCGATCCATAGGGCACGCTAAAGAGTTCAGACCCTTTGATTAAGTGGTGCATCTCTTCCTGATGCTTTGCCGGCGTTACGGAGTCTTGTTTGCCCGCGATAATGATCGTTGGCACATCAATGCGCTCAAGCACCGGGCGACCATCATAGTGCAGCATAGATTCGAACAATTGAATAAAGGCATTGAGATCCATTGAAGCGATCCCACGGGCGTAGATTTCAATATCCTTCAATGACGTCAGCTGCAGATTGAACCCGCCGGCCAAAGCGCTGAGCTGAATGGCGAGGGGCGATTGAATGCCGGTTTTCCACAGAAAGCCCAATGTCTCGGGCAACATTTGATAGCCGGATTTGAACAGTTGGAAGGCGGAGGACGTAAGATCAGGGCTGCCGAACATTCCATGCAGAGGGTTTTCGACGAACCCATTCACAAAAACCAAGCTGTGGGCGAACTCGGGGTACAAGTCATAGTGACGCGCCAGCATCTGCACGCCAAATGAATGACCCCATAAACTGGCTTTTTGAATCTCCAGGTGATCCATCAAGCCTTTGAGGTCTTGTGCCATCGCATCGATACTGAGATGCTCGCGGTTTTCGGGAATCTCAGAGCGATGATGGGCGCGGTAGTCGTAGGCAATGACCTTGTAGTGCTGGGCGAAGTGCTTTATTTGCGGGCGCCAATGGTTAACCAAACAACCGATGCCGTAGTTAAGGACGATAGGAAAACCTTCGCCGCGCACTTCATAGTAGATCCGGGTTCCGTCAAAGCTGCGGAATGTGCCGGTCTGTTTTGGAACAAGGTTCATTCGACAAAATCCACTTCGATGAGAGTTTCATTGATCTTGATGGTATCTCCCATACGAAGCAGTTCGTTGTCTATCTCTTGCCCGTTCAGTTTGACGATCTGTGGATGTTGAGTCTTAAACAAGAGCCCTTGCGGCGTGGGATGGATTTCAAAACACACTTCGGGAGCACCCGGCTCCCAAATCGGTAGGTCAAGTGCGACGGGGCCGATACGGCGTGGCCCGTATCCCAAAATCCATTTTGAGTTGGTTTGTACACCACGCACGAATTCTAAAATCAGTCCTGGTTCAAGGGGTGCCAGTGCGCTCTCTTTGTTTTTAAATTTGGCGGCGTTGGTTTCTAGAAACTGCCACAGGATTTCGTGCCAGTAGCGCGCCTTTTTCTTCTCTTTCTTGGCTTCCACAAAACCGGGATCGGCCCCCGCGGCCTTGGGGGTTTCGGGGGCCTCCGCCACCTCGAAGCCACTTTCGCCGATATGAAAAATAGCGCCGGCTACAAGCTCTAGGCTGTCGATTCGGTCGCCCTGTGCGTTGCGCACGCCATTTTTGGAATTATTGTCCAAAACCCGCCAAGGCCCATCGGCGTTGGTGATCCGGGCGTGCACCGAGGACACCTTAGGATCGTTTAAATTGATTGTGGCGTCCTGGCG
Source organism: Bdellovibrionales bacterium (assembly GCA_019637855.1). GTDB lineage: Bacteria > Bdellovibrionota > Bdellovibrionia > Bdellovibrionales > UBA1609 > JALHOQ01. The sequence continues at coordinate 481,760 of JAHBUX010000001.1, forward strand.
GCCAATAATCATCTCTCCCCGGACGGCAAAACTCTGTCCCTGGAGAGGTCCGCTGAACGCCTTTAAAATCAACCCCATGGGCCAAATCATCCCATGTTGTGGGGGTTAAGAGAAAGTCCGGCTTTCGCTTGTCGACCTCTGGAGGGCGTGTTAAACGCATGTGTTTTCAACATTAATCCTTGCTCCGGACCTAAAGGCTGGGGCTTAACCCGAAAGGATGTCTGAATGGCTGGATCCAGCTCTAAAGTACGTCGTAAATATGAACTCGTGGTGATCTTGCACCCCGATGCCACTGAAGAAGAGCAAAAGGCTTTCTTCAAAAAGAACCGTGAGATTCTCGCGACCTTCGACGGCACGATTCATCACCTCGATACCTGGGGCAAGCGTAAGCTCGGTAACCCGATCGATCGCATCGCCCGCGGCAACTACTTTCACATGACCTTTGAAGCTACTGGCGGCGCTGTCGCTGAGCTTGAGCGCACTATGCGCATCAACGATCGCGTTTTGCGTTTCCAGCACACGCGTCTTGATGACCGCATCAGCCTCACCAAGTTCGTGGAAAAGTTCAAAGAAGCTTTGGTCGAGACTGCTAATCGCGAACGCGAACGCGAAATCAAAAACCAACAGCGCAAAGCGATGCGCGCTGAAGGCATGCGCAGAGACCGGGCCTAATTACGCATGAGCAACTTTGCCCGTTTCGCATTCTTAACCGTCTGGGCCGTCTTTATGACTGCCTTGACGTATGTCTTTGGGGCTCCGCCCTTTAAGATTCTGCGTGCGAAACTGGGGCGAGTCGGCTTCTGGGCTTTGGGTACGATCCTCGCGATCGCGGCCACAGCCTATCAGCCGATGTTTGGCGTAATGATGACCAGCCTGATCGTTTTGATTGGCGTGTTTGGCGAGATGGAAGAGGACGGTTTCGGTTTTGCGGTCAGCGCCGGTTTCACGCTGTTGATCTGCAGCTTGCTGAGTTCCGCTGCTTTTGCCATCTGGGTTTCTAAAGCCGGCGCAAAGTGGTCGTCACTGATTGTGACGGGCATTGAAACGGCTTTCAAACCCGTGCTGGAGCTAAACCCGGGCGTGGAGATCAATTACTATGATCTCATGCTGCAACTGCCGTCGGTGATCCTGGCGTTTTGGATGGGTGCGATTTATCTAGCTGTGGTGCTAGAGCCCCGCCTGAATGGTGGAGAGCCAGCAAGTCCGCGCAGTGCTGCGACCCGTACTCAGTTATTCGAATACCGCTTGCCCGATCCGGTGGTGTGGCTGTTTACGGCCGCGTTGCTTGGTTCGTTCGGGGGTTTTGGACCGGTTTGGCTTGAGGCCATTGCACGCAACGTTTTGACAGTGACAGTGATGTTGTTCTTCTTCCAGGGGATCAGCGTGGCCATTCGGTTTTTCGAAACCATGCGGGCCCACTGGTTTTGGCAGACGCTGATCATGGTGGTCTTGGTTGTTCAGTTATGGCCTTTGGTGATTTTACTTGGCCTTCTGGATTTCTGGTTGGATTTCCGCACCCGCTTATCGAAGCGCGCGGAGCAGTTTAAAAGTGATGAAGTTTAAAATTTTTAAGTGAGAGGTTAGTTATGAAAGTAATTCTGCAAAAAGACGTTAAAGATCTCGGCAAGATCGGCGATATGGTCAACGTGAAGACGGGCTTTGCTCGCAACTTCTTGTTCCCGCGCCAACTGGCCGTGTTGGCCACTGAAGAGAAGCAGACTGAATATGCCCACTTGAAAAAAGTGGCTGATATTCAGAGAAAGAAAGCTTTGGCTGGTCGCCAGGAGCTCATCGGCAAGTTGAAGGGCACGACCTTGAATTTCCGTTTAGAAGCGGCTGCGGACTCGGAAAAGCTTTTTGGCTCGGTGACCACAATGGACATCTCCAAACAGCTTGAGCAAAACGGGTTCTCTGTGGATAAACGCGACATCCACTTGGAAGAGCAAATCAAAGTTTTGGGCCAACACAAGGCCATCATCCGCTTAGGTGAAGGTTTGGAAGCCGAAGTCACCATCGTGGTGGACAAGACTTAATCGCTATTTACAATTTGATACGAAAAAGGCCGCGATAGCGGCCTTTTCTTTTTGTGCGCCGAGGTTCGCCCGTACTAGGGCGCTTTAGCCGGCGGAGTCTTTGGCTTCGCAGAGGGCATCTTGCAGATATGTTGCGAGGACTTCGCGAATATCATCAAGAGTGATGTTGGCAGGGTCTAAGCCTTTGGCGCGGATCACGCGATCCATTTCTTTTTCGAGCGAGTCGCCAGGTAGACCTGTGGCCTCGATAATCGTGCGGAGCAATCCTGTTCCGTCCATAACCCCTCCTTGGGTTTCACTTTCTTTGACAGCTTCATTCCAACAAAAAGGTTAGAAGATTGAAAGGCTTGAACGCCGGACCAGTCATTGGTCCGGCGCCACGCGCAGATCAGATTGCCGTCCATGAACACTTGCACTCTAATGTTTCCATCTGCTCAGGAGGGGAAATGAAATTAGTTGCGCTTTTGATTCTATGTCTAAATTCGCTCAGCTCGTTTGCGGCAGTGGAGTTTGTAGGTCCTGGTTGGGGATATGGTCACGGAGAAAAACTGCAGGTCGATTCCATTGGTGTGTCCACTACTGAGACCGAAACTGTGCGCGTGGTTTTTAACTTTGAAGACGGTCGCCAAATGAAGCTCGATGGCGCGCATCTGGCTCTCGGACTCTCACTCTTGGACTATTCGGGTAAATGTTTGAAGTTCATTCCAGGCTATCAGTTTCGTTCGGTGAGCATCATCACCAAATGTGACTGAAGAAGGCGAGCCACCGCAAACACTCTAAGCGTTGCCCGCGCCCGGTGCAAAGTTCATGGGCTTGCCGCCGCGAATGGGAGTGGGTGGAGGAGTGTCAGGCATCGGCGCTTCGGGGCCCCCGCCGCGAATCAGATTGTCGAAGATACCGTACTCAGGAATCCAACGCAGTTTGACTGTATCGACCGGACCGTTACGCTGTTTGCCGACAATGATTTCAGCCAGACCTTTGATCTCCGGATTGTCACGATCGTAATAGTCTTCACGATAGATCATCATGATCACGTCGGCGTCTTGCTCGATAGAGCCAGATTCACGTAAGTCGGAGAGCATCGGGCGTCTGTCGCTACGACCTTCCACCCCTCGGTTCAGCTGAGCGAGTGCAATCACAGGAACCTGCAATTCCTTGGCGATCGATTTCAACAATTTTGAGATTTCAGATACTTCGCGTTCGCGAGATTCCGACTTTTGTTTCATCGACATCAACTGCAAGTAGTCGATCATGATCATATCCAGGCCGTGCTTGGCTTTGAGCCGGCGCACTTTGGCGCGAATATCAAAGGGCGAGATGCCCGAGGTATCGTCGATAAACAGCCCGGTTTCACTCATGGCCGCGGCGGTGTTGATCAAGCGCGGCCAAGCCTGGTCGTCGATTTTACCGATACGCAAATCGCCCAGGCGAATTTTGGCGCTAGAGGCGAGCATACGCACCATCACCTGCTCTTTACCCATCTCGACGGAGAAGTACGCGACTTTCTTTTTCTCTTTCATCGCGGCATGTAGGGCGATGTTCAGCGAGAACGCGGTCTTACCCATCGAGGGGCGCGCGGCGATGATGATCAGTTCGCCAGGATGAAAGCCTGCGGTCATTTCATCGAGTTCGTTAAAGCCGCTCGGAACACCCGTCACCATCATCTGGCTGGCGTAAAGACTTTCGATTTTCTCAAGACTTAGCTTCACCAGCTCGCTGGCATCGGTAAGACCCGAAGTGGCTTTGTTTTCCGCCAGTTGAAACACGCGCGCTTCCATCGCATCGAGGAACGCATCCATGTTTTCGAATTCTTGCGAATAGGCTTTCTCGACGAACTCTTGGCTGGATTGAATCACTTTGCGCAGGAGTGACTTTTCTTGCACGATCTTGGCGTAGGAAGCGATATTGGCCGTGGACGGCGTCATATCGATCATCTCTGCTAAGTAAACAGCCCCACCTAAGCTCTCGAGTTCACCGCGTTCGAGCAGTATATTGCTGACAGTGACGAGGTCAGACGGCATTTCGCGGCGATGCAGTTCACGAATGGCCGCGTAAATTTTTTTGTGAGCAGGTTTATAGAAATCATCTTCGACCAAGAGCTCAGAGACTTCGTCCCAAGCTTCTTGCTCAAGCATCAACCCACCGAGAATCGATTTCTCGGCGTCAATGTTTTGCGGAGGCAAACGATTTTCCATTGTCCCCTAGAATAGCTGCGGGTCATACCAGAGCTGTCCGTGCGATTGGCCCGCTGATGCCGTAGTCGATGATCTTTTAATTAATTTTATTTCTAACTCGGATCTTGTAACTATCAATCTTTTTCTTGAGGGTGTTGCGATTGATACCGAGCATCCTGGCCGTCTTCACCTGATTACCATTGTATACTCGAAGGGCCAACTCGATCAGAGGCTTTTCAACTTGCTCCAACACGATCTTATGCAGACCGTCCAATTCGACTTGGGCTTCTTGCTGTTGCTGAAAAAGAACTTCCAACTTGCTGCGGACGAGTTTCTCCAAGCTGACTGTTTGGAGATTTGCAACGAGAAGATTATCTGAGCTGTTTGCGGTCGGAGTCATTTGGTCCTTAGCCCCCTGATTTCCAAGAAGTAAGTTTCTAAAGTAAAAGCGCGTGGCCGTCAAACTCCGCGCGTGTCGGGAGACCAAATATATTTGTGTAGTTGCAATTGCAAGCGTGCTGCAGAGTGTGTCGACAGAATTTTCTCTGCCAACCAGCGTTCGCCAACGGATTTAAATGATGGGCTGTATAAAACGTTTGATTTTTCGAAAAGATTATTTTGACGAGCGAAATTTTCTGACCATTCGAAATCTCGCTCCGAGCAAATCACAAATTTGTATTCAGTTAAGTGATCGGCGTATTGCAAGTTGCGTTCATCGAACGCCTTCGCTTCACCGCTGTCAGGAGTTTTTACGTCGATGATTTTTTTAACGCGCGCATCTACTTTCGCACAGTCTTTGTCACCGCTGGTTTCTAACGACACGTTCAAACCGGCATCGCATAAACGGCGCATAAGTTCATAAATCCCCGGTTGCAACAAGGGCTCACCACCGGTTACGCACACGTACTGTGCGGGATAACCGCGCACAGCTTGCACCACGTCCTCAATGCTCAAGCGTTCGCCTTGATGATATGCATAGGTCGTGTCGCAGTACGTGCAGCGCAAATGACAACCTGACGTGCGCACGAATACGGTCGGGTATCCCGACCAGGACGACTCACCTTGAATGCTAAAGAAGATCTCATTGATCTTGAGCGCGTTATCCATACGTAGGGCCAAAGCTCTACTACAGCCCAGTCGGGAAATCCAGACTTTCAATCCCGATACCCCTCCCATAAACTGTTGTAATGAAACGTTTATTCGAAAAGTACAACGGTGACTTGCGCGGTCTATTCTGGTTGGCTCTGGGCACGTTCCTTGCGGCCTCCCTTTACAGCTATAGCCCCAGCGATCCATCGCTCAATTCCATCGTGCAGAGTACGGGTAAACCGCACAACCTTTGCGGCTATTTAGGCGCCTTTCTAGCGGATATTTTATATCAGGGCTTCGGCTTACCCGCTTGGGTACTGGTTTTGGGGGCTGTTCGCCAAGCCTTGTTTAATTTCACCGTGCAACCCGCTCGTAGCAAAGAACGCACGCAGTGGTGGTTGGACGTGATGCTCTTGGTGTGCGTGACCGCCCTGCTCTCGCTGCACTTCGGAGACGTCCGCTTCTTTGCGGCAAAAATTCGTATCGGGGGTTGGGTCGGTCATGTTCTGACAATGGGATTGGTAAAGCTGATGAACGAAGTCGGTTTAGCCATCGTGTTGTGGACGGGCTTTGCTGCATTGATGGTATTCTACACCGGCCGCACCTGGTCCGAATTGGTGCAGCGTCCGCGTGAGACCGCAGAGGATTGGGCCTCCGTTTTGTGGCGCAGTTTTAAATCGCAACTGTCGATGTTTAAGCCCACGCCGTTAGTGACGGCTGGAGTGAGTGAGTCGGCAATGGGCCCACGATCGACGTTCTTTAAGATTCAACCGCAAGTCGTGCAAGTGGAAGAGACTCGGGATTTTTCTGAGTCAGAGGAAACTGGCGGAGAGGACGATTTAGCGGCGCCGATTACGGGATTTTTGAAAGAGCAGTTTCAAGCCAAATTCAGCAAGCCCAAAAAGACCGTTGTGCGCATTCCGCGCCGAGTGGCGAATTGGGAGTTGCCGAAGCTTTCGATGCTCGATGACCCACCGTCAACGCGCACCCGTTTAGACGAGCGTGAGATCAAAGGAAAAGCACGGTTACTGGTAGAGAAACTCGCGCAGTTTTCCGTGCGCGGCGAGGTAGTTGGAATCAAACCTGGCCCCGCGGTCACGATGTTTGAGTTCAAGCCCGCGGCCGATGTGAAGATCAGCAAGATCACCGATTTGGCAGACGATCTCTCTTTGGCGTTGTCGAGCGAATCGGTGCGTATCATTGCGCCGATTCCCGGTCGCGACGTGGTGGGAATTGAGACCTCGAACTCACAGCGCGAATCAGTTTTTGCAAAAGACATCATTTCGCAACAGGAATTCTGGAACGAAGAGATGAAGCTCCCCGTAGCACTGGGGCGGAAAGCCGACGGTGAGCCGCGGATCGTCGACTTGCGCAAAATGCCACATTTGTTGGTGGCCGGCACCACCGGCTCGGGTAAGTCGGTGTTCATCGTGTCCATGATTACTGGGCTTTTGTTTCGTCACTCGCCCAAGTCTTTGAAGCTGATTTTGGTGGATCCGAAGCAAGTGGATCTGGCCGCATTCAACGATGTGCCGCATTTGATTATGCCACCGATCCGCGAAGCAAAAAAAGCGGTTGGAGCTTTGCGCTGGGCCATCAAAGAGATGGAAAAACGGTATCGTTCGATGTCCAAGTTCGGCGCTCGCGGCTTGGAGGCGTTCAATGAAATCGTTGAGAATTTGCCGAGTGAAAAAATGCAAGAACACGCCGATGTCAATATGGCGTTTGAGCACAGCTATCATCCCGAATCTTACTATCATCAGACCTTGCCCTATATCGTGATCGTGGTGGAAGAATTTGGTGATCTTATGGTGGTGGACAAAGTGAATGTAGAACAGGCGGTCGTACGCCTCGCGCAAATGGCGCGTGCTTGCGGAATCCACCTCGTTTTGGCGATGCAGTCGCCGCGTAAAGATGTGGTGACGGGTCTGATCAAAACCAATATTCCAGGCCGCATTAGCTTCAAAGTGGCCAGCAAAATGGATTCGCGCATTATTCTGGATGAGGGGGGCGCCGAACGCCTATTGGCGCGCGGGGATATGTTGTTCCTGGCGCCCGGTGTATCGAAGCCTGAGCGCCACCACGGCCCCTTTCTATCAGAAGAAGAGATCGCACGCGTGATGGAAAACTGGAAGAGTCAGGGTGAACCTGACTACGACGCCGTGGCTATGAAGGCCATCGAAGGCTCGGGCGGAGGCTTTGAGGTCGATGGGACCGCGGGTGTTAGTGGCGATGGCGGCGGTGACTATGAAGATGGCGAAATCAAAGACGATCGCTATGACGAAGTATTGGCCTGGGTCGCCTCGCAGAAAGAAGTCAGCGCGTCTCTACTGCAGCGCAAATTCCGGCTCGGCTATCCTCGTGCCGCGCGAATGATCGAGATATTTGAGATCGAGGGTGTTGTGGGCCCGGCCAATGGCTCCAAGCCGCGCCAGGTTCTGGTGCGCGAGATGCCACGCTAAAGGCTCGACGGGCCCGGACCCAGATGATAGGTTCGGGCGATGTGGTTTTTATTCTCATTGATTCTATCAGCTCAGGCGTTGGATCCGGTCGCCACGACGATTGAACAGGCCCAAGCATTGGCCTTAAAGAAAAACCGCAAAGAGGCCTGCGCCGGTTTACAAGAAGCTCTCAAGAGCACGCCCGCTCCGGCGAAAACGGCGCGCGCCAAATTGAGCGAAGCTCTGGCACAAATCTCAAAGGTCTTCTTCACCGACAAAGGCCAAAAAGCTTTTGAAGCTGGGCAATCGCAAATGTTTGAAAATCCCGACCTTGCGATGACTCAATTTCGCGAAGCTTTGGCTTTGGAAGACGATAATGTGGTCGTGCTCAGCAACATCGCCAAAGTGCAGTTGATGAAATCCGATTGCGATGGTGCTAGGGCCACTTTGGAGAAAGCCCGCATGATGAATCCGTCGGCCAGTGAGCCGGCAGTACTCGAAATGCGCGCTCTGGTGTGTAAGCAACAGGTGAAGGGCTTGCGCGAGATGGCCAAGCAGCTGCCATCGCTCGACAAGTGGGAAGAGCAGTATGTGCAGTACCTCTTGGCGCAAACTCTTTTGCAGGAGAAAAGCCCGAAGAAGGCGTTTGACGTCTTGAGCCGGGTGGTCGAAGAGCAGCCGCAGTTTCCGGAAAGCTACTTGTGGCTGGCGCGTGTAGGCGGTGAACTAAGTCGCGAGAACGAAGCCTGGTTGCAAAAATACATTTCTCTGTGCAAAGCAGTGACTGGCAAAGAGCGTAAGCGTTTTTCGCTCGAGCCGAAACTATGTGCAGGTTTGAAGGAAGCGGAAGATGAACTGGCTAAGAAGAGCGTTGATATTTAGCGCTTGTATGCAACTTTTGGGCTGCGGTGTGAAGGGAGATCCTTTGCCTCCCGAGCGCCCGGCCGAGCTCGGTCGCGGACGTCCTACGTATAAGCGTGCCACTGAGAAAATTAAAATCGAAAGCACTCGTCCCTTGGAAACTGACAAAGACGAACAGGACGACGCCGATGAGTAACATCAAAGGCGTTATTACTGCGTTGGTGACACCGTTCAAAAACGGTGAGGTGGATTACGAGTCTTTTCGTCGCTTGGTTGCGGATCAGAAGAACACCCAAAAAGTAGATGGCTTCGTGGTCAATGGAACTACCGGCGAAAGCCCTACGTTGTCCTTTGATGAGATAAAAAAACTGTACGAGATCGCTCGCGACTCCGGATTGCCGGTGATCGTGGGTACAGGCAGCAATTCGACGGCTAAGACAATCGAGCTCAGTCAAAAGGTGGCGGCGTGGAAACCCGAGGCGCTTTTGGTGGTCGTGCCTTATTACAACAAACCTCCGCAACGTGGGCTGGAATCTCACTTCTCTGCTATCGCCAAGGCCAGTGCGTCGCCGATCCTACTCTACAATGTTCCGGGCCGTACGATCACGATGCTGGAACCACAGACAGTGGGCGCTCTTAGTCGCATCGCGAACATTGTCGGCATAAAAGATGCGACGGGCGACATGAACGTGTTGGCCCAAACCAAAAGGGTTACACGCGACGATTTTATTTTTCTGTCTGGCGATGATGCTACCTGCGTAGACTTCTGTGCTGGTGGTGGGCATGGCACCATTGCTGTCGCTTCGCATGTCATCGGGCGCGAAATGGGCGAGGCCATTGCCCATGCCGCCGATCCGTCGGTACGCGCAGCCTACAAAGAGAAGTATCGTGATCTGATGAAGTGGTTGTATTGCGAGGCCAATCCGATTCCGGTCAAAAAGGCGACCCAGTTGATGGGGCTGATCGATTCGGCTGAGATGCGCTTGCCGTTGGTGGAGCTGGATCCGAAATTTCATAAGGACTTGAGCACATGTCTAAAAAATCTGGGAAAAATATAAAGCTCGCGGTCGTTGGGGCCTCCGGTCGTATGGGATCGGAGATCATGGCGCTGGCTGGCGATGCCGGTTTCGAAGTAACGGCTAAACTCGATAAGGCTAAATCATGGGGTGTGAAAGCCCGCGAAGTCGACATTGTCGTCGATTTCTCGCTACCTGCGGGTTTTGATCAGGCTCTGAATTGGTGCGTGGAGAACCGCAAACCGTTTGTTTCTGGCACCACTGGTCTTAGTGATAAGCAAAGAAAGCAGCTCAAACAGGCTGCTAAGCATATTCCGATTCTGTACTCCGCCAATATGAGTGTGGGCATCGCGGTGCTTTCAGCCATGCTGGAGCAATTTCGTGCGCTCGAAGATTGGGACTTTCATATTGATGAGGTCCATCATAATCAAAAGAAGGATCGGCCGAGCGGAACGGCCCTCTTGCTTGATGAAAAACTCGGTGCGGTGCTCGATCGCAAACTCCCCGCTCCCAACAGTATTCGCGGCGGTGGCGTTCCTGGCATTCATCAGGTCTGGGCCATGGGACCCGAAGAGGTCGTAGTGCTGCAACATACGGCCTTTAACCGTAAGGTTTTCGCGCGGGGGGCGCTAAAGGCGGCCCGGTGGCTGTTTGACAAAGCCAAGCCTGGACTCTATGACTTGTCGGACCTGTACAAATAAGAGGAGCCGACCCCATGCAATTTTATATCGACTCAGCGGACATTGAAGAGATTCGCCAAGCCAATCGTCGCGGTTGGGTGGATGGGGTAACGACCAATCCGACATTGGTGGCCAAGACCGGTCGTCGTCACGAAGATGTGATCAAAGACATCTGCAATGAGGTGAAAGGTCTGGTTTCTGCCGAAGTACTCAGCCTCAAAGCCGACGAGATGGTGAAGGAAGGCGTGCAGCTAGCCAAGATCGCCGACAACGTCGTGGTTAAGATTCCGATGTGCGAAGAGGGTCTGATTGCTGTCCGCCGTCTGTCGGCTGAAGGTATTAAGACCAATGTGACCTTAGTGTTTTCACCCCTCCAAGCCCTACTCACGGCGAAGGCTGGGGCTACTCTGGTTAGTCCGTTTGTGGGGCGCCTCGACGATATATCGTCTAATGGCATGGAAGTGATTAGTCAGATTACTCAGATTTTCCAAAACTATGATTTGGCTACTCAGGTGTTGGTGGCTTCTATCCGCCATCCCATTCACATTATGGAGTCGGCAATGATGGGCGCGGATGTGGTGACGGTTCCCTTCAAGGTGTTGCAGCAGATCGTCAATCATCCACTGACCGACAAAGGTATTGCCCAATTCTTGAAAGACGCTCAGAACGTGCCAAAATAGAGGGATGAAGCTCCCTCTCGTTTTAGCGTTTCTGTTTATGACCGGCTGCGCGCTCATGCAGGCGCCGCGGCAAAGCAAGTTTATCAAAGAGGTCGACTGGCCCATCACCCAGATTCGTGGACTGATCAGTTCGCAGATTCCTGTCGGCACCCGCTCGGTCAGTTCGAATGGCCGCGAGATCTTGTCGGAATACTTCGTGCCGGGCCGCAAAGTGGAACAATATAAGGACGGACACGAGGCAACTGATCGATATTACGTGCAATACACTATACTGGGCGACCGCAGGCCTTACGACATTGCCATCATTGTCACTCATCAGCGCCGCATGCTTAAAGGCGATGAGTTTATTTACCAGACCATGGGTTACCACGATCAATTCACGCAAGAGCTGGCGGAACGCCTGCGCCGAGAGCTCTCCAAACGTCGCGAAGAGCGCAACATTATTGACGATTTTCGGGTGTACTAACAGACTGTGAAGATGGCGCATAGATACTCGCGCAGAAAGAAAACTCCATACGTTTTCTGGTCACAACTGCTTGCCGGCAGTATTGTGCTCTTTCCTCTATCCATGAGTCGTTTGGATTTTCGCGCGGTATTTTCGCATGGCCTTTCTGTTGCGGCCCATCGCGCCTCACCCGCTTACGCTGCTTTTGAAGATATCAAAGAGAACTATGAAGACACTCTGGCTCTACCCGATCGTTCCGGAGAGATGATCGTTTTGGGTGAACGCTTTGAGTTGAAGAGTGTTGAGAGTTTTCCGCGTCAGCGGCATATCGCTTTAAAAGGCTTAACTATGAAGGCACCGCCGCCGGAAGTCTATCCGGTCCGTGCTGAGCAACCGATCCTCTTGGCCGCACAAAGCGCTGTTCGTTTTCCCAAAAGACCTGTAACCCCCGTGCCTGAGTCTTCTTATCACGTGGATCCACGCGATGATGCATGGTCGATCTCGATGGCGTCGTCGCCTAGACGTACGATCACGGCTGCAAGTGGTACGCCGATTCTTATAGCCCGTGGCGATATGCCGTCGGCGGCAAACACTCCTAATTATATAGACGAGCCCAGTGAAACCTTCGTTACCAATCTTTCCGCCGTGACTGGTGATCCGGATGCGGCGCGCCCCATGTGGTTGAACGGTCAAATCGAAATGACCGGAGGATTGGCTTTTGTTGGTCCAGAAACTCAGTTGTTGGTGAAACGTGTTCTGAATGGCGCCACGCAAGAGAGCGGTCGCATCTGGGTGACTGAAGGTCGTTTTGAAATTCATGTGAAGAAAGCCACAGGCTACTTGGTGGCGGAGTTGTTCACGCGGGATGGTCGGGTTCTGGGTCGCGGTGAGCTGAATCTACTGCACCTACGCGATATTTCGACCAGCGAGAACCGCATCAACGATCTGCGCATCGCTTTGCGCCCGACGACGGACACCGCTTCCATCCGCGCGGTCAGCGACACGATGCCGGTCAATGCTCCGGCCTCTCTGCGCCAAGCGCGTGTGGAAATCGAATCTTATACCGAACCTACTGGCGTGAACGACGATGGGTATTTTTCCGAGCCCTCGTTAGATCGTGACTCCACGTTTGTGGCGCGCACTTCGGCCCCGGGAAAATGGTCCAGCTTAGTGGTCGGTCAGGCTGGGCAACCGCAAGATGTGCGCGTGCTTTCGAATTCTTTAGTGGAAGCTTTGGTGCAATTGAACTTGGAGGGCACTGACCGCGCGGAAGCTATGCAGATGGGTATCGTCTGGGGACAGATTCAGCGTGATGCCAAAGCTGTCAGTGGCGCGCAGGTAGAGTTGGCCGGCGAGTATCAACCTATATATTTCAACGATGCTTTCTTGCCTGACAAAAATATGAAGGCGACGGGCAAGAACGGTCTGTTTGCTTTCTTGCGAGTGCGTCCGGGTGTACAGGCTTTGCGAGTGAAGAGCTCCGGCTTGCTCTATCCTGCGCAAGTGTTTCCGACAGAAAACAAGCACGTCTCTTATCTTGAGCTTGAGCTACGCAATAAAGTGGTTTCGCAGTTCCGCGTCCTGGACGTTCTTGCCGCCGATAGGCCTGTGCAAGCGCGGATCCGTTTAGTGGGTACAGATAAAATTCTGCCCCTCAATGGCGACCAGTATGTGGAGTACTCTGTGGCCGGCAGTGGATTCATGGTGGAAGCGGAAGCTGGACCGGAATACGAAGTGAGCCGCACAACTTTAAGTGGTTCTCCGCAAAGAGTGCATGTGCCGGTGGTTCGTCGTGAATGGCTGCGTGGCTTGGTTATGGATACTGGAATTAGTGTGCATCCGGCGCATGGGATTGTGGTCGGTTTTATTGATGATCAGGATTTTGAAGTCGAAATGACGGGTGCGGTACCGCAAGATCAAATGAGCATCGTTTATTTCGACGCTCAAGGCAAACCGCTGCCGGGTAAGTCCGGTGTGGCTGGTGGTGGATTTGCCATTTTCAATGCGCCCGTGGGACTGCAAACGGTTTTTGTGCATCCGCTACAAGCGCGGGGCAACTTCAGCCAAGTGGTTGTGGCTGAGCCCGAGTATGTTCACGTTCTTGCCTGGCCGGCGAATTAGAACTGTAGAGAGAAATACAGAACGGCCATCAAAACGACCGTCAGTGCACCTAGAGACGACATGACGAAAACCCCCTCTTCGCCATTAAGGTAATACAAGGCCTAAGCCGACTTAGGTCCAAATAGGTTTGAACTGGCGGTCAACGCCTGTCTAGAGTTCGAACTGCAGTCATACGGTTGGACGGATCTTTAAGTGCGTGGTCGAGTGGATTTTTCCTGAATACCAATGCGGCGAATAAGTTTGTCCTTAAGACCCGGCGGAAGGTGGATTTCATAACCACGAGGAAGCATCCCGTTGCGCTTGAGCACGCCCCGCAGGTCTAAATTGTATTTGAGCATCTCATTTTGAGACAGTCCCACTACTCTAGTGAGGAGACGCGCATTGGTTCGCCCACTAAGTTTCAAGGTTTCGCGTTCTTGAAGAGGTTCGCGTGGCAGCTCTTTAAACAGCAGTTCGCTATACTTCTCCGCATATAGAGCGGCTAAAAAACAGGTGTAGAAATTCGATGAGGCGAAACGAAAGGCACCGCGATGGTAGCGTTCGATGATTGTCGGGAGTTCGCGTGAACCGGCTCCCTTCATCGCTTTTTGCGTATTGCCGATGCCATTGTTGTAAGAGGTCAGAGCCAGGGGCCAGCTGTCGACCGCACGGAAGTAGGAGCGCAAGAGCCGTGCGGCCGCATTGGTAGCTTTCAGCGGTGAGTTACGCTCGTCGATCTGTTCACTCACGATCATATAGGATTTGCCGGTCGTAGGCATGATCTGCCAGATGCCGCTGGCGCCTACTTTCGAATAGGCCATTTCGTTAAAACTGCTTTCGACAAAGGGCAAGCGCGTGATTTCGGTAGGTAAACCGTGACGCTTGAATTCCTCTTCCATGTACGGAAGGTAGCGACTGCTGTTGACTAAGCCGCGTTCGAAGAAATCTTTTTGTCCCAACTGACTGCGCACTTCGGTCGCCGCTAAACGCAAAACAGCCTTACGCGGACCGGGCAGCACGGAGAGCTTTTCAAACAGCTCGCGTTCCAGCGTCGGTAATTGGTCATAGGTTTTTCGTTTGGCTAAACGCTGAAGCGCCGTGCGGATCTCAGCGAGTTGCATCTTGGCCATTTTGCTTGCGCGCTCCCGACGTAACCATAGAGGTCCTTTGCCATTCAAGATGGTGGAAGTGCCGTCAAACACGCGGTACACGATCCAGGGATAGCGTTGATGATGGACGATGTGGTGTGCATCACCATAGCGGGTGTAAATGTCGAACCAAAATGAGGTGCGTTCTTTAAGGCCTTCGGGAATGGCAAATTCAGGATTGATGCGGCTACCGAAATCGGCCAGCACCTTGGCTTTAATGGCTCGCCATTTCTTCTCTTCTTCCGGGGAGCGTGCCTCGCTGCGCAGAGGGGCCGGCGCATCATGTGGTCGTCCCATTAGGGGGAAGAATTCCGTATCGGTCAATATGGGTGTGCCTTCTGGCACCAGGTCAAGAGGTGTCGCCGCGTGCGCGAAGGCGCTAATCAAAACAAAACTAAGCAGTAGGAAACTGCGTTCGGACGCACCTTTTCTCATTCGCATGATGCAGAGCAATACAAGGGCCAGCGCGCGTAACTATTAGATGAATATTATTAGGATCTTACAGTCAGTCGGCAGCCCTAAAACGTCACCCCTGACCTAAATCCAGCAAAAGGCCGCGGCGTGCCCATCTGCAAATAACTTCACTTTTAAATTCGAATAGGTTTAATCTGAGGTGCGTTTTTTGAGTGGAGGATTACATGGCAGATGTTCTGGTCGTTACCAGCAAAGTGAAGAAGTTCATCAAAGAAAAGGGCGGTTGCAACACATCCGCAGAAACTATCGACGTATTGAGCAAGGCCGTTGAGCGCCTTTGCCAAAAAGGCGTTGATAGCGCTAAAGCCGACGGCCGCAAGACCGTAATGGCTCGCGATATCGTTATCGATCATCTCTAGTAGATTCGAAGCCGGAGATCGACAGGTCTCCGGCTTTTTTATTTTCTGTGGTTTGAGCGCCGTAAGCGGTGAACTTGGTATCCCATATAGAGAACCACTCCGATCCAAATAAAGCCGAAGGCGAGAATCTGCTCGCGATTGAAGGCTTCGTTGTACACCCAGACACCCACAATAAACTGAAGCGTCGGTGCTATAAACTGCAGCATGCCCATAACGCTGTAAGGCACCCGTTGAGCTGCATAAGCAAAAATGAACAGCGGCAGTCCAGTGACTACACCTGAAGCTGCAAAAAGCAGCCAAGTTCCCGTGGAAGCCGGCAAACTGTGGCCTTGAAAGTAGAGCGCGGCCGCAACGGCGGGAAGAAAAAGAGTGATGCTTTCTAGTACCGACGAGGTGGTGGGTGGGATCTTAAGCAATTTTTTAATCAAGCCATACGCACAAAACGAAATGGCTAACGCCAATGCGATGGCGGGAAACTCATGGGCGTAAGCAATCTTCAGGGCCACCCCGACTGCTGCACAAGCGACAGAAAGCTTAAGGATTAACGGAAAGCCTTCACGGAAAAACACCACCCCCACAGTCACGTTCAAAATCGGATTGATAAAGTAAGCTAAGCTGCCCTCGAGGATGCGTCCCGTATTTACGGCATAGATGTAAAGGCCCCAATTGAAGGCAAGGATCAAACCTGCCAGTGTCGACAAAATCCAGTCACGGCGCGATTGGCTGAAGATGGCTTTGGCGGGTACGCCTGAAAAGAAAAGGTAAATGCCAAGATAGAATACAAAGGACCAGGCCATTCGGTGAGCCAATACTTCGCCGGCCGGGCGATGCGAAAGCAGCTTCCAATACAGAGGGAAAAAGCCCCATAGGGCGTAGGAGATAAATCCCCAGATCAGACCACGTGAACTCATTCGATCAATTTCTGAAAGCCGTTCCAATCCAGAATGGGCACTCCCAGCTCTTGCGCCTTATCGAGCTTCGAACCCGCCTCATCACCGGCCAGTACATAGTTGGTGTTCTTGCTCACAGAGCCTGGAGACTTTCCACCCAAAGCTATGATCAGATCTTTGATTTCGTCACGCGACTTGGGAAGTGTGCCGGTAATGACGATCGACATGCCAAAAAGGGGTTGTTTTCCAGCCGCCACTTTCTTCGGCGTCTCAATCACCACGCCGTTTTTAAGGAGTCGCTTGATCTCTTTGCGGAATTCCTCATTGTGCAAGCGATCCATGATCGACTTTGCTACCTTTGGACCGATGTCTTCCACTTCGATCAAGGCTTCCTCCGAAGTATCTAAGAAAGCATCAAGTGTTTTGTAATGTGTGGCCAAAGACTTTCCGGTCTGCTCGCCAACAAAGCGAATGCCAAGTGCGTAGATTAGGCGTGCTAGTGTGGTCTGTCGGCTGGTCTCAATACTATCTATGATGTTTTGTGCAGACTTTTCGCCTTGCCGTTCTAGAGAAAGCACCATATCGCGATCCAGTTTGTAGAGGTCCGAGTAGGTTCTGACTATGCCGGCCGCCGTCATTTGCTCAATGATCTTGTCGCCGAGCTTTTCGATATTCATCGCGCGCCGGGAAGCAAAATGTTTAAGCGATTCATTGATGATGGCTGGGCAGAAGGTGTTCACGCAGCGGGTGACGACTTCACCTTCGGGCAAGACCACCTCTTCATTGCACACTGGGCAATGGGTGGGCATTTTGAATTTCTTAGCGCTCGCAGGACGTTTTTCGGCGATGACCTGAACGACCTCGGGAATCACGTCACCCGCGCGCTGCACGATCACGGTATCGCCGACGCGCACGTCTTTGCGATCCACTTCCGATTGATTGTGAAGAGTGGCGTTGACGATAGTCACTCCACCCACGCGAACAGGCTGCATTACCGCCACTGGCGTGAGGGCGCCGGTACGGCCCACCTGAACTGCAATGTCTTCGATCACGGTGGTCGCTTGCTCGGGAGGGAACTTGGCGGCCGTGGCCCAGCGTGGACTGCGTGCGACGGTGCCCAGGCGATCTTGTAAGGGATATGAATTCACTTTGATCACAACGCCGTCGATATCGAAGGGCAGTTGATGTCGCAATTTTAAGATGTGCTCGTAGTACTCGACAGCTTCATCTCCGCCTTGGCACAGGGCTGCCAAGGGCATTTCGGGCACATAGCCATTCTCGAGCGCCGCGCGCACCGTTTTCCATTCTGCAAAGCGCAGGACAGGTAGACCGAGCTCGTTTAACGTCTCCAGCCAAGCGGATTGCGAACTGGGGCGTAGGCCGTCGATCTCTCCAGGGGCGTAAGCGAACATGCGCAATGGGCGTTTGGCGGTGATACGCGGATCAAGCTGGCGAATCGATCCGGCGGCCGCATTGCGAGGGTTGGCAAAAGTCATCTCGCCGGACTCTTGCTGCTGTTCATTGAGGCGGGCGAAATCCTTTTTAAACATGAGGATTTCACCTCGCACCTCGAGTAGCTTTGGCGCGGCTTTATGTAGGCGCAATGGAATCGCGCGGATAGTGCGAACATTGCTCAGCACGTTTTCGCCGACGCTGCCGTCGCCGCGAGTGAGGGCGCCGGTAAGTTCGCCATTTTCATAGATCAGTTCGCAGGCTAGGCCATCGAACTTCAATTCGCAGAAGTAAGTCACGGGTTTGTCTGATTCCAGAAACTTGCGCACGCGTTCGTCGAACTCTTTCACGTCTTCGACCGAATACGTATTGGCGAGCGAAAGCATTGGTCGGCGGTGGGCGGCCTTTTCAAATTCGGCCAATGGCGCACCACCTACCCGTTGCGTGGGCGAGTCCGCCGTCACCCACTCGGGGTGCTCCTCTTCAAGTTTTCTCAACTCGATGAACAGCTGATCGTAGTCGTAGTCCTGAATCTGCGGTCGATCGAGCACGAAGTAGTTATAGTCGTGCTCTCGGATCTTGGCTTTCAGCTCTTCGTAGTGGCCCTTGGCGGGCGATTTTTTGCCAGGCATGACCCGTCAAGATAACATCGCGTCCGCGCTGCCTCCAGCATCAGTTCAGCTTGCCTGCGCCGCATCTTTCGGATTAGATGGTGCGCGGAGGAAAACCATGATTTCCGAAGATGAAGTCGCCCGTGTGGCGCACCTGGCGCGTCTTTCCTTAAGCGCTGAAGAAACTAAAAAACTAGCGGCCCAGCTGTCGTCCGTATTGGGTGCTTTTGAGCATGTCTCCAAAGTCAAAACCGACGGTGTTGAACCCCTGGTGACTCCCACAGACATCAAGCCGTTCTGGCGTGAAGACAAAGCTGAAAATTGGGAGAGTGCGGAAACGGCAATGAAGAACGCACCTGAGGCAGTCGGCAATCTGTTTAAAGTTCCACCGGTGGTAGGCTAGCCATGAACGTGTTGACCTCAAGCCTTAGACAATTAAGCGATGCTATTCGCAAAAAGGATCTGTCGTCGGTTGAAGTGACCGAGAGATTCATGGGACAGATCGAGAAGTGGAATCCCAAGATCAACGCCTATATCACGTTGAACGAAAAGGCGTTGGATCAGGCCAAAGCGGTCGATGCACGCTTGGCGAAGGGTGAAAATGTCGGCCCGTTGGCAGGTGTTCCAGTGGCCATCAAGGATATGCTGTGCACCAAGGGGCTGCGCACAACCGCTGCTTCTAAAATTTTGCATAATTTTGTTCCTCCTTATTCGGCCACGGTGGTCGAGCGTTTGGAAGGCGCGGGTGCGATCAATCTGGGCAAGACGAATCTTGATGAGTTCGCCATGGGTTCGTCGACAGAAACGTCTGCTTTCGGACTTTCGCGTAATCCGTGGAATATCGACTATGTTCCCGGGGGTTCTAGTGGCGGTTCTGCTGCTGCTGTGGCGGGTGGTATGGCCGCTGCCGCAATTGGTACGGACACCGGTGGTTCGATTCGGCAACCTGCGGGCTTTTGCAGTTTGGTGGGCGTAAAGCCGACTTATGGTCGTGTCAGCCGTTACGGTATCGTGGCTTTCGCTTCGAGCTTGGACCAAGCTGGCCCGATGACTCGCACTGTGGAAGACTCGGCGCTGATCATGGAATCCATTTGCGGGCGCGATCCCCGCGATAGCACGACCTCTGCGGAGGCTGTGCCGGCTTGGAGCAAGCAAATCAATAAAAGCCTCAAAGGCATCAAAGTCGGTTTGCCGAAAGAGTATTTCTCAAGCCAATTGGGCACGGACACTCGGGCTGCTGTTGAGCGGGCGATAGAAGCAGTGAAGAGAGCGGGTGCGGAGACGGTTGAGATCTCATTGCCGTTAACTGAAATGGCCGTTCCCATTTACTACCTGGTGTGCACAAGCGAGGCTTCAAGCAATTTGGCACGTTATGATGGCGTACGCTTCGGTCATCGTGCGGACTTCAGCAAAAAACCGGCCGAGGATTTGGCTGAGTTCTATTGCCGCACGCGTGGTGAAGGTTTCGGTACGGAAGTGAAGCGTCGGATTATTCTAGGCACTTACGCTCTGTCGAGTGGCTATTACGACGCCTATTACAAGAAAGCCGGTCAAGTGCGGCGTTTATTGCGCCAACAGTTTTTGGATGCGTTCAAGCAGTGCCAGCTTTTGATGAGTCCGGTGACGACGTCGCCGGCCTTTAAGATCGGTGATCGCATATCCGATCCCTTGGCCATGTACTTGAACGACATTTACACCACCAGCGCGAACTTGGTCGGTATTCCTGGCATGAGTGTGCCCGCGGGATTCTCTAAAGACGGTTTGCCGATCGGCGTTCAACTCTTGGCCTCACACTTTCAAGAACAGCATCTTTTTAATGCAGGCAGCGTGATTGAAGAAACTCTGGCCTTAAAGGAACTTCCGCATGTCTTACAGTGATTGGGAAGCCGTCATCGGCTTAGAGATCCATGCTCAACTGCTCACGGAGAGCAAAATGTTTTCCCCTGACACCACACAATTCGGTGGGGCCGACAACGAAAACACGCATCCGGTCAGCTTGGGTATGCCCGGAGCTCTACCTGTCTTGAACGCGCGCGCCGTTGAGTTCTCCGTGAAAACCGGGATGGCCTTGAACTGTGAAGTCCGTAAGAAGTCGGTGTTCGCGCGTAAGAACTATTTCTATCCGGATTTGCCCAAGGGCTATCAGATTTCACAGTTTGATCTGCCGATTTGTGAAAATGGCTACGTTGAATACGTTCTCGACGGTGAGCTTCGTCGCGTGCATGTGCAACGCGCCCACATGGAAGAAGATGCTGGGAAATCTCTTCACCAGGGTGAGTTCACTCTGATCAACTTGAACCGTGCCGGTGTGCCATTGCTGGAGATCGTGTCGGGACCGGATATGAAATCGCCGGCCGAGGCAGCCGAATACGCGCGTACGGTGCGCAAGATTTTGCGTTACTTGAATGTGTGCGATGGAAACTTGGAAGAAGGCTCCATGCGCTGTGATTGTAACGTGAGCGTGCGCAAGAAGGGCGAAACCAAGCTGGGCACAAAAGTGGAGTTGAAAAATATAAACTCATTTCGTTTTGTGGAAAAGGCGATCGAGTACGAAATCCAGCGGCAGATTGACTGTCTGACGACAGGTGAGAAGATCGTGCAAGAAACACGTCTTTACGATCCCACCAAAAACCGCACCTTTGCCATGCGTTCGAAAGAGGAGGCGCATGACTATCGTTACTTCCCCGATCCGGACCTGTTGCCGGTCGAACTGGAAGATGATTGGCTGGCCAAAATACGCGGTGAGCTGCCTGAGCTGCCACTCACGCGCGCTCGTCGTTTTCAAAGTGAGCATGGCTTGCCTGAGTACGACTCTTTCGTGCTGACCTCTGAGAAAGCGCTGGCGGATTATTTTGAAATCGTGGCTCAGGTTTCCAAGAACGCCAAGGCTGCATCCAACTGGATTATGACTGAGCTTCTGCGAGAGCTGAATGAAGCCAAACTCGAGGTCGAGAAAAGCCCCATCGGCGCCGCTCATCTGGCCGAAATGATTCAGATGATCGACAGCAAAGAAATCTCGGGCAAGATGGCCAAAGAGGTCTTTGCGGATATGTGGAAGACATCCAAGGCACCCAAAGAGATCGTTAAGTCCAAAGGCATGAGTCAGATCACCGACACTTCGGCGATCGAAAAGATCGTCGACGACGTCATGGCCGCCAATGTGCAGTCGGTGACCGACTACCGCGGTGGGAAGGTCAAACTGTTTGGATTTTTTGTGGGGCAAGTGATGAAGGCTTCGAAGGGTCAGGCCAACCCAGAGATGGTGAATCAGATCCTGCAGAAAAAGCTGCAGGGTTAGTGCGTATGCGGGTGGCGGCGCTCGATCTCGGGTCCAATACTTCGTTATTGTTGATCGCCGAGATGGATGGTTCCCACCTTGTGCGCGTTTTGCATGACGAAACCAATGTCACCAAGATGGGGCAGGGCGTGCACGCCAACCGGCGCTTCCATCCGGAAGCTTTACAACGACTAGATTGTTGTTTCGCCGACTACGCCCGCACGATTGCTGAGTTTAAATGTGACAAGATCGTTGCGGTTGCCACCAGTGCCGCGCGCGATGTGAGTAACGGGCAAGAGTTGATCTTGCTGGGGAAAAAGCACGGAATACCTATTCATATTATCAGCGGAGACAAAGAAGCGCAGCTTACCTTCCGCGGTGCGCTTTGTGATAGGATGTCGACGGCTGGTATTGCCGTTATCGATGTGGGCGGCGGCTCCACTGAAATCATCAGCGAACAAAATGGCGTTCCTAAAGGCACCAGTGTTGATGTAGGCAGCGTAAGGTTGACCGAACTTTTTGTGCATTCACACCCGATTTCGTCCGCAGAGATGCAGGCCGTGCAAGAATATAGCGATGAAGCCTTTGCCCAGGCACCGCTGCCGAAAAATCCGATTCATGAAGTGGTGGCAGTAGCCGGCACGCCGACCACTCTAGCGGCCGTTGATCAGAAACTGGACTTTAGTGAAGATGCTGTGCACGGCTACAAGCTCTCGCTCTCGACAATTGAGGCGTGGACGGAGAAACTGGCGGCAATGACCGTTGCGCAAAGAGAAGCGCTGCCGGGCATGCAACCTAAGCGGGCCGATGTGATTGTGACTGGTGCGCTGATTTTAGCGGGCGCCATTCGGGCCCTTGGTAAAACGGAAGCGACCGTCTCTACTCGTGGCGTGCGCTATGGAGTTGCTCTAGCATGGCAAGAGTTCTAGGCCTTATCCTTATTATAGTGACCTCACTCAGTAGCGAGGCGCGCGACCTGAGTAAGCTTTATGAAAAAGGCCACTTCAAAATCGGATCGAAGAGCTTTGAGGCTTATATTGCTGACGATGACGGCCGCCGCGAACAAGGGTTGATGTTCATAGAGAAGATGCCGGAGGACAGCGGCATGCTCTTCGTTTTCGAAGAGTCACGCACGCTTGGCTTTTGGATGAAGAACACTTTGATTCCCCTATCTATCGCTTTTATCGATAGCCAAGGTAAGGTCGTCGATATCCAAGAGATGGACGTGGCCTCTTCTTCGATGAGCATCAACATTCCCAGCTATCAAAGTCGTCAGCCGGCCCAGTTCGCGTTGGAAATGAATCGCGGCTGGTTTGCCAAAAACAAGCTCAAGGTCGGTGATAAGCTTTCGGCCACAAGCAACGTGAAGTCCGCGCTGCTCAAGCGCTTGCTGCCCACTTCGACTAAACAATCCAGACAATAGTCCAGAGCACCAACGTCTGGCTTCCCCGATATTTGTTTTCAGGCAATTCCTGCGTGTGATGTAATTAAGGCTGGATTCATAAGAAAACAACCGAGGTTAACGTCATGTTCAGGAAGTATGTGATCATCACCCTCGCAGCGGTCATGTTTATGTCGACTGCAGCTTGTACCTCCAAAAAAGCCGAGGATGATAGCGCCGATGTAGAATCGACTAGCGACGGTCTTGAGATGGCTGAGGCCACCGAAAATAATTCGGACTTGGATACTGGCGGCGGCGAAAGCGCCGGCGGTGAAGTTTCTGACCTGGGCGGCGGCGGTGGCGATCTGGCCGCGGACGAACAGCTTCCCGAAGATTCCGCTCCGGCCGTGGCCGATGCGGGCGGCGATTTGGCACCCAGCGACCTGTCGGAAACTCCTCCGGCGGATGCGACGATGGGAGATGCTTCCCTGGATATGGCTGGTGGCGATGCCCCTCCTCCGGATATGGCAGCAAGCGAACCGATGCCGGAGCCAACTCCGGAACCCAGCGCTCCCTCTGTTCCTGAACCCTCTTTTGAAGATACGTCGGCTCCGTCACCGTCGCCTGTTGCCGGCGGTAGCCTGAAAAAGATCGATTCGACTCCGCGTAAAAGCGGCGGTGCTTTGTTGAACGCTGTCTACATCGCCCGCAAAGGCGATACCGTTAAAAATATCAGCCAAAAAGTTTTTGGCACGCCCGATCGCGTGAAAGAGATCTGCAAACACAATTCATATAACTGTTCGCGCGGTGTGAAGGTCGGCGATAAGTATTACTACAATTCGCCGCAACGTCCGACGGACGACACTGTTGTGAAAATCTTCTTTGAAGAAGCGGGCATTCAACCAGAAATGTACACTGCCAAAGCCGGCGACAATATCAGAACGGTGGGTAAAGACCTTTTGGGTGATAGCCGCAGTTGGATGGAAATCTGGGCGACTAACGATGTTGAGTCGAAAGGCGCTTTGGATGAAGGCACTCAGTTGCGTTACTGGCCGAACACCGAAGTCGCGGCTCCTCAGCAAACTTTAGCTGACAACGCGGCTCCTCCGGCCGATATGGCCACCGCGGGAATGGAAACTCCGCCCGCACCGACCGAGGACGGCGGTGGTGCACCTCCGCCGATGGATCCCGGAATGGCTCCTCCGCCGACCGACATGGCGGCGAACGAACCTGTTCCGCCTCCGCCGACGGACATGGGTCATCCTGGCGACTTGCCCCCCGCTCCCGATCAGAACATGGCGGGTACGGTTGAGCCTCCACCACCCCCGCCGCCTCCCCCTCCTCCGCCGACCGACGAACATCAGATGGCGATGGAAGGTGGGGACCCGAATCAAACCATGGCCGTGGGCATAGGCGCTATACTGTTGCTTGCCGCCGCTGCGCTCTTTATCTCGATGCGCAAACGCCGCCAACGCCGCGCCATAGACTTCAACACCACCACCCAAACCCAAATCGAATAGGGGTAGGGGCTAACATTTCCGGAAATATAGAGGCGCTCGGATCCGAATGCCGGGCGACAATGAAAAAAGAGCTGGTTCATCGCCAGCTCTTTTTTTGTTTATGTTGTGGGGTAGCGCGGATTATCCGGCTTGTTTGAAGATGTCGTCGAGCAGGCTGCGGCGGAATTCGCGACGGTTCTGCACGAAATACATTAGGTCGTCCACAATCTGAGTGTCGCGTTTATTGAAGGGGTGAAATTGGATTCCACAGCCTTTGCCGTTTTTCCAAATAATAGTGGCGGCCATCTTACGACGGCGCTCGCTCACCACGAATTCAATAACCACTTTGTCTTCGGGAGCTAGCTCAATAGTCTCAGTTTCAAGGAAGGCACCGGTAAGACTAATATTTTTGAGCACACCTTTGACGTTTTGCCGCCCATAGCTCTTGCGGTATTCAATATGCATCTGCAATGGGATACGCGGCGAGGGTACTTTGTCTTGCTTTACGTCCATTGTTTCTCCTCCGGCCTAGAGAATAGATCGGCAGCCTGAGGCGAAAAGTTGAGTGGTCTCCCAACCTTAGGTGCACCGCGTGTTGGTTGGGTAGACAGTTTTCTGAAGATTTCGAACCGTTCTGAGACGGGCTTTAGTTGCGTCGCGTTATGAGACGTTCAGGATCAACCCGTAGCACCTCGGTTGACAAAACCCCCCGGCTCTTAATAAATAGAGGGAAGCCCGAAAATACAGATCCAATACAATCTAGTCAGATCAAACCTATTAAAGGTTCCTACAAACTCCCAGCGGCTTTCTTAATAAACTCCAATCAAAGAAGTAATTCTTGGACGACAAAAAACCTACCAGTTCAAAATCCACAAATGAGGTAAAGACAATGGACGAGAAACCCTCGACTCCAGCCGCTGAAGGCGGCGAAGCTCCTGCATCCAACGACTCCGCTGAGAGCGGTGGTCGCGAAGAAAATGGCGGTGGAGGACGTCGCCATTTCAAGCCCCGTCGAGATAGAGACGATCAGCGCGGCGGCGGTGGCCATCGCAGCGGTGGCGGCAAGCGCCCCTATCAGAATTTCAAAGGTCGTGACCGCGGTGACAGAGATCGTGACAGAGGCGATCGCAACGGTGGTTACCACCACAATGGCAATGGCGGCGGTCATCAAGACCATCGTCCTGAAATGCATCACGACGAAGCGGCCAGTGAAGACAGTGCACCGGTTGATCTTTCCGAAATCAATCTGACGGAAGAGGAGCGCAAAGAGCTCAACTCCAAAAATCTCAAATCTAAAGACATCCGCGATTTGACCCAGTTAGCTCTCAAACTCAAAATCGAAAACGCGGCTGGCCTCCGTCGGCAGGATATGGTTTTCGAAATTCTGAAGCGTGCCGCTCAGTTGGGCGATATCTTCGGCAACGGAGTTTTGGAGATTCTGCCCGACGGTTACGGTTTCCTTCGTTCGCCTGATTATAACTATCTGCCGGGACCCGATGATATCTACGTTAGCCCGTCGCAAATTCGCCGTTTCGGTTTACGTACCGGGGATACGGTCAGTGGAACCGTTCGCCCGCCCAAAGATGGCGAGCGTTACTTTGCGTTGCTCAAAGTCGATACCCTCAACCACGAGCCGCTAGAGAAGGCTCGCGACAAGATCCTTTTCGATAACTTAACTCCGCTTTACCCCGACGAACGTCTGAAGCTTGAATACAATCCGAAGGAGTTCACGACCCGCGTTGTGGACTTGATGTCGCCGCTCGGTAAAGGCCAGCGCGGTTTGATCGTGGCGCCTCCGCGCACCGGTAAGACTGTGTTAATGCAAAACATCGCCAACGCCATTGCGGCCAATCACCCGGAAGTTTTCCTGATCGTTCTTCTTATCGACGAACGTCCTGAGGAAGTTACCGACATGATGCGCACGGTGAAGGGCGAAGTGATCAGCTCCACCTTCGACGAACCGCCCACGCGTCACGTGCAAGTGGCTGAGATGGTGATCGAAAAAGCCAAGCGTTTGGTGGAACACAAACACGACGTGGTGATCCTACTGGACTCGATCACGCGTTTGGCTCGTGCTTACAACACCGTGGTTCCGCCGTCTGGAAAGATTCTCTCTGGTGGTGTGGACTCCAACGCCCTTCATAAACCGAAGCGTTTCTTCGGAGCCGCTCGGAATATTGAAGAAGGTGGTAGCTTGACCATTATCGCCACAGCGTTGATCGATACCGGTTCGCGCATGGACGAAGTGATTTTCGAAGAGTTCAAAGGAACGGGTAACTCAGAGATTCACTTGGATCGTAAGCTGATGGAAAAGCGGATTTTCCCGTGTATGGACATCAACAAGTCCGGTACGCGTAAAGAGGATTTGCTGATCGAAAAAGGCGATTTGAACCGTATGTGGATCTTGCGCAAGGTTCTGGCGCCGATGAATGTGGTCGACAGCATGGAATTCTTGCTCGACAAGCTTCAACATTCAAAGAGCAACACTGAATTCCTGGGTTCGATGGGCGGCTAAGTGCCGCCTAGCTTAAGTCTCTATGTTCGATAAACTCTACGAGGTCGAAAAACGTTACGAGCAGATCCAGGCTTCTTTGATGGAGCCTGGTGTTGCCGACAATCAGCAGCGTTATCGCTCGCTGATGAAGGAGATGTCTGACCTTGAAAAGGTCGTCGTTGTTTTTCGTGACTATAAGAAGACCAAGAGCGAACTCGAAGGCAATAAAGAGATTCTACTGACCGAGAACGACGAAGACTTGCGTGCGATGGCCAAAGAAGAGATCGCTCCTCTGGAAGCCAAGGTTGGAGAGCTCGAAGAACAGCTTAAAATCCTTTTGCTGCCTAAAGATCCGAATGATGACAAGAACATCATCTTGGAGATCCGCGCTGGAGCCGGCGGTGATGAGGCCAGTTTGTTCGCCTACGAGCTGTACCGTGCCTACTCACACTTTGCGACCGAAAAAGGTTGGCGTGTGGAGATGATGTCGATCTCCGAGGGCAATGTCGGTGGCTACAAAGAAGTGATCGCCCAGATCACCGGCGACAAAGTCTATTCTCTGCTGAAATGGGAAAGTGGTGTGCACCGCGTGCAACGTGTTCCGAAAACCGAAGCTCAGGGTCGTGTGCACACGTCGACTGTAACAGTAGCGGTGATTCCCGAAGCGGAAATCAATGAAGTGAAGATCGATAACAATGATTTACGCATCGATGTGATGCGCTCCGGTGGAGCTGGCGGGCAATCGGTAAACAAAACTGAGTCCGCGGTACGAATCACGCACATTCCGACCGGATTGGTCGTGGTTTGCCAAGATGGAAAGTCGCAGCACTCCAACCGCGAAACGGCGATGAAGATTCTGTACTCGCGTTTGAAGCAGCAAGAGGACGAGCGCGTACGCAAAGAAGCGTCTGACGCGCGTCTCTCGCAAATCGGTACCGGTGACCGTTCTGAACGTATCCGCACCTACAATTTTCCCCAGACCAGAGTCACCGATCACCGCATCGGGTTGACTGTTCACTCACTTCCCGATGTTATGAATGGAGCATTTACTCCTCTGATAGATCCGCTGGTTGCGCACTATCAGGCGGAGGCACTCAAACGGCAGGGATAAGCCAAGTGACTCTAAAGGCCGCCATCGACGAGATGATCCGCGCTTTCCAAAAAATCGGAATGGAGCAGCCGCAGTTCGAAGCCCGTCAACTGGTGCAGGAGTGTTTGAATCTTACCTTCGCTCAGCTAATGAGCCATCCGGATCGCAATCTAGATCCAACAGCCGAAGCCAAACTCAAAGAGTGGCAGGTTCAGCGTTTAGCGGGAGTGCCGCTGGCGTACCTTTCCCATCGCAAAGGTTTTTATAAATATGATTTCCTAGTGGAAAAAGGCGTGTTGGTTCCGCGTCCTGAAACCGAGATCGTGGTGGAAACCGCTTTGCGTCGTATGGAAGATCGAGCCTCCGTTTCAAGTCTATGTGATTTGGGGTGTGGCAGTGGTTGCATAGGTCTAAGCCTCGTTGCCGAAATGACAGAACTCCGTCTGTGGAGTGTCGATGCTTCTCAAAAGGCCTGCGATGTGACTTGGCGAAATGCGGTGAACCTGGGTGTGCAAGGACGGGTGAAAATTGAGAACAAGCGAGTCGAGGACTGGGAGCCAGGGTTACACTTCGATATGATCGTGGCGAACCCTCCCTATATCGGCGAGCATGACACCGAAGTTCAGCCTTCGGTGCGTCAACACGAACCGCACGAGGCCTTGTTTTCCGGCGATGACGGAATGGAAGCGATACGTTCCTGGGCGAGTTGGGCACACAGTCATCTCAGTCCCAAAGGTATTGTGATTTTTGAAATCGGCGCCGGTCAAAGCCGGCTGGTGCAAGACATGTTCGCCAAGCTCGGGTATGATTCCATCCAAGTCGATCGAGATCTTGCCGGCCACGAGCGCGTGGTATCGGCCATCAAAGTGAGGTAGAGCGCATGGACAAAATGGTTGTTAAAGGCGGAAACCAGTTGAACGGTGTCACCACTGCCAGCGGCGCAAAGAATTCAACTCTCCCGCTGATCTTCGCCAGTCTTCTAGCGGACGGCGAACACGTTTTTCACAATGTTCCTAATCTGGCCGATGTTACTTCGGCTTCGGCTCTGCTGCAGAGTTTGGGTTGCGAGGTGACATACAAAGATCACACCTTACGCATTTTTATGAAGCCGTTGAAAACCTTCGAGGCCTCTTACGACATTGTTCGCAAAATGCGCGCGAGCATTTTAGTTTTGGGCCCGTTAATGGCGCGGTTTCATCAAGCCAAAGTCAGCTTGCCGGGCGGTTGCGCCATCGGCACGCGCCCTATCGATCTACATCTCGAGGGCATGAAGGCGATGGGAGCTCAAATGGACGTTGAGAATGGTTACGTGCTCGGCTCGGTTAAAAAACTTCAAGGTGCCAAGATTCTATTCGAATCCCCCACTGTCGGCGGTACGGAGAACATCATGATGGCTGCCACATTGGCCGAAGGCGAAACGATTATCGAGAACGCCGCCAAAGAGCCGGAGATTGTGGATCTTGCCAACTACCTGAATAAGATGGGTGCTAAAGTTGAAGGCGCGGGTTCAAGCATCATCAAAATCAAAGGTGTCGAGAGACTTAGGGCCGCAGAGCACGATGTGATTCCGGATCGCATCGAAGCAGGTACTCTCTTGATCGCCGGCGCAATTACCGGCGGCGAGGTGACCGTACAAAAATGTGAGCCCGCCGATCTGGACGCACTCACCGCCAAGATGAAAGAGAGTGGTTTCAAAATCTCGCAAGATAAAAGTTCAGTGACTGTGCATAAGTGCAAAGAGTGGAAGGGCGTCGACATCACGACTTCACCGCATCCGGGATTCCCAACGGATTTGCAGGCGCAAGTGATGGCGCTGATGACTCAAGCGCAAGGTACCAGTGTGTTCACGGAAACTGTTTTCGAAAATCGCTTTATGCACGTACAAGAATTGGTGCGCTTAAATGCTGACATCACTCCGAAGACGCGTGTGGCCGTGGTGCGCGGCGGCCCTGGTAAATTGCAGGGCGCGCCGGTAATGGCTACGGATCTGCGCGCCTCCGCATGTTTGGTATTGGCAGGCTTAGTCGCTCAGGACGAGACAACGGTAAATCGCATTTATCACTTGGATCGCGGCTATGAGGACATGGAAGGTAAGCTGACAAAGCTCGGTGCGAAAGTTCGTCGGATCGAGTAGCAGGCAAAAAAAGCCCGAGATCAGGAGGGGGCCGTCACTCGGGCTAGCAAAATCTAGTGCATCAACTCGGCGCCATAGGCTTGAATGGCGAAGTCAAAGCCCTCAGTTCGGATGACATACACAGTTTGCGGATCGAGCTGCAGCAAAGCAGTTCTCACCAGAAATGGTAAATCAACCACCCGCGAGTAGGGTTTGGTGACTTGCATACACGCATCTTGTGTGGGTAGGGGCGATGTGATGTTCAGGACCAGCGTGTTGGCATGTTTGGGATCTTCGGTCAAAACCGCAATCGGGTCGGCGAAACAGGGGTTGGGCAAGTAGCCATCCACTTTCAACTGCATCTCTCCAGCCACGGTCACGTCATCAATATGCACCGGAGTGGTGTAGGTGGTTTGCTGCACAAAGGGTGTCATCAGATCGGCGCGGGCAAAACCCGAAACGAGAAGTACCGAGATAACGAAGATGGTGTAGGCGAGTGCTTTCATAAGTCCCCCATATTTTTTCATAAGACAGAGTAGAGCAACCTTAGTGCCAAGCATGGGCGCCCCGGCTTTTTGAATTGAACACCCTCGTCTAGTTCCAGCGTGAGACCAAACACACGTGTGACTGATTTTTTCTAGTAATTTCAAATGCTTATTATGGTGTAACCAAACTGGAACTAAACACCAGAGTGGAACCACCGCGTGTATAGATTACGATTCGCTTTGAACGGTCGGAGGTCTTGGTGCGCTGGCTCCTGTATGGTTTTGGATAGTACAATATTGGTGTGAGTTCCAACAGGCGATGGATCATCCGTGATGCTAAAGGGCGTATTGAAGGCCCGTTCACTACGGAAAAGGTTCTTTATAAAATTGGTCGTAGTGAATTCTCTGGCGAGGAATACATTGCGCATTTTCCTGATGGGAAGTGGATTCCCATTTCCCAGGATCCCCAGTTCTATGATCGTCTGCTCGAGGTGTTGTCCTCTAAGCAAGATGTAGAGAGTACCGAAGAGACACAGATTCTTGAGTTCACTCGTCAAGATGAACCGGGAAGTATGAACGTGCCGAGAGAAGATCTAACTCCCGGCGGTTCTATTAAGGTAGAGCCTACACGCGCTTCTTCGTCCCCGCGTAAAAAGAAAAAATCTCGGCGGAAACCTGAGGACATCGAGTTGGTCGATGTACGCCCTCAAGTTTTCCGCCAGATTCTGCGACGCGCGCGTTTACCGATGTTTGTCGCGCTCGCCGGTTTACTGGTGACGGCGATCCTTTGGAGCGGTGGCGGTTCGCAAAGCGAGCAGCGCATTCGTCTATTGGCACCACAAAAGAATATTGCGCAGGTCGCACCAGAGACGCTCACTACTCGTGTTCGCTCTGGCTTGGCGGGCTTTCTGCGCGATTCACTCGACGGCTATTCGCGCGCGCAAAATGACTTTGTATATGTGATCGAGCGTAACACCAAAGACGCGAAGACTATGGGATGGCTGTGCATGACGTATCTGCAGCTCTGGCCCTATGCGTATCAGGACTCGGGCGATTCAAAAGTCATCACACAATTGATGCAGATGACGTCACTGGCTGCTCCAGGAAGCATTGATGCGGCCACTTGTCGCGCTGTCGATCTGATCGTGCGCGCTCGCACCAGCGAAGCTAAGAACTTGGTTGAGTCCGTACTTGAAAACATAGGTAACAACGCCAATCCTCCGGTCATGTTTTATTTTATGAAGGGTGACCTGTTGGCCACGTCGGGAGACTATGCGTCGGCTGTAGGTTACTTGCGTTCGACTCAGCAGCTGTGGCCACAGTGGCAGCTGCCCTATATCGTTGAGGCCTACGCTCTCTCAAAAATGGAGAAGTATCCTGAAGCGGCACGCCTGTATCGTCAGGTTTTGAAGGCCAATCCCAACCACACCATCGCTCGCATCGAGCTGGGTTTGCTAGAATACAAGTACTTCAATCATCCCGACTTGGGAGAGAAATACCTGCTGCAAGCGCTCGAATTCCAGGATGCTCCGCGTACGACACTGTCACGTGGGCAATTCGGCCTGGCGCAGATCTCTTTGGCCCGCGGGAATCAGCAAAAGGCCTTGGAGTACGCACAAAAGGCGTTCTCTTTGAATTCGTCCAACGATTCGGCCAAGAACTTGATCGTTCAACTCGGTGGCGTACAAAAACTGCGCACGATCAAAGTGAAAGGTCAGCAGTTGATGTTCGAAGGCGATCAGTTCTTTCGAGAGGGCGACTGTCATGCGGCACAAGCGCACTACAAAGCTGCTTTTGAAGAAGACCAGAAAAACGCCATGGCCGCGATGAAGGCGGCGCAGTGTCTGTGGAAGCTGTCGTTCAGCACGGAAGCCATCGACTGGTTGAATCGCGCGATCAAAAGCGATCCGAAGCTAATAGAAGCCTATGTGATCCTGGCTGACTATCATGCGCAACGCTATAATTTTATGGCCGCCGGTCGAGTTCTCGAGTCGGCTCGGCGTATGAACCCAAAAAGCAGCGAAGTTTATCGCGGTTTTGCCATGGTTGAGTTGCGCCGCGGAAATCCGAAGGGTGCTATCGCTTTTGGCAAACAGGCCACTCAGATTTATGAAAACGACGTCGAGATGCTGATCATTATGGCTGAGGCGTCTATGGCTCTGCGCGATCCGAAGATGGCGTTCAACTACGCCAAGAAGGCGATGGAGATCGACGTCAACCATCGCAAAGCTCAGATCGTCTACGCGCAAGCGCTGGCCGGAATTCAAGGTGTCGATGCGGGCGTCGACTATCTTCTACGAATGGTGACCAACTATCCGCTCGTGAGTGAATACCGTCTTGCACTCGGCAAAATGCTTTTGGCCGATGAGCGCTATCAAAATGCTGAAGAGGTGTTTCGCTATCTGACTCGTATCGAGGAAAAGCCCAAGGAGGCCTACGTTGAATTGTCCAAAGTGCTCAAGTCGCAAGGTGAGATGAATGAAGCTTTGGATCTACTCTTAAAGGCCGCAGTTTTGGACCCTGCCGATGCTGAACCACTCTATCTGGCGGGAGGGATCTATCTTGATCTCAAAAAGCCGCAAGAGGCTGCGGTTCAGTTCAAGCGCGTGCTGATGATCAACAAACTTTATCCGTTGGTGAACTATCAGCTGGGTCGGGCCGCCATGCAGCTTAACGATCCGCAGGCAGCACTTGGATTTGCTGAACTTGAAAAGCGCGCCAATCCAAACCTTTCGGACGCCTATTTGTTGGCTGCCGATGCACAGACGATGCTGGGGCAGTTCTCCTTATGCGTGCAAGAGTACACTAAGGCCATCAAACTGCGTTCTCAGCCCGCAGGCATCTATGTGAAAGTGGCGTCCTGTAACCGTCGGGCGGGGCATTTGGATGCGGCCATGAACATGCTGAACGTCGCTGCCAGTCGCGAGTCGGGGTATGCTGATATCTACAAAGAGCAAGGCGCGATCTATGAACAGAAGGGCGATCCCAACCACGCCATCACGGCCTATGAGCATTATCTTGCCCTGGACCCCGATGCTCCCGACAAGGAGCAGATCGAACAACGGATTTCCACTTTACAGCGCGGTGGAAGGAATTAGAATAGGGCTATGGCGGGCATCATCTCGAATTTCCAGGACCGTGTAAAAACCTCTTCGAACGCGATCAGCCTTTTGTTGTTCAAAGTGCTCACCGGGCTTTTCCTCGGTCTCACTTTGGCGCTGATCGGCGATGCCATCATCGACTATGGCTGGTTTTCCTTTGTTCTTGTCATTGTGGTCACGGTCGGGGCTTGCTTGAAGGTGATGCGGTCGTGGACCTGGTTGCACGTTTTCATCTTCAACCTCATTTGTGTCTTGATAGGCCTTCTGCTCCGCATGTACATTCTGATCGCCCCAGGCTAAATCAACCGGGCGAGAGTAAATATGATTGATGTAAAAGCTTTGGAACGACCCGAGTACGCCGACGAGTATCGCCTTTCTCTGAAGAATCGCGGCGACGATCCGCAGTGGGTTGATAAGATCCTGGCGCTCAATGCGAAACGCAAACAGATCATCACACAGCAAGAGTCGCTGCGGGCCGAGCAAAATAAAGTCGGAGAAGAGATCGCTAAGAAAAAACGCGCCAAAGAAGACGCCAGTGAAATGCTGACGCAAATGCAGGGTATTGCTGGGAAAGTGAAGGAGCTTGAGGCGGCGGTGGGTGATGCTCAAGCTGAGCTCGATCAAGTGCTTTTGCGATTGCCGAACAAACTGCATTCAAGCGTTCCGGTTGGTGAAAGTGCGGAAGACAATGTAGTCGTGCGTGCTGTGGGCGTGAAGCAGCAATATGCTTTCAAACCCAAAGAGCATTGGGAGCTGGGCGAGAAACTTGGCATTTTAGACTTCGAGCGCGGTAGCAAAGTGGCTGGAGCTCGTTTTACTTTCTTGCGTGGTGCGGCTGCGCTGCTTGAGCGCAGTTTGATTCAATTCATGCTCGATTTGCATGCGCATGAGCATGGGTACGAAGAAATGATCCCACCGTTCATCGCCAATTCGCAGAGCTTTGTCGGCACCGGTCAGTTTCCGAAATTCAAAGATGATGTTTTCCACTTGGAAGGCACGGATTATCATTTGATTCCGACCGCGGAAGTGCCGGTGACTAACTATTTTGCCGGTGAGATGTTAAAAGAGAGTGATTTACCGATCAAGTTTGTGGCCTATTCGCCGTGCTTTCGTAGTGAAGCCGGCAGCTATGGTAAGGACACACGCGGTCTGATTCGCCAGCACCAGTTCAATAAAGTGGAGTTGGTGATGTTCAGCCATCCGGATAAATCCTATGAATTGCACGATCTGCTCACTCAGCACGCGGAAAAGGTTTTGCAAAACCTTGAGCTGCCGTACCGGGTGATGAAACTGTGTTCGCGTGATATCGGTTTTGGTGCCGCTAAGTGCCATGATTTGGAAGTGTGGTTGCCGGGTCAGAATGCTTATCGCGAGATCAGCTCGTGCTCGAACTTTGAGGATTTTCAGGCGCGTCGGGCGGGTATCCGCTTTAAGGGCAATGATCCTAAGGCAAAGCCGCAGTTTGTTCACACGCTCAATGGATCAGGCTTGGCCATTGGCCGCACCCTGATTGCTATCCTGGAGAACTATCAGCAGGAAGATGGTAGTGTGCGCATTCCAAAGGCGCTACAGCCTTACGTTTCCGGTCGCACCGAGATTAAGGCGCGTTAAGAAAAAAGCTCAATTTCTTCGCAGACGTTTACTTCCCCTCTTCGTCCCTTTATAGAGTGTTGAAGAGGAAGGAAGGCTTATGACAAAACTCATCTCTTTGTTCGTGTTGTCCCTAGTGACTTTGCCAGCACTGGCTATCGAAAACGGTCACCGCGTGGATTGCATCAATAGTGTGCGTGGCGAGACTCTTGTTTTGTACGTCACTGAGCGCGACAAGCATGGTTGGGTTGAGATCAGAGATCGTATCCTCAGTCCGGATTCGAAACCTATCCATTACACGCAAGATAGCGTCCAGATCGATATGAACAAGCTGGGCCGTTACGTGATTGACCTGTACGACTTGAAAACCAACACCAAGCTTGAGTCCTATGAGTTTCAGGCCGACATCACCACCGGTCGTATAGTTCCGGGATGGTACATAGATCAAGGTTCGCGCGAAGACCTGGCTTGCAGAATTGTGCGCTAAGGCCCCGCAGTCAAAATCACTTCTGTTCGAAAATTGAAAAAACCGTCGGCGTGATAGTCATCGCGCCTGGCGCAGACGATTCGCCCACAAAACCCCATCCCTTTTGAAATAGGCCCTACTTGGGACCTAAGGCCCGGCATACGGATTGCGAGTAGGTACTTTAGAGGGGACATTTGGAGGTTTGCTATGAATTCAGCCAGTCTGAGTTCAAAGGCTGTTTTGTATACCTTTCTTGTTACCCTGTTGAGCGCTTGTTCTGGTGTGAGTTTTACCCCCACAGCCCAATCCTCCGAAGACAACTTGCAGTTGCCGGACACGGGAGCTCCGTATATTTCCAAACAAGAGTCATTTGCATTCAACAATGCGCCCGCGTTCTCTAAAGTAGATATCTTGTTTGTGATCGACAATTCAGGCTCGATGAAAAACAAGCAAGAGAAGTTGGCTCCTGGCCTCTCAGACTTCATTTACTCCTTGGGTAATATCAACTGGCAGATTGGCATCACCACGACGGACACGTCCAACGGCGTGCATGGCGTGAAGGGAGCTTTGGTGCCTTTGAGCAATGGCCAGAAGATTTTATCGGCGGGGACTACGAACTACGAAAATGTATTTAAACAAAGTGTCGTACGTTCTGATGACTGCAACGGTGGATGCCCTTCAAGTGACGAGCGACCACTGCAGGCCATCGTCAATGCGGTTGAAAAACGACATAATCAGAATGCGGGCTTTTTTCGCGAGGGTTCGGATCTGGCCGTGGTGATCTTGAGTGACGAGGATGAGATGTACGCTCTGAGCAGCCCTCCCGTAAAGCCATCGGCGGTGGTGCAGTCGGTGAAGAGCGCGTTTCCGAACAAAAAACTCACCGTGTATGGGATCATCACGAAGCCGGGAGATATGGATTGCTTTGCGCAAGTCACTCCTGACGGTAAATACGGAACTTACACTGCGGAGTTGGCGCAGATGACCGGTGGCCTTCTGGGCAGTATTTGCGACACGAACTACTCCGGTACCCTGACTTCGATTGGGGGCAACTTAGTGGGCGGTTTGGCTTCACTGACTTTGAGTTCACCGCCTATTCCGAGCAGTGTGCAGCTCGATATTAAGCCTTTTGATCCCGGTCTGAGCTGGCGCTTAATGGGCAATACGGTGCAATTCAACAAACAGCCCAATCAGGGGACAAGAGTGATCGTGCGCTATGGCGCTCGTTAAATTTTAGCGAGCGGTCAGCTTTAAACCGATGATGGACACTAGAAGCAGCGCCAAAAAACACAAACGCGCAGGTGATGCGGACTCATTGAATAGATAGATACCCATGATGGCAGCGCCAAGCGCGCCGATGCCGACCCATACACCATAAGCCGTGCCGATGGGCAGAGCTTGGCTGGCCCGCGCAAGCATGTACATACTTGCGGCCAAAGTGACCAACGTGAAAACGCTAGGTCCTAGTTTGGTGAAGCCTTCGGTGTATTTCAATCCGATGGCCCAGCACACTTCCAGGAGGCCTGCGATAACAAGTAAGATCCATGACCATGTGACAGACATAGACCTACTTGAATCACGTCGCCGCGGATGTTGCAACCCCAGCGGACAAATTCAATTCTCTTTCGACATTGACAGCCTCAACAAAGCTTTCGTCGTGCGAGATAAGTATCAGCGCGCCTGTATACGCTTGTAGCAAGCCTTCTAAAAACTCGATGTTCACCAAATCCAGATTGTTGGTGGGCTCGTCCAGAATCAACAGCTCCGGCACGGCGCCGCTAAGATAGGCACAGGCCAACGTTGCGCGCAGTCGCTCGCCTCCGCTGAGATCTTTGGCTTTCAAAAACACCGAGTCGGCGGGAAATAGAAATTTGGCCAATCCGCTGCGAATCTCACTTTCGCTTAGGGTCGATTTCTCTCGTACGTTTGCGAAGACATCGCGCTCATCGTCGAGCTGAGCACACCTCTGATCGACATAGAGGCACTTTATCTTTCCAAAGTTTAAACGCCCGCGGGTCTCGGCATTCATTAGATCACCCAGAGCCGCTTTCAATAGACTGGATTTCCCGGAGCCGTTCGCACCTCGAATCACGGCGCGTACGGGCCCGCGCCAGGTGAAGGTTAGATTCTCGGAGTAAAGCCATGAGTTCGCGCCGTACCGTAAGTTGAAATCCTCGGCCTGTAGGATCAAACGCTGATTGTCGACCCGCACGGTGGGAAGGTCCGCATACATCTGCGGATCGATCTTCAATCGAGAATAGGCCTCATAAGCTTCACTCACAGCCCGCTCAGCGCGCTCCGACGTGGTTACGTCTATGGCTCCATAAGTCACTTCGGCTTTTCTCTTCAAGCCACCCGCAAGAATTCTTGGCATTCCTCCTCGCGCGGCTTCGGCAGCGCCTTTTCGGCTGCGTTTGTCTTGGCGCGCGAGAGCTTTTCGCCGTTCTTCATCGAGGCGTGTGCGCAGCTGCTTGGCGGATTCAAGTTGTTGCCCTAGGCGGGTGCGCTCGGCGGAGCGCTCTTGACGATAGCGCTCCCAGCCGAAGCCAAACTGCGCTAAGCCTTGATTGGAAAGCTCTAAAATTTCGTCTGCCAAACGCAAGATTTCACGATCATGCGCAATCAGCAAGATTCCACCCCGAAACTCGCGGATCAGGGTCTCAACGGCAGCGCGGCCGTCGCGGTCGAGATCGTTTGTCGGCTCGTCCAGCACCAAGAAATCCGGGTCCGCCACCAGTTCGGCGGCAATCCGCACACGCATCCACTCACCGCCGCTCAACTGCGAGCATAGGCGCGAGTATTCGATATTTTCGGTCAGGCGCTCAGATAGCGATTCCCATTGGATGCGACGGCTCTCGATAAATTCCTCAACGGAGATGTCGGGTGCAACCAGTCGTTGCGCAACAACGGCTACACGTCCATGGTTGCGAATGCGCCCCTGTGTAGGTTGAAGATCGCCGGTCAGTAGGCGAGCCAAGGTTGTTTTTCCGACGCCGTTGGGTCCGACGAGAGCGTAGACCTTGCGGTCAAAAGACAAATTCAGATCAGAGAAAATTTTGCGGCCGTTCGGGAACTCGAACGCAACGCCGCTGAATATGGCGGTGGCAGACATAGAAAAACCTCACGCGAAGCATGTAAAGAGAATTGGACGGATAAGAATGGAGGTTTTTTATGAACGCATATATCTCTGGGTTGACCAGAGGAACTCAGTTTATTCCAGATTGAGCGCAAAACCAAGTCCGGTTTGTCCCTAGTTCAAAATGAGACTATATGTTGATCAGGAGCGTCCTTTGCCACTCTTGCTTTGTATATTTATCGGAGGTATTTCCGCGCCTTATTTTTCTTTGGCGCCGGTCATGTCTGTCGCTGGCGGCATTTACCTTTTATTCTCCGGTCTCGAGATCAATCTTCGCCAGATAGGTAAAGAAAGTTCGGTCATAGGGAAGTTGTGGATCGGGGGATTTGTGCCGCCTTTCTTGGTGGGCTTGATTCTACCCTACATATTCCCGCATTTGTTTGCGAGTCCCGAGGGGCTGGACCATCATGCCACAGCTTTCATTGTCGGCATTGCTTTGTCGGTGTCGGCGGTGCCGGTCGTTATTAAAATTATCGAGGAGATCGGTTGGCGGGGAACTTTGCGCGCGCAACGCGTGATCTTTACCGCCGTGCTTTGTGACATCGCGGCTTGGTTGTTGTTTTTCTTTGTCCTGCCGCCAGAGGGACACACGTCTTGGTTATTGACCCACTGGTCTCTGCTTATGTTTTTTATCGGCCTTGCGTTGACGGCCGCGTGGCCTGCTTTGTTGGGACGGATTTCTCTGTTTATGAAGCTCAATAAGTGGGTGATTGGATCGATCTTCTTTATCGGCATTGGTCAGACGTTGAAGTTGGATATGGGAATCAACCTTGCGCAGATCGCTTTGATATTTGTGGCCGCCACGGGCTCAAAGCTTTTCGGCGTTTGGACGGCGGCGAAGTATTTGAAGTTTCCGCGGGAAGAGGCCTTTGCTTTGCCCCTCGCTCTGAACGCTCGCGGAGCGATGGAAGTGATCATGGCCAAGTTCGCCTTGAATGCGGGCGTGATCACCAGCGAACTGTTTGTCAGTTTGGTCGTGATGGCACTAGGAACTAGCCTGATTATTAAGCCGATCCTTCGTTGGCGTCAGAAGAGGAATTTTCATACATAGTTCAGAGGTTATTGCTCTACGCAGAGAATCGTCGTTCCATAATAGTTACAAGGATAAATGCTACCGGAAATGGATGAAGAATCCGGCTGGCTGGCAGAGCCTACTTTGCCATTCACATTGCTGTCCGTGAAGCCGGAGCAGGTGTCGGCCGCGACTGTCCAATCCGCGTTTAGGCCAGTCCAAATGTCATAACCTAAAGCGCTCCACGAGTTAGTTAACGGAAATTCAAATAGGCCAACGTTGTTGGTGGTACCAATCTCAATGGTTTCGTCGTCAGCGCGTAGGTATTTTGTATTGCGCGCCAAGACCCAGCCGGTGTGCTCACTAACGCCGCCACTGCAATTGGCGGTTGTGCAGGCTACGCGGTTGGTGCCGTCGACGAGCAAGGCTTTGTAAGTACCGCCGGTACTTTGCGTGTCGGCTTGGCAGAGGTTGTCTGCTCCTTCCGGACCTGTTGATCCTGCGCCGGCTGACTTTAAATTGCCACTTTGGTCACTGAGGATAATAAACATTTTCTTTGGAGTTGTTGAGGATGGGGTGGTTGTTTCGGAGTTGTCGCTGCTACTACAGCCGCCGAGGCTTAAGGGGATTGAGACGAGTAGTAAAATTATCTTATTTTTAACTCCAAACATAGTGTCCTCCGTGTTGTTTATTATGCAGGAGTATTAGGAGTTGTCCCCCTACGGCGGTAGGGGATCAGAAAAAATCCCACGGTACGGAGCGTAGACGGTAAGGCACTCCGATGATAGCCTTGGCAGCAATGAGTTTCCCGACCTTTATCTTGTTTTTAAACATCAGCATATTCATGGTCAGCATCTTACTGCTGACCAAGATTTTTCCATTTCGCAAACGTGCCGAAGTGAAATGGCTGATGGTGATGACACTGTCGTTGTCCCTGATTTCGTTTTGCAGTTTGAATGTTTATATCCAAGAGTCTCTGATCGCAAAGACCATATACTCCCGGGCACGCTTCATTGGCTTGGCGGTTTTAGGTCAATCCTGGTTTTTCTTTTTAATTCTGACTTACAGCCGTTATCGGCTTTTTGCCCGTCGTTGGGTGATCGCTGTCTGTTTGTTGCCGGCTGTGGTGACTATCGGCTTGGTACTCAATCCCCAATGGAGTCCCTGGCTTACTCACAGCTATGAAATTGTACGCTGGCAAGGGGCATTGCTGGTGTCATTTGCCAACGGCCCGTGGTTTCCGGTTCATATTGTTTCGGCCAATATTTTTGCCTTCGCGGCTCTAGGTTTTATGTTGATAACCATCTTCCGTTCATCGGGCGTGAAGAGAAAGCAGCTGATAGTCCTTTTTTTGGGAAGTTCATTAAGTCTTTTCATTGATGGATATAGTGTGGCCACCAATAGCTCTCTCCGCTGGGCGATGTTTTCGAACGCTACTTTTTTGGTTACCGAAGTGGCGATTTTTTACGCCATTCAGAAACATGGTTTGTTGGATTTAGCTCCGATGGCGAAGAATATGATCTTTCACAAGATGCTCGATCCTGTGATTATCTTGGACGATCAACACCGTGTGCTCGATTTTAACAAAGCAGCA
This sequence comes from Bdellovibrionales bacterium, assembly GCA_019637855.1. GTDB lineage: Bacteria > Bdellovibrionota > Bdellovibrionia > Bdellovibrionales > UBA1609 > JALHOQ01. The sequence goes on from JAHBUX010000001.1 coordinate 523,451, forward strand.
GGCTTAGCTTTTGGAATTTCTGAGGAAGATTTAAGTCAACCTTGGCGTCGGATCACAGAGTTTCAAGACATTTCTGTCAGTGGATCTCTGTGGGATTGGAATTATTGTTCGCCTACAGGGGAGCGGCGTTCCTACCAGATTCACGTCGTTGATCTAGATCCACGGCGTATGGCTGCGGGGCGGGTGATGTTCTTTCGCGATGTTACGGATCAAAAAGAAGTCGAGCAGCGACTGAACAGCGACTTGGACTTTAAAGCGCGGTTGCTCTCGGTTATTGCTCATGATTTTTCGGCGATTATTCAGACGCAAAGCTCCCTCTCCTCGCATTTGCATAACGAAGTTCACGAGGAGTTGCGTCCCCACGTCGGCGCTTTAACCAGCATTAGCTTTGCTTCACAGGACTTGATGACCAATATCTTGCGTTGGGCGCGAGCGCAGGAACGCAAATTGGTACCTCTTTGGCGTCCTTTTGAAATCAACACTCTCATTAAAGAGGTCGTCAATAATCTTGAGGCGGCTTTGGCCTTGAAGGGTTTGAAGATAAATTTTTTCTCTGAGAACTACCCGCTGATTATTGACGGCGACAGTGTGATGATCGAGTCTGTGTTGCGCAATCTGCTCACCAACTCTATGCGTGCTTCGCTTTCGGGGACGATCATCAATGTGTCACTCACGAAGGATGAGAGTCGTGTGCGGGTGACCGTGGAAGATCGTGGCGTGGGGATGAACTCTAGGCAGCTTGCCGTTCTTCTTGGCGAGAGTGAGATGGCTTCGTCGCAACATAGTTCCGGTGGCTTTGGGATAGGACTTATGATTGCGCGCAAATTTGTCGGACTTCACGGAGGGCTATTGCAGTTCGCCTCTGAGGAGGGAAAGGGAACATTAGTGACGCTTACGCTGCCCTTGCAAAAACCAAGCGGTTAATTCGGCGGCGTTGCGGATTCCTGTTTTCTCCAGAATGTTGGCGCGGTGAAACCGCACGGTCGTCAGCGCGCATCCCAATTTTTCGGAAATTTGCTGGTTGGATAGACCCTGAATGATCTCTTGAAGTACTTCGTACTCTCGCGGAGTGAACTCAATGTCTTCGTGATTCTTCAAAAGTGACGAGGTGAAGGGGTCCATGGCGGGGGTCTTGGGGTTTTTGGAAAAAGCCTCTTCCAATATTTGTTGCAAGTGATCCGAGGACGAGATCTTTTGCATAATGCCGCAAACTCCCAGCCGCTTCACCTGGGAAAGGGTGGAGACATTGTCGCAATTGGTGACGACGATGATTTTCAAGTCCGGCCACAATTGTTTGAGCTGTTGGATCAGCTCGCCTCCCCCCATATCCGGTAGTCCCAGATCTACTAGAGCCAAATCAGGCTTTTGCTTACGGGCCATACCTATGGCCTCTTCACCAGTGGTTGATTTGCGCAGACGCTGTAACCCCGGAATCAAATTTTTGAGGACCACTTCCAGTCCCATCAGAACAAATGGATGATCTTCACAGAGAAGAACGTCATGAATTCGCAATTCAGAAGATCGCATAAAAAGATCCTAACCACAGATGATCAGAGAGTCAGGATAAGATTTGCATTCGTGCCTTCAAAGAGAAAAGCGCAGTTTAATAGAAAACCCATCGGAGTCGTCGATGGCGACTTTGTCGCTGGTTGAATCGAGAACGGACTTACCTATAAGAAACCGACGATCGAATGCATGCGTATAGGACGCGGTAAATCCAAAACGCGGCCCTAGGAACAGACGCAATCCACCGGCCAACTCTTTCTTGTCATAAATCAAGGCCTCATCTTCTTTATCAATCAGGTTCTGGTAGGACTTTGGCGCCCATGCGATCGATCCGAATAGCTGAATGGGACCCAAGATGCGAAGGCCAATATCCGATGAAGCGGCAAAAGGTGAGAGCATCAGCGAGACTGAGAGTGGGTCTGGGCGCCAATTCACAAAGGCGAAAGGCACGCCTAGAAGCAGATGATAGGTTTTGCCTTTTTCAGAATAGGCGATACCGGGGATCGGAATGTTGTTCAAAGTCGGGCGGTTGTTCGAATAGCTAACGAAATAAATCCAAGAGTGAGTGCTGTAGCTGGCCCGCTCCCAGGACAGATTTGCGCTTACAATCGCTCTTTTGCCATTGTCCAATAGCTGTGTTCCCGCAGCACCGTAGGTTGCGGATAGCGCGAATTTATTTTCCATCCAGTCTCTCTGGTTCCAAGAGAAACCGACTTCAGCGCTGCCAAATTCTTGCGGGATTGTAAGCGCACGATCTTGAAATACGATGGGCTTCCCCAAGCGCAGCTTATCGCCGCGCGCGATAAGTGAGAATGAGGAGTCGCTATTGCTGAACAGTGCACCGTTGAGGCTCATTCGCTGCTCCTCTGTAGTCAGACCAGGTGACGCTTCCGGTGCGGAGAAGCTTTGGTGCTCGGTCGCCAGGGACAGGCCGGATGAGACGGCTCCGCCCAAGAAGGACATATCTTGCGCGAAGGCGAGTGCGGGGATCAGTAGGGCGGAGTAGAGGAAGAGTTGAATTACGTGAGTCATTGCTTTTTTAAAATCGAGGAAATTTTGCGCAGCAAAATTTGGCGGGCACGGGTAGATGACTTTATAACCGGATGCCTATCTTTAGCTGTCTAATCGAAATTAAGCATATCTGAGCCGGCAGAGGAATAGACGCTATCGAACTGAGGACATCAAAAGATTCTTGAAATGTACACCCATTTGGTGTACATTAATGAATGTGATTAACTCCGTAGAGCTCTCATCCCTTGCGCAGAAGCAGCTTAAAAAACTGCCTATGCATATCGTAGTCAGTTTTCAAAACTGGGTTGAGGATGTTGAAGAGCGTGGTCTCGAGGAAGTTCGAAAAATCCCTGGCTACCACGACGAACCACTGCGAGGCGAATTAAAGGGATTGCGCTCGATCAGATTGAGCAAAGCTTATCGTGCTTACTATCGAGTTGTGGATGGCGCGATTCGTTTTGTGAACGTTGAAAGGATAGATAAACATGAATACTAAAAAAAGTCCGACCAGAAAATTCCTGGAAAAACTCACGGGTGGCCCTGTCACTCTCGGTAAATTAATCGAGGCGATTCGTTTAGGCGAAGAAGTTTCTCAAGCCGAATTTGCCAAACGCTTGAAAATCTCGCGCTCACATCTCAATGACATCGAAAAGGGAAATAAGGCCGTCAGCCCAGAGCGAGCCTCGCGTTTTGCACATGCTCTGGGCCATTCCGAAGAAAGATTCGTTGAATTAGCTCTACAATCGCTTGTCGATGAAGCAGGCCTTAAACTTAAAGTCGTGGTCGACGTTGCTTAATTATTTTTCTTTTTCGGTATTGACCCTAACCTTGCGTCAACCTTTAGCCTGCTTTTGAGGTTGGGATGAAGGATTGGCTATCAATAGGACAATTTTCCAAAAGAACGGGAGTATCTGCACGAGCGCTTCGCTTGTACGAAAAAATGGGTCTTATTGAATCTGCTTCTCGTGGAGAAAATGGCTATCGTTATTATAGAGAAGATCAAATTTCTGTTGCACGTAAAATCCGTGAATTAAAAACGCTCGGCTTTTCGTTAAAAGAAATTTGCTCGCTCCTAAAATTCGATACTCAACTTGACATGAAATCACTCGGTAGCCTTTTGAAGCACCGACTGAATTTGATTCTTCAGGAAGAAAAACTGCTCGGAGAGCAAAAAGACCAAATCAAATCCATCCTTTCCTCATTGAATCGCAAAACAAATGCTCTAAGCGAGCGGGAGAGGAAGTACGTTATGGATTTATTCAAGAAAGCGACCATTGTTGTAACCGGGGTTGAGGATTTAGATAAAACGGCCACCTATATCAAAGATCACTTCACGGCATCTCGGCAGGACATTCAGATTATTCAATGGAATGAATCTTTGGAGCTTAGCGATATTGCACTGCCCGTAGTCATTATTATTCCCGAATCAAAATTGACAACAGACCAATTTAAAAATCTCAAGCCCGATGTCATTGTCGTGAAAAACGTGGGATCTTCATCGAAGAAGACAATTGATTCTTACCTTCGACTATTCAGTCATGTCGGCCCTCATATGGCGACTGTGCTAAATGCCGACGATCGAGCATCTATTGAAATCGCCAAAAGCCCGCTCGTCCAAAAGGGCAAGATTTACTATTTCTCGAAGAATACGGGCCTTAAAGACCAAATCAAAAAAATTGGCGGAACGATCAGCGACGGCGAAGAGATCACCGTGTATGGCTTCAACGATCATAAGTCCGGAAATTTGAATATAAAAATTAAAAATATTCGCGCTCATGATGAGGAAGTCGCTTTGATTGCAGCTTTAACTGCCGTCATGGATTTGGGGATGAAAGTCGAAAATATCGCTCTCACTGTTTGAGCTGGTGAAGGCCAATGAACCAAGATAATGAACAGGGCGACGTATCCGTAATCTCAGAAAACGAAAATCCCAAAGAGCAACAATCAGATCCAGCATACACTGACGATGAAAAAGAGAGGGCCATTGAGGTCATCAAGATTTTACTTCGGGTTCGTGATCGCGCCAGAAAAGAAGGCCTCATCAACTGGTAAACTTTGAATTCTTAAAACTTAACTGAGTTTTGGCCCATCTTCACAGGTGGGCTTTTTTAATTGAGCCAGTTGAGACAAATGGCGGAGAGGGTGAGATTCGAACTCACGAGGGCCTTACGACCCTGCCGGTTTTCAAGACCGGTGCATTAGACCACTCTGCCACCTCTCCGCGGTCTGAACCCAGATATAAAAGATGGCCTGGAATAACGCAAAGCCGTGCTATGTGTCACGGACTTGTCTTGGCCTTTTTTGCAGAGTCTGGTGCGGGCTTAGCTGATTAGGAGAGTTAGAGTTTCCATATGGACGTCCTAGTGATAGTCCATGACCACCAAAGTGGGGCTTTTCATGGGCAAATCATGGCACGGTCGTTTTGTTCAGATCATTCGCGCTTGCGCGTGGGCCCTGGCGCTTTCTGGATCGCTGCCGCTTCAGGCTCAGGTTTCACCGTTGCAGGTACGGGACGATGGGCAATCGGATTTGCGTTACCTTGTTGACCGCCTCGATGAGCTGGCCGGCGGTACGCGCACCGATGACAATCGCAACTCGAGCTCTTTGCGCTTCACCTTTGCCGATCGAACTAGTCGCTTTTCACGCGCCCATGCTTCGCTAGATGTCCGTTTTGCGATGAAGCTGGGATTGCTATTGCAATGGCAAAAAGAGATTCAAAATTGGTCCAATCGACTGATTGAGCGTGAAGAGCGCAAAATCTTTCCGCAAGAAGCACGCAAGCGAATGGCGCAGATAGAACAGGAGACTTCCGATCTGTCTACGCCAGCCCAGCCTACGCGCGAAGAGAAAGATCCCTGGCGCTTCACTTTAGAAAAGCACTTTGTTGCAGCGATTCATCCCAGTCTATGGGTACATGCTCGAGTCAGCAAAGATTTAGAAACCGGAAAGCTTCTGCATAACTTTTCGGCGCAGTTCGGTTGGTCGTTAGACGACCTTTGGCAGGCGCGCACAGGATTGGTTTCGCACATGATGCTGGCGCCGAAATGGGCGTTTGCCTTTAGCAATCACGTTGACTATTTGATCAGTGATCGTCGCTTCACCGTCTCACAAGGGCCAACGCTGTCCTATCTACCGACCGACAATCAGTCGTTTAGCCTTAGTGCGGGCGTTGGTTCGGAAGTTGTGGACAAAGTGTACGCGGCTCAGGGCTACGGTCTAACGTTAGGCTACAACTTGGATGCGTGGAAGCAGTGGGTGATCGTGGGAGTGAATACGGCTGTGGGCTGGGCGCGAGCCACCCGCTTTGCTCCTGATCCGGGCGTTGGCGGTTCGGTCCAAGTGGTCTTTTAGATTTTTCGTTTATTAGAAAATAGTTCTACAGCTGAGTCGGTCTGGTATCCGGCCGGAATCCTGCACATTGAACGGTGGACTAGGTCCGTTCTTAAACAGATTCGTTTTGTGGTACAAGGAGATCCGAAATGCGGAATTTAGTTGTAATAGACGACCGGAAGATCCGGAAACAGGCGTTTTCGAGTGTACACCGTTTGCTCAAGAAGCTGCAGCGTATGGAGGCCGGTCTTGAAGCCTTTCATGCTCGCGATCAGCAGCTTTACAACGAGTGGTACGCCCTGACTTTTCGTGGGCGTCGCCTGGCCTTGGATCAGCTGCGCGGGGAATATAATGACTTGGCCGAATTCCACAATTGGATGGTGGCCCTGGCTGAAATGGAAGATCTGTCGTTTCCGCAGGCCGCCTATATATTGAGTGAGGAAGCCCGTGTCTACCGTGACGGAACTTTCGAGCAGCGCTTAGAGATTGAGCGCCGCCGCCGATTGCGTGAGGAGTATGTGCGCGATGAGAGTGAACGACAGTATCGTCGACGAGAGAAACGTCGCGCTCGTTATGAACGCACTCAAGAGTCAACGCGCGGGCCACGACCGCTAGATCCTGAAGATATTGAAGAGCTCGAGACCATGAGCTCACTTTCCGACAGCGAGCTCGAAGACTGGTGTGCAGATTCCGATGCGGCTTTTGATCTTCTGGGTAAATCTCTGCGTCAAGCCGCTCGCACTGAGGAATTTGCATTGTTCTTGCGCCTATGGGGCGTTCTGCATCCCAAGCAACAAAAGGAATTTGCCAAGGAGTTTCGTAAACACACGGGCGGCTCACTCTTCGAAACGATCGAACAGATGCGCCGTAAGTCCAGAGAGCCCGAGAATGAGCGAGAACCTTTGAAGGTCGAAACCTTTAAACTGCTCTATCGCCAGTTGGCTCGTAAACTACATCCCGATATGCATGCGCGAACCGTCCGAAAAGACTTGTGGCGCGAACAAATGTGGCTTCGCGTGCAAGCAGCCTATCAAGCCGAAGATGAGCAACAGTTGCACAAGCTTTACCACCTTGTGCTTTTGCGGGCGGGTGAGCTGGAGGGTTTGCGTTTAAGTGAGTTGCATATCACACAAAAGTGGCTGAACGATGAGATTGGTCACGCCGAAGAGAAGTTGCACGGCCTGCGGCGGCAACCGGCATGGGGTTTTTCTCGCCGCAAAGATTTAACGCCGATCACACGCAAGATAGACCGTCAGCTCGCCAAAGATTTCGACAAGCTTGAGCAAGAGGTGATTGCACTGCGTACGCGGCAGGCATTTCTCGAGCGCATGGGCCGAGAAGAAGCGAATGGTAGCGGACGACAAAAGCGCTCTTCGGCTCATCGGCGCCCCGAACAAATGTCCCTTTTCTAAACTAGTCGCCCATATCTGCCCCCGCGGGTAACGGCGCTATGTTGTTTAATCCAAAAGAGTGTCGGTCCGAAATTTGCTGCGACCCACGTCTGAATCACGATCTGCGTGATCCAAACAACCTAGGGGGGAAAATGCTTAAGAAGCTAACGCTACTTACTTTGTCTGTACTAATGGGCGCCGGCCTTGTTGCGTGTAATGAGCGCACTGTGGCTGTAGGTGCTGGTGTGGTCGGCGGTGCAATCGTTGCGGGGGCAGTCTATGACAACTACTATGGACGCGACTATCGTTACTCACGCGGCTACTATCGCGGCGGTGTTGGTTATTGGGATCGTCATGATGGTCGCTACTACCGTTGCGGTGGTCGTTGGTGTCGCGACAGCCGCTTCCATCCGCGCCCTTGGCCGCATCATGGTCGTTGGAATGCGGTTGAAACTATGAGTGTGGGAGGCGGTGTTCAGTTAGCGTCTGTCACACCTACAGCTGCCAGCCGTGAAGCTGCTGTCGCCGGAAAATATCGCATCAGTCGGGCCGCGGCTCTGCAAGTGGGGAATGCATTCTCGTCCGTCGAACGCTACGGCAAGATGGATGGATTCCGCGCCCTCGGTTTACAAGATGACGATGTTGCGCGCATCAGTCAGGGACAGCAGGCGAGTGCCGCTTCAGTGCAAACACTGGCGAAAAATTTAAATGCCTCCACCGCTTCCGTCCAAGGACTGCTGCGTGATGTAGGCGATGAATACAGTCTTTATAAACAGGGCACGGTCGAGGTCAGATAAATAGGGGAGTCTCGTGGGCGGAGTGATCCTCCGCCCACGATCACTGGCGAATTAAAAAAAAGGCGCTAGAGGCGGTCACAGTTTCCTGTGATCCGGCCTCCGCGTATTCGTGGGAAACCTCAAAAGGGGAAGCGAGGTTCAGGTGGCGCCTATGTGTGCTGGACGAACTGTCCTTGGCGCCGGGTTACTTACTAACTTTGCAAGGGGCGGGCCCTCGCCGCACGAGACTCCAGTCACTTCTAGTTGTTGCGTAGCACCAACGTCTTAGTAATCAGGAACATTGGCCTTTTTTGAGACACTTAGCGTTACGTAAGCAACGTTATGGTGTGTGGCGAAATAGAACTTGTCTATAGGCGTTATGGATTTAAGTCTCTTTACGTTCAAAAACTGGACCCCGCCTAAAGTCCAGTTCCGGGATATCCGATGAAGTACATAGTGGTTCGTAATCTCATAAGGAGTTCCCATGTCCCAATATGATACTCAAAGTCTGCATGACTTTCTGTTTCACACGCCCGAGGGCGGCCTGCGTAAAATGCTGATCGACCGTAAGCATATGACCGATGTGCATTGCAATCTGCTGCTTAAAATCGTGAAGGCCTGCAATGCGGAGCAATTCGGCGTTCATCTCGAAAAACAGGATTTTCCGCGCATTCGCATGACTCCGGCTGAGGACAAAATCAAAGAGAAGTTTTGGAACGATTGTATGAACACTCTGAAAGAGCGTGGTGTGTTGCAGCCGGCACAGGCACAGAAAGTGGCGGCTTAGCCATGAGCACACGCAGAATCATCTTTTGGGCCGTTTTTTTCCTACTGATTGGTAGCCGGGTTCTGGCTAGCGGATAACGCAATCGCCGCCCGGTTCCTTTTCCCAATACAAATCACCTTCACAACTTAAATGCCATTTGCGTTGACCGGTGGGCAGGATGTCCTCGGTCGTCCACATTGGCACTTCGACACGCACATGTTTGGCCAGATGCTCGACGCCATCCACTAGTACGCGCCACGCGGGCTTGTCGCCGCTGATCTTTTCTTTGTCAGTGTTGAAGCGAATCTGAATTGAATGTTTAGCCATATTCATGTTTTTGCCTTCTCGCGTAAGGGTCCGGCAAACTGTTTTACATATCTTGGCGCGGTGCTATCGTTTTTACTCTATGGAAATTCATAACGATAAAATTAAACAGCAGTTTGATCTCCGTAGCTCCAGCTTCGACAGATCGGTGTACTGGGTCACCGACCCCGGATTGATCGCCGCTCACGTGCGTTTGGCGGGTGCGCCCGGCAGATCGCTAGAAATGTGTTGTGGGACTGGAGCAGTGTCGCGCGGCTTGAAGGCGGCGGGATGGGATTGCAGCGGAATCGACATCTCTGCCGGTATGGTGAGTGAAGCGAGTAAACATATTCACGCACAGGTTGGTGATGTGGCCAACATGCCCTTTCCCGATCACAGCTTTGATCTTGTAGTCATGCGCCAAGCCTACTTTCTGCTTGATGACGGCCCCGCAGCTCTTCGCGAAGTGCGCCGAGTGTTGAAGCCAGGCGGACGTTTTATTCTCTCGCACTTGGTGCCTTTTTCCTCTATCGATCGTGAGCACCTGCGCAAGGTGCACACGGTGAAGCAGGCGCAGATGCGCAAATTCCACACCACCGAAACGCTATCACAAGAGCTGGAAGAAAACGGATTTTCTGTGCGTGCCCATGATCAAGCGGTGGTGCGTGAGTCGGTCACTCTGTGGATGAGGGAAGCGCCTGAGCTCTCCGAAGCTACGCGCCAAGAAGTTTGTAGTCTGGTGGCCAATTCACCAACCGATTATCGCCAGTTGCGGCGCGTGGAAGTGGTGAACGGCGAGATTATGGAAGACTGGAACTTTGTTTTGATTTTAGCGAGTCCCAAATGAGCGGCGATATTCATCACGACAGCATTCGGCAACAGTTCGCTCAGCGCATTCCCACTTATGAACGGGCCGCGACGTGGATGTTGAGCAGGGATTTGATCGCGGCTCAACGTGAGGCTGCAGGCCCGGCACCCGCTGGTCGTGACCTTTGTTTGGATCTGTGTTGCGGCACTGGCGTCGTGGGACGCAATCTTCTCGATCTCGGTTGGAAAATGCGCGGTCTGGATCTCACGCCTGAGATGGGCTATGTGGCTTCGCAATATTTCCCCGTGCGCATCGGTTCGGTCGAGAGCATCGACAGTGAGCCGGGCGTTTACGATCTGGCGACACTACGTCAGTCGTTCATGCTCGTGGATGGCGACAAGGCTCTGAGTGAGATTCACCGCATTCTGAAACCTGGCGGTCGCTTTATACTGATTCAAAGCGTTTCTTTTGGCGCGGCTGATGACGAAGTGTACTCGCAGGTCCAGTGGGCTCGACATATCAATCAAAAGACTTACTACCGGCAGATTGACCTAGAGAACGCCTTACGTAACCATGGATTTAGCATCGTGGGAGCAAAGACGCTCCGCATACGCGAGTCCGTGGATCATTGGCTGAATAGCGCGCCGGAATTGCAGCCCGAGTTGCGCCAGCATATTCGCAAACTGATCGCGGACGCGCCGGATGCCTACAAATGGGCACGTGATGTTCGTGAGACTGGTGGCGAACTTTTCGAAGATTGGAATTGGCTGATACTCACCGGTCAGAAGGATTAACCCTCCATGGCCATTAAGATGGCACCGGATAAATCGCCAAGCCTCTATGATGAGACCATCAATCGTCTGCGTGAACTGCCTTTACCCACCGAGGCAAAACAGACTAGTTCTCTACATTTTGGACTGATCGTACCGCCTTCACCATTCGTTGTGCCACGGGGCTGGGAGTGGGCTCACTATGCGCCATTCGAAGGCCCTTCTATGATCGCCGGCCTTTTGAAAGGCCTTGGCTATAAAGTCACATTGTTGGATCAGCGCGACACCTATGATCCCGAAGACTTGCGTCGCAAAGTGGCCGGCTTCGATATGATCGGCTTTTCGACCTTTGGTGATTCGTTCAACTACTTGAAGCGCGCCTGCGAGATTATCAAAGAGGAGCGACCCGCTGTGCCCGTCGTGCTCGGTGGTCCGCTGATTTCGTCACATCCGCTTTTTATTATGGATCATGTAAAGGCCGACTACGCCGTCGTGGGTGAGGGCGAGCTGACGCTGACCGAATTCATGGACTGGTACACTAAGAATCAGTTCGCCAAAGACATTGCCTCTATTCACGGGTTGGTATGGCGTGATCCGATCACCGGCGCTTTAAAGCAAAACATGTCGCGCGGTCAGATGAAAGATCTGGATGCAACCCCGTTTCAGGATTTCTCGGTCTGGGATCGTTTCAAAGACGGAGTGATCCCTGAGATCTACATGAGCTACTCGCGCGGCTGCATTGCCAACTGCACATTCTGCTATCGTGCTTTTCCAAAGCTTGCCGCCAAGAGCATCGAGCGGGTGAAGCGTGAAATCGAATATTACAAGCAGTACGGCTTCCGCTTTGTTTGGTGGAGCGACTTAACCTTTATCACGGACAAAGACTACGTCCATAAACTGATGGACGGCGCTTGGAATGCCCACGATTTCCGTTCCGTGATCTTCTCGCGGGTGACCGGTATCGACGTGCCGGTGCTATCGCACATGCGAGATCGCGGACTGGATCTGGTGCTCTACGGTATGGAGTCCGTCAGTAAATCGACTTTGAACGGTTATCACAAAGGTATTTCTAAAAACTCCATTGTGGATGCCATCTATATTTCGCGAGAAGCTCAAATTAAAATCGGTGGCTTGTTCATCATTGGCGCACCGACGGACACGCCAGACAGTATGCAAGAGCTGGTGGATTTTGCGGCCGAGTTCAAAGAGGTCACGCGGGTGAAATACCTATCGGCCATTCCCGGAACTCAGGATTATAAGAAATTTGTGAAAACGGGTGTGATCAAAAGCGAGCTCGAGCACCTGGACTGGCTCTCGCGCGAGCGTTCCATTGAAGAGGATCTGGATCAGCCTGGTTTCGTGAAGTTTTCGCCGCATTTGAGTTTGGAAGACATGCGCACGATTTACCGCAAGGTAAACGGAGTTATTGAAAAACGGCCATATGACTATACCAATCCGCAGAACGTATTTTTGGCTAAAGAAGACGCCAAGTTCTTCAAGCGCCCGGTGTATATGGAAAATTCAATCGCTTCGGTAGGCACTAAAATCCTAACTTCGGACGCGGACATCAGTGATTTGAGAGAGGTCGAGCAGCGCTCGATCGAGGACACCAAGCAGCGTCGTCGCGGCAGTATCGAAGTGGCTGGCAAGTAAATCGGACGTCTAACGCCAGCGTAAAGATAGCAGATACGAACGTTTGAGCAGCCGGTAACGGGCATTGCGATCTTTAAACAAGGCCAAACCTTCTTCTCGCCACATCAATAACTCTTCCTGCGTTCTGTATTTGGCTTGCAGCGCGGGGCTGGGCGTGAAAGTCAGCTCAGCCTTGTCGCTCTCGAGGCGGTAGCCGTAGTGATGCATGGGCGCGTTGGCGACGCTTTCGATCAAGCGAATGTCTTTGTGGCTAAGATGTTTGCGGTATTTGGCGCTGTTGTCCTTAAGCACAGGGCGCCCCACGTTTTCCCAAGAGCGGCTTAGTCGCGAAAGTTCACGCGCGGCGGGCTTGTCAAAAAACTTCAATAGGTCAGAAGAGTAGGGAGTTCCTAGAAAGCCACACACTTCTTTCATCATCGTTTCGGGTTGTTGAATCAAGTCTTCGTAGCGCAGAGTGAACCAGGTGTCTTCTGGCAGCTGAGACTGCCAGTAAGCCGCTTTATTCTGCTCTTCCGACCAGAGCTTAGCGACAAAATAGGGATGGTAGTGGCAGAAAACCGAACGGCGCGCACTAACGGCTACATCGCGAACATCGCGTACAAGATGAATGAACTGTGGCCGTGCATGGTGCTCCAGAATATCGGCCACATGGTTGATCATAAATGTGCTTTTGCATCCCCAGCGTGCTTTGCCACTATGTTCACGGTACTGCTCGTAAACAGCGGCATACACCGAATATAGATCACGGGATTTGGTTTCATTAAAAATCCGCTGTTTATTCAAAACCAAGGGCCAGGGCGCAAAGTGCAGATCTACTAGGCGAACGGCGTCATGAATCAAACGGTGGAAATTTTCGTCGTCTTGCAGATTCCCGTAGCGTGAAAGCACTTTGCTCAGATCACGCATCAAATGTGGCGGATGCGGGATGCTGATATCGTTCAACTCATTGAGCAAAAGACGTAAGAGATTTGACCCCGAGCGTTCCGTACCGACGATAAAAAGCGGATTTTCGATCACTTCAACATCCTTCTCCCGACGATTCCGGTGGCGCAGGCAAGTCCTCCGGCAGCATTGCACAATTGCGAGATTGGAGCTTCCGCAACCACTTTGAGTCCAGCGCTCTCAAGCCACCCGCGCAGATCGGGACAGCCCTTCGCCATCACGATCTTGCCGTTGTCGACAGTCACAAAGTTCATACCCTGAAGCTGTGTGACTTCAGCACATTCAGGCACGGGCACAATCACGAAACCGCGGCGACGAAGAAGTTGAATAAGTGGTTTAGGCGCTTTGTCCGTGCGTACGACCGCCAATCGTGGCGCGGGTATTTGTAGAATGCCAAGCAGGTGTTGCACGCCCGCCGGCATGAGCGTCGCAAGCACTTGCACGCCTTGTGATGCGAAAATTTCTTTAAGCTGGGAGAATGCGGGCTTGTTGGTGCGATTGCCAACGCCGACCAAAACCGTGTGGGGATCAAGCCATAGGGCATCGGCACCTTCGAAGAGTCCGCGCCCCGCGATAGTCGCGCGCAAAGGGATGCCTTGTGCTGCTAAAGTGACGGCCGCAAATTTTTCTTCGCCCGCGCGCACGCGACTCGCCATGCGGCCGATCACACAGCCTTCTGGCGTGGCGACAAAGAGATCACGCACAAACATTAGATTGGGCGGCGCCTCACGTAGATTTAGTGGCAATAAACTGGGGTCGAGTTCCACGACCTGAATATCGAGCGAGCGATAGATGGCGACCAACGTTTTGTATTCGCGCTCGAGCTGCGGGCGAGATATAGGACGTAGATGTTGGACTCGTCGAGGGCTAGTGATTTTCGTCAACTCTAAGCGCGGGCGATACAACGCCACGGCCTCAAGCTTGGACCACTCGCTATTGACGCCAAAGCCGTTCCAATGGCGTCCTAGTTCCTCGCGTAGCGAGTGCGTGCGTGGCTTCCAGCCGCGGCCTTGATATGCCGAAGTTTTTGACCAGTCTTGCTTCATACCAACTCAACCGAGGACGATAGATCATAACCCAGCTGTTGAGCAATGCCCTTCACTTCAGGATGCTCCAGCAAGGGAAGGATCACGTCTTCGCGTTGCCGCCAACGCGCAGGCCCAGGAGATTGCGAAGCCATGACCGGTCGTGTACGCAAGGCGTCCACTGGCGTCACGGCGCTCGTCCCCGCGAAAGCAAAGATAGCTTGAAGTGCGGCCGCCGATTTCTGTGGTGACAGTAAATCCTCACTCTTCACATGCAGCACTTTGGCATCGCCAGTATTTTCAAAGATATGTTTGTAAGCAGAGCGCCACTGAAAAGCGCATACATCGGGTAGTGGAGCATCGTCGAAATCGCTCCAGCCTGGGGGGAGGTCAAACTTCCACCAGCGGTCTCCGTAGGCCATCACATCCGAATAGCCGCGGATGGCAAGCTTATGCACAAAATCTAAATTGTGCGAATGGAATGCATTCGACAGCCAGCCGTCCATCAGCCCATTGATACTAGCCGCAGGATTTCGCCCTAAGATGACAAAGCGGATCTCAGAAAATGGAAACAGCGTCTTTAACCACGGTAAGCGATAAGCATTGGTCGACGTCTTTAAGAGCAAAGGCGCGGTCTTCAATGTCTCTGCTGTCGGAGTCTCGCGCGGAGTCGGCAATATGTAAGGAGGTTCTTCCAAGACATAGCGTGGTATCTCGAGCTGCAGGTTGCGCGATTTTGGCCCGGGCAAGTCGTAGAAGCCGGGCTCAAGGTTTAGCCGCGCTGTTAGATTCAACCATAGCGAGGTGGCATCTGTCGCATTCCTCGCGTTCGTGCGGATAACGTCGGCAAGGTTCTCCGGATTTAAACCGAGCTCGGGCCATTGTAGCAAAAGACGAGTGGCACATTGAGATAAATAGGTACTGTTGATCGCAGCAGGCCTTCGCCCCAAGTCTCTGATAAGAAACTCAAAGATCTGATCACGGGTGTCTATGTCGATCGGTGCGCGCAGGGCATCGCTCTGCTCTTTGGCGGTTACCCAACCTAAACCATTCACTCGATAGAACGGAGTCTCTTCACCCTGTGGTGCCCAAAAGGCGCCGCTCTGTGACAGTAAGTGAAACAACAAGCTTGAGCCTGAACGCGAGCTTCCCAGGATCACGATGACCTGTGGAATATCCGAAGCGCTTAGAGACAGACGATCCTCATTGAAGAGGCTATTCAAAGCGCGAATTTTCTCACGCAGATTTTGAAGGTCGGTTTTAGCAGGAGTCACAAGATAGATCTAGAGGAGGGAAGTCGCCGCCGCAACCGTTAAAGTTGCGGCAGCTCAAAGACGTAAGGACTAGTGCTTCAAGTACGAAGGTCCATAGGCTTCTACGCATAAAGCGCGAGCTTCTGGAACCTCGACGCAGTTCAAGCAGCTAACTTCGTACAATTCTTTGCGTATCTGGCTGGCGAGTTCAAGAGCGCGCTTCTGATCAGCTTCAGAGTTGATGAACTGTTCAAGACCTATGCGGCCAAATTCGCGGTGAACTTTTTCGTCAGCGGCGATCTTAGCATAAGTTTGAGCGATCATTTCGTCAGGGCAAACTTCAGCCATACGAGCCCACACGCGGTGTGCGCGACCTTCTGCGATGAACTGGTACAAATGAAGAGCCAAACGATCTTCTTTGTCCATTTCTTCGAGAATGCGAGCACCTTTAGCGGACCCGCCTTCGGCTTCGCGATTCAGCAAAGCTTCGATGTCGATCTGACGACCAGTGATGCGTTCCAGAACTTTAGCAACCATGTCAAAATGGTTGGCTTCGTCCAAAACTTGGCGGGCCAGCAGCTTAATGGTTTTGCGGTCGCCCGTCGGTGCGACTTCTAGCAGGCGTTGGGCCACTTCAACCATGTTCATGTACTCGTTAGCGCAACGGCCAGCGAAGTGCTCGAACAGAGCGTCGGTGGAAGGATTCGATTTAAAGAATGCTTCAACCTGCATTTCCGAGGCTTGAAACAAAGCTTCGTTACCATTTTCGATCCGGCTGATGAATTCGTGCGTGGACGTCATGAAGTTCTCCTTGCTTTAGATGGGACGCAAGATATTGTCCCATAGTGTTTTCAAAAAGCAATACGGAGAATTTCAGTGCCATGCATCAGGAAGAGCGACTTCGCCGCTTGGAAAATGAATCTCTGTATGTGATCCGGGAAGCTTACCGCAAGTTTCCACGCTTGGCTCTTCTGTGGTCTATGGGCAAAGACTCAACAGTGATGCTTTGGTTGGCGCGCAAAGCTTTCTTCGGGCGCGTGCCGTTTCCGGTCGTCCACATCGACACGAGCTACAAATTTCCGGAGATGGTTAAATATCGAGATGAAAAAGCGCGCGAGTGGGGTTTGGATTTTCAGTTGGGTTCAAACGCTGCTGCCTTGAAAGCCGGGATGGGCCCCGAAAAAGGCCGATTGCAGTGCTGCAAGGCTTTGAAGACCGATGGATTAAAATCCTATTTAGCGGAGAAAGATTACCGTGCGGTGTTCGTGGCCATTCGTCGCGACGAAGAAGGATCACGCGGTAAAGAGCGCGTATTTTCACCGCGCGATGCTCAGGCCAAGTGGGACTATCGCGAGCAACCGCCGGAGTTGTGGAATCATTATCAGACGGAAGCGCCTCCCGGCAGCCATATCCGCGTGCATCCGATTCTGCACTGGACCGAGCTTGATATGTGGCTCTACATCAAGCAAGAGAACATTCCTGTTCTCTCCCTGTATTTTGCCAAGAACGGTCAGCGTTATCGGAGTGTCGGCTGTGCTCCTTGCACGGGAGCGACGCCTTCGAACGCTTCGACTATAGATGAAATTATCGAAGAGCTACGCACCACGCAGGTTTCCGAGCGTGCTGGCCGCGCGCAGGATCATGTGGGTAAGTACGCCATGCAGAAGCTGCGCGAAGAGGGGTACATGTGAAGCGAGCTCTGCGTGTGGCGGTGGCCGGGCATGTGGATCATGGCAAGAGCACGGTGATTGGTCGTTTGCTCAGTGACACTGGTCAGGTGCGCGAAGATCGCTTCGATAAAGTAAAATCGATGTGCGAGAGCTCGGGTCGCCGCTTTGAGTTCGCATTTTTACTCGATGCCCTTGAAGAAGAGCAGCAGCAGGGAATCACTATCGATGTGACCGAGGTGCCATGGCTGCACGATGGCCGTGAATATACGATCATCGATACGCCGGGACATCGCGAGTTTTTGAAAAACATGGTGGGCGGAGCCTCACGGGCGGACGCAGCGGTGTTGGTGGTTGATGTCTTGGAAGGACTGAAGGTTCAGTTTCAACGCCAAGTTGCAGTTATGGGTCTGCTCGGCATTCCTAAGATCCTTGTAGTCGTAAATAAAATGGATTTGGTGGATTGGTCTGAAACCGAATATCTGCGGAGAGAGTCCGAGATTGAACGACTGTTTATGCAAGCGGGCTTACCTTTGCCGCAGACCGTTCCGGTTGGAGCTTGGGCGGGCGCCAATATCGTTCAGGGTGCGACTGACGTGATGCCCTGGTATCGAGGTCCTACGCTGGCGCAGGCGTTAAGCGATTTGCCGCCCGCCGTGGATCGGGTAGAAGTGCCGCTGCGATTCCCTTTGCAAGACGTGTACAAATTTGACGACAAGCGCATTTATGTTGGTCGTGTAGAGTCGGGTCGTCTGCGTGTGGGTGATCGCCTGCGCTTCTTGCCTTCGGGTCGCGAAAGCGTAGTCAAGAGCATTGAGGAATTCAACTATCCTGAGGCCGAACCCGGTGACTCCATCGGAGTGACTTTGGAAGACCCTTTGTTTTTAGAGCGAGGCGAATTGGGTTTTCACCTTTCGAGCACACCGCGGGTCTCCCGCTCGATCACGGCGGATCTATTTTGGTTGGCTCCAACATCGCTCACCGTGGGGAAAAAATTTGCTTTCCGGTGCGCCAATTCGGAACTCAATGCCCAGGTTGAGGCCATTGAGAGCGTACTTGATCCCGAAACGCTGACGCAGAAGCCAGGTAATTCTTTGGAGGTCGGCTCGATCGGCCGTATCCGCCTGAGTCTAGATAAGCCTCTGGCACATGACTTCTTTAAGGAGAACGAAGCTACTGGTCGCTTTGTTTTAATCGAGGACTATCGTGTGGCCGGGGGCGGGCGTATTCTCTCGGACAAGCGCGCCTATCTCTCTACCGAGTTAAGCGAGGTGACACGCGAGGAGCGCACGGCCAAATTTGGCCATCGCGGTCTTGTGGTGTGGACAACTGGACTTTCCGGCGCCGGAAAGTCGACGCTCACTCGTCAGCTTGAGCGCCGGTTATTCAGTATGGGCGTGAACACTTACGTTTTGGATGGCGACAATATCCGCCAGGGCTTGTGTAGTGATCTTGGCTTTTCGGATACCGAACGCTCCGAGAACATTCGTCGTGTGGCCGAAGTGGCCAAATTGTTCGCTGAGTCAGGAACCGTGGTATTGACGGCGTTTCTTTCGCCCTTTGAAGAAGATCGCGCGCGTGCACGTGACATCATCGGTGTGGATCGCTTTGTGGAAGTCTTTGTGGATTGCCCGATTGAAGAGTGCGAAAAACGCGATCCGAAAAAACTTTACCAGCGCGCACGCCAGGGTGAAGTCACGCATTTCACCGGTCTAAGCTCGCGCTATGAGCGACCGCAGAGTCCAGATGTGCACTTACGCACTGATAAGCTGCAGCCGGCAGAGGCCGTCGATCGCATGATGGAATTTCTGCAGCCGATCTTGAAGACGTGCAAACAGTAAATTATTTTTCCCAATCCTTAACATCGTAAGATGTGCGTAAAGAACTGCGTTCCGCAAAGTTCTCTAGAGCCAGGCGAATCAATTCGTCCAACAGCTGAACGTAGCTGATGCCCGAGGCTTCCCACAGCTTGGGATACATGCTGATCTTGGTAAAGCCCGGAATGGTATTGATCTCATTGATAAACAGCTCTCCGGTCTTACGATCGAGGAAGAAATCCACCCGCGCCATTCCACGGCATTCGATGGTCTTAAAAGCTTCGACCGCCCATGTCTGCACTTTCTTGGCGACCTCGGGCGAGACGTTTTTAGCCGGAAAATGCAGTTCGGCGCCATTCTCATCGATGTATTTGGCCTCATAAGAATAGAATTCGTGTTTAGGCACGATCTCGCCCACGACACTGGCCCGAGGTTCGCTATTGCCAAGCACGGCAACTTCCAATTCACGGGCATCCACAGCTTTTTGCACAAGCAGCTTAGTGTCGAATGAAAAAGCATCTTCCAAAGCCGGTGCAAGATCTTCGCGTTTCTTTATTTTGTGCACACCTACGGAAGATCCTGCGTTGGCCGGTTTAACAAAAAATGGAAATGCGAACTGCTGCAACAGTTTTTCCATCACTTCTTTGGGGGCGCGTTTGAAATCGTGTTTGCGCAATGTCAGCGATGGCACCGTGGCGATTCCCGCCAATGTAAACAATCGGCTGGCGACATCTTTGTCCATGCCCACTGAGGAGCCGAGCACGCCCGAACCGACATAGGGAATTCCAGCAAGCTCCAGCAGACCCTGTATGGTTCCGTCTTCACCAAAGCTGCCGTGCAAGATTGGTAAAACGACGTCGAGTGAAGGCAACGGCGAATTGGCACGACCTCCTAATTCGACGGGTACGAGTTGTTTTTGCGACGGGTAAGGAACTAGACCGAAAGTCTCACTGTCTCTGGAGAACTTCACCAGCATCGGATTTTCAGCGTGCGCCAACAAAGGTTTGGGATCTGGTAGCAACCAGCGACCATCTTTATCGATAGCGATCATGGTTACGTCATAGCGCGATTTGTCCAAGGCGCTATAAACCGACATGGCGGAAGCCAAGCTGACTTCATGCTCTCCAGAGCGTCCACCGAACAACAGTCCAACACGAATCTTTTTAGGCATTTAGACTCCTCACCAAAGTATAAGGCCTTGCCTGACATAGCGTCATCCGATAACTTCTTGCAAAGACCTTTGTTAGGGGGTTGCAAGGTGTTAGTTCGTACTCTTATTTCTTTGCTCTTCACTGCATCGTTCTCGTTGCATGCGAATGAAAGCCGCTTAGCTCTAAAGCCTGAAGTTCAGCGCGGTGACATTCGCAATCCGCAAGGTCTGTGGCCGCTGCTCGGCGCTTCTATGGGGCTGATGGATTCTGGCGCCAATGTGCGCAGTGGCGGCGTTCCGATGCATCTTAAAGTTATCGGCTCTTACTATTTCGACGGTACGCCCTGGATCGCGGATGCAGGTCTTGGGTTGCACAACGAGTTTCTGACTCAAGATGGTGGCGGCAACGACCTCATTCAATCACTTTACACGGAAGTCGCCGCCCGTTATCAGTTCACCAACAAGTGGCAGCTTGGTGCCATTTGGAACACGTTGGTTGATAATCCCGATCGTTATAAATCCAACACCGAAAATCTGGCGTCATTTATCGGCGTGCAAGCATTAAAAGAATTCACATGGGATGAGAAATACCTGGTCCGCGCCGGTGGCCGTGTGATGACAGATGTGGGCATCGGAGGGGAATCGATCAACACCATCATGGGTGAGGTGCAAGTCAGCTTCGGTGACTCACAAAAGGTCGCCGTTCAACCAGCGCCGGTGATTAAATCTGAACCCATCGCTCCGCACTTGGCGCGCCAGGCGGTTCAGACCTTTCAAATCGATCCAGGCCCGGTGAATTTCGAGAGTGACTCGACCCGATTGGTGAACACCTCGCAACAGTATCTGCGTCGCTTGGCTCGCGCTTTGGCGGACAACCGTCAACTGTTCGATCGCGTAGAGGTCATCGGCCATGCGGATCAGCGTGGTCCTCATCCATACAATAAAAAGCTTTCGGAAAACCGTGCGCAAACCATCGCCAACAGCCTTTTGGCCGCGGGTATCAACAAGTCGCAGATTCGCACGGTGGGTAAGGGCAAGAGTGAATTACTGACGCAATCCACTTCGCCGACCGCATTGGCGCGCAACCGTCGCGTGCAGTTGGAATTCCACGGCGTTAAGAACCAAACAGCGTTGAAGAATGTGATCGATTCCGTTAGCCGCTAAAAGCGAAACTGGGTGGCGCGTCCGCGCCCTACGCATTTCAATTTTTTCTTTTTCACGGCCGCCTGCAAAAGCTTGCGGGCGCTGTCGACCGACAGCTCTAGGGCTGCGGCGGCATCGCGGGTTGAAAACCCCCGCGCTCCGAATTTTGAGCGCAGTTGCGCGATTTGATCCCCACTTAAATTCTCGTCGTCTACTTCCAAGACATTTCGGGGCACTAGCAAACCGTAGTCTCCGGTAAAAACCAGGCGGAACTGACCGCCTTTGAGATCAATCTGCAGTGGAATTTCTTGCTCTACAAACCATTCGCGCAGGCGTTCGACGACCCGGCGTACCCTTGAGGGTGAACTATCGACGTTGAACACCTCTCCTGGGTAGAGATGAGCAAACAAAGATCCCAACGGGAAGCTACGATAAAAATCGGAGCTCAAGAACTGCAGCGTTAGCAATAGCGCCGGGCTGGGCTTTGCTCGCTTCAAGGCACCCGACTCTTTGCCACTGACCACATCGAGGATGCGTTCGGCCCGTCCCCGACTCCACACATAGCTGTCGCGCAAGGTCAGCCATCCCTTCGTAAGCGCCCGCAAGCGTTTACGATAAGAGGGCGCGGGACTGCCAAAGTACACGCGTAAGGCCATCTCTTCGTTGCGGCCTTCAACAGCTTCGTAGAAATCGCACTCCCGTAGAATTTCATGCTCATGTGCGGCCAAAGCCTTTTCGCGCAGGCGATGCAGCGGTTCAACCACAGCGCGCTCTTTCTTAAGAGCCAAAACCGCGCGCCACTTCTCGACAAACAAATCTTCGGAGGCGGACAGCGACCAGATTTTTCCCAGCAGCGTTTCAGCCGCTTCCCAGTCTTGACGGCTGATGGCCGATTGGGCCGACAGTTCAAGGGCGTTTCTCTCCATGCGTACCCAGCTATGCTGCGAACAGGAGGCAAGGATCTCACTTAGAAGATCGTCTTTTTCTTTGGAGTGCGTGCCCAGGTACTGATAGCAGGCGGCTAGATTCATCTTACCGATCACCGCTTCATATTCGGCCAGGGGGGTAGCCAAGTACTTGCGCAGGCAAGGCACCGCTTCGGCATAGTTCCATTGGTGAATCTGCGTGAAGGCTTCAAACAGCATGACTTCCGGTGTGGCTTCTTTGCGGAGAGAATCGAACAGACCCATCGCCTCTTGAAAGGCACCGATGCGTGCCAGAGAAACCGCATAGACGGCGAGTTCGCTGACTGTGGCCGGTTGCCGCAGGGGATGTACCGGTCGTACGACCGGAGTTAGTAGGCGCAGAGCAGTCTCAGGCAACCCTGCGCGGCGAGCAATCCCAGCGACGGCCGCAAGATCATTGCGAGCCACCGAACTCAAATCCAGTTTATTTAGACGTTCCCGCACTTGCGCAAGTTGGCCGTTGCGGATGAGAGTTTCAAGTTCGCTGTGCAACGGTGTCACGGGCGACCTCGAAAGGGTTTAAGGTTTTCCTGGATTGCCGCGCATGCGGCCTGCCGAGCTAAGGATGCGGCGAAGGGCGCCGTCATCGTCCTCGTCGTAGATTTCACCAATCACTTCTTCCAAGATGTCTTCCATAGTCACGATGCCCGTCAGAGTAGTGCCTGCAAAAACCGCCGACAAGTGACTGCGCTTTTCCTGCATCTGGCGCAGGGCTTTGAACAAAGTGTCGTACTCTTGCACGCGCGACATGGGGCGCACGATCTGCGTCCACTTGTCGCCTCCGGACTTCACCAACGCAATTAATTCTTTGGTGTTGATGATGCCAAACACTTGTCCATCGGCTATTACGGGTAGACGTGTGTGGCCGGAACGCAAAGCCAAGGATTCAACTTCGGAAATACCTTGTGAGAAATAAATGTGATCGACCTGATTCCAAGGCAACATCACGTCGCGAACGCGTTTTTTTTCCAGTCGCACCAGATTCAAAATATACTGCCGGGCTTGCGAAGACAGGGTGTCGAGCTCAACAGTTTCGTGACCCGCGCCCATCGTGGTTGAACGGCTTTTCGGAAAGAACACCGCCAAGATCTTACGCGTGGCCCATTCCAGGAAATCCACCACCGGCAAAAAGATGGTGTCTAAAGTCATTAACCAACGCGAAGATGCCATCGCAATAAATGCGGGATTGCGCAAAGCCAGAGTTTTCGGGACAAGCTCGCCAAAAATCACGGTCAGGAATGTTAGCGGAATAACAATGGCGGCGATGGCCAAAGCGCGGGCCGTCTGTGGTCCGAGATGTAGATGCTGCTGCAGGTAGGGTGTGAAGGACTGAGTCGCCTCCACTCCGCCGACTGCGGCCGCAAGGGCACCCACTAAGCTGATACCCACTTGGATAACAGAAAGCGTACGTTCGGGATTCTCGCGCAGCTCATACAAGGTTTGAGCGGATTTTTTCCCTGTCTTCATCAGCTCGCGTACCTGAGCGCGCGTGATGGACACGAAAGCGATTTCAGCGGCGGCGAGAAGGGCGTTAAGAACTAGACATACAGCGACGATCAGCCATTCCATGAACCCTCCATTAAGAGGTTCCGGGCGGCGCAAGTCAATGGGTCAGTAAATTAGAGCGCGGTGCAGACGGAATAGGCCAGCACTCGCGGCGCATCGCCGGAAGCAGAAAGACGTGAAATTAACTTGCCTTCGCGGGTGGCGCGCACCTGATCTTCAAGGCGGGGAGTTTTGCCAGTCAAAGTGCCGTTTTCTAGTTGGTAGTTCGCCACGGGCTGAGCGCCCGAATTGGTCCACGTTTTGTCGTGCGCCGACCACTCGTATAGTTTTACGCCTCGTTGAACTTGCAGGCGGGTGCGCATGCCATACATGTCACAGGACCATTTGCTATTGCGCTGCAAGAGTTGCTCAGGTGACAAGGAAGCGCCCTCGAAAGTCTGCGCCAGAGCCGTCGTCTGCTCTTGGCTAATAAACTCAAGCTCAGCCGAATCGGCATGACCGGTCAGGCTGCTAAGCAGAGCTAGAGTCAGCAGAAATGAGGAGAGGTATCTCTTCCAAGTGTCGTCCATGACAGACGACCAGAAGAGCAAGCGGAGCGCCAAGCGCGAGGATCGCTCTCAAAGGTAACGGCAGTAAAGCCTAGGAAATAGTTTTCAGGGTGTGCCGAAAAGCGGCTCTTGCCGGTAGGCCTTTAGGGCGCTTGGACTAAACAGATGAGGTGGCGGCTATCGTTGCAGTTATTGCCCCCGTTGTTCCAACGGGCGCCGTTCCAGCTGCTCGAGATTCCCACCAAACCGGTTACGCTCGAGGAATTGCTTGTCCAGTTGTTACAGTGCTGGCTCTCCGGCGTGTTGTACCAAAGAGTCCCGCCAGCGCTATCGCCGGCGCGGTTGGTCCACGCCAAATAAGTTCCGTCAAACACATCACTCGTGCTCCAGGCGAACATGCTGCCTGGGCCTAATCCGCTGGCATTGGTCATAAAGGCCAGTCCGCCCACACTAGGCCTGCCGGCGGCCGCGAACGTGTAAGAGTGGTTGTTCAAGAGAGAGTTACAGGTGCTGCCGTCACACAGGAATGCGGACACATGGGCCGCATCCAAAGTGACGTTCACTTTTCCTTTGAAGTCATTGTTGGTGAGTTGATTCAAGCAGAAAGCATTCCCACCTGCCAAGCCGCCGAAGTCACCTGCGGTGGTGCTAGCGCTTAGGACCATGTAGCCGCCGGTGGGGGCGGGAGGATTGTGCGTAGTACGGCAAGTCACTTCACCGCTCTCGCTTGCATGCGTAAGATAACCGCGCACCTGGCCGGGGCTCGCGCCCTGAGTGCGCAGCGAGAGTTCAAGGCGGACCGCTCCAGCTTGATAGACGTAGTTGTTGCCGGAGACCGCGCCTGACGGCGCTAGAGTTTCATTTATAGTGGTTCCATTTTTCAGGCTTGCGCTCAAAGTGCCGCTGTTGGATTTGTGCACCAGGATTTCAAAGGCCTTGGTGCCCGTGATGACACTGCGGCAGTAGGTCTCGGGAGCCGTCGCAGTCGGTGCCGGTGCGACGCTCGCCGCCTCATAGATACCGTCGCGATAGGACAAGTTGGCTGGGTTGATCGCTGAGCCTTCGACGTCTGAAAAAGTGAGGGTTTTTTGTGTCTCTGTACAGTCTGGATTCACTGTTGTCGATTCCACCGCGCTATCCGTGACCGAAATTTTACCGGCCAGGCTGGGGTTGCCTTGGCAGGTGTAGCCGGGAATCACGCGATAGTAATCGCCGGGATCGGGCTTACCGTCATAGGGTTGACCGTTGCCGCTGGTGTTCTTGGGGTCGGTCGGATCGAAGCGTACCGACTGACTACCTTTCTGGCTGCAATTTTGGAAAAAGGGGAGAAGGCAGGTCAAAAGACCCACGAGTATGGCTTTGCGTGTGGACTGTGCAGACAGCTTCAAGTGGTCCCCCAGCAGGCATAGAGCGCTATACCTTACATATACTTATCGGCATAAAGTCGAGTTTGATTATGCTTGATGAATAATTGTCGTTGGCGAATTTCTCAATTTTTTCGACAACATACTAAGCATGTATCTAAATGATTCATATTTATTATAGAAAATCTTAAACGATCTATGCTCGTCATCTCTGCTCACGTCGATATCGAGATTCCTGTCTCAAAATGAGAAAAACGGCCGCTCATTAGATCGGCGCTTTTTGAGGCTTTGCTAACACCGTTTAGGGAACTGACGCTTTTCTCCCACTTTCCTACAAACCACAGCCAGAGCAGGTTCGCGGACCTCTTCAAGAAAACCCCTCTTTATGTTCGCTGTGGCGTGCCGATGCGTTGTTGTGGGCAAATGCCTAGGAGGACCGTTATGGATTCAATGCTTAGCTTCCTAAACAACTACAAGATCATCGATATTTGTATCGTGCTTGTTGGTATGTTTGGATTATTTATCGTCGCCGACCGCTGGCGCGCTTTGTTTACCGAATACTCTTTGCCGGCCGAACCTTTTTTGAAGCAGGTTCTGTCGTTGATCGAACAGGACAAACTGGAAGAAGCCATCACGTTTTGCGCGGCCAATGAGAAAAAGCCGCTCGCCTATGTGGTGAAACGCGTTTTGGAAAAATCCGATCGCGATGACGAAGCTATCTCGAGTTCGCTCGATATCGCTGCCTCGGAAGTGGCACCCCGCCTGATGAAGGGTTTGGGTCACGTCTCCATGGTGTCCAACGTCGTAACTTTGATCGGTCTGCTCGGAACCGTGGTAGGTCTGATCACCGCTTTCCGCGCTGTGAGCTTCGCGGATGTCGCGCAAAAGCAAACGCTTTTGGCCGAAGGTATCTCGATCGCAATGACCGCGACGATGTTGGGCTTGATGTTCGCGATCCCCGTAATGATCGCTTACTCTTTCTTGCACGCTCGCCAAGGTCGTCTGTTCAACGAAATCGACCAAGTGTCGCAGAAGGTGATCGAAGCTTTGAAAGGCCGCATCTATATGCCTTACAAAGGTCTGAACGCTTATCCGAGCACTTTGAACGCCGACGGAATGAAGAAGACCACCACTCCGCCGCCGAGCAAGGCCTCGTAAGATGCGTGCACTGAAGCCACGTGGCACTGAAGCCACCTTTGACCTTAACCTAGCGCCGATTCTCGACATCATCGTCGCGATCGTCCCCCTGCTCCTCCTAAGCATTGCCTTTGTGCAGGTGAAGATGATCGATACGTCGGTTCCGCAAGTGGTGGCTGAAGCCGTCCAGCGGGCCAATGAGAAGAGCGAGACCACGGTGGCTTTGAAAGTGTCGAAAGGCAAAGGCTTCGTGTTCGAAGTTACCCGCGATGGCAAAACCAATCCTATCCCGGTGGCCAATAAAAATGGCCAGTGGGACCTGGATGGATTGCAACTCGCGGCTTTCGCGATCAAAGAAAAAAGTCCTGAAGTCTTCCGCTTGGATATGAATCCCGAG
Organism: Bdellovibrionales bacterium; assembly: GCA_019637855.1. Lineage (GTDB taxonomy): Bacteria > Bdellovibrionota > Bdellovibrionia > Bdellovibrionales > UBA1609 > JALHOQ01. The sequence continues at coordinate 550,679 of JAHBUX010000001.1, forward strand.
CAAGACGTGAACCTGAATGAATTGGTAACGGTTATGGATAAACTGCGCCGCAGTCCGGATGCCAAGAAAGTCGCGTTCACAGATCCCGCCAATGGTACGAAAGTGGAAACGGAACTAATGTTTCCCAATGTGCTGTTTGCGAATGTGATTGGAGATTGATTATGAGCCGCAGAGGAATGGGAAGATATATGGATCGCCGAAGCTCATCCAGCTTTAAGATCCAAATCACCTCGATGGTGGACATGTTCGTTATCTTGTTGGTGTTCTTGTTGAAGAGCTATAGCACCAGCCCGGTCATCATCACCCCTAAAGAGGGCATGAACATTCCCACCTCCACTGCCAACACCGATCCGGTGGACGTGGTGAAGCTGATCGTGTCGCAAGATGCGGTGTTTGTCGAAGAAGTGAAGGTGATGGACCTTGAAAAAGGTCGTGTGCCCGCCGCTCTCGCGGATAAGAACGACCCTGCTTTTATCAAAGTGCTGTTTCAAGCCCTCGACGAACGCGCCAAACTGGCCAAGTCTATCTCCAAGGTGAACGACTCTTTCGAATTCGACGGCAAAGTGCTGATGCAGGCGGACCGCGATCTATCCTATGAGCTCTTGCAGAAGGTGATGTACACCTCGATGATGGCAGGTTACGCCGATGTGAAGCTGGCCGTCGCGCAGAAGTAGAAGGCCTGTCTTAGGTGACTGTTTTGGTCACTTCCATGTAAAAAAGCACCTAGGGAAAGCCTAGTAAACACGGGGCTTTCGCGCTTTTGGGGCCTTGATATTGCTATCTAAGACCCCATATGCGGGCCTTTTTCATTCTTATCACCCTAGCTCTGACTCTGCTGGCCTGTTCGGGCAAGCGCCCGACCGTCAACGATGTGGGGTCATCTGGATCCTCCGGCTCAAGCCGCTTAACTCCGCGGTTCTCATTTGAACCACCAGAAAACGGCGTTCCGCAAGTGTGGGATATCGAAAAGGTGAACGTGGGCTGTGCGGCGAAAAGCTGTCCTCCGCAGATTGGAATGTTGGTATTTCGCCTGGAAACATCGATTCAACGTTGCACGGCCACTTTGATTGGGCCGCAGGAAATAGTGGCCACCGGCCACTGTGACAACGAGCTTTCTCGCGGCTATTTTATTTTGGGTGAAGGTAAGAAACGCCAGATACGCCGTCTAAAAAGCCGACTATTCAAAAAATTTGAATCCGACAAGCCTGGCACTGAAAGTCTGAAGGCGGCTGGCATCGTTTTCGAATTGGATAGTCCGGTCATCGGCGTACAACCTCTTAAGTTGGCGCAAGGTCCACAGAAAAAATTCGACAAACTGACGGCTTACATCGTGAACGACGCAGAGGGCAGCGTTGAGAGATACAAGATTTATGCGGCGGAATGCACCATTCATCGGCATGAAACTATCTTCCCCTATGACTTAGATGAAACTCCCGAAATTATTTGGGGCTTTGGTTGTGCTCTGAAGAAAGGCAATTCCGGCGGGCCAATGTTTGCCGAGGGCAGTGCCGATGTGCAGGCCTTGGTTCAAGGAGCAACTTCTCCCGAAGATTTTGCCGCGCTTATTCTTCGAGAGCAGAAACGCGCGCCCAAAGTTTTCGAGAAATATTGGATGGTCTTGGCTACGAATGTGCGCTGTCTAGATTTTCCCGGCTCTGAAGCTCAAACTTGCACGGCCTATGACGACTCCGAAGTGGGGCGTCGGTTTTCAATCATTCAGCAAAAAGCTCTGAAACAACTGCTGCATCGTCAGCCTCCCAGAGAATATCGCCGTGCCTTTAACTACAAAGCCTATATGTACGCTTTGAAATCCGAACCTGATTCTTACGAAGCTCTTTACGTCCCGATCTGCCGTCAGCCCGACCTCGGAGATTTTGAAGCCATGAACATTCTCAGCGAATACGTGCGCTATGCCTTAAACGAATGGGGCGTGCCGGAGATTCATGGGTCGGACCTGCGTTTGACCCCTGCCTATGTGACCAACGTGCAGGGCGAGCGGATGAGCTTCGAAGCCAAATGGGCGCCGCCCTTTGGAAAACTGGCGCAAGAAAATGCGCACCCGCGCCGGTTTTGGGGAGATCGCTTTACTATTGATCTTCCGGTGTGTGCACGCTAGTCCTAAAGGGGATGGCCACACAGCTTGTCGACCTTCTTCATTTATTCATGGATATGATTCAAAACATGCCCGCTTACTTGCAGGTCTGGGCACAAAACTACGGCGCCGGGCTGTATGTGATTTTGGGTCTGGTGATTTTTGCTGAAACGGGCTTAGTGGTCGCGCCGTTTTTGCCGGGTGATTCGCTTCTTTTCGCGATCGGTGCTCTGATGGCGATGAATCTTCCCAATCTGGATATTGGCACCATGATGGTGGTGCTCAGCATTTGCGCCATCGCCGGCGATGCCTTTAATTTTCATGTTGGGCAGTGGATGGCGCCGCGTTTGTTTAAAAACTACGAATCCAAATGGCTTAACCGCAAACATCTCGACAAGACCAAGGCGTTCTATGACAAGCACGGCGGCAAAACGATTGTGTTTGCACGCTTTCTGCCGATCCTACGTACTTATGCGCCGTTCGTGGCCGGGATGAGCGGCATGAACTACTCCAGCTTCTTGGTCTACAATGTGGTCGGTGGTTTGGCTTGGGTGATCAGTTTCTTATTGTTGGGCTATTTCTTCGGCAATCTACCTGCCGTGCAGTCGAATTTTCACTATGTGATTTTCGGCATCATCGTCGTATCTGTGTTGCCCTTGGTGATTGAATTTGTTCGCTCCAAATGGAAGCCCACAGCCGTTTAGCCATGTCCATAGCCCTCCGCGCCAAGCACAAGAGACCTCATTGACAGCCCCGCTGCATTGACGCTAAACGACTAAACTCTCGATCCTAAAGAGATGGCCGGGTAGCTCAGTCGGTAGAGCAGAGGACTGAAAATCCTTGTGTCGGCGGTTCAATTCCGTCCTCGGCCACCAAGTTCGTTCCACGGGAACCATTTTTACATTTGGATAGCGCGCGATTAGCTCTTCAACTAGCATGCGTTCATGAAATATATCGCAATACTTGTTACGTCGATGATTGCCATCTCTACTTCTGCCAGCAACTGGGATTCCGTCGCCGTCTTCTACCGCCCAGAAAAAGTTCTTGTGCAAATCAACGAGCGCGGATTGAACTCCCGCTTGCAGTCGCTGATGACGGCGTGGAATTTTGACCGTGAAATGAAACTCCTTTCGCAGGATGAGAGTTTCAAAATCGACTGCGCTCGCAATCACGAAGCCGCGACCTGTATATTACGCTTCTTGCCGTCACCCACGGTAAATCTGCAGCCCCGTCAGGCGCGGGCCGAACTCAGTGCGAATGAGCTCGGTCTGTCGGATATTTCGGACATGAAAATCGATTTCTTGAATTCAAATGGCGATCACTTCCACCTGGTGGTGGAAGCGGGCCGTATATCGATACACGCGTCGAAGCGCTAGATCTTGCTAAGAGCTTGGTCCAAATCGCGCAGCAGATCGGCTTCGCTCTCGATGCCGACACTCAAACGAATCAAAGTGTCCGTGATACCAAGCGCAGCCCGCGTTTCCGCCGGCACTGAAGCATGAGTCATGATAGCCGGGTGATTGACCAGAGACTCCACTCCGCCCAAGCTTTCGGCCAGTGAAAATATCCTGACTGACTCTAAGAAGGTGCGGGCTTCCGGCATGGCTCCCTTCACCACGAACGAAACCATTCCACCAAAACCACTCATTTGTTTCTTCGCGAGCTCATGCTGAGGATGATCTTTGAGACCGGGATAGATCGTGCGCGCCACTTTTGGATGCTTGGATAAAAATTGCGCCACGGTCATCGCGTTTTCTGCGTGTGCCTTCATGCGCACCGGCAAAGTCTTCAAACTGCGCAAAGACAAGAAGGCATCAAAGGCGCCGGCCACGGGACCGATTGCATTGCTGTAGAACTGCAATTTTTCACCGACGGCGGGATCTTTAACCACGATCACACCACCGACCACATCGCTATGGCCATTGATGTACTTGGTGCTTGAGTGCACCACTACGTCGGCGCCCAATTCCAAGGGACGTTGAAAGTACGGACTCATAAAAGTGTTATCGACCGCTACCATTAGGCCTTTGGCGTGAGCGATCTTACACAAGGCTTGAATGTCCACCAGCTTCAGCATCGGATTGGTTGGCGTTTCCAGCCACAACAGCTTGGTATTTGGCTTGATGGCGCGTTCAAGATTGGCCGGATTGGTCAGGTCGGCGTATGAGAATTCAAAACCGTCGTTGCGTAAAACCTTATCGAACAGACGAAAGGTACCGCCATACATGTCATCGCCCGCCACCACATGATCGCCCGCTTTAAACAAGTGCAGCAGGGTCATAGTGGCCGATAAACCGGAAGCGAAGGCAAAGCCACGGCAACCGCCTTCAAGGCTAGCGATGCAATCCTCATAGGCCTTGCGGGTGGGATTGTGCGTTCGCGAGTACTCGTAGCCTTTGTGAACGCCTGGCGATTGTTGCACATAAGTTGATGTCAAATACACCGGGGTCATGATGGCGCCGGTCGTGGGATCAGGCTCTTGACCTGCGTGAATGGCGCGTGTTTCGAAGCCAAACTCTTTGTCATTCTTCATTCGATCTCTTTTCCACTTTCCATGAAATTTAAAGCCAAAAGAACCTTGTTGATACGATCGATGGGGTCTTTGCTGTCAGGAATCCCAGCGGCAGTCATGCATTCGACAACGACGTTTTCTTCGGGGGCATCTTTAAGAAGCTCCTCGACCAATGTTTCCAAGACCCGTAATTTCTCTAGAGGTGTTTGCATGCAGCCATCCCTTCGTCAAAGAACAGATAACCGCGTCGGCCGCGCCTTTGGCTAGGATCAATGCGAGAAGTCGCGATCGCTCCACAGAACATGCTGGTCGCGCTTCAATTTTGTGCGTTTGCGACCGCGTCCCTGCGCTGAAACCCACTCAATCTGATGAATTTCTCCAGCCTTCAGCGCCAATGTTAGTGGCGAGTAACCCACCGGAACGCCGTCCACTAGAAAGTAGTGCCAGTTCTCTGTGCGCAGCGTGAGAAATCCGCAGGGCAGCTGTACGACCTGCGATGCACCTGATGTGGTCAGCACGCAAAACGAGATCAACACCGCCAACATCCACCCCTTAGAAGGTCGGGTCGCCAATGTTGGTCCCAGGGTGCGTGTGTTCAGACGAAAACGCCGTCGCTCGCGCAACTGACGCACGATCGCGGAGAGTTTCGTCTGCATTGCGGCCTGCGGCTTGAGATCGCGTGGTTGGCGAAGTGTGGCCACTGAAAACAAAAACGGTGAGGGCTGTACTGAACTCAACTTTACTCCGCGCAAAAACTGCTCGATACGCCCTAGCGAAAACAGATCGGCTTGGAAGTTGCCAGCGCTGCCATTCAGCCGCTCTGGCGCTGCGAAATCTGGCGTGAGCCGGTGCTCGCCGTTGGCCAAACCAAAATCCAGCAGTCGCACCCGTCCTTGTTCATCGATCATTACATTGTTGGGACTAAGGTCTCCGTGAAAAGTGCCGTGATTGCGCAGGTCCTCGAGACCGGCCTGCACTTGCGCTACGATCTCGTCGATCATTTCGGGCGTGAGTAAGCATGTGCGGCCCAGGTCGCTCAACGAAACCCCTTCGACCAACTCTAGAATCAATGCCGGCTGGCCCTCGATGCGCTCAAAAGATAAAACTTGCACGCAGTAGGGGGAGCGAACGCGGGCCAACGACTCGAACTCCTTTTTCCAAAGGTCGACCGCGGTCTTGGAATGCAGAATTTTAACTGCCACCGCTTGTGTTAAGCCGCTGCTCTTATCGGCCCGTAAAGCCTTGAAAACACGGCCTTGCGAGCCCTCTCCCAGAAGATCTTGCAGTTCGAATGTGATGCTTCTCGTCCACATTTAAGTGGAAGATTTCAATTCTCGGACCAGGAGTCGCTTCCTTTGCGGTAGGTTTGGATGCGCCAGGCTTCATTCACCGCCTGTGTGCAGACACGTGAGAGGGCCGAGAGCCCCGCTCCCCGTGGGGGAACATTCAGAGCCGCAGCGGCGCGCTGGCAGCGGCCGTCCAGTTGGGACATCAGCGACTGCTTTTGCGTGCGCGTGCGTAGGCCCCACACCTCTTCTTGGTCCATCGCCTCATAGCAATTGAAGGGGACTTTGTTTTCCTTGAGCTGCATGCGACAGGCGAGGCGCAAAGTTCGAATGCGTTCGAAGCGCCATTGCACACCTTCAATCTCACGGCCCGACGCTTGATGTAGGCGTCGCACATATTCTTGCTCCAAAGTCGCGCCGTCGGCAGTTTGCACCACGCACACTAATATAAAGAGAAGACGAAACATAGATTACCCCCCGAAACTGGCAGTGAGTTCACGCAACATCGGACCCAAAAGCAGAATCAGATGCGCGGGAAATTGCAAAAATAGAAGCGGTAGCATCACTTTGAACGGTAAAGTGGAGAGATGGCGGTCCAGCTCTGCCTGCGCCGCGCTCTCGATCTCTTCTTCTAGTGCGGTCAGAGATTCGAGCACCGGTTGACCCCCGCATCCGCGCTCCACCAACTCCCACAACGCGCGACGATAGTGTGTTTTGAAAACCACAGTTGAAGACTTGCCAGCTTGCCATTTTAGAGTCCACCGTTCGCGCCAATCGGCGGCCAACTCATCTGCATGGCTGTTAAGATAGGATTCGAAGGCCTCTTTCATTGAAATACCCGCCGAAATTCGGCGTCGGAGGTCTTGAACTGCGCTGAGAAGTGGCGGATTTAGAGATTCCATCGCGATTTCCTCGCCAAAATGCACATCCATGCGACGCCGATGGCCGAGAGCAGCGTAGATAGCGTCACGAAATCAGCGCTGCGGGTCCAGCCGTAGCGCTGAACGGTGAAGGTGGCTAATGCAAAGAGCAGAACCAGCATCACGAGCGATTGAATTGCTGTTTGGCGTACGGCTTGTCCGGACTTACGTCGGAATTCGGACGACTTTCGCAGATCGCGACGCAAGTGTTGCAAACGTTCGAGTGGTGCATGCGCGCCCGCGAGGATTTCTTCGATCTCCAGTGCCGCTTGTGCGGACAATAGAACGTGATTGCCCCGCACTTTTGCGCGGCCATTGTTGAAGGCCGTGAGCAAAGCTTGAAGTGCTGGAGACTCATCTCGCAACGCCGCTGCCCATGCGGATTTGACCGAATTTCCGAAACGCATATTGAGGATCCAGCGATCGATAAAAAGCGGCACGTCCGCCTTCATTCGCGCCAGCATCCGATGTTCGATTGTGAGAAACAGAAGCAGCGGTAAAAGCGCGAGAAAGAGTGGCAAAAAAAGTGCCGCGAGTGATGATGAAAGCTGCCAAAAAGCAGACCAAATGAGTAGCGCGAGAAGAACGGTGCCGGTTTTTGTCACAACACCGGCAGCGATCACACTTCGCGCGCGAAACACATGCACTGTCCGAACTACGAACAGCAATCCGAACATCGAACACAGGAAAAAAATGAGCGGCACTTGCACCTCCACAAGGTCGTTCAAGCAAAAATCGTGTTTTTTTTAAATTTACTATTGACGGTGTTAGTCACCTGGTTAAACTGAATGTGAAGCAGCGTTGAGAAAACGTCTATGCTAACTCACCCGAGGAGGAGACAACATGGCCAAGAAAAAGACTGCAAAAAAAGCTACTAAGAAAAAAGCTACTAAAAAAGCAGCTCGTAAGAAGAAGTAGTTAAGTCTTAAACGCTTAACTGCGTAAGACGAGAAGCCCTCGCGTAAGCGGGGGTTTTTTTTTGCTCTTTGCGCGTCTGTCCGAGGTGTCCGACGGCCGGAGTCCGGCCGCTGGCTTAAGATTCCGGTGATTAGAAAAGTTTGGCTTTGATGCCTTCTTGTTGCAGGAACTTTTTGATGGCAGGACCATCAAGCGGTTCGAGGCGGCGGATAAGATCGTTGATAAGTGCCATTGTCTTTTGGGCTTCGGGCGTTCTTAGTTTTTGTGAGAAGAAGGCTCCGTCTTCCATGATAGTGCTCAGATTCTTCACAATGCGATGCACTTCCGGGTCTTTGGACGTGCGTTCGAGCTGTTTCAGCATTTTGTCGAAGTTCACGACCAGTTTATTCATGGTTTCGATGGTCTGAATGACAGAACCTTCGTTGCGATTGACGAATTCCAGGACTTTTCCTGCCAAGGCATAGCTTTGCGAGATCAATTGGTCGATACGCGGGGGATCCTGACCGCGCACCACTTCACCGGGTGAGAGTTCCGGTTGCTCCAGGCTACCGGGACTAATCTCTAAGAATTTTTCACCGATCACGCCGGCCAGGTTGATAAAGAACTGGCTGTCTTTGCGGATTGTGGGCCAGGCGGTCTTGTCCACGCTAATCACGATCAAAAGCTTCACCTCTTCGCCGGTGGTGGGCATTTTGAACTCAGGTTCAAAGTCGATGGAGCGCACTTTGCCCACTTTGATGCCCATCACGCGAACTGGCGACCCGACCTCAATACCGCCAGCGAAATTGTAAGCCACTTTCAATTCATAGGAATTGGAGAAGGGTTGCAGAGAGCCTAAAGCAAAGGCAAATATGACTAACATGACCAGCGCGCCGAGAAAGAGAATTCCTACTTTGGTTTGCGGCTTCACAACAATCGCCCCCTCAATAAAAGTGCGAGAATATATAAGTTAACACGAAATCCAGAACAATGATCGCTACCGATGAAACCACCACTGAATTGGTGGTCGCTAAACCAACTCCCTCTGCGCCGCTTTTGCAGCGAAAGCCGAAAAAACAGCTAACCAAGGGGATCACCGCACCGAAAGTGGCGCCTTTGATGGTGGCGAAGATCAAATCTTGAAAATCAACGAACGCGCGCATGCCGGTCAAAAAGGCGCCGGGTGAGTAGCCCAAGCTAAGCTCGCTCACCAACATGGCGCAATACAAGCAGACGAGATTGGCGATCAAACTCAGCAGAAATCCGCCCGCGATACAGGCTAAGAAACGCGGGACGACCAAAAAGCGCACGGGATCAATACCCAACATGCGAAGTGCATCGATCTGCTCGGTGACTTGCATCGATCCGACTTCCGCGGCCAGCCCCGCGCCCACTCTCGAGGTTAACAGGAGTGCTGAGATGACTGCTCCAAGTTCGCGTAATATGAGGAGAGCTGCGAAACCAGGGACTAGCGCGTCGTTTTGCACCACCAGCTTCATATGGAACGAAGACTCCATGATGGTCACGATGGCCGCGAAAGAAACACAGAACAAAATCACCGGTAGACTCTGCCAGCTTACGAACTCAAGCTGAGACATAATGTCTTTGTAACGGTAGGGCGGAGTGAAGGTTTCCTTCAGCGAACGCAGCAAATAGACTGAAAAGTCTGCCACCGCCGTCAAAACAGATCTCCACGAAACAGCACCAGAGTCGTTTCGCTCAGTAAACTGGTCAGCCAGTCGCTGACCACGATCCCGACCATCGTCATAACGGCCGTGCTGACCACGGCGCGACCCACGCCTTTGGCGCCGCCGGTGGCCGTATATCCTTTATATGTGCATACGGATGCCAAGATCATAGCGAAGACCAGGCACTTGAATAGACCGCTATAGATCGAAAACTTAGAAACGATTGTGGGGATATGGCGGATGTACTCCTCGGGATTGATGCCGGCGAAGAAAGCCCCCAAAATGAGGCCGCCAAAAATCGACATCAATAATCCTGCGGCCAGTAGGATAAAACTTGAGATTACGATGCCTAAAAAGCGCGGCAAGATAATCTCTTGCAGCGGGTTTGCGCCCAGGCAGCGGATGGCATCAATTTGCTCGGTCACGCGCATGGTGCCGAGTTCGGCCGACGTGAAAGCACCGACTTTGCCGCTCAATAGAAAGGCGATCAAAAGCGGTCCAACTTCGCGTACAGTCGCCGAAGTGGCTAGGCCGCCCAGGTAACCGAGGGCACCGAAGGCTTTGATCTGCATGGTGAACTGCACGGTCATGATAGCGCCGACAAAAAAACCAGCCATCATGGTGGTCGGAAGGGACTGCACAGTCACTTTCCAAATCTGCACGCACACAGCTTCCCAGGTGCAAGGCGTGCGAATTCCGGTGCGGATCATGTCGCGCAAGAACATCATGCAGGCGCCGATGTCATCAACTAGGTTTTTAAGAACCTTCAGCACTCAAGGCCTCTTTGAGAAAGTCGCGCACTAAGGGATGACTGCTCTTCTTCAACGCGTCTGGCGTGCCTTGATCCACAATATGCCCTTTATCCAGGACGATAATGCGATCGGCGATAGCCAGGGCGCAATGCATATCATGGCTCACCACCAGCGATGTGGTCTTCAACTTTCTCGACAGTTCGAAGATGAGTTGATTGATGGCGTTGGTAGTGACTGGATCCAAACCGGTAGTCGGTTCATCAAAAAGCAGAATACGGGGATTGACGGCGACTGTACGTGCAAGGCTGGCGCGCTTTTGCATGCCGTAAGAGATCTCTTGTGGCAGTTTGTTCTCGACACCTTTGAGTTGAACCAGGTTCAAGCAGCGGGCCACGCGCTCGCGCACCTGCTCTTCATCGAGCTCGGGTTGATGCTTGCGCAAGCCAAACGCGACATTTTCAAAAATCGATAGGGAATCAAAGAGGGCCGGATGTTGAAAGACCATGCCGCATTTGCGGCGTACGGGGAACATCTGCTCTTCGCTCATGTTCGCGACGTCTTGGCCATCAACAACGATGGCGCCGGAAGTAGGCTTCAGCAGTCCCACGATGTTTTTAAGTAGAACGCTTTTGCCGGTACCTGAGGTGCCCAAGATAAAAAGGATTTCGCCTTCAGGTACATCAAAAGAGATACCTTTTAAAATTTCGCGCTCGCCGAAACTTTTGCGCACGTTTTGAAAGGAGATCATGTCAGCGACTCCGTGAGCGGGCCCGTGAGATCGCCATGGATAAACTGCGATACCCGCGGATCTTTGTGCGCCAGCGTTTCACGTTTATTGCCGGTAACAATCAGCTCACCATCCACCACCATCACAATGCGATCGGCGAGTTGATAAGCGCGCGCCATGTCATTGGTGACCGAGATGGTGGTTGATTTGTGCTCTTGCCGCAGAAATAGGATCAAGTCGGCGATTTTGCGCGAGGTGATAGGGTCCAGGCCGGCAGTGGGGTCATCGTAAAGGACGATTTGAGGACTCAGTGCGAGCGCGCGGGCGATACCTAGGCGTTTCTGCATTCCCCCGGAGATTTCATCGGGGAAAAGCGTTCGCGCGTGGGCCAAACCCACCGCTTCAAGAAAATAGCCGACTTTGTCTTGAATTTCGCCTTCCGTGAGCAGAGTTTTCTCGCGCAGCGGAAAAGCGATATTGTCTCCGACTGTGAGGGAATCAAATAACGCGTTCTTCTGAAACAGCATGCCCATTTTCAACAGGAGTTGCACTTGCTCGCGAAACTTAAGTGCGTGCAAATCCCTGCCTTCGATAATGATTTGGCCGCCGTCTGGTTTCAACAAACCGGCGAAGAGCTTAAGCACTACGGTTTTCCCCAAACCACTAGGGCCAATAAGCACGATGGACTCGCCTTGGCGAACCTCGAGATTGACCTTTTTCAGGAGAGGCCCGTCGCCAAAACCGATGGTGACGTCCCGTAAAGCCAGTTGCACTGATGCCACGCTGCAAAACCCACAGGTAGAAGATCCTCTCGATTGTACAAAAGTTCGTGTGTCACGCAAAGGACTTGGTTATGTTTATTTCCGTCGAAATCAAATCAACGAAAGGTCATCGCCTTATGAAGCACGCGAGAAAGAAAATTACCGTGGTTGGAGCCGGTTTTGTCGGTTCCACTTGCGCCCACTGGGCCGCCGCCAAAGAACTAGGCGATGTGGTCTTGGTCGATATCAACGATGGAGTTGCCAAGGGCAAAGCTCTTGATCTTTATGAAGCCTCGCCGGTTGAGCAGTTTGATTCCCGCATCACCGGTACTTCGGATTACAAAGACACCGCCGATTCAGATGTGGTGATCATTACGGCCGGTCTGCCGCGCAAACCGGGCATGAGCCGCGATGATCTGTTGGCCACCAATGCCAAGATTATGAAAGAAGTGTGTAAGGGCATTCGCCAATATTCACCGAATGCCGTTGCCATTATCGTGTCCAATCCGCTCGATGCCATGGCTTATGTGGCGATGAAGGAGTTGGACTTTCCGCGCGAGCGCGTGATCGGCATGGCCGGCGTTCTCGACGGCGCCCGTTTTCGTACCTTTATCGCTGAAGAGCTAAAGGTATCGGTAAAAGATGTGCATGCTTTCGTGCTGGGTGGTCATGGCGACACTATGGTGCCAATGCCGCGCCACTGCTCGGTGGGTGGTGTGCCACTGCTCGAAATCATGCCGAAAGAGCGCGTTGACGCTTTGGTGAAACGCACCCGTGAGGGTGGGGCCGAGATTGTCGGTCTGCTGAAAACGGGCAGTGCTTACTATGCGCCCGCTGCTTCGGCTGTGCAAATGGCGGAAGCGATTTTGCGCGATCAGGGTCGCGTTCTGCCATGCGCCGCTTATTTGCAAGGCGAATACGGCGTGAAAAATCTGTTCGTCGGCGTGGTCTGCAAACTGGGCGGCCGCGGCCTTGAGCAAGTGATCGAGATCAAACTGAACGACGAAGAAAAAGCGGGCTTGGCCAATTCGGTTAAAGCTGTGCAGGATCTGGTCGATGCTTTGGGCAAACTGAACATCTAGGAAGTATTCATGAATATTCACGAGTATCAGGCGAAAGAGATTCTAAAAAAGTACGGCGTACCGGTCCTCAAGGGCCAAGTCGCTTCGACTCCCGATGAAGCTGTGAAAGCCGCGCAAGCGGTGGGCGGTGGCATTTGGGTGGTGAAGGCGCAAGTGCACGCCGGTGGTCGTGGTAAGGGTGGCGGCATCAAGGTGGCGAAAACTTTGGATGACGTGAAGGCGTTGTCGGCGAAGATTTTGGGCATGCAGCTGGTGACTCCGCAGACTGGAGCCGAAGGCAAGCTGGTGCGCAAGGTTTACATCGAGCAAGGTTGTGACATTAAGAAAGAGTACTACGTGGCGTTCCTCGTAGATCGCGCTTTCGGTCGGGTCACTATGATGGCGAGCCCTGAGGGTGGCATGGACATCGAAGAGGTGGCGCACAAAACGCCCGAGCGCATTTTCCGCGTGGTCATCGATCCTGCCGTGGGCATGCAGCCTTATCAAGCTCGTGAAATGGCGTTCAAACTGGGGATGGGCACCGAATACATCAACAAAGCCGTGAAGGTATTCACCGCTTTGTACAATGTGTTCAAAGAGAACGATTGCTCCATGGCTGAGATCAACCCCTTGATCACAACGGGTGATGGGCAAGTTATTCCGCTCGACTGTAAACTCAACTTCGATTCGAATGCACTTTTCCGTCATCCTGATATCGTGGAATATCGCGATATCGGCGAAGAAGATCCCACCGAAGTCGAAGCCAGCAAGCATGAGCTCGCCTTTATCAAACTGGATGGCAACATCGGCTGTTTAGTGAATGGCGCGGGCCTGGCGATGGCGACGATGGACATTATCAAACTCAGCGGCGGCGAGCCGGCCAACTTCCTCGACGTCGGCGGTGGCGCCAATAAAGAGAAAGTGACTGAGGCCTTCAAGCTGATTCTCAAAGATCCGAATGTGAAGGGCATCTTGGTTAATATTTTTGGCGGTATCATGAAGTGTGACATCATCGCCGAAGGTATTATTGCCGCCACCAAACAGCTGGGCCTAAAAGTTCCGCTGGTGGTTCGTTTGCAAGGCACCAATGTTGAACTCGGTAAAAAAATTCTGCAAGAGAGCGGCTTGAACATCACGGCCGCCGACGACCTGGGCAGCGCCGCCAAGGCGGTCGTGGCTGCGGTTAAAGGAGCGAAATAATATGTCGATCATGGTGAATAAAGACACCAAAGTGATTTGCCAGGGTTTCACCGGCGCGCAGGGCACTTTTCATTCGGAACAAGCCATCGCTTATGGCACCAAGATGGTGGGCGGCGTAACTCCCGGTAAGGGCGGCACAACGCACTTGAATCTTCCCGTTTTTAACACTGTGGAAGAAGCCGTAAAAAAGACCGGCGCGAATGCGTCTGTGATCTATGTGCCGCCGCCGTTTGCTGCGGACTCGATCATGGAAGCGGTCGATGCGGAGATTCCTTTGGTGGTTTGTATCACGGAAGGCATCCCGGTCATGGACATGGTGGCCGTGAAACGCTTTATGCAAGGACGTAAGACGCGTTTGATTGGCCCTAACTGTCCTGGCGTGATCACTCCTGGGGAGTGCAAGATCGGCATCATGCCTGGTCATATTCATAAACCGGGCCGTATTGGCGTATTGTCGCGCTCGGGCACTTTGACCTATGAAGCGGTTTATCAGTTGAGCGCTGTTGGCTTGGGTCAATCTACCTGCGTCGGTATCGGTGGCGATCCGGTGAACGGCACTAACTTCATCGATGTGCTGGAACTCTTTAATAAGGATCCCAACACCGACGCCGTTATTATGATTGGCGAGATCGGCGGCAGCGCTGAAGAAGAAGCGGCCGAGTACATTAAGCGCGAATTTAAAAAGCCGGTCACCGCATTTATCGCGGGTTCAACGGCACCTCCGGGCAAACGCATGGGCCATGCCGGCGCCATCATCAGTGGCGGCAAGGGCACAGCTGAGGCCAAATTCGAAGCTCTGGCTTCTGCTGGTTGTAAGATCGCGCGTTCACCGGCTGATTTGGGCTCGACACTGAAAGCCTCCCTATAAATATAAAAGATCCAACGTTGTGAAGAGAGCCGCCTCAGGGCGGCTCTTAGAGCCTCGATTCGGCCTTCTAGGCTCTTGCCAAAGGGCGCGGGCCCTAGGTATGGTGCGTCTCATTCATTTAAGGAGATTTGCCTATGGCCATCGAAACGACGTTCAGCATCATTAAGCCCAATGCGGTCAAGAAAAACGCCATTGGTCCCATTATCCAGTTGTTCGAAAAGAACGGCTTGAAAGTGGCCGCCATGAAGCTGGTGAACTTGGACAAAACTAAGTGCGAGACTTTCTATGCCGAACATAAAGAGCGTCCGTTCTTCGGTGAATTGGTGAGCTTTATGACTTCGGGGCCGGTTGTCTTAATGGCCTTAAAAGGTGAAAACGCTGTGACTCGCAATCGTGAGATCATGGGCGCGACCGATCCTAAAAAAGCCGCTCCCGGCACGATTCGCGCTTTATATGGCGACAATGTGGGCGAAAATGCCGTGCACGGCAGCGACAGCCCGGCCAGCGCCGAGCGTGAACTGAAGATCTTCTTTGAAACCAAAGAATTCGTTAACGCCTAGTCTTCCCGACACTGTGGAACTGACCATCGACTCGCTCTCCTACAATGGGGGGCGGGGCGTGGGCCGCACCGATGGCGTGGTCATTTTTGTTCCCGGCACAGCGCCAGGCGATCGTGTACGCGTTCGCCTGACAGTTCGCAAACCTCGCTTTGCGGAAGCCGATCTTCTCGAGATTTTAGAGCCTTCATCTGTAAGGCGAACCCCGCCATGCCCGGTGGCCGGCCGTTGTGGCGGTTGCTCTTGGCAACACGTTAGCTATTCCGCACAAGTCGAACAGAAAAAGAAAATTCTCAACGATAGTTTGCGCCGGTTGCAGGGGTTCGAAGTGCTACCATTTCTTGCCGCGCCTGCAGAATTTCATTATCGCAATCGTATTCAATTGCAGATTCAAAATGGGCGCTATGGGTTTTTCGGAAAGCGATCGCACGAACTGGTGGCCATCGAAGAGTGTTGGATTGCTGAACCTGCGTTGAATGAAAAGATGCGCGGCCTTTCCCTCTCCGACCTCTCTCACAACCGTCGTCTTGAGATCGCCCTAGGCGAGGACAATAAGCTGCATTTGACCACGGGCGATCGTGATCCCGAAGCCGCTTTGTTTTCGCAAGTGAATCGCGCGCAAAACTTGGTGTTGCAACAGCGAATTTTGCAGTTAGTTCAGATTCGGCCCGATTGGCTTATGGATCTTTATGCGGGTGCGGGAAATTTAACTTTGCCTCTCGTCACGCATTTTCCCTCCGTCCCGTTGCTTGCTGCTGAGTTGAGTCGTGCTTCTGTTGAGCGTGGTAAGGCGAAGGCTCCGGCCATTCTATGGAGAGTCGGCGATGTAGCCAAAGTTTTACGGGGGGAAAGGCCGCGTTCGGGTTCTGGCCTTATCGTGCTCGATCCGCCGCGCCCGGGGTGTGAAATCGAAGTGATCGAACAGCTCAAACGCCATCGTCCTCAGCAGATCATTTATGTCAGCTGCAATCCTTCTACATTTGCCCGCGATGCTGAGCGCCTTTTACCCGACTATCGCCTCGAAAAAGTGCAGGGGCTCGACATGTTCCCGCAGACAGAACATGTGGAGCTGATCGCCTCCTTGCGCGCCGCGCATTGAACGGTTGATTCGCTCTTCGAGCGTGCTACCGTGAAGTATGCGCTTCCTTATTATACTCATCGTTATTTTGAGTGCGGCTGGATGTATGACCGCGAGCAAACGAGATCAGGAGCGCGCCGCCCTGCATCTGCAGATTGGAACTGGCTATTTGTCGGCCGGACAATACCCGCTGGCCATCACGGAGTTGCTCAAAGCAGAGCAACTGGATCCGCAGAATCCTTCTATGCTGAATAACTTGGGATTGGCTTACTACGTCAACGGCCGTCTGAAGCAAGCCGAAGAGAAATTTCGCGGCGCCATCAAATACAAATCGGATTACTCAGACGCCAAAAATAACCTGGCTCGTGTGCTGATCGATCAGCAGAAGTTTGAAGAGGCCATTCGTATCCTGTCGGTGGTTGAGAACGACCTCACCTATCACTATCCGGAAAAAACCCTAAGCAATCTGGGCATGGCCTATTTTCAGCTCGGTCAATATAAGCGCGCCGAAGATTTGCTCGCGCGTTCGCTTTTAATTCGTCGTGAAAGCTGCACCACTGCGCATTTTTATGGTCGCACTTTGCTGGAGTTGAAGCGTTTGAAAGACTCGGCACAGGTCCTCGACAACGCTGTCGAATACTGTCGCTCCACTAAGTTCGAAGATCCATTGTTCTTTTCTGCGATGAGTTATTTCTCACTCGGCGAGAAGGAGAAATCGCGTGCTCGTCTCGATGAGTTGTTGAAGGATTACCCCAAAAGTAAATATGTCGCGAAAGCCAAAGGTTTGCTAGAGTTGCTGGCACAATGAAGAAGACGGGCGAGCTACTTAAACAAAAACGCGAGAGTTCCGATCTCTCTTTGAGCGAAGTGGCTCTAGCCACCAAAATCAATCCGAAAGTTTTAACTGCCATTGAAAAGGGCGACGAAGCCAATTTGCCGGCCAAAACTTTCTTGAAAGGTTTTATTCGTTCGTATGCCCTGTATCTGAAGATGGACGTGGACATGGTTATGCGCACGTTCATGGATGAGACCGGTGGTCCGCCGCCTGCTCCAGTGCATGAAGCCTATCAAAAGCAACCTGAGCCTCCGGCTGGGACACCCCCACGTCGTACGAAGGTGCATGAAGAAGGATCTTCCACCATGCGTACAGTGGCCGTGGTGGTTATTGTGCTGCTGATTGGTTTGATCATTGGCGTGCGTGAACTGATTGATAAGTATCAAAAGGAAAAAGTGCTGGAAGCCGAAGTGAAAGTGACCCCGCTGGCCACGCCACCGGTGGAACCTCAGCCCAAGCCTGAGGCCGACGTCAAAACGTCGGTCGATGTAAAAGCCGATACAAAAACGGAAGAAGTGAAAGCCGAAGACGTAGCGGAAGACAAAACGAAGGCGGATGCCGAAGCTAAAGCGGCCGCAGATGCGAAGGCTGCTGCGGATGCGAAGGCTGCCGCGGATGCGAAGGCTGCCGCGGATGCGAAAGCTGCGGCGGATGCGAAGGCTGCTGCGGATGCGAAGGCTGCTGCGGATGCGAAGGCTGCTGCGGATGCGAAGGCTGCCGCCGACGCCAAAGCTGCGGCGGAAGCGCGCGCGAATCAGGCGAAGTCGGAAATGAAACCGATCGTCGGAATTCCACCGGGCCTTGCGGCTCCGAAAGCACCGCCCGTTGAGCCAAAAGCTGCAGAAGCTAAGGCAGCCGAAGTGAAGCCTGCAGAGGCTAAACCTGCTGACGTTAAACCGGCAGAGACGGCCGCAACCACTAAGCCTGCAGAACCGAAACCAGCTTCGTTAGATAAACCGTTTAAGGGCAAGACCGAGATCATCTTGGAGGCGCTCGACAACGTCGAAGTGAAGTTTAAAGTGAAGGGCGAATCTAAGCGCGTTTCGCTTGCACCCACGCAAGTTCACACCATTCAGGCCGATGAGCGTCTGATTCTTGATGTGAGTGATGGTGGCGCGGTCAATATCATCGTTAACGGGCGCGAGCGCGGTCCCGCCGGTCCTCTCGGAAAAGCCCAACAAGTCACGGTTCCGTGAGTACGCTAAAAAAAGTTTTCTGGGGCGCTTTGCTCGTGAAGCTGGTTTTAGCGGCGTTCTTGCCGTTGACTAACGACGAAGCCTACTATTGGGTTTGGTCGCAGCATCTGCAGCTCAGCTACTACGATCATCCGCCGTTTGTCGCTTGGCTCTACTATGCCGGCGATGCCTTTCGTTTTTTTCCTGGCAGCGTACGCTGGCCGGGTGTTTTGCTGGCGCACGCTTCGCTGGGTATCTGGCTACTTTTACTGAAACCGTATTTAGATGAACGTCAACGACTGTACTGGTTACTCTTGGCGGTGCTATCACCGCTCGTTGGTGGAAGTGCGATCGTGGTCACTCCGGATGTGCCGCTGATGTTCTTCTACGCGTTGTCGTTGTGGATGTTTTTCATGTGGCGCTCTAAGCCTGAATGGAAGCTGTCACTGGCCTTCGGTGTGTCCATGGGCCTGGGTTTTTCATCCAAGTACATGATGGTTTTGTTTGTGATCAGCCTCTTGCCGCTCGTAACGATGGATCGGCGCTTGCGTATAAACTTTGTGCGCAGCTTGCCTTGGCTCCTATTGGGAGCCATCGCTGGTACGTTACCGGTGTGGCTGTGGAACTATATGCATGACTTCGCCTCACTGAAATTCCAAGCGGCCCACGGCTTGGGCCGCAAGTTTTGGAAACCTTCGTGGACCTATGAGTATATCGGTCTTCAGATCGCACTCGTCTTCCCCGTGATCCTGTATTGGGCTCTGCGTGCTGGTCGCCAGATGCCTCGAGTGTTTCATTTTTTGGCCTGGGTACCTTTGCTGTTCTTTTTATTCACCACTTCGCGTGGCTATGTTGAAGCCAATTGGCCTATCGCCGCTTATCCGGCAATTTTCGCCTTAGCCGTCAGTTCCTTACCGCTCAACACGCGCAGCTTGCGCTTTACGCTGGCGGTATGGGCGACGCTGCTGACTCTCTTAGCCGGCGTGGTGCTTTTGCAACCGACTTGGGCCAAACCGCTAAAGTTTCGTGAGTTCAGTCAGTTTGATCCGATCATCGTGAAAGCGCGTGAGGTAACTCCGCTCTACGCCCGTTCTTATCAAATGGCGTCCAAATTGAGTTTTGAAATGGGCCGGCCCATCTACAAGCTGCGCGGCATGAATCGCAAAGACTTTTACGACTTTTTAGAGCAGAGCATGCCGCAAGAGGCTCTCTATTATATTGCGGCTCAAAAAGACGATCGTTTGCCCAAGGAGTTTATCGAGCGCGGAGATCAGGTGACGGAAAAGGTTCCGATCGACGGTGATTTCGAGCTGTGGAAAGTGGAGCGTAAACCGTGAGGAAGCTTTTCTATCTCACGGGTTTGGTTTTCCTCTATCTGGTGTATGGGCTTTATCTGGCGCAGTACAATGTGCGTATTCTTCCGGAAGAACTCACTCCCGAACAACCGAAGGGTTTTTTCGACTATAAGGGTGTGACCAACGTACATACCCAGCTTTCGACCGGTAGCGGGGACGTGCCGTCGGTGATTGCAGCCGCGCAAGAGGCCGGTTTGGACTTTTTATCGATCACTGATTTGAACGTGTTTGATAAACCGAGCTCACTCTCCGGCTATCACAGTCGTTTGCTGGTGATGATGGACGGGCAGTACAGCTATTTGAACTCACGCTTGCTGAACCTGGGCGCAACCAGCACCGATCATTTGCAAGGTGTGGGGAGATCACAGGTGCTGATTGCCGATCTGCTTTCGCAAACAAAAAAGGATCCTGAAGTCGGACTGTTTGTCCTATCGCATCCGTTCCGCGGTCGTTACCAATGGTCGGGCGAATATCCTCCGGGACTGGATGGCGTGGAGATCATTAACCTCAAGCAGTTTTGGCAGCAGGCATGGGAGAAAAAACCGGTGCCTTCGTTGGTCAGTCTGTTCGGTCTGCCCTTCAATGAAAAACTGGCATTGCTGCGTTTGTTTCAATGGCCCGATGATGAACTGCGCATTTGGGACGAGCTCAGCCAAAAGCGGCGGGTGATTGGCCTGGCTGGCGCGGATGCGGATTCGAAAATGGTTTTTGGTGGATCCTTTCTGCGTTTTCCCAGCTACGAAACTCTGTTTTCGATCGTCAGCAACCACGTGCTATTGAAATCAGAACTCACTGGCAATGCCGTTAGCGATGCGGATAAGCTGACCACTGCCATGCGTGAAGGACAGTTCTATATGAGCATGGATATTTTGGGTGATCCAAAAGGCTTCAATGCCGTGATCAGAACCAAAGATGGACAGGTCTACCCTATGGGGGCGGGGTTGCCGTTTTCGGAGGGCCTCTCCCTAGAGGTCTCGCTGCCGCAGAAGCCCAAGGTGCCGTTCGACACTATGATCTATCGCAATGGCGAGCGCATGATGACATCCAACTCGCAAATCACTCAGTACTATTTGAATTCCCCGGGCGTGTACCGGGTTTTGGTGCGTGTGATTCCCACCTTCCCGTTGCCCGACGGCAAGAAGTGGATTCCGTGGATCTACACCAATCCGTTTTATGTCGGTACGTTGCCGTCGTCGTCCAATAAAGCTGTTGGTACTCGAACCACCAAACCGGGCAAAGCGGGCAACTGACAGGACAATCGCTCTTCCGGAGCAAAATCGCGCATAGTGGCGATGTCCATCTCCAGTTCATTGCGTTCGGGAAGCGGTCCGTCGGACTGCACAACAATCACCCGACAGGTCGTGCAGCTACCCATTCCGCCACAGGAGTGCGGAATGTCGATCTCGTTGCGCAGAGCCACTTCCAGGACTGAGGCCTCTTTTTTTATAACGCAAGATTTATCCGCCGGAAGGAAGTGAATTGCTTTGCTAGTCATGACTTGATGGGAGCTTAAGTCTCTACCTATAATTTTGTCCATGAGGTTTATCGCTTTTGACTTAGAGACCACCGGCACTTTGCCGGGTGTGGACCGCATCGTAGAAGTGGGCGCCGTGCGCTTTGTGAACGGCGAGGTGGAGGCCGTGTTCTCCACATTGGTGGATCCGGAGCGTCCTATTCCGCCGGGCGCTTCTGCCGTCAACGGTATCAGTGACGAGATGGTGGCCGGTAAGCCAAAGATCGAAACGTTGCTGCAGCCCCTTGCAGAATTTTGCGGTGACGATGTGATGGTCGCGCATAACGCTGCTTTTGATTTTCAATTCCTTACGGCCGATTACAAGCGGGCTGAAATCCCGGCGCCTCGGGGTCTGGTTTTGTGTTCTTACCTTATGGCTAAGAAAGTGTTTCCGGGTTTGGCCAACTACAAACTTGGGACGCTTGTTCAACATTTGCAGATCGACGCCAAGGGGTTTCACCGGGCCGAAGAAGACGCCACCTATTGCGCTAAACTATTTTTAAAAATGATCGAGCGTATGACGGGCTCACATCTGAACCCACCTCCGTTGCCGAACCTAGTGTCTTTGACGGGCAAGCCGGAAGTGCGTTTTCCTGTGATTGAACCGCAGCCTAAGCAGCTCAATCTCTTAGATCTTCTCTAGCCGATATTGAAGGGCGAGGAATTGCCCGCGTAACTTGCCAAATTCACGCCTAGTTTGCGTGCCATTGCCAAGTGCAGACCGGAGATATTGGTGCGGCCTGAGGGTACACGCCAAGCGCCTTGCGTGACCGCGCCACCCGCGCGTCCGGCGAGAATCACCGCGCCGTTCGTACCTTCGTGATTGTGTGCATCGGTGGCGGACGAACCGAATAGGATCAACGAATTGTCGAGCACAGTGCCGCCCGTTTCTTGCATTGCTTTTAGGCGACCAAGCAGGCGCGCGAACTTGCCGACGTAAAAACCGGTGATCTTTTGCAGCATCGGTCGCAGATTGGTGGGGTCTGTGCGCCAGTGCGAGATCTCGTGGTTGAGGCCGCGCACGCCGGTGATAAAATTCATCTGCCGATAGCCAGGCTCGGGGTCGAACAACATCGTTGCCACGCGCGTACGGTCGGCCTGGAAGGCAAGAGCCATCAAATCCAACTTGATATCTAAATCCAAGGAGTAGTCCACACAGTTGCCTTGGGAAGCCAAGTTTGTGCAGCTGGCCGCTGGCGGATTCAGCGTGGAAGGGCTGGGCGCCGGTGTTGGTGACGGAGTTGGGGTGGTGGGATCTGGATTAGCCTGAATCTTCTTTTCCACCTCGCGTAAGGAAGTTAAGAACTGATCCAGCGTCTGTTTGTCACCGGCTCCGATTTGCGCGGTGGTGCGAGCGATACTGTCCTTAGCAAAGTCCAAAATGGATTTGCGTGATTGCGCCAGCGTCGGGCCAGCCGACGGAGCGGGAGGAGGTTGTGTAGTGGAGCCACCGCCAGGGAAAAGCAAATCAAAGATCTGTGAATTGCGGATACGACGTGTGGAGGGAGTACTTGCGTCGGTCCACGAGATATTAGAACCATAGATGCCACTCACATTGCCTTCGCCTCCGCTGGTGTCATCCGAGCTCATCGTTAGTGAGTGAATGCGCGCAGGATCTTGTAGCCCGTCGGCGATCAGTTGATCGATTGTGCGTCGGGTTTGAACTTTGTCCTGTTGCGGGCCGCTGCCGGCGCTTAAAAAGGTTCCCACTTGCCCTGGGTGTAGGGCCCACGAGTCCGTGAACATGTGTTTGAGAAATGAAATGTCAGAACGATAAGACTGCAGGGCAGAATGCATGCCGGAAGCATTCAGTTGCAAGACACCGTTGACAACGCTGGGGTCCCAATCGGCGGATTCGGTCGTCCCATGCGGGAAGAACAAGCAGGCATAGCGAAGAGGTTTGGCTACAGACTGCGCATACACATTGAGCGGCAACATCGCTTCGAGAAATGGTAGGGCGATAAACGCACCACCGGCTTGCAGTACGGCTCGGCGTGGAATGGGTTTGCGGCTCATATTAGTTCCCCTTCACTTTGCTAAACAGATCGCTGGTCACGATGGCTTCGATCGTGGAGGACAGGCCACCGTTGGTGTCGATGCCTCTCTTAACGATATCTTCGACGTTGCAATCGTCTTGGTCATCCAGGACGCGACCAAGGGCATAAGTGGTGAGATTTTTAGCTACACATTTATTATATATGCCGCTCGAGTCTAGGTAGCTCACCAGCTGGACGGCGCTGTTGAAGGGTTGGCCGTTGGGCAGCTGACCGGCATTGTCGACAGGACCACCGTTATAGGTGAGACGGTAGCCACCAATGCCATCGAAGTTCTCTAGACCGAAGCCGATCGGGTCCATTTTGGCATGGCAGCTAAAACAGTTCGGATTATTGCGGTGAGCTTCGATCTTCTGACGCTTGTTCAAACCCGGCACCTGCGCTGCGGGATCAACCGGCACGTTCGGCGGCGGGGGAGGAGGAGGATCGCACATCAGGTTCTGCATCACCCATTTGCCACGCGTCACGATGGACGAATCGTCGCCGTGCGAAGTGAGTAAGAGCATGCTCCCTTGCGAGGCGATGCCGCGACGAGGAGTGTTGACTAAGCTCACTTGACGGAACTGGGTGCCGGTCACGCCCGAGAGGCCGTAGTGCGCGGCCAACTCGGCATTTACGAATGTGTAGTCGGCTCGCAAGATGTCTTTAAGGCTCAGATCTTTGCTGACCAAATTTTCCCAGAATTGCACAGTCTCTTGTTCGAAAGCGTTCTTGAGCGACGAAGTGAATGTGGGGTACACGGCCGGGTCCGGAGCCCGCTGTGACAATCCTTTCAAACCAAACCAGCGCGATGCAAAGCCCGCGGTCATGCGTTTGGCCTTCGGACTTGCGAGCATACGGGCGATTTGCGCGCGTAAAACGGAAGTTTGTTTCAAAGTGCCGGCTTTGGCCACATTCAAGAGTTCCGTATCTACAGTCGAGCTCCATAGAAAGTAAGAGAGACGAGTGGCCAATTCATAGTTATCGAGTTCGCGAATATTTCCAGCACTGGATTTCACCACGCGGAACAGAAAGTCAGGCGAGACGAGAAGAGCTTCGATAACGGTTTGAATTCCACCTTCGAACTCAGCGGCACCGACACCCGTGGTGGTGGTGACCATAGCGAGAAGCTGCGTGCGTTCAGTAGCTAAAAGGGGTCTGCGCAAAATACGCAGACCCCAGTTGTCAATAATGGAACCGGCGCAGGAAGAGGGGTTGGTTTGCGCCGGATCACAACTCATAATCAAAGCTTTGTTGCTGGTCCAAACAGTGCTGACCACTTTTTCTGCGGTCAGGAGATACTGCTCTGCCAGGTCGATCGAAATCGAGGCCAACTCTTTTGCGTCGTTGGCAAACTTCTGTCCGTCGTTGTCGGGCGGAAAATTGTCGGCCACTGAAGCGGGTGAGCCGAAGAGATCCGCGACGGTGTTCACATATTCCGTTTTGTTCATACGAAAGAGAGCGGTTGTGTCGGCGGTGCGGGTGCCTTTGCACTGACCCACTTTTGCGGCATCAAAACCTAATGCGGCCGCAATGCTATTGACCTCGGCATTCGTTAAGAAACGCAGATGGCTCATAGCGCTCAAAGTCGTAATGGCTTGCGTGATCTGGTGGGGACTGCGTTCTTTCTTGTTGGAAGTGGCGATACCGCCGTGGCAGCTGGCGCACTTTGCCTCGTACAAAGCTTTGCCCTGGGGAATCAAAGGGATCGACGGATTGCCGCCGGTCTCACTCGACAGATCGGTCGGCAGTGTGTGCATACCGCTACCGCAGCCTTGCACCATCCAGCCGATCATCAATAGAAGGATTTTTAATCCCCGTGAGTTCATTACCCTTATCCCCCATCCCAGTTACACCTCTAATTTTAGGGGTTCCGCGTGACTTCTGGGGGCCACAAATTTCGCGTGATAAAATCAAAAAATTGCCGTGTTTCGAAGGCTTGGCTTTTCCGTCGCAAATTGAGATGGTCATAGGGATGTCTAGGAGTGGTACGCCTTACGTTGTTTTGATAGTATTGGCGCTGGTGAGTTTCTCGCCAGCTCTTACGGGTGGCTTTTTAAGCTGGGATGACACTCAACATATTTTATTGAACCCTTGGCTGCGCGCCGGCGATCTGTCTCATTTTTGGAAGGAGACTTACTACAGTCTCTACATACCCGTGACCTATTCGATCTGGACGTTGCTCTACAAGATATCACCGCAACCTTTGACGTTTCATATCTTCAATCTGCTGTTACATATGGCGAACGCCGTCATGGTTTTCATTTTGGCTCGACGTCTCTTTCCGCAGAACAGTCGTTGGGGAGCAGTGCTGGCCGCCGCGATCTTTACTGTCCACCCCCTGCAGGTGGAAACAGTGGCCTGGATTTCGGGCGGTCGCGATCTGTTGGCGGCGTTCTTTGCCCTCGCTGCTTGCGTAGTGGCGATTCGTTCTGTGCCGCAGCCCAAGATTCCGTGGGCGCGATCCTCATTGGCTATCCTTTTCTTTGCACTGAGCTTGCTGGCGAAGCCTGTTTTTGTCCTTTTGCCGCTGGGCTTGGCTTGGTTTCAGTTCTGGCGCCGTGGTCTTCCCTTCATTCGTAGGCCGGTTCTTGTGGTGTGGACGGCATTGAGTGTGATGGCCAGCTTGCTGGCGCTCTGGATGCAAGGACCCTCGGATCGTCTTCTTACGCTACCGATGTGGCAAAGAGTTCTTGTGGCTGTGGACTCGATCGGATTTTACCTCAGCAAAGTTCTTCTACCGTGGCCGTTGAGTGCGGACTATGGCCGTAGTCCTGAGGGGGTAATCAAAGATCTTCAGTTTGTGCCCAACCTTTTCCTAGTCGCCGCCTTCGCTCTATTCGCTGTCTGGTTGCATCGCCGGTGTGGTTCGTCGGTACGTGGACTTGCTGGTTTTTTTGTTCTGCTGATTCTTCCGGTGCTGGGTTTCGTGCCCTTCGCGGCGCAGTTGGTATCGACGGTATTCGACCGCTACATGTATCTGCCGATGTTTGTGTTGGCGCTTTTTGCTTGTTGTGTGGCCGGTGATCGCCGCGTGCGCTATGGTTTGATCGCGGTACTCGTGCTGTGGTCGTCCATGAGTTTTATGCGCAGCCAAGTGTGGTCAGACAATGGGCGCTTAGCGCAGGATATGATCGACAAGAATCCGCGTAGCTATGATGGTCTTAACAATCTGGCGTTGGTGGAGATCGAAGCTCATAACTGGGCGCAGGCCGGTCGTTTGCTGCGCGAAGCCACTTTTTTGCGGCCTGATTCGGCAGTGGCCTGGTCCAATCTTGGTTATGTGTATTGGTCGAGCCAAGATTTGGTCCCCATTCTTTCCGACATTGTTCCGAGACTACAGTCGAAGAACTTCGTGGCCAGTAATAATCGCGAACCGCAAGCGTTGGGACTGATGTATCGGATGAGCGCGCGTGCACACGCCAGCCTACGCGACAATGCCAAAGCCATGAACCTTTATTGCGATGCTGTGAAATACGATCCTTTGGATGTGGATCTGAGAAAAGAAATGACGACCTATTCGACGCAACACTTTCCGGGGCAAACTTGTCAGGATTAGTTCCCCGACGTCACTGTGCAATCGCCCCAGATCTCTTTGCCGATAGGAATGTTGTGATTGATGATCACCGACCCCCCGTTGGACTTTCTATTCTGATAGACGATCATTTCGACCGCATTGTCAGGTTTCTCTTTTGAGATCCAAACATGCACCAATTCATCTTCACCCCGGGCTTCCGGCGTGACAGATTCTTTGTGCGCGTCACGGCTGTTGCCTATGCTGATCAAAGCGCTGGCCGCAGGCTCACCATCGGCATAGACAAGGAGTTCCACACGTGCAGCAGACATGCCCATGTAGGCATACTGGCATGTGTAACGCGTGTTGGTTTGAGCGAAAGCAGAAGCGATCAATGCCAAAAATAAATGTAACATACACAAAGGCTAACAAGCGCGGTTCACGCACTCCAAGTGTTTTTTAGAGTCGAGCTTTGTGTGCCACTGGAAAGCGGCGTCCGCGGCCAAAAGCATGATCACTGACCTTCAATACGGGCGGAGCCTGCCAACGCTTGAATTCACTCTTCAGCATCAGATCCAATACTCGTCGTTCGACCGAGTTTTCCGGAGAGTGAAAGCCGACGGTGAGTTTGCGCACGGCCTCGTCCAATTGATCGTAAGGTGGCAAACTGTCCTGATCGGTTTGGTTCTCCCGCAGCTCGGCCGACGGTGGCCGGGCAATAATGGTTTTGGGGATCAGTTCTTGCTGCGAGTTGTAGTGTTGCGACAGGGCATACACCTCGGTTTTCAAAAGGTCGCCGATCGGCATCAGTCCGCCAATCATATCGCCGTAAAGCGTGCTGTAACCGACGGCGAATTCGCTTTTGTTCGAGGTGCCGAGAAGCATGCTGCCTTCGCGATTGCTAATCGCCATAAGCATCATGCCGCGGATGCGGGCCTGCAGGTTCTCTTGAGTTATGCCAAACGCCATGCGGCCGAACACCGACTCCAGTTCTTGAAGTGATTGCTCGTACACCCGTTGAATGGGGATTTGCACGAAACGCAAACCCAGATTCTCGGCGAGCCGCTTGGAGTATTTGAAGCTGATATCGGCTGAGTAGGGACCCGGTAGATAAACCGCGGTTACATTCATAGGCCCAAGGGCATCCGCCGCTAAGCACGCGACCAAGGCTGAATCGATCCCTCCACTTAAGCCCAAATGAACTTTTGTGAACCCTGTTTTGTGAACGAAGTCGCGGATTCCTAGCACTAGAGCCGAGCGCAGGATCTCTTCCGGTTCGCCTGGCAATTCGTTTAGTCCGGAAGCTTTGCCCTCTTTAAGATCTAAGACGTTCAAGTCTTCCGCGAAGCGCACGCACTGGGCAATTACTTTGCCTTTTTTATCCAAGGCAAATGAACCGCCATCGAATATCAATTCGTCTTGCCCGCCAACCATGTTGACATAGACCATCGGCGTTTTGAAATATGTGGCCGTGCTTTTGGTCACCACTAAGCGATTTTTCATTTTGCTATGAGTGAAGGGCGAAGCGCTGAGGTTCACAACAAGGTCCACGGCGCTACGTTTCACTTTGCGCAGCGGATTCTGACCGTAAGTGGAAAAGTAAGGATTGTCTTTGCGCGGCCATCCCCAGATGTCTTCACAAATGGTGACTAGAAGGCGCTTACCTTTAAAGCGAAACACATTCTTGCTAACATCGCCGGGTTCGATGTGACGGCTTTCATCGAACACGTCATAAGTGGGCAGCAATGTTTTAGGGAAGATGCGTGGCTTTGCGCCTTTCTCTAAGAATACGGCGGCATTCCAATAGCCCTTGCCTTTACCTGATGAGTTCCGCACGATCGCGCCCACCAGAATCCCAATGCCCTTTGGTAACTGACGATGGAGTTCACGCAAAACGCGCTCTTGTTCGGCCACCACAGCAGGTCGTTCCAGCAGATCCACCGGGTGGTAGCCAAACAACGCGGCTTCGGGGAAAACCACCAGATCACAGCGGCGTTCGCGGGCTCGCGCCACAAAATCCAAGATCTTGTTCTTATTGCCCTCGAAGTCGCCGAGGAGAGCGTTCATCTGTGCCAGCGCGATGCGCATGAGTTTGTATCGTCTACGCTTTCTGAGCTATGGGTTTACGACCCGAATAGCCGTCCTCGTAACTGTGCCAGAAGAGGATATCGGCTTCCGGATGTTTCCAGCAATAATAGCCGTCCCCATTGTTAAAGTCGACCACCCAAAGTCCGCGCGGATCGGCGCCAAGCTTACGGATCTTGTCGTTCCAGGTTTGAATCAAATCGTTCACCTGCTTTTCCAGTGCGCAGATGGTTTCGGTTTGATTCAGTTGTAGAGTCTCCAACCGTGCGATTAGCAATTCGACTTTAGCGCTGAACTCGTGCGTAATTCTGCGGACGACGGGCAGAATCCGTTGCGCTTCCTCTAAGCTAAATATTCCACGACGGTTGATCGTGATGACAGCACGATCGTCCATTTTCCCCCCCATGTGGTTCTCCCTGCAGGCCGAACCTTATCCACGGGCTTCCCCTTGACGAACTCAGGTATCGTCCGAAATTGCGGGGCTGTCTATAGTGGAGGTGAGCTTAAAAAAATTACTGTAGCGGAACGGCTGCTATGCAGCATCGTTCTACTCCATGGATTTGCCGATTTGCAGCATCTGACCGCCGATAAAAATCAGCAGAGCGAGAAGGATCCCGACGATGATCAGGTAGCGAATAAAATCGGCAATCGTAAAACCTGAGTCGGGAGCCTCACCGGCGGCTTTTTTCGCCGCTTGCGAGTTCAGACCTGCTCGTTCTTTACGCTGAGCATTTTCATCTTTGCCTCTGTTGGGTGTCGAAGCGACGGTGCGGCGCTGCTGACGCTCGCGGGTCTCGTCAAAGGCGAACTGAGTGTCGAGACGATCTTTGGTTTGCGTGCTGAGACGTCTATTGGTGGCGCTATACCCGCCGCCGTAATCGGAAGAAGCGGTATTGCCGGTGTACGTGCTGGTGCTTGAACTCTGCACTCGCATGGAGCTGCGGCCGCTCGAACCGCCAAAGTTTCCCGATCCGCCAGAAAAAGCGCGACCGCCACCAAAGTTAACGGCGCCGGGCGCCACCGGGGTGCCTCGACGTTCTTCGCGTGAACCACCGCCGCTACCTTGAGCGGCCTGCTGCTCACCCGTTCCGCTGACTTCCTTTAAGCGACGGCCTTTGTCGATAGAAAATGCTTCGAAAAGTTGATTGCACAAACCGCTGTCGCCGCCGGTACCTCCAATGGAAGGAAGTTCGCCGGTCTCGAGTAAACAAGCTAAGTAGTTGCCAAAATAGTTGTTGGCCCACTCCTTAAAAGCGGTGTTGAGCTGCCAAATGCCGCCCATGATAATGGCCACGGCGACCACGAGCACCAATAGGTACTCGACCAAGCCTTGGCCTTTCTGGTTGTCTCGAAGTGAGATTTCCACCTTTCTTTATCGGTTGATTCGCAGGAAACCTTGCGGTCGAGCGCGTTTCAAGGTGAGACATCGCCCTCGAGAAATTAGGTTTTCCAGCCGGGTCCTGCTACGCTTTTGGGATATCTGTCCGTTTTCTCTCCAAAATACCAACAACACACCTTATGTCGGTCTATGCGAAGGCCGATATGACTTTAGGGGGAAACCATGAAGAAGTATGCAGCACTGTTCAAGAAATTGATGAAGGATGAGTCCGGACAAGGTGCCACTGAGTATATCTTGCTTCTCGTCGTAGTCGTTGCACTTGCCCTGATGTTTCGTAATCAAATTAGCGCTGCGTTCTCGGCCAAGCTCAGTGAGCTGTCGAGCAGCATTCAAGGCTTCACCGGCGGCACGCAGTAGCGCGCCTCCGTTAAGCAGAAGAGGGGTTAGGCGATGACAACAGAGCTAGTGCTCTTACTGGGCATCTACGCTTTTTTGCTCTTAGGAGCCTTCCTCGGCGATTTAGGCCCGATTGAAACTTTCAAAAAATCGGCACCTCGTTTAGGCGCTCGCGTGGAACGCAATATCTCCGTCGGAGATGGCTTCCGAAAATCCGCGAACGACAATCAGGCGGTGGTGTGGCTTAAACCCGAAGGACGTCAATAATGGAAATGTGGGCGGTGGCAACTCTCACACTGGTGGCCGGCTTGGTGGATGATTTGCGCTCGCGCAAGGTCCACAACGCACTGGTGTTGGCGCTGCTGCCCGCGGTTCTTTTGGCCAGTTTTTATTATCGCGGTTTCGATGGCTCAGTCACCGGTCTAAGTGCCGCGGTTCTGGCCTTGTTAGTTACCATTCCGCTTTTCGCTATGGGAGTTTTGGGCGGCGGCGATGTGAAACTGTTCACTGTTTTCGCTTTGGCCGTCGACCCCACCAGCATGTTCTACACATTGCTTTACTCTGTGATCTGGGGCGGCCTCTTTGGTCTGACCCGCTCGGCTTTACAAAAACAGCTCTTCACTCTGGTGCGCAACACCTACAAGCTGGCGCACCAACGTCAGCGTTTGCAGGCGCAAGAGCTGCACAAGATACCGTACACCATCGCGTTGTTGCTAGGTTGGTTCACGCAATTGACTTTCTTAAGAGCGGGAGGCGGATTGTGACCCAAACGCTTACCCCCGCTAAGCTCAACCAATCCGGCCAAGCTATTCTGGAAGCCATTCTAATTCTGACCATTATGATGGGACTCACCCTAGTCACGGCACGGTTCTTCAATGACGAAGAGGTCGTGAAGCGCTTGATCACCGGTCCCTTCACCAATCTTTCAGGCATGCTACAGAACGGAGTGTGGGCGCCGCCGGCACAGGGGGCCGCAGCACATCCCAGTAACCACTACCGCCACATCGTTATCGAAGGGGAGGCTGTGCGATGATGCAAAATCAGCGCGGTCTTATCACTGTCGATTTCCTGTTTTCATTGGTGCTGATCATGGGCATGACCGGTCTACTCTTTGTTCTGACTTTCTCGATGTCGATCGCCGCGGTCACTCAATATGTCACTTTCGCGGCCGCTCGCAATTTCGTGCCCTCGCATGTCGATCAAGCTGCTCAGCTGGCGCGCGCGCAGGCTAAGTATGACGAGCTTTTGAACAATCCGGTTTTGCGGCCGCTTTACACCGGCGGTTGGTTCACGGTTGATGCTCAGGTCACTGTCGGTGATCTGACTCAGGCCGTACCTGCGTTTGGTCAGGACAACGCGGTCAATAAGTTTTGGGGTGCCGGGACTAACTTTACGGCGCGCATTTTGGATTTCCGCATCCCTTTCTTCGGCTCCACGGTACCGGATGGAGATGGTAGTGGTTCGGGATTTAAATCGTATTTGAGTTCGAGTTTGGGTCGCGAACCGACGTCCGCCGAGTGCATCGAGTTCACGGCGTCACGTTGGACGGCGATTCGCAATTTGCAGGTCTCAGGAGGAGCCGCATATAGCACAGGGACGGGCACGCAGGGGTACTTCCCCATGACAGACGACGGGTGCTAGATATGCAAAGGCTTCGTGCCGCTCACATTTTAAAGAGTCAGAAAGGGATGGCGATCATCGAGACCGTTCCCTTGCTGGTGATCTTTGTGGTGCTGATGAGCTTCGGCATGGGCTTTTTTGGCGTGATTCACACGGCTGTTTTGCATTCGATCGCCGCCCGCACGTATAGTTTTGAAACCTTCCGCCAGCGCACCAATCTGTATTTCTTCCGTGAAGACGGTTCTGGTACGAATGCGTCGACCGCCATCAATTTCACGAAGAAGGGCTGGCGTTTTCAGGCTGTTCAGCACGAGACCGATGATCGTAAGCGCTTCGTGGCAACCACGCGTCCGATCTCGCTCGGCCGGGCCATTGCTGCGACAGACACCAATGAAGAGACGCACAACAAGGATATTCTTTCGCTTTTACCGCGCAACCAGAGAGTGGCTGTGAATCCGGTGTGGGTCATGGTCGGCTACGGAATCTGCTTAAACGCTAAGTGTGGAAACTAGGGAGTGGCATCGTGAATCAGAACGAAACTAGGACATTGTGGATCAGCGTAGGCTCTGCCCTCTTCGCCGTTTTTCTGCTGTACAGCTACACGCAGGAAAAAAGTGCGGAATTGACCAAGAAGTTTGGCGCCAAGCAACGCGTTGTCATCGCCACTCAAGATATTAACGAGATGGAAACCATCGATGAAACCATGTTGCAGATCGTGGAGAAGCCGGCGGAGTTTATTGAGCCGCAAGCCTTTTCAGATCCGGAAGAGGCCGTCGGTATGGTGGCGTTGGCTCCCATCAAGAAGGACGAGCAAGTTCTGCAAACCAAGACCGTGAAACCGAGCCCGGTGACGGGCCTGTCATTGCAGGTTTCACCCAGCAAGCGCGCCATCGCCATTCCGATCAGCGAGACCAACGCCGTTGCAAAACTTATCACGCCGGGTGACCGCATTGACGTGATCGCGGCTTTGGATGTGGGTAAAGGTCCGGCCCAACACCGCGAAGTGAAGACGTTGATGCAAGACGTGGTTGTGCTGTCGACAGGCATGCGCGTGATGAACGAATTGCCTGTGAAGATTGAAAAGCAAGGTCAGAACTTTAATCAAATCGCCCTGCGTGGCGATATGAATTGGGGTACGCTGACCATTGAAGCTTCTCCCGAAGAATCACAAGATCTTATCTATTTGTTGTCGACCTCGCCGGGATCGATCTTTCTGACCCTGCGCCATCCGTCGGATCACCAGAAGAAACGTTTGCCCGAGTCGACCATTGAATCGCTGTTAGGCAAAGTGTCCCAAGAGATGATGAATCAACAGCTGCGTGCACCGGCTGCGGCTCCGCCGCCGCCACCTCCTCCTGCGCCTAAGCCGAAGAAGAAGGGACCCTTCATTGATCTATAGGATGTGCTTTATGAAAAACTGGCGCTTCTTTTTGCTCGCCGTTTTTGCTGTGATGTTGGCGAGTCCAGCGGCCTTTGCTGATGACGATGCGGCGGATGGCTCTTCTAGTGAAGACTCCAGCGGCCCGGTAAAGACCGATCGCGACTATCTGAATTTGGCCATTGGCGTTTACGATGACAAGAAGGTCGAACAGCTGCCGAAGAATATCGAGTTGGGCGGAACCTTTCGCAAAGTGGCTCGTGTGCAGTGGAACCCGGACACGCGCACTCTGCGTTTGATTGGCGTCAATCAAGGTGTCGGCACACTGGTGATCAAGAGTCCTTCAAGCGGCGCGGTCTTGGCCGAGTACACTTTGGACGTGCGCAAAACCGATCTGCAAAAGGTCGCTCGCGAAATGCAGGCTTTGCTCGAGGGCATCGAGGGCATTTCGGTGAAGATCTTCAATAACAAAGTGGTGGTGGACGGGCAGATTCTTTTGCCCTCTGATATGAAGCGCATTCACTCTGTGGTGAAGCAGTACGGCGGTCAGGCCACAACTCTTGTTACCCTCAGCCCGATTGCGCAAAACAAGATCGCTCAGTTTATAGAGAAAAAGATCGGTAACCCCGAAATTCGCGTGAACGCAGTCAACGGCAAATTCATTCTTGAGGGTTTCGCCAACACTCGCGAAGAGCGTGATAAGGCCGAGATCGTGGCCAAGATGTACGTACCTGATGTGGTCGTGGATGAAGCTGTCGCCGACAAAAAAGTGTTGGAGCGCAAAGTGGATGTGGTGATCAATCTGATTGCTGTGCGTCCGCCGCCAGAAGGTGAGCCCAGCAAGATCGTGCAGATGGTGGTCCACTACGTGGAGCTGCAGAAGGACTACAGCAAATCCTTCCGCTTTCAATGGTTGCCGGATATCGGTGACGGGTCTTCTTTGGAGTTCACTACCGGTGGTCGTAACCCTGGTGGCTTGGCGGCCACAATCACGGGAACGGTCTCGAACCTCTTACCCAAACTGAACTGGGCTAAGCAACATGGCTTTGCTCGCGTGTTGCAGTCTTCGAGCGTGACCGTGGAAGACGGCAAGCAAGGTGTGATCAATTCGATCACGCGCTTGCCCTATCAGGTGGTGAACGCTCAGGGCCAACCGTCGACCAATTTCGAAGAGACGGGGATTCGCACCAACATCACGCCGCAGATCATGGGTCAGCGTTCCGACAGCGTGAAGCTAGCGCTGAACTTCGCGGTGAAGAGCTTGCTCAGCTACTCGGATCAAGGTCCGTTGACGGCCAGCCGTGAAATTCAGACCGTGCTGCACGTCCGCAGTGGTCAGAGTGCCGCGGTGGGTGGTTTGATTTCGAATGATAGCGGTACCAACTACAATAAGCTCCCCGCAGGCGCTTCTCGTAACCCGTTGATTTCGCTGTATGCCTCTAAGGACTTTCGTCGTAACCAGAGTCAGTTTGTGGTGTTCGTCACACCGTTAATTAAGAGCTCGGCCAGCGCCGGGTCCGATAAGATCAAGCGCAAGTTCCGCCTGGACCAGAACTAGGCCCAGAGCTTGCGCGGTTTTTCCGATAAGAAGCCGGGGGTTAGCTCCTGTGGCTGTGCATGAGAGTTCAAATTTAATTGCAGTGATCGGCGGCAAAGGCGGCGTGGGTAAGTCTGTCTTCGCGGCCAATCTTGCCGCGGCTTTCTTGAAAGAGATGAAGGCGAAAACTCTTTTGATCGATTGTGATCCGAAGAGCTGTGGCGATCAGAACTTTATCACCGGCATTCGTCCCAATAAAACAGTAATGGATTTGGCGCAGTTTCCGGGTGCCATCACTCAACAGTCCGTTGACACCTTAGTGACCGGCCATCCAAGCGGCTTGTCCTACATCGGTGCTGTATTGGGTCCTGATCAGGTCTTCAACGTGCAGGTCGATCTGCTGCGCAAACAGCTCTATGCTCTAAGCCAATTCTATAAGTACATCGTGATCGATCTTGGTAGCGAATTGGAAGCGGTTCAGCTCGGCGTAATTGAAGATGCGACCGCCATCGTGGTGGTGACCACTCCCGAAGTGTTGGTGGTGAATCAGACACGTCGTTTGATGAATGAAATGATGGCCGCCTCTGTGCCCGGCGATTTCTTGCAGATCGTCTTGAACAAAGTGAATCGCAGTGGTCTTGACCAAAACGCCATCAGCCAGAGCTTGCGCCGCCCAATTCTCTCTATGATCCCGCAGGACGATGCGACGGCGGTGGCTGCCTTGCAGCGTTCGACGCCCTTTGTGTTCGGCACTCCGCAAAGCCCTATGTCTGCGGCTTACCACGAAGTGGTTCGTAAGCTGACAGGTGGCGTTTTACAAAAACTTAAGAGTGCGAATAAACCGAAACTGACCGCTGTGGCCAAGCCCGCGATCAGTGGATCTACCGGGCAGCCGGCGGGTGGCAGCGGCTTGCCGAGCATGCTTGACCCCAAGGGTGGCCGCAAAGGGCGCAAGCGCGATGTAAGCCCGCTCACTTTGCTGAAAATGCAAGTGCACGATGGTTTGATCAAAGAGATGAACTTGAAAAGTGATCTGATGAAGATCGAAGGCGATCCGGCCAAAGCCCGCGAACTAAAGAGCAAAACGCAGATGGTGATCTCGCAGCTGACCGACCGTCTATCACCGGGTCTTACCCGCGATGATCGTTCGCGCGTGATCAAAGAGACTTTGGACGAAGCCCTGGGCCTTGGCGCTTTAGAGGAACTTCTGGCGGACCCCACCGTGACCGAGATCATGGTTAACGGCTGCGATATGATCTATATCGAAAAAAGCGGTAAGTTGACTCTTTCACCTGTGACTTTCACCAGCAATCAGCAGCTGCGCAATGTGATCGAACGCATTGTTTCCCCCCTCGGCCGTCGCATTGACGAACGTACACCTTATGTGGACGCGCGCTTGCCCGATGGTTCGCGGGTGAACGCCATTATCGAACCTTTGGCCATCGACGGACCAGCGGTGACTATTCGCAAATTTCCTGCCGAACGCATCACTTACAAAGACTATGTGGAACGCTTTGGCTCGATGACTCAGCCGATGATGGATTTTTTGAAGGTCTGTGTCGAGCAGGGTCTGAACATCGTGATTTCCGGCGGTACGGGTTCTGGTAAAACGACATTGCTCAATGTGATGTCGAGTTTTATTCCCAGCAACGAGCGCATCGTGACGGTTGAAGACGCGGCCGAATTGCAGTTGAAACAGGATCACGTTGTACGCTTGGAGACTAGGCCCGCCAACTTAGAAGGCACGGGTGAAGTGTCTATCCGCGACCTGATCCGTAACTCTCTACGTATGCGCCCTGACCGCATTGTGGTCGGCGAGTGTCGTGACGGCGCCGCCCTTGATATGTTGGCGGCTATGAACACGGGTCACGATGGTTCGATGACCACGGTGCATGCCAACACTCCGCGCGAAGCCGTAAGCCGTTTGGAAACTCTGTGTTTGATGGCGGGTATGGATCTTCCGGCCAAGGCTATCCGTGAACAGATCGCGGGTGCGGTGAATCTGATCGTCCAGATTTCGCGGATGAGCGATGGCTCTCGTAAGATTCTGCACATCACCGAGGTGGTGGGCATGCAGGGCGATGCAGTCACGCTGCAAGAGGTTTTCCGTTTCAAAGAGGAAGGCTTCGATAAGAACCGTAAGATCATCGGTCAGTTCCAGGCGACCGGCTTGATTCCGACCTTTATTGAAGAGTTTGAACAAAAGGGCGTTATGGTCCCGCGCAATCTCTTTATGACCTCCGAGCAGTCGGCTAAGAAGCCTACGGTGAGTGCTGGTCCCAAACCGCCCTCAATCCCGCGCATCGGAGTTCCCACTCCGAAAAAGACCGGTACAGGCGGCAACGGAGGTACGCCGTGAGTTTTCTCCTCGGCAACGAAGCCATTTTTATCCCGTTGTTTGGCATCACGGTTTTTATCTTTGCCTATTTCACTTCGGATCGCATCATCGACTATCTTCATCGCAAAAGCTTAGGCGGTCGCGAAGAGGTTCTGCAGCTGATGGACAAAATGTTCATCGATACCGATCGCACTAAGGTCACTTATGCCATGCTTGCCGGAAGTTTCGGAATCGGCATGCTGATGTTTCTTTTGGTGTGGCCGCATTTCGGTTTGGGTGTGGTCTTGTTCTGCGCCTTTACGTTTGCGGGTTGGCAAGCGCCTAAGATCATCATGGTGAATTTGTGGGAGCGTCGTTGCGCCACTCTCACCAATCAAATGGTAGATGGCATGACCATCATGGCCAACGGGATCAAAGCGGGACAAAGCTTAACGCAGTCGATGGAGCGCGTGGTAGAGAACATGAGCGGCCCTCTCTCGCAGGAATTCAGCCTGGTGCTCAACAAAGTGCGCTTAGGTATGTCGGTTGAGGACGCATTGAACGAGTTTGGCGAGCGAATCCCGCGTCAAGATGTGCAGATGTTTGTGACCGGTGTGAATATCTTAAAAGAAACTGGCGGTAATTTAGCTGAGACTTTTCAAACCATAACTAGCACGGTGCGTGAGCGGCAAAAGATCGAGAAGAAGATCGAAGCTTTGACCGCTCAAGGAATGATGCAAGCGGTGATTATTACTTTGGTCCCGCTGCTTTTATTGGGGATTTTCCTCGTTATCGATCCTAATTACGTGATGCCTTTGTTCACCAAGCCTTTGGGTTGGTTCGCCCTGGCCTTAATGCTGACCCTTCAGGTTATAGGTTTAATCGTGATGAAAAAAATTGTTACCATTAAGGTATGAAAAAGACCTTTGGTATCAGTGCTCTCTTGTTGCTATTTGCACAATCCAGCTTTGCCATTGTGGACATGAAAGGCGCCAACTATTCCGATAGTTGGACGGATCTGATTGTCCCCGGCGTGGGTTACGATTTGCGAGTGAATCGCACCTACAACAGTCGCTCGCTCTTCAACGGCATTTTTGGTTTTGGTTGGTGTTCTGACTTCGAAACAAAGATCGAAGTTTTGCCTGAAAGCACGTTGAAGCTCACCGAGTGTGGTGGCGGTATGGAGATCACTTATTGGCCGAAGTCCTATTCACCGGCCAAGCTGGAAAACACCATCAAACAGATCGTTGCCGAGGTGAAAAAGAAGCGTCCTGATCTGCGCGCCGATTATATTTCGGGTTTCGAGAAAGAATTGCGCATTAACGATGTGATGCGCGAAGAGTTCAGCCGCAGAATGAATATCAAAGGTAAGATCGAGGACGGGGTCGTGTACGCGGCCAACGGTCGTGAGGCGGAAAACATCACCCTCAAAGGCGGAGTGTACAAGCGTTCGCTCGCCGACGGCACTTATCAGCTCTTCGATCCGGCTACTGGTCATATGACCTCCATGTACGACAAGAATCAGAATTTTTTGAAGTTGACGTGGAACAAAGACATCGTGACCCAAGTGTCAGATAACTTGGGTCGCAAGCTGACGTTCAAATACAATGAGAGCACCAAGAAAGTGACTGAGATCGTGGGCCCGAATGGTCTCAACGCTAAGTATGTGATCAAAGGCGAAGACCTCATCGAAGTGACCGATGCTAAAGATCAGAAGTACAAATATGGTTATGACGACGTTCATAATCTGACCCGTATCGATTTTCCCGACAAGACCTACAAAGCGTTGACCTACAATAAAGATAAGGACTGGGTCACAGCGTTCCGCAACCGCAAAGGCTGCACGGAAAACTATGACTATCAGGTCAGCAAGGACGATCCAAAGAACCACTTCTGGTCCAACGTGGTCAAAAAGTGCGATGGCAAAGTGACCAATCAAAGCAAGTATGAGTTCTTCCACCGCCAACGTCCCAACGGTCCCGGCGTGTACCTGTATCGTGTGCGCACTGAAGTTAACGCCAATGTTACGGACATCGTTTATCACGAAGTCTTCGGCAAACCGATTTCGATTTTGCGCGACAACATCAAGACCGACTACACTTACTTCGACAACGGCTTCGTAAAGACCAAAAAAGAGCCGGGTAAGATGATGACCTTCGAATACAAGAACAACTGTATGAAGGTTTCGCACGTCACATTGCAGTTCTCCGCAGATGATGAAAAGGAGCGCAAGCCGTCGCAAGCCAGCAAGGCGGTGAAAACCGTGCGCACCAAGTTCACTTATGAGTCGCAGAAATGCAATTTGGTGGCGGCAGACAACTCCGAAGGCCAAACCGTGAAACTACAGTACGATCCACAAGGGCGCATTTCGCAGATTGAAGATCAGTCAAAAAAACTGGTGAAGATTCAGTACGAAGCCAAGTTCGGTAAACCTGCCACCGTAACCCGACCGGGCTTGGGCACCATTCAGGTGTCTTATAAGCCTGACGGAGAGATTGCCAAAGTTGAAAGCAAGCAGGGCCCCAATGTGGCCGTGCAAGTCGCCAGTATTTTTAATAACCTTTTAGACATCATCGCACCGGCCACCAGTGAAACGCCTTTATAGGAGAATGAGATGAAGATCGTTTTACAGACTTTAACCGTATTGCTGTTCTTGGGCGCCGGTTCTGCCTTCGCTGAGGGTTCCAAAGAAGTTGAGCGTGAAGAGAAGACTCCGGATGCTCCTATCGGCACCGTGCGCGAGGATTGCCGCTATTGCACTACGGGAATGAAGGACACGAACTTTAATGAACCCACCAAAGAAGAGCGCGCTGACACGGCCTTGCGCCACACCGGTTTAAACACCGGCAAGTCTACTGGCAGTGGTGGAAGCGAAGTCACTCAGTAATTCGCATAGATAGGGTGTCTCAAAATGAGACACCCGTTTCACGCCAACACCCGTCTACTTTCTAGACAATCCAAACGCTCCATTGGGTCTAAAGCGGCTCCGGGCAGCGGCACACTCTTAGCTTTATAGCTCTGTGACAGGTACAGCTTAAATAGGAGCTAGAGTATGAAGATCGCAAAATTGATGATTATCGCCGCCTTTATGACCGGTGCCCACCACGCCGCTGCTTGCAGCAAGTTTATGGAAGCGGGTCGCCAGCCGGTAAGAAAAGTCGTTTCGAACAACTACATGTCGACGATTTATGCGGACTCTGCGGCAAGAGCGGTTCAGCCGGCCGTGGCTAAGCCCACACCGGCTCCGACAACTGCGAACTAGTCATTTGCATTTTCCGCAGGCGGCGTTGCCTTGCGGAAGTGGCCCCAGCGAAATGAGGGAGAGGACTTTTTCTCTTCCTTTTTGTTTTTCTCGACATTCTTGTCTGAGTTTTTGGTGATCGAGCTGTTCACCTTTGCCGTTAAATCTTTGATCATTTTGGCACCGCCGGTAGCCGCCATGTTCAGTGGGGCAACTAGAGCCGAGGTATGCAGCCAGCTCATCGCGTGCGATTCAAAGGTGCGCTCACCGATTTGAATCTGCATCACCAGTACGATCACCAGCGTTAGTAAAAATAATTTAATCACATAAAAAAATTCGCTCATACTCCTGCCTCCTTGGAGCCGAGCCGTGCGGCTGCCCGCACAGCGGATAAAACGTCTTCTGCCTTGAACGGCTTGATCACATAATTGCAACATCCCGCATCCAATGCGCGTAGGACCATGCTGTTCTGATCTACGGTGGAGCATGCCACCACGCGCGTTTCCGGCAATTCTTTCAGAATTTCCATAGTGGCTTCAATCCCACTCATTCGCGGCATCACAATATCCATCAGAACGACCTGAGGGCGCAGCCGCTGGCAAATCTCGACGGCTTCTTGTCCATCGCGCGCTTCGCCAATCACCTGAAATTCAGGTCCAACGAAAATGTGGCGCAAGACTTCTCGGATGAACGGAGCGTCATCCACAATAACTAGTTTTATTGCCATATCTCGTATTATAGTGGTCTGAGATTCAGTCCCCAAAGGGTTTTCAAGCAAGTAGGCATGTTCTCGATCAAAACGTATCTCATCAACACGTTGTCGCAATTGGAAGGCTGGCAGGCCTACTGTGCCATCGTCGGGCTTTTACTGATCTGTGGTCTAGGTGTTCCGCTTCCTGAAGATATAACCTTGATTGCCGCTGGAATTGTCGCCGCTCTTGGCTCGATTTCTCTATGGGGTGCCATGGTCGCGGGATTCTTCGGGGTTATGGCCGGCGATGCCTTTTTATACACGGTCGGCCGTATCTATGGTCGCCGCGCTTTCACATTGCCATTGATTCGCACCATTATGACTCCGCGGCGGATTGCTTTGGCGGAACGCAAGATCATGCGCAATTCGCATTTCATCTGTTTTACCGCACGTTTTTTACCCGGCCTTCGCTCACCGGTATTTTTAATGGCCGGGATTATCGGCATTCGTCCGATCGTGTTTTACGGTTTGGATGGTTTGGCTGCTTTGCTTAGCGTTCCGCTGTGGGTGCTGGTGGGGCATTGGGTGGGTGAGAACCTAGATGCGGCGCTCAGCATAGCTGAGCGTGTGCAACTGTCTTTAGCCGGTGTGGTTGTTCTTTTGGTGGTGGCTTACTTCGCTTGGCGGCGCTATCGCAAAACCCGGCGCGCCCAACGCCTCATGTACTACATGAGCTCGCGATATCCGTCAGGAACCCCATCGTAATCCAAAATGAAAAATGACAACGCTATCGGTGACGCTGACGCCGTTGGGTGTTTGTCCATTGTGTGGATCGATGTGTGACGCCGCACCTTGAAAGAGGTTGCGTTCAACACTGTACTGCGTTTTCCAGAAGATCTGATTGCGACGATCCAAGACCCATTCGCCGCCCAAGGACAGGCTGACCGCGTTGGTCTCATTCTTAGCGCCCGATTTCACTTCCACACCGGTGGCGGGTTCTGAGTGATGCAGTCGCGGTTGAATGCCGACTTCGAATGTGTGTGCATATGTGATCGACGATGGGATCTCACCTTCCAGTGCCAGGCTTAAACCGGAGGAGCGGCGGCCCACATTGTCGCTGGTGTCTTTCGACAGTTTATCTTTGGCATCGTGATAGTCCACGCCCCAGCTAAGGCGTGCAGCTTTGCGCGAATATCCGAAATGTTTGCGAAAGCGAATCCCGGCTTGAAAGATATTTACTTCTGCGGGCACTTGGTCAGCTGCTCCACTGCGCACGCTCGATCCGACGCTTGAAAAATATTTGGATTGCACACCGAAGAACGGTGTTAGCCATAGATTCATACCGGCGCCAAAACCAGGGCCACTGGAATGATAACGGCGATAGGAATAGGCACTATCCGAACCTTGGTAAAAATAGGCTGGTGCAAAGGAGATGCTGAGCACATTGGCTCGTGGATCCTGCGGATGAATCTTTTGATGATAGTCTTCAATCTCTTCCGGGCTGCCGCCTAGAAACAGATCGCGAACTTGCGCGCTCACCGGTGGACGATTTTCCGGCAGATTGGGAATGGCGGAAGCGGTAGGGGCAGCATGAGTAGCTGCGGTCGTACCGGGCGTGACAGTTTCTACGGGAGTCGCTTTACCTGCGCTATTGCCCAACGCGGTCTCCACTTTCTCGGCTTTCGGCTTGCTGGCTTTGGCGGGGACAGGGGAGGGGATAAAGCCGCCTGGCTTTTCGTCCAAGTCCTCATCGTCACGTTTGGATTCAGGCGCGCGCACTTTGTAGCGCGAGCTGTCCAGGTTTTCAGGCGCGACAGACTTGCCGCTCGGGCGCAACAGGACCGCGGAGGACGAATCCAATTGAGCCCAGGCGGCGGGAACTAACAATGCGAGTAACCAAGGCGAATAGCGTAACATGACTAAGAGTTCTTCGGCTTAAGGCTTGCCAGACTTTAAGCCAATTGACCGCGTGGCTGAGGCGCATCAAACTAAAAATGGAGATTCTGCTCGTGGCATGCACAACCCTTCGACGCTTTATAAAATCCTCGCTGCTTCTGGCTGCGCTCATCTCTTTTCAAAACAGGACCTTCGCCCAGGAAAAGGTTTTTCGTAGCGACGTCGATGATCTGCTGACCGTCGAAAAAGTCTCTGTGCTGCCGTTCACGGACAACCTGCAGGGTATATATGCGCGTCCACTCGAAACGCATTTCATCTCTCTCGTTCAAAAGATGCACCGCTGGGACTATGTACAAGCCAACAGCTCGGGCCCGATCCTTTCACCTGAGGAATTGGAAGCGTCGCCCGAAAAAGCTATGCAGGTGAGCCAAGGCAGTGGAGCCGATGCGTTTTTCGCCTGTCGCATCGTTAAAGGTCCGGGCGGGATCATGATCCACTTGAGTCTGTTCTTGTCTAAGGATGGCAAGCTT
This sequence comes from Bdellovibrionales bacterium, assembly GCA_019637855.1. Lineage (GTDB taxonomy): Bacteria > Bdellovibrionota > Bdellovibrionia > Bdellovibrionales > UBA1609 > JALHOQ01. Next base: position 594,533 of record JAHBUX010000001.1, read on the forward strand.
TTGTCGCAGGCCATTCTTAAGGACTATAAGAAGTTCGATCTTAACGACCTTAAAGAGCAGACCGAGCGTCTTTTGTCAGAGATTGTTTCGCGTTTGCCATATGCTGGTCGGGTGATGAGCCGCGAAGGCAATCGCGTCACTGTGAATCTAGGTTTGAAGGACGGTGTGCAGAACGGGCAGATGCTCAGCATTATTCAGATCGTTCAAGCTCATCGTCATCCTAAATTCAATTTCTTAGTGCGCACGGAAAAAGAGATCTTCGGCAAGGTCAAGATTCTGAAAGTCGATGAGACTCTTAGTTTTGGAACTGTGGTTATGGAGCGTGAAAAGGGCGCCGTTCAAAAGAACAGCAAGGTCGGCTCACTCGACTTCGTGACTTATAATGCGCCTGACAGTCTGTCACTCAATCCCACGGCTGAAGAAGCTTTGGCGCAAAGAGAAGATGCCGGTATCGCGTTCGGTAAAAACGCTCATGCTTGGAGTCCCGCCAACGCACCGAGCTTTGGTCAGCTGGGCGCGCGTTTAGGTCTAAGCCGGTTCTCTGGTGCAACCGAACTGCAAGGTGTAGGTGGCTTGGAAGGAACAAATAACTTTGCGCCTTCGATCGTGCTGGATGGGGAGCTGTGGATCACTCAGGAGTGGACCTTTTCGGCGCAACTAAAGCAGGGAATTATTTCGGTGCGTAATCCGCGCGGAGGTGGTCAGCCTTCCGAGTTAAGCCAGGCGTTGTCGTACTATGAGGCGGCGATGGGCTATTCGATTCGTCTCGGTCCCTATATATGGTCGCCAAGCATTACGCCCTTCCTCGGTTACTTCAGCTACCGCCTTTACGTGGATGAGTCGAACCCGGCGGCCTTTACTACTCAAGAGTACACTGGCGCCAAGTTCGGCGTGCGCGGCCAGGCGCCCATCGGTGCGGATGGCCAATGGGGCGCGGGCGGCGTGTTCTCGACCGCGTGGAACCCGGCTCTGCGTGAATCGCCGGATTCTAGCGGGTCCAGCAACAAAGCCACAGTCGTTCAATTTGGTTTGTTTGCTTTTAAAAAGTACAGTGAGCGTTTGCGGTTGCAGGCCAATTTGGACTTTGAAATGTTCTCTGCGAATTTTAGCGGAACGGGCACCCGGGCGATTCCGGCCAGCAGTGCCTCTCAGCGCTATACCACCTTGACCGGTGGGATTTACTATCTGTTTTAGTCGTGCAGGGTGGCCGGCGAGCGATCGGCATCCATTTGCAACGAAGCCGAAATCACCACTTTGCTGAAGCTCTTGTAAAAACCTTTGTAGTAACCAAGAACTTTGCTGGGATAGATAGCCGGTTCAACGTTGGCGGCGGCCAAGCGGCGCACATTGGTGGGACCCATGTTGTAGGCGCCCACGTACTTGGTGGCTTTACCGTTGAAGGTCTTGCGCAGCTGAGCAAAATAGGTGGCACCGATGCGGATGTTGGTTGCGGGGTCTTCAAGGTCAAATTTAGCGCTAACGCCAGCTTGCGGAGCTAACCATGCGGCCGTACGGGGCAAGATCTGCATCAGGCCGATCTCGCCATGGCGACCACGAGCTTTAAGATCGAACTTGCTCTCGGTCTTGATCACAGCCAACAAAAAGAGAGGGTCCATGTTGTGGTGGTTGGCTTCAATAATCACGGCGCGCGCCACTTCAAAAGCGCGATCTTTGTACTTGGCCGGCAAGGCTTTCTTAACGGTGGACAATACGAAAGCACGTTGATCGACGCTGTAACCTTCGGTCAGCAAATATGAGAAACCGGCGCGGCGAAACAGTTCCATGGCATGGCCCAGTTGGCCATCCGTCTCAATACGGGGCAAGTCGAGAACGGTTTCGGATACCTTTGTTACCGTGGTGCGAGCGCTCATCAGGATGAGAGCCGAGAGGACTGTGGCTGCAACCAGGTGGTATTTGTAACGAATGATTGTTTTCATACAACCTTACTAGAGCAAACCGGTGCCCAAGCGCTAAGGGTCTGAATTTACTGAGGTATTGGAATAAGACGCGGGTTTATTGGAGCTGAATTGACTACACCCTTTACACTTGTACAGGGATTCGTTGACGACTCGGCCCGAAACCGTTTCGAAATGAGACGCGATTACGCGGGGTTGGCAGGGTGGGTTGTTTTGAGACTAATTTTTAGACGGGGCTGTGTAAAAACCCAACACCGTGGTGGCTTTGGGATTCAATGGATTTGAGATTGGATCGTGCTGATTCGGGAGGGGAAAGGTTTCGTGGTTGTTTAGTTGCAAGACAGGAATTGGCTGACCACTGTGTGGTTGGCGGACATGCATTCGCCAAACCGGACATCGATTCCAAAGTTTTCTCTGTATTTTAGCTCAGTCCCATACCTTCGTGTCCGAAAATCTCGGACGACATCCCCCCGCAAACCCTGCTTTTCCCTCTGATAACTGGAATAGAAAACCACAGGCAAATAGGCCAGCTCTAAAAAAACAAAAAACCCAGGCGATTAAGCCTGGGTTCCCTGCAAATACAAATCTTGATATAAACAAGATCTACATCATATCCATTCCACCCATGCCGCCCATTCCGGGGCCGCCGGGCATACCGCCGCCTTTTTCTTCTTTCTTAGGCGCTTCGGCAATCATGGTTTCAGTTGTCAGCATAAGAGAAGCTACCGAAGCCGCGTTCTCGAGTGCGCAACGAACCACTTTAACAGGATCAATTACGCCGTCTTTCAAAAGATCGCCGTACTCTTCAGTCAAAGCGTTGAAACCGTATGCGGGATTCTTTTCGCTCACTACGCGATCCAATACGATGGCGCCATCAAGGCCAGCGTTGAAAGCGATTTGACGAATCGGCTCTTCGCATGCGCGGCGAATAATGCTGACGCCGGCTTTTTGCTCGTCGCTGGAAACAGAAAGTTTGTCTAGGCTGCGCGAAGCGCGAACGATCGCAGTTCCACCGCCCGAAACGATACCCTCTTCAACAGCGGCGCGAGTGGCGTTCAAAGCGTCTTCCACACGGGCTTTCTTTTCTTTCATTTCGACTTCCGAGGGCGCGCCGACGTGGATAACGGCAACGCCGCCAGCCAGTTTAGCCAAACGCTCTTTCAACTTCTCTTTGTCGTAGTCGCTGGTGGTCTCTTCGATTTGCGCTTTGATCTGACCCACGCGGGCCTGAATGGCTTTCTTTTCGCCGGCGCCGTCGATGATGGTGGTGTTGTCTTTGTCGATCACGATGCGTTTGGCGTTACCCAAATCTTTGATCGTGGCTTGATCCAGCTTTTGGCCAGTCTCTTCCGAGATCAGTGTGCCGCCGGTCAATACAGCAATGTCTTCGAGCATCGACTTGCGACGATCGCCGAAGCCAGGAGCTTTTACAGCAACGACTTGCAATTGGCCGCGCAATTTATTGACCACCAAAGTGGCAAGGCCTTCGCCTTCAACGTCTTCAGCAATGATCAACAACGGACGACGAGCGTTTGCTACGCCTTCCAAAACCGACAACATCTCTTTGATGCCGCTGATTTTTTTGTCATAGATCAATACGAAAGCGTTTTCCAAAACAGCTTCCATGCGCTCGGCATTGGTTACGAAGTACGGAGACAAGTAACCGCGGTCGAATTGCATACCTTCCACGACTTCAAGTTCAGTCTGGGCGGTCTTGCTCTCTTCAACGGTGATGACGCCTTCACGGCCGACTTTGGCCATGGCTTGCGACAACATTTCGCCGATTTCTTTATCGTTGTTGGCCGAGATTGTGCCGACTTGAGCGATTTCTTTTTCGCCTTTGATAGGCTTAGCGAAGGACTTCAGTTCGGCAACGACCGACTGAACAGCACGGTCAATACCGCGCTTCACTTCGGTGGGGTTGTGGCCAGCGGCCACGATTTTGGCGCCTTCGCGGAAGATGGCTTGAGCCAACACAGTGGCTGTCGTCGTTCCATCACCAGCGTCGTCGTTGGTTTTGGATGCAACTTCCTTAACCATTTGCGCGCCCATGTTTTCAAACTTGTTTTCGAGTTCGATTTCTTTGGCAACGGTCACGCCGTCTTTAGTGATCAGCGGGGCGCCGAAAGATTTTTCGATCACGACATTACGGCCTTTGGGACCCAAGGTCACTTTCACCGCGTTGGCCAAAGTGTTCACGCCGCGCAAAATCGAATTGCGGGCATCTTCGCTAAAACGTAATTCTTTACTCATTTTAAAATTCCTCTAAATAAAATTAGTGATTCATGATTCCGAGAATGTCTTTTTCGCGCATCATCAAAAACTCTTCGCCATTGAGCTTGAGTTCTGTGCCTGCGAAGCGCTCGAACAAGACTTTGTCACCAACCTTCACATCCAACGGAGTGAGGCGACCATCTTCGGTCACGTGACCTTTGCCGGTAGCGACGATCTCGCCACGTGCGGGTTTTTCTTTTGCGGTGTCGGGAATGATGATCCCGCCAGCGGTTTTCGCTTCTTCCGTCATGCGGCGAACCAGCACGCGGTCATGCAGAGGGCGTACTCCCACTTCTGCCTTTGCCATTGTGATACCTCCTAATAGACAAAGAAAATCCAAGACATGAAATTGCCTAAAGCACAGCCAATATGAACGGCTGAGAATTCATGTCAAGGTAACGACTTTAAATTTGTTGAGAATTAGAAAGTTTAGGGAGTCTTGGAGGTGGAGCTGCCGTTCAAACCTTCGAGTAAGGCAGCATTACGCTTTGCATCAGAGGCGGCGGAGCCCTTCATTATGCCTTTAAAAATTTCAGCCAGCTCTTCCTTGGACAAGCGGTCCGAGAGTTTTTGTAGGGCTTCTGGCTGGTTGGCGAGAGTCGGAATATAGACATCGACGTAATCTTCAAACTGGAGGGCGTTGGCGGCCGCGAGGCTTTCTTGCGCCCGTTTCAAATCCTGTTCGGCGGTGGCCATAGTATCGGTGTCTGAGATTTTGCGCAGTTTTCCATTTGCAATATGACTGGGTTCCTTGACCGAGCCACTGGATTTGCTGCTTTTCAAAAACGACATGCGCGCCGAGATTCGCAGCACTTGATTTTGCGCTTCTAAGACCTGCTGATCTTTCCAGGTTTGAAAGGTGAGGGGGGATGGACTTACCGGCTCCTGGGCAAAGGCGCTCAGCGAAAACAGAACAACAACTAGAATTTTAATCAGATCGTACACGCTGACTCCTCATCCATGATCCAGCAGCTCTGCTTTCCTATCATCAAGTAACATGCCATAGGCGGCGAGGCGGTAAAGCGCCGCGCGCCCTTCCAGAAGGCTCAAAATGGGCGCTCCAGCCTTGCAAAAAATTCCAACAGCCCCTACGGTAACTGGATGTTTACGACCATCCTTTTGAGCGTTCTTCTAATAAGTTCTTTAGTCGCGCTATTCTTCATGTGGCGTTCCCGCGAACAGGCGGTCACCGCCGCGTTCACCGCTCAGACCGAAGCCGCCGCCGTCAGAGAACGGGCCCGCCTCTTGGAAGAAGCCATGACCGCGCAACAGCAGGCGCGGGGAGAAATGTCAGAGGCGTTTAAGGGAGTTGCGGCCAGCGCGCTCGAGTCCTCAATGAATCAGTTTCTCAATCTGGCTCAGGCGACCTTTGAGCGCGCCAACGAGTTGCACAAGCTGGACTCTGAACAACGTCATAAAGCCATGGACGCCTTGATGAAGCCTGTGTCTGAGGCTTTGGAGCGCTATCAACATCAAACCGGCGCTCTTGAGAAAGATCGTCAGCGCGCCTTTCAAACCATTGATGCCGAACTGAAGCGAATTGCTGAAGCGCATATCCATTTGAGCAAAGAAACGTCCGCACTGAAGGATGCTCTTAGAAAACCACATGTTCGCGGGCGTTGGGGCGAAGTGCAGCTGCGCAATTGTATTGAGCTGGCCGGAATGTCCGAGTACGCCGATGTGAGTTTCCAAGACTTCACTTCCGATGACGAAGGTGCTCGTCATATTCCCGATATGATCGTGCGTATGCCCGGCGGCCGTCGCGTGATTGTGGACGCCAAAACTCCGATCGATGCGTTCTTGAATTCGCTCGAGGCGAGTAGTGAAGAGGTGCGTACGACCGAAATGCTCCGCCATGGCCGTCACGTAAAAGAACATGTGAAACGCCTCGCGACTCGCGCCTACACCGATGTGGTGAAAGAGAGCGCGGACTTCACCGTGCTATTCTTGCCCAATGAATCCTTTCTTTACGCCGCTCTTGAAGCCGAGCCCGATATTGTCGAGTTCGCGTTGCAGAAGAAAGTGCTGATCGCCACACCCCCGACTCTTATCGGGTTGTTGAAAGTGATCCGTTTCGGCTGGAGTGAACAGCGCTTGGCCGAAAACGCTCAACGCATTTCCGAAATGGGTGTGGAGTTGCATAAGCGGCTTTGCGACTTTGTCGACACCTATATGGCCGTAGGTAAACATATTGATAAAGCCAAGGATGAGTTTGAAAAAGGCCGCAGCCGTCTGGAAAGCCGCGTACTAGTGCAAGCCCGCCGCTTTGAAACTTTGGGCGCCAAATCGAATAAAAGTTTAATCGAGGCTCCGGCCAGCGAAGTCGGAACCGACGTTTAGTAAAGTTTTACTATTTAAGGTGGCCGCCGTTGCGGCCCTTCTCGCCCTCATAGTATCAAAAGGTTTCGATACATTCTCGTGCGAGGAAGCTTTTGATTCGAGCTGCTGTTTTGACTCTCTGCCTAGGTCTATGCAGGCCGGTTCTGGCCTGCGAGGATCTTTTGGCTTCGAAATTTGAAAAGTTGAAACCCACGGCCGTATCCTTCACGCGCGAGGCCGAGAACGCTCTGTCTGCAATGCTCCTAAGCAAGGCTGAGGTGTTGCACTTCATTAAATCCGGTTCGAGCTTTCCCGTGGTGTATGACGACGCCAGCTTTGAAACCATCGTTTTCGAGCTCAATCACGCGGATCGCGGAATCCTACTTCGAGGACGGGTATCCGGTGCAGGCTACAAGATTTATCACGTGGGCTGGTCTGAGTCCCGTGAGGAGATGGCTTACTTCCGAATGGTGGCTGAGGATCATGCGATGAGCACCGCATTTTTGCCTCTTCAACGCCGGATTTCGAATTGTGAAGCTTTGACGGTGGAGGCGTGGATTCAAGTGAAGCTTTGGCTAAAGCATCGATTGAGCTTGGAGCGTCTGCGCCGTCTGATCGATGCTTCCACGGAACAGCCAATCATCACCATGGAGGGCGTGGAGCCGGGTTATTCCCCGCGGCTGGTCTTGCAGACGCGAGCCGTTTCTGGTCGATCATTACGAGTTGTCATGGGGGCTGACGGCCCTTGCCCTAGCGCACTGATCACGGCTTTCCAAATGTATAATCAATAGCTGAGATTGCGCAGCTGAGCCGCACGTAGCTTGCTCATGTAAGTGTCACGTCGAACGTACTTGGCGCCCCATTTTCCAGCCAGGCCCACCGCCATTTGTGTGTCCATGATTTCATGACCGCGCTGGCGTAAGCGATCGATTAGCGCCGCTAGCGCGAGTTTGGTCGCCCCACTTCCACGTTCAGGATCGTGAAACATGCTCTCACCGGAAAACATACCTTTAACAAAGACCCCGTAAAGTCCGGCCACCAATTCACCGTCACGCCACACCTCCACGCTGTGTGCGTAACCCGCTTTGTGCAACTCTATATAGCGCTTCACGAACAGTTCGGTGAGCCACGGCTTGGAGACAATGCGCTCGCCGGTGCGCTCATCGATGGTCCAGCGCACTTGCTTCGCACACTCCTGAATCACATCGCTGAAGGCGCGATCGAATGTGATCTGGTATTCTCCCGACTCCACAGCTTTGCGAATGAACTTGCGATCGGAGCGTGGAATATGGATGCTCTTGAGTTCCATAATTCCGCGAAAGGGAGGGTTAAACCATTCGGCTGAGTCTATGCCCGATTGACCCCAGGGGAAGATACCGCGCTCGTAAGCCAACAAAAGATTTGGCATCGTCATTTCCACATTGGGAGTGACGAGTCCATGCTCGGCATCACTAGGAGGTTTGTTTAGTTCTCCGGTCAGGGACATTTCACAGGAACTATAGTCGCGGACCAGATTTAAGCCATAACGGCTTTCGGGGTTAGCGAAGCTACTGGCGAATGCGGCGAAGGGAAGCAACCACTGCAACAGCATGCGCACACCTCTACTCTCTTTCCGCTCAACTGTTAAACAGCGTTGTAATTTTTGTTTAACCGGTGACAAATTAGGTCGCCATCTTTGTCAGACGTGTTTTTAGGCCGGCACTCCGATTGCGTAAGTGTGTTGCCCAGCGGAGGCGTTATGCAGACCCTAAAGTTTACGGCGATCGTGTTTATCTGTGCCGCGCTGGCCTTTACCGCAGGCACTCTCTTGGCTTCAATTCCTTAGAAAAAGATTTCCTTTCCTGGTTAGAGCGGGTACTTCAGCTCTTTTCCGGGGGGAAAACTCATGCGTGTTCAACGACCCGTATTTTTTACGGTTCTGATTTCTGCACTCGGTTATTTCGTAGATATTTATGACCTTTTGCTTTTTGGCATTGTTCGGGTGCCTAGCTTGCGTGACCTCGGTGTACCTGAGGATCAGATGCTCGACGTGGGCGTGCGCCTCCTGAATTTTCAAATGGCGGGCATGCTTCTTGGCGGTATTGCTTGGGGTGTGCTCGGCGATCTGCGCGGTCGCAAAAGTGTTTTGTTTGGCTCCATTCTTCTCTATTCATTGGCCAATATTGCCAATGCGTTTGTGCCTAACCCCGAAGTCTATGCTTGGTTACGTTTCGCGGCTGGCATTGGTTTGGCCGGCGAGCTTGGTGCGGCGATCACTTTGGTTTCTGAAGTGATGAGTAAAGAGCATCGCGGTTATGGTACAGCCATCGTGGCCAGCGTGGGCATCTTGGGCGCCGTCTTGGCGTCGATGATTGGCGATTATTTTTCGTGGAAAGTGGCTTATCTGGTGGGCGGCTTTATGGGCTTGGCCTTATTGGCTTTACGCGCCGGTCTTTTGGAATCCGGAATGTTTCGCTCAATGTCGCAAGGGCAAGTGGCGCGCGGACGCTTTCATCAGCTGTTTATGAACCGCAAGGTCTTCACGCGCTACCTGTGCTGCATTTTGATCGGTGTTCCCATTTGGTATATCATTGGTGTGCTGATCACCTTCGCCCCCGAATTGGCGCGTGAACTCGGCGTCCAAGGTGTTGTCACTGGCAGCAAGTCCATCATGTGGGCCTATCTGGGGCTTTCGATTGGAGACCTTAGCGCCGGTCTTCTCAGTCAGTATCTGCGCAGTCGCCGTAAATCCGTTTTGTTGTTTTTGTCGCTAAGCTTGGTTTTGATCGTGACCTACGTGTCTTTGCGTGAATGGAGCGTGCCGGCGTTTTATTTCCTCTGCGCCGCTTTGGGGTTTTCAGCCGGTTACTGGGCTGTCTTTGTCACCATCGGGGCGGAGCAATTCGGCACGAATATTCGCGCTACGGTGGCCACCTCGGTTCCCAACTTCGTGCGTGGCTCAGTGGTACCGGTGACCCTATCCTTTCAAGCTCTGCGCGAACCCTTAGGCGTTTTGCCCGCGGTTCTGACGGTGGGGTTGGTAGTGACGGGAATGGCGCTTGTGGCCCTTTATTTCCTCAAAGAGACCTATGGGCGCGATTTAGACTACTACGAGACGCTTTAGCGTTGGCCGCCGGCTTGCTTAGACACTAAACCAGGCCCTTAGCTTCATTCAATGAGGTTTGACCATGGTTTTAGCGCGCTTTTTTGTCACCTTTGTTCCCTTTGTTTGCATGGCGAGCATCGTCGCTTGCGAAGCCTCCCATACTGCTAAAAAAGCCTCCGATAAGGCGGCGACTGCTGACGGCAAGCAAATCATTGCCGAAGGCAACGAGAAGTTGAGTAAGGCTATGGCACTGCAGGCGGAGTTACATAAAGAGTATTCCATCGTCTTGCAGGAAGTACGTGATCAACAGGGCCGCGCGGTCAAAACATCGGTTTTAGCGATCGATTACCAGTGGCGGATTTTGACAAAAGAGCAGCGCCGAAGCGCCAAAGAAAAGTTAGCGCAGTATCTGGCCCTGTCGAGCGAGATTCTGGAGCTCGACGCTCGCAAAGGTTTTTACGTGACCAACAAAGACCAGGTGACGGCCGCCCGTGATGCCGCTTACAGCTTCCAAAAATCCCTGGAAAACTTCGAAAAGATGGTGGGTGAGAATTTCGAACCCAAGCCCGGAAGCATGCCGGCCGCACCTTACAGCCGTTCGATCGAAGTTTAGCATTTTATAAAATCCGTTGTGTCAACAGGGGCATCGGCAAAAGACGCTCGATGCTTTCCGCTCCGTTTTCCAAGGCCGATCTTTTTTTGCATTCCAGTTCTTGAGCTATGGCATCGGGCAGGTCTTGCGCGATAAGCCCAAAGCGATTTACTTCGGATTCCAATTCGCGAAACCAGAAGAATGAATAGATTTTTTCCATAACAGCCTCCTTACGGCTGTCTTCCGCTAGGGCAAAGCCACGGCCAACGCGGAGGGCGGCCGTTCCTACTTATATTTGAGGCGATGGCTAAGGCGTCCAGAGATTCAGATCAGATACCGGGATTAAGACAACGGCGCGATCACCACGCAACATGTGTCAGCGATGAACGCCATTGCTTCCATGTTCCAAATTTCTACGTTCTGTTACGGGCTCCTCAAAATGGAACTGTCGGGAGTGTGACATGGGATTTGCACCTTTAAAAATGGGCGCGGCAGTACGGCTGCGCCTTTTCCGTTGAGGAGGCTGGGGTGATTGGACTTTGTGGCCGTCATAAAGATTCGGAAGGTCAATCGAGCTCATTGGACACCGAGGCAGGTCGTAAATTTGATGTGGCTTTGTTCACGGCCCTCGACGCCTTGGAAGAAAGTCAGGTGTCTTATGCCCTGATCGGCGGTATTGCCGCCACCGGTTTAGGTCGGCCGCGGTCGACTCAAGATATAGATCTCTTTGTACGGCCCGAGGATGCTGAGGCCATTTTAGAGATCCTTGGCCGCCATGGTTTTCGCACGGAGCAGACCAATCCTACGTGGCTATTCAAAGCGTTTAAAGACGGAGTTCTGGTCGATATTATCTTTCGCAGTGAAGGTGGATTTTATTTCGACGATGAAATGCGTGAACGTACCCGCATGATCAACTATCATGGCCGTCAGGTGCGAACAGTAAGTCCCGAAGACTTTATATTGATCAAATGCGCCGTGCACTCCGAAGAGGGACCACACCATTGGCATGATGCGCTCTCGGTCCTGTCGCATTCCCAAGTGGACTGGAACTATCTCTTGCACCGCTCGCGCAAAGCCGCACGTCGCTTACTCGCTTTGCTGGTCTACGCGCAGTCCGATGACATCTGGGTTCCGAACAGCTCGATTCAGTCGCTGTTCCAAAATGTCTTTGGTCCGCCGAGCGATCATGCCCCGCGGCCCGCGGAATCTCAGCGCCCTCCTGCCGCACCCGCTGAGATTGCTTCTGAACCTTACTTGGCGGCGCAAATTCGCGAGGCCTTTGAACAAAGCGAACGGGTTGGTGCCCTAGGCGTGGACGTTTGGGTGTCTGGCAAGAGCGTTTTGGTGCGCGGCGAGATTCAGACTGAAGAGCAACATGCCTCCATCATGGAGTTGGTGCGCGAAAAGGCGCCGGCACATGAGATCAACGACCAGCTGCGAGTGATGGAGTGGCAGGGGCCGCGCGAGTTTAAGGACATCGTATGATTCGGGTCGCGGCTGCGGGAGACGTTCACTTTGATCGCAACTCGCGCGGCCGTTTGAGCCGTCATTGGAGCGAGTTGGCAGGTAAAGCCGATTTGTTTTTGATTGCCGGTGATCTCACCCAAGTGGGTCACGAAGAAGAGGCTCAGGTGCTGGCCGACGATCTGGCTGAGTGCCCGGTGCCGGTCGTATCTGTTCTAGGCAATCATGATTTTCACCAAGACCAACAAGAGGCGATCAAAGGGCGGCTGCGCGATGCCGGTGTTCACGTGCTTGAGCGTGAAGCGGTCACCCTTAAGGTCAACGGCACCTCCGTAGGTGTTTTTGGCCTAAAGGGTTTTGGCGGCGGGTTCTTAGGCGCGTGCTGCAGTGATTTTGGCGAGCCTGAGACCAAAGCTTTCGTTCGCCATACAAAGATGCTGGCCGAGGAGCTGCGCCATGGCCTTGAAGGTTTAAAGAGCGATTACAGGCTGGCATTGCTGCACTATTCACCCACGCCTGACACCTTGCTGGGCGAGCGTAAGGAGATCTATCCCTTTTTGGGAAGCTATCTTCTGGGTGAAGCGGTTGATGCGGCCGGTGCGCATGCCGCGTTTCATGGTCATGCTCATAAAGGTATTGAGCTTGGTCAAACCCCGGGCGGGGTGCCCGTGCGCAATGTGGCGCAGCCGGTGATTCGGCACGCCTTCAATATTTATTGTTTGCACGAGTTGGCCACCGATATTGGATGTGCACCGGTGGCCCAAGCGGCTCGGGCGTAACTCTAAGAGTTCTTGCCCAACTTTTGCGACAGATCTTTGAATTCGGACTCCATAAAGCTGGCTACGTTTTCGCCGCGCTTGCGGATCGAGGTCAGAACCTTGTGAGCTTGCTCGATGCGACCGTGTTGAATCAATAGTTTCACATAGGCCTGAGCCACAGTGACTTGCAGCACATCGGGTTTAGCGGCGAGGATCAGATCAAATTGTGTAGAAGCCTCATCTACGTTGCCCATTTCGCTAAGGGCGCGGGCATAGACGTAGCGTGTGTCCATATCGGGCTCTTCGCTGCGTTGAAAGAAGGTTTGCAGGGTGGCGGCGGCTTCCGCGTACTTCATACGATTGAACTGAAAACGACCTAGACGAGCCATGGCGTCGACATCGCTGAAAGCGGCCTGTTGATAAACATCCTCAACGCAATCGAGTTTTTTGAGAATCATGCAGATTTGACCTTTGCGCTCGGGGCTGGCCGTCCATATTTCTAAAGAGTAGCTTCCCCAGGACACCACTTGCATAAAGCCAAGTACGATTCCGACGGCGAGGCCGACCACCCAGTAAAGGGATTGGCGATCGATCTGTTTTTTCGCGACGGTTTCGGTCTTTGAGATCACGTGTCCGCAGTGGTCGCACACTTTTGGTGTGGATTGCGAACGCTCGGGTGACAGCTCTCTTAAGCAGCGAGTGCAGGTTTCGTTGGTGGTGAACATTTGGCCCCCTATTTAAAGTCTCAAAGCAAGACGATGAAGTCAGATCCCCTGCCAAAAGATGGTTGCAAGGGTGGTGCTAGGGTAGGCAAAAGAAAAACGCCCTGCCGGTGTGCAGGGCGTGTTCAGTGACTAAGAGTTCGCCTAAGGCAGATTCTCTTAGTGAGTCAATCCAGCCGCTGGAATGATTGTCCAACCGCCGCTGGCGTCACACGGCCGATTTTTATCGGCCCACGGGCGCATGTAGACCTGCAACCCGATCTCTGTGCGCGGGCCTTGGTAGTATTTGAGGCGCATCGTGTGCTTGTCGGCGTGATTGAGGGTGATTTTCGCAGGCGCGCAGGCCCACTGCATCGCGTGTGTTCCATCGTTATTTACCACGACATAACCGTCGAGCGAGAGAATCGAACCGTCGTCCGAATGCAGGGCCAATTGATAGTCGCCTTGGTTGACCGAAGTGGGCAGTTGAAAGAAGCCACTCAAATCGAGCGCGAACCACTCAATCAAAAGATCACCTGCGGCATCGCGAACGCCGCCATTGGGCCCCGGAAAGCCGCTTTGCCACGAGCGCAGAGGGATATCTAAGTGAGACATTTGAATCAAAACCGGGAGTTTCTGGCCGAGATTGATGTAGTCATCCACCTTGGTGCCATTCGGATAGTGATAGACATTGGCTTTCAAGCCCGGCGTGGGGCCGCCACCGGGAGGCGGATTGGGCGGGCACGTGGTGTTTGTTGAAAACGGATCACAGATAGTGACCGGCGGTGGCCCTAAAGTGCTAAGGTTGTCGTCTTTCGAAGATGAGAATTTGGCCTGCCCGCAGTTTTGAAATGTCGTGAGCAGCCCGGCGACAATTGCGATCGCTAAGATGTAATTCCGATTCGACCCCATAGTTCCCTCTCATTTTGAGACACTTGTGCGCTACCCATAGAGTACAACATAGATTATCAAAGCAAAGCCTCTGCCTGCCCTCGTGGTCTGTGGTGCTTATGCGCGTCTAGAATTTGGCGAGTGTTCAAGGGTTTAACAGCGAGGGGCCGCGCGACCTAGGGCTAGCACGAGGGCGGCGAGTATGGCATACCAAGCGGAATATGACTCCGGAAACATTCAATCTCAAAACGATGGGTTGGCTAAGGGCTGACTTCAAACAGAAGTTCGGTACTCCACGACAAGGGGCCTTGGCCAAGAGCAGTCGCGCACATGTGGAACTTGCGCCCGAGTGGAAGGGCCGCGGTATCTTAAGTGGGCTTGAGGGTTTCAGCCATGTTTGGATTCTGAGTTATCTGCATTTGAGCGTGTCCAAGCGTCAGCGCGGCAAAATCCATCCACCCCGCCTCAAAGGCGGCAAGGTCGGCATTCTGGCCTCGCGCAGTCCGCATAGACCAAACAACATTGGTTTAACATTGGCGCGGGTAGAACGCTGCGCCGGCGACGAGCTTTATGTGAGTGAGGTCGATCTGGTCGACGGCACACCGATTTTAGATATCAAGCCGTATTTGGCTTTGGCCGACCGGCCGGAGCAGTACTCTTGTGGTTGGACCGACAAAGTGGCGATCACTCATCGCACGTGCGTGTTTTCTGAAAAGGCAGATGAAGATTTAAGGCAGCTTGAACGTAGTGCGAAAATTCGTGAAGTGCCGCGCGTGCGCGCTTTGATCGAAGAGATGTTGACGTTAGATCCCCGTCCACCTGCTTACTTGGGCCGTGCGGACGCGCAATTTGCGGTTTGGGTTGCCGGCCTCAATGTTCATTTCCGCTTTCACGAGGAAAAGTTCACCGTGACCGGAGTCGAACCCGCTTAGCTGGGTGCACAAGCCTTGGCGAGAAGACGGGCCGCTGTGTGCACAGTACGTCTTGTTTCTTGTTCATTATGGATAGCGATCAGCGAAGTGAAAAAGTTGCTGGCAAAGACCTGACTCATCAAGATCAGTTCAACCTCTTCTAAGTTCACGTCCTTTGCGACCAAACCTTTGGCTTTGAGATCTTGTAAGCGGGGGAGCAATATGGGCTTACGCTTATCCATCACTTGCTCGTCCGCCTTACACACAAATTTTTGATCCTGCAGGCTGTGCCCGATCACGATCCGCAAAAAATCCGACTTCTTGCGATCGCGCTCCAGTAGGTAGTTGCAAAAGCAAATCAGTTCGGCTTCGACAGTCGCTTGCGGCGGGTAGGGGACCTCGGTCGGCTCACACGTCAGGTTTCTTTCGATAACCGCTAAAAACAAACCTTCCTTGGATTTGAAGTGGCGCATGATTAGCGCCTCATTCACGCCGGCCGCGAGCGCGATCTTCTTGGTGGTGGTACCGTGAAAACCGTGTTGCGAAAAGATCTCGAAAGCAGCCGCCAGAAGTTTGTCGCGGGAATGTTTTGGAGCACATTCCATGTCTTCTTTTGAGACAGTTTCAGCCAAGCCACTCTTTTTCATGAGACCACCTAAGTATTTGTATAAATTAAACTTTAAATAAACAGAGTGCCTGTGTGTAAGTATTTACTTGCGGAACTCGACAGACCCTCCGATACTTAAAGTGTAAGTGAATACTTACGCGAACGCAAGCATCTTTGCAGGAAGGCAAAACCCATGTTCGGAAGGCTCACAATCGTTACACTCGCAACTTTGATCGTTATGAGCTGCGCGCCTTTCCGCGACTCCCCCTTCTCAGACACTTTGCTGCGCGACGACCGCAACCTCAACAGCGTGAATATGCAGAAGCTGGGCGATATAGAGGCCGACGGAGTGATCCGTATCGCGGTAATGGCTGATTCGCATGGCAACTACAATGACCTGGATAAAGCCATTGCCGACGTCAACCGTACTGCGGGCGTCGACTTCGTCGTTCACTTAGGAGACCTCAGTAACAGCAGCTACAACTATGAATACGATCAATTTTTGGCGCAGTATGCGGGTTTAAGCGCCCCCCGTTTTATGGTGATCGGAAATCACGACGCTCTAGGCGCAGGCCCTTCCTTGTTTCGAAAGGCCTTTGGCCCTTCCAACTATCAGTTCGAAAGCGCTCACGTACGTTTCGTCTTCTGGAATTCCGTGGGACTGGAAAATCCTGAGGATTTTGATTTGAGCTGGTTGGTGGAGGCGGTCAGCTCGTCAAGCAAACCGGTTCTTGTCTTCACACACGTTCCATTGGATGACCCCGAGCGTTTTCACGGCGCTACGTTGGATCAGTTGATGGCGGTGCGCGAGGATCCGAAGGTGCTTGCCGTGTTGAATGGTCATAATCACGTGTATCAGCTGCGTACCTCGACCACCGGAACGCAACTCCTAACCAATCCGCGTGTTGAAAACGGTGATTGGGTTTTATTCGAAATCAAAACCGATGGTTTTCATATTAAAGACAACAAAGCGACAGGTGCCACATGGGTCGGCTTCAAAACATCATCTTCCTTCTCATTGTAGGCTTGGCCCCGGCCGCGCACGCGGGCTGGGGACTGTCGCTCGCAACTGGCGGGTTCCAAGGGGCGGAATCGGCCGGCGCCATTCGCGATTGGAACGGACGGCATGCTCTTGAATTCGGCCTGGGTCGCTACTCCTACGACGGAAACAACGAGGCACAGGTGAACTTCGGCTATCGCTACACGCCCTTTACTTTGCATTACAAAGGGGCAGGCTGGTCTCCGCTCGGCATGGGAGTGACGGCCGTTTACGCTTTGAACCAATCAGAGTATTTCACTAAAAGCCCCAGCAAATATCCGGGACAAGGTTACTATGAACAGACTGGGATTCGTTTGGGACTGGAGGCGTCCACTCAAGTGATGGGGTGGAATGATCGCATTCGTCTCCTATATAAAGTTGTATTCATGGACACCGG
This sequence comes from Bdellovibrionales bacterium, assembly GCA_019637855.1. Taxonomy (GTDB): domain Bacteria; phylum Bdellovibrionota; class Bdellovibrionia; order Bdellovibrionales; family UBA1609; genus JALHOQ01. The sequence goes on from JAHBUX010000001.1 coordinate 611,487, forward strand.
AATCACCACTCTGATTAACAACGATGGCAAACATATTGAGAATTTTTTCTCTTCAGGTCTGGCGCTACAATTTTTCTTCTAAACGTGCTGGTCGAGAATCTTAGCTAGAGAAAAGAATTCGAAAAAGCCAGCCTCGCCTTACTGGAAAGTAACACATCCTTCTTCCTTGAAGTCCGATAAGTTTTTAGATGGAACACGTAAGTTCGATCTCAATTCTCACGTTAAAATATCTGATGGTGGAATGAATGACGGGTGGCCAAATCGTGAAAGTCTTGGGTGTGTAGCGTGACAGCCCAGCAGCTCCTGCCTCTTTTTCATGCAGAACTCGCAGCTTCAGTCAGCGAAGTTTTCAAAGTTCAGTTCTCACTTGAAGCCAACGTCCAAGATGGTGGCCCCATGGCCATGACTCCCGACAAGAGTGCGTGCGCGGTTGGAGTAATTAGTCTAGTCGGCGACAAGACGGCCGGAACACTGGTGCTCTGGCTGCCGAAGGCTAGCTTCTGCACGGTTGTGAATCATATGTTCAGTGAGAATCACAGCGACATTAATGCCGGCAATGCGGATGCCGCTGCTGAAATTTTGAACATGATTTACGGAATGGCCCGTACTCGAGTCAATCTCAAAGGTCCCAACCTGCAGCCAGCGATTCCATCAGTGATGTGGGGCGGGGATGTGAATGTCTCGCTCAACGGTTACGACTCGACGTCGAGTTTGCGTTGCAGCTGTCTTGGCCAACCCTTCATGCTTTTGTTGGGTTTGAAACAGGTGAAGTCTTAATGGATAACGGCGCGGTTAGCACCTTGCTCCTGGGTGGAAGCGAAGCCGTGAGAACCTTGGTGAACGGTATCGTACCTGCGGGCTCGATGCGCGAATATCCGTTCGACCTCAACATCCTGGTCGAGCTACCCGCGGACCTGCAGCCCGCATGCATTATTTGTGAAAACCCTCCTGCTGATATTTCGAGCATTGAGCTGGCGCAGATGTTTCGTGCCAACTATCCCAATGCGGTAATTTATTTTGTTACCGAGGACCGCAAAGAGTTCGATCGCAAGACCTTTAAGAAAAATGGTTTTACAGATGCGTTCTTGATGCCGGTGGATCGAGGCGAGTTGAGCATTAGCTTGCGTCGTGCCTTGGTGCGCATCACAGAGTCGCGCACTTTCCGCGCTGTGAAGCTGATTGACCTTTCTGAGGACACGGTCCTGGACTTTCAAACCTATGTGCATCTGCCGCTGAACAACAAGCACATCTGCTTTTCAAATGCGGGCCGACCCATGACGGCCGAGCGATTAAATCGCCTGCGCAAAAAAGAAGTCGGCAGTATGTTGGTCGACGAAGCGGAGATGTCGAAGTTCTACAACTACACGGCCACGCGGCTACGTCAGATCGGCGCCTCGGAGCAAATTAGTGCCACTGAGAAGCGCGAGAAGATGGAGTCGGCAGTTCGTGATCTCATGGGCGGTCTGTTCAACGAGGCTTCCAAAGGCAACTCTCTAGAAAAAGGTCGCGGTTTGGTGACCGACTGCCAACAAATTGTGCGCTCTTATATCGTTGAAGGCGGCGGTGGGAAGAACGACTGGTATGACAAAATCCTCGCCTTAGGTTCGCAGGAAGAAGGCACCTACGGTCATCTTTCCAACGTGGCGACTTTTGCTTCGCTTTTCTCGATGGGTCTTGGCATAGGCGATCCGGAACATTTAGCGATGGCCGGTCTTCTGCATGACGTGGGGTTGATCCAGGTTCCCGAAGAAATTCAGCTCAAAGAACTGAACCAGATGACTCCCGAAGAGCTAGCGGCATTTCAGCGTCATCCGCGTGCGAGTGTCGACGTGATTAAAAACTGGCGCATGAATATCCCTGAAATTGTCACGAAGGCCATCATGCAACATCATGAGCGCTTCGATGGCTCGGGTTATCCAGAGAAGTTGTCGGGTGGTGAGATCTGTCCCGAAGCCCAGATTTTGGGTATTGCGGACGAGTTCGATGAATTGGTCACAGGCAAAGGCGGGGTAAAGATGACTCCTTCGGCCGCCATGAGATGCATCATCTCCCAGGATAAAGAAAAAATTAGTTATGGTCGCTTTGATCCTTCGATATTACTGGCCCTCGGTAAGATCATTCCTTGCGAGTCGGAGGCGGCATAAATGTGTAATCACAAGACTAGAGTAAACCGAGTTAAGACTAGTCACGCGCACATCGTTGACGACAATTCGAGGACAATTGGGATCAGGATTTCTGGATCTCCGATTTTAAGCTTCCTTAAACAAACAATTAAAAATAAGATGAATCGAATGTCTGGTGAAATTTCCCGGGCATTTATTCCAAACATCATTGTTGAACTGAGTTTTCGTAATCACCAGGTACTGACGGCAAGTGGGGCGGAATGAGAATGGAAGTGTTGGTTGTTGAAGATGATGCAAGATTGCACCCTATCATCGAACAAACCCTGAAAGACGGTTTTAAAGTGACCTTCTCCACGCGAGCTGCTGAAGCGCGCGAAGAGATGCGCAAGAAACCCTATCAAATGGTGATACTCGATGTGAATTTGCCCGACGGTCACGGGTTCGATTTGTGCCGTCACCTTCGTCACGAGCAGGGGACAGAACTTCCCATTTTGTTTCTTAGCGGAGTGAGCGCTGTGAATCAGTTGGTCGAAGGCCTTTCTGCCGGCGCGGATGACTACATCACCAAACCGTTTCATCCCGAAGAGCTCTTGGCTCGCGTGAAGGCGCGCTCGCGTCGTCAACGCGCCAACGGCAGTTACGGTAAGCTGCGCTTGGATTGGGACATGCAAAAAGCCTTTGTCGAAGGCGACCTTGGCGAGAAAGATGTTTTCCTTACGCCTGTTGAATTCCGCATCTTGGCGACATTGGCGCGTGCGCAAGAGGGTAAGGTGACGCGCGAACGTCTGTTACAATTGGTGTGGGGTAAGGATATTCATGTCGGCGCCCGCAGTGTTGATAAACATGTCTGCACGTTGAGGCGTAAGCTGGGCGCGTGTTCTTCGTACATCCGTACTCTCCCCAACGAAGGGTATCAGTTCCAAAGTGAAAACTGAGCTGCAGGCGGCCCTGGCGGAGCTCGAGAGCCTGAAGCTCAAGACGCGTCTGGCTGTACATGCCTTAAATGGCTCTCTCACCGTGATTGCAGGGCGGGCGGCCTTGTCCCGTCGTGCGTTCGCTCCAGGCAGCGATCAAGCTCTCTATATGGATCAGATTATTGAGGCCGCCAAGGAAGCAGCCAACGTCGTTGCCCATCTGGCGGATCGTCCGCCGCCGTTCGCCCTCACGAGGGTCTCTGTCCCGCTAGGTGTTGATGAGCCATCCATTGAGGCGGCAGTTTTGGTCGTGGACAACGATCGCTATTGTGTGTCGAGCGTGGCCGACATTCTTTCGGGAGAAGGCATCACGGCTTTTGCATTTACCGAACCTGAAGAAGCCCTCACGTTCATTCGCGAATCGTCTTGCGATATCGTGATCAGTGACATCAATATGCCCTCGATGAGCGGGCCTGAAATGGTCCGCCGCATGCTGGAAATCAATCCATCGTTGAAACTGATTCTGACCTCCGGTGAAGAGCCGGACCCAGACCAGGTGCACGGGCTTGAGTTTTCTTTTCTGCCCAAACCATTTTCCAGCCTCGACATCGTGAGCTGCATCCGTAAAATTCTAGGCAGCAATGAAAAAAATAAATGCTCTGATGTGGGGAATGGGTCGCAAGAGAGCGTTCCGTAGCCGATCCGTCCGTTGAACGAAATATCACCATTTTTTGTTTGTAAACAGAAACGTATCTAGTTATAAAGGGCGCGGATGGTGAAAGTGGTGATTTTAATTTTAGCGTTTCTAATGCCTGCGGAGCTTTTGGCGACGGAGGTATCTTGTCGGAAGCATGTCCGCTCGTCTACTGATTTTCAAGCTGCCATCGTGCGCCACATCTCGCGCGTCGAAGCGTTGGGCATCGCCCTCTTTGAGCAGTTTCCTGCCGAATTTCGCGGTCTGAATAGTGTCATTATTAGCAGGTACCTAAAGCTACACGACTCAAGCAAGACTGAGCCCAAGTTATTACGCCAGCTTTACACCTACTATGGAATGAGCCTGGATGAGCAGTGTCCGAGCGAGAAGGCGGCTATGTTGGCGGTTATTCGCGAGCACAATGCGCGCGAACGTGAGATCAGCCAGGCGTTTTTCGCTGCAGAGGGTTTGCTCGATCCGCAGGGGCATCCACTCCCTGCTGCAAAACGTTTGGTTTTAGTTGAGCGCATTGCCGATCTGGTCGACCGTGGTCAAGATCCCAAAGTGGCCGAAGAGTTCAATCGCCCTATGCAGCCCGCCAGCCAATTCCTCGACAAGGAAAAGCACAGACACATGGCGCGCTATCTTGAGGAGAATTATACCCACCTAGTGGGGGAATCTTCTTGCCAGGAGGCCTTAACGGCTACATTTCGTAGCGTCGCGGATTGAACGGTTTGGCGTCCACGTAGGAGCTCTTGCCAGAAATCAAATCCGCCGCCAAGCGCGCCGATCCAGGGGCGCTTTGCAAGCCCAGCATCTGGTGTCCCACCGAATAAAATAGATTTGAGATGCGACTGGAGAATCCCACCAATGGCACTCCGTCTGGGGTGCAGGGGCGTAGGCCTCTCCAGATGTGAGTTGGTTCAGAAGCGCCTTCTAGTTTTAGGTACTCGTGTGAACCCTTTAAAATGCCTTGGAGGCGTCGTGGGCTGAAATCGAAGTCTTGATTGACCAGCTCAAGTGTTCCCGCCAATCGCACATAGTTGTCGTACGGAGTGATCGCGATTTTGCGATCCACGATCATGATCGGCGTTTTGGGTTTTACGAAATCGCCAGCGATGCGCATCGAGTAACCTTTGCCTCCGAGCAGCGAAATGGTGCATCCCAACTTTGAGGCTAACTCTTTGCTCCATGTTCCCGCGGCCATGACGACAAGATCGGGCTTGAAACGTCCTTGCGTGGTATTGACCTCAGTGATTTTTCCGCCCTCTACCTTGAAGTCGATGACCTCGGTGTCGGAAATCGCCTGACCTCCTAATTTGCGGTATTGTTCGATCACGGCTCCCACGGCTTGGAAAGGTTCGGCCTGGGCCTCTTCTGGGAAATAAACGCCGCCTTTCAGAAGGGAGCGAAATGCGGGTTCGAACTCCAGCAATTCATCGCGTTCCATAAACTGGCCGGGAATGCCGTGGACGCTCATAAGATTCATTTCCAGTTTTGCCGCTTTGACCCCGCGGTCTTCTGCACTGACCAACAGCAAACCTTTTTTCGCATAGGTGAAGTCGTTGGAGGCGTCGTCAGCCATTTGTTTATAGAAGTTCAGACTGTATTTGGAGATCTCAGTTAGAACCTCTATGGATTCGAGCATTTTTCGCTCTGTAGTGGCGCGCAAGAAACGCAGCAACCAGCTGATCAGAGTAAGGCTGAGTTCTGGTTTGATGCGAAAGGGACTCGTGGGATCGAGCATCCATTTTGTGGCCTTCAGAAGCATTCCGGGCTGAGGTAGTGGCATAGAAAAGCAGGGCGTGATCCAACCGGCGCTGCCCCACGAACAGCCTTTGCCGAAGTCGCCTTTGTCGACCAGCAACACATCTGCGACACCTGCGGCTTTCAGCTCCCTGGCGACACAAGCGCCAACAATTCCGCCACCGACGACTAAGACATCCACCGATTTCACACCCATTGAATAGCCTCTTCCGCATAAAAGCGCTCTTAGTTAATAGTTGTTCATTTTCAATGCGTGGGCAAAGCCTTCATGGACGATCTCTGCCTGGTCCATCTATTGAGTGCAAAGTGGGGCTGTGGTACTCTGATTTGGATGTTAAGACCACCGCGGAGCTTTCAAATCAGCGCTAAACTTTGTGCCGTTCAAGATCGGATGGTTCTGAAGTTTATTTCTTCCCGCCGTAGGGGATAGCCTCTCTACGGCCGAACCTGTTCTAGTCTCATAGGTCTAAAACTTAAACTAAACGACGAGGTGCTTATATGGAACGACCACCGTCTCTGGTCATTTCGCACGAGGATTTTCATAAGATCTCATCCCTGCTTTCGATAGGCACGGCTGAGGTCGCAGAACTTTTGGAAGAGGAGTTGGGGCGGGCCGTGCTGGTTCCAGAGGAACAGTTGCCGGCGGACACGGTCTCTATGAACTCCGAGGTCATATTTGTAGATTTAGACACCGCTAGAAAACAGAGCGTAACCCTCGTTTATCCTTATGACGCCAATATTGAGGAGGGTCGAATTTCCATTTTGGCACCCGTAGGGGCAGCGTTGATTGGTATGCGAGTGGGACAAGAAATCGATTGGCCGGTAGGCGACAACAAAGTGAGACGGATAAAAGTGCTATCGGTTTCGCGCTCCGGCCGGAGCAAATGAATTGTGATGTGAAAATTGGCTCAGGCGGAGGGACTCGAACCCCCGACAAAGCGGTTAACAGCCGCTTGCTCTACCAACTGAGCTACGCCTGAACAGTGGGAACCCTAAGAAATAGAGTCAGGTCCCCGGGTTGTCAACAATTGCGGGAATTTGCGCGTTTTCTGGAGCGTGTCATTTACGTTTGGTGGAGAGCGGCAGCTGGCTAAGCTCTTCGACCGCTGTGTCCATTTGGACTGAGCGGAAGGGTTTGCCCATCCATTCGAACTCTCCGCTGGCCGACTTAAGCAGAACCTGCGGCTCACCGCTTACAAAATGCACTTTCAAAGCCTCTTTCACGTCCGCTGAGGCCGACGTTTTTTCACCCTGCTGAGCGCAGTTGCGGCTGAACCATTTTTCGACCGCTACCGGATCCAAATGCTCCTTGTGCGCATCGGTCGTGCGATACCACTCCATGCCCTCTTGGAAAACAGCCACCTTGCCGGTCTCCAGGCGTGTCACGCGAGTAGGGCAGAGGTTTACGCCCGCCACGTTTTCATCCGGACCGAACCAACGCGCCAGCACCGTCTTCTTGCCCGGATATTGGGGAGCATTCAGCTCACGCATAACCATGATGATGCCCGCCAAGGCCACGACCATCATTCCAACTCGAAACCAGTAGAAAAATCCCATCTTAATAACTCTTCACTGTGACATCGCCGGTGCCAGATTTGAGGGTCAATCCGAAGTCGGCTTTGGGAATACTCATAAGCTCATTCTTCACAGAACCAGTGCCGCTGGCAAGCTCGCCGCGGAAGCGAAAGCCTTTGGGTAGCAAGACCGTAGCGTCACCGGTGCCCGCACTCACGTTGAAATCCCCTTTGGGATCCTCATTGAATTTTAATGTCACGCGGCCACTGCCCGAGGTGATCGACCCGCCGCCGTTGATGCCATTGATTTCAATCTCGCCCGTGCCGCTGCGCCCTTGCACATCGCTAAAGGTGCCGTTGGCGTTCACATTTCCCGTACCGACGCGAAATTCCAAACGTCCTTCGGTGCCACTGACGTTGACCGGGCCAACGCCCGCATTGATCGTCACGTCGATCTTCTTCGGCACCTGCACATCGAAGTCGGCTTCACACTCTTCAAATGACGGCCCGGTGGCGCGAAAGACCACCAGTTCAGGAGTGGGTTTTTCAAATGTCAGTGCGCACTGTTCGGGGAATTTCTTTTTTGTAACGTTCGCGATCACGCGCGGCCGTTCGGTAAGACGGAGAGTGATTTTGCCAGCCACATTGTCGATCTGAATGCGCTCGACCCCGTTGGCGTCGTACTCATGCAAAATCGTGTTGGGATCGATGCCGGTAGGAACGGCAGCCAGAGCGGAGTTCATTAAAAATAATAGAGCTACGTTCATGCTGCAAAACTCCCTCAAGGGGCATGCAACGTCAAGCGTCAAGGACATTAATTTTGGCGCCTCTCTTAGGATTCGATACGAACGATATGAGAGCCAAACTTTGAGCGTTCGAGTTTTGGTCCGCGCGCCACCTCTTCGTATTCGCCATTAGACCATTTGATCAAATGGGCCTTGCGAGTGACGAAGATATTGTCACCATCGTCGATCATGCCGTGCGGGTAAATCGGTAAGGCGACTTTTGCTTCTTCGTCCTGATCCACACCGACTGAAAAAACAGCTTTAGCTTTGGCGTGTGTCCACATCATCAATCCGCTGGCGGGACTCTCGGCCCACGACACCACTTCGCCAGTGAATAGCGCTCGATCTTTTTCTTGCGCAATGATTGCGCGTGTGGAGCTTTCACCGCTCATGCGCCAGATGACCGACGGCGTGTCTTGTGCTGCCGTTATGCTACCGATGAACGTTTCCTCAGGCCGCCGCCGGGAGCGGAGAAAATGCGAAGGCCCGGCGGTCTTCAAAGTTTCTTTAAAGGAGACGTTCTTAAGCAACCGGCCATCAGCGGTAGAAACCCATGCCATCGAACCAAACTGTGTCTTGAAATCGCCGGTGTTGCACACTTGTAAAACGCCGGACTCGGGCATTTTCACTTCATGGGGATACACGCCGTGTGAGGGGATCTCACGCACGATCTCGAGCTGATGATTGCGCAGGACCAAATAGCCTTTGTTGGCGATGTCATCATTTTCCACAACCCAGAAAGCGTTTGCTTGTGGATCCCAAACGCCGTGACCAAAGAAGCGGCGCCCAGCGGCCGCCCGCGCCTGTTTGAGCACGCGACCTTGCGAGCGATCAAATGAGCAAATGGTATCGCCCCATTTGGTTATGAACACCAAGAAGCTCTTGTTGATCGGATCCTGCACTCCACTGTGCACGCGCAACGGAACTTGAAAGTGCTGTTGCTTTAAACTGCGCGGTCGAAAAAACACAACATAGCTGGGAGTGGCGGCGTCCATTTGGGTGATGTTTGAGGAGCTCCATTCACCGTAAGAGGAATAAAACTCATGATCTTCGGGTGGGCCGTCGGTAAAAAAACCGAACTGCCAGGCCAGGGCGGAGCCTACGCCGGCCAACGTACCGGCTCCGGCGAGAGCCCAAAGAAATTCACGGCGCTTTAATTTGGCGGCGTTCATTCCTTTAGGATACGGGGAGCACAAAAGACGGCGCAAGTGTATCGGCATCGGCCTTACGTCCAATTTCTGTCTTGTCTACGGCCGCCGATTTCGAGAGCCTTATGGGATATGAAACTCACTCTTGTTATTCTCGCGCTCTTCTCTAATGGGACTTTGGCCGCAACTGCGAATCCTCCCGTCATCTACGGGGCTGACGGGCGGTTGGAGTACTTTGAGTCAAATCCCGTCGAACAAAGTTGGGCGCAGGCGACGCTGGCTCTGGTCAACAAACGCAACGCCAAGTTTAAGAACGCGGAGCTTGTGTTTGATATGCAGCCGTATGGGCAAAGTGAGAGACTTTGCGCTGACGAACCTTTTTATCAACAAGGTGAAGTTGCCGACTGTTCGGGGTTCTTAGTCGCCCCGGATATTCTGGTAACAGCGGGGCATTGCGTGAACTCGCGGGCTGAGTGCAAGAGCTATCACTTCGTCAGCGGATTCTTTGTACAATACGCGAATCATGTACCAGATCGGGTTCGGAGTGATCAGGTCTATGAATGCCGAGAGTTGATCGCTAGCGGCCTGTCGGGAGACAAAGGTGATTTTGCGGTGATTCGCTTGGATCGTCCGGTTGATGGTGCGAGCCCTCTTCCGGTCCGCGCTGCGGGCGAGATCCGTGTGGGAGCGCCCCTGGTGTTGGCGGGTTATCCAATGGGATTGCCGCTAAAGATAGCCGCGGGCGCAAGTGTGCGTTCGGTGACACACGGTCAGTTCTACACCAATACGGATTCCTACATTGGGAATTCGGGCTCGGCTTTGATCAATCCCGAAGCAGGTTGGGTTGAAGGTATTTTGATCGATGGTGAAGCGGATTTTGTGTGGGACACCAAGAGTAAGTGCCAACGCTCTATGCAGTGTGCGGAGGATCAGTGTCGCGGTGAAGGTGCCACCAAGATCGAGATGATCTTGCCGTACCTGAACGGACTGTAATGGAAAAGGATTATTTTTCAGCCGAAACTTGGGGCGCATCCCCGATGCGACACAAACTTGAGCAGCGCGAAGAGATTGTATTTCGTGATATTGCGCTGATGAACCCTCCCGCTCAGGGTTCAGTTTTGGATTTGGGATGTGGTGATGGCTGTTTTCTTTCACACTGGTCAAAGGCCTATCCGCAGTGGAGATGCTTTGGCGTGGATGGTTCAAGCGCTCAGTTGAAGAAGGCGCGCGAGCGCCTGCCGCAAAGTCAATTCGAGCAAGTGAACTTTGCGAAGCCGTTGCCGTTTGGCGATGCCAGCTTCGACTTTGTGACTTCGGGTGAAGTGATCGAACATTTGCTGGATCCCGATCTCTTTTTGAAAGAGGCCTTTCGTGTCTTGAAGCCCGGTGGTCGCGTTATCATCTCCACGCCGAACTTGATGGCCTGGTACAATCGCTTGCTGATTCTATTTGGTTGTTCGCCAATCTTTGTTGAGTATTCGACGGTTGACGCGAGTGTGGGCTATGGACCGTTGAAGCGTTTGAAGGCTGACACCATGCCGGTGGGGCATTTGCGCATCTATCATCCGGCCGCGCTGAAGGACAGTATGACTCTGGCAGGTTTTGTCGAGCCCAAGCTTAAAGGCGCCCGTTTCGAGGGCACTCCGGGTCCTTTGTTTTGGTTGGACAATTTGATTAGCTACGTGTGGAGCGGTGGAAGCTCTTTGCTAATTGTGTTTGCTCGCAAGACGACGTAGTCGCAAAAACATGGCTCGAGACGGGCATTGTCTTGCATGGTGAATCAAAATAGGATTTGTCATAAATTACCGTATTTATTGAGATTTTATACGATACGAAGGCGGCAAAACTCTTCTTTGTTGATCTTTTACGGGTCTTTATTTAACATTATGGTTAATTAACTAATAGGTAATATATGCAAGATACCTTAAGTCAAACATTTGGAGCTCTGGCCGATCCTACCCGTCGTGCGATGTTGGCGCGTCTTTCAAAAGGTGAGGCCAATGTGTCGGATCTGGCCGCACCATTTTTGAAAGAGATGAGTCTTCCAGCCATCACCAAACACATCAAGGTTTTGGAAAAGGCGGGGCTGATCACCAAAACCAAAGAGGCTCAATATCGGCCGTGCAAGATCAACAAGGAAGCTTTTAAAGATGTGGCGGATTGGATGGAGCAGTATCGCGTCTTTTGGGAAGAGAGCTTTGATCGTTTGGAAGCTTACTTGAAAACCGTATCTCCGAAGAAAAAAGCGAAAGGAAAATCCAATGTCGGCAAAAAATAAACCTAACGAACTCTATTTGGTGCGTGTGTACGATGCTCCCGTCGAGGCGGTATGGGACGCGTGGACGGACCCGGAGCAAGTGGCGCAGTGGTGGGGGCCGCGGGGATTTTCTTTAACCACTCATAGTAAAGATTTGAGAGTGGGTGGTCACTGGGCGTACACGATGCACGGCCCAGACGGAGTGGACTATCCAAATAAGACGATTTATCTCGAGGTGGATGAGCACAAACGCTTGGTTTACGATCATGGTGGCAACGATGATCGTCCGCCGATGTTCCGTGTGACGGTTTTGTTCAAAGCGGTGGGCAAGAAAACGCAGATGGAAATGACGATGGCGTTTGTCTCGCCGGAAGCCGCCGCTGAGGCCAAAAAGTTTATCAAAAGTGCGGGCGGCCACTCCACCTGGGATCGTTTGGCCGAATATTTGGAGGCAGAATCTTCGCAGAACGAGGTTTTTGTTATCAACCGTTCGTTCGAAGCGCCGATCGAAACGTTGTTTGAAATGTGGACCAACCCGGAGCACTTCTCACGCTGGCTCGGTCCTGACGACTCCGAGATGGAGTACATCAAGGCCGACATCGCTGAGGGCAAATCCACTTTCTACAAAATGTCTTACGGCTCCTCGGGCGTGGTGATGTATGGCCAAATGAACTATCGCAGGATCGAGCGCCCGAACTATCTCGAGTATACGCAAATCTTCTGCGATGAAAAAGGCAATCTCTCTAAACACCCCAACGTTCCCGTGTGGCCGGATACGATGCTGACAAAGGTTGTATTTACTAAAGAGGGCGAGGATCAAACGCGGGTCATGGTCACATGGCAACCGCTAGGTCAGGTGCCGTTGGAGGAGCTGAAGGCGTTTGTTGAAATGAAGGCGGGGATGACTCAGGGCTGGACGCAGTCGTTTGATAAGTTGGAGGGGTATCTTACTCGCGGGTAGTCGTGGGGATTGCTGCAGCCACTGTTATGACAGGTTACATAGTCTCTTCATCAACTAACAACGTTCAATTGAAAGTGACGAACTTCGATGATCCGCAGTTGTTTCGACAATACTTCGATTAATGTATCGAGTGCGGCACGGTTTTTGTCGTCCAAGTTTGCATCCCATTCGTCGAGCAATAAGATTTTAGCTTTTCTCCGTTCTGCGATTTCGGTCAAAATCTGGAGTTGTAATTGCCCTGTTGAAAGCTCAGAGTTCGGCTGGGCAAAGTCCAAATCGTGACGGCAGGGTAATAGAAATGCTTGCTCACCGAGCTGCGCCTTTAGCTTTAGAATGAAGGTCGATTTACCGCTCCCGTTGGGACCGGTGATTGTAGTGCGCCCTGGTTTGGACAATATGTCGGGCAGAGCGGGAAGTTCAATTGGTCCACCATCCCGATCAGACAGGCGTAGCAATTCAAACTGGCTTTGCGGAGGGTTCGAATCAGCCGCGCGCAGGGATTTTTCTAACTCCGTGTTTAGCATTGCCGAGCGGCCGCCCAGACTCAGAACATGATTCAAAGAAGAAAGCAGTTCGTAAGCCGCGTTTAGCATCATTAACAAGCGGGGAAGAACGGCCATCAGAGCTAATTGACCAGCTTTCGTTTGTGTCTCTGAACTTAGACTGGAGTAAACATACATGGAGAGGGGAAGCATGAAGGCTAGGGCCACGACGACTGAGGAAGTGCCGGTCGAAAGAATTGAGGTCAGAGCTTTTGCACGCGCTTGAGCGAAGCGGGTTTCATATGTTTCTATATAGCGCCCCTCATTGTAGGCGTTGCCGAGCACGACGTTGTCCCAAAGATTTGAAATATGCTTAGTAAGAAAATAGCTGGCATTCTCCATGGCCTGGGCGGCCCGAGAAACTATCTTTTGATTGAACATTGTAAGCGGAATTGAAATTAGAAATCCTCCTAGCAGAACCAACGCCAGCCTGCCTTCGATAGCATAGGCCAATGCCAAACTTTGGATGGTCAGATTCAAGGAAAGGGAAAGAGTATAATATCCCGTATCGACGGAGTCCGCGATTAGGCCTGGTCCTTCTTTTGTCAGAATAGCACTGCAGGTTCGCTTAAGATCGGTGCTGCGCCATAGAAAGGGGCGCGCATTAAAAGTTGTTGAAAAATTGCGTACAAAAGCGCGATTGAGTGCAAATTTTAAGCGAGAGAGACATAAGTTGTTCAGTATGGCCAAAAAGTAGGGAGTAAGGATGCACATTCCAAACGTAAAAAGCAGAAATATGATCGGTTTTTCTGCCTCTACATTTCGTGTGATGCGTACAATTAGATAGGTCGAAAAACCCACCAAGATCTGCTGTAGTAGCAAGGAGGTTAAACCTACATATAAGACCGAAGTGCGAGTCACTGTTTTGCGGTCGACAACTGAAAACATAGTTAGCTCATCTTTTTGAGTTTAGTTTTATACGCCGAGAGAAGGTCAGACATGCGGTCGGAAATCAGATGTTGCAAGGTGCCAATATTTTCAATGGATTGCATCGAACGCCAGCACGCCTCCTTCAACTGCTCATTGGCGGGATGGACGCATACTGTTTGAGTAGGATTCAGCTGCATTTCGTGGCGATAAGAAAGGATCTCTATCCCCACAGCCATGCTGTGAATGACTAGATCAAGCCTGCGTTCTTGATTGCGAATCGTGGAGCGTGCGTAGTTCTCTTTTTTCGCGAGAGCTTCGTAGTCGGTATAGTGCTGATGACAGCGTTCATCGATGAAAATGAGATTGTGAGTCAGCTCGTGAATAAAGAATTCCATAAAGTCAGGTTTGCGCCAATGATCGGGTGGATTGGCCCATAGTAGTCCCACCGCGCGCGGGGTGGAACCGCCCCCACGCCCGGGAAATGCGTGGAAGAAGACAGTGTGGAAGACCAAATCGAAAAGCGAAAACATGTTACTGTGTTGGGACTTAAGCTCATGATATGCCATCTGCAGCCGGGCAAATTGAATTTCATTTGAATCGGCAGGAATATTCTTGGTGAAATCTTCTTCTTCATTTTGAAAGTATTTAAGCAATTCCGATACGGATTGCGGGCGGGATTCAAATCGTAGGGCATGTGTGGGATTCTCGGTTAGCCACGATTCGTTAATGCCGTCACCTTGCGCAATTTGGCTTTTCACAAACTGAGCTTTTAGAACGGCTGCGCTATCAATCGCATTTGAAGATTCCTGTGAACTTGCGACAGTTAGAATATTTAGTACGTTAGTCTCTAAGCCTTTTAGAAAATACATGGAATTTCACCGTCGGTGAGTGGCAGGAGCCTGATAGTCAGGCTCCTGGGTTTTTTACTTGTTATTATTGAACGCAATCATAACGACGGGACGTTGGTAGTCGCTCAAATTGATTTTCTGAGTGACAGCCTGGGCCTTCTTGACAGTTTCGCTCTTCACTTGTGCGGCGAGAGACTTGATTATTTTATCCATGCATTTGCTCCTTTGTAGCAATAGGTTGTGGACAGGAATTGCAAAGCTGGTTCGCGGCTAAGAGCGTATATACGCGGTAAGCGCCCTAGAACAGGGCCTCTGATCTTAGAGTCTGGATCTAGAACTAAGATGAAGGTTCCGAACTGCCACTTTTCGGCACGAGTGGCTGTAGTGGTATCGTCGGTACATAGAATGAAGAGCGCGCAGGAAATTTACGAATCCAGCGCATGGGAAGATTATTGGTCAAAGCTCAAAAAAATGAGCCTCGGTTCACGGTGCGTGACCTCGCCTTAAACGGCCTTCGTGAATCTTTAATGGAGCACCACTTGCGGTCCTCGCTTGGGCCAAAAATAAAAAAGGCAGCTGGATACAGCTGCCTTTTTATTTTTGGCGGAGAGGGGGGGATTCGAACCCCCGTGAGCCGTTTTAGCGACTCGACGGTTTAGCAAACCGTTGGTTTAAGCCACTCACCCACCTCTCCAGCGGGAACACGTTTTTCGGCTTTAAAGGCTGAAACTGCCATAGGGATTGAGGAAATTCAAGAACTGCCGGGCTTTAAAGGGCTTGCATTCTTGGCCTCCCTTGTCTAAAACACGGCTTCCCAATTCAAAAAGGGATCGCGCGCCCGTAGCTCAGTTGGATAGAGTACTTGACTACGAATCAAGTGGTCGGTGGTTCGAATCCATCCGGGCGCGCCAGTTTTTTCCTCCAAAATAATCCTAAAAACGCATAGATCCGGTTTCCGAACCTCAAATCGCGTATATTTCCGGAAATGTTAGCCCCTACCCTAAAAGACGCGGTGGAGCCAGATCATGCCTTGGGTTTGGGCGTAGACGTCCGTTAGGCGGAGGTGTTGGCCTTGGAGCTGGATTTGGAAGTTTTCGTCCAGTTGGCGTGAGACAGAGAGGCTCGCTTCGCCACCGACCTTGGACTTTTCGTTGAGCTTGGAACCGCTGGCGCTTTGGTAGGCGGGGCCGAGATCGAAAGTGAAGAAATTTTTGTCGGACAACGAGCGTTGGTAGCTCAAGCCCAAGCCGGCCTGGAGAAAGCTTTTTGGGGAATAGTAACCCGCTAGGCCGCCGTCGTCGTTTTTCAAAGTCCAAAACTGCCCTTTGGTGATAAGGGCCCAGCCAGATTGACGAAAGCCGATGGTGTAGCTGCCGTCCACTCCATACAGGGGATTTGTCTTCACGCCGCGCGCGACAATGTTGCCGCCATACACGCGTAAAAAACCCTCGGCCCGTTTCCACGTTTTCTTCGCACTGACAAACACGGTGTTGCGGCGTGCGGCGCCGGCCCATTTCTCGGCAGTCTCGATACCGAGCAGGCTAATGTAAGAGTCGTACATCAAGTCGCGCTTGATACCCACGCTCCACAACGTCATTTCATTTTGCAAATCCACACTGGCGCCACCGTCCCAGAAATCGTGAAGAGCGTCGTGGTAGTAGAGATCGCCGCGCACGACCAAGTGGGAGTTGATCGCGTACTGTCCAAAAGCGCCGCTGTAGAAGCCGTCTTTGCTGGTTTTGCCCTTCCAGAAGGCTTCACGGCCGCCGCGCAAACCTCCGCTCAAAGAGTCGGTGGGCTTCCAGCGCACATAAGCGCCTCCGCGCATGCCGCTCAGTTCGAAGCCTTTGCCGCTGGTGTGGTTGATCAGTTGACCCTCTAAACCCATCTGCTGGGTGTTACCGCGGGCCCACTCAGTGGCGGGAAGGTCTAAGTTTTCGGTGAGCATTCGGGCTTGAACAGCGCCGCAGAATAAAAAGGCAAACGTCACTACAGACGAGAAAATCAGGTAAGACATCATAAGCCTCCGCAGGCTTTGATTGAACTATGGCGGCATGGCGGGGGCAACCATTTGAGGTGCCGCTTTGCGGCCTCTTTGGACGTACCGCCTAGTTGATGGACGGCGAACAGGAACCTGGCGGCGGCCATAATGGCATATGGTGTGCTGAGGAAAATGCCCATGCGAGGACCCAAGATGAAGACAGCGCTGATATGTACGACTCTGGCGGCCTTGGTGTTGACCTTGGGTGCCTGTGGACCACGTCCCAGCCAACAGTACCGTAAACCGCCGGCAGAACTACCTGCGGTTAAGCCCGCTAAGGGTGTCGAGTTGGTGCATAACGCGAAAGGCGTTGAGGTCCCCAAAGTCTATATTACAGAGGACAATTCGCCAGTGACGGTGAGTGATGCAGGCCTCTACTTCTCTTACGACGTGGACTTTCCGGCTGAGTTCAAGTCCGCTTGCGAACGCGCGGTGCAGACGGCGAATGAAGCTATGGGGAAAGTGCGGATTTCGATCGGTACATTTCCGGCCGAGTTCAATTCCGGTGATGAGAATGATGGGTTTAGTGTGATCTCTTGGGGCAAAGCTCAACCCGTGCAGGTCGACTTAGAAGCCGCGCTGACAAAAACTTACGTTTGGACTACGGGGATCATTGAGGCCGATATCGATGTTTTCAACCAGCACTTCAAATACTCCAACACCGGTGAAGTTGGAAAACTCGACTTCGAAACCGTTTTTCTACACGAACTTGGTCACGCTATGGGATTGGCGCACTCGAACGATCCTCAATCAGTGATGGCTCCGCTGGTAAAAACCGGAGTGATCAATCGTAAGTTCACTGATGAAGATATCGCCAATATTCGACGGGCTATGACGACGGCTGTAACCGCTTCGAAGTAGGTTTTGAGTTACTGGCAGAGGTTATGAGTGACTTTGAAGTCGTCGCCCTGAGGCTTCGGCTGGAATTCAAATTCGCAGAAATAGTTCACATGATACATTTGACCATCGTCATTGAGGATTGAGCGGGTGCCTTCGCAGATCACGCCCAGGCCATTTTCCACCCCAGGGGCTTCTTTGCACTCGCTCCAGCCCGAGGAATCTTTATTGTCCCCTGCGGCAAAAGCACGCGATACGGTGTCGGCGTAGGCGAGGGGATAGACAATCTTGCTCGAGCTATAGGCGGTCCCCGCCACCACAAAAGCCACAAACATTCCCACGACAAACACTCGCACTGCTGAAATCCCCTAGTTGAGATCGAAAGGTCTATTGTGTTGGCGAAATCCAGGCAACCTCACAGTCCAAACGACGCAAAGCTCAAAACCCTAGCCAAACCGTCCAGAATCCGCTAAGTCCTAAAACCTACAATTTACGCAGCAGTCCGGAGAGGTGGCCGAGTGGCCGAAGGCGCTCGATTCGAAATCGAGTAGACTGCAAAACAGTCTCGTGAGTTCGAATCTCACCCTCTCCGCCAATTAAAATACCGGAATCCCGGTATACGAGTTAACCGGTATACACGGATTCAGGAATTAGGAATCAACGGCTAGCGTGGGTGAGTTACCTCCCCTCAAACGCTCGTTCTAGAGCTGCGATATTGAATTTCTTCATCTGCATATAGGCCTTTACCACGCGCTCGGTTTTGGCCTTGTCGGGCGACTTCATCATTTTATCTAGCACCATAGGTGTGATTTGCCAGGACAGACCGAATTTGTCTTTGAGCCAACCGCATTGAACTTCTTGGCCGCCGTCGGCGGTGAGTTTTTGCCAATAGTCATCGATCTCCTCCTGTGTCTCGCAATTTACGATGAGAGAGATGGCTTCGTTGAACTTAAATATGGGGCCGCCATTGAGTGCCATGAAGCACTCGCCATTCACTTCGAACTCCACGCTCATTACCGAACCTTCGGGTTGTCCGTGAAATTCAAAGCCCTCTTTACCATAGCGGGCAATATGTCCAATCGAACCGTTTTTGAAAACGGAGATGTAGAATTTAGCGGCTTCTTCCGCTTGGCTATCGAACCAAAGACACGTGGACATCTTCTTCATCGCGACTCCTTTGCTCCCCGTGAATGGAGAGCGTAGAGTAAATTAGCATATGGGTGGGAGCTTGTTTCTTAAAAAGATCAAAGGGGTCCGGGCGTGATCACGCGTCTTCAACTCCTCGCGCTGGCCGTTAAGGCCAGCGCAATTCGAAGAAATTATTGAATAGTGTTTTCGATACGCGAGCGGTCGGTGAGCGTGGCATGGTCGGTCGGCTTCTTAGGCTTCGAGACTAGCTTTTTGCCGATCGAGTTTGCCCACACGCGGAAGCGGTCGACGTACACGAACAGTGAGGGAACCGCAATCAGAGTCAGAACCGTCGCGATAATCACACCGGCGATAATGACCACGCCCATCGAGGTCCTGGCTCGCGATGCGGGATTCAGACCAATGGCGATCGGAATCGTGCCCGCCACAAGAGCGAATGATGTCATCAGAATAGGGCGCAGACGTGTTTTGCCGGCGCGGACTAGTGCCTCTAAACGCTCTACGCCCTCGTCCATCAACTGCTTGGTGAAATCGACAAGCAAGATCCCGTTCTTGCCCGCAACACCGATCAACATAAATAGACCAAGCATCGCGAACATATTCAGCGATTTGCCGCTTAAGAGCAGACCGTAGAACGCGCCACTTAGTGCCAGCGGAAACGACACCATAATGGTCATCGGAGTGATGAACGACTCGTACAGGCTGGCTAGGATAAGGTAGATACAGATGATGCCAAACAGAATTGCGATAATGGCAGACGTGCCCATATCAGCCATGTTCTCGGCATCGCCACCCAAACTGAAGCGCACGTCGTTCGGCAATTTGCTATCACCCATGGTTAACGAGCGCTGCACGTGAGAAACGACTTCGCTCAAGCTGGCGCCAGGAGCAATATTGGCCGTGATCTGAATAAAGCGCGCACGATCACGGCGTTCAATTGAGGCTGGACCGGCAACCAAATCCGCTTCGGCGACATTTGCAAGTCTCACCAGCTTGCGGTTGATGTTAGGGATATATACTTCGGAGAACCTTTGGTTCAAATCCCGCTGATTGTCCTGAAGTCTGACGCGCACATCGTACTCGCGCCCATGCTCGCGGAATTTGGCCGTCGTTGAACCTTCGATCTGCGCTCGTAACTCGGCCCCCATGGTCTTGGTATTGATTCCAAACTCTTTAGCCGCTCCGGGCTTAAGACGAACTTGAACTTCTTGCTTGCCGGTGCGGAAGTTGGTGTCCACGTCCTTGAAACGCGGGTCCGCTTTGAGCAGAGCAAGAGCTTGCCCGGAAGCCTTTTGCAGCTCGTCCGAGTTCTGCGAAATCAGGTTCAGAATAAAGGGCTGTTGACCGGCGCCGCCCGACGTATCGTATTTTTTTACGATGGGGTTCGCGATCTCTTGCAGTGCCACCAGTTGTTTTCTGAGTTTGTCGCGGAAGTCGACGGTGGTGAGGTCGCGCTTGTCGTGCAATTTGACAAAAAGCATGGCCTTGTTGGATTCGTTAAATGTTCCACCGACAGTGCCCATTACAAAATCAACTTCCGGGTTTTGCTTCACAATCTGCTCGACCTGCTTAAACACCTTGGTCGTCGCATCTAGATTGGATCCGGGAGCTAGTTCTAAAGTCACAGAGCTTTCACCTGTATCCGCATCCGGAACGAATTCGGAAGGAATTTTAGTGGCCGCATATAAGCTAAGAGCGAAGACCAGGAGAGTGGCCGTCAATGTGCTCTTGGGGAATCTGAGGGTGAAACGCAAGAAACGCTCGTAAACGTTCTCGAGCCACGATTGGAAACGATCAAAGCCCCGTAGCAGTCGGCCTAACGTTCTATCATACAGACCTGTTGGCACATCGCCCTTCTTCAGGCCATGACTGTGACCATCACCGCCGAAATAGGCCGCCAACATCGGGATGATGGTCAAAGCGACAAACAAACTGATCGCCATCGAGAACGCAACGGTCAAACCGAACTGTTTAAAGAACTGACCGATCATACCCGACATCATTCCCACCGGCACGAACACGGCCATAACCACCAGAGTGATGGCAATAACCGCCAATTGGATTTCGGCTGTTCCTTTCTCGGCGGCCTCTTCGGCCGACTCGCCAAGTTCCATGCGTCGATAAATGTTTTCGATAACCACGATCGCGTCGTCGATCAACAGACCAACCGCCAAGGTCAATGCCAGCAGACTGATCACGTTGATCGTGAAGCCCGCCATCGACATCAGCACAAAGGATCCGATCAGAGAAACGGGCAGTGATAGGGCCGTGATCAGAGTCGAGCGCATGCTGCCGAGGAAGAACAAGACAGTGATCACCGTGAGGATAATACCGATGATGATCGTTTCATAAACGTCGAAGACGTTGTGGCGAATGCTGGTGCTGGAATCAACCAGCACTTTGAGTTGAGGCGCATTGGCCATATTGTTGAGATCGATTTGAACCTTCGCGATCTGCTTCTTAACATCGTCAGCGACTTTAAGCGTATTGGAGCCCGCTTGACGATAGATTTGCAAAATGACCGTGGGCTTACCTTCAAAGAAACCGCGGTTTTTCTCGTCTTCCAAAGTGTCTTTGACTTTGCCCAAGTCAGAAACGCGGGTGGGGACTTCGTTGCCGTGGAGATTGACTAAAGTGTCGGCGATTTCATCGACGGTGCGGAACTCACCCACGCCACGATAGACGATCTCTTGCCCCTGGCGGTTCACTTTGCCGCTGGGAACGTTTTCACCTGAGGCGCCGATCTGCGAAGCCACTTGGCTGACCGAGATCTCTCGGCGCTGCAGTTTAGCTTGATCGAGCAAAACGTGGATTTCACGTTTTCTGCCGCCGAAGATCTCGATGGAGCCGACGTTGTTGACCTGTTCGAATCGCGGCTTCACATATTGGTCGGCGATGTCGTAGATTTTGTCCGGTGCTAGGCCTTCGGCCGAAAGACCGACCATCAAAATGGGCATGTCGGCCAAATCAAATTTCTTGATCACAGGATCGTCAACGGCGTCAGGCAGCTTGGGACGGGCGATATTGATCTTATCGCGCACCTGCTGCTCGGCATACTTGGCGTCGACGGTGGTTTGAAACTCTACGGTGACAACGCTTACACCCTCTAAGTTTTTAGAGGAGAGAGTTTTAATGCCGGCAATCGAGCTGACTTCATCTTCGATGGGTCGGCTAATCAGCGTTTCAATTTCTTCCGGCCCGGCACCGCTGTAAGTCGTTTGCACGGTGATCACGGGGATGCTGGTTTCGGGGTACATGTCGACGCTCATGCCGCTGAAACTGAGAACGCCCGCAAACATTATCCCGATGATGACACAGGTAATGAAAATCGGTCTTTGAATAGAGAGTTTAGCGAGGCTCATACTAGTTCCCACCTTCCAGGCTGGCTTGATAAAGTTTGGCTTGCGATTGATAGTTTAGAATCTTTGACGAAGCTTGAATGCGCGCTGCTTGCGCCCGGTTGTAGTCTTGTTCAAACAGCAACACCTGATAGGTAGTGGTGCGACCTTGACGTAGACGAGCACGCTCGTTGTCGAGCTTGGCCTTCTGCGCTTTCTCAATCATCGATGACAGCTTTAGAGTCTGCTTCGCATCGGTCATCTTTTGCACGAGGTCAGTCCACTCTTGGTCCTGTAAATAGCGCAGGTAACTCAGATTCTTCTCAGCCGCCATGCTATTTTGACGGGCACCGGCGCGTGCTTCGGCCTGCGCATTGAGATTCAGCGGAACCGAAAAGCGCACTCCTACATAGGCACCGTCTTTTGCAAACCTGGCAGAATGGTCAATAGCTTTGCTGGGCTGATCCGCTTGTCCATAAGTGGTGTAAGAGCTGACCAAATCCAAATTCGGTTTGTTGCGTTCGGCCGCCACAGTGCTGGTGGCCTTGGCGATTTGGGCTTGTGCTTCGCTGGATTTAACATCAAAGCGATCACCGGGGCGCTTGATGGGTACCTGAACATTCTGAAGGACATCGAAGTTCAGTTGTTCAAGCGTCGGAACACTTTGTTCGGTTGGGCGATTCAGATAGAGATTGAATTCGCGTTGAGCCGCACGTAGTTCAGTTTGCGCCTGCTGCACTTGCAGCCCATAAGTATCGACCAAAGCGTTGGCTTGTAGAACGTCGGCCTTATCGCCCAGGTCTTTGCGATTCATATTGGTCACATAGGAGAGAATGTTCTCTGCGGACTTGAGCGAGTGCTCTTCAATCTGCAATTGCTCGAGGGCCGTCGCCAAACGCCAATAGGCATTCTCGGCGCGGTTCAGGATACTAGTCACTTGGCCCTGGCTCGCATACTTGTTGGCTAGAGCTTGTTGGCGTGTGATGTCTTCGCTAGCCCGGGTTGAGCGCCCGAAACCGTTGGACCACAAGGGCATAGACAGCTCCAGTTGTAAGGCGCCGTCGGCGAATTGATTGCGGCCCTGTAGGGCAGGGTCGGCGGTCACCAGCTCGGTGTCCGTCAGTTGATAGGTGACTTTACCTTTAAGGCCCACCCGTGTTTGTTGTGAAAGACCCATGGTGTACACATTGGTCAGCGCGCGGTCGTAAACAAAGATGGCCGGGCTCTGCAGTTTTTCGTCATATCCCGTTCTGGCCTCGGCGAAGAACTGTGGCGCAAATGTTATATCGGCTTCGCGCACTAGTCCTTGCGCCCCTTCAGCTTGCATGGCCGCTGTTTGATATGCCTGGTTATTGTCGCGCACCATATCGAGATAGCCGTTGAGAGTGAGTTCGGCACCCTGGGCCGCCGCACCTATGAACAAGAGGTTTACTAGAATCATTTTACGCATATCTGCCACCTTGCCTGAAGTAATCAATTGATTACTTGACTAGGATCGGCGACCTTGAGAAAGTAATCAAGTGATTACTTGGTAATATTTTAAGGTGGCTTGGAATGAGACAGAAGGCGAAGAAGAAGCGGCCGAAAGACCGGTCGAATACTGAGAGACTATTAATAGATGCGGCCAAAACTATCTTTTCGAGACATGGCTACGCAGGGGCTACGACAAGGATGATCGCCAAAGAGGCGGGTGTGAATCTGGCTTTGATTGCCAGGTACTTCCAGAACAAACACGGCCTTCTTTTGGCAATGATCGAGAAAGGGGCTGAGGAGTCGGCAGCAGAACCTCTCCCGTATCCTCCGCAAGATAATCTTCTGACGGAATGTCTCACGTTTGCAGAAGCGAGTCTTAAGAGGCTGTTCGATCAGATCGAATTGCTTAAGATAGTGATCGTGCAATCGCTTACCGATCAATCCTTTGTTGAAGGCGTGCAAGAGCTGGATCTTTTGCATCATGACCGCGTCATTTATGAGCGTATTAGCGGGCACTTTAAGAACGTTCAGCATGATCCGAAGCCGGAGGACGTTCAGGCTTTCGTCAATATGCTAGAGCGTTCAATTCTTGGAACCGTTTGTTTTCAATATCTCGTTATGGGTGAATCGAAAGAAAAGTGCCAAGACGATCTGAGGTCCGCGATTAGTGTCTTCTGCGAAATGGCGACTAAGGTTAAGGCTCGCTAAAAAACACCACACCTCGACCTTTGCTCCATTGCGCCCTTAAAGCGCATACAAGATCCTTGGAATATATCTCTGATTCTGCTGCTGCTCTCGCTCACTCTCAAGGTGAACGCTCAAGTTGCGTCGCGAACTACGCATTTCTCTTCTAGCTACCTTATCGAATCCGACACAACAAAATGTGTTTTCTAGATGAATATCTCATGTAAACATAATTTTACGATGGCACGCTCACTCTCCGACACTGACTATCGCCGCCTCTTCGAAGCCATGCCCGGGTTGTACATTGTACTTACGCCGGATTTTTCAATAGTTACCGCCAGTGAAGACTACGTTAAGGTCAGTGGGATTGGGCTTGAGGAGATGTGCGGCAGAGACTTTTTTGCGGTCTTCTTTTCCGACTCTAGCGACCCCAATGAGAGTTTTGCCAGCAATTTGCGCGAGTCGCTTCAGCACGTGTTGGCCACACGGACGCCGCACAAGATCGAAGCTCATAGTTACAATTCGTCCAAGGTGAATTACTGGAGTTCAATCAGTATCCCCGTTATGGACCCGAACGGTGAAGTGGTCTTTATCGTTCGCCGCGTGGAGGATGTCACCGCCGCGGTGAGGAAGGAAGAGGAGCGCGAGCTCTTCTTTCAGTACTCGTTTGATTTGCAAGCCATCGTAGGCGCCGACGGATACTTTAAACGATTGAATCCAGCCTTCGAGCGCGTCTTGGGTCATAGCACGGAAGAGCTCTGTTCGCGCCCATTGGTTGAATTCATGCATCCCGAAGATGTGGCCAAAACCAAGAAGGGCATCCGGACGTTAACAGAGGGCACGGCCACCATCGCTTCGGTGAACCGTTATCGTTGTAAGGATAGCAGTTATAAATGGTTTTCGTGGAATACGATTCCCAAGGGCAATCTGTTCTATTCCGTTGGCCGTGATATCACCGGTCAGATAGAGGCTGAGGAGCGTATCAATGCGCTGAACCGCGAATTGGAACGCAAGAATGTCGATTTGGAAGCGCAGATTGAAGAACGCATGCGTGAGCTGACCCACAGTGAAGCTCAGGTTCAACAACTACAAAAAATGGATGCCATTGGTCGACTTGCAGGGGGCATTGCTCATGACTTCAACAACATGCTGGGAGCGATCGCACTTTATTGTGACCTCTTGGCGGACAGCAACGGTCGTGCGGATTTAGTGCAAAGGGCAGTGCAGGATATCCGCCTGGTGGGCACGCGGGCGGCCGCGTTGACTCGACAGCTGCTTATTTTCAGTCGTAAACAGATCGTGCAAGCTGAAACCATCGAGCTTAACCCTCTGATTCAGCATATGGAGAAAATGCTGACTCGCCTCATCGGTGAAAACATCAAAATCAAAATGAAGCTTGCGCCGCGCCTACATCCGATTGCCATAGATCCCAGTCAGATGGAGCAGGTGATTTTGAATTTGGTGGTGAACGCCAAGGATGCGTTGCCCAAGGGTGGGACCATCACTTTGGAAACCAGCAATGTGTATTTGGATGAGAAGTTCACCAGTAAGCATCTCTCTGTTGAAAAAGGCCATTACGTTCTCATCACGGCGTCCGATGATGGAACGGGAATGCCGCCAGAGATCATCGATAAGATTTTCGAGCCATTCTTCACCACCAAGCCGCCCGGTAAGGGGACCGGCCTTGGTCTGAGCACAACCTACGGCATCATCAAACAAGGGCGTGGTACGATTTGGGTGTATAGTGAGCTCGGCCGGGGCACGACCTTCAAAATCTATCTGCCTGTCGTCGAAAGTGCGGCGATCACCTCGGCCCCTGCGCCGGTAAAGCCGGTCGTATTCAATGGCACGCAGACGGTTCTTTTGGTGGAGGACGACTCCCATCTTAGGAGTGCGTTTGTTCCGATGCTCGAAGGTAAGGGCTATAAAGTCCTGGTCGCCTCCGATGGCAAAGAGGCGGTGGATCTGTGCCGGAAATACAGCGGCGATATTCATCTCCTACTAACTGATGTGATTATGCCGGGAATCAGTGGCTTCGATTTGGCTAAGGAAGTTCTCAAGCTGAGGCCGGATCTGCGCGTGCTCTATATGTCAGGCTACACCAGCGACGCGCTAGAAAACTCTGGCGTTGAGAGCACTACAGATCTCGATTTCATTCAAAAGCCCTTCGACACCAACACGCTCCTGCGTAAGATTCACGAAGTCCTATTCAAACCGAACTAGGTCAGTTTAAAAAGCCGGCACGTGCGAAGGTGTTGTTGAATAGCCGGCGTGCGGCGATCAATACGGCACGGCGCCAGCTTTCATCGCTGGGGAATGATCGTTCAAAATTTAAGCGGATCGCTTCTTTAGCTAAGTCGGGCGAAGCGTAGCCGTAAAACTGCCCCTGATGATCGACGATCCAGCGGTTGAAGGCTTCGACCTGTTGATCCAAGCTGTGGCCGAGAGTGCCGAACTCCATTGTTAAGGCGCATACGCGCTGTTGAGGAGTGGCCAATTCGCCGAAGATTCCATTCATAGCGCCATAGACGGTGTAGAAACCTTCGGCCTCCGGCGGAGTGAAGTCGTAAATGTCGCGGTCGGCGTTGGGATCAAATAATTTTGCGAACAGCTCAGGGTGGAGGGTCTCGGGAGCGTCCTCACGCAGCAGGTGCAAACGAGCGCGATCACCCAAGCCGGTGTGAATATCGAACACCACCACATCGCGATAGGCTGGCATCAAATTTTTTATGTAATCAATAAACTCTTTTGTTTGTGGCTCCGGGCCGAAGCCCCCGAACTCCAGATCCTTTTGATTTTCGAACTGGCCGGGCCCTACGGCTTTGGCAAATTCGTCCATGGCGTTGCCGGCCAATGACTTCAATACCGGGCTGCGTAGTGAAGTTACTGCCTCGCGCGGGATGTAACGTTCTTGCAGCCGAGCAGCGTCGGGGTTACGCAGACGAAAGATTTCTCCGCTGACCGAAAAATTTCGGTTCAAGTTCACATGTCCTTCGGTGCAGCGGCGGTGATTTTTGTAGCCGTAAGGATTCATGGCATGCACCAAGAGAATACCGCAGTGGCGCCGGTCGATCCTCGGCAGGATCTCATCCATAAACATAAACTGTTGCGAAGCGCCAGTGTAGGACTCTGAGCCATGAATGCCCGAGTTGATTACAAACAGCGTTTCCGACTTTTCCGTCGGCGGCAGCCATAGATAGTCTACCGAGAGATCGTTGTCGGTGGGACTTGGAACCAACCATTTACCGACTTCGCAAGGTGAAGGTGCGCGATGAGCGCGCTGCAAAAACTGCCGACGTGAATCTGCGTAGTTGGCTGGATAATATTTCAGATCGTCGTCGGCCATATCCCAACCTGCCAGAGGCGAGTCGGGAGGGCAAGGCGCTATCTCTGTTTAACTAGTGCCATCCAGTACACGCCGTCGCTGGGCGAGGGGCAGGCTTTGTAGAACAAACGCGAGTCTTCTGGAACGATGTAAACTTCGCTCCACAGCCAGCCGTCTTTTGCGACGCGGTCGTCGGGATTCACATATACCGTATCGCCGGCTTCAAAACGGCCGCATTCCTTACCGGCATTGCCGGGAATCGAGCGTATTTTACGAGCCGAACCGATTTCGATCTTCTGAAAACTGCTGTTCACATCTTTGGGCATGCCGTCGATCCAAACCTTCATGGCGGCGACGGCCTTCTCCGCGTCTCTATTGCCGACGATCGGTGGTGAGCCCGCCGGCGGCATTGCGGGAAACTCGCCCGTTTGTGCAATGGCTTGAACAATCTTGCTGTGTTTGCTCTGTCCAGGCGTGATCCATTCGTTCTTAACTAAAAAGTCGAGTAGCATGTACTTGTCCTGTGCAATATCGGTCTCTTTGAAACCGCCATGGCAGCTGGCGCAGTACTTTGTGACCACATTGGCTTGCGTGGCGGCCAGACCATCGCGCAGAGCTTGATTGCGATTGGCCGCTCGTCGCCAGGCTAGCAGTTCAATGCGTGGATCGCTGAAATTTGAGCCGGCATCTTCACCACAGGACACACTGATCGGGCCAGCATTGGTGCGTGCTAAACGTACCACCGTGCGATTCTCTCGGTCCTCCACAATAAATATGGAGCCATCGTCGGCCACAGTGAATCCCACCGGCGCCCCTTTGGGCCGCACGCCCTTCACTTGGTCCCATGCGTGAATGATCTCTTCGTAAGGGGCGGAGCGCACCAGACCTCCGCGCGGAGAGTACTCGCGCGTCACGGCACAGCGGCCTTTCTGATTGAAGCCATAGGGCTGCGACTTCACGCCTTCTTTGGCCATCGGGCGTCCTTTTGCATCGACGGGAAACGAGAGCATGCGATGACCGCTGGGTTGGTAGCCATGCAGGGAAACCAGCAGCCGTCCCTGCCATTCGGGAAACATGCTGCCGTTGTAATAGGAGAGATTCAGCGGTGCCGAGTGGGGAGGCAACAAAATCCATGGCGGTTGATATTGGCCGGGACCTTTCGCAACGCGATTGTTGCAGTCGACGGCTTTTTTGTATTCGCGCCGCATGGGATTGTTTTTGTTTTCCGGATACAACCATTCCGGAGATAGTGCGTGAAAGTCGTAGCAGTATGGCCAACCAAAATGCACAGCGCTTTGCTCGGGGTTGAGCACATTCAACTCTTCGTACGGTTCTTCCAATTCCGGAAAATCGCGCGCATTCTCGCCTTGCACGACGGTGCCTGTGGGATGTACGGCGAGCGCCATTGAATTGCGCAAACCGTTGGCCGTGACCTCTGTTACAACCACTCCATCTTTAGGGATATTCTTTAACAGCGAACCGGGAATCCGCAGCAACGACCCGTGTCCGTCCTGATCCCCTTCAGGGCAAGAGCGATAGCCGCCACCATCGTCACTAGCAAAACAGTGATCGGTCGGCGAACCATAGTTGATATAGATGTCACCGTTTACAGGGTGAAAGGCGAACTGAGTGAGCGGGTGCATGTACCCCTTACCGCGCACCAGTTTGTTGTAGACCATTTGTGGCGCGCTCATTTGGCCTTTGTTCCATTTGAAGCGCCAGATCTGATGACTTTCGCCCACATAGATCCAATCGTCTTGGCCATAGTCCAAACCGTGTGGCATGTGCAATCCACCTTTGAGTTTAATGAGCTCAAAGGCGCCGCCGCGCGACTTCATTAGGTAGAGTGCACCGTTGTTGGCCTTCCATCCGCCCATATCGATTAGAAAAAAATCAGGAGTGCCGCGCGCCTGCACAATCGTGCGTGGCATAATGAGATTGCTGCCGTTGCGCGGGAGCACCAGTCCCAAACAGGTGCCGGGCGCGGTACCCACATTCAGTCGGGGATAGCCATCACAGGAGCGGTCGCCGCTCTGATAAGAATAGCCGCTTGCGTCCACGACAGTGCTAGAGGGCACACGGCCAGAATCACCATTCACCACCGCAGTCGAACCGTCTGACACACAACCTAATAGAAACAATAGAGCTAAGCTCATTATCACGCGCATTCTCTTTCTTCCCCCGGCTTCTAAAAGAAGCCATCACTGTCTCGAAGTCAAAGTTTGCACAGAGCGAAATATTGATGTGAGTTATTTGCCTGATGAAGGCTATTCGTTTAGCGTCTAGGCACAACAAACGGGGAGTTGAAAATGGAAATCACCAACCGCAGATCATTCTTGAAGTTCGGCGCCACTGCTGCCGGCGCGCTAGTCGTATCGAAGCAAGCTTTGGCTGCTGCCGCTCCGCTGTGCGCGTTGACGCCTCAGCAAGATGAAGGACCGTTTTATCCTGGTGAAAGCAAATTCACTGTGACCAATGATCTCACTCGCGTCGAAGGTCATTTGCAGCGCGCTGCTGGTCAGGTGATCTATGTCAAAGGCCGGGTTGTCGACCAAAACTGTCGGCCTGTAGTAGATGCCAACGTGGAGATTTGGCAAGCCTGTGCCACAGGCAAATACAATAACCGTATGGATCCCAATCCCGCCGCCATTGATCCCAACTTTCGATTTTGGGGAGAAGCTTTTACGGATGCCAACGGCGAGTATATGTTTAAGACCATTGTGCCTGGCTCATACCCCGCCGATTCAGGTTGGATTCGTCCGCCACACATCCATTTTCGTGTCGCTAAAATCGGTTACGTCGAACTGATCACGCAGATGTATTTCAAAGGCAACAAGTACAATGACTCCGATTTAATCCTGCAGGGCCTGCCCGCGGATCAAAGAGACAGCGTGGTTGTGGACTTTGGACCTTCCGATGCCACTCTGGAACCGGCGTCTTTGACCGGCCACTTCGATATTACGTTTAGATCCTTACGCTAACACTCGACGACATGGGCGATCCGGCTTATGATCGCCCTATGGTCGAACAGCTACAATTCGTGACCATCATGGTGCGCAATCAAGACGAGGCGGCCGAATGGTACATCGACAAGTTAGGAATGGAAAAGCGTGTGGATATTCCGCTCGGACACAGCCGCTGGCTGACGGTGGGATTTCCTGGTCATCGTTATCCTGAGATCGTTCTGCAAATGCCCACCATCGAAGAGCATGGTGAAGACGGTTATGAAAAGAAAGTCACGCAAATCGGCAATGCCACCACCTGGGTTCTGGGAGTGCAGGACTGCAAGGGTACGGTTGAGGAGTTGAAGAAAAAGGGCGTTGAAGTCGTTGAGGAGCCGGTCACCGAATGGTGGGGTACCATGGCTTTGATCAAGGATCTTTACGGCAATTTATTTAGTCTGGTGGAAGGTCGCGAGCCTTAAGAACCCACGATTCACCTTTGCTACATTTTCGGGCGCATATCGCCGGTCAGCGATTTCACTTTGGAGTGCTTCATGATGATGTCAGGGTTGCTCGACAAATAGTTGGAGTACTTGGTCCAAAAATCGCTGTCTTGCGGGCCGGGCGGCTCTAACAACGCCAAAACGGCGGTGGAGATCTGATTGGCTTCTTGAGCCGAAAGATTGGTGGTCTCATCGATAACCGTGTCGATGTTGACGATCAGGGCGCTCATTTGGCGCAACCAGGCCATATTGGGATCGTGCAAAGAGGCGTGCAACAACTCATAGGGTGTGATCTTACGACCGGTGTCGGCTTCAAGGCTCTTTGCTTCCAGCATCAGCAGATCGCGATGCAGGTCCTTTAATGCCGAGCTCAATTCTTGAAAGGTCTTTTTTAATTCCGCTGCCATAGCGACCTAAGATAGAGTACGCGGCCATAGGAGGTCCACATGAAACTTTATTACGCCCCCGGAACCTGTTCGCTGGCCCCACATATTAGCCTGATCGAAGCGGGCAAAAGTTTTCACATTGAAAAAGTGGACATAAAAACTAAGAAATTTAGTGATGGTGGCGACTACTTGCAGGTGAATCCCAAGGGTTCAGTCCCGGCCTTGGTTATGGAAAACGGTGAGGTTCTGACTGAAGGCGTGGCGATTTTGCAATACATTGCCGACCTCGCACCGGAGAAGCATTTGGCCCCGCCCGCCGGGACCCTCGAACGCTACCGTTTGCAGGAATGGCTTAATTTTATCACCACTGAGATTCACAAAAACTTCAGTGTGCTTTTCAACGCTGACCGCTATGTCGCCCAACCGGAAGGCAATGAGCAGTTGAAGAATGCGATCAAGCAGAACCTGAAAGCGCGCTTTGCCTTGGTCGCCCGCCATATGAAAGAGCCGTTTTTGATGGGCGATCATTTCACTGTGGCTGATGCCTATTTGTTTACTGTCTTGCGCTGGACCAAACCGTTCACTTTAGACTTGAATGAGTGGCCGGCGTTGGCCGCACACTTTGCACGCGTTCGCGATCGCGCCTCCGTCAAGGCGGCGCTGCAAGCGGAGTCGCCGCGTCCTTAGGCGCTGGGGCAATTTTCCCGGGCGGTGGAGCCTTCCGCCGTGCTTCTCGCTCGGCTTACGTGTGGCGCATTTCTTGTAGTGCCTAACAGGGTATTATTGCAGGAGGTGCGTCGTGCCGCGCTCAGGAATTTGGAAAGGCTCCATTAGCTTCGGTCTCTTGAATATCCCGGTGTCTCTCCACACCGCCGAAGAAAGCAAAGAGCTGCACTTCAACATGCTCGACTCAAAAGACTTCTCGCCCATCAAATACCGCAAGGTGAACGCCAACACCGGGCGCGAAGTTCCCTATGAGCGCATCGTCAAAGGCTATGAGTACGAACCCGACCAATACGTGGTGATCAGTAAGGCGGATTTCGCGGCGGCCAATCCTAAAGCCACGCAGACAATTGATATTGAAGACTTCGTTCTGTTGGATGAGATCGACACAATGATGTTTGAGCGGCCCTACTATCTCTCACCGCAAAAGAACGGCGAGAAGGGCTACTTCCTCTTGCGCGATGCTTTACGCCACACCAAGAAGGTGGCCATCGGCAAGATCGTTATTCGTACCAAACAGCATCTTGGCGCCATTATGGCAAAAGGGGACTACCTAGTCTTAGAACTGCTGCGTTTTGCGCATGAGGTGCGCGAGGTGCATGAGGTTGACTTGCTTGAGGGAATTAAGAGCAAAGGTCGCTACAATCCGCGCGAGTTGAAGATGGCGGAGGAATTGATCAAAGGTATGACCGCCAAGTGGGAGCCTGACAAGTACGACGACACCTATCACGAGGACATCATGAAGCGCATTAAGCAGAAGGTGAAAGCGGGCAAGACTCATGTCATCGAATCGGTCGATGAACCGGTGGAGAAGGTCGAGCCCAGCAAGGTGGTCGATCTTTTGCCGTTGCTACGCCAAAGCTTGGCGGGCAAAGGCAAGAAACCTGGGCGCAGTCCGCGTAAGAGTCGTGCCAAAGTGAAAGAGCGTCATGAAACCGCTGGCTGAGTACAAACGCAAACGCGACTTCCGCCTCACCCGCGAACCATCAGGTGCAAAAGCCAAGCGCGGCCGTAAAGGCAAAGGCCTAACTTTTGTTATTCAAGAACATCACGCCTCCCATCTGCACTATGACTTTCGCTTGGAGTGGGATGGGGTTTTGAAAAGTTGGGCGGTGCCCAAAGGCCCATCGCTCGATCCCAAGCAGCGGCGTTTGGCAGTACAGGTTGAAGATCATCCTTTGGATTATGCGACCTTCACCGGCACGATTCCGAAAGGGGAGTATGGCGCCGGTGAAGTGTATCGCTGGGATATGGGAACATGGACTCCGGGCAATGATCCTGATGAGGGCTTGCGCAAAGGCCGTCTTGAGTTCGCCTTAGAGGGCGGTAAGCTGCACGGCGGTTGGCTGTTGGTGCGCACCCGTGCCACTTCGGGTACCAAGACGCAGTGGCTGTTGATCAAAAGACATGATCAGTATGCCGAGGAGGGAGTGGGAAAAGTCGAAGCACTCCCGGACTACGTAAAACCGCAGCTCGCTCAGCTTGTCACACGACCGCCCACAGGGCCTGATTGGGTGCATGAGATCAAGTTTGACGGCTATCGCATTCAGGCCCATATCGAAAAAGGTCGCGTTCGACTTTACACTCGGCGTGGTCACGACTGGACTACCAAGTATAAGAGCCTCGCGAAAGCGCTTGCCGGGTTGGATGTGGAGAATGCCATCGTGGATGGCGAGGTGGTGTGGC
This sequence comes from Bdellovibrionales bacterium, assembly GCA_019637855.1. Taxonomy (GTDB): domain Bacteria; phylum Bdellovibrionota; class Bdellovibrionia; order Bdellovibrionales; family UBA1609; genus JALHOQ01. Next base: position 644,997 of record JAHBUX010000001.1, read on the forward strand.
AGGACGAAAAAGGCCACAGCAGCTTTCAAAAACTGCAAAACGCCATGAAGGCGGAGAGCACCGAAGCCCTGGTGTATTGGGCTTTCGATTTGCTTTATCTAGATGGCAAGAGCCTGATGTCACTCCCTTTGATTGCGCGCAAAGACCGTTTGCAGAAACTCATTTCCCGCCTGGATCGGCCGCACGTGCGTTATAGCGAACACTTCCGTGAGTCGGGAGAACAGTTGCTTAAAGCCATGTGTAAGATGGAACTTGAAGGTGTGATCTCCAAGCGCGCCGATCGCCCGTACGCCTCCGGACGGCGTGACGATTGGACAAAAACAAAATGCAGTCGCCGCCAAGAGTTTGTGATCGGCGGTTTTACCGAGGCCCGCGGTTCGCGCCATGGTTTCGGCTCTCTTTTGTTAGGTGTGTATCAGAGCGGAGAGTTCACCTATGTTGGTAAAGTCGGAACCGGTTTCGACCAGCGCGGTTTGGAAAGCATGTACAAAAAGCTATTGAAGGTTGAGACGAAGACGTCGCCTTTTGTACACAAGCCCCCTGGTCGCAACAATCATTGGGTAAAACCTAAGATGGTGGCGGAGGTGAGTTTTTCCGAGTGGACGGCGGATCGGCACCTGCGGGTGCCTGTGTTTCACGCTCTCAGAGCCGATAAGGCTCCGGAGCAGATCACGGTTGAAATCCCTAAAGAGGTGATCGCCGATCACGTGGTCGAGAAACACCGACCTGCTAAACCGCGCGCGCCAATCAAGGCCCTAACGGGAATACCTCGCGTCACTCATCCCGATCGCATGATCTATGCGAAGGAGAAGCTGACGAAACTCGACGTGGCCAAATTCTATCAGGCTGTGGCGCTCTGGATGGTTCCTCATATCGCCGATCGTCCGCTGTCGCTCTTGCGCTGTACTGATAGTGCGATCAAGGGCTGTTTTTTTAACAAACATTTTCCAACCAAGCTGCCCAAATCGCTGATCGCGGTGCCTGAAAAGGGTAAGGCTCCTTTCTTTGCCATCGATTCGGCCGAGGGCCTAGCGACGCTGATCCAATACGGAGCTCTTGAGATCCACCCCTGGAATTGTCATCGCCAAGATATTGAAGCACCCGATCAAATCGTGCTGGATTTCGACCCTGGTCCTGAGGTGGATTTCGAAACGGTCAAAGAGGGGGCGGTTGAGCTACGTGATCTGCTGGCGCATCTAGGTTTGAAGTCTTGGTTGAAGGTGACCGGAGGTAAAGGACTGCACGTGCAGTTCCCATTTGAGCCGGCTTATGACTGGGAAACGGTAAAAAACTTTTCGAAGACCTTGGTGCTCGAGATGGTGTCGCGCCATCCGGATTTGTATACCGCCAATATGGCGAAGAAGGCGCGTAGCGGAAAAATTTTTTTAGATTATCTGCGCAATGGTCGCGGGGCCACGGCCATCGCGCCTTACTCCCTGCGAGCCCGTGAAACGAGTGCGGTGGCGATGCCCATTGCGTGGAGCGAGCTTGGAAAGTTAAAAGCCTCCAACCAGTTCACTCTGGCGGAGGCTCTTAAGTATTTGAAGAAGCGAAAGATGGACCCCTGGCGCGATTATTTCAAAACCAGCCAGAAAATCGACCTGCTTAATTGAGCAGACGGATATTGGAACAGATAAATCCACGGCCATAGTTGGCGTTGCGTAGAGACACATCGATTTGGTTCTGACCCGAAGTCTCTGCGATCACCGAACGAGCGTTCAGGTTGGCGTAGACATTGAGCGGGTGAAGCAAGTCTTGTGAGGTGTAGGTGATATTCAAGGTCAATAGATGCCCATCGTATTGGGTCTGCATGCGAGCTCTCCACACCTCATACGGGAAGTCGGAATTGGGAAAATTGATGTCGCGAATCAGGTCCAAGTTACGGCTCATCGGTGTTGGGATGGTTTGCCAACCGCAACCAAAAGCATTGCATGAATAGGCTTTAGGAAAACAGGTCACTTCGACTTGCATAGCGAAAGCAGGTGTTGCGGCTGAGAGCAGGAAAAGCGCGAGCAGTGCGGATTTCATTGAATTCCCCCTTTGAAGTAACCAAGTTTTCCTCGGTCTATCGGGGGTGACAAATCTTTTCTCCGCGTCATAGAACGCGGAGAAGCTTAACCGATACTATTATTTATCGAAACGCAGGGACTTCCACTTATCGAGCTGAGCAATGGCTTTTTCGAACAGTTTCGGAGCCATTTCATTCACCGTTTTGTCAGTGGCTTTGGCGACGAAGCTTTCGGCGCTAGAAGTGATTTTTACGACGCCTTCAAAAATGCCATTAGTCAAAGTCACAGTCACTTCCATCAGGGACTTGCTGGGCGACTTTAAGTGCAGCTGATTCAGCACATAGTAAAGGCGTGAGCGCACATCATGGGACGGTTCGAAACCAGAGTAGTCAATTTTCACATCTTCAGACAACATTCGTACCTCCTAAGGCTCCTGAGAAAAATTGTATCAGAGAAACGCAGAGAGCATGCGCAAAAAAATACTTATCTGAGGTATCGGGGTGAGTTTTGTCAACCAGCGTGGAAGTTTTTACTCTTGTGACTAGGGTGGCGTCACTGTGTGATCGTTCTCGCGTAGAGCGTCGGCTCTATGAGACGGAGGCGAGAACAAAAGATCGAGTTCTAGATGATCTTTGACCTCACAAATCTCTCGGTCGGTGAGTGCGTGATCAAACTTATTTTCTTTAGTCACACGGCTCTGGACCAAGGCCGCGTCGGCGACGGGAAGTTCCGCCGTTGACCACCAATACAGGGTGAATGCCGCCGCGAAGAAGAGAAGCGGAGCATATTCAAGAGCACGGTGGGCGATTTGGATCACTTTCGATCGCATAGGCTATCCATTCTAAACTTGTAAAATATACTATGAGGAAGTCTTTTGAAGGCTGATGACACGGCCGCCCAGGAAATCTATATTGCCGAACTCATGACTGAACAGGAACTGCTAGAAAATCTACGCCGGAATCCCTTTGTTCTGGCGCCAATGGCCGGCATTACCGATCGCCCGTTTCGCTCCTTCATGCGCGAAATGGGCTGCGGGATTGTGGTCAGCGAGCTGGTGAGCGCCACCGGTTTGAAGTTTTCTTCCGCTAAGACGCTCAAGCTGATGGAATTCGACTCCACTCAACACCCGGTGGGCATTCAGTTGTTTGGCGAAAACTTTGAGCATCTGACAGATGCGGCCAAAATGGTGGAGCAAATGGGTGCCGACTTTGTCGACCTTAACTTTGGCTGTCCAGTCCCTAAAGTGGTCAACAAAGGTGCCGGTAGTGCGTGTTTAAAAGATCTGACTCGGCTTCGCGATGTGATTCGGGCGGCCAAGTCGGGGATTCAGATTCCACTAACCATTAAGATTCGTACCGGTTGGGACGCTCACACTCGCAATTCGCATGAGGTCTTGCAGGTGGCGGCGGATGAGGGCGTCACTTGGGTGGCCATTCATGGTCGCACGCGTGCAGCTGCGTACACAGGCTTGGCCGATTGGGATTACATTCGCGAAGTGAAGGCACAGGCCAAAGTTCCAGTGTTGGGCAATGGCGACATCGTTACGGCTCGCCAGGCGGTGGGGCGTTTGCAAACCAGCGCTTGTGATGCGGTGATGATTGGGCGCGGTTGTTTGAAAAATCCGCGAATTTTCCGCGAGGCCTTGGCTTTGCGGGCCGAGGTGCAGAGCGAGAATGTGCCGTTGGAAAAGATCGTGTCGCGTCTTTGTGATCACTTAGAGGGCTTTTACGACGAACGCCTAACACTGATTCAGATGCGCAAGTTCGCGTCTTGGTACTCTTCCGGCTTCCCGGGGGCGGCCGCATTTCGCAAAGAGATTTTTCAGCTGCATGAGCGCAGCGAAACCCTCGATCGTATTCATGGATTTTTTGCTGAACTGAACGAAGTCGCTCAGAGCGATACCAGTCATGAAGCATTTCTTATGGGTGGTCACGGCTAGTTCAGCTGTGCCGTAGTTTACTGAAAATCCTCGATAGGTTGGTCGTCGATGGTGGGTGCAGCCGCATCACCGCTGTCTTCTATGGGGGAAGAATCCGTCATATCTTCTGAAGCTGGGGCCTTGGAATACGTGGGCTTCGGTCCGCGACTACGGCTGTGTGAAGCCTGGCCGTCATCCAGCGAGGTGTCTTCTTCCACCATTCTCTCAATTGCTTCTTCGTCTAGAACGTTGTCGTTGGACTGCACATTGCTGACCGGGACGTCGGTGTCCAAACTATAGGTGGTTGAGCCGCCGAAGGAACCGATGCTCAGGCCGCCCCAAGGAAAGCCGTCGATCGAGGCCACGGCCGTTTGATAGGCGGGCGCTGAAAGTTTTCCGAACGATTGCATCCGATTTAAAATGATCTTCACCATTTTCTTTGAAAATGGCGTCAATTGACCGGCGCGGTAACTCTGCGAGTATTTTTTTGGATTGGGAAGAAGCGAAGCTAACCAGGCGGCTTCCAAAGGGTGCAAGGCGCTGGGACTCTTTTTGAAGTAGTGCAAAGAGGCGGGCTTGATACCATATAAACCCGGGCCAAACTCCACCACATTGAGGTACTTCTCTAAAATCAAATTCTTGTCGAAGCGGTTTTCGATAGCGTTAGCCAGGTAGGCCTCTTTGACTTTGCGCCAGATGCTTTTCTCTTGATCCAGAAAAACGTTTTTGGCCAATTGCTGGGTGAGCGTCGAACCGCCGCGCCGAAAGCCGCCGGAGGTGAGATTGGCAGTCATGCTCTCTTTCATCTCATGCCAGTCGAAACCTTTATGGTTGTAGAACGAACCGTCTTCCGCGGCGATCACGGCGTGCACCACGTAAGGTGAGATGTCTTTGATCTTCACGTAGCTTTCGCTGCCGGGGCAGAGCTTCACTTTGAACATTGAGGTGGTGAAGCATTTTTCTAAGATACCGACGTCGGGGAGGGTGAGGATCGCCGCCACAGCCACCACACCGACCAACACCAACAGGCTGATGGAAAATACGGTGACGTAACCTAGAAACTTAATCTTACGTAGTAGCCAATTCATCGTAGCAAGCCCTCTTGTCTCATCCAGTCGACGCTCTCTTTAAGAGCCATATCCGCAGGGCGCGGACGAAAACCAAGCTCGCGCTCGGCCTTACTATGATCAAACCAGTGATACAAAACAGCCGTCCAGGCATTTTCGCTATTGAGTGGCCCTTTACGGCCGAAGGCCTCAAGGACATCACCGACCTTACCAAGGGCGTGGAGAGCGAAGGCTGGCAGATAAATAGAGGGCGGTTTTACGCCTGCGAGCCGCGCGATACGGTCAAACAGATCATGTATGGTGATATTTTCGCCGCTTAAGATATAGCGTTCGCCGTTGCGACCGCGCGTACGAGCAGCCAGAACGGCGTCAATCACATCATGGACCGAGACTACACTAACTCCACCTGGGGTGTAAAAAGGCAGGCGGCCTTGCGCCACCTTCAACTGCGTTTTGCGACTCCCTTTTTTTGCATCGGCGGCGCCGTAGATTGTCGAAGGATTTAAAATCACTGCGCGCAAATTTCCCGCCCGGCACGCGTCACGCACTAGCTCTTCGGCCTGACGTTTGGTTTCAAAATAGCCTAGATTTAATCGCGTCAGATTGAATGGCGAGCTTTCGTTTAACGGAATGCGGTCGAAGCTGGCGCCTACGGCCACCACGGAGCTCATATAAATAAGTTGTTTACCTGAATTCTGTAGGGCCTCGACGACATGACGAGTTCCACCCACGTTCACTCGGTCCATAAGCTCGCGCTGTGCGCGTGAATAACCGACGACGCCGGCCAAGTGGAAAACTGTATCAACGTCCTGACAGGCGGCCCGCACGCTCTCGGCGTCCGTTACATCACCAATGCGCGAGACGAAAGGCAAGTCGGCAAGATCCTCTAGATTGGAAGACTTACGATGGAGAACGTGAACGCTCTCGCCATTGTCTATAAGACGTCGGACTAGCCATGCTCCAACGAATCCTGTTGCACCTGTAACTAAGACTGCCATTGAAGATGGTTATTACACCGAAAGTCCGTGAAATCAAAAACTACAATGCAACCTTTTGTGGTTAGTCCGCCACCGATGGTAATCTTTAGACTAAAGACATCTCCCGGGGGAATGAATCCATGAGTAGCAGCCTGCTTAAGAACCTCTACCTGTTTAAGAATCTAAAGCCGAACGAACTGGATGCGATCGGTGCCCTCGGCGAGTCGCAGCAGTTTATGGCGGGCGACACGGTCTTCGTACGCGGCGAAGCCGCAAAAGCACTGTACTTAATCAAGCACGGCTCCGTGAAAATTCAGCAGACGGCCAAGAACGGTGACAATATTGACGTGGCGACGCTGGCGACGGGAAGCCACTTTGGTGAGATGGCTTTTGTGGATGGAGAGCCGCGCTCAGCCACCGCGGCGGCGGCGGAGATGACCGAAATGATCATCATTCCCTATGAAAAGCTGGCGCTCTATCTGAAGACGAACACCGAGGTAGCGGTGAAGTTTTACCGCGAACTTTCGCATTTTCTGGCAGGACGTTTGCGCGCCACTACGAGCGACCTTAGCTATGCGCGCGAAAAAAACCTGAGCCATATGTAACAAGGGGTAAGAGCCATGCAAATCACCACGATATTCGGCCTCCTGATCGGTATCGGCGGCATTCTGATCGGCAATCTGCTCGAGGGCGGTAGCACCGGCTCCTTAATGCAGGCCACTGCTGCATTGATCGTATTCGGTGGAACTTTTGGGGCCGTGATCGTCAGTAATCGCAAAGAGGATTTGCGTATGGCTCTCGGCGCCCTTCGCCAGGTATTTGGCGGCAGTGAGACCAGCGAACGCAATTTGGTGGCCAAAGAGATCATTCAATCGGCCCAGTTGGCGCGTCGCGAATCTCTGCTCGCCTTGGAAAAGCAAGTGGGAAAATTCCGTGATCCGTTTATGCGCACGGTGTACCGCTTCGCCATCGACGGTGTAGACCCCGAAGTTTTACGCCGGATCTTCGAAGAGGAGATTGCGGTCAATGAACGCCGTAAGATGGCCGCTGCCAAGGTATGGGGCGATGCCGGTGGTTTTGCGCCGACGATTGGAATCATCGGTGCGGTGTTGGGGCTGATCAGCGTGATGGCCAATATCACCGACACGTCGATGTTAGGGCAAGGGATCGCCGTAGCGTTCGTGGCCACCATTTATGGCGTAGGTTCGGCCAACTTGGTGTTCATACCCATTTCTAACAAACTCAAAACCTTGATTCGGTTCCGTTCGGAAACCGAGCGTATGGTTCTAGAGGGGGCGTTGGCTGTAGTGAATGGTTTGAATCCGTATTTGATCGAGCAGAAGATGCGGGCCTTCACGGCTGAGGTTCAAGCTTCATGAGTTACGATGAGCACGACAACGAGAGTTCAAGCAACGATCGTTGGTTGGTGTCTTACGCCGACTTCATGACTTTGATGTTTGCCTTCTTTGCCGTGCTCTTTGCCACTTCACAAAAAGACATGGACAAAGCGCGCGAGTTTCAAGACTCAGTGAAGCGCTATTTGATCAAAGCCGGCGCGTTTGGCGAGAGCGGGGCGCAAGTCAATCAAGGACAAAGGATGGATTCGCCCATCGAGCAACCGATTCCCAGTTTTCGACCCGATAAAAAAGAGGCCGCCACTCAGCAGGATGATGCCGAGGAATTTATTGCTTCCAAACTGAGTAAGGCCGAGCGCGAGAAATACATATTGGATTTGCAGTCTGACGAGATGGGCGTGCGTATCACGTTGCCGGCTTCGGCCCTCTTTAGCGCGCAGAGCGAACGGTTTCGTGAGGATGCCGTGCCATTTCTGGGCAAGCTCAGCGAGTTGTTGGGTCAGAGCAAACGTAAAATTCTGATCGAGGGTCACGTGTCGCCGGGTGAAATGGGTAGTTTTAAATCAACCTGGGATTTCTCGTCGGCGCGTGCGGTGAACGCCCTGCGCTTTATGCAGAAAAGACAGAACTTAGCGTCAGATCATCTTGTTGCAGCCACCCTGGCCGATAGCCGTCCGCTGTTTAAAGGCCAAGAAAAAGCCGCGCTGAACTCGCGGCTTGAAATCGTACTGCTAAATGAAGATTCGGGATTCTAAGACTTCGGAACTTTGCTTTCGTCGACGGTGATCTCCACTTCAACGCGGCGGTTGGCGGAGCGACCGGCGGCCGTTTTGTTATCACCGATAGGAGCCTCTGGCCCCATACCGATCACAGTGATCGTGTCCGTAGGAACGCCCCCTTTGACCAATTCTTCACGCACAGCCGACGCCCGTTGCTCTGAAAGAGTTTTGTTGGTGGCGGGTGAGCCCGTGCTGTCCGTGTAACCTTTGATGGTTAAAACGTTTTCCGGATACTTTTTAATAATGGCGGCCATTTGCGAAAGATTGTTGGTGGCGCCGGCTTTAAGGCCTGCTTTTCCGCTATCGAACAAGATGTCGCTTTTAAGTTTAGCCACCAAGCCTTGTTCCGTGCGCTTGGTTTCAGCGATTTTTTCTAATTCTTTGGCTTGCTTGTCCATGCGGTGGCCGACCGTGGCGCCTAAGCCGCCACCTAGTGCTGCACCGATGGCAGCGCCTTTTCCGCGGTTGCCTGTTTGATGACCAACGATGGCGCCTACTCCGGCGCCGACAGCGGCTCCGATACCAGCACCATAAGCGGTGTTTTTACCAGCAGATTCGCAACCCGCGGCAGCGATGGATAAAGCGACAATAGCAATGGTGTTTAAGCGCATTAAGCCTCCTAAGTTTGAAATTCATCATGGACGCTTTGAAAAACGAATTCAAGTCTCGACCTCAGTCGAGGTTTTCAAATTTAGAACTGATCCGCCGATAGACTTATATGATCCGCGTGCTCATTGTGTCTGTTTGCGGTGTTTTCTTATCGGGCTGCACCAACGGCGGCTCACTCACTTTGGTTAACTCGTTCTCACTGGGATCCAGCGTCGGCAGTCCGAATGCTGAGTTGAAGGGGCATTGCCTTTCTGCTGGGACGGCCGTGGTGTTGAACGATGGGTACTGCACCGAATTTTACCGAACGCCACAATCCACTGACGTTCCTCCTATCCTGTGCACACTTATGTTTGGCTTGTACTGGTCGGGTGAATGCCCGCGACCACATGGTCTCGAAGGCCGCTGTCTAGTGCGCACGGGCGATGAAATCAATGCCACGTACTTTGCTTTCAATCCCAACGGCCCGACCGCATGTTCGACCGCTTTGGGAAACTGGCAAACACCAGGCTATTTCTAAGTTCTCACGTCAAATTTAAATTTTCAAACCGGTAGGATCTAAGGTGTTAAGAATCTGTCGCGCTTCCGCGGCGGCTTCGCTTAGGCGTGTCCAGGCGCGCTCATTGGAAAGCCCCATCAGCGAAGCGGCTTTGCTGATCGTCGGATGATCTTTGGTGACACGTGAAACTTTGTGCGGGGAGGCCAGATTGAACATCTGCTCGAAACGGCGCAGCTCCAAATAGAGAGCCTTCAATTTGGGACCGGCCGAACCCCACAGCGCTTGATTGGCCGCAAGTTGATCGATCATCGTTAGTGTCGAAGCTCCCGCGGGAGCGAGACGACTGTTGAGCAGTGCCGTCTGCACGGCGAACTCAATATCGATCAAGCCGCCAGGTATGTATTTAAGATCAAGAGAATCTCCGTCTTCCGGCTTAAGCAGTTTTTCACGAATGCGCTTAAGTTCTTCAAGATCCGCGGAGGTAAGGTGCTTTTGCACCAGCTCCTCTACCGGCAAGCGCGTGTTGGTATCGAGTGGGCGCGCTCGTAAGTAGGCTTGGCGTTCCCAGGGCTGAGCGGCTGTCGTCCAATACTCAAGCAGTCTGTCTTTGGCCACTAACAACGGGCCTGATTGGCCCGAAGGCCTGAGGCGCAGATCGACATCGTAGAGGTTTCCGCTCTTTAGTGGATCGGTGAGGCGCGAGATAAATCGGCGTGCGACCTTGAAATCATCCTGATGAGGTGTGTGCGGCGTGATGAAGACAAAATCTAAGTCGGAACGCAGTCCCAGCTCGCGACCGCCCCATTTGCCGAGGGCCACGATCTCGATCTGTGATTGCGGAAACTCGCTTTTCAACTGCTTGAGCAATTGCAAGCTGATCTGATCGGCGGTGGAGCTGATGCGTTCAAACAGCGCAGGCAAATCCCCATCCGAGAGAAACTGGTTGGCAGCCCAGATTTCCGTTAGCAGTTTGCGCTCAGACATCTGCTGCAGCAAGTTCTGAACGTCGTCGGACCAAGCCTCATCCACTTGCAGAATAAAGTGATCGAGCAGTTCGGGCCGGGCTGCCAAAATGGAGCCGAGGTAAGGTGAAAGACAGAAGAGCCGCGCCAGGTCTTCGATCAGACGCGGCGAATGCAAAAGCATTGAGAAGAACGTCGCCTTACCACGCGTAGCGCGCACGAAGTCGAGCAAAATGTTAAGCCCGAGATCGCGATCCAAACCCTCATGTTTGGCCAGCTGAACGACAAAGGTAAAAAGGAACTCCTGTCGGGCGCGTTCATCACGATCGTTCTTGTGGGAGAGCGCGGTGGCTTTGATCAAATGATCCCAAGTCTCTTCGAAGTTCTTAAATCCGAGGGCGGCGAGCCATTGGCGTTGATCCGCTTCGGTGGCTGGTAGCCGTTGCTGGTGCAGATTGACCTGGCCGAGCAGGGCCGACACAATTTTGTCCACGCGCTGCATGCGAGTCTGCAGGTCGGCTCGCGAGTTTAAGGTTGGAACCGGTGGAGCAGGGGTGGACAACACATGCGTTTGCCGATCGGCAACTGACTGTACGAGGTTCTCGTTGTGGCGAAAGACCCAATAGCTCTCCAGCAGAAAGTCGGCCTCGGACGGCGTCAGCAAACCCTTTGCCGCCAAAAGTTTTAGCGCCTTTCCTGTAGAGCGTGTGCGCAGCTCGGGAAGTTTACCACCATTTAAAACCAGCAACGAATGCACAAAAAGTTCGATATCCCGAATGCCGCCGACCTCCAATTTCAGATGTAGCTCGTTTTCGCGGCGTTCAAATCCTTTTTGATGCACTTGCGAGCGTAGGGCCTTTAAGTCGTCCAGCAGGGTGAAATCCAAAAACTTACGAAATGAAAAATGGCGGGCCAGGTCTTCGATCTGTGCTCTCAAAGTCGGGCTTCCCGTGATCGGTCGCAAACGCACAAGAGCTAAGCGTTCCCAGGTTTCACCTTGGCTCCAATAGTAATCTTGAAACTGTGAAGGCGACGTCATCAGCGGTCCCATCTTACCGCCGGGGCGCAAATCGAAATCAAGGCGATAGCAAAATCCCCATTCGCTTTGAGCTTGCAGCGCCTGTTGAAAGCGGCGCAGGCCTTTTTCTATCGTCAACGCTTGCCGAAGATCAGCCACCACGATCATGTCGATATCGGAGCTTAAGTTGAGCTCATCAGCTCCCTGCTTTCCTAAAGCCACCAGCAACGCTTCACACTCATCAAGGCCGCAAGCGCTCCACGTCTCGCATAGGAGCTGATCGGCGACAGCGCTCCAATATGCACATACGGTTTCTGTGTCTGAAGTTTGAAAGTAGGTGGCTAAGACGCATTCCATCCAAGCGCGATGGCGGCGGGCGTGCAAGGATGGAATGGTGGGCTCTGTGATCAGGCGTTCGTAGCGTGCGAAGGCAGAGCTTGATGCTCTTGCCGTGGCCAATTGTTCAGAGGAGTAGGTGTCTAATCCAGGAAGGGTGACCACTTCGGTTTGTCCCAATTGTGTTTATCTTCCGTGATCCGGCGCTCATTGGTGCCGTCGGGACTCACGATATAGAGTTGTAGGTTGCCGGTGCGATCGCTGGTGAACACGATGTTGCGGCCGTCGGGCGACCAACTGGGACTCTCGTTGTTGGCCGGCTTGCCGTTAGGTTTAGTGGCGTCAGTCAAACGCTTGAGATTGCTGCCGTCGGTGTTCATCGTGAAGATATCGAAGTGGCCTTTGTCTTGGCCGGCGAAGGCCAAAGTCTTGCCGTCAGGCGACCATGCCGGCGAAGCGTTGTATTTGCCCGCCAAAGTCAGGCGGCGCACATTGCTTCCATCCGCATTCATCAAATAGATCATGGGGCGCCCCGAGCGATCGGAAGAAAACGCCACCTGTTTGCCGTCGGGAGAGATCGCGGCTTCCACGTTCATGGCGCGGTTAGGGCCTTTGGTTAGCGGGGTGACGGTTTGTCCATCGGCTGTAGCTCGGAAAAGATCGGCGGAGCCGTCTTTGGATAAAGTGAGGATAAAGTTTTTGTCACCGGGGAAAAACGCCGCGCCCGAATTCAAACCTTTGCGATAGGACACCAGCCAGCGTTTGCCGGTCGCGATCTCGAAGAAAAACAAATCGCTATTGCGCATCTTCTGCGCTTTGTGAAAGGCGAAAGCGGTGTAAGCGATCTTGTCGCCGGTCGTGCTCCAAGTCGGGGAGAGGGCGATCGATTGATGGGTGGTGATCTTTTGTTCAGCGGCGCCGTCCCAATCCATCAGGTAGATCTCTTTCACCGGATCGCCCGGTGTCTGGCGCGAAGCTGTGATCTTGCTGATGAACATGCCGCGCTTACCAGTGAGGGCCTTCACCAAGTCATTGGCAAAAGTGTGTGCCATGCGCCGATAAGAAGAGGTCGCGCCTTTGTAGTTCTTGCTCAAAACCACTCGCGTCGTAGGCACGTGATAAACGTACACTTCGAACGAAAGGTCGTTGCCCACGACGGAATAGGACGAGCGCACTAAAAATTCTGCGCCGATGGTTTTCCAGCTGTCGAACTTAAAACCGTTGGGATCACCGGGGGCGGGGCGCATGCCGACTTTATTGGTATCTTCAAGAAAAGCTTCGGGCTTAATGAACGTGAAGAAGTTTGAAACTGTCAGGTCGTTCACGATCACGCGATAGAGATTCTGGCCGACTTGAATGTGTGCGGCATTGGTCTTTTGGGTCCCGATGTATTGCGGCGGCGGAAACGCCATCAGACTTTTCTTAACCGCCGCTTGGCCGACGTCGATAATGATATCGCCGGGCTTCTCTTGAGCGAAGAGTGGTGTGGACAATAAAACGATCAGTAGGACAAATAAGCGCATAAAAAACCTCGCTTAGGTATTATTGCGGAAATCGGAACAGAAGGCCAATGCTCGCTGCGCGCGCACGTAAGCGCTGCGGCGGGGGAGGTAAGGGTGAGCTGGCCTCGACGGCCTCAATGGCTTTGGCGTCGAACACTTCATTGCCGGAAGGCCCTTCGATGACTTTTTTAACGATGAATCCGCGTTCATCTATGAACACGCGAATAATGGTCCGGTAGCCGCCATCGGCCAACCACTGCGGGACGCTGTTGTGTTGGGCGACGGTCGCGCGCACTTCGCTTAAGTAGCGATCGAAGTCCAGGCGCTCCATCCCGGTTGGCGAATCGCCTTCCGATACTTGATTGCCCTTAACCACTTTGCTGGTCTCCGCTTTGGCGTCTTTTTCCCTCTTGAGATCTTGTTTGATCTTCTCCAAAGCGCTCATGGCCTTGAGCTTTTCCATCGCTTTCTGCTGACTCTTGCTTAGGTCTTTCTTTTTTGTCTTGTCGGGAACGGTGGGAACGTCGGCTTTCACTTCTGGCTTAGGTGTAGGTGGAACCGGCTTCACCTCTTTGACTTCGGGCTTAGCCACGGGTTTGGCGGGTTCCGTGGGAAACTCCGCCGCCTTTTCCGGCAGGCCGACGATGTCGACGCGAATGGCGTTTTTAATCTCGAAGGGCTCGACCGGCATAACGACCGCGCGCAAGAAGATCAGTGTGACCACGATGCCGTGGCCCAACACGGAGATCCATATGGCCCGCGAGAAACTGTCGGTCATTGTCCCCCGGCTTTGGGCAGAGTGATGAGGCCGATTTGGTAAATGCCGGCGGCGCGAATCTCTCCCATGACTTCGGCCACGGTGCCGTAATCGACGGCTTTGTCGGCTTGCAAATAGATCTGTTTGTTCTTGCGGGTCGAGAAGATAGCCTTGAGCTTGGTGCCCACATTTTTCACCGACATCTCCGTCGAACCGGCCATCAAGCTGCGATCTTTTTTAATCACCAGAATAAAAGGCTCATCATTGGTCGCGACGCCGGAGTTGGCGGTTTCCGGCAGCTGCACATCCAGCCCTTGCTGCATCATGGGTGCTGTGACCATGAAAATGATCAATAGCACTAGCATCACGTCCACCAGGGGAGTGACGTTGATCTCGCTTAAGACTGTGCGTGAGCCATTGCTGGGTCCGGCGGCCATGGTCAGTTCCTGAAGAAGTTGCGTTTAGCGAGGTTCAGGAAGTCCGAAGAGAAGTTGTTGAGTGCCAGCTCCTGTTTTTTAATGCGGGTGACGAACATGTTGTAGCCGATGGTGGCCGGGATAGCGGCGGCTAGACCGATTCCGGTAGCGATAAGCGCTTCCGCGATACCAGGCGCCACTACCGCCAGAGATGCAGATCCGGTTTGGCCGATATGTTGAAACGAGCCCATGATGCCCCATACTGTGCCAAACAGTCCGACGAAGGGACCGACGCTGCCGACAGTGGCCAGAAAAATCAGACGCGCTTCGAGCCGGCTTATTTCAATATCTGAGGCTTTGCGCAAGGCCCTTTGCAAATTGTCGAGTCCGGTCAAAATCGGTGCGTCGCTTTCCGAGTTCGAAGAGGACAGCAGGTTGCTCTCGGCAATCTTTTTTAGTTCGACATAACCGGAGCGAAACAGCGCGGCCATATTGCTATCGGGATAGTCTTTCAGATTGTCGTTCACATCTTCGAGAGAGCCGGCTTTCCAGAACTTTTCTTCGAAGGGAATATTCGCCTCTTCGACGGCTTTGAACTGGCGCTGTTTTTGAACCATGATGGCCCACGAAACAACGGACATCACAACGAGCGAGAGTAAAACCAATTGCACAACGAAGCTGGCGGAGGCGATGGCATGCCAAGCACTGGTGTTGGTGGCAACTTGGACGGTATCTGCGGACGCGACGGGTACGAGCAATGATGCAAACATGGAAAAAGGCTAAGCCGGAAATGCTCCGGATGCAACGGTCGTTACGGGCTTCGTGTCAAACGCCCGTCGATGGGAAATTCGGGATTTTTCTCTGCGTCGACAGTGGTGTCCCACAGGATGCGTTTTTTACGACGATGCAATTCTTCAACCTCATCTACGTTTAAGAGCGAGCCATTTTCTTTTTTCGCTGAGGCCACAAAAAAATCCGGCCAAATATCGATGACCGATGCCAGCTGTAGACTGGAAAACAAATGCAGGCGTAGCAAAGAGCCAGTGTCTGCGGCGTACAACCATTGTGGTGCTCTTTTGCGCAAGTGACGGGCCACGATTTGTGCTGGAGCATAGACGGCAAAACGCTTGGTTTGATCAAACTTGCTCACGCTATCCACAAGTTTATCCAGATCGATGATGTCCGTCGCATCGATTTTCAGCAGCCAGTCGACCTGCGGAGATTTTTCGAGCACTGCGCTGAGGGCCATAGGAGTGGAGCACGGGATTTGCCACTCGCCGCTTTTAGAACGGTGTATTGGCACCATAACGATATCGTTACTGGTGAAGCGCGGGTTCTGGCAGAGGGTTTCAAGTGGTGGTAGGGTCACGTTCCACTCGCTCTTTTCGAACCATACGTGCGGAGGGTCGGCGAATTGCTGTTGCGCCCCCACCCAACGGACAAAAACTACGGCAAAAACAGTCAGAATTAGAACGCCCGCTGTAATGGCGATCAACTTGGCTAGGCTCACGAGCATCGGTAACTACCTTACATCTCTTACAATGCCTTGAACTGCGCGGTGCAAGGCGGTACTTCATTTAAGTCAAAAAAGAGCGTATATAGCTGATTATTCACTTGCTTCTCGACTGGGTTTCATTTAGCCCCATAGCCATCCCAAGTCAAGAAACGCAAGTCCTTCAAAGAGGATAGGTAAGTTCGTGAATCGTTTGAACCGCAAGGTCGAATACGCCCTGATGGCGCTGAAAGTGATGGCTCAGAAGCGAGCTGGAGAGCTGACCTCTGCCAAAGAGGTGGTGGATCAAACGGGTTGTCCCTTTGATGCCACCGCGCGTGTTTTGCAACAGATGGCGCAAAAAGGAATTCTTCGCTCCGAACAAGGGGCGCATGGCGGTTACGTTTTAATCCGCGATCTCGCCCGCGTGAGCTTTTTCGAGTTAAACGAAGTCATCCTGGGGCCGGTGGCGTTGGCCAAGTGCCTGCAAGACAGCGACTGCGATTTGAAATCCCGTTGCAATATTCTGTCTCCGATCAGCGTACTGAACCGTAAGATGGCCGAGTTTTATCAAGACTTAAGCGTCGGCGAACTTCTGCGGGTGAAAGAACGAGGAGAGGCACCGCTTGTTGCTGACTTGAGTGAGGTGTCGCCGTGACCGATCTTAAGACGGAATACAAACATGGCTTCGTCACTTCGGTAGAGACGGAGACCATTCGCAAAGGTCTTGATGAAGAGGTCATTCGCTTGATCTCAGCCAAAAAGAACGAGCCCGAGTGGTTGCTTGAATATCGTTTGAAGGCCTATCGCCATTGGTTGACTCTCGAAGAGCCACACTGGGCGAAAGCGGATTACGCGCCTATCGATTACAATGCGCTGTACTATTACTCAGCCCCGAAATCGGTTGAGGAAAAACCTAAATCGCTGGATGACTTAGATCCAGAGCTTCTGGCGACTTTTGAACGCTTGGGTATTCCGCTCAGTGAACAAAAGCGCATTTCGGGTGTGGCCATCGACGCGGTTTTTGATTCCGTGTCTTTGGGTACAACACATAAAGACGTTTTGGAAAAAGCGGGCGTGATCTTTTGCTCGATTTCGGAGGCGGTGAAGACCCATCCCGAATTGGTGCGCAAGTATCTGGGCACAGTGGTGCCTCATACAGACAATTTTTTTGCCGCTTTAAACGCGGCTGTGTTTTCCGATGGTTCCTTTTGTTACATCCCCCGGGGTGTGACTTGCCCGCTGGATCTTTCGACTTATTTCCGTATCAACGCCAAAGAAACCGGTCAGTTCGAGCGCACGTTGCTGATCGCAGATCAAGGCAGTTTCGTGAATTACCTCGAAGGCTGCACGGCTCCTCAGCGCGACGAGAACCAGTTGCATGCGGCGGTGGTAGAGCTGGTTGCGTTGGACGATGCCGAGATCCGCTACTCGACCGTGCAAAATTGGTACACCGGCGATCGTGAAGGCCGCGGCGGCATTTACAACTTCGTCACTAAGCGCGGCAAATGCGTTGGCCGAAACTCCAAGATCTCGTGGACGCAAGTGGAGGCCGGGTCGAGCATCACCTGGAAGTATCCTTCTTGTATTCTACAGGGCGAGAACTCCGTGGGAGCATTTTACTCGGTGGCGTTGACTCATGACCGTATGCAGGCCGACACCGGGACCAAGATGATTCACATCGGTAAGAACACCCGCAGCACCATTGTGTCTAAGGGCATTTCGACGGGCAAATCAGTGAACAGCTATCGCGGTCTGGTGAAGATCATGCCGACGGCATCTGGCGCGCGCAATTTCTCACAGTGCGATTCAATGCTGGTGGGAGACCGGGCGGGTGCAAACACGTTCCCTTATATTGAAGTGAAGAACGACAGCGCGGTTGTGGAACATGAAGCCTCCACTTCGCGTATCAGTGAAGACCAATTGTTTTATCTGCAGTCGCGTGGGCTCAGCCAAGAAGAGACGATCTCTCTTTTGGTCAACGGTTTCTGCAAAGATGTGTTCAAGCAACTGCCGCTCGAGTTTTCGGTCGAGGCGGTCAAGCTGATTGAAATGAAGTTGGAAAATAGCATCGGATAGGAAGAAAAATGCTTAAGGTTAAAAATCTGCACGCCCGCATCGGCGACAAAGAAGTGCTCAAAGGCTTGAATCTGGAGATCAAGCCCGGAGAAGTTCACGCCATCATGGGGCCCAATGGCTCAGGTAAGAGCACGCTATCGAAGGTTTTGGCCGGACATCCCGATTACGAAGTGACCTCCGGTAGTGTGGATTTTGAGGTCGACTTCCAAGATCGCGATCTTTTGACGATGGCGCCTGACGAGCGTGCCCGTCAGGGTGTGTTCTTGGCCTTTCAATACCCGATCGAAGTGCCGGGGGTTTCAAACATCACGTTTTTGCGCGCGGCCTTTAACTCAGTTTGCCGCGCACAGGGTGTGAAAGAGATGGGCGAAGAGGACTTTCGCAAATTCGTGGAGCAAAAGGCCGCGTTGGTCGATTTGAATCCGAGCTTCCTGGAGAGAGCCGTGAATGAAGGGTTCTCGGGCGGGGAGAAAAAGCGCAACGAGATCCTGCAAATGGCGGTGCTGTCGCCGCGCCTGGCGATTTTGGATGAAACCGACTCAGGCTTGGATATCGACTCGTTGAAGGTGGTGGCGCAAGGTGTGAACAAACTGCGTAACAAGAACAATGCGATTTTGCTCATCACGCATTACCAACGTTTGCTCGACTATATCGTGCCCGATCATGTGCATGTCTTGGCCGGTGGACGCATCTTGCAGTCGGGCGACAAGACGTTGGCGCAAAAGTTGGAACAGCACGGCTATGACTGGCTGGTGAAAGCGGGCGTATGAGTTTTATCGACCGGGCAAAAACTCAGTTTGAAGGGCGTTTGAAAGACGCGCGGGGACATGAGAAGAATTTCCGCGAGCAGGCATGGTCGGAGTTCGACCGCCTGGGCTTGCCCGATCGTAAGAACGAGGCGTGGAAATATTCGGCGTTAAGGGACATTGTAAAGACTGAGTGGCCCGAAGCTCCGGCGGTGGCCAGTGTTCCGGCCTACGTAGTGACTCTGCGTGAACGCTATCAAATTGATTTCGATGTCCTTGTTTTGATCAATGGCCGTTTGAATCTACAAGCCTCGGTGGTCTCCGCGGAACTAAAGCCGTGCTTGAGCTCCCCACAATACGACGGTCGTCGGCTGTTCGAAGATGGTTTTACCAGTTTGGCGGCGGCGGTCAGCCACGGCGGCGTGCGTATCAACGTGCCCGCCGGCCTGCGCTTGCAGCGCCCCGTTTTGCTCTTGCGCGTGCAGCAGGGTGATCCTGCTTGGGCCGCTGTTTACAATGAGATTCGCTTGGGTGCCGATAGCCGTTTGGATATGGCTGAACTCTTCACTAGTGTGGCTTCGTCCTATCTGCGAACGGAAATCAGCCAAGCTCATATCGGCGTCGGTGCGCAACTGCATTGGCTGCGCTTACAAGAAGAGCCGTTGAGTGCTTCGCACTTCTGCGATGTGGATGCCCGGCTGGAAGAGGCGGCCGAGCTCCATCTGGATCAGATCAATGCCGGTAGCCGCTGGGCCCGAACTAGCCTACGGGCGGAAATTTTGGGTCGTGAAGCCGAGGCTGCCATCCATGGCATCAGCTTTGGCCGCGAAGAACAGCATATCGATCAGCGCATTTTGGTCAGCCATCAAGCGGGCGAATCACGTTCAAGTCAGTTGTTCAAAGGCGTACTCAAGGATCAAGCGCGGGGCGTGGTGAACGGGAAGATCTATATCGCGCAGAACGCTCAAAAGGTAACCTCTTCGCAGCTCAATCACACATTGCTCTTAAGTCCTGGGGCTGAGGCCGACACCAAACCCGAACTCGAGATCTATGCGGATGACGTGAAGGCCAATCACGGAGCTTCGATCGGACGCATGGATCGTGACAAGATTTTCTATTTGATCAGCAGAGGGATTCCCCCGGCTGAAGCACAGCAGATGCTGGCGCATGCTTTTGTGGGCGACGTGTTGATGAAGATCTCTAGTCGCGATTTGCGTCGCCTTGCCGGTGAGCGCTTAACCGGTCTGCTACCGGACTTTGCTACGGAGCTGGAAGCATGAGTATCGATCAAGCCGTGCGTGATCAGTTTCCTCAATTGCAGCGACGGGTACGCGATCGCCGGTTGGTGTATTTGGATAGCGCGGCCACCACGCTCAAGCCTATGAGTGTGATCGAAGCGGTGCGCCGCCATATGAGCGAAGGCGCGGCCAATGTCCACCGTGGCGCACATTTTTTGAGTGATGAGGCGACAGAGCAGTTTGAGCATGTGCGCGAGCTCGCCCGCCGCTTTTTCAATGCCGAATCAAAGAACGAGATCGTCATCACTCGCGGCACGACCGACGGGCTGAATTTGTTAGCGCACACTTTAGGTTCGCGCCTGAAGGAAGGCGATGAGATTTTGCTGTCGCAGATGGAGCATCATTCGAACATCGTGCCCTGGCAGCTCGCAGCTTTGCGCCACAGGGCCGTGGTGCGTTTCGTACCGGTGCTCGACAATGGTGCTTTGGACTTGAAAGCATTTAAATCCATGCTCTCGGCGAAGACTAAGATCGTGAGTCTTGTGCATTTGTCCAATGCGCTTGGCACCCTCAACCCGCTGGCGGAACTTTTCACTGCGGCCAAGAGCGTGGGGGCGATCACGGTCGCCGATGCCGCGCAGTCGGCTTCAGTGACACCGTTGGATGTGCGTGCCTTAGGTGCAGATTTTGTCGCGCTTTCGGCGCATAAAATGTTCGGCCCGACCGGTGTAGGTCTGCTGTACGGAAAAATGTCTGAACTTGAAAAGCTTCCTCCTTACCAAGGCGGCGGCTCGATGATATCGGAAGTGCGCGAGGACGGTGTCGACTTTCTTGCGCCACCGCATCGCTTTGAAGCCGGAACTCCTCCCATCGCTGAAGTGATGGGCTTGGGTGCGGCCATGGAATTCATTTTAGAAATCGGCTACGAGAAACTCAAAAGCCACGAACGCGCGATCATGGCTGCCGCGGAGAAGGGCTTAAACGCTTTGGGTGGGATTCGCCGCATCGGTCAGGCGCCGGAACATAGTCACGTGCTCTCGTTCTTGATTGACGGCCATCATCCTTCCGATGTGGGCGCCATTCTTGACGAACAGGGCGTGGCGGTCCGCGCCGGTCACCACTGCTGTCAGCCTCTGATGCGTCGTTTTGGCATTCCCGGCACGGTACGCGCCTCCTTCTCCGTTTACACCAGCGAAGAGGATGTGCGAGATTTCGTAGCCGCTGTTAAGAAAGCAAAGGACCTGCTCGCATGACACCGACACTAGATCCGAAAGACCTTTTGATTCGCACTTTACCCACGCCGAATCCATACGCGCTGAAGTTCGTGCTCAACGCGCCCTTCAAGGAAGAGGGCAAGGCCACCTTCAGTTCTCCGGCCGAGGCCGATGAGCTGCCCTTGGTGCGCGATCTATTCGACATCGACGGAGTGAGGCAGGTGCACTTGTTTCAGAATACGCTTTCTGTCACCCATACCGGTGAATTGGAAAATGACGATATCGATTCCCAGGTCACCGCGGTGATCCGCAGTCGTTATCCGATCCACAATGCGAAATTTGGCGACGCTGTCAAATTGGCCCGCCCGCGCAATCCCAACAACGATCCGAAGCTGGAATTGATCGAAGAGATTTTGGATCGTACCATTCGGCCCGGTTTACAGGCTGATGGCGGCGATATCGAAGTTTTGGAATTGGCGGACAATGAATTGCGCATTCGCTATCAGGGTGCTTGTGGTGGATGCCCGAGCTCGAGCGCTGGCACTTTGGATGCCATTCAAGGAATCTTACGCAACGAACTTCCCAGTGATGATCTGATTGTCGTCCCTATGATGGATTAGTGGAAGACCTTCAGTTTACCTGTCGCCTCGGCGTCGGCTTTGCTCGACTTATGCAGGTTCTTACGACCGGCATCCAAAACAGGTTCCAATAAAGTGTTGTATTGGGTGGACTGCGCAAAGCGTGTGCCGCCTTTGGCCGCACTGGCAATCAGGTGCACCTGATGATTTGCGCCGCTCAGGCTTTTTAGGGTTAGAGTGACTTCAGCCGGTTTGCCGGGCGCCAACACTGCGATTTGTCCTTTGAGTTCGCCGTTGACGACTTGCACGTCGGCGGGCAGTGACCATTTGTAGTCTACGTTTTCTAGCGCCACGCTGGAAGAGATTGTCGCGCGCATGACAAAAACATCGCCTGACTTCTCCGGGCGCTCGCCGATCAGATCGACGGCGGCCTCCACCGGGCCTTGCAGCTTTTCGGTGTGTCGGTGCAGAGGTGCCTCGACCGTGCCGAGCACCAGTTCTTTCTTCAGCGCCGCGGGATCGCGGCCAGGGGGTGTCGTCGGGGCGCTCTCTTCAGCGCGATTGGCGGCCAAAGCGATGGCCACCACAAAGGTCATGGTCATCAAGGCACTATAGTTGCTCGACATAACGTCTGTCCTTCGTACTTAAGATTGTAGTAAGCGGGCGTTCCGATGCCGCTTCCGGTATAAACAAAGACATTCAGGAGATAATTGGCGCCAGCGGTCATGTTGAATGTCACCGGCTCAGACTCAACCACCAACGGGCTGACGGGGTTCTTGCGGCTGACCCCAGCCCAGCTGGCGCTGGCACCGTAGGTGTAGTCCTCTTTGTAGATGTAAAGGTCCAAGTCCGCCTCTTGGGCGTTGCCGTCGACGTCTTTGTATTCCAGCGTGATGGTTTTGCTTCCGCTCACCGGCGCTTTGAAATGAAAGAAATCGTTGTTGTTTAGCAGGTCGGATTTCGCAAATGAGCCATCGTCGCCACTGTAGGATGCGGGTGAGATACTGAAGTAGTAGCCACCGGGGTAAGGAGCGGCTCCACAGGATGTGGTGGTTAAGTATTGGCCGTACTCGGAGGTGTCGCCGTCATGGCGGTTGGCGGCGCGCGCGTCGGACCAATCGGTGGCGTTGTAGTCCCGTTGAATCAAGTGCAATAAACCGATGTTGCGGAAAGCGTAAAGAGAGTAGGGGAAGCCTTGGGTCGTTGAACTAAAGGCGGCCCAAATTTCGTTGAAGGCGTTCGAGATGGTCTCGTTCGCTCCGCCGAAACCACCGTTGTCGGGGTTGGTGTCGATAACATCCCAAAGCATGCGGGAAACCGAGAACTCGCGAAAGTTCCCTTCCCCGGTCTGCGTGGGATAGTCGTAACCGGCCGCGCTCAAAACCGTTTCGAGGTCGACGTAAAACGCCATATCGGTCTCACCATCGTCGTTGCCGATGGTGTCGATATAATGATTGTCACCGCGGACAGCTGCTTGAAAGAAGTTGCCCCAGCCTTCGCTCCACGCCAGGCGAGGATCGATGGGTTTCGTGCCGGTGTGTTGGCCGCCCGGTGAGTCCGATATGCCTATGATGTCTTCTAAGAAATGACCATATTCGTGAATAATGACCGAGTCGTCGAAGTGGTCGGTGTCCGAGCTGTTCAAGTCGCCATTCTGGCCGCCCAGAATAAATAGACGAGAGTAGTCGGGCAGGTAAAAGCTCAAACCACCGGTGCCGCCGAAATAATTGTTGGGGTTATAGCCGTTGGTCCAGTATGCGGTGACTTTGGGAATTCGGCCGGAAGTGGGCGAGCTGGTTTTGTTCAAGGTGGTCATGCTGGCGGTGACGCTCTTGCAGCCGGTGAAGGAACTGCAGTTGCTGACTTGAGAGCGTAAGTACGCATTGGCATTGTAAAGCTGATCCAGGATATTGAAGGCCGCCCCGAGCGCGTCGCCGTCGGCGGCGGCTGTCAACATACCTATATTGACAGATCCGTTGGTGGTGACGTTGGCCGTTAGCGAATAGAATTGATTTTTCTCGGGTTGGTTCAAGACAGAGGCGTAGAGCAGAGTGTTGTTGGCGCGTGAATTTACGCTGACGGTGTAGGTGGTATTGCCGCGAGGCAGCTGCAGACTGAAGGAGCCCGTTCCACTGTCGGCGCATTGAACCACATTGCCGCTTGAGTCCGTGACACGGATCTCAGCGCCCCGGATCGGGTGAGCGGTCGCGGGATGGAGACCGGATAGGGAAGCCGTGCCTAGCCCACCCACGCTGGCGTTGCCCCAAACATTGCGCCGGATATAGCGGGCACTACCGGTGATAGTGACCGGGTCGCCATAGCTGTAGGTCGTCGAGCAAAATGCGGCTTCGGCCGGACCTTGATAGGTCGGCGACACCCGGCCATTGGTCGCCAGGTTTGAACTCTTCTTGGTCATACAACCAGAGACGAAAATAGAGAAAAACAGAAGGGCCAACCCACACTTCATACCTCCCACTTATCGGCAAACTTCGACCTTAGTTTGAGGACTTAGGTATGACCAAACATTGGGCACAACCAGTGTGTTCGCGGCGCTCTCTGTTTTAGAATTTTGCGCCTGGCTGGAGTCTAGTTTTGCGAGCGTCCCAAATTGAGCCGTGCTATATTTATCTCGACTGGCCAAGGGTCGGAGGCGTTTCAAGTGGTTGAAAAGGGTTTCAATTCAGACGTGTCATGGTTGGGAACTCAGTACCATGTGCAGACCGAAGATTGGGGAAATGAAAACCCGTTTTTGGTTAGTCGCGTTTTTCGCAATGGCGCCGTCGTGAAGAGCATAAAGACCGGCTATCACGAAGTGCTGCCCAGTGGTCCCACTTCTCAGAGCAAAGCCATTCGTCTGGCGATGAAGATCCAGCATCAAGAAATTCTGGACCTGCTGCTTTCTGGCAAACTTCTGTAGCCCTCGATAAACTAGAGGGCATGATTAGTTTTTCGCATGCCTACAAAGTATTTCCCAATGGCTATCAAGGTCTGCGCAACGTCAGTTTTGAAATCGAAAAAGGCGAATTTGTTTTTCTGAGCGGTCCCAGCGGCGCCGGGAAAACCACATTGTTTCGTCTGATTTCTGGTTTTGATCGACCGTCATCGGGTGAAGTAAATGTGCTCGGTACCGATGTCTCCTCTTTGACTTCTTCGGCGATTCCATACTTCCGCCGTCGTATCGGCGTGATCTATCAGGATTTTCGTCTCTTACGTGATCGCACGGTTTTTGAGAACGTCGCAATGCCACTCATGGTGCGCGGAGATCGTCATCTGGCCATTGAGCGACGTGTGCGCGAAGTGTTGGAGCAGGTGGGTTTGAGCTTTCGCCTCAGCAACTTTCCAGATGAGATTTCGGGGGGAGAACAGCAGCGGGTGGCAATCGCACGGGCATTAATTCATCATCCTGGCGTTTTAGTGGCCGATGAGCCTACCGGAAACTTGGATCAAGACATGAGCAATGAAATTTTCAAGCTGCTCGAAATGGTCAACGCTCAGGGCACGACCGTTTTCGTAGCCACTCATGATGCTGATTTGATCCGCCGCAAGCCTTATCGTGTGGTGCGCATTCACGAAGGTGAGGTGAGCGCGTGAACCAGCTCATGAGTCAGCATCTGTTTCGCGCCTGGCGTAAGCACTGGGCCTTACAAGTGGCCTCGGTCACCATCATGACCATGGTGCTTATGATGCTTAACTTTCTCTTCCTCGGTTATTCGGCTTTCAATGGCACGATCGAGCACTGGGGGCGCGGTTTGGAAATGACCGTGTATCTCAAAGATGGCGCACCTGATTGGGCCTTGGAGAAATTAGAGAAGTCGATGCGCACGAGCCGTGAGTTCGATGAAGTGCACTTTACTGGGAAGTCTGAGGCGACCAAGAAATTTTTAACCGCATTGGGGCCGGAATCGCTCGATCTGCTTGCGGATCCCAAATGGAAATCGCCGATTCCCGCCAGTCTTGACGCGAAACTGTCTGACAAAGTGGCCACCTCATCACGTGTTCAGGTCATGGAAGGCTGGAGCGCGAAGCTCAAGGCTAACGAGTATGTGGAAGATGTCTTTTACGGTCAGGGTTGGGTAGAAAACTTCGCCAGTTTTCTCGGCGGTGCACGCGGTCTCGTGGTGCTGTTCTGGGCGCTTAGTTTGAGTGTCGGGCTGATGATCGTCAGCAACTGCATTCGTCTCTCTTTTCTGCAACGCCGAGATGAAATTGAAGTGCTCGAATTGGTCGGGGCTACGTCGCGCTTTATTCGTATGCCCTATATTTTCGAAGGCGTGGTCCTGGGGCTTGTCGCCTCGCTGTGTTCCCTGGCTTTGAGCTATGGCATGCATGCGCTGCTGCTCAATTGGTTGGCTGGGAAATGGTCGTTCTGGGTGGCGCTCCAAGCGTTATCTCCGCTCGAGCCTTGGTCCGTGATGGTGAATCTGGTTTCGGGCGTGGCCTTTGGCGCCTTAGGGGCTTGGAACTGCGTGCGCCGGATTAACACCGGCTGGTCGGCTGCGGCGGGATAAAATGTTGTTGGGATTGGCTTTCTCTATTCAGATTGCGGCGGCTGAGCCGAACCCTGCGGAAAAATCTGTAGTCGCCGATCAAATTCAGTCGGCAAGAGCCAGTATCTCGGAAACCGAAAAGCAACAGCGTGAGGCGCTAAGTCACCTTTTTGTGATCAATCAACGCATCAAAGACATGGCCAAGAAGAGTGCGCGACTCAATAATCGCGCTATGGAGCAAGAGGGGCATGTGCGTGTACTGGCGCAGGATGTGCGCGGCCTTGAAGACAAATCGCAGCAGTCCAAAGATCTGCTGAATCGTCGGTTGCGGCAGCTTTATCATGACCGCAGCCAAAATTCGTTTCAATGGTTGTTCTCGGCTCAAACTCCTGTCGAGATGGAGCGTAATCACCGTTTTTTGAAACTTATGATCGACAGTGATCATAAGCAGTTGAAACGCTACCTCACCGATCTGCGCGAGTTGCGCGCCAAGCGTAGTCGTTTAAAGGGCATGGTGGGGCGTCTGGCTGAGATGCAAAAAGAACTGCAAACGCAAGAGGCGCAACTCACGGATCAGATGCGCATCAAATCGCGTATGCTGGCTGAACTGAAAAAATCAAAAGATTCTAAGCTGAGCGAGTTAAAGGGACTGCGCCAGTCCAACAAAGACCTCAGTGGTGAAGTCACCTTGGCCTTCTTTGAACGCAAAGGTTCTCTGCGCCCTCCGATCGACGCTCGACTTGCGCGCGAATTCGGTACTTTCGTTGATCCGACATTTCGCTTTCGGCTGATGCACAAAGGTCTGTTTTACAGCGCTTCATCTGGCGGCGCCGTCAATGCGATTTACGCGGGGCGGGTGGCCCTGGCCACTAGTATTCCGGGCTTTGGCAAAACGGTGATTCTCGATCATGGCGACAACTACTATTCAGTGTATGCCTTCTGCTCACAACTCAAGGTGAGGGAGGGTAGCGAGGTTCGGGACGGCGACTTGGTCGCGCTTTCCGGGTCGGGTTCGCCGCTCTTTGGACCAGGACTTTATTTTGAAATTCGGCATTTCACGGATGCCGTTGACCCTCGTTCTTGGATCAAGGAACCTGGATTAAGGACTGCTCATGCGGATTAGGAGACGGTTATGAAACAAAAAAAGTTTAATCGTTGGACGGTGCTTGCGGGATTTTTGACCGCCGCAGTTCTGACTGTCACCACCGCTCCCACGCTTAAAGCTTACGCGGAAGAGCGCTACCAAGAGCTGCAGCTGTTCGCCAAGGTTCTGAACTTGGTTCAACAGTACTATGTCGAAGAGGTCGATACCAAAAAACTGATCTACGGCGGGATCAAAGGCATGCTGCGCGAACTTGATCCGCATACCAATTTCTTACCACCGGATATCTACAAGGAATTTGAGACAGAAACGAGTGGTGAGTTCGGCGGTATTGGTATCGAAATCACCGTTCAAAGTGGAATTCTCACTGTTATTTCTCCCATCGAAGATACTCCCGCATGGAAAGCTGGCATCAAAGCTGGGGATAAGATCGTGGATATCGACGGCGAGTCGACGAAAGGTTTTTCTCTGGTTGAGGCGGCTCAACGCATGAAGGGTAAAAAAGGGCAGAAGATCCGCATGGGCATTTTCCGTGAGGGCTTCGACAAGCCGAAAGAATTCGTGATCGAGCGTGGCACGGTAAAGATCAAATCGGTGAAGTACCTCGATTTAGAAGAAGGTTATGCCTATGTTCGCGTGACTAGCTTTATCGAGAACTCGGCCCCCGATCTCGAGAAAGTTTTAAAGGCGCACGATAAGAAATATAAAGGCACGAAAGGCGTGATTATCGATTTGCGCCGCAATCCGGGCGGTCTGCTGGATCAAGCGGTTCAGATCAGCGACCTGTTCTTGGAGAAGGGTACGATCGTCAGCACCATGGGCCGCAATCAGAAAGAGAAAGAAGTGGTATACGCCAAGAAGGCGGGCACGCTTCCGAACTTCCCGTTGATCGTTTTGATCGATGAGTACAGCGCCTCTGCATCTGAGATTTTGGCCGGTGCTCTGCAAGACAACAAGCGCGCTTTGATCATGGGCCACCGCAGTTTCGGTAAGGGCTCTGTGCAGTCCGTGGTGAAGCTTGGCGACGGATCAGGCCTGAAGCTGACCGTGGGACGTTATTACACGCCAAGCGGTCGCAGCATTCAGGCTTACGGGATCGTGCCCGACATCGAGCTTGAAGACCTAGCCGCGGATGTCTTGGATCAGGCTCGCGTGAAGCGAGATATCCATCGCGAAAAGGACATGCGTGGCCACTTGATCGGCGACACCGACGATGACGCCAACTCAGGCCCCGCTGCGGCCACTGACAAAGCTAAGGCCAACAACAAAAAGGCCGTGGCCGATAAAAAGAAAGATGAGCCGAAGAAAATTCAGTATTGGTGGACAGAAACTGAAGGTAAGCCGGAGAAAGATCTCACGGCTAAAGACAAACTCTTGAAAGATGATTTTCAGGTGCAGCAAGCCTACAACTACTTAAAGGCTTGGGTGGTGATTGAAGATCAGAAGACGGTGCCCGCCACATCTGCAGCGGCCTCGGGAGCACCCACGGCCGCTCCGACCAAGACGCAGTAGCCCTGCGTCTTGGCAAGCGTGCTAGATGTCTTTTTCGTTTTCTAGTTTCTCTTTGGCGACTTCGGTTACCGTGGCTTTATCCATAAGATAATTCACCACTTTTTCTTCGGTCACTTGGAACATCAGACGCGAACGACGTTCGGGTTTGCCATAGAACTCATTTAAACGAGCCATTTCGATACCAGTCTGTTGCGAGTACTCAACAATTTTGGCGTCGACTTCTGCTTTAGTGGCACGCAAGCCTAGCTTGTCGGCCAAAGTGTCGAGCAAGAAGGTCGACTTGACCATAAAGGTGGCGGACTGTTCGAACTCGCCGCCCCACTTTTTCTTGTACTCTTCGAAGTCACCATCGGCCATGCCTTGCTGTTTCAGGCGACCTTTAAAGTCCTCTTCCAGTGACTGCTTTTGTTGCTCCACTAAGCTGCGGGGAGCCTCAACCGGATTGGCTTCAACCAGGGCGCGCACGATGCGGTTCTTCACATCTTCTTGGATGCGCTTGGTTTCGGATTCTTCGATGTCTTTGCGAATGCGGGCTTTCAAATCATCTAGAGATTGGAAGTCGCCGACCTTTTTGGCTAGGTCGTCATTCAGTTCCGGCAGGCGTTTTTTCTTCATGCCCGACAGTTTGGTTTGAAAGGTCACCGGTGCGCCGCTCAAGGTGGGTTCGTGGTACGGATCGGGGAACTTGAGGTTCAAAGTTCGGTTGTCGCCAATGCGCATGCCGAGCAAGCCATCTTCGAAACCTTCGATAAATTGATTGGTACCAATCTCGAGCTGATGTCCCTTTGCAGAACCATTGGGCAGCGGCTGGCCATTCACGAAACCGTCAAAATCGACTTCGGCCACATCGCCCTTTTCCAGGCCGCGATCTTCGAATACCGGCACCAGTTCAGCTTGGCCGCTACGGATGTTTTCCAGGATCGACTCGACGCGATCGTTAGGAATTTCTAATTTTTCTTTCATCACCGGAAGACCGTCGTATTTTTTCAACTGCACTTCGGGACGCACTTCGAATTCAGCGGTGAAGCCGAAATCTTTGTTTTCCATAATGGGTTCGAAAGAAACCTTCGGGTAGCCCACCGGCTCGAGCTTATGTTCGTCGAGAGCGTTCTGATACGATTCGTTGATCAGATCGTTCATCACGTCGCTTTTCACCTGCTCGGCATACATCGATTTGATGGTGGCGATCGGTGCCTTGCCCTGACGGAAACCCTTTATGTTGGCCTTTTTCTGAATTGCCTTATAAACTTTGTCGAATGCTTGTTGGACCTTTTCGGCCGGGATTTGAACGTTGATTTTACGCGATAAACCTTCAAGCTTATCTACCGTCGATTTCATGGGCTCTCCTTTAAGTGCCCGAGTGATTTATCCTTTATGCCGCAGTTTGCCAACCCGTAATCCAGCCCAATTGTGCGGCGCAGGAGCGGGGTCATGATTCACTTAATTTCAGGCAAGGGCGGTGTCGGCAAATCCACTGTGGCTGCGGCTTTGGCGTGGCACCTGGCCGCCAACGGACGGCGTACGCTTTTGGTGGAGTTAGGCGATCGCAGCTACTTCCGCCATGTCTTTCAAGCTGATGTGGGGGCACATCCAGTTCAGATCAATAGCCATCTGACGGTCACCCGTTGGGAGGGCGAGGTATGCTTGAAAGAGTATCTTCTTCATTTGATCAAAATCGAACGCGTAGTGAATTTGTTTTTCGACAATAAGGTGATGAAGGCCTTGGTGCAGGCTGCCCCAGCGCTTAAAGAGCTGGCGTTGCTGGGCAAGATCACCAGCGGCGTGCGCCGGATCGGCCCCGCCTTGCCTTACGATGAGATCGTGGTCGACACCTACGCCACCGGGCACTTTCGCGCTTTGTGGCGTGCCCCTATGGGACTGGCCGAGGCGATTCCGTTCGGGCCGATGGGAGAGCAGTCGCGCGCGATCGTGGCCGCGATGAAAAACCCCGAGCAAGTGCGCTACTACGTGGTGATGATTCCCGAAGAGCTTCCGGTGACCGAGGGGTTGGAGCTGGCGCGCGATATTCAAAACGAGCTCGAGCAACAACCGCACTTGGTTTTGAACCGCTGGCTCGAGAGCCCGCTGCGGCTGGAGCAGCTCAAAGCTTTTCATGGCCACGGTTTTGCCGACTATCTTTCCGTTTTACTGGAGCGGCAAAACCATTCATGTAAAACCGCAGAGAGTCGCGGACTGCCGTTTGCGCGCCTGCCATGGCTGTTCACCAACAACGTTTCCGAACGCATCGCTAAGCTGGCGCCACACATGGAGGCGCTATGATTGATCTGCTTAAGCGCCATCGCGTGTTGATCTGCGCCGGCACAGGTGGCGTTGGCAAAACTTCTTTGTCAGCAAGTCTCGGAGTGTTGGCGGCGCAGTCCGGCTTGCGCACTTTGGTTCTGACCATCGATCCCGCACACCGCTTGGCTCAGGCTTTGGGTTTGGAGAAGCAGGCGGGAGTCGACGTGCCTGTACCGGCGGTGCCTGGCTTACACGCCTGCATGATCGATCCGCGCAGCGAGTTCGATGAATTCGTGCTGGGTTCGGTCGACAACACGATTGCCAAAGGGCTGTTCAACAACCGCTTGTATCAGCAACTGGTGTCCAATTTGAATGGCAGTCAAGAGTTCACCTCACTAGTGCGGTTGTTGAAGTCCGTGCGTGATCCGAACTACGACTTGGTTATTCTTGATACGCCACCGACCCAGAACGCAGTGGATTTCCTTAAGGCTCCTGAGCGACTGTACGCGCTTTTCCAAGACACAGTGATTGGATGGTTCGCGCATCCCGAAAAAGAAGAGAGCTTTATCAAACGCACTCTGCATCGCGGCACCCGCCTAGTGACCACGGCGCTTGAAGCGGTGACAGGCAGTAAGTTTATCGCAGAGCTAAAAGATTTCTTCACGCATATCTCTCATCTGCGCGGCCGCATCTCTGAGATCAGCTGGCAGGTGGGCGATTTGCTGCATGCGGAATCCACAGGGTTTATTTTGGTCACCGGATTCGACGAGACCAAGTTGAAGGAAGCGCTCGAGTTCCAGGCCGATCTGCAGGGGGAAAACCTGCATTTGCGGGCCGTGATTGTGAACCGCTGGTTTCCCGAATGGAGTGAAGGTTCACACCAGTGGTCGGCGGAATGGTCGCATAGTGCCGACTTTAAAGAGCTTAAGGAGTTTTACGAACGTTTTTCCGAGTTTTTCCGTCAACGGCAGGAAGCCTATGACCGTTTTGTGCATCACCTAGGACAAACGGGCGCCGATCCATCCCCCGTCTTAAAGCTGCCGGATTTTAAAAATACGGTGCAGGGGATTGAGGATTTAACCCGGGTCGCAACGACCATAAACGAGAAATGGAGATCTTTGCCATGAAGATACGAGCCTTATGGACGCTGGCCTTCTGCCTACTGTCCGCCTGCGCGAGCCAATCCAAGATCGAGCAAACGGAATTCCAAGATGAAAACCATCCTGATTTCGGCCGCGGTTTGAAAGCGCTTGAACGAGAGGACTATGGAACGGCCGCCTCGATTTTCGATCGTCTGCTTGTGCAGAGTCCGGCCAGCGAGATGGATCTGGTGACCAGTTTTAATTCGGGCAATGCTTACGAGGGACTGGGAAATTGCAACAAAGCCAGCGAACGTTATCGTGAAGTCGTGCGGGGTTCGGCAGGCAAGTTTCCGGGCATCGAGGCGCAAGCCCTTTATCGTCTAAGCCTAACCTATGAATGTCTGGGACAAGATACCAAAACCGTGACCTCTTTACTCGATGCCAAGAAACGCGAAAAGCAGTTGCCGATGGAGGTGGCGCGCGCCGAGATTCCCGCCCGCTTAGCGGCGGCCTATTCGCGATTGGGCAACAAGGCCAAAGCGCTCGAATACTTCAATGAGGCCAGCGAGGGTTTGAAATCGATTGCCGGAAACGGCAGTACGCCGCGCGCCCAAAAAGAAGCTCTCGGCAAAACTTTGTTCTACATGGGGCATTTGAATCCGGCACAAAAGCTAGCGGAAGTGGAACCGATCGGCTACTTGCAGGCGCTCTCTATGCAGCAACCCTATTTGCTACAGGCGGTGGAGATGGGGCATCAGGTGTGGTCGCGCAAAGCCGCCGAGGATTTGAATATGGCCTATGACAATATGCTGCGTTTTCAAATTGCCGACCCTGAAAAACGCAATCAGTTCTACACGCGGGCGTTACAGGTGATCGGTGAGCTGCGCAAGATTCGCTTGCCGGACGCTGGCAAGGCCGAAGATGAGGTCTTCGCTAAAGTGGATCGCACCGAAAGGCGCATCCAAAATGAAATTGCCACGATTGCCGAGACCACGCGCCTGACTCCGGATGCGGAGAAGCGCGAGGGCTTGCGCCGCCAAGGCCGACCGGTAGACCCTAGAACCAAACCCCCGGTGAAACGGATAAAAAAATGATCTCGGATTTCCGCTCGGGCCTG
This sequence comes from Bdellovibrionales bacterium, assembly GCA_019637855.1. GTDB lineage: Bacteria > Bdellovibrionota > Bdellovibrionia > Bdellovibrionales > UBA1609 > JALHOQ01. The sequence continues at coordinate 678,086 of JAHBUX010000001.1, forward strand.
ACCTTCTGGTGGCGTGGATGGGGGCATCTCCTGAAGCATCGCTCGCTTCTTTCGGTGGCCATCATGCCGCTGATTCTGTCGGGGCTTTTTGCGTTCGGTTTTGTGTGGTTGATCTTTTCCTATCTGCCGTTCTGGGTGCATAGCCTGATCGGCGCCGTAATCGGGATCGCCGCCGGATTCTGGTACGATCTGATTTACTATCCACTGATCATCGGCGGCGGTTTGGTGGTCTTTGTCGCTGCTCTCTACGTCAGTTTTTTACTTTTGCGTTTGGTGGCGGTTCCGTTTTACGCGCTACTGGCGGAGCGTACTCTTAATCAGCTGGGCAAAACGACAGATACCTCCTGGCCGACTTTGCTTCGCATGTTTCGCTCATGTCTGGTCAAAACTTTGATATTGCTTTTGATCGGCGTGGTTTTATTCGTGTTCTCTTTTGTCCCGGTGCTGAACGTTCTGGCTATCGCTGCCGCCTTGTTCATCATGGCCTTTGACTGCATGGATTTCGCATTTGAAGCTTGCGGCATGGGCCTAAGAAAGCGCGTGACGTACCTGATACGCGAGCGTGCGCAATGGTCGGGCATGGCGCTAGGCCTCGCGTTGACTTTGCCCATACCCGGTCTTACGCTCCTCGTGATTCCCGGCGCCGTTGTGGGTTGCGCCTTGATTTTGAAAGAGCATAAATGAATCACGAGCTTCTGCACCGAAAGATCGTCGACAATTGTGAACAGGTTCAATCCTGGTTCAAGGCCAAGAGCACGGGCTTGGCTTTCCCTTTTTACTCGAGCTTCGATCTGCGCGATGCCGGTTTTAAGCTAGGTCCGGTGGACGCCAATATTTTCCCGGCGGGTTTCAATAACATCTGCCGCGTCGATCGCGACAACTCCATGGAAGTGGCCAAAGAGTTTTTAGATAGCCACTACTCCACCGATACACGCAAAATCCTTCTGCTGACAGAGGAGCACACGGGCAATCCCTACTACTGGGACAATGTGCTGGCACTGCAAACCATTTTGCAAGGCGCCGGTCGAGAAGTGCGCCTGGCTGTGCCGAAGCCGTTGGAAGCTCCGCTGCAGCTCACCAGTGCTTCCGGAACAGCGGTGACTGTGGCATCCGCCATCCGCAATGGGGGCGGCGTGGACATCGACGGCTTCCGACCCGATCTGATTATTTCCAACAATGACTTTAGCTTGCAGTATGAAGAGTGGGCCAAAGATCTGGAAACGCCCATGAACCCTCCGCGTGAGCTTGGCTGGTACCGTCGGCGCAAAGACCGCTTTTTCAAAGTCTATAACGAGTTCGCTGGCGAATTTGCGGATCTGCTCAAATTGGATCCGTGGACCCTGCAGGTCGAGACCGAAGTTTTCTCTGGTTTTGAAGTGGATGATGAAAACAGTCGTGATCAGCTGGCCGCAGCCGCACAAAAGATCTACGACCGTGTAAAAGCCAAATATGCGGCCCACGGAATTTCGCGCGAGCCGTTTCTGTTCGTAAAAAACAATGCGGGTACCTATGGTCTTGGCGTCATCCAGGTAAGGCACCCTGACGAAATCAAAGCGTGGAACTACAAAGCCCGCAAAAAAATGAAAGCGGCCAAAGGTGGTCGCGAGATCACAGAGGTGATTATCCAGGAGGGCATCCCCACCACCACATTGGCGGAGGGTGGGAAGACGGCCGAGCCGGTGATCTACATGATCGGTTGCCAGCTTTCCGGCGGTTTTTTACGCGCCCATGGCGAGAAGGCCGATGACGATAGTCTCAATTCGCCCGGTGCGGTTTTTCAGCGCCTATGTGTGGCGGATCTGAATGTGAAGATGGAAGGCTGTCCGATGGAGAACTCCTATGGCTGGGTGGCCAAACTGGCCTTCTTGTCGGTGGCTCGTGAGGCTAAAGAGTTGGGCGTGGAGTTTAAAAACTACCGCGCCGCGGGGCCTTGTTCCTGAGTGTCCGTCGCCATTTGTAACTGCGTGCCCAATGCGAAGCGCACTCGTTCGTAGCGCAAAACTGCAACCACTCCAAGATTGTCGGTGAGTCCTGTCTCGATTTTTCCTTCGCTTCCAGACACGCCGGTGAGCGGTCCCAAAACCACGGGGCGATCTAGCAATAAACCCGCGATGCTCGTTCCCGCCGGGAAATACAGTGGTGCGCCGGAAGCGCCCCGCTGTGCATAGGCATTAAAGAAAAAGCGTTGGTAGTTGGGATCGAAGGTCACGATGCCGCGGGTGCGGAGCACGCTCACCGGATCCTTTCGGCGCCATAGGCCGTCCGCTCCGTCGTAGTATGTGCCGGGAAAACTCAACATCTCCGCGCGTCGGCCAGAGAGCTCTCGTAGCGCATTCGTAGCGCAAGCTAGGATGTCATTCGGCCGCAACTCACAACCCTTCACCAGCAGGCGATCCCAGGTCAGATAAAAGAATTTCTTGCCGGCTGAAACAGGCTTGAGCGTGTGTCCCTCTTTGTCGTCGGTAGCGGGCAGAAAAACAGCCAAGTCTTCCATAGGAGGACCGAATTGAAAATGACTGGCCACAAAGCCTAGGCGTGCGGCCGCAATTCCGCGGACCTCATGGCTTTCACGGTCAAAAATAAAGGCCTTGTCCATGTGATTTTTAGGGCAGTGATCCGCACTGATCATACGGCTTTGCGCATCGACAAAAAATGTGCAGGACCGAGTCACGCCTACAGTGAGTGGCAGATCATCGATCGCGTCACCCTGGATAAATTCTGATTCGGCTAAACTGCGATCGATCACAAAACAAATTTGGAATCCGCCCTGTCTATACGAACGCATGTGGCAGGTCAGCGCGTAACGGCGCTCGTTCAGCTGTAAGTTCGCCTGCGCTAGCTTTTCAATGATGGGGGCGCGCCCTTCCTCTTGGCTCACGATCATTTGTTTGGCCAAGGGACGTAATTCTTCGTTCACAGTCTGCACAAGATCGGGGTAGGACCCCTCACATTGGGTGATAAATTTCTCACCCATCTGTGCACACGAGCGAATCACCAGACCTGAGCGGTAGAGTTGTGAACTTTCTAACCGTGCGTACGAGACCAGTTGTCGTACTTCCGGGCCGACCATGCTGGAAGGCTTCGTCGGCGTGTTCCATACGAAAGATTTTTGCCATTGATAAAAACAGCCGCGGAGTGCCTCCGCGTCTCCGGCGCAATCGGCCAAAGCCGTTGGCGCAGCGAAGAGCAGAGAAAAAAGGAGGGCAGTTAAACGCATCGCATCCTTTTTCCAGGCAATGCCTCGTTTCGTCAATTGGCGTTGAAATCATTTCCCGTATTCCGACCTGAAATCAGGTGTTTATAAACAAGTTTTTGAGGTTTAGGGCATTACCTATGATACACCCGACTGGCCCTGGGTCCATTGTGAAGGGATCGGATTCGCCCGATAATAGAGTTATGCGCCTGTTTTCAATCGCCCTTTTGTTCTTAGCTGCAGTTGGTTTTGCTAACCACCTGACCACGCGTTCGTGGGGTGGGGCCGTTTACGTTTACGTGGGGGAGCGCCGCGCTCCGGCCTCCGTGCGTTCGGTCAGCGACTATTCGGCCATCGATCGACGCGCTCTTTATCGGTCTATCCATGGTCAGCTAATGTCGACTGCGGGCGCTTCCATCCGCGACGGTGTTGTGGGAGTGCGCTTGGGGCATCCGCTTATTCCACGTGAAGAAGGTGGCGGACGTGAGTTTGCCTGCCCAATCGCCGGTCATGTTGGCGTTTACGATCGCGTTGAACTTACGTTTTATGGAACGGGAATCACGGCGAGTGGTGAGTCTCCGCTGTTGATTATCGACAATGGTTGTCAGGCCAGTGCGCAACTCGACACGCTTGATACGGTTTGGATTCCCATGCAGAAAATCATTGCTTTGGGTCCCAAAGATCAAGAGCTAGAGACCGACACGCAACCCCCGATGTATATTCGTCTGCAGAATATTCCTGGTGAATGGCCCGAGAACTGGGTGCTGACCGGTGTGCGCTTTTACCGCTCGGACAGTGAAGATCGTGGCATGAGCCTCGACGCTGACAAGCTCAAAGCCGATGCGGCCACCGCTTCAATGCTTTCTTTCGAGTGGAAAGTGAAGCGTTAAAACCTGGCGCCGAGATTCAGGCCCAACATGGTGGTGCGATTTTTGGGCTCGATAAACTTACCGACTACATCCGACGTTTCAATATCCCATACCTGATAGTAGATCGACGAAGTCATACTAATGCCGGCCACTTGAAATTCAGAGCCTGTGCGCACGCTATAACCTGAACCGCTGGGTTGATTGTGCACGATATCGGAGGCCCCCTTCACAGCATCCCCCATTTTAGAAGTGGTCGAACCGTTGAGGTAGATATCGAGCTCTGCTCCCATGGTCCAAACGAACGTGGAACCGACTTTGCGCGCGCTGGTCACGCCTACTGGCAAATAGAGATAGACGGCCTCCCGACGGTAAGCCGTGCTTCCATCCACTTTGTTGTTCAATTGCCAGCGTCCGAGTCCGCCGTACAGATCAAGTGCGTGTGTCGCGGTGTTGATCAGAGTGGAGCCGTAGACACCCTTGAATTCCACGATGGCATCTTTGGACTTTGCGCTGTTAGGGGTGGTGTGAGTGTAGTCACCATCCTTGTCAAAATGCATGATGCCGCCGTCATAGCTATTGCTGCTACTCGTGGCGTAGCGCAGATCCGCCATCAGATACGACGGGCGAACACTCGACTGCAGGTGATGGCGGTAGATACCGGCCAGTTCGACCAGAGTTCCGCCGATCTTCATCACGCCGGGTTCGTCATAGTGATAGTTGATCAGGCCCGTGGTGAGTGCCCACGGTTTGGCTGCCAGCTCGGCCGCCAGTCCGGTCCGTGCTTGAGGAGGACGCAATTGTGTGCGGGTTTTTACCTGCGCACCAGCAAATGACGACAGCAGTGTCAGCGACACCAGTAGGGACCATCTTTGTAGACTCATAAGGCCTCCGACACGACGGGAATCGAGGCTAAAATTGCAGAAAGCGAGCCATGCTTTAAATGCAGATGGCGTTGCTATAACGAATTTAAGAGGTGTGGGGCCTGGCTAACAGGCCCCAGCTCGTCAGTCGGTGACGGTTAGAAGCTCTCGGTCAGATCAACGAACGTACGGACCATCACACCGGATGCGCCCTTCTTCGGATTGTACGGAAAGCGATGGGCCACGTTCCACGCCGTACCGGCGATATCGAAGTGTGCCCAGGGAATGTCGCGCCCAACGAACTCCTCTAAGAAAGCTGCCGCCGTCGAGCTGCCGGCCATGCGACCGCCCGAGATATTGACCAAATCCGCGTGCGTGCCTTTGATGTCGTCCACATGGAAATCGTCGAGCGGCATCGGCCACACCCATTCGCCCGATTGCTGAGAGGCATCTTGGATGCGCTTCATCAGTTTGCGGTCGCGAGTGAATACGCCAGTGTAGGTGTTGCCTAAAGCAACTAAGATCGCGCCGGTCAAAGTGGCGACGTCAAACATGGCCACTGGCTTGCGTTCAGCCCCATAAGCAAGGGCGTCGCCCAGGATCAAGCGACCCTCAGCGTCGGTGTTGAACACTTCGACTGTTTTGCCGTTACGACCGACGTAAACGTCGCCGGGTTTAAGAGCGCTCGGGCCGGGCATGTTTTCAGTCGACGGCACCAAACCGATGACGTTCACTTTGACCTTCAGACGGGCCAAAGCCAGCATGGTTCCGATCACCGCCGCGCCACCGCACATGTCGTACTTCATCTCTTCCATCGAAGCGGAGGGCTTGATGCTGATACCACCGGTATCGAAGGTAAGACCTTTACCAACAAAGCAGATTGGAGCTTGGCCCTTACCGCCGCCGTTGTATTCCATGATGATAAAACGCGGGTCTTCGTCGCTCCCTTGGGTGACCGCCAACAGACCGCCAAAGCTCTCTTTCTTGATGCGGGCTTTGTCCCAAACAGTGACTTTCAGGCCGGTGCCTTTGGCGGCTTTCACAGTCTCATTCGCTAAAATCGTGGGCGTCATATAGTTGCCCGGATTGTCGCCCAACCAACGCGTGAAGTTCTGGCACTCGACCAGAATTTCGGCCCGCTTGTGCGCTTTGAGAATGGCGGCACTGGGGGCAGCACTAAACAGCAGCGACACTTGCTCTAGAGTCGGTTTCTTATCTTTTTCTTTCTCAGATTTCTTGTTGAGGTTTTTCAGATCGGTGAACTCGTAAGCGGAGAGTTCGATGCCTTCAGTCAAAGCTCCGACGGCCTGATCGGTGGCGCGAGTGAACTTCAGCAAGGAGTCTGCGTGGACGGCGGCCGAAGTGACTTTGTGGCTTTTCAAAAGGCCGTATACGACCGAGCCGGCGACGCGAATGGCTTCGTTGTCGAGTTTTGCCGTGCTACCCAAACCGACCAGAGCGACATTTTTGAAGCCGTCGGCGTTGGCGAGACGAAAAAACAAGGTCTCTTTGCGGTCGCCCGTAAAACCAAAGTCCTGTTGTGCTGCCGAGACGATGGCGTTGAGGTCGGTCGAGAGTTTTGCCGTGATCGGCTTGCCGGACTTGCTGTCCTTTGCCGCGAACACGACCAAAGTGGAGAGATCCGTAGCCTTCAAGCCCTTTTTCAGAACGACTTTCATGTTTTTTCCTCGAGAGTTGGCGAGTTCATTACGCACAGCAAAACCTGTACGGTGTCTGACTCGACTTGAGGCCCGTGATAGCACAGCGTATAACCCGAATAAAGGCTTTTCCTAGCGCTCTAGTTCTCATGGAATTTTCCCGAGAAGTTCTTGTCAGAACTAAGGAAAACTCCATATTGGGAGTAAGCCTTCTTAAGGGGAGTACAACTGTGAATATGAATCTTGTTCCGATCGTCGTCGAGCAGACTGCACGCGGTGAGCGCAGCTATGACATTTACTCGCGCTTGCTCAAGGAGCGCATCATCTTGCTCGGTACTCCCGTGACGGACGATGTGGCCAACATCGTGATCGCGCAGATGTTTTTCCTCGAGATGGAAAACCCGGATCGCGACATTCACTTGTACATCAACTCGCCGGGCGGAAGTGTGAGCGCCGGGTTGGCGATTTACGACATTATGCAATTTGTAAAATGCGAAGTGAGCACGTACTGTATCGGCATGGCTGCGAGCATGGGTTCACTCCTCTTGACAGCAGGCGCCAAAGGTAAGCGGTTCATCCTGCCGCATTCGAAAACCATGATTCACCAACCCTTGATCGGTGGCGGCGGCGGTGGTCTCTCCGGACAAGTGAGCGATATTGAAATTCACGCCAAAGAAATGGTGAATACCAAGCGCAAACTCACTGAAATTTATGTAAAACATACCGGTCGTGACTTTGACTTCCTGACTGCGGCCATGGATCGCGATAGATATTTGAGCGCTGAAGAGTCGAAGGACTTCGGTTTGGTCGACCACGTGGTAGAGAAGCGCAACAAGGATAAGAAGTAATTTATGAGCGTGAATAGCAAAGAGAAAAACAACTACGGGACCTTGTGCTGCAGCTTCTGTGGGAAAAGCCAGAAGGAAGTTAAGAAGCTGATCGCCGGCCCCGGCGTTTACATCTGCGACGAGTGCATTGAGCTGTGTAACGACATCATCGCTGAAGAGCGTGAGCGCGAAGAGAGCACCAAGGTGCAACTCTCGGTTCCGAAACCGGTCGATATCAAATCGTTCCTCGACGACTATGTCATTGGCCAAGAGAAAGCCAAGAAGACGTTGTCGGTGGCCGTGCACAACCACTACAAGCGCATTAACTTTATGAAAGGTGGCCGTGCTAAGAAAGAGGACGTTGAGATTTCAAAATCCAACATCCTGCTGATCGGCCCCACCGGTTCGGGTAAAACCCTGCTGGCGCAAACTATCGCGAAGATTCTGAACGTTCCGTTTGCGATGGCCGATGCGACTGCGTTGACTGAAGCCGGTTATGTGGGTGAGGACGTCGAAAACGTCGTTCTGAACCTGCTGCAAGCCGCCGATTACGACATCGAAAAGTGCCAAAAAGGCGTGATCTACATCGATGAGATCGACAAGATCTCTCGTAAGAGTGAAAACCCGTCCATCACTCGCGACGTGAGCGGTGAAGGCGTGCAACAGGCTCTGTTGAAGATCCTGGAAGGCACGGTGGCCAACTTGCCCCCGAAGGGCGGCCGCAAGCATCCGCAGCAGGAGTTCATTCAGGTCGATACCACCAACATTTTGTTCATCGTAGGTGGCGCATTTGTCGGTTTGGACAAGATCATCGAGGGTCGTATGACCAGCAAATCGATGGGTATTGCCGCGGACATTCTGACCAAAGAAGAAAAAATGACCGCCAAGGACAACCTGCTGCAAAAGATCGAGCCGGATGACCTTGTTCGTTTCGGTTTGATTCCTGAGTTCATTGGTCGTTTACCGTCGATCGCCGTGCTGGATCCTTTGGACGAAGCCGCGCTGATCGAGATCCTGGTTAAGCCGAAGAACGCTTTGACCAAGCAGTACGCCAAGCTGTTCTCGTACGAGAATGTCGACCTGAAGTTTGAGGATTCCGCGTTGAAAGCCATCGCTCAAGAAGCCATCAAGCGCAATACGGGCGCGCGTGGCCTGCGCGGTGTGATCGAAGCGGCGATGCTCGACATCATGTTCGAGATCCCCTCAAAGACTAATGTCAAAGAGGTGATCATCACGGAAGCCGTGATCGCCCGTCACGAGAAGCCCGAAGTCATCCTGGGCCGCGAAATGGCAAAACCCGCCAACGGCGGCAAAGACAAAGACTCCGCCGAATCCGCTTAAAGGTAGGGCCTAACATTTCCGGAAATATACGCGATCTGAGTAATGTCAGATCGCGTTTTTGTTTGTGGGCAGCACCCGCAGTTTCCAATTCCTACCGCTGGACGGGCCATCAGACTTCTGACATCTGATGTCAGTCGCAGATTCAGTATCGGTTGTGGTGGGAACTGTCGGGTCACAAAAGCACGCGTACAAAATCATAGGGGCGAAAGTGGAAGCCCTCGCGGGGCGTGACTCCTCAACTAGACCTTTCGTAATTCACCGCTTTTCAAAACACGGTTCCGGTTAGCACGCGTCGAGAAATTTTCCCTCGCCCTCGCGCAAAGCGGCTTTGACGACTGCCGCATTTGGTCTCAAAATGGGTTTAAGTACTTTTGAATCCCACGGGGGGAGCAGAAGACCATCTCAAGAAAAGAGAAGGAGAGGCTATGAGCACAACTTCAGGGACCTCGGGTACACAGAAGCTTCCGTTACTGCCCTTACGTGATCTGATCATTTTTCCCCACATGATGATGCCTTTGTTCGTGGGCCGCGAAAAATCCATCAACGCTTTGGAAGAGGCGATGAGCAAGCAAACCGACATCGTGTTGGCCGCTCAACGTGACGCCAAAACCAACAGCCCCGAACCGAAGGACATCTACTCGGTTGGAACCGTTGGCACGATCATTCAGCTGCTGCGCTTGCCCGATGGAACGGTGAAAGTTCTAGTTGAAGGCAAACGTCGCGTTCGCATCAAAGATTACATTCAAACCGACGGTTTCTTCATGGTGGAGAGCGAAGACATCAACGAAGTCATCGCCAATGAGACCGAAGCCAAAGCCTTGGTGCGCTCGGTGAAGTCGACGTTTGAAACCTATGTCAAACTGAACAAGCGCATTCCGCCGGAAATCCTGATGCGTGTTTCTACCATCGACGACATTGGTGAACTGGCCGATATCATCGTAGCTCAGTTGAACCTAAAACTCGAAGACAAGCAGAAGATCCTTGAGATCTTTGATCCGGGCCAACGTTTGGAAGAGCTGCTCAACTTGATGACCAGCGAGATCGAGATCCTCGAGGTCGAGAAAAAGATCCGCAATCGGGTGAAGAAGCAGATGGAGAAGTCTCAGAAAGAGTACTATCTCAACGAACAAATGCAGGCCATCCAGAAGGAGCTTGGCGAGAAAGACGACTATCAAGCCGAACTGCAAGAGCTGGAAGAACGCGCCGCTAAGAAGAAGTGGACCAAAGAGGCCACCGAGCGTGTACGCAAAGAGATCAAAAAGCTCAAGATGATGTCGCCGATGTCGGCTGAAGCCACCGTGGTTCGCAACTACATCGACTGGATGCTGGATCTGCCGTGGAGAGACTATGCGGAAGAGAAGCACGACATCGAAGAGGCTGAGAAAATCTTGGACGAGGATCACTACGGTCTTGAGAAGGTCAAAGAGCGTATCCTCGAGCACTTGGCTGTTCAGGCACTGACCGACAAATTGCGTGGCCCGATTTTGTGCCTTGTGGGCCCCCCTGGTGTTGGTAAAACCTCGCTGGCTCGCTCGGTGGCGCGCTCGTTGAATCGCCCATTCACCCGCATTTCGCTCGGTGGCGTGCGTGATGAAGCTGAGATTCGCGGTCACCGTAAAACCTACGTGGGCGCTATGCCCGGTAAGATCATTCAGGCTCTGCGCAAAGTCGACAAAGGCAATCCGCTTATCCTGCTCGATGAAGTCGACAAGATGAGCATGGATTTCCGCGGTGATCCGTCGGCCGCTCTGCTGGAAGTGCTCGACCCTGAACAGAATAGCACTTTCCAAGATCACTACCTGGAAGTGGACTACGACCTGTCACCGGTCTTGTTCTTCACGACAGCGAACTCTTTGCACCCGATCCCGCGGCCGTTGCTGGATCGTATGGAAGTGATTCAACTCGAGGGTTACACGGAGAGCGAAAAGTTCAACATCGCTAAGAAGTACCTGGTACCTAAGCAGATCGAGATGCATGGCCTGCAAGACCGCAAAGTGTCGTTCAACGAACAGGCGGTCAAAGAGATCATCCGTTCGTACACGCGTGAGGCTGGTGTACGTAATCTGGAGCGCCAAGTCGCTACGGTTTGCCGTAAGCTGGCCAAGGACATCGTGCGCGAAGAAATGAAAGCCACGCACGGTAAGAAGGGCAGCAAAGTTCCGAAGTCGAACACCAGTCATGTGATCACGCCGAAGAAAGTGACCGAGTACCTTGGTTCGAACAAATACAAGTTCGGCAAGATCGAGGGCGCCAACGAAATCGGCCTGACCAATGGTATGGCGTGGACGGAAGTCGGCGGCGATCTGTTGGTGGTGGAAGTTTCGGTTGTACCGGGTAAGGGCAAGTTCACCGTCACTGGTCAGTTGGGTGAAGTAATGAAAGAGTCCTGCTCGGCGGCCATGAGTTACGTGCGTTCCCGCGGACCTTTGTTCGGCGTTGATAAAGAGTACTTTGCTAACACCGACGTTCACATTCACGTTCCGGAAGGCGCGATTCCCAAAGACGGTCCGTCAGCTGGTATCGCCATTACCACTTCAATCGTTTCGGCCATGATGCGCGTGCCGGTGAAGCGTACGGTCGCGATGACCGGCGAGGTCACCTTGCGCGGTCGCGTTCTGGCCATCGGCGGCTTGAAAGAAAAGATCATGGCCGCTCACCGCGGTGGTATCCGTCTGATCATCTGCCCGAAAGAGAACGAAAAAGACCTGAAGGATGTACCGAAGGAAGTGATCAAAGACTTGAAAGTGATCTTGGTGGATCACGTCGATCAAGTTTTGGTGAACGCTTTGGATGTGAAAAACGCCAAAGAAATCTTCAAGGCGCGCGGCGAGCGCGGTTCAGGTTTGAAAGCTCAGTACACGGGACAAACCGCTCACACGCACTAGTCCGTATTCGCAATGCAATTTCCAAGGGCTCCAGAAATGGGGCCCTTTTTATTTCTGATGGAGAGGCTCGAACGGGTGCGGCAAGCGGTCAGCGTCAGCGCCTTCTCGAATAAAATCGAGTCTCTCGTATCTCTCCTGATGCATCAATTTAACGGGCCATGTCGGTGGACCCTGTAAAACACACAAGGGGCGGGCTCTTCGGAGTTTCGCTTGGGTTTGATTAAGATCTGTTTTACAAATTCTTACACAGCCCAGGGGATAAGAGGGTGGGGGAACAGCGAGTGATCAACTCGGCACCGGAAATTACCGACGCCATGAAACAGGCAACGGAGCTTTTCGAACTCGGAAAGCTCAAGGGCGAGCTCGGCGATTTTCAGACCTCCATCGCTAAACTTGAAGAAGCGGCGGTCATTTACGCCAGCGAACGTCAGCATCGTCTTTACATCAAATGTTTAACTCTGTGTTTGCGCATGTACGCGGAGATGGAAGATCAGAAGGCGCTGAACTCCATCAAGGATCGCTTGCACGAGTATGTCTCGCGCGAACAGATCGAGCTCAACTCGACGACCTATTACACTTTGGCGTTGGTCGCATCCTATAAAGCTGAATACGCCCAGGCGCTTGAACATCTTGAGCGCGCCTTAGCACTGGCTCTGGCTGACGACTCCAAAGAGGACATGTGCTACGCCATTCACGGTTTAGCGGCGGTCTATTGGAGTCTTGGTCGTACCGAAGACTCTTTGAAAGAGATCTACAATCTGCGCGTCTTCTTCCAAGTGATGAAGTTACCAGATCTCGAAGTGTCTTCGCAGATTTTGAATGGTTATATCCTAGTTAGCTTAAAGCGTTTCGATGAAGCCTTGGATGTGTTCTGGGCGGCCTTTGAATCGTTGAAGAATCAGAAGAACATGTACACCTACGTCAGCTTGCTGTTCGCTATGGGTTACGCCTATGGCGAAGCTGGCGAGATCGATCTGGCGAAAACGTATATGCGATTGGCGCAGCAGATGGCGGACCCGAACAACTTCGTGTTCCTCTTGCGCAAGATCAACATGTTCTTCCAAAAGGTATCGGGTCGAAGCGAGAACGCGTTTGATCTGGTCTTCAACTCGGCTTCCAATTCGGTGGTCGAGCGCAAGAAGGGTAAGATCGACTTCAAAAACCAGTTCATCTTACTTGATATGTTGAAGCTGTTTTTGCGTAGCCCGGGCGAAGTGTACTCCAAAGAAGCACTGGTCAAGGCCGTGTGGAAGCAGGAGTACGATCCGTCCGTACATGACAATAAAATTTATGTGACTATCAAACGGCTTCGTCAGTTGATCGAGCCGGATTTTGATAAACCCAAATACATTTATCGCGCGAAGAATGGTTATTACTTGAACCGCAATGCGCGTGTGCAGATTGAGCAGTGAGGACAGGGGATAGAACGATGACAGTCATGCAACGAATTTTAGGCCTGCTCCTGTTGGCCACCCTCTGCGGGGCTGCTCAAGCACAGACCTATAGACCTTTGGGCGACGGTATGCCTTTACCCTGGCCGTTCCCGTGGGCCAAAGATTGTCCGGTGGATTGGGAATCGATGCAGGGCCGCTACGCCCTCATGCCCAGCGACACCAAAGAGCAGATCAATCTTAAGATTACCGTGGTGAAGCAGTTGAACTTCACGGTGGTGCGTGTGTCGCGCTTTGGCCCGGATGGCATCATTATCGCCGATGGCTACACTTGGATTCCGTTAAAACAAAAGACCGTACGGCTGTGGCTCTTCCCGCTTCGTCGCGGCGACCCACCGACCTGGGCTGTTCTGAAGCTTTATCACCAGAACAGCTATGCCCGCGAATGTGCTCAGGAAGCTTTGGTGCCCATCCTGACGTTGGAACAGGTCGACAACACCATCCACCGGCAGGCCCAATACCGCCTAGTGCGAGTTAGCCTGAGAAATTAGTCGACAGCCGCCCGCCAATTCGTTACGTTGGCGGTCCATTTCTACCAGAATAGGGAATTAGCTCAGTTGGTAGAGCGCCACCCTTACAAGGTGGATGTCGTCGGTTCGAGCCCGGCATTCCCTACCATTCCATCAGACCGGTGGTCTGGTCGACTACTGCCTCCCCATTCTGCTTACATTCTGTTGTGTTGGCCTGCTACTGCAGGCCGTGTTCGCGCTTTGCGCTCACATTCTTTCCGTTTGCTTGTGGCGAGAAAGTTGGGCCCAATTATATTTGGGGGAGGGATTTATGCCTAAAACGTACGTCGTTATTTTGGGTGCGTTTGCATGGTCTATCGCAGGGTGTGGGATGCTTTCGCAGGGCTCTCAACGACAGCCTGCTAGCGTTGTCACCTGTACGGCCAGTTGTGTTCTTGATCGCAGTGTCGTTACAGTTCAGGGTAAGGGCTTGGATGCCCAGGACGCGCTCTCTATGCTCAAGCAAAAGTGCGATAGCGCCGGCCGAGAGGCTAAATCCGGATCGCATTACTTGGCGACATCCGTTGCGAAGCCGAACGCGGCCCATACATCCAATCAAACAGAATTTGATATCGGCAAAGCCTGTCTTTAGTTGCAGGTAATCAAATCCAATTACGGAGCGAGAGAAGGCTCAGCTACGGTCGGAAGGACTCGCAGCTGCTCTGAACATGACTGGGATTGCAGCCATTTGTGAAGCTTCATCCGCAACCGGTCCACACCCTTCAATGCATTTTCTTGCAAGCGAACACGGAAGTTGATCGTCTCGCCGAAAATTAGATCGGGATTTACGTAAGTAGTGATTTCCGTTTGATCCGTAGAGAGTTCGGTCAACAGCGGCAATGACTCCTCTGGAGAGCCGTAGACATGAGCCTGCCAAGATTTAACTCCACGCGGGCTCAGTTCCAAATTGATCAACCATCCGCCTGTAAGAGTCTCGATCTGCAGTTGGATTTCGTTCGTCATCAACCACGCCCGAGTGAGATTTGCGGCAGGGGCCAATGGCGGGAATAACGCCAAGATACAAAGTACAACTTTTCGCATGCCGATGCTTAAGAGCTAACTCGCAGACGGTCAACTAAACGTAGGTTTCATTTTCATTGCTTGATCAACAAGGAAGGGGCTTAAAGAGCTTCGTAAGGAGTTCTGTTAAAACCGGGAATTGCTTTCAAATCGAGTGTCCACGCGGGCCTAAATGCTGGACAGGGTTCGGGGCGCTCGCTACGAGAATCCATGTCCTCCGCAGTGACCGGGCTTACCACAGCCCAAGCCAAACAACAGTTTGAAAAATTTGGTCCCAATGGTCTGAAAGAAGAGAAGAAGAATCCTCTTTTAGCCTTTCTACGCTATTTCTCCAATCCGATGGCGTGGATGATTGAGGCGGCCGCCGTTATGGCCTTGGTCATTGGCGACTATGGTGACTTCAGCATCATCCTCACCCTTCTGGTCTTCAATGCCATCTTGGGTTTTTGGGAAGAGCATTCCGCCTCCAACGCGCTTGCAGCTTTGAAAAGCGCGTTGGCGACCGAAGCCCGCGTGCTCCGCGATGGTGTTTGGCAGCAGATCAATGCAAGGGATTTGGTTCCCGGAGATATTTTGCAACTGCGTTTGGGCGACGTGTGCCCGGCCGATGTCAAGCTGATCAGTGGTGAGTATTTAAATGTCGATCAATCGGCGTTAACCGGAGAGTCTTTGCCAGTCACCAAAAAGATCGGTGATGCGGCTTATTCAGGCTCGATTGTGAAGATGGGAGAGATGGTCGGCGAGGTCTCCGCCACTGGGGCACAGACCTATTTCGGTAAAACCGCAGGTCTCGTGCAAGGAGCGGGATCGACGTCGCACTTCCAGAAAGCCGTGATGCGCATCGGAGATTTTCTGATCGCCATGGCCGTGGTGCTAGCGCTTGTCCTGGTCACGGTTCAACTGAGTCGTGGTGAGGATATCCTGCATGTGGCCGAGTTTGTTTTGATTCTTTTGGTTGCGGCCGTGCCGGTGGCTATGCCCGCAGTTCTGTCGGTGACCATGGCCATGGGAGCAAAACTTCTAGCCATGCGTAAAGTGATCGTGTCACGCCTTGAGGCCATTGAAGAGCTGGCTGGAATGGACCTGCTCTGCTCCGACAAAACGGGAACCCTCACGCAAAATAAAATGACCTTGGGACAAATCCTCACTTGGCAGGGCTCAACCGAGGACGACGTGCTTTTGGCTGGCGCTTTGGCTTCGAAAGCGGCCGACCGAGATCCCATCGATCTGGCTGTGTTGAACGCACTCAAAAGTCCGACCGAAATGAATGGCTTTACGCAAACGGCGTACACGCCCTTCGATCCGATCGGCAAACGCACCGAAGCTACCATCAGTAACGCCGGTAGGACTTTCTATGTCAGTAAAGGCACGCCGCAGGTGATTTTTAACATGTGCAAACTGGCGCCGCCCGATCTGGCGCTGGCGCAAGGTTTGATTTTGGATTTGGCCAAAAAGGGCGATCGCACCTTGGCTGTCGCTCGCGCGGAAACTCAAGGGGCGTGGCGTTTGCTCGGCATTCTTTCGATGTCCGATCCTCCGCGGCCCGATTCTAGAGCCACCATTGCCGCGGCCGAAGGTTACGGTGTCGCTGTGAAGATGGTGACTGGTGACAACGCCGCCATCGCTTGTGAGATCGCCTCGCAATTGGGAATGGGCGCGCATATTCAACCGGCTGGCGATCTGTTTCAAGGAACGAAGCCCTCCCCTGAGCTTGCGGCACAGGTCGAGAAGGCCGATGGTTTCGCGCAAGTCTTTCCTGAGCATAAGTATGAGATCGTCAAACTGTTGCAGGACCGTGGCCATATCGTTGGCATGACTGGCGATGGCGCAAACGATGCGCCGGCCCTGAAACAAGCCGATGTGGGTATCGCGGTCTCAGGAGCGACCGATGCGGCTCGCGCCGCGGCGGCTCTTGTTCTGACAGAGCCCGGATTAAGCGTTATCATTCGTGGAATCGAAGAGGCCCGTCGCATCTTCGCGCGCATGACCAGCTACACGATCTATCGCATCGCCATGACGGTCAACATCATGTTCTTCATCGTGATAGCCACGTTGACCTACGGATTTTTTCCCCTCACGCCTTTGATGATCATCGCTTTGGCGCTGCTCGACGATCTGCCTATTCTGACCATCGCTTTTGACAGGGCGGAAGTGGCGCCACGCCCAGTGCGCTGGAAGATGGGTCGTTTGCTGGCCGTTTCTTCTGTACTCGGAGTGTTGGCGGTCGTACAGAGCTTTGGCCTGATGTACATCGGCGTGTCGGTTTGGCAAATGGGCCGTGATCAGATGCAGACCATGATGTTCCTGCAGCTTCTGGTCGGCGGCCACCTTCTACTCTTTGTTGCGCGCGCCAAGGGAGCTCTCTGGCAAACTCCGCGACCAGGGCGGCGACTGTTTCTGGCCATAGTTACGACGCAGGTACTGGCCGTGATGATGTGCGCCTTTGGTTGGGGAGTGCCGGCGATCTCGTGGAACGTGATCGCGCAAGTGTGGGGCTATTGCTTAGTGTGGATGCTGATTTCCGATGTGATCAAGCGCCTTCTTTACCTGAACCGGAGTTTTGCATGAGCTATATAAAATCTCTTTTGATCAAACCTGGCCACAAGGTGCGTCTGTCCAAGATCGACCCGGATTTTACCGCAGGTTTTAAGGACGATCAGTCGACCCAAGACAAGATGGCTAAACACACGGCTCGTCTACGCGATCTGCAGTATCATCTATACGCGGAAGGTAAGCAGTCGCTGTTGATCTGCCTACAAGGCTTGGATGGCGCCGGCAAAGACGGAACCATCAATCACGTACTAGGCGCGATGAATCCACAGGGCACTCAGGTGCATGGATTTAAAGTTCCTTCGAAAGAAGAAGCCGCTCACGATTTTTTGTGGCGCGTTCATAAGGTCACTCCCGGCAAAGGAACGGTGACGATATTTAACCGTTCGCACTATGAAGATGTACTGGTTGTGCGCGTACATAACCTTGTACCTAAGTCCGTATGGTCTCAGCGTTATGAGATGATCAATGAGTTCGAGCGCACGTTGGTGTCGAGCGGTACGCGCATCTTGAAATTCTATTTGCATATCAGCCCTGAAGAGCAACTCAAACGCTTTGCCGAGCGTCTCAAAGATCCCGCCCGGCATTGGAAGATCAGCGAGAGCGACTATAGCGAGCGCCAGCTCTGGCCCGAATATACGAAGGCCTACGAAGACTGCCTGTCAAAGACCAGCACCAAGCATGCGCCTTGGTATGCGATCCCGTCGAACAACAAATGGTTCCGCAATTTGGCTGTGGGTAAGATCGTGATGGAGACTATGCGCGAGATGAAAATGAAAATCCCGGCGCCCACCATTGACATTGACGATATCGAACGAAAGTACGCCGCGGCTGTACGCTCGGCCAAAAAAATGCATCGGGAGCTGAATCGCATTGATTAGTCTTAAGCAACCCGGCATTTCGCGTGATGTATTGGCGGGCTTAACGCTGGCCGCGGTCGGCATTCCTGAAGTGATGGGCTATACGCGTATTATCGGTACGCCGGTGATCACCGGTCTCTACACTTTGCTTTTGCCGGTGATCCTTTTTGCCTTGTTTGGCTCTTCGCGCCGACTTGTCATCGGAGCGGACTCGGCCACGGCAGCCGTTGTTGCTGCGGCTCTGGTCGGAATGGCATCTCATTCCACACCAGAGTACGTTGAGCTCACAGCACTCATCGCTTTGATCTCGGGTGTGCTACTGCTGCTTGCCCGCGTTTTGCATTTGGGCTTTGTGGCCAACTTTCTTTCGCGTACGGTGTTGATCGGTTTTCTTAGCGGAGTGGGCGTGCAGGTGGCAATAGGCGAATTGCGCGGAATGGACACCGACACGCCGTCGCTCATCTTGGCGGCCGCAGCCTTGGTAGTCCTTTTCGGCTTCCAGTTCTTTGCCCCACGCTGGCCCGGCGCTTTGATCGCGGTCGTTGTATCAATCATCGCCAGTTACACGCTGGATTTTCACAGCATGGGCATCGCCATATTGGGCGACGTCCCCAGCGGGCTGCCGGAGTTTTCTCTTCCCACACTTTCTTTTGCGAACGTCACCACGTTGATGACTGTTTCGATCTCTTGCGTGTTTGTCATCCTAGCGCAAAGTGCAGCGACCGCGCGGGCCTATGCTTTGCGCTACGGTGAGTCTTTAGATGAAGATCGCGATCTTATCGGCCTTGGTTTGGCCAATCTTGGCGCCGCTCTAAGCGGAACGTTCGTGGTGAACGGTAGTCCCACGAAGACCGAAATCCTGGACGCAGCGGGTGGCCGCAGCCAATGGGCGCAGCTGACAACGGCTTTGACCGTGCTATTGGTGCTGTTGTTTCTAACCGGTCCTCTAGCCTATCTGCCGCGTATGCTGCTGACGGCAATCGTGTTTATGATCGGCGTGCGCTTGATCGATTGGCGGGGCTTAAAAGATATCCAACAAAAGAGTCGCAGCGAGTTTTTGTTGGCACTGCTTACCGCCGCCACTGTTGTATTCATTGGCGTCGAGCAGGGAATTGCATTGGCGATGGTCCTATCGCTGCTCAATCATGTGCGCAACAGCTATGAACCGCGTACGGCCTTAGTCACTCCCGGCGCAGAAGGTGAATGGAAGTTGGTGCCGGTCTCGTCAGCCGCCTGCTATTCCCCCGGCCTTTTGATTTATTGGTTCGGTGCCGATCTGTTTTACGCCAACGCCGATCGCTTCGTGCAAGAGCTCGAGGTTTTGGCCGATAGCTGCCAGCCAAAATGGTTAGCCATTCAGGCCGACGCGATCACGGACATCGATTATTCCGCAGGCAATGAAGTGCACCAGATTCTAAACAAGCTCGCCGCGCGGGGAATCACCGTGGTTTGGGTTCAGATGAACGCGGCACAAGCCCCTATCGGCCGCCGGTTTTCCACGGTGGCTGAATGTGCACAAGCTTATGAGGATGCAAAATGAAAGCACGCTTAAACCGTATCAATATTGCCTTGCAAACTCCCATGTTGGCTTTAAGCCTGTTCTGGTTGGTCATTTTGGTTTTGGAATTGGTGCATGGCTTTACACCTATGCTTTTCACCTTGGGCACAGTGCTATGGGGATTGTTTCTGCTGCAGTTCTTTCTCAATCTGGCGGCGGCATCTAGTCTCAAACGGTTTGCTCTGGAGAACTGGCTCTTCGCTCTTGCTCTGGTGATTCCGATCTTACGTCTCTTTCATCTGCGCGATGAATTCCATTGGATCGGTTACCTTACGGCCACATCGGGTGCGCAGCTGGTGTGGGTCTTTGGCTCGATCAACTTGGGAATGCGGTCGCTACGCCAGGGGATGCAGCAGAGGGATCTCACTTTTGTTCTTTTTCTCACTTTGCTCGTCGTATTTGTTGGCGGGGCTGGACTCTATCACTTTGAGAACCCGGGACTGAAAACCTACACCGAAGCTCTGTACTGGACAGCGATGCAGCTGACCACGATTGGTTCGGGTTATTCACCGCAAACGTCGGAAGGTCAGGTGATCTGTCTTGGCATTTCTATTTTCGCCTGTGCGGTGTTTGGTTATCTGACGGCGACGTTGGCGAGTTTCTTTATCGGCCAAAGTGCCGCGGATCCCGATGAGGGGCTTGCCAGCCAGCAATCGGTTCTAGATTTGCAGAACGAAATCAAGGCCCTTAGAGAAGAGATCCGCAGTTTTAAAAAATAGGCGGCGTGCCTTGCTCTGGGGCGCGCTTGGACTTAAATGCCAGATGAGGTGAGTTATGGAATATCGCAAATTTGGTCACGCAGGCTTAAAGGTCCCGGTTTTGAGTTATGGCACGGCCACCTTCGGCGGCACTAACGACTTTTTCAAACCGTGGGGCGACACCGATGTTAAGGAAGCCACGCGACTGATCGATGTGTGCGTGGACCATGGAGTGAACTTCTTTGATACCGCCGATACTTACTCAGGTGGCACCTCCGAAGAAGTTTTAGGGCAAGCGCTACGCGGTAAGAGAGACCGTGTCTTGATCTCCACCAAAGGAAGCTTTCCGATGGGTGACGGCCCCAACGATAAAGGTTCCTCACGCTATCATCTGATCGAAGCGGCTGAGGCCAGTCTGAAACGTTTGGGCACCGATCACATTGATGTTTACTTTATGCACGGCTTCGATGCGCTGACTCCAGTGGAAGAGACTTTGCGGGCCCTCGACGATCTGATTCGCTCCGGCAAAGTGCGCTACATTGGTTGCTCGAATTTCTCCGGTTGGCACCTGATGAAGTCGCTTGCCACCTCTGAGAAATATGGTTTGAACCGCTATGTTGTATATCAAGGATACTATTCGTTGATCGGTCGCGATTACGAGTGGGAACTCATGCCTCTTGGTTTAGATCAAAATGTAGGACTGATGGTATGGAGCCCGTTGGGCTGGGGCCGTCTGACCGGAAAGATTCGCCGAGGTCAGCCGTTGCCCGAAGGTCGTTTGAAGAAAGGCGGTGCCACCGGTGGGCCGCAGGTAGACGATGAGCAATTGTTTGCCGTAGTCGATGTCTTGGACTCCATTGCGGCCGAGACTGGAAAGTCTGTTTCGCAAGTGGCTCTGAATTGGCTCTTGCAACGTCCGACAGTCTGTAACTTGGTGATAGGCGCGCGCAACGAAGAGCAGTTGAAGGAAAACCTGGGTGCGGTTGGTTGGAATCTCACCGCCGATCAGGTGGCGCGACTGGAGGCAGTCACTCAGCGCCCGCCGGTGTATCCTTACTGGCATCAGATCGTTTCAGAGGAGCGCAATCCGAAGCCGACCAAGTGGTAGTGCGGAGCATGTGCTAGACAGTTTTGCGCCATTTTGCTAATTTGCCGACATGAAAAGACGCTTGTTAATCCTATTGAGTGTAGTTCCGGCCATCGCGATTCTAGTCTTGGCCGGCTGGATTTTTTCTGTGCAAAAAGAAACTGAAGAGCTCAAAGCTCGTGTCGAGTTGCAAGAGCAAGCTTCGGCACAGGCGGCGGAAGATGCGCAGGCGGCGCAAGAAGCGGCGCGCGCTGCCGAAGAGCAAAAGGCGGTTGAAGCCGCGGCTGCTCAAGCTGCGGATACCGCGGCACAGGCCGAAGTGGAAGCGCGTCGCTTGGAAAGTCTGCGTACGACTTTAAGCGAAGTGGAGAATGCATCTCGAAGACAGCCACCTACGGGCAGCGTGGACACGTATATTCAGCGCGTGTCCCAGCGTCTGAGCGAGGCCGAAGCGCGTCTGCAGGCGATTGGGCAAGATGAGCGTGTTGTGAGTCAGAATGCACAGGTCTACAACCAACAGCAAATGGCCGCGCATGGAGAACAGCAAGCTGGGGTAGAGAATCAAGTGCAAGCACTCGACACTCAGATTCTTGAATTGCAAGCGCGTTTAAGATTGGCGCAGTCGCAGCCACCGACCGGCGAAAACGCCACTTTGCTCAATGACTTGAATACCCAGATCGCAACGGCGCGCACCCAGCGCGATCAGTTGAGTGCGCAGGCGAGAAATCTCGCGGCTGCGGCCCAAACTACGCAGGCCAACGTCACTCAACAAGCCGTTGCGGAGAATGCGCAAGTTCGTCGCGAACGAGAGGAACTGCAACGTCAGGTTGCCGATATGCGCGCCGACCTTACCTATTGGCGCACGCAGAAAACCTCGGGCGCCCGTCGTGCGTATCAAACACGCGTCAATGAATTGCAGCAACAGATCCGCGAGCAAGAGGCAAAGGTCACTACATCTGTTCAGTAGTTACGAAGCGCGTTTTGTGGGCTGTGCTTCAGGCACGGCCTTTTCACCCCGGCGCTGAATGCGCAGGCGCTGTAGACTCAAAGTCGAATCAAAATAAAATCCCAAGCCTACAAGCAAGGCGGCAAGACTTCCCAGTGTCGACTGCGTCACTCCTGTTGTAAGAGCGGCTGCTGTAAAGCTCAATGCGGCCAGCGGTTGGTAGAAGTAATGTGGTTGAAACACCTTCAGGAGGCGTCCTATAGTCATAAGAATCTTCCAACCATCGCGGAAAGTGCGCAGTTTGGACGTACTGCCTTGCGGGCGCTCGACATAGGGAATCGGCACCTCACAAAAGGCCAAGCCTTGTGCGATTGCCCTCACGGTCATCTCGGTCTCCACCTCAAAACCACGCGATTGCAAAACCACCTCGCGGGTAAAGCGACGGGAGAACACACGGAAACCGGTTAACAAATCTTGTACAGGGTAGCCAAACAGCAGGCGCACAGCATGAGTGAACATGCGGTTGCCCAAATAGTGCAGGGGTCGATAGGCGTCGGGTGAGCTACTCTCTAAGCGCGAACCATTCACCATTTCGTAGTTCATGGAATGCGCAATCGCCACTAGACGTTTGGCTTCGCTGGCGCGGTAAGTGCCATCGCCGTCCACCATCACATAATAGTCCGCATCTAAGACGCGAAACGCATGGCGAAGCACATGACCTTTGCCGCGCAAAGGGGAGTGTATCACTTGGGCTCCGGCGGCGCGTGCGCACTCGGCCGTTTGATCTTGCGAGCCGTTGTCCAAAACGAAAATACTCGCCTCCGGCATATGACGCAGGCAATCCTGAACCACGCGGGCGACGGTCAGCTCTTCGTTAAGACACGGAATGATGACGGCGATCTTCATCACAAGACTTATCGGAATAAAATGTTACGAAATGAGCCAGCCCTAGGTCGGGAAATCAGGCGTCGTCGGAGCCTTCGATGGAAGTGTCTCTATCGCCGCCTTTAGAGCGTACACCTTCACGGTTGCGTTTACTCCACTTGAGTCGGCAAGCTACAGCGTCGGCGGGATCGATTTGAATTTCACCCACAGTTCCGGTTTCCATCAATGGTTTCAGGCAAGTTTGATAAAAGTGGCGGCGTTCGGCGGGAGTATGGCCACGTTTGAAACCCGCAGCCTTACAGGCCTGCGTGAGCTTGCGACAAGGCCGCGTCTCTTTGGAGTTACGCGAAATGGCGTACACCGAGAGAATCGCAACTAGCACTATTCCAACAATAATCCCATTCCGCACAAAAACCTCTCTCACATAGGCTGCACCCTGTTTGCGGACCGCGCTAGGCATGACGCGTAACTGTGAACACATTTTCACCGCGGCTTAAGAGGGACTTCATCGTCGTTTGTTACATTGGCTGCAGACGAACCCCGATTAGCCCTCCTAGGTTCCTTTCTTTCAGGCGCGGGAAAGATTCCCGCGCCTGCCTTTTTGTGGCAAATTGTCGCTTCCGATGAATGCCACTCTCTCCTATATACTCACGCTGGCCTCTGCGGCGTGTTTCTCTTCCGCCAGCTTGGTCTTCGCCGATATTTCGCGGAAGGTTTCACCACTTTGGATGAACACTTTCAAAGCCATCGTGGCTTGGTTGTGTTTTCTCATTTCCATGGTGGCCTTCGGTTTGTGGAGCCCAGTCTCCTCCTCCGCCGTAGGCGCACTCTTGATCAGCGGCATGTTGGGTTTGGCCATTGGCGATATTTTTCTGCTCACGGCTTACGCGCGTATGGGTGCGGCCCGCACCCTGATCGTCTTCGGCTTTCAACCTCTGATGCTGGGAATCTCGGCGCACTTTCTTTTCGGTCAGGACCTTTATTGGCTGCGTTTGCTGGCGGTATTGTTTTTCATCGGCTGCCTTTTCGTTTTCAGTTTAGAGCGTTACAAGCGCGATGGTCACTGGGAGGTCTTCGGACTAGGAGCGGCTATGGTTGCCATGTTTTTTGATGGCAGTGGATTGCTGCTGTCACGCTGGGCTTTTGAGCAAACGCCGGATATGAGTGCCATCCAAGCCAATGTGTTTCGTACCAGTGGAGCGCTGTTCACGTTCTTAGTGATGGGAGGCTTCCGCAAGTTCGATATGCGTGCTGGTTGGCGCCGCCTGCCTAGTAAATCGCGAGTGCTGGCGGTCATCGCCTCAGTCTTCGGCTGCTATATTTCGCTGATTCTTTACCTTTCAGCCGTGAAGGTGGGGCACCTAGCGTCGGTGGCGGCGATTGGTTTGGCCGGACCGATTCTGACCTCTGTGGGTGAATGCATCTATGAACGCAAATGGCCTTCACCTTATTTGGTAGTCGCACTGTCTTTATTTACGATTGGTTTTCTAATTCTAACGCTGCTTTAAGCGGCGTTGCCGCCGCGGCGGGATTGCACATCGTTTACCATCTTCTCAGCGCCGGAGAGCTTGTACCAAACCCGCTCAGAAAAAACCACACACAGGCCGAGCGCAGGCAAAGTGAACAGAGTGGCGAAGACTCCAAACAGCACCTGCATTTTGAAATGCGGTTCTTCATTCCACAACTGGAAGCCGACGACCAAGGCGCCCACCAAGGAAATCAACATCAGCTGCAGAACCAAAAATGCCAGCAGCGCTAGGATCAAGACCCGGCGCGTGCCCTGCAAAGCGCGCATATAGGCGATAACGCCATATCGTTTAGCTTCACGCATAGCCTCAATCTTGGCGCGTTGACCGATCAGAAAAAAGATCAGGCGCAAAATCCACTTCAATCGCGTCTCCGGGTGCCGCTAAAACCAAACAAGAAGCCGAGCACAAAGAACACCAGGCCCACGATACCGAGAGCCGCCCACGGATTTTTGCCGACTTGGTTTTCCACGCGGTCCTTGGCTTTCTTGGCCTCATCGCCGAATTTGTTACCGAGATCTTCGATGTGAGGCTTTAAGGTTTTCAAGGTCTCTTCGATCTTGTGAAGCTCTTGCTCGAGACGTCCGCGCAGCTCCGAGGCACTGCCTGCGCCGCTGCGAACGACGTCTTCCAATTCGTCGATGGCTTGGGAAAAATTGCGAGGTTTACCGCCCATGCTGACTACTCCTTTAAGGTACTAGCGTTATCGGAAGACTTGGGGTAGGTGATGAGCATGGATTTCGAGACTTTGATCCAGCAGCCGGAAAGCCTGCGTGATGCAGCTTGGGAAGGCCGCTTTCTAGACGCCATATTGAATATGAAGGTGGAGGTTGTGGGCGATGAACCTCAGCCCGGACCTGACGGCTGGCCCTATCTGAAAGTGCGCACGGCTCCAGAGGCCGGGGAACCGTTTGCCCGTGTGGTGAAGTGGTTGGCCGGCCGGGGTATTGGTTTGGTGGTCAATGCTCATAAGATGGTTCCCGACTATGTTTTCACCTATGGGATGCTGTGGAACTACATGGAGACTGGTCGTTTTGTGATGCCCCATGGTCCCCAACCCGCCGGTGAAGTGGTGCTCGAGCCGGGGCAAAATCTGGTGATGGGCGCGCCAACACCCAAGTTTTTACCTGAATACGCACGCGAGGTTTTGCGCCAGTTCTTGGCCGATCAGGGCTTTAAGCATCCTCGTATATTGGTGATCACGACTCCCGACTATAAGAGTACCGATCTGGCCTTTTCCGTGGAGTCATTGGGGAGCCTGCCGCCGGCGCAACAGAAGGTGATGGCTGAAGCGCTGTCATGGTTTTTGCCGCTGCATTACAATCTGGTTTTGCTGCCGGAACAGAACTTGCCCAAGTTCTTTCCCTTGTAAGAAGCACATACTGCGGCCAACTGTTAAACGTGAGCTGAGCGCGAGTTCCTTTTAAAGCGTCTATGAGGCGCCGTTTTTTGGCCTCGAATCTGCAAATTCTTCTCCGCGATGACCGTTGGACGAATCTTTCTTTTAACCGCCGCCTTAACCTTCCACATGAAGTCGTATGCGGCGGCGTCTTGCCCAGAAATCTACGAAGCCGTCAGTAAAAACTACGTCAAGAAAGTTTCAAGACTTTCCAACGAAGCTTTCTCGGCAGGTGTGGTTTCCAAAGTGGGTGCAGGTGGTGTGGTGATGTGCGTACTGACGGCGCCGGCTGCAATTCCATGCGCGCTCGCTGTAGGCGGCATTGCCCTGATTGCCTATTGGCATCAGCGCGGCACACTGAGCGAGCTCGACAGGCTCGAGCAGATTCACAAAGTTAATTTAGTTTACAAAAAGATAAAGAGCGGAGCAGTGAAGGAGCGAGAGGTTCAGGAGTTCGTCCAAATGTTGGGTGTGGACGGACTGCGCGCGGAGGAAGCGCTTGGCAAAGTGGCCTGGCTTATGGAGTCAGGTTCACTTTGCCGGCGCGGTAAGCCGACGGCGCGATTGAGCAGCTTGCCGGATCACTTAAACGCCGTCACAGCGCGTACGTTGTTCTAGGATTTTTCTCCGCTGGCGGCCAATTCGCCGGGTGCGGGGAGCAGTTCTACCAGACAGTCGCGCCAGTATTCGGGCACGTCGGCCGAGAACTTCACGGCGATCTCGAACTGCCCTTTACCTATATGGGTAGCGCGGGTGATCGTTCCGTCCAAATCCAAGTTCATTTGTGGCAAGTACATCACCACTTGGTGACCGACCAGGTTCTCCATGGTCAGGTTCTCTCTATATTCTTTGGGTACGAGCTGCGAACGCTCCACTTTAACCAAGAACCCGGATTGTGAGGCATCGGCGATCACGCCTTCGCGGGCAATCACGTTGTAACTGGACAAAGAGGTCAATTCGGCGACGTGGATGAAGTCGACAACTTTTCTAGCTGCTACTCGGCGATCCGATTTCATTCGAGAGTTCCTTTGCTCGTGTTCATCAAACCTATCGGAGCACCTAGACCAAAGTTTAAGGGAGAGTTAGTCCGTTCTCATATCGAGACACAGGTTTTACGAATGAGACGCCGGTCGGTATCGGAACGACAGTAAATTTTCCCTCGCCCCTAAAGTTTTCGGACGTTAGTCCGGGAGAGCGGCATAGACGGCGTAGTGGGTGGAACCGCTATCATAGAGCCAGCCATAGCCGGGGACGCTGGCGGTGAAGCGGTAGACCCCCGGGCCGTCTGGCTGCCAAGTCAGAATGCTCACTGCCGAGAGGACCTGAGGTTGGCTGCCGTCAGGAATGGATTTATAGGCGGCTTCTTTCGCCGCCCAAAGATAGGCGACCTGGGGGGCAGCCGCGATCTCACTGGCAGTGCACATTCTTTCAATCACGCCCTGAGTGATGCGAGCGGCGGTTTCAATATCTAAACCTACCGAAACAGGATGTCTGTCGCCGATCGCATGTGGGGCGTCTGCCAAAGCAACCCAGCCGCCCTCGCTTGTGGCGTGTGAAATACTGATCGACCAACCATTCACCCTGGGCCGTTTGTGCAGATTGAGCAACGTTTCGCGATCTTCGGAGGCGGGTTCTAGCGCTTCAACCAGCGACTGGCGTATCAGCAGGCGAGATTGCGGACCATGGGCGCCCCATGCCGCTTCGCTCTTGTATTTGAGGCCGGGAATTTTCTCGGCTATTCGGCGAAGGCCTGAGGCCATGTCACCTGCTCTCCGCGCGTGATCGCCAGCATACGGGTCAGGCTAGCACGCGCTTTTTCGATCAAGGCTGGGGCGAGCTCCACTTGCGGCTGCATATCCTGTAGCGCCTGCGCAACTTTCTCCAGCGTGTTCAATTTCATGTAAGGACACTCGTTACAGGCGCACGCGCCTTGGGCCGGTGCTTGCAACAAGAGGGCATCGGGACGGGCTTTTTGCATTTGGTGAAAAATGCCATGCTCGGTGGCCACGATAAACTCGTTCACTTCACGGTTGTTAGCCACCTCGTCGAGTAGTCGTTTGGTGGAGCCGATCACATCGGCATATTGCAAGACAGTTTCGTCGCACTCGGGGTGCGCCAGTACCAAGGCTTTCGGATGTTGCGATTTCAGTTCAAACAGGCGGCGCGCGGAAAACAGGATATGCACTTCGCAAGCGCCTGGCCACAGAATCATTTCGCGATCGAGTTTCTTGCTCAGGTAACGGCCGAGATTGCGATCGGGGCCAAATAAAATGCGGCGGTTTTTGGGGATCGCACCAATGATTTTTTCCGAGTTGCTCGAAGTTACGCACACGTCGGTGATGCTCTTCACTTCGGCGCTGCTGTTGACGTAGGTCACGCAAATCGCATCGGGATACTGCCGTCGCCAGGCTAGATACTTTTCATAAGGTGAATGTTGAACCAGCGAGCAACCGGCATCCAAGTCGGGCAGCAAAACAGCTTTGTCGGGAGAGAGAATCTTTACGCTCTCGCCCATGAACACCACACCCGCCATCAGGATCACTGGGTTTGTGGCTTGCTCTCCCCATTGCGCGAGCGCCAGGCTGTCTCCGACGTGATCGGCGATGTCCTGGATCGGACCATCCTCGTAGTAATGCGCCAGAATCAAAGCGTTACGCTCTTTCTTCAGACGGCGAATACGATCTTTCACGTCTTCCATGCCCATCCGTATAGCACATTTCAGGTTTTAAAAGGAATACGTTAGAGATCGCCGCCCTTAAGGACGTTGATAATAGCTTTGGAGACTGTACGCAGCGATTCGAATACACCTTTGCCCTCTGAAGCGGTGCTTTCAAAGTCGACCGAGTTGTATTTATTCAAAGCGGCGCGCATTTCGGCAAGGGGAACGGCGTTGGGTAAATCACGCTTGTTATATTGAATGACCAGCGGGATATCTTTGATGTCGTAGCCCTGCTGTTCCAGGTTTTTCTTTAGGTTTTCCATGGATTGAATATTCTCTTCCATGCGTTCGGCTTGCGAATCGGCGACGAACACCACGCCATCCAAGCCCTTAAGGATCAGCTTGCGGGAGGGCTCGTAAACCACCTGACCAGGGACCGTGTACAAATGAAAGCGGGTCTTAAAGCCACGGATTTCACCCACGTTTAAGGGTAAGAAATCGAAGAACAAAGTGCGTTCCACATCGCCGGGCATGCTGAACAGATCGGATTTTTCCGGGCCGGCCGTCTTTTGATAGACCCATTGCAGATTGGTGGTTTTGCCGCCCAAAGAAGGTCCGTAGTAGACGATCTTGCAGTGGATCTCTTTGGCGTTGTAGTTAATGAACGACATTTCTTTAACCCTAAACCTGAACGCGGTTTTCGATCGCGCGTCCCAGTGTCCGATAATCTATGTAGTCTATGTCCCCACCAATGGGCACCCCGTGAGCGATACGGGATGTCTTGATATTCATGTCTTTTAGGATTTTTGCCAAGTAAAGAACGGTGGTGTCGCCCTCCAAATCGGCATCGAGGGCTAAAATGACTTCAGTGACCCGAATTTCACCCTCAGGTCCAGGACTCAAGCGATCCAGAAGGGCTTGAATTTTCAGGTCTTGTGGGCTGATTCCGTCTAATGGAGAGATCGCTCCGTGCAACACATGATAGCGCCCGCGAAACACGCCTGACGACTCGATGCGCTCAATATCGGCCGGATCCTCCACTACGCAGATCGAATCTTGGGCCCGCATCATGTCTTTGCAAAAGTGGCAGACATCCTGCTCTTCAGTGAACGAAAAGCATTCGGGGCACTCGTGGATTTTCTCTTTAACACCCTTTAGGGCTTCGCGTAGGGCCTGCACGAAATCATCAGGTGAGCGCAGGATATGATAGGCCAGCCGCGCCGCCGTCTTGGGGCCGACTCCGGGGAGTCGGCTAAGTTCGTGCACCAACTGATTAAGAGACGGAATCTTTTGTAACATGACTGCCTGAGATTAGAACATTCCCGGCATCGAAAATCCACCCGTGATCTTGGCCATTTCGGAATCGGACGTGGTTTTGACCACTCGGATGGCCTCATTCACCGCGGTGGCTACGAGGTCCTGCAGCATCTCTTTGTCGCTCATTACGTCGGCTTGAATATCCACGCTCTTGACCTTGTAGTCGCCCATCATCACGATCTTTACGGCGTTACCACCCGAGGTGGCTTCAAATTCACGTGCGGCCAATTCCTCTTGCGCCTTTTTCATGCGCGTTTGCATCTGGTTGGCCTGTCTCATGAGAGCTTGCATGCCCCCGCCGCCCATACCTTTCATCGCTAAACTCCTTATTTTGCGCGATCCCCAAGGGGGATTTCTTTTATGGATTTGATTTCGGTTTTAAAAACACTCTGGGTGGATTGCACAAGAGGGTGTGCTTCCACCGCCTTGCGAATCGCCGCCTTCTGGTCTTCTTCGGCCTTCTCGCTCAGCGCCTTGGGTGTGATCGTCGGCGTACCCCCACCGATGTCAGTTGTACCTGGTTCGCTCAGCTGCACCTCGAGTGCGTGGCCTGAGCCCCAGTAGCTGTTCATGTAGTTGACGACCTTTTTCTTAAAGTCGGGCTGGTTCATTTTGTCGAAGAGGAATTTATGTTTGCCCGAAATGCCAAGGGTCACGTTCTTGCCGTCCATGCGCAGGATAAAGCAGTTTTCCAACTGAGCGCCAACCAGGCCGTTCACTTCTTTGACTTTCTCAACCAACTCTTTAAAGCGGATTTCAACGGGAGAATTGGTGGAAATAGGTCGCGCAGGTGTCGGCGGCGGTGTCGCTGCTATCGTTGAGACCGTTGCTGCCGAAGTCACCGCTGTTGCCGGTGCAGGGCGACGTGCTTGTTGTACATTGTTAGATGGCGCGCTTGTGACCGCAACTGTCGGGCGCGCGACTGTCGGCTGGCCCTGCACAAAAGCGATGCGCGGAGCGGTTGTCATGCGCATCAGAACCATTTCTAAAACGAGTAGGGTATCCGAAGCTCGAGCTAAATCCTGCGCGCCTTTCAAAGCCATGTCGAACAACAGGTGCAAATCCTCTGAAGTCAGAGTGGTGCACATGCGCATCAGCGTGTCTTTCTCTGAGTCGGGCAGATCGACAAGAGCCGTGTTCGAACTGAGTTTGAGCAAAAGAGTGTTGCGAATCTGCTCCATCAGATCGAGCAGCAAAAGCTTTGGGTCGCCACCACTCTGATGCAAGCCTTTGAGGCCTTCAATCACGCGCTGAATTTCACCGGCGCAGATAGCGGCCAAAAGATCATTCAACAAGCCGCGATCGGTGAGGCCCAGTGTGCTAACTACCAAATCGCGGCGCAAATTTCCGGCGGTGAAGTTGATCACCTGGTCAAGCAAGCTTTGGGCGTCACGCATCGAACCGTCACCTTGACGAGCGATGGTCCACAGAGCCTCAGCCTCGAATTGCACCTGATCACGTTCGCAGATCAGCTGCAGGTGCTGAGCGATCACACGCGTAGGAATACGGCGAAAATCAAAACGCTGACAGCGCGACAAAATTGTATTGGGAATCTTATGCGCTTCAGTGGTCGCCATGACGAAATAGACATGGGCCGGCGGTTCTTCCAAAGTCTTCAACAAGGCATTGAAGGCGCTGGTCGACAGCATATGCACTTCATCGATGATGTACATTTTGAATTTGCCCGAAGAAGGCAAGTAACCGACGGTGTCGCGCAATTCACGGATAGCATCCACGCCGTTATTGGAGGCGCCGTCGATCTCAACCACGTTGACCGAACGGCCGGCGGTGATCTCTTCACACTCGCTGCACTGATTGCACGGAACAAAGTCGACGGCGTTTGGACAGCGCAAAGCTTTGGCCAGAATGCGGGCAGTGGAGGTTTTTCCGGTGCCGCGCGGGCCGGTCAGCAATAGAGCGTGGTGCAAGCGATCGTTTTTCAGAGCGTTGAGCAGAGTGGTGCGCACATGGTCTTGGCCGACCAATCCGGTGAAATCCTGCGGTCTCCATCTGCGGGCGATCACTTCGTAGGACATGTAACTCCGTTTAACAAACCCGAAGCCAAAAGCGGCCGGGCGATCCATATCACATAGAGTTCCTATTACCGTTGCTTCCTTCCGGACCTGGCGGGATTCATAGGAACCGCTATTGTATGGGACCCGGCCATAACATAGATAGCAGCGATGGTTTTCGCGTGCTGGAGATGGGGAGTCAACCCCCCTGTGGACACAGGAGGGTTTAGGCTGGAATCCGCACCTGACGCGGGCTTTAACCGCAGCGGTTAAGCGCCGCGCTATGAATTATTGGACTTTCTCAATTGAGACGGTGAAGAACTTTTTCGAGTGCTTGCAGTTCCTCGAACCAATAGGCATCCGTACCAAAGTTAGGAAACAGAAGCGGAAACGAAGGGTCGTTCCACCGTCTTGCGATCCAGGCGGCATAGTGGACAATGCGTAAGCCGCGCAGAGGTTCCATCAGGTGGAGCTCGTTTTCGTCGAAATCCCTGAGTTCCGTATAGCCGGCGAGGAAGGCATCAATCTCTTCCCCCACGTCCTCTTCGTCGTGACGAAACAGCATCCATAGATCCTGAGCCAGAGGACCCATGCCGAAGTCGTCGAAGTCGATGAGAAAAAACTCTTTCGGCTTTCCCGGCTCATCGGTTTGCAAAACGTTGCCGCGATGACAGTCGCCGTGAATGCGTTGAAACCGTTTGGGCTCGAGCTCGTCGTCGAGGAATTCAAGAATGCCCTCGGCCGCATCGAGATAACGGTCACGCATATCGGGATTGATCAGGGGTTTGAGAATTTCTAGGGCTGGATAACCCATATGTTCCGGATCGATAACTGGACGTTCGTGAGTTTTCTTAGCGGCGCCCACATTGTGTAGGCGGGCTAGAACGCGGCCCAGACGAGTGAGATCGTCGCTGTTGAATTCTTGCGGCATGCGCGCGCGGGCTTTCGGAAAGAGCGCACACCACAACCCGCCGTGCAGAGACAAAGTGTCGCCGTTTTTCTGCCGGAGTGGGGCGATGGCGCTCACTCCGTTCGAAATCAGCTCCTGTAGAAAAGAATGCTCTTCACGAATGGCCGCTTCCGACCAGCGTCCGGGCCGGTAAAATTTAGCGATCACCTGATCGGATGCTGTCATAGCTTGTCCGGGTTGCGTTCCTCCGGGCTCTGTACGCAGTGAATACACGCGATTTTCGTAGGAGTTGAGTTGCAGATACTCCCCGGTCGTGCGCCAGCCGCAGGACTCCACCGCATTCAGAACGAAGTCCGGCGTGAGTTGGTAAAACAAGTTTTGGCTGTTGCCGGTCGGCCCGCGTTCCATTTACATTCTCCTTCAAGCATCATGCGCGAAGTCACTCAGTTTGCCAATTACCACCTGGAGATCTGGCGCCGCCCGCGCCAACGCAATATGCACCTGACGGTTAGACCCGATGGGCGCGTGCGTGTCACGTGCAACAAGCGTTGCGCGAAGCGCGAGATACTGGCGTTCGTCGAAGACAGCCGACTTTTCATTGAAAAGCGCACCTTGGAACTCGAGGCCATGCGTAAACGCTTTCCTCCCAAGCAGATGTTGAGCGGTGAGACATTTCTGTTCTTCGGAAGGGCTTTGCCTTTGCAGGTAGTATGGACCTGGAGTGAGCGCTGCGCGGTCACGATCAACGACAGCGGCTTGGAGATGACAGCGCCCTTGTCATCGACCCGCGAGGCCCGCGCCAAGGCCATGCGTTTGTTCTACAAGAAACAAGCGCGGCTGCATCTGGCAGAACGGGTGAAGCTGTTTTCGGAAAAAATGAATCTGTTTCCGAAACAGGTTTCTGTGCGCGGTCAGATCACGCGCTGGGGCAGCTGTTCGGCCCGCGGTGAGATCAGTTTGAATATGAAGCTGATGTGCGCGCCAGAAGCGGTGATCGACTATGTTGTCATTCATGAGCTGGCTCATATCCAGCACTTGAATCACTCTCCGCGCTTTTGGAACCTAGTGGGCCAGCACTTTCCTGGTTACGGCGAAGCCAAAGCCTGGCTGAAGAGCAACCAGGCGGAAATCGCGGTTCAGTTCGACCGTAGATAATTTTACAGACGTCCTTCGTACTTGTTGTGGATTTTCTTGATGTCGTTCTTATCATCGACCATCACAAGCTGCGGTTTATGCGCGAAGGCTTCCTCTTGTTCCATATCGCAGTACGAAGCAATGATCACCAAATCGCCCTTGTGCACTCGCCGGGCGGCCGCACCATTCAGGCAGATCTCTCCGGCTTTGCCGTGGATGACGTAGGTGGCGAAGCGCTCACCGTTGTTGCAGTTGTAGATCTCAACCCGTTCAAAAGGAATCAGCCGGGCCGCTTCACATAGTACGGGATCAATCGAGACCGAGCCTTCGTAGTTAAGGTCGGCATCGGTGACTGTGGCACGATGGATTTTGGATTTAAGCATGTTGATACGCATTTTGTTTAAGCTCCTTATGTGTTCATCATCAAAGCCTGGTGCAGTCCTGTGAGCACCAGGTCGGGGTTTTCTTCATCGAAAATTCCAGCACTGTTAAACAACGAGGCGATCCCACCGGTTCCGATTACTTTCGGCATCTCACCGCCGAAGGCCTCTTTGGCAATCCGACTGCCGATCTCTTTCACTTGTCCTATCGTTCCGAAATATAAACCGGATTGAATGCTCTCCACCGTTGTTTTGGCCAGGCAATCCGTATGCGGCAGAATTTCCACGGCCGGCAAACGCGAAGTGCGTGACTCAAGGGCCTCCATCGAAATCCTGAGGCCTGCGGTGATCACGCCGCCCAGATAGTCTTTCTCTTTGGTGACGGCGCAATAGGTGGTGGCGGTGCCGAAGTCGATGATCAGCAGATTCTGATTGGGATAGAGATGTGTGCCCGCAATCGCGTTGGCGATGCGATCGGCGCCCACTTCGAGCGGATTTTTGTAGCGTACGCGCAATCCGGTTTTCACTCCGGCCTGTAGCACAAACGGATTCAGCTGGAAGTACTTCAAGCAGGCATTTTTCACCGAGTGCAAAACTTCGGGTACAACTGTGCATAGGGCGATTTTCTTCACGCTGCGCGGATCGATGTCGTTTTCGCGTAAAACTGAGCGCAGAAAAACACCGATCTCGTCGCTCGATGCACCAGTGCGGCTGTTACGACGAAAACGCAGACGAATCTGCCCGTCATCGAACACGCCGCCGAAGATTTGTGTGTTCCCCACGTCAAGACATAAGATCATGGGCTCTCTCCTTTGCCGCTGAAAGGCGCATGTGCAGCGCCTCCGCCAATTCCTCTAGATTTTGAAACGGCCACACGCCCTGGCGCGTGACCAACCGACCGGGGTGCCGCCGGCGATCTTTACTGACCTGCGCCCAATCATTGGCCACCACGGCATCCACGTTTTCATTGATCAGGCTTTCGGCGCGGCGCTCGGTTTCAGCTTCCGTCGCATTGAGCGTGAGTTTGAAGCCGATCACTTGCAGGCCCGGCCGGCGCGAATAGCGCTTGAGCTTAGGTAAGAGTTTCGCATTGGGCTTGAGTCGCAAAGTGAGATCGCCTTCGCTGCTCAGCTTAATTTCGTTGTTCGGATGCTCTATGGAATAGTCGCTGACCGCGGCCGCATGGATCACCCCGTCGTAATCGCGCTGATCCAATTCCGTTTTTAGCTTGCGATCCAGGTCTGTGTAGTCCGTAAAGCTCACGGTGTGAGCGGTTTGCGTTGGGCGCATGGCACCCTGGCCGTGCAAGTAGGTGACTTGCCAACCGCGAGCGCTGAGCTGATCGGCCAGTGCCGCTCCTGTTTGGCCAGTGCTGACGTTGGAGATAAAACGGATGCCGTCGATGGCTTCACGTGTGGCGCCTGCGGTGATCAGCACGCGCCCGGCCCGAGAGCCAGTCGCTTCACGGCGAGTTTCGCGGGCGACGTTGGACTCGAACAACGTTTTAAGAATATCCTCCGGCTCCAACAGACGCCCTTCCCCCGTTTCGCCACAGGCCAGAGCGCCGGGAGTGGTTGTGGCCACGCGAAATCCGCGCGCTTTCAATGTGCGCAGATTGTCTTGAGTGGCTGTTGCATTAAGCATCACCGTATTCATTGCGGGAAAAATGTGGAACGGTTTGTTCATTGGCCAAGCGAGCGTCAGTGCTCCGACCAGATCTTCGGCCATTCCATGCGCTATCTTCGCCAGCGTATTGGCGCTGGCGGGACATAGCACTGCCATATCGGCCCAACGGGTCAGATGGATATGCTCCATGGCGCGGCCCTGTTCCCATAAATTCGTAAGTGGCGCACGACCGGTCAGGCCTTCCAGTGTGGCCGGGCCAATAAAATGGAGAGCGCTTGCAGTTAGCACGGGCTGCACCTCATGCCCCTCTTGCACCAGGCGCGAAATCGCTTGGCAGGCTTTGAAAGCCGCAATGGAACCTGACATCATAAAGAGGATTTTAGACTTGGACATTGTCGATCAACCTCACGCCACCTAAAAAGGCTGCGGCAAATCTACGGCCGCGTTTTTCTTCGACGTAGTCCACGCGAAATCCGGCTTCTTGCAATTGGTGCCGAGCTTCTTCCACAGTCGCGGCGGAAGTTAACGTGCGATAAAGCAAAGGAGCCTTTTCGCGCTCGGCCGGGGTCAGCAAAATATTTCGCGAACTCATGGCTAAGCCATCCGCTTCGCGCACCGTGGGGCAGGGCACAACTTCGATTGGTAAAAAGAACGCGCGTGCCATATCTTGAATCAGGGTCAGTTGTTGAAAATCCTTTTCACCGAAGTAGGACCGATCGGGACGTGCCAGCTGAAACAGCTTCATCACCACAGTCAACACACCTTCAAAGTGGCCGGGACGAGTAGCGCCGCACAGTTCGCGGCTAAAGTCCTTTTCGCGGATCTCGAAGCGATAGGCGTCGTTATAAATTTCTTTTGCTTGCGGCAAGAACACGGCGTCGGCACCCGCTGCCTTTAGCAGCTCCAGATCGCGCTCGAGGGTGCGCGGATATTTTTCCAAATCTTTCGGGTCATTGAACTGCGTTGGGTTGACAAAAATACTGACTAAGATCTGATCGCACTCCTTTGCTGCGCGCTCCACTAGTGCCAGGTGCCCGGCGTGCAAAGCTCCCATCGTGGGAACGAAGCCCACTCTTCCCGGAGCCTTGTCGCGCCAGGTGGAAAGTTCTGCGATGAGGTCCAAACGTTTCACTCGTAAGTCTCCTTTTCCGAGGGAAAGCGGCCGCTGACCACGTCTTCACGAAAATTCTCAACCGCCTGGCGCATGAGTTCGGCGCCATTCATATAGTTGCGTACGAACTTGGGCTTGAACCCAGTTGTAAAGCCCAAAAGATCGTGCAGCACCAAAACCTGTCCATCACAGCCGAGGCCGGCACCGATGCCGATGGTGGGAATCGAAAGTGTCGAAGTGATTTCAGCGGCAAGAGTTTGCGGAACGCATTCGAGAACGATGGCAAAACAGCCGGCCTGTTCCAGCCCACGCGCTTGCTCAAGAATGTGCCGGCGCTGCTCATCGCTACGGCCCTGCACGCGAAAACCACCAAAGGCGTGCACGAACTGTGGCGTTAAACCCAAGTGGCCCACCACAGGAACACCTGACTTGGCCAAATGGGCGACTAGTTCGTGATTGTGCTGGTCATAACCTTCCAGTTTCACGGCCTGCGCCCCGGCTTGCATCAGCTTCTGAACCGCTTCCAAGTTGCTTTTCAAATCTGAGCGAAAAGCTAAAAAGGGAAGGTCAGCCACGATGAACTTTTTAGGCGCGCCTCGGTGCACAGCTGCTACCTGTGGAACCATCATCTCCATAGTGACGGGAATGGTGTCTTCGAGGCCATGCATCACCATGCCTGAGCTATCGCCGACCAAAAGCATATCGACGCCGGTGTCGTTGAGGATCTTGGCCGACCAAGCGTCGTAGCAAGTGACCATGGTTAAGCGGCGGCGTTGCTTTTTCCATTCGGGCAATTCAAGGATGTTCATAGCAGATTCTCCGGGACGGGATGGCCAGTGTGTTCAGCGATTTCTAAATATTGACGATAGGCTTGCAGCAATTCGGGGCGCCGGGCGAGCGACTCGAGGTGGGTTTTCACCACCTCCCAATCGCCGCGTGCTACGGGACCGGTGAAACTGGTCTCGGCGAACTGGCTGGAGTTCGCCACCACTTGGTGTAAAAACGGCGCGAGCAAATGGCGGGGCAGATTGAGCGTGCGTTCGAATTCATCCCCGATCTGCTTCCAAAGCAGGAATGTTGAGTTTCCCGCCAATGAACACAGAGCGTGGTAGTAGGCGCGTTGACCGGCGGCGAGCGCAAAGTGCGGATTGTTCAAACCCGGTAGCAGTGCCGAGAAGCTGTGTCCTTCTTCGATAATAAAAGGAATGCTCCGGTACCAATCGAGTGACTCTAGATTTTCACCAAACGTCATCAGTGGGTGAGCGCTTACAGCTTCGGGAATGCGCACGGCGCCGCTGAAGTGCACCGCCGTGTGAGCCGGAGTCACTCGCTGCGCCAACTTTTGAATGGCCGCATCTTTTACCGCCAGTAACACATGGCTACTGGATTGGAGCACGCGGTTTAGGCGAGCCTCAGCGTCCACGTCGGAATATGTATTGAATGAGGGATCTCCATTGCGCGACCATAACTGCACGGGCAAATTTAGGCTTTGTAAGTAGAAGCTGAAATGCCGGCTTAGGCGGCCGGAACCCAATAGGGCATAGGATTTGAAAGCGCTCTGACTCATGTTTGGTACCTGTCCTTCGGGATCAAGTCCGTTTGCACCAAATCTGCGCTGTGGGCTGGGGGTTGTCAATGACACCAAGCATTGACCGGCGTGGTGATCCGGGTTTACGGTGGTGTTTATGCAGCGTTGGATCTGGTTTCTTGTCGCCGCCCTAGTTTCCACGGGAGTTTACTTCACGATCCGTTATGGATTGCGGCCTAAACCTATCCCGGTGATGAACCCC
Organism: Bdellovibrionales bacterium; assembly: GCA_019637855.1. Classification (GTDB taxonomy): domain Bacteria; phylum Bdellovibrionota; class Bdellovibrionia; order Bdellovibrionales; family UBA1609; genus JALHOQ01. The sequence continues at coordinate 717,147 of JAHBUX010000001.1, forward strand.
ACGCAGTTTACTGATCTTGAGCAGATTGGCGTCGTTATTTATAAACGGTTGCGCCACGATATTCGCGCCGAGCGCTTGGTGGTTTTAGGTACCACGTCAGATATGCCGCAGGATTCGAAGCTGTGGACGGGCTTTTTTAAAGCGGCCGCCGCTGACAAGGAAAAGATCGTATTCTTTCCGCGCAAAGATATTGCTCAGGTTCCTGAGATCGAGAATTTGGAAATCATCCCTTTCGATGAAGCTTCTGTGCAAAATGGACAGTTTTTTAAACTGATTCAAGAGCGCATGAAGGCGGGGCAATTGATCATTGTGCATGGACTTACTAATGAGGTTTCGCATTTGATCAACGGTTCGTTGTCGCGTCAGTTGGACCGTGTGGTTCAGCATCCCGTGCTATCGATATCGTCTCTGCGTTTTGCTTTGAAGCAAGAGGACCGCGATTCTTTGCAGACGCTGTGCTTGGATACCAATCCTACCGGTGAGAATAAGCTGGCATGTGCAGGTCAGAAAGTCGCGCGCAAATATCTGCGCAAGAATTTGGATGCTGCAAAAATTTGGGCGGTCATGGAACGACACGGGTTGAAAGAGTATCTTGTGTTTGTGAATACGCCTTAGTTTTGGGCCTAGACGATACGTATATTGGAGATGGGCGGGGCGTTGTCCGAGGGACGGATTCTCGGACGCCAATTCAACCACGTTTCCGGAAATGTTAGGCCCTACCTTTCAACAAGGTCGTGGGCCATTGGTCTTCGGGGGGAACGGAAGTAGGTGCGGGGGCTTGTGGCCAGCATTTCGCTGAGCTTGGCCATGTAGATGCAGGCGAAGCGGTCGACCTGGTAGGCAAAGTAGCTTTCTTCAATGCCGGTACGCATGACTTCGCCCCAGTAGGGATTGTACATCTGCTGCTGCTGCTTGATCAGTGGAGAGATTTGCTTGTCGAGCTCCGAAATTTCGCCGAGCAGCTTGCGAATGGTTTCGTCGTGCTCATGTGTGCCTTGCTCCACTTGCGCCGAGATCATTTCGTCCAACTTGATTTCGAGCGGGAACTTTTGCTCCATCAAACCGTTGATTCTATCCAAAATCGGCAGAGATTTTTTCTCCTGCGCCAGTTCGTCTTCAAGCTCCTCGACCACTAGGGCGGTTCGCCAAGCGCAGTCTTTTTTCAAACGCAAAATATCGCCATAAATATGATCGCCGATGTAGAGAATCTCGTCAGGCGCCACATCCAAGTCGGAAGTGAACACGTTGGCCGAGCCGCCCTGATAAATTCCCGGCACCAGTTTGGCGTCCATATTGGTCATAAAGCCCGTAGTCGGATCGATCTTCAAGAAGCGCTGTTTACCCATAAAGAAACTGGGCTTGGCCGACAAAGTGATCACGTAGTCGAACAAATCCTGCCAACCCTTATGCTCTTTTACAAATGGCGTGATGGTGTGGTCCAGCAGCAGCTTGGTATAGCTGAAGTCCGAGTTGGTCACCACAAACAGCTTCTTGCCGTGTTTCTTGTAGCGCTCAAGGCCCGCCACCGTGGCGGCGTCTTTTAGGATGTATTTGTCGAGATTCTTACGAACTTCGTCTTTCAGTGAACCGTCGCGATGAGCACGGTCCAAAACCGTGGTGACGTCGTCGGCGATGCGCGAATAGTCGGGCAGAGCGACGCCCTCCGGCGAATCTTTTAGGTCCACCAGTTGCATAAACAGCCCGGCAAAAGCGATCGAGAACGAAGTGTCGATGGCCAAATAATTTGGATCGCGTAGATCGATGTACACGGATTTGTACAGTCGAGTTTGCTCGCGATAGTCGATGGGCCGGCAACCATGATAGGACACGCGAATAGCGGAGTAACGGCTCAGTTTTAAAACATTGCCTTTGTCTTTATCGATCACCAGGCCACGAATGGCGCGATCGTAAGAGAAGCTTAAGTTCAAAATGGTGCTGGGATAGTTCATATCCTTCACCAGCTTTTCGATCATAATCCGATGAGCCAGCTCTTCGAAGGCGGCACTGTTGTAGCGCACCAACGTGTGGTCCATATCGAAACCGAGATAGCGAATGCGTTTCAAATTCAAGGTGCGGTTTACAAAAACCTTAGCCATTATTCGTTTCTACCTTCTACGACCAGATCCAGCTCGTTCCACAGGATCATGCCGCCCTTCATGTTGAACACGTGATCAAAACCATTGTCCTTGGCGAAAGCCGCTGCCCGCGCCGAACGTGCGCCGCTACGGCACACAAAGACCACGGTGTCGTCTTTGGACAGCTCAGCGAGGCGTTCGGGTAAAGTGTCGAGCACAATCAATTCCGCACCGCCGACATGGCCCAGCTCGCCGGTATATTCATCCGGGCGACGCACATCTACGATTTTCACAAAAGAGCGTTTTTCAAAGAGCTCTTTAGGGTCGATATCTTCAACCCCAGCTATATCTGGATTGCCTTGCCGGCTGTTAAAATGCACTTTTTGATTCGCCACGGGACCTCCCAAAACCGCACCAGGTTATAGCCAAGAGCAAACCCTGTCACGACGCTTTACAAGGCCCCGAAAGCATGGTTCTTTTGTTGAATTCAAATACCGCCCGGAGGTCACGAATAAATGGAGCCCACCATGGAATCCAAAACTGTACTGGATAACCCGATCGGCCTAGATGGCATCGAATTCATTGAGTACGCTTCGCCCGATCCAGCCGCCCTAGAGCAACTGTTCTTCAAAATGGGTTTCCAGAAGATCGGCCAGCATAAACGCAAGGCCGTGACCCTGTACCGCCAAAATCATGTCAATTTCATTATCAATAGCGAACCAGGCACCTTCGCCGCCAAGTTTGCCAAGCAGCATGGCCCCTCGATCTGTGCTACGGGTTTTCGCGTGAAGAGTGCGCAGCGCGCCTTGGATCAAGTGGTTCAGCGCGGTGGTCGCCCGATCGAGATCAAAGCCGATCAGGCCAGTCATTCCTTTCCGGCGATTTACGGCATTGGTGACAGCGCGATTTACTTCGTCGATCGTTACCGCGCCCCGGTGCACTTCGATGACGACTTCCGTTATCTGCAGCCCGAGCGTTTTCCCAAGGGTCGGGGTTTGACCACGATTGATCACCTTACCAACAACGTCCCCAAGGGTGAGTTGGATAAGTGGGTGGATTTCTACACTAAGCTGTTCAACTTCCACGAAGTGCGCCACTTCGATATCAAAGGCAAGAAGACGGGCCTGACATCCAAAGCCATGCGCTCGCCGTGCCGTAAAATCACAATTCCGATCAACGAGCCCACCGAGGGCAAGTCGCAGATTCAAGAGTACTTGGATGAATACCGTGGGTCTGGCATTCAGCATTTGGCGTTTGGAACGGGCGATATCATCGGTAGTGTGAAGGGACTAGTCGATGCCGGCATCAAATTCTTGGATGCTCCGCCGGATACCTATTACGAAGCTGTTCCAGGTCGCGTTCCGAATGTGACTGAGGACATGCAGGTCATCAAAGACTTGTCGGTGTTGGTTGACGGTGATGACAGCGGCTATCTGCTGCAGATTTTCACGCAAAACCTTATCGGACCGATTTTCTTTGAGATCATTCAGCGTCGCGGGCATGACGGCTTCGGCGATGGCAACTTCCAAGCGCTGTTCGAAGCAATTGAACGCGATCAACAACGCAGAGGTTATTTGTAATATGCATTTGTTCTTTCAGGGCCTCTTCACCAAGCAAGCGCACAAGGCAATTCCTGACGGTTGTTACGAGGAAGAGCAGGGCCTGAAAGGTTTCTTTGGTCCCGTGTCCCATCTGATCAAGCGCCAACCCAGCACGCGTTGGACCAAGATCGATGGGCCACTCCGGCCGCACATGTTCGACCCCGTAAAGCTGTCTGAGAAGGGCGGCGAAGGGGCGCAGCGTCTGCTGTACAACGCCAATCTCAATATCTCTTTGCTGTGGCTGCAACCTAAACCTGAGCATCGTACGCGTGGTTTTCGTAATGGTGACGGCGACGTTCTGTATTTCTGTCATCAGGGTGCCGGCGAAGTGTGGAGTGAATACGGAATGTTGAAGTACCGCCAGGGCGAGTACATCAACATTCCCAAATGTCTGACCCACAGCCTGATTCCCTCCGAGCCGTCGGTATTCTTGGCGATTGAAAACTGCACCAGTCACTATGAAGAGCCTGAGCGTGGCTTGGTCGGTCGCCATGCACTATATGATTCCGCGGCGTTGGGGCGTCCAGACTTGGAGGCACAAAATGCCCGCGTGGCCGAAACCAAAGCCGAAGTGAAAGAGATCCTGGTTAAACGCTTGGATCAGATCACGCGCTTTGAGTACGACGCTCATTACTATGACACTTTAGGCTGGAAGGGCGATCTGTATCCCTACACTTTGCACACTGATAACATCATGCCGTTGATGAGTCATCGCGCCCACCTTCCTCCCAGCGCTCATACTACGTTTGTGGCGCGTGATTTCGTGGTGTGTACCTTCTTGCCGCGCCCGTTGGAAACTGACAAGGACGCTTTGAAAGTTCCGTTCTACCACCAAAACATCGATTATGATGAGGTGCTGTTCTATCACGCGGGGGATTTTTTCTCGCGTGATAACCTGCACGCTGGAATGATGAGCTTGCATCCGATGGGCTTTCCGCACGGTCCGCATCCCAAGGCGATGAAGAGCGTTGCCAACAAGACGGAGACCAATGAAGTCGCCGTGATGATTGATTCGCGCTGGCCTCTGAATATCGATCCAGCCCTTGAAAGCGTCGAGCTCAAAGACTACTGGAAATCCTGGAGAGGCTGATGAAACTCACTCCCAAGGCCGCTATGCTTGCGGCCATCGAGGAGGGGAAAAAGGGCTCGGGCTTTGTCTCGCCCAACCCGCTTGTCGGCTGCGTGATCTTGGATCGCGATTATAATTTTTTGGCTAAGGGCTATCATGCCAGGCTTGGCGAACTGCATGCCGAAACCCATGCTCTAAAATCCGTCACCGATACATCACGTCTTAAAGGTGCGCACATGTACGTGACGCTGGAGCCGTGCGCACATGAAGGGCGCCAACCTTCTTGCGCAAAGACGTTGGCGACTCTTCCGTTGAAGTCCGTGACCTACGGTTTGCCTGATCCCAATCCCAAAGTTTCAGGCCGGGGGGTTGAAATTCTTCGCGCGGCAGGCCTTGAGGTTGTGCGGTTCGCGGAATTGCAAAATGAGCTCGAAGAGTTGGCAGAGATTTTTTTGATGAACATGCGCGAAGGTCGACCGTTCGTCAGCGTAAAAGTGGCCTCTTCGCTGGATGGTCAAGTGGCGCTGGCTGATGGTAGCAGTCAGTGGATCACGAGTGAGGCCTCGCGCGGCCATGTGCAATCCTTGCGCGGATTTCACGATGCGGTGTTGACCGGCGCGGGCACTTTTCACGGCGACAATCCGCGCTTAAACTCGCGCGACTCGCGCTTCGCAGATAAGCGTTTGCCGGTAATCCTGCTTGATCCCGATGGGTCATGTGTCGCGGCTTTGCCAGGTTCGGCCTTGTTGCAAGTGCGACCGGCCGCCGATGTGTTCTTGGTTACCAAGCCGGGAGTGAAAGTCTTAAGCGGTGTCACGCATATCGAGCTTTCTATGCGAGACGGTGAGTTTGATTTGCGTGCGCTCGTGAGCCTTTTGCCGGCGTACGGCGTTCACTCGGTCTTCGTCGAAGCGGGTGCAACCACTGTCTCTGCCTTTCTACGTCAGCGTCTGTGCGATCGCCTCTACGTTTTTATGGCGCCGAAAATTCTCGGCAAAGGTCTCGGTTGGACTTCCGCACTGCAGATCCCCTCACTGGAACAAGCTGTACGTCTGGAAAATCTGCGCGTCGAACCTTTGGGCGAGGACTTTTTGTTCACGGGCCGCACGATCTTCTCTACGAGGACACTTCCAAAGTCCTTGGGTTAAAAGTCTTGAGACGTTCTAAATTCGTCGAATGACTGAAAAATTCGGCGACTCTCGCCGATAAAACAAATATGAACCAGTTCAAAATACGCTTCTCGTTGAGATACAAACTCTTGCTGATGCTGATCACGTTGCCACTAATCAGTCTTGGTTTATATCTGATGATGGCCACCGACCTGTTTCAAGCCGACAAAGTTGCTTACGTTTACGATTCTAGCGCGACGGTGAGTCGCGGCCTGTCCACACAAATGCGCATGGAGACCGAAAACGCTTACGCGGCTATGCGCACCGTTGTTGAGAATTTTGATTTTGCCTCCAATGATTTCAATGCTGTCGCCAAAGATCTCTTTGCGAAAAACAAACGCATGTACGCGGTACTGTTGTTCCGCCGCAATGACGGTGGCGAGTACATACGTGTGGGACAGTTGGCCAAAGAGGAATCGACGGCGCAGAATTTCACCGCCAATGTGGACTTGTTGACGCGCCTGCGGGATAGCGCCGTTAAGAATACGGTGTTCGTCGGAGAGAACATCGAAGCACCGGGGGCCATCAGCGCCAGCTTCCGATTAGGTAATAGAGAAGAGCTCAATCACATGGTGGTTATGGGGCTCTATCAAGCCAAGGACCTGCTCGATACGTTCTCGGCGCGTGGCATGTATTCGAGTTTCGTGGTCACGCGTTCGGGACAAATCGCCATCGGCGCGATGGATGTGGTCGGCACCGACTTAGACGTTTTGCGCACGGTTTTGAAGGCGAACAGTAAAGAAGGCACGGCCGAAACGCGTTTGTCTGATGGCCAAGCCTACTTGATTTCCTATTCCGATGTGGAGTTGGGCGACCTGACTGTGATTTCCAAGGTCGATAAGAAGAAGGCGCTTAAGGCGGTCGAAGTTCTGGTGATTAAGTCTTTGCTCTTTTTCGCCGCTCTTTTGGCCTCGACATTGTTGATTAGCGTGTTTGCTTCCAATGCGATGACGTCGACTTTGCGCGAGCTGCTGGATGCGACCTCCAAGATCGCTTCCGGTGACTTCAATGTGAAGATCAAAGCCCGTTCTAAAGATGAAGTGGGCGGTTTGGCTGAAAATTTCAACTGGATGGCAGGTGAGGTGTCGCGTCTGATGAATGCGACTGCGGAAAAGGCCCGCATGGAAAGCGAGCTTTCGACCGTTCGCACCGTGCAGGAGACGCTTTTCCCCCCGGCCAGCAGTCAGTTTGGTCCAATCCGTATCCGTGGCCATTTTGAGCCGGCCTCGGAGTGCGGTGGCGATTGGTGGAACTATTCGCGTAGTGGCAATAAGATTTTCCTGTGGATTGGCGATGCCACTGGCCACGGCGCACCTGCGGCTCTTATCACGAGTGCTGCGCGCTCGGCTGCGGCAGTGATCGAGTCCCTGCCAGACGTGACGCCCGGTAAAGCTTTGAGCATTCTCAATCGCGCCATTCATCAGACCTCTAAAGGTCAGATTATGATGACGTTCTTTATCGCTTGCATCGATCTGGATGCGAACACTTTTAGCTATGCGAGCGCCAGCCACGACCCGCCCTACTTGTTGCGTAAAAATCCTGCGGCCGAAAAGCTGTCGAAAAAAGATTTGGTGCCACTCAATGAAGTCAATGGACCGCGTTTAGGAGACCAGAAGGACTTCCAATATCCTGAGACCACCATTGCCTTTGAACCCGGCGACCTACTGTTCTTATATACCGACGGAATTCTCGATGTGGAAGATCCCAAGGGTAAAAAATGGGGGGAACGCGCGTTCTTGAAATGCCTGATCGACAGCGCCAACAACGGCGCTGACGTCGAAGTGAAGCTCGAAGCCATTCGCGCTCAGATCGAGACCTATCGCTCTGGCTCCAGCTTGATTGATGACGTCACTATGGTGATGTGCGAGTATGAGAAGAGGGCTGCTTGACGTCTGCCCGCAAGCTAAACCCTTCACCATCTTGGACTCTCGATCTTAAGAACCCCAAAGGTTCAAAGGTCGATGCTCAGTGCATTGGCTTGGGTGATGGCTTGCAACCCGAACAGGTGATAGATCACGCCCTGACCTTGGGCCTACAGCATGTCTTGCAGGAAAAAGGTTTCGAGTTTGAAAAAGAAATGCGCTCGGCTAACGTCTTGATTCAATCGCCGGAGAGCTTCCGAAACTTTCCCATCGCGAGCATCCTGGCGCCGGAAGACTTAAGTCGAGTTTCTGAAGAGGCGCTCACCGAAGTTGATGAGCGCTTTCATTCCTCCGGAGAGAAACGCGGTATTCTCGAGGCCGTAACTAAATCCATGGAATCAAAAGGTCTTTCACAAACTATGGTAGAAGATGTTCTGTCGGTGGCCGATGAGCTTTTTACCAATGCTGTCTTCAATGCTCCATTCGTGGATATGAAGACGCAGGTAAATCCGGGGGTCAACCGCCATGACACAGAAGTGCGTTTTGAAGGCGACAAGTACGGCCGCCTTTTTCTGGCGCACGATGAATCTCGTTTGGTCATTGGTGTAGAGGATCCGTTCGGTAGCCTAAATCTGCGACGCTACATGAGTAAGATCAAGGACACTTATTTACGAGGTCCCGGCGCGACAATGAATTTCGGTCCTGGTGGAGCTGGGCTCGGCAGTTATATAATTTTTAATGCAGGATCGAGTTTGTACTTCGGAGTATGGCCAGGCAGCGCGACCATTCTCTGTTGTGTAATCCCGCTTGGGATGAGTTACCGCAAGCGCGTACAACTACCAAAACATCTGCATTGGATACAGCGTTGAGGAGGTCAGAATGAGTTTTACAGTCAGCAAAAAGCAGGAAGGCAGCAATACCGTCCTGGAAGTGGCGGGCAATGTGGATGAGGACGCTAACTTCGCTCCTCCGGATTTGGCCGGAGCGAGTTCTGTGATTTTGGATTTGGAAAAGGTGACCGCCATCAACTCGGTGGGCATCCGTGAATGGATCAAATGGGTGAAGTCGTTTCCTGCAGCCGCGTTGGCCGTGCGCAAATGCCCGAAGATTATTGTTGATCAGATCAATATGGTTGCAGGCTTTTTGCCCGCAGGCACCAAAGTGATGAGCTTTTACGTTCCGTACTACGCCGACACTTCTGGCAACGAGAAGATGGTGTTGTTTGAGAACGGTAAAGAGTTCAAGGATGGTAAGGTGACCGCACCGGCCGAAGTAAAAGACGATTCTGGCGAAGTGATGGAAATGGACGTCATCGAGGCTAAGTACTTTAAATTTTTGAATGGTTGATTTCAGCGTTTTTGACTCTATTTTGGATGCGGCTTTCGTTGTCGATCAAGACGGCAAGATCGTCTATTGCAACGACGCCGGCGCCACCTTCGTACAGTCGTCGATTCGGCGTTTGGTGGGCAAAGCGTTGCTCTCCGACCTGATCACGGTTACGGAAGCGGGAATTCTACCGTTCAATGACAGTTCGCAAGGGCGCACATCCCCCACGCCGTTCATTGAAACCGAGTTCAGTGTTCCCAAGGCCGCTAAATCCGGCAAAGCCCAATTGGCTGTGCGGCCGATCGAAGGTGGACACTGGGTTTTCTTCGTGCGTGATGTTTCACTCGAAGAAGCTTTGCATTCGAAATATCGTTCTGAGCTGGCGCAAAAAGAGGACTACGCCCGTAACCTCGAAAAGCTGGTCGAAGCCCGTACCGCCGAATTGAGGGATGTGAATCAAACTTTGAATGCGATTCTGGACTCACTAGGCCAGGGTTTTTTCACATTCAATGCGGCCGGTGACTGTGGCAATGTGTACACCAAAGCTTGCGAAGTGATTCTTGAGGGCGTGCCCAAAGAGCGCAAAGCGTGGGACGTGCTGGGTGTGCGGGGCGGTGATCAAGATCAGTTCCGCAAGTGGATGGAAACCATGTTCTCAGAGCTCTTGCCTTTTGAGGACTTGAAGGGCCTTGGGCCAAATATCTTTCCGCACTCTCAATCTAAGCATGTTGTTTTGGAATACTATCCGATCCGCCGCGAAGAGAACGCCATTCGCGACATCGTAGTTGTTGCCACAGATAAAACGGCCGAGCGTCAGGCGCAAATCGCTTTGGAGACCGAGCGCCAATTCGCCTCGATGGTCGTTAAGTACATGAAGAACAAAGAGCAGTTCTTGCAGTTCCTGGCTTCCGTGCGTCAGTCGATTGCGCAGTTGAAGGCCTTGACTCAAAAGTCGTTGGACGACAAAGCCATCAACGAATCATTTCGCATCTTGCACACTCTCGAAGGTGAGGCCGGCACGTTCTCGTTGCGCGAGCTCCGTGCATCTTCACGTGTCAGCCAGCATGTGCTTGAACCTTATAAGGGTCAAAGTACGATGCCAGATCCCGCCAAGGCGGAGTATGTTCAATCACTGAACGCGATCGAAGTCGGTTTCGAAAACTTTTTGGTTGAGAACAAAGGGATCTTTAAAATTTCCGAAGGCGAGGCCGCCCGCGTGGTTGAAGTGCCTGCCGATTCGGTTGCTCAGTTTATGGCTGAGTTGCAGCGTACTTCGGGAGCAGCCCTTTTGCTCCGCCGTTACCAGGAGCTGTTCTTACGCGTGCCTCTGGAAGATCGCTTGAAGTACTTCGACGGGCTGATTCAGTCCGTGGCCGAGCGCTTGAACAAAAAGGTGAAGCCGCTGCAGATTGATAGCGCGGACCTGCGTATCTATCCAGAACCCTACCAGAAGTTTTTCTCGGCACTGGTACATGCCTTCCGCAACGCTGTTGACCATGGCTTGGAAGAACCGGAAGAGCGCGAGTGGGGCGGCAAAGATCCCGCCGGACAAATTCGCGTCCATGCACGTTTGAGTGAGGGTCGCTTGCAGATGACGGTGAGTGATGATGGCAAAGGTATTGATCCGGCAGTTATTCGTACCAAGTTGAAGGAAAAGTTCCCCGATCGTGATTTCAGCGCGCAGTCGGATGCCGAGATCATCCAGAATGTGTGCATGCCCGGTTTTTCGTCGAGGGATGCCGTGGGTGAGTTTTCTGGACGTGGGGTGGGACTTGATGCCCTCCGCGAAGAAGTGTTGAAGCTGGGCGGTAGCCTCGTTCTAAAATCAGAAGTGGGGAAAGGTACGACCATTGAGATCGGTCTGCCCGAACTCGGTTTTGATTCCGCTACTGTGTTGAGGAGTGCGTAGATGTTCGCCAAGGAAACGCATGTTTTGGTCGTCGATGATTCGTTGAACATTCGCCGTATCGTGGTGGATTCTTTACAACGCTTAGGATTTCAGAAGGTCACGACTGCCGAAGACGCTGTGGAAGCGCTCGGCAAACTGAAGTTCTTCGCCAAAACTCCTCACGCCATCGGTTTGGTACTAAGCGATTTGAACATGCCCGGACCAAGCGGTTTGGATTTCCTCAAACAAGTGCGTTCCGAAAAAGACTTTATCACATTGCCTTTCGTCCTGGTCACCACGGAGTCTGAAAAAGGCGCTGTGATTGAAGCTGCCGCCGCCGGCGTGAGTGGTTACGTGGTGAAACCGTTCAACCTTGAAACACTGACCAAGAAAATCAAAGATGCTTGGCGTAAACATAACCCGGATGCCGCGGGCTAGCTCGTTTTGAGTTCAACTGGCCGATAGTCGGTCGTGTTCTTTCCCTATTATTCCGATAAGTTAATCGATGAGAAACGTCATAAAGGTCCTTATCGTCGACGATGACAAATCCAGCGCTACGCTGTTGAGTGAAGTCGTTAAACGATTGGGGTTTAAACCTATTATTGCGATGAAAGCCACCGACGGTTTGAACGTGGCTAAATTGCAAACTGTGCACGCGGCGATTATTGACGTGTTGTTGCCGAAAATCGGTGGCGTGGACTTGGCGCTGGAATTCCGCAAAACCAAGTTCGCCGAAAATCCCATCATCTTTGTCAGCGGTGTATTCAAAGACAAAAACTTCGCCACGGAATCTATCAGGAAGACGGGTGCGCTCGAATTCCTATTCAAACCGTTCAATGCGGAAGAACTGCAGACCGCTTTAAGTAATGCTCTGGCCAGCCAAATGGTGACCGAGAAAATGACGGCCCAGTCGTTGCTCGTGCGTCGTTTGGATTCAACACGCGACAAAGCCAAAGCCATTGAGCATTTGGAGCAGGTGCGAGGCCTGGAATTCCCTTTCGTACTCAGCATTTTGTTGGATGCCGGCCTTTCCGGTCACCTGAACATCGTAAACGATGCGGGCGAGATCTTCGGCGTGACTTTCTCTAAAGGTACAATCGCCGAAGTGGACAGCACTGAATCTCAGGTGACAGGCGTTCTCGCTCTTATCAAGAACGGCTTTATGACCCAGGAGGACTTTGATGCGTTCCAAACGGAAGCGTCTAAAAAGCTCCCGCTGGATCGTCTGGTGCAAGAGGGTTTGGTCAGTCCACACGCGGTCGCAGTCGCCAAGCATGAGCAGATCTTGCACGATTTCAAATCGATTTGCGCTTCACAAACTATGCAGGTGAATTTTGTTCCGCAGGAAGATTCCGAAACGCCGCCCAAGCACGCCGTGAAAATGAAAGAGCTTTTGCGCATCATGGCTTCGGCTATGGATGAATTTTTCCCAGCCTCTTATTTGGCCGAGTTTTATTCCGTAGTGAAGGCGTCCCCCATGCACTTGGCGCGCACCCCGGATCAAGTCGCTCCGATTTGGGAGTCGAAACTGTTTTCTCCGCTCACGGCGTTGCGCCAGGCGGTTGAAGAGGGTGGAACTCTAGAGACTGTGCTTGCGGCTCATCCGAAGATGATCGCGCAGGTCTATCAGTGTTTGCACTATCTTGTGCTCAGTCGCAATGTGGTGTTCGATGATGTTCAGCGCACGAAGAGTCTCAACACCATGTTGGAACGCTATCAGCAGCTGTTAGATCAGATCAGTGGTAAAACACCCGACAAGGTGTTCGAATATTTCGGTGGCGGCGAACGCCCTGCGCCCTCCGCTGTTTTGCGGATGTGGGATCAATATCAGAAGTCCAACAGCCCGGATCAGTTGCCCAAAGACGCCACGCAAGAGCTACGCGATCTTTGCCAACGTTGCTACGATATTTTCGAAGGTGCTAAGGATGTGATGGCTGATGAGCAGAAGCGTGCGGCACTTTTCGAATCGCTCAAGGTCGAAGGTCATGCACGTCATAAAAAATCCAATGAGATGGCCGCTCAAGCCCTTGAGCTGCTGCGCAAAGGACAGTTCGAAAAAGCGATAGCCATCTGTAAAGAAGCGATGGCTGTGCAATCGACGTCTTTGACATTCTTGATTCAAACATGGGCCCAGGTGAAAGGTGGCGTGGTCACGCAAAAGCCTCAGCTGCTCGAGTTGGTGAAGAAGCTTGACGGTATGGCGCCAGACGATCGCAAATCGACTTACTGGTATATGACCATGGGACTCTTGAAGAAGGCCTTGTTGGATGTATCCGCCATTTCCATGTTTGAAAAGGTGATCGAAATGGATTCAACCTTTATGGAAGCGCGCCGCGAGTTGAACTCCATCAGCCAGACCAACACACGCAAGGTCGATATTCTAAACGGGGATATCTCGGCCGTGGTCAGTCAGCTCTTTCGTACCAAAGCCAAGTGACTTCAACTTCCTGATGTTCTGCTGCAGGACTGCTTCCAACACCTGAATTTCGTGTTGCGTGGGCAGGTTTTGCAAAAACAAACGGCGTAGCGTGAGAAATGCGCTAGCGCGACGGGCATTCACGTCAAAACCCATGGCGGTAAGCCACTCTTTGATCAACTCATCGGGAAAGTACAGCGGCTGCACGGCCGGTGCATTTTCGTCCGTGACTTGAGCAGGAAGTTCCGTTGGCGGGAATTGGTCGCGAACCACATAAAGAGCCAAGAGCACGGCCTGTGCGAGATTCAAACTGCCGAACTCGCCGTACACCGGCAGATGGCAGGCAAAGTTCACATGCGCCAGATCGCTGCTATCGAGCCCATCGGACTCGGGCCCAAAGATCAGATAAAGATTTTTGAAGCTTTGTGGATCGACGGCCGACAATTGCTCTTTAAGAGGCAGCACTTTGCGGTTGCCGCCGCCGCGGCGGGTGAGAGCGATACGTAAACCATCACCTTCGCTGGCGTAAAATTCAGCCCAACTGGCGTAAACGGTCATGGTGCGCAGCTGATCTTGTGCTCCCGCCGCCAACTGCCGGGCCTTCGAATTGATCTCGCAGCGTGGATCGATCAGAATCAGGCGCCCGCCGCCCATATTGGCCACGGCTCGCGCGGCTGCGCCAATATTGCCGGAGGTTTCCGAACGCACTAAGATAGTGTGAATGTTCATAGCCGCCGCTCAGCCAGTTCCACACCGTCGGCGACGGATTGGCGGGTGGTCTCCGATGCGAAATGGTCGGGATTTAAACGCGTTCGCAGCTCTGTGCGTTCGGAGTCGGGAAGTCCCAACGTGTAGCTGAGCTCTAAGAGTTCCACGCCTGGAAGCCATTCTTCGGTCGACGTGCTCATAAAATCTTTAACGAGCTTGCGGAATTCGGTGACACTGCCGGCACCAGGCTTGTTGCGCTCCCGCAGATTGCGTAAATCCTGAAACATCGCGTGGCGTTTCCGTTCTGCAGATGGGAAAGTTTTTGCCGGAACCAAGCGTGCCGCAAAATCTTCGTTCGCTTGCCCGTAGTGCGAGCGGTCAGCTGGGCCACCAAACACCGATTCCACTTCCGCGCCCACAGCCATATCGTATTCGCCCCAGGCGGGGTCAAAAAGCAGCTTAGAGCCCAGGGTCACTTTGCAGTCGCGCCAAGTGATCAGCAAAAGAGTTCGGCCTTTGTACAGCCAGTCCTTTACATAGCCCTCAACCACCACGCCGGATTGAAACTGCAAGCGCGCCTTCTCTCCTCGGCGAATCCCCAGACGATCCAAATCCAGTGTGGTCATCAGATAGGGACTGCTCTCTTCGCCGGCAAGCAATCCCAGCGGGCAGGAAAATCCGTGCGGATGGCGGGCGGTGCCGTGCCCGTCCAACTGCTCGTACTCGAAGGAGAGCTGCGAAGGCCCATCGAATTGGAGATAAGCGGGAAGACCATCCGCAGTAAGGACAAAGCTCTTCAACACTCCAGAGACTTGAAGCCCCGAATCCAATTGCGCCGTATTGACGGTGGCCGCTTCGCGCGCACGCGCGAGGCCGAAGACACCCCCACGGCGATAGGCCAACTGAACCGCCAGTTGCTCAAGGACTTCACCGAGATGGGCGAAGCTATCTGTAACAAAGAGTTGAGGCTGCGGTTCGGTGATATCGTAAGTGAAATTCACGCAATCGACGGTCAGCGGAATTTTTTTAACCTTAGGATCCAGACATTCGCGCGATTCGCCCACGGAGGACAGCAAGCCTGCACCGAAAATGCGCGGTTGCTTGATATCGCCAATAAGGCCGTACTCCGCCGTCCACCAGTTCATGCGTGACAACAAGGCGGCTTCGGAAACCCCACGCATGCTGGCGTTGATCTCATTCAAACGCTTTTCGGCGCGTGTGATCTCTTCGACACTTGAACGTGGATCCTCTTTGATATCGCTCAGAATACGAATAGCTTCGTATTGATCCATGTCTTCTTTGCTGATGATCGAGTGGCGCGCCACTTCCCCGTACTGGCGCAGATAAGTGGCGTATTCCGGATGTACCAAAATCGGTGCGTGACCGGCGGCTTCATGAACAATATCGGGGGCCGGAGTGTATTGCAGATGCGCGAGAGTGCGCATGTCACTCGCAATAGGCAACACACCGATAGCTTGAAATTCCATAAAGGCGGCGGGAGGAATAAAGCCGCTGACGGGGACCGCACCCCAGCCAAATCGTTCGAGGTGTTGATCGATGCTTTCAATGTTCGGAATACGATCGACGCTAATGCCGGTCTTCTCTAAACCGCTCAGGTAACTTTCATGCGCATGCTTAGTCAGAAAGCTTTTCAGCTGCCGCATGATATAGCGCCATACCGCTTGGTCTTCGGGAGTGTAGCGCGCGTAGTTCTGATCCACGATGTACTTACGCAGGTGGATCGGCACTTTGGCGTGCGTACTCTCGGTCATAGGTAGGGGTCTTTCTGCGCCAGGTGCTGAGTGACGTAGTCTGTGATGCCTTTGTCGAGAGGCCATTGTGGAGAAGAGAGTTTTTGCGCCAGCAGGCGGTCCATCTTGGCTTCGGTAAAATACTGGTATTGGTCGCGGATATTGGCCGGCACTTCGATCCAATCGATATTCAGTGCCTGGCCCATGCTGGCAAAAGTCGCGCGGGCTAAATCCAGCCAGCTGCGAGCTTTGCCGTAACCCATATTGTATATACCTGACTGCACGGATGGAGTGCTCATCATCTCGCGCATCCAGCGCGTGATGTCTTTGACATAAACGAAGTCGCGCAGCTGCTCACCATCTTTATACAAAGGATTGTACGATTTAAACAATTTCAAGCGGCCAGTGGCTTGAATCTGATTGTAGGCCTTGAAAGCCACGCTGCTCATATCACCTTTGTGATACTCGTTCGGTCCATACACGTTGAAGAAACGTAAGCCATACCAGCGCGGCGGTGTATTCTTTTGTGCCAAGGCCCAGATATCAAACTTCAATTTGGACCAGCCGTACAGGTTCAACGGCGTGAACTCCGCTGGCGAGGTGGCATCGTCAAACCCCTTTTTTCCATCGCCGTAGGTGGCGCCGCTGGAGGCATAGATCAAAGGTTTCTTGTGACGGGCGCAGAAGTCCCAAACTTTCTGTGAATACTCCACGTTGTTGCGCTGAAGATAGGCTTCGTCGGTCTCGGTGGTGGAGGAGCAGGCGCCCATATGGTAGACGCCTTTGATCTCGGCCGCGTGTCTTTCCATAAAAAGAAAGAGCGCATCGGCTTTAACGAACTCGCGGTATTTGCGCTTTTTCAACAAAGCGCCGCGCTCACCGGGTGGGACGTGATCACAGATCACAATATCGGTTTCACCCTGTTCATTCAGCTCCCAAACAAGAGCGCTGCCTATAAAGCCCGTCGCACCGGTGACAATCCACATAGCCCTTGAAAATAAGGGTTTTGCGGGCCGACAACAAGGCCAAAATAGGCGTCTTTAAAGGAAAATCAGATGTCTTCGCGATAGCCGTGAACGACGGAGAGGAATGAACGCACCAGCGGCTTCATTGACAGAGATTCGCCCGTGCCCACGCCTTGAAAGTCGGGATTGAGCGTTTGCGCCGCCGTCAGCTCTTCAATAGCCGCTTGAATTTCCGCGTCGGAAAGTCCGCGTCGGCGATAGCGCAAGATCTCGTCGACGATATGAATCAACGCATTGCCCGTGATCCGGCTATCGTGATTGATGCGGGCTGAGCGCGAGTGCAACGACCTGACGGTCTTCTCCCAAGTCACCGGCCCGCTTACGCGACGGACCACTTTCAAGTAGAGATTTTGCCATTGCGCGATCTTCTGACGCAGGCGCCGTGTCAGTTTGCGGTCTTTGCGCGCCGCTTGCGACGAGAGAATCCAATCAAAAAACTCTTCCGCTTCCACCGGAATGACACCGTCCATCGGCAAGCCATCCAGGTACTCAGCCATGCTCGAAAGTGCGACGCGCATATTGAAGATCGCAGGGCGATGAACGCCATCGGCCACTTTGCGCAACTTGCGATAGGTCTTTATGCGCTCGAACTCGGAGTGCGCGTTGTACAAAGCCTGCACGTCACGACGATGTTTGTGCATCAAGATTCGGCGCAGAGGCTCGGCAAAGCCGACCTGGTAGAGGAAGCGTTCCAGGCAGAACGTATCGAAGTGACGATCAAACGCTTTGAGGTGCGCACTCTTCGAATATTGCTTCCATGTTTTTTTCACGCCGGTTTGCGCGTAGTCCACCAATTGCACGAAGGTTTGCACCATGTCGCGTGCCTTCAAACGCTGCTCATTCAAATTGGTCGAAAAACGCTCGACATCGTCATAGCGATATTGATCGTGGCGCAGGCCGAACTGGCGGACGCTACCGTAGTCAATGATGCCGGCGTCAGCCAACACATTGTCGCCGTCCCAATCCAACCACGCGAATATGTAATCGCGTTCCAGCAAAGCGGCAAAACGCGCGAACGAACGCGTCACTTCTTCTAATAGGTGAGTGTAACGATCTTTGTCGTCGGGGCGGATCGGCCACACCTTATTGGTGAACTGGCGATCGATCAGATAGTCCAAAGAGCGTTTCAACGGTTCAATCTTACCTTGCTTCAAATACAAGAACAGGTGAGCGGGGCGAATCAGATTAGGAGCCGCGCGAACGCCGATACCAACACCTTTTCCCAGATCGATGATGGCCAACACGCGCTCGGTCGGTATGCCGTTGCGGTGAAACACTTCCGCCAGAATCGCCGCTCCAAAGAGCTCATCGATTTCGGCCATTCCGCAACCATAGCCATGATCGGTATTGCCGGACTTCAAAGGTTGACCGGCTTCCACGGCTCCGGGTGCTAAAGCGGTGACGCCAGTTCCGCGGCTGGAGATATCCCAGAAGCGACCTTTGTTGAAGACGATGCCGTTCCAAATACAGCGGCCGTCCCCACTTGTGCGACCAGTTTTGTCCGAGTGCTGCAACTGCAAATAGCGCGTGGCCATGTATTTGTTGGGCTTGATGGAAGAGCGCGCGAAGCGGGCGCCATTCTGCACGTCGTATTCATTGATGATGCGCACGCAGAAAGTTTCCAAAACTTTTTCGCTCAGCTTTTTGTTCATGCGATTGGGGTGTGATTTGGCAATTAGTCCCATGTCTTTAGCGAGATCGAAATTGAAGTAGGAAACTTTACCGCCGGAAAGCTGGCGTACGGGGTATAGAATAGAGCCTTCGGGAACCTTCTCGGCCCATGGATGTAGGCCGTTCATCTGTTCGAACGCGCCGTACTCTTCTTCACTTGTTAACTTACGGAAACTCTTAACAGCTTTCATAACCAGCTCAATTCTTTATCGGCCGGTTCGCTCTCGAGGTTTAGCTTTTGAGACACTAGAACTGGACGGAAGTAAAGCCGCCCATGGGAGATGAGAAGTTAGTGACTTGCCCTTGATAGATGCGCGCACAGACCAGCTGAATGCGATCTTGATAGACATAGAAACGAACGTCAAATTTCCAGTTATTTAGCACACTTCGCTCGTCGTCGGTGGGCACCTTCTGAGCCGGCTGAAAGCGCTGGATAAGGATGTCATCGGCCATTAAACGCTCGAACACTTTGCGCGACACACTTTCGCCGCGATAGACGGATTTTCCGCCATAGGAACGCTTGGGCTTGAAAAACAATCCGCGACGTTGAGCCCAGATCTCGTCCACCGAGCCGAAGGCGGACTTCTCGAAAGTGGGAATCAGGATGCGCAAGATGGCCTCTTTGTCCTGTTCTGAGGCGCCCGCCTTTTCGAGAAAACCGGGCTCCGTGAGTTGCACCAGGCGTTGTTTGTCGGCCAAACGCCAATATTCTTTCGGATTGGGAGAGACACTGACGCCACCCAAGGCATAGGCCTCACGCAAAGCTTGATGCTGAGATTCTTCTAAATAAAAATCAGTGAGACGGTTGTAGACCAGATTGACCGGCATGCCGCCTGCGGTTTTCAACTGTCCGCCATCGAGTACAAAATCTTTGCCGTCGCAAAATTCAGCCTGCCAACCCAGTCCCCGGAACCAATCCCGGTACATCAGAAACTCAAGATACATTTTCTGACCGACGATATCGTCGTCCGTGATGGCGACTTGGGGTGGAGAGCTCAAGCCCGAAAGGCGCAACTCATTTTCAAAACTCGCGCGTAGGTCTTGCAGCGGTTGATAGCGATCCAGAGGGATCTGTTTGTGCACCATCTCCATCAAAGAAGACAGCATAAAGCCCGAAGCGTTGGTGTTGATCTCGACTAAGAAGCACTCGCCGGCTTCATTGGTGTGAAAATCATAGGCCATCAAGACCGAATCATTTCTGATCGGCAGGCCCGCCATTCCGGCTTCGTCTTCCAATAAAGACTGGTAGGCCGGTTGGCGCGAAACGCGGAACAAGGCCTCGATCGCAGCTTGAGCATGGTTATACACGCTCTTCGGCAAACGCAACTCGAGCGGTGAAATCAAATGATCCCAAGCCACTTCGGGCAATTCGCTTAAGCCCGCAAAGGTTTTGCGGGCCAGCCCATCTAAATTTTTATAGAAATGGTTGTAAGACAATTATTTGGCGGCGACGAACTTCTCGCCTTTTTTCCAACCGGCACCGCACAGTTCGCCGCTCTTCAGACCTTGCACTACGCGCAGGATTTCTTTGGAGTCGCGTCCCACGTTCAGATTGTGGATGCCCATGTATTGGATACGGCCTTCAGGATCGATCACGAAAGTGCCGCGAGTGGCAATGCCTTTGTCTTCCAGCAATACGCCGAAATCACGGGCCACACGTTTAGTGACGTCACCCACCAGCGGGTAACCCAAGTTGCCCAGATCATCTTTGATCCAACGACGGTGCGAATGCACGCTGTCGACTGAGCAGCCGATCACTTCGGCGCCCTCAGCCTTGAAATCTTTGAGCGAATCACGGAACTGCGTCAGTTCGGTGGGGCAAACGAATGTGAAATCGAGAGGGTAGAAGAATAAGACCACCCATTTGCCTTTGTAATCGGCCAAGTTGATATCTTTGAAATCACCACCGTCCACTACGGCTTGAGCAACAAATTGCGGGGCGGGTTGACCAATCATCGGCATTGTATAACTCCTTTTGGCTAGAAAACTATGAAGTGCCATAGATTCGCTCCGGCATCAAGGTGGAGTGGAAGAAGGAGTGTGTAAGTGAAGATCATCACCTGGAATGTGAATGGCATTCGCTCTGTCGTACAAAAAGGTTTTTACGAGTTTATCGAGCGCGAAAACCCCGACATCCTCTGCCTGCAAGAGACCAAGGCCCATCCGGATCAGCTCGAAGACGCTCTGAGAGCTCCGCTCGGGTGGAACACGTTCTGGTCAGCCGCCCAACGCCCGGGCTACTCCGGAACAGCTACTTGGAGTCGCGAAGCTCCCGCGCAAGTGACACACGGCTTCGGGGTGCCTAGATTTGACGCGGAAGGGCGGTTAGTGGTCTCACGCTTTAAGGATTTCGTGCTCTATAACTGCTACTTCCCCAATGGCGGAATGGGGCCAGAGCGCCACGAATTCAAACAAGAATTTTTGAAGCGCTTTGGCCATCACCTGCAGCGGCAAGTGCAAGCGGGCGAGAACGTGATCGTGGTGGGCGACTACAATGTCGCCTACTTGGATATCGACGTTTATGATCCGAAGGCGCTGGCGAAGGAGACCGGTTTTTTGCCTGAAGAGAGGCAGTGGATGACGTCCTTTCTGGAGGGGGGATTTATCGATGGCTATCGTTATTTTCATCCGCAGGAGAAGCACCGCTACACCTGGTGGGCTTATTTCCAAAATGCGCGCCCAGGCAATCGTGGTTGGCGTATTGATCATATTTGCGTTTCACGTAGCTTAGAAAAGAGAATGAAGTCAGTGCAGATCTTGGATCAGCAACAGGGCAGCGATCATTGCCCCGTGGTGATGGAGATAGATATTTGAAGTGGTGGCTAGGGCTCTTACTTATTCTGTTTTCTTGCCCGCTCTTCGCGCAGCCGATGTGCGCCCGCGGCAATGTCACACTTCGTAAAGGTCCTGGCACTCAGCATGCGGTGAGTTGGAAGGTCAGCAAGAACATGCCTTTTCTGCGTCTCGAGCGGAAAAAAGGCTGGCTAAAACTGCAGGATTTGGAGGGCGAAGTGCACTGGGCGAGGGCCTCCGATCTGACTTCGAAAACTCGCTGTGTGGTCGTGAAAACCAATGTGGCTGCCCTTCACAAGGAACCCAGCCAAAACTCGCCGGCCACCGATTTGAAAACTTTGGACCGCTATACCCCCCTTAGACGGCTCGACGACAATCGCGAATGGCTGCAGGTCGAAGACGAGGCTGGTCGAAAGGCTTGGATTCATGAATCCCAGGTCTGGAAACCGGTTGTTGTTAACTCCTTCTCTTTTTAACTTTACTGTCTCATTTCGATAATTTACAGTGTCCCCGCTAGAACGCTTCGCAGGGATGCTTTAAACTATTTCCTTCTTCTCGAAGAGGCATTTTTGAAGCGCCGCGCATCCTGATTGTAAGATGGTTTAAGAAAACCTCTTGCAAAAGGAACACGGTTAATGTGTAAATAGTTCAGTTCCAAATTGGCACTGCAGGGGAAGCGGCCAATTGGGAAAGTCAGACGGAAAAACATGTTGGGGGGGAATTTAACATGTCATTGCCGCGTGAACTCGTTGAGAAGTGCAGAACCAAACTCATTTCGGCCAAGGCGGAACTGTTGAACCGCGTACGTGAGAGCCGCAATGACCTGTACAATAGCGAAGATGCCAAAGGTGGCGATGAGGGTGATCAAACCCTGCGGGCGCTGGCCGAAAGCGAATTTCTGAGCATGCATGAGCGCCTGCGTAAGCAATTGATGGAAATTGAATCGGCTTTGGGCCGCATCGAAAAAGGCCTGTACGGAATCTGCGAAGAGACCGAAGAGCCGATCGAACCTGAGCGTCTGTTGGCCATTCCATGGACCCGCCTGAGCATCGAGGGCGCTGAGATCCGCGAGAGTATTGGCAAAAAATACGCCCGCTAGTTTAAATGCGCGGCTGGCTGTGAACGGCCCAGCCGCACATCTTATATAATAGACGTGCACCGACGTTGCCGTCCCACTCGTCGCTCTCGCCAGGAGCGACTTCATTCAGATCAAAACCGATGATTTTCTTGCCGCTCTTGACCAGATGGCGCATCAGGTAATTGGCCTGATCAAAGGTCAATCCACCAGGCACCGGTGTGCCGGTGTGCGGGCAGTATTCGGGTGAAAGTCCATCGATGTCGAAGCTGATATAGATCTGCTCGGGTAGTTGAGCCGCGATGTCTTTGCAGATATCGGCCCAGGTACGTCCTTCGAACATTTCGCGCTTGAGGTTGAGGTCAAAGAAGGTCTCGATATCCCCGCGCTCTTCGATCTGCGCAAACTCCTCCTGGCTGAAATCCCGAATCGCCACTTGC
Organism: Bdellovibrionales bacterium; assembly: GCA_019637855.1. Classification (GTDB taxonomy): domain Bacteria; phylum Bdellovibrionota; class Bdellovibrionia; order Bdellovibrionales; family UBA1609; genus JALHOQ01. Next base: position 740,016 of record JAHBUX010000001.1, read on the forward strand.
ACCAACTTGCTTGGCCGCCAAGGGGCATTCATTACGTTGTTCATGATCGAGGCGTGACTGCGTTGAAAGCCTTGATACTGAAAGCGCAAGTCGGCGTGTGCATCCACATGCAGAACTCCGACCTTGCCGGATGTAGCTTCACTCACCGCGCGGATATTGCCTTCGGGCGAAGAGTGATCGCCACCGAGTACCGCAGGTATCTGTCCACGTTTCAGAATATCCTTAGCCTGCATGTAAACCCACTCGCTCATACGCGAACAGCCGGTGTTGATCTCCGCCAATGTGCGCTGCATCTCGTGATTTAAGTGGCCATGATCTTCGAGGTGCGTGCGCACCTCCAGCGCTTTCGGTTTTAGCTGCGCGTTCAGCTCGGCGATCTCCTCCGGGATTGCAAGGAGGTGATAACCGCTCTCATAGGCCTTGCCGAGCTCCAGATCAAAGAGGTCAATCTGTGGGGAGGCTTTCAAAACTGCTTCAGGTCCCATTGCGGCACCACTTCCGTAAGAAGTCGTTACCTCCCAGGGCACCGGGATAAGCACAACGCGTGCGGTTTCGCGTTCGGAGGGGATACCGAATAGTCCGACTGAATAGGAGGCTGTTCCACTAGGGTCAAAGTCGCTCATTGTTCGAGTTCTCCTCTTGATAAATCCATCGACTTGTATAAAGTGAGGCGGCTAAAAAGCAAGACCCGATTTATGCGTCGCGTTTTTTGGACGAACAACGAACAACATAAATATATTAGGAGAGGCTTCTATGATTCGCTCCGTGTTGATCACGTCGATCATTGCCATGGCAACCACTGCTGCAGCTGCGGTTGCTCCGATGAAAGTCACCCCACTGGGAAAAGCGGACGCTAAGGTTGGCGGCACTCTGAACCGCAACTTGAGTGGCGAACCCGAGAACTTCAATCCGATTTCAGCCAACGACGGTTACTCCCGCGATGTTTACGAAAACGTGGTTCAAGGTCTGTTGCGCGTCAATGCGGACACTTACAAATTCGAACCTGAGCTGGCCGAAAGCTACGAAGTATCGAAAGATTTTTTGACCTTCACCTTTAAACTTAACAAGAACGCCAAGTGGGCCGACGGCAAACCGGTCACATCGGAAGATGTGAAGTTCAGTGTCGAAGCGATTCGCGACCCTGCTTTCCAAGCTTCGCATCGTGTGCCGTACTTCGAAGATGTGGTTTCGATCGAAACCCCCGATCCGCACACGGTGATCTTCAAAATGAAGAAGAAATACTTTAAAAATCTGGAAGTGATCGGCAGCGCCGGCTTCAATCCGATTTTACCCAAGCACATCTATGGCGATCCTAAGAAGAAATTCGAAGGTGCGCCCATCTTCGGTTCAGGCCCCTACAAAGTGGAAGTCTACAATCGCGGCAAAAATATCCAGCTGGTACGCAATCCGGACTTCTGGGCCAAAGATATGCCGAGCTTCAACGCCACTGGTAAATTTGAGCGTCTCAATTTCCGTTTTATCAAAGAAGAGAACCTGCAGCTCGAAATGGCCAAGAAAGGTCAGATTGACTACGTCGAGCCAGTTCGTGCTGAATCCTTCGAGAAAAAAGCTGTGGGTGAGCCTTTCGGCACCACCGTTAAAAAGATGCAGGTGGAAAATAAGCGTCCCAAGAACTACGGCTTTGTGGCGTGGAATTTCAAAAATCCGATCTTCGCCGATCGCGACACCCGTATGGCGCTCTCGCACCTGTTCAATCGCGACGTGCTGATCGAAAAATTCATGTTCAACAAAGTGGTTAAAGGCATTGGCCCCGTCTATTACAAAAGCGACTTCATGCCGAAAGACCTGAAGCCAGTGGAGTTCAGCACCGAAAAAGCCAAGGCACTGTTGGCTAAAGCCGGCTGGACCGACAAAGACAAGAACGGCATTTTGGAAAAGACCATCAACGGTCAGCCGAGAGAGTTCCGCTTCACGCTTCTCTTGCCAAATCGTGACGTTGAAAAGTACTTCACGATGTACAAAGAGGACCTGAAGAAGGCCGGTATTGATATGGAAATCAAACTTATTGAGTGGAACACATTCACCAAGCTGCTCGAAGAACAGAAGTTTGATGCTGTGACTTTGAGCTGGGGTGGCGGTTCGCCCGAGGACGATCTCAAGCAGATCTGGCACTCGGAGAGCGCGCGCATGGGCGGCTCTAACTTTATCTCCTACTCCAACAAAGAGGTCGATAAGGCTATCGACAGCGCTCGTGGCGAAATGAACGAGGCCAAGCGTGCGAAACTGTGGCAGAAGGCCGTGCGTTTGATAGCTGAAGACGCTCCTTACACCTTCTTGTTCAACAACAAGTACGACCTTTTCTTGCTGAACAGCAAAGTGGGTTATGACAAACCGACCTACAACTATGGCTTCAGCTACGAGTACTGGTATCCGAACTCCATTTAATCCTGACCTTTTTGAGGGCGCGCAGTTTTAGGCTGTGCGCTCGTTGTCCCGTTTTTTCAAAGGCCGACGATGTTAAAGTACACTTTCCAACGCTTACTCTGGATGCTGCCGACTCTGTTCGGCATCACGGTGATTTGCTTTATCATCATCAACCTGGCGCCTGGCGGCCCGGTTGAGCAAGCTTTGAGCAAAATGCGTTTCGGTGCGAGTGGTAGCGGCGGTAGCTCGATCGGTGTTTCCGAAGAAGTGATGGACGCGCTTAAGAAACAGTATGGTTTCGATAAGCCGGCTTACATGCGCTACTTGATTTGGTTGAAGAACTTGAGCACGGCCGACTTTGGCGAAAGCTTCGTCTATAAGATGCCCGTCATTGATGTGATCCTGGACAAACTGCCCATCTCTTTGCAGTTCGGGATTGCGTCTCTAATTCTGATCTACTTGATCAGTGTTCCCGTGGGAATAATGAAGGCGGTGAGGGACGGCACCCAGTTCGACTTATGGAGTAGTGTCGTGCTGATGGTGATGTACTCCATACCGCCGCTGATCTTAGGCATTCTGATGCGGGTGTTTTTCGCCGGCAATACGTTCTTGGATATTTTCCCTCTAGGTGAGCTGTACTCCGACAACTACTATTCGCTGGATCTATGGGGCAAAATCTTGGATCGTGCTCACCACTTTGTTTTGCCGCTGATCTGCTATGTGGTTAATGGTTTTACGGTTCTGGTCTTTTTGATGAAAAACTCCTTAATGGAAGAAATTCGTCTGGACTACGTGCGTACTGCGCGCGCCAAAGGTTTGGATGAGCGCACCGTGGTTTACAAGCATGCTCTTCGCAATGCCTTGATCCCGATTCTTACCGGTTTGGGCAGTTTCTTAACGGTGTTCTTTGCCGGCTCGATCATTATTGAGCAGGTGTTCAACATCGATGGCATGGGCCTGCTGAGTTTGAAGTCCATTTTCTCACGCGACTACAATGTGATTATGGCACTGATCTTTATTCAGGCCCTATTGTCGATGGTGGGACGCCTAATTTCTGATGTCACGTATGTGTTGGTTGACCCAAGGATTGATTTCCAATGATTGAGCGGCTGTTTAAAAACGAACTCAGTCTTAAACGTTATCGTCGGTTTTGTAGCATCAAGCGCGCGGTGGCTTCCGTTTGGATCATCCTATTCTTGCTGTTTCTGAGCTGTACGGCCGAGATATGGGCCAATAACAAACCGCTCTTGATGAAGTACAACGGCTCGCTCTATACGCCTGTGCTGAGAGATTACTACCCGACAGAGTTCGGGCAAGACGGTTTGATCACGGACTATCGCACTTTGGATCTTAAGGCTGAGGGCAACTGGGCGATCTGGCCCATCGTGCGCTGGGACCCTTACGAGTCCAATGCTTCGCTAGCCACCTATCCGGCTCCGCCGAGTAGCGAAAACTACTTTGGTGTGGATGATCGTGGCCGCGATGTGATGGCTCGCTTGATCTATGGCTTTCGCTACAGCATGGGCTTTTCTTTGGCCGTGTGGTTCTTTGCTTTCTTAGTGGGCACGATTGCCGGTGCGATTATGGGTTACTGGGGTGGCCGCACCGATCTCTTTGGCCAACGTGTGGTCGAAGTGTTCGATTCACTTCCTTATGTTTTGATGCTTCTGACTTTGATTGCGATGCTTGGCGCCACTTTGTGGTTACTCGTGGCATTCTCTGTCTTCTTGGGTTGGATGCGTATTTCGACCTATATGCGGGCCGAGTTCTTGAAGCTGCGTAAGCGTGAATTTGTCGAAGCCGCCAAAGCTCAAGGGGTGGGTACGATGCGGATTTTGTTCCGCCACATTCTACCCAATGGATTGAGCCCTTTAATCACGTTTTCGCCGGCTGAGATCGCCGGTTACATCTACACTTTAGCTATCTTGGATTACCTAGGTATGGGGCTGCCGCCGCCGACACCGTCTTGGGGCGAACTTTTGCAGCAGGCGCAGAATTACTTCACCATCGCTTGGTGGTTGGCAGTGTATCCTTCGGCTGCGATCATTGTCTCGCTGACGGCGCTCACCTTTATCGGTGAGGGTATTCGCGAAGCCTACGATCCACGCAAAGCCGCTAAGGCCTAGTCTATGGCGATTAAGGTTTACGAGTACAAGAACTGTAGCACCTGTCAGAAAGCTCTGAAGTTTCTCGATGCTAAAAAAGTAAAGTACGAGCGGCTACCCATCGTGGACCAGCCGCCCACGTTGACTGAGCTTAAACGCATGCTGGAGTGGTTGAAGGCGGACGGCCTGACTTTTAAAAACCTATTCAACACCTCTGGGCAGATGTATCGAGAGCTCGGTGTTTCAGAAAAACTCAAAGCCGGCATGACCGAGGCCGAAGCGCTGAAGCTTCTGGCTGCCCACGGTAAGCTGATCAAACGTCCCTTTGTTCTCAGTGATAAGGGCGGAACCGTCGGATTCAAAGCCGATGTGTGGTCCAAGCTCTTATAGCCTTCCCACTCACGTGGAACAGATCTTGTAAACTTCCATCACCAAACGTTTAGGAACAACGTACTGCTCGGCGCACGGATAGGGATGTCCAATGTGTAACCAGCCCGAGTCGATTTTTCATGGTATGGAGGCACTCCGTGTTTTCTCGTCTTCTGATATTGGGTCTGATCTTGTCCGGCGCAAACGCCTTGGCCCAATCACGAATCGATGTGTTCCGTTGGCGGGTGAATGGCACGTTTGACGTGCAGGCTCACTTTGACGGTGCACGAGTGTCGTTCTCCGACAAAGACCAAGTCCTCGATGAATCAAAAGGTGAAAAGCCTGGCCTGCTGGAATTCGACGGTTCGGCCACCGTTCGTAAGGCGCCTTATACTGGTCATATCAAGAGCTATCGCGGTTTCGTTTCTATTATAGTTTCTAAAGACGGTGGCGAATTCGGTCAGCTCTTTATGCTCGAAAGAAAGAACAGCGCTTTCGAGCAAATGAACGCAGCTCCGATCCTGGGCCGTGTGGAAGTGATGCCCGAAGACTTGGGTTACGCCTTAAAACGTTTCTCAGAATTGAAGAGGATCGACGGTAAAGAACCATCCTTCGCTTTTCGTACGATGGTGTCCTACTTTGAAAACTGGCCCGAAAGAAAGCTCGATGCCTTTGCAGACGACGTCGAAAAAGGTGTTGAAGTCGTTAAAGTCGTACCCAAACCCGATAGTAAAATGAATGTGCAGGCCGGTCCGAATATCAAGCCGTTGCCGTCTCGCCAAGCCGAGCAGGCCTTGCCGTCCATGGGGCCCAACGGAGCTCCTCCGATGTTCGATCAAAACGGCATGCCGATGGATCCGAATGTAGATCCGAACTACGCACAAGGTTACCCCGGCTATCAGCCGCCGCAGCAACCACAGGTGCGTAGACGACGTCAGCCCCCGCCACAGGGGCCAATGCAGATTGCTCCGCAGTGGGGACAGCAACCTGGTTACGATCCGTCGATGTACCCTCCGCAGTCTCAGCAGCCGCCGCGCCGCCAACGTCAACAGCAACCCAACACGCAGGCCATCCGTCCTCCGGCCGACATTCCCAGCAATGCGCCGAGCTGGGTGCGTCAGCAGGTTCAAGAAAATCAGCGGCGTACGACCACAACCAATCCTGGCAACAACGTTCGTAAAAGGCCGCGCAATCAAGATGCTTCCGCTAACGGTCAGCCGCGCTATGACGACACGACTCCTTCGGTACAGCCGCCGCGCAAAAAACTTTTCGGACTGTTCTAAGAGGATAACGTTATGGGTGAAAACCTAGGTCTTATCGGATTGATTCTCTTCACGCTGGTGATCGCCAGCGTGTTCTATTACTTGAGTGGTCAGTATGTGATCGCTCTCGCTTTGTTGATTGGTCTGTTCCCGGTAGTTATGTCGGCGGCTAGCAAGAAAAGATAGTTGCCGAGGGTCTCACGACCCCCGACGCGCTGCTTGCCAAAAAGGAAGCTGGTACCTTACCAACCTAAAACGTAGCCGAACACTAGTGGGGCGACGATGGAAGCGTCGCTCTCGATGATGTGGCGCTTGGACGTTTTGTCCAACTTACCCCAGGTGATCTTTTCGTTGGGGACTGCACCGGAATAGGAGCCGTAAGAGGTCGTCGAATCGCTGATTTGACAGAAGTAAGCCCACTTCGGAGTGTCGCGCTCCATATCTTGTTCCAACATCGGAACCACACAGATCGGGAAGTCACCAGCGATGCCGCCACCGATTTGGAAGAAGCCAATGCCTTGTTTGCATTCAGCCTTCATATACCAATTGGCCAGCTCAACCATGTATTCAGGGCCTGTCTTCAGGCAGTCGCGCTTGATTTTGTTCTGCATCATGCGGCCGGCGAAGATATTGCCAAGAGTGGAGTCTTCCCAGCCCGGGACCACCATGGGCAGGTTCTTTTCGGCCGCGGCCAAGAGCCACGAATTTTTAGGATCGATTTGGTAGTTAGCCTTCAGCGCGCCTTCGCGCAGCACTTGATAGAAGTACTCGTGCGGGAAGTAGCGTTCGCCTTTTTCAGAGGCGCGCTCCCAAGCGGCCAACACCGGCTTCTCTAAGCGGCGGATGGCTTGCTCTTCAGGAATGCAGGTGTCCGTCACGCGGTTCAAGTGCCGCGCCAACAGATCCATTTCCTGATCGGGTGTGAGTTCGCGGTAATTGGGAATGCGCACGTAATCTTCATGCGCTACCAAATTGAAAACGTCTTCTTCCAAGTTCGCGCCGGTACAGGAGATCGCATGAATTTTGTCGTTTCGGATCATCTCAGCCAACGACAGGCCCAGTTCGGCCGAGCTCATCGCGCCCGCCAGCGTGACCATCATCTTACCGCCGCTTTCGACGTGAACCTTGTAGCCTTCGGCCGCGTCCTTCAAAGCCGCAGCATTGAAGTGCCGATAATGCTTATTGATGAACTGTGTGATCGGTCCCGTTTGTGCCATGGCTGAGCTCCTTTTTTTGCGGATAGAACGGCACCGCCGATTCTTCCGTCAAATATGTGTAAGACGACAATCCGCGCTCATAGTGTTCCAACAGCAAACGGGCTTCTGAACGCGAAATCGTGCCCTTCAAAATGCTGCTTTCGGTGGCCTTGCGAACGCGCTCAAGCAGATCGGCGCGATGGTATTCGACGTATTGAAGAACTTCCTTCACATCGTCGCCTTCAACCACGTGATCGATCTGATAGCCGTTTTCAGTCAAAGAAACGTGCACCGCATCGGTGTCGCCGAACAGGTTGTGCAAATCGCCCAGAATCTCTTGGTAAGCGCCGGTCAAGAAGACCGAAAGATAATAGGGCTGCCCCTGTTTCAACTCATGCACTTCAAGGTACTTCTGCTCGCCACCGGTTTCGATATCGATAAAGTTGTTGATATGACCGTCGCTATCGCAGGTGAGATCCACCAGAATCGCGCGGCGTTCCGGGCGTTCGTTCAAGCGATGGATCGGCATGATCGGGAACAGTTGGTCGAGTGCCCAAGAGTCCGGCAGCGATTGGAACACGGAGAAGTTACAGAAATAGATATCCGACAACTCTTGTTCCAGAGCGTAACGGATCTCTTCCATATCGGGATTCTGCTTGGCGATGGACACCATCTTCGTGGCAATCGCGCGGAACAGATCCTCGGCTTTCGCTCGTTGCTCCAGCGATAGTACGCCGTAGGTAAAGAGCTGTAACGTGTCGCGCTTCTTTTCAACCAGGTCGTTGTAGTATTCGTTGATGTTCTTTTCGTTCAACGATCTGTAGATGTCGTTCAGGTCTTGCACCAGGCGCGACTCTTTATCCGCATTGGGTAGTGTGAACTCATTCAGAGCGTTTTCATTGTGACCGAGAACATCGAATACCAGCGCGGTTGAGTGCGCAACGAGAGCGCGTCCGCTTTCCGAGATGATATCGGGGTGCGGGATCTTTTTTTCGTCACACACCGACTGCAGTACGGCTACGATGTCGTTGGCGTACTCTTGCTCGCTATAATTGGTCGAGCTGTCGGAACGACCGCTACCGTCGTAGTCGACGCCAAGACCGCCGCCCACGTCGATGTACTTGAGATTGGCACCCATGGCATAGATCTCAGTGAAGAAACGAGCACCTTCTTTAATGGCCGCTTTGATGTTTTGAATCGACGGAATCTGCGAACCGATGTGAAAGTGGATCAGCTGTAGGCAGTCCAGCATGTTCTCGCCGCGCAAGCACTCCACGCCACGTACGATTTCAGACGGCGTGAGGCCGAATTTCGATTTTGAACCGGAGGTTTCAGCCCAGCGGCCGCTGGACGAAGTCGACAGTTTGGCGCGAAAACCGATCTGCGGGCGGATCGAAAGCCGCTTAGAAGCGTTGATGATCATTTGCAATTCGCTGAAGCGATCGACCACGATGATGGTGTTGCGGCCGAGCTTTTGCGCGATCAGCGCCATCTCAATGTACTCTTGATCTTTAAAACCGTTGCACACGATCAAAGCGTTCGGAGTGTCCATCTGAGCCAATGAAATCAGCAGCTCAGGCTTAGAGCCGGCCTCCAGACCCATGCGATGAAACTGACCGAACTCGAGAATCTCTTCGACCAAATGCTTCTGCTGGTTCACCTTGATCGGATAAACGCCGCGATAGACGCCGGTGTACTTAGCCTCTTCAATGGCGCGCGAGAAACAACCCGCCAACAGCTCGATGCGCGATTTGATGATGTCAGGGAAGCGCAAGAGAATCGGCATGCGAATACCGCGCTCTTGTAAATCCTGTACGAGGTTGTGGAGATCGAGACCCGGGCCGGTGGTGCCGGCGGGCTTCACTTCAACATTGCCTTGCTCATTGATGCGAAAGAAATTGGCGCCCCAATAGTTGATGCCGTAAAGATCTGCGGCTTTGCGGGTGTTCCATTCACTCATTGCTCGACTTCCCTCACTCATGGTCATTTGACGATAATGTTCAGAATCTTACCGGGCTTATAGATAACCTTTGCAACACTTTTTCCATCAATCGCATTTTTCACAGTGTTCAGCTGCTGTGCTGCGGCCATAGCTTCGGCCTCCGTGGCATTAATGCTGATTTCCAAAGTGCCGCGAGTTTTGCCTAACACTTGAACTGCCATGGTCACCACGTCGTCCTGCACAAGGCTAGCGTCGTAGGAGGGCCATGGAGCCAGCGACACAAAGCCCTGGCCACCCAGGCGTTGCCACAGCTCTTCGGCCATATGCGGTGCCAAAGGTGCTAAGAGCTGTACCAGCGGCTTGAGAACCGGTGCTGGCTTCACGCCCAGGCTGTACAGTTCGTTGACCAAAATCATCATGGCGCTGATGGCCGTGTTGAAGCTCATCGCTTCGAGATCGTCGCCGACCTTCTTGATGGTTTTTTGCAACAGCTTGTTGAGGGCTTCTGGCACTTCATTGCTGAGACCATGATTGTTGCCATTCTCGTCCACCACCAAGCGCCACACACGGTCCAAAAAGCGATGCACGCCTTCGATACCTTTAGTGGCCCACGGTTTGTCTTTGTCGAAGGGGCCTAGAAAACAAATGTAGAGGCGAACGGCGTCAGCACCATATTCAGCCCGCACCTCATCGCAATTGACCACATTGCCGCGTGACTTCGACATGCGTTGACCGTCGGTGCCCATAATTACGCCTTGGTGAGCGAGCTTTTTGATAGGTTCGTCGTGGCTGACCAAGCCCGCATCAAACAGCACCTTCTGCCAAAAGCGCGCGTAGAGCAGGTGACCTACCGTATGTTCGGTGCCACCCACGTAAAGATCGACCGGCATCCAGTACTTCTGCTTGGCGAAATCACAGAACGTGTCGGGATTCTTGGGATCGGCATAGCGCAAGAAGTACCAGCTCGAAGCCGCGGAACCCGGCATGGTGTCGGTTTCGCGACGGCCATCGTTGCCGTCTTGATCAGTGTAGTCCACGAAGGATTTCACGCGGGCCAGAGGCGGCTCACCCTTTTCGGTGGGTTCGTAATCAGCCACATTGGGAAGTACCACGGGCAACTCATTGACCGGCACGCCACGCATGGTGCCATCGGACATGGTCACGATCGGAAACGGCTCGCCCCAGTAACGTTGGCGCGAAAACAACCAGTCACGCAGTTTGTATTGCACTTGGCGTTCGCCGATCTTGCGCTGTTCAAGCGTGTGCAGCATTTTTTGAACGGCCTCGGATTTCGACAGACCATTTAAGAAATCCGAGTTCACCAGTTTGCCGTCGCCTTCAAACGGCAAATCTGTCTCGCTTTCCAGCACGCGTTGGATCGGTAGATTGTACTGAGTGGCGAAAGCGAAATCGCGGCTGTCATGTCCCGGTACGGCCATGATGGCGCCCGTGCCGTAATCCATCAAAACATAGTCGGCAACCCACACGGGAATACGGGCGCGCGGATCGTCGGCGGGGAGCAGGGGATTAAGTGCAAAAGCTCCAGTGAAAACTCCGGTTTTATCGGTGGCGGCTTTGCGATCGAGCTCGCTCTTGCGGGCGGAGGCATCCACGTAGGCGTCAACATCCGCCCGATGTTCCGCGGTGGAAATATGCTTCACCAGCGGGTGCTCAGGGGCCACCACCATAAAGGTCACGCCGAAAAGCGTGTCAGGACGGGTCGTGAAAACTTCGAGTCCTTCTTTGTGCCCGGCCAGGGGGAACTTCAAGCGCGCGCCTTCGCTTTTGCCGATCCAGTTGCGTTGACCTTCTTTGGTGCGTTCGGGCCAATCGATACGATCCAGCCCTTCCAGCAGGCGCTCGGCGTAGTCGGTGATCTTGAGCATCCACTGCTTCATCGGCACACGCACCACCGGGTGACCGCCGCGCTCGCTCTTACCGTCAACCACCTCTTCGTTGGCCAAGACGGTGCGTAAAGCTGGGCACCAGTTCACAGGCACTTCTTTTTGGTAGGCCAAGCCTTTTTCAAACAGTTTGAGAAAAATGAACTGGGTCCATTTGTAGTACTCGGGCTCACAGGTGGAGATCTCGCGGTCCCAATCGAACGAAAAGCCGTAGCCTTTCAGTTGGCGGCGAAAGTTTTCGACGGCAATGGCGGTCGTCTCTGCCGGGTGAATGCCGGTTTGAATGGCGTATTGCTCGGCCGGCAAGCCAAAGGCGTCGTAGCCCATGGGGTGCAGAACTTGAAAACCCTTTGCCCGCTTGTAGCGCGAAACAATGTCGGTGGGTGTGTATGAGGCCAAGTGGCCAACATGCAGACCTGCGCCCGATGGATAAGGGAACATATCGAGAGCGTAATATTTGGGTTTGCCGGTATCTTCGCCAGTACGGAAGGCTTTAGCCTTGTCCCAGGCGGATTGCCACTTTTGATCTATATCATTGTGAGGGTACGACATTGGCTGATCGGATAATGTAGACGCCGCCTGGAGTCAACAAATTGACTTAGAAATCGGTGCCGCCGAGGATCTCGGGATCATGAGACAACTCGCCATCGTCATCTTGTTCATCGCCTCTGTTCTCTTTGGCTACTCTTCCGTATCTCAGCAGAAAGGACCGCTTATGTTCAAACCCGCCGCCAAGAAACCTCACAAATTGGAGATTCACGGTGACGTTCGCATCGATGATTACTTCTGGATGCGTGAGCGGGACACTCCGCCGGTGATGGAGTTTTTGAAACAGGAAAACCTGCGTACTCGCGAGGCGCTGGCGCCGGTCGCGGCATTGGAAGAGAAGCTCTACAAAGAGATGCGTTCGCGCATCAAAGAGGACGACTCTTCAGTACCTGTGTATGACCAGGGCTACTACTACTATTGGCGCTATCAGGCCGGTCAGGAATATCCGCTTCATTGCCGTAAGAAGGGCGCGCTGACGGCTCCAGAGGAGATCATTCTGGACGAGAACGCGGCCGCCAAAGGCTATAAGTATTTCGATGTGGGCAGCGTGGAGGTCTCTGCCAATCAGCAGTTGCTGGGTTATGCGGTGGACAGTGTTGGCCGTCGTATCAACGACATCTACTTCAAAGACCTCGTCAGCGGAAAGATGCTGACCGACAAGATCGACGATGTCACGCCGAACTTCATTATCGCGCCCGACAACAAAACGGTGTTTTACGTGCGCCAGGATCCGGAAACTCTGCGTTCGTATCAGCTTTTCCGCTATGAGATTGGCAGCGGAAAGCCAGGCGAGTTGGTGTATGAGGAAAAAGACACGACCTACAATATCGGCGTGGAGCTCACCAAATCGCAGAAGTACATTTTTCTGCAGATCGAAAAGCGCGATTCGAGTGAGTATCGCATTTTGGAGGCGAACAACCCACGTGGCCAATTTGAAGTCTTTTTGCCGCGTGAACTGAACCACGAATATTCGATGGATGATGGCGGCGATCGTTTTTATATTCTCACCAACTGGAACGCCCGTAATTTCCGCTTGATGGAAGCGCCGCCGACCGCGCGTTCGAGGACGCAGTGGAAAGAGGTGGTGGCGCACAATCCGAAAGTGCTTCTGGATGGCGCCGATGTGTACCAGGACTTCGTGGTTTTGAGTGAGCGCGAGAATGGCTTGACTCAGCTCAAGGTGCTAGCGCGCCATACCGGTGGTCACACGCGCACATTGAAATTCCCGGATGCGGCTTATGAGGTGAATGGCATTGCCTTGCCTGACTATAAGAGCCCGGTTTTCCGTTTCAACTATCAGTCGTTGGTGGTACCGCCCTCGGTTTTGGAAGAGAATTTCGCCACTGAAAAACGCGAGACTCTAAAGACACGAGAAGTGCCGAACTACGACCCGAATCTGTATGAAACCCGTCGCATTTGGGCCTCGGCTCCCGATGGTGTTTTGGTACCGATCTCATTGGTTATGCGCAAAGATACGGAACTCAACGGCAAAAATCCGGCGCTGCTTTACGGCTATGGTTCCTACGGTTACAGCATGGAGCCCACGTTCCGTAGCACAGCGGTGAGCTTGATGGATCGCGGCTTCGTATTCGCCGTGGCGCACATTCGCGGGGGCTCTGAAATGGGCCGCGATTGGTATGAGCAAGGGCGACTGTCGCACAAGATGAACACCTTCACAGACTTTATCGCTTGTGCCGAAAAGCTGATCAAAGATGGATACACTTCGGAAAAACATCTGCACATCATGGGCGGAAGCGCCGGTGGCTTGTTGATGGGTGCGGTGATCAATCTGCGACCGGATTTGTTTAAGAGTGCGATCGCGGCGGTGCCGTTTGTTGATGTGCTGACGACGATGCTGGATGAATCAATTCCGCTCACTACGGGCGAGTATCGTGAATGGGGCAATCCGAATATCAAAGAGCAGTATCAGGACATGCGCAAATACTCGCCCTACGACAATATCGAGAAGAAGGCTTATCCCAATCTTCTGGTCACCACGGGCTATCACGATTCGCAAGTGCAGTACTGGGAGCCGGCCAAATGGGTGGCTAAGTTAAGAGATCTTAAAACCGACGACAATTTGCTGTTGATGTACACTGAACTTGAGGCTGGTCACTCCGGGGCTTCAGGCCGGTTTGAAGCCCTCAAGACCTTGGCAAAAGAGTACGCATTTATTCTAATGTTAGAAGGGGTCAAGGATTAGGTGAATGTGATTGTGAGTCCAGTCGACAACAAAAAGCGCAAGATTCTCGTTGTCGACGACGACGAAACGTCGCGTTCTTTGGTGAGCAAAGCCCTCGAGTACGAGGGCTATCAAGTGCGCCAAGCCGAAAGTGGTTTGGTGGCACTGAAGGTGATCGAGGACTGGACGCCTCATTTGATTCTGCTCGACGTGAACATGCCAGGTTTGAACGGTTTGGAGACTTTGGCCAAGCTGCGCGTGAAGGATGAATACGTCTCGGTGATGTTCGTCTCAGCCAATTCCAAGACCGAGGATGTGATTCGCGGTTTGGATGCGGGCGCCGACGACTATGTGTGCAAGCCCTTCGAGGTGCTTGAGCTGTTGTCGCGTGTGCGTTCGCAGTTGCGCATCAAAGATCTGCACGACAGTTTGAAAAAGGCGAACGATCGTTTGAAAGAGCTGGTGGATATTGATGACCTGACTGGGTTGTTCAATATGCGGTCTTTATATAAGCGTTTGGATTTTGAACTGGATCGGGCTCGTCGCTATAACCGTTCGGTGTGTGTGATCATGATGGACTTGGATCATTTCAAGCGGGTCAATGATCAGCACGATCATCTATTTGGCAGTTATGTGATTGGCGATGTGGGGCGCATGATTCGCGAGAATATCCGCAAAGTGGACTTTGCCGCGCGCTATGGTGGCGATGAATTCCTGGTGGTGTTGACCGAGATCGCTTTAGAAGGTGCGGTCACGTTTGCCAATCGCTTGCGCGGCAAGATCGAAGAGTCCACGTTCAAGAACGAATTCTATGAGATGGATCTGACCGCCAGTCTCGGCTTAGCCATTACCAATCCGAATCATGTCGATGTCGACGCGCGCTCACTCGTGCGTTACGCCGACCGCGCGCTGTACAACGCTAAGGAAAAGGGCCGTAACCGCGTGGAAGTTTTCGATTTCGGTACGGTGAAGTAGTTGGAGCCTAGTCAGCAAGGCTGCGGTTTTCTGTGGCCTTAGCAGCTGACCTCAAAGACAAATTGCCGAAAAGCTTGAGCGATCCCCAGATCGAATAAAACACGAGCACTTCCGCAGCGGAAGTGCTCGTGTTTTATTCGATCTGGGGAAGGGAAGAGTTCGTCTAAGCGGGCCACCAGCTTGGGACGACGATCTGTTCCGCGCCCTTCGAAATGATGGCCTTGAAATCGGAGGGAAAGGCGAATGTCGCACAGATCTAAACCGAAATGTTTTGGCCAGGTGAACGAGTGTACCCTTAAGCCAAAACGTTTCTTAGCCATATCGATCCAGGGGTCTACTTGCGATAGACTTTCCACATTGGTGTCCCGGCAAAGAATTTAGAAATATCCATACGGACCGGCGGTCGCGCGACAGCAAAATAGCTGGAGAGATATAGAGGAATGACATCACCGTTCATTAGAAGAGCTTTATGTAGCTCACGCAGCTTTGGAAGACGCTTCGATTTGTCTCCCATCTTCATATAGTCGTTGATCCAGCGAACTCCAGATTCGTAGCGGCCGAATGCGCCCATGGTGAAGTAGTAGTGCACCATCGTAAGGCTTTCATAAAATGACGTATCGCCAGGGAGAATCGTAACATCTGGTTGTTCAGCAATCGGTCGAGAGAAAGGTAGCTTAGTTATGCGTTCCACTTTCAGCCAGGGGAGCGTCGCTAAAGCATCTTTTAGGTCATCATAGAGACTTGCGCCCACAGCGAGCTTAATCTCTCTCCTAGGAGGATTGTGCGCGAGATGTGAAGAAAGAAGTGTTTCATAGGCTTCGACATTCTCTCTATCAAGTGCGCCATCGCTTTGTAGTGGAAAAATCTGACTGAAGTCAGCGCCGTTTTCTTTGTTTTTACGGTTCTGCACCGCCTTGCGAATGTGTGCGCCTACCGTCAGGCGATCCGCAGTTGTGAGATGGCGATGTCCTTTGAGTGTGAAGGCAACTGAAACCAGGCGTATAGGATGTGACTGGTGGACGCTGAGCTGCATTTCAAAGCGCTTGAGATCGGAAACCGTTATACCTGCTGATGTAGGCATAAAGTCGACTTTTCCTTCGGCAAAAGCATTCGCGCTGTCGGGGCCGGTTTGCGTAGGTACTATCTGAATCTGTGAGAAGTGCTCTGTTGACGAGCGGAAATGATTTGGATTGATCTTCCAAAGCGAAGAGCCAACCGAATCTGCGCTGTCCACGTAGTAGAGACCCGAGGTATTTCGGTGATCTATTACGTCCCAGGAAGGGCTGTTTAGATCCATCGCTCTCTTGGGAATAATCGACATGTCGACACTAGCAAGCAGAAGGATCAGAAATGTGCTTTTGGCCGGCTCGGAGGGCGTAAGCACGATCTTTTCACCTGATATCTTAAGTCCATCACATAGTAGAGGTTTTGTAGTGTCGTATTGTGTGCAAAGAAACTCGCGCAGGTTTCCGTGCGTGGATTTTCCGTTCTTAATAATTCGTAGTAGGGAATAGTAGACATCTTCAGCCCCGATAGAGTGACCATCAATGGTCTTCAGTGGTTTAAGGGTGAAGGTAAACGATTTGCCATCCCAAGAGAATTCAGACGCTAACTCGCCTTGCATCTGGCCATCGTCGTCGATGCTGATCAGGCGAGAGTAAAGGTTGCGCGAGAGGTGGGCGTCGACCGTCGAAACTACGGCCTGTGGATCGAACGATGTGATCGCAGAGGATACATTCAATCCCGTTTTGAGGGTATCGTCGCTCATCGAGATCTCCTTGTCCGAAGGGCGTAGTATTTTCGAACAGCTCGCTTTTCCATAAGATATAGTGATTGCGCAAAAGAAAAATAGGACCGCTAAGCCTACGACATAGCGGACATATCTGGTGGGAGGGCATTCTGCCCGCAGCGGTCTCGCGAACGCCGCCCAATTAAATCCCGCCAGCAGCCCCTTCCCCACGCGAATCAAAAGCCGCATCCAAAATGCCATCGGGCCTCAGACGCACGACGTACACTTTCCCCATCCAGCCCTCTTGAATTCTGTGGCCGCGAGCTTTCAAACCTTCGATCACTTCGGGTGAGAAACGTCCGCGATCGACAAATAAAACATTCGGCAGAAACTGGTGGTGCACACGTGGGGCCTGCACGGCCATGTCGGGATCTATGCCGCGACCAATGATGCGATAAAGTGCCTGCAGAACGCTGGTGATAATGCGTGGTCCACCGGGCGCGCCGATGGCCATCACGATCTTGCCGTCTTTTTCTACCAACGTAGGACTCATGCTCGACAGAGGGCGTTTGCCGGGCTCGACTTCGTTGCCCGGGCCCTGCACCAAACCATACATATTGCTTTCGCCCGGACGGGTAGTGAAGTCATCCATCTCGTTGTTCAAAGCAATATGGTAGCGGGGAGTGACTACACCCGATCCGTAGTTTCCATTCAATGTCACCGTTAGTGCTACGGCGTGCCCTTCGGCATCCATCACCGAATAGTGCGTGGTCTGCGCGGACTCTTTGATCTCCTCAGGCTTCAACGGTGCCAGTGCTACGGCTTTGTTTTTCACCGTCTTGCTTAACCCGTCTATGTAGGAATCAGATGTGAGAAACGCCATCGGATTTTTATGAAAGTCGGGATCACCCAACAGCGCTCGCCCGCGAAACACGCGGGCTTCGATTTCGCCCAACAGATGAAATTCGTCGACTGACAAGGCGGCTGTGTCCTTAACGCCCAATTTTTCGATCAGACGCAAGGCCGAGAGAATCAATACACCACCTGAGCTCGGCGGTGGCATCAGATACACTTTATGACCGTCGTACTGCGTGGTGAGTGGTTCCAGCCAGCGTACTTTGTAGGCTTTTAAATCCGTCAAAGTCATTTTGCCGCCCGCCTCTTGTACCGCCTGCACGACGTCCGCAGCGACAGCCCCTTCGTAAAAACCTTTGAGATTTTTTGTACGGAACTCAGCCAAAGCCTTACCCAGCAAAGGCTGCCGCAAAACCTCGCCAGGTTTGTAAGCCACGCCACCGGGACGCACAAACGCGAGTATACCGGCTTTGTTGAAGCGCTCGCGCTCACCATCGGTTTTCAGAGTCCATTCACCCGAAACAGCAAAACCATTCTTTGCCAGCAACTCGGCTTCACGAAACAAATCAGCCCACTTCAACTTGCCGTACTTTTGATGAAGCGCCCACAATCCTGCCGGAAATCCCGGGACACCCACCGCGTGACCGCCGGTTTGCGAAGCCTCTTTGTCCAATTTCAAGTAGTAGTCTTTCGAAGTCGCGGCCGGAGCAGTCTCGCGAAAGTCGAGGGCTTGCACGCCCTCTTTCATTTTCACCAGAGCAAAACCGCCGCCTCCAAGGGCTGCGAAATAGGGTGAAGTTACACTCAGGGTCAGCCCAACGGCGACAGCCACATCCATCACATTCCCGCCACGGGCGGCGACTTTGCGCCCGACTTCGACGGCATAGGGTGAGGGTGCGGAGATCATCAGTTTATGGCCGGAGGTCGGCATGGCGTTGGCCGTAGTCCATGAAATCAATGCCAAAACTGGGAAAACGGCGTGTAACAGGCGCATGTGGGACCTCCTTGAATGGAGATTCCTTCTCTCAAAATTGGCATAGGTCCGCAACCTGTGGTAATCCCGACTCCATATGTCGAAAAGCGGACAATTGCGGCTCGCCCGCACTCGGACCATTCCGATTCCCAATGAATATATTCTCGCCCTGCACGGCGAGTACGGTGACTGGTGCTACGACGAAGAGCGCACGCCGGAATTGCGCGGCCAGTGGCGCAAAGAGGCTTTTCGGGTGCCAGAGACCGCGCCACTCGACTTCGAGATCGGCACCGGTAACGGTCTGCATTTCGCCCATCACGCCATTAAGCACCCAGAGCGTTGCTTGCTCGGCATCGAGCTTAAATACAAACCGTTGATTCAATCCATTCGTCGCGCTCGTCGCGGTGGTGCGATCAACGCTCGTATTTCGCGTTTCAACGCCTACATGATCGAGCAGATGTTCACACCCGGTGAAATCAACGATGTGTTTATTTTCTTTCCCGACCCGTGGGAGAAACTGCGCCAACAAAAGCACCGCTTAGTGCAAGATGATTTTTTGCTTAAGCTTTTTGAAGCCCAACGTCCTGGCTCGCGTCTGATCTTTAAAACTGACAGCCAAGATTATTTTCAGTGGGCGCTCACGCGCTTTCAGCGCAGTCCTTATAAAGTTCTGGGCCACACCGTTGATTTGCACAAATCTGAATTTGCACCGGACAACTTTGTGACCCAGTTCGAAAGCCTGTTCATCCGCCAAGGATTAAACATCGGCTATGCCTGTATGGAGCGGGTTTAGAGAAACCCGCACGATTTGGAGTCACCACGAACCGTGTATTGACCCGGATCAAAGCCAGGTTCTCTCTGGGCAAGGCTACGCGGCAGATCTCTCACCACGATTTCGCCGTCGGGTTTCAATTGGGGATCGATAGAGATAAAGTGAATGGACTCTTTTACCGCTACGCTATGGCCCTGCCGCATGCCAAGTCCACAGCCAATAGAACTTGGATAGGTGATTTGCACAGGAATATCTACGTAGCGTCCTGCAGGCACGATGATATCTACCGATTTTCCCGGCACTTCATTGCGATCGAATAGGCCAATATGTGCAAGTCCGAGACCTTCTACGTCCACGTAGGACTTTTGCCACCCGGAGATCGATTTCGAATTGCCCGGCCCGCGGGTTTGCACGGGTAAGACTGCGAAGACGGTAACTGCGACATCATAGAGCTTATGTACAATCCGCACGGAGCGATCGGCGGGATCGGGATTGTGAATGCGGATGCGATTCATAACAAAAGTTCTAGCACCGATGTTCGGATCCTTCTCGGTCGGAAAGCTTTCTGCGACCATCGGATGGAGTGGGAAGCGAAGGGCTAGCAAGCTGCTGAGGCCTTCGATCTCGTTGTTGTTGCGAATCACCACTCGACACTTTTGTGTCGGTCGTTTGAAAATCGCAGAGGTATCTCGCAAATCGGCCGGGACGGGGTTGCTGAGGTCAAAGGCTGAGAAAGGTAAACCACCGCGGATCTCTTTTGCCGCAAAAGTCAGGTCTTCGCACTGAAGTGAGGCCTGTAGCGGATTGTTATTCGGAAGACGCACAAACACTTTCTCGAGATTGTCGATGCTGAGCGGACCTTCCTTCTCACCATCCCGAGCCACGCGAATGTCGGTGGGATTTTCATCCTGCAGGCGAATATTTCTGAAATTGTAAACGTGATTGGAGCCTGCGCGGTTGTACAGGCGCACTTCAAAAGCGCATGTTGTAGACTCTTCCCGGAGATTCTTCGTTAAGATTTCCTCGTGCACCAAGCGAAATACCGAAAGCGGTTTGTCGCCGCGAAAGGTGGTGTCCGCCGTGTATGGCCCGTCTTTGTCGTTGCGGCAGTTGGAGTTGATCTGCACCTTCGCGGCTGCAGACGCCGAGAAGTCGAAAGCATCGCGCAGATCCAGATCGGTAAGCGAGACATGATTCTCCTTACTCAACTGCAAACTACTATCTGTCTTCACAATACGTGGCGGTTTGGCCTGATAGGAATCTTTGATCACCTTGGTCTTGTTGTCCGGGCTACAAGATACGAGTCCGGCGGACATACAGATTCCGGACAAAATGAGTGTGAGAAGCGATTTAAACATGTTTCCTCCTTAGTGCGGAGGAGCTATCGCAAAGCGTGTGCCTACCAGTAAGAGGTATCCACGGTGATGTCGCCGAGCACTTGCGTTTGGCAGGAAATGCGGATGCCCTTTTCAATGCGCAAGCGATCGCGCAGCATTTGTTCCACTGAATTGATCGGAGAAAGATTTTCACTGCCCTTCAAAATCTGAATGCGGCAGCGAGCGCAAACACCATCGCCCTGACAAGAGCTGGCCACTGGCAGGCCCGCGGCGCGCAGAGCATCCATCAGAATGGCGCCGCTTTCGACCTCAATAGGAGCGTGGTTTTTAACGAACGAAATGGTCGGCATTGTCATTAGGCTAGCATGAATGTACCTTTCCGCCCATGGATCGCGCGGTGATTTTCGGAGCTAGTCGGGGTTTAGGAGCAGAGTTGGCCAAACAGGCCTGCGCTGCCGGTTATCCTGTCCTCGGTTGGGGGCGCAAAGAGAAAGCTTTGGCCGAGCAGCGTGAACGTGACCCGCTGTTTGAATACCGCGTGGCCGACTTCTCCAAATCCTTCGGACAAGACGAAGCCATTCGTTACCTGCTCGGCAGTGAGCCTTTTAGCAAGGTGTTCCTGGTTGTGGGCGGTGGGCCCTATGGCTTGTTTCAGGAGCGCGATTGGCCTTCGCACGAGTGGGCGCTGCAAGTCTCTTTTATCTTCCAAGCGCGCGTGATTCACGCGCTGCTGGCGGCTCGCCGGCTAGAGCAATTGATCTTGGTCGGCAGTTCGGTGGCCGAGAGTGCCGCCGATCCGCAAGCCGCCAGTTATTGCGCCGCTAAGCATGCACTGCGCGGATTGTACGCGTCGGTGCGCGCTGAGACCCCGGACTGGGACCTCCGCCTGTTTTCCCCCGGTTATATGGACACGGAAATGCTGCCGAAAAATGCAGCTGTGCGTAGCAAAGGCGTCTATAGCCCTTCTGTTGTGGCAGGCGAGCTGTGGACCTGGAGTTTGACCGCTGACTACGGCGGTCATAGGGTGTACCCGCCGCATCCCACCTGATATGCTGGCGAGCCCTCTAAGGAGTATTAAGTGACTGCGCAGAAGACAGAAAATGTGATTATTGTTGGCTCTGGCCCGGCCGGCCTGACCGCCGCCATTTACGCGGCTCGCGCCAACCTACAACCGTTGATGATCGAAGGGTATGAAACTGGCGGCCAGCTCATGACCACGACCGAAGTGGAAAACTATCCCGGCTTCCATCATGGCATTCAAGGCCCTGACTTAATGATTGAGACCCGCAAGCAAGCGGAGCGCTTCGGCACTCGTTTCATCACTAAAAATGTGACTAAAGTCGATTTCTCCTCGCGTCCGTTTAAGCTGTGGGTCGATCAGGATCTGTACACGGCCAACGCAGTGATTATCAGCACAGGCGCGACGGCTAAATATTTGGGCTTGGAAAATGAGCGCCGCTTGCTCGGTCGCGGCGTTTCGGCCTGCGCCACCTGCGATGGAGCGTTCTTTAAAAACCAAGCTGTGGCTGTGATCGGCGGTGGTGATACGGCGATGGAGGAAGCCAACTTCCTCACGCGTTTTGCCAGCAAAGTGTACTTGATTCACCGTCGGCATGAGTTCCGCGCTTCGAAGATCATGTCAGAGCGAGTTTTGAATAATCCGAAAGTGCAGGTTATCTACGACACACAGTTGATTGATGTGTTGGGTGACAAAGGCGTTAAAGGCGCCCGCTTGCGCAATCTGAAGACCGGTGAAGAGAGCACTCTGGATGTGGAAGGCGTATTTATCGCCATTGGCCACAAACCCAATACGGATTTGTTCCAAGGCATTTTGGAAACCAATGACGTTGGATATGTTTTGACCCGCGGTAAGACGACTTACACTTCGGTGGAAGGCGTATTTGCTGCTGGTGACGTGCAGGATCCGGTTTATCGTCAAGCCATCACTGCGGCCGGCACCGGCTGCATGGCTGCCATCGATGCCGAACGCTGGTTGGAACACCAAGGACACAAGTGAGTCGTAAGATCGACACCAAAGATTTGGTGCAAAAGATCGAGCGCCTGACCAAAGAGCGCATGTCTGAAAACCAGGTCGTCTCGATGGACGACCTGCGCCGTTTGAGAGAACGCAAAGTTCTGCGCACAGTCCTATTGATTGAAGACGATGAAACCATCCGCGCCGCTTTGAAACGCGTGCTTGAGGGCGAAGGCTATCGTGTCTTGGCTGCGGCCGACGGCACTCAGCTGTCCACCGTGCTAGATGATGCGGCTGTTGATCTCATTATGCTCGACGTGGGCTTGCCGTGGATCAATGGTTTTGAATTGGCCGAGATGATGAAAGCCCATGATGATCTCAAAGATATCCCATTGATCTTTCTTTCCGCCCGCACCAGCGATGCCGACGTTAAGCGCGGTTTTGAAGTGGGTGCCGACGACTATATTAAAAAGCCGTTTGATCTGGAAAAGGTAAAGCGCACAGTGAACACGCTGATTCACTTGGCGCACGACTGAAAATTTAGAAGTAAAATTGCAATGAGAACTCAGGGTGCAGACCGTAGTCATAGCTGGCTGAGGTGTAGGACAGCGGTTGATCGAATCCCTCCGCCGTTGTGCGCAGGATCTGTTGGTAGTCGATCCGGCGTGTAGGGCTGAACAACGCCTTAGGTGTGCCGGTTACGGATACACCGGCATGCCAGGACCAGTGTTTGGTGGCGCGGCCGATGGAGGCGCCGCTATGCACATAGAGCAGCGGCTGCACGAAGTCCAAAAGGCCGATCTCACCGAGGATAAACCAGCCGTTCACTAAGTCGACCTCGTGCAGAGTGGAAAAGTTCACCTGCGCGCGGCTACGCCCAGGGATGGGACGGCGTAAAGAGAAGGGCATTTTGTCGTTAAAGTACCAGTTGGTTTGAAAGTTCAAGTGCAACGTGTAGTACGGAGCGAGCTTATAGCTGCGCAAAAGCACCAGCCACATGGCTTCCATATCATAGTGGCGCAAGCTGCCGTCGCGGCGCTTGTTATATGTCTTGAAATAAGCGGCTTGAAAACCCCAGCGATCGCCGAATTCGTTTTCGGAGATCTTATAACGAAAGCTGCCGTTCGCCATGCCGTAGCTTTCCCACAGCCATACGCTGGATCCGATCGACAGACGTGGCGTTAGACCGCAGGCCGCGAGCTGTAAGCCGATGGTGCACTGGCCTTGCTCCAGAAAGTTGGCGGCGGCGGAGAGGTTGTGAGTGAGTCGCGGCGCGTGCGGCGCCACGTGATAGGCCAATGCACTCGCTTGCGAAGACGGCGCTATGGAGGGAGAGGCCTGAGCCCACGCGAAAGTCGGCAGCAGTACCAATAGTGCGATACAAATGCGCTTCACAAATCCTACAGTTCTTGCACCAAGCGCGTGATTTTCTCGCGTGCTAAGGTGCTGGTCTTCCATTCGGGTTTGACCATTTTGTCTATCTCGGCGCGCTGGCGGTTGTGAATCTCAATCATCGCAAGATAGGAATTTTTCAAACTTTCGCAGTCGGGGAGCGGAAATGTGGCCTTCATTGACTCGATAAACGACGTGTCGCCGCGCTCCTCGATCCGACGGGAGCGGAATATCTCCGAGCCGTTCAGACGAGCATGCCATTTTTCAATGATGGCGCGCAGATCACTCATAAACATGGCGCTATCATAATATTCACCGCGATTGGTGTGGCTCCATTGATAGTGCATCCAGGTCCAAAAGCGTTCATCTTCGTGCACGACCGCGCTCCATTCTGGCGGCGTGCGATAGGGCTCGTTGACGTGACGGATCCATCCGCGCAGCAGGGCTTTTTGATCCCAAGCCAGAACAAAGGGGCCACCGGCTTGCGATGGTAAATCCTCGCGCGTGTAAAAGCAGAGGTCGACGTGGATATCGGGTTCGAACAAGTAGATCACGAAGTAAGGCTTGATATGATCGGCGTCCATGCGGTGAAACCAGTTCGGCAAGCGCCAGTGGAAACGCTGACGCCAGATCTTTTCGCGCATCTCGCGGTTCTCGCAGATAAAGCCTAGGTCCAAATCGCTATGGCGATCCATTTTGCCAGCTGCACCGCTGCCGCTGACAAACGCGCCGATGATTCCGGGTTGCTGACGAAAGTGCAGGAGGATTTCGGCGCACAGGCCCTCATGGGCCGGCAGCTTGTCCATATGTTGAAACACCGCAGGGTTCACATCCATAAGAAACTCCCCTTAGTCCACGTTTTAAGTCAGCAGGTGCTTGGGCATGCCTTTCGGAATCGCACTCAGAAGCTTCTTGGTGTACTCGTGCTGAGGATTTTCGTAAATGCCGACGGCATCGTTCATCTCAACGACTTTGCCGTTGTACATCACAGCCACTTCATCGGAGATGAACTTCACCACCGCCAAATCGTGCGAAATGAAAACATAAGTTAAGCCCATCTCGTCTTGCAGATCGAGCAGCAGATTCAGAATCTGCGCTTGGATCGACACGTCGAGAGCGGAAACCGACTCGTCACAAATAATAAACTCTGGCTTCACTGCCAATGCGCGGGCAATACAAATGCGCTGACGTTGACCGCCCGAGAATTCATGCGGATAGCGGTTCAGCATGTTGTTATCCAAACCGACTTTCTTCATCAACTGGCCGGCCATTTCCAAACGCTCTTGGCGATTGGCGCCCAAGCCGTGAATAATCATTGGCTCCATCAACGCTGCGCCTACGGTCATACGCGGATTCAGAGAAGCGTAAGGATCTTGGAAAATGATCTGCATCTTGCGGCGCATGGCACGCATAGATTCGCGGTCCAAAGTGGTGATGTCAGTGCCGTTGTAAATGATCTTGCCGCTGGTCGGCTCCACCAAACGCAAAATCGTGCGACCTAAAGTGGTTTTGCCGCAACCGGATTCACCCACCAGGCCCAAAGTGCGCCCTTTGCGCACGTTTAAGCTGACGTCATCCACCGCTTTCACCCAGCTCTTCACGCCGCCAAAGAAACCTTTTTGCAGCGGGAAGTGTTTCTTCACGTTCTCAATCTGCAGCAGCACCGGCTGATTGTCGGAAACGGCGCGGGTTTGCTTTTGCTGTTTCAGAATTTCAACGTTGAAGGATTTCTCTTTACCGTCCGGAGTCATGAAATCGCTGACCACCGGGAGGCGTCGCGGATTGCGATCGAGCGACGGGCGGCAAGCCAGAAGTCCCTTAGTGTAGGGATGTTGCGGCTTTGTGAAGATGGTGGCGGTGTCGCCTTTCTCCACGATATCTCCGCGGTACATCACTACCACTTCGTCGGCGATGTCGGCGATGACGCCCAGGTCGTGAGTGATGAACAGAATCGACATCTGGTACTTCTTCTGTAGGTCAGCCAGTAGATCCAGAATCTGCTTTTGAATGGTCACATCGAGAGCAGTGGTCGGTTCGTCGGCAATCAAAACATCCGGTTCACAAGCGATGGCCATTGCGATCATCACACGCTGACGCTGACCACCCGACATTTCATGCGGGTAGGACTTGATGCGCTCTTTGGGGTTAGGGATACCCACTTGAGTCAGCAGATCGAGAGCTTTGTCCCATGCCGCTTGTTTGGACATCTTCTGGTGCAACATAAGAGTTTCCGAGATCTGATCGCCAACGGTGAAGACCGGGTTCAGCGAAGTCATCGGTTCTTGAAAGATCATCGAGATATTGGCGCCCCGGATCGAGCGCATTTCGGATTCGGTCTGCTTCAGCAGGTCCTTACCGTTGTAGATGATTTGTCCGTTGGTTACGCGGCCCGGAGGATTGGGGATCAAACGCATAACGGCTAGTGAAGTGACGCTCTTGCCGGAGCCAGATTCACCCACCAAACCGACGGTTTTGCCGCGCGGAATATCGAACGAGATTTTCTTCACCGCATTTACGGTGCCTTCGTCGGTGCGAAACTCGACGGCGAGATCGCGAACCTGAATGATGGATGAAGATGACATGCTTTTTATCTCCTATCGATTCTTCAACTTGGGATCCAAAGCGTCCCGCAGAGCGTCGTTGAAGAGGGTAAACGCTAGCACTAAGAAAAACATAAATAAAGTCGCGGCCGCTAAGCCCCACCAAACTTCACGGAACAGCTCCAGTTTGGCGTCACTGATCATCATGCCCCAGCTGGGTGTCCCGGGTGCCACGCCCATGCCGAGGTAGCTCAAGATCACTTCACTTTTAATGGCGGTCACAAAGCCCAAGCTGAAGTTGATCAGAACCAGGTGGAAGGTGTTGGGCAGGATATGGATAAAGATGCGGCGCAGATGACCAGCACCGAGGGCAGTGGCGCCTTGCACATATTCACGTTCGCGGTGCTTCATAAATTCGCTGCGAATCACCCGACAGAAGCGAATCCAGCTGGTCAGTCCAATGGCTAAGCAAAGCGTGTTCAGTCCGGGCCCCATCACGAAAGAAAACGCAACCACTAGTAGAATGTAAGGAATGGTATCCACTGTGGTGTAGAGCCAAACGATCAGATCGTCGATCTTACCGCCGAAATACCCAGCCAAGGCGCCGAGGATGGTGCCGATGGCCACGGCCAGTGCGGCTCCGAAAAATCCCACGATCAAAGAAGTAATGGTGCCATGAGCGGCGCGCGCCATCACGTCGCGACCGAACAGGTCGGTTCCCATCCAGTGTTCGGCGCTGGGTGGCTGGTAGGCCTGTGCGTTGTCGGTGACATTGTAGTCGGTAAAGATGACGCCGGTGGCGCATAGCAAAGACATGAGTAGGTAAAGCGCGATGATAGTGAAGCAAACCATAGCTAAAGGATCACGGCGCAAACGCAAGACAGCATCCGCCCACAGACTGCGTCCTTTGTTAGCGATGCTCACCATCAGCTCAACCTAATCTTGGGATCGACCAGTGCATACAACACATCACTGATCAGTTGAAAGACCATGTAGGAGATCGCGCCGATCAGCACCATGGCCTTAATCACCGGAAAGTCGGCCTCTTGAATGGCTTGGTAAATCAGACCGCCAAGACCGGGAATGCCGAAGAAGGACTCAATCAGGAGCGAGCCGGTGATCAAAAACGGAATTTGCAAAACCACGGCTGTGATAATCGGGACCATACCGTTTTTCAGCACGTGTTTGAGCAGGATCTTTGCATTCGAAAGACCCTTCGAACGGGCGGTGCGCACATAGTCTTGAAACATCTCTTCTACAAATACCGTCCGGAAAAACAAAATGTCAGCGCCCAAAGACAGCGACACCATAATCAAAATGGGTAAAGTGGCGTACTGCCAGCGCCCGTCCCAGCTGGGGTCCCAGCCCGACACTGGAAACCATCCTAGCTTGTAAGCCAAAAAATACTGCCCGGCGAGAACGTAAACCACCGAGCTGATGGAAATCAGCCCCAGGCAAGTCACCATCGTGCCTTTGTCGATGGCTGTATTGCGCTTGGCCGCCAGTAGAAGCGAAAACGGGATCGTGATCAGCAACGAAAGCACAAAGGCCGGGAACGTCACACTCAAAGAGGGCCCGATGCCAGCCCAAATCAGGCCCGAGATCTCTTGGCGCGAGGACCACGAACGACCGAAGTCGAAGGTGGCCAACTGCTTCACCATGTGCAGGTACTGTTCGAGAAGGGGTTTATCTAAACCCATCTGTTCGCGGATCTGCGCCAGACGTTCAGGTGTCGCATAACGGCCCGCCGCCTGCGCAGCCGGATCACCACCGGCAACGTTGAACAGCAGAAAGGTGACGAGCGTGATCCCGAACAGAATGGGGATCATATACAGCATCCGTCGCGCGACGTATCTCCACATTACAGTTTCGCCTTGAGCTCAGCCTTCTTGGCTTGATCGACGCGAATGTATTTGTAGCTGTTGCGAATAATATCATGGCGTTTCAAGTTGTTGATCCAGCCCTGATAGATGATGTCGTTTAAACGGTGTACTGTAGGAATCCAAGGCACGTCTTTGACGAACTGATCGCGCATCTTATGAAAAAGAGCGATGCGTGCAGGGCCGGGCGGGATTTTCTCCGACTGCTCAAACAAGGCGTCGAACTCTTTGCTGTTGTAGTTGGAGTTGTTGGGGCCCGGTGCGGCGCTCTTGCTATACAAGGTCTGCAGCATATTGCCCTGATCGGGATAGTCCGCGACCCACGCGATGCCGAACATCTGCGCCTTCTTCTGGTTCAGGCGCTCAATAAACTGGGGCCACGAGCTCGAGATGATGTTCACCTGCACGCCAATCTTTTGAAACTGCTGCTGCACGTACTCGCCCATCTGACGATCGGTCGAGCTGCCCGAGATATTGTACTCGATCGCAGGCAAACCTTTGCCTTCAGGGTAGCCGGCCTTTTTCAGGTGCTCTTTGGCTTTCTCGACATTGAACTCTTTCCACGGATTCACGAACTTCGCATCGTAACCGTCGATGTCGGGAGAAAGCGGTGACATCGCGATGGTGGCGCGGTCGTTATAAAACTTTTTGCGCGCCGTCTGGCCATCGTAAGCCAGGGACAAAGCGCGACGCAGCTCCAGGTTTTTGCCCAAGAGCGGATCAGCCATATTGAAGCCGATATAAACGACCTCGAGTGATGGAAAGGTCCATAGCTTCATACCCTTCGACACCATTTCGGGTTTCAACTTGCCATCGGTGATGGTGTTGTCGAAGTTGTCCTTAGGAATTCCGCCGAAATCCAAAGCGCCTTTCATCAGGTTCAGCCAGCGTGGCTGAGCTTCGGGGATTTCGTGGAACACAAGCTTATCGGCAAAGGGGAGCGGCTTTCCAGCATCGGCCAACAAACCGGCCTCTTGATCGCCCGGCGCGCCTTCATTCGGGTAGGTGCCACCGTGCCAATTGGGATTGCGCACCAATGTGACTTTGTTGCCGCGAATCCAACTCTCAAATTTATATGGCCCGGTGCCGACCGGGTGGTTCATAAACTCTTCGCCGTACTTGTCGACGGCCTCTTTGGGCACGACGGAGGCAAAGGGCATCGCCAACACATTGTTGAGTTGGTAAAACGGTTTGGCCAGTTTGATGACGATTGTGTAGTCGTCGGGCGCTTGCAAACCTGAGATCGGAGCGTTGAACGCCTCGTTCACCTCTTCGGGTTTGCCGCCTTTGGCAAGTTTGGCATTCCAATCGTTGATGCCTTCAATCTTGCCGTCGAAGATCCACCAGCCTTCGCCTTTGTTGCGCGGATCCGCGATGCGCTTCCATGAATAGATGAAGTCTTGCGCTTTCACCTCACGGCCCTTCCCGTCGGGGAAGACCTCTGAGTCTTGGAAGCGAATGCCTTTTTTGATTTTGATCGTGTACGTACGGCCGTCTTTTGAAACGGTCGGCATGGCTTCAGCCAAGAGCGGTTGTAAAACCACCGGGCGTTTAAGGTAATGGTACTCAAACAGCGTTTCGAAAATGTTGGGGATGATCTCGTTGGCCGAGGTTTCGGAACCTTGTTCCGGATCGAGCGCTTTTAAGTTTGTGCGCAGTCCGTAGTTGATGGTGTTGTCGTTTTCGGGGGCTTTCTTTGTACACGCCGCCAACGCTAACGAAGTAGCTAGAATCACAAAAATATTTTTGAACATGAGGGCCTCCTCAAAGGCCCTTGTTGTGTAGCGTTAGTGGCCTTGGGAAGTCAAAAGAAGGCCTATTGGATGCGCTATGTTATCGAGGCGATCAAGCCTTTCAAGTCGTTGAAGGAACGCAGCGTTTTCCAGGCCCCGAGCTGCATTAAGAAATCGCTCGGCGTGTAACCAAATTCAACTGCAGCACAGAGGCTGCCGACATTTTTAGCCCCCTCCACATCGGGAATGCCGTCACCCACAATCAGAGTCTGTTCCGGAGTCACGCCGGCCCTGTGCATGGCCCGTAAAAAAGGTTCTGGGTGCGGTTTCATTTTGGGCAGGGTATCGCCGCCCACGATGTCGACCCAGGGCAAATGAAGAATGTTCAGCTGTTCGAGAATAGGCGTAATAAAACGCGAGCGTTTATTCGACACGATGGCGATGGAGCGATCCCAGGAATGCAGGAACTCTTCGGCGCCGTCGTAGAGTACGGGCGTCTTTAAGAACTCCTTCTCATAGGACTCGGTGAATTGAGTGTAGATTTCGGTCTGCTTTTTCTCACTTAGGTTTTTATCGGGGTAGATGTCGGTGAGTAAGCGTTTTAGCCCCATACCGATTTCGCTACGAATGCGAGCTTCCGACAACGGCTCAAAGCCTTTGGAAGTGAGGTAGTTGTTGGTGGCCCGTACGATATCGGGAGCGGTGTCGACAAGCGTACCGTCGAAATCAAAGATAACCAGTTCGATTCGAGACATCCTTGAGTTTTACCATTTTCTTGCTAGATTGCGAGCCATGCGCGTCGGAAATGATGAAGAAAAATATTTGAACGAAGTCTTTGGTTTGTCAGATGCCGATCTCTTGGCCGTCAAAGCGGAACTCGAGCGCGCGCAGCTGAATTTTATGTCCATCTCTACGCATGAAGCGCGGATGCTGCAGTTTCTGATTCGATTGTCGGGAGCGCGCAAGGTGGTCGAAGTCGGAACGCTGTTTGGCTTTTCGGCTCTGGCCATGGCCAAAGCGCTTCCCTCTGATGGGCGCGTTTTTACCTTGGACAATAACCGCACCAATTGGGAAGTGGCGCAAAAGGGTTTTCAAGCCGCGTCTGAGGGCCGCAAGATCACCTCTCTTTGTGGTGAAGGTCAGGCCCTCTTGGCGGAGATTGAAAAAGAAGGTCCGTTTGATATGTGTTTCATCGACGCCAACAAGGGTGGCTACTGCGGCTACCTAGATTGGGCTGAGAAGAATGTGCGCCAAGGTGGATTGATCGTCGGTGACAACACTTTCTTGTGGGGCGGTGTCTACGGTCAACCGCGTGATCGCGATATCGGTCCGAATCAAATCCGCGTGATGAAAGAATTCAACCAGCGCTTGGCCGATCCGAGCCGTTACAACTCGACGATGATTCCCACCAGCGAAGGCCTTACGGTCGGGCAAAAACTATTTTAGAAGCTAGAAACTCGTGCACGCGATGGGTGTAGATTTTTGGCGCTACACTCAGCCCATCCAAATGTCCGCGGCTTTCAATGGTCAGCCGTTCGGGTTGAAGCTCTGGTCCTCCAAGGGCGAAGAACTTATCAATCGCGCGCATGGGCACCAGGGGATCCTGCGTGTTGCGAATACTTAAAATCGGGAGGGGTTGCATAAGGGCCAAGTTGCGGCGTACCCAGCTGTCGTAGCGCCAACCGCCGGCCGCAAAGAAGTTCCGGCTGGTGGCGAAGAAACGTGGAATTGGGTGGCCGATTTTAAAATGGGTGAGCAGATTCCAATAGCAGCGCCAGATCTCGCTGAACGGGCCACCGTCACAGATCCATGCCTTCACATCCTCACGTGGGGCCCGTGCCAAAAGTGTGGGTACACTGACCGAAGGAAATGAAAAGCTATACAGAATCTTCGGTCCTTCGACTGCATCTAGTACGGCGCCTAGCTCGTCAGCCCAGATGGGGATGGAAGCATCACGCAGACGGGGGGTCAGGTTAAACGAAAAACTATTGAAGCCCATCGCCAACACCATGTCCTGATGCTGGCGGGAAGAGTCGCGGTTACCCGCGTACTGATGAACAAAAACAACGGTTGCAGGACTGGCGGTTTTAGCTTCGCGAAAGAGGCCGTTGCCCGGCCACTCGCTTACTTGCCGCCGGCCGGCCACAGACCGCGCCACTCGTCACTGGGGCGATTACCGCTCGTACTGCTGGCGCGCGGGCTCTCACCGGGAAGCACGATGTTCTCCAGGGCGGTTTCTGCCAAAACCCGGCCGCAGGCTTCCAGAACAGAATCGGCGTCGATATGGTGGTAACGGTACACATCACTTGGACGGCCGCACTTCGAGTGTTTGCGTACAGCCAAAGTCTCTTGGCGCACGCCGATCAGCGAACCGATGTTATCGAGCAGACCGATTTCACCGTCATGCACGCTCACTACCGGAATCCGACGACCTGCTAGAGTGCGGAGTTCACCGGCGTCGTTGGCGTCGACGCTCTTTAAGAACAGATCGGCGTTGATGCCGAGCTTCTGACGCAACTGATGGTAGTCGTTCTCGTGCGCCAGGTTGCCGAGTAGGAGATCCGGCGAGGTGACCACGATCACATTGGCGTAAATGCCCTTCTCCAGAAGGGCGCGTGAAGCTTTGATGGCTTCGGTCGCAGGCGAACCCATGGCAAAAACGTTGATCACGTTGTCGCCAGGTTCGTAACCCGCATATCCGCGATAGTCGATCAGATAGTAGCCGCCGGCCAAAACATCCTCGCGCACTTGTTCAAGGATTTGCGCTTCATCTAGAGCCGGGATCGAGGACTCGTCTGTACCACCGGCCACCTCTACACCTTGTGGCGCAAGTTTGATCGATTCGTCCCAGCCGGCCTTGTAACGGGCTTGGGTTTTCAACAGTCCCATAAACATCTTCTGATCCACACCACGGGTCACACCCCGAATAACCACACCATTGCGATCGTGATCATCGAAAGTGAGGATGCGCTTCAAGGCGTCGCTGAAAATCCAGTCGAGTTCTTGTACAAACAGCGGCTCCCAAGTGATCTGGCCGGGAATTTGGAAGTCTGACTTCCAGCCGTGCTGCGCACCTTCAGGCGACAGAGTCACACCGGATGGCGTACCCACCAAAATAAATGAAGAGCGCCAATACAGGTTATAGAACAGCTGATCGTGCGCACGTTTGATAAAAAAGTCGTACACCGTCATCAGAGGAATCAGCGGAATGCCCAGCGTGTCGCGGATCTTGCCGAACGATCCCACGCAAGACATCACGTTGGCTTCAGCGATATCGAAACGCAAGAAACGATCCGAGACCTCTTCGCCGCTCACTAGATCCGGCACGGAGCGATCTTTCACGCCCATGCGCGTCTCTTCGTCTTCGAAATTGTCGGGACCGTAGATCTTGCCGTCCATGGACGGATTTAAGTTGGTCGAGGTGCCCACATCAGGCGCCATTGAAATCAACATTTCGGCCGCGAGTTTAAAGCGCTTTTCGCTCTCCGTGAGCGGCTTTTGTTTGTCCTTCAGCTTTTTCTCATCCAGGGGGGTGTTGGCCAAACGCGTGAGCTTGGCGGTCAATTGACCCAGCATCCACTGCGTGTGCGGGTAATTGGCCATTTTAAAGTTGATGTCCATGCTGTCACTCAAGCCGCCGAGTTCGTTGGCCATCTGAGTGAAGTAAGATTTGTTTTTCTCTTTCAGCGCCTGTTGCCCGCGCATGTCGGAGAGGATCTTTTCACCGCGCGCTTTCATAAACTTGCCTTCGGGCGACTTGTCGTCGAAGCGAGCAAAGTCCACGCCTTCCGGGATGCCGGCCTTGGCGGCCAGCTCTTTCAGTTCGGCCTCGTCGGGAATGGCCGAATGGTTGCCCGGGTTGGCTGCCATCTTCAGCCCCCAACCTTTGATCGTATGTGCGATCACCATGGTCGGCCGCTCGGTTTCCAAACGTGAAGCTTCGTAAGCTTGAATCAGAGTTTCGAAATCGTGACCGCCAAAATCATGCACGGCCGTGCGCAATTCCTCAGCGCCGAGGCCTTTCAAAAATTTCTCTAGCTTCGGGGCGTGCTCAAGCAAGTAGGCGCGCAGAGCTTTGTCATCGGGCAATAGCAACATCACCTGTAGCTCATAGTCAGACAACAGACCTTCAAAGACCTCCAGGAACAGTTGGCCGCCGTCTTTTTTAGCGAGCTTCAAACGTTTCTGACCGTGACGGGCGTGCACCACATGCCAGCCATTGGCTTCCATCATGCGCTCAATGCGCACGTCATCGTTGCCCTGAAAGGCTTTTTTATTGGTGATACGAAAACCGTCCAAGCTTTGGCGGTTGAAATCCAAAATCCATGTGAGGTTGCCGACCTGACGTTCACCCAAATCCGGAATGGCTTCCGACAAAGAGCCTTCGCGGAATTCCGAATCACCCATGATCGACCAAAAATGCGCGCCTTTCGGAACCTCAAAACCATGGCGCTCAGCATAGTTGTAGGCCAAGGCCATATAGCCCGCGTTGACTGGAGGAATGCCGACAGTTCCCGACGGATAGAAGTTGTGATTATCGGGATCGTAGGCGGAATGGTACGATTGAAACACAGGTTCGCCATCGGTCGGGAAGGCCCGCAACGAACGCATAGCATGATTGCACTGATCCAAAGTCAGACGGTTCAAATCCTTGTCGACCAGAACATCCATCAGATAGTTGTAGGCATGATCGGCCGGTGAAGCGTGCGGCTTGTTGGCGATCCAGTCGTAGCCGGACTTCATCACCATGTGCAGAGCACCTAAGATGTGCAACGCACTCGAGCTTGCGGAGGAGTGTCCGCCGATTTTAGGGTCGCCCTTTTCCACATTGCCACGGGTATTTGCCGTGTAGATCATTTTGTTGGCCAGATAGTGGGCCCGGCGTGCGATCGAGTTTAAAACGTTAAAGTCCAACTGAGTCTTGGACATAATCTCTCCCTATAAGTGTTTTCAAACGCTTGAATCTATGCGGGGTTGGCCGAGGACGCAAGAGTGGACTCGGCTGGATATATAAGATGTAGGTAGTTCAGCCGCGTATCGGCGAGGGACTTTAAATCGGGGAGTTCGCGCAAATGACCGCCGCCCAAGCGGGTGGCCAAGAGGGGAAATCCATAGTGCAGCGGTGTACCCTGTGCGTCACGGACTTGCACCAGGTTGAGTCCGCGCTCGAACGCGTAGTGGCGGTAGCGATCCTTTATGAACTCCCAAATTTCCGTAGGTGGCAAGGTCAGCTCTAGGGGTTGAATATAGACCGCTTGTTTTTCACAGACGGCGAGCCCGGCTTTGATGTTGGTCATCAGGCTCACGTCACTGCCGTTGGTGTCGAACACCAGCTCAGTGCTTAAGATCGTGCGGCAGTGGCGTAAAAGATCGTCCGCTTGATCACCGGCCAAAACGCAGACCACCTGATGACCGAGCACCTGCAGTTCACGAATGCGGCGATCCAGCAAGGTGCGGCCGCTGTCGTCGCGTTGAAGACCGAGAGGTGTTTCACCGTCAGTGCAGGTGCGATAGCCGCACAGAAGGAGTGTCTTCATGCTTCCAACACGAAATCCCAGCGGATTTTGATCGTGCCGTCGGGTTCCACCATGCCCTTAGGCGGATTGGGAAAGGGGGCGGCATTGCGGAAGGCTTCAACGGCGGCGTTGTCCAAATCAATCACTCCGCTTTGAGTCAGCACTTCGACTTTGATCAACTCGCCCTCTTTGTTCAATGTCACCAGAACCTGTGTCACACGATCTTTAGCCGACGCGATCGTGCGCCCCTGACGGTAGATGATCTTTACTTTCTCGCGCACGTTGGGTTCCCAATGGTGGCGTAAAGCTTCTTTGATGCGATTGTAGTATGTGTAGTAGACGAACTCGCGCGTGCTCAGCAGCGTCTGTAGGCCGCTCTGCACGTCTTTCAGGTAGTCATCAGTGGCGGAAGGATTGCCGTTTTCGTCGAGCTTCGGGCCCTCTTGGCCGGGGTCCATGGAAAACTTGGGAGTAAGATCTTTGAGTTCGGGAAGATCGCCCATGTCGTCGGGGGTTTTCTCTGCGATCTGTTTCTTGTCTTTCTTGCCGGTCTTCGAGCCTTCAGTTTTGGTCGAGCCTTGAGCGGTGTTGTTGAACTTGCCCGAGTTTTCCGCGCGTGTTTGTTTGATCACCTTTTGGTTGAAGGCGCTTAAGAAACGCGAGTCCTTGTCGACTTCCTCGTTGATCTGTTTCAATTGCTCAACAATCTGATCGCGTGAAACGGCAGGCTGCTTCTGACGTTTGAGGGCGCGTTTGTCACTCGGCGGAATGAGTTCTTCAGGGCTTTTGAATTCGATTTCGACGCGTTCAATTGGGGGCGGGCCTTGCACGCGCGAGAGCGTGAACACCAGGACGACGGAAAGGTGGATAAACAGCGACAGCAGTATAAAAATCGCTGTCGGTTTTTTAAGCTTCCGGATCATCCTTAACCTCGAATCCACGTAGATATTTATCGGCGCGGACTTGCAGGCTCTTAAGTCTACGTTTCACTCGACAGTCGCAGTTTGGACGTGTCAAACTGACCGTATGCGATTCGAAGTCTGGGCCCAGACAGATGTGGGTCTTAAACGCGATATCAATCAGGACGCGATTCTCGTCGATCACGACTCGAACTTATTTATCGTGGCCGACGGTATGGGCGGACATAAGGGCGGGGAAGTGGCCTCGGCCTTGGCCGTGGAAACTGTGCAAGAGATCATCGCCAAGCGCCGTGTGGAACCTAAGCAATCGCCGCGCAAAGTTTTGTCGGAGTGCTATCGCGAAGCCTCTAGCCGCATTCACCATAAGAGCACGCATGAGTCTCCCGACCTTATGGGCATGGGTACGACCATGGTCCTGTTCTGGGAGTTCAAGGGCCGCATTTACATCGGCAATGTCGGTGATTCGCGCTGCTATGTCTTTATCGATCAGAATATGTGGCAGTTGACCGAAGACCACTCGCTGATTAACGAGCAGGTGCGAGCGGGCGTGATCTCGGAGGAAGAAGCTCCACATGTGGTGGGTCGTAACGTCATCACTCGCAGTGTCGGTTTCGAGCGCGACGTTATGGTGGATGTGCTCGAACGCGAGCCCACTCCCGGGGAAACTTATCTTTTGTGCTCGGATGGCCTGTCAGGTCTAGTGACCCCGGAGCGCATGCTCGAAATATTTTTACATACCCCCATCGAAGATGTGGTCGCCAAATGCATTAAAGAGGCGAAGGCCGCTGGCGGCGATGACAATATTTCCGTGATCGTGATTCGCCCTAAAAATGCCGGTTGACGCACTACGGTGATGAACCCTAAATTCGGGCTTCCGGGTCTCATCCAAAAGGGCATAAAGTAAGGCATGGAAAACAAGAGCTACACGCTGCTGATCGCCAGCAACCGGCATGGCGAAACCACCAAAATTACCATTCGCGCAAGCTGGCTTAAGGCACTAAGTTTCCTAGGCTTTTGCGCCGTTTTGTTGGCTGCCACCGCATCGTTGGATTACGTCGGTTTGCTATTGCAGGCCAATGAGAACCGGTCTTTGAAGCAAGAAAACGCGGCTCTCAAAAAGCAATTCCAGGTAGCTGATGAAAAACTCTCCAGTTTAGAGTCCAGTCTTGAGCGTATTCAGAATTTTACGAAGAAGCTCAATCTGATCACCAACGTGGATGACGATTCTCGTGCCATGAAACTGGCCATGAACCCCGACGCCCGTCCGGGGGGAATGATCGATCCCAACACACCGACCTCCGAACCGGCCCCTCAGGGAACGCAAGCGGTAACGCGAATGCCGTCGTCTGAGTTTATGATTCGCGAGCCGATGCCGAACGAACATCCGTTTAGTGATGAGAAGAACGGCGAGTTGGGCGTCGTGCGTGAAGAGTCGCGCGACTACGCTTCGCTTTCTGTGCGCATTGATCGCGCTTTAAAACAATCGCAGCTGCGTGAACAGGGTGTTCTGCAGCTGTGGGATTCTTTGGCTGAGCGGCAGAGTTTGTTGCTGGCTACGCCCTCTATTAAGCCGACGCGCGGTTGGTTCACTTCGCGCTTTGGCTATCGCTTTGATCCGTTCAACAACCGCGCGACCATGCACGCGGGGATTG
The DNA here is from genome assembly GCA_019637855.1 of Bdellovibrionales bacterium. Taxonomy (GTDB): domain Bacteria; phylum Bdellovibrionota; class Bdellovibrionia; order Bdellovibrionales; family UBA1609; genus JALHOQ01. The sequence goes on from JAHBUX010000001.1 coordinate 778,159, forward strand.
ATATGGCCGCTCCTCCGGGAACTCCAGTTTACGCTCCGGCCGATGGCGTGGTGTCTTACGTCGGTTATGAGGCGGGTTACGGCAAGCTGGTATCGATCGATCATGGATATGGTGTGATCACGCGCTTCGGTCACAACTCGCGCGTGTTCGTGGAGCAGGGCCAGAAGGTGCATCGCTGGGATGTGATATCGGCAGTCGGTAGCACGGGGCGTTCGACCGGCGCGCATTTGCATTATGAAGTGCGCATTCACGGCATCGCTGTTGATCCCATCAACTACATCCTGACCGAATAATGTCGGCGACAAGGTTTCCCACGCTGGTGCAGCTCGATGATCTTGAAAAGGCTCTCGCCGTCGAGTTCCCAGACTCATTTCGCCGCTTGGTGGCTGAGCCCCAGAATGCGGCTAGGGTTGTGGTGTTGCAGTCGTTCCCTGATTTTATTTGTGTGCCCACGCTTGCGGACGTGCAGAGTCTGCAGGAACTCACGGGCAATGATATGCTCCCGTTTCTAGTGACGGGCAGCCTTCAAGACGGGGATATCTACTGCTTTCATATCCAGAACGGGGTTTTGGCGCCGCAGGTTTCCACGGTCTCGGATGGCGCGGTGGTGGCCACCTGGGGCAGTTTCGAGCTGTTTATTCAATGGGCCAACGAACTGCTTGAGCCGCTGCCTCCCGAAGAACTTTATTTCGTAGATTAGTTTGTCAAAGCTGGTGCGCGCTTAAGCATGTATTCGCGACGTGAGCGCGGCTGGTTGCTGGCGGTGTCCCAAAGTTCCGAAACCACCTTCAACGTATCCGCGTCCAATAGTTCTTCCGTCACCACAGCGGCACGATCATGCAGGCGTGGATGCATTTCACGTTTCACCAGACGGGTGGGGCTGATCTCGACGATCTCGACGGGCCCAGCGCCGTATTCACTGGAAGCACGAAACATCGACTCGTTTTCTAGCTCGTAATCTTGATCAATAACACCGCAGAGGCGAGGCTTCCCGTTGTCACACTCTTCACCCTTCACGAGAACTTGCGAGCGAGTGACTAAATAGGAGAGCTCGGGACCTTCCCACCGTCCGATCAGCTGACGATAGTAGTCGCTGGGAGTGGCGGTCTGACCGACAACCGGTAAAGAGGCAAACAGAAGCGTACACAACAGCCGTTTCATCAAATCCTCCGTATGTGATTTGCCTTTCGTTTACAGGTCGTGGGTTCGGCAGTCAAAATTCTCACCGATAGAATGAAACATCTTTAGCGGTATGCGGGGCACGGGGTCGGAATTTCGCAGGCGCGGAAGGAGCTTCGTCGACTCGGGCTCCTGCCCTCGCATCGGCGGCTCGCGCATCGTGCGCGAGGTCCGCTTCGCGGACTGCCCGCCGCTGAGGTCGACGAAGCTCCTTCCGCGCCTGCGAAATTCCGACCTTCTACATACCCGCCCTTTGGATACCCATTCACGGTTATCGACTATGGTCAGATGCTCCGAGACTTAGACACATTGGAGCACTCCAACAAGAATTACAGAAGTTGCTGCAGAAGTTCTACGACGTACAAAATAATCCGCAACATGACTTCAGCGATTCTCAAGATTCGCCGAATAAACAAGAACTTCTTTTTGTTCATAAGGTTCTCCTTCACAGTTATGTGAATGAGAGCCAAGAGGGCGAATCTGCCAAAAGCAGCTTCGCCCTTTGCATTTTCCGCCCCACCCCCTAGGTCCCGCGAAAAGCAATTCCTACCATCCGCCAAATCCGCGATCCGTACACGTGAAGCGCGCCCTATATTCAACTATGACGCACCGGTTTTCCGCAGGGGGAAGTAACAGTATTTGTTTAGTTAGATCTACATGCAGACGGCCGAGTCGACGGAATTCCCTCCCCGCATATCTCGACCATCCGAAACAAACGCCAGAGTAGGTGACCAGAAAACAAAAAACCCACGCCAAAGACGTGGGTTCTTGCAAGCAAACAAAGTTGTAAGAAACGAACTAGCGTTTCGAGAACTGAGTGCTACGACGAGCTTTATGTTTACCGTATTTCTTACGCTCAACCATGCGGGAATCGCGAGTGAGCAAACCGGCTTTTTTCAAAACGCCGCGCAGTTCGGGATTCAAAGCCACAAGGGCGCGAGCCACACCGTGACGGATGGCCTCGGATTGGCCAGTGACGCCGCCGCCTTCAACGGTCACGCGAGCATCGAACTGATTTTTAGTGTCAGTCAGCGCGAAGGGCAAAGTGCAGGTGGTGCGCGAAACCGGTGTCGGCATGTAGGTTTCGAGAGTTTTGCCGTTCACCGTCATTTTGCCAGAGCCGGACTTCAAGAAGACGCGGGCGGCGGAAGTTTTGCGGCGGCCAGTTGCGTAGAAAACTTGTTCTTTAGCCATTTGTAAAAGTGCTCCCTTAGATATTCAGAGCTTCGGGTTTTTGCGAAGCGTGCGGGTGGTTGGGGCCAGCGTAGGCTTTCAATTTGTGAATCAAACGCTTGGACAGCTTGTTCTTGGGCAACATGCCGGCCACTGCTTCGACCACCACTTGAGCGGCGTCTTTTTGGCGCAGTTGAGCGGCGCTCAGCTCTTTCAAAGAACCGAAGTAGCGCGAGTGAGAATAGAATTTCTCGTCATCCCACTTGTTACCGGACATTTCGACTTTTTCGGAGTTCACAACCACCACGAAATCGCCTGTATCGACGTGCGGAGTGAAGGTGGGTTTGTTTTTACCGCGCAAAATTTTGGCGATTTCAGTGGCCATACGGCCCAGAGTTTTGCCGGAAGCGTCCACGATGTACCACTTGTGCTCTACGGAGCCGGCTTGCGCATTCCACGTTTTCATGAGTGCTTGAGTCCTTATGTCTTCGGTTTGAAAAGGGAAGTCTTAGAGTTTAAGGCACTTCTTGTCAAGGGCCGGGGGGTACTCCACGCGATAAAGATAAAGCCCGTGAGCCGCTGCCGTAGCCTTTGCCGCCTGGCGGTCATGGGCTGCGAAAATGGCCCGAAAATCGGCGATCGAGCCCTGATTTCGCTCCAAATGCAGCATGGTGCCCACCAAATTGCGCACCATTTGTTTCAAAAACCCGTTTCCGCGGATCTGCAGGTCGATCATATGTTTGGAGCGCTGCTCAAAATGACAGCGATCGACCGTGCGAACTGTCGATTTTACAGGAGTTCCAGTGGTTTGGAAGCTGGCGAAATCCTTGGTTCCGAGCACCTGACGGGCCAGAGAATTGAGGAACTTTACGTCCAATTCATGGGGGACCCACAAGGCACGGTGATGCCACAACGCTGAGCGAACGGGGTTGCTCCAAATACGATAGAGATACGTTTTGCGGCGAGCCGAAGCCAGGGAGTGGAAGTCCTCAGGCGCCAGCCAGGCCCCCCGAACCACGATTTCGGGGGGTAAAAGTGCGTTCAGGGAACGCATCAGTTTGGGCTCGGAACTTAAGATCTTGGGGGCTTCAAAGTGAGCGACTTGCTGAACGGCATGAGTACCGGCATCAGTCCGCCCTGAGCCCACCACGCGCACCGGTTCGGCATAAAGCTGTGTGAGCACTTCTTCTAATGTGCCTTGGACCGTGCTGCGCCCCGGCTGTTTTTGCCAACCTTGGAAGTTGCTGCCGTCGTAGGAAAGATGGAGGCGGATTTTGCGCATGAAGCTGACTTCGTACCTTAGTACTCCATCAGAAAGCCAGCGTTTATAAAATCCGAAGTGAAGTCGTAGCGCTGCATACTGACGATGGCGCGGTACTCGGCGGTCAAATAGACCGAATTGATGCCGTATTCCGAGTCCAAACGGATGCGTGAAAGCGCGTCGAAGTAGGTGAGGTTAATGCCTAAGCCACCGGCAAAGTAACCGCCGAGCGATCCGCCAAACTTGGGAGCTTTGTCATCGTCGCGCAGTTCGGTGAATGGAAACGCCGTACCGCCACCTTCTGCATAAGGCACAAAGAGCTGACGTTTTGACCACTGCATACGATAGACGGCGCCAATGTTTATCGGAATAACTACAAACGTAAAGATCTCGCGTGGCTCTAGGCCAGCGTTCACGGCGCCTTCAAAGTGACCGTTGCCTTGGGCGACAAAAGTGCCGGCGCCAGCTCTTAAACCCCATTTTCCGATGGGCGAGTTCCACAGCTGCCATTCATAAGTGAAAAGAAATGCGGGGTTCTGGTCCGAGTGAGTGTAGTTGTTGGCGAAAGTTTGATCGGGATTGTCAGGGTTTTTCAGGTTGATCGGATTGAACATGCCGATGCGGAAATCAAAAGCGCGGTTCTGTTCGCTCTCGTCGACTTTGTAGATGTAGTCTTTGTCGCGCGTGATACGGATCAAACCCTTTTCGCGAAACGGGTGAGGCACTTCTTTGGCATTGGGATACTTCGACCAATCAAAGATCTTTTCGCCCTGTTCGGCGGAGGGACGGGGCGGTTCTTCATAGCGTTGCCCCATCTGCACTTCGGGCGCAGGCGCAGGCTCGGGCTGCAGGTCGGCAGGCGGAATCAGGGAGTCCTCTTCAGCGCTGAAGTCGGATTCGTCGGGAGTGCTTGGCGTGGCCGGCGTAACGACGGTCTCTTCCGTGCTAAAGTCGTCCTCGATTTCGTCTTCCACGCCGCCTTCGTCATTGGGCGTGAACTGCGCTATGGAGCGAGAAGGCGGCGGCGTGGCCGCGACTTTTTTCTGCGCGGTTGCAGCCGAGCTTTGTGCGTGCACCAATATAAGAGCGACAGTGAGTAAGAGTTTATTCACGCGCGCGCAGTCTCCTCACGCTATACCAGGGAAGTGCAAGCAGCGATGAAAGCAGCACGAGAGAGACGGCGAACGCTGAAGCAAAGCCAATTTTCAAAGCCATATAGCTGAAACCATAAAAGGGCCACAATAGGCCGCGCATGATGGAGCGTAGGATCGGTTTATCCGCAATGTAGCGAGCGGCGTAGGGCCCGTATTTGTAATACGTTTTAACGAATTCAAGGCCCCACTTGTTCTGCACCAATATCTTGTAGCGGAAATCGCGGAACACTTTGAGCTTTGGCTCCATCACTGAACCGTAGGCGGCGGTAGCGACGAAGCAGTTCACGTCTTTTGACAGAAGGCCTAGCACTTCTGACGGAGTGGCCGAGAAGGCACATGTGCTGTCGGGCGCAGTTGTACATTCCGCCCCCAGAATGGCCGGCGCAGGATAAAACTGAACAACATTGTTGGCTTCGTCGAGGAGCGAGATACGGAAGAAATAGAGAGTGCCGTTGTCCAAACCGTCGACGACATTGCGTTCCAAGTTGTCGCCGCTGTCTGTAAGGGAAATGTCCGCAGGATAATTTTCAGCCCCCAATGGGGTAGCATTGTCCATGCTGGTGTTTGATATGAACACGCGCACCTTTTTAGCTTTGGTGCTGTAGTTTAGAAATGGAAACGAATTCGAGGTGACAGGGTCCTCTATATAGACCTTCCCATCGCCCGGGTAGGGCTTGAAGCCGGAGATGCCCTCATCGCTATTGCCCGCGGCGCCGATCACTTCGTAGTTACTCGGCGGATTGAGAATCTTGAAGGTGACATCTACGGTCTCGTCACCGGTCGTGACGGTGCCGCTGTTGTCTTTATCAAAGCCGATGCGAATAACTACGGAGCCTCCATTTGGCATACCTGTCGAATCGCAGCCACCCGTGCTGCCGGCTTTAGCGCAAATGTTGGACCAATAAAAATCGATAAAGCGCCCGCCGTTATTCGGAGTAAGAGGGGGGAAGTCCGTGCCCGTGCCTGTCGTACCCGAAGCCACTTGCGCGACCGCATTGTAGGTGTTGGCGTTGTCAGTTTTAAGATTGATCCGCACCACCATGCCGTCCCAGATACGAGCCGTGTTGCATGGGCATAAAGGCGCATTGGTACAGGAAGGGGTCACGTCGCAGCTATTGCACGTTAAGCTCGTATCGCTGCCCGTGCAGCTGCCTGCGATGCCGCCGTAGATAGTGACCGCACCGGTGGTGACGTAGTTGGAAGCGCCGCCGACAGTATCGATAGCGGGTGCTGCGGCTAGCGCAGAGAAACTATAGATCGTCAGGCCAAGGAGGAGTGCACGCAACATGCACTCATGACATCACGGAGGGCTGGGGATGTCAAAAATCCTCTCGGCGATTTGAATGCCGTTGAGAGCGGCACCTTTGCGTAAATTGTCGGCCACAATCCACATCAACCAGGTTTGCGGATCGTCCAAATCTTCATGTACACGGCCTACGGCGACAGGATTCTTGCCGCTGAACTCAAGGGCATGCGGATAATGATCCTCTTTCACCACCAAGCCTTGTTGTGAACGCAAACTCATTAAAACTTCTTCGCGTGGCACGGCTTTTTTCAATCTGACCCACGCGGCTTCCGAATGCGCGTTCCATGCAGGGATGCGTACGGTAAATGCACTCACGCGGACCGAGTTGTCGCCTAGGATTTTTTTGGTCTCGCGCATGATCTTAACTTCTTCCGAACAGTAACCATCGCTATTGAAGGAACCGATCTGCGGAATGCAATTCATGGCGATCGAATGTGGAAAGACCTGTGGAGACGGAGGATTCACGCCTTCACTCCAGGCTTTAGTCTGGCTTTCAAGCTCGTTCTGGCCGTCACGGCCAGCGCCGCTGACCGCCTGATAGGTCGCCACATGTACGGACTCTAGACCAAAGTCCTTGCGCAAGGGATTGAGAGCCATCACCAGTTGAATGGTCGAACAGTTGGGGTTGGCGATCAACGCCGGCGTTCCCGCTTTGGGCAGAAGATGGCCGTTCACCTCGGGGACACATAAAATCTTATCAGGATCAGTACGGAAGGCGGCCGAGTTGTCGACAGCAACCGCACCGGCTTTTACCGCAATCGGCGCCCACTCTTTGCTGATGTCGTCGCCGGATGAGAAGAACACGAGATCAAGACCGTGGAAACCTGCAACAGAGAGAGTTTCAACCTCGACATCGATGCCCTGAAAACGCCGAGTTTGTCCTTGCGAGCGCGAGCTGGCGAACAGCTTAAGTTTACCCACAGGGAATTTTCGCTCTTCCAGTAGGTTTAAGAAAACTTCACCCACCATTCCGGTGGCGCCAACGATTCCGACGTTAAGGGTTCGGCTCATGCTCTTCAACAACCTCTTGCTCGTCTCCCAATTCGGGGGAGTAATTCACCGTGTTTCGCGGGTGACGACTGCCGAGTCGCCAGATCCCGAAAACGGCGCCCAAAGTAGCATAGGTTAAGAAGAGTACAAAGAGGGTTGTTTCCGGGCGAATGGCGACAATGGCGAAGATAAACACACCCACCACCAAATATTGAAACGGGCGGCGGTGGCGTAAGTCGATGTCTTTGAAACTGCGGTAACGGAAGTTAGACACCATCACGAAGCCCAGCAGAAAGGTCATGGCGAGCAACGCCCATGAGCGTGTGGCATCGAGCTCAAGATCTTCGAAGGCCAGAACTGACGAGGCCACGATACCGGCCGCCATAGGAATCGGAAGCCCTTGAAAATAAGCTTTTTCCACCGAGGCCGCCTGGACATTAAAGCGCGCCAGGCGCAGAGCTCCGCAAGCCAGATAGAAAAAGCAGGCCAGCCAACCGACGCGGCCGAAAGGCTCAAGCGACCACAGAAAGAGCAAGAGGCCTGGGGCCAAACCAAAACTGATCAGATCCGAAAGGGAGTCGTATTCGGCACCAAAGCGCGAGGTGGAGTTGGTAAAGCGGGCCACGCGTCCGTCAAGCTGGTCGAATACAGCGGCGACAACGATGGCGTAGGCGGCCCAAGTGAAGTTGCCATTGATGGCGTAGATGATGGCAAAGAAACCAAAGAACATGTTAACGGTGGTCAGCAGATTGGGCAGCACATAGATGTGCATTCCCACCTTGCGCGGTTTGATTTCGGCTTCAGCGTCAGCTGGCAATGATGGGCCCATTCAATCCTCCGAAAACGTAAAAGAGACCGGTGAGCAGGGTCGCCGCCATCACCGGAAAGACAAAGTTATCGTCCAAACGCCCCACCGGCATCAATTCTGAGGCGGCGCCGATCAAAGCTGACAGCAAACAAACAATAAACAAGCGTTCGGTCATTAAACCGAAGCCGCTGTAGAACGCAAGTGCCACCAGGAAACAGGCGACGAATGCGGCCGCGCTGCCTTGCAGGCTTTTATTCCCGATCAGTTTGTCCTTGCCGTAAAGGATACCGAAAAAACTGGCCAGTGGATCGGCCACGCTAAAAAACAAGAGAGTCAACAGCACCACATCACGCGGAAAAACCAGAATGATCAGTGTGATTCCCGCCATCATCGCCGTTGAGGCCGTAGGTTTGCGCCGCTCACTTTCACGCAAGAACGGGCCGAACAGCCAGGTGAAGAAGCGATTTAAACGTTTCGAAAAGAGACGGGCACTGTCGAAAGAGATCATGAAGCCGCTGCACAAAATCGCGAGCAAGGCGGCATTGCGCGGAGCCATGAAATAATAAAGTGCGGCGATAAACAAAACGCCTAAGAAGTGCCAGATTCGACGGGCCAAATGGATGTCGTTACGCTCGCGAAAACTCATTCACTCTATAGATGTCTCAATATGGGACCAAGTCAAAGGATTTCAGATATTTATGCTATAATCGAGGCATGCGTTTTTGGGCTCTCTTGTTTGCCCTCATCATGACTCACATCGCAGCCGCCGAAGACGCGCGCGACTTGCCGCATCCTGCGGTCTACGGCAAACATTATGGCTACACTTTTGAAGTCGCTGAAGAAAAAAACAAACGCGATATTGAGCTGGTAATGATTGATCAGCCAGTGGATTTGCGCCCGCGTGGAAACAGTCAGCTGGTGAACGAAAAGCTCTCTAAAGAATTTCAAGAGCAGTACAAATATCGTTTTGGTCAAACGCAGGCGGAGCAGGTGATCAACTCGCCCGCGCGTACGGACGAGTATACGGTTTACACCGGCCAAAACGTCACTCTGCAGGACTATCAGATGTATCAGCGCCAGTTTGCCGAGTATATGGGCCGGCGCTTGACTGAATATCACGTCGACAATTGGGTGAAAAACGACCCGGGATTGCGGCCCGTGTATGAGCTCAAGGACCGTGTCAGTAATTTGAATGTGGAAATGAAGAAGGGCTATAAGCTGAATTGGCGTTACAATTTCGCAGGTCCATCGATGGATGCCTCAGTTGAAAACCCCTACGACGTTTTGTTTAAGGTGCGCGTAGAAATGACGGGGATCATCTCTTCGCCAGCCGAAACGATTTACACCTTGGGCTATCCGTTGAGTCCGCGTCTGCGCGTCGAGGGACTGTGGCGCCAAGTCGATGGTCTCTACCAAGTGGTCTTTACGCGCCAAATGAGTCGGCAAATCGGAGTTTCGTTAACAGGTTCAATGGATCGTCGCCCCGAAGGCCCCACAGTCCAACAAGATCTAGTCCTAGTGGGCTTCTCCTGGTCTGAATAACGTATCAAATTGAGAACCGATAAAACTCCGGTCTTTGGCTCGTGTAGCGGCTTTGCGGGATTGCCGATTCGTCTTGTATGGACCTGCATCAGGTGCGCTGGGCGCTTCTAAAAATTTCGGTTCTGGTTCTGGCGGGCACCACCTGGGTATTCTCCGGCTTTATTTTGGAGTCGCGGCCGGAAGAGGATGCGGCAGCCGATCCAATTTCGCAGCTGGTGCGCCTGCCGGCCAGTTTGCCTTCGCAGTTGCCGCAAAAGATCGAAAAGATTCCGGAGGTTTTTGGACCGGCGGCTAAGCCTCCCGAGCCAGTGAAAATGGATGTTGTTCGCTTGCCTTGCTGGGATCGTCAGATTGGTTCTGAGCAGAAGGTGGAGGCGCGTTGGGTGCGGTTGGTGGGTAAGGCTTGTCAGAGTGATTTTGGAGTTGAGTCGGTGACTGTGCGCAATCAGGCCAACGGCTATATGGGCACTGTGTTTGAGCCAGGGGAGAGCAGCAGTTTAACCACCGACTATATTCCGCTTGAGAGCGGCAAGAATGAAATTGTGATTCGCTTTGAACCTGAGCCGGGCGTCAAGCTTGAGACTCAGGTTTTCCTCATTCGTTAGTTCTATTTCTTCTTTTTATTCTGCGCCTGATAAGTCTTAAGGATAGCCTTGGCTTCATCCGACGGATTTTTCGTCAGGAACATTCCGCGCAGGCGGCGATCTTTTCTCACTTCATCCGTGATTTTGAGGTTGGCATCGGCCACACGCTCAACAATGCGCAGAAATGCTTGGTTGTTGCTATTGATTACGGATGGTCGGATTTCACGCAAGATGTTCTCTAAAATCACCAGCGCTGTGGATTGCACGGAGACCGGCGTGTTCTTATCACTGGCGTTGCGAATGGCTTCATCGGCGATGCCGGCAAAGGTGTCTTCGTAACTATTGAAACCTTGTAACTCCCGGCGCACTTCGTTGAGCAGCTTCGCGACCATGTTGTCACTGTCGGGACGCGAGAAAATCAACTTTGTGGCGCGGCCTAACCACTCTACGGCTTCGCCTTCTCCGCCTGTGTCGTCCTTGCTAGTGGCGGTTTGCGACTTTTTGACCAGGTCTTGTACCATGGTCATCATCTCATCGTAGTCTTTGATCATAAGTTCGTTGTATTTGAAGTTCGGACCGAACTGCGCCGGGATCAGATTGTTTCTTTCCTGCGGCGTTTCCGTCGAGCCGGAACCTGAGCTTTTACCACCGGACTTACAAGCTGTTAACGCAAGGCTGGACACCACGAGCATAAGTACAATCAGTGTTTGCATAGTAGTGATTCTATGTCAGAATGTTCGAGCAATTCTATATTAAAAAGGAGTTCCTTTTGAAAAAGTCATCTTTGTTGTGGGGCGCGCTGGCCGTTCTTGTGGTCACTGGCTGTACCTCTAAGTCACAACTCGAAAAGACCCTGGCGGATAACCCGGATATCGTTTTCGACGTCATCAAAAAGAACCCGAAAAAGTTCGTTGAAGTCGTGAACGAAGCCGTCCGCACAGCGCAAGAAACGTCGCGTGAAGACGACGCCAAAGAAGAACAAGCTCGCCTCGAAGAGGAAATCAAGAACCCGAAGACGCCGGTGATCGAAGAAGGCCGCGTGATTTTCGGTAAAAAAGACGCGCCGATCACCATTGTTGAATACTCCGATTTCCAGTGCCCGTACTGCAGCCGCGGTTACAACACGATCAAAGAAGTGCACAAAATGTATGGCGATAAAGTGCGCGTCGTGTTCAAACACTTGCCTTTGGATTTCCACCCGATGGCTATGCCTGCCGCTCGTTACTTCGAAGCCATCGCCATCCAAGATCACGGCAAAGCTGAGAAATTCCACGATGAGATCTTCACCAACCAAACCAAGTTGAACCAAGAGGGCGAAAAGTTCTTGAAAGCCGCGGCTAAAAAAGTCGGTGCGAACTTGGCTAAACTGGAAAAAGACATTGCTTCGGAAGGCGTGCAAAAACGCATCGCTGCCGATATGGAAGAAGCGAAGAAGTTCGAGTTCTCGGGCACTCCCGGTTTCTTGATCAACGGTGTTTCGTTGCGCGGCGCCTATCCCGCTCCGGAATTCAAAAAGATCATCGATCGCCAGATGGCCTCGGCCGGTTCGGCGGGCGACAAAAAAGCTGAATAGGCTTTTGTTTTCGATTTCAATTGGAAAAGCCGCGGTGAAAACTGCGGCTTTTTTATTTTAAAGCGTCAGTTCAAGAGTTGTGGAGCTTAGCCGCACACCGGTCAGCGGCTCGATCTCGCAGCTCAAGGCTCGCACTGTCACACCGGCGGCGTGGGCTGCACGCAAAAGGCGGCCGTATTCAGGGTCGATGTCGTCAGCCGGTGCGAAGTGTGTGCAGTCCTGCCTTTGTACGACGAACAAAATCTCAGCCGTATGGCCTTGTTTGACTAACTCCATCAGTTCGCGCAGATGCTTTTGGCCGCGCTCGGTGACGGCGTCGGGAAAGCGGGCCGTAGTGCCATCGGCTAAGGTGACATTCTTGATCTCGACGTGATGCAATTCACGTTTGGCCGCGAGTGCCGCTTCGTCCTTGGCCAACACAAAATCCAGGCGCGTTTCTTTAGAGATTTTGTATTCGCGCTTGGCGGCTTTGAAGTCTGTCCACTGGCGCTGCTCTTCCCAAGCCTCAAAGGCGATCAGGTTCGGCAGACTGGTGTCCACTCCGATCCAGCTGGTTGGGGCTTTGACGAAATGCAAAGTGGCTTTGAGTTTACGGGCTGGATTGTCGCTCTTGGTGACGATGCACGGGGAGTCCTCAAACAGGCATGTTTTCAAACTTCCGGTGTTGGGCACATGGGCCACCACCACTTCGCCGTCCAGGCGGACGTCGGCGAAAAAGCGTTTGTAGCGTTTGAGAAAACGAGCTTCGTGGACCGGGTTGGTGAATTTCATGGCTCTAGTGATAGCGTGAAGAGCCGCCGCGGTTCAAGTCGGCTTCAACGGGCATGGGTCTTGCGATACTCCGCTCCGTTCGGCCTTAAGTGGCAATAAATTAATTGTGGCAGCAGGGTGGATTCCCAATTTCGGCCTGCCACGGAAGAAATACAAGGAGGTCTTTCTTGAGATCATTTCAGTTCGTTTCGGCGACAACGCTCGCCCTAACATTGGCCGCCTGCTCGGGCGGTGGCAGCGGTGGTGTTAAAGCCCCTCGCAATGTGTCGCATAAAGCGGAAAGCTGTCCCTCGATCAATGGGGAATTTAATGCTTCCGGCAGCACTCCGGAAAGACGGGTCTATAAGACGATCCTCACAGAGAAGACGCCCACGGGCCTCCGTTTGACGGACACTCAGTCGGTATTTGAGATCGACGGAAAAATTCATACTAGCCCTGATATCACTGAAAAAGGCGTCACTTATCGCGGCTCTTGCGCCAACAGCACAATCACTTTGGATGGCCTTCAGAATGGCAAATCCATCGCTCGTTTCCAGTATTCGCTGAACGAAGCGGGCGACTTGGTTGTCGTGACGACCTCTTTCGATGCGCGGGTTCAAGAGCGAGGCGCGCAAGTCTGGACTAAGAACTAAAAGACGTTTGCGACGCGGGGTTTAACCGCTGTGGTTAAGCGCTGCGAAATGGACAATCCCCGCCTCAGACATTAAAACCTCAAGGTATTTATAGGACGAAAGAGGCTTTCATGTCTGAGGCTCTACCGAAGGCGCCCCGTAAGCGCCTGCCCAAACCGAGCTGGATCAAAATGCGCGCTCCCGCCGGTGAGCGCTATCTGCAAATCAAAGATCTCTTAAAAGGTTTGAACCTGGCGACTGTTTGTCAGGAAGCTCAGTGCCCAAACATCGGCGAGTGTTGGGGTGGCGGTACGGCCACCATCATGCTGATGGGTGAAGTGTGCACGCGCGGCTGCCGTTTTTGCAATGTGAAGACTGGCAATCCCAAAGGCAAATTGGATCTCGAAGAGCCACAAAAGGTGGCCTATGCGGTTTCTAAGATGGGGCTGGATTACGTCGTGCTGACCAGTGTGGATCGCGATGATTTGCCTGATGAAGGTTCCTCGCATTTCGCTAAAACGGTACGCCAAATGAAACTGCTGTCGCCTGAATTGATCGTTGAAGTTTTGACTCCTGACTTTAAAGGCAACGAAGAGTACATCGCCAACATCGTGGATGCGGAGCCCGACGTTTTTGCTCACAATGTCGAAACGGTCGAGCGCCTGCAGAAGCGGGTGCGTGATCCCCGCGCCGGCTATGCGCAGTCGCTGCGTGTGCTCGAGTTTGTTAAAGAACGCGATGAAACTCGCTACACCAAAACCTCCATCATGTTGGGCTTGGGCGAGAGCGACGAAGAGGTGCGGCAAACTCTCAAGGATTTGCGTTCCGTGGGTTGCGATGTGGTGACCTTTGGTCAATACTTACAGCCACAGAAACGCCATCTTCCGGTTGAACAGTTTGTCACGCCTGAGAAGTTTCAAGAGTGGCAGACCGAAGCTGAGGGCATGGGGTTTATGTATGTGGCCAGCGGGCCTCTGGTGCGCAGTTCTTATCGCGCCGGCGAGTTCTTTATGAAGGGTGTAATTGAAAAACGCAAAGCGGAAGGGAGCCTCTAGATGGCAACTCAAAATGTGAAACTTCCTGATGTGGGTGAAGGTGTAACCGAGGGCGAATTGGTCAAGTGGCTGGTGAAAGTCGGCGATACTGTGAAAGCCGATCAGCCCGTGGTTGAGGTGATGACCGACAAAGCCACTGTTGAAGTCCCCAGCCCCTACGCTGGCGTGGTGAAAGAGCTTAAGTTCAAAGAGGGCGATGTTATTCCGATTGAAACTGTGATTTTGATTTTAGATGCCGACGGCGCTAAGCCCGCCGGTGCTTCTGCGGCGCCACCGCAGCAGTTGAAAACGCCGAGCGCCGTCGAATCGCAACCTGGTCAAATGGCGAAACCGGCCACTGCGCCGGTGTCGGCAGCAGCTCTGAACAAAGTGGGTACGGCCAGCGCCGCTATGGGTGCGGGCGCGACTGCAGGTATGGATGTGTATCCTCCGGCTGCGGATTCGCGCGTGTTGGCGACACCGGCCACGCGTCGTCTGGCGCGCGAGACCGGCGTAGACATCAATCAGCTGAGCGGTACCGGTATGGCCGGCCGTGTGACTCGTGACGATGTTGTGAAAGCCAAAGGTTCGAATGGAACGGGCGGGGGCGCAGGTGCGGTCAGTGCTCGTGCGCCGATCATGGATATTCCGCGCCCGGCAGTGATCTCTCAGCCTGGTGCTTTGGAAGAGCGGGTTCCGTTGCGCGGTATTCGCAAGAAGATCGCCGAGAACATGCAAATGGCCAAGCATGTGATTCCTCATTTCACGTTGATGGAAGAGGTGCGGGTCGACGAATTGGTCAAGCTACGCGCGCAAGCCAAAGAGGCCGCCGAAAAATATGGCGTGAAGGTCACTTACCTGCCGTTCATCATGAAGGCTTTGATCGCCACTTGCCGTGAGTTCCCGATGTTTAACGCTTCGATGGACGACCAGGCGCAAGAGATCGTTTACAAAAAATCTTTCAACGTCGGTTTTGCCGCCGACACGCCGACGGGCCTGATGGTCCCGGTGGTGAAAAATGCCGATTTCAAGACCATGCTGCAGATCTCGCAAGAGATTCAGCAACTGGCGGGCAAGGCGCGTGACGGTAAACTGGCGCTCGAAGATATGCGAGGCGCGACCATCACCGTGACCAATATCGGTAGCGTGGGCGGTGTTTACGCCACTCCCATTATCAATCACCCTGAAGTGGCGATTTTGGGCGTTTATAAAATCCAAGATAAACCGATTTGGAATGGCAAGGAGTTCACTCGTGGCCAAGTGATGAATTTCACTATCACCTGTGACCATCGTTTGATCGATGGTGCCGTGGCTGCGAACTTTATGAAATCGTTCGCTGGCCGTATCGAAAACCCGAGCCAGCTGATGCTGGACATGATTTAAGAAGAGGCTTTGAGCGTGGCAGAAAAGTTTGATGTTTGTGTCGTCGGTGCTGGACCCGGTGGATATGTGGCCGCGATTCGTGCCGCTCAGCTGGGTAAAAAAACCTGCATTGTTGAGCGCGAGTTCTTGGGTGGCGTGTGCTTGAACGTGGGCTGTATCCCTTCAAAGGCCATGATCACAGCGGGTCATTTTTATCACCGCATGCAGCACGACGCCCCGGAAATGGGCTTCGATATCCCAAAGAGCATCAAGCTGGACTTCAAAAAGTTGCAAGAGTGGAAGCAATCCGTGTGCAACAAGATGTCGGGCGGTGTGGCTCAGTTGCTCAAAGGCAATAGTGTCACCGTGTTTATGGGCGAGGCCACGTTCACCAGTCCCAAGGTAATCTCGGTCAAGAGCAAGGAAGGCACAAAGACGATCGAGGCGGCCAACTACATTATCGCCACCGGCTCGCGTCCGATTGAAATTCCGGGGTTTGCTGTCGATGAAAAAGACGTGATGACCTCCACAGGCGCTTTGGCGCTGGATAAAAAAGTCGATCGTTTGGTGGTGATCGGCGGGGGTTACATCGGTCTTGAGATCGGCTCCTATATGCAAAAGTTCGGGACGCAAGTGACTGTGGTCGAAGCTGGCCCCGCACTTCTGAACGGCGTGGCGGACCCGGATTGTGTGCAGGTCGTGGCTCGCAAACTAAAAAAGAGCGGTGTTGAAGTTCTGACCGGTGCAAAAGCCAAAGGTTTTAAAAAAGGCAAAGATGGTTTGGAAGTCACCATCGACGTGGGTGGTAAAGAGCAAGTATTGAAAGCTGATAAGATCTTGATGACCGTGGGTCGCAAGCCCAACTCGGATCAAAGTGGTTTGAAGAATATAGGCCTCGCCATCGATGAGCGCGGTTTTATCAAAGTGAACGCTCAACGCAAAACCAATCTGCCGGGCATTTACGCCATCGGCGACATATGCGGCCAACCTATGTTGGCGCACAAAGCTTCGCATGAAGGCGTGTTGGTGGCCGAAGTGATCGCCGGTCAAAACCGCGCCTACGATGCCAAGACCGTTCCCGCCGTAATCTTTGTAGATCCCGAAATCGCTTCTGCGGGTCTTTTGGAGAGTGAATGCAAAGCGAAGGGCTTTAACGATCTGAAGATCGGGAAGTTTCCTTTTGCTGCCAACGGCCGCGCGGTTTCGATGATGGAGACCGAAGGTTTTGTGAAGATCATCGCTGATGCAAAGACCAGCGTAGTTTTAGGTATTCATATTGTTGGTCCCGAAGCTTCGAATCTGATTTCGGAAGCCGCTTTGGCTATCGAGATGGGTGCGCGCGTAGAGGATCTTGCTCTTACGATTCATCCGCATCCGACATTAGGTGAAACCATGATGGAGGCCGCCGAGGCCACGCTTGGCCACGCGATTCACATCATTCAGAAACCTCTCACTCGCGCGTCGTCAAACGGTCATCGGCCGACGGCATGAGGATCGACGACTGGGGGCTGGTCGAGTATCAGTCCGCAGTGGATCGCCAATTGGCCGCCGTCGATGACGTCGCCGGCGGTGGCGAAGAGCGTTTGATCTTTTGCACGCATCCTCCAGTGGTGACTTTGGGACGAGCTACGCCGTCGGAAGACTTGATCGGTTGGCAAGGTTCGACCGTAGAGTCGTCGCGAGGTGGGCGTGCCACCTATCACGGACCCAATCAAATCGTGATCTATCCGATTCTGGATCTGCGCCGCGCGCGTGGTTTTGGAATTCCCGCACGTGACATTCACGCCTACTTGCGCGGTTTGGAGTCTGCGACCGTCATGGCTTTGCGTGAACTTGGCATGACTCGCGCGGAAGCCCGAACGACACAGGTGGGAGAAATTTCTCTGACCGGTGTCTGGATTGGTGAGCGTAAGATCGCTTCGATGGGGATCGCGGTTCGTAAATGGGTGACCTATCACGGCGTGGCCATCAACATCATCGATGACCCCAAAGCCTTTGTTGGAATTCGCCCCTGCGGTTTTGCGGCTGATGTGATGACCTCCGCTGAAAAAGAGTTGGGCCGTCCACTGGTTATTGAAGACTGCAAGCGGCTCTTCGCATCGGTTTTTGGCTCGACCTTCGCTTAGCTTCCGGCGGGGTAAACACACTCTTTTTGCTCAGTGGCTTTTAGCTGGTGGGTGTCCACTTCCTCGGCCGCCTGTCGAACGACGTCTTTGTAAATGGTCTCGTCCATCTGGGGAGTGCGTGACAGAATGAAAAGCGATTCTCCCTTGGAGTCGGTCACCACCGACCAGCTATAGTCTTTGGCGATCGCAATAACCCAATATTCCCCCGTGCGACCCAAACCAAAATCCACGCTGAGTTTGGCATTGCTTTTTAAGTCCACCACGCGGGCTTCACCGCGGACTTCTGACAAAGTGCCTCCGGGCTTTTGCAGGTTGCAAGAGTTGTAAACGGTGAGATTGCCGTTGTCCGCGCGCCCTAAGGTCTGTTGCGAACACACGCATCCGTATTGGTAAATCATGGGATTCGCGGCAATCTGGTACCAACGCCCCATGTAGCGGTTCACATCAAGTTCTGGAACTGTTTCGATGGCGAAGGCTGAAGAACCAAAAAGTGCAAAAGCCCACCCGAGTATCATGGATGACATACATCCCCCCTTATCAGGGCGAGAAAGATGCATACCGCGTGCCGCTTTGGAAACTCTTCAGTAAACAAAATAAGAGTAAGCGAAATGGGGTGAAGGGGAATCTAGGAACGTTGCAAAATCTGGCGACCATTTCGATGGTCGCCTCGGTTTATTTCTTATCGATGGTGATGGCGAAGCGTTTCACTCCGCCGGCTTTCACTGAATCGATGATCGTTACCACGCGCCCGTGCGGGACTTCTTTGTCGGCCGATATGATGGCCTGCACATCGGGCCGTTTGGTGGCTAGGTCTTGCGAATAGGTGGTGATCGTGGCTTCGTCACTGACCTTGCCGTTCAGAAAGACTCCACCGGCGCTTGAGATCGATATGGTCAGCTCGCTCGGTGTGGTGTCGTCACCGCTACCGGCCTTAGGCAGATTCACCTGGATAGATTTGCTCATGATCAACGGTGTAGCCACCATAAAGATGATCAACACCACGAGAATGATGTCCACGAAGGGGACAATGTTAATATCGGCTATGGGTTCGTCGTCATCGCCTGCGATTTTACCGGCCATGGATTAAACCTTCTTGATGCCCGACTTGGCGTAAGCCAAGCACAGATCTTTTACGCTTTCGAGATTGAGCATCACGCCCTTCACTTGCTTTTGGAAGTAGTTGTAGGCGATGACGGCCGGAATGGCCACAATCAGGCCTACGGCGGTGGCGACCAGAGATTGCGAGATCCCGATCATCACCGCTTTGGTGTCGCCTTGTTCACCCAAGGCGCGGAAGGCATCCATCACACCGAACACCGTACCAAGCAGTCCGATGAATGGAGCGTTCGAGCCGACGGTAGCCAAGAAGCCTAAATGACGGTCCAGCGAGGGGCGCTCGATGTTGGCGAATGAACTGAAAATCTCTTCCAGGCCCGCAACACCTTTTTCGCGCACATGACGAAGACCGTAGGAGAGGGCGCGGGACTCCAGAGCGGTTTTGTCGCGGCTCAATTCTTCCAGTTCGGTCAGATTATTGGACTGCAGGATCTCTTTTAGCCTGCCCGAAACCTTTTCGCTCTCTTTGCGCACGCGGCTGAGTGTGAAGAAACGCTCAAGAATAAATGCCAGAGACAGCACGCTCAAGATAATGAGCAGCCACAGCGTGACTTCGTGTGCGACTTGCGCAATAGCAAAAAACTTATCGGTCATGGAAGCCTCCAAAACGTAATTATCTCTGGAGGCTAGAGTTACGGTCAAGGTAGGATGGGGTTGATGAGGCGAGTCGTCTGGCCGGCGTTGATACTGCCGGCGCTCTTGTGGATTAACGGTTGCGAATTTAATCGCGATCGCAAGCCGTCCATTCTGGTCATTGCCGTCGAAGGTCTTGCTTTCGAGACCTTAAGCTGTGATTCCGAACAGGGCGAGCCTGAGGTAGGTTTGCGTGCTTTCTGCGAAGAGGCCGTACGCTTTTCGCATGCCTACACACCAAGCACGCTAAGTCAGGCGTCCATGTCTTCGCTTTTGACGGGGCTTTATCCCGTGGACCATGGCGTGCGCCACAACGGCAATGATTTCTTGTCGGCGCGCTTTAAAACTCTGGGCGAAACCGCCTTAGGCAAAAGGTATCACACTCTATTCGTTTCCGGCGGCCCGCCGATTTGGCGTAAGTCGGGCCTGGCCCAGGGCTTTGAGATTTTTGAAGACCAAGTCGATATCACGCCCGGGATGTACTATCGCCGGGCCGAGGACGTGTTCAAGATCGCGACCAATTGGATTGAACACGATACAGGCGGTCAGCCGTTTCTTGCGGTCTTGTTTTTAGCGGATCTGCAGTTTCCCAATGTGCCGACCAAGACCGATGAAGGAGAAGTGCGCGAGAAGAGCGAGGCAGCACAGGTCGAAGAGGTGAGTGAGTCGATTGGCACTCTGGTGCGCTGGTTGAAACAAAAGCGATTGTGGAATTCGACAAACATTGTTCTGGTCGGATTGAACTCTCTCAGTCGCAGCGAAACCGACACAGAGCCGCCGCCACTGTCGTTGCGTTCGGATAGCACACAGGTCGCGCTGTTTATCAAACCGGCCCGCAAAGAGCGCGACAATGTGATTCAGTGGGGCGTGGATCGCAATGTCAGCTTGGTCGATGTCGGCCTGACCATGTTCGAGTGGTTGGGTGCGGAAGTCCCGCGCAGCTCCCTGGCGGAAGTGCAGCCGCAGAGCTTGTCGAGTGTGCTGGTGAAATCCGAGCCCAAGTGGGAAGAAGACCGGTTGATCCTAAGTGAGACCGCGTGGCCCGATTGGCTTGAAGGCGGAGGCGTACGTTGGGCCGTACGGCAAAATCAATTCTTGTATATTCACGACACGCGTCCGTTGATCTTCAATACGCGCACGGACCGTATGGAGAGCTTGCGCCTGAAGCCCAGTGATCCATTGTGGAACTCGCTCAATGGCGATGTGTTGGATCTGTTTCGGCACGCGCAGACGCAACCCTTCAAAGGTATGACGCCGCACTGGCCAGAGCAGTTGGAAGTGGCGCGCGAATTGTGGCGTGACGGCACTATGACTCGTAAACCCAAAGGGGCTGAGGCGTGGAGCAAGTGGTACCTACGGCAGGCTCTGAGCACACGCGACTGGAAGAGCGTAAAGCAGTTGTCACAAGCACTGGGCGAGCCGGTTGGCAGCTATGTGGCGGCGAAACAGCTGGGTGAGAATTTGCCGATGCCGCGCAATCCGTGCGTGCGTCTAGTGTTATCCACCAAAGGCGATAAAAAATCGCAGCAGTCCGACTGTGCCGATGAAAAGGTTTTGGCGTTGCATGCCTGGCAGATCGCGAAAAGCGACGACGACAGACAGAGCGCTCAAGATCGTTTCACTCGGTTGTACGTGCAAACGTGGATGGATCAAGACATCGGGCGTATGAATTATTTAACGGATTTACGTTGGGACGTGTTCCGCGAATTGCCAGAAGGCCCGCAACTGGCCGACTATCTGCTGACTTTGAAGGAATTTGAACCGTTCGCCCGTAAGATGTCAGGTCTTCTGAATGCTAAAGACGCTCGCTTCCAATGATGTGCGTTTCTTTAGCTTAAAAGCGATTCCGTAAAGAGCATCCTCGTCGGCCGGTTGCAGCCCGGGAAAGGCGGGCGAGGGACGGCTCAACGTGCAGATCTGTACCGCCTTCGGTTTGATCATACCTAAAACTTCGATCCACTCGTCGACCGCATCGGCGGCCGTGTTGTCGAACTCGCCCAAGCAGAAGAGCGACTGCACGGTGTAGTCTTTGAGCTTGCGAAAGCCCGACAGAAATTTCGCCATGTTGATGCGGATCAAGGGATCGTTGAATTTCTGCATAAGCACATCGTTGCCGGCATCGATCTTAATCACGCGCTCATCCGCCAGGTTCAGTCCATTGACGACCTTTTTATTGTCGAGATGCGCGCCGTTGGTCAAAACGACGACTTTGACTCCGGGCAAATGCTCGTCGCGTAGACTCGTGATTAGCTTCATGGCCTCTTCAAATTCGGCGTGCAAGGTGGGTTCGCCATTGCCACTGACCACTACGGCTTCCGACGGCACGGACTTTTTAATGTACTCTTTAAAAGCGTTGCGTACTTGGTCCAGAGAGGGAAAAACGTAGTCCTTACGGATCTTATTCATCGTCAGCTGTGTAGGACCAAGGCTGCAATAGACGCAGTTATAGGAACACACCTTCTCTGCGCCCAGCAGATTGATCCCCAAAGTGCTGCCATAGCGTTGTGATTTCACTGGGCCGTAGACGATGTCCATTGGCTAAATTATCCGGTGACGAAGCCGGGATTTCAATGCTGCGCGCGGGTCTAGTCGAGGGCCCATAGCTTATGGCAGCTCGAGAACGCCCAGCCAAAAGGGAAGATTCGGGTACTGTGAAGCCAACGTGGCGCTGACTTGATCAAGCGAAGTGCTTTCATAGGGTAGATGAAAGAGTGGATTCGAAACTACGGTGTGACTTAAGAAAACCAGGCGGTCGTGGGCTTGCGTTTTAAAACTGGCCACATTCATATTGGTTGTGCTGTGTAAGCCGATGAGGTTTTGTGGCAGTGGCGGTAGAATCTCGGGCGGCTGGCTAAGCTCGGTGGACAGATCGATCTGCACACTCAGAGGGATCCACGGCATTCCTTGGCGCGCCAAGAAAAAGTGCGGGTAGCCGACCTGTGCAAAGGAGAGTTCGCCCTCTTGATGGGCGAATACCAAAACCTCAACACCGGACATGTATTCCGACTTATTCTCCTCGCGATAAATGGAATCGTTGGCCAGCATCACGCCGACGCGCAAACTGTTGGCCAGGCCCGACAGGCAGGTGAGCTTTTGAAACGGCGAAGTGGCTTCTAAATCTTGCCGTGCCGAAAGCACATAGTCTTTCAACGTTTCGATCACCTTCTTGGCCGCATTGCGGTTGCCCCAAGGGGTGGCAATCACGCCAAATGAACCATCTTCTTCCAGATAGATTTCGGGCGCTGGGCGAAAGAGTTGGCCGCCGTAAGAGCGTTCGAGCAAGCTGATCACGGCATGGCTCCATACTTTAAAAGTTTGCTCTTGGCTTTCTTGGCGTAGTCGTTGAACTCCAGATCCTCAGCCAAAATTTTCTTCCACTTCTCTTTGGCCGAATCCACATTGCCCAAGCTTTCCTCTAAAACGCTATCTTCGTAGATGGCCTTCATCTCCCGGCGCAGTTCCTTCAGCATCTTGTCCTTAGTGGCTTTGGCTTCACTATTGCTCGGGTCTTCTTTGCTGGCCTTGTCGCAGGCCAGATAGGCTGCTTTATATTGGGATTTGCTGCCTTGCTGACGGCACTCCTCCATAAAACCGCCGACTTTGACCTTCAGTTTCTCTTGGATTGAAGCAATCTGGCGGCGTGCTTCTTCTTTCAGGCCGGCGGCGCGTGGATAGTTCGAATTCACGAATTTCTCCAAGGCACGTTGCGAAGCCAGGAGGTCATCCTTCTTCAATGTGGCCATGGCGCGGTTGAAATGCGCCTGTCCGCGCGCGACCTTGGCGTCCTCGATGCGTCTTTGTTCGTCATTAAATTTCTTTTCGTCTTCGTGCATCTGGGCCGAGTGAATCATTTCAATCACTAGGTTGTGCTCGGGTGAAAGCTCGATGGCCGGGGCCAAACAGAGGCGGGTTTCGTCGATGGTCGCGCCTGCTTTCAAAGTGGACTTGCACTGTTCCACATAGCCTAGGATGCGCTGCTCGACTTCTTCCTTTTCACGCTGTTGGCGCATGCGTTCTTCATCACGGCGGACCAGCTCTAAACCTTGTTCGCAGAAAGATTGCAACTCTTTGGAGTTTTCAAATTGGGGCAAGATCTCGTGCAGCTTCGCCAGTTCGGTTAGGCAAAGAGCGTATTTCCCGCCCACGTAAAGTGAGCGCGCTAGATTGAATGAGTCTTTGACCACCAGCTTCTGCTCTTTGCTTAGCGTATCGAAGCTTAAACTGCTGGCTGGATCGCGGGGAGCGACCTTGGCCTCTTCTTTTTTATCGGGTAATAGCGAGCCTATCAACAAGATCGGGATCAGAACCACCAATGCTAAACGCACTTTGTTTTTCTTGAGCTTGCGCCATTGGCGTCGCCAACCCTTTTTCTCCGGTCGCTCTGGGCGCGCCGCTTGATACTGCGTTGGTTCATAGGCCGCCGGTAGATTTGCTGGGTACCAGGGTTCGGCCGGCTCTTGCATCAGCTGAGGATCGAAGGCTGGCACCGGCAAGCGGTCCACACGATTGTTGAACTGGACGTCGCGAATCTCAAAAGTCATGTCGATGTTCATCACACGAATTTCATCGCCGCTCTCGAGGCGGGTCGGTTCGTGTGACGGAATTTTATTTCCGTTCACCTTGGTGCCGTTCGAGCTCCCCAAATCGGTGATAAAGAAACCCTCTGGAGTGCGCGCGATCTCGAAGTGTTTGCGGCTGATGTGCGGCGAATTGATCGGAATCTCGCTGTCGGACTCACGCCCGGCCACCCACAGGTCGCCTTCTAGTTTCAAAACTTCATCGTCGGCGGTGTTTGGATAGGAGATGCGGAAGTAGGGCACCAATTTCGAGGCGCCGGCGACGGTGGCTTCATTGTTCGGACGGGGAGCTGTGTTGTCCACGGCCTGTGGAGCGGGTCCCTCTGCAGGCGTCGGCGCATTGGTGCCAATGCGCGGCTGGAAGAAGGTTGGTAGATTGCGTGAGGGCTCGGGCTTTTCTTCCTCAGCAAGGTCCGCTTCGAATCCGAACTCGTAGGGTGCGACGATAAACACGCACGCTTCGGTCAACTCTATCACCTGCACAGTTTCCGAGCCCTTTTGAATCAGCCCGAATTTCGAGAGCGCTTCGCACACCCAAATGCCGTCGCGCTCATAAAACTTCAAATGCTGACGTGAGATGCCCTTCTCTGTGCCCAGAGGAATCTGGGCATCTTGAGCGCGGCCGGCCACGTACTCTTTGCCGTTCTCGAGCTGAATGCGGTGAAGTTCTTCGCCATGCAGTTTCACGGTTAAGATGGCCATTTAAAACCGCCCTTCCGTCAGACGGTCACAAGCTTCATAGTTGGCCTTGGCCTCTTGATATATAGGACTGCTTGCGTCTTTCACCATCACGATCACGTTGCGGAAGGCCGCGCGACAGGCTTTGTACTGGTTTTGCTCGCGATATTTGCGACCGAGTACCACTTGATACTGAATCAGCTCGTCGAACTTACGTTGCGAGAGACGTTGGTAGCGGTTGCACAATACGTGTTCCGGATTTAGAGCCAAGCAGGCCTGAAAGCTGGTCAAAGAGCGTTCGAATTGGCCCTTCTTGAAGTCGCGGAAGCCGCGTACGTAGTTCTCCTGCGCCTGACGAGCCGTTACGCTATTGTTCATTTTCTTCAAGGAGACCGCCTCGGCCGCCTCGCGCAGTTTGTTGGCGGTTTCGATATCGGCTTGAATCTGTTTTTCGCTACGGATCTGTTGCTCTTTCTTTTTGGCTGGTGAGCCAGAGAATAGCCAAAAGCCGAGCAGTCCCAGCACTCCATATATAATGAGGCGATTGGTTCCGGCCTTCTTACTGGTTTTCGGCCGCCCACTTTTCGAAGAGCGTGGGCGCGAAGGAGCTGAGGCGCCGCCGTACATCGCAGGCGAACCGCCGTAGTCTTGGTGAACCACCGATAGCGGTGAGCCCGAAACCGCCGTTTGATTGAACTGCACTTCGGTATCGCCAAAGGTCACCACGTCGCCGTCTTGTAAGATTGCACGCTCCACACCTTTGCCATTCACTTGCACCAGATTTTTATCGTTCAGGCTGATCACTTCGCAGCTGAAGCCATCGGATTCCACCTGCGCATGCTTGCGGCTGCATTTCGGATCGTTGACGATCACAAAACCGCAATCCGGACTACGGCCGACGTCAAACGACGGCGCGTTCATCAGGCGCACCGAGCCCTTCATGGTCCCGCTGATCACGGTCCACTTCGTAGCTGCGGCAGGAGAGATGGCGACTGCGGAATTGCTCATCCTTCTCCTTCCATAGGCAAGAGAACGATCAGGTAGTAGGCAAGCTTGGCGCTGCCGTAAATGCCCTGTGCCACCACTTGGAAGTTCGAGCCCGAGAACTCGAGTTCATTAGTGGCCAATTCGTCGGGATTTTTGTCCACGCGTTCGATCAGATCTTTCAAACTGAGTTTCAGCGCTTGATCGTTGATATCGTTCACACTTTGTAGAGTGAGAGTGGCGGCCGGCAAACCGATACGGGCTTCAAAAGCCTGATTGACCGCAGCAATCGAAAGATCGTGCGTGCGCACGCCCATGGCGGCAAAGCCCATCAGCTCGACTAAGTTCCCGATCTCGCGATTGCGGTCATGTTCAACGGCACGATTGACGCCCGCGCTCTGCACCGGATTGGCCGCGCGGGTCAGCGCGCTAGACACGTTCGAGGCTAGAAGCTGCAGGGCGGGAAACTGATATTCGACGTGCACGGTCTCGCCGCCATCTTTGAGCGCCGTGTCCAGTTGCACGTTGATATTGCGGATCGGATATTCGATCAGCTTGTACAGGAAGTAGAAGAGCACAAAGCCCAGCACCAACGAGATACAGAGCGTAATGATAAAGAGGCTCAAAACGTCGCCGTCTTTGACGGCCAACGAACGCATGTCATACAGCACCACGGCCCAATGGGTGACCGCTTGATTGCCGGAGTCTTGGTTGAACACCATCACCGGATACATGGCGACGACGGTGTCGTCGTCGATTTGCTTCACAGCTTCACTATTGAATTTGCGAGCTTCATGTACAAATGGGATGTCGGGATAAGAGCCTGCTTGCGAAGCCGGAGAAACGATGTTGCCGTCGATGTTGGAGATGATCATGGCCTTTTTCACGCCGGGGCGGGCCGTGGCGATGTCCACCGAGGCAGCGCTGATCTGGTCGCTGGTTAAGTAAGGCCGATTCACGCGCGCCAGAGTGGTGGCGATCGTCATGGCGTGATGTTGGCTCTCTTCTTCGATACTGCTCTTAAGGATTCGCACCAAAGGAATCGTCGATAGTGTGGTGACCAGAAGAATAAAGGCCGCCATAAAGCCAGCGAGCACCCATTTGAAATCAAACAGTTCGGGCAGCTTGACCATTCCGGGCAGAACCACGCGATCCATGTATTCTTGAAATACAGCTGCCCAACGCGGGAACTTGCTCTGCATGAGTTCGGCGCTCTCGGCCTGCGGAGCCGAGAATTCTTCGCTGTCGTCGCGGTCACGCCGACGCGAGCGCGGCGGTGACTGCTGATAAGCCACGTTGCCATAAGAGGGCTGCTGTTGGCCTCCGTACATCTGCTGCTGGAAGCGTGCGGCCCAGTTCTCTGGCACCTTTTGAACTTCAAAGAACACGTCGTGCAACGCGATCTTGTCGCCCGAGTTGGCTTTGCTCGAACGCACCTGCACGCCGTTGATGAAGGTGCCGTTGCGTGAACCGGCGTCGGTGACGATAACTTTGTCGTCAAAGATCTCGATACGAGTATGCTCTTTTGAAATGCTGCCACTCGGGATCTTGATGTCGCAGCCGGGCGCTCGTCCAATCAACGTGGAGTTTTTGGTGAGCGGCACAACTTGTCCGGCCAAAGGGCCGTTAAGAAAGCGGATGATCCACATGCAATTGCTCACCGATGGCGACCGGATGTTTCTCTAGAAATCCGGGCGCGAGTTCAATAACGCTGGCGGCGCCCCACACGGGCAGCACCAGGCGGGCGGGTTTGACCCGCGAGTAAGTTTTCTTCACCACCATCTTGCGATCAACGAAGACCAAGTCGATGGCGAACTTCATAAAAAACGTATGAATCGAGTTACACCGCAAAATCCACAAAGCTTGATCGTCGGGCAGATGAGTGCGGCCGATCAAACCCTTGGTGCGCGGCCACCAAGTGGACGCGACTTCGAGATACGGAATCAAAGTGGAGCGGGCGTTACGCAACTGCATCACGTGCCCCCGTAGAAGAACTGCAGCACGACGGGTGCGAACACCATGATCATCACCGCGGGTAGAATCAGAAACATCAGGGGAATCAACATGGCTTGCGAGGCCCGGGCGCCGGCCTTTTCGGCGCGAACAAAACGCTCTAAGCGCATTTGGATCGATTGGTCTTTCAATACCTGGGCGATGCTGGCACCAGTCTCGTCCGCATCGCGTACGACGGCGACCACACTGGTGATCTCGGAGATGTCGAGGCGGTCGGCCAAGCGGGTGAGCGCCTCTTTGCGTGAAGAGCCGAGTTTGATGTCTTTCAAAACCAGATTGAACTCTTCAGCCAAAGTGCTGGCTTCGGCCTTGTCGACGATGCGTTGAAGTGCACCCATGAAGTCCAGACCGGCTTCTGTCGAAAGGGCCATCAGGTCGATGAAGAAGGGTAGGTCGACAACGACATCGATGTAGCGCTTCTTGCGCGCTTGGTTGGCGTGAATGGTTGGAAACATCCAGCCCGCCACCGCGAGGGCGGGGAACATCAGCATGGGCATATCCATCTGCAGGGCAAAGTTCATAACGAAGAAGCCGATGGGAAAGAAAACCCCCCACAGGATCTGTAGGCCGATGAATTCATCTTCGTTCAGCTCTTGCGACAGGCCGGCTGTCAGCAAGCGCCGCCGGATACGTTCACGATAGGCTTTGCCTTGAATACGTTGTGCGTGCTGAAGAGTGAAATTGTGCACCAGCGGGCGCGAGAAATTGATTAAACCACTTTTGGATTTGGCGGGTTCATTTCCTGAGGCCCAAGCCAACGCTTCAGCGTCGGTGTTGTTGGTGAACACGGCGGTCGAAAACAGGTACACGCTCAATGCGGCGAGCCCTAGTCCGGTCACCAGAATAAAAAATTCGAACGTGAACATTCCCAACCCTTCGAAATTCCCTTACAACGAAGACATGTTGAAACTTGTTTTGGCGTCCCAATCACCGCGTCGCCGCGAACTGCTGAATTCGGCCGCTTACGAGTTCACTGTCTCCACAGTAAAAGTATCGGAAATCTTTGATGAAAGTTTGAATCCGCAGGAAGTGGCGTCTCATCTTGCGACACTCAAGGCGCGCGCCTGTCTGGACCAGCACAAGTCATTGAATTCACCAGGCTATTTGATTCTCTCGGCCGACACAATCGTGGTGCTGGGTGACCAAATCTTAGGCAAGCCCGAATCGGCGGCCCAAGCCGAGGATTTTTTGCGCCGACTTTCTTCAAATACTCACCGCGTCATGACCGGTGTAGCTCTCCTTGAGTCGGGCTCGACCAAGACCTGGACCGGGGTTGAAATCACCGAAGTGAAGTTTCGCGAGCTGAGTGCAGAAGAGATTCGCACCTATGTGGCCGACGGGGAACCGATGGACAAAGCGGGGGCTTACGGGATTCAGGGCGACGGTGGTAAATTTGTTTCGTCAGTGCATGGCTCGTGGAGTAATGTGGTCGGCTTGCCGCTCGAGCGGCTGGAAAGAGCTCTGAAGGAAAATGGCTGGACAGTCGGTCGGCACTCGCCTCAAAAATCTGAATGAGAAAGTTCGCGCGGCCTGTATCGCCTGGGGCCGTGATCCCGCGACGGTCAAGGTTCTTGCGGTTTCTAAACTGCAACCGTTGAGCGCCATACGTGAAGCTTATGAAAGTGGCCAGCGCGACTTTGCTGAAAACTATGTGCAAGAGGCGGTCGACAAACAAGATCAGCTGCACAGTCTCCCGGTCGACTGGCATTTCATCGGTCGTATTCAATCCAACAAGGTCAAAGCTCTAGCGGGTCGTTTTAACATCATTCATTCGGTCGATCGTTCCTCGATCGCCGAGGCCTTGCAAAAGGCGACGCAAAACGGTCGCCGGCAAGACATTTTTTTGCAGTTCAATGTGGCCGCCGAAGCCAGCAAGGGCGGGGTCGGTGAAAATGAGCTGAAAGATTTGGTTCACTTTGTTGTTGAGAGCTGTTCGAGCCTTCGTGTGTTAGGCTTAATGGTGATGCCCCCTTTGGATACGCAGGCCCGCGTTTATTTTCGGCGTGCGCGCGAATTGCAAGATGCCTTGCGTTCGGCGCTCAGCGCGGAACAGAGGGCGGCGCATCCGTTCAATGAGCTGTCCATGGGAACCACCGCCGACTACGCCGAGGCGATTGCTGAGGGCGCGACATGGATTCGCATCGGAACGGAAATTTTCGGGGCACGTGAGGAAAAGGAATAGGCAAAATGAAAGAGAACATCGGATTTATTGGCGCCGGTAACATGTGCCAAGCTCTTGTAGAAGGTTGGTTGTCGGAAAACCTAGTGACCCCGGGCGAAGTGTTCGTCAGTAACCGCACGCCGGGAAAAATCCAGCGCCTTACGGAGCAGTTTAAAATCAACGCCTGTGCCACCAATGAAGAGGTGGTCGACAAAGCCGACGTTGTGATTGTCGCAGTGAAGCCTCAGGATCTTGAGGCGGCCATTGAACCCATCGCTTCAAGTTTCAATGAGGATCAGATTGTCATCAGCTTGGCGGCGGGAATCCAATTGCACAAACTCAAGCGTTTGCTGCCCAAAAACAAAAACCTCGTGCGCGTCATGGCCAACACCCCGGCAAAAGTAAAAAGGGGAGCTTTTGCCTACTGCACGGCCGCCTCCAACATTCGCGTCGATCGCTGGATGGAAAGAATGTTCAAACCGCTTGGTTACACGATAAAACTTGATGAGGGTGATGCTTTCGAAGCCTTCACAGTCGCCAGCAGTGCTGGCATCGGTTTCATTTTCGAATTGATGGTTTATTGGCAAGAATGGATCGAAGAGCATGGCATCGACGCCAAAACCGCCCAACAGATCACAGTGAACACCTTTTTAGGCGCCAGCCAACTGGCCACCCAAAGCCCGACTCAAACCCTAGAGGAGTTGCAAGCCAAGGTGACCTCCAAAAAAGGAATTACCCACGCTGGCTTAGAGAGCATGCGTGAGCTCGAAGTGGAGCGCCTGCTAAGATACTCCTTCGAGAAAAGCGCCCTAAGAGACCGCGAACTCTCCGAGAACTAAAACAAAGCCACGCGCTAACCACGGAGGCTTGAGGCCAGGGGGCCGGGGTCCAGGGGCCAGAAGTCAGCTGCCGGAAACGCTTCGCAAGCATAAATACTTGCAGAGACCAAGCCCCCCTCGTAACCTAAAAGAGTCTTCCAAGAGGGGGAAAACCAAATGCGTATAGCGCCCATCGATATCGCCCACAAAACCTTCCACCGCAAAATGATGGGCTTCGACCCCGACGAGGTCATGGACTTCCTCCGCCTTGTAGCTGAAGAACTCGAAAGCTTAATCAAAGAAAGAAATTCTCTAAAAGAAACCCTGCGCGAAAAAGAACTCTCCATCGCCGAGTACCGCGAGCGCGACGAGCTTTTGAAGTCCACGATCACGACGGCCACCCGTATGTCGGAAAAAATGCAAGTCGACGCCGAACGCGAAGCTAAATTGATCATCAACGACGCCAATCAAAAGGCCGAAATGATCGTGCGTGAATCGCGTGACTCGTTAAAACGCATTTATGGCGATATCTCTGAGCTCAAAAAAGTCCGCATGCAGTTCGAAAACAACCTGCGCGCCTTGGTACAAAGCCATTTGACCATGCTGGAGCAGGCGCAAAAAATCATGCCCAATCCGGTGATCGAGCCCAAGATCAGCAGCGATATTCGCGAGAATGACGACGCCCAGGCGTTGAAAGCCAAGATCGCCGAAGCTATTCAAAAGAATCTGTAAATTAAAGGGAGGCGCTATTCCATCCGCCCCCCTCCCTTATCTTGAGGCTACCGCGGACGATTCCACAGTCCGCCTAAAGATTCACGCCCAGCCCAATGCCTCCCGCAATCAAATCGTGGGCCTACACGGTGATGCGCTTAAGATTAAAATCAAAGCGGTTCCTGAAGATGGTAAAGCCAATACCGAGCTTATCGCTTTTTTGGCTAAGACACTGGGCCTTCCTAAAAGGCACTTTGAGTTGATCAGCGGTCAAGCCTCACGTGTTAAGGTAGTGCAGATTCACGGTGTAACGCTGGCGCAGTTGGCGGCGGCCATTAAGGTTTAGACGACCCTATCCTTCTTTCTCAAATGCGGCCCTGCGATTGACAGTAAATGACTGAAATGATTGAAGCATTGTCCAAATGCGTTTCATTCCTATGGTTTTTCTGTTTATGGCGGCGTTGCCGGCTTTCGCCCACAACAGCCGCTGCGAGACTTTGCTCGATCCGCGCGAGCATCGAATGGCCACTCTGTTGCACGAAATGGTTCTTCTCAAACGCGAACCTGCCACTCCACGAATTATCACACTGCTCAATGTTGTGAACGACGAGATTCTCGCGATTGCTTCCGAACAGCTCACGCGCCATGAAGTTAATCACGTGGTAGTCGCCGCGGATGCCGACGCTCCTTTTGGCATAGTCACCGAGGAAGATTATGAGCGCTGGGAGAGTGAGATTGCCTTCTTAAAATGGCAGATCCAAGAACATCAGAAGACGGCCGTGGAAAGTCGATCCGTGTCAGAGCGCGACTTGGCCAAGCACAAACTCTTCAAGGCTCAACAAAAGAAAGTGGAGACGGAAAAACTTTTGGCTGCCCCAGCCCCGTCATTTTCTAAAATCAGTGCAGCTAGTTACGCCTACGCTAAGCCGCATATTCGGCTTGTCCCTTCGGACGACAATCCATCGATGTTGCAACACGTGCAGTCCATGTACCCGGCGATACCGATCCTACTGTCGGCCCAGTACATCTCGCATACTCCTGAAGTGCTGGGGAGTGTGCACAACGGGATCTTGTTCTATTCGCTAGCGCAAACATTTTCCGCCAACTTTGGTAATGATCAGCTGCTCGCCCACGAAGCTACGCATCTCGAACATGGTGCTGCTTTACATGCGGGTGAAGAGCTGCCCTATTTCGTGGCGGTGGTGGCGCGCGAAGGCGAGACGCTACCGGGTGCGAGTCATGGTTTTTACGACCAGGCCTTTGACCTTGGCGAGTTGGACACTTGGGATCGCGACATGACGGCCGCCGGGCGGTCCGATTATATTCCGCTGCGCCGACATTTCGGCGGTCATGTTTATATTCATTCTGCGCCAGATGCGGTGAACTACACCTCCGCCGAAAGCCTGCTCCAGTTGGCCGCAATGTCCAAGCAAGCTGTGGACGCCATTGTCCAAGTGCTTGAAGAGCGTCCGCAAGACATTGCCTTTTTCCATAATCCGAGTGGGCCGAGCACGGCGAGGGTGGAGTGGAAAGCGGCAGATGGGCGAGTGATTGCCGATATTTCGGTTCATCTCGTGAAGCTCTCGCCCGCCACCTATGCGGATCGCTTTTTGATTCTTTCTCAGTATCTAGAAAAGGTGGAGAGCGCCATTCGCCTGCATCGTTTTCGCGCGACAGATACGATTGCTTCCTATGGCGGAAAGCCGCCGCCGCAGCGTTGGCTGCAGCTCGATCGGTAATCTAGTTTCCTTTTTGCAGATCTTTTTCAGTCTCGTGCAGAAGTTTATCGACGCTCGGCTGTTTGCGTACTTTGCGTTTTACTTTGCGGGCGCCTTCTTCTTCAAACAGAGTTTCGTCGTACTGATCTTGCTCAATTTCAAACTGCTCTTCGGGATGCTCCTCCACCGCCGTTCGCGGCGTGAGCTTGATGCGCCCGCTATAGGAAATGCCTGCGTAGATCAGATTGCCATCGGCGGAATTGCTACCGCTGGTGGTGGTGGCGAAGCCGCCGTAAAATCCGAAACCGCGATAGCGAAAGCCAGTTTCAATCGCCGCTTCGGCGCTCTCCGGATTGACAGCGTAATAGCGAAAGCTGCCGCCGTTGACGGCGGTTGTGTAAGTGAGGCGCGGGATTTGATCGTTGTTGTCGGTGTCATCGCTGACTGTGACCGTTCCGCGATATTCACCTTGAATCCACCAATTGCGGATGCGAAAGTTCAAACCGGCACGGTAGGGAAAGAGTGTGGAGCGTCCACCATCGCGGTAGTTATAGCCAGCAAATACGAAGGGTTCAAACTGCCCTAAGCGCCAAATGCCCCAGCTGCCGGCAAGAACTTGCATAGCCCCTTCGCCGAGCAACGGATCTTCGGAATCTTCGTTTACGCGCCAAAATGGATAGGTGAGGGAGAGCGTTGGCGCCAATGCGATCGGGCCAAGATTAAACCAGCTCATCACACCCACGCTACCCTCATTAAGACCGGAGTTCGTGCGTGTGATGTTGTTAGTCAAAATCAGTGGATCGTTGCTGGTCGCCGAGGTGCTGGCGGCGGAAATGTTGGCGAACACTCGCCACATTTTGTCGAAATCGTAAGATCCTCCCAAGCCGAACTGCGTGTTGGAGAACTTGGCGCCGCGGAACAACGCCGTCGAGCTCCCGCCTGAGGAGAAATTGCGTGAGGTTGAAAAATAGTCCACGTCGCCACTGATGGTATACGCGCCTGGGCGCGGAGCCCGTGGCCTTTCGGCGTGGGAAGGACACAATACGGCAAAAACCAATAAAAGGGTGAGCATAGGTGTATACCGATGTTAACCTACGCGCCATTTTAGACCAAGGCCTGATCCCAGGATCAAGATGAAAGACAAGCGCCTCATCGTCATATTTTTAACCGTGTTTATCGACCTCGTCGGGTTCGGAATTATTATTCCGCTCAATCCGTACTTGGCCGAAAAGTTTGGCGCCTCACCGCTGATGGTCGGGCTGTTGATGAGCGTGTATTCGCTGATGCAGTTTATTTTTTCCCCGATCTGGGGGCAGATCAGCGACCGTGTTGGTCGCCGACCAGTGATCCTGATCAGTTTGCTGGGGGGCGCCATTGCCCATACAGCGTTCGCCTTCGCGGACAGTCTGACTATGCTGCTTTTGGCCCGCGCTTTTGCCGGTTTGTTCGGGGGCAATATTTCGACTGCGATGGCGTACATCGCCGATATCACTGACGAGAAAAATCGCAGCAAGGGCATGGGGCTGGTAGGCGCGGCTTTCGGTTTGGGTTTTATTCTTGGCCCGGTTCTGGGTGGAGTGTTCGGCCTCGTCGGCAAGAACTTAGGCAGTGAACCTCCGTTGGGCGAGAGCTTTCCGGCATTGATTGCGGCCGGCATTTGCGCTTTGAACTTTCTGTTTGCGCTTAAGTTTTTGCCTGAGTCGCGTAAGTTTGGTGAGCAAGTGCCCGTGCGCGGTCATCGTTTCGCACGCATATGGCAAGCTCTCACTACTCCGCTATTGGGATTGCTCATGCTGATGGTGTTTTTGAACGGTTGTGCGATGGCCTTGATCGAGGCCCCGCTGTTTTTATTGGTGCAGGATAAGTTTCAGTGGACGGCGTGGACCGCGAGTTTTGGTTTTGGTTACATCGGCGTGATCATGGTGTTCACCCAGGGTTTTTTGATTCGTCGCCTTTTGCCCAAGTACGGAGAGCGTCATTTACTGACGGTGGGACTATTGTTTATGGCCGCGGGTTTAGCTTTGGTCACGATCAGCGATACGGTGGCGTTGTTAGCTGTGGCGGTGACCGCTCTGGGGTTAGGCAATGGTTTCGTGAACCCCTCGCTCAATGGCAGCATTAGTCTGGCCAGTGGTGAGGAGGTGCAGGGCAATAACTTGGGCGTCTCGCAAAGCCTAAGCAGTCTGTCGCGCATCATCGGTCCTGCCGTTGGTGGGGGGCTTTATCAACATAGCGGAATGACATCTCCCTTCTTTGCCGCGGCCGCGTTGGCCTTTGCCGGTTTTGTAGTGGCGTGGGTGGTGCGTTCTCAGCTTCCGCAGAGTGGGTTGAAGACATGAGCGCTATGCCAATCGGTCTCTTTCAGCTCGAGAATTTAAGCATGACGGGAGCGCGGTTTGCATTTTTTGATTTGCGGGTGGAAGCCAAACCCGTCACTCCTCACATCGATCGCTTGCTTATGAAGGCAGAGCACGTGCGCGTGAATGAAGCGGAAGCGCGGCTCGGTAAAATCGTACCGGATAAAAGTGCTCCGGTGGTTTTGCTCTGTGAGAACGGCAAGACTTCGCGGGATTTAGCCCACCGTTTGGAATCGGCGGGCTACGCGAATGTTTATGTCGTCAGTGGCGGTGTCGAAGGTTTGTTGTCGGAACTTTGAGACTTCTTGTTATCAAGAATGAAATACAAGACCACATAACCGACCAGCGTTGCCCCCAGCGACAGGAACATCAAACATAGCGCTAGAAAACGAATGATCCCGACTTCAACATCGGTTCGCAGAGCCACTTTGGCGCAAACGCCGAGCAGCCGCGGGTTCAGGGCTTGTACGACTTTGTCTTCACGCGGAAGCGCGATGGCCAGCAGCAGATAAAGGGCGAGGCCAGTGCCTAGAAACAGGATGCTGATCAACCAGAGCAGACGGAACAGCCCCACGGGGATATCCAGAGTGCGGGCCAAGCCTTTGCAGACTCCAAAAATTGCACCGTCTTTTGCGCGAACCCATTTCATAATTACCCTCCTCTCGGGCTGTCCATGATACATAACATCCTTGAGTCCTCGTCGGCACTGGTGATAGGATGCTGACGCATGGAATTACCCGATCGTTACAGTCCTAAAGACGTTGAAGGCCGCATCTACCAGTGGTGGATGGACCGCCACTATTTCAAGGCTCAGGAGACTTCGACTAAACCTCCGTTTAGCATCATCCTGCCACCGCCCAACGTCACGGGTAAGCTGCACTTGGGTCATGCCCTTAACCACAACATCCAAGACGCTTTGGCGCGCTGGAAGCGTATGAGCGGCTTCAACGTGCTGTGGTTGCCCGGCACGGATCACGCCGGCATCGCCACGCAGAGTGTGGTTGAGCGCGAGTTGAAAAAAGAAGGCACCAATCGCCATGCTCTCGGCCGCGAGAAGTTTGTCGAGCGCGTTTGGAAATGGAAAGAAGAGTACGGCGGCAATATCGTCGATCAGATGCGCCGCTTAGGTGACTCGTGCGATTGGGACCGGCTGGTGTTCACCCTCGATGAGGGCGTTTCGAAAGCCGTGCGCAAGGTCTTCGTCGATCTCCACAACAAAGGTTTGATCTACAAAGGTTTGCGGCTGATCAATTGGAGCCCGGCCCTTGAGTCGGCAATTTCCGATTTGGAAGTCGACTACAAAGAAGTCAAAGGTTCGATCTGGCATATTCGCTATCCTCTGGCCGATGGTTCCGGAGAAATCGTTGTCGCCACCACTCGGCCCGAAACCATGCTCGGGGATACGGCCGTGGCCGTGCATCCGGATGACGAGCGCTATCAGCAATGGATCGGTAAAGAGGTGCAGCTGCCTTTGACTGGTCGTAAAATTCCGGTGATCGCTGACAGCTATGTGGACAAAGAGTTTGGTTCGGGTGTGGTGAAGATCACGCCGGCACATGACTTCAATGACTATGCGGTTGGCCAGCGTCACAAATTGCCCATGATCAACATTCTGAACAAGAATGGCACGCTCAACGAAGCGGCAGGCGCCGTGTATCAAGGCATGAAGGTCGCGGACGCGCGCAAGAAAGTTCTGGAAGACCTCGAAGCTGGAAGTTTCTTGGTGAAGACTGAGCCGCACACGCATCAAGTCGGTCACTGTTCCCGCACCGGCTGCGTAGTCGAGCCCTTTTTGTCTGAGCAGTGGTTTGTGAAGATGGCGCCGCTTGCCGCTCCTGCCAAGCGCGTAGTGGAAAGTGGGACCATAAATTTCGAACCTGAATCGTGGACGAAGACGTACCTGCACTGGATGAACATCATTCAGGACTGGTGTATTTCGCGCCAACTATGGTGGGGGCATCGCATTCCCGCTTGGACCTGCGGGGGCTGTCAGAAAATCATCGTCAGCGAAACGGATCCAGCTCAATGCCCGCATTGTAAGAGCAAAGATCTGAAGCAAGAAGAAGACGTGCTCGATACATGGTTTAGCTCGGCCTTATGGCCGTTTTCGACAATGGGTTGGCCGGCCGACACGGAATTGCAGAAGACTTTTTATCCCACCACTGTTTTGGTGACGGGCTTCGATATCATATTCTTCTGGGTCGCGCGTATGATCGTGATGGGCTTGGAGTTCAAAAAAGATGTTCCGTTCCGCACGGTCTACATTCATGGCGTGATTCGCGATGCTCAGGGTAAGAAGATGTCCAAGTCGACGGGCAACGCCGAAGATCCGGTGCAACTGATTGAGGAGTATGGTTCGGATGCTCTTCGTTACACTCTCTTGGCGCAGATCGCCGGCGGTCGCGATCTGAAGTTTTCCACACAGCGTTTGGAAGGCTATCGCAATTTCATGAACAAGATCTGGAACGCCACGCGCTTTTCTCTGAACGGACTGAAGGATTTTGAAGCGCCGGCTGACGGAGTGGAAGCGGTTCCCAACAAAGTCGATTTGACCGATGCGGATCAGTGGCTGATTTATAAACTTGGCGTTTTGGAAAAAGACGTCGACGAGGCCTTGAAAGACTATCGCTTTTCGGATGCGGCCAATGGCATTTATGCATTTGTGTGGAATATCTTTTGCGATTGGTACCTGGAGTTTATCAAGCCGATTTTCCAAGAGGGCGCCGATCCGGCGCAGAAGAAGGCAACGCAATTGGTGCTAGCGCAGGTGCTGAATCGTGTGATTCGTCTGCTACATCCCTTTGCGCCATTTATTACGGAAGAGATTTATCAGAAACTGCCGATTCGCGGTGAAGCTTTGATTGTCGACAGTTATCCCACGCCGAAGATCGACAAGACGCTGTTGGCTTTGGGATCTGAAGAAGTGGCACTTGAGCTCGATTTGGTGCGTGAAGTGATCACCGCTATTCGCAATATCCGCGGCGAGAACCGTATCAAGCCGGGGACTAAGATAAATGTGCGTTTGGCGCCGACAGAAGCGCGCGCGCAAAAGATTTTGGGCGAAAACAAGTCGTCGATCATGACCATGTCGCGTTTAGAGACCTGCGAAATCGGTGAAGCCGGAAACCTAGCCAAGTGTGCCGTTCAACCGGTGCAGATTGGCGGAATGAAGGTGGATGTGATTATTCCTTTAGAAGGACTTGTCGATATCGGCGAAGAGGTCGTTCGCATTCGCAAGAACATCGAGAAGTTGCAGAAAGACGTGGGTTCGCTGACTAACCGCATGGCAGACGCCAATTTCGTGTCACGCGCTGGTGAAGAGGTGGTGGCGGCCAGCAAACGCCAGCTCGAAGAGTCGCAAGCACAGATCGGAACTTTGGAGGCGGCGCTGGCGCGGTTGATGTGATTCAAGGGCCGACTTGTCGGCCCTTGTCTTGCGCGCTCTGAAGCGGTCTACTCCGCGGCCTGGGCGATACCATCACCCTGTACGAAGTAGTGGTACGAACTATTGATGTCCTTCACGATGGTTTTCACCTGCCACTTCATGTTCAGCTCGAGACCGGCAATGGGATCTTCACTCGTACCGAGGTTCACCGCCTGGCCGACTTCAACAACCGCATTGAAGTTAAATCCCCAGCTCACATTCAGCTCTGCCGGCATCACTGTGACATTGGCTAGGTACTGACCTTTGCCCTTGCTGCCGCCGCCATAAGTGTAGTGCAGGCGAAAACGGAACTTCACTACTTCCATACCGAAACCGTTTTTATAAACTGTCTCGTAGGTTTGAACTTTTGGCGCTTTCCATTGTTCAAGGTCTGACCAGCAGCTCAGACCGCGCGGCAAAGCCGAAATCACCGGAGTCTTCACATTGACCACGGGTTTGTTGGCTTCCGCGATCTGCCAAACT
This sequence comes from Bdellovibrionales bacterium, assembly GCA_019637855.1. Lineage (GTDB taxonomy): Bacteria > Bdellovibrionota > Bdellovibrionia > Bdellovibrionales > UBA1609 > JALHOQ01. The sequence goes on from JAHBUX010000001.1 coordinate 817,306, forward strand.
TTTGTTCCGACGGCTACAATCTGATCCCAGTTCACCAATAGTTCATCGACTACGCCATTTAGCTTAACGCAATTGTCGTCGTCGGCCACTAGGCCCGAGGTCAATGTCTGCTCATCGATTTGTGTCGTGGTGACGGATGAAATTTCCCACGGCGCCCAAGTGCTGTCAGCCTGGGCCATGGATGCGCTAAACGCAGCGAAAACGAGTAACGAACGAAACATAAAATCCCTCCCCTGATAGGGAGGGACTGTAATCGCGGGGCGCTTAGAAAAGCAAGGCGGGCTTAGAAATAGTAGCCGCCGGTGAGAGTCACGTGATTGACCAGGCTCGAACTCGATACAATGATGTCGCGTGAGATGCGCGATGTGGACCAGTCCACGCCCAGCGCCAAGCCGGCGGAGAAATCATTTTTGAAACGGCGTGCATAACCATAGGTCGCGCCCAGCATTGCAAAGGGGTCGGTGCCGTTGAGCGTGTCGGCGTTGAAAAAGCCCTGCGTGATAGCCGCTTCGATATAGATGATGTTCTCAGCGTTCAAGATTGGAAAGCGACCGAACACTTGACCCATGTACGTTTCCGAACCGCGACCGTAGTCGATCGGGATCAAGCCACGTGCGCCGAGGGTGAAGCCGTTGGCAAAGTCATGCGCGATCACCATGTTGGTGAAGCGGCTACCATTGTTGATGGAGCTCATAGAGAAGCCCACTTCGGTGAAGTTGTTCTTGGTGAAGTCGATAGACTTCTCGCCGGTGAGTTTATAAGTCACCGCACCAACTTCATCCTCAGCCAAAGCGGGAAGTGACAGAACGAACAGTAGAGAAAGAAAAAGCGCTTTCATAGTTGAGTCTCCTCGTAGATGTCCGATGACCGTACATTCGGACACCAGATCGCGTATATTTCCGGAAATGTTAGGCCCTACCTTTTTTAGGGTCAAGACCGATATCGCGGAGGCGTTCCATGAGGAAATCGTTGGCTAGGATGTCGGGGTATTTGGCATCGGTGCCGCGGCAAGAGGGGATGCAGCTCAGCACGGCGTCTGGGTTGGGATGCATAAAGAACGGCATCGAGTAGCGGCTGGTGTTAGGGCCGCTCGGGTTGACCACGCGATGAGTGGTGGAGGGAATCACTTCGTTGGTGATCCGCGCCAACATATCGCCCGAGTCGACAATGATGTTGTCGGGAGCCGTGTCCACCGGCAGCCAATGGCCGTCGCGAGTGAGGAGTTCAAGCCCCGAGGTCGATGCACTCACCAATAAGGTGATCAGATTGATATCCTCGTGGGCAGCGGCGCGAATGCAGTTCTTGTAGGCGCCTTCTGGAATCGGTGGGTAGTGCAGTAGACGAAGGATCGAAGAGCCGCGATCGGTCATACGAGTGAAGTAGTCACGCTCCACATCGAGCGGCATCGTCAACGCCTGCAACATAATCCTTCCGGTATCGTCCAGCGCTTGAAACATACGTTTGAACACGGGCTCGAACTCGGGCAAAGCGGTCGGCCAGATATTGTCGGCGAAGAAGGACTTCAACGGATCGCTGGCGGGAAGCTCGCGTCCCACATGCCAGAACTCCTTCAAATCGGGATACTTGTTGTTCTTAGCATGCTCTTTACCAAACGGCGTGTAACCGCGCACACCGCCGCCTGCAGGGGAGATGTAGGACTCTTTGACGTCTAAAGGCAGGGCAAAAAGCCTCTCACTGAGGTTGTAGGCCTGGCGCAGCAACCCGACATCGATGGGGTGATCTTTCAGAATGATAAAACCGTACTCTTTCAATCCGCTAAACAACTGATCGATAAAGCGGGTCTTTTCAGCGGCACTGCCCTCGGTATAAGCGCGTAAGGATAACTCAGGAACCTTCTGCATACTCAATCCCCCTTCACGCCGGTTGTATATCTGCCTAATTAATTGTCAAGCGGCGCTCTTCTTAAGTATCCTTATTGAAGCTTAAACATCGAGGAGTGCAAGGATGCGCGTAAGACTCTCTATCTTCACCGTGGTGACGGCTGTTTCTGTTGTGGCTTGCGGTATTAAGCCAAACACAAAAGCGCGTGAACGCGGAGGTCTTTCCGAGACGGACTATCAAGCCATCAAAGGACTCAACGCCATGTTGATGGACAATGAAGATGCGATCAGCTTGGTGTTCCATCCTAAGTCCATGGTCAGCGGCAAAGCCACGGAGATGTCCAAGGCCATCGCGGCGGGCGATTGCGTCGCCACTCGTAATGAGTCGCCAGAAGATGGCTTCGACAAAGGCAAAGCGGTGCAGGAGTTCCAGGGCTCTGACAAATGCCCGATCTACAGCAAGCGTGAATGGGAATACCGTGCGGCTAATCGAGAGTTTCTGATGCGTCATTTCTACTATGTAAAACCCGAGCACAAGGCTTTTTATAACGCCAGCGGCGTGCGCTCGCTGAGCTCAGGCAATGGCCGGCTCTGGGTCACGCGTTTAAATGATGGCACTCAGCGCATTCTTGGCCGTAAGAACTACGAACTCTTTCAGTTGGCCGATGGTCAAAAACTAAGGGTAGAGATTGTCACCAACCAAACTTACCGTGGTAACGCGGGCGGTGGCGCTGTGACTATAGCGATCGCAGGCAGTGGTTGGTCTCGCAGCGGTTCGGTGACATGGAAAGCATCTGATTTCTCAGATCGCACTTACATGGCCGAGAGCGGTCAGATCGAGCGTGAGAACTTCCTGGAGCTGTTTTCCTTCTTCCGTCTGGATGAAATCGTGGATAATTCCGAGCGGATGCGGTAGAGCTAGAATCTGATGAAGAAAAGCCATCGTGAATCCGAAGGCATAGTGAAGCGCCATCCCGATGGCTTCGGTTTTTTTATTCCTGACGATACGGACCATCCCGACGTTTACATTCCCCGCCCTAGCATGAAGGGCATAATGTCTAACGACCGCGTGCGTGTGCGCATAGAGCGTGAACGTGGCGGCGAACGCTTTCGCGGCGAAATCGTCGAGGTCCTTCACCGCGCCTTTACGCGGGTGATGGGACAGTATCATGAAACTTCCCCGCACAAAGGTATCTTACTCGACAAGAGCTTCTCTTGGGGTGAGGACCTGAACGTGACGGTGCCGTCTCACTTGCAGCCGAAAAAGGGCGAGTTGGTGGTCGTGCAGATTGAAGACTATCCGGACTCTGCTCGTGGTTTTAGCGGCAAAGTGATTTCGGTGATCGGCGATGTGGCCGATCCACTCAACGATTCCCTACGTATGCTCCATGCGCATTCGATTCCGTTTGAGTTCAGCAAGGCCACCATGAAAGAGGCCGAAGCGCTAGCTCCCGAAGTGACGGAGCGTGATTGGGCTGGGCGCGTGGATTTACGTGGATTGCCGATCATCACAATTGATGGCAAAACGGCCAAAGATTTTGATGATGCGGTTTTGACCGAGACCACATCGCGCGGTTTTCACCTTATCGTCGCCATTGCCGACGTCAGCCATTATGTCCGCCCGGGTTCGGCTATCGATGAAGACGCCTACTTACGTGGAACGTCGACCTACTTCCCGAACTTTGTATCGCCCATGTTGCCCGAGAAACTAAGCAACGAGCTGTGCTCACTTAAGCCGCACGTGCCGCGATTGGCTTTGGTGGCGGATATGCAGCTCGACTTTCAAGGTCAGCTGCTTGAAACCAAGCTTTACGAAGCGGTCATTCAAAGTGCGGCTCGCGTGACTTATGGTGAAGCACAACAGATTTTGGAAGGACATACTCCGCAGGAGTTCCAGCATGTGGCGCAAAATATCCAGCGTTGCGCCGATCTGGCCAAAGTTTTGATGGCCAAGCGTTTGCGCGAAGGTTCGCTGGATCTGGATTTGCCGGAAACCCAAATTGAAGTGGATGAGACCGGAGTTCCGGTCGATATCATGCAGTCCGAACGCCTCTTTGCCCATCGTTTGATCGAAGAGCTGATGTTGATGGCCAACGTGGCCGTGGCTCGCTTTTTCAAAGAGCAGAATGTCGATGCGCTTTATCGCATCCACGAAGAGCCGCGCGCGGAAGCCATGCAGAACTTCGCCAACTTCCTCAAGGCTTTTGGTTACAAGCACAAGCTGAGCGGTGGCCACTTGGCTAAAAAGATTTCGCAAGCGTTGGAGCACTTCAAAGGCCACCCTAAAGAGCATATTCTGAATATGCTGGCGCTGCGTTCGTTGATGCAGGCCAAGTACTCGCCCAACAACGTAGGGCACTTTGGGTTGGGTTTTCCAGACTACACGCACTTCACTTCGCCGATTCGCCGCTATCCGGATTTGATTGTGCATCGGCTGATCAAAGCGGTGCTATATCCGAAGAAGGGTTACAGCCTAATGTCGATGGCGGACCTTGAGACCGCGGGCACCATGACGAGTGCCTGTGAGCAGCGCTCGGTCAAAGCCGAACGACAGATCCACTCGATCAAAAAGTCGCGCTTTATGTCGACTCACCTGGGCGAAGAGTTCGATGGAGTGATCAGCTCAGTCACCAAATTCGGTCTGTTTGTTTTGCTACGCCAGTTTGATGTGGACGGCTTGATCCGCGTTGAAGATTTGGGGGGGGATCGGTTTGATTTTGATGAGGAGACCTTGCGTTTAGTGGGCCGACGCTCGGGCATGGTCTATGAGATCGGTGAGCCCCTGCGCGTGCAGGTGGCCAGCACGGATATCGAGCTTGGTCAGATTAATTTTGTTTTAGCGGATCAGGCGGTCAAAGGCCCCGATCGTATAAAACGCCTGTTCGGCGGCCAGGAAGAAGGAAGCCCCCGCCGTGGTGGTCAGACGAGGGAAGACTCGCGTTCGCGTAGAAGCGAATCGCGACCACGTCGCGAGGACTCGCGCCGAGAGGGTGCACGCCGGGAGGACTCGCGCCCTGGAAAAAAGAAATCGCGTAAGCTTGGTTTTCAACGCCACGATAGCGGTAAGCGATTTGCTCGTTCGCATGAGGACGAAAATGAGCGTCCGCGCGAAGACAGCGGGGGCGAGAAAGCTCCCGGCCGTCGTTTTAGCTTTAGTGAAGCTTTCAAATCACGTAAGCAGTTCAAGGTCGGTTTCGTATCCAAGTTCGCTAAGAAAAAAGACAAGGATAAGGATCAAGGAGAAGGCCGTGGCAGTGGCGGCGGCTCTGGCGGCGGCAAATCTAAGCCTCGTAGAGGCAAGTAAATCTCGTTGTGCCGCGTAAATAGACCTGGTACTTCTCACCTCGATGTGGAGAACCTCTCGCAGTCCATTTCGTAACGTGGCCCGCCTTCGCACAATCCTGGGTGTGTTGGCGGCGCACGGCTTTCACAACGCGGTCACGCGGGTCAAGCTGGGCAACTTTATTTTGGACCGTTTGATCGCCAAAGATCTCGAGCATCTTTCGGCTCCCGAACGCGTTCGCATGGCCTTTGAACAGCTCGGTCCGACCTTTGTGAAATTGGGACAGCTGCTTGCCACGCGCCCGGATTTGATTCCACTCGAGTATTCACAAGAATTTCGTAAGCTGCATGATCAGGTGAGTGGTGTTCCCTTTCCCGAGATCGAAGGCATATTGGTGCAGCATTTTGGCGCTCCTTTAAGTGAGATCTTCGCTAGCTTCGATGAAGTTCCGCTGGCGGCCGCCTCGATTGCGCAAGTGCACCGCGCCCGTTTGAAGGATGGCAGTTCGGTGGTGGTCAAAGTGCAGCGCCCGGGGATTGAGCGAATCATTCAAGATGATTTGCAAATTCTGCGCGGATTGGCTGAGTTGGCAAATCGCTATATTCCCGAGATTCGGGTTTACAATCCAAAGGGCATCATCGAAGAGTTTGGCCGCTCTATGGAGATGGAGATCAACTTCGTTATTGAAGCCAACAATGTGCGCCGCTTTGCTGCGAATTTTCAAGACGATCCCGATATTAAGATCCCCAATGTGTTTTCGGCTTACACGGGCCGCCGTGTTTTGGTTTTAGAGGCTTTAGAGGGCATTCCGCTCAGCCAAAGCGGTGCGCTGAAGCAAGAGGGCATCGAGCCAGAGGAAATTCTGAAGCGGGGCCTGCGCGCTTATATGAAGATGGTTTACTCGGACGGCCTTTTCCACGGCGATTTGCATGCGGGCAACGTTCTGCTTCTGCCCAATAACAAATTGGGTCTGATCGATTTTGGCATCGTCGGCCGTTTGAACCGTAAAACTCAAAATGCCATCGCCAATATGTTCCTGGCTCTTGCCGAAGAGGACTATGATCGCCTGGCATATCTGTACGTGGACCTCGCGCCGTTTACGGAGCGGGTAGATACGGATCAGTTTGCCCGGGACATTCGTGATCTGATCGCGCCCTACTTTGGTCTTACTCTTAAGAATGTGAATATGGGGCGAATGCTGATGGATTCGACGGCGGTAGCCGCCCAACACGGTTTGGTTCTGCCCTCAGAACTGGTTATGTTCTTTAAATCGATGGTGTCGCTTGAGGGCATGGGACGCATGATCCTCAAGGATTTTGATTTCCTGACCTATTCATTGGAGTTTGCCAAAGATCTTGTGCACGTGCGTATGGAGCCGAAGCGCATGTTCTCTGATGCGTCCGTAGTGGCGCGCGATATGAATTCGTTAATAAGTACATTGCCGCGTCAACTAAAACAGGTTTTGCGAAAGCTAAATGATCCAGACTTTGCGCTTCAGATTCATACTCGTGATCTGGAGACTCTACGTAAGTCCATTGACCGCGCTTCATGGATTATTTTTTGGGGTCTGCTGCTTGCCGCACTTACTCTTGGGTTGCTCCTCAGGCCGTGACAACCTTAATATAAGCGAAGAATCTCCACTCATTAAGGCGGCATGTATGTTCCCGGTAGATTCCAAAATTCTCATCGTCGATGATTCGAGCTTCGCGCGCACGATTTTGAAGAACTCTCTTCGCGAGATGAAGTATTGGAAGATTTTAGAGGCTCAAGATAGCAAGTCCGCGCAGGACGTTTTGGTTGAGGCGGGCCAGATCGCCGACCCCGTTCATTTGGTGATTGCAGATATTCATATGCCCGAGTATTCGGGGCTCCAGCTGCTCAAATGGATTCGTGAACGTGAGGGGTTTAAGAGTTTACCGGTGATAATCCTGACCTCCTCACAGGACAAAGGCGACATATTGGAGGCGGGCAAGCTCGGCGCCAGCCACTTCATTATCAAGCCTTTTGATGCTGAGGCTCTGCGTGATCGCTTGGCGGCCACCTGGGCTAAGCATGGGCTGAAGTACGTAGAGTCCTTGCCTCGCGCCAATAAATAAACAGGTGCGGCGCTTCGGCACGCGCTGTCTAAACTTTAGACGATTCAATCTAAGCCAGTGCCTTCTCGCAGGAACAGGGGTTGCTCTGCTCCCGGGGTATGAGAGTCATTGTCCGCCTTTTCGTGATTATGAGTCTTGTGATTAGCGTCGACGCGCAAGCGGCCCGCACGTCACAAAAAAGGAAGCCTACCGCTCAGAAATCGAGCAAGAGCAAGGCTAAGAAGAACAAGGGTTTTCGAGTGGCCGGCAAATCTAACCTAAGCAGGAGCTCTCGTAAGACCACGTCAAACAGGAAACCAGTGCAAAAATCCACTAAGGTTGCTGGAGAAATATGTCCTGGCTCGGCTATGTCCAATTCGATGTACTATCTTCCTAAAGAAGGTGAGACCAGGAACTTCAAAGCTGAAGTGAAAATGCAAGGTTCGGGTATCTTGAAGAACGGGGATATCATTGACTATCGCGGTAGGGTCTCGCGTACGCCAGGCGACTGCCCCACCACGGTGAATTCGGCGAGCGGAGAATGTCTGTTGCCTTATTTTTCCATCGCTGCAGATTTGCGCTATCACCGTGCCGGCGACATTATCTATGTTCCCGAAGTGGCCGAGATGAAGTTGAAGGTCAAACTGCCGCCGTCCAATGTCGAGATCATTCATCCCGGATACTTCGTCGTGCATGATACGGGTGGAGCGATCAAAGGCTCCGATCGTTTCGACTTCTTTACCGGAACCGATAAACCGTTGGATAAAGACAATCCTTTTTTGAATATCGGAATGGCCGACAGGAAAAGCTGTAAAAATCATTTCGTGAAACTGGAGCGTAATTCGGACAAAGCCCAACAGGCGATGGCTCAGATTGAGCGCCTCACCCCCAGTGCTCACATCAGGCTGGCCAGCGACCAATCGAACGACGTAGTCACGGTGGCGCAATGATGAGATCACTGCTGATGACATTGTTGCTGTTTTCGCTCAGCACTTCTGCGACAGAAATTTTTATGATGGATACGGTGGAATTCAAAACTGTGCGCAACGAGAAAGCCAAGCGCGAATACATAAAGGCGATCTTAGGTCCCTTACGCGCTCTCAAAGTGAAGCAAGGCGATTTTGATGCGACGAAGTCCGATCACCACGAAGTGTATGAGTTGGTGCTCTCTAGTGAGCGTTGGTCGGAAGTGATGAAGCAAGTCGATGAGCTTTGCCTACAGGCTTCCAATGCCAAATCATGTGTTATCCTGATGAGAGTTCGCCTCGATACTTTCGATTACATCAAGCGTAATCCACGGCAGAATTGAAAAAGCCCGGCAGTACCAGCCTACCGGGCGTCAAAACATTCTAGACTATTGAAACAAGACCTAACCCAACAGCTTGAGAGCCACTTGCTGCGCTTGATTCGCTTGGCCCAGTACGGATACACCGGCTTGGGTCAAAATCGAGTTGCGCGTCAGTTCGGCCGTCTCTTCTGCAACATCGGCGTCACGAATACGCGAGTTGGCAGCGGACAAGTTCTCATGCGCGATCGCCAGGTTCGAGATCGTGGACTGAAGTCGGTTTTGCATGGCACCGAAGTTGGCGCGCATAGCGTTTACCGAAATCATGGAGTTATCCACGGTTCCCAAGCTCTGCTGAGCTTGCTCTTTGGTGGCCAAAGACTCGGCAGTGAGTCCAAGGCTTTCCAAAGAGGAGTTGGCGGCCGAAGCATTGAAGCTAATGCGATCTTTGAACGGGTCGTTGTGGGTTCCGACTTGGATGTCGAAAATCCCGCCCGTACCATTCAAAAGGTCGCGGCCGTTGAACTCAGTGACTTCAGCGATACGCTGAATCTCTGACTTCAATTGTTGGTATTCGACGTCGAGAAAGCGTCTCTCCGTCTCACCGACAGTATCTGAAGCCGCTTGCACACCGAGTTCGCGCAAACGAATTAAGATACTCGAGATCTCATTCAAACCACCTTCGGCGACTTGAACTAGCGAGACACCGTCTTCGGAGTTTCGCGAGGCTTGTTTCATTCCGCGGATTTGACCCCGCAGATTTTCGCTTATGGCCAAACCCGCGGCATCGTCAGCAGCTTGGTTAATTCTGTAACCCGAGCTGAGGCGAGCGAGGGAACGGTCCATCTGCAGACCCGTCCTGCGCAAGCTTTGTTGCGCATTGATGGACGCCACGTTAGTGGATATCCGTAAAGGCATTGTTATCCTCCTTGCATTCCACATCCTCCTTGATGCGTGCCATCCGTTGGCACAAGGGCACGTTCTGTGCCCCAATTGTTATTTCGCTTCTATGTCTCAGATCGGCAATTCTTGCCGTCAAAATGAGACGGTCCAGTGCCAGAATGAGAAATTCTGGTCCTTGGTTTGAGACGTTTCTTCCTCTGAGGCGTCGATCTGTCAGGCGATTCGACTAGTTGGTGGACGGGTGAGTGAACGCTGGAAAGCAAGATGCTCGGGGCTGGGTGCGGGGTTTGCTCCTCTTAATTCTCGAATGAAGACTCTGATGATGTCTCTTATTAGCGCACTGGTGTGGATCTCGCCGCAGGCTTCGGCGGCGCAGTCGGTGTCACTACGTATTGTGCTGATTTCAGAGACTCCCACTGGACCTGTGGTGCCGACGCCGGTGGATGAGGAAGAGGTGCGTGCAGAGCCCTCAGCGCCGGAAGTCGTGTCCACGCGTATTGAGCGCCGGGCGAATAAAGCCATAAAGGCGAAGAAGATTGTCGCGGTACCTAAGAAGGTCACGGTTAAACGAGGTATAGCTTCATCTCCTGTTCCCGTTGCTAAGCCTAAGTCTGTGAAACCTGTTCCAAGATTGCTCGAGGTTTCCCCTCGTACCAATAGCGATATCAATTTCAACGGTTTGATCGACAGCAGCGGTCGGCATAAAAAAGGTTTAGAAAAGCGCATCAAGGTGAAAACCGCTGATCAGCATAACGAAGCCGGTGAAGTGGCCGAGTTTGATTTTGACGATGTGAATGTGCAATGGGAACCGCAGGCCGAACCGATGAGAACCAGAGAGCCCGCCGCCGCAGCTCCGTCACGAGCTGCGACCTCTGGGCAAATGAATTTACAATTGCGGCCTAAAGGCAAATAGCAAGTTAGTGCAGTTTAGTTCTTGTCCATCTCGGCCAAATCGCGCAGCAAAACCTCTTCATGTCCTTGCGGTGAAACGTTCTCATACACTTTACGTACAATGCCCTTACCATCGACAACAAACGTGGTGCGGTTCCAATACATCGTGCCTTTGTATTCGCTTTGCTCAACGCCCGCGGCCTTGAGCAGTTTTTTGTCGGGATCGGCTAAGAGGTCAATCGTGAATGAGTATTTGGTGCAGAAGTCTTTATGTGAAGCTACGTCATCCTCACTCAAGCCTACGATGTTCACGCCCAGGCGATCGAACGCTGATTTTTGCGCGGTAAACGATTTGCCCTGAATCGTGCAGCCCGGGGTGTCGTCCTTTGGATACACATACAGCACCAGCCACTGGCCTGCGTAGTCCTTCAACGTCTTTGTCTTGCCGTCTTGATTCTGTAACTGAAAGTCAGGAAACTTATCGCCGGTTTTCAACATAAGGCCTCCTTTGGCTGCCTTCGAATTCATTCCCAAATCGATCTTTAAGCAACAGATAGGTAGGCGCATTAAAAGGTACCAGCTTCCTTTCCGATTTCCGGAAAGAACGCGCCAATAGCGCGTTCTTTCCGGAAATCGGAAAGGAAGCTGGTACCTTTTAAAAATCGGATTGAGACGTCGATCGAGAAGGCCTCTCGAGACGAGAAAAAATGGGGGAGGGTTGGCCTCCCCCAAGTCGCAGGAAACTAATTAACGAATCTAGTCGCGTCCGAGTTGAACCCGGGGTGGATATGCCATCCATGGCACATCCTTGTGAGCTAAAGACCATTGAACCAAGACATTTAACTAGGCGTCAGAGAGACGCCTTAGCTAAACGTTTTGTTCAGCAGGCCGAGCGCTGTCTGAGCGGTCTGGTTCGCTTGAGCCAGTACGCTTGTACCCGCGTTCAACAAGATGTTGTTGCGAGTCAGTTCAGCAGTCTCTTCAGCAACATCCACATCGCGAATACGCGAGTTGGCGGCTGACATGTTCTCCACGCTGACAGCAAGGTTGCTGATCGTGGATTGCAAACGGTTTTGAATCGCACCAAAGTCTGCGCGCATAGCGGAGACGGAGACGATCGCTTGATCGATGGCAGACAGCGTGTTTTGGGCCGACGCCTTATCTGCAACCGAGGTCAAGTTCACGCCCAACGCCGCGGAGTTCGCGTCGGCTTTGGAAGCGTCGAATGACAGACGGTCAATATTTGGATCGTTCCGCGTTCCCACTTGGAAATCGAGGATGGATCCGGTACCGCTGAGCAATTGCGTGCCGTTGAATTCCGTTCCATCGGCGATACGGTCAATCTCGGAGACGAGTTGATCGTATTCGACGTTTAGGAACTGGCGTTCTACGGGGCCGATCGTATCTGAAGCGGCCTGTACGCTGAGTTCGCGCAGTCGGATTAAGATGGAGCTGATCTCGTTCAAGCTGCCTTCAGCAACTTGCACAAGGGACACGCCATCGCTTGCGTTTCTTGAGGCTTGCTTAAGACCGCGGATCTGCGCTCTTAAGTTTTCTGAGATCGCCAAGCCGGCAGCATCGTCACCCGCGCGGTTGATACGATATCCTGAGCTCAAACGCTCAAGACTCTTATCCAAACCGAGCTTCGTGCCCATCAAATTCCTTTGGGCATTAAGTGAAGCCGTATTGGTATTAATACGTAAACCCATTTTACTTCCTCCTTGAAGATTCGGGCATCGTTCCTTGATGCCCGCGGATCACATCATGCGATCCGGTAGGGTTATTACCTGTCAGGTAACTGATCGGCTTCTCAATTTGAGACATGAGGGGTGATTTGTGGTTTTCCACAAATCTGGGCCTTGGGCTGGAAAGGCAAAAAGCCCGCAGGAGGCGAGCTTTAGAAGCGGGGAACGATTTCGCAGTTAGGAATGGCGGCGCCCTTGGCTTTGGCGTCGGCTAAGAAGCGACCGATCTCGGCCTTTCCTTCTTCATTCTCGTAGTCCAAGTTGAACCAACGGCAGAAGTAGACGTTGGCTTTTGACCAGATGCCCATCGACCAATAGGCACGCGCCGCCAGACGGTAAGCTGAGGCTAGCGCACGAGTCTCGGTTTGGTTAATGCGTTGGAACTCATCGTTTTCTAGAAGCGGTACGACCTCTGAGGTCACGCGGTCGGGACGGCCCTGCAATAGATAGAGCTGGGCTAAATTTGTGCGTGGAATCACATCCATCGGGCGCAGCTTAACGGCGCGGTTCAAAACGTCTTCGGCTTCAGGCAAGCGATTGGCCAGGATGAACTCGACGCCAAGGGAGGATAGTGCCACGTGACTGCGCTCATTCTTAGCCAACATATCGCGGAAGAAAACCTCGTTGCCCTCCCAGACTTCAGCTCGGGAAATGGTCATGATGCTGAGGACGGCTATCCACAAAGCGCCGAAGATCCACATTTTGCGATAGGCCAAGACTACACCAAAGAACAGGCCGGCGGCGATCAACGAAACATAGACATAGCGATCAGAAACGGTCGAGGTTCCCTGTGCCTGAAACGGAATAATACCTAAGACGGGTGCCAGCAACAGTACAAACGTGCCTGCGAAGTAGTACATGCGTTGCGAAATCTGTTTGCGGAAAGCAAAAGCCAGAACACCGAGCCCGGCTGCACAACCGAGTCCGATAATCCAAAGGTTTTCAGCCAATGCGACTTCGCGCACGCGGCCGTAGTCCGAGGCCAACGGATAGGGAGCGAAGAACTTCATAAGATAAAAGGTCAGCGTGTCGATGGCCACCAGAATGCGATCGCCCAATCCCATCGGAGTTAGGCGCAGATCCGCATCCAATTGCTGCACCATCTTGGTGACATAGGAGGCGGCTAGGGCGGGGATAAACCACAGTAGATAAACGATGGCCTTTGAACGCGTAAGCTGGTTGAGGCCGTAGGTGAGGAAAAGCATAGCGGCAGGGATCACGGCCACCGAGGGTTTGCTCAACAGTGAGGTGCAAAACAAAGCCGTAGCCAAAAGCCACACCAGCTTACGCTCGCTTGCGAGCATCAGGTACACCGCTCCTAACGCGAAGGCCGTAGATAGTACATCGCGGAAGGTGGAGATCCACGCCACTGTTTCTACTTGCAGCGGGTGACAGCCGAAGATCAAAGCTGCAAACAAAGCGGCGGTGCGTTCTTCGGGACGCAAGAGTTTGCGCGCCACCATGTACACCAACACCACATTCAGAGCGTGCAAAGCCACATTGGCTAGATGAAACAGCCACGGTTGATTGGTGATATGCCACATGACCGTCCACAACGAATAGGTCACGGGGATGTACATGTTGTAGTAGGGACGAGTCCAAATAAGGTTCCAAGCTTTGTGTTCGATCCAGGGGTTGAGCAAAATATTCTGACGGTCATCCCAGCGCAAGAAATCGGCCCCGATGGAGAAAGCATAGATTCCCGCGGACAAGGTCACCAGCAGGAGATACGGCCACCATTTGGCCAACCAGGCTCGCCCGCGCGGTACGACCGGCATCTGTGTGACTGTCTCATTTTGAATCGCTTTTAAATGCACTGACTTTTTCACCGCTGCTCTAACCGCTGCCTTTTTTCCCATAGATATAGATTTTCATACAAGTGTGTGAAAGAGAATGCCTGACCGACATAGGTCTCGACAGCTGTCGAATCGATTTTCGCTGATAAACCTTGCGCATATCGCGACCAAGGTTTGTACGACTTGCCCTCGACAGAAGAGGAGCGGCGTTGGTCCCATGCTTGCTCTAGGTAAAGGCACCCCATTTGGCTGAGGCGTCTTCCCCCAAGGCGCCTCGGCTAACCCCCAACACTAGTCACAGAGAGTTCGGTAAACCTGCAACAGTGCGATCGGTAGGTCTTCAGGCTGCAAGCCACTCGGAACAAATTCATAAACGAATCTCGCCCGCTTAGCCGCACAGCTGAGATTGGACTTTTGTCCACTCTTGAAGTCACGCGCCAACGTGAGGAGTTTGCTCTCCGTCAAATCCAAGGCGCGGCTGAAATCGGGCGGTGAATTGAACACCACTGGCTGCGTCGGATCGTAGGGCGGAAAGGTGAGTGGATCGAAACACTGCACTCCGGCCAGGCGCTCGACCCGGCGTGCGGCTTGTGCCACGTAGAAGACATACTTCGAGATGCGTTTGCGGGTGGACTCTTTGCCCGCCCCGACCGGAAAGCTCCTTCCCATAAAACGGGCAAAGCTATAAAAATCTTGGCTTTCAAAATTGAAAAGGCGATCAGAGGCGCGCGGGCCCATCAGCTCTGTGTACGCGGCCAGTGTCGCCATGCCGCCGGCAGAACCTGCGTTGTAGGCCAGGTGCGTGAGGTGCTCTTTCAACTGCTCGACGTGAACATCGGCTGGCACTTGAATATTCAGGCGAGTCCAATAGCGGTCGACAGCTTTGCGGTTTTGTTGCATCAGCAAAATCGAGTAGACCAGGTTGCGCCACGGATTTTCCGGAAGATGCATGAAGCCGCAGCGTTTCGCTTTCTCAGAAGAATGCGCGGTCATATAGGGCAGGATTTTTTGGCAAGAAGGCTTAGAGCTTGATGTTGCCATTTTGCGGGCGCGATCCAAGGCGTTCAACGTCACCTCATCGATCGCGCTTTTGGTTAACTGGCCAACACCCACGTCGGTTGCGGCCCCAACGGCATTCAAGTGCACGGCTGACTCAAGATTGAATGTGGCAAACGCCAATCGCGGATCGAAATCCAAACAGTCCGCCACAGCCACCAAGGCTGAGTGTACAGTTCCGACATACTTGCGCGACAGACAGGGGCGCGGATGTGTGCGCCCGGGTGCGCCGTCAGCCGTCGGGCAAAAGCCGTAGTAGCCAGTCGGAGCAAGGCTGGCCTGCGCTGCCTCCACGCACTGCTCAGGGAGTGCGGAGGGGATACTGTCGTCGATCACGTTGGGCAGCATGGCTTCAAGATAGGAGTTTTGCGCTGTGCACGTCTCATAGGCGAACGCTGGAGTAGCGAATATGACATGCATGAAAAGTGCTGCGAGGATGGAAATTAAAAATCGGATCACGATGAGGTCTCCTGACAGTGTTATCAGGAGACTTATCGAACGTTTTACTTCTTACGAATATAGGTCAAAAACGAAAACGCGACCGGTTCCTCGCGATCCCGCTGTTCGACCAGTTCAAAATTTTTCGAGTCGACTTTGGGATAGCGAATATCACCAGGGTATTCTTTGTGGATGCGGGTCAGGTAGATCATATCCACAATTCCCATGGACTCCTTGAAGATTTCGCCTCCACCTATGATGAAAATCTCTTCACCATATTTCGATGTTTGCGTCTTGCAGTACTCGATGGCCGATTTCAAATCGGGCTTCACCACCACATTGGGCGCGTCAAACGTATAGTCCTTTTGCCGGGTCACCACCACGTTCAAACGTTGAGGCAGAGGGTGGCCTACGGATTCAAAGGTCTTGCGTCCCATGATGAGTGCTTTGCCCTTGGTTTTCTCGCGGAAGAATTTCATGTCTTCCGGAATATCCCAAGGCAAGGCATTGTTCACACCGATCACGTCGTTTTCGGCCGCAGCTACAATATGGGATAACGTCATATGGCCACCTCAGCTTTGATACCGGGATGCGGATCGTAGTCCACCAGCTCAAAATCTTCATAGCGGAAAGAGAAAATGTCTTTCACATCTGGATTGATTTTCATACGTGGCAACGGTCGCGGCTCACGTGTAAGTTGCAGATGGGCTTGATCTAAGTGATTGCTGTACAGGTGTGCATCGCCCAAGGTGTGAATAAATTCACCCGATTTAAATCCACAAACTTGCGCCACCATCATCGTTAAAAGCGCATAGCTGGCGATATTGAAGGGCACACCCAAGAAAATATCAGCGCTACGTTGATACAGCTGGCAAGACAGACGGCCGCCAGCCACGTAAAATTGGAAGAAGGCATGGCAAGGCGGAAGGGCCATGCCCTCAACTTCCCCCGGATTAAAAGCCACCACCAAGTGGCGTCGTGAATCGGGATTTTTCTTTAAGCCATCGATGAGTGTGGCGATCTGATCAACTTCGCCGCCGCCGGGTTTTTTCCAGTGCCGCCATTGGGCGCCGTACACAGGTCCCAGATCGCCGTTCTCATCGGCCCACTCATTCCAGATCGACACCTTGTTGTCGGTCAAATATTTGATGTTGGTGTCGCCCCTCAAGAACCAAAGCAATTCGTGAATGATCGATTTGAGGTGGGTTTTCTTGGTGGTCACCAAGGGAAAGCCGTCCTCCAGATTGAAGCGCATCTGATAACCAAACACAGAAAGTGTACCCGTGCCCGTGCGATCTTCTTTCGCCGTTCCGTGTTCGAGCACATGTTGCATGAGATTCAGGTAGGTTTTCATAGTACCTCGACGGTTAGGGGTGGGCGGTCTGAGGTACCCTATCGCGAAAAGGCCGGGTCTGAAAAGTCTAGGCGGCCACTTTGTCCGCTGCAGCGAACACGGCGGAATCGAGTAGCTTTAAGATGAACGCGAAGTTATCGGCGTGAATGGGTTTTTCAAAAAATTCGGTAGCTCCGGCGGCCTTTAAATCGCCTTTAAAATCGCGGGCAGAGGGAAAATTCGACATAACGAAAATAAGCCCTGTCGGACCAAGTTCACGACGCAACCGTTGAATCTGCTTCACGCTTTCGCGTAGGCCGGGCACCACGTCAATCAGGACGCCCGCCACTTGAGGTTCTGTCTTTATTGCGCTGAATCCTTGTTCAAATGCTGCGAAGGATTCGGTCTTAAACCCAAGTAAGCGAAATTTTTCCTGCAAGGTGCGGCGGTAGTTGACCTGCCGATCGATCACGATCACGCGGCCCGAATGCACCTGCCGTTTTTGCTCGGCCCATGGGTTCTCTTTGGCGCGTGGAAAAGACAGGCTGAATTCGGTGCCGTTTTGGCGGGTGCTGGTGAAGGACAAATCACCACCGTGCACCTGCATGATGGCTTTTGAGACGGCTAACCCTAAGCCTGCACCTTCGCCCGCCTCCGTCGATTTGGTGGAGAAGAAGGGCATCATCAATCCCTCTTGCACCGACTTCGGAATGGCCGGACCGTTGTTCCAGATCTTGGCCAGATTCCAGCGATCCACCTGCTCAAAGGAGATACGGATTCGGCGATCGTTCTCGCGTTCTTCGAGCGCTACCACCGCGTTGCTCAGAATATTCAACATCATCTGTTCGATTTGAACCGCGTCGCAGTTGATGGGAAGGGGATGATCGAAATCAAATTCCACTTCAATGTCCAGGGCGCCGAGTTGGGCGCGCATAAAATCCACCGCATTCAGAGCGACTTCGGCCAAGTCCACCACATGCAGGCGCAGTTTTTGATCGCGCGACATGCGGTTCATTTTGGTGATGATGCGGCTCATGCGCTGACAGGCTTTTAAAATCTCGAGAATCTGCAGTCGCAGTTCGTCCTGCGGCACATCTTTTTGGTCGAGTAGAAGTTCGATATTTTCAGCGTAGCCCTGCACCACCATCAGCGGGCTATTGAGCTCGTGCGCTACATTCGACGCCAGCCGCCCCATTTCGGCCAAACGGGTTAGCTGCATCAGCTCTTGCAGGTGCTCAGGGATCTCTTCATGCAAAATGGAAAGTTTAGGACGCTTGCCGTTCTTCGACTTCATCCGTGGCTCCCAAAAGTTTCTTTTCGATCATCTTCATAAGCTCTTGGTGGCGCACGGGTTTGACCAAGACGTCGTGAATACCCATTTGCGCGGCCGAGATGATTTTCTCCCGCTCAGGGAAGCCGGTAATGATTATGGTCGGCGACTTGATGCCGTTGTCTTTCATATAGCGGATCACGTCGATGCCAGTTTTCAGCGGCATCTTCAAATCACACAACACCAGATCGAACTTTTTGCCTGACTGGAAGATCTGCATGGCGTGTGAGCCACTGGCTGCCAGGGTGACGTTGTAGCCCGATTGAAAGAGCTTGGTTTGCATCATGAAGCGCATGGATTCGTCGTCGTCGACGACTAGGATATTGTACTTCATATTGGTCGTGGCCGGATTCATTACGTGCTCCCTTGTTCACCAACGTTCCACCAGATAACACAGGGTGACTTAGTCCTTTTCGGCACTCCTTTCAGGACCTTGAGCTAGTCTTGGTAAAACCCCTCAATCTGTATCGCAATCGTCCGTATCAGGTTGAGATTATTTGTCGGTTCTAATATTTGCGGCAAGTTGACCCCCTGTTCTGAAGGGGGTAGTTCAATGACATGGATGTCAGGGACCCGATACATGGCAACATCGCTCTTAGCGATGCCGAAGTGGCTATTTTAGATAGTAAGGCCTATCAGCGCCTACGTCAGATCAAACAGCTGGGGTTTTCTGAATTCAGTTTTCCCGGTGCCACTCACAATCGCTATTTGCATTCGCTCGGCGTCTGTCACCTGGCGGGTGTGGCTTTTGACAATATCTTCGCGCGTTTTGCCTTTAGCAGTGAGGCGACTCGTCGACGTTTGCGCCAGAGCGTTCGCCTTGCAGCCATGCTTCATGACATCGGTCACGGCCCGCTATCGCACGCCTCTGAAGAGGTGATGCCTAAGCTGGCGGACCTGAAAGTGGACGCCTATCAGAAACGCGCGAAACAAGCTAGGCCCGATCAGCAGGCCGACCATGAAGACTACACCATCAAATTTATTACAGGCTCGTCGCTGACAGAGGAGCTGAAGCGGAACTTTTCGGATATAGAGCCCTATCACATCGCTTGCTTGATCGATAAGTCTCTGATTTTAGAGGACGACTTTTTTATCGAGGGCGGCTTTGATTTTCGTACCATCTTAAGTCAGATCGTCAGTTCCGAAATGGACGTTGACCGCATGGATTATCTCGAGCGTGACGCTTATTTCTGCGGAACCAACTACGGCAAAGTGGAGCTCAACTGGCTGCTGGCCAATATGACTTATCATCCGCGCGGCAAACAGCTGCATTTGGCGTTGAATCGGCGGGCGCTTTACACCTTTGATGACTTCCTATTGGCGCGCCATCACATGCACTTGATGGTGTACTTCCATCACAAGAGCATTATCTACGAAGAGCTTTTGTATCGCTACTTCACCTCCGCGGATTGCGCTTTCAAAGTGCCGTCGGATATCGAAGAGTACATTGCGTGTACGGACTATGCTCTGTGGCGCCATCTGTCCAAAGTGCCCAACGAATGGGCGCGTCGCATGGTGGAGCGTAAACCGTTTCGCATGCTGTTTGAAATGCATTCGAACAACGAAACCGATCGTCCCACTCGCATCACGGCCGAACTTGAGAAAGAGGGTATTCCAGTTATTCACTCGAGTTCGCAGGCGCGCTTGAGCAAATACCACTCTGGTTCGGAAGACGATAAGGCTTTGCAGATCTATGTGGTCGACAAGTATGACTTCAAAGCGCAGCCCTATCCGATCGAAGAGACGACAGAGATCTTTCATCGCTACGAAGACATCCGCCGCATTGACCGTATCTATGTTCCACCTGAAGAGTATGACCGTGGCGAAAAGATTTTGATCAATAAGAGGATTTGAAAATGGCCTCCGAACATCGCATCGTTTATTTCGACGGACACTGCAATGTGTGCAATGCCTTTATCGACTTCTTAATTCGCCGCGATCGCAAACGGATCTTGAAATACACGCCCTTGCAAGGCGAGACAGCTCGAGCTCATCTCTCGGCCGCTCTTGTTCGTGACGTGAGCACTTTGGTGATGGAAGATGAGAAAGGCAATATCACCACGGAATCTACCGCCGCTATCAAAACCATCGCTTCGCTGGGTGGAGTTTACTCTTTGATGCACGTGTTTTTATGGGTGCCGAAGGGAATACGTGATTGGGTTTATCGCTGGATTGCCGACCATCGTTATATGTGGTGGGGCAAGCGCGACACTTGCCGTCTTCCCACGGCGGAAGAACGGGCCCAGTTTCTCGACTGAAGTTCAGCTCTCGACCTACAATTGACATCTCGCGCCTTTGGCTTCAAGGTGAGGAAGTTGGGGGATTCATCAATGATTCGGATCGTTTTGGCGCTTTTTGCTGCGCCCGCGTTTGCAGCACCGCAAGTTTACGACATCGCCATGAAACTGAAATCCAACGGCAAAGAGATCTCTGCCCCGACCATCGTGGTCAAAGAGGGCGAAACCGCTAAGCTCACCCAGCGCGACACCGAAGGAACCACCTTCTGGGAGATCGTGGCCCACGATCAGGGCGACAATCAGATCTTGTTGAATTTCAAAGTGGGTACGATCAGCAATGATGGGAAAAGAACGGCTGTTTCGCAGCCGCGGATACTCGCCGCAGAAAATGAAATGGCAGAGATGAACATCTCGCGTGACGATGCGGAAGTGTTGACTCTGTCTGTCGTGGCTAAACGAAAAGCATTCTAACGTCTAAGAACTGGTCGACCACTGTGTGATCGCCAGTTCGGCTTAAGGCTTGCTTCGTCTTAAAGGCATGCACCTCAGCCACCCTTATTGTGAGCTTTTCCGTGTCTTTAAACGGTAACACCGTTTGCTCATTTCGCAGGCGTCGTCTTGTTGCCTAGCTTCCTGTTTGATTTGAATACCAAATTCTAAAGATTTTTTTACAGTGTGGAAGAATTCTTCCATTTTATGCGCTTCTGACGTTTTTGCCTCTCATCAAGTTCCTACTTTCGTCACCGATAAATTTTTCGCGCCAGTTGAAGCGAAGGTGAGTGTGGACGATTTTGAGCTTGAGATAAAAAACGAATTTCTTTTGGAAGCGAAAGAGCTTCTGACCAATACCGAACGTTGCTTTCTCAATTTAGAGAAGTCTGCGCACGATTCGGAGAACTTAGGTCAGCTGTTCCGTTTAGCTCACAACCTCAAGGGTTCCTCGGGAGCCGTCGGCTTTGCCGACCTAGCCGACTTCACGCACAAGCTCGAGTCATTGCTGCTGGAGCTGAAAGAAAAGCGAATTGCCGTCACCAAGGGCATCGTGGACCTTTTGCTTCGTTGCAATGACTACCTGACGGCGACGATTGAAACTCTCTCGGCGGATGTCGCGGCCGAGTACAAAAATCCCTCATTATTAGATGAACTTGTGCGTGCGCTGACTAGTCCCCCTGGGGCGGAGAACACTGTGATGTCGGAAGGCCGCGGTGGCCTTGATGGGGGACAGTCAGCGAACTCACCGGAGCACGCTGAACCCGCACCGGCCATCACATTGGCGCCGGTGGCGCCCTCGGCTCCTCCTAAAAGCAAAGATGAAAACATTCGCGTCAGTCTTTCGCGTATCGAAAAGCTGCTGAACAACGTTGGCGAGCTCTCCATTCTCCAGGCTGTTATGGTCCAGCAGAGCATAGAGAATGGGTCCGCGATTTCGTCGCTGATGCGCGAAACCATGAGCTCCATGTCCAAGATTATCAAAGAAACGCAGAACATCTCCATGGGTCTGCGCATGCTTCCCATCAAGCAGACTTTCCACAAGATGGAACGAATCGTGCGCGATACATCGCAAGCTTTGAGGAAAGAGGTGCAGCTGCACTTAAGCGGTGAAGAGACGGAGATTGATAAGACCGTTTTGGAACAGATCGCCGATCCTTTGGTTCACATTATCCGCAATGCCGTTGACCACGGTCTGGAAGATGCCCAAGGTCGCGAGGCTGCGGGTAAAGACGCCGTCGGCCAGGTCTATCTGTCTGCCTTTCATCGTGCCGGTCACGTGGTGATCGAAGTGCGCGACGACGGCAAAGGTCTGGATGCTGAAAAGCTGGTGGCCAAGGCCAAGTCCAAAGGGATCATAGCCGCCGATGCTCAGCTTGAGCCGCAGCAGGCTTATCAGCTGATCTTCGCGCCCGGCTTTTCAACCAAAGAGGTCGTGACGGACGTCTCTGGCCGTGGGGTCGGAATGGACGTCGTGCGTACGAACATCGCGGCCTTGCAAGGCAGTGTGGAGATTGAAACCAACCTGGGTAAAGGCACCTGCTTTCGCATCTTCTTGCCTTTGACCCTGGCGATCATCGACTGCGTGGTTATTCGTATCGCCACTGAACGCTACGTGATTCCATTGGCTCAAGTCAGTGAATTCTTCCGTCCGCAAGAAAGCGATATCAACTTTGTCTACGGCCGTTCGGAGCTTCTCACATTAAGAGAAGAGCCGCTGCCGGCCTTCCGGCTTTCGGCTTTGGTGGGCCGCGAAGCTCCTGACGTGCCCGCTTGGGGTTTGACCGCTTTGATTATTCGCGACACCGCCGGCCGCGCCTTTGCGGTTTTAGTCGATCAAATCGTGGCGCAACAGCAAGTGGTGATCAAACCGTTGGGCAATGAAATTCGCGGGAAAGCCGGAGTGATGGGCTCGGCGATTTTAGGCGATGGCAAACCTGCATTGATTTTAGATCTGTTTGAGTTGAGCAAAGCTGCGGCCGGACAGACATCGAGTTTAAAAACAAAAATGCAACCGAAAATGGAGGCCGTATGAGTCAAGAGGAAAACAAGAAGCCCGCCAAAGCACGGCAGGCCGATACCAGTGAGCGCTATCTCGCGTTTTTGCTGGGCAAAGAGCAGTATGCGATCCCGCTTCTGCAAGTCAAAGAGGTGATCGAAATGAGCGAACCGACGCCCATTCCGCAAAGCCCCTCTTACTTCAAAGGCATCATCAATCTGCGTGGGCAGGTGATTTCGGTTTTGGATCTACGCTCAAAACTGCAGCTGACCAAAATTGAAAACGGTCCCAAGACAGCCATCATCATCTTGGATCTTGAGCCGTCGTTGTGCTTGGGCGTGATCGTCGATCGCATCAACAGCGTTTTGGCGTTCCACTCTGAAGATGTCAGTCCGGCCCCCGACACGTTGTCGTCGAAGGACCAGTACCTGACCGGCGTCGCTCGCCGTGACAACCGTATGACCTTGATTCTGGATATCCGCGCTTCGCTGAGCATCCAAGACATCACGGCCGTTAAAAACAACAATCAAAAACAACAAGCCGCCGCTTAAATTTTTACAAACAGAAAAGGAAACACACACATGAACAGCTGGAGTCTTAACAAAAAAATCTGGGCCATCATCGGCATTTTATCGGTGGCCTTTGTATTCTCGACTTATTTCGGCCTGAAAAGTTTAATGAATACTCGCGATGATTTAAACGAAGTGACGGGTAAGCTCGTCGACCGCGATCAAGCCACTAGCACTATCCGTGACCTGCAGCGCCGTGTGACTAACTTGACCGCTGAAGTTCTGCTTTACAGTCGTCCCGAACAGATCGCCCCGAACACTAAAGAGTATGAAGAGGTTTTAGTCGAATGGGAAAAGGAAGTTCAAAACTATGAACTTATCGCCAGTGACAAAGGTAAGGAGCTTGTAGCTCTCTACCGCAACCTTTTCAAAGAGTACTTGGTTGAAATTAAGAAGGCTCGTGAGCTTGTCAATGCTGGGAAAAATCCAGAGGCGATCGCCGTTTACATTAAGCTGAGAGAAGAGCGTTTGGCGGGTTTGCGTGCACCGTTGAACGATATGAACGCTTTGACTGAAAAAGCTTTGGCCGAAAAGACCGAGCTAGCCAACAGCGAAGTGCAAAAATCTATCACCATCAGCTCAATTATCGCCTTGGCCTCGATCTTGGGTTCGATTTTGATTGCTTTCTTTGTCCTGCGCGCAGTTTCTGCAGCTATCGCACAAGTGATCAGCACGATCTCAGACAGCTCCGTACAAGTGAGTGCAGCTTCGTCGCAGATTGCCTCCTCCTCGGAACAGCTGTCGCAATCGGCTACCGAACAGGCGGCTTCTCTGGAAGAGACCGCTGCTTCTGTTGAAGAAATGAACTCTATGGTATCGAAGAACTCTGAGAACGCCAATTCGGCTGCCGCCACTTCGGGCAAGTCACAAGAGGCCGTAAACCAAGGTAAAGAAGTTATCCAGAAGATGATCGCGTCGATGGAAGCCATCAATCGCAGCAGCGAGGGCATGGTTGAAACCGTAAAAGTGATCGAGCAGATCGATAAGAAGACCAAAGTGATCAATGAGATCGTGAACAAGACTGAGCTCTTGTCCTTCAACGCCTCTGTAGAAGCGGCTCGGGCCGGCGAACACGGTAAAGGTTTTGCTGTTGTGGCTGAAGAGGTTGGTAACTTGGCCCGCATGAGCGGTGCTGCCGCCGAAGAGATCGCTTCGTTGCTTGAAGAGAGCATAAACAAAGTGAATCAGATGGTGGCCGAGACCAAGAAAAATGTCGACACCGGCGCCCAAGTGACGCGCGAGTGCGGTGAAGTCTTCGAAGAGGTTGTACAGAACGTGGCCAGCGTTTCGGGAATGGCGACAGAGATCGCATCTGCTAGCCAGGAACAATCGCGCGGTATCACTGAGATCACCAAGGCGATGAGCCAGTTGGATCAAATGACTCAGCAAAATGCGGCCACTTCAGAAGAGTGTGCCTCTGCCGCTGAAGAGCTTTCTGCTCAGGCCGAGTCTTTGAAAAACGCCATTGGCGTGTTGGTTGTTACTGTGAACGGAGGCAGCGCCGCTGATAGCGCCGTTATGGCCACGACTCCGGTAAAAACTGCTTCGAAGAAGGCGGCTCCCGCTAAGGCGCAAGCCAATGTTGTCCATTTGAAGGCTCCGAAAGCCAATGCCGCTCCGGCTAACGGAGCAGGCAAGAAGGCAGCTGGCGGTGATGTGCCTCACTATGACAGCAATGGTTTCCAAGACGTTTAATCCTCCTCAGTAGAACGTAAGCAAAGCAAGGAAGGCGATATTATGACGGCAGCTCAAGCCCAAGCATGGGGTGGTAAAACCACCCCCGATCTCGAAGAAGACGATCTGCGCTACTTTTGTCAAATCATTGAAGAGCGGGCGGGTATTGTTTTGAAACCCGCCAAACATGATTTGGTAAAAACGCGTTTAAGATCACGAGTCACCGCCAATGGTTTGTCGAGCTACGGGGACTATCGCCAACACCTTCAGAGTCTAGCCAAGAACGACCCTGAGTGGCAGATTTTCACGAATCTGCTGACCACCAATAAAACCGATTTTTTCCGTGAGCCAAAGCATTTCGAGTACCTAGTCCACGACATTTTACCGGCCTGGCTGAAGACCTCTCAGAAGACATTCAAAGTTTGGTCTGCCGCTTCTTCGACGGGTGAAGAGGCTTACACACTGGCAATGGTGTTAGGTCGTTACTTACCCAAGGACCGCGATTTCAAAATTCTGGCGACAGATATTGATACGAGTGTTGTGGAAGCTGCGCAAAATGCGGTGTATTCCATTTCCAAACGGTCCGAGATACCGACTGAATATCAACAGTCGTGCATCGACATCGGAAAAGGTGAAGCGCGCGGTTGGTTTCGTATTAAACCGCATCTCAAGGAAAAAACCGTTTTCAAAACACATAATCTGATTGAGCGGACGGCTCCCGACGAAGGCATATTCGATCTCGTTTTATGCCGTAACGTCTTGATCTATTTTGGCGCCGACAATATCGACTTTGTGCAAAAGAAGATTTATTCGACGGTTAAGCCAGGTGGGCATTTTTTTATCGGTCACTCGGAATCGCTACAGGGTTTGAAGCACAATTGGAAACCTGTGGGGCCCTCTATATTTCGGAAGGGCTCTTAAGTGAAGGGCCAAGTGCCTACTCTGCATTTGAATATTGGCGAGTTGATCGTCAGTCCCACGCCAGCTGTGATTTCTACTGTGCTTGGTTCCTGTGTTTCCGTATGCCTGTTCTCCACGCGCCGGGGAGTGGGCGGGATGATTCATTATGCCCACCCTGAGATTTTAACCACCTACGGGCAAGAACGAGATTTTCGCTACGGTGAAATCGCCATTCCTTCTTTGATCTGCGAGATGCAGAATCTGACGAGCGATGATCCGTCAACTTTTCAAGCCAAAATTGTCGGCGGGGCCTCGGAAATTGATGGTGGCAAAAAATCCTTCGATATCGGCGAAGAGAATATCAAAGTCGCGCGCGAGATCCTGCGACAGTATAACATTCCCATAGTCGGGGAGTCCGTGGGTGGACCACGGGGGCGCAAAGTCTTGTTTCATACTGCCGGCGGTCGTCTGCAAGTGGCCCAGATTATTCCCTCGGCCGCTCCCATCGCCGTCCCCAGCATCGTCTCCTCCAAATCACCTGCCAAGCGTAAAGTGCTGGTGGTCGACGACTCAAAAACGATTCGCGATCTTTTAAAACGCATTCTTTCGGTTGATCCGGATTTGGAAATCATAGGTTTTGCCGCTGACGCATTCGAAGCAGCGGAACTGGTGAAGAAACAAAAGCCTGATGTTATTACTCTCGATATCCATATGCCCGGTATGACGGGTGTTGAGTGGCTTGAAAAGCTACTGCCTAAAAACCCAATCCCGGTTGTAATGATCTCATCGTTGCAGCTGCAAGAGGGTAACGAAGTATTTCGCGCTCTTGAACTCGGTGCCGTCGATTACATTCAGAAACCTTCTCTCTCCCAGCTGGCGGATGTGGGGCCGCTGATACGAGAAAAGGTAAAAGAGGCCTCACGCGCCAAGGTGATTCGTCACGGTCATGTGGCGCTGGGCTCAACCATGGCAGCGGCGGGCGCTCTGGACTTTAAGAAGATTCTGGCCATTGGCGCCTCAACCGGCGGGACTGAAGCTCTAAAAAGCGTGATGTGCGCTTTGCCAGAGAAGATTCCGCCGACGGTGATCGTTCAACATATTCCTCCGGTATTTTCCAAGGCCTTCGCCGATCGTTTGAATTCGCTTTGCCCATTTGAAGTCAAAGAGGCCGAAGACGGTGATGAGGTCCGGCCCTCACGCGTGCTGATTGCTCCCGGCGGATTGCAAATGAAGCTTCAGCGCACCACTAAGGGTCTTTGCGTTCGCATTACCGATGATCCGCCGATGAGCCGTCATAAGCCGTCTGTGGACTATCTCTTTCAGTCTGTTGCGGCCGAAATGGGCAAGAACTCTGTGGGAGTGATTCTTACCGGTATGGGCGCCGACGGAGCCAAAGGTTTGCTACAGATGCGTCAACAAGGCGCGCACACGATCGGTCAGGATGAAGAGAGCTGCGTGGTGTACGGCATGCCGCGTGCCGCTTACGAGATGGGTGCTGTTGAAAAAGTCGCTTCTTTGACCAATGTGCCTCGCGAGATCCTAAATCTCTTTGCGCAAAAGAAGGCTGCATGAATTTACTACTTTTATTCTGCGCTTTGCTTTTCCCTCTCGTTGCCGAAGCAGGCCGTGGCTTTGCCAGCGATCGGCCCGGGGTGACGGATGACCCGCACACCCAGGCGGATAGCGAATATCGTGTGGAGATCGGCGCTTACACTTTGAATATCGAAAGAAAAGCCGGTGAAACAGTAAGAACAGAGACCTTTGCCTCGACGGCGTTGGTGCGTGGCGTGGGTTCTCGCTCGGAAGTGCAGATCGGTTTCGATGGACTTTCGACGATCACGACTAAGAGTGAGAGCGACGACACGCGCATCAATAAGAGCGGTGGCTTTCAGCTGCGCTACAAATACAACTTGTTGGGCAATGAGGACGGCGATGTCGCGGTTGCAGTTATTCCGATCGTTGCTCATACGGGTGAGATTGGCGACAACCTGTGGGCTGGTGGTTTTAACGTACCGGTCACCGTAGTTCTTTCTGCGCACTGGACCCTATGGGTCATGCCGGGTTGGTTCGGTGTAGACACAGCACCGGGACTGAATAGCACCTATTTTGTGGGAGCCGCTTTGGGCTACGAATTCAGTGAATCCTTCGGAGCCTTCGTGCAAAGCCGAACGACTCTCGATGACTATAGCTATTCGCACTCGATGCAAGGTGCGGGCATTGTGTACATGCTCACGCCGGGGACACAGCTCGATTTAAGTTTGGACTATAGCAAAAACGGCAACCATGAAGATTTCAGAATCGTGAGCGGACTCACCCTAGAGTTCTAGACGATAGGAGAGCGGACGTATGTGGACTCGTAAAATGAATGCAATAGTGGCCGTATCGGTCATGCTTTTTAACGGTGCGACAGCGCTGGCGCAAGAGACACAAACCACAGTCGAGAGTCCGTGGAAGACGGGCCTCAACGCTCGCTTCCGCTGGGAGAACTCGGATCAGTATAACCTGATCGACCATAAACAGTTTTCTTCCATCCGCGTTCGTCCGAATGTGACGTTTACGGGAATTGAAAAGCTCAAAGTCTTTCTTGAACCACAGTTCAATAAAACTCTGGGCGCGCAGGCCTACGTTCCCACGGGCACGGCCGCCAATACACCCACCGACACTTCAGGCAATACCAGCTATGCTGGATCGCTGGACACTCTGTACATGCGCAACGCTTATATGGATCTTAGTCTCTCCAAAGAGCTGTCGTTGATCGTCGGCCGCCAGGCTTTAGCATACGGTGATCAGTATATACTGGGTTTGAGTGATTGGGGCGTTTACGGTCGGTCCTTTGATGCTCTTCGTATGAAATATGCGACGGAAACGGTGAGCATCGATCTTTTCCAAGCCAAGATTGTCGAAGACACTATGCCGACGGCAAGCAAAGACGGAGATAAGGATCTCTATGGTTTGTACGCCTCATTCGCACCGTCGCAGGTTTTGAAAACAGTCGACGTCTATGGATTTTATATGCAAGACAAGCAGGCGGATACGGTTGCGCCGGCGGACGTAACACGTCCTTGGCACTTCGGTGTTTATGGCGCACGTTTTGTCACCGATTTCGGTGCTTGGGCGTGGAAGCTCGAGGCGGCTAAAAATTTCGGTTCAGAAAACTCCAGTTACATGGGGCGCGATGAGAAAAATGATATGATCGATACGCGCGTCGATTATCGCTTCGGTGAAGTCTACAAACAAAAACTTGGTTTGCAGATGTTTCGTTCTGGCGAAAACTGGCGCGATCTTTTTCCTACGACCTTCGAAGCCTTTGGTCGAACGGATGTGCTTGGTCGCCGTAATGTGACGGGTGCGGGTTTACGTTGGAATGCGCAGTGGTCAGAGCGTTGGTCCACAGATGTCGATGTCTATTATTTCCAAAAGACCGGAGCGGACACCACAGTGTTTCAGCCCGACAGCAAAACTGCTGTGGGATCGGCCACGCAGAAGAGCCGCGATGTGGGTAGCGAAGTCGACCTGAACGTGAAGCACATGATGAACAAAAACCTGACTCTGGGCGGAGGCTTTAACTTCTTTCGCCTGGGCTCTCATTTAAAAGAATCGGCCGGCCGCGACAGAAACCCGACGTACGGGTACTTCATGATCGAAGCCAAGTACTAGGAGCATTTATGTCGTTCGAGAAAAAAATCGATGGCCGCATGATGGTCTTTCAGCTGAAAGACGAATTGACGGATACGTTGGCGGCCAGCGCTTGTGCGCAAGCGCAAGAGGAGCTGGATAAAAACACGCAGCTCGAGCACATCGTATTCGACTTAGGTGAAAACGGCATCAGTTATCACGCCTTTCGCCATCTCTGCCCGCTCGGCTTGGCTATGCGCAAAGCAAAAAAACAGATGTTTGCGCTGACCACCGATATGGCCACTCATCGCATGATTCGTTCG
This sequence comes from Bdellovibrionales bacterium, assembly GCA_019637855.1. Lineage (GTDB taxonomy): Bacteria > Bdellovibrionota > Bdellovibrionia > Bdellovibrionales > UBA1609 > JALHOQ01. The sequence goes on from JAHBUX010000001.1 coordinate 847,088, forward strand.
GAGGGCATGGACAAAACCATTAAACCGATACAAATGCTGAGCGAAGTGAATCCTCCGGCCGAGACTCCGGCGGCGGGGCAAGCCGCACCGGCGCCGTCCAAACTGGATGTGAGTTTTATCAATCCGTTTGTAGAAGGCACGTTGCATGTCTTAAAAGTTCAGGCGCAAACAGAGGCTGCGGCAGAAAAACCGTTTATGAAAACTTCAGCCACTCCCAAAATGCATGTCGATATCGCTGGTATCTTGGGAATCACGAGCAAGACCTTCAACGGTGGTATCGCCATTTGTTTCACAGATAAAGTGTTTTTGGCCATCATGTCGAAGATGTTCGGCGAGGAGTACAAAGAGATCACCAAGGATCTCGAAGACGGCGCCGGCGAAATCCTCAATATGATTTTTGGTCATGCCAAAAAGATCTTGAATGAAAAGGGACATGCGTTTGACAAGGCGCTGCCCACGATCGTACGTGCACCGAATCTATCGATCAATCACTCGTCGAAGAGTTCGTTGATTCTGCCCTTCAAGGCGGAGGCGGGTACGTTCTTTATGGAAATTAGCACAGAGAAATTTTAACCGGAGGTTTCCTATATGTTTCCAGCAAATACACGCATCTTGGTGGTGGACGATATGATGACCATGCGCAAGCTGGTGATCAAGGCCCTTAAAGAGATGGGCTTCTCTGACTTTATCGAAGCGGGCGATGGCGCCAAGGGTTGGGAGGCGCTGAGTGGCTCAACCGTGCCGGTCGGCATCGTCGTTTCCGATTGGAATATGCCCGGCTCAACCGGCATTGATTTGCTGAAGCGCGTGCGCGCTGAAAGCCGTTTCAAAGGCATGCCGTTTTTCTTGCTTACCGCGGAAGCCGAAGCCCAACAGGTGGCGGAAGCGATCAAAGCCGGCGTGAGTGGCTATGTGGTGAAGCCCTTCACCGTGGAGTCATTGAAAATTCAGTTTGAAGCCACTTACAAAAAGATGGCGGCCTAAATCAGAGATGAAAGCCGTGGGTTAGCCGCAGGGTTGACCCGGTAAGGCTTCCACTTAAGGCGCCGGCCAGATAGGCGGCGCCCAGCCCCACATCGGTGGATTCGACCAGTTTCAATCCTGTGTGCGTTTTGCTGAGCTCATCCATGCTTTTGCGGATCGATCCTGCTTTCGCGTAGTGCTTGAGTACGTAGTCTTCCGTCACTCCTAGAGACAATCCGTTCACTGTGATTTTATTGGAGCGTTGGGTGCGCGCCAGATCACCGATCATGCCTTGCAAATCCGTGCGCAGATTTTCGGGTAAGGTCGGATTGTTCAAAACGCCTAGGCATTCGTCTTCGAAGACATAGATGATGCGACCCTTTTGCTTGGCCGCGAGAAACGGAATCACTTTTTCGGCCAACATACGGCTTAACGCAATAGCGGAGTCGGCCGCCGTCTCTTTGGTCCAGCTTAAAGGAGATGCGTCGATCAATACGTCCGTGCGTCCAAAGCCGTCGGCCATGCGTCCAAGGACTTCCATCACGTCTTTTTCATTGCGCAAGGGGAGATGAAAGTGTGCTGCTCGCCCGTATTCGGCATGCACTTCGCGGGCTTCATTGATGCCATCCGTATACTTGCTCGCGTTGGGCGTCTGATCGCTGGCAAAAGCGATATCGCAACCGAACTCGGTCATGGTGCGGATTAGGCTTTGGGTGGTGCCGTTGAAGGGGCCGGTGAGCAGAATAGTTTTATCTTGCAGGCGAAGCGCGGAATCCCTCATCTCCTTAGTTTAGGGGCTTTGTACACGGACGGTCAATTGACTGCGCCCGGGTCCTGCCATAAGACCTTGTCATGCGATTTTTAGTGCTTGGCCAAGGCGGCCGCGAACATGCTCTGATCCGTGCCCTTAAATTCTCGCCGTCGGTGACCGAGGTGCATGCCGTCCCGGGAAGCGAGGGCATCTCGCAGGACGCCATCTGCCATAAGCTCGATCTCAGCCAGCCTAATGAGGTCGAGGCTTTTATGAAGCGCTATCAGTTCGATTGTGTCGTCGTTGGGCCGGAGAATTATCTGGTGCAGGGGCTGTCTGATCAACTGCGAGCTTTGGGTGTGCCGGTGGTGGGCCCCAGCCAAATTGCCGCTCAATTGGAAGGCAGTAAGATATTTGCTAAGGAATTTATGGTCGCTGCAGGTGTACCGACCGCCGCTTTTCAAATTGTTGATGATGTCGAAGGCACTTTAAAAGCAGCGGCACAATTCACTCCTCCTTACGTTTTGAAAGCGGATGGCCTGGCGGCGGGCAAGGGCGTTTATTTGTGTGACACCCTGGCCGAATTGAAGAGTGCGGCTGAGGGACTTTTTGAAAAGCGCATTTTGGGTGCAGCCGGCGCCCGTGCTCTGCTTGAGCAATTTCAAGCGGGCTACGAGATTTCTTATTTGATTTTAACCAATGGCGAACGTGCGCAGGCTTTGCCGTTGGCGCAGGATCATAAGCGTTTGTCGGATGGAGATGTTGGCCCGAACACCGGTGGTATGGGTGTGGTCGCGCCATTGACGATCGATGCGGCTTTGCGCAGCGAGATCGAAACCAAAATCGTGCAACCGACTTTGCGTCATTTGCAGGGGAGCGGTTTGCTCTATCGCGGTGTTTTGTATATCGGCGTGATGGTGACGGAGCAAGGGCCGACGGTTTTGGAATTCAATGTGCGTTTTGGCGATCCTGAAGCGCAGGTGATTATGCCTTTGCTTGATGGTGATTGGGGTTACGTGTTTAAGCAGTTGTCCGGTGGTGAGTTGGTTCCGATGAAGTGGAAGAACTTGCATATGGCTTGCGTGGTGCAAGCGGCGCCTGGTTATCCTGATGCTCCTGTCAAAGGTGTCGAGATCGAAGGCGATGCGGGCTTTCAAGGACCGTCGAGTTATTTCTTGCACGCCGGAACTTCGAAGAACGAGCGTGGTCAGTGGCAAACAAGTGGTGGCCGTGTGATCAATGCGATCGGCATGGGCTCATCGTTGAAAGAGGCGTTAAGCGCCGCTTACAAGCAAGCGCAGAAGATCACCTGGAAGGGTATGCAGATGCGCTCCGATATCGGCCGCAAGCAGCTTTAGTTGCGCATGGAAGTCACGACCCGTCGTCATCTGATCACTATCAACGGATTTTGTACACTTCTGCCAGGTCATATCGATCGTTTCGAAGTCTTCAGTGATCGTTGCGCCGTCATCATCAACGGCAACACGGAGTTCGACCGCAAGAGAAACGTTTTCTGCGTGTCAGACAAGGGCACGATTCTATGGCAAATCACACCGGTCGATGAGTCCTCTGAAGGTTGGTGGGCCATCGGGAAAACAGAAAAAGGCCGTTTGTTCGTAAGGGACGCAGAAGAACACGAGTTCTATGTCGATCTCGAAACCGGGAAGCAGTCACCAGAACTAACGGAAGAATTTTTCTAATTTGGCTGACGCTGCTTGAGTCGCTGATACGATTCAAACAAGGTGTTATCAAATGTAGATATTGCGGTCGACAGTTTGTTTGGATCGAAGGATCCCCCTTCGGGGATGCTTTTGATATCGCCGGAAATAATCCCAAATAATTTTGGCCGTCCATTTACTTCAATATAAGCTTGGGCGCCTGAAGAGCCATCTCCAGTATCACAGTCTGTTGCCATGATGCTGGAAGCAGTTCCTGTGGTGAGACCATACCTGCCATATCTTTTACAAGTGGTCATAGTTAAGGAATTTCGATTTGAAAGGTTAGTTGCATAGTTAGAAATGATTGTAACTGGTTTTGAAAGATCGTCTTCATTGTCCACAATAATCATATCTTCCGGTATAGCGTGAGCGCCTTTTGGCTTCGTCTTCAGTCGTACGATTGCGTAGTCCTGATGTTCTGAGTTCGCTTTGCCAGGTAGTTGTTTCGTATATTCGGCATCGACCAGAGGGATGATTTCACCGCTTGCAATGTGCTCAAAATAACAGTTCTGAAGCTTTGCTTTTGATCCGCCGTCTGGTTTTATAAATTTATGACGATTTACAATAATCATGTCGTCTTCGAAAGCAACCACGGCGTTGGAAACAACAGCTCCTACTGAATCGATTTGTGCCAGTGTAGGTACGATTCCCTTGGGAAAAGGCTTTTTTACACAGTAGGCGCGGCCTTGAGCTTTCTCCAGATTGGATGCGTCAGAATTCCGACCTTTACGGTCGTCTTTTCCAATAATCGCTATTTTATGCACCAGATCTTCAGGGGCTTCGAACTGACTGACCTTGCTACTGCAGATAATAGGCAACGCGCTTACATGCGCTGTGAGATACCAGAGTGAGAAGATAGCTGCGAATATAGACATCGCCTACCTCGATGTGGGACTAAACCGTCAGGTAGTTTTTGTCCACTCGTTTTCTAGATGGAGCTTCGACCTTTCAGTCTTTGATAGGATTCGAAAAGACTTTCATCGAACATCGTTATCGATGTTGAAAGCTTCTGTGGATCAAAGCTGCCTCTTTCGGGCACTTTCTTGAGCTCTCCCGAAACAATTCCAAACAATTTTGGCTCACCGCCCACTTCTATGTAAGCCTGCGCACCAGACGAGCCGCCGCCGGTATCGCAATCAGTGCCAATGTTGGTGGATTGTGCTCCTGACGACAGATCATAGATGCCGTACCTTTTGCATGTAGTCATAGTTAGGGACTCACGATTTTTTGTGTTCATGGCGTAGTTGGAAATGACTTTGATTGGCGCAGAGAAGTCGGGGCCACCATCAATGACAATCATATCTTTCGGGATAGCACTGGAGTCTTTCGGCTTTGTTTTTAGTCGGGCAACTGCAAAATCGCGATGACCACGATCTCGTGGATGTTTACTAGCGAGTAGGGGTGGGAACTCCGCATCGACTAGAGGGATAATTTGTCCGCTAAAAATATGCTCAAAGTAGCAATTTTCAAATTTCGCAATTGTCCTACCATCGCTCTCTATAAATATATGTCGATTCAGAATAATTACATCGTTTTCAAGAGCAATCGTGGCATTTGCAACGATCGGCTTTTGCTTAAGAATATCTGCCTTTGAAATCTGGGGGAGGGTATTTTTTTTGTTAGAAGGTTTGTCGATGCAATACACGCGTCCTTGTGCCTTCTCAATATCTCCTGAGGAAGATCCGGGCTTTCGAATTTCTCGGTTATCCTCGCCAATGATTGCCACCTGATGAACTAAGTTTGCCGATTCTTGAAATTGACTATTGTGATTGCAGTTCACGAGATTGAGAGCCTGGACAGTAGTGGCGTGCCAAATTGAGAAGACGATTGCGAGCATGGTTTTTGTCCTAAAAATCTCTGGCCAAATGTCCCGTCTTAAAATGAAACGGTTAATTGTAACCCTACAAGATCCATAACCCGGATGCTATCCTGAATTCAACAAGAGGTAGTTACATAGTGAAATCAGGGTTTTCGTCCCCGCAAAAAGCCCTGCTCGGGGTCATATTCTTTTCCGCTTTCATAGTGTCGTCTGGTGGCAATGCCGCTGTAGATTGTGACAAAAGTGGGACTAAGGAAGAGTGTTATTCCTGCTATACCCGTTCTAACAATGAGATCTTTGCAAAGTGTTACAACAAGGCTGGGATTGCTAAGGGAGGAAGAACTCTTTCAGATGCTTCCATTGTGGGTAGTAATAGCATTGACGAGTGTAAGATCGAGAACGGTTACCGCGAGGAAGATGTTGTTGATAAGCTTTGCATGAACCTCAATAGGCCCGCGGCGTTTTCCGCGCCAGACGATAAGTCGACCTCCGGACGTGCGGGGGGCGATATGCCTTCCATCAATCCTGTTAAAAGGACTACCGCCGCAAAATCCACCGACAAAACCAAGCCCGCCACGGGCACATCCACCGCCCCACAAGAGCCGGCTGCCGCACAAAGCGATGCTTCTGCCGACACCTCTCAATGTGAGCAGGCCACACGTACTGCGGTCTCTTGCTGTGACAACCCTGAGAGTTGTTTGACCGACTCTGAACGCTCGCAGGTTCAGTCGGCTTCGGCTCAAGCCTATTCCACCACCCAGTCGGGCCAGGGTATCAATAGCCTCAATCAATCGTCGACGACGTTGAACAGCGCGGGCTCAAATGTAAACACGATTTACGCGACCGCGTGCTTTCGTAGCAAAGCGCTTTGTAACGACACCTGTAACAACGTGGGCAACAAGTACACTCAGCTCAGCAACAACTGCAGTGGCTGCTCCTCGAGCTCTGTCTACCAACAGGCCATCTCACGGGTGAACAGTGCGAAAAACACCTGTTCGCGCCTTTCCGCAAGCACCTACAGTGCGCAGAGTTTGAATAATGCCGCAAACCAAGGGCTCTCTGGATTAGGTGATCAGCTTTCGCAAGCACAGCCTTCGAATTCGGCAGCCGGCATGAACACTCAAGATT
>JAHBUX010000010.1 GCA_019637855.1 Bdellovibrionales bacterium
TAAGATGAACGACTACCTGAGGCCTTCTTGACTGTAAAGTGTAGTGGGGGCGGTGCGTGTGTGGCTGGCCGGCTATTGCTGCCATGCCATCCGCCACAGCTGCAGTCTCGACCACAATGTAACCACAGCGGCAGCCGCTTCATAGCGCACCAGTTCCACAGCCGCAGTCACAGCTGCCGCCGCTGCAGCAGCAGCCCACAGCAGCCACAGCCAGCACAACCACAGCATCGTCTCAGCGTCGCGACGCGTGCATCGCCCTCAACCGTGCGGACTACCGCTTTGAAATCACATTCGTTATTGAAAGATTCGGCGGCGAGTAAATCAGCATCAAATAGGCCGAATACCCATCCGAATAACTATGCCCGGTCATAGGCGAAGTTTTGCGAATTGGATTCACATGCGCAATGCCATTTAGCCCGAGATAAAACGAGCTAAAAATTGGAATCTCAATTCCAGTCTGCGCATAGTAAAACTGATTCGTCGTTGTGATTCCTGTCGTTGTCGATTTGATACGTTGGTGAATCGCACCCATGCCACCACCGAAATATAGCCACGAAGTGGTGAACACCTTTAAACCGCCGGAAAATGACTCACTCGACAAAGTATTCGCTGAAGCCTGACCATCTTTGCTATCCATCATGCGACCGGTGGCGGTCAGGCGAAACTCACCCGGACCCATACCCCAAATCGTCAAATCCACATTGGCCAACATGCCCTTACCGGTGAACTTGGCGCTGCTGTTGTTGTCATTGAGCATCTTCGTCTCTTCATAGCCATAGCCAACTTGAAAAGAGAACGTGCCGCGCGAGTACGTGGTCGACGACGGACCCGCACTTGCCGACGTAGATTTTTGCGCCCAGGCCGAGGCCGGCAGCGCTATCAATCCCAGTAGTAAAAACGACATGCGTATCATAGCTCGGGCACCACGGTGATCGAACTTACGTTCTGACTGTAAATCCCAGGACCAATCAAAGGACCACTCAAGGCGCGGCTGGCCGAGCCACTCCCAGTCCAATAAAGCTTCTCAATCGTGTCGGTGCCGGTACTACTGATGTAGATGTAACCATTCTCATCGCTGGCCACGGCCCGGGGGGTGTTGATGATCGAAGAATTCAAATAGATCTGCGTCCCGCTTGTACCATCGGTATTCACCGCCCAAATGGAGTGATCGCCGGCGCGTGTGACGATCAACTTTCCGCTCTTCGAGTGATAGGCGATGCCCACGGGCGTTTGTGCGTTGAACGGCGCGCCTGTGTAATGGGTGACGCAATTGCCGTCTTTGTCATAAATGCTTAAGCGTCCTGAAGCGGCCATGCTCACCACCGCCACGTAACGTGTATCCGGTATAAATGTGATCCCGTAGGGCGTGGCCAAGGCACAGGAGCCGGTCGTGGCCGCAATAAACGGATTGCCCACGCGCTGATAGGCCGAATCAAACTTTTCGATTTGAGCTGTATTGGCTTCCACGACATACAAGGATCCATCGATGGAATCGCGCGCCATTTGGCGCAAAGGAGCGCTCGATAGACCGGTATGAGTGATGGTGTTGATAGAGCGTGAAACCAGATCCACGATGTGCAGAGCATCCACGCCCTCAACGGACACGGCCACCTCTTGCGGGGGAATAAATACGGAGCCCGTGCCGAAGTTCGATCCGGAACTAAACAGGTCCTCAAGAACCGCCTTAAATGCACCACTGGAAGAAAAGTGCGAGATGATCCCCGGGCCGGTAGCCGGGTCAGTGGCAACCGAGGTGATGATCAGATCTCCGCTGAGCGTTTGCGATTCAAAAAGACTTAAAGGCTCTTCGCGTTTGCACGCAAGGGCTGCAGACAAAATCGTAACCAGAATTAAGATCGGCGTCGCGTTCCTTAGCATCCGTGCTACCTCACGCGTATTAATTCGGAACAATCTTAGATTAATCTAATGATTGCCAAACAATCCGGACTTTAGAAGAGGTAGCGACGGTAAGCGACCGAGGAAATCAGGCCCAGTCCTACCATGGTGGTCAGCATACCCGACCCGCCGTAGGACAAGAGCGGTAAGGGCACACCCACAATGGGTAAGAGGCCGATCACCATACACATATTCACGACCACGTGCCAGAACATGTACGAGAGCGTCCCGACCACAATCAACGCACCGGCCTTGTCGCGCGCTTGCACCGCGATCCTTATGGACATTAGCCACAGAATTAAAAACAGTCCTAGCGTGGTGATGCTGCCGATAAAACCGTGCTCTTCGCTCAGCACGCTGAAGATAAAGTCGGTGTGCCGTTCAGGTAGAAATTCAAGCTGCGATTGCGTGCCCTTGCGGAAACCTTTGCCTAAAACCTTACCGCTGCCGACCGCGATCTTGGATTGAATCGAGTTGTAGCCAGTGCCGCGCGGATCGCGCCCGGGCGACAAGAAGGTGAGAACGCGATTCTTTTGATAGTCTTTGAGGCCAAAGTTCCAGACAATGGGCGCCGCAATGGCCGAGATAATCACCAGAAAAATTAAAATCGCGCGCCGCACGCCTACAAATAAGAACATGCTACCGGCGATCGCGATCAACAGAGTCGCGGTTCCCAGATCCGGCTGCTTGACCGTGAGTACCCAAGGAATCATCAACAGGAACACAGGCCAGGCGAGCTCGCGCAGCCCCATTCCGCCTTGAAAGGATTTATTGGCGAACGTGCGGGCAAATACCAGAACCAAAACCAGCTTCATCGTCTCCGAAGGCTGATAACGAAAAAAACCCAAATCCAACCAGCGCGTGGCGCCCAAGCTGGTTTTGCCGATTAATTCCACGGCGACAAGGGCTGCGACATTAAGGCCGTAAAGAACATAGGCTCCGCGCAAAAAGACTTTGTAGTCGATCAGTGTGATGCCCAAATAGACAGTCCAACCCACACTCAGCCAAACGATCTGCATCCAGAACAGATCCATACGGTCTTTGGAAAACAAACCGTGAGTTGCGCTATAGAGATTGATCAGGCCGATCACGTTCAGGGCCAGGATCACGAAAGCGAAATTCAAATCCAGGCGCGAGAAGCGATTGCGTTCTTCTACTTGCAGTCCTGTGCTCAGCAAATCCCCGGCCAGTCTCACTCCGCCTCCTCATTGACCGACGCGGGCGTCTTCAACGTCAGCGATTTCATTTCCTTCTCGGCCTTCTTCAGCATTTCAGGATGATACTTTTCGAAATAAGCCTGCATCACGTCCTTCACGATGGGGGCGCCGCCATAGGCGCCCGAGCAGGCGTGTTGCGCCAAAACCGCCACCGTGATTTCGGGTTTATCGGCCGGAGCAAAGGCCACGAACCAACCATGGTGACGTTGAAAGATCGGGCGCGAATCGCAGCGTTTGTAAATCTCATCTGCCGACCACGAACGCACCTGAGTCGTTCCGGTCTTACCTGCCATCTCGACGCCGGTCAGGCGCGAGCGCACGGCGGTCCCGCGTTCACCGCTCACCACTCGCCGCATGCCCTCTTTGACCACTTTAAAGAAAGCGGGGTCGATGGTGACGCCAAATTCGTTCGGTTGAGTGGCGTCGCGCAGAACCTGCGGTTCGAACTCTTGCAACACTTTGCTGTCTTGGTTCAAAACCTTCTTGATCAAGAACGGCTTCATCACTTTGCCTTCAAGGCCAATGGTGTTGTAGGCCACGGCCATCTGGAGGGCGGTCACCAACACAAAACCCTGGCCGATGGCGTTCGACAAGTTTTCACCGGGCTGCCACTCTTCGCCCAGCTTTTTCAGTTTCCATTCGGAAGTGGGAATCAAACCTGGTGCTTCGTGCGCCATGCTGATGTTGGTCTTTGCGCCCAGGCCCAAGAGCTTAGCGTAAGGGGCGATGCGATCGATGCCCAGTTGAATGCCCATTTTATAAAAGAAGATGTTGCTCGACGCTTCGATCGCTTGAGCTACGGTGATATTTCCGTGGCTGGCGCGGTGAGCATCGTGATACACGCGCCGGCCGAACTTGAGTTCGGAAGGTGCGTTCACGTAGGTGTTCGGTGTGATGACCTTTTCTTGCAGAGCCGCCAACGCCACTACGGGCTTGAAGGTCGAACCCGGAGAGAAGTGATCCTGAATAACCTTGTTGCGTAGCGGGCGGAAAGGGTCATTTACCAGCTGGGTCCATACTTGCGTGGGAATGCGAGTTGAAAAGCTATTCGGGTCGAATGACGGAGTGTTCACCCAAGCTAAAATCTCGCCGTTGGCTTTCATTGCGATTACGCCGCCGATGCGTGGACCGATCGAGTCTTGACGGTTCATGGCTTTGAAAGCGGCTTCTTGAATGTCTTTGTCGATGGTCAGAACCAAGTTGTGGCCGGGAAGAGCGGGCTCGGGCTGAAAACCGAAGTAGTTGCTGTTTTCCGTCGGAGCTTCGCGGCCGCGGGCATCGACCTCGACATAAGAAGTTCCGTCTTTGCCGCGCACGGTGGTGTCCCAAGTTTCTTCCAGGCCACTCTTGCCGATGATATCGCCACTCTCAAAAACGTACTTACCTTGATAGAAGTCGTTGTACTTGGGGATCTGCTCTTTAGAGATCTCGCCTACGTAGCCGAACAGCTGCGCTCCATTCTGCGCCAAGCTGTAGAAGCGTTGAATGGATTCATTCACGCTAAGGCCCGGGTGATCCCAGCGCAGCAGTTTTAAGCGAAACACCTCTTCCAGCGGCACATTGTCTTTCACTTTCACCGGGCGGAAAGGTCCATCGCGGCGTTGGCTCTTGCGCACATCATCGGCGATGCGGCGGCCGGGAACGCCCAGCACTTCGCCCACTGCATCGGAAGTCTCTTCCAAGCGTTTGGCGTACTGCGGAGAGATCGAGGCGTCAAAGCCAGGCAGATTGTCGACCAAAACGCGATTTTCTCGGTCGAGTAAAAGACCGCGCGGGGCGGGAAGCTTGGTCTCTTTCACGCGGTTGCGTTCAGAGAACTGGCGCAGCTCGGAGCCTTGCATGATCTGCAGCAACCACAGACGCGAGGAGATAATTATCGTCGCGAGTACGATCACGGCATAGAGTAAGCGATAGCGGGGCAGGTACTCTTTGGCTTCATCTTCTGATGGCTGTAGGAAATCATTCATCGTGGGCCCACCCGTCCTTCGCTGCCGGCATCAAGCAATGCGACGCGATCATACCAAGAGTACAGACGATAGATTGGCAGGGAAGCCAGCATGGTGAGCAGGGCCGAGATCAGCCAATCGAAAATCTCAGGAATAAAAATCGGATTTTTATCGAACCAACGCGAGGTCAACCAAAACAGTACCGGTGCGGACACGGTGGCCACGCCCACCATCAACATAAAGAACGTCGGACCGCCCCAGTACACACGCTCACGAATCAAAATCAGAACGAGCATCATCAAAAGTGAATAGATCAACAGGGCTTCAAAGGGTAGGGCGGTGAATGCAGCTAGCGCGAAGGTCAGCAGATAGGCCATCATAGCGGCTTCCCACAAAGGACGCGTGACGCTGCAATAGACCAAAACCACCAGCCATAGCATCGGCGCCGGAAAACGCCCGAACACCAAGAACCATAGCGAGGTCTGCATAGCGGAAAGCAGCGCGCAGGTAAAGACCATCAGGAACAGGCTGAGCAGCCAGTACCACGGAATCTTCAATCCTCAGCTCCCGTTGAAGGGTTTAGGTCCTGATGATTGGCGTTCAGTACGATAAACAATTCTTCTAAGTTCAACGGCTCAACGGCGGGTTTGACTTCCACCTCTTGAGTCATGCCGTAGCGACTCTTGTCGATCGAAGTCACCGTGCCAATCGGAAAGCCCTTCGGAAACAAGTTGAACATCCCCGAGGTCACGATCAAGTCGCCAACGCGGACGTCATCGCTGCGCTTCAAATATTTCAGTCTTGCGTTGCTACTCTTCACGCCCTCCACCAGGCCGCGCGCGCGTGATCTTTGTACGATTGCGTCAATAACGGCATAACGGTCGGTGAGGAGCAAAATGCGTGAGGATTCGGGCTCGACGCGGAACGTGTAGCCCACCACGCCACCGATTGTCAGAGCCGCCATATTCTTTTGCACTCCATGCACCGAGCCGCGATCGACCACGATGGTGTTGTGGTCATGCAATAGGTCACGGCCGATCACGCGCGCGGCCAGCAGGTTCATTTTGGAGGCCTGCTTGAAGCCAAGCAGCTGGCTTAGACGCTCGTTCTCCATCTTCAGCTCGGTCATGGCGCCCAGTTGTGCCTTCAGCTCGGCGAGAGAGGTTTTCAGCTCCATGTTCTGTCTTTTAATGCCGATCAAATCCAGGTACAGCGAAGTGGTGCCGCGCACGCCTGAGCTAAAAGAGGCAAATCCGCGTTGAATCGCCGCTCCGCCTACGGTGAAGGGACGGGTGAACCACAACTCTTCCTCTGACTTTCGCTGCATGTTAATGGCGATTAAAGGAAGCACGATCAAAGTGATCACAAGGAAAACTTTGCGAATATCAAAGGTGAAGAAGTTCATTGCTAAAAGGCTAGCGTAAGTCCTAAGTGTTTCCAACAATCTCCTTGAAAAACTCTCGAAAAATTCTGTAGTCTGTGAACGCTCAAAAAACCCTACGGAGAAAAGCACCATGATCGAAAAAATCCGCTTTGGCGGTGAATGGTCTCTTAAAAAATGGGTGGCCGCCGTCTTGTTCGGCGCCATCATCATCGTGTTCGCCCTGTGGGGCGTGACCTCACCCGATATGGGCGGTACCGGCGGCGGTGTTGCCGCTGTCGTCAATGATCGCACGATCAGCGTGGCCGAATTCAATAACCGCGTGCAACAGGTGGAGCAAAATGCTCGCGCTCGCATGGAAGGCATTCCCGAGGCTCAGCGCCGCGCTCTTACGGCCAGCATTCGCCAGCGTGTTTTGGATCAGATGATTCTGGATGAGCTGATGTTTCAGGCTGCCAATCACCGTGGTGTGACCGCCTCGGATGCCGAAGTGAAAGAGCAAATCTTGGCGATTCCGTTCCTACAAGAAAACGGTCGCTTTCTCGGCGATCGCTATCGCATGTGGCTGACCAATATGAATATGTCGGCGCAAGATTTTGAGCGTCAGATCCGCAAGCAGTTAGTCACTCAAAAGATGCAAGAGATGTTCGTCAATGCCGCCACTCCAACGCGCGAAGAACTTAAGCGTAATCGCATGCTTGCAAATCAAAAGGTAAACTTGCGCTTTAATGAGATAGGCCGCGAGGATTTGAACAAGCTTGGCTTTATTTCTGAAGCCGATGTGATCGAGTACACGAAGGCGAATAGGCCTGCTGTTGAGGCCTATTACAATGACAACAAGCTCGAATTCACCACGCCGGAAAAGTATCGGGCTCGTGATCTGCTGGTCCGTTTTGATCAAAAACGTCCTGAGGCCGAAGCTCTAAAGTTGATTACTGATTTGCACAAACAGGCCAACGCGGCGAACTTCGCCAAGCTGGCCAGTCAGCATAGCGAAGACCCGGGCTCAAAAGCCAAGGGCGGTGATTTAGGAGAGCGCGAGCGTGGCAGCATGATGCCTGAGTTCGAACAGGTCGCCTTAAAGCTGCAACCCGGCCAGATTAGCGAGCCTATAAAGCTAGACGGTGGTTATCACCTGATTTTGCTTGAGTCGAAAACTCCTGGCTCGACTCGCGAGCTGGTTAAAGTTGAAGCCGATATTGCTCGCAAACTGATCTCGCGTGGCAAAGAGAACGAGATTGTTGGCAAGATCCGTGAGGCTGTCGAAAGTGGCGATCGCAAAGCTATCGATGCTTTGGTGGTTCGGGCTGGCACCAAGTGGCGTGAGACGGGTGATTTCGACCTGTCGTCACCCAGTGTTCCCAAGCTTGGCGAAGCCAAAGACCTGATGCCGGCCGTGCTGGCGCAGGGGAAGTCCACCGGTTTGGTGAAGCGCTTGATTCCCTATCAAGGCAAATACGTAATCGTTGAGGTTTTGGGTTGGAAAGAGACCCCTGACAACACGCCCGATGTGGAAGGCCTGGATCGTATGGTGGCCTACCGCAAGGCTGAGAGCGCTTTGGAAGCTTGGAGCAAAGAGGTTCAATCCTCGGCTTCAATCACCAAAAACGATCGCCTTCTCCAGTAGTTTTCTCAACATTCCCCAACTGAGATAGGAAAATCTCATCCTGCGCGTCTCACTCTGAGACGCGCTTAGAACCTTCATTTCACCGCGTTTCATTCTAGGAATCGGGCAAAACTGTCTAAGCTCTTTGGACTTTCGTCCGATAAGCTTAGAGATCACGGGGGAATGTAGTGTTCGCACGCGCCTTAATCATCAGTGTTTTAGCCGCGCTTTTGCCGTTCTCGGCTTTGGCCCAGAACTACATTCCTGGTGAAGTGATAGTGAAATTAAAATCACAGGCCGGTACGGCCGACAGTTACGCCTTCGTAGGTAAGGCGACCTCCGATAAAGAAATGGTGCTGAAGGAATCCTGGGGCAAGATGAACCTCTATCACTTCGCCGTTAGAAAAGGCGAAACTGTAGAGAGTGCCATTGCCGCCCTTCAGCAAGATCCCAACGTGCTTTACGCTGAACCCAACTGGATCATCGAGAAGACTTCCGATGTGGGTTTCCATCAGATTTTTTCAGCCGAAGAGATTCATGCCGCCGCCGCCAATTCCCAAGCCAGCTTTATGGCGACCAGTGCGAATATCGGCGTGCAGTCGGTGTGGTCTTCAAGCAGCTCTTCTTCAAATGACAAACCCATCGTGGCTGTGATCGACACGGGTCTCGACACCAACCATTTCGTATTCACCAATTCGGGCGCGATCTACACCAATCCGGATGAGATCCCTGGCAACGGCGTGGATGACGACGGCAACGGCTACATCGATGATGTGCACGGTTGGAACTTCGTCGACAATTCACCCACTATGTATGATGACGACGGCCACGGCACACACGTGAGCGGTATCATCTTAAGCATCGATCAGAACATCTACACCACGCCTTTGCAGGCGGCCAAGATCCGTATCATGCCGTTGAAGTTCTTGAATGGCGATGGTGTGGGTACGACCTCTAATGCTATTCGCGCCATTTACTACGCCGCCAACAATGGCGCCAGCGTGCTCAACAATTCTTGGGGTGGCTCGGAGTACAGCGCGGCTTTGCATGAGGCCGTGGCTTACACTTACACCAAGGGTGCGTTGTTTGTGGCAGCGGCAGGCAATGCGGGTAGCAATAACGACAGTCGCGCTATGTTCCCGGCCAATTACAATGTGCCCAACGTGATCGCGGTGGCGGCCACGACGGACTACGACTATCTAGCGGCGTTCTCCAACTTCGGCGTCAGCTCCGTGCACTTAGGCAGCCCGGGCGTGTCCATATATAGTACCACTCCTCATAACAACTTCGGCACTTCCAGTGGCACCAGCATGGCCGCTCCGTTTGTGGCGGGAACAGCGGCGCAGATCAAAGTGAACTCGCCGCATATGCTGGGTTATCAGATTAAGCAGATTTTGAATGGCCACAACGCGGCCGTAAATGAACTGGTGGGGAAAGTGCAAAGCGGCGGTCGTCTGAACTCGGCTGATGCGGTGACTTTCTCGAAGACTGCGGCTGTGGATGGTGCCCAGCCGGCCTACACTCTGACTTATCAGGCCGATCGCCAATTGGCGTCCAATATCGCCGGTGCCGGCGGTTGCGGAACGGTGAGGGCCTTGGGTGGCAGCGATGGCGAGCCACCGTTTGGTTCGGCTGCGCTTGTGATTGCTTTGATTTTCGCGCCTTTGGCGATTCTGACATATATGCGTTTGCGCACTCCGGTTCAGCGTCGCAAACACGAGCGCTTCAAGATCGACAGCGATGTGCGCATCAGCGTGGGTGGCCGCGAACTGGTGGGTTCAGTCAGCACGATCTCTTTGGGTGGTGTTCAGGTCAACACGTCGGCGTTGCTACAAGACGGCGGCACAGTCACTCTGGCGATCTCTTCGCCCGACGGCGCCGAGAAGATCGAAGTGGCGGGTCATGTGGTGTGGTCCGAAGCCAACAAAGCGTACGGCGTGGCGTTCGATCACACGCCACAGTCCGTACTCACCCGTATCGCCGATTGGACGAAGGGTTTACAGAAAGCCGGATAAGTTAGAAGCCGACCTTAACGCGGAAGTTGAGGTCGTCGATCTGGTGCCCACGAATCTCTTCGCCGAACCAAACCCAATAGTTATTCAAAGCAAAACCAATAGCAACACGGTCATTGATCGCTTGAGTTAAGCCGATTGAGAGGCCGGGGCCGAATCCCGTTTTGTCTTCCGCGTTCGTGCCGACATTGTCGATGTTCACGATGTTGAAGCTTGGGGCCAGAGAGAAATCCCAGTCGCCTTTATAGAAGTGGTAAGACGTGTGCGCACCGGCGATCATAAAACCGGTTTTACCGGCGGTGCCAGTTGCCGGCTCTTTCTTGGTGTAATAATGGAACTGACCACCGATACCTTGCGAGCCGTTGTAGATGTAGTCATAAGCGCCACCAAACTTGAAGCCGCCTTGTGCGAAGCCGACGTCCACCAGAAGATTCTGAGCTTTACCTTGACCGCCACTTTGCGCGAAAGCCGCGGCGCTAAAAATGGACAGAGCGAGTAAGAGTGTTTTCATAAAATGACCTCCTAAGTCGAGGATCATGGTAACAAAACTTCAGGTGTGCACAGCTATTAACTTATCGCGGCGAGAGGTAAGCCTCTGGATTGGGTCGGTCCACCTCGTTCAGCGATGGATGATTTTTAGCTTTTAAGCCAATCGATAGTCACACCAAGAGCGTCTCCAAGACGATGTTAAAGACTCAGTCAATGTGGCTGTTACTATAGGCTGGTTGTTTTAGCTGGATATAGTTGCACACAGAATCGGGCCCACCTGTTGCGCAACGGGTGAACTAAACAAAATATGTTACTTCCGCTGCGGAAAACGGGTGCGTCATTTTCTCGCGCGATGGCTGATCTGAAAATACGATGTATAGTGAACGCTACAGCACGATCCAATTTGGCCCCCGCGACTAAATATTTTCCAAGACCAGACAGCGCACTTTTAACATCCGCACCACTCTGGCAACCTTCTTTTATTTAAAGGGAGGGTATCAAAGATGAAAAAGCAAATTTTAGCCACAGTAATGTTCATGCTAAGCGCGCCAACGGCATTTGCACAAACTCCGCTACCGGCAGGCACTATTGCTCTGCAAACTGTGGGCGGTGACGTGGTCAGCACGGCTCCGCTTTGTCCTGCGGGGGTGAAGTGCATCACCAATGGCACGATCGTGAATCTGGTTCTCGGTAGTGGCGGCTGCCTAGACCAGCTCCTGCCGTTGACCTACGAAAAGGTGGGCGACGAAGTCATTGTGCATGCGCAAGTGGCTGTGAATGAGCAGTCGTCGAAAGTGAACTGCGCTACGCACACGATCTTCACAGAGCAGCTCGCGCTGATCGGTGTGTACAAGCCATTCAAACTGCGCTTCTTGAGCACGGGCCCCGTTGTAACCGTAAAGTAAGAGCTGGCTGACCACTGTGTGGTTGGCGGATGCATGTCCGCCAACCGGACGCCGATTCCAAAGTTTTTTTATGGGCCTTAGCAAGGGCCTTCACCTTTTCGTCCGAAACTCTCGGACAATATTGCCTCAGGCAGCCTAGTTTCCCTCTCGATATATCGAGGACAAAACCACAGGCAGGTAGGCCAGCTCTAGGGAATAGTCAGGCCTTCAAGTCCCACGACCGACCAAGAGTTCACAGCAATACCATCCCCCACCAGCAGGGGCGGCAAGTTAGAAAGAAGAGCATACTGAGTTCCCCAGTCGCTGTTGACGGGATCAACAGAAGAGGCGTTGCAAGAGTTGTCGTAAGAGGTCGCAGAGGATGAACGATAGTTCCCGATACAACCTCTGTAACTGTTGCCTTGCCCACCAGCTGTTCCATGAAGGTTAAAACCCCAGTCCGCAGTATCTAGGTCCGCATTGGAAGCGCCGGATCTCACCACTTCAATATACTGAGACTCAGGATCTGTTTGTGGTGGGTTCAGCACATCGGAGGTTGCCAATAGAGAGTAGGCACTACTGCCGTCACTTAGCAAATTCGCCAGTGTGAATTTATCGCCACCGTTAGTATGGAAATAGAAAAGGGAGGCGCCGGATGAGGAGGCCTGACCAGCCTCAATTTTTGTCTCGCCTGTGGATAGGTTGATTTCGCTATAAATCTCGGTCTTTGTGCCTGAACTGCTTTGGATAACGTGAAGCCGTTGAATGGCGGTATCGCAGTTGAAGTTGTATTGAACGGTCGCTCCAGTACTGACTCCCGTAATTTTATGGCTCATCGGCACCGCACTCCCACCGATATTCCAAGATTCGCCACCGGGTTCCAAGGTGTATGTGACGCTACCGAAAGTAAAGGTTCCCGAAGTGGGAATGTCATCACAAGACGTGATGTCATTGTCGTCAGCCGCCGCATTCAAGAGATCTACGACGTTTTTGATATTGGTGAGAACGGTTTTGACATCGCTATATCTAATTTTCGCATCTTGATAGGCGGAGTCGCCCTCAGCCGAGAGGGTTCCGATGGATTGCGATGAAACTGCTGCTCCACTGAAGCAGTCCTTGCTTCCGCAGTTGGCCTTTGGCGACTTAATATATTGAGGAACCGCAGTGCTGGGAGAAGACCCACTGCCTCCGCCGCCGCTACTGCAAGCGGATAAAGTTAGAATCAAAGATGGCGCTAGAATGTTCGTCAGAAAATACTTGCTCATATCTTTCCTCAACTCTCGCTATATTTTTTGGATTTCCCCAATGCGGGTAATCTCCAACCTTTTCCACGATTAAGTTTCGGAATGGCGGTAAAATTAGAACACTCAAGATTTGTTCAACGAGTCTTCGGGGCTAGCCGACTTTAATTTCAACTTTGGCGCCGTCGTCGACGTTTTGAAATGATACTTTTCCCTTTAACGTCCGTAGGTTTTCGCGGACTAGGTATAAACCAAGCCCTGAGCTGGAGGCTTTGGCGGCGGTGGTTTGTTGTCCTTTCAAGGCACTCAGCGCCTCTTTTGAAAACCCGCCGCCGTTATCAATGAATGTAATTGTGCGTAAAGTGGGATTGATTTTAATTTCAATTTTGGGGTTCAGAGTGTCCGTGCGTTTGAAGTTTTCAATGGAGTTCAGGATAAGGTTTAGAAAAACTGAGCAAGCCACCCCTCGGTCGCCGGGCAGCTCAAAGTCTCCCTCGACTTTAACTTCTACGTCGTGGAGTCTCTTTGCCAATATCCCAAGAACGTCGTTAAGCCCCTCGCTCACTTTGAACGATTGATTGTCGCCTTCCGCGAGTCGTGAAAGCTGGTTCAGGTCAAATATCGTTTTTTCTGTTCGGACCAAACTTTTTTCCATTGTGGCTAAGTATTCCTTAGCTTGCGCATAGTCTTTGTTGTCCAGACTTTTGCGGGCTTCTTGTAAGTAAAGATGGGGAATGCTTATCGAGCCTTTAATATCATGGACAATATTGCTTGCGTGTCGCCCCAACAAAGCAAAACGGCCATTGGCCATTTCACGCATGCCTCGTTCGGCTGTAAAAAAATGGTGAATAATAAGCGCCAAGCCGTAAGCGATAAAAACCGTGGTTAGAAAGTCTGCTTTCGTCTCTGCTCCCTGGCGGTATTTAACAAGATCGTAGGTGTAGAGATAAAAACCGGCATAAGCGGCAGCTTTGAAAGTCGTCAAAACAAAATGGAGCCGGCGTGAGGTGAAGAATAAAAATGAAAATGCGAAGAGCGTCTGAATGAAGCAGGCATAATAGATCGGCTGGAAGTAGTGGCCGAGGCATGTGTAAAGAAGGAAAATGGCGCAGATAAGGCTATTGGCCAAAACTGAAAAAGGATTTTTGCGAAGCGCATAGGCGACAAGGATCGCGCCGAGAAGAAGGGGGATGCGAAGCGTAGCCAATATCTTGAAATCTTCTCGTGTTATCGGTGTGTAATACTCTTGCCATGTGGCGAAGATGCCGACGGCAACGAAAAAGCAGATGGTGAAGAACGGCGCTCGCCCCAATTTATTGTTCACTGAGGTGTCTCTTCTAGTAAGTAGCCCCTGCCGCGAACGACTTTGATGGCTTCTTTTAAGCTGGGAACTTTTCTTTTAAGGTTGGTCAAGTGTGTGTCCAGAACATTTCGGCTGATGGAGGATTTGCCCCACACCTGTTCTATTAATTCCTCCCTAGAGATCCAGCGGTCTGACTGACTTAACATATAAGAAACAATTTTGAACTCCACCTCAGTCAGCTCAAAATTTCCGGCAAGGGTTATGATCACCCTCATGGCCGGATCCAGCCTCCATGATTTAACGGGTTTGGCTGACACTCTTCTTTCAATCAATTCTGTCAGTGTTGAAATTGAAAAAGGTTTTTCAAGCAGACCATGAATCCCTTGGTTCAATAGAGAGATAGCCATGTCTTTATTGGCAAAAGCCGTCATAAAGACGATTTTCGGTGGATTTTCATAGGTATGGAGGGCTTTTAGAAACTCAAAGCCATCGTGCTCCGCTAAAACGAAGTCGGATACAACACACTCAAACGGATAACGGGCCAGTTGGTCGGTCGCCTGTTTTAAGGAAAACGCTGTTTTCACATGATAATGGGTAGGTAAGAGTTGCGCTAAACTCTCCGCAAACTCGGCATCGTCATCTAGAATAAGAATTCTTTGGACCTTTTTACTCATGACACACTTCATATAAAGCTCATCACGCCCAACGGACAAAGTCATTGGACGGAAATCTCGAAGTGGTGGCCTTGAACAAATCTTGAAAGAAAATGGTGGCCTCGGTCAGAATCGAACTGACACATCCTTGCGGATACTGGATTTTGAGTCCAGCGCGTCTACCAGTTCCACCACGAGGCCACACAAAAAATAGGTAGACGACGAAATTAAGCGAAGCTGAGGCCTGACTCAAGCGAAATTGCGCCGGGCCTAAAACCTCAAGTGACTGCCGTTCAACGGCGTTTCCTTTCCTTTTTTCACGAAATGTCTTCAAAGTGCTCAGAAGCCCTTACAGCGCGGGCTCCCTGTATAGTTTCCATGAGACCTGAATAGACACCTAGAATCAGCTATTTAGGGCCAATTTCTGGTCTCTGTTGCCTACCGGCACATGGCTTGCTCATCAGCTCCACCGTAACGAAGGAATCGTTAACCTTACCAGAGGGGTAGAACATGAAGTTCACGATGATCGTCGCGGTAATCGCGACTCTTAGCATGGCGGCTCAAGCACAAAATGCGCAGCCGACCGTAGTTTTAATTCCCGCAAGCCAAGTGCAGACTCAGCAGCCCGCGGTTCAGGCCCAACCGGCCACTGTGGTGGAAGCCGCTCCCGTGAGCGAATCCAAAGCCGATGTGATGCGCAAAGCTCGCCAAAACCAAGAGCTTCAGACGGAACAAAAGATCGTCGAGAAGCTTGAAGAATCCCGTTTGAAAGAAGAGCAACAGCGCGCGGAGCGTTTGTTCGGCGACAAGCTGAATGATTCTGCTCCTGCCGCCACTGTGGCTCCTGTTGCGCAACCTGTAGCTCCGGCTCCGCAACCCGTTCAACCGCAACAAGTGACGATCGAAAAGATCGAAATCGTGCAGCCGGCAACTCCCGTTGTGGAAGAAAAGCCTGCGGTTGTCGCTGAACCGGTAACTGAAAGCAAGCTTGATGTTTCCGAAGAACAAGAGTCGGTATTTGCGCGCAAGTTCTTCGTGGGTGGCGTTCTTGCTGCTCCGTCGTACAGCGCCGCCAACTTGAAAACCAACTACGGTGTTGGTGTGACTGTCGGCACTCAGCTCGATCCCAACTGGGCGATTGAGGGTATGTTCTTGTACTCCAATCACGTTGTGGACACGTTCTGGGATTACAATCTGTATCGTGACATGGATCAGTACGATTTCCAAGCCAGCGCCAAGTATTACATCCTGACGGGCAAGTTGAAGCCGTACTTGGGTGCCTCGGCCTCCTATGTACTGCGCCAATACACTGAGCGTTTGAAGAACAATAGCTTCTACTCGTATGCGCAAGACAAGTCGGAATCGGCCGACACGCACTCGGTGAACGTAGGTTTGGTTGCTGGTGTGGATTTCGAAGTGAGCGACTCTATTACTTTGGGCGCTGGCATCGACTACAACACTCCGGTGATGAAGAAGCACGACTTCAATTTCCGCAACTACAACTTGCCGGAAAACACCAAACCGGTGGAAGAGTTCGACTACACCACCATCAAAGTTAACGCTCGGATGACTTTCTAATTTGTGATTTGAATTTGAACAGCAGCTGTTTGTGATCCCCTGGTTCCCTCTGTTGAAAGCCGGGTCTCCTTTGAGGCCCGGCTTTTTTTACATTTGATGATCATCATTTGACGGGGTGGAATTCGCGTTGGTACGAGATCGCTACTCTAAAGGACTTAGCCTATGAAATCGTTCATTCTTCTCTCGCTGATCAGCATCTTCTCTGCTCAGGCTTTCGCGGCCACGACTTTAGAAAAGGCCTTTGCGGGCGTCACCGAAAAATCGCCGGCCTGTTTTGCGAGGGCTTACGACAAACGCCATTTGGCTGCTCACCCCAAGCAAAGCGTTCGTCAGATCAAAGTGAAGTTAAAAGTCATGTCGTTTGAAGGCATTCCCAGGCCGTTACCTATCATCGCTCTTCAGGTTTTGCGCAAAGGCGAGAACAGAACATGGACTAACAACATCAACTGTCAAGACTACGGCCAAGGGGTTATTTGTGGCGTTGAATGCGATGGTGGTTCGGTCAGTGTCCTCAAGCGCGACCGCGCCACGTTGGTATTGAAAAACAATGGAGTGCTTCTGTACGGTGGTTGCGGTGCACAGGATGCCGACACGATTTTTCTTGAAGGCAAAAAGGGCGGAGATGATCTATTCGCCCTTCCACAAGTGAGCCCGGAGATCTGCGCCGACATTTCAGACGAAAGGCACTAGCACGGCGTTGGTCGAGGCCACCTTCCTCTGGCGACAGCGCTCACCAACTGTGACACAATTGAAATATGATTCGTTACTTAATTCCTTTTCTACTGGCGGCCCAAGCTCAAGCTGGTGAGCTAATTTCCACTGGTGTGGGCCTAGTGCGTAGCCAGGTCGTTACCAGTCGAGAAGTACAGATGCAAAATCTGCTCGAAGTCGCACTTTACGAAAAGGCGGCTAAAGACAAACTGCGCATTTTAGCCCTGGACTCCAAGGCCTTCGCTAAGGGTGTGCAAGACGCGTTATTGGAAGCCGTGGTTTCACTTGAGGCCCAGAACTTCAATTTGATGCAGATTTCCGCCGACGAAATCAAATTCGCCGAGAAGCAAGCGCTTAAGGTCCTCAAGGACAATCGTCAGTGGAAAGAGCTGCAGATTGCTCCGCGCGAACTGGAATCCGCCTTGCGCCGAAAGCTCCAGGCCAAGAAATTCATTCAATTTCGGGCGGAATCTTCGATTCTGCCGGTCACCGATGCCGAGGCTTTACGCTATTTTGAAGAGAATCGCTTAAAATTTGGTGATTTGCCGTTTGAAAATTTCAAAGAAAATATTAAATCCTATCTCAGCAAGAATCAGGTCGAAAAACGCCTCAAAGATTGGTTCGACGTGCTTCTCAGCAAGTATCAGGTGAAGAATCTGATTTCGGAGATGTGAGTTTTGAGCGAAGAGCATTCAGAGATAGAAGTCCTTACCCTACGCCACCTGCCGCACATTGTGGGCATCATGGAAAACGTGTATCAGCGCACCTCCACGCCGATTGGCGGGATTTGGAATCGCGACCTGCTCAAGCAGGAGTTGGAAATCGGGCAGGGGGTCGGCCTCACCGTCGAAGGCTTCGGTCTTGCCGCCTTTATTTTGTTCCGTCTTTACGACAACCACCGCGAAATCACCGTTTTGGCCACCCATCCGGATCGCCAACGTAAGGGTGACATGCATTTTTTGCTCACCACCATGCTGGAGAAAAAATCGCCCCAAGAGCGTATATGGCTGGAAGTCCATGACCGTAACCAGGCGGCGCTAACGCTTTATACCAACATGGGTTTTCAGCAAGTGGGCCGTCGCCCCAAATACTACCGCGACGGCGGAGACGCGCTTTTACTCACTCTGGGGTGAAAAGGTACCAGCTTCCTTTCTGGAATGCACCGCGCCACTTGGTGGCTGCTGTGCATTCCAGAAAGGAAGCTGGTACCTTTTCCTTTGCCATCTCCCCGAAAATCTTGTTAATTACAGAACTCGAAGAGGGCCTAAAAGCCCTCTTTTTTTGTTCCATTGATAGTTGTTTGAGGAGAACCCATGTTGACATCAGGTCAGCTGGAGCGCATCCGCCTGTTTGCCGAGGAAGTGGCTTCCCGCGAGGGCTGTGTGCTTTACGACCTAGAATTCCGCGAAGGACCGGGCCGTACGCTGCGAGTGTTTATTGATAAAGAGCCCGGCGGTGTCAGCATTGATGATTGCGCCAACGTCTCGCGCGGATTGAACCTGCGCTTGGACGTCGAAGATGCCATGCCCGGCGGCGCATATGACCTTGAAGTCTCCTCTCCCGGCCTTGACCGCAAGCTGACTCAGCTGTGGCATTACCAAAAGGCAGCGGGGCAGATCGTCCAATTGAAATATAAGGACGACACAGGCGCAAGCCGGCCCTATGAGGGCAAGCTCGTGTCAGTGGACGGTGAGCGTCTGTCTTTGGAAAACTCCAAGGGGCCGTTCGCAGTGGAATTTTCGGCAATAGAAAAGGGACGCATCGTGATTGGCGATGTGCTTCAGAAAAAGCCAGCACCTGGCAAGAAGAAGAAGAGGTAGGAAATGGCAGACAATATTTTTACAGACCTTGGGCGCTTGATCGAGCAGCTTGGTAAAGACAAGGGCATTGATCGCGCGGTGGTTATTGAAGCCATCGAACAAGGTATGGAGCTTGCCGCTCGTAAGAAATACGGCACCTATCGCGAAATCGAGGCCAAATACAATGAAGAGGTTGGCGAAGTTGAGCTCTTTGAATTCAAAGAGGTCGTTAAAGATGAAGACTTCATCGACGAAGAGGTCGAGATCAAGTTGAGCGAGGCTCTTGAGCTCGATCCCGAAGCGCAATTGAACGACTCGATCGGCCGCAAGCTTGAAACCGGCGACTTGGGCCGTATCGCTGCGCAGACCGCCAAGCAAATCATCATGCAGAAGGTGCGTGAGGCTGAGCGCGACATTATCTTTGCTGAGTTTGAACAGCGTAAAGGCGAAGTGGCCTCCGGTATCGCTCGCCGTGTGGAAAGAGGCGCCATCGTTGTCGACTTAGGCCGCACGGAAGCCTACATCCCGCCGCGCGAACAAATCCCGGGCGAAGTGTACAAACCGGGCGATCGCATTCAGGGGTATATCGCAGACGTGCGCGCCTCGACTCGTGGCCCGCAGATCATTATGTCGCGCGCGGATGAGCGCTATCTGATGAAGCTCTTCGAAGTGGAAGTGCCTGAGATCTACGACGGCATCGTCGAGATCGTGGCCGCGGCTCGTGAGCCCGGAGCACGCGCTAAAATCGCCGTGCGTTCGAAAGATGCGGCCGTGGATCCGGTTGGCGCTTGCGTCGGCATGAAGGGTTCGCGTGTGCAAAACATCGTGCAAGAACTGCGCGGTGAGAAGATCGATATTGTGAACTTTGACGAAGACTCGGCCCGTTTCGTTTGTAATGCTTTGGCTCCGGCTGAAATCTCCAAAGTGTTTTTGGACGAGGGCAACCGTGAGATGGAAGTGGTTGTTCCAGACAATCAGCTGAGCCTGGCGATTGGCAAAAAAGGCCAGAACGTGCGTTTGGCAGCGAAGCTCACCGGTTGGAAATTGGATATAATGTCGGAATCCAACATGGCGAACAAGAACGCTCAGGCGCTTCTCAATCTCATGTTGATTCCCGGCATGACGGAAACCATGGCTCAGAACATTTACCAGTCTGGATTCTCATCCGTGCAAATGCTGGCCGAATCCGAGGCCGAGGGTGTCAGCAACATCCCCGGTTATGACGAAGCCAAAGCCCAAAAGCTGATCGACGACGCCAAAGCGTTGGTTGAGCAGTACAAGGCTGAAGGCAAAGCGCTACCCACAGTCTCTGCCAAAGGAGCTGAGGGAGCCGGTCGCGAAGCCCGCGCTTCGCAAGATGCTAAGAGCGAAGCCGAAGCGCGCCTGCGCGAAGAGATGGCTCAGCTCAAGAAGGAGAATGAGTGACTCAGTTGAAGGTATTTGAATTCGCCAAAGAGATCGGCGTTGAAACGTTGGCTTTGATGGACAAGATCCGGGAGTGGAAGCTTCCGGTGCGTTCACATATGGCCACGCTCGACGAAGCGATGATGAGCGAGATTCGCACCCGCTTGTCACAAGCTTCTGCCGCCGCTGAAGAGGCCTCGAAGCCGAAGAAAAAGGCAGTTCGCAAAAAAGCAGCCGCCGCAGATGCAAGTCCGGGTACGGCGGCGGAAGCGCCGGCTCCTAAAGCCAAAACGGCGAAAGCAGCGGCTCCTAAGAAAGCCGCTGTTAAAAAAGCAGCCGCTTCGAAAACGACGACGACAAAGGCCGCAACTACGGCCGCGAAGACCACGGCGAGTGCTGCGGCGGTCGCCGTACCGAGCGCAGAAGAGTCTTCACGTACGCCGCGCGCCTCGACGGTGATTCGTCGCAAAGCGGGCGAAGCGGAAGCCAAAGCTCTGGAAGCTGCGCAGGCCGAAGCTGCGGCCCAAGCGGCTGCTGCCGAAGCGCAACAGCAAGCGGAGATCAGTGGCGAGTATGCCGATCCGGCCAGCATGAGTGCGCAGGCTAGTGAAGTCGATACCGATAGTGGCACGGCAGCCGCGGCCGCACCGGTAGGTGCAGCGGAGGCGCCTAAGCGTCGTAATATCGTTGGTCGTATGGATCTGCGCCGTGTGGCCACGATTCAAGGTCCGCGCGGCTCAGGTGCCGCAGGCGGCGGCGGTGCCGTCGGTGCCGATGGTCAGCCCCGCATTCAGCGCACGGCCCCGCGCAATATTCGTACAGGTTTCTACTCCGCCGATCCGATGGGCATACCCGGAACTCAACGTCCCGACGATGTGTTTGCAGCCAAAGAGCGTGAGGAAAAAGCTAAGCGCCGTCCGGGTGCCGGTGGCGGTAAAGAAGAAGAGCAAGTGCAGGTCTTCACCGCTACGGAATTCCGTAAGCGCGAAGTGATCTTCCAGCCAAAAAAGAAAAAGAGCATGGTTGGCGGCGCTTCTAAGAAAACGCAGATCACTACTCCGGCTGCGCATAAGCGCATCGTGAAAGTGGAAGGCACAATCTCTCTCTCGGCTTTGGCCGCGCAAATGGGTGTGAAGGCGCCGGCGCTGATGAAGAAGCTGATGCAAGAGGGTGTGCAAGCCTCCATGAACACCGATCTGGATTTCGACACAGTGGCGCTGATTGCGCCCGAGTTTGGTTGGGAAGCACAAAACACCGTGAAGTCGGTGAGTGAGCTGATCAGCGAAACTGCATTCGGTGATTTGAACGCTGAACAGGTGGTGCGTGCTCCGGTGGTGACGGTTATGGGTCACGTCGATCACGGTAAAACGTCACTGCTCGATGCGATTCGTAAAGCCGATGTGGCGTCCGGCGAGGCCGGCGGTATCACTCAGCATATCGGAGCTTACAACGTCACTTTGGAAGACGGCTCAAAGATCACCTTCATCGATACTCCCGGCCACGAAGCCTTTACGGCTATGCGGGCGCGCGGAGCTAACGTGACCGATATCGCGATTATCGTGGTGGCGGCTGATGACGGAATGATGCCGCAAACGCAAGAAGCTGTTAACCACGCCAAGGCGGCCGGTGTGCCGATCATCGTGGCCATCAATAAAATGGATAAGCCAGGGGCAAACCCCGAGCGGATCAAACAGCAGCTGACCGAACTGGAGTTGGTGCCGGAAGAGTGGGGCGGTACGACCATGTACGTTCCCGTGTCGGCGCTGAAACGCACTGGTATCAAAGAGTTGTTAGAGCAAATTCACCTGGTGGCTGAAGTTCAAGAACTCAAAGCCAATCCGAAACGTTCGGGTACAGGTATTGTGATTGAAAGCCGCATGGAAAAGGGCCGCGGTATCGTGGCTACGTTGCTGGTCAAAGACGGAACCGTCACCATCGGTCAAACGATTGTGGCTGGCACAGTGGTTGGTCGCGTTCGTCAAATGTCAGACGATACCGGCAAAACCATCAAAGAGGCTGGACCAGGAACGCCGGTTGAGATTTTGGGCTTGCCCGAAACTCCGCAGGCCGGTGACTCGTTCGATATCGCCAAAGACGAATCCAGCGCTCGCGCGATCGCCGAGCAGCGTTTGGCCGCGGTGAAGGTGGCTGAAACGCCCAACAGCAAAATGTCATTGGAACAGCTGTTTGCGCGCGTGAAGTCCGGTGACGTCAAGGAACTCTCTTTGATCATGAAGGCCGACGTGGCCGGTTCTCTGGAAGCCATCAAAGGCATGCTGGATAAACTGGGCAACGAAGAGGTGAAAGTGAAGCTAGTGCACTCGGCTGTCGGTGGTATCACTGAGAGCGATGTGCTGCTGGCCTCGACGGCCAAGGGTGTGATCGTTGGTTTCAACGTGCGTCCTGATGGCGGTGCAGCTCGTATGGCCAAAGAGAAGGGTATTGAGATCAAGAGCTATTCGATCATCTATGAGTTGATGGATGATTTGAAGAAGTCGCTCGGCGGTCTTTTGGCTCCGACCATTGTCGAAAAATCGATGGGCCGGGCCGAAGTTCGCAACACCTTCGTGGTTCCGAAAATGGGAACCATCGCAGGCTGTTTCGTGACCGACGGCAAGATCGTGCGCAACAATCAGCTGCGCTTGGTCCGCGACGGCAAGATCATTTTCGAAGGCAAAGTGTCCTCACTCAAGCGCTTCAAAGACGATGCGCGTGAAGTGGCCTCCGGCTTCGAATGCGGTATTGGAATTGAGAATTATAACGACATCAAAGTGGGCGACGTCATCGAGTCTTTCGTTAAAGAAGAACAAGTACGGGAGCTATAGGTCCTTAAATGACGTCCACCAGATCTACGCGGGTCTCCAGAGTTGAGCGAGAACTCTTGGAGACCTTGTCGTCTTTTCTATTGCACAATCTTGCTTCTCCGCTGCCATGCTATGCTGCGATCACCGCGGTCGACGTGACCCCAGATTTGCGCAAAGCCAAAGTGTTCTTTCGCTTGGTCGGTGAAGACAGGCATGTCAAAGAGGGCCAAGAGCTCTTGGAGCGTGAACGTCCGCAGTTTCAAAAATTCGTGGCGCGTGAAATTCAGCTGAAGTTTTGCCCCGTGCTGCGTTTCGAATACGGTGTTGCGCCCCACTTGGATGAAGTCGATCAGCTGTTCGAAAATCTGCGTCGACCAAAGCACGATTTCGGAGATTGATTTTGCAAAACGGCACCAATGGATTGCTTCTTATCGATAAGCCTATGGATTTCACCAGCCACGACGTGGTGGCGCGGTTGCGTAAAATCTTGCGTCAGAAGACCATTGGTCACACGGGCACCTTGGACCCCATCGCCACCGGCCTTATGGTGGTGGTGCTGGGGGATGCCACCAAGCTTTCGGACTACTTAACGGCCGAAGATAAGGCCTATGAAGTGAAGGTGCGTTTAGGCGTCACCACCGATTCGCTTGATCGCACCGGTAAGATTTTGTCTGAAACTCCCTGTGATCTCACGGAGTCGGTTCTGCGCCAGGCGGTGACCACACTCGAAGGGGAGTTTGAATGGCCTATCCCTCTGTTTTCGGCTGCCAAGGTCGACGGCAAAAAGCTCTATGAGCTGGGGCGTGAGGGCCGCACTCTGACCGAGCTGCCCACCAAGCTTATGCGCTTTTGGGATGTACGAATGTTAGCGTCGGCTCCGACTGTGGTGAGTGTGCGTATGGACTGCTCAAAGGGTAGTTTTATCCGCACCTGGGCCTCTCAGCTGGGTGAGAAGTTGGGCGTGGGTGGAACGGTTGATGAGCTACGTCGGACACGGGTCGGTGGCTGGAATGTCACACAAGCCGTCACATTGGACGCCTTGGAGGCCGCTGGTGGCGATCTAAAGGCGGCAGGAACTGCCTTTATCCCTATGAGTGAGGCGCTGCCCGGGTTGAAGACCGTTATGGCCGGCCCCAAAGAGATCAAACTGGTAGGGAATGGTCAAATCCCACGCGATATCGAAAACCGCCTGATCGTCGAACAAAAACGGGCCTTTGAGCTCGGTAAGTCGGTGTTTGTGAAGGTGATTTCGGATGCAGGTCAGCTGTTGGCGATTCTTGCCGCAGAACCTGGGCAAGGCCTCAGAATAAAACGGGTTTTCCGAACGTTTGCTTGACCTTTCAAGGCCTTAAGGACACAACCTAGTCTTCATTAAACACACTCAAGGGTAGCGAAAGCCAAACGCCCCAAGGGTTAATATTTTTTTGGAGGAGTACTCCCATGGCATTACTGAAAGTCGATAAAGAAGAGATCATCAAAAAACACCGCACGAGCGAACTCGATACAGGCTCTTGCGAAGTTCAAGTGGCACTGCTCACTGGCCGCATTCAAGAACTGACCACGCACTTTAAAGATCACAAAAACGACACGCACTCACAGCGTGGGTTGGTGCATATGGTTAACCGTCGCCGCAAATTGCTGGCTTACTTGAAGAAAACCAACACTGATCGTTACGCCAAGCTCATCCAAGATCTGGGCTTAAGAAAGTAAACAATGAATAAAATCACAGTTACGTCCCGTGTGGGCGACAGCACGGTCACGATAGAAACCGGTCGCATGGCCAAGCAAGCTGACGGATCCGTGGTGGTCTCCAGCGGCAACAACATGGTTTTGGTGACAGCCGTTTCGGCCGCCGAACCCAAAGACGTCGATTTCTTTCCGCTGACCGTAGAATTTCAAGAGAAGTTCTACGCCACCGGTAAAATCCCCGGCGGTTACTTTAAGCGTGAAGGTCGCCCGACCAACAACGCCACTTTGACGGCGCGTTTGATCGACCGTCCTATTCGTCCGTGTTTTCCCGAAGGCTACCGCTATGAAACTCAAGTGGTCGCCACCACTTTGAGCTACGACGGTACTTTCCCGATCGATGTCTTGGCTTCGCTCGGCGCCTCGGCCGCTTTGCATATCAGCAACATTCCGTTTAACGGTCCGACCGCTTCGGTTCAGATTGCGCGCGTGAATGGTCAGTTGAAAGCAAACCCCAGCGCCACTGAGCTTGAGAGCTCGGATATGGACATCACTGTTGCAGGAACTCGTAACGGTCTGTTGATGGTGGAAGGCGAGACCAAGTTTATTTCGGAAGCCGATGTTTTGGCGGCTCTGAAGTTTGCGCATGAATCCATGAAGCCGTTGTTCGATATGCAGGATGAATTGCGTACGAAGA
This sequence comes from Bdellovibrionales bacterium, assembly GCA_019637855.1. GTDB lineage: Bacteria > Bdellovibrionota > Bdellovibrionia > Bdellovibrionales > UBA1609 > JALHOQ01. Next base: position 25,308 of record JAHBUX010000010.1, read on the forward strand.
CGGGCAACAAGGCCAAGCGCGAATTCGTAGCTCCTAAAATCGACGCTGAATTTGAAAACTCGGTACGCACATTCCTTACGCCTTTGATCAGCACTGCGTTGAAAACGCGCGACAAGCTCAAGCGCTATGAGGCCTATGCTGCCGCTAAGACAGAAGCCAAGACGAAGTTCGTGGCCACAATCACGGATGAGAAGCTGCAAACCAAACGTGGTAAAGAGCTTGGCACTATCGTCGAGGACCTGAAGTACAAACTCAGCCGCGATTTGGTGCTCAACGAAAAAGTCCGTATCGACGGCCGCTCGACGACCGATATCCGTTCGATCTCGAACGAAGTTGGTCTGTTGCCGCGTGCGCACGGTTCGGGTCTCTTCACTCGTGGTGAGACGCAAGTTCTTGGCACTGTCACGCTCGGAACCGGCGATGACGAACAGTACATCGACGATTTGGCCGGATTGACCAAAAAGCGCTTCATGCTGCATTACAATTTCCCGCCGTTCTCAGTGGGTGAAGTGGGCCGTATCGGCTCGCAATCGCGCCGTGAAATCGGTCACGGATTTTTGGCTGAGCGTGCAGTGAAAGCCATCATTCCTGACTTCGAAAAATTCCCGTACACCATCCGCATCGTTTCGGAAGTTCTGGAGTCCAACGGATCGTCCTCCATGGGCACGGTTTGCTCTTCGACACTGGCTTTATTGGATGCGGGCGTTCCGATTAAAGGCAACGTGGCCGGTATTGCCATGGGTTTGATCAAAGAAGGCGATAAGTATGCCGTCTTGTCAGACATCTTGGGTGATGAAGATCACCTGGGCGATATGGACTTTAAAGTGGCTGGTACGCGCAAGGGCGTGACCTCTCTGCAAATGGACATCAAGATCGACAGCATCAGTTTTGCGGTTATGGAACAGGCGTTGAAGCAGGCCTACGACGGTCGCAATCACATTCTCAACGAAATGGAGAAAGTGATTTCGCAGCCGCGCGGTGAGATCTCGCAATACGCTCCTCGTATTGAGACCATTAAGATCAAGCCGGACAAAGTGCGCGAAGTTATCGGTGCTGGCGGTAAGGTCATTAAAGGTATCATCGAAGAGACCGGCGTTAAGATCGATATCGAAGACGATGGTACTATCCACATCGCTTCGACCGATCCCAAGGCGGCTAAACGCGCTATTGAGATTATCAATGGCATCTGTGCGGAAGCTGAAGTGGGCAAGGTGTACTCGGGCAAAGTGGTCAAGATCATGGATTTCGGCGCGTTCGTAGAGATTTTGCCGAACAACAGCGGTCTGCTGCATATCTCCGAGATCGCTCATGAGCGTATCCGCAATGTGACTGACGTCTTGAACGAAGGCGATACCATCGACGTAAAAGTCCTGGATATCGACCGTTCGGGTCGTATTAAGCTTTCTCGTAAAGCTTTGCTTGAGCGTCCGCAGCAACAGCAATAGCCTGAGTAAGTGAAAGCTTATTCTTATCAGCCTATATTTCAGAAAACCGTTCTAAAAAATGGCGTGCGGGTGGTGACGGAAAACCACCCGTTCACCCGCGCTGTCAGTGCGGGTATCTTTGTCGAGACCGGCACCCGGGACGAAGCTCCTAAAAAAGCCGGCCTGACTCACTTCGTAGAGCATATGGTTTTTAAGGGGACGCGCAAGCGCTCCTCCTTTGATCTGGCCAAGGTGTTGGATGCGGTGGGGGGTGACCTCAATGCCTACACGACGCGCGAGTACACCTGTTTCCATGCCACCTCTTTGAAAGAGCATCTGGAGTTAGGGCTGGATGTTTTGACCGATCTTGCGACCGGCGCCACTCTGACTGGCGAAGATTTCCGCACTGAACGTGAGGTTATCGTACAAGAGATCCAGATGTCGAAAGACAATCTGGAAGAGTACATCCTGGATGCCTACCTGGAGAAAACCTTCGAGGGGCAGGATCTAGGAACGCCGATTCTCGGTACAGAAGAGACATTGGCGGCTTTAAAGCGGGCTGATTTGCATGAGCATTACGCCACTATGTTTCGGGGTGAGAACCTGATCGTCTCTGTCTCTGGCCCGGTCGAGCACGACCAGGTGGTAAAGATGGTGGAGCGTACCCTCGGCAAGCTGCCTAAGCGGGCGAAGGGTAAGGCCTCGAAGAAGCCGCGGGTCAAGCGAGTGCAAGAGTTTATCGAACGCCCGAGTGAGCAAGTGCACTTGCTCGTAGGTTTGCCCTCATGCTCTTACAAGTCCAACCATCGCTTTGAGTCTTTTGTGGTGAATGATCTGCTCGGCGGAGGAGTCACGTCGCGTTTCTATCAGAGCGTTCGCGAGGACAAGGGGTTGGTGTACACCGTGTACAGCTTCCTACAATCCTTTAAGGACAGCGGTTTGTTTCTGACCTATGCGGGTGCGTCCTCTAAAAACGCCATTCAGGTATTAAAAGCCATGAAGCGCGAGCTGGAAAAGATCAGGGACAAAAAGGGCATTCGCGAGAAAGAGCTCGCGATGTTCAAGACCCAGGTGAAAGGGCAGATTCTGCTCGGTGCCGAGGATATGGAAAACCGCATGAACTCGCTGGGCATCAATGAAATGATCTTTCACGAATATCGGCCTGTGGATCAGGTGATCGCGGAGATCGACGAGGTGTCGTTGCGCTCCATTTCTGATTACATGCAGAAATACTTTGATAAGCAGCCGGTTTCTCTTATGGTTATGGGGGACTTGCAGCCGCAAGAGGCGCTTAAACTTCTCGATGTTTGGGAGTAGACACAATGGAAATCAGCCAGATTAAAAAATCGGTTTCTGAAATCGCAAAAACCTTTGGTGCGTTGGTCGAAGAAAAATTGGGTGAGCGCTCACAGCTCGAAGAGCAGGTGCGTGGTTTTGCCAAGAATATCGAGAAAGTGGTGAGCGACACGATCAAAGCGAATGCTCCCGGTAAAGTGAAACTGCGTTTTAAAAAGCTGGAGCATTTCAAAGGCGAACTTCCGGCCTACGCCACGGCCGGTGCGGCAGGTTTGGATGTGCGCGCTTGTATTGAATCGCCTCTGACTTTGGCGCCCGGTGAACGCTATCTGATTCCGACGGGACTGTCGGTTGAAATTCCTTATGGTTATGAAGTGCAGGTGCGTCCGCGCAGTGGCTTGGCCATTTCGAAGGGACTCGGCTTAGTGAATTCGCCCGGCACCATCGATGCGGATTACCGCGGCGAGATCAAAGTGATCGTAATCAACTTGGGCCAAGAGGCCATTCACATTCAAGATCAGGAGCGCATTGCCCAGCTCGTGCTTTGCCCGGTGATTCAAGCGCAGGTGGAAGAGGCGTTTGATCTTTCGGGAACTGAGCGCGGCTCGGGTGGGTTTGGCAGCACGGGCTTGTAACGGCGCTCGTTAAGGCCGGGCAGTGGTGGGAGGATGGTTCCTCCCGCGACCCAGGCCTCCCTGCCTTCACACTCGCGGCTCGCGCATCCTGCGCTCGGCCCGCTCACACGGGCTACCCGCGAGTGAGGTCGAGTGAGCAACCATCCTCCCACCACTGCCCGGCCTTTTACTTGCGTATCGGTTAGTCGTTCAGCTCTTTTTCTAGGATATCGAGAGACTCAGGCGTTGCTTTCTCGCGCATGAGATTATGGCGCGAGTTGGACTTGAAAATTTGAACCGCCCACATCGCCGCGTAAATGATGAGAAGGGCGCCGAGAAGATTGCGCACCTTCATGCGGTCTAAATAGAAATTGGAAACAAAGCCGACGTACAGCAGGCCTATCGAAGCTATGCCTCCGACCATCATGGCCGGTGGCAAGATCGGCGATATGATATTCGCGATCAAGCCCGGAATCGCGGCGAAAATCAGCGTGATGTAAATCTGGCGGTAGGGGATTTCACGCCCGAAGAAAAACATGAACGTGTAGTAGAAAAAACCTGAGCTGATAGAGATCAACAGCAGCTGAGTGATGGGGCCGATGACGATGCCTGTGAACATGCCGAGCAGATTGCGAGCAACCGCACTGGTCAGAATGGCGCAGACGGCGGCAAAAGCGCCTTGTAAGATCAGAATCGTCGGCCAATCCCAGGCGGGAAGCGTACGCATACCTTGTATGGGATTCTTAAAAAAGTGCGGAAGAACCAGAATGGCTTCCTTGAGGCGCGCACGGATGAGATTCCAATCGATGTTCTTCAGCATAAGAAGCTAAGAACAGTCTAGCTTCTCTAAAACGTGGCGTTCAAGCGAAACGATGCATCCCATGCCGATTTCGAGTAAGAACTGGCGTCTAAGACGGCATGGTGGGAGAAATCCGGGCCCACGCTGACCGTTTTGGCGATCTTTTTCTCAAATCCGAGCAGAAGTGAGTAGTAGGGCGTCGACCAGCTCCGGCGGATTTCGTCCGAAGGGTTGCGAACGACCACATCCACAAAGCGCTGGGAAACACCGGCACCCATGCGCAGCAACAGGCGATCACGCAGTTCGGGTAGAAAGACGATGCGCATTTCAAGCTCACGCATATCGGCGGCCGTCCGATTGGAGAGCGCATCATGTGCGTAGTTGCGAAACGCCGCCTCCGCGCGGGCTTGACGGCTAAAGAGATTAAAGCCGAAGTGGGCTTCGAAACCTTTCAGCAGACCGGAGCTGGTGATTCCGATGTCGGGCATTTCGACATTGATGAAGGAGGCGGTGACACCCAAGCCTCCGTGCATGGCCACGGCGGCCCAATCAGTCTCCTCGCGTACAGGGAGAACTTCCTCGGCGTCGGTTTTGAGCTCACTAACGATGGATTCGTAGCTAGTGAAAGACTCATCGTCATCCAAAGCCCAGACATTCGTCGCGCAGGTCATGAGCGCCGTGAAGAGCAGCATGCTTTTGCCGGTCATAGTTCCCCCTACGTTTTTATTTTAGCAAAACTCGCCTTTTCCGAAAGGGCCGTTCGCGTAGAATAAGACCTATGAAGATCATTTCTCGACTTCGTGACGAACGCTTTTGCGCGTTCTGCAGATCACCGCGCCGGCTTTACGTGAAAAAACACGTGGACCTGACCAATGTCTTGGGGGTTCTGTTGGTGACCGGAGCGCTCACGCACGTCCTATGGGGCGGGCCGGATCCACGTGGAGTGGTTTTGTTTATGACCTTCATCGTCACCGGTGAGGTTTTCATTTACCTGCGTTGGCGGGCTTCGATTGTTTGTCGTATGTGCGGGTTTGATCCGTTGATCTATAAAAAATCGCCGGAACGTGCAGCCAAAGCGGTGAACCAGTTCTTCAAAGAGCAGGCCGAGAACCCGGCGTTTTGGATGAGCAAATCTCCTTTGCTCGAAGTGCATCGTCGTTTGAAGGAAGATGAAAAGCGGCGTGAAGACGTGGCGGCGGTTCGCAAACATGTGGCCGCGAAGAAGGCGAACGCCCTTGCGAGCAAAGGCGGCACGGCGCCGATCGCACGCTCGGCAGCGCCCACCCGACCTGCGGCGACAAAATCGCCTTAAGGTCGTTTCGCTTGGCGGGCCCGCCGATTTAAGTTAGATTTCAGCTCACATGAAAACTTTGATTATCGTTCCCACTTACAATGAGCGTGAAAACATCGGCCAGATTGTTCCGGCTATTCGCCGCGCGGCGCCACATGTCGACGTGCTGGTCGTTGATGACAATTCGCCCGATGGAACCCAGGACGTGGTTCGCCAAATGCAGAGCGCAGACAGCCAAGTGCATTTGCTTGGTCGCGCGGGCAAGCAAGGCTTGGGTAAGGCTTATTTGGCCGGATTCGCATGGGGACTTGAGCGCGGTTATGAAGCGCTAGTGGAAATGGACGCGGACTTCTCTCACCGTCCCGAAGATTTAGTGAAGTTGCTTGCCGCTTTGCCGAGTGCGGACTTCGCCATGGGGTCGCGTTGGGTGAGCGGTGGACAGACGGTGAATTGGGGGCTTGGCCGTAAGATTATCAGTCGTGGCGGCTCTTTTTATACGCGTCAAATTTTGCGCTTTCCCGTGCGAGATTGGACTGGCGGCTTTAACGCGTGGAAGGCGGGAACTTTAAAAAAGATTGGGTTGGATTCCGTGCGGTCCGAAGGCTATAGTTTTCAGATTGAACTCAAGTATCGGGCTTTAAAACTTGGATTGCGTGGTGTCGAAGTACCTATCGTCTTTGAAGATCGTCGAATCGGCCAAAGCAAAATGTCTTCGCGCATTGTTGTTGAAGCTTTGTATCGTGTTTGGAGCCTGCGCGGCATCTAGCGCTTTCGCCCAAAAAACGAGCAGTGGATGGGTAAAGGCCTCTGTGGTGACCGATGGTGCCGCTGTGTACGGTCGCCCTGATTTCGACTCTGGCATTCAAGATTACCTCACTTATCAAACCCAAGTGCTTGTCAGTAAAAAGCCCTATGCTGGCGCGGGTGGGCTGGGATTGTTTCACCGCGTACGTTATCAGAATAAAACCGGTTACATTACCGACACCGATATTCGCGTGGGTCAAAAAGAGGCTGCCTCCGTGGCCGTTGAAGAGAAACGCAAGTCCCCCTCAAAAGCCTGGGAAGACGAAGAGCAGGATCTGAGTGCGCCGATTTATCTCACTCGTTATTTGGGTGGGGCGGTGTCCATGGTGGGTTTTACTGAAAAGTACTCAGGCCGTAAGCTGAGCGACAACATGATGATGTACGGTCTGCGCATGACCGGTCCTGGCACTTTGTTCGATGGTCCGCCGCTGGATTTCAATCTCTGGTTCTCCATGCAGAAGCCGAAGTACCTGTCTCAGTTTTCTAATGGGACGCCGACGGGCTTTTTGGTTTTTGGCGACATTTTGGCAATGATGCCGATGATTGATGTGAACAACACCATCGTGTCCTATGGACTTGGCTTGATGTGGGTCTACACGCGCTACTCGATCCCGGTAAAGAAAGCCACAACCGGTGAAACTGCGGCCTTCGACACACAAGAGTTCCGTATGGGCGGAGTATTCGATTTTGGTGTAGGCCAACGTTTTGGTAAAACAAGTCTGTTGCGCGTAGACGCAAAATACTATTTTGAAAAGACCTCGTACTTGGGTTACGGCCTGAGTTACCAGATGAGGTACTGATGTCCATTCGCGTACTCGCCCCTGACGTTGTTGATAAGATCGCCGCTGGCGAAGTGCTGGAGCGCCCGGCCAATCTCTTAAAAGAGTTGGTCGAGAACAGCCTCGATGCCGGTGCCACCGAAATCGAAGTCGAATTTAGCGGTGGCGGTCGTGATGTCTGCGTGCGCGACAATGGCGGCGGTATGGCGTTGGCCGATTTAAAAGTGGCGCTGCTTCGCCACGCCACCAGCAAAATTTCGGAAAGTGAAGATCTGTTCCGTTTGGGCACTTTTGGCTTTCGTGGCGAGGCTTTGGCCAGTATCGCTGCGGTTTCCAAGCTGTCTTTGGTCTCGCGCCGGGGCGAAAAGGCTTATCGCATTGAGAGTGACTTTGGTCAGTTGAGCGAACCGGCGGAGGTGGCCGGTCGACCTGGCACGGAAGTGCGCGTGAATGAGCTCTTTGCCAATGTGCCGGCGCGGCTACGCTTCTTAAAATCCGAAGCGGCCGAACATACGCAGATCAAAACGACTTTGAAGGCCTTGGCGTTGGCGCACGAAAATGTCGGTTTTCGCGTGATCTCAAAGGGCGAGCTTTTGTTTCATTGGCCTAAGGGGCAAACGTTCAAAGAGCGGGCGCTGGACGTGCTGGGAACCTCGGCGCTTTTCGAGGGCGAGATGAATATCGACGGCATCAACGCTCAGGTATTGGTGAGCTCACCGCAGGACACGTTGAATGTGAATCGTAGTCTATGGTTTTTCGCCCAGGGCCGTTGGGTGCAGGATCGCAGCCTGACTGCGGCGGTGATGGAAGCTTATCGCAATTTGTTGATGCATGGCGAGTATCCAACCGCAGTCGTGCGTTTGACTCTGGCACCCGAAGAGGTGGACGTGAACGTTCATCCTACGAAGGCGCAGGTGAAGTTTCGTGATTCGCAGGGTGCATTTCGCGTCACCTGTCGTGCGATTCGCTCGGTCTTGGAGCAAGCGCCGTGGTTGGGATCAAATGCTCCGCTGGCTTCGTCAAAGGCTGAGACCACCTTTGCGCTCAGTGAACCGCAGCCTTCGACTTTAAGTTTCCGCGCTCCTGAATTTGAACGCACTCAGTTTTCGAAGAAGTCCTTTCCGCTCGCGCAAGTGCGCGAGAGTCTGGCTGGTTTGCAAGATCCTTCGATGGTTGTGGATCCGTTGAACGGCAAGCCGGCCATGATGCCGACATCAGCCTCGGTGTCGGTGCCCGATCAGCCTCACTCTGTGCAAGAATTTCGTTGGGGCGATTTGCAAGTGATCGGGCAAATGCACCAAACCTACATTGTGGCGCAAAACGGCGATGCGATGTATTTGGTGGACCAACATGCCGCGCATGAGCGTGTGATGTTCGAGCGTCTGATGTCGACCTTCAAAGCGGGGCGTATGGACGTGCAAACTTTATTGCTACCGCTGGTGATTGATCTTTCCGCCGAGGAGGTCGAGGCCTTACATGGCAACCGCGCGGCGATTGAAAAGATGGGATTAAGTGTCGAGCGCATGGGGCCTGAGAGTTTGGCAGTACAAGCCATTCCGTCTTTGGTGAATGAAGGTGCGATTTCAGAGGCTTTGCAGCGCCTGGCTTTTGAGTTGGTGCAAACATCGAACGCTTCGGCGGTCGAGCGCGTGGTGGGCGATATTTTCGCCAGCATGGCTTGCCATTCGGTGATTCGCGCCGGTCAGAGTCAGAGTGTGGAGCAGATGCAAAGTCTGCTGGCGCAAATGGACGAGTTTCCGTTGTCGAGCTTTTGCCCGCATGGTCGTCCAGTCTTTATTAAGCGCCGCTTCAGTGAAATCGAACGCGAGTTCGGTCGCCTGGTGTGAGCGGATTCCCCTTTGTTCTTATTGTAGGTCCCACCGCCTCCGGAAAATCCGATCTCAGTCTGCGCCTGGCCGAACGTTTTCAAGGGGTGATTCTCAACTGCGACAGCTTGCAGTTTTATCAGCGCATGGACATCGGAACGGCTAAGCCCACTCCTGAAGAGCGGGATCGCGTGCCGCATTTTCTTTTTGATGTGGTTCCGCCGGGTGAGGTGCTCACCGCCGGCGACTATCGGCGCGCGGCGATGCAGGTTTTAGAGCGCGAGTTGCCTCAGCGTATGGTGTTCGGGGTGGGGGGCAGCGGCTTTTACATCCAAGCTTTGGAAAAAGGGATGTTTGACGTGCCCAAACCGCGTCCTGAAATCGATCGTCAGGTGCGAGCACGGCTTGAGGAGAAGGGCCTCTCGGCGCTGTACCGCGAGTTGGTCGAGCGCGATCCCAAGTACGCTGAGGATATCAACCCTAATGACTCTTACCGTATTGTGCGCGCGCTGGTGCTTATGGAGGATAGCGGCAAGACGGTGACTGAGGTGCGCACGCAGTTTAAGCAGCAAGAGTTTCCCTTCCCCTTGCTCAAACTTGGCTTGGCGCCCGCGCGTGAAGAGCTCCTGCCGCGCGTGGAGAAACGGGTGCTGTCCATGCTGCAGCGGGGCTTTATGGAAGAGGTGCAGGGCCTGTTGCGCGATGGGTGGGAGAACTGGCCGCCGCTACAATCGGTCGGCTACAAGGAATGCATTCAATTTCTGCGCGGTGAGATCGATGACAAGCGGCTTATGCCTCTCATTGTTGAAAAAACCATGCAGCTGTCTAAGAAGCAAAAGACTTGGTTTAAACGCGACCCGGAGATCCACTGGCTGCCCGGCGACGATGCTTTTGAGCGTGCTGAAATCCTAGTGGCCGCCTACCTTGACCGTCTCGGCAGGACGTCGTAAGCATTCGAAAACGCGCGAGGTGAGCCAATGAACAGCATGACGGGTTACGGAACCAGCCAGATCAAGAACCGTCAGCTCGAGCTTGAGACACATGTTAAGTCGGTCAACGGCCGCTTCTTGGAAGTGCGCTTTCATCTGCCTAAAGAGTATGCCCCTTTTGAAAACGACCTTCGCAAAGTGTTCGCCTCATGGGCGCGTGGCACGGTGGATGTGTATGTGCACCGCCGGCCGGCGGCCGAGACGCGTTTGCAAACGGTGAAGGTGCGCGAGCAAAACGCTCAGCACTGGAATAAAGTGTTGCGTTCGCTCAGCAAGAAGCTTGGTCTCAAACAAGAGATCTCGTTGCGCGATATTTTGAACATGCCTTATGTGATGGAGAGCCAGGATCGCGTGAGTTTGATGCCCGGCGAACTGAAGCTGGTGGAAAAGCAGCTGCGTCAGGCGGTTGAGCGTTGTGAGAAGTTGCGCGCCTCTGAAGGGGCCGTGCTTAAGAAAGAGTTGCTCTCGCAGATCAAGCGCTTGGAAAACCGCATCGGGGATATGGAAGGGTGGCGCGAAGAGGCGATGAAGAGTGCGCACCAGCGACTGAAGTCCAGATTGGCCACTCTTGAAGCCGAACAGCTGGATGCCTCCAGACTGGCCTTGGAAACAGCGTTGATGATCGACAAAATGGACGTACATGAAGAGGTTGTGCGTTTGAAGGAGCATATCAAGGCTTGTACAAAGCTGATTCAGTCGGGCGAAGCGCGTGGCAAGAAATTGGATTTCTACTGCCAGGAGCTTTTGCGCGAAGTGAATACGATAGGTTCCAAGTCGCAGTTGGCTTCGTTGACCCAGGTGGTGGTGGACGCCAAGTCGATCATCGAAAAGTTTCGTGAACAGGTGCAGAACATCGAATGAACAAGACCAAACTTTTGCTCATCATCGGTCCCACTGCCGTCGGCAAATCGAGCATCATCGAAAAGGCGCTCGACGACTATCCGTCCTTGGTTGATTTGATCACCTACACTACACGCGGTATGCGGGCTGGCGAGTTCGAAGGTAATCCTTATCATTTTGTTAGCGAAGAGAAATTCCGCGAACTAATGGCCAAGGATTTTTTCCTGGAGACGGCCAACGTGCACGGTAAGTTGTACGGTACGCCTAAGGATCAGCTTGAGCGCGCCACTGCCGAAGGCAAATGCGTGATTGCGGACATCGATGTGCAGGGTTCGAAAAAGCTGCTCACTTTGTATCCCGACGCGGTCACGATCTTTCTGATGCCGCCCTCGATCGAGGCATTACGCGAGCGCTTCATCAAGCGCGGAATCACGAGCGAAGCTGATTTGGCGAAGCGTTTGGAAAGCGCCCAACGCGAGATCGCTCAAGCCCAAGATTTCAAGCACGTGGTCATCAACGACCGCCTAGACTCAGCCTACGCCTCAATCTGCAAAATCATCGACAACCTGCTCGCATAGCCGGCGGCCAGCCAAGCTGGCAGCAACTGATCTGCTGAATCACCGACTCGAACCAGCCAAGCCAACCAAGCCAATCCAACCAATCCATCGTCTTTTAGAAGCTTGTTTTAACGAACCCTAAATCTTCTATATAAATCTCCGAAATTTTACGGTTCCGAGCCCATGGATGGGCGAGGAATTGCGTTCTCATGGATGGAAAGGCGCTGTGAGCACGCGCACAGCACTTCGGAGATGTGGATTTTTCGCTGGGTACGATTCGAAAGTTCACGTTGTGAAGGTTGGTGTTGGTAGTTGAGAGAAGTGTGGGGACGTGGAGCGGCGGGCGAGAGGAGAGGAGAGGAGAGGAGAGGAGAGGAGAGGAGAGGAGAGGAGAGGAGAGGAGAGGAGAGGAGAGGAGAGGAGAGGAGAGGAGAGGAGAGGAGAGGATTCGTGTGAAGCATGGCTGCGTTGAACGAGAGATTTGCGTCAATATCACTCCTCTGCCAAATCAAGATTGACGAGTGATTTGAGAGCTAATAAATATGGCGACAACCCGAATCGGGTGAGGTTCGGTTTTGGTTTTTAAGCTTTAAATTTTGAGTTTTGAATTTTGAGTTCGAGAAATTGATTTGTTGAGACTGATTCGGATTTGTCGATTGCTTACAGATTGTAGATGCGGTTCAGCTTCCTGATGAAGCTAAATGGCGGGTTTAAATGGCGAGGAAATTGAAAGCTCCGAAACAGCTGGAAATGTCAGGATGTACAGGCTGGGGTGGGAAGCGCTCTGGAGCTGGTCGTCCTAATAGAACTGGAACTGTTTCGCATGGTCGGCGTGAGACTGTGAACTTTAAGCTGCCGTTGAACTTAACCCTGCGCCTACGTAAAGGGATTCCCACCATTCGACGACGTGGGGTTTTAAAGCTGTTTCAACGCTGCTGTGGGCGTACTAAGCGTTTTGAGTTTCATGTGCTGCATTTTTCCATTCAATCGAACCATATCCACCTTATTGCTGAAGCCTCGAGCAACGAAGCGCTGGCTCGAGGGATGCAGAGTTTGGTGAGTTCCTTTGCCAAAGGACTTAAAGTCCTGATGGCTTCTTGGAAAGATGGTTTGAAGCTCAGTGGTTCCGTGTTCGTTGGTCGCTATCACTTACGCACCATTTTAAATCCCACTCAGATGAAGAACACGTTGAAGTATGTCCTCTTAAACTTCGCTAAGCACTCGGACTCCGTTGAGCATATGGACGAGTTTTCTTCCGCAGGAGAGTTCCCGCACTGGAAGAAGCTCATGGGCAAACAGTTTCGGGGTGTGATTGCTTGGGAGGGACGTGCCAAACCACGGGAACCTGAAACAGTTGGGCTTTCGCGGCCTCGCTCTTGGCTGGCTCGTGAAGGGTGGATGCGCGCAGCTTGATCATTTTGGGCCCCCCGCCTGAAGGCCGACGGAAGCAGTGGGTAGATGGATGCAGCTTCCTGAGTGCATGCCCCGAGGTGCAGGCCACGCCGGATACGGGCTACCAGCTGCGGGCCACTGGGTGCGGGGCGTTCACCCCGATATGTGCGCCACCCACCCAGATACGGCCGGCAAGCGGGCGCGCGACCTCGAGAGCTCGCACTTAACTAAACAAAATATGTTACCTCCGCTGCGGAAAACCGGTGCGTCATTTTTATTGCGGAATTGACCTCTGGCGGAGTGCCGTTGGACACGCCAGCCTTTCCCCCACAAAACCTTGCCCCGCGGAAAAGAAAATGAGTTACTCGCAAGACCATGCTTTCTAAAATCCTCTGGCAAACACTCAGGCACGCGCTCTTCATCGCTCTGGCGATGGTGGTCTTTCGTATAAGCACTTTGGTTTTCTACACGCCCGACGATGGTGTGAATGGTTTTGGTGGCGCTATCTTAGTCGGAATTCTGCTCTATTTAACTTTCGTCAGCCTGGAAACCCTGCTTCAAGGTGGCGTTTTTCAAATGCTCAAACGCCGGCAATGGTTAAGCCTTACGGCCCTCGCTGGACGAGTCATCGCGCAAGTGATCTTCTGCCTCTTGGCCATAGAAAGCGCCTACCAACTCACCCTTGTCTTCGATACCTGGGGGCCGATGCGAACGGCGGATGGCTACTGGATCCCGCTCCTCACCTTCATCGGCGCTATATTGCTGTTTGAACTGCTGTTTCAGGGTCTGTGGCTATTGACGCAACGCATCGTTAGACTGCTTTTGCGGCGGACCCCTCCGTTAGAGCCTCAGGCTTAGACCGAAATTTCTTGAAAACCTGCTGGGATTTCAATAGGGTGGGTGATTAAATTTAAGCGTTATTTACGAGGAGTTTTAAGTGGCCCGTATCACCGTTGAAGATTGCCTGGACAAAGTTCACAACCGTTTCGCCTTGGTTCTTTTGGTCGCGAAGCGTTCCAAGCAATTGATGAAAGGTGATGAGTGCACGGCCCCCGGTAAGAACAACAAGCACGTCGTGAATGCGCTTCGCGAAGTCGCCGCCGGTACGGTTTACTTTGATACGGTCGATCAAGCCGGCCTGACTCCCGATCAACAGGTCCAGCGCGATCTTTCCCGTTAAACTCCAAGCGCGAAAATGCCGTCATAGTATAGAATGACGGTACAGCGAGGACGAATCGGAAATGAGTGAGGCGGTCGCAGAACTAAAGCCGCGAGAAATCGGTCCGCAAACCGTTGATGAGCTCCTCGATCTCATCAAAGCTTACTCGCCCTCCGCTGATCTCGATTTGATCCGTCGCGCTTACGAATTCTCTGAAAAAGCTCATTCTGGTCAGATCCGTCGTAGCGGCGATCCCTACATTCTGCATCCGCTCGGCGTGGCCGCCATCTTGGCCGAACTGCACTTGGATATTCCCACCATCGCCACTGGTCTTTTGCACGATACCGTCGAAGACACTCAAGTCACCCTGAAGGACATCGAATCAAACTTTGGCGCGACCGTTTCCCATCTCGTAGATGGCGTGACCAAGATCTCCTTGATGAAGTTTCGCAACACGCACGAAAAGCAGGGCGAGAACATCCGCAAGATGATCGTAGCTATGGGCAAAGATGTGCGTGTGGTGTTAGTGAAGCTGGCCGATCGCCTGCACAATATGCGCACACTCAATCACATGCCGCCGGACAAACAGGCCCGCATCGCAATGGAGACTCTCGACATCTACGCGCCGCTGGCTTCGCGTCTTGGTATCAACTCGGTGAAAGTGGAGCTTGAGGACTTGTCCTTCCGCTACGCTTATCCCGAAGGCTACTATGCTTTGGCGCAAAAGGTGGCGCGCAAGAAGCGCGAGCGCGAAAAGTACATCGACGACGTGAAGAGCATCCTGAACGGGGAGCTTGAGAAAAAAACGCGCATCAAATTCGAAGTGCAAGGTCGGCCCAAACATCTTTGGTCGATCTATAAGAAAATGCAGGCGCGCAACATCGACTACGAACAGGTCTATGACGTGCTGGCCTTCCGTGTGAACGTGAACTCGGTGGCTGAATGTTATGAGGTTTTGGGACTGGTGCACTCCTTGTGGAAGCCGATCCCCGGGCGCTTCAAAGACTTTATCGCCATGCCCAAGAACAACAACTATCAATCGCTACACACCACGGTCATCGGCCCGCAGGCCGAGCGTATCGAAGTGCAGATTCGCACCTATGAGATGCACCTGGTGGCCGAACGCGGGATTGCCGCCCATTGGTCGTACAAAGAGGGCGATAGCGATGAGGCCGATTCGCAGAGCTTGAAAAAGTTCAATGGGCTGCGTGAGCTGATCAAAGAGCATCAGCAAACCCCCAATGCGGACGAATTCTTAGAAAACATCAAAAGTGATCTGTTTGACAGTGAGATTTATGTCTTCACTCCGAAGGGCGATGTGCGCGAGTTTCCCGATGGTGCTACTCCCATCGACTTTGCTTTTGCCGTGCACACCGATGTGGGCAATCACATCGTTGCGGCCCGTGTGAATGGCAAGCTTGTCACTTTGAAATACCGTTTGCAAAATGGCGATACGGTTGAGGTCATCACCTCGAAGTCGCAGTCGCCGTCCAAAGACTGGTTAAAAATCTGCGTCACCACTCGCGCCAAATCCAAAATCCGTCAGTTCGTTAAAACCGAAGCGCGCAAGCGGGCGCTCGAGCTTGGAAAAGAGATGCTCGAGAAGGTCTTGCGCAAGGCCGGCTTCTCTTTACAGAGAGCATGGGAGAAGCCTGAGTTTGCTAAATTTGCCCGCGACCATGGTTGCAATTCCGAAGAGGACCTTATGGTCAAAGTCGGATACGGCACACTCACTCCCCAGGCCGTGGTGCAGGGCTTGCACATTAATATTCCGACAGAGAAAGAAGCTCCGAAAGAAGAAACCGGCTTTATTAAAAAGGCCTTCCAGGCGGCGATCGGTCGCAAGCGTCAGTCGGCTTCGTTGATCACCGTCGATGGAATGAGTGATGTGCTCGTGCGCTTTGCCAAGTGCTGCAACCCTATTCCGGGTGATCCGATCTTGGGCTTTATCACATTAGGCCGCGGCATTGTTATTCATCGCGCTGACTGTCCAAAGGCATTTGAACTTGAGCAGGATCGTCGTATCGATGTGGAATGGAGTGGAGTCACTGCGCCCGAAGCAGGGCGTACGGTCACTGTTCGGGTGGTCAGCCACGACACTTCGGGACTGCTCAAAGAGATGACCGAAGTGTTCTCTACACACGGGATCAATATTCTCAACGCCCAAGCTCGCACCACCAAAGATTTGAAGGCCATCTGTACATTTGACGTAAGCGTTCGCAACACCCAACAGCTTTCGGAAGTCATGACGGCTTTGAGCAAGCTTAAAGGCGTTATGGGTGTGACTCGCATCACCCACGCCTAGGCAGTCGTTTACTTTTTTCCGAGCTAGCGACCGCGTCTTGCGAAAGTCTTCTAAATCCCTGAGAGTACGCCTGCATGTCGTCACTATTGCTGACCGTCCTTCTGCTGAGTGTCCCGGCGGCCCAGGCTAAACATACAGCCGTCGATCCATATAGCCGTCAAAACCCACGGCATGAAAAACGCTATAGCTATCGCCAATGGATGGAGTTGCAAGAAGACTTTGCCATGGAGGCATTCGAAGCTCATTCACATTTGCCCGATGGTCTGCCCGGAAGCGTGATTGCGTCTCCGGAACGTGGCGATCCGGACTATTACTATCACTGGGTGCGCGATGGTGCGCTGGTGATGAACACGCTGAGCGACTTTCGTGAGCGGGGAGTGTGGAACCCTTCGCTCATTGAGCGCTACCTTAAAGAGTACGCGGACGTTTCGCGTCTGCACCAGCTCGAGATGCACCAGCCAAAGTTCTATGTGGACGGAAGGCCCTACACTGGCGAGTGGTGCCGTCCGCAGAACGACGGTCCTGCTCTGCGCGCCCTTGTTCTGATTCGTCTGGCGCGGGTACAGCTTGCCAAGGGCAATGGGCTTTATGTGCGCGACGCACTTTACGATGGCAAGCTACCGGCTCGCACCTTGATCAAAGGGGATTTGGAGTTTGTGGCTCATCACTGGCGCGACCCCAGTTGCGATCTTTGGGAAGAGTACTACGGCGATCATTTCTACACCCGCATGGTTCAGCGCAAAGCGCTCGTGGAAGGTGCGCGTTTGGCCGAGCAGTTGGGTGACCGCGGTGCTGCCGACTATTATCGACAGCAAGCCAAAGATATCGAGATCGAGCTTCTAAAACACTGGGACGCCGTCGCTGGAATTTTTCGCGTCACACGGAACTACCGGGATGGCGCAAGCGTAAAGGCCGACGGCATCGATACAGCCGTGGTTTTAGCCTTCTTGCATGGCTATACGGATGATGGCTTTTTGAAGTTCTCCGATCCGCGCGTGCTCAGCACGCTGGATACACTGACGGCTCATTTTCGCAAACTTTATGCGATCAATCAACAGCCCGGAATTGCCGGCGTGGGCATTGGTCGTTACACCGACGATGATTTCAACGGTCAGCGCGGCCATCAAGGAAACCCGTGGTTTTTACTTACGGCGGCCATGGGGCAAGCTTACTTGAGAGCGGCCGAAGAGATCTTTGACGAGGGCGGAAGCTTCAAGCGCGCTTTTGCGCTTTATCGAAAAGGCGATAGCTTTTTTCGCCGCTTGCATTATCACGCTAAAGGCGGGGAAGTGCTGGACGAGCAGTTTGATCGCCATACAGGCGAAATGCTTTCCGCGCCGGATCTGGCATGGAGCAATAAGGAGACTGCGGACGGAGCCCATGTTTGGAAAAACGTGCGCCGCAAGCTCAATACCTATCTTAAATCCTGTGGAGCGGATTTGTCCGCCTCGCGGAATCGCAAGGCCTTAGAGTCGATTCCTTAGAACGGAACTGCCATACCTACGCGTACAGCCATCCACTTGGCGTCGACTTCATCGGACTTCGGCAGCATGCCGTACTCGATGCTGATCGGGATGTACATGGTGGGCGAGAGAAAGATGTCCACTCCACCTTGCGGGGCGAGCACGTTGGTGGTGCCGATACTTTCTGAAGACAGCGCGGTGGCGCTTTTCGAAGCGGGGAACATCAAGCTCACGCCGAAACCAATCCACGGGCGATACATTCCCATGGAGAACAGATAGCGGCCGACGAAATCCGCTGACAGGTACATGATCTTAGCATCGCAAGGCTGTGCATTGCCGCTACCGCAGATCGAATCTCCGGCCACATTGAACATCTCAAGGCCCCCCAAACCGCGGAACCAAACTTGTGGAAAGAGTTCGTAGTCGAACAGAGCCTTGGCGCTAAAGCCGCTGCCGCTGAGTGAAGCGTTGCCGAAATATTCACCGGTGGTGAAGTGGTTCACTTTCACCGACATGGTGTCCATGCCGTAACCGAGCATGCCGCCCCAGTACGAGCGCCCGCTCGGTGAGCTGCTACTGCCGCCGCTATAGTTCGAACGTGAACCACTATCGCGAGAAGCATGTGAACCACTGCTGCTGCCACCGCCGCCTCCTGATGCGGAAGAGAGCGCCATGCCGGCTGTGGCATTGCCTTTTTCGATGCGGCCGATGGCCTTATCACCTTTGATCTTCGAAATGCGAATCAGAGCTTTCTTTTTACCGCCGTCAAGAGCGTAGAAGGTGTCGCCGGGAGACGCGGGCGTGCCCTGCAGATTGATCAAGGCGCTGCGACCTTTGACCTTGGTGACTTGGGCGGCGTGCAAAATCGGTGAAAACAGAGCGACCACTAGAACGAATCCGAAATGGCGCATCATAGATGTGAACTCCCTGCCTGGCGTTACTCAAATTTTATTGGATTAATAGGAGGGAAGCAAATTCGCAGGGTTGCGGTTAGGGACGATGGTCCAGCTATTCGGCGTGAGACTGCGCCAACGTCAAGTCGATCGCATCGCCGACCCGTTCATACATCTCTTGAGCGGAGGCGAACTGATAGTCGCAGCTAAAGGGCAGAGGATCGCCCGCCGTTACCACCCGTATTTGAAATTCATTGGTCTCGTGGGTGAAGACATGGGCTTGCGTACTTTGACTGAACGGTGCCCAGCCCTTCAAGGTGGCACCTTGTTCGCACGCCATCTGATAGGCTTGCGCCTTTACGCCGGCATATTCGAAGGCCTGCTTTTCGAGGAATTTACGGCCCGGTGATTGATAGAGCGAGCAAGCACCCAATCCGACCACCGTTATAAAAGCCACAAATCCGCGCACACCCACAGAACCTCCAACAGAGATCACTAGGTTAGGCGCGGATTGGAAAATGCGCAAGGCCTGGCAAAGGAATTCACCAGGCCTAAAAAATTTAAAACGGGATTTCGTCGTTGCTGTCGAAACTCGGCTCGGGGCCGAAGTCTTGTGCGCCGAAGTCGCCGCTTTGCGACTGTTGCTCGCGACGCTCGCCTTGGGCTCCGCTCAAGAATTGAACGGTGTTGGCGACGATCTCAGTGGTGTAGCGTTTTTGACCTTGTTGATCTTCCCACGAACGGGTTTGCAAACGACCCTCGATGTAGGCTTGGCGACCTTTGGTCAAATACTTGCCGCAGAGATCGGCCAGTTTGCCCCACACCACAATGCGGTGCCACTCGGTACGCTCTTGCTTTTGGCCTTCGCGATCTGTCCAGTTTTCGCTGGTGGCGACAGACAAGCGGCAAACGCTTTGTCCACCGGTCACAGTTTTCAGTTCCGGGTCTGCGCCCAGACGGCCGATGATAATAACTTTGTTCACACCTGACATAAGGCCCCTCCAAAAATTGAGTCTTACCAGATAGATCTTGGCCGTGATTTTTAGTCAAGAAGTCGTTCTTTTTAGAAGGCCGACAGACGCGTAATGCTGGGCGGCGCGGCGTTCATGCCGAGGCCTTGGCCGGACGCGCGAAACAGATAACGGGCGCCGCCACCGGGCGCGGGTGTCTTCGCGGGACCTAGCAAAATAAAAGCGATTCCAAGGTCTTTCTCGATCATCTGTGTGGTGTTGAGATCCACCGTCAGATTGTAACTTCCGAACATCGGAAACACGCTCGGACCTTGTTGTTGTAGACGCATGCCGATAGAGCCTTTGATGCGACCGAAGATCGGATCTTTGGCTTGGCCGAAGGAGCCTTCGTCAATCATCAGAGTTCCGTTACTCAGCTTGCCCTTCAAAACCACGTTGGCCAGAGTGATGGTCGGAACATTCAGTGGTCCCATCGGCGTCGGCACAGTGGATGCGGGCAGCGCGAATTTGCTGATCTGAATATTGTAGTCGCCGTCGGGTTGTTCGGCTAAATCCGTTGTCATTTGCACATCGGTGGTGAGGCTGGCGATGCCGCTCATTTCCACGGGCAGATCGCTCCACTTTTGCACGTCGCCTAAGTTCACTTTGTCCACGGCCAATGAAATACGTGAGCGATCACGGCCACCTTCGGTTTTCGAACCAGAGCGCAGGCGCAGCTCGATATCACCACCCAAAATCCCTTCGGCATCAATCGTGGCGCCAAGTTTTGAGCCGAGGGAGGCTGCGGCTTCGGCATTTCCACCGGCGGCGGAAATCATAGTGGGCAAACTCATCAAGGCACTGAACAGGCTGGGCGTGATCTTGGCCCACTGCGCTTCGAGCGGCGGTAGCGCCGTTTCTACGCTCAGTTTGGTGGCCGAGATGGCGGGCTGAGGGACGATATGCAAGTTGAGCTCATCAAATTGCACGTACACTTGATTGCCCGTGGCGCGCGCGACGGTCGTGGTCACCACATCGGAAAGATCGCTGAATGGAAAGAGAATCGCGAAGAAGAATACGGCCGAAGACAACATGACGGCGAAAAAAACTTTGCGTTTCCACACCCAGCCAAAGAAAGCCCAGAAATACTTCATTCTTCATCGCCCCCATCTGCCGGCGGCGGGGCGCCGCGAGATGGCGGACGGTTGCCTGTGCCACCGCCAGGACCGGGCGGGCCAGAGTCTGCAACGGCGGGCAGGCCAAAATTCACTACCCGCAAAATCAAATCGTAGTAGTGGGTTTGACCGGCGGTCTGCACGATATCGAAGCCGATCAATTTGGTGCCGGGACCTTGATTTTGAAAGCTGTTGGCGATGTCGACGATTTGATTCAGCGTCAGCTGTTTGATCTGTGCAGCAAGGCCGTTTTGCACCACCGAAGCCGGTGCTAGTGCGGCATTGGCAGGAGTGCCGGGAAGCGGCGCCATTTCACCCATTTGCTCGGGCACCAATTGCTTTTCGCGCAAAACGCGCTCGACTTGTGAGCGTAGCATGCCCGGGTCCAACGGCGGCGGCAGTGGCGAAGCCTCTTTTGAAATACGCGAAGCCCGCAACAGACCTTGAATCATCTGTCGGTTCTCTTCGAACTGCATCATGTTGTCGCTGGCCGTGCTCAAGTAGCCGAGAGGAAAGGACAGCAAAAATAAAGCGGCCAGCGCAGCGCCGCCAATTACGATGGCCTTTTGCACGGGCGGCGTTTGGCTTTCAAAACGCTCGCGCAAAGTGTTGAAGGCTGAGCTCTCCTGAACCTTGGCCGAGAGCTCGGCCCAACGCTCTTTCAGGTTTTCCTGCAGTCCTTCGAACGCCAAGGCCTAGCCTCCTGCAAATCGGTTGATTTGAAACTTATAGGCGAAGCCGATTTTGCCGGCGGGAACGGGAATGCGTATGGGAATATTGTCCGCTTTGCCGTCGGAGGCTAGGCGGCGCATTACGGCCATCACCTGGTCACGCTCGTTGGCGTTGCCGGTGTAGCCGTGCACTTCGGCGCTGTCGTTGTCGACCGTAATGCGTTTGATTTCCATCGCGATACGTTCACGCGGCGCAAGAGCGCTGCTCATGCGCTCGAGCAGATCGAGAGGGGAATTGATCTTTTCCACCTTAGCGGCCTGTTTGCGAGCGCGCTCTAGATTTTCTTGGTTTTTAATAAAGCGACCAATGCGATCAGGTGAAGCCTGCGTGCGTTTGATGCCCGCGATGTCTTGCGCCTGTTTGCGCATCACTTCGTCGGACTGTTCGAGCAACGTGAAGCTCATGCTCTCGCGGACCACTGAGTACACCAGCAGAATCACAAAGGCCGAGCCTACGAGTTTGGCGGTGTAACCCCATTTTTCCCACACCGCTTCGAGGACGCGGCTCTGCTGTGCGAACTCGTCCTTCATAAAGTTGGTGGCCGGATTGCGCGGGCGGCGCAATCCTTCGATAGCCAAACCAACGGCAACGCCTGACACGATCTCTAAATGGGGACTGCTGTCGAAAGTGACGGCTTGATGATCGAACTGCTTAAAGCGATTGAAGGGGATTTGAAACTGCTGAGTTAAAAAGGCGCCCAGGTTCTTCAGCTGAGCACCGCCGCCTACCAAGGAGGCTTTGCTCCACTGCAGGTTCATTTCACTCTGCAACTCAAGCATTTTTAAGCGCATGTCGGAAACCAGAGTTTGCAGCGAAGCCTCGATCACTTGCGAGAATGCGGTTTGTTCTCGCGTGCCGGAAGCTTTGTCGAGCAGAATAAAACCCTTGGTCTGTAGTTCGCGAATGCCCTGCAAATAGTTGAGGCCGTATTTCTGTCCAATGGCATCGGCCAGATTGCGCGCGCCCCAGTCGATATGGCGTACGCCTAAAAGAAGGCCGTCCGAATAGACCAGCAGATCCGTGCTCATATGTCCGATGTTGACCACAAGTTCGGCCTGGCGCGGAGCCGGGATTTCTTGCGTGACCGCTAAGCTTTCGGGTGGCGGTTGGTCCCAGCGTTCGAACAAATTGCTTAGGCCTAAGCTCTCGGTGGATACGACCGTGGGCTCAACGCCGCAGTCGTGGGCCAAGTCGATCAGTTCACCAATGCGCTCTTTGGGAACGGCCATGGCCAAGACGTCCGCACCCTTGCCCAGATAGCGAACGATCTTCACGTCGAAAACAGCATCTTCCTGCGAAAACGGCAGTTCGTCTTCCAGCTGGGAGACGATGGCTTTTTGCACTTTGAAACGCTCGCGGAACGGAAAGTTCAGCAAACGGGCCGAAACATATTTTTGCGGTAAACCAAAAACAAAGTGCGTGCGTTCAAGATCGTAATGTGAAAACAGCGTACGCAATGTATCGATGATTTCGATCTTGCGATCTTTGGTCAGATCCAGCGAGAGAGGAAATTCCTGTACGCGGCGAACCACGTAGGATTTCGACGTCGCTTCCACGTCCGCCACTTTGATGCTGAAAGTCCCGATGTCAATTCCAACGCACAACATAGATGTGTCTCAACACTATCAGTTTTCCTCCCAATACACCACAGTCGGACGACCTTTCGAGGCTTGAATTTTTTGCGTCGCGGCCGCCGGCGCACCGCCGGGGGCCGGGCTACCTGGAGTGGGCGTAGGCGCCGGTGTCGCAGGCGGGTTGCCGGCAGTACCTAGGTCCTGCTTCTCCTGTTCGGTGATCATATCGGCGAAGCGCCCAGTAAGATTGGGGTAATCGAAAACGATGGCCGTAATGTCGCGCTTCACGTTGGCCGAAAGTCCAGTCGATACAATGCGGAAGTTAAACGGGATCTCGTAGAAGAATGGATATTTAGATTCCTGCAGCGTGCGCGTGTTCACGCCTTGCGAACTTAAGAAGGCGAAGAACTCGTTGTCATCTTTGAACGGCCCGCCCAGTTTCGGGTCCGAGCGCCGTTGAATCACTTTGTCCACGGCCTCGCTTGTCATGGTCACATCCAGCGACATCAAGACATCTTTGCTGGCATAGTTGACGTTGATGCCTTTGGCGCCAAAGATCGTCGAACGACTGACTAGGAGGTTGTAGAGTTCGTCGGTCATGCCCGCCACCTGGTGCAATTCATCCATGGTGCGTAAAGGACGATTGGGCGGCATTTTGATCACTTTGTCGGGCAGATCGCGATAGGGCGCGGACTCATCGCCGCCATTCAGGCTCTCGCTGTCTTCGTCGATGTAGTCGGCGATATTGTTGACCAGCTCTTCAAAGCGGTAGCCGCTGTATTTGCGCTGGAACTCTTCATTGTTCTGCATCTCGGTTTTGAAGATGTTCAGCACCTGCTGATTCACCAACTTTTTATAGCCTTTCAAATCCGAGCCCAAGTCGTTGAGGTCAAAGCTGCCGGTTTCCGGGGTGATGGTGGTTGTGTACTGCGCATCCATCAGCGATTCCTTGACGGCCGCATTCAACATGGATTTATCGACTTCGGTCACATTGTCCGCGCCTTGCAGCGCCAGAGTCGGCGGCCACATAAACGGAAACTGCCAGATCGGATCGAGCATATTGACTTGATTGCCCAGAGACTGGCCAAGCCCCGCCACAGCCTGCTTGTAGAGCATGATGCGCAAAAGACTGAGTTCCACACCGGCTTTGGCCGCATAGCGGGCCTTGATGCGTTCGACCTGTTGGCGGGTGACGGTGTAGTCGACAATGCTGTCGTAGCTCACTTCCATGGCGATGAAATACAAGAGTGAGAGCGCCACCAAAGCCATCAGCAGCGCCATTCCGCGCTGTGAACGTAGGATGCGCAACGGAGAGGGCATTCTACTGAATGGGCGTTGTGGGCTGGGCATTGGGATCCGCCGGGTCTTGGGGTTTGGGTTTATTGTTCGGGTTGCGAATGGCCGCCACTGTCGTCATGCGCAGGCTCTTATCTTTGGCCTTGGGGTCAGGGTCTTTCACTTCAATGGTGATTTCCACCGCGTAAGGAAACGTATTTTTGGTCACATCATCGCCGCGCTCGTTGGTGATCCAGGTGTCGAGCCACTCATCGTCTTTACCGGGGCCGAGGTAGCGCAGCTTGAACTCGGTGATGTTTTCCAACAGCACCGTCTCTTCACCCTCTTTGGTGATGTCTTCGTGAATGAAATTCGAAATACGCCGCCATAGACATTTCGACGATTGCTCTTGGGTCGAGCGTCGCCGGCAAGCTTTGATGTGGTAGCCGATCTCCGCTTGCGAGGAGATGGGTGAGTCTTCCATCATGCGCACGTTGGACAGTGAGGTGAAGCTGATTTGCTCGGGTTCGCCGATAAACTGCGTCCATATACGCGTGTCTTTTTTCTTAAATCGCAACTCGTCTTCCGGGCTGAGCTGCACGGGCACTGCGGATGGCGGTGGGGTCACGCCTCCCCCTGGCACCCCGGCCGGACTTGAGCCGGGAGATGCGGGTTGTAGCGCTTTCTTGCGGCGCTCGTCCTGCGCATCGTTGTACAGTTGGGCGTAGATATCGCGATAGTTGAACGCCAGGTTGATGTCTCTTTCCATCACCTTAAGCGCATCGCGCAGGGTGGAGTTCTTATCGATGTCCTTTTGCACCTTGGATTTGGTCTGCAGAGCCTTTTGAATGGCTTGTACGGTGAACAACGATAGAAACGCCAGGATAAACATGGCGATCATGATTTCAATCAAGGTAAAGCCGCGAGTGTTCTTCATGGGCCCGCCGGGGCGGGTGTGGGAGCGCCGGCTCCGCCCAAAGCGCCTGCAAAGTCTTGCGTGTAGTCGATAAAATATTGAGTGGCCGAAAATTCCATGTCTTTGCGACCGCGCGATTTAACCAACACGGTCACGCGCACTTCCTTGATGGTCTTACTCAAGTACTCGGTCATCTGCTTGATCATGGTGAGCAGCATTTCGTCGCCGCCACCACCGCCGTCTTTGCCGATAATGATCGCCGAGATATCGGGGAATTCCATTTCGCGCGACTTCATCGTCCAATGATACTGTTTGAATTCGTCGCCGAAATCGCCTTCGTCTTCTTCGGGGATTTCGCTCAATGGTTTGCCGGTGTATTTGGCTTCGGTTTCTACCATTTTGCGCTCAAGAAGGGTGGCCACATCGCCGTAGAGTTGTGACTTCCTTAGCCGCATAAAGTTTCCCGACCAAGCCAGAGAGATCATTAAGATTCCGCCGGCCATAATGAAGAGAGCCACCAGAACTTCGATCAATGTGAATCCGGCAGAGCCACGCCTCATTCTCATTGTGCCTTCATATCCTGCAGAGAGACCGACTTGCTGATCAGTTCGGCTTTGCCAGTGAGTGGATGAATGGAGATGGTCCAGGCTTGCGTCTTTTCACCTTTGATATGCAAAGCTGCCTCATCGACCAAGCCCTCAGGCATATAGTGAATGTAGGCCTTGCCGCCAGTGATGGGCTTTTCAAGACGAGTCAGCTCCACACGATCAAAGTAAATTCCGCTCGGGAGCTCGCGCGGCTCTTTGGTGAGCGTGGTGTCCATCTCAAATCCGCGCGGGTCTTTTGGCTTCTCTTCGTCGTCGGTCGCACGGCGTTCGGAAGCCTGCTTCATGGCATCTTCTTCTTCATTGGGCTTCAACACGGTTTTGCCATTGGACTTCTCAACCCAATAGGTTTGTACCGGGCGTTCGCTGCCGCTGGTTTCTTTTAAATCGATCACTAGGCGATAGACGGCGCCTTGCAACTTGGCGCGTGTGTGCAACTCACGACTCATCACCGTGAGTTGGCGCAGGAAGGCTTTGGTCTTTGAGCTGCGATTGTTCATGTAAGGCATCGCCATGGCAACCACCGCGCCGATAATGGCGAGGACGATCATCATTTCGATCAGAGTGAACCCTCTGGCTTTGCTCATTTGCTCCTACCTGAACCCCGATTTAGCCCAAGTAGAAGCTTAGCATCGAATGGCGAGTCTGCGCTACTCGTTGGTGACGTCTTGAGCGTCACCGGAGCCGCCTTCACGCTTGTCGGAGCCGAAGCTCTTCAGCACGTAAGCGTTGCCCTGCGATTCATAGCTGAAATCGCCGCCCCACGGGTCTTTGTTGAGCTTTTTCAAGTACGGATCAGGACCCCAGTTCGAGCAGCTCGGCGGAGCTTGCATCAAGGCCTGCAGGCCTTCATCCGTTGAGGGATAGTTGTTGCAGTCCTGGTAGTACATATCGAGGGCTTTGCCATACTCGGCGATTTGAATTTTCGCCTGGCGCATTTTGGCCTTTTTCAAGCTGCCTTGTACGGAGGTCGCCAAGATAGCGATCAAGCCGCCTAAGATCACGAGAACGATCATGATCTCTAGAAGAGTCATACCTTTGTTGTTGCGAATCATGGGAATCATTCAAATCTCCTTAACCTAGTTCAAATTTTTAAACTATCCGCCCATGCTCGACAATTGAAACATGGGGATCATAATGGCAAAAACGATAATGCCGATAACGCAACCCATCACGATGATCATCATTGGTTCGAGCAGTGACGTTAATCCTTCGATCTTTGTCTTCACTTGAAAGTCGTAGGCTTCGCTCACTTGCAAAAGCATGTTTTCCAGTTCGCCAGTTTTTTCACCGATGTTGATCATGTGAATCACCAGGGGCGGGAACTGCCCGGATTTTTTAAGCGGTCCTGCGATCGATTCCCCTTCGGAAATATTCTCGCGCCCGACATCGATGGCTTTAGCGATCACTTCGTTGTCGACCACGTTACGAACGATGGTCATGGCCGTCAACATGGGCACGCCACCGTTGAGCAAGGTGGAGAGAGTGCGCGTGAAACGGCTCACCGCCACCACGCGGCCGAGTGATCCTATTACCGGCAACTTCAAAAAGATGGCGTCCCATTGGGCGCGGCCGTCGGGCGTGTTCTTCCAGTTTTGGAAAAGCAGATACACCACGATCACGCCGCCGATCAGTACGTGCCAATAGTTCACTAGGAAACCGCTGATGTCGATCACCACGATGGTGTACCAAGGCAGCTTGAGCTCAGGTGAAGACTCGAAAACAGTCACGATTTTAGGGATCACGTAAATGAACAAAACGGCGAGCAGAATCATGGTGAATCCGAGCATCAAGATCGGATACAGCATGGCTGAGCGCACCTTGGACGAGAGTGCCGTCTGCGCTTCTTTGAATTCGGCCAAGCGAATCAGAATCACATCGAGCGTACCGGACATTTCACCGGCTTCACAAAGTGAGACGTAGATCTTGTCAAAGGCGCGGGGGTATTTGGCTAGGGCTTTGTGAAAAGCTCCGCCCTCATTCACCTGGTTTTTGATATCGGCGATAGCCTCAGACAGAAATTGGTTTTCCACCTGTTCCGAAACGGCGGTCAGAGCATCCACCAGCGGGATGTTAGCTTTGATCAGAGTGGCCAACTGGCGCGTCATCATAGATAGGTCAGTGACGTTGACTTTGCGGTTGTTGCCGCTGCTTTTGCTCTTGGTTTTTTTGGCCGTGGCTTTGGATTTGTCTTTGAGATCAGTAACGAAGACGCCGTCTTTTTTCAATTTCAGTTTCGCCGCGCGCTGGTTTTCGGCATCGACTGTGCCGCTCACGTTGCTGCCAGCTTTATTCAGGCCGCGATATTGAAAAATCGGCATTACAGATCCATCTGTGTGCTGGTCAGCACTTCTTCAACCGTAGTGACACCCTGTAGAACTTTTTGAATGCCATGATCGCGGAACGTGGTCATGCCGTGGCGAAGCGCTTCCTTTTTAATGGTGGCGCCATCCGCCCGTTGCATGATCAAAGTGCGGATATCGTCATTGATCAGCATCAGCTCTTGAATCACGCTACGGCCAATGTAGCCTTTTTGATTGCAGTGATTGCAACCCACGGCTTTGAAAGGTGTGGCGCCGATGGTCTGTTCGCGTTTGAGCTCGAGCGAGCGCAGCTCGACATCGGTGATCTCATGCGGCTCTTTGCAATGCGGGCATAGCACGCGCACCAGACGCTGGGCCATAACGCCCATCAAAGAGGTGGCGATCAAAAATGGCTCACAACCCATGTCGATCAAGCGTGGAAAAGCGCCGGCCGAGTCGTTGGTGTGAATGGTGGAGAGCACCAAGTGACCGGTGAGAGAGGCGTTGATAGCGATCTCTGCGGTCTCTAAGTCACGAATCTCACCGATCATCACCACATCCGGATCTTGACGCAAAATCGAGCGCAACCCGCTGGCGAAAGTAAGGCCGATCTTGGAGTTCACCTGAATCTGACCGACGCCATGAATCCGTTGTTCGACGGGATCTTCAACCGTGATGATGTTGATGTCGGTCTGATTGATTTTCTGTAAGCAGGCGTACAGCGTGGTCGACTTACCGGAACCGGTGGGGCCGGTAACCAGCACGATGCCGTAAGTCTTGGCCAACAGGGCATCGAGTTTTTGCAGTGAGTCCGGCGAAAAACCGAGCTGCTTGAGCTCCAACACCACATTGGATCTGTCTTGCAGACGCATCACAAGGCGTTCGCCAAACGCGGTGGGCACCGAGCTCAAACGCACATCAATGTCTTTGCCGGCGAGCTTCAGCGGAATGCGTCCGTCTTGCGGCAGGCGTTTTTCCGCGATGTTCAGGTTGCCCATGACTTTGATACGCGAAGTGATGGCGTTTTGTAGTTTCTTGGGCGGTTTGAAAATATCAAACAGCACGCCGTCGATGCGAAAGCGCACGACCATATCGCGCTCATAGGGTTCGACGTGAATATCCGACGCCTTTTCTTTAACGGCGCGGAAGAGGAGCGTGTTGACCAGTTTGATCACCGGCGCATCGTCATCGCCTGCATCGAGCAGATCGATGACTGGATCGTCGAGATTGACCTCTTCGCCTTCGATTTGATCGAGGCCCTCAAGGGCGGCGGTGCTTTTTTCGTACACGCGATTGATGGCGTCTTGGATACGGCTCGAGGTGGTAGCCAGAGGGTGCACGCGTTTGCCGAACTTGACGCGCAGATCTTCAAGCGCCTTGTGATTGATCGGGTTGGTGGTGAGCACGATCACGCGATCTTGCTCTTCTTTGAAGGGCAAAACCTCTTGCGACTTGGAGTAGTTGATCGGGATTCCGCGCACCATGTCCACAGCAATATCATTGATCGGGATATCTTTGATGAAATCGACATTAAGGTGCTTACACAACTCGGCCAGCGCCTCTTCGGGCGTGCTGAACGTGTGCTGTGACAGCAGTTCGTTATAGGAAACGCCCTTCGGATTGGTTGAGCGCAGAAGCGTTTGCAACTGCTCTTCCGAAAGGCTTGTGCCCTTTTTCAACAATGTTTCGAAGGATGGTCCTGCCATGTAACGACAGATTACAGGAACGCTGGCGCTGGAACAAGGTCGCATTCACACTAGCCCAAGGACCAGGTGATGACGTCACGTGTGTCTGTGAAAAGAGAATGAAGCGCGTTTCATACACGCGCCTAGGATCACTTCTTGGCGCCGTTGTCGGGAGTGGGATCCCAGCTGCTGAAGTCCATTTCGCCGACGGGGGCGAGATGTTTTAAGGCCGTGGCGCCTACAGGAGTTTGTTCAGGGCGACCTTGCGGGCAGCCTTCCAAGCATTTCGGAATGCCGGCGCCATCGTCGGAAGATTCAGTGGCGGCTTGTTTCTTTTTGGTGCGGATCAAGATCGAAGCGGCATCGCTGGATTTGCTGGGTTTGGCTTTGGGTAGGGGGAGTTTTTCAACTGCGTTGGGTTTTCTCTCAAAGCATCCGGGATCTTTATCGCCTGTTTTAGCACTGAGGCTGACATATGTTCGAAATCCCACCACCATCTGAGGGGTGATCTTTGGTGCCCCGGCTTCTAGTTTTTTAATGGCTCTTTCAAGTCCGTCAGCATGGCGTTCAATTTGCTCGACGTTGCAAGCCGCCATCTCGCCCTCGTTATCATAGGCAAAAGAACGCACCATCACTCGCGCGATCGCCAGTAAGGAAATGTCATCCAATCTTGGTGCAGATAAAGCGTCATGCACGAATTTAGCGGCCTTATAGGAGATGGCTGCTACCTTTTCGGCCGTGGCTGGATTGGTAAACTCACCTTTTGTGCGATCCATCTCCGCTTCGATCTTGCGAGCTTCTTCGATTACATTTGTGCCGGCAGCGAAGGCGCTGAGGGGGAAGAGCAGGGTCAGCAGTGCGAATTTGAGGTTCTTCATAATCATCCCTATAAAGAGTAGGCTCTTGCGTTATTGTAAACACCTTTTGAGCAGGTCGGCGTCAAGGAGCAGAAGTCCGAGCAGAACCAACGCTTGCCTTCAGACTTTACCACAACTTCGATATGACCGCAGCGGATGGTTCCACCCTTTTTCGTGCGTCCGCAGTCGCTGGTGCCACCATTACACATTAACACGGTGCCGGCGGCCGCATTTTTGGGATCGTACTTAATCTTTTTGAAGCCGGCTTTACGCAGGTTCGGATCCATATCCTTGGCATTGGCGCGTGCGATCTTGATACCGGCCTCGGCAAAAGCTTCGCGTGTGCCGGCGGCGCAGAGACCTTTGGAGCGGTAGGCATTCTCGCGCCCGAAAGTTTTGCAGCTGTTGTAGGTGATGCGTTGCTTTTTGCCCTTGACGGTTTTGTAGCGCGGCAAACCCAGTTTCACTTTTTTGAACTCAGCGAAATCGCGGCAACGAGCGGCCGCAGCCCAAGCGGATTGAGCTAAACGCGCGGCCATTTGGTTATGGTCAACCTTGGCGGCTGCCGCGACCTTTTTACCGTTTTCAATCTGGCCGCTGAGGCCGGCGGCGCGAGCATCGCAGTTTTTGCACTCTTCGCGCAAGCCGGCGCCATCACCATCGTCTTCGCCTCCAGCGTCGGTGGTCGCGACTTCACTGGTGTCGACTGGTGCATCGGTGGGGCGTTCGTTCGGGGCGGGAACGGTGAGCTGTGCGCTCACCGGAGTGACTTCTGGAGCAACAGCCGTTTCTTCCGCAGCGGCGATCTCTGTGTCTGCCAGTGCGGGGGACGGAGACTCAGAGCGTGGAGCGACGTCTTGCGGAACAACCGGAATGGGCGGTTGACCCGGAGCCGGCTTCACAGGTTTTACTGCTGGAGTTTTGGCTTTGGGTTCCAAAGCTGCAGGTACCGGTGGCGCGGGAATCACGACGGGTTCCGGTTCAGTTACGACCGGTGCGGGCGCGTCCTCAAGCTCCGGAACCGGCGTTTGAACCGGAGGTTTAACCGGTGCAGGTGTCGGCGTTAAAGTTTCCGAAGGAACAACGGGAATAGGATTCGAAGGTTTGCTCGTCGGTTTTGGCGTGATGTGTTTGGCCGCCGGCTTGGATTTTTGCGCAGCAGGCTTCTTGGCCGCCGGCTTAGGCGGTTTTGCAACAGGCTTTACGACAGGCTTAACCGATTTAACGGCAGGCTTCGCGATAGCGGGCTTAGATTCTTGCGCAGCGGGTTTTGCCACAGGCTTAGTCGGTTTAACGACAGGCGCAGCTTTTGTTTCTTTGGCTTTCTTCGAGCCTAACAGCGCATCGGGCAACATCAGGCCATCGGCGAAGGCTTGCAGTGGTAGCAGGCTGAGCGTTAGGGCAACGGCCAACAGACGGCGCGTGGGGCGCTTCATCTGCTTTTTGTTTTTTCCGTTTACCGTCACCATGAGTCTCACCTAATCGTTTATTGCGTCTCTTGCCTCCCAGTAGTGCCAGTGTCGGGCCGTTCAATGGATTCGCGCACTTAGACGCCATTCGTCTCAAAATGAGGCGAAATCTGCGTCGAACTCTTAGTCGGCAGTCAGCGCTGT
This sequence comes from Bdellovibrionales bacterium, assembly GCA_019637855.1. Taxonomy (GTDB): domain Bacteria; phylum Bdellovibrionota; class Bdellovibrionia; order Bdellovibrionales; family UBA1609; genus JALHOQ01. The sequence continues at coordinate 57,424 of JAHBUX010000010.1, forward strand.
GCAGTAATTGTTGGTCAGTCTGGGCGGGGAAATGCAGGGAAAGTGGGGAGAGATCACGAGTTTAGGTCAAAAAACAAAACCCCGATCTAGGTGATCGGGGCTCATTTGAATGACTTGAGACTGAGTCGCCAGACTTAGAAAGATTCGATGGCCGGCTCTTCCGGCTCATCGATCGGGATGTCCGCGGGGGCGGTGCTACCGGCCGCACGTTTGCGGCGGGGAAGGTCATCTATATATTGGCCGTGTGGATCGCGCCCGTTCATGCTTTTTTGGATGAAGTCGATACGCTCGCTGATCTTCTGCTCGACCACCTGAGCGCCGTCAGCCGGATTACGTACGATCTTCGGAGTGATGAAAACAACCAGATTGGTTTTGTTCTTCGACTTGGTAGTGGATTTAAACAACCAACCCAAGATCGGAATATCCCCCAGAATAGGGATCTTAATCACCTTGTCGGTGTCTTCGTCCTTCATCAAGCCCCCCATCACGGCTGTGTCACCTGAGTTCACAACCAGTGCGGTCTTGATCTTACGGGTGGTAGTGGCGATCGCGTTCTTAGCCAGTTCGGTGGCGGAGCTCGGACCACTTGACGGTTTCAAGTCGGCCACTTCTTGATCGATCTTCAGCTTCACGGCATCCGTATCGGGTGAGATAAAAGGAGTTATGGTGAGTTTGGTGGTCACATTCTCACGCGTCACTTGCGGCGCTACGAGGCCCGTCGAGCTAGTCGCGGAGCTCAGAGCGACGGGTTCTTTGGAACCGACCTCGATCAAAGACTCTTCGTTATTCAGGGCCATTACCTGCGGCGTGGAAAGAACGTTGGCGTTAGCCGTTGTCTTCAGCAGATTCACAAGACCCGCAAGGCTCGGCACCTGCAAAGTCTGGCCGCCGACTTTGATATCCACTAGACCGCCGCCTCCAAAGCCCAACACGGCTCCAGAGTCATTGGTCGGATCGGTGACGGCGCCCAATTCACTGCCGCGGAAGCCGATACGGCCAATGCCGTTCGTGCCGCCGGCAAACTTGTAGTAGTTAACTCCCCAGGTGTTCGCATTAGTGGAGCTCATCTCCATGATAATCGCCTTGATGTAAACCTGATCCTTAGCGATATCGAGCTTAGCGATCAAATGCTTCAACGTTTCGTAATCGGGCTTCGAAGCTACGATCACGATGCTGTTGGTGTTCTTATCGGCGCTGACCTTCACGTCGCCGCTGAAAATAGCGGTGGCCGAAGGGCCGACTTGCACTTGACCACTCGGGCCGCCCAAAACAGGCGAGCGCGGTTGGGCCGAGGCGTCTTGAGCTTTTTTAGATTCAGTTGCGATGCCGTTCAGCATGTCAGCGATGGGTTGAGCTTCGGCGTGGCGCAAGTATACCACAAAGAAACCGCCTTGCTCTTCGGGACGCATGGGGTAGTCGAGGCGGGCCACTAAGCGGCGGATCTTTTCGATACCGGCTTTGTTGCCAACCACGATGATCGAGTTGGTGCGTTCATCGGGAACCACCACGGAGAACACTTCCGCGCCTGAACCGCCACCTGAGTCCGGAGCGCCAGCGGGACGAAAGCGCGGTACGCCGGAACCGAATTGATTGGCCTTCTCGCCTTTGTTGATGATCTGTTGGATCAAGTCGGCGATGTCCTTAGCCCGCGCGTACTTCACGCGGATCACTTCCATTTGCTCTTCGAAGCCTTGCACGTCGAGTTGCTCAAGGATCTTCATGATACGGTCCATGTTGGCGCCGTAGTCCGAAACGATCAGGGAGTTGGTAGGAGTGTAGGGCACCAATTCGCCGTCTTTAGAGGTCAGGATACGCAGCTGTTTATTTACTTCATCCGCGCTGATGTATTTGAGTTTGATGATCCGCGTGATCATTTGATCCGACGTCGGGTAGTAAGCGCCGGAGAAGGTGTCGATATTGTCACGCTGAGCGACGCGGGCTTGTTTGATTTTATAAAAACCGTCGCCGGGAACAACGGCCAGGCCGTTGATCGCCAGAGCACTTAGGAAAGCCTTGTAGGCTTCCGCCACCGTGATGCGCGAGGGCGCGATGATGGTGATCTTTCCTCTCACTTGTGGGTCGACGATAAAATTTTTGCCGGTCAACTCCGAGATGGCGCGGATCACATCCGAGATTTCCGCATTGGGATAGTCGAAGGACTCGATCATATCCGGAAAGTTCTCGTTGGTGATATCTTCGATCCCTGAGTCGGCGAGCGCTTTGCCCGTCTTCTTGGAAACGAAGCCTTCCGGTTTGCCGCCGGTTTGTGAGCCGGGTGCGGAAGTTGTCTGCGCCGGTGTCCGTTGGCCCGCGGGTTGCGCGGAGGCTACTGCCGTAACCAAGGACATCGCTAGGATGCTGTACACGATGCGTTTCATTTGTGCTCCTTGGAAAAGGACTCCTGTCCTAATCCGGGATATCGTATTTAAAAGTTTCTTCGCGACCGTTGCGTTCCACCGACAGCTGCAGTCGATTTTCGGTCTTTAAAGCATTGTAAAGTTCCATGGCTTTAGTGGGACTGTTCACGTCCTCACCATTGACCTTCTTGATCACGTCCATGGGTTTGAAACCGAGCTTCTCATAAATGCTGCCCGGTTGAATGGCCACAAAACGGAATCCATCAACACGGCCGCCGCTGCCCGGGATAATGTTGGGCACCATGCGAGCCTGTTGCAGAATGCTGCCTAAGTCGGAAGTGTATTTGTTGATGTCCGAGCGGCGCATGGTGAATTCAAAGTCGCCCTTCTGTTGAACATCGCCGGCGCCCAAAGTCTGCGGCTCTTTCACGCCAAAACTTACCGCCGACTCTTTCGGAATATCGATGTACTCCAGGCGATTGTTGTTCAGGTTGCGAAAGATCACTTTGCGCCGTTCGATGCCGGTGATGCGCGCCATATTCTCGATCTCATTGTCCACCATCACTGAACGCGCTTCGTTCTTCGACTTCACAGTGATCGTGGCCACGGACTTCTTCGGGTTAGCGTGAACCAACGTGCCTTCCAGCTTCAAGGGCAACTGCGAAGCCACGGGAGCCGCATCGATCACATCGCCGTTAGCGCCACCGGTGAGCGGTTGCGGAATCTTACCATCTTGGTTGAAGACATTGCGCTGGGCGATCTGAGCGTATTTCGACACATCAGTGTAGGTCATGCGCGGCGGGCGTGCCGGGCGATTCGGCGGCGGTTGAGTCGGTAACATTGCCGGTCGCACCGACATGATCGCCAAGTCAGAAATCAGATAGCCAGCAAACAACGCGAGTAGATAGAGATACGCCGCCTCAAACGGCGGACGGTTTTTTCCCTTAGACCACGAGTTGAATAAACGCGAGTTGCCATCGAAGAGAGCCATCCACCTCAGTCTAGCAAACTGCTAGCTCAAGTCGTCAATTACAAGCGGCTGTAACGTTTTCACAGACAATAGTCGGGCAAACCTGCGCCGTGGATTGAGGTGGAGTATGAACGCATCCTCATTAAGGCACACTCGTTGCTTTAGTGTCATTTTGGGAAGAGGGGGAGATCAAACTCTCCAGACATTCAAAACTTAAACGCAGCCGGTGAAATAGAGGTTAGGGGCTTTTCATCAGCTTGAAGACACGGGGGAGGGTCTATGCGTGACGCACTAGTGTTCAACGGTGCTAGTAATTTGGATTTCCAAGACATCAGAGCCAATGTGATTCGGATTCCGGAGGTGGTGAACCGCATCCGTGAAGCCCAGAAAATCTGGGATACCGTGGCTACGCAGTCGCTTGACCTGGCCAATTTCATTGGCAGTGAAGACGCTGTCTTTTTAAGCAACATCAAGTTGAAGAGCTTCGCCACCGCTGTGGTGCAAGTCGGCTTGCTCGATCGCTACCTAAAAAACCATCAGTTGCCCGAATACGTCGTCGGCGCCATCAACGGCGATTCGCCCATGAAGGTGGCGATGGGACAGATGACCTTTTTGGATTTGGTGGCCGAAAGTCCAGCTTCCGGCAACGTCAAAGAGCCGGCTTTGCGCGCCGTCGGCCCCGGTGAACTGCCCATCCTGAGCGGCGTGCAGATCGTTGAGTACGCGGTTTTCAAGCGCAACCCGCAAAGCGGTGAGTTCGAGCGCTTGGCCACTGAGTTGCGCGAAGCCGAGCGCATGATCGTGGAGTTGGTGGATCAGATGGATGTGAACAAGCTGATCATGGTTGGCCCGGGCAATTCGATCTTCGGGCGCAAGATTTTGGATCTGACGGCGCGCGATGTTCAGGTGTTGGAGAGCATTGACCTGGACCCCATGTTGTCGTGGTTCTGGTCGCATCTCAAAGAGAATCGTTTGGCCATCGCCAACTAGACCTAGGTAAGACTTCTTAAGTTCCCTGCAGACTCCGATAAGGGATGCAGGGAACCGGAGGTTTTTCACCGTGATCAATGCACAAACCAAAGTTTTAGTGGTCGACGACTTCGACCTCGTACGCACGATGCTGCGCCGTTTGCTCGGCGATTTGGGTATCAACAACATCGAAGACGCACGGGACGGCGAAGAGGCTTTGGAAAAGCTAAGAAGCGCGGAGGCCGCAGGCTCGCCCTACGGCATTGTGTTTCTTGATTGGAACATGCCGAAGAAAAATGGCTATGACGTATTGAAGGAATGCCGCGAATCGAAAGAGTTCGGCAAGCTTCCGATCGTGATGGTCACCGCCGAAGGCGAGCGCAAAGATGTGTTGAAAGCCCTGACCTCGGGCGCTACGGACTATATCGTGAAGCCCTGTTCGGCTCCGATCCTTACCGCCAAACTCAAGAGCATAAACGATGTGCTCGCACGAAAGGCGGGCTAATGAACGCCGCCGCCAATGTTCTGCCCATTTTGCTCGATGAGAGCCTGCTGCAAGACGTGATCAAAAGCGTGACCGGAGTCTTTCGCGAAGGCTTTGGCATTCAGGTGAAATGCGTTTCACACCAGATCGGTCGCAACGCCACGATCTCTAGCGATATCTCCGGTATGGTGGGATTGACGCAAGATCGCTTGGAAGGCAATTTGATCCTCGCGTTTCCGGAAGCTTCGCTCTATGCGATCTTAAGCCAGGTGTATGCGCGAGAATTCAAGGCGATCGATAGGATCGTTAAAGAGGGTGCCGCCGAAATGGCCAATATGGTCTACGGTCATATGAAAGCCTCGTTGAATGAGCGCGGCCACGGGTTACGGATGTCACTGCCCAACGTGGTGATCGGTCACAATCATGCGATTTTATCGACCGATAACAGCCGCAGTCTGATCGCGGCATTTGAGTTCGACAAAAACAAGTTTCATGTGATTGTGGCGCTACACGACGTTGTAGGGAGCTGATGTTTTCTAGAAAAACGCAGGAGCAGATTGAGCAGGTGCTTGGGGTTAACGACCTGGAGGCCTTCTTGCGTTCCACGCAGACGCTTGTCGCTAAAGCCCGCATGTCGAGTGAACTGCGTCAGGCTCTGGCCAAGCTCTGGTTACTGCCAGAATTGATCGAGTCGCTCGAAAGCACCAGCAGCGGCGACTTGAACTTGCGCTACAATGAAATGATCAGCGAGATGGCGTCTCTCGTACGCGAGAGTCTCATGCGCCAACGTTTGAAGAATGAAATGGACATGGCGAGCGCTGTGCAAAAAGCCCTGATGCCGCCATCTTCGATGGACTACGGTCATTTTTCCGTCTCTGGTCGCTGTTACGCTGCTGAAAGCTGCGGTGGCGATTGGTGGTTCCACGCGCGTCGCGGTGACAAGCTTTTGGTTTGGATCGGCGATGTGCTGGGGCACGATATCGGCGCGGCTTTGGTGGCCAGCGCTTGTCGTGGAACGGTGTCCGCTCTGCATGTTGAGAATATCGATGCGCCGGTCGAACAGCAGATGTCGATTATGAACGACGTGATTTACTCGATGACGAAAGGCGAAGTGTATCTTACGGCCATTTGTCTCGAGGTCGATTTGCTCACCGGCGATTTGGAGATCGGGACGGCCAGTCATCCGCCCTGCATTGCCGTACGCGGACAGGAAACGGGTTCGGGATTTATCGAAACGCCCATGGACCCACCGCTCGGGTTGAGTCCGGGTCATAAATTCCAGCGCACTTTGGCGCGGCTTGAGCCGGGGCAAGGCTTGTTTTTGATGACCGATGGATTGATGGAGGTCCCCACTCGAGAGGGCACCCATTGGCGTGAACCTCGGTTGATGCGCTTGTTGAGCACGGCCGTTATGCAGCAACACCACGCCGATGGTTTGATCCAAGCGTTGGAGCAGTACATTTTCTCGATCGGCTCAGGCGACCTATCCGACGATATGACCTACGTGGCCGTTCACCGCAAAGCGGCCTAAGTTCGGCTTAAGGCTTGCTAAAGTAAATTACAACAACAGTTTATGTTTATATGTTTGAGGTAATGGTTGAAAACCCTAGCCGCGGTGACGGTTCTTGTCACCTCTGTCTTACTATCTATGGCCGCCGAGGCCCGCCCGCAGCGCCTAAGCACTGTGGTGAGCTCACCGTTTTCAACCACCTTTAAACTGCAAGGCCTTCAATCCGTTGGTAAAAAACCCGAGCCTTCGACCTATGCGAGTTTGGGTTTGAACTACGGCTTTTATAAAACCTATTCGCTAGGTGTCGAAGGCTCTTTTTCTCAGAGTGCGCGCTACTTACGCACCCATGCCGGGCAGGGATGGGGCGATTCGTCTATCAGTCTGACCGACAGCAATCTTTGGTCTTACGCCCCTTATGGTTACACATTGAGTGGCAGTGTGGGGGCTGTGTTTGGAACCGGCATGGCTTCGCGTATGGCGAGTCTTCAGTACGGTGCTTTTCAAAGTCTAACACTGACACAAAAACTCTCTGACCGCTTTTCTTGGTCGTTGGGCACGAGCGTTTTTGAATACTCTTGGGAGTATGACACGGCGATGGATGATGAGTCGGCCACGATCTACAACACCCAGTTTCGGGTGGTGAATCGCCTTGCGGCCACTTACCGCGTGCTGCGTTCGCTGGCATGGACGTCTGGAAGTTCTTTGCTGACCTATCACACCACGGCCAGTGAGACCTACACCGCCTGGTTGTTATTCACTTCCATGGCCTATGATGTGGCCAAAGCGGCCACCATAGATTTTGGCGTGCGTTCCGGCCATAAGCGAAACGAAGATCCCATCACATGGAGCGGGCCCGCCGCTTCGAACGAAGTGCTGGGGGCCGATGGGATCATTTTATTTTTGGGTACCACGATTAAGCTATAGTAGCTGGGCGGGCGTCCCTTTCTGTAGATCTATGGCCGATGGGTTTGGAAAGTTCTGGCATAAACATCGGCACAAAGGTGTCTATTCGCGACTGGAGAAGGTGATTTTCGGCGCAGAATATCTGCACGGAAAGGGGCCAGCTTTTATTCCTTCAGCGCTTTTTGTACTTTGCTATTTAAACGATCCACCGAATCGGCAAAGCTTTTCTTCATCTGTGCCCACTTGCTGCCGCTCTCTTCTTTCAAGGCTTTCAAATCGGCGCGCAGTTTTTCACGGGTTGCTTCCAGGTCTTTGATCGTTTGTTCTTTGGCTGCGTCGGTCTTTTGCTTGGCCGCTTCTTTTAGTGCCGCGATCTCTTTGTCCGCCTCGTCGATCTTCGTGTTCATCTCTTGCTTAAAGGTTTCGATGTCTTTCTTTGCGCCTTTGACCGTCTCCGAGGCCTGTGCGCCGAAATAAACCAGGCCGCTCAGTGCAACCAATGTGACCCACGCTTTCATAGTATTCCTCCGTTACTTAATCTTTGCTCCATTGAAGGTCCGTGACGCCGGCGCTGGCGTTGAATTTCCGCGCCAAGACGAAGAACCAATCACTTAAGCGGTTGATGTACACAATATGTTGCGGGTCCAGAGACTCCGCATCCACGGATAAGATTGCGCGTTCGCCCCGCCGGCAGATGGTGCGCGCCATGTGAGCGAAGCATGCCAAGCGCGAGCCGCCCGGCAGAATAAAATTTTTGAGTGCAGGCAGTTCGCTGTCCCACATATCCATGTCTGTTTCCAAAGCCGCCAGGTCGACTGGTTTTATCTGCGGCAATTGCTGGCGTATTTCTGCCGATTCGCAGGCTAGATGACTTCCAATATCAAAGAGGCAGTTCTGAATGCGCTGCAGTCGAGCCTCAACATGAGTGCGCAGGATGTCGGTGTTGAGAGCGGCTTCCGCCAAATGGCTGCGAATGACGCCAATCATACTGTTGAGTTCGTCCAAGGTTCCGTAGGCTTCCAGGCGCATGTGGGTTTTCGGCACGCGTGTGCCGCCCACCAATGAAGTCTGTCCTTTGTCGCCGCCCTTTGTGTAGATCTTAGATTTCTTCGCGCTTGTCATCGGGCCAAGGATATCACATGATATCGCACAATAATGAAGCCGTTTTTCATCTCGATTCCTCACTCCGGCGAGCGCGTGCCTAGTGAAGCGCATTGGCTGCAAGGTCTGCCCGAACCTATTTTAATGTGCGATATCGATCGCTATGTGGACCGTCTTTACGGGCCCGTAGTGGATCAATTGCGTCTGGCCTGCGTGAAAACGCAGTGGCACCGTTATGTGGTCGACCTCAATCGCTTGCCCGAAGACGTCGACGCCGAATCGGTGCAGGGGAGTGAGAACCCTGCGGGTAAATTCACCACCGGACTGCATTGGGTAAAGACCACGCGCGGAACACGACTGATGCCGAAGCCGATTTCCCAAGCGTTGCATCAGCAATTGGTCGAACGCTATTTCAACCCGTTTCATGATGACGTGCGCGACACCTACGGATTTTTTAACGAGCGTGGCGCCAAGAAAGTGTATCACCTTGATGCCCACTCAATGCCCTCCAAGGGCACCAGTGCTCATCGCGATCCGGGTGAAACGCGCGCCGATATTGTCGTTTCCGATCAAGAGGGCAAATCCTGTGAGACGGCTTTTAAAGATTTGGTGATTGAGGCCTATAGCAAGACCGGATTGAAGGTGGCCTACAATTGGCCTTACCTTGGGGGGCGCGTCACGCAAACCTATGGCCAGCCACAGAATGGTCAGCACGCCATCCAGGTGGAGATCAATCGCGCCTTGTATATGGATGAAGAGAGTAAACAGCTGTTGCCGGAAAAGGCGCAGGCGCTCAGTGCTAAACTGGCTGAAGCCGTGCGCATGATTTACGAACGCACGCCGGACTTGTAAGAGGGGGCTTGAGTGTCCTTGGCCGAAAAGATCATCAAATTTTTTGCCTCGATTAAGCTGGCCGCTTTCACGATTCTGGCCATTGGCGTGGTGTCCGCCGTCGGTACGATCACCGAGGCCAAATACAATGACGCCGATATGGCCAATAAACTCGTGTATCACTCACCGTGGATGTACGCCGTTTTAGGTCTGTTGATCATTCAACTGGTGGCGGTGATGATTGATCGTTGGCCATGGAAGCAGCACCATGCGGGCTTCGTATTGGCCCATATCGGTATTATCATTTTATTGATCGGCTCTTGGGTCACCCAGCGCTATGGAATCGATGGCAGCATAGCTTTCGGAATCGGTGAAGCGCGCAATATGGTGTTGGTTAAAGATCGCGACTTGATTGTGTTTGCCTCCCTCGACGGCACGGAGATGCGGGCGATCTATGATGCACCCGCAGATTTTGTGCGGCAGCCCCCGACAGCGGAAAAACCTCTGATTGTCCCGTTAGGGGGGGATGAGTTGCGCATTGTGGACCATCATCAATTCGCTTTTCGTGACGCTCAGATCAACGCTTCCGAAGATCCAAATGACGCCCCGGCCATCCGCTTTCAGCTTGAGAATCCAAACGTCAACATGACCGAATGGTTGCGTCTTGATCGCAGTCGCAAACGTTCTGAATTGGATCTGGGACCTGCCAAAGTGGTTTTGAGTCCGGAAGTGCTACCACCCAGCGGACAAAACGAAGTCGTTTTGGTGGTGAAACCGGGACAAAGCACGCTCGACTATCTTATCTACAACAAAGATAAATCGCTGCGCAAAAAAGGCCAGGTCGCACAGGCCGAAACTATCGACACTGGTTGGATGGGATTGAAGTTCCGTCTGCTACGTTACCTTCCGCATGCCGAAGAGAAGGTGAGCTATCAGCCCATGTCTTACTTTACGCCGGTCACGACTTCGGCGGCGAAATTCGTGTTTAACGGCCGCGAGCATTGGGTGGCTCTCAATCAGCCCTTGAAGCTTTACATGAAAGATCGCGCCTATGTGGTGATATATGGCAATCGTCAGCTCCCCTTAGGTTTTGCGCTGAACTTGAAAGAGTTCCGCATGGACAAGTATCAAGGCACCAATCGTGCGGCCACCTATGAGAGCGACGTGACCACTCCCGACGGGCAGGCGGTCACCATCTCCATGAATGAACCTCTCAAGTACGCGGGCTTCACTTTTTATCAGAGTTCATTTGAGCAAGACGACAGCGGTAGGCCCACGGTCTCTGTCCTTTCGGTAAACAAGGATCCTGGTCGTTGGATCAAGTACTTGGGCTCGTTTCTGATTGTCCTTGGTTCCGTTGTTTTATTCTGGTTCAAGCGCGTGAAATGGTTAAAAAAAGGAAGTGCCGTATGAAGCTGCTCGGCGTTTTGCTCTTGGCTCTGTTCAGTTCGGTGTCCCTGGCGGACATCGGGCGCCCACTGGAAAATTTGGCGATTCAAGATGCGGGGCGGGTAAAGCCGCTCGGCACGTTCGCGCAAGAGTCGTTGCAACTGATCTACGGTAAGAAAACTTTTGAGGGCAAGTCGGCCACCGAGGTCGTCTTTACCTGGTTGCTGATCCCTGATCATTGGATCAAGCAGCCGGTGGTGGAGATTCGCCATCATGGTTTGAAAGAGGCTCTGAACATCACGTCTCCCGGCAAATATTTTAGTCCTGAGGAGCTCTTCGGCAATCCACGCCTCGGATTGATTCTGCAGGAGTTGCAGAATCAAAGGACGCGTCAGGAAAAACTCAATCCCTACTACCAGGCGGTGGCGCGTTTAGAGAATCAGTTGGCTTTGTTCCGCGCCATTTTTACCGGAGTGGCGTTGCGTTTGGTGCCTGATCCCGCCACCGACACTTGGAAAGCGGTTCCGGATTTAGACGGACCTATGCGTGAGGCGTTTCAGCGCATCAGCAAAGGATTTGTCGACTCTATCAGTAATTCTCCCGTGGGATCGAAGCCTAAGCCCTCTGCCGAGTTACAAGCGGCGGTGGATGATTTTATAGCGCAAGCTCGAAGCCTTGCGCCTGAGAAGTATGGTGACAACACCAAGCTCAAGATGGAATTGCACCTGAACCACTTCCATCCCTTTAAATGGGCCTGGGTATGTTATCTGATCGCCTTTCTGTGCATGGTCGCCGCCATGGGTTGGGGCTCGCGCGCAGCGGATCGGGGCGGGTGGATCTTTTTGCTAGTAGGCTTTGCCTTGCACACCTACGGGATGGCCTTGCGTTCCTATATATCTGGGCGCCCTCCAGTCTCTAATATGTATGAGACGGTGATTTGGGTGCCGTGGGGAGTTTTGCTCTTCGCTATGATTCTAGAGCGCGTGCAGAAAAATAAAATGCTCACCAGTTGTGCAGCTGTGGTTGCAATCTTCTGTTTGATCCTTACGGATTTAGCGCCGACCGTACTCGACAAAAGCCTACATCCTCTTGAGCCGGTTTTGCGTTCGACGTTTTGGCTGTCCACTCACGTACTGATAATCACAATCAGCTATGCAGCCTTTTTCTTGGCGTTCGCGCTAGGGGATTTGGTGCTGTTTTACTATCTGAAGGATGAGCAAAAGTATGCTCGGCAGATTCAATCCGCGACCCAATCGATCTATCGCTCAATCCAGATAGGCGTGGTTCTCCTGGCTTTCGGAATTATTCTCGGAGGCATTTGGGCGGACTACTCTTGGGGTCGTTTTTGGGGTTGGGATCCGAAAGAAACTTGGGCCTTGATCGCCTTGTTGGGTTATCTGGCGTTGTTGCATTGCAAGCTTGTCGGTCTAGTTCGCGGTTTTGGAATGGCGGCCGGAAGTATCGTGGCCTTTGCGTTGGTCATCATGGCTTGGTATGGCGTGAACATGGTGCTGGGAGCGGGACTCCACACTTACGGCTTTGGCGCGGGTGGCGTGGAATATGTCACTGCCTTTGTGGTCGCACATCTTTTGTACGTAACCTATGTATCAGCAGTGCGTTACCCACGTTCAAAAATTCAATCGAAATGATGACAGAGCTGAGTGGTTGCGCTTATTTAATAAAAACTAACTGAGAAATCATCGGTGTGCTTGACCGATGAAGAACGCAACTTTGTAGGGTCATTTTAACGAATGACCTCGCAGTATAAGGTCTGGCTATGTCGAAAAACGTCATTGGCGCCGTGGTGGTCTGTGTCCTCTTAGGTAGCCTCAGTCTTGTGGTGTGGGCCCTGAATAACAACAAAGTGGTGATTGGCTACAATAAAGGCTACGTGCCTGATCAGCCGGTGAACTTTCCCCACGACACACATGCCGGAAAATACAAAATCGATTGCAAGTACTGTCACACCGGCACGGAAGTTTCCCGTCACGCCAGTGTGCCGTCGGGCAATGTGTGCATGAACTGTCACGGACCTGCGCTGGTGCAAAACGATTCGCCGGAAATTCAAAAGGTGCGCGACGCTTTCAACAATGGTCGCGCGATCGCTTGGCAAAAAGTGAACTTGCTTCCCGACTACGTGAAGTTCAATCACGCTCCTCACATCAAAGCCGGCAAAGACTGTACGGTTTGTCACGGGCCAGTGGCGGAGATGAAAAAAGTGGTTCAACATGAAAGCCTCTCGATGGGCTTTTGTGTGAACTGTCACCGCCAGCCTGAGAACAACGCTCCCACCAACTGCAGCACCTGCCACTACTAGGACGAGGCCACGATGGAAACGCAAAACACTCAGACTCCTAAATACTGGATGAGCCTGGAGCAATGGCGGCAAGACCCCGAGTTCCAAAAGCTCGCCGAAAAAGAATTCCAATCGAGCCCGCTGCAGTCGGATGACGGTAAAGATGGTTGGGCGCGCCGCGAGTTTCTGAAGCTGATGGGCGCCTCCCTCGCCTTGACCTCGTTCGGTTGCGTGCGCCGCACAGCTCAGAAAATCATTCCTTATGTCAACAAGCCCGCCGATGTGATTCACGGTTTGTCGAATTATTATGCCTCCTCATTCGCTGACGGCTTTGAAGGTTTAGGTCTTCTGGTCACCACGCGCGATGGTCGCCCGATCAAAATCGAAGGCAATCCGGATCACCCGGCCAACCGCGGCGGGATGTCGACTCGCGGACATGCCATGATCTTGAAGCTCTACGATCCGGATCGCTACACCGGTCCTAAACGCAATTTGCAAAATGACACGCGCTCTAATCGCGAGATCGTGGGCGTGAAGTGGGAAGATCTGGATAAAGCCGTGATCGAGCAGTTGAAAAAAGGCTCGATCGCGATCTTGGGCAACTCGTGTCTGTCGCCTTCCACGCAAGCACTGACGGATGATTTTTCTGCGGCTTACGGCGCCAAGTCCTATCGTTACGACGATGTTTCGTACGAGCCTTTGCAGGAGGCGACTCAGAAGTCATACGGTCAGGCGGGTTTGCCGCGCTACGATTTTGAAAAAGCCAAATATGTTGTGGCCATCAACAATGATTTCATGGGCACTTGGTTGAACCCGACCTTGTACTCGCGTCAGTTTGCCCTTCGCCGGCGCAAGACCGCCGACATGAACAAGCTTGTGGTGTTTGAGTCGCTGATGTCGCTAACCGGTAGCAATGCGGACGAGCGTTATCGTATTCGCCCCTCGCAGACTCTTGATCTGGTGATGGCGATCTTGAATGAACTTTTGATCAATAAAAAGGTCTCGCGCTTTGCCGGAGATGCAGCGGTGTTGCGTGCGGTTTCGGCTTTTGCGAAAGCCGATGTCGGCGTGAACGTGGCGGATGTGGCCGCAGAGCTGTGGAAGAATCGCGGTCAGTCGCTGGTCGTAGCTGGCGGCGTACATAGCGGCATCGAAAACGCGGCTCACATTCACGTTGCGGTGAACTTGCTCAACGCCGTTTTGGAAAATGACGGCAAGACGGTTGAGCCTGTGGGTGCGGCGGTCGTGAAGCCGGCGTCGGCGAATATCAGTGACCTGATCGCCTCCATGAATAAAAAAGAAGTGAAGACTTTGATCATTCACGGTTGCAACCCCATGTACTCGCTGCCCGCGGCGGCGAAGTTCCGTGAGGCTTTCAACAATGTGGAGATGATCATCTACACGGGCGACCGCAATGACGAAACGGCCCGTTATGCCGACTATGTTGCTAGCGATCACCATTCGCTGGAAAACTGGGGCGATATGCTGTCCTTGGACGGGACCTACAGCATTCAGCAGCCCACCATTCAACCCCTGTACAACACCCGCGCCATGCAGGACAGCTTGCTCGTTTGGGCTAAGGCTAGTTCTAAAGCTTCGGCTCGCGTGAAAGGCGCTGAGGATTGGTACGCGTATCTGCGCAACAATTGGAAAGATTTGGGTCGCGGCAAAGCCAGCACTGACGATGGTTGGACGGAGCTCTTACGCAGCGGTGTTTTGAGTGGTGTGACCGCTGGTGGCGGTTCGCGCACATTCTTGACTGCCGCATTGAACGAGATCAAGCCGGCGTCCCGCAAAAGCGGTTTTGAATTGGCGATGTATGAAACTGTAGCTTTGGGCGGTGGTGATTTAGCCAACGTTCCTTGGCTGCAAGAGTTGCCAGATCCAATCACTAAAATTACTTGGGACAACTACGCCACCATTTCACCGAAAGACGCCGCCTCTTTGAAACTGAAAGAGGGTTATCACGTCACTCTGACGGTGGGTGATCAAAAGATCACTATTCCTGCTCATATTCAGCCTGGCCAAGCCGATGGCGTTGTGGGATTGGCGGTAGGTTATGGTCGGGTCGGTGCCGGTAAGGTGGCCGATGGCGTAGGTCAAAATGCATTCGCTCTGGCGCAATGGTCGAATGGCTCGCGCGTGACTTCGGGTATTGAGACCGCAGTTGCAGTGAGCGGCGGTCGCACCGAGCTGGCCTGCACGCAAGGCCATCATTCGATGGAAGGTCGTCAGATCGTAGTCGAAGAGACCCTCAAGGACTTTATTAAAAATCCTGGTGGCACGGTTCATCGCCACAAGATGTTCTCGATGTGGAGCGGACATAAGTACAAAGGCAACAAGTGGGGGATGGTCATTGACCTCAACACTTGTAACGGTTGTTCGGCCTGTGTGATTGCCTGCCAAAGTGAGAACAACATCCCTACCGTCGGTAAAAAATATGTGATCGAAGGCCGCGAAATGCAGTGGCTACGCATCGATCGTTACTATGTCGGCGATCCGGAAAACCCCGATGTGGTTCATCAGCCGCTCCCGTGCATGCATTGTGACAATGCCCCGTGTGAAACCGTTTGCCCGGTTATAGCCACCTCGCATAGCGATGAGGGCACCAACGATATGACTTACAATCGTTGCGTGGGAACGCGGTACTGCTCGAACAACTGTCCGTACAAAGTTCGTCGCTTCAATTGGTTCCAATACTCCGAAGGCATCCCGACGCCACACAAGATGGCGATGAATCCGGATGTGACTGTTCGTTTCCGCGGGGTGATGGAGAAGTGCACGTTCTGTATCCATCGCATTCGCAACTCTAAGTCGGAAGCTAAGGTCCAAAACCGCACGCTGAGACCGAATGAAGTCCAAACCGCTTGCCAACAGTCTTGCGTGACCGGTGCGATCACTTTCGGCGACTTGAACAACACAGAATGGGCTGTGACCAAAGAGTTTACTTCACCGTCGAGCTACGCTTTGCTGGAAGAGCTCAATACTCAACCGGCGGTGCGCTACCAGGTGAAAGTCCGCAACACGGAAGAACTTAAAGGCGCTCCTAAACATCACGGAGAAGGGCATCACGCATGATCCGGCGGGCACCACTCATCTTAGGTAGTAAGACCTACGAGACCATCACGAAAGACATCGTGAGCCTCGTGGAATCCTTCCCTGGCCCCTCTTATTATATGGGGATCGCAGGGGCTCAATTCCTGCTTCTGATCTTCTTGTTCGCGCAAGGCATGATCGTGTGGTTCGGGATGGGAATGATGGGCGTTAACCACCCGGTGGGGTGGGGAACGGACATCATCACTTTCGTGTTTTGGATTGGTATCGGTCACGCCGGCACCCTGATCTCTGCGGTTCTTTTCTTGTTCCGGCAAAAATGGCGGACCTCGATCGCGCGAACGGCGGAAGCCATGACGGTGTTTGCGGTGATGACTGCGGGCTTGTTCCCGATTTTGCACACTGGTCGTCCGTGGTTGGCCTACTGGCTTTTGCCCTATCCGAACCAACGTGGACCGCTATGGGTGAACTTCCGTTCGCCACTGGTGTGGGACGTTTTCGCTGTGTCGACTTATGCCACAGTCTCTATGGTGTTTTGGTACATCGGTATGGTACCGGATTTGGCTACCATCCGTGACCGCGCTAAGAACAAGTGGCGCAAACGGATTTACGGCGCTTTGTCTTTAGGCTGGCGCGGTACCGCTCGCAACTGGAACCACTATGAGATGGTGTACATGTTGCTCGCCGGTCTTTCGACTCCGCTAGTTCTTTCTGTGCACTCGATCGTATCCTTCGACTTCGCTGTGGCTACCTTGCCCGGCTGGCACACCACGATCTTCCCACCTTACTTTGTTGCCGGCGCGATCTTTTCCGGTTTTGCGATGGTGGTGACCTTGATGGCGATCGTGCGCGAACTCGTGCCGGTCTTTAAGGACTACATCACCATCGATCACATGGAGAACATGAACAAGATCATTATGGCGACCGGTCTTATGGTCGGTTACGCCTACGGATCTGAGTTCTTTATCGCTTGGTACTCGGGCGTTGAGTACGAAACCTTCATCTTTATGAACCGTGCCTTCGGACCTTACGGTTGGTCGTACTGGATCATGGTTACCTGTAACGTGATCATCCCGCAGATCTTCTGGTTCAAGGCTGCACGTCGGAATATCCCGATCATGTTCGTGGTCTCGATCTTCGTGAACATCGGTATGTGGTTCGAGCGTTTTGTGATCACCATCACTTCGCTCCACCGCGACTTCCTGCCATCAAGCTGGGGTATGTGGATACCAACCCTCTACGACTTTGGGGCACTCTTCGGAAGTTTCGGTCTATTCTTCACCTTGTTCCTACTTTACATCCGCTTGTTGCCGGCGATCTCGATTGCTGAAGTGAAGCCTGTGCTTGGAGTGGGTCGCGAAGGAGACGGTCATGGACATCATTGATAAGGTAATCTCCAAGCTGCGCCCGAAGGCGCGCCAAGGCATGGCTGGAATCTGGTTGGATGAGCACAAGTTTGTTGAGGCCGCCGGCAAAGTTCGGCAATCGGGCTACACCAAGTTCGATGCGATTTCGCCATTCCCTTTGCACGGCATCGACGATGCGATGGGTATCCCGTTTTCTTATATCCCGTGGGTGACATTGACCTTCGGTTTGACTGGTTTCTCATTCGGCACCTGGTTCACTTGGTGGGCCTCCTCACAGGATTGGGCTATCAATATTGGTGGTAAGCCGATGTGGTCGCTACCGGCCTTTATCCCGATCATGTTTGAGTGCACGATCTTGCTTGCGGCTTTGAGCTCCGTGGGTGCGCTGCTGTGGATCTGCAATCTGCCGATGATCGATCCGCCGGTGATTGATCCGGATCTGACTAGCCATAAATTTGGTCTGTTCGTCCCTGAAGATGACACTGGCTACGATGCCGCGAAGCTGGAGCAGCTGTTCCGGCAACTTGGCGCCGTCGAAGTGAAGAAGGCGGAGTTCTAATGAAACGGCTGATTTTCAGTGCCAGCGTTCTTGCCGTATTGACGGCCTGTAACGGCGGCTCCAATAAAACCAATATCGAGTTGGTGCAGAACATGATGGACCAGCCGATGGTGAAATCGCAGGGCTGGATTCCGGAAGAAGGCGATAAGACGCAAATGCGCGTTCCGCCTAAGCACACGGTTTCGCGTCATCAGTATGTTTACAAGTATGCTGACGACATCGCTGGTGCGGATCGCCAACCGAATCCGTTGGCAGGTCAGATGGGTGCACCCGTTCTCGAAGCAGGTCGCAAGGCCTATGATATCTACTGCGCCGTTTGCCACGGTCATACCGGTGCAGGCGATGGCTCTGTGGCAGAGAAAATGGCGGTGAAGCCGCGCAACCTGATCAATGCGGATGCTAAGTCTTATACGGACGGTCGTATCTTTCATGCCATCACCTCCGGTCGCGGGGTGATGGGGTCTTATGCTTCGCAGATTCCCGATGTGGAAACGCGCTGGAAGATCGTCAACTACATCCGTACGTTGCAAAAATAGAGGAATTTATGGCTGATACCCAACGCTCTACATTAGGTCCACTCCCGTTCACGCCAAAGGCGAAGACAATCAGTTTCGCTCTGATGTTTATCGGAGCTGTTGGATTTGCGATCTCGCTGATGACGAATGCGGAACGCGCTTGGCACGCCTATCTGGTGGCCTACTTCTATTTCTTCTTGCTCGGTATCGGCGGTTTGTTCTTTGCGGCGATTCAGCACGTGTCGAAGGCCGGCTGGAGTGTGAACGTGCGTCGCTTCTGCGAATCGTTCACCGCCTTTTTACCAGTGGCCGCCCTGGGTGCGATCGGCGTGGCTTTGGCTGGTCACCATTTGTACGAATGGATGGACAAAGCCGAAGTGGCCAAGGATCCTCTGTTGGCTCATAAAGCCGGCTATCTGAACACACCGTTTTTTATTATCCGTTTGGTCGTGTTCTTCGGTGGCTGGTTGCTGTTCACCAAAAAAATGGTGGGCGGATCGATCATGCAGGACAAGAATGGCGATCCGGCCATCACTGTTAAAACTCTGCCTTGGGCGATCGGTTTCCTGCTGTTCTTCGCGATCTCGTTCTCGCTGTTCAGCGTGGATCTGCTGATGAGCTTGATGCCGCACTGGTTTAGCACGATCTTTGGAATCTACACTTTCGCCGGACTGTTTCAGTCGACCATGGCGACCATGATTCTTTTGATCCTGTATTGTATGCGTCGCGGACTGCTGAATGGCTATGTGGATGAGAATCACATGCACGATTTAGGTAAGTTCATGTTCGCCTTCACCGTATTCTGGGCATACATCGCATACTCGCAATACATGTTGATTTGGTACGCCAACTTGCCGGAAGAGACCATGTTCTACTTGCCGCGCGTGACCGGCCCATGGACTTGGGTGTCCGTGGCTTTGTTGTTGTTTAAGTTTGTTGTTCCGTTCTTGGCGCTGTTGTCGCGGCGGGCGAAACGCAATCTGAATTTCTTGGCCACTATCGCGATCTTGATTCTGATTATGCAGTACGTGGATCTGTACTGGCTTGTGTATCCGAACCTGAGCTCTGAGAAGGTGATTTTTGGGCTGCCCGAAATCACGACTTGGTGCGGCTTTGCCGGTGTTTTTATGTTCACTGTTGGCCGTTTCCTAAGCAAGTACTCGATCGTTCCGCTTAAGGATCCGCGCATTCACGAGTCGCTCCACCATCACGTGGTGTACTAGCCACCATGGCAGAGCCGTCACTCTTCAAGTATGACGGCTCTGGTTTGCGAGGCTCTATGCGTTTCCTTTTTCTATTTCTGTTGAGCACGGCCTTGCTGCTGCAGGGCTGCGCTGCTGCCTACAAGGGGCCTCAACCCAATTTTGCGTTGGCCGGTGCACAGGCCCAGGCTGAGGCCGATAGGTTCTCTTTTGACGAGAGCAGCCATTTTTTGAATCGAGGCTTCTGGTTTGCAATGGGGCCAGAGAAAAAAGCCTATACGATCTCCTCACTCACAGCGATGATCGAGACGGTTTCGCCTGAGGCGTTGAGCACGATCAAACGCGCTCAACGCTGGCGTTGGTTGCAGTATGCGACATACGGAGTGGCTCTTGCGGCGGTTATGGCGGCGGCTTCGAATGACCATGTGTCGTCACGCGATCAGCTTTACTTCGCCAGCGCCTTCGTGGGCGCTTCTGGTTTTGCTATGGGGTTTGTCTACGACAGCCTGTTGTCGTCCGCGGCCTACGAATATAACCGTGATTTACGCCGCAAATTTGACCCGATTTTGACCTACAATTGGGCTTTCTGAAGCCCCCATCCGTTACCCGAGATATCCTGACCTCAAATGGAACTTATTGACAATACGCGCCTCCATGCTTAAACGTGGAGTAATGATTTTCAGACTGGCGCATTCGCAGCTTTTCTCTACCGTGACCGTCTCTTAGCCTATGTCATCCGTTCGCATTTATTTGCCCGACAATTCAGTCAAGACCTTCGACCATGAGCCCACCGTACTTGAGGTTGCGCAGAGCATCGGTCCGCGTTTGGCCAAAGACACTCTGGGCGGCCAGCTCGACGGCTCGGCAGAGGTGGTCGATCTGCGTACGGTTTTGAAAGACGGAACCAAGCTTAAGATTATCACGCCCAAAGATCCCGTATCGCTTGAAGTGGTGCGGCACTCGGCCGCGCATTTAATGGCCCAGGCGGTGCAAGAGCTTTGGCCTGAGGTGAAGGTCACCATTGGTCCTGTGATTGAAAACGGTTTTTACTACGACTTCGATAGCCCGCGCACCTTTACGCCTGAAGACCTCGAGAAGGTCGACAAGAAGATGAATGAACTTCTGGCGCGCAACGAAGAGGTCGTGCGCGAAGATTGGCCTTCGGACAAAGCCATTGCCACTTTCGAGAAAATGGGCGAGCGCTTTAAAGCTGAGATCATTCGTGATCTGAACACCTCGAGCGTTGGTATTTACAAGCAAGGTGACAAGTGGTTCGATCTTTGCCGTGGACCTCACGTGCAGCGTATGGGGCAGATCAAAGCGGTCAAGACGATGAGCTTGGCCGGTGCCTATTGGCGCGGGGATGAGAAGAATGCGCAATTGCAGCGCATTTACGCTACCGCTTTCAACGATAAAAAAGATCTCGAAGAGTACTTGCAGAATCTGGAAGAAGCGAAGAAACGCGATCACCGTAAACTGGGTAAAGAGCTTGGATTGTTTTACTTCAATCCGCTGGCGCCGGGTTCGCCGTTCTTCGCGCCTAAAGGGGCTGTGATCTACAATGAGCTCCTGGACCTGATGCGCGATAAATATCGCAAGTACGGCTACCAAGAGGTGATCACGCCGCAGGTTTACGACGTCGAGCTCTTTCATACTTCGGGTCACTACGAGAACTATCGCGAGAACATGTACTTCAGCCGCATCGAAGAGCGCGACTTTTCGCTCAAGCCGATGAACTGCCCCGGCCATTGCGTGCTGTACGGCGCTGAACGCAAATCCTATCGCGATCTACCCTGGCGCATTGCTGACTTCGGTCGCTTGCATCGCTATGAGCGCAGCGGTGTGATGCATGGGCTGACTCGTGTGCGTACGTTCTGCCAGGATGATGCTCATATCTTCTGCCGCATGGATCAGCTGCAGACGGAGATCGCTTCTTTCATGACCATGCTTAACGAGGTCTATCACACGCTTGGCATGAGCCAGTATCACATCTACTTGTCCACTCGCCCCGAAAAGCGCATGGGTTCGGATGCGTACTGGGATCGTGCTGAAGGCGCACTCAGTGAAGCCTTGGATTCTTTGGGGTTGGCCTACACGGTGAACCCTGGCGACGGCGCTTTTTACGGACCTAAGCTCGATATTATGTTTGTCGATGCGATGAAGCGCCCCTGGCAGCTTGGCACCTTGCAGGTCGATCCCAACTTGCCCGACGCTTTCAAACTTGAGTATGTGGGTGAGGACAATAAAGAGCATCGGCCGATCATGCTCCACCGCGCGATCTTAGGATCGCTCGAGCGCTTCATCGGCGTTTATTTGGAACATACTGCCGGTCACTTGCCGGTGTGGATGAGCCCTCTGCAAGTCGCTTTCTTGACAGTGACCGATCGTCAGCTGGGTTATGCCCGTAAGCTTGAGAAAGAGTTGAAGACCAAAGGCGTGCGCGCTTGGGTCGACGAGCGGGGAGAGAAGCTGGGTTACAAAATTCGCGAAGCTCAGCTGCAGAAGGTTCCTTATATGATCATTCTGGGCGACAAAGAGGTCGAGAGCGACACGGTTTCTGTTCGACTAAAGAACGGAACCGAGCTCAAGGGCATTCCGTTCGCCGAATTCAGTGCGAAACTAGAGCAAGAGATTAAAGAGCGTCGGCTTGAGTCCATACTCCAGCCTGCGCCGGTTAAACCAAACCAGGAGGCTAACAATTCGTCCATTTAAAGGTCCGCCCGCGGGTGGAGGCAGAAGTTTCGGCGGAGACAAGTTCCGCAAAGGCAAACGCGATGACGGCGGCTTACGCGTCAACGGCGAAATCTATGCTCCACAGGTGCGCTTGATCGACGAAAACGGCCAGATGGTCGGTGTGATGTCTTCTCGGGAAGCCCTGCAGATTGCTGAAAGTCGCAGTCTTGATTTGATCGAGATCGCACCGACGGCAACTCCCCCCACTTGCAAAATCATGGATTACGGCAAGTGGAAGTATGAGAACAAGAAGAAGGAAAAAGAAGCCAAGAAAAAGCAAACTGTGATCACCGTTAAAGAGATCCAAGTGCGTCCACGCACAGACGATCACGATATCGATGTGAAGGTTCGCCACGCCCGCCGCTTCTTGCTCGACGGCGACAAAGTGAAAGTGAATTTGCGTTTTATGGGTCGTGAGCTGGCGCACCAAGAGTTCGGCATGGCCACTCTTCGTCGCGTAGAGAAAATGCTCTCAGATATTTCGATAACCGAATCGGCGCCCAAACTCGAAGGCAAACAGGCTTTCTTGCTACTGGCTCCAGACCCGGTCAAAGTGAAGGAATTCCTGAAAACCCAACCTAAGCCGGACGCGCCCCTAGAGCCGCTCGTCGACGAACCGGACGAGGAATAGAAAAGGCACCAGCTTCCTTTCTGGCATGCAGTGCGCCCCGAAGTGGCGCACTGCATGCCAGAAAGGAAGCTGGTACTTAAGGATCCGGGAAGCACACCATATTGAGTTTTGACTCGGGCCCTGTTGCTGGGTCGATGTCGTTCTCGTAGCCGATTTGAATAAAGCCCTTTACGCCTTGGCGAACTTCCGGGCTGATCGATATCCAGTACACGCGCGTCGGTTTTTTGCTCACATCGCTTAAACCAAACAGAGCCAAGCCTAAATCGGCGCAGTTGTCCTTGGGCGTGCCGACGCGAATCCAGCCTTTGTATTTCTCGGAGATCGGATTGTATTTGATGCGCTTCAGGCGACAGGATGACTCTTTAAAACTGGCTACGGTCTTAGGCAGGCTCAACTCCAGGTCGAGTGGAGCGGTGTTGGTGTAAAGTCGATTGAAGCAGGCCACGCGCGCCTCGCTGACCGCACTGGCCAGGCCCAAAACTGTAAAAAGCGCCCACTTCATAAAAGCCCCCCACGATGTCCGAAGGTACCAGCTTCCTTTCCGCCAGGCGGAAAGGAAGCTGGTACCTTCGGACAGATTCAACGTTTGCGGGGGCCGGGAGTCAACCTCCGTGCGCTTTGTGCCGCGCTCACTCGGATTGGTTGACGCGAGCGGTAATTTCTTCTCAGTGGGCTCTAAATCCAGAGATTCCTTGCCACTTCCAAAGGGCTTCAAGTATTCCTTTCAGCACTAACTTCGTTAGGCTTCCAAGCATCGCCCGATTCGGGTGATCGCCTACGCTGGTTAAGGAGCAAAACTCATGAAGCAAAAGACCCACTCCGGGGCCAAAAAACGCTTTCGCGTTAAAGGCGGCGGTAAGATTAAGCGCGGTCAATCGCGCATGCGCCACCTTCTGTCCAACAAGTCTTCGAAACGTAAACGTCACCTGGGCGGCGAAGCCTATGTGCATTCTGCCAACGAATATCAAATCATTCGTTGCCTGTTGCCCTAAGGAGGAATGAGCCATGCGTGTAAAAGGTGGAGTCGTTACTCGTCGTCGTCACAAAAAACTGCTTAAGCGCGCCAGCGGATTTTACGCTGCCAACTCGCGCTCGTTTACCCATGCTCGCGAGAAAGTAGACCGCGCACAGGCCTACGAATACCGCGATCGTCGCACCAAAAAACGTGAAATTCGCGCGCTGTGGATCCAGCGGATCAACGCCGCCGCTCGCTTGAATGGCACCAGCTATTCGCGCTTGATGAGTGCCTTGAAGAAAGCCGGAATCGAGCTCGACCGCAAAGTCTTGTCGAATATGGCGATCGTCGATGCCTCGGGTTTCTCTTCTCTGGTGAAACAGGTTCTGCCGCAAGCTTCGGCCTAACCTAAAGGCAAGTGTCCAATGGCCTCAACCATGGATCATGAGCCGAATGTGCAGTTCGAAGGCCGCAAGGCTGATCACATTCGGCTCTCTCTTTCTGACAAGAACCAGGCTGTGGGTGAATCCGGCCTGGAGCAGATCCAGCTTATCCATGAGGCCCTACCGGATTTAGATTTCAAAGACATTCGTTTAGATGCGCGCGTGTTGGGTCGCAACCTCAGCACGCCGTTTTTTATTAGCTCTATGACCGCCGGTCATTCGGAGTCGCAGAGTTTAAACTTAACTCTCGCTCGGGCCAGTGAAGCCAGAGGTTGGTGCATGGGCGTCGGTTCGCAGCGCAAAGAGCTGGGTGACGCGGAGGCGGCGCGCGAATGGCGTGAGATCCGCAAGGTCGTGCCCAAGGCTATTTTGTACGGCAACATTGGATTGGCGCAGCTGATTCGCAGCAAAACCTCGGACATTGAAAAGCTCGTCGACAGTCTCAAGGCTTCCGCCATGTTTGTGCACTTGAATGCGTTGCAAGAGTGCCTGCAGCCGGAGGGCACGCCCAACTTCAAAGGCGGGTTGAAGGCGATCGAGCGTTTGTGCAAGCAGCTCTCAGTTCCGGTCATTGTGAAAGAGACCGGTTGTGGTTTTTCTAAGGCCACCCTGAAGCGCTTGCGTGGCACTGGAGTGAAAGCTCTGGACGTGAGCGGTCTCGGCGGTACTCACTGGGGGCGCATCGAAGGCGCGCGCGCAGGGGATGAGCGCCATGCGGCTGCTGCCACCCTAGCCAATTGGGGAATCTCCACCGTGGACTCGGTGCTCGGGGCCATCGGTATTAAGCACGATTACGAAGTTTGGGCCTCTGGCGGCGTGCGTTCTGGACTGGATGCCGCTAAGCTTTTGGCGATGGGAGCAAATGCAATCGGCTTTGCTAAGCCGATTTTAGCGGCGGCGCTGAAGGGCGAAGACGAATTGCTCCGTCAGATGGCGACTTTTGAGTTTGAATTGAAGACGGTTTTGTTCTGCACGGGCTGTAAAACTCCGGCAGAATTGCACAGTAAGAAGGTGTGGAAGTGGCGAGCAAAATAGATTCCTCGGAAAACGAAGCCGAGCGCTATAGCGAGCTGTTCCAAGGCTTTTCAAAACTCGATCGCGAGGAGCGCTTTCTGCGTTTGCAGGAGATGGGCGCTTTGAGCCCTGAAGACGTGCGCTTCTTGCGTGCGGGTGCTCCGGTCGGCCTTGATCTGGCCGAAAAATTTATTGAAAACGTACTCGGTTTTTTCCAACTGCCTTTGGGTGTCGCGACCAATTTTGAGATCGACGGCAAACCCTATGTGATCCCTATGGCCGTTGAGGAGACTTCGATCATTGCGGCCGCTTCAAAAACGGCCAAGTGGGTGCGCGAGCATGGCCGGATCATGACCTCCATGCATGGCCGCGAAATCATCGGCCAGATTCAGATCGCCAAAGCCACTGACTTTCAAAACGTGCGCGAGGCCGTTAAGCGCAACGCCGCTCACTGGGTTGAGATCGCCAACCGCGATGTGGCCTCGGGCCTCGTTCGTCGGGGGGGCGGCGTGAAACGCATGGACGTGCGCCAGGTTGAGCGCGGGGACGGCGGCGTGATGGCCGTGATTCACGTGTTCGCCGATCCATGTGATGCCATGGGCGCCAACATCATCAATCAAGTCTGTGAGTACTTGAAGCTGCCCATTGAAGCGGCCACCGGAGAGAAAGTCACGATGTGTATCCTCTCCAACTTGGTCGACACACGCCTGACTCGTGCTCGTGTCGAGATGGTGGGGTTGGATGATGATCTTATGGAGCGTATTGAGGAGGCTTCGCTGTTTGCGCAGCAAGATCCTTACCGTGCGGCCACCAACAACAAAGGTGTGTTGAACGGGATTGACCCGATTTTGATCGCGACTGGCAATGACTGGCGCGCGGTCGAGGCTGGCGTGCACGCCTATGCCACGCAAACCGGTCAGTATCGATCGATCACGCGTTGGCGGCGTGAGAAAAACGTTTTGGTGGGTGAGTTGGAAGCTCCTATCGTTCTTGGGGTTGTCGGGGGAGTCACCACTCTGCATCCGACGGCCAAGATGTGTTTGCGGATGCTCAAGGCGGGCTCAGCCGAAGAGTTGTCGCGCGTGTGCGCGGCCGTAGGTCTGGTGCAGAACCTGGGTGCTCTACGTGCTCTGACTACGGTGGGAATTATCGAAGGCCATATGAAGTTGCATATCAAGAATCTCACTCTTGGCGCCGGCGCCGAAGAACGCGAGATTCCCTACGTGCAAAAACGTCTGGAAGAGATCCTCTCTCTGCATAAACGCATTTCGCTCAGCCACGCCATCGAGGTTTTGAAAGAGCTGCGCGCTGAACGGGCTCGCGAACTTCCATGACCCTGACTCTCTCGGCGCCGAGCAAGACATTTCTCGCCGGAGAGTATGCCGTATTGGCAAAAGCTCCCGCTCTGATTCTCAACACAGGTCCGCGCTTTGAGCTGCGTGTGCGTGCGGGACACGGTGAAGTCACCGGTTTGCATCCCGAGTCCCCGGCCGGCCAGTGGCTTGAGCAACGCCGCCCTTTATTGGAAAAATACGCTTTGCAGTTTCATGACCCGCATTCCGGCGCCGGTGGTCTTGGCGCCTCAGGTGCGCAGTTTCTCTTGGTGCATACGCTGACTACCTATTTGCAAAGCTCGTTTGAAAAAACCATGAGCGGTCCTGACCTTAAAGATGTTTGGAAAGATCACGATGTCTTAAGTCGCGGCCGTGGTAGCGGTGCGGACCTTTTGGCGCAGGCCACGGGTCGCGTGAGTGTTGTGGATATGGCGACGCTTTCCGCTCGAGCCGAGGAGTGGCCTTACCCGGAGTTGGGCTGGGTCGTTGTACGCACACAGCAAAAAATTCCGACGCACGAGCATCTGCAAACTCTGGATCGCGCCGCAATCTCTTTGTTGTCCCCGCTGGCGGCGCAATGTGTGCAGGCCTTCGCTAGTGCACCTTCCGAAGTTTTTCTGGGACATGTGAAGGACTTCACCGCACGCCTCAGTGAGCTCGGCTTGCAAGCGGCCCATGCTCAAACGTTGGTGAAGCATCTAGAAAATGAAGATTGGTGTCTGGCGGCCAAGGGCTGCGGCGCTCTGGGCGCGGATACTGTTCTGGCATTCTATCCCACGGAAGCGCGTGAGCGTGCGGCAGCCTTTCTACGTAAATCCTCTTTGCAGGTGGTGGCTTCGCTAAATGATTTGAGTGGAGGATTGGAGTTGCAATGGCATTAAAAGTCGAAGCATCAGCACCGTCCAATATCGCATTGATCAAATACATGGGCAAAAGCGAAAGCTCCTCCAATCGCCCAGCCAATACCTCTTTGTCTTACACGCTGGAAAACTTGCGCACCTTCGTAACTATCGAGGAAGGGGAGAGTGGTTGGCAGCCCTTGCCCGGTTACCCTGAACTTCAACTCTCGGAAAAAGGCCGCTTGAAGTTTTTAAATCACTTCGAACGTTTGTGGAGCACGTGGAATCTCTCGGGCTCGTACTTGATTCGCTCAGCCAATAACTTTCCTTCCGACTGTGGTTTGGCGAGCTCGGCCTCAAGTTTTGCCGCCCTGACTCTAGCCGCCTATGAATTGGCGCGCCGGCTTCGCCCCGAATTGAACGTAACGCTGGCTGAACTTTCTCGTCTATCCCGCCTGGGCTCAGGCTCTTCCTGTCGCTCGCTCTTCTCGCCGTGGGCGGTCTGGCGCAACGAAGGGGCCGAGGCCGTCGATCTGCCGCTGCGCTTAGAACACGCAGTGGTCATGGTGGAAGACGGCCACAAGGCCGTCTCATCCAGCGAAGCCCATCTGCGTGTGACGAGCAGTCTTATATATGAGGGGCGTCCTGCGCGGGCCGAACATCGACTTGAAGCCTTGCGTGGAGCTCTTGCTGAGGTGGCGCGTGGCTCTAAACCCGCCTGGCATGAGGCTTATGAGCTGTGCTGGAGTGAGTTTTGGGATATGCACGCACTATTTGAGACCTCACGCCCCGCTTTTGGCTATATGAATGCCGGCACTCTGCGCTGTTTGAATCATATGCGCCACATCTGGCAGAGCACGGGCGATGGTCCGTTGGTCACTATGGATGCCGGTCCCAATGTGCACCTTCTTTTTAGACAAGAGCAAAAAGAAGAGGCGGCGATTTGGCTCAAAGGCTTTGATGTTATGACCAGTTGGGGACTTAAATCGTGAAGCCCTTCCGTACGGTCACCTACGGCAAATGGATTTTGGCCGGCGAGCATGCCGTCTTGCGTGGTTGCCCGGCACTGGCCTTTCCGCTGACTACCTGTTCGCTCGAACTCGAGTTCATACCGACTTCCACCGCGTTGGAAGTGGAGTTTTCTGGCCCGCATGGTGAAGAGCTGAAACTACTTTTTTATGGCGTGCTTGAAAACGCTTTGAGCCGCCTCAAGGTCAATGAGCCACCGCAGGGTCGCTTTGTGCTCAGGAGCTCGCTTCCGGTGGGCGCTGGCCTTGGTGCTTCGGCCGCTTTATGTGGAGCCGTGGCGCGCTGGTGTGAGGCCCAGACTTGGATACAAACATCCGATGTTTATGAATTCGCCCGCCGCTTAGAGGACCTCTTTCACGGTGAAAGCTCAGGCGTTGACTTGGCCGTATCGCTCTCCAGCCAAGGCGTGCGTTTTGTCCGGGGCGGGGAGCGCCTGGCGATTCACCCCACTTGGTGGCCGCGGCTGTATCTATCTTATTGTGGCAGTCGCGGCATGACATCGGACTGCGTAAACAAAGTTAAACGACTCTTTGAAACTGACCCTGAACGCGCCCGCCGCTTGGATGAACGCATGCGTCAGGCCGTGGAGTTAGCTCAACAATCGCTGTTGAATACGGAGCCTGAAGGCGGTTTTCGCCAGTTACGCGAAGCCTTGCAGCTAGGACAAGAGTGTTTTCAGAGCTGGGGGCTAAGCGGCGGCGATCTGGGCAGTCATCTCCAAATGTTAGAAGGTTCAGGAGCTTGCGCTGCCAAACCCACAGGTAGTGGAGGCGGTGGTTACGCTTTAAGTTTATGGGACCGTGAACCACCTGCCGAACTCAAAGACATTTTGCTGCCCGTTCCGCGTCCACCAATTTAGTTTGTTTATATTGTAAGAATCTGAAATTTTGCCAAATCAGGGAACATAGTGTTACTTGTTATTGCGGAGCGCAAAGGCGCGTGGTACTGCGTCATTCTATATGGCACTCCAATATCAGGATTTCCTATTAGAAGAGTTTCGTTCACGGCGTAGCCGCAATCCGCACTATTCCTTGCGCGCCTTTGCTCGCGATTTAGGCATGCCGGCGTCAAAGCTATCGCAGAACCTGCGTGGACTTTGCGGTATCTCTGTCGCCAAGGCGGAGAAAATCGCGGCCAAGCTACAGATGCGTGACGATGAAAAACACCTATTCTTAGCGCTGGTTGAATCGCAGCATGCGCGCTCACGAGTCGCCCGCCAGCAGGCTCACGCGTCCCTGCAAAAGATTCGCGAAGAGAAAATCGACGAGATGAACTTGGAGACCTTCTCTAGCATCCGCGATTGGTACCATATGGCCATCCTTGAAATGGTGGATATCAAAGGGTTTCGTCCTGACCCCGAATGGATTGCGGCCAAGCTGACTTTGCCGGTCGAGGTGGTGAAAGAAGCCGTCGAGCGCCTGCAGACCATTGGTTTACTGGCGATTGAAAACGGCGTATGGCGCCAAACGCACCAGGAGTTGGAGTTGCCCAGCGGCATTCCCTCACGCACGATCCGCGAGCATCATAAACAAATTTTGACTAAAGCCATTATGGCCATCGATCAGACGGCAGTTGAACGCCGAGAATATTCAACACAGACTTTTGCATTTGACCATCGCAATCTAAATGAAGTTAAAACCTTGGTGCGCGAGTTTCAGCGTAAACTGGGACGATTAAGTCACCAAGGTAATAAGGATTCGGTTTACATCATGGCCATGCAGTTGTTCCCCGTCGTGGAGGCAGAAGAATGAGAAGCTTAGTTTTTGCGACACTTTTGATTTCAGCCGGTTTACCGCAAATGGCGGTCGCCAATAAGATTATCGGCAATGGTGGAATGGTCGTCGTGTGCGCGTCGGAACCTCGCGTGCGCTTGCTTGATCTCTATGAAGCGGTTGCCATTCAGTACCAGGCGTCCAGTATGCCGCACCTGACTCTGGCCTCTCCGGAGGGCGTAGACTACGAAGCCAAGTTCTTTAAGATTGTCGATCGCATCACGGCGCGCTTTCCCGATCTGGGCGAGCAGATTCTGCGGGAATATAAGGTTTTCGAGGCACATCGACTGATCATGCCGCAGGTGAATCTGGGCGACACGAATGACGACTTCCATGCGATTTTGCCGCTGGGTTGCAGTCTCAAGCAGGTCGCCATTCAGCGGGAACCCATGTTCCCACGCAGTCCGCAATTGATCATTAGCGCCGAGCTTTGGAACGAGATGGACGCGCTCAACCGCGCCGCCTTGATGCTGCACGAGTCGATTTATCGGATTGGTATCCGAAACGGTTTGGAACACTCGTTAGGTGTTCGCTATCTGGTCGGCCTTTTAATGGCTGACGAACTGGAGCTCATTAGTGACGAAGACTGGATGGCCGCATTTATCCAGTCGCGCATTCCCAAGTACGAGATCGGCAACGTCAAAGTTCCTTTGTTTACTGGTACCTTTAAGCCCTGTCGTCCGTCGCCGGGGACGGCCACCTGCACCAGCACGGAAGTCTTGAAGGCGGCCGATTTCACGTTCGGCAGTATGCGCCGCCTGAAACGCGTGAATTACGGCGACACCGCTGAGATTTTGACGTTCCCCGCCCAGAACGCCGTGCAAGTCGGACTTAAGGTGCGAGAAATGGCCTTCGATTGGGACCGCAGCCATCTCGAGCTCAATGGTCAGGGCGATATGGTGATGCAGATGGGAGACTCGCAAATGGTTCTCGCCTTTTCGGGCGCGGTCCGTCCGCAAGAGGGACTCTTCATCGGCAGCCAGTCGATCGGTTCGAACATTTACGAGCGGCGTGTTCCACCCAGCAAATTTGTGGGCTCGATCGCGCGTTTGTTGAATAGCTATGGTGTTTCCGAGGTTCAGGTCGACAACAGTCGTACGGCCTCACAGCCTTTCTGGGATGATCCCTCGTGGAGCTACATGACTCCAGAGGTGAGTTTGCAGAGTTACCGCGACTTAGAGTAGCTGAACATCGCCACGGCGGCCGCAACCGTGGCGTTTAGACTCTCGACCGGCGGCCGCATCGGAATCTTGATTTTGTGTTGAACGATCGCGGCCGGAAGTCCCTGGCCTTCTTCGCCGAGGATCAGATAGAGATTCTCCGGCCAACTGAAATCAAACAGACTTTGTCCATCCATATCGAGACCCACGGCAGACGGGCAGCTAAGACTCTTCAGCGGGCCTGTGCGCGCCAGTTTCAAACGAAGTGCAGAGCCGCTCGAGGCCCGCACGGCCTTGGGCAAAAAGGGTGAGGCGCACTCTTCGGTCAAGATCACGCGTTGGGCCCCGAAAGCCTCGGCTGAGCGCAAGCAGGCGCCCAGGTTGTTTGGATCAGACAGGGCTAAGATAAGCTCAAGGCCGCGCGGGTTTTCAGTGCCCGTCCAGTCTACGAAATGCGGCGTGCGCATAACGGCCAGTGGGCCTTTAGTGCCGATCAAATCGAGCGCTTTGAACAGCGGGGCTGTTAGGCGCGTGTGGTGAAAGCGGTAGTCAAGCGGATCGACTTTGGGTGGCAGAATGATTTCTTCCACATCGTCGGGGCGTTGGACACAGAGCTCTTGCACGAGTTTTGAGCCGCAGATGAGCGTGCGCTGCTCTTTGGCGATGCCTTTGCTTTCATGCAAAGACATCCAGCGCCGGTATTTGGGATTGTGGGGACTGGAAATCTCGTTCACTCGCCGTGCTCCGGAAGAGCGGGGGTCTTGATTTTACGAAACACCACCAAACGGCGCAGGTTCGGGGTGTTGGGCAGTTCATACTTGTGGTCTTCAATCAGTTCGAAGTATTCACCCCATTGCAGGCCTGCCGCTTTGATTTCAGGATCCACGTTCGGCCCCTTCATAAAGTAAACATGACCGTCCACCTCTAAGCACTGCGAGATGTTTTTCAATGTGGCTCCGACATCTTCGAGTGCACGAGTGATTACGCCTTTCATAGGCAGCTGGAATTGATCGTCAATCTTGCGGCCGACGATCTGCAGGTCGGTCAGTTTCATGTCTTCGCGTACCGCTTTGAGGAAGTCTACGCGCCGGCGCACGCCCTCGGCCAATACGATTTTTTCTTTCGGAAAGAGAATTTTCAGTGGGATGCCGGGAAAGCCGGGGCCGGTGCCCACGTCGAGTAGTGGAAACTTCAGCGTGGTCAGGCGCGGCACGATCAGTGAGTCGATAAAATGTTTGATGGCAATGTCGCGGAACTTTACCAAACGAGTGACATTGTCACGCAGTTGATGGTTCATCAGCAATAGATAGAACTCCACCAGCCGGCGCCGCTCAGCGTGTGGAAAGTCTTCGAAACCGTGATGCCGGAAGAGGTCGTAAAGGCGGCTGTCAGCCTCCTCGAAGGAGAAGATTTTCTCCGGCTTCTTGTGGGTGTCCTTGCGCTTCATAGGACCGTCTTGTACATTGCTTTCTAAGATGATTCCAGCTCAGCTTTTGACCAATTTGAACGACAAGCTTGCCGCGGCTTTGGCTCAGCTTAAAGCCTCCTCGGATCTGCAAAAACTCTATGATGCTAAGGTCGCTTTTGCCGGTAAGCAGGGGTTTTTAAGCGAAATCATGCGTGAAATGGCCAAACTCTCAAAGGAAGAGAAGCCTTTGTTCGGTAAAGAGGTCAATCGGGTCAAAGACGAGTTTGAGAAGGCCTATACGGCCCGCGAGGACGAGCTGAAGAGCGCGGCCCTGCTGGACAAGGTGAACAAAGAGCGTATCGATGTGTCGTTACCCGGTGCCCATTTGCAGGCCGGCGCCAAGCATCCCATTGCCATGGTGATGGATGATGTGATCGCGATTTTGGCCCGCCTGGGTTACACCGTGCGTACCGGTCCGCAGATTGAGAAGGACTGGTACAACTTCGAAGCCTTGAATATTCCGCCAGATCATCCGGCGCGCGACATGCAAGACACGTTTTACATTGACGCCGATCATGTGCTGCGCACTCACACCTCGCCCATTCAGATTCATACCCTGCTGAGTGAGAAACCGCCGTTTCGTGCTTTGGCTCCGGGGTCTGTCTATCGTTGTGACAGTGATGTTTCGCACTCGCCCAACTTTCATCAGATCGAAGGTCTGCTGGTCGACCGTCAGGTTTCAATGGCCGATTTGAAAGGCACGATTACATTTTTATTGCGTGAGCTGTTTGGCAGTGCGGTCAATGTACGCTTCCGTCCCAGTTTTTTTCCGTTCACGGAGCCTTCGGCGGAGTTCGATTGCTCGTGCCCGGTGTGTGTGGGCAAAGGTTGCCGACTATGCAAGCAATCGGGATGGATTGAGATTGGCGGTAGTGGTTTAGTGAATCCGCGCGTGTTTGAGGCGGTCAAGCTCGACCCTAAACAGTGGCAAGGGTTTGCTTTTGGTTTCGGTATCGAGCGTATGGCCATTATCAAGTATGGAATCGATGACATCCGTTTGTTCTATGAAAACGATCAGCGCTTCTTAAGGCAGTTTAACGTATGAAGATCTCTTTGCAGTGGTTGAATGATCACATCGACGTGCTGGACTATGCCTCGCGCTCTAGCGAGATGGCCGATCTGCTGACTTCGGTCGGCCTTGAAGTTGAAGCGGTCGAAGACAAGACGCTTCAGTTCAAGAATGTGGTGGTGGGTCATATTGTCAAACTGGATCGGCATCCCAATGCAGACCGCTTGACGGTCTGTCAGGTCGATACCGGTGACGGGCAGCCGCGCCAGATCGTATGTGGCGCCAAAAATCACAAGGCCGGCGACAAAGTCGTCGTCGCCCTGCCGGGAGCCGTTTTGCCCGGCGATTTTGAAATCAAAAAATCGAAGATTCGTGATGTCGAGAGTCTAGGTATGTTGGCCTCGGAAAGCGAATTGGGTTTGAAGAAAGAATCCGAAGGCATTTTGATTCTGCCGGCAGAAGCGCCGGTCGGAACATCCTTTGCTGAATATGGTGGTTTGAACGATGTGATTTTTGAATTGAAAATCACGCCCAATCGCGCCGATTGTCTCTCTCACTTAGGTTTGGCGCGCGAGCTCTCTTGCTTGCTGGGGCGACCGCTCAAGTCTCCGGTTGCTAAGTTCAAAAGCTCATCTTCGGTTGTGACCCGCAAGGCGGTTGGGCTTGAGGTGCGCGACACGAAGCTGTGCCCGCGTTATTCAGGGCGCTTGATCAAAGCGATTAAGGTGGGGCCGAGCCCGTCTTGGTTGAAGACCCGCGTTGAGAGTGTGGGTTTAAACTCGATCAACAATGTGGTCGACGTGACCAATTTTGTGATGATGGATGTGGGACAGCCGTTGCATGCGTTTGATTTGGCTCATCTCAAAGGTTCGAAGGTCATCGTCGATCGTGCGACGGTGGGCGAGAAGTTTAAAACTTTA
This sequence comes from Bdellovibrionales bacterium, assembly GCA_019637855.1. Lineage (GTDB taxonomy): Bacteria > Bdellovibrionota > Bdellovibrionia > Bdellovibrionales > UBA1609 > JALHOQ01. Next base: position 92,238 of record JAHBUX010000010.1, read on the forward strand.
GATGGCACAGAGCTGACCTTGACCGGCGACGAACTGACCATTCGCGACCAGGAGCGCGCGGTTTGTTTGGCGGGCGTTGTTGGTGGTTTGAATTCGGGCGTGACAGAGGGAACTCAGGACCTGTTTATTGAGTCGGCCCATTTCGCTATGGATAGTGTGCGCCGTACGGCCCGCCGCCATGGTTTGCAAACGGACTCGGCCTACCGGTTCTCGCGTGGGACAGATCCTTCTGGCGTTATTGGTGCCCTGGACCGGGCCTGTGCTTTAATTCAGCAGGTGGCGGGCGGGGAAGTCGCGGCCGATCACTGGGACGAGTACCCGGCGCCGGCCTCGCGTAAACCGATTGCGATTAGCGCGGCATATGTGTCGCAGCGTCTCGGCTATTCGGTGGATGAAGCGGAGATGGTGTCCGTATTCCAGCGTCTTGGCTGCAAAGTGGTGCGCACCGCGGTCGGTGGGAGCATGGAGTTTAATCTCAAGGGCAGCGAGGTATATGGCGCCGATGAGATTGTTTACCATGTGACGCCTCCGGAATTCCGTATGGATTTGGAGCAAGACGTGGACCTGGTCGAAGAGTTCGGCCGTTTGAAAGGCTACGATAAAATTCCCGAAACACTACCGGTGTTTTCCTATGCACCTTTGTCTTACGACAAAGGCTTTGTGTTTGAGCAGCGCGTGGCCGAGCTGGCGCGTTCGGCGGGGCTCTCGCAAGCGGTGAACTATGGTTTTACGGCTTCGAAATTTCAAAGCGAAGTTTTAGGTGCGGTTGAAGCCTATCGCGGCGCCGGTTTGGATATGGACTCTCACGCTGTGGCCTTAAAGAATCCATTGAGTGAAGATCTGGATGTGATGCGCGTGTCTTTGTTGCCCGGACTTCTGCGCAACTGCCTGCACAATATCCGACATGGCAACAATGAAGGTCGGTTGTTTGAAGAGGGCTTTGCTTTTCGGCGCGGTCCGGAGGGCTATCAGCAAGACGCCCGCTTAGGCTTTATTGCCTGGGGATCGCATGCGGGCCTGTGGCAGAAGGCCGGCGATGAGTCAGCCGTGTTCTTCGACTTGAAGGCGCGCCTGCAGTACATCTTTGACAAGCTTTTGATCTCGCAAGTGCAGTGGACGCCATGGAACAACACACCTCAGCTGGTGCATCCTTCACAGGCGGCGACGATCTTTATCGAGGGCCGCAATATCGGTTTTATCGGTGCTCTTCACCCCAGCTGGGCGATGAAAGAGAAACTGCGAGTCGGTGTGGCGTTAGGAGAAATCGACTTGAAAGCGCTGATGCGCGGACAGCCACGTTCGGTGAAGTTCAAGCCGGTGTCCAAATTCCCGGCGGTCGAACGTGATATCGCATTCGTGGTGCCCAAAGAGATGCGGGCTCAGGACGTGGCGGCCGAGATCAAGCGCACGGCGGGGGCTTTGCTTCAATCCATCGAGGTTTTTGACGTGTTTCAAGGCGGCAATCTGCCCGCCGATCATCAGTCCGTGGCCTACCGCATGATATATCAGGATCTGCAGGAGACACTGACCGAAGAGCGGCTCAGCCAACTCCAGAGCCAGATTGTGGCCAACGTAGAGAAAAAGCTCTCGGTGAAGGTGCGCTGAGTCACCCACGCATGAATAAAAATCTTGAAAGTTTTCAACACCTTGTTAGCCTTGAGGCAAGGCTTTCCAAGGGGTTAAAACTATATGCCGGGTCAAAACACTAGTCGCAGCACCATGACCAAGGCCGACATTATCGAAAAGGTCTATCAGAAGATCGGCTTTTCGAAAAAAGAGGCGTCTGAATTGGTGGAGATGGTTTTCGATCAACTCAAAGACGTCTTGTGCAACGGAGATAAGGTGAAGATCTCCGGCTTTGGAAACTTCATCGTACGCGGAAAAAAAGAACGTATCGGTCGTAACCCTCAGACGGGTGATCAGATCACGATCAGCGCCCGCCGCGTTTTGACCTTTCGGCCTAGCCAAGTGTTAAAGGCTTTGCTGAATGGCGAAGATCCCAGCCTGGTGACCGAAGACGATGAGGATTAGACCTTGAGTGATGACGTCGTTGTCTTAAACAGTGAAGTCGAGAAACGCTACGCTCCTTCCGCTCAAGCCGCTCCTGTGGGGGCGTCTTCGGCGACGGGTGGTGGTGGCGTTCCGGTCGAGGTCGATCCGGAGCTGGAGGCGGAGTTAAGCCGAATTCCCGACAAACTGGCTTTTAAGATCGGCGAAGTGGCCGACATCGTGGGTGTGAAAGCCTATGTTTTGCGTTACTGGGAAACCGAGTTCGAAGTTTTGAAACCCAAAAAGAGCAAGCACAACCAGCGCATGTACGAGCGTAAGGACGTGGAGAATCTGCTGTTAATTAAGAAGCTGCTCTATCGCGACCGTTTTTCCATCGAAGGCGCCCGCAGTGCGCTCAAGAAGCTTAAGAAGGACAATGTGCGCGTGAAGCAGATCAAAACCATTGCCGAGCATATGGAAGAGGCGCGTGATCGCTTGTTTGATATGCTGGATGAGATCGCCGCCTTCCGCCAACTGGTCAAATGATCGAGCACAGCGCTTTTTTCGATCCACTCAGTTCTACTCTGACATATGTCATTTGGGATCCGGTGTCCTTGGACACAGTGATCATCGATCCGGTTTTGGATTATGATCCCGCCACGCAGCTGACGTCGTACACGTCTTATGATCGCGTTCTGCACTTTGTGCGCAGCAAAGAGCTGCATGTGCATTGGATCCTTGAAACTCACGCTCATGCCGATCACCTGTCAGCAGGCAGAGAGTTGCGGCAGGTGCTGACGGGCAGTCAGTGGGGCATGGGCCGGCGTATGACTGAGGTCTTTGAAACCTTCCGTAAGGTTTTGGCATGGCCGTCAAAGCTTGAGCTCAAAGGTCTGGGTGTGGATCGCTTCTTCGCGGATGGCGAAGAGTTTACGGCCGGCACTTTACGCCTGCAATCGATTGCAACCCCTGGCCACACGCCGGCTTGTGTGACGTATAAAATCGGAGAATGGCTCTTTACGGGGGATGCTTTGTTTATGCCCGACAGTGGCGTGGGCCGTTGTGACTTTCCCGGTGGGAGTGCCTCGACCCTATATGATTCGGTTTGGGGGAAAGTGTTTTCTTATCCGGGACACTTTCGCATTTTTGTGGGTCATGACTATCAACCGGGTGGCCGCCCGCTTCGCTATCACGCGAGCGTTGAAGAGCAGCGCAAAGGCAACGTCCACTTGCGTGAGAGTATTTCGCGTGCGGAATTTGTTAGTTTTCGCGAAGGGCGTGACAAAACTCTGTCGTCTCCTCGCCTTTTGCAGCCAAGTTTAGATTGGAACTTGGGAGCGCATCAGATCGTTAAGCCGAACTGACGTCCACAAGTGGTCAGTCAGCTCTTAACGTGAGAGGTGAGAGCCGATCTTGTTGAGTAAGGCGGCGCGAGTCACGGGTTTGGTCAAAACCGCATTGCAGCCGGCTTTGCGGCACTTCTCCTGCTCGGCGCGAATGGCGTGAGCGGTGAGAGCTACGATCGGACCACGATAGCCGAGGCGGCGAATCTCTTCGGTGGCCTCATTGCCGTCCATGCCGGGCATCTGCACGTCCATCAAAATCAAATCGAAGTTGCGACTGCGCACTTCGCCGATGGCCTTTAAGCCGTTTTCGGCAAAGCTGACCTCGGCACCTGAGCCTTTGAGGAACAAAGACACCAGTGTCAGGTTGTCGGGCGAATCGTCCACCGCCAGAATATGTTTGCCGGTGAAGTTCACAGGCTCTTCAGGCTTATTGGTCGCGGGGCCTGCGGTGGTTGAGGCTTGATCGGCCGGCGGCTCTGCGCGCGTGGTTGTGGCGCCTGCACGCTCTAAGCGCAGTTCGACGAGGAAGGTCGAGCCCGTGCCGGCTTGCGAGGACACCAGGCGGATATCGCCGCCGAGAGCGCGCGCGATCTGGCGTGAGATCATCAGGCCCAGGCCTGAGCCGCCGAACTGGCGCCGGGTAGAGGCATCGGCTTGCCCAAAAGGTTTAAACAGACGCTCTGCTTGCTCATGGGTAAGTCCTACGCCTTGATCGGTCACTTGCACTTGAATTCGATCGGCTGAACCGGCCCCCATAGAACCGTCGGGTGCACTTTGAATCTGCACTTCCACTCGCCCGCTGGCGGTGAACTTGATGGCATTGCCAATGATGTTCAGTAAGATCTGTTTAATCCGCGTAGGATCCGACATGAAGCTGTGAGGAAAGCCAGCAGGACGTTTGAAATCGAGAAACAGGCCCTTCTCTTTGGCACGGAACGAAAGTGTGGTTTGGATGTCGTGCAGAATTTCTGCAAAATCGAATTCCGTACGTTCCAACTCCAGACGGTTGGCCTCGATCTTCGAGAGATCCAAAATATCATCGATCAAGCGTAGAAGAAGGGCGCCATTGCGCTCGATGCCCGAAACTAGTTCACGGTTTTCATCGCTGGCCGGTTGATTGCGCGCGATCAGTTCGGCAAAGCCCATTACGGCGGCAAGTGGAGTACGGATCTCGTGCGACATATTGGCTAAGAACTGGCTTTTGGCGATATTGGCCGCGTCCGCCTCGATGCGCAGACGTTCGAGCTCACGCACGTGCGATTGCAGCAAAGCTTTTTGTTGCGCCAGTTCGACAAACATCTGCACTTTGGCGCGCACGATGTTGGCGTCGAGCGGCTTGAACAAAACATCCACTGCGCCGCTGCTGTAGCCTTCGAAGATCAAGGAGCTGTCTTCGCGATGCGCAGTCACGAAAATAATCGGCAAGCTGCGAAAGCGTTTTACGCTGCGGATCAGTTTGGCGAGCTCGAAACCGCTGGTGCCAGGCATTTGCACGTCGAGCAAAGCCAGACCGAACTCGTGCAATGTGATCAGCTCTAAGGCCTGATCCGCGTTCATGGCCGTGTGGGTTTCCACGTTGTCATTGTTGAGCAAGAGACTAAGGGCGTCGATGTTCTCTTTGAGATCGTCGACGATCAGGATCTTGGTTTTTAACATACGTCGCTCCCCCGAGCCAGTTCAGTCAGTTTGTGCGCGATCTGTGTGAGACTGCCAACAAAATGCGGTTGAAAGAGAGCGAGAGCGGCGCGCGGCATCGCATTGACCTCAGCATCCAGCGGATCCTGCACCAGAGTCACGCCACCCTGCTGCGCTATCAGGCGAAGACCTTCTGCACCGTCCGCATTGGCCCCCGTCAGAAGAACCCCGCATAGATGCGTACCGTAGGCGTTGGCGGCCGCTTCAAAAAACACATCGATGGACGGCCGTGAGAAGTGAACAGGCTCATCCTGACTTAAAGAAAACGTTTGATCTTTCTCGACCAGAAGATGGTAGCCAGGTGGCGCAAAGTAGACGGTGCCGGCTTCAATCGCGAGCTTATCCACCGCTTCAAAAACGGGGAAGTGCATGGCGCTACCGAACACCAAGGACAGATTGATTCCCGGATTGGACGGGAGGTGCTGAACGACAACCAGTGGGATGCGAAAGTCTTTTGGCAAGAGCGCCATCAGACGTTGAATCGCCGTCACTCCGCCCGCCGATGTGCCTATGGCGATCAATCGGATACTCACGGTTGTACTCCACGGTTGATTTGGTTACGAACCGTGGCTGAATCCGATCTCAAAGCATAAATTTTCAGATCTTGGTCGATGGTTTCATAGTGAGTGGCGCTGGGTGAAAAGCGCATGGACTCTTTCGAGCCAATTCCCAGAAATCCTTTGTAGGCCAAGGAAGATGTGAACAGGTCGAAAACACGATCTTGTAGGTCGCGGTTAAAATAAATCAAGACGTTGCGACACAAGATCAGATGCGCTTCAACGAAGGCTGCATCGGTGGCCAGATTGTGCTCGGAGAACACGACGTTTTCTAAAAGCGCAGGGTCGAAACGAGCCAAGCCATACTCGGCGGTGTAGTAGTCCGAGGGGTTTTTTGTGCCGCCGGCGCTGGTGTAGTTGCGATTGTACGTCTGCATGGTTGAGAGCTCATAAATGCCCTCGCTGGCCCGCTTGATCGCTTGGGCATTGATGTCAGTGGCATGAATGATGGCGCGCTTAAGCAGGTTTTCTTCCTTCAGTAGAATTGCCAGGCTCAAAACTTCTTCGCCCGTACTGCAGCCCGCCACCCAGATGGTGAATTTGGAGTAGGTTTTTAATACCGGCACCACATTTTCGCGCAAGGCGCGAAAGAAGGTCGGGTCCCGAAAAAACTCGCTGGTGTTGATGGTCAAAAACGGCAGCACATCGCGAAACAACGCAGGTGTTTCTAAAATCCGCTGCAGCAGTTTGAGTAGGCTGTCTGTTTGAAAGCGCGTGAGCAGGGAGTTCAAACGGCGATTCAGCGAGGCCTCGGCATAGAGCCTGAAGTCATGGCCAAAGCGTAAAAAAATGCCCTCTAAGAAGAGGTGCCGCTCGATGGGGTCAATGCTCACGTCGCGAAGCCCTCCGGTGTCAGCCACACTTTCATCACGGTAGTGAGGTTAGTGAGGTTCACTGGTTTGGTCAGATAGTCACTGGCTCCAGCTTCCATGCAGCGTTCATGATCGTCGCGCATGGCTTTGGCCGTCAGGGCCACGATGGGCAGGTGAGCAATGTGAGGATTCTGGTGTCCACGAATGCGGCGCATGGCCTCGTAGCCATCCATCTTAGGCATCATTATGTCCATGATCACAAGGTCGACGTCCGAATGTTTTTCGAGCATATCAAGACCTTCAAGGCCATTGCGTGCAACGCGCACATGCAGGCCACGGGCCTCCAGTGCACTGGTAAGAGCGAAGATATTGCGGATGTCGTCATCGACCACCAGCACGGTCTTGCCTTCAAACACTCGTTCTTGCGAACGTAAGGTCTGCAACATCTCGCGTTTTTCTGCCGGCAGCAGAGATTCCACGCGATGCAAGAATAGGTTCACCTCGTCGAGTAAGCGTTCGGGGGAACGGGCACCTTTGATAATGATGCTTTCAGAGTAGCGCCGCAGATAGGTTTCTTCTTCATCCGAAAGATCTTTCCCCGTGTAAATCACAATGGGCGGCAAAGAGATTTCGAGGTGGCTGAGCTCATCGAGCAGATCAAAGCCAGACACGTCGGGTAAAGTCAGATCAAGAATGATGCAATCAAAGCCGACTTTTTTCAGCTGCTCGACGGCGGCTTTGCCCGTTTTGACCGAAACGAACTCGATATCGCTGCCGGCGATGAGCTCGGCGATGGCTTGGCTCTGCCGTTCATCATCTTCGATCAGCAACACACGCCGCAGCTTTTGCGAGATCAGATTTTCGATGCGTCCCAAAGCCGATCGCACTTTCTCCATCGTGACCGGTTTTGTCAGGTAGCCCAAGGCGCCCATGCGAAGGGCGTTGTGTTGGAAATCCATCGCCGAAATCATATGCACCGGAATATGGCGCAGATGTGGCATTTGCTTGATCATTTCCAGAATGCCCAGGCCACTGATGCCCGGAAGCTTGATGTCGAGCAAAATCGCGCTGGGGATATGGTCTTGCAAAATTCCAAGTGCGACTTCGCCGTCTGCCGCTTGGATGGCGGAAAAGCCGTAGGACTTAACGACCTCGACCACCGTGCCGCGGAATTTGTCGTCATCTTCCACAATCAAAATCGTTTTTTGATCTGGCTTCACCGTCTTGAGAGCCGCATGGACTTGAGTACGAACGACCTCTTCGCGATCGTCACGCACGTGTGGAACGGTGTCGGCGCTATCGAGGTGAACGGCGGCAGGAGGTTGGTTGTCCGTAAATGCGGGGTCCGTGGGAAGCTCGAGCGGAACTTCGAGGGTGAAGCGGCTGCCTTTGCCTTCCTCCGAAGTTAGCCGGATATCGCCACCTAACAATGTGGCCAGCTCGCGTGAGATGGTAAGGCCAAGCCCGGTACCGCCAAACATGCGGCTCACGGAACTGTCGGCTTGCTCAAAAGCTTCGAAAATAGAGGCTTGTTTGTCGCGGGGAATGCCGATGCCGGTATCTTCGACGATAAAACGCACGCGGCCGCGTGCGGGATCATGCTCGGCGATCAATTTGATCTGACCTTCGTGTGTGAACTTGATGGCGTTGGACAAGAAGTTGCGTAAGACCTGCTCGAGCCGCTGACGATCTGTGTTCAGCTTCAAGTCGTGCAGTTCCTTCGGCAGATCCGTGAAGAGCTTGAGACCCTTAGAGGTCACTTGCGGATCAAAGGTGCGATGTTTGGACTCAAACAGCGATTGCAGTGTGAAGATCTCGGGGCGTAGTTTCAACTTTTTGGCTTCGATTTTGGACAGATCCAAAATGTCGTTGATCAACATCAAGAGATCGTTGCCGGCTCCGTGAATCGAGCGGGCAAACTGGCGTTGCTGTTCGGTCAGATTCTTCTCTTTGTTCTCGATCAGCAGGGTGGAGAGAATGAGCAACCCATTCAGCGGCGTTCTTAGCTCATGTGACATACGGGCCAAGAAGTCCGATTTGTACTGACTCGATTGCAGTAGATCGGCGGCCTTGCGCTCGAGTTCGCCTTGCGTGGTTTCGAGCTCCCGGTTTTTGATATTGAGCGCTTGCTGCTGAGTTTCCAAAGCGCGGGCCTGTTGTTCCAACTCCTCGTTGCTGGTCTTCAGTTCTTCCTGTTGGGCTTGCAATTCTTCCGACTGCATTTGGGTTTTTTCGAGTAAGGTCTGTAGGTAGCCGCGTGTTTGAGCGGCATTGAGGCCGACGCCCAAAGTTTCACGCAGATTGTTCAGTGCGGACTTCTGTCGGTCGGTTAAAGCCTCGAACATTCCCAGTTCCAAAACGCCGAGCGGGCTACCCTGAAATGCGAAGGGGACGAAAACCAAAACGCCTGGCTTAGCTTTGCCCAGTGATGACCCCACTTGCCAATAGTCGGCGGGGACTTCGCGAACCTCCCAAAGGTCATCGCGTTCGGCGGCAATCTTGATAAGCGGGGCGCTGTCTGTTTTCACCACCTCTGTCTCTTGAATACCGAAGGCGGCCATGGGCATGAGGCGACCTTGTTCTTCGATAAACACGCGCCCCGCCAGAATGCCTAAGTTCTCAGACAGGTAGCGTAGAATTTCGCTGCCGGCAGTTTCCAAATTCAGATCGCCGGCCATGGTACGGGCGACATCGGCTATAAAGTCTTTCTCTTCGGCCTCTTGCTCCTTCAAGCGTGAGGCTTCAAGAGTGTCGCGTTGATTGCGCGCGATCTGTGTGAAGGCATAGGTGATTACGAGTACACTTAGGAGGGTGGTGAGGACGAGGGCGAGATTAAAATACAGGCGGCTTTGTTCAGCCATTTCACTGCGGGTACGCAAGAGCCGCGACTCAGTCGTCTTCATGCTATCCACATGGGCGCGGAGCAGATCCATGGTGCTCTTGCCTTCGCCGGCCAGGATCGGATTGCTCTCGACCAGCTTGCGTCCCGCATCGACGAACTTCTTGAGCAAGATGAAGCGTTGATTGGTCAGTTCCTTCAGCGTTTTGACGCTGGAGGACTGTTGCTCATTATCGCTGATCATAGTTGCCAATTGATTGATGCGGTTGTGGGTGTCCGCAATTGCCCTGCGATAGATCTCAAGATGCTCTTCTTTGCCCGTGATGAGATAACCGCGGACGCTGCTCTCTGCCTCCGTGGCAAGAGCCATGATGTTGTCGAGCTGGCTGAGCACCTGCATGGTGTGACTGACCCAACCCTCCTGCTCGCTGACGCGCTTGAAGTTGAAGTTCAGAAACCAGGCATTGATCATCAGCAGGGACAAAACAAGAATCAGAATTCCGGACAAGCGGGATCCGGGCGACTTAAACCAATTCATCGGGTATGCACCTCATTGAAACTGGAAGCTAAGACTGTGTGGTTTTATAGCACGGGTTCAGAGTTCACAACAAGTTGAACTCCGCTCGCCTGAACTTTTGCTAAGTGTGTATAAGATATGGATAAAGTATTGAATTAGCGGCTGAGTTCGAAATCGATAGAGATTAGAGCTGGCCTACCTGCCTGTGGTTTTGTCCTCAAAGAATAAGAGGGGAAATGAGGCCCTTCGGTGGCTATGTTGTCCGAGAATTTCGGACGCCAAGGTAGAAGCCATTGCTAATAACCTAAAAAAACTTGTGAATCGCTGTCCGGTTGGCGGACGCATATCCGCCAACCACACAGTGGTCAGCCAGCTCTATAGAGATTGGCTTGGTTGATCACGCTGCCGGCTCAACAGGACGCCGAAGAGTGGGATTTGGCACATTGCATATAATGTTAGGTGGGGAAGGAGATGGTCGGCGCGACTGGATTCGAACCAGCGACCTCTTGCACCCCAAGCAAGTGCTCTACCAGGCTGAGCCACGCGCCGACTTCGCTCATTTTAGCGAAGGGAAAACGTACTGAACTAAGACATGGATTGGCAAGGCTTTTTCGTGTTTCGAAGTAAGGCGTTTTAGCTTGGCACAGTCGGTGTGAGGAGAATGGCAGGTGTTCTGACTGTGGTCAGCAAAAGCCGCCAGGATGCTTGCCGAGGGCATTTGGAAGTCCCCAGTTTTGCAAAACTGTTGGGCATGAGCAAAATCAAATATGTTTCAATTTTAGTCAGTCTCGTTTTGAGCATCCCCGCCCTCGCCAAAACGCAACGTGTGCCTGCTTCGCAATTGCAACGTGAGGCACGTTTGGATCATGCGCAAGAACTGCTCGGCAAGTATTACTCCAAAAGCGTGGTCAAATCCGGTGAGAAGGTAAAGAAGATCAATTCTATGATTTATCGCTGGGCTAAAGAGCATTTGCCGAAGGCACAACAGCATCAATCGGGTCGCGTGGCTCAGGCTGTGATCGACGAGAGCTTGCGTTACAATATGGACCCGGTGTTTTTGCTCTCTGTGATTCAGGGTGAAAGCAGCTTTGATCCGATGCGCTTAGGCGCTTTGGACGAAATCGGTTTGATGCAATTGCGCCCCGGCACGGCAGAATGGATCGCTCGGCGTGAAGGCTTGAAGTACACTGGCTCGCAGAGTCTGTTTGATCCGGTGGTGAATATTAAGATCGGTGCGGCCTATTTGAACTATCTGCGTAACAAGTTCGATTCGCATGCTCAGCTTTATTTGGCCGCTTACAACATGGGTCCGCTGAACGTGGGCCGCGCTCGCGAAAAGAAGATTTGGCCGAAGGATTATCCGAGCCATGTGATGAAATTCTATGTTGAGTTTTATACGGCTTTGGAGGAGGCGAAGGGCGGCGGCGGGAAATCTTAAAAGCTGGCCCCTCTCTTTGCAGATATGT
>JAHBUX010000011.1 GCA_019637855.1 Bdellovibrionales bacterium
GCGTCGTCTTTCGATCTCGCGTAAGTGATGCAGTAGTTCGATCAAAGTGGAACGCTCCCGATAAGCCAATTCCGAAGTTTTCTCTAACAGCACCTGATCGCTTAGGTTTTTCAAATTCATATGACGATCCCCCCTTTTGCTAGAGGGGACACTAACATGGGTTTTGAAAATGAGAATTTCGCTTCATAAATAATCCCCTCTGAATTTTAAAAATGAAAACACGGCGGGGAGTATTTCATCAAAACAAAGCGAATAGCGATCAATGTTGAAGCAAAGAACACTGCTGTAGAAGCACTTTATATTTTCAATGTGCGCACATGATTCTAGCTAAAAACCTTGTCAAATATTTCTATCAACAACTATCAAATATTATTTATTTAACACGAGCTGCCATTTAGCTCGCGACACCATTCAACTCACAACTCTATTCAGCACACGATTCAACTGACGACACCATCGGTATACGACACCATCAGTGCACGCCACCACTTAATACAACACTCAAAACGCGACACCATCCATCCATCCATCCGGCTATCTAGAAATCCCGCACCGGATATCACCCTGAAAGGTGTTTCGTTCTCGCCACCAAACCCCCGCACCCCACACCAAGCGTTCGTCCGAGTCCGGACACGCTCACGCCACACAGACAGATGTAGATATAGATAAAGACCAAGGAGCCCAACCGTCGCGCAACGGGTACCTAAGCTAAATTGAGTTGAGTTGAATTGAGCATAAGCTTAGCTATGCGAAGTTTTCCATCCCGCGACAAGAGTAGCTAAAACACCCGTTGCGCAACAGGTACTTTGACTTCGTACTTAGTACCTAGACAGCAACATCGGAAGGAACTAGCAAAGCGTATCTTCCCCACCGGCCTTCGGTTCCTCTTGGGCGGGCGGCCTGGATGGCCGCGCGCAACTGACTCTCATGGACGGAAACACTCTCGTCCTATCTCGATCGTCCATCGACGCCACACCCATCGACGCCGCAAAATAACCCACGCCACTACCACGCCCACCACCACTCGTGCCGGACCGAATCACCACCCTACGGCCGACATTTGACCGTAACATAACCCTTCGCTACTATCTCTCCATGGACAGCGCCAAAGTTCGCATACGTCGTACAAAAAAATTCGGCCGCGGGGTCTTCGCCGTAAAACCCATCAAAAAAGGTGAAATTATCGCTGCCTTTGACGGCGAGATCTACGACGACGATTTTGAACCTTGGACAGACGATCTTCTCAATCATGCCATTCAAATCGGTCCTAAACTTTGGCGTGATTCCAAAGGACTGGCCCGCTACGTGAATCATTCTTGCGAACCCAACTGCGGGATTAAGAGCAAAGTCAAAATCGTAGCCATGCGCCCAATCGCCAAAGGCGAGCAAGTCACCTGGGACTATGAGATGACAGAGAAGAACGACTGGTGGAAGATGCGCTGTCGCTGCGGCTCTACATCCTGCCGCAAAATCATCGGTAACTACAAAAACATGCCTCGCGCGATTCGCAAAAAATACGCCGGCTATATTTCCGAATGGCTAATCCCACGCCAACGGCGAAAGGCTTAAAACAAATGACTATCGACAAAAAGGCTGTCGTGGCCGCATTTATCGAACAGCTCGAAAAAGATCTTCTTATGATGAAAGAAGCCGCACGCGCGACTTATGAAGCCGCGACACATGAAGAGAGTCGCCCTGAAAACGAGTACGACACTCGCGGTCTGGAAGCCTCTTACCTTGCCGGTGCACAGGCCAAGCGTGCAGGCGAAATCGATCAGGCGCTCTCGTTCTTCCGCACCCTCGAGTTTCCCAACTTTGCCGCCTCGGACAGTATCAAAGCCACTGCCCTTGTTGAAATCGAACTCGATGGTAAGCGCAATGTAGTTCTTATGATGCCCAAGGGCGGAGGGCTCACTCTTCAACACGGCTCACAGCACGTACAGATTGTCACACCGGCATCTTCTCTTGGTGAAGCTCTACTGGGACTTAGGGTGGGCGACGTCGCCGAGTTTGAAGTCGGTGCCAAAGTTCGTGAATGCGAAGTGCTTTCGATCCATTAACTCAAAGGCAGCCACTGCAAGTCTCTTACTGAACCAAGAGCTTATTCTGGAAAACTCGCCCGTCGCCACTTTGGACGATCACCGTGTGTTCTCCCGGTAACAAAATCCCCAGCTCCACTTCAAAAGTGAAATCGACGATCTTCATCAGACAAACTTCATCCAAGATTTGCGCATAGGCGATTATTTCATGCGTGAAAGTGTCTGGATGAGTCACTTCGGTGCGTGAAAGTTTGTAGCATGAGTTTGGAAATTGTCCGCTCATCATAACGTAAGCTTCCGTGCTCTTATTGACTTCGCTAGGCACCGCCACCTCGGTCACCGTGATGGGCACTTCCAGGCATTGCGCGTTTAAGCTTTGAGCCGCGAGCAAGGCGAGCAGCCATTTCATAAAATCCCCCCGGTTCGGTCGCCATCAGTGGTGACCGTCGCGAGAAAGAGTTATCAACAGTTATGCCACGCTTGGCGAGCGTGCTTAGCGCAGGTGTGCGCAAGTCGTGGACCGAAGTGCCTCGTTTCCGGGGCAAGCTGCCGCCCGACGAAGGTCGGGCTACGCGATGCTATTTAGCTTTGATGGATACGGTGATTTTATTTGCCGACTTACCCTTAAAGAGAGCTTTATTGCCGGACAGTTTCTTCTTTATACAGCCTGAGATGGCTTTGGCTTGCGGCAACTTGGGTTTGATATCAACCTTGGTAATCCCACCGTCTTTCGCGACGGACACGGTAGCGACAAAAGGCTTCACGTCTTTTTTCTTCAGTGAGCCGGGAATACAAGTTTTATCGCCGTTCAATTTCTTGCCTAGATATGCCGTCACTTTGCCTTTGTTAAAAGCGGCGGGAATCTTTGTGCCTTTGCTCGAAAAACTCATCGTGTACTTTGTGGTTTTCGCTGCGGTCTTCGGCGGAGTCGCTTTCACTTGAGCGGGCGGTGGCTCTTCAATGACCGCTTCACTCGGCGGGGGCGGTGGTGGAGGCGCGCTTGCTTCCATATCGGCAGTCTCTGCGGTGACTGGCGGTGGGATCGGCATTGGTTCCTCACTGGGCGCGGCAGGGAGATCACCGCTCATTTCCTGAGCCAAGACATCCTGCCCACCGGAGGTATCTTCTGCCGACGGGGGTGTGGTGAGTGTCGGATCAAGTTCTTCCCCCGATTGGCGAGTGGCAAAAAAAGCGAAGGTCGCACACAGGATGCCCGCCGCGATAAACCACTGCATGAGTTTGCGTTTACGCTCAGGAGGAGCCACAGCCACAGACGGTTCCTTTGTTTCTTCTTTTGCCTCGACGACGCCGATTTTTACTTTTTTCTTAGCCATACAGACTTATCGGTAGGCTAGGAAGCCAAACTAAAGTCGACGTAACATAAGAGGTTGTGATCGCGGCGAAGGTCGAGGTCTAGTTGCTCTTCGGCGCAGTTTCAAAACGATATCCTTGTTTCACAATCGCTTTGATTTCACCTGAACTACCGCCGATTTTCTTACGCAAAGAAGAGATATGCGTATCGACTGTATGCTCAGACACATGCGTCGACTCGCCCCACACTTGCCTCAGCAGGTCCGCGCGCGAAAACACCTTCTCCAGGTTGCGCAAGAAATGAACTAAGAGCTTAAACTCGATACGCGTGAGATCCAGATCGCGCTCGCTACCGTCGCTCATCATGGCCGTGGCTTTTTGTGTTTCCGTATCGACTCGGAAGCCGTTTACGCGAAAGCTGGTTTGCGTGCGGGCTTGGGCTTCTCCGCGCCGCAAATGGCTTTCAATGCGCGCCACCAATTCTTCTTGAGCGAACGGCTTAAGGACATAGTCATCGGCGCCTAGCTTCAGGCCGCGTACGCGCTGGTCGACTTCGGTTTGTCCCGTCAAAAAAATCACGGGTATATTTTTAGAACCCGCAGATCCTTTCATGCGCTCGCATAGTTCGAATCCGGTCCCATCAGGGAGGACCACGTCGAGCAAAATCAGGTCGAAGTTCACTGACTTCATAAAACGTTCGGCGTCGGAGATGTTGTCCGCGAACGTGATGGTATAAGAATCCTCGAGCGCCGCACACAGCATGAGCTGCATATCGCGCGCATCCTCAATGACAAGTAGGTGTTTCGTCATAGGTTCCCGGTTGATTTATAAATCAAACGTATATGTGGTTGAGCCAGAAATGTAGCAATTTTTAATGTATGCCGTACCGCTTAAACTTCGAAGATCTGGTTTAGCTCCTCCAGAGCCAGGGCATATTCGCGCTCCAAAGAATCAATCAGCAGGGCAATATGCTGGGAATTGTCAGGTCTAACGCGTTCGATACGCTCACTGAGTTCCCGCATACGCAATGCGCCGAGATTGGCTGCACTCGACTTCAGGTTGTGAGCTAGCTGTGTCACTTGAGTCATATTTTGCTGCGCTAAAAATCCGCGCATTTTTTGTAGGATGGCTGGAGTGTCGGTGCGGAAAATCGCCATAAGATCGGCGATCAGTGTTTTATTGCCCTTGGAGGCGAGCAGTCGTAAACGCTCAATCGCGGCCACATCGATGACCTTGCGGCCACGAGTCATCCACTTTTCCACTTTATAGGCGAGATCATCATAGGAGATGGGCTTGCCGATGTAGTCATTCATTCCGGCCGCCAGGCATTTTTCGATATCCCCTTGAATGGCATTGGCCGTAGTTGCCACGATCGGTATGCGGATATTGTGCTGACCCACTTCGCCCGCGCGAATTTTTTGTGTAGCTTCATAGCCATCCATAAGCGGCATCTGGCCGTCCATCAGCACCAAGTTGAACTCCTCAGCGGCCAATGCGGCTAGGGCCTCTTTTCCGTTGGCTGTCAGTTTGGTGCGGCACCCGAGTAAGGACATCATTTCGACAATCACTTTTTGGTTAACCAAATTGTCCTCGGCGATCAAAACGTAGCCGTTCAGACTTTTCAGCAGCATTTTATCAACCGCCAGGGGGCGTGCGATCTCCTCAAACTTCGCCACCTTCAGACGCACATCAAAAGAAAAGCGCGAACCTACCCCGGGGACTGAGTCGACGGAAATCTCTCCTCCCATCATTTCAACGATCTGCTTGGAGATCGCCAAACCTAGGCCACTACCGCCATAGCGTCGGCTGGTGGATTCATCGCCTTGTGAAAAGGTTTCGAACAGGCGAGTGCTCTGGGCCGGGTCGAGCCCAATTCCCTGATCAGTCACCTCAAAACGCAGCCGGGCCTGAGAGTCGCCATTGGAAATCTTGCTGACCTTAACGGAGATCGTACCGCGTTCTGAAAACTTCACCGAATTGTTAAGCAGATTCAGAAGCACCTGACGTAAGCGCAGTGCATCGCCCAAATAAAACTCCGGAACGTCGGGCGCCACTTGCGAGGTGATCTGAAGACCTTTGGCTTTGGCGGCAAAATCGGTGATGGAAATCGTGCTTTTGATCAAAGAGTCCAACTCGAAGTGCGTGTCTTCCAGCTGCATCTTGCCGGCCTCGATCTTCGAGAGATCGAGAATCTGATTGATCAGGGCCAGCAAAGAATTCGAAGAGACCTTCACGGTCTCAACGTAGTCGCGTTGGCGATCGTTCAGCTCGGTCTGCTCCAATAGCTTCGACATCCCGATAATTCCGTTGAGCGGCGTTCGAATTTCGTGACTCATGTTAGCTAAGAAGTTGGATTTGGCTTGGGATGCCTCTTGCGCTTGTTGCTTCGCAATACGCAACTCATTCTCAATTGCGATGCGACTCTTGTTCTCGGCATGCATCAGGTACGAGTTGGCGAAGAGGAGAAGCAAAGCGACGAGCAAAGCCAGGGCCTGTAATGTCAGCGACCGTGTAAAGGCTGCCGTAGCCGTGCTTGTGCGTTCAGTGAGCAATCTTAGCTCTTCCGCCTCGGCCTCTGTCAGTGCAGACCGGATTTCAGTCATGATTTTGCGCCCGACGCCTTCCGCGAAACGCTCCTTTGCCGCCTGCAAGCCGCGTTTCTCCACGATTTCAAGGGTCAAATCGAGATGTTTTACCCGCTCTTCGATCTGTTGTTTTAAGAGATCTAAACGTGACCGCTGAGAAGGATTGTCATCTACGAGTTGCAAAAGAGCTCTAAGATTGCTGTCAATTTCAGCTTTTGCCTCCGCATAAGCCGGTAAAAACGACGCTTCACCCGTTAACGCGCGCCCACGTTGGAGCGATTCTGCCGATTCCAGGTTGATTCGCAAGCCGCGCATCTTCAGAATCACGTTGTGCGTGTGTAAGGGCCATTTGGCCGACTCCAGAAACGTGAGTGTGCTTCGATAGGAGAGTACCGCGATGGCGATAAGTAGGCCCAATCCGGTCCATAAAAGATACTTGATATGTCGAGGAGATCGCGTTTTCTCCGGCTCTGCTTCTGATATAATCACAAAAAAATTTTAGAAGTAGCACCGTAGAGGAGTCAAAGGGCTTGGCGGGTCGGCAAATCACTTCTTCGCCCGCCGCGTCTTTTTCTGAATGATCATTCATAACTTGCCGTTTCTGTTGAAGTTCCAGATATTTTTCAGACAATAATTTGTCATACTCGGGAGCAAGGTTGGTTTGATTTTAAAAATAAATATGAACAGAATTTTAGTCATCGACGACGACGAAGACTTTCAAGATTACGTTAAAGGCGTACTCGAAAGTGACTACCATATTTCGACTGCCTCCTGTGGTAGATCGGGGATCGAGACCGCGCGTGATTTGAGTCCCGATTTGATTCTGGTAGATCTCGTTATGCCCGAGATGAATGGCATCGAAGTGTGCAAGGTGTTGCGACAAGATGCTCGCACGCGCTGGATTCCTCTGATCATGGTGACCGTTGCTGACGATGACGAACGTTTATCGGAAGCTCTGCGTTCCGGTGCCGATGATTTGGTATCGAAGCCCTTTCGTCATAAAGAATTGAAGGCACGCATTGCCTTGCGCATGCAGGCGCCCAACGATCGTGGTCATGTCGATGAAGTTCTTCGCTGTGGCAATCTGGTGTTGAACGTCGCTAAGTTTGAAGCGCGCATCGATGATAAGCCGGTCTCGCTCACGGTTTTGGAGTTCAAGCTGCTGAAGTATTTCGTGCAAAATCGCGAGCGTCTATTGTCGCGCGACAAAATCCTTAACGCCATTTGGGATCGTGAGGTCTCTGAGCGCGTGGTTGATAATCACATCCTCTCTTTACGCAAGAAGCTGCAGGACTCTCATTACACGCTGACTTCCGTCTATGGCGGTGGATATATCCTAAAACCGCGTGACATGGCCTAGCCCTGATGAGTGGGCTGTGCGTTCTTTATGTCAAAGATATGGCCCGCAGTTCGGACTTTTATAGCCAAGTTTTTAATGCTGCGGCAGTTCCCGCGCCGCTCGGGGCCGTGCGGTTTTCCGTGGGTGATTTCAGTTTTGGACTTATGCCTGAGTCTACAGCCAAATCCCGTTTCGGACCGATGATCGCCGATCCGCATCTGTCCGGCGGTACAAGCCGCCTTGAAATGTGGATTCCAGTCCCTAGTCCGAAAGACTGCCTGGAGCGAGCTTTGAGTGCTGGGGCAAAATTGCTCTCGCCGCTACAGCTGCGCGAATGCGGCGACTCTTCGGCCAGTGTTTTAGATCCTGACGGTCATGTTCTGATTTTATGTCATCGTCCGATATTCTGATTACTGAAGCTCTCACGCAAATGAAAGTCTGCCTTTACACCCGCGTGTTTGGTCGAGCAGTAGTAGGTGGCATCTTTGGTGCGGATCACGGCACAGAGACTGGCTTCAAAAGGCCCGCTCGGTCCGCTCAAATCACATTCTAGAGTGCTGTCGGTGACCCGCACCTGCTCGATCGCGAATGCTTTTGAAACTTGCGGGGGTTGGGGCAGACGATAGTCATCAAAAGCATAGAGATTCCATAGGCCCGCATAAGGCGCCATGTTCAATTCCCAGTACGCCGTGCTGCCAGGAACTCCCCAAAAGACCTCAAAGCATGTGGTCTGCCATAATCCATCTGCGCGCTTCATCACGCTGCCTTCGTAGACGGCTTTTTGCGGGCCATCGATCACTTGGCCGTGTGGGTCTTTGAGTTCGAAGCGGCATTTCATGCCGCCCGCCTCAAAAGAGAGGTCGCCGCGGATTTCAAACTTCGCAGAGCTGGTGCCAAACGGCTTCAAAACTTGCATAGACCTTAAGTCTATCACCCGTTTTTAAAAAGTGTAGCCCAGCGAGACCCGCACATCGCGTCCGGCCGATTTGATGGCCGAGGTATGCGGTTTGTAGTCGCGATCAAAAGCATTGTCTAAGCGCAGTCTCATCTGCCACGCGCCTGGTGAGTAAGTGGCAAATATGTCTTGCACATAGTAGCAGGGGGATGTGCTGCTGCCGGCAGGCACGCGCGTTTGGGCCATTGCCAAGCGCATTTGTGTACCCACGGACAGAGTATCTGAAGCAAAATATTGAACGCTGGCCACCCATTGATCCGCGGGGGTGTCGGCCAGCGGTTGGTTGGCCACTTTGTCGTGACTGCGCACCTGAGTATAAGACAGACCTGCTCCCCACAGTCCTTGCGAATAGAGAACGGCGGCTTCAAAGCCTTCTAAGCGAACACGATCTCGATTTTCGAACCGAGTGGTGGTGGCTTGAACATTGCGATAGATAAAATCATGCGCTTCGGTGCGGAAGTAAGTGGCGTTCACGGCCAGCAGAGCGTCATTGCCGATGCGAAAGTTATTCTTGGCTCCGAACTCAAACGTGTCGGCGCGTTCAGGCTTCAGGTCGGGGTTGGCGACAAAAAAATTGCCAGGAAAATGATAGCCTGTGCTGTAGAGATCCTGCAAACGGGGAGCATTGAAGGCCTGTCCCCAGCCGGCAAAGACATGCTTTTCTTCGCTATACATATAGTCGGCGTAAGCCTTCAATGAGGTGTTCTGGGCCGAGTTGTCGCGCCCCCCTGATGAGGAGTCGTGCAGCCGGAAGGAGTCGACACGCACTCCTGGCGTTAAGGTTAAGCGTCCAACGGTTGTGGTGGGTTGTAAGTACACGCCCAACTGTGAGTTGGTGCCGTCAGGAAACGAACCCAATGGGCCGCCATTGCGTTGGCCATCGTTTTTGTCCTGAAAATAATCGACGCCAGTGGTGACTACGGTTTTTACATTCTCTGTTGGAGTCCAGCGCCAATTGTTCCAAGCATCAATTCCCGTGGTGGCGACGATCTGCCGATCATTGCGACCGCTGCTCAACTGTATCTTCTGTAGCGTTGTGCGCCGCCAGAAAGGTTTGGCGTGAAAATCCCAACTCGCGCCCCTGAGGTTGTAGTCACCAATCACGTCTTCTTTGCTGGTTTTGTAGTCGCCGACCACATTGCGAGCGCTCAACTCCTGTTCAGGCTCTAACGGAAGACGAGCTCGGTCTTCAAAGCGATTGAGTTTGAGAGTGAAATTCTGCCGCTCGCTGGGGCGCAAAGCCAGCGCCGCATAAAAGTCTTGAGTCTCGCCGTCGGAGTACGGCAAGCGAGTGCCGTCGCCCAAACGAACATCCCCATTGCGTGAGTGGCGGTAAGACAGCAAGGGTTCCCACATCTGGATTTTGCCAAAACCTGTGACTCGTTGTCCGAAGCTGTCATTCACACTGGCTCCATCGGTCTCAATTTGAACGCCACGCGACTTTCCTGTACGTCGAATCAAATCGTCGGCGGTCGAGCGCCGCACACTTATCACGCCTCCCATAGCGCCGCTGCCGTACAGCGAAGACCACGGCCCTTTCACGATTTCGAGATTTTCCATCAGTGAGTAGTCGCCAAAGGCGCGCCCGTTATGGGTGCTGATGAAATTCTGCCGCACGCCATCTTCGAGAATGAGGATACGACTGGCGTCCAAACCACGGATTTGCGGCAGCTGAGCCTGGGCGCGCGGTCCACCGGTGAATTCAACGCCTGAGAGGCCCTGGGCGGCGTCTCGAATCGTCGAACTCAGCGTTTTTCTCAACTCGGCGGCATCGAGGCGCTGGGTGCTGCCGGTGGCGCGCACCTGAGGGGTGCTTTGCTTGTCTACATCGGGACTGACGGTGATGGTGTCCAAAGAAGTTTCCATTTGTGCGAAGGCCGACACCGTCGAGCTCAAAAGTAACATAAGAAATATGGTCATGGTGGAAACCTAACTGATGTTCCTTAGACCAGCAAAGGTTACGGCAGGTGATTTCAAAAAAAACGGCTCGGGTTCCGAGCCGTTCAAGAAGAGAAGAGAGAGGGTTAGCGGCTGCGTGAGCGTGAGCTGCTGGAGGAGCGACCTCGGCCGCCGCCGTGGCTGGCGCGCCCTCCCATGCTGGCGATCCGCCGTTGCTCGTCACGATCCATTGAGGCGAAGCCTTGCCGCCCGCTGGACCGGCGACCGTTGCCTGAACGGCGATCATCGCCGTCATCATAGTCTTCATCGTAGTCGCGTGAGCGCGAGTACCGGGTTTCACTGTCGTCGTCTTCATCCTCGTAAGAGTCGGCGTAATACCCCTCATCGCGATCGTCGTCGTCATAATCGTCATCGTAGTCTTCGTCGCGCGAGCTGCGAGAGGAGCGCTCATAGCGATCATCGTCGTCATAGTCGCTCTCGCGATAGGAGCGGCCATGGCCACCGTGGCTGGCACGTCCCCCCATACTGGCAATACGGCGTTGTTCATCCGGATCCATTGAAGCGAAACCTTGGCGTCCGCTGGAGCGTCGGCCATTACCGCTTCGACGATCGTCGTCGTCCTCATCATCGTAATCGCGTCCGCGGCCGCCGTGGCTGGCGCGTCCTCCCATGCTGGCGATGCGGCGCTGCTGTGACTTGCTCATCGCCGCAAAACCTCGAGGTGCACTTCCGCTACGCCGTCGTCCGCCCGAGCTTGAGCTGCGCGATTGACCGCTTGATCTACTTGCCATGAAAAACTCCTTTGCATTCGTTCGCAGACAACACGTGCAAGCGAAAGACCAACATCTGGCGAGGGCGTAGAGCCATCAACGTGTGTGTCCGTGCACCCCCTTCTGTTTATATGGCCGCGACCTTGCACACCTCATAGGTTTAATTGTTTAAGTCACTTACTCAGGAGGTAAGAATGGCCAATCAGAATCAAGGAAGCAACCAAGGCAGTTCGAGCTCGCAGAATCAGAATCAATCCAAAACAGGTTCTTCGTCATCGAGTGGAGGCAGTTCTTCAGGCAAACAGGGTGGGAGCAGCGAACAGCACTCCGAAGCAGGGAAGCAAAGTCACAAGAACGACTGATTTTGTTCAGTTCAATTTGCTGACAACCGTATGTGTTGAAGAGGGCCGTTTGAAAAACGGCTCTCTTCAATTGGGGAAGCCGCTGTGCTCTATTGAATCCACTGGCAAGATTACCGAAAACGTCGATCCAGAACCAAGATCACTCTCCACCAAAATACGTCCGCCGTGCGATTCCACGATCTGTCGCGTGATGTAGAGGCCGAGGCCAAGCCCGTTGAGATTGCTAACGCCCGCGGCGCGCTCGAATTTTTCGAAAATGCGTTCGCAATCTTGCTGGTCAATACCGCGCCCGTGATCACGAACAGAGATAAGGACATTTTCAGGGCGCAATTGGACCGCGATATGAATCGGTTTGCTTTCGCCATACTTCAAAGCGTTGGTGAGCAGATTCACCAAAACCTGTTCAAAGCGTACGCGGTCGGCCGAGACAGTGATATCTTGCGTGATCTCCAGATGCACGCGGCTACCAGAGACAGAGATCTCACTTTTATAGCGCTCAATAAGCTCGCGCAGCAGAGATCTTAGTTCCACCGGTTCATGATTCAATCGCAAATGGCCTGAGCTTATACGGGCCACATCCAATAGATTGTCGACCAACAATGTCAGGCGCGAGAGCGAGCGGTCACAGGCTTCCGCCATACGGTTCATGCGTTCCTCGTTGAGCGCATCAAAGGACTTGCGACGCACATTGCGAATCAAGGCCTGCACTTGCATTTTCAAAGGTGTGATCGGCGTGCGCAGCTCATGCGAGGCCACACTCATAAATTCATCGCGCACTTGAATAGCCTTTTGGAGGTGCTCATTGGCTGTGCGCAGCTCCTGAGTGCGCTCCTCGACGCGTTTTTCCATTTCCGCATAAGCCATACGCAAAAGATCTTCGGCTCGCTTGCGATCTGTGAAATCGCGGGTCACTTTGGAAAAGCCAATCAGATTTCCTCTGCGGTCGCGCGTGGCTGTCAGGATCACGCTGGCCCAAAACTTGGTGCCATCTTTGCGCACGCGCCAGCCTTCTTCTTCGTAGCGGCCGGTTTCAATGGCCTCTTTGAGTTCGTACTCGCACTTTCCCATGCGCACGTCCGACTCAGGATAGAAACAAGAGAAGTGCCTACCCACGATCTCAAAAGTTTCATAGCCTTTGATGCGACGAGCGCCTTCATTCCAAGTGGCAATGGTGCCATTGGGTTCGAGTGTGATCATGGCGTAGTCTTTTACGCCCTCAAACATCAGGCGGGACCGCTCTTCGCTGCGACGCAGACGTTCCTCGGCCTCGCGGCGCTCGGTCAAATCGCGAGTCACCTTGGCAAAGCCGATATGCTGTCTTTGAGCATCGTGCATAGGCGAGATAATGACATTGGCCCAGAACCTGGTGCCGTCTTGGCGCACGCGCCAGCCTTCTTCTTCATAGCGTCCCATCTTCAATGCAATTGCGAGCTCTTGAGTGGGATGGTTTTTGTCGATGTCGTTTTGAGTATAAAATACGGAGAAGTGACGCCCGATCACTTCGCGGGCATTGTAACCGCTGATGCGCTCAGCTCCCGCGTTGAAAGAAAGAATAATTCCATTCGGATCGAGTAAGAAAATACCGTAGTCCTTTACGGCGTCCACCAGGAGGCGAAACAGTTGCGGATCCTCGTCAGCAACCGGCGTCGTATGGATAGTCTCCCTAGCTTTGGATTCGAAACCTGTTGTTTCCACATCCACTTAGTGCCATTTTTGACATCTATAGTCAATTGAGGAGGTGTCTGTATGTTGACTCTACACCACTTAAATAATTCGCGTTCGCATCGCCTTTTGTGGCTCTTTGAAGAACTCGGTTTGCCCTATGAAGTTAAGCGCTATCAACGTCATCCCGTAACGATGTTGGCACCGCCAGAATTAAAACGCATTCATCCTTTGGGAAAATCTCCCGTAGTCACCGATGGTGAACTTGTTTTGGCCGAATCGGCGGCAATCATTGAGTACATCATCGATAAATATGGCAATGGACGCTTGCGGCCGATAGGCCCAGAAGAGCGTTGGCGCTACATGTACTTCATGCATTACGCAGAAGGCTCGCTCACACCACCGCTTTTAGTAAAACTGATTTTGGACAAACTTACAGAAGCGCCGACACCGTGGCTCGTGCGTCCTGTTGGCATGTTGATTAATAAGGGTGTACGTCACGCTTTTTTAGATGCGCAGATCAACACGCACTTTGATTTTGTTGAAGCCGAGATCGCCAAACGACCCTTCTTTGCTGGCGATAAGTTTAGCGGTGCGGATATCCAAATGAGTTTTCCGCTGGAGGCTGCAAAGGCGCGAGGAATATTGCGGAGTCGACCGGGTTTGCGCGCCTATCTGGAGCGAGTGCACGCCCGGCCGGCGTACAAAAAGGCCGTCGAAGTCGGCGGCCCGATGGATCTCTAGCGTTTATACATAGGCGGGGCGTTGCATGCGCAGAGCTTTGCGGTCTAGCTCGCTGATGGGTTTACGAATGTTCAGTTGTGCGCCCATCGTTCCTCCCAGAATGGCGAAGAGAGTGCCGAACACCATCAATCCAAATGCGGTCCACCCAATTGTCCGCGCCGCCGTAGCTGTGCGCTGACCGATTTCGGCGGCGGCCGCTTGCACCTGACCGGAGAGCTGTTGATAGCGAACCTCAGCTTCGGCCCGAGTCAGGCCTGATTGATTGGCCAAGTAAGTGATCGCGGAATCCGTATCTCCGCGCATAAGGCGCGAGAGCACACCACTGCCGACGGTCTCGGGAGAGGATTTTAAATCCATATCCCCAAGCGCATCATCGACAATCGCCGTTAAGCGTGGGTTGTTGCCCATCTGCCAGGCGGCACCACTCAATGTGTCACGGATAGCACCCAAACCACTTGAGATCGTTCCAAGGGCGATGCCTGCTTGCGTGGTCATTAAGGTGAAAAACAAAGCGGTGATCACCGCGCCCTGCACAGCGCCCACGCGAGTGGCAATTATGCCGCTGCTACGACTTGAGGCATAACTACCCACGAACAAGGAAATTAGCACCGTGACAGCCAACCAAATCGCCGCGCCAATTCCAATGTTGCCGAGGGCATCTTGACCAGCCAAAACGTCACGCATCTGTCCAGCCCCAATGCCGAGGCCCAGGCTGACGAGTGTGAAATAGGCCAGCATGGAGATAAACAAACCGGCGAAAACGGCGCGCCAATGGACTGAGAGGGATTCGCGTGCCGCTTCCTCCACATCCAGATAGGTGACCGCTTCTTCGTTTGAAGGATCTTGAGTTGTTGCCATAAAGTAAAACTCCTTTGCTTCATTCAAACTGTCATCGAGCAAGGCCTGTACCAGAGGCGTTCTGGTAAAAAGTATCCCCCGTCTGCGACAATTCACGGCGCTTGCGCACCTCAGTTCTATTTTGCGTGGGGCTGAGCTACGGAACATAACTTGCCTAGGAAGAAGGCGAGCGCGGCCACGAGGGCGGCGCTGGTTAGGACTTTCATGCTGACTCCCATGGATCCGGTTTCGATCGATAAGCAGTTCCGCGCTCTTAAAAAGAAGGCGGCCGAAACGCAGTTTCAATTCAACAAAGCCAAAGCCGAGCAAAAGCTTAGACCCTATCAGGTCGATGCCCTTTTGAATCTGGAGCGCTTGTTAAAAGAAGGGCCTGTGTCCGTCGGCGTGCAGCTGCCGACAGGGGCAGGAAAGACATTTTTGATCCACGCTTTTGTCCATCGCCACTTCTTGCAAAAGGATCGCAATGTGGTGGTCGTGGTTCCGAGCTGGGAGATCGCCAATCAACATGCGATGACTTTGTCTCAGCAATTCGAGGGCGGTCGTGAGAGAGTGTGTCGAATGGGCGGCGGTGGCCAGCTGATGTCGGTATTTCCGGAATATCTTTTGGGCATGAAAGGCAAAGTCATTATTACCACCAGCGCTTTGTTCTATGCGCGCTCAGAAAAACTGCGCGGGCAATTGTCTGCGGCGCTGATCGTGATTGATGAAGGTCATCATGGCTGGAAGAAAAAGCGGCTGGCCTCGGTACAAGATTTTGCCCGAGACATTGGAGCCTCTTCTGTGTTTTTGACCGCGACGCCCCCGCGTAATATGGAAAGCCTGCCGTTCGCCGCACAGATTCGCTACTTAGATTTGGTCGGCGAATATTTGGTGCCATGTCAGATTGTGCGTTTGGAGACCGGGCAGTCGTTCTCGCCCGAAATCAAAAATGGCGTGTTGAACCAAGCTTCCCGAGTCGAGATCTCCTCGCGTGAAGCGCGCTTTGTGAAGATCGTCACGGAGTCTCTTAAGCATATGCGCGGTCAGACGATCTATTACGCTGGCTCAGTCATTGAGGCTGAAGGCGTCATGGCTGAGTTTGAAAAGCAAGGTGTGTCTGCCACGGTCGTGCACTCCAAGTGGGAGAAGAAGGGCGATAAGATCAATGCTCTGAATATTGAGAAGTTTCGGCGCGGTGAAGTCCGCGTTCTCGTGAACGTGCAGATGTTGGCTATGGGCTTTGATGTCCCCAATGTGGAAACAATCGTAGTGGCCCGGCCGGTTGAGAGCGACACTCTCTTCACGCAGATGGTGGGTCGGGGCGCGCGTCCGGCACCAGGCAAAGAGAATTTTATCCTCATTGATGTACACGACACGATTCACAAGCCAGAAGTCGCTAAGATTTTTGAGCATAAACATCTTTTCTATTCGGATGTGAACAGCGACGCTACGAAAAGTAAATCTTCCGTGGTCATGCCTGTGCGTCGTTGGCAGCCGGTGGATCTGACTGGTTTTCCCTATCAAGAGGGACAGTTAAATGAGCGTATGTCGGCCGCGGATGCACCTGAGATTCAAGAGCCCATCGATCTTATGAAGGCTGCTTGGGGCGGCTAAGCGATGCAGTAGGCGACCTTTCTCCCCATTGAAGCGGGGCAGAAATCCCGGAGTGATGTCTGATAGCACTATCTCTGAGGCACGTTAAATGCACGTTCTTCGGCCAAGGTAACCTCACCAAGGAGTTGCAATGGCTAAGAAGAGTTCCACCGCATTCAGAAAAGTGAAGAAGCAGACAAGGCGTGCCTTCCGGCAAGTGTCTCATATGCCTCTGGTCCGCAGCACACAGTTTCGCTGGCTGGCCTTCGGTGCGGGAGTCTATGGCATTCTTTATCTTATGAAACGTAAGGGTCTGTTCCCTCGTCAAACAGGTGCGGCGTTGAATTTTGTAAACCGGGGTGCAGAGACTCTGTTGATGGGTTTGACGGCGAATCGTTTTCAGCCCCAGCCGCGTGACGTCTCGGTTCATCACTAATGAAAGAGTGTGCCGTCATTACGGGGGCCGCGAGCGGCATTGGCTTACAGCTCGCCAAACAATTCGCTCAGCATGGATACGATCTTATTATCACCGCTGAGGACGAAGGGTTGGAGCAAGCCGCCGAAGAGTTACGTGGCCTCGGTGCTGAGGTGCGTAGCGTGCAGGTTGATCTGGCCACCTATGCCGGCGTTGAAGCTCTGTACGCGGTCTTGCGTGAAGCGGGTAGCTATCAAGTGGTCGTGCTCTCTTTTGATGAAACTGATTTAGAAGAAGAGATAAACATTATGCGTTTGAATACCGTTTCCGTGGTGCACCTCACGAAGAGAGTGCTTCCCGATATGATCGCGGCAGGTGGTGGCAAGCTCTTGTTCACGTCCTCTAAAGCCTTCGTGCAATCCTTTGCCGAAGCCATTCGCAAAGAGACACAAGACAAGGGCATCGTAGTGGCGTCATTAAGATCGATAGAGAGCTTTAGTATTTGACCGCGTATTTACTCTTTACATTCTGAGAAATAAATGTGCTCAAGCCGCGGCCGGCTTGAGCCAGTTCTTTCATGCGCTCCACATAAGCTTTGCCGGCGCTCTTGTAGGTGTAGACGTAGATATCGCCATCATTGAACTCCACTGTGATCGAGTCTGAACTCATCTCGTAGCGAGTCACGCCCGAGCGTCCGCTGTGATTTCCGTAGCGTTTCATGACTTGGCGTT
Organism: Bdellovibrionales bacterium; assembly: GCA_019637855.1. GTDB lineage: Bacteria > Bdellovibrionota > Bdellovibrionia > Bdellovibrionales > UBA1609 > JALHOQ01. Next base: position 17,243 of record JAHBUX010000011.1, read on the forward strand.
ATAGCGAGCGCGTTATCGAAGTCAATGCTTGCTTCGCGGCTCTCGCACCGTCGTTTGCTACACGGGCATGGAACATGCTTTTTCCTTGAAGGGTCAATTGAAGACAAAGGAGTAATCTATGACAAAAATTATAAAATCTCTATCCTGCGCTGCTCTTCTCGGCTGCGGGTCTCTTGCTCTTGCTGATGAAGGAGTGGAGGGCTCAGGTATTTTTCTTGAGCCTGGTGTAACTTACCAGATGACCGAGTCCAACATAAACTATCCCACACCCTTCACCAATTCGGCCGCCGTCACACGTGGATTTGGTTTAGTTTTGCGCGGCGGTGCTCATATCTATGAACGCTTCTTTATTGCGGCTGACGCCCGCTACGGCTTTCTGCAGTATAAGGACAATGCCAACAATCTGACAACGGATGCCAACTCTTGGGATATTGCGCCTGTTGTGGGCTTTCAGATGAAAGACTACGGGCTTCGTCTTTATGGTGGCTATGTCCTGGCTGGCGAGCTGGATCCGAAAAGTGCCAATGGCTTTGACTACAAATTCAAAGAGCCCAATGGTTGGCGTTTAGGCGCAGGTTTGAAACTGAAGCAGTTTAGCGTCAATATTGAGTGGCAGCGCCTGAATTACACCCGTACTACGGTGGAGAGCTTAGGCTCGATCGCTGCAGGCACGTCGACCGATGCGATCAAGTATGATGGCGATGGCGTGGTCGCTAGCGTCACATTTCCGATTGAGTTCAATTGATAGTCAACGAGAAGTCTGGACCGCCGCAAAGGCGGTCCAGTTTATCTAGCGTGCGTGGCTTTCATGTCGACGAGTTTGCCAACCTTTCTTAGCTGCCAGACTACGCTTAGTTTGGGATTGCGAGCTCCCACCTATATGACCGCCCTTCTTCGATGGTTTGGTATTCTTCACGGCTTTGCCCGCCCCACCGGTCTCTTTGTTTACGGTGGCCCAGGCGCGGCGCTCGGATTCCCTCGCCGAAAGACCACGTTTTTCGTAGCCCTTCTCGATATGTCCCGCCATGCGTTTTTGCTTATTGGTGTATTTGGATTTGTCTCCACGAGGCATTTGCACTCCTTCTGGCAGCGGAAACTGCCGCATGCCAGTGAAGAGGTGCAACTTTCATGCAAATCCTAAGCGATCCAAATCTTCTTCGCTCAAGCCGAAGTAGTGGCCGATCTCGTGTAAGAGTGTGATGGCGATTTCCTCTTTCAATTCGGCGATAGACTCTTCGCTTCCGTCGTAGTCCACCATATCTAAAAGCGCCATGCGGAAAAGGTATACATGGGTGGGAATAAGCGGTGGTGCGGAGACGGTCGTCTCCGTCAGCGGCACGCCTACATGCAGACCGCAGATAGACAGCGGGTCATCGGCCAGTTCCGTATCGGCGATCTCTCGCAAAATATCGGGAGTAGGTTCGTTCTCGATGACAAAAAGGATGTTAGCCAAGTGAGGCAGTAAATCCGGAGGGATGATCTTCTCCAGCCGTTGCCACACATCACTCACAATCTGGTCGAATTGCGCATCGGTCATGACTTTGGGATCCCGATCAGCGTAGGAAGGTTTTCTCCGCGTGGGCCTTTGAGTACTTCTACCGTCCAGTCGTAGCTTGGAAGATCGGCCACCAATGTTTTCATTTCATCGATGCTATAGGTGCGAAGTGCGGATGCCAATCCATCCCAGGCAATGGCCAAAGGAAGTACGGGAAGGATATAGGTGAGAAAAAGCCGCGACCAGCGGAACGGACGAATGATCGGTGTGACCAGAAGCACCAGGATGGGTACGAAGATAAGAGCGAAGATTCCCTTCGCTGAACGTTCGGTACCTTCAAAGATGGCGATGGCCTGATTGTCTTTGACGGCGTTAGCTAAGACCTGTTTTGCGAGATCGGGTGTCAGGTGGTGAAAGGAAGCATACATCACGCGCACACCATTGAGATCTTTAGGCACAGCGGTCGCATCCACGGAGGTTTTCAAATAGGAGACGCGGGGGTTAGGGGATTTGAAGCCTAAGTCCGGATACAGATCCGTCAGCACAATCTGCGTGTCATTAGGAAGCGCGGGAACAACGTCGAGAATACCTCCGCCGGAGCCGGCGCCGAGCACCACGATGCGGTTGGTGGTCGTTCGCTCAAGAATTTCGCGCAACACCTCGGCGGTCGGCTGCCAGAGTTTGGTCATTCTGGTGACCGTAGCGAGAAACTCGGTAATGGCGGTGCGAATCACTTTTGGGCACCAGGATTGGTCTTCGATTTCGAAAAGATGCATTCGTCCCATGTCACGCTCCGCTTTTTACGTCCTTAGATATAAATGGGCAGTGAGATCGTGACTTTCGCGCCTGAGATTTGACCATCACTAACGACGTTATCTATTTTTACCTGTCCTCCATGCAACTCGGCAATGGATTTCATAATCACAGAGCCAAGACCAAGAGAGGTGTCGAGACCTTTCTCGAGTCTGCGATTGGTGAAAGAGCGCCTGACGCCGAAATTTTTAATCTCCGATTCGCCCATTCCAGGGCCGTCGTCGATGATTTCGATATCGTAGTGATTGCTTGCTTTGCTGACTTTGACCGTCACGCTCGTGCGCGCGAATTTTTCCGCATTGTTAAAAGCATTGGTGAGTAAGCGTTCAACCAAGTGCGTATCGCCCAAAATGGGCAGAGTTTGGCTGTCCTTAACGGTGATCACCAAATCCCACTGCTTTTGACCGGTCTGCTGGCGTCGTTTGATCTGCTGAATTAAAACCTCCGAGAGATCGATCACGGAAGTCGAAGATTTAAACTGTGGTTCATCCAATGAGGAAATAACCATTAGATTTTCAATCAGACGACCAAAATATAGGATCTCGCTTTCGATCATGGAAAGCAGCTCTTTGTGTTCCTCCGGAGTGATGCGATCGTCCATGTCTTTCAGCGTTTCCACGGCGGCCCGCAAGGAGGTGAGTGGGGTTCTTAGATCGTGACCGAGTTCCTGCACTAGATTTTTGCGCGCGGATTCGGTCTCGTGAATGCGGTTGACCAGACGTTCAATCTGATCGGCCATATAGTTAAAGTCGACCAGCAGGCCGCCGAGCTCATCAAAACGCTGCAGCGGAAAGCGGGCTTTCAGATCGCCCTGCGCCAATTTCTTTAATACCTCTCGCGCCTCTAGAGATTTGCGTCGTAAGTAGATGAAGAGAAAGCTAAATGAGACGATGAAACCGAGGCTTACGGTCAGAAATACAATCAACGCATGGGTCGTTAGCAGTGGAAGAAATCCGGGTGGACGCGGTCCTGTGGCTACGAGATAAACGGGCTCCTTATATTCCAAGCGAATGACTTGTACTGCCGGGCGAAAGCGGAAGAAGTCCGAGTTTTCGGTGATCTCGTGTGGCTGTGAGGGTTTTTCGAGCTGATCCCAGCGTAGCGGGAGGTTTCCTTCGCGTAGATTGAACAGCACTTTGCCATCGCCATCGACCAACCAGAACTGCGGTCCGCCATGGGGCGGTCGACCAAATGGCGGTGGAGGGCGCGGTTTTCCATCGCGTTCTGGCGGCGGTGGTGGGCGCAGAGCGGTGAGGGGGTTTTCTAGGCTATCAAGACTCTTGTCGGCCATGCGCTCTTCGATGGACTCGGCCAAAAAGAGCAAAAAACGATTACGCTCGGTCGCGGAGGCCTGATCGGAAAGACGGTTCAGCAAGAGCAGAGAGATGCCTGCTAAGGTGATCGCCAGTAAAACACTCAGCGTGATAAAGCGAAGGTAAGCTCTGCCGTTCATCTAAGCGCCCCAATTCACTTTGTAACCAACTCCGTAGATCGAGAGCACTTGAAACTCCTCGCCGACCAAATCGCGGATCTTGCGGCGTAGATGACTAATATGCGAGTCGATGGTGCGATCATAGATTTCGGCATCCTGTTCAAGATAATTGATGATGGCCTCGCGGCTGACCACATCTCCTGGTCGTTTCAAGAGGGCCGTGAGGATATCGAATTCGCGACGACTTAACACCAAAGGTTGATTCGATAGAATAGCCGTGCGCTGGCCGAGGTCTAAGGTCAGTGGGCCGGCCTGAACGGTATTGCGCACAGGTTGAAAAGCTCTGAGTGTGCGGGTCATTCGCAGTTTGAGCTCTTCCATGCCGAAAGGTTTGCGGATGTAGTCATCGGCGCCAATGCTCATGGCGCGCACAATGGTTTCTTCATCCACCCGCGCACTTAAAAATATCGCGGGCGCCTGTATTCCGAGCCCGCGCAGCTCATGAAAAAGGTCGATGCCGTTGCCGTCAGGGAGGTTCACATCCAGCAGGAGAAGGTCAAAAACACCCTTCTCCACGCTGGCCTTGGCTTCTTTGGCGGTCTCCGCATGCACAACGGTGTAACCGCTGAGTGAGAGGTTAATTGTAAGGGCTTTGGCGATCTGGCTGTCGTCTTCTACTAGCATCACACGGATGGGATTCATGGCGTCCTCGTTGGTTTAATCCTCTCAAACTATTTCTACGATTGCACGGCTCTATTGAGCGGCCCCAGTGCCACTGGATCCCGAGTCATCAAAGCGCGGGGGCGGGCGTTGGCCATGATGACGAGGTGGGCGATCGGGGGCTTTGAATCCTGCCGCTTGCATGCAGGTTTTCATGGCCTCCATGTGTGATTCGAATTGGCTGCGTTGCTCTTGCGTCGGACGTTGGCCGGCTTGCGGGCGCGCAGGAGCAGGGTTTTCTGAGCGGCACTTGTCCATGGCAGCGCGGAACTCAGCACTTTGAAAGTTCTCTTGCGCCATAGAGGCGAGCGAAAATCCCACCAGCGCAGTAAAGGCGCAGACTTTAAGGGACAAGGTTTTCATATGAATCTCCTATGTAGTTTTAAGTTTCAGCTCTCAATCAGTTTAAAGACTGAGTCTTGAGTGACTGTGGAGATGAGAGAGTTTTATTTCACTGTCTCATTTTGAGACTGCGGCTCCGATTCCATAATTTCGCAATAGAGATAGGCCAATCTGGCTTGGTAACACCGAGGAGACTCGTTATGAGAAGGTTGACCACTTTATTAATGATTTTTGGAATGATATTCCCGTTGAGCATTGCCGTGTATGCGGCGGATGTTCCTGGATTTGCGCAAAACGACCGGCTTTTAGTGCGCGCCTTTCAAAGCGACGATCCCGCGTTGTCGCAGATGCTTGAGCGACAGCGGCAGGAAAATGGAATCCATGGACTGCAGGAGCCGCTGTTTCGCAGTCGATTGCGGGGATGCCAAATTACAGTGTGGCGCCAGGGATTGTAGGGTATCCGTCCAATTCTGTCGTTTCCAATCATTTTTCTCTTATTCAAAACCGAAGTTTGATGGCTCCCGGATTACTCCCTGTCCGGTAGCTGAGACCGACCTCACCTGACTCAAAGCCCCTGCGGTTCTCGCAGGGGCTTTTTTTTTGACGATGTTGCGCGCGATTTGTCGCTTCCTTGCTTGCCTCCACAATTGGCGTGTGCCGGCGATTGAGAGCTGGGTTTGGGCAAGAATGTGGAGTCCGCAAAGGCATAAATGTTGTTCTTATGAGAAATCGTAAACAGGAGAACAAATATGCTAACAGTATCTAAAAACAGTTTAATGGTAAGAGTATTCATCGCAACCATGGCGGTGTTCGCCATCGGATGCGGCAAAACGAGCAATAGCTCGAGCACGGCCAGCACCCCTACAGGTTACATCACCTGTCCGTCGACTGGGTATTACACCAGCAATGGAACAACCTATACGTGTACGGCGGGTTCGACGGTGTGGGCCGGTACCACGACCAATACGGGCTACATCACTTGTCCGTCGACGGGTTACTACACGAGCAATGGGATGACTTACACATGCTCGCCGGGTGCCAGCGTGTACGCCGGTAGCACGTCAACGAATGGCTACATGACGTGCACGGCCGGTGGATATTACGTGAATAACGGGATCACCTATCCCTGTACCAGCGGGTCGACGATCTATGGCACAGGCACGACGACAACGACGAGTTCGGGCTACTGCAGCCAGTACACGGCGTTTTACGGAATCACGTATGTGCTGGCGCAATACAACGGTCAGTATGTGTGCATGCGCTTGGATATCGCTCAGGCCTATGGCTATCCGTATAGTTATTAGGGCCAGTGCCGTTAATCGTCATGAGCCGGCAAAAACGTAAGGAAATCCAGCCCTATCTGTAAATAAACCGCCTTTTGCGGCGGTCCCGGCCTTGCTCAATGGAACGATGGATGAACCCAAAGGATGGGTTCGCTCGCAACCAATTACCCAAGGAAGGGTGAACCCGATGATTCGCGCTATGCTTAGCCTAATGTTAGTCGCCAGCGCTTTTTCGCTGCAGGCTGAGGCTAAGGGCAAGCCGCGCGCGGCGAAGTCGGGTGACGGTTGTGAATCGCTTCTTACAGTTGATCCGCCGTATATCATCAAAGAAGATTTCGTTGAAATCCGTGACTACGCGAAGAAAAATAAAATGATCATCAACGTAATGGCGCCAAACCCGGCTTCGTTGCCGTACTCTTTGCGTAAGGGCTATTTGGCTAAGCCATCCGAATTGATCAAGTGCAAGAGCCTGAAGCAGGGTAAGTACGCGGGGCTTGTGCAGTGTCCGCCGGAGACGCGCGAGGCGCTGGCTAAGCTCGGCTACACCGTTCTTGGCCCCGAGCATGAATACCTTGTGCAACGTGATGGTCAGTATTTCTATAGCGACTATGACTTGTTAGGCGTTTACAATCCGACTACGGGTCAGCCGGCCTACTCCGAAGAATTTCAGGCTGAGATCAACACTCTTCTTGGTCGCGTTTTGGTACGCCATGGTCCTTTGGATGACTATGTGAATCGCGCCGCGATCGAAGTGAAGTTTCCGGTTCTTTGGTTCCTGCCGAGCGGCGAGGTCGTGGAAGTGACGAGTAAGCCTCAGCTGCGTGAGATGTATGCGCGGTATAACTTGCCTTGTCCGTGGTGACTAAGAGCCGCGGTTAAGCGCCTGCTGTTTTAAGTGCTCATTTCGAAGCGAAAGACTATTCCCCATTCGTTCCGTCACGGTCGTCCATAGATTGCACTGTTCCTCAGAAAGATGAGCGCGCAGCGTTTCATGAAAAAGCTCAAGCCAGCGGGCCAGTAAAGTTGCATTGAATCCTGAATGGAAATGCTTCATCACCGGATTGTATTGCGCATCCATATACACTTCACCGCCGAAGCGAATCCACCAAAAATGAATGAGATGTTCTATGTGCGCCGGCCAATCGTGAACCGATTGGAAGGGGACAGAAAGCCTTTCGTCGTTTTGTACTCGCGTATAGAAGTCGTCAACGACATTGGCGATATCCCTATGTGAGAACGTCACCCCTCCGGGGGTGACAAGACTAAGATCGTCTGGACGAACTGTCATATCGCAGCTCCTTATTGCATCCGCTTCATACCATCTGTCAGAGCAAGCGCAATGCCTTATGTGGATTTGAATTGACCATATGGTTGAGCTGTTTTGTCACAAACACAGCCGGTCTAAAAATGAGATTTGAGACAAAATGGCTCAGTCCTGTTTTCTAATCCTATCTATGCTGTTGTTGGAATGGCACCGCACTCGCATTTGTTGAAGGTATGGCAGAAATTAAGGCGGCGCGGTTCAACGATTATTCCTTTTTGGATCAGGACGACTTTCGTCGGGCCTATTCCAATCGCGGCCGCATCCGCTTTTATGTCGATGGTATTTCCTGCGGCAAATGTGTGCGTAAGATTGAAGACCTGGCTTTGACGGTAAAGGGTTTGGAAGACCTGCGTGTCGATCTCGCCAGTCACACCGCCGAAGCTCAGGTTGATCCGAATCATCTCGAGTTCAGTGAGCTCGCCAACCACATACAGCGTTTGGGATTCAATCCCATCCCGCTTAAGCCTGAGGACTCCGCAGAACAGTTGCAGCGCCTGTCGGATCGTCATGAACTGATTCGTCTGGCGGTGGCCGCCGCCTGTGCGGGCAACATCATGACCTTCAGTTTTGCCACTTACCTGGGGGCATCTGCCGATTTTGCCAGTGTATTTTCGTGGCTCAGTTTCGCACTTTATCTGCCCGTTGTTTTCTATGTCGCCATACCGTTTTATCGTGGCGCTTGGTATAGCCTCGCTCGCAAGCAAATATCTATTGATTTACCCATGGCCGTCGCTTCGTTTAGTGGGTTTATATTCTCGACCATCGAATTGATTCGTGGCAAAGGCGATATCTATTTTGATTCTCTGAGCGGATTTCTATTTTTAATTCTGTTGTCGCGCTATGCACAGCGGCGATTGCAGCGCAGGTTTATCCGGCCCGAAGAGCTTTCAGAGACTTTGCAGCTCTCCCGCGTTCGTCAGGTGAACGAATCGGGTTGGAGCTGGACACGGACAGAAAACACTCGCATCGGCGAACGTATTCTGTTGCAAGCCAAAGAAACACTTCCGGCGGACGCCGAACTTATTTCGTCAACCGCACACTTCAGTCTGGCGTGGTTGTCGGGCGAAAGCCGTCCCAAAACATTCTTACGCGGAGCGATCGTTCCTGCCGGTGCTCTTCTGATCAACGGGGAAGCGCAGCTCGCGATCCGTAAGCCTCTTCTAGACACGAGTTTCGGAAAAATTCTCAAATCCGTCGAAGAGCAATCGGTCGGCGGCACACGAATCGCCAATCTTGCGGATCGCTCGGCACAATGGCTTTTGGCGACCGTGTTCACGTTGGCGATCGTATTTTTAGTCGGCTATTGGGCCGTTTCTCCCGAGGAAGCGGTCAGGCGAGCCTTGGCGCTCATCATCTTGGCTTGCCCCTGTGCGATGGCTTTTGGAACTCCGCTCGCGCTTGCGGCCTCTTTGAAAAAGGCCCGTAAAAAGGGCCTTATCGTGCGCAACGCGGATGTGTTTGAGAAAGCGGCCAGCGTTAAGACGATCTTTTTCGATAAAACAGGCACTTTAACCGATAGCGATTTGACTTTGACGACACCCTTGTCGCAGATCGCGTTGGTCCATCAAAAAGTCATCTTGGCGTTGGAGAATGAATCTCTTCATCCTATCGCATTTGCCTTTCGCCGTGCATTCAATGAGGAGCATAGTCTACCGCCTGTCGATGGCTGGCGCGAGTCTGTCGGGCTCGGCGTTTCTGGTTTCGTTTATGGCAAATTCTATGAAGTCAAACGCAACTCCAAACCGGGAACGCAGGTGTCTTGCACATTGTTCGAAGACGGCCAGCCCATTCTGGATTGTGTGTTTTCATCCATACTGAAACCGGGTTCACGGGCGGCGCTGGACACGCTTCGCGGAGAGGGCATTCAAGTCGCACTGCTTTCCGGTGATGCCAAAGAGGTCACTGAGAACATCGGAGCTCAGCTCGGCTTTACGCAGACGGAAATCTTGTATGAATGTTGCCCGGCGGTTAAGGCCACTGAGGTCGCTCGCACTCCCCATGCGATGATGGTCGGTGATGGCGTTAACGACAGTCTTGCCATGCTCCGCGCCGACGTCGGCGTCGCAGTCAGCGGTGGAATGGCGACCGCGCTTAAAGCAGCCGACGTTTACCTAGCTAACCCCAGCCTCGAAGGCATTCAGGCCTTGATCCGCATCAGTCGCGAGGGCATGGCGTTGATCCGGCGCAATCTCGCAATCTCTGTTCTCTATAATCTGATCGGCGGCAGCTTGGCCGTCATGGGCTTTATCAATCCCTTTGTTGCGGCTCTTCTTATGCCCATCAGTAGCGCATTTATTTTGTTGAGCACCTACATAGCGGAGAGGCGCCCATGATCGTTCTTTATCTTATGATCCCGATTTCACTGGCCCTAGGGATTGGTTTTGTAGGCGCTTTTGTCTGGAGCGTTCGTAACGGACAGATGGATGACACCGAAACCCCAGCCCATCGAATTCTTGAAGATTGAGGAAGGAAAGCAACATGAATGAGACGATCTCTAGATTAGAAGAAGTCACCTACGACGATGCGATCGTAAGAAAGTTCTTACTCGCTTGTATGGTGTTTGCTGGTGTGGCCTTTGCGGCGGGGCTGCTTGCGGCCCTGCAGCTGGCGTTCTTTCCGCTGAACATGGAGCTGCCATGGCTCACCTTTGGAAGACTGCGGCCCCTTCATACCAACGCTGCCATCTTCGCTTTTGCTGGCAACGCCATCTTTGCAGGGATCTATCATTCAACTCAACGTCTGCTGAAGACACGAATGTATTCGGATCGGTTAAGCGCCATTCACTTTTGGGGATGGCAGCTGATCATCGTGGCGGCGGCGATCTCTCTGCCGCTCGGATTTTCACAGGGCAAAGAGTATGCGGAGCTCGAATGGCCGATCGATATCGCCATCACTCTGATTTGGGTGATCTTCGCGGTGAACTTTTTCGGCACGTTGGCCATCCGTCGCGAAAAGCATATGTACGTGGCCTTGTGGTTTTATATCGCCACCATCGTCACAGTTGCCGTTCTTCATATCGTGAATTCCATTGAAATCCCGTGGTCGTACATGAACAGTTACCCGGTGTGGGCTGGTGTTCAAGATGCGCTGGTGCAGTGGTGGTATGGGCACAATGCGGTGGCATTCTTTCTCACCACCCCTTTTCTGGGACTGATGTACTACTATTTGCCAAAAGCGGCGAATCGACCGGTTTACTCTTACCGTCTCTCGATCATTCACTTCTGGGGTTTGGTGTTTATCTACATTTGGGCAGGCCCGCACCATCTGCTCTACACTTCGCTGCCGGAATGGGCGCAGACCTTGGGCATGATTTTCTCCATTATGTTGTGGGCCCCTTCTTGGGGTGGAATGATCAACGGACTTCTGACCTTGCGTGGCGCTTGGCACCTGCTCAGAACCGATCCGATTATCAAGTTTATGGTGGCGGCTTTAACGTTTTACGGGATGGCCACGTTTGAAGGTCCGCTGCTTTCCATTAAATCGGTGAGCGCCATTGGGCATTACACCGACTGGATCGTTGGTCACGTGCATGCGGGAGCTTTGGGTTGGAACGGCTTTCTCAGCTTCGCGATGATTTACTATCTTGTTCCGAAATTGTGGAAGACCAAACTATATTCGGATCGCTTGGCCAATGTTCACTTCTGGCTCGGATTTTTGGGTATCGTTCTTTACTACGTTTCCATGGTGGCGGCCGGCATTACGCAAGGCTTGATGTGGAAGGCGATCGGTCCCGAGGGGCAGTTGGTCTACCCGGATTTTGTTGAGACCGTGGTGCGCATTGTTCCTCTGTACTGGGCGCGCGCTTTGGGAGGAGCGTTCTTCTTGGGCGGCTTTATGGTGATGTGTTACAACGTCTACCGCACCATCGCGGCCTCCACCGAAGTCTCGAATGAAACAGTGCGGGTGCGCAACACGCGCTACAGTTCCGCTGGTGAAGGGCACCGCGCGCTCGAGGGTATGGTGACGGTGTTCTCCGTTCTTTCTCTGATCGCAATTCTGGTGGGATCGGTTATCGAAATCTATCCCACGCTCTCTCTGCATAGCTATATCGCCAAGACGGCGAATATTGATCCCTACTCGCCGTTAGAGATCGCAGGTCGCGACATCTATATTCGCGAAGGATGTTACGTGTGTCATTCGCAGCAGATTCGGCCGATGGTGTCTGAGGTCTTGCGCTATGGTTCGCCCTCCACCATGGAAGAGTCGATTTACGATCACCCTTTTCAATGGGGTTCAAAGCGCACAGGTCCCGATTTGGCGCGGGTAGGGAAGAAGTACCCGGATCTTTGGCATTTCCGCCATATGGTAGACCCGCGTTCGGTGGTCGAGAAATCGATCATGCCTTCTTACTCGTGGTTGGTGAAAGACAAAACGGACTTCTTGTCTCTGCGCAAGAAGGTGAGCGTGTTGAGGAACTTGGGCGTGCCTTATAGTCCCGAGCAGGTGGCGCAAGCGGATCGCTTGGCCGAAGAACAGGCCAAGTCTGTGGCGCAAGCGATTCATGATCAGGGTGGGCCGGAAGGCCTTGAAAGGCGTGAGATCGTGGCTTTGATCGCTTACTTGCAGGCTTTGGGACAGAAAGAAAAACAACCCCGCCCGACCGATCAAGTCACGGTGAAGGAGTAAACCAATGAGCGGATTTCTACGCCAAGTTTATACAGACACGGATCTCACTGCGGCCGGTTTAATGATTTTCTTCGGCTTTTTCATGGTGACGCTGGTGTGGGTTTATTTACGCAAAGGTGCAAAGGCGCATTACGAAGCGATGGGTCGTATTCCGTTGAACGAAGGGGACGTTTGTGAGTGAAGAGCAAAATCGGATGGAAGATCACGAATACGATGGCATTCAAGAGTTGGACAATCCTCTGCCCAACTGGTGGCTGCTCACGTTTCTGGGCACCATCATATTCGCCTATCTCTACTATCTGCACTACGAGTCAGGCTCCGGGCCGACAATCAATCAAGAGTTGAAGGCGGATCTTGCTGTCATTGAGGCCGCAAAAGCCAAGCGCGGAACGAAAAGTGATTCGGAAGAAGAGTTGCAGAAACTTTTGGCTTCGGCGGCCGTCCTCAATGAAGGCAAGGCCGTGTTTCAAGGCAAGTGCGCCGCTTGTCATGGGGCGGATCTGCAAGGTGTGATCGGTCCTGATTTGACCGATGACTATTGGTTGCACGGCCAAGGCAAGCTTGCCGACATCGCGACGATTGTTCGTAAGGGAGTGGTGGAAAAGGGCATGCCGCCTTGGGATGGCCAGCTTAAGGACGCCGAGGTGTCGGCGGTGACCGTTTATATCGTGAGCAAGCGTGGTAGCCATCCGGCCAACTCCAAAGGTCCGCAAGGAGAAAAGATTGTCAGCAACTGAGCGGCTGTCCATGCTCGACCCGCATGGCGGGCGAGAGCGCATCATTCCGGCCGAGGTGAAGGGGCCACTACGAAGATGGCGCGTGGTGGTTCATGCCGTATTGATGCTCGTTCTGCTCGCGTTGCCCTGGATTCGCATCAACGGAATGCAAGCCGTGTTGCTGGACCTTCCGGGCCGTAGATTTCAGATTTTCGGCGTTCTTTTTTTGGCGCACGATGCGCCTTACGTGTTCTTCATCCTCATCTTGAGCGCGCTGCTTTTGATTTTCGTGACGGCCATATGGGGCCGCGTTTGGTGTGGTTGGGCTTGTCCACAGACGGTTTTTATCGATGCGGTTTATCGTCGCATCGAGATCTGGATTGAGGGGAACTATCTCCAGCGTCGCAAGCTGGCCGCGGCTCCCATGAGTGTAGAGAAGGCCTTTAAGCTTTTCCTGAAGTGGTCGTCTTATCTCGTGGTCAGCTCGCTTATCACTCATAGCGTGATGGCGTACTTTACTGGCGCGCCTCAGCTGATCGCGATGATGCAAAGTCGTCCGGGAGAGAACTGGGTTTACTTTTTGTTCGCCACAAGCATCACCGGCGTGTTGCTGTTCAACTTCGGATGGTTTCGCGAACAGTTTTGCATCATCATGTGTCCCTATGGTCGCCTGCAAGGGGCGCTGATGGATCAAAGGACGGTGACGGTTCTTTACGATCAAAAGCGGGGGGAGCCGCGCAAGGGTTCGGTGCGGGGGCAAAAGCTAGGCGACTGCGTGAGCTGCAATCGCTGTGTGGAAGTATGTCCTGTCAAAATTGATATTCGTGATGGTATCCAAATGGAGTGCATCGCTTGCACGGCTTGCATCGACGCGTGCAATGAAATCATGCGGCGAGTGAAAAAGCCGGAAGGGTTGATTCGCCACGCCAGTCAGAGCACGGCCGAATCTTTGTTTTTCCGGCCGCGGGTGATCCTCTATGCGGTCCTCATCCTCTTTTTTTCCGGCTTGCTGGGCGTGGCTATGATCCAACGTAAGCCGCATTCGCTGATGATCATTCGGGCCAAAGACGCGCCTTTTCAGATTCTGAACTCAGGGCAGGTTCTGAATCATTTCAAAACTCATTATATGAATCAGTCGACAGAGGTGCGAAAAGTCGAGTTCGTGCTGCCTGAAACAGAGGTCGCACGCGGGTTGTCACTGACCCAGGCGGTGCAGGTTCATGAGGTGCGTCCGGGGGAGGCGATTTCGCCGCATATTTTTGTGGCGGCGCCTAAGAGCGCGTTCAATGAGCGTGGTGAAGTGACTTTTACCTTGCGCCTTATCGATCATTTGAGCGGAACCAGCGAAGAAATTGAGGCGAAGGCGTTGGGGCCTTACTCTTCCGGCTCTTGATCTTCGGTGACGAAGCCGAATTCCCGCTCTTTGCGATAGAGCGTGCGGCGGTTGATCCCTAGAATCTGAGCGGCCTTTTCTTTACGCGCGCCCGTCTTTTCCAACACCAGATGAATGTATCTGCGCTCCAGCTCCTCTAGTGACGGCAGGTCGGCGACATTTTGGCCAAAGAAGTTTTCAAAGTTCTTGTCTTCACCGATAGGTATGGCCTCCGGTTGAATGATCGGAGACTTCGAGAGTACGACCAGGCGCTCAATCAGATTTTCAAGTTCGCGCACGTTGCCCGGCCAGGTTAGGCCTAGCAGGCGTTGCACGGCCTCAGGTGCAAAGCCGTGAACTTTGCCGCCATTCATCAGCGAGTATTTGTTCAAGAAGTGTTGCGCTAACAGTGGAATATCTTCGCTGCGATGCCTTAACGCCGGCATGACGATGGGAATGACCGCTAGCCGGTAGTAGAGGTCCTCGCGAAACGTGCCATTGGCGATGGCTTTCTTAAGGTCTTTATGAGTGGCGGCGACAATGCGCACGTCGACGGATCTGTGTTGCGTTCCGCCCACGGGGCGAATGGTGCGATCTTGCAAAACGCGTAGGAGCTTGGCTTGTAAGGCCACATTCATGTCGCCGATCTCATCTAAAAAGAGAGTGCCGCCTTCCGCTTCATCAAAGAGGCCGCGCTTATCGCTATTGGCGCCGGTGAAAGCGCCCTTCAAATAGCCGAAGAGTTCGCTCTCCATCAAGGAATCGGGGATGGCGGTGCAGTTGACGGCGACAAATTGTTTGTCGCGCCGTGGACTCTTCTGATGAATGGCGCGGGCGATCACCTCTTTGCCGGTGCCGCTTTCTCCTGTGATCAAAATGCTGCTGGAGGAGTCGGCGACCTGTTCAACAAGGGCAAAGACCTCTTGAATGGCGGCACTCTTGCCGACAATGTCATTGAGCGCCCATTTGCCTTTGACCTCTTTGACCAGTGCGCGGTTTTCCCGTTTTAGGCGACCAAAAAGAACCGCCCGCTCGACGGCGTGGCTCATCTCGGCCAGTTTAAAAGGTTTTATAAGGTAGTCGAAAGCGCCTTTACGCAGGCCCTCAACGGCCGATTCCACGCTGGCGTAGGCGGTCATAAGAATGACGGGAATGTCGGGGTGTTTGGGGCGGAGGTTTCTCAGCAGGCTGATGCCGTCCACTTCGGGCATGCGTAGGTCGGTGAGAATAAGTTCAACGCTGTCCGCATCGGCGCAAGGGCCGTTGAGAAAAACCAGCGCCTCACGGCCGTCAGAGAATTCACGGACGCGGTATCCGTCCATGGTCAGTTGATCGACGCACATTGAGCGCATTTCAGGATCATCGTCGATGACGACGACGTGGCCGCGGTGAGCTTCTGTCATAGCGGGCACTTTAACCTGAGATGCCCTCGGGGCTCAACTTTGATATGCAAAGGAGAGGATTCTTGGGACATAATGTCTCTTCGAACTGAGGTGAGTTTGCAATGGTTCATCCCTTGAAAGAGCTCGAAGATCAAAAATTCGCTTTGGATCAGTCCGTCATCGTGGCGCGCACCGATGCGCGTGGGATCATAACGATGGTCAACGATAAGTTTTGCGAGATCTCGGGCTATGGACGTGAGGAATTGATCGGCCATGACCATCGCGTGGTGAACTCGGGCATCCATCCCAAGGCGTTTTTTGTCGAGCTGTGGAAGACGATTCGCTCCGGTCAGGTATGGCGCGGTGAGGTTTGCAACCGTAAGAAGTCGGGCGAGCTGTATTGGGTGATGACCACGATCACACCGTTTATGGACGATAGCGGTAAGCCTTATCAGTACTTGGCGATTCGCCAGGATATCACCGAGCTCAAGCAGGCTCAGCAGAGGATTCTGGGGCAAGAGGCGCAGCTGGTGAATGCGTCTCGGTTGAGCGCCATTGGCGAGATGGCGGCGGCGATCACCCATGAGATCAATAATCCACTGGGTGTGATTTTGGGGCGGGCGGAGATGATTCGCGCCATGAGCGAAAAAGAGAGCCTGGATCAGGCGAATTTGCTGCGTTTGGTGGATACGATTTTAGTGACCGGGCGGCGTATAGAGAAGATCGTGCGTGGTATGAAGTCGTTGTCACATCAGGGTTCTGACTCCGAGCCTTTTTCACCCTGCGCTGTGCGTGAGGTGGTCAGTGACGCGCTTGAACTTTGCTCTCAGCGTTTTCGCAACCACGGCATCAAACTGATCGCTCCGAATATCCCGGCGGATATGGTGTTTGAGTGTCGCAACCATGAGGTCGTGCAGGTGTTGGTAAATTTGTTGAACAACGCCTTTGATGCCACCAGTGCGCTTGCGGAAAAGTGGGTCGAGTTGTCGGTCGATGACCAAGAGGATTTTGTTCGTATTCTGGTGACGGACAGCGGCCACGGAATTTCTCCTGAAGTGCAACGGCGGCTGTTTGTACCTTTCTTTAGTACGAAGCGAGTGCAGTATGGTACCGGTCTGGGCTTGAGTATTTCCAAGAGCATTGTTGAACGGCACGGGGGGGCTATTGTTGTGGACCAGGAGTGTAGCAACACCCGATTCGTTCTCCGATTCCCGAAGCGCTCGGAGATGAAAGGCAGAGGGTCTTAAAAAGGAATTGGTTGACCACTGTGTGGTTGGCGGACATGCATTCGCCAAACCGGCAAGTAGACCAGCTCTCTATTTTTTCGAGTCCAAGAGTTGACGGCATTTATCAGAGGGAAAGTGCAGAACTTGAGCAGTCTCATTTCGTTGAAGTCGTTCGGATTCTTTCAGCAGGAGTTTGACCTCATCAGTGACTAAAAAGTCTTCCCAATCAAAGTCGGCAATGATTTCCGACGGATTGCCCAAGGAGGCGGTCATCCAGCTATCGCGCTGTTCGGCGACTTCTTGCAAGACCTCAAAGGGCATTGGTTGAACACTTTGTTTAACGTAGGTGAAGGCCAGCGATTTTGAATTTGTCCTGACGATTTGAGAAGTCGTATCTTCAATCCAGGGGCCAGCGAGAAAATACTTCCTTCTATAAAACTTGCGCTCAAACAGGTAATGAAGGCTTGTGCCGTCTGTGATTAGGCGGCGCTCTTCGATGCTTTTATGTAAACCGTCTGCATCTGTTTCTGTCGTTACAATAAAAAGGGCGTTGTTGTTTTCAACTCCATATTCAGTGTGGACAAAGTATTTCTTCCTCTTGCCTGGGTTGCCGATTCTCCTGACGCCTGTTCCGCGCCGCTCTTCGAACGTTTCCTGTGGTTTGAGGGGAAAGGTAAAGCTGTGCCAAACTAAAACGGGGAATCCGCCAAGTTCCCACATGTGGAGTCCGTACTCATCGATCCAAATGCTGGAGATCCGTTCGCGTCCCTGTTGATCGCGGGAGGTGTAGGACCCCGTAAACTTCTCCATAAACTTACTTTGCCGATAGTCACCTAGACTGACGGCGTCCGCGGCTGCGGCATTGGCGAGAAAAGAAAACAGGGAAGCTGATAGCAAAAATAGACTTGCTGTCCAGAGACCAAGCATAATCGCCTCCGTAAGGATCGCTTTTCGGGTATCGCCTTGCCTTAACAGATCCTGACATAAAAAGCATCCCGGTTTGAGACAGTCTCGTTGCTGGACTTTTACCTGAGAACTCCTCGTCTTATAATGAACTTATTGGATAGGGGACTCCCTTTGGGTCGTTTAAAATTGGTTTTCACTCTTGTAGGCGTGGTTTTAGTCACAATGGCATTTCAAAATTGTGGTGCGGATCTTCCCGCAGCTGCAAAGGATAGCTCCTCGCGGTTAAGCGGCGGCGGTTCGCCGGCTCCGGACATTGTTGAAACCACGGTGGCTTTAACCCCACGTGAATGGCAGCCGAATCAAAACACCACCGTGGGCGATATTTCCTTGAATTTCCAAGGTGATGGCAATTTGGTTTTGCGCAAGGCCGGCGCTCCTCTTTGGTCTTCTGATACCGGCGGACGTGATTGTAGTGTGAATTGCCTCGCTGCTTTTCAGGGTGACGGCAATCTCGTGATCTATCAAAACAACACGGCGATTTGGTCCTTAGGCGCTGGCAGCTCCACTGATGTTTTGGTCATTTCGATCTACAGTCCACATCTGTCCATTCGCCGCGACGACGGCAGCATTCGCTGGCAACCCTGATCATAAAAAAAGCCCCATAAGAAGAGTTTGGCAACCTTCTTATGAGGCTTCATGTCGGAGTTCTTTTTTGATGCGAACCGGATTTACCTCCGGCTACTGCCTTCCACTTTCTGCAGACCAATTTCAAATTAAAAAAGGCACTGAGTACAGTGCCTTTTTTAATTTGAAATTGGTTGCGGGGGCCGGATTTGAACCGACGACCTTCGGGTTATGAGCCCGACGAGCTACCAGGCTGCTCCACCCCGCGACAGAATTGAACAGTTCGTGCACCTTACGTGGCTGTGGTGGGGGAGTCAAGCCCCATGGTTGGTGGAGTTAACGCGCTGATTTTCAAGGAGTTAGGGGGCGCGGTTGTTGCACAGGTCGGTGGTGAACTCGCTCATCTTTAGGAGGTCAGTGTATGGAGAGAATCGACGATAAGAGTTCCGCCATCGACGTCGCACCGCCCGCAGGGCGTACGGGCATCCACCCGGATTTGGACGAAGGCATTCGCCATGAAGCCGCCATCGTCATAATGCGGCCAGCAGACGAGGTATATCAGTTCTGGCGGCAGCTTGAGAATCTGCCCCGCTTTATGTGGCGTCTTGAGAACATTTCGGTCAACTCCGATACGCTCTCTCATTGGACCTACAAGGCGCTTAAAGACACCGTGCGAGTCGAGTGGGATAGCGTCATCGTGCAAGATGAGCCTGGCAAATCCCTGTCGTGGAAGTCGGTGGACGGTTCCACCGTGTCCCATGCTGGAACCGTGACGTTCGAAGAACAACCCTTTCAACGTGGCACTATTGTGCGTATCGAGCTCAGCTACAATCCGCCCGGCGGTCGTTTGACCGACTTCGTTCAGCGCGTTCTTGGCGAATCGCCGCAAACCATGCTGAAAGAAGACCTTAGACGCTTGCGTTGGTTGATGGAGACCGGTGTCGTGCCGACCACCGAAGGACAACCGCATGGAGAGCGGGGCATCACCGATGCGTTGAATCCCGCCCTTCATCACCACTAACTTATTAAGGAGGCCTTATGAGAGCCGTCACTTGGCAAGGCACCCGCAAAGTCGGTGTCGAAACCGTCCCCGATCCCAAAATCCTTTCCGATCGCGATGCGATCATCAGAATCACTTCCACCGCCATCTGCGGATCTGATCTTCATCTCTACGGCGGATTTATTCCCACCATGGAAAAAGGCGATATCCTTGGCCACGAATTCATGGGCGAGGTGATGGAAGTTGCACCGGGAGTTAAAAACCTGCACGTCGGCGACCGCGTGGTCGTGCCCTTCACGCTGTCGTGCGGCAGCTGTTTTCACTGTCGCTCCAAAGAATTCTCGTTGTGCGACAACACCAATCCCAACGCCAGCGTAGCGGAGAAGTTTTACGGTTTTTCTCCCGCCGGTCTGTTTGGCTACTCTCACATGATGGGCGGCTATGCCGGCGGTCAAGCCGAATACGTGCGCGTGCCTTACGCCGATGTCGGCCCGCTGAAAGTGCCCAAAGGCATCGACGACGACAAGCTTCTCTTCCTTAGCGACATTTTTCCCACCGGCTACATGGCTGCGGAAAACTGCGATATCAAACAAGGGGACACCATCGCCGTTTGGGGCTGCGGGCCGGTCGGTCTGTTCGCTATTCAAAGCGCCTACCTTTTAGGTGCAGAGCGAGTGATCGCCATCGATCGCATTCCCGAACGTCTACGTCTTGCCGAGGATGTCTGCGGTGCGGAAATCATTAACTACGAAGAGCTCGCCGTGCTTGACGAACTGCAGCGCCTCACCGGCGGCCGCGGACCAGACGCCTGCATTGATGCAGTCGGTTTGGAAGGCCATGGCACCGGTGTGATGTACGCCTACGACAAAGCCAAAACCAATCTAATGATGGAGACCGATCGTCCCATCGCTCTGCGCGAAGCCATTCAAGCCTGTCGCAAGGGCGGAACGCTGTCCATTCCAGGAGTGTATGGCGGATTGCTCGATAAAATTCCCTTCGGAGCAGCCTTCAACAAAGGCATGACATTGAAAATGGGACAAACACATATGCAGAAATATATGAAACCGCTGCTGGATTTAATTCTGCAAGGAGAGATCGATCCATCGTTTGTGGTGAGCCATCGCATTTCGCTAGATGAGGCTCCGGAGGCGTATGAGAAGTGGCAGAAGAAAGAGGATTATTGTACGAAGTTTGTGATCAAGAATTAATCCAAAGCGCCGGCAACGCCGGCGCTTTCCTCACAAACCTATTTTGCCTTAACAGGCTCCGCGACAGCCGGCGCCGCTGCCGAAGAAGACTTAGCAGGAACAACAGAAGCCGCTGAATTGGAAGCCTTCGCCGCAGGCTCAGCAACCGCTGCCTTAACCCCTGCTGCGCCAGCAGCGGTATTGGGAGCTGCAGGCTTATTAGCCGCATCTTTAGGGGCCGCCACAGCCTTAACCGCTTCACCGGCTTCACACTTAAAACCCGCGCTCTCTAAATTCGTACGAATTTTCGAGCTCACGGATTCACAATGACTTGTGCCTGTCGTTGACCAAGCGACTGGATCTGTATTGCCATGGGTGGAATAAAACACTTTGCAGCCCTTAGGCGCTGTCATTTCAATCTTCACCGAGCGGGTTTCTTGTCCGCGCAAGCAGGCGTACTTTGCCTTGTCATCGACCAAGGCCGGGGCTGGCTTAGCGGGAGCAGGCACGGCGAGTGAGGCCTTCGCAGGCACTGCGGGAGTCGCGACGTTAGGGGTGGTGGACGCGGTTTTGGAAGCGCTCGCACAGCCGACGCTGATGGCGGCAAGTACGGCAATGAAAACTGTTGTGATGCGCATTTTTGCACTCTCCCTTTTAAACATGTTTTGAAGTTCTGCTTTCAGCATGACAAAGCCGCTTTGGCTCTGCAACCGCATGGACCAGGCCGAGATTCTCGCCCGCATTGTGAATTTACCTCTGAGATCGGTAAGTTGTGCGCGTGAAAATCGACCTTCCCGCGAAGATAAATTTAAATTTATACTCCCACCGATGAATGTTCGTGCTCCTTCTCCTATAATTTCATCCGCAAGCCACAGAAGAAAAGGAGCTGCATTGTCACCAGCGCCTCGCGTTCTCATTGTAGAAGACGAAGTTCGTCTGCTTCATCATCTCAGTCGCATTCTGGTCGAAGGAGGAATGTCGGTGTTCACCTGCGGTTCCTATCAGGAGCTTGAGGGCATGTTGAATCTTTCGACCACTGCGCGCTTTGATCTGTTTATTCTCGACCGGCTGTTGCAAAACAAAGATTCCGCCGAATTGCTGCCGCGACTTAAGGCTCATTTTCCGACGGCAAAGACCATGATCCTTTCCGCTATCAACTCGGCTGCCGAACGCGCGCTGCTGTTGGATATGGGCGCCGATGACTATATGGGTAAACCCTTCGATAGCGCGGAGCTGGTGGCGCGCACGCGGGCTCTTCTTCGTCGTGGTAAAACTGAGATCGTATTCGGCAACCTGATCCTCGACTCGGAAAATCGCTTGCTCAAAGTCGATGGCAACGAAGTGTCTTTGACCAATAAAGAGTTTCTGCTTCTGCGCACACTCGTGCAGTGGCCGGGCAAGATATTCAACAAAACCTATCTTTATGATCAGGTGTGGGAGATCAAAGCCGACGTCGAGAGCAATGTGGTTGAAGCCACCATGAACAAAATCCGGCGCCGGCTTAAAGAGTCCGGCGCCAATGTCACCATCAAGAACACGCGCAACATCGGGTATTGGATTGAGAAATAGATTTTTCTTTATCATTTTAACTACGCTGATCCTCTCCGCCGTCGGCATCACCTTCGTGCATGCCAAATTTTTTAAGAGCCAACGGTTAAAACTGATTGATCGCCAACTCACGGAGAGTTCGACCGTTCTCCTGGCCTCTGAGGAATTTCGCCAGGCGGCCGAACGGCTTGAGCGCGTCGAAGATGCTATCTCTTTGGCGCTGCAGGGCACGCGCATCGGTAAGGTTTTTGTCTTGCGCGATGCGCAAGGTAAGATCGTCTATCAAAGTTTCAATGTTAGCCTTCTGCAGGCCGAACTACCCACGCATCCCGAATGGGTCGCTGTGGAAACGCCCAACGAGTACGTGCGCGTACGCAATCTCAAGCTAGGTGACAACACTCTGCAGGTCGGCTTGGTCCTGGACCGCTATTTCTTGGATTGGGAGATTCTCGATCAGCGTCTGGTGAACTACGTGGCCGCCATCGTGATTTGTCTTTTCTTGGCCTCCGTTCTTCTCACAGTCGTATTGCTTTCGCCGTTGCGCTTGCTGATTAAGCATCTCAGTGACGCCACTTCCAATCTCACTAACCTCAGAGATGTGAAATCGCTGCCTTCACAGCTCAAAGCGTATGCGCAGGGTTTTTGGGCCACGTCCGATGAATTTGCACGTTTGCTGGAGACCGTGCAAAAGCTGATCGATCGCATCAACCGCAACTATAAGCTGACGCGGTCGTGGACTTTGCAAATGGCGCACGAGTTAAAAACTCCACTGGCCATCATTCGCTCCGAGACCGAGGAAAAAGCGTCAGCCGGGCAGATTCCGGACGCCTACGCCCAGGATGTGATCAATGAGGTGGATCAGATGACTCACATTGTGACAGAGTTTTTGGATTGGGCTGAGCTGGAGAACTCGGTTGTGCAACGCGATCTGCATGCCTTGCGCATTCGTCCCGTGTTGGAGGCGGTGACCGGCCGGCTGCAGAAGATTTATTCTGGTCGCCTTCGCCTGACCATCAATGACGACTTCGCGATTTTTGCCAACCCCATTCATCTGGATCAGATGCTGACCAATATTCTCACCAACGCACTCAAATTCTCGCCTCCGCAAGAGTCGGTGCAGGTGGACGTGACGGGTCACACTCTGCGCGTGCGTGACGCCGGCCGCGGATTTCCTGAAGGTGTGCTGGAGCGTTTAGGGCAGCCGTTCAATGTGGGGCCTGCCTCCGAGGGACACACACCGGGTAACGGCCTTGGTTTAGCTTGGGTGTCGGCGGTCTCGAAGGTCTATCAATGGCGCCTAGAGATTGAAAATGTCAGCGGCGGCGCCGATGTCCGCATCCACTTTCCCCATGAGATTGCAACTTAGATGAAACGCCAAATGTTCCTTGTTTTTGCCTTTACTTCGATTCTGCTTTTGGCCAGTACCTTTGCGCTGGGCCGAGGCAGTTGGAATGAACGTTTGAAATCAGATGTCTATAGTGTGGCCGCGGATTTTGACGGCGAATTCGGGCTGTATGTCAAAGATCTCACCAATCAGGGCGAGTTTCTCTACCAAGCGTCGCGCAACTGGGCTTTGTCCTCTTCTATCAAGGTGATTGTGGGCGCGGCCGTTATGAATGAGATTGAGCAGGGCAAGCTGACTCTCGATCAAAAGATCGGCGGTCTAATGGACGATATGCTCCTGCGCGGCGATGAGAGCGCCACGGACCAATTGATTCGCAGGGTGAGTTTACGGCGGTTGAATGAATTCGCTAAGCGTCATATTCCGAACATTGGCCCGCTTACGGATCTTAAGCAGGTGTGGCGCGAAATTTATATGGAGGCCCACGTCCAAGCCAAAGGTTTATCCAACGCCGATATTCGCGAACTCAACGGCGTGGCGCGCGAGCAGCGCCTGGATGTGCTGGCTCGCAAACTCTATGTGGGACGACAAAGTTTAAGAGTGAGCTCGATGGATCAAGCTCGCGCCCGCTACTACGCTCGCGGCAACAATACTTTGGATCTGAAGTCATTTGGGGGGTTTATTGATCGTTTGATCTCGGGCCAGGTTCTATCACCGGACTCCACGCGTCGCATGCGCAGCTGGCTTGAGATGGAGTTGAGCGGCGAGGGCACGCAAAAAGGGCGCCATTGCGCCGCTGGTGTGATCTCGGATGGTTCGCGCGGCAAGAACGCAGTGGTGGTGCTGTGTTTGGAGGGGCCTGGCTTTGCCGACGATGAAATGGAAGACGTGTTTGCCAAGGTCAACAAGGCGCTAGGGCGCTCAGGCCTTTTCTAGGCGGCCTTTTTTTCTGAATCGATCACTTTTTTGAGCGCACGAAAAGCTTCGCGGTTGTAGGGGATGCCCAAGGTGTGCTCGATGTACATCAAAGCCTCGCGCGGGTTTTTCGGAACCGGGCAGTTGACGTTGGGCAAGATCAAATCGGCATAGCCGTTGGCCAGAGACACCACTTTGGCCAGTGGATGCATCTTCACATCTCTCAAACGCTGCGGGTAGCCCTGGCCGATCGAGTTCTCATGATGCTCATAAACAATCGACACGATGTCGTCAGGAACGATGCCCAGGCTTTGCAGCATCTGCATGCCTTTAAACGAGTGCGTTTCGTACAGCTGGTGCTCGTCGGCGGTCATTTCGGCGATCGGCTTGTTGATCAGATCGTGTGGCAGCGCTTTTAAACCAATGTCGTGCAGCAGTCCGCCCATCGCTACTTTTTCCAACGTGGCTTTCTTTTGAAAGCCCATGTTCTGCGCAATCAAGACCGAGAGTGAAGATACGGCCACGGAATGCCCCACCAACTGGTCAGAGAACTTGGCCAGCGATTTGAACAGGCCACTCAATGTTTTGTGGTTCTCCACCAGGCCTACGACGGCCTCGGTGATCTGCTTCGAGTTATTGTAGGTTTCAAGATCAATGCCTAAGTGCTCCACGTGGCGGAACATGGTGCGCGCTGCGGCCGACACAACGGTCGTTTTTTGCGTGTCATCCAGTTCTTTCTTCGACAAAGCGATACCGGCCAGGCTGATCGATTGGTGCGCTAACTTGTAGTACTCTTTTTTGCGAACCCACAGGTAACTGACTTCGCGGTTCTGGTAGTTTTTGAATTGATCGACGTTGGATTGGGTCAAAGCCTTGCCCACCAAAATGAACTTCTCTTCGCCAATGCGAATGTACAAGTCCACCGGGATGGTGACGCCGTTCACGAACTCATGGATCGGGATCGGCACAAAGTCTTTGGCGGTCAGTTCCATAGCTGGCTTATCGGGAGAAACCGCGCGCCAATAGAGGACTCATCAGTTGGCCTCGACCAAAAGAGGGTGTAGCTTGTCCCGTGATGAGTCAGTCGAACACACCCGCCCTCAGTATCGAAAATGTGGTTAAGAATTATGGTCCAGTCCAGGCCCTGCAAGGCGTTTCCTTCGATGTAAAAAAAGGGGAGGTGTTTGGTCTGCTGGGACCGAACGGCGCCGGCAAGACGTCATTGATATCCATTATCGTTACGCTCGAGAAGGCCACTCATGGACGGGCGCGCGTCTTTGGTCATGATGTGTCCACCCACCCGCGCGAGGCCAAACTGAATCTGGGTTGGGTTTCGCAAGAGATCATCAACTCAGGCTTCTTCGATGTGGAAGAGATTTTAAAGTTCCATGCGGGCTATTACGGAGTCAGCGAACGGGCCGACCGCATCGAGTACATTCTTAAAGGTCTATCGCTCTGGGAGCATCGCAAGAAGAAGGTGAAGCAGTTGAGCGGCGGCATGAAGCGCCGTTTGATGATTGCCAAAGCTCTCGTGCACGAGCCAGGACTTCTTTTGTTGGATGAGCCCACCGCCGGTGTGGATGTTGAGTTGAGGATGAAGCTTTGGGATTTTGTTGAAGAGTTGAAAGGCAAAGGACTCTCGATTCTATTGACCACCCATTACCTGGAAGAGGCCGAGCGTCTGTGTGATCGCGTGGCCATTATTCACAAAGGGCAGATCCGCGCCATCGGTGGAACGCGCATGTTGATCGAAGAGTGGAGTCGTAAAAAAGTGACCCTGCGTTTGACCGAGCCCGTGCAAAGCCTGATGCACCCCGATCTGGTGAAGGGTTCGGGCCAAGAGTGGGTCTTTTTGACCGCCATGACCAAAACGCTGGGTGAGCTTTTGCAAGAATTAAAATTGAACTCGGCACACCTGAATGATGTGAAAGTGGACGAGGGTTCGCTCGAAGATGTGTTTATGCGTCTGACACAAGAGGGGAAAGCATGATCAAGCGGCGGGATATTCGTTGGACGCCCTTTCTCACGCTCTTTCAGCGCGAGATTCAGCGCTTTGTGAAAGTCATCGTGCAAACCGTGGTTACTCCCTTCGTCAGCTCGACTCTCTATCTCATGATTTTCGGTGTGAGTTTGGGCAGTCAGATTGTGTTGCAAGACGGAGTGCCTTACTTAGCCTTCTTGATTCCTGGATTGGTCATGATGGGCTGTTTGAACAACGCCTTTCAAAACAGCTCATCGTCCATCATCAGCTCTAAATTCAGTGGTGATTTGGAAGATCTCAAAGCGGCGCCCTTTAGTCCCTCACAAATCATCTGGTCGTTGAGTCTGGCCGCCTTGGTGCGTGGCTTGGTGGTTGGTACCGTGACCTTTTTGGTCGGGCAGTGCTGCTATTACTTTATGTATGGTGACTTTATGTCGATCGCGGCCCCGTTGGTGCTTTTCTCCTTTCTAGTGTTGGGTGGACTGTGCTTTGCGAACTTGGGCATAACGGTGGCGTTTTGGGCCCGCACTTTTGATCAGATGAGCGCTGTGAGCGGCTTTATTTTGATGCCATTGATTTATTTGGGCGGCGTTTTCTTCTCGGTGGACCATCTGCCGGGCTTTTGGCGGCAAATTTCCTTGTTCAATCCTTTGCTTTATATGATCAATGGCGTACGTTTCGGCCTGTTGGGCAAATCCGATGTGGATCCCATGACAGCGCTGGCGGTTTCGCTATTGGCCTTCTTGATCACTCTGGGCCTGGCGTTGAACAGCCTGCGTAGAGGCAGCTTCCAGAGGTGGTAAATCATGTTTGAAAATCTCTCCGATAAACTGACGGCAACCCTACAGAGGGTGCGTGGTCAGGCCAAAATCACTGAGAGCAATATTGAAGAGGCGATCAAAGAGATTCGCCTTAGCCTGCTTGAAGCCGACGTGAACTTTAAAGTCGTTAAGACTTTCCTTGAACAAGTGAAGGCTAAGGCTTTGGGTGCCGAGGTTTTGCAAAGTCTTACTGCCGGTCAGCAGTTCACAAAAATTGTGCATGACGAACTGGTGCACATGTTGGGCGACGCCGCCACTGAGATGAAATTGAAGGGCGATCCTTCGGTGGTTTTCCTGGTCGGGTTGCAAGGGGTTGGTAAAACCACGACCGCGGCCAAGCTTGCACTTTACGTGCGCCAAAAGCTGCAGAAAAAGCCGGGTCTTGTGCCTGCGGATATCTATCGCCCGGCTGCCATCGAGCAGCTGACGGTGATCGCTAAACAAAACAATCTACCGATCTTCCCCACCAAGGCCACCGACAAGCCCGAGCAGATCTTAGCTGCCGCTAAACAATGGGCCAAAGAAGAAATGATCGAAGTGGTGATTGTCGATACGGCCGGTCGCCTACAGATCGATGAAGCCCTGATGACCGAGTTGAGCAATTTAAAAAGCATCTGGTCGCCCAATGAGGTGCTCTTAGTCTCCGATGCGATGTTGGGACAACAGAGTGTGCAAGTGGCCGAAGGTTTTCACCAACAGCTTGGTTTGACGGGTTTGGTGCTGACCAAGGTGGATGGGGATGCCCGTGGTGGGGCGGCCTTAAGTATTCGCTCGGCAACGGGTGTGCCGATTAAGTTTCTCGGTATTGGTGAGAAAGTCGCTAACCTGGAAGTGTTTCATCCCGATCGCTTGGCGGGCCGTATTCTCGGCATGGGCGACGTTATGTCCCTGGTGGAGAAGGCGCAGGAGGTCATTGATGAGAAGACCGCTCGTGAATCCGCCAAGAAAATCGCCAAGTCGGCTTTCACCTTGGAAGATTTTTTGAGCCAGATCCAAATGATGAAAAAGATGGGCGGAATTGAATCCCTCCTTAAATTAGTCCCGGGCATGGGGAATCTGACCAAGCAATTGAAAGACATGGCCCCCCCGGACAAAGAGGTTAAAAAGATCGAAGCGATTATTCGTTCGATGACTCCCAATGAGCGCAGCAATCCAAAGATCCTCAATGGTTCGAGGCGCTTACGGATCGCGAATGGCTCCGGAACTGAGGTGAAAGACGTCAACCGCCTGGTGCAGCAGTTTGCTCAGGCGCAAAAGATGATGTCCCAGATGATGAAAATGGGAATGGGTGGACGGGGCGGCGGCCGCGGCTTATTTTAACCCGTTTTTATCGGTTGCCCTGCCTTTAAAACCGTTGTAATTCCTTAACTCTTTCAAAAAGCAGGAAGGATACTTAAAACATGGTCGTTATTCGACTGGCTCGCTTCGGAAAAAAACATAGCCCCAGATACAGAGTCACAGTGGCCGATGATCGCCGCTGTTTGCGTGGAAAATTCATTGAGGTTTTGGGTCACTACAATCCGACTCCCCAAGGTGCTGAAAAAGAATTCACCGTGGACATGGAGAAGGTTAACGCTTGGATCGCTAAGGGCGCGCAACCGTCAGAGCGTGTGAAGAGTCTTATCCGCAAACAAGCAAAGGCCTAGTTCCTTAAACCTTTGCCCTTGCACCCGTGAATTTTCATGGTTTAAGATATAATAAACTCTGAACACACACACTCAGCAGCTATGAGGTGAAACAATGGACCCGTCGTCTCTTAAAGATCTTGTTGAATTTATGGCCAAATCTCTCGTGGATAAGCCAGACGAAGTGGAAGTCAATGAAGTGGTAGGGGAACAGACCACCGTAGTTGAATTGAAAGTCGCCAAAGAAGATCTAGGTAAAGTTATTGGTAAGCAAGGTCGTACCGCGCGTTCGATGCGCACTATTTTAAATGCGGCCAGTACGAAACTCCATAAACGCAGTGTCCTCGAGATCGTCGAGTAGTCACACTCCCTTATTCTTTACAGGTTATCACTGTGTCGGCTTTATCAAGTCGGCACACGGAATCCGCGGCGAACTGTTTTTAGGACTGTTCGCTGGTCAGGCTGATTGGGAGAGCCTCTCCCTTTCGTTGCTTTTGCCCGGAAGTTCCGAGCTCAAAGATTTCGAGCTTACCTCTTTAAAACCACACAAAGACGGAATGATCGTGCGCCTGAAAGGCGTCGACACCCGTAACGAGGCCGAGCTCTTACGTAAATCGCAGGTGTATATACCCGAGGCCGCGCTCGAGAGTGAGCCTGGTCATCCGATTTTCTTGGCTCAGATTCAAGGTTTTGAGCTCACCGATCCGGCGGGAGCGGTGTTGGGAAGGATTGAAGGCTTTTCTTCCAATGGGCCGCAAGATCTGCTGCAGGTGCGGGTTTCCGGCCGTATCGCGCTCGTTCCATTCATCGATGAATTTATCGTCGATATAGATTTTGACAAAAAACAAGTCCGCATGGATCTTCCTCCTGGATTGCTCAATGAGGAAGAATGAAGTTTTCGGTTATCACCTTATTCCCCCGTATCGTTGAGGCCTTCGCGGCCGAAGGTTTGCTGGCGCAGGCGCGTGAGCGTGGGTTGCTCGCGCTGGAGACTGTGAATCCCCGTCAATTCACTGAGGACGTGCATCAGACGGTGGACGACCGCACCTTTGGTGGCGGCGATGGCATGGTGATGAAGGTGGAACCCTTGGCGCGCGCGGTGGCGACCCTTGAGCCTGGCACTCGCGTGGTGGTTCTAAGTCCGCAAGGTCGTCTCTGGCAGCAGAGTGAAGCGGCCGCTTGGGCTAAAGAGGGGCGTCCGGTGGCGTTTGTGTGCGGCCGCTATGCCGGTATCGATCATCGCTTTACAGTGAAGTATGCAGACGATGAAATCTCCATCGGAGATTATGTGTTGAACGGGGGGGAAGTCGCCGCTTGCGCTATCATCGAGTCCGTGGCGCGTTTGATTCCCGGAGTGCTTGGCAATGCCGTGTCGGCGGCGCGCGACAGTTTCTCTGAACGCTTGTTGGAGTGCCCGCAGTTCACTCGCCCGCGTGAAGTGGAAGGCATGAGTGTTCCGGCGCCATTGCTCAGTGGGCATCACGCTAAGATCAATGAGTTTGAGAACTCCGTGGCGCTGGTGCGCACGGCCTTGTTTCGCCCGGATCTATTGAGTGCAGAGGCTGAACTGCAGCCCGCGGTGAAGGTGGTTGGCGCATTGAATGATAACGAACTTTACGCTCTCGGTTTGACCCGTGAGGATTTGAAGGAGCTGCAATGAGCCGTGCGCCTGTGCATGTGGCTTTAATTCATTGGCCGGTTTTTGATCGCGCCCGCAATACGGTGTGCACCAATGTCACCAATTTCGATATCCACGATATCGCGCGTGCGGCCCGCACCTACGGCGTTGAAAAGTACTTCATCGTACATCGTTTGAAGGAGCAGCTCAGCTTTGTGTCGCGTATTTTAGATCATTGGCGCGTGGGCACTGGCTCCGAATACAACCCCAAACGTAAAACCGCGCTCGGCATGGTGCATACGGCGGAGAGTTTAGAAGACGTGATCAAGACCTTCGAGGTGAAGCCCTTTATCGTTTGTACCTCCGCCCGGGATCTGCCCATTCCTCGCGCCACCTTTAAGGCCCTGCGAGAGCAGATTTGGAACCCGGATGGGCCACCCAAGGGAATGGGTGAGGCTGGTCTACCACGGCCCATTTTATTGGTTTTTGGCACCGGTTTCGGCCTGGGAGATGCCGTTTTGGCGCAGGCGGACGCACTGCTTGAACCCTTAAAGGGAGCCTCGCACGACGATTACCGCCATCTTTCTGTGCGCTCGGCCGTAAGTATCGTCCTTGACCGCCTACTAGGTGCGTGGTAACTCATCGTTTTTCGCCAAAAAGTTGGAGCGCGTCATGTCCGATCTAGTTCGTCGAGTCACCTTTGAACGTAATAAATCTGCTAAAAAGCTTCCCGATTTTTCCACGGGCGACACCGTTGGTGTGTACGTGAAAGTTAAAGAGGGTGAGAAAGAGCGCGTCCAGCTCTTTGCTGGCGTGGTTTTGAAAGTGCAGGGCAGCGGTTCTGGCCGTTCGTTCACTGTGCGCAAGATCTCGAGCGGTGTGGGCGTGGAAAGAACTTTCCCGTTGTTGTCGCCGATGATCGATCGCGTGGAGCTGATCTCGCGCGGTAAAGTGCGTCGCTCGCGTTTGTTTTATCTTCGTGGCTTGAAAGGCCGTTCGGCGCGTTTGGATTCCGAACTGGTATTTGCTGAAGGTGAAGCTGTTGGTGCGGCTGACGATGTCGCTGTTGAAGCTCCGGCTGAGGGCGCAGAAGCTGCTCCCGCTCCGAAAGCCGAAAAGAAAGCCAAAAAAGACAAGCCCGCCGCTAAGGCTTAATCGATCTTTCAGGTCATCCCTCCGGTCCGTAATTCTTGCGGGCCGGTCCGTAATTCTTGCGGGCCGGTCTGTAAAGCCCACGGAATTCGTGCCTTGGGCACCTACACATCCTAAAAAAATCAATTCAACGCTGTGATCTAACCTCTAGATCGCCGCCGGATTTTTGCGTTAAGCTCCAAGGTCTAACATTGATTTGCACCTGGGATTTTACAGCATGAAACGTACGCGAAGGCTTGGTTTAGTGGATTGGCTCTCATATGGACCCGGACCTGTGATTGGTGTGGACGAAGTCGGACGTGGTTGTCTGGCCGGACCGGTGGTCGCCGCGGCTGTGATCCTCGCTAACAAAACCCGGTGTCGCCGTTTCCATGATTCGAAAGTTTTGACCGAATCTCGGAGAGAAGAACTCTTCACAACGATTCAGAGCGAACACCAGTGGGCCGTGGGTTTTGCATCTGTCGAAGAGATTGATCGTATCAACATCTACCATGCGTCTCTTTTAGCTATGCGCCGGGCCGTCAATGCCCTGCAAGTGAAGGTGGGCGGACATGTATTGGTGGATGGTATTGCCCGGATTCCGCGTCTGCGCGGAATGGAGCAAACCACCTTGGTGCAGGGCGACTCACGGGCTGAGCCGATCAGCGCGGCTTCGATCGTGGCTAAGGTGACTCGCGATCGTTTTATGAAGGAGTTGGCGGAAAAGTTTCCGCATTATGGATTTGAAGTGCACAAAGGCTATGCCACCAAATTCCATCGTGCCCAGCTGGCAAAGGTGGGTCCGTGCGCGTTCCATCGCCGCAGTTTCAACTGGGGGACAGAAGTCTCTACGGACCATCCGCTCGCAAGCCTCGGAGCTGAGAGTGTGCGAGTATCTCCAGCAGCAGGGTTGGAGTGAGATCCTGCACGATGTGACGTGCGCCCGTGTGCAGCTCGATATCGTGGCGCGTTCGCCGCGCGGTATACTCACCATTGTCGAAGTTAAAATGCAAAGCCCACGCGCCATCGCTTTTTTGTCGCGCACTCAGAACCAGCGTCTTTTACGGGCGGCGAGTGTATTGGCCCAGTGCGAACCAGTGCAATTGGTGCTGGCTCTAGTGGAGTCCAGTCGACTTCGCCTTTTGCCGGTCGATGCGATTTGAAGACCGCCCGGATTGACAGATTCTTCCAATATGGGACACTTGAAGAATGAAACGTGCCCTAGCGCTAGTGTTCGCGATTGCTTTAAGCCTACCGGCTCGTGCCGACAATCCTCAGCGCGAATTTCTCACCAGCTGCACTTATGGCGTTATGGCCGGAACTTTGGTGGGTGTGGCCTCGCTCGCATTCGTTTCTAAGCCCGGCGACAACTTGAATCGCGTGGCGCGGGGCGCTTCTATCGGTCTTTACACTGGCATCTTGCTCGGTTTTTACGTCGTTTACATCGTGCCTGGCATGCAATCTGGCGAAGAAGAAGATCCGGTCGCTATGTACAAAAGCCTGCCGTTTATGATCGCGCCCACCTTCACCGCCGACAATCGGTTAGACGGTGTGCACGCAGACTTCACAGTTCTTCGTTTCTAAAAGGTACCAGCTTCCTTTCTGGAATGCTTTGCGCCACTAGCGTGGCTGCAATGCATTCCAGAAAGGAAGCTGGTACCTTTTAGAGCGTCGGCGTCTTAGGCGCTTGTACGACTTCGCCGCCAAAGTTGAAGGCTAGGGAGCCGCGGATCTGTTTGTCGCCGCTTACGATCTGTTTGTGTTCGATCGAGATGATCCAGCAGTTGCCCGGCGGGCGTAGGTTCAGGACGTATCCCCAGGACTGAATCTCTTTGGTGAGGTCGTTGAAATTCACTTCGCCTACAGCGTCCATGTATTTCAAACGAAAGCCTGCGCCCAAGCCAATGTTTTTGGTCCGACCAGTATCTTGCACTTCGTCGCGTTCGTTGATGATCGCGTTCTCGCTGTAGGAGAGTTGAAGGAAATCCGAGGCCGATGTCATCACGCGCAAGCGTGCCGTGGTGTTCACCCGGTTGGCGTACATATTGTAAATCGCTGTTGTATAGGTCTCAAAGCGGTCAAAACGCATGTTCAATTGGGCCGTGATCGGGGACCAAGGGTGAGGCAGTGAGCCATCGGCGCGCCGGCCAGAGCGGGCTTCGATCAAATCATAGGCTTGGGAAAGGCGAAAGAAGACCGAGTTGAAGTACTGAGCGGCATCACCGGAGAAGAATTTCTGTGTCAGTCGATTGGTGATGGCCAAATCCACGGCCTGACGCTGATAGGTGCGATCTTCATAGTCGAACTGTAGGCCGGTGTTGGGATTGGTCAAATCTGCATCACTCACTGGATCGAATTGCCGCGAGTATTTTAAGCCTTCGAAGTCGCCGAAGAACGGATGATTGGGTTTGCGCATCCAAGGGATGTGCGAGTAGCCGATCTCGGGTTCGATCGAGTGTTTCCAGCGCTTGGCTTTAGGGTCGGTCAGATCGCCATACACGCGCGCAAATTCGGTCTTCACCCGAAGATCCGTTTGCACGTAGCGGCGGGCCGCGGTCTGTCCGAAGTTAGGGTCGGTCAGATAGAATCGGTACTGCGTTTCGCGAAACGACACGGCCGGCAGCACGTCAAATAGACGACCTATCTGGAAAGGATAAATCACAGTCGGACGTAGATCCAAGCGTTGGCCAGTGCGGTTCAAATCCAGTTTGCAGGGATAGGTCGTGCACAAGCCGCTGTTGAACACGCCATCGCGCACGATTTCCGAGTTTGCTCCCACTCCGGAAGCATTGTTGTCTAGACCGAGGCGGGTGCTCGAATCGACCAATTGCAAATCATCGTAGTTGAATTTCTCACGCACGTAATTGATGTAGTCCAAGTCGAATGAAAAGTACGGCCCGTTTTCGAACAGCTGAGTTTCTTTGATGGAGTAGCGAACCTCAGGAAAACGATGAACCGCATCGTCGTTGGGAGCGAGCGGGTAGGACTTAAGCATGTTGGTATAGATGTCGGCTTCCGCGCTCATGTAGGTGTCGTCACCCGTGCGTGAGATCGACGTGCGACTTTGCAAAGCGGGTTCACCGTGACCTAAAACCTCATCCGGAAAATCTCTGGGGTAGCGCAGATCGCTGACCATATTGATATCGGCGCGGTGCACGAATTTGTCGGGCATTTCGGAGTACGACTCAAAGTCGACAAAGTAACGATTCAACGCTGTCTTGCGGCCGAATTCAGGAGTGCGCACAGCGCGGTCGTTGATCCATGCGCTCTTCAGCTGCCCGCGGCTGTTTTCAGACAGCATGTAGCGGAAATCCTCATGCACTTTGTAACCGCGGAATTCGTACCAGCGCGTGGTCAAGGTCACATCGCGGCTGCGGTCGATGGCCCAAAAGTAACTGGCTCCCACGGCCAAACCGCCCTTGTCGGAACGATCCATCGTTGGCACTAGAAAGCCGCTTTGGCGTGCGCTCTTCAGTGGCACGATCAGTGAGGGGAGAATCAAAATGGGAAAGCCCGCGATTTTAAAGACAGGGCGTTTAATGCGCGCATAGCCGCCAAGTTCGGCGTCGATATTGCGCCCGGAAAAACTCCAGCCCGGCGGGCAGGTGTCGCAGGCAGTATAGTCCGCATTGTTGGCCAGGTAACGGGTCTCGCTGACCTTTTGAATCACATCGCCCTCAAACACCACCTGGCCGGATTGCACGAAGCCGTTGTAGATCAAGCCGGTGTTTTGCTTGTAGTTGAAGATGATGCGATCGCCTTCGACATGCACGCGTTCATTGCTGAGGATGACGTGGCCGATAGCGGTGATGGTTTGGGTTTTCTGATTGAGTTCAGCGCGGTCGCAGCTTAGATGCTGACCTTGGAAAACGAGTTGCACACCACCGCGCAGGTAGGTGATGCCTTTTTCCATGTCGCTTTCCCAGAATTTGGCATTGATCAACACTCCATCCTTCACGCTCTGCGCGAAGGACGTTGCCGAGATCAGGCAGAAAATTCCAAGCAGTACAAACTTGCTGATCAAGCTCATTTCGTCTTCATTACAAAAACTCCGTCCCAGCCGTCCTCGGGCGGCTCGCTCAGGTAATCCTGGCAGCGCTCGAGATACAGTTTAGAGACCGAGTCCGCCGGCACTCTATCGAGCGCTTTGGCGAAACATTGTAGTCCATCTTGCCAGGCCTTGGCGTGATAGTGTTGATAGCCCTCTTGAAACCATTTGAGCATTTCGGCGGTCTGATGGTTGGGGACCTTCTCCTCCGCGATCAACTCATAGATTTTTACGGGTAGTACTTTCCCTTTCACGCGCACCCAATCAACCTCACGACATACAAAGTTATCCTTGGCTTCTTGATATGTCATTTCGCTAAGGATTATGCGTGTGCCGTACTGCTTATTAATGCCTTCAAGGCGCGATGCCAGGTTGACAGCATCGCCCATCACCGTGTAGCTGCGCACGCTCTGTGAACCCATGTTGCCCACACTGACTTCACCGGTATTTAGGCCGATACCGAGGTCGATTTGCGGCAGCCCTTTCTTTTCCCATTCCTTCTGAAGTTCAAACAGCTTGTCCACACTCTGCAGAGCGCAACGGCAAGCCCATTTCGCGTGATCGGGAATAGGGATCGGGGCACCGAAGAACGACATGATGGCGTCACCCATATATTTGTCCAGCGTGCCCTTGTTCTGAAACACCAGGTCGGTCATCGGCGTTAGATAGCTGTTGAGCAGGTCGCTGAGGGCGCGGGGATCGAGTTTTTCAGAGATCGTGGTGAAGCCGCGCACGTCGGAGAACGAGACGGTCAGGTGCACCTTCTTACCGCCGAGCTCGATATTGCGCGGGTCGGAGAGAATCTCGTTCACGATGGCCGGGGAAACGTACTTAGAGAAGGTTTGGCGCAGCTCTTTCTTGCCGCGCTCTTCCGTCAAGTAGCGATAAAAGGTCATGCTGACATAGATCACGCCGGTTAAGAACAACGGCCAAATGATCGACACCACGATGCCGTGATTGAATAGGTAATAATAATCCACAAGAGCGATGGCGAGAGTGAAGGCGAGAGTCAGCAAGAGGCCCGACACGGCGCCAAGATAGGCCAGCGCTATGCTGAGCGTGATGCCCATAATGCCGAGGACCAGCGGCATATAGACGCGCTCGTTGGGCAGCGAACGGAAAAAGTTGCGTTGAATCATATTGTCGATGGAATTCAGATGAGTTTCGGCCCCAGGATAATTCTCTTCGTAGGGCGTCACCCGAAGATCGTAAATACCCATGGCGGTGGCACCGACAACGAAGATCTTGTCTTTGATAAATTCAGATTTTTTGACCTTATAACTGGTCAGTTCCCACTTTTTGCTTTGCGCGTTCCACACGCGCTGTTCGACCTCGGCTTCCGGCGAGTCGGACAGCAGATCGGCGAAACTCAGATAGGGAAACATCTTCTGCGGGCCCGCGTAGTTTAAAAGCTGACGAGCTTGGCCATCGACAGGCAGATCGAAAACTTTGTCGCCGGTTTCGTTGTTGGTGATCTCAAGTTCCGAGATCTCTTTCATCATGGTGGCGTCACTATAGGCAAGCTTCGGCGAGGCGTTGTAACCTTTCACCACTAAGTAGGCCTTCAGTGCGATCGAAGGGAAGTACTGCGCTCCCGAACGCACCACCAGCAATTTGCTACGGATCGTGCCGTCTGCATCCTGTTCGGTGTTGAAAAAACCTGTGTGCTTCGTGCCTTGTGCTACGATTGGCGTGTCGCGCACCCAGGTGTCGGCGTAAACCAAAGAGTTAATCTTTGAGCTGTTGCGGTAGTACTGCAGCCAAGCATCATAGGTCGGGTAGTTGAACTCGTTGGGATTCTCTTGTTTGACGATCTCGGGCCACGCGCCATTCAACTCTTCGCGAAAGTCGTCCAAGATCGTGTTGCAGGTTTCATGCAGCTCAGCGGTGATCTTGCCGGCTTGCAAAACCTCTTCGTTACGGTTGCGTGGCTTTCCAAGAGCCTCGCGTACGGCTTTCTCTTTTTCATCCAGAACCCCGGCAAAGTTCTGTGTCAACACGGCTGGCATATAGGGAGCGAAAGGATCAATGGCCGACATGAGGATCTCTTCTCGGTCCCACCCCTTGGCCTCCGGTGTGCGCTTGAAGATCAGATCGCGGCAAAATTCCGTCTCGGGCGGCCACAGTGTCGACTGTAGAGTGTACGGATAAAAGCTTCCGGCCACGATCTTGTCGGCGTGAGTGGCGAAGGTTTTACCTAAGGCATCGTCTTGATCCAGTTGTGGGGCGAGATTGGTTAGCAAGGTGTCGTGTTCGGTCTTTCCGAGCTCACGCAACTTCTCCATCACCTGAGTGGCGGGGTTGTGCGTGGGTTCGGAAAAGGTGATATCGAACGCCATCATCTTAGCGCCGTCCTTGAAGGCATTGTCCAAAGCTTTGGCCAGAGTGGCACGTGGCCATGGCCAGCGACCGACGGTGTTGACGGCGCGTTCATCGATGGTAAGCAGTGCAAGGTCCGGGGACGGTTTGCGCGGTCCGCGCATGCGCAAGCGATAGTCGATGGACTTTTGATGAGCTAGATATAGAACGTCGGCCACACCTAGAACATTTTCGCCGCGTAAGCGCTTGGCGTTTAAGCCGTAGTAGGGAAATGTCAGCGCGGCCAAAGCCAAGGTCAAATACACGCCGATTGCGACAGGGCTGATTAGCCACCCGCCTAAGGTCTTCCATGACAGCTTCATAACTAGTCCATCCAAAGTTGAGTTTTTCTGACCCTGCTTATCAATATGGTAGTAGAGGCCTTACACTGAAGGCAACACAATGAAGGAGCTGGGATGCAGGCCAATTTTGCCAAGCGTGGTGGTGTTGTAGTTGTGGAACTAACAGGGCGCTTGAGTTTTGAAAACAGCGAGCCCTTCCGTCGCACCTGTCTCGAGAGATTGGTCAGAGAAAAGGTCGTCTTCGACCTCAGTCACTTGAACTTCGTAGGATCACTCGGCCTCAAAGACTTCGTAGAAACGTTAGACGTGATGGCGCGGCAGTCGGGTGCCGGTGTGAAATTTTGTGGAGTGAGTTCCGAGTTTCGTCGCCTGTTCGAAGCCACGAGTTTACGTGGCCTCGAGATCTTCGACTCTACTGAAAAAGCTATTCAGAGCTTTGCGCGCCCGACTCCGTAAGTCTTAGGCGTAGCATCTCAATCTCTTTGATCAGCGTTTTGACCTTCTCGCCCGCGGCGAAGCGCTCTTTCTCCAGTTCATTTTTTAGGCCGTGGATCTCTTTGCGCTGCTGGTTGAGCGTCACGCTGATGTTCTGATTGAGTTTTTGCAAATTCTTGTTCTTCTCGTCGATCTGCTCAAGCTCGCGTTGTTTATGATTCCACAGCGCTTGCAGGGATTCCACCTGTTCGGTCAGGCGTGAACGTTCGTCGCGTAGCGAAGGAATTTCGCTGCGCAGACGCTCCAGTTCTTGCGTTTTGTCTTCGCGATCGATCAAGGTCTCTTTGAGCTCAAGGCGCAAAGAAGCGGTTTCTCTTTCTAAATTGTCAAGGCGAGTGGATGCATCGGTGCGGCTCAGTTCAAATTGCCGGCGCTCAAGCACCAAAGTGTTTTCTACCTCTATCTTTTCGTTGTACATGCGATCGCGCTCAGCGGCCTTGCTGCGCATAATGTCCACTTGCTCACGGGCTTCATTTAGGCGAGCTGCGAAAGACTGAGTGATCTGTTCGGCTTGAGCTTGGCCTTCGGCCACTTTTTCCCGTAAGCCAATGGCGTCTTGCAACTGACTGCGCATGCTGTAAGCGGCCCGCTTCATGCGGGCGCGATGGCGCTCCAAGCGGCCGAGGCGGCGTTGAAAGCTCTGCGCCTGTACGAAGATATCGGTGTACATTTTCTCGAGCTTCGCGATTTTCTCTCTGTAACCTAGATTTTGTTCAGTCAGCTCGGCGCTGCGTGAGTTCCCCATGCGGTCCTTTTCGACCATCACCAGGTATTGATCTTTCAGAGTTTCGAAACGAGTGCGCATATTCTGTGCCTCGCGTTCGTGCGAGGCGACGCGTTCGTCGAGCTCATTGCTCTTGCGCAAAGCCACTGACAAGCGCGCCATCAGATCTTCGTTTTGCGTGATCAAAGCTTCGAGTGTGGACGACTTCAGGGCCGCTGCCGGAATATCGCTAAAATCGACACCTTTAGGCAATTGATTGGGCAGAGGAATGGCTTTGACTCGCTCTTCGAGCTCTTGCAGGGAATGCGGACGTGAGGTGTGGAAAGATCCTTTTTCCATCATGGACTCCTCTTGAAAAGGCCGACCGTGGCCTAGGCAGATATTGCCGAGCAACATCTGAATTTAGTGTCTCAGTAAAAGACACTTGCTGTCAAAAATGCGAAAACAGCCAGTAGCGCAAAGCATAATAACTCCAGACCTTTGTCGAATGTGCCGAAAGGCTAGCTATGAGTGAAGTGGCCAAGTCGATCACAGTCGTAGAGGTTGCCCATGCATCTGAGATGCAGGAGGATCTGCGCCGTAAGCTCAAGGAGTCGCAAAAGCTCGATGGCTCGCGCATCGACTCGGTTCGCGCTACGGTCTTAAGCTCCGTGGTGTCGGAAAGCTATGACCGCGCCAAGGATGATCTGCGCGCCTACGTCGAGCACAAAGCCTCTTATCCCGCGTTTCAGGTGCGGGTTGAGCGTCATGTTGAACATTGTTGTGATCTGATTGAAGCCATTAAAACGAAGCGCAACTTTCCTGGCCTGGCTTCGCTGTCTTTGTCTAAACAGCAAGAATTGCACGAGCGTGTGCTCGAACATTTTGAAGAGCTCAAGCAGAACTTAAAGCATGTTGAAAAGGTAGAGCGCGATCACAAACTGACGGATGTGCGATCGACAGTTTGGGTACTGAAAACTTTGTCTTTCACAGTGGCCGCGGTCATGGCCGTGGCGTTCTTTATCGAAGTGAATTCGGGAATGCTTATGTCTTCAGTGAGCGTGGCGCAAGGCCTGCTCGACGACGCCAGCACCTGGGTCGTCGGCTACTTACCGTTTCTCCACTGATAGTTCCCGCGCTTTCGACAAGACGGGAATAAGCTGCCCGCGGGCCAGTTGGCGACCGTTAGCAAATATTGTCGGCGTGCCCATCACATTGACCAAGACACCTTGCTTAGCCTGCGCTTTGATGGCGTCAATAGTGGCGGCATCAGAGAGGCAGCGTTCGACCGACTCCCAGTTCATTCCTAGGTTGGAAACTTGCTTGGACAATAAGACATCGACCTCTTGCACGCTGCCCATGCGGTTGACTTCGTCTTGCGCCTCGAACAGGGCATGATGCATGGGCCAGCCCTTGCCTTCTTTCTCAGCGCAATAAACGGATTGAGCGAGGCGGCAGGAGATGCCGCTATTCGATTCGATTTTTTCGTTGCAAGCCCCGTCGAGCGGGAAAGAGTAGTATTCAAAGCGCACATCGGGATGGGCTTTCACAAATGCATCCAAGGTGTAACTGGCGTGTTTGCAATGGCCGCAACGGAAGTCGGCGAACTCAACCAGTGTCATCACCGCTTTGCCGCTCTCCGGCCCCATCACCAGGCTGGGTTTGGCCACAAATTCTTGCTTGGGCGCGGCTTCCCACTCGCGCACCGATTCGGTCACGAGGCGTGTCAGCTCCGCGTCGCCGAGGTTTTGCATAAACATTTTATGACCCACAAAAGCCATTGCAGGAATGGCGGCAAAGGAGATCAGGATCACCCGCGATTCGCTCCACCAAGCCGGAATATCGTTCTTCAAGCTCGACCAGAACGGTTCGCGCACCACGCCCTTGTAAGCCACAAAGGTTACGATACTTAAGATATAGAGGCCGATGCAAAACAGGCAGTAGTTGCGCAGCAGAAGCAGCGAAATCGCACCCATAACAATCGAGGCCAACATGCTTGAGCCTGACAGCAGCAAAGCACTTCGGCGCACGCGCTCCGGGTGGTCGGTCCATTCTAGCCAGCCCAAGAGGATCAAGAAGAACATCACCGCGTTCAAAGCGGCGCCCCAAAGCGATAGCGGGATGCCGAACAAAGAGGCGTAGGCTGAGGCCGAAACCGCATCGCAGTTGAAAGTGGCGTTGACGTTGCAAATCGACTGACCCGAAGAGAAGCCGAATTTCAGTGGGTAGTAGTGCAAGGTTAGGTAGATATGAAAGCCGAGAGAAACCAATGTGCTAAGAAGGGCGATCTGTACACGCGTTTTCATTGCCCTTATTAGACCTGGTTTTGAATCCCCAGGCAACGCTTGATTTCACCGCGATGCGATTACAAACTTAATCATGATCAATCCGCGACACTGGCTGCGCACTCGCCGCAAACTGCTAGAGCAAGTCAAAGCCCAGGTGCAGCTGCGCCTGGGGCCATTGCCGCCCGCGCTTCGACAATATGCAAAAAGCATCGATCGTGAGTTTCGCGGCGCCTGGAGGCCGGTCAGCGAGAAGGACCTGCAGCCAGCGATTAAAAAAGCCCAGATCGTACTCGGCGCCGATTTTCACGCTTATGCTCAGTCGCAGCGCGCGCACATTCGGGTTTTGCGCGATCATGTCAGCCAAGCGCGCGTGGTTTTGGCCTTGGAATGTTTGGGTCATGAGCATGATCAGGTGACCGAGGACTTTTTAAGGGGTCGCATTTCGGAGTCGCGGTTTTTAGAAAAAGTGGAGTGGGATAAAAACTGGGGCTTCCCATGGGAGCACTACCGTCCTTTGTTCGAGTTGGCGCGCGATCGTCGTTTCAAAGTGTGCGGCTTGAATAACACGCGTCTGCGCGATCTCAACCGGCGGGATCAATGGGCCGCTAAGACCTTGTTGCGCTTACATAAGCAGGACCCAGAGTCTTTGATCTATGCCGTGATAGGCGAGTGGCATTTGGCCCGTGCTCATCTGCCGCGTCTATGTCAGGCGGGCTTGGGCGATCCGGGGCGGCTCGTAGTCCTGTTTCAAGATGTTGAGCCTTTGTATTTTCGTCTGGCGCAAAAGAGCAATGAGTCGGCTGTCGAGCTACTCAAGGCCAAAGACAACCGCTTTTGCCTGATGGTGTCGCCACCGTGGATGAAATGGCAAAGCTATTTGATGTATTTGGAACAGGCCTACGATCGTGATTTGCAAGAGGATCTGGCCATCGACTATTCGGATCATGTGGTGTCGTTGGTGGAGCTGCTTGAAAACGACTTGAAGGTCGAAACCAAGAAGTCGCGCATACAAGTTTATTGTCCTAATTCGCGCACTTCGCTGGCGCGCTTAAAGCTAAGCTTGCCACGGCGATTGGTGCGCGCTTTGGTCTATCACCTCGAACATGACTTGAGTTTTTTTCTGCCCGAAAAAGACTGGTTGTACCTGTCGCGTGCCACGATCAATCATGCCTCGGCTTTGGCTGGGCAGTTCGTGCACGCTCATCTGTGTAAACGACAGCGCACGTTGTGGGATGTGCCGGAGGATTTTTTGCCGCTGATTTGGATTGAAGCGGTGGGGTTTTTCTTTAGTAAGTGGATCAACCCCAAGCGTAAAGCGGAGACTTTAGAGTCCATTCGTTTGCAGTTGGCGGCGCGCCGCCCGAAGGACAAGGGCCGTCAGGCTCTGCTTCTGGCTTTGGATCATCGCCTAAGTGAAGTGGTGTGGGTGCAGACGGGACGCCTGCGCCGCGCCGGCTTCAAGCCACGGCAGATGGATGCCTATTTGGAGGCGTCGCGCATCATCGGCAGCATGCTGGGCGAGCGTCTTTTCCAAAAAGTGAGGTCGCGGACTATAAGTTTGCCACAGCTCATGTCTTACTTGAGAATTAAAGTGGAAGATAAAAAGTTCGCCAAATTTTATTGG
Organism: Bdellovibrionales bacterium; assembly: GCA_019637855.1. Taxonomy (GTDB): domain Bacteria; phylum Bdellovibrionota; class Bdellovibrionia; order Bdellovibrionales; family UBA1609; genus JALHOQ01. The sequence goes on from JAHBUX010000011.1 coordinate 60,490, forward strand.
CAGCTCATTCGCGAACTCGAACACGATCAGACACTATGAAGAATTGGTATTTCTATCAAGAGCAGGGGCACACAAAAGGGCCACTCACCGTCGATGATTTGCGAGCCCGAATCCGCTCCGGGCGGCTGCGCCTTTTTGATTTGATTTACAAGGAAGGGGAGGCTGGCTGGCGCATGGCGCTCGAGCATCCCGACCTGCGGGAAGAATTCAAGGATTTTGGCAGTGGTCACAGCAAAGAGCGTCCCTGGGTGTGTCTGCATCGTAAAAACGAACAGAGTTTTGATTTCATCACGCTTGGACCTTTTAGCGAGGACGAGGTGCGGGAGTCCATTCGTTCCGGTAAATTGAGTTATGCGGACTTTATCTGGCGCGCCGATTTCAGCGAGTGGAGACGCATAGGTGGACTTGAGGAGTTCAATCCGCGCGTGCGTCAACCGGAGCCCGAACGTGAAGAGCCGACGGTGAGCGAATTGCTCAGCAACGTGGTGCAAATGAAACGTGGTGGTCAAGATGAGGCCACCGTTATCATGCGTCCGTTGGAGCCGGTGGGGCGCGACTTAACAAAGCCTCCACCTCTTAAAAGTGACGATCTTGATGACGACGCCGATGGCGATGCGCCGACGCGCGTGGTACATCGGGGGGACGAAGCGACCCGTATTGTCACGCGCCCGTTAGATCCCGAGGCCACGCGTATAGTGCGCCCACGCGCGAGCGATATGCCGCCTCCCTTGCCAGCCTCAACCGGAACCGAACCGCGGGTGTTTCGCCGCTCGGCTCCGGGTGAAACGCGGTCGCGCGAACTCGATGACGGTTCAAGCACACAAACGCGCCAGCGCCGCGAGCGCAATCGGTGGCTGCGCTTTTCTACGGATTGGGCCATTGTTGGTGGTTTGATTTTAACGTTGGTTTTGGTCATCGCCTTGATTTCAAAACGCATGCGCAACTCCACGCCTGAGCCGGTGCCTTACTCACAGATTGAGGAACTTGAGCCTGGCCACTCGCAACTGAGTCCACCGGATGATGCCGGCCCCGGAGTGGCCACTTTGCCGCCAGTTGCTGCGGAAGTTCCGCCGCCACTACCTGTCGAGTCGGCGCCGCTTCCGCGTGAAGTGGCGCCGCCAGTGGAGACTATGGAAAAACCAAAGGCGGTTTCGCGCGCGCCGACACAGCTGGTATTGAACGTACAGGCGGCGAGCGCTAGCAATGCACGCATAGAAGTGCGCAGCAACGGAACGCCCGATCATCCGGTGTTTGTACAGATTGTGGGACTGCCCGGGCAGGTTTCCGAAGGCGCCTCTTTCTATCGATACCTGAAGCTAAAACCCTCGGGCAATCCGGGGCAGCCCTTGGATCTTGGCGATATTCGTTTGCCGCAGGGGCGTTTCGTGTTGCGGGCGGAAACCGGCAAGTTAGAAAAGCAAGCCAATTTGAATCTAGGTGTGGCTGAAACTCAGTTCAAGCAAGCTGTGGCGCGCGAACGCAAGGCGCATTCGGCCGCTATTTGGCAGGAGCGTGCGCGTTTATTCAAACTGAGTCAGACTTTAGAGGCGGCGCTGGAACAGGCAGCGACGGGTAAAAAGAAATTCAGTGGTTCAGGTCTTGAGCCGCTGAACGCAGTGAAGAAGAGTAATGGCGGCAGCTATATTTTGTTTGATGACTGGTGGGAGGGTAGGGAGATCCTACAGGAAGCCCGTGTTCAAGCCACTCCGGCGTTGATTGAGCGTGCCCGTAAACTGAAGGAACGGATGGCCAGTTTCAGTGTGTGGCGGATCAAATAGGCCCCTTGTCTCTCTGAGTCGGAACGTGTAAGGTCTCTGGCATGCTTCAAAAATTGCGCGACATTCTTAGCTCACACTACGCTCCTATGTTGCAAAAGGATCCGGCCGTTTTAAACAAACTGCTCGAGAGTCCAAAGCAGTCGGGCCATGGTCATTTGGCGATGCCGGTATTTGCTTGGGCCAAAGAGATGCGCAAAGCGCCGCCTGTTCTGGCGCAAGAATTCGCCACGCGCTTTAGCGCTGACAAACCTCAAGGTTTGGAGAGCGTGACCGCAGTGAGTGGCTTTGTGAACTTCACTTTTAGCGACCGCTTCATTCAAGATATGTTGAGCGCCGATATTCTCGGTAGCCGTGGACAGGTGGGATTCTCGAAAGTCGGTGCGGGCCGTAAGATGGTCATCGACTTTAGCTCGCCCAATGTGGCCAAACCCATGCACATCGGTCACTTGCGCGCCAGCGTGATCGGGCAAGCCATCGTGAATTTGGCTAAGACTCAAGGTTACCAGGTGATCGGCTTGAATCACCTGGGTGATTGGGGCGTGCAGTTTGGTAAACTCGCTTGGGCCTACATGAAATGGGGCAGCGAATACGACTTCAGCAGTAAGCCTTTTGAATCCCTCTACAATATCTATGTGCGCTTTCATGACGAAGCCGAAAAGAATCCTGAGCTCGAAGCCGAGGGTTCGAAAGTCTTCAAGCGTCTCGAGGATGGCGATCCTCAGATCCGTGAACTGTGGCAGAAGTTTGTCGATATCTCTTTGGCGGACTATCAAAGAATTTGGACTCAGCTTGGTATCAAACACGAATTGGTGCGTGGCGAGTCTTTCTATAACGATCGCATGCGTCCGGTAGAGAAAATGCTCGAAGAAAAAGGGCTGCTCGAGGAGTCGGATGGCGCCATGGTTGTGCGCTTGGACGATGAGAATATGCCGCCTTGTTTGATTCGCAAATCCGACGGAGCGTCGCTCTACGCGACCCGTGACTTGGCCAGCGCTCTGTACCGTATGCAAGAGCTGCACGCTGATTTGAATCTCTACGTGGTTGGCGTTGATCAGACTTTGCATTTTCGCCAGGTGTTCGCCGTGCTCAAGAAAATGGGATACCCGTGGGTGGAAAAGTGTCATCACATCGCCTTCGGTATGTATCGCTTCAAAGATGCCCGTATTTCCACGCGCAAGGGCAATGCGATTTTCTTAGAAGATGTGCTCGCGCAGGCGGTGGAGCTTGTGCGCGAAGTGATCAAAAAGAAAAACCCTGATCTCCCCAATGCCGAGCAGGTGGCGCGCCAGGTGGGGTTTGGTGCAGTGATTTTCAATGATCTAGTGAATGATCGCGTGAAAAATGTGGATTTTGATTGGGATCGTGCTTTGGACTTTGAGGGCGATAGCGGGCCTTACGTCCAGTATTGTGGCGTGCGTTGTCTCAGCCTGATGCGTAAGTTTGGTAAACCGGTGCCTACGAAGTTTGCTACCGATCTCAATACGCCCGAAGAGCGTGAACTTTTCCGTATTCTTTTGGCCTATCAAGACACCTTGCGGAACTCCTTTGATAACTTCAAACCGCATATGCTGGCCGGTTATCTTCTGGACGTATGTCATCGCTACGGCGCCTTCTACACCAGGTGCCGAATTCTTGGCGAACCTTCAGAGGTTGAGAGTTCGCGCATGACCTTGGTCCAGATGGTTCACGCGGTTTTGCAAGAGGGTCTAGGTATCCTCGGTATTGAGCTGCCCGAAGCTATGTAAGCTCGCGATTCAGCTAAATATTCGCTGTTGAAAAGCCGTTAAGAGATTAACGGTTATGAAGACGAGCGCCTTCTTATCTTTCATTCTGGTTTTGACCATCGCTTGGATGCAGTTCTATGCCTCCGTGCGCGAGTCTTTCAATGGCGTTCCCGAATACAAAGCCGAGATCGAAAGCCTTAAGAAAAAAGTCGAAGACGAACGCTTGGCGCGTGAAATGGACTCTGAACACTTCCTCGAATTCCGTCAGAACGTGGCAACACTGATGCCCGGCGTTTTAAAGGAAAAGGGTGAAGGTGAAGAAGGCTATCCATATCGCACGTTGGCCAGTGTGCTGACGCGCAAAGAGTCCGAAGGTGTGCGCCATGTTATCGCCAAGACATTGTTTGAAAGTGGTCGCACGCACTTTCGCAATCAAGAGTACGCTAAAGCTAACCGCGCCTTTCAACAGATCATCGATAAATTTGGCTATACCTCCTATGTGACTGAGGCCTACTTTTTGATGGCGGAAGGTTACTTCAAATCCAACGAGCTTGAAGAGTGTACGGCTACCGTAAAGCAAATGGTGGAGTTGTTTCCGCAAGCGGAGCTGACGGGCTTTGCACTCATTCGTTTGGGGCGCATTTATGAAATGCAAAACCGCAACGATGAAGCGGTGGATATCTATAAAACCGTGTTGCGCTCCTACCCGCAGCGGGACGTCGCCTCTCAGGCCCGCGCCTCTCTGCGAGGCGTGGAGCTATGAAGCCCGCGGTTAAATTCATATTCTGTTTTCTTTGTTTTTTTCTCGATGTGCATGTGCGGGCCGAGGAACATGGCATTTGCAATGCGCCTCCTTGTGCGATCAAGGCCGAACACAATCGGTCGGTTAAAAATCCAGCGGCGATGATTGCGGCCGGCGGCACGGCCGAATGGCGCGGGGATAGTCTGCATTTGGTGAAAGGCACGTTTTTGCTGCAAGGTCCGGGAAAGTTCAGTACGGCCTACGCCACGCTCAGCTGTGAAGATGAGTGTCTGGCCATTGTCGAGCGCGACGATAAGCAAGTGATCCTCAGAAATCTCCACGGCGATTGGCGAGTGGATCGTCTGGGCGACAAACAAACCTATGCCGTGCCACCTGCCATGCAAGTACGAGTGGCCGCGGTCAGTGTCGACGGCCAGGCCGAGATGGACTTTCCACAAAGTCTGCCGTGGTTGCAAACGATCAAAACCTGGGGCCGCTTGTTTCAAGGCTCTCGCGAGGAGTTCAAAGAGAAGGTCAGTGAATTCCGCGAGGTCTGGGAGCAGGCTGTGGAGGCAGTTTCGGATCTGCATGGCCGCACTGCGGAGCGTGCCATTGCCAGTCACAATGAAGAGTTGGCCAAAGCTGCGGCTCGTCGCGCCGCCATTGAACGCGAAGATGCGCAGCTGCGCCAGATGTTTCGCGAAAAAAACAACCTTAGCCCTTAGTCCAACGCCTTAAAGCCTAGTTCTTCTGTCTCGGCCTGCAGACCGCCGGGCTATCTATGTTATTCTGAAAGAGCATAGTTTCTCAGGAGGAGATTCCATGTCTTCAGTGGGCAGTTCCGACGGTTCTAACCGCAAGTCTGACAACGAAACCATTCGTCGTAAGTACGAGGATTTTCGTCAAAACGAAAGTGAGCTCGTTAAGAAGCATCAGAAGGAAATTCGTCGCTTAAACGAAGCGCACTATTCTGAAGTCGAACGCATGAAAGAGGAACATCAGAAACAGATGGCCTCCATGCAACTGGGTTCTCAGGATGCGATCTCGCGTCGCGATCACAAATACAACAAAGAGATGGAAGAAGTGCGTGAGATGGCGCGTAAACAGGCGCAGACCACGGCGGAGGAGAACCAACGCCGCGAAGATCTTTTGCGCAAAACCAGTGATGGGGACAGGAACACTGAGCGCGCCAACAATGATGCCCGCTTCAATCAGCTCACCAAAGACTATAGTAATAATTTGACCAAACAGGACAAGCTGTTCCAAGACGGCCTGAAGGAAGGTCGCGAAGCCCAGCAGGCCGCCATTAGAGCCAATCATGACAAGCTGACCAAGGCGCATGAGGCTGAAACACGCGTGTTGCGTGAAGATCGTGACAATAGCGTGCGCAATCTGCAGAAGCAGTTTGACGACTATCGCACATCCACGACGCAAGAGAAACGCGATCATATGATTCGCGACTTGCAAGAGAAGGAGCGTAGCTCTGACACCCTGATGCAGGCGGTGCGCTCCGAGCGCAATGCGCGCACGGACTCCGAGGCCGTGCTGCGCGACGGTTTCCAAGATGGGCTTGAACAAATGCGCGAACGTTACGGTAAAGCCCTGCGCAAAGACGCCGCTGCTCATAAAATGAGCACAGATGATCTTAAGTCAGGTGTGGTGAACCGGGTCGACAATCAAGTGCGGCGTTTGGAAAATGAAGTGGTGGCACTTAAGGAAAACAACACTCGCAATGAACTACGCCTCAAAAATCAGATGAAGCGCGAGATTGCCAACTACCGCGATGCCGCTCAGAAGAACGTTGAGAATCTGCAAGATCAACGCGACGAGACTATCCGTATGTCCAACGAGATGAACCAGAAAGATGTGCATAAGGTGCGCGATGATCTGGAAAACCAGATGATCGAGAGCAATCGCTTCTATCGCGGCCGCATGGAGGAGCAAAATCGCATCAACCGTACGGCTTATGATCGTTTGAAACTAGATATGGAGGCTCGCAATACCGCCACCAAAGATCTGACGGACAACCGCATCAAACACATCGTGGATGTCACCGAGCAGGAAAAAGGTCGTCTCATCGAATTGAGCCAAGAGAACCATACCGCTAGCCAGCGTATGAAGGCCGATCAGATGAAAACTTTGCGGGCTGAGTTGGAAGATGATAAACAAAAGGCTGTGAACTCGCTGCAAGATATGATGCGAAAGCAAGAGTTGCAGCACGCCGAACGCATGAACCTGGTTGTTTCGAAGTACGAAAAGCAACTCCAGGGGCTGAAGGATCAGCTGATTCGTGAGCGTAAGCTTGGCGATGAAAATGTGAAGCGCCTGACTGAAGAGATGAGCCGCCTGCATAAGATGGAAGTCGATCAGGTGGAATCGAAGAACCGCGAGAAGGTTCGTCAACTCAGCAGTCAACACAGCAATGAGATCCGTACGGTCAATAAGCGCCATGAAGAGCGCCTCGATCAGGTGATTGGCGAACTGAAGAAGACCTAACCGAAGAAGGATCGCATGCTCTCTGAACGCCGGGTTAAGATCGTTGCCACCATTGGACCCTCCACCAACACCCGCGATGGCCTTGAGAAGGCCATTTTAGCCGGCATGAATGTCGCCCGGCTGAACTTTTCGCATGGCAGTCATGATGTGCATGCTAGCGTGATTGAGAACCTGCGTGAGTTGGCGAAGAAATGGAGCGCTCCAGTCAGTATCTTGCAAGATCTGCAGGGGCCAAAGATCCGTGTCGGTAAGTTCGAAGGCGGCTCAATTCAGTTGGAAGAGGGCGAGCGTGTGACTGTCACCAATGACGAGGTGATGGGCAAGCCTGGATTGATTCCAACCGATTTCAAAGCTCTGCCGACAACTGTGTCTGAAGGACAAAAGATCTTGCTCGACGATGGTTTGATCGAACTCAAGGTTTTGTCGCGCACGCCGACGACCGTTGAATGTGAAGTGGTTTATGGTGGTCTTTTGAAAGACCGCAAGGGCATGAATGTTCCCGGCGCGAGCTTGCCAATTGATGCTTTGACCGAAAAGGACTTGCGCGATCTCGAGTTTGGTTTGAGCAAGAACGTCGACTATGTGGCTTTGAGTTTTGTGCGCCAAGGTTCAGATATCAAGAAGCTGCGCGATCTGGTGAACTCCACCAACCCTGGCACAAAGATCGTGGCTAAAATCGAAATGCTCGAGGCTTTGCATAACTTAGAGGAGATTATCGAGCTCAGCGACGCGGTCATGGTGGCGCGTGGAGATTTGGCGATCGAAGTCGGTCAGAGTCAATTGCCTGGAATTCAAAAGCGTATCATTCGCATGTGCAATGCCATGAATAAGCCGGTAATCACGGCCACCCAGATGTTGGATAGCATGGTTGAGAATCCGCGCCCCACGCGCGCTGAGATCACGGATGTGGCCAATGCGGTGATTGACGGCTCCGATGCGCTGATGCTTTCGGCGGAGTCGGCCAGCGGTAAATATCCGTTTCGCTGTATTCAAACCATGCACGAGATCATCTGCGAGGTTGAAAAGACCACGGATCTCTATTGGAACATCTCTCTCGAAGAAGAGTTTTTGGAAGTTCCTGACGCCATCGCCACCGCCGCCAGCCTCACGGCCATGAAAGCACAGGCTAAAGCGCTAGTGTGTTTAACCACGACCGGTAAGACGGCAACGTTGATAGCCGGTCAGCGGCCGCGTTGTCCGATTATCGCCATCACTCACCAGCTCGATCCGCTAAATCGGCTGGAGTTGGTATGGGGCATTCAGACTTACAAAATCCGCCCCTATCAGAGCAGTGAAGAGGCTCTTACCCAAGTGGAAGAGCTCTTGGTAAAAATCGGCATCGTGGAAAAAGGCGACAAGGTCGTGGTGACCATGGGTACGCCCGTGCGCCAGCGCGCCAAGACCAATAGCATTCGCGTGTACACGGTCACCCAGGAGCCGGTCGAAGCGCCGGATAGTGAACTGCCTTTACGTTGCCGCAAAGATTTGCACAAGCTGCTTAAAGGGATTGTCTAACTAGCCCCGGCCGGGAACTTTTTTAAGCGTGTAGACGATCTCCCAGAAGGGCAGGACCGTTTCCAGATCGCTCAAGCGAAATTTCATGCTCAAAGCTCCACCTTGCTCGGACTGCTTTTCTTGCACTAAACCTTTTTCGGCCAGCGGGTCGGCTTCATTCACGCTGAATAGAGTGTTGAGATCGCGCATGGAGCTGTTTTGCATCTCGGTCAGATTGACCTTCACAAAACCTTTGTCGTCGGGGGTGGCTTTTTTGCCATAGAAAACGAGCGCACGTAGAGTCGGCATCTCTTTGTCTTCGACGGTGATGCGTTTGGCTTGCTCGGTGAATAGGTACTTATTGTACCAGTCGGTGAATTCGGTGAGCACTTTGTGATTTAAGATGGTGATGCGTTTTTTGCCTTCACCCAGTTCTTCCACCTTCATGATCTGCAGAGCCATCAAAATCTCCATCAGCTTGTCGAGCTTGTTGGTCGGCTGCTGAAAGATTTGAATGCAGTACTCGCGCAAAACGGAATACGGGACGACTAACCCAGTTTCTACTTTTTCACCGCATTTAAAGCCCACCAAACTGATGATGGCGCTAAGGCGAGTGATCATGTGTGGCGGAAACATCTCCTCCGCGCCCGTCGTTGCCGCTTCTAGATTTTTGATCCGCGTGTTCGCGTCGCGCAGCTGACCGTTGATCGTGCGCACCATGGCTTTCAGCCATTCTGGAAATGTTTTGAACTGGGCATGCAGGGAGGTGAAGGGTAGGGCGATCACTTCGGTGTCTTGTACGGCTTTGGCACCGGCGCTGCGCGGTTTGTTGTCGAAGAAAGCCATTTCTCCGAGCATCTCGCCGCCGACCTTTTCGGCCAAAATGATTTCGCCACTGCCTTTGGCTTTCGTGATGGCGATACGGCCGGATTTAATCACGTACATGGCGTCGGAAGCATCGCCTTCACGAAAAAGGATATCGCCCTTACCTAATTTTTTAACGCCACCGGACATCTGATCCTCTGAAGGTACCAGTTTCCTTTCCGCTTTTCGGATGCTTTGCATCCGAAAAGCGGAAAGGAAACTGGTACCTTCAGTATGCCTTTAACAATATGGAGGTCTCAACAAGACCGAGGACTTGTATTGAAAGCTAGACTGGACTGGTCGTTAGACGTTCATCTCTTTCACGTGCGGATCGATACGTAACGGAGCTGCCGTGGCCGTCTTTACATCTTCCACGGTCAGGCCCGGAGCGAATTCCTTCAGCAAAAAACCTTCGCGTGTCACTTCCAGCACGGCCATATCGGTCACGACCTTCTGAATACAACGTTCGCCAGTCAGAGGCAGTGTGCACTTTTCTAAAATCTTTGAATTGCCAGCCTTATCCCGGTGCTGCATGGCTACGATCACCCGCTTAGCACCCGCGACTAGATCCATAGCGCCGCCCATGCCCTTGATCAGTTTACCTGGCACCATCCAGTTGGCGATGCTGCCCTGCTGATCGACCTCCATAGCCCCTAAAACGGTCAGATCCACGTGTCCACCACGAATCATGGCAAAGGAATCGGCCGAGCTAAAATAGCTGGCGCCGGCCACCGCGGTGACCGTTTGTTTTCCGGCATTGATCAGATCGCAATCGACCTCGTCTTTTTTCGGAAACGGGCCCAAGCCCAGTAAGCCATTTTCACTTTGGAACATAACGAAAAAATTTTTGGGGATGTAGTTTGCCACCAGAGTGGGAATACCAATGCCCAGATTTACCACAAAGCCGTCTTCGACCTCTTCGGCAATGCGCTTGGCGATTTGATCGCGAGTCAAAACTTTCATTGAAGCCATCCTCTACTACGGCGAAACGGTTAAGTTTTCGATGCGCTTTTCATAGTCGCGGCCTTGAAAGATCCGCTGCACGAATACGCCTGGCAGATGCACTTGATCCGGTTCGATCTCACCGATTTCGACCAAGTGTTCGACTTCGACCACGGTCACTTTGCCCGACATCGCCGCCACCGGATTGAAATTGCGCGACGTTTTACGAAACACCAAGTTGCCGAACTTATCGCCTTTCCAGGCCTTCACAAAAGCATAGTCGGCACGAATCGAGTTTTCTAAAACATACTTACGGCCGCTAAACTCACGCACCTCTTTGCCTTCCGCCACCTTGGTGCCCACACCGGTCGGGGTGAAAAACGCGGGAATACCTGCGCCACCGGCGCGCAGCTTTTCAGCCAGCGTGCCTTGCGGTGTGAATTCGACTTCCAGCTTTCCTTCTAAATAAAGACGCTCGAACAGTTCGTTTTCGCCCACGTAGCTTGACACCATTTTCCGAATCTGGCCGCGCTCAAGAAGCAAGCCCAAACCGAAGCCATCGACGCCGGCGTTGTTCGAAACGCAGGTTAGATTTTTAACACCTGAGTTGCGTAACGCCGCGATGCTGTTCTCCGGAATGCCGCACAGGCCGAAGCCTCCAAAGCAAAAAGTCATTCCGTCTTGTACACCGGCGATGGCCTCTTCGGCGCCGGCGACGACCTTACCGCTTTTCATAGACGTTCGACGATAAGTGCCACACCTTCGCCTCCGCCCACGCACAAAGTGGCCAGACCATACTTTTTCTTTTTCTGTCCCAGAGCGTGAATCAAGGTGGTGAGGATACGGGCGCCGCTGGCGCCGATCGGATGGCCGATGGCCACGGCTCCGCCGTTCACGTTCACTTTGTCGTGTGCGATTCCCAATTCTTTCATTGCCACCATGGGGACCATGGCAAAGGCTTCATTGATTTCAAACAGGTCGATGTCGCCGACTTGAAGTTTGGCGCGCTCTAACGCCCGTTTGATGGCGGTGACCGGTGCGGTGGTGAACCACTTGGGATCATGCGCGAACGTGCCATGGGAAACCACGCGCGCAATCGGCTTCAAGCCCTTGTCTTTCACCGCGCGGTCTGAGGCTAAAACCAAAGCAGCCGCACCATCATTGATCTTCGAGGCATTGGCGGCGGTGATGGTTCCGTCTTTTTCAAACGCTGCTCTCAATTCCAGCATTTTATCGAAGCGCGCTTTGCCAGGTTCTTCATCGCTATCAAATGACTGTGAGGTGCCCTTTACGGTCATGGTGACCGGGGTGATTTCGTCACTGAACAAACCGCTCTTTTGCGCGGCCTGAGCCCGTTTGTAGGATTCAATGGCAAATTCATCCTGGGCTTGGCGTGCGATCTTGTACTCTTTCACACATAGTTCGGCAGCGCTTCCCATGTGGAAGTTGGAGTAGGGGTCCCACAAGCCGTCTTTAATCATCGAGTCGGCCGCGTTGATATGACCCATGCGATATCCGGCGCGCGAATTCTCCAGAAGGTGCGGCGCCAGCGTCATATTTTCCTGTCCCCCTGCCACCGCCAAGTCGGTATGGCCCAGCAAGATATTGTCGGCCGCGAGCATCACTGATTTCAAACCGGAACCGCACACTTTGTTGATGGTCATGCACGGAACACTGTTTGGTAGGCCGGCATAGATAGCGGCTTGGCGAGCCGGGGCTTGGCCTACCCCAGCGGTGAGCACCTCACCCATAATGCATTCGTTGATGTCGGCGGCATTCACTCCCGCACTTTGCAGCGCTGCTTGAATGGCGGTAGCGCCCAGGCGCGGTGCCGGAACAGAGGAGAAAGCACCTTGAAAGGTGCCGACGGGAGTGCGACGAGCGCTGACAATAAATGCGGATGACATCGAATAAGCCTTCCTTGTTAAGCAAAGGACCAGATTCTCGTTGAAACCAGTTTCTCTGGTCAAGGAACTTAGGCCTTGCGTGTCATTACATTGCTTAACGAGTCGAAGCCGTTGAACATGAGTGTATGTGGACACTCCTTAGTTTGAGCCTGCTCACTTGGGCGGCAGACAAAGCGATCTATCCGCCGCAGAAAATCAAAGCCAGCGGCATTGAGCGCATTGAAATTACGGGCGTGCGCGGCTCTCTCCATCTCACTGGCAGTAAGCAACGCGCTTTTTCATTGCGTGTGAAGCACAGCAAAAAACGCTCGGATGACTGGAGCCTTTTGGTCGAGCGTCGCGGAAGCACCTTGGTGCTTGAGGTGGCTAGTGCCGCCTACGGCCGTGAATGGAGCAAACAGATCCGTCGTGAGGACTGGCCGGAGTTCGATATCACTCTCATTGGCCCGGCGCGCCCCACCGTCGTCAGCTGGCGCGAGGGCAGTTTGGAGTACGAGAACTGGGGCGCGGATTTGGACACGTCGTTTCTTAGCGGCGCAGTGAAGATTCAAGGCGGCCGTGGCAAATACCGTTTGCAGGCGGTCAATAGCGATCTCACAGTGAATAGATTCAACGGAGAGCTTTCACTCAACGGTGAAGGCGGTGATGTCGAGCTTAGGCGCTTTAAGGGCAATCTCAATATGGAGTGGCTCAAGGGGCAATTTGTCTGCACTGAATGCGAAGGCAAGATGCGAATCGAGGCGCGCGACATGGGCGCCCTTCTCAAAGAGGCGAAGGGGGAATGGGATGTGAGAGTCCCCGCCGGAAAAGTCGAAATTTTAAATCTCTCCGGCAATCTAAAAGGTTATGGTCAGTCTTCGACTTGGAGCCTGAAGGGCGGTTCGCGCCGAGGCGAGTTGGAGATCGTGACGGAGAGCGGCCCGGTCAATTTGAAATGGCCTGGTCCGGCTCGCGTTTTTCTCACTTCTGACAGCGGCTCGATCCACTCGCCCTATGGCGTTGAGGATCGTGATGGCAGACGGGTGGCCGAGGGAAAACGCGGTTCACTTCCTCTCGGTCAGGTGTTCGTGCGCACCGCTTCGGGCGCGATAGTTTTCACCCACTAATCCCTTGACCCTATTGGCAAAATCCATCACCTTCAGCCATCTATGGCAAAAAAATCGGATAAAAAAGACAAGAAAAAGGCCGCCCCGGCAAAAAAGAAGCCGGTGGCAAAACCCGCTAAAAAAGCGGCGCCTAAAAAAGTGGCTAAGCCGGCCAAAAAAGCCGCGCCGAAAAAGCCCGCCGCCGCCAAAGGCAAAGCGGTCGCCGCAAAAAAAGTAGTTACAGGCAAGAAAGCGGCCCCCGCGCCGGTGAAGGGCAAAGCGGCCGCCAAACCGATTCCCGCCAAGGTGGCTGAGAAAGCCGCGAAGAGTAAAAAAGAAGAAGCCAGTAAAGGCAAGGCTGCGCCGGCTCCGGTCGAAGAGATCGTTGAAACTGAGGCTCTTGAGGAAGAAGTTCCTGAAGAGGTGGTTTTAACGGATGCCGAAGGCCGCCGTTATTGCCGTGTGAAGGATTGCGATCAGTTGTCCGCTGTGGATGGCTATTGCCGCTTTCATTACCTGTTGTTTTGGAAGAAGATCCAGGTGCGCAAGAAAATCCTCTCCGAGGGTAAACTTGAGCGTTATGTGGAAGAGTTAACGGCGCGTTATCCGGATAAATTCTTAGATATGCTTCGCAAAGACCTGCGCAGCGAAAAAGAATTTCTCGCCGCCATCCAAGAGCTGGAGATCGACGAATCCGCTGTCGACAACGAGTTCGAAGAAGAAACGCAGACGTACATTGACGAAGTGCGCGGCATGGGCGAACCCACCGGCGCCCGCGAAGAAGAGGATTTCTAGGGTAGGCCCTAACATTTCCGGAAATATACGCGATTTGACGTCCGGCCTGCGTTTAGTGGGTCGGAATTTTCTGCGGGTTTTTCGGTTGAGTTTTCTCCAGCTCCTTTAGACCTGAGTGCGATCTTCAATACGATCCAGGCTATCTAGCTGCTCCATGCGGCGCTTTTGCATCTGCAGAATTATCAGCAGAACGGCGATCCCGACGGCAATCAACAAAACTGTCTTTTTCGGATTCACCTCAAACATGACTCTATAGTACACGAGGACCATGACCACGCTATTTACATTCGATCAGAACCTTCGCGAAGTTCCTACGAATACGAATGCTGTGGAACATAAGATTTCCGAGCTAAAAACACAGGCAACGTCCGAAGATATGAAAGAGCGCGCCAAGGCGTTGAGCGAAATGGGATTCTATCTGCGCATCCTAGGCCGATTGACCGAAGCCGAAGAGGCCGTTGACGAGGCATTACTTTTGATTCTCAAACATGCGCTCGGACCACGCCTAGAAGTTCAAGCGCACTTGCGCCTGGCGCACGTGTACCAGTGGCAAAAGCGTTTCAATCTAAGCAATCGTATTTTTAAAGAGATGGCGCTTTACTGTATGACCGAGCCGGGGCTTACGGACATGCTCGATCATGTATGGCAGCACACAGGGAAAAATCTTTTTGATCAGCAGATGTATGTGGAAGCTCTGAAGGCCTTCAATAAGGCGCTGACACTAAGGCAGAAGCGGGGAGCTGCGGCCGAGCTATTGGAGTCGTCAGCCACAGCCATTCAAAAAACAGAAGCCGCGTTGAATGGTGGCTTTATTCACTAGTTCACTCAGTGAGTTTGTGGTTTCTTTGACGAAGACCCATCCTCATCAACATCCACGTCGTCGGCGTCTTCCGTTTCATCTGGATCGATCCCCAAAGACGCTTTGATCTGATCCGCGGAGGCTTCATCCCACTCGCCCTGCGCCACATCTTCCGAGTCGGCGTCTAAACCCAAGAGCTTGTCCGCCTCCGATTCCAACTCGTTGTTGGTAGTGTCGTACTGAACAAACACTTTGCGGCCTTCAAAATCGATCTCTTCCCACGTCCGAGGAAAATCATAGTCGTTTTCCGATGTAAAAAATTGCTCGAACAAAGCGCCGACGGCATCCACTCCCAAATGCAACAGCTTCAAAACGTTGTCCTTGTCCTTCTTGTAGGCAATGGAGAGATCCCAGTTCGCCTGCTTCAGGTTGCCGGGTGCCTTGTAACCTACACGGATCAAGATCTCCTCGGGGTAAATCCGGCCTCCAGCTTCAATTTTACCACCTTTGATATGTTCGCGAAAACTCTGCGAAAATACAGATTGGATCTGCTTGATCAGCTCTTGCGGCAAGGGGGACCATTTTTTAGAATTTTTGAGTCTGGGCTGCACGGAGGATCCTTTTTATAAAATTGACCTGAATCCAGGTTCTGCAATATATAGATCTATTCTCGAAACAGCTGTTCCGCGTCAACCCTAAAAGAGGCTCATGCAAACAGACACTCAAAGCTCCACATTCTCCTTAACCCAAATCGGGCAGGGAGATGGTGTGTACATCTCTACCTATGGTTGCCAGATGAACGAGAACGACTCCGAGCGCATGATGACCTTGCTCGAGATGATGAATTTTCGTCCGGTGACCTCGCCCGATCAGGCTTCACTGATCATTATCAATTCCTGCTCGATCCGCGAAAAGCCTGTGCACAAAGTGCATTCGGAAGTGGGTAAGTATCGTAAGCTGAAGAACTTAAATCCCAAGTTGAAGATTGGTGTGGCGGGCTGTGTGGCCCAGCAAGAGAAAGAGAATCTCAAGGCCGATATCCCTCTGATTGATTTTGTATTGGGCACGGACGCAATCGACCGTCTGCCCGAAGTGGTGGCGCGAGTTCGCGATGGCGCCCCGGTGGTGGCGGCACGCTTCGAACACCAACAACCTTATCATATTGAAACCCTCGTACGTAATCCGGGTGTATCGACGTTTGTGAATATCACCAAAGGCTGCGACAACTTTTGCACCTTCTGTATCGTGCCGTTCACGCGCGGTCGTGAACGCTCGCGGCCGCTGAAACATCTGCTCGACGACGTGAACAAGCTGGTTGAGCGCGGAGTAAAAGAAGTCACGTTGCTCGGCCAGAATGTGAACAGCTATGAGAGTGAATGTGGAACGAATTTCGCTCAGCTACTCGCGCGTCTTTCGACGGATACGGGGATCGAACGCATTCGTTATACGACCAGTCACCCCAAGGACTTCACTGACGAATTGATCGATGTGATGGCCGAACATAGCCACAAAGTGATGGAGTATATCCATTTGCCCGTGCAGTCAGGCAATAGCGACGTTCTTGCCCGGATGAATCGTGGTTACACGCGTGAAGACTATTTGGCCCGCGCCAAGCGCATTTTCGAAAGATTGCCGCAAGCGGTATTGTCGACCGATCTGATCGTCGGCTTTCCCGGTGAAACGGACGAGCAGTTTGAAGACACGCTGACGCTCATGCGCGAAGTGCCTTATGAGAACCTTTTTGCCTTCGCCTATTCGCCACGTCCGATGACCAAGGCTGCGCGCTTTACGGACCAGGTGCCCGATGAGGTAAAGAGCGCTCGCCTTGCCCGCGTGCTTGATTTGCACCGCGAGATCTCATTCGCGTTGGCTAAGAAATACGAGGGCACCACGCTTAAAGTTTTAGTTGAACGTTATGACAGTGAGACAGGCCGCGTGCAGGGTCGCTCAACACAAAACAAATCCGTTTACTTCCGCGGCTCCGAGCAGTTGATTGGCGCCACCGTGGACGTGCGGATCAACGAAGCCTTCCCGCTCGTATTGCGGGGGGAGATGGTTTTATGATTGAACTCGAACCTTTTGGAATGACCGCCGGTATGGACAAACAGCGTCCTGTGATGCTGTTTCGCGAAAAGGGTGGCGAAGCCACTTTACCGGTGTGGCTCTCACCTCTCGATGCGGGCATAGCGCTCACGCAACATAACGTTCAGGCTTTCGCCATGAGTCCACACGATGTGACTCTCAAGGTGCTTGAACAGCTGGGCGTGCAGGTGGTGTCATGCCGGTTTTGCGAAGTAAAAGGGCATCAACAGTACGTCGAACTGAAATTTTCAGGCTCACGCAAGTTGAAACCCATGCGCTTTCGCGCCGATCACGCGGTGTCCTTTTGCTTACAAGCACGGGTGAAGTTTTACTGCACGCGCGAGTATTTAGAGACGTGCCGTGAAGTTGACGCCGCGATTGAGCGTTTGCAAAGTTCGTTGAATATGAAGCCCGGCGTGCGCCGTAACGGTCACCCGTATTTGAACTGAAAGAGCGGAGTACGACATGATTCTTCCTTTGCTCGGTAAAACCCCAAAAATAGGCGAAGGAACGTTTGTCGCACCCAGTGCCGACATCATCGGCGACGTGCAGATCGGCAAAGGCTGCTCGATCTGGTTTAATACCACTTTGCGTGGCGATGTGATGCCGATCGTGATCGGCGATGAAACCAACATTCAAGACAACACCGTCATTCATGGCACCTATAAAAAATGTGGCGCGGTGATCGGCAAGCGCGTGACCGTTGGCCACTCGGTGATCCTGCATGGCTGTAAGATCGGGGATCTCGTTTTGATCGGCATGGGAACCGTGATTATGGATCAGGCCGAAATCCCGGCGCGGTCCATTGTCGGTGCCGGGAGTCTGGTGACCGAAGACTCCCGTTTCCCCGAAGGCCACTTGATCTTGGGGCGTCCGGCCAAGGCGGTGCGCCCGTTGAAACCTGAAGAGCTCGCGTTTTTAGACAAATCAGCCAACAACTATATCGAGTACAAAGGTTGGTACTCAGAAAAGGGAGGATAAGATGGAAGACCAAAACATACCGATGGCGTACACGTTCGATGATATTCTCCTGATTCCCCAGTATTCCGAGATCGTTCCTACCGAAGTGACCACGGACTCTCTCTTTGCGCGCGACATCGTTCTAAAGATGCCTGTGCTGTCGGCCGCCATGGACACGGTCACTGAGCATAAAGTGGCGCAGATCATGGCACAAATGGGTGGCCTTGGAATCATTCATAAGAATCTAGATATTGAAGCCCAGGCTTTCGAAGTCGAGAAGGTAAAGAAGTACGAGAGCGGCATGATCATGGACCCCATCACGCTTTCTCCGGAACATAAGGTTTCGGCGGCGTTGGAGCTGATGCGGTGTTATTCGATCAGCGGTGTACCGATCACTGTGGCGGGCAAGCTGGTCGGGATTCTGACCAATCGCGATTTGCGTTTTGAAACCAATGTGGATCAGCCGATCAACAATCTGATGACCAAAGAAGACAAGTTGGTCACCGCTCCACTTGGGACAACTTTGGGGCAGGCCAAAGCGATCTTGCAAAAGCATCGCATTGAAAAACTGCCGGTGGTGGATGACCGCGGCATGCTCAAAGGTTTGATCACCATCAAGGATATCGAGAAGGCACAAACCTTCCCGCAGGCCACTAAAGACAAGCACGGTCGATTGATCGCCGGTGCGGCCATTGGCGTGGATGCCACTTCGCGCGAGCGGGCCCAGGCTTTAATTGGCGCTGGTGTGGATGTACTCTGTGTGGATACGGCGCACGGACATTCGAAGAACGTAGTCAGCATGGTAGAGTGGGTTTCGAAGAACTACAAAGACGTGATCGTGGTTGCCGGTAACGTGGTGACAGCCGATGGCACCAAAGAGCTTTTGCGCGCCGGTGCGGATGTGGTGAAGGTGGGTGTGGGGCCAGGCAGTATCTGCACCACACGTATCGTGAGCGGCGTGGGTATGCCGCAGCTCTCGGCGGTGATCGAGTGTGCGAAGGCGGCAAAGAGTCTTGGCAAAACGATTATCGCTGACGGTGGTATCAAGTTTTCTGGCGATATTGCGAAGGCGCTGGCCCTTGGTGCGAACGCGGTGATGATCGGCAATCTCTTGGCCGGCGCGGATGAGAGCCCGGGCGAAACGATCTTGTATCAAGGCCGTACGTACAAACTCTATCGTGGTATGGGCTCCCTAGGAGCTATGCAAAAGGGTTCAAAGGATCGCTATGGCCAAATGGCGGTTTCTGATAACGACAAACTGGTACCTGAGGGTATTGAAGGCCGTGTGCCTTATCGTGGTTCAGCCCGCGGAATTTTGCATCAGCTTGTCGGGGGATTGCGCAGCGGCATGGGGTATGTTGGTGCAAAAAACATCGAAGACCTACAAAAACGCGCCAAATTTGTACGCGTGACTCCCCAGGGATTGCGCGAATCTCATGTCCACGATGTGAGTATTACGAAAGAGGCGCCGAACTATCGCTTAGAGTAGTTTGGTATCGTAAATGCAACTGCTGACCTCTACGACTTGGAGGTCAGCGCAATGTTCCCGCCAGCAATAGTAGCGATTTTTCTTGGTGCTATTCCCAATGTTTATGCCGTAGCGAATCAGCAAAACAAGTCGCTACAACGTGAGCAATTGGTTTCCCAGCTCAATCAAGAGTTCAAATGTCGACTGATGATTTTCAACGATGGGGAGCAGATGCTCTACGCGCGCGAGACGTCATTGCCCGAATGCAACCCGCTTGTAGCGGGGGATTTTAAACGGGCCGGTGATCTTCTCAATGCATTGGCGGTGACCTCGCCTCCGGTCGATGCGCAGGTTCTGCGCGACAAAGCGAAGGCCTACAATGAATTCGGTCCCAACGTGCGCGAGATCGGTGAGCTCCGCGAAGCGTTGATTCAAAAAAACGTGCTTAAGATCGACGGCGCCGATGTGCGCGTCGACCACATAGGGCATCCTTATCAGGCTGACGATCGCTCGCGTTGGTTGCAGGCCTATGTGCAGTCTGTACGTCGCTTGGTTGAACAGGTGAGCGAGCGCCAGGGTTACGGAGCGTCAGCGGTTGAGGCCTGCCCGCAACCCGCTTGTGATCCTAAAATGTATGAAGTGGCCGAAGCTATAGCTTTGCGGCCGCCGATCGATTGGGCATTCTTGCGGCCCACAGAACGTCCTACTGCGCCGAGCACTTATGCGCTCAGTTACTTCTCGCAGCGCTATGCGGGCAACTCACGCATCTGTCGCATCTTGGGTTTGAATTGCGAACAAGCGTGGCTGTGGAATCCGAGCCATTACACCTCTCGCATAAATGGTGAAGGGGCACTCGTCTTCGAAGATATCTTCTTGAAAGACCAAATCGTCGTAAGTCTGGGCAACTGGACGGAGCAAAGTGAGTATCCTAATGTTGTGCCTCTGCTCTATCTGTTCCAAGAGGCGCGCGGCGTGATCGATGTGTTGCAAACTCTGCAAGACAACCAGGTGGTGCGTGAAATCCGTGAGATCCGTTTTGAGCCTGCGGAGGCGAAGGGCTCGCTGTTGCAGCTGAGTAAACTTCCGGGTGGATCGCGCCGCCTACATATTCGCGCTTTGAAGGTGCCCGGCGACCTACCTGTTGAGTCCACACGCGCGCTCATTCATCATCAGCTGCCGGCCTTTCTACGCACGGCGACTCAGATGGCCGAACAACAGCTCTGACGCCAGATGTTACCGCCCCCTGGAATAGACGCGAGGGCCGCTTTTTCGTAGAGTCTTCGCCATGGTTGAACATGGCGTAGTTATTCTCGATTTTGGGTCGCAATACACTCAATTGATTGCCCGTCGCTGTCGCGAAATGGGCGTGTTTTCTGAGCTGATGCTTTTTGATACTCCGCTTGAGGAGATCAAGAGGCGTAAGCCGGTGGCGATTATTTTAAGCGGCGGTCCGAACTCCGTGGATGAGCCGCAAGCCCCGGTACGCTCGGTGCGCGAACTGTTGCAAGTCGCACCGGTGTTGGGGATCTGCTACGGCATGCAGCTATTGGCTCATGACCTGGGGGGCAAGGTCGAGCGCGCCACTAAGCGCGAGTACGGCTTTAATGAAGTTCATTGGAAGAAGAAGATCTTTAACGGCCCTTCCTCGCAAAAGGTGTGGATGAGCCACGGCGATGTGATCACCAAGGCGCCTCCGGGCGCGGAAGTCATCGGTTTGTCGGCCAGTGATCATCCGGCCGCTATGGTGGGAGAGCGTTTTTGGGCAGTGCAGTTTCACCCTGAAGTGGCGCATACTGAAAGCGGCGTGGACTTTCTGCGCGCTTTCCTTTTTGATTTCTGTAAAGCCAAAGAGAATTGGTCTTCGCATTTGATCACTGATCATCTGCTCAATGATATTCGCGGCAAAGTGAAGGGCGATGAACGTGTTCTATGCGCTTTGAGCGGTGGAGTGGATTCCACGGTGGTGGCGACGTTACTCACCAAAGCTCTGGGCCGTGACAAGGTGAAATGCGTTTTTGTCGACACCGGATTGTTGCGTAAGGATGAGTTTGAAAAGGTGCAGGGCATGTACGCCGAACTCGGTCTGGATGTCTTGGGCTACGATGCGCGCCATGATTTTTTAAGCAAGCTGAGCGGCGTCGAAGACCCGGAAGCGAAACGTAAAATCATCGGGCACACTTTTATCGAGGTGTTTAAAAAGGCCTTTGCGAAGGTCGGTACCTGTCAGTGGCTGGCACAGGGCACACTTTATCCGGATGTGATCGAGTCCGTCAGTCCGCGTGGCACTTCAGTCACCATAAAATCCCATCACAATGTGGGCGGTTTACCTAAGGACCTGGGTTTGAAACTGATCGAGCCCCTGCGCGAGCTATTCAAGGATGAAGTGCGCAAAATCGGAGCGGATCTCGGTATTCCGAAAAAGTTTTTGTGGCGCCACCCGTTTCCCGGCCCCGGTTTAGCCATTCGCCTGATCGGCCCGATCACCGAAGAAGACCTGCATATTCTTAAAGAGGTGGATGCCATCTATATCGGAGAGTTGGAGAAGAACGGCCTTTACGACAAGATCTGGCAAGCTTTCTGCGTGCTCTTGCCCGTCAAGACCGTCGGCGTGCAAGGTGATAATCGCACGTATGACAAGGTCGTGGCTTTGCGCGCGGTCACTTCGACTGATGGAATGACAGCCGATTGGTATCCCTTTGATGCCAAATTTATGGCCCATGTTTCGAACCGCATTACCAATGAAGTGCGCGGCGTGAATCGCGTGGTGTATGATGTGACGTCCAAGCCTCCGGGCACCATCGAGTGGGAGTAAGATGTCCTTTGTTCACCTGCACGTCCATTCCCAGTACTCGCTTCTAGAAGCCACCTGTCGCGCGAAGAGCTTGGCCAAAAAAGCGGCCGAGTTCGGCATGCCGGCGGTGGCGCTGACCGACAATGGCAATATGTTTGGCGCCATCGAGTTCTTTTTTGCCTGTAAGGATGCCGGTGTAAAACCTCTGGTGGGTTTGGAAGTGTTTATCGCTCCGAAGTCACGCTTGGTGAAGGGTGAGGACAAAGAAGCCGCCCAGCAACCCTCGCGGCGTTTGGTTTTATTGGCACAAGATCAGATCGGGTATAAGCAACTCTGCCGTATTAGTTCGATCGGCTACCAAGAGGGTTTCTACTATCGTCCGCGCATCGACTACGAGACTTTAGAGAAGTACAACGAGCACTTGATCGCTTTGAGCGGTGGGTGGATGGGCGAGGTGCCGTGGACTTTCACCAATCGTGGACCTGAAGCCGCTCTTGAGCGTATTCAACATTTTCAGAAAATTTACGGCGATCGTTTTTACCTCGAACTCAACCGTCCCGGTGTTAAGAGCTGGGATCAGGTGAATAACTTTTTGCTTGAGGCGTCTGAAAAGACCGGCGTGAAAGTGGTGGCGGCCAATGACGTGCACTACGTGTCGCGCGACGATCAGATGGCGCAAGAAGTTTTGATCTGTATCGGCACCAACAAAACGCTTCAGGACGAAGGCCGTTTCCGCTTGGGCAGTGATCAGTTCTACTTTAAGAGTGCCGAGGAGATGCGTCAGCTGTTCAAAGACATTCCGCAAGCCTGCGACCAGACGATGGAAATCGCTGAGCGCTGCAATCTGAAGTTCAGCTTGAAGGATGCCAATGGCGCTCCCATTTACCATTTACCTTCGTTTCCCACGACGGGAGGGGTGTCACTGGCTGACGAGATCTCGCGTCTCAGTCACGAGGGGCTTAAGCGTCGTTTCGAAGAAGCTGAGCGTCGCGGAGAAGCGGTTCCTCAGGAACAGCACGACAACTACCGTAAACGCTTGGACTATGAGCTCGGCATTATCGGCAAGATGGGTTTCAACGGATACTTTTTGATCGTTCAAGATTTTATCGGTTGGGCGAAGAACAACGAAATTCCGGTTGGCCCAGGACGGGGTTCGGGAGCGGGGTCACTGGTTGCCTACTCTTTACGTATTACCGACCTCGATCCAATGCCTTACAACTTGCTGTTCGAGCGCTTTCTGAATCCCGAACGTATCAGCATGCCTGACTTCGATATCGACTTTTGTCAGGACAATCGTGGTCGGGTGATTGAGTACGTAACAGAAAAATACGGCCGTCCCTCGGTGTCACAGATCATCACTTACGGAAAGCTGCAGGCCCGTGCGGCCATTCGCGATGTTGGCCGGGTGATGGGCATGACTTTCGCCGAAGTGGACGTGGTGGCCAAGCTGATTCCGGAAAAACTCGGTATCACTTTGAAAGAGGCCATTGAGACTGAGCCGCGTATGCGCGAGCTCATGGAAATGGACCCCAAGGTCAACACCCTCATGGAGTTGGCACAAAATATTGAAGGTCTGGTTCGCCACGCGGGTATTCATGCGGCCGGTGTGATTATCGCTGATGGCGATATCACCGACCACGCGCCGATGTATCGCGGGGCCGAGGGTGAAAACGTCGTTCAGTACGACATGAAGCATGCCGAGAAGATCGGCTTGATTAAGTTCGACTTCCTCGGCTTAACCACCCTCACGCACATTCAAGAGGCTTTTGAGCTGATCGAGAAAAACCGTGGACGTAAGTACTCGGTGCAAGACATTTCTCTTTCGGACAAGGGTATTTACGATCTGCTGATTCAAGGTGACACGGCAGGCGTCTTCCAGGCTGAGGGCGAAGGTTACACTCAGGCCATTCGGCAGATCAAGCCAACCAGCTTTACTGACATCACCGCCATCAATGCGCTTTATCGTCCGGGTCCGATGGCCATGATTCCTGAGTTCGCCGCTCGTAAGCACGGCGAACAGAAGGTGGAGTTTGCTTTTCCTGAGTTGGAGCAAATCCTGGCCGAGACCTACGGCATTATCGTCTATCAAGAGCAGGTGATGGGGATTGCCTCGATCATCGCGGGCTATTCGCTGGGTGAAGCCGATATGCTTCGTCGGGCGATGGGTAAGAAGATCAAAGAGGAAATGGATAAGCACCGCCTACGCTTTCTTAGCGGTGCAAAGGAAAAGGGTTTTGATCAGGTGAAGGCCGAAGAGGTCTTCGAGTTGATGTATAAATTCGCCGACTACGGTTTTAACAAATCGCACGCGGCCGCCTATTGCGTGGTGCAGGCGCAGACCGCTTGGCTTAAGAACTATTACCCGGTTGAATTCTTCGCGGCTCTTTTGTCGATGTCGATGGCCGACACGGACAAGATCGTGAAGTACGTAAAGGATGCCCAGCAACACAAAATCGAAGTGGTGCCTCCGCATATCAATCATTCCGAATTCAAATTCTCTGTGGAAGCGGATTCGATTTTGTTCTCGCTTGGGGCGATTAAAGGAGTGGGTGAGGGTGCGGTTCAGTCGATCGTTGAGGCGCGCGAGCGACAGCCGTTGAAGCGTTTCGAATCGCTCGATCAGTTCTTCGAAGAGGTCGATACCAAAAAGGTGAATAAAAAAACATTGGAAGCTCTGATCAAGGCGGGGGCTTTGGATGGCTTCGGCTATAACCGTAACGAACTGTTGACGGGCTTTCCGAAATTTATCGAGCGTGCGGAGGGTGTGCGTGCGGAACGCGAGATAGGCCAAACCTCATTGTTTGATCTGGGTGAGGGGGGCGGCGATGCTGAAGAGAATCGCGTGAAACTCGATAAGCTCGAGCCGTGGAGCCGTGCTGCCACTCTGGCCTTTGAGAAGGAAGTTCTAGGTTTTTATCTGACAGATCACCCCTTGCGTGGCATGGAAGTGGTGGCTAAGGCTTATGGGGCTCTGAGTATCGAGAGTCTGGCTAAGTTCGAAGGTAAAGCCAAAGTGCATGTGCTAGCTCTTGTATCCTCATATCGCGAGATCATTACAAAAAAAGGCACGCGCATGGCCTTCGCGCGCGTTGAAGACACGACCGGCGGCCAGGAGCTGATCGTTTTCCCCGATTGTTTTGCTCAGTATGAGCGTGTGCTCAAAGCTGACGCGCCTATCTTGATCACAGCTACGTTAGAAAAAGAAGAGGGCAGCATAAAGCTCTTTGCCGAAACCATGAAGGTGGCCGACGATCTGTTCAAAAGCATTAAGAAGATCACGCTCGATATCGATTCGAGTATGTTAACCAAAATCGCATTGCTACGAGAATGGGCTGATAAAAACCAAGGTGAAGCGCCGCTGACTTTACGTCTGGCGCTACCGGAACTAAAAAAATCGGTAGAGTTAGAAGTGAAGGATTTAAAGGGCATTCGTCCCAGCCCTGAAGCGTTGGATGGATTATTACGCCTGGGAATTCCCATAGGATTGCATTGACCGGATTTGTGCCTTGCTATCATAGATAGACGAGAGGGCGCTCAAAGCGCAACATGCGGATCCATTTCCAAATGCTGATCCATTTTCGGCATACCGTAAAATTCGATAGCCGCCCGTTGATTGCAGTTGCGACAGAGG
>JAHBUX010000012.1 GCA_019637855.1 Bdellovibrionales bacterium
TAGGAAACCGAAGTTCGGATCGCTCTAACTCTCCAGGAGCACAATAAGGGCATTTCGTCTTCATGCGAGAGATATAGGGCAACTCTCACGCCAAAAATCTCAGACGCACATATCTGCAAAGGGAGGGGCCAGCTTTTATTGTTCGTCGAAGCGTGCCGCATCATAATACACATCCACGCGCGTACCCGACGGTTGCACCGACCAATCAATCTTCTTGCCCAAGTGAATCGCATTTTTCGATGAGTCGAAGGACCAACCGTATTCGTAGTCACGCGGCAGTTCAACTTTGCCATACATCACTTTGATCGAATCAACGATCGGAGCGCGCGACAGATACACGATCGAGCTCACATGGCGAACAATATCGGTGGCGAATTCAGCCAACTTACGGCCATAGTCAGGATCGCATAAGCTCAAAATGTTTTGGCCAGTGGGATCAGTCATTCTTAAGAAACTCTCCACGTTGACCGGGTTTTCCCAAGCGTCGCGGGTACAGTTGCTTACGCCAGAGGGAACGATCGCTCCGTACGACAGCACTTTGCGCACATCGCCGCCTTTAAGGTCGACCAGAAACTTATGCAGATCTTGAGGCTTGGGATGATCTTCGCTCTGATCTTCCGCATCGGTGATGAAAATCACGATCAGACTGGCATCGTCGCGCAAAAAGCCAGCATTCCAACCGGCCAAATTCTGCGGCGAGAACGCTTGATAAATCGGATCAAACATCTTCTCATAGGCCGAGCCGTTAGTGCCCATCTTAATATTACGCGCCAGAATCGCATCACCACCGGCCGTTTTATTGTTCACGATTTTCGGATTGCCATTGAACATGCCGCCGTAAGGTTGATAGGGACCATCGGCGTCAGTGGAAATCACAGCGATGTTGTAATTCAATATGGACTGCTTCCAGAACACGGAGGTGAATAGCCCAATGTTGGTGGCCAAGTTGTGCTGATGGGTGTACATGCTTCCCGAATTGTCGATTACAAACAAGATATCCGCCTTCGGATCGAAGGTTTCTGAGTTCATATCGACAATCTTATTGGGGGGAACATAAGGGGGCAGGTATTGCTTAGACGCCTGTGGCGAACAAGCCACCAACGCAAATATGAGAAATAGCTGAATACCAACTCTATCCATGTTGAACTCCCCTGCCGTCCTTGGCTCTTTATATTGCATCATGGGGTAAAAACTGCCGCAAGACTCGATCGCATTCGGACGAAAGTCCTGCCGCGGCTGGAAAATCGGTGCAGATCTCTCGACTGCGGCCAATGACAGGGGTAAGCGACGCTTATATTAAAGACGAAAGTCCGTTGGACAAAGAGCGAGTCTTCCGCCACAACTGTGTCGTATGAGCGCATATATTCTTATTGTCGCCGTCTTGATTGTAGGCGCTTGCCTGGCAGGCGCAGTGGCTCGTAGTGCCCGCCTCGAGTTTCCACAGAACCTAAAAATTCAACAGCAGTTTCTCACCGGCGCGGTTTTGTTCTACGCCGGTCTGATAGCCGCACTTCTGGCCATTGGTTTTTCGGGGGTTCTCAGGCAGTTCGATGTCACTCCTCCGCCTTTCGCGTTGTTTGTTCTGTTTATTCTGGCCGTGGCCTGGCTATTCGCATTCTCGAGCTTAGGTACGCTGATCGTAAAACATGTTTCTCTACGAGCACTGGTCGTCTTTCATGCCTTTCGCTTTCTCGCGGAACTGGTTTTGCTGACGGCGATGTACGAGGGTTTGGCGCCGATTCAACTCACCCTTGAAGGTTACAACTACGACACCCTCACTGCAGTCACTGCCGTCGCACTGTTCTTCTATCTGGGCCGACATCCCAACCGCCCTCTGGTGTACGCATGGAATGTGATGGGTCTGAGCTTCTTAGCAATCATCGCCTTTATCGCAGTCACATCCATGCCCACGCCGTTAAGACTGTTTATGAATGAGCCTTCAAACGTCTGGGTGACCGGCAATCCGTATATTCTGCTGCCGGGAGTACTCGTCTCGGCCGCACTGACCGGTCATCTACTGATCTTTCGCAAACTGAAATATTCGCGTTAGTTCTGTCCCATTCCCATCGAGCGCGAGCCCTGCTCTATTGAGACGGTGAAGGATATCCACGTGCCGCCGCAGGCGAGCCTCTCACAGGTAGGGAAGATGGCGTGTCGATGTACCGCCTGCCATCTATATAAGCGTGGAACACAAACCGTATTTGGCGAAGGAGCGGCACCTGCGCCACTGATGCTGGTGGGCGAGCAACCGGGCAATGAGGAGGATCTCAAAGGTCACCCCTTTGTCGGCCCGGCGGGCAAAGTTCTCGACAAAGCGTTGGCCATGGCGGGACTTCAGCGCAGCGATGTGTTTATGACCAATGCGGTAAAACATTTCAAATGGGAGCCAAGAGGCAAAACAAGACTGCACAAAAAACCGAACAGCAAAGAGGTTCAGGCTTGTCATCCGTGGTTGGAGGCGGAGGTCGAACGCGTAAATCCCCGTCTGATTATCGCTCTCGGCGCCACGGCGGGAACAGCCGTCCTTGGACGAGTTCCGCGCATCGGTGCCGAGCGTGGCAAAATTCAAAAAGGGAAATGGTTTGAAGCCGCTGTTCTGGTGACTTGGCATCCCTCAGTAATCCTGCGCAGCCGTACGCATGAGGAACGTGAGCAGCGACTGAAAGAATTAAGCGTGGACATCCAACTGGCGTTGAGGCACAGCCGCAAGCTCAAGCCTTCTTCTTCACCCAAGCGCGAAACTCCGCGTTGAGATCTTTAATCTCACAATAGGTGCTCAAATAACTCTCCATTCCTTCACCAACGCTAAGGCGAAGCAAATTGGCCAGATCACATTTCTTGGCAATCATTTCTAACAAAGCTTGTGAAGCCACATAGTGATAATGAACACGGCTGGCAGCACCCGAGTAAGGATGAGTCAGCTTACGCACATCCTCGGGAAACGGCTGCCTGGCGAGCCAGGCGTAATCGACTTTGCCATATTTTCCCAGATGATTGGCCAAGCCTTCCTCAAGCCATTTAGGAACGGCATCCTTGTATTTTTGTCCGAGGATGATGTGCACCAGCTCATGGCCAAAGACCTGATCAAAATTCTGCGCATTCACCAGCGGCCCTAGGTGAATGGTGTTATCGCCCTTGCGTGCTACAGCCATAGCCATGGGACCAAGCCCATGCGCCTTCTGAAACGTGGTCGCGTCTTTGTACCAAGTCACCTCAATGCGACGAATGCTCCACTCCAACTGGGTTTGAATTCGATCGATAATCTTTTCTACACGGGTGCGCTTCAACCAATCAGGAGCGTCGGCCATATGGACCGCGTTGGTCTGAATCTCATGAGCGCAAGCAAATTCCACCCTTAGAAGTAACAGAAAAACAAACAATGCCGACATAGTCTCTCCCCTCTTGAGAGTAGGCGCGCTTTAAATGATGTCAAATTCATGCGCGCCGCGACTAGTGGCGAAGATTGAGTTGCAACTGATAGCCGTTGGAATAAATCAAATCAGTGCTGCTTAGGAATGAAAGTTACCTGCAGATTTTGGACGCCGTGGAAGACCTTGTGTTCGTCAAAGGTCCCGAGTCTCGTCTGGTCTGGGCTAATCGCGCATTTTGTCGCCACTATGGGATGACCAATGAGCAACTGCGGGGAATGATCGACGCCCCTTTCAACGCTCCCGACTTCACTGAACAATACGTGCGTGACGACGCTTACGTTTTCAGCACGGGCAAATCGATTGAGATCCTTGAAGAACCTGTTTACCGCCATGATGGCATGATTCGCTTGTTTCATACGGTCAAGTCGCCAATCTTCGATGCCAATAACAACGTGGTGATGATGGTCGGCATCTCGCGCGACGTCACCGAGCGACGTGAATCCGACAACAAACTAAAGGCTGAAAGGGCCCGCACCATGTATGCGGCCAAGATGGCCAGTCTTGGCGAGATGGCCGCCGGCGTCGCCCACGAGATCAATAATCCTCTCACCGTGATCAGCGGTTTGGCCGAAGTGAACAGTGAACTGTTGGAAGAGACCAACCCGGATCTTCAACGTATCGCCAACAACATGGCGGCTATTGAGCGCACCGCCCGTAAACTGGCCAAGATCGTGTCAGGCTTGCGAGCGTTCTCGCGTGACGGCAAGTCGGATCCGTTTTTGCCCGTACGGCTTGGCGACGTGATTGAAGACACGCTGGCCTTCTCCAAAGAACGCATCGCCCTTAACAGTATTGAACTGCAAGTGATCCATTCCTCACCAAGCCCTATGATCGAATGTCGGGCCACTCAGATTGGCCAGGTGGTTTTGAATCTTCTGAATAACGCCTGTGACGCCATTGCCGAGCAACCGCAGAAATGGATAAAAATAGAAACTCGTGCCGATGGCGATTTTGTTGAGCTTTCAGTGACCAATTCGGGACCGCCGATCAGCAAAGAGGTGCGCGACAAACTCTTCTCACCGTTCTTCACTACCAAAGATATCGGCAAAGGGACGGGATTGGGCTTAAGTATTTCCAAAGGGATCATTGAAAACCACAACGGCGTGCTGTTCTTGGATCAAAACAGCCCGCACACGCGTTTTGTATTTCGTCTTAAAGAGTATCATCTGCCGCAATCAAAACAGCCCAATCCGAACTAACTAACGTTGATTAAAGCTGATCACTTCGTAGCGCAGAGAGATCTGATCGGCATCGATCTTTATGATCTGAAACACCAGTTCATAGGCAAAGTGGGTATCCGACTTCTTGAACGAATAGATATCGCCCTCCTTCAGAGCCACAAACTGAATCGTATCGCCCAAGAACTGTGCTGATTTCGAAATCGGTGATTTCAAGTCTGTCGCATCAGTCAAAAGTGTGAACGAGGCTTCTTGATCGTCAAGCTGCTTACCCAGCAAAGAGAGGTCCGCCAACACGCTAATAGAACAGACTTCTGCCCCCTGCAGCTGCTTGGTCAGGAACAGACAAGAACGGTTCTGCAAAGTCACATCTGTGGCCTGATTCAAGGTCGGCCGCTCGAGAATAGCCTTCCCTTTGATGCGCGAGCCGCCTCCTAGAGAGAGCGAACAAGCCGTGCTCAGACATGCAGTAAGAATTATCAAACCGGTGACGATATTGCGCCTACAAACCGCGGTCATATGCCCTCCTTGGACACGAAAGCGACCTCAGAGGAGTGATATTACAATCTCCGTGCCTTGGGCGCGCTAGGGCGACGAAGTCTGCTCAGGAAAGTATTCGGCGGGAACGCGCACTCCCCGTCGCACGATCTTCTCGGTCATAATCGAATTTTTCATCAGCCAATGTGAAATTAGATAACTGATGGCACAAGCTCCTAAAAGCGGAGCCAATCCTAGTGGCTGACGTGTTGCCTCAAGGGCAAAAATGACCGACGCAAACAGCGCACGCGAACAGCCCGCAAAGGTGGCCGCCATTCCAATCAAGGCCAAGACATGCACGTCGACGTTGAGCGATGGCATCAACCACTGCAGAACCAAACCCAGCGACATTCCGAGCAGCGAGCCAAAAGTCAAAAGCGGAGCCAGAGTGCCACCTGAGGTGCCGCTGCTCAAAGCAAGATTCCATGAACAAAACTTCCAAAAGCAGAGGGCGAGAGCCGCCGTCAGCGAAAGCTGCGCCGACAATCCCGCACTGATGTTGGTGTAACCTACACCCAGAGTGAGTGGCTCAACTAAGCCAAAGATCCCGACACCGACACCGCCCAACATCGGCCACCACATCCAATGCACCGGGAGCTCTTCGAACAGGTCTTCGACATAGTACACGCTCTTGGTAATACCCACGGAGACCAAACCAAAAAACACGCCCGACAACAGGTAGATTGGAAGCTGCTGCAGGGTCATGGCAGCAATGCCCGGCATATCGAAAAACGGTTCGGTGGTCCAGAAACCGGAGCGCACAGTGGCAGCCACCGCAGCGCTGAGGGCCACGGGGATAAACGACTGAGCTTGGAATTCAAAGAGCAGAAGTTCGATGGAGAGGAGTACTGCGGCCAAGGGAGTTCCGAATATCGCCGTCATGCCACCGGCCGCTCCACAGGACAAAAGAACCTTGCGCTCAAAACCATTGAACGGAAAGAGCTGACCGACGATCGAACCCAAAGCGCCGCCCGTCGCAATGATCGGACCTTCGGCTCCAAATGGCCCACCGGAACCGATCGAAATGGCTGAAGACAGGGGCTTCAGAAATAGAATGCGGGTGGGAATTTTGCTCTCGTCCAAAAGAATCTTCTCCATCGCTTCGGGGATACCGTGGCCGCGAATAGCCATTGAACCAAAGCGCGCCAGCAGGCCAACGATCAACCCACCCAGGGCGGGTACAAAAATCGACAACCAACCGAGCAGGGATGGATCCGGTTTCACTTCTTCGAAAGAGAAACGCAGGTAATAAAACAAATTGGTGAAGAGGCTGATACTTTTCAGCAGCAAAATGGCCAGTCCGTAAGACACCAACCCAATGGCCACGGCCGTGAGACAAAGGCGAGCTTGATGACGACGGAGCAAAGCCGACTTGCTGTTGATCATGATGGACATCGAAACAAAATAGCGTTTCACTTCCACACTACAAGACGAGCAGCATCGAAACGGTGCGTCAGGAATTCTTATGCAACAGAAGATCGTAGGTTTTCATCTCGACGAAGAAAGTCATTGGGTCGCGGATCTCGAATGTGGACATAAGCAACACGTACGTCACGATCCTCCTTGGCAAGAACGTCCATGGGTTGTGACCGCTGAAGGCCGCGCCTCACGGTTAGGTGTAGAACTAAACTGTGTCCGTTGCGATGAGATGGGTGAGGCTGTAGCGCGCGCCGCGATTCAAGAATGCAAATCGACTTTGCAGGCAGCCTATCAAGATGCCGGCCTCGCTGGCCTGTGTGCCGAGGGGCGCTTCGAGGCCGCGGTTTCCGCCTTGGATGGAATGAAGCTCGTGGATATTTTGAGAAAGACCCGTGTTCGCCCCTGAAACATCGTAAATCTTTCTTATTCTTAATATTATATTGGCGTTAACAGTACTTTAGCACCGCGTACAAAACCAGCCGTCCAGCCGATAAGAACACTGAGAAGTAAATTAGTTCTGCAGCTTTGAAAGTGAATCGTATCAGTTCGGGACGTTTGTATGAAGAGACTCAGCCTTTCAGTAACCGTGACTTTGTTTTTCTCCGGCCTGGTGTTCGCCTCGGACGAAGCCTATCAGCATGTCGTTCAGCAAGGTGAGTCTCTCTCTGTCATCGCGCAAAAATATATCGGCAGCCCTGTCTATCCAAAGCACACCGGATCGCTGGCTCGTTTATTGAGTATGAATCCGCATATTTCCAATCCGGCGCTGGTGCGCGCGGGTGAGAGAGTTAATCTGGGCGTGATCGAAGTGAGAGAGCCTGCGGCTGAGGAATCTGCTGTGGGGGCTTCCACACCTACGGCAAGTTTCGCTGCGGCTCCTGCGGCGAACTCGGCACTTGCAACGACGCCGATGGCTAGTGCGGCTGCACCACCTTCGCCTTTGTTACCGGTCACTGCGCCGGCGACACTTGTCGCTACCGAATTTAAACCCCGCAGCCTCTTCCGCTGGGATTTGGGTGCGGAGTACTTTCGTATCGACTCGAAAGACAAGAGCACTGGCGGCAAAGCCGTGTTCCTCTCCAACCTCTCGCCGCAAACGCGCCTGACTTGGGACTTGAATTGGACGGAGCGCTGGAGCTCGCGCGTGCGCGTCGGACTGCAATCCGAAAAAATCCTCGGTGACGAACAAGCCACTAAGACTTTTAACGACGCCCGCGGCTCACGCGCATCTTTTGAAGTGGGCGCCATGCGCCGCTGGATCGATTCACAACTCGGTTTTTCCATCGGCCGCAGTCAGTGGATCTTTGCGCGCGGAGTGGACGCTTCCACCATCGCCTTTGATCGCGTTGAATCCTTTGAAGCCAAGATTTTCCATGAGAGAACTTTGCTGCGCAAACAAACCGTATCGCTTGGGCTTGGGCTTGATGCCCGCCTGATCCTCCCCGGCCAAGGCATCGGCTACACCACCCAGACAGGATACGGCGGCAGTGGCTCATTGATCCTACGCCACGAAATGAAAAATTTCTCGGTCGAGGCGCAAACCTACTATGGCGTGTTCCGCCAAAACAGCAGTCTCACTGAGCAGACAGGTTCCAACACCGGTCTATTCCTCGGTCTGACCTGGGGTATGGAATGAGACCCCTAAACGCTCTCGCGTTTGCAGCCCTAGCTTTTCTTCTCGCGGGCTGCACCGGCAATCCGCTGGGGGATGGTAAAACCAGCTCTGAACTGGCTCCTACCTATCAGCCTGGCATTCCGGGAGAGCCGGCGGAGGGCCAAGGCGAGTGGAGCTTCATCAATGCGGCCGATTACATCTACGACGCGGATTCCATCAGTATTACGGGCGGCAAAGCCCAGTTAAAAACGGTGGACCTTGTGCACACGGGCACGGACTTGAGTGGCGGCACTCATGTCGGCACGCAATACTCCGGCAGCGCTCTGCGCTTTAACGGCGATGCCTCAGATATTTCGCTGGCTTCTACGTGGACACCTAAATTTTCGGCACTCGTCGGCTACTGGAAGATGGACAACAACTGGCAAGATGCTTCGGGCTTAGCTCATCATGGATCGGCCTCCGGCAACGCGGCTTTCACTTCTTCTGCTGCTCAAGCTGTGGTCGGAACGCATGCCGGAGTTTTTGATGGCACGGGCGACAGTGTGACAACCGATAGCTTCGCGACGAGCCTTCCCTCAAACGTGTTCAGTTATAGCGCTTGGGTACGCCCCGACACCATCACAACAACCTACGCCATTGTAGGTTGGTCGGCCGACAACGGCCCTCTTCTCACTCTTGAAAACACCGGTTTGCTCCGCCTCTCGCTGCAAAACGGCACCGTCATTGCCACTTCCGGTGCAAGCAAGCCACTGTCTGGCGCCACTATCTGGCATCATGTGGCAGCCACCTATGATGCCAGTGGCAACTATGCTCTTTATATCAACGGTGAAAATGTCGGCAGCGGAACCAACGTTCAGACTTTTGCGATGGGTACATTGATCATCGGCATGAAGGGCTCCGGCACGACCAATGAATTCAAAGGTCGCATCGATGACCTCGCCGTGTTCTCGCAAGCTCTTAGCGCAGGCGATGTGGCTCTGATCTATCATCGGCAAAAGCAAAAATACTCCGGCATTTACACTTCGACGAAGTTCGATATGGGCGGCGACTTCACCTGGGATTTGTTGAAGACCGTAACCTCACTGCCCTTCGGCAAAGAGCTTCCCGCAGCGGCTGACGTCGAAGTGGTCGGTGACTATAGCGGAGGCTTTCCCGCCAATCTGATGACCGATCTTGTGGGTCTTTGGCATCTTAACGAGGCCGTGACCGGAGCTGCCGGTGAAGTGAAGGATTCAAGCGGGTACAATCACCATGGCACTCCCTATGCGATTCAATCCGTGAGCACGGGTCGCTTTGGCCGAGCCATGCAATTTGCCGCCAACAACGACCGCATTGTCGTCGCCGATGTGGGAGAATATGACAACACTGACAAACTGAGCATTTCCGCCTGGGTTTATCCCACCAGCCTCACCGGTACGCGCGGGATTATTTCCAAGCGCGTGGACTCCACCGCGGTCAATTCGTCCTATGGGATCTTTTTCAACAGCGGCGCTTTGACGATCGATATTCACACGGCAAACGATCGTTTCACTGCGAACAAAGTGTTCGAAGTGGGCCATTGGTACCATATCGTTGTGGTCTACGATGGCGCGCTTACCGCCGCACAGAGAGTTTCAGTTTACGTTGATGGAGTTTTAGACAAAGTCGGGAGCGAAACCAGCGCCTCGATCCCCGACACCGCCGCCGATCTTCAGATCGGGCGTTTGGGTGGATCGGCTTCGCTGATCGGGTCGCTGGACGAAGTCGCGATCTGGAGACGCGCGCTCACTCCCACCGATGTGACCCATCTCTATCGTCGCGGCGCAAATCGCGTGAAGTACCAGGTGCGCAGCTGCGATGATGCGGCCTGCGACACCGAAGAGTGGATGGGACCAGACGGCAAGGCCACCAGCTTCTTCTCCGAATTGCATAACTGGAGCGCTATTTCCGCCACTGGCGAAGGCAGCGGCTCGGTTCGCGCGGCGGGCTTGAATTTGAATCTTGGCGATTTCAATACGGCCGGCCTCGCCATTCCCGACAACCGTTATTTCCAATATCGCGTTCTGCTTGAGAGCGATGAAAGCCAAGGCGCCTGCGCCAGCGGCTGCATACCCGACGTGAAGAGCGTGGCCGTAAACCCGGGCACGCCCTATCGCGCCGGCAACCCGTCGATCGCCAATCGAAATGGCGTCACCTTCTCGGAGATCAGCGAACTCTTGATCAGCAGTGGTGGCACGTGTACGCCGACTTACCAGCTCTCTCAAAATGGCAGCGACTATTTATATTGGAACGGTTCCGCGTGGGTCACAGCCACATTGGGCACTTTGCACTCTAACGACGCCACAGACTTGCTGGCTCATTTGGATGATTTTGCAAACATGTCGGGGCCGAAAGGTTTCTACTTCCGAGCGTACTTGAACTCAGACACCACGCAATCCTGCGAACTGGATTCAGTGTTACTGAAGTACACGCCTTAGGGGGCGAGCTCCTGCGTGAATAGGTCCAAATGCGCAAGCCATTCGGCGCATGTGGCCTTAGTGGTCGGATCTATGTCGTGCAAATTCAGATAAATCCCCTCTCTCCGAACAAGCAAAAGGATCTTACCGACTCTATCAATAGATCTATCATTGAATTTGTAAGCCGCTAGCCTCCAGGTCTCCACTCTATCGATAAGTCCATAGGTCGCCCTATTGAGCTGGTCATAGGTCATTGCATTGTCCCGCGCCTGATAAAGCAGAGTTAAGAGCAGCATAGCCGGATACGACGGCACCCGAATCCGAGTTCCATTGAACACCGCTACATTGGACTCCGGCTGTAAAACCAGTTGATCGCGCGGATCCACACACCACGCAGAAGGGCCTAATAAACTAAAAAACAAAAGGACAGAGACTGCTCGCATGAAACGCATGTCTATGGACACAGCCGCATCAGGTCAACAGATCGCTGGGAAACTCGCTAGATGAAAAGCATTCGATATTGGGTGGCGCGCTGGGGGCTTCGGATACCGGATCAATATCGCGGTTTCTGGCCACCCGTTGCGCAACGGGTGGCTGGAAGCCTTTGGGCTCTCGACGGCGACGCCAGTCGATAGCAGTGGTTTTGGTCTAGAGAACTTCTTCCAAATCGCAGATCGCCGAGAGCCTAAGAAAATTTTTTTCGCTATCGTGATCGCGAATGGTGCTAGGTCTCAACTGCCACTTTTGCGCGTTGGCCGGATTGGGTGCAAACTCAACATTTGTCCTGCCATTTCTGGATTCAGATGATGACTCGATGAAGTAGCTACTGTTGTATTCAAATCCATTAGGGGTTTCATGAGATACCCCATTAATTTGCTCTCTACCGTGACCACTCTTCCCAAAGATATGAAAATTTCGAAGTTCGACAAGTGTAGAGTCGATTTCAAAAATCGTACTGGCGGGGGTAATGGAAACCATTTTAATGGTAGTTCCAGTTCTTATGCGGTTGTGATGAAAAAGAGCTTCACTGGAGGGTTCATATGAACCTTTACAACCTACGACCTTAAATTTGCGGTTAAGAAGTTGCGAGCGTAGGGGCGGTGCGGACTTGGGCTCTGACTGCACGCATCTGAGGCCCAAAGAGTTACCACGAAAATAATTGAACACATAGTCGGTTGGATAGGCCTCATATTGGCCTTTTTTATTGCGGACAAATGGTACATATCCCTTCCCACTGACGTCATCTAGGCCATTGCGTCCGTCGTAACGAATTCCGTCTTCAGTGATGTCGATTGAAATCTCTGCGTGCGAAGCCAAACCAGATTTTAAATATTCTTTCTCATCCAGGTAGGCGATCGATCCATTTTTATAGACCGCAAAAACATGAATTTTAGCGCCGTCTTCCGGAAGTTCAATCGGTCCGGAATCATACGGTTTCGAATAGATAAACTCCGAACCGAAAGAGCAGACCACTGAATTTGCCCATGCAAAATTCGAAAAAAGAAAACCTAGTGCCGCGAGTGACGATAGCGAAAATAATCTCATTGCGAATCCCCCCGGATAACGAATTGAGAAGCGACGCTAACAGCTTTGGTTTGCCATGTCCATTTGACTGATACTCGGAGCCTAACTTCCGGTACGACTGCACTGCTCTTTACCGACCGAAGTCCATTTTCGAATTTCGATTTTCTATTTTCGAAATTTTGCGAAAGCAAAATTTATGGTGCCCGGGAGAGGACTTGAACCTCCACGCCTTACGGCACTGGCTTCTAAGACCAGCGTGTCTGCCATTTCACCACCCGGGCATTTCTGATTTTCAAAGACGAACAGTTACTTCTTCTCTCCGGCCTCTTTGCTGGAGAAGACGAAGGGGAAAACGATACGACCCACTTTGCCTTTTTCACTCGGTTCGGTCGGAAATGTCCAGCTCTCAATCTTCAAAGCCACGCAGTCGTCGACCGCGGGCTCGAATGGCTGTACCACACGGACATTGGCGGTTTTACCCTTTTCGCCAATATCCCATTGCATAATCAAACGGCCCTCAAGCTCCGGCTTGCTTTCGAGCTGAGCGTCGTAGCACGCCAATATCTCTTTGGCGTGCGAACGAACGGTTTCACGAATGGCGGTTTTATCCATACCACCATAGTCACCGTCTTCAACACTGTGGTGGGCGCTCGCACACGCGATCAACCCGCTCACCAACACAACTGAAAGTAAAAGCCGAAAGGTCATCATTACTTGGCGATGATCTTCTTGTAGTCCGGAGCACGCATCAGATTGGCGAGTTCTTTCTCAGTGTCCATCTCGATGCGGATCAACCAACCGTCGTTCATCGGATCGTCATTCAAAGTGCCCGGATTCTCCATCATCGAACCGTTCACTTCAATCACAGTGCCACTGACCGGAGCGATCAAATCGCTGACCGCTTTCACGCTCTCGACCACACCGAAGGGTTCACCTTGAGTGACCTTTTGGCCTTCTTCCGGAAGCTCGACGTAAACCACTTCGCCCAAGTTGTCTTGCGCGAACTCAGTGATGCCTACGGTGACGACGTTCTCGTCCACCTGAGCCCACTCATGATCTTTGGTGTAATAGTATTCCTCTGGAACGTTAAAGCTGGACATATATCCTCCCGGTTTATTTCCGATTTACAAACGGCGTGGGCACCACTTCGGCCTGCACCATGCGGCCGCGGATCTCCACGTTCAGGCGCTGGCCCGTCTCGCTCAACTCACGAGCGACATAACCCACACCGATGTTGTCATTCAAAGACGGAGACGGTGTGCCCGAAGTCACAAATCCAGTCTCGCGTCCATCCAAGGCAAAAAGCTTATAACCCTGACGGGGAATTCCGCGTTCGACCATCTTAAAGCCCACCAGCTTGCGCTGCAAAGCCTTCTCTTTACCAGCCACGATCTTGTCGCGCCCGATAAAATCTTTTTTGTCGGGCTTCACCACCCAACCCAACCCTGCCGAATAAGGATTAGTGGTGTCGTCGATCTCGTGACCGTAGAGCGGGTATTTCATCTCCGTACGCAAAGTATCGCGAGCCCCCAAACCTACAGGCACAACACCCAAGTCCGATCCCCGCTGCATCAACTCGCTCCACAGCTGTGAAGTCAAATCGGCAGGAACAAAAACCTCTACGCCATCTTCACCGGTGTATCCAGTGCGCGCCACGAGCACATGACCATTTTTAAAAGCCATCCGCCGAAATTCAAAAGAAGGAATGCCTTCCACTTCCGCACCCAAAACTCGAGTGGCTAGCTGAATCGCTTTCGGCCCCTGCACCGCGATCTGCCCCCACTGCTCGCTCTCATTCACCATCTCGGCGGAAAAGCGATTGTTGGCCTTCATCCAGGCAAAATCTTTTTCGGTATTCGAAGCATTCACGCACAACAGATAGTCATGCCCCTTCTCCACGCAATACACGATCAAATCGTCGACGATACCGCCTTGGGCATTGGTCAGCAGAGAGTATTGCGCCTGGCCGTTCTCAAGTTTGCCAGCGTAATTCGAAGTCAACCATTCGACCGCCTCCAGAGCTTTCGGCCCGCGAATGCGAACCTCACCCATATGCGAAACATCGAACAGACCGACGCCGGCCCGGCATGCGACATGCTCTTCGCGCAATCCAGCGTACTGCACCGGCATGTACCAACCGGCGAAATCGACCATTTTCGCACCCAAAGCGATGTGCTGTTCTTTCAAAGGCGTGGACTTAAGAGTCATGCCGCCCAAATTCGTCGCTAATGCCGAATTTGGCAACTTTTTTCGCCTGAAATCAAAGAGATAAGGTCCTCACGCGGCGAAGGCTTTGCACCTACACGGCCCTGAGGTCCAAGGAGACCTAAGGGTATGCGTTTTTCAGGTGCACTCGCGTTAGTTTTGGTCCTGATTTTAAGCAGTTGCGGGCCGGCCGGCAAACGGGCTGAAAGCCGCCGTCTGCCTAAGTCCTCCACCGGCTTTTATAAAGAGCCTGGGGTCGACTATATCACCAACGACCCCTACGTGAAGGCGCGGCTGGCCGAGGGACCCAAGACAGCTGCCGCCCCGGCTCAAACACCTACGCCTGCGCTGCCAACGACTCCTATCGCGAAGCCGGCCACACCTGCGCAGCAGCCCACGGCGCAAAAGCCCACGACAGTCAGCCTCAAAGGTCGCATCAAAGGTTTCGAGATTTTCCGTTACGCTGAGGGCGATGGCAAAAAAGACTCGCGCCTCGGCACAGCCAGCTATGCACTCAGTGTGTTCTTCGGCCCAGACGGCGTCGAAAAATTCTCTGGTCCGATGAAGGCCGCGGAAGCTTCGACCTACGACCTCAGCAATGTAACCAAGCGTTACGCGCTTAAAGGCAAACTCATCGACAGCAAAGCCGCCAACGGCAAAGAAAGCACTTCGGGTGTATTCACTCTCACCGATACCGTTACACACGAAACTGTCGAAATCTCCTATCGCGCCGAAAAGACTCGGGTGACCATGCGACGAAACGCGGACAAAGCAGTGACCGCCGGCTCGTCGATCGAACGCCAGTTGAAGGCCTTCTGTAACGACAGCATCGAAGTGGTCAATCACTGCAAAAATACCTTTGGCTGGGTGAACAATTGGACCGTCCTCGATCCTCCAACGGCCGATCGCCCGGCCTTGGGCGGCCCTTCGTTTTACGTTTACGATCTGTTCCGTGTGGTGAAATCCGAAGAAGAGGCCAAGCAGGCCTCGTACTCCCCCCCCATGTTCTCGATGCGCGGGGAAAGCCTGCGCACCGGTGGTGAGACCGATGTGTACCAGTACGCGGCCGAATCCCTGACGCCGGACGTGGCCACCGATATGCAACTCATCGGCAACGGTCTGAACGGCGATCGCATGTTCGAAGCTAAGCTCATCGACAAAGACACCAAAGAAGAAAATGAATTCCTCATCGACTTCGACGTGGAAGCTGAGCCGCAGGTGCAAAGTGCAGCCGAGAGCGAACCCGATGTGGTCGGCGAAGACACCGACTTAAACAGCGGGGGCGACGATGAAAGTATCGGTCCCGAACGCATCGCCGAGGAAGAGCCGGTGGTGCAACAGCAGCAGCAAGCTATAACTACAACCAAGGCCAAAGCGACTCCGCCTTCTTCTGTTGGCGACGCCTACTTAGCGACCGATATGTCCAATTCGAATTCGCGGGCGGCTCGCTTAGTGCGCGACCTCAACCAAAACCGCGATATTCCTGCTGTACGCACCATGATCGTACGCCTCCAAAAGGGTCAATACGCCAGGGGCGGACCGTGGTTGCCCGACGTTCGCGGCTTCTTTGCCAACACTTACCCCTTCCGCAAGATGCTCAAGTCGATTGCTAAGACCTTCGATATTTCTCCGGCCTTTGCGTACCTAAGCGCTGGCGAATCCGGCTATTTGATCGACGGAAAATACGCTCTGAAAGCGGGAGATGGCGGCAAAGCTGTCGGTGCTTTCCAAATGCATCCGGCCGCCGCCGGCGAGATGGGATTGCCCGCGAAACATCGCGTGTATTTTGCTCCCGCTTCGTGTGCCGCCGCACGCTACTTAAGCGGCTTCGTGAATCAGTTTTGGAAGGGTGACACCACCGTCGCGATCCTGGCCTACAATCAAGGTGGGGGCGGCGCCAAGAAGCTGATGGAAAAGTCCATTAAGCTCGGTGGCAAGTATGCTTACAAGTACTCGGAGATGCAGAAATATTCCGCACTCAGCGTGGCTAACAAAGACTATGTGAATCGCTTTTTAGCTGTGTACTTTGTGGCTAGCAACATGACGCACTATAAGTTTGATCCGCGCATTCCCGGAGCAAAGACGGCTTTTCCGCAGAACGGCTCGGTGTTCCCTGGCGGAAGCGCCTCGAACATCCAGGACTCGACTTGTCGAGCCGCGGTTATGCAGGGCGGGGCCTCATCGTAACGAACGCGCCTCAGCCAAACGCAGAGTGTTCTCTAAAAGCATAGTGATGGTCATCGGCCCGACTCCGCCCGGCACGGGGGTGGCGGCCTTGACCGTATCTTCAATCTCTTTCAAACGCACATCACCACAGAGTTTGGCCTTCCCACCACTGGTGGCCTTTCTGTGCATGCCCACGTCGATCACGATCGCGTCTTTCTTAAAGTCTCCACGTCCTAAAAATTCGGGTTGACCGGCGGCCACCACGACCAAATCCGCCGTCTTGGTGTGCGCACTGAGATCACGCGTTTTCGAGTGGCACACGGTCACCGTCGCATTGGCCTGCACCAGAAGATGCGCCATCGGCTTGCCGACAATATTCGAGCGACCAACAACCACGCTGTTCATCCCCACCACATCAATTCCATAATGCTCAAGGATCACCATCACTCCCCAGGGGGTACACGGGATAGTGAGAGGACGGCCACTCCACAAGCGCCCAAGATTTTCCGTGGTCAAACAATCGGCATCTTTAGACGGAGAAATCCAATTGATGGCCTCATCCGCTTTGAGCTGTTTGGGCAATGGCAGCTGCAGCAGAATTCCATCCACCGTCACATTGTCATTGAGAGTCTGAATGACAGCCTTGAGCTGAGCCATATTGGTGTCTGCAGGCAGGCGATGTTCGAAGGAGGTCAATCCAACCTGTTCACAAGCTTTGATCTTATTGCCCACGTAGACTTGGCTGGCTGGATCCTCACCGACCAGAATCACCGCCAAGCCAGGAGCACGGCCGTTTTTGCGTTTGAACTCGTCCACGCGGCTTTTGATCGCTTGGCGGCGGGTCTCGGCCACCAGTTTTCCATCGAAAATCTGCATGCTCAGTATTTAGCGTAGATTGGTCTTTGATTGTAGATGGATCGCCCCATTGACCGGGCGCAGGATTTGCTCTAAAAAGATGCAAACAGGTGAGGAGATTCTAATGGCTGAAAAAGTTAAGCTTTCCGAAGACGGGTCATCCATCGATTTCGTTCAGTCCGACTCTTTACCGACGTCGATCAAAAAGTTCCGCCAAAGCCCTGAAATCGAAGGCTTCTACCGTTTCGTGTACGAAAACGACCTGCAGCGCGAAGCCTTTGAGATTTTGGAAAAAATCGTTCAACGTCGCAAAGCCGCGCGCGTAAAGACAAAGCCGGCAAAAGCTGCCAAATCCAAATAAGCCTACTTGTCCGTCCGCCCCACGTCCGCCGATATGTCGGACGTGCGTCCACCCCGTTTCCGCTTAAATTCTAGATAAAGCCTGTCCGTCCGATTGCAAAGCCTCCCCGTACGGAGGTTTTCTATGCGTTCACTTAAAAATGCCCGCGGTCAAAGTTTGATCGAATACGTAATTCTCGTCGCCTTGGTAGCCGTCGCAACCATGGGGATCGTACGAACCTTGCAAGCCACAATTCGTACCAGCATGACCGGAGTGGTCAATGCACTTCAGGGTAACCCCAACCGACCCAACTACACGGCGCCGGATCGAGAGAATGCCAATCGCCGTCTGGATTTCAGCGACTTTATGAATGGCGCGGCTTCTCGCGAATAAACGCGGTTCAAGCGTCGTTGAAGCGACGTTGGCGGTGAGTACGATCACGCTTTTAGCAGGGCTGATCTTAACCACCACCTACATCTGGTTCACCCGCGCTTGGGTCAGCTATCAGAGCGAACAAGCGCTGTACTGTCTGGGCGAGGGGAGACCGCCCAGACAGTGCCGCCAAAAACTACAACGACACCTTAAGACTCAATTGCCCTTTGTTGACGTGACCGTTGTACAGGCTTGGCGCACCTACCGAATGTGGAATGTCCAAGTGCAATGGGAATGGAGATTGAAATGGGAACAAATAGACAAGCGCTATGTTCTGCGTTTGCGCAAAGAGCTTTCGATTCAACAAATCGATCGTATGAGGCGGGATTTGCGGTCGCGAGCTTTCTTGTAGTGGTACCGCTCCTGATGACGGCCGTCATTTTTGTCGGATCCGCCTTTTACTTTCTGCAGAAAAAGTCTGTCGCGCAATCTCTATGCGTGCAAACGGCCGTGCGTTTGCAAACAGCTCTAGGCGAGTCGATGGCCAGTCTCATGCAACTCAACCCAAGAGCGGCCGCCCTACGCCGAGAACGGGCCCGAGCCGAACGCGCTTTGCGCCTGGCGCTCCGAAGCGGAAATCCCAAAGCCATCGCCGCCGCGAAGGCTTTGCGGTACGCCGTGATCTTGGCGCAATACTCTCATCGCGCCCGTCAG
Organism: Bdellovibrionales bacterium; assembly: GCA_019637855.1. Taxonomy (GTDB): domain Bacteria; phylum Bdellovibrionota; class Bdellovibrionia; order Bdellovibrionales; family UBA1609; genus JALHOQ01. The sequence goes on from JAHBUX010000012.1 coordinate 18,792, forward strand.
CTGACTATTTTGCGAAGGGCCGGGCTACAGCGCAGTCAGGCCACTCGCGAACTGACGTTCCGCAGTCGCAAGGTCAGACAGAGCGGCCTAATATCGCAAAGCTTTTATTCAGAAGCCTTAGCGGTGCATCCCGTGCCTGAAAACTCCTTAACTCCCAGCTATGTCAAAGCGCAGCCGTTTGCAAATTTGCAGAGGCATCGTTTTGCGTTTCAAGTCGATTTGAAGCCGCCGTTTTTCCCTGTCGACTGGTCGCTTAACGGCTTTCGTCAAAACAGTGAATGCATCGTCACTCTTTCTCAGGAGAACACCACATGGAATGCCCGAATTCTCGCGGCCAGTGCAGCGTCGAGCTAATGCTCGTCACCCTACTCATCATCACCACCATTTATTGCGGATTTGAGCGTTGGAGAACAAGCCAGATTGACCTACTTCCTGACGTGCAACTTTCTCGTCCACGAGGTGGAAGATGAAATCTTGGTTCAACACATTCTTACGCCAACCCTGGGATAAACAAATTCTATGGTCGGCGGCGGCGCTCGCGCTTATCCCGGTGCTTTTTACTTGGCTACGCGCCGATAGCATACCCGCCTCCGCCGCTCCCACGGCGGTGCAGGACATGAGCACGCATATTCCGAAGGGTTTTGTTTTGATCCCGATCGAGGTGCAAAATTACGAAGCTCTGGACTCCATTCTCGGAAGCTTTGCTCTTGTCGACCTCTATCAAACCGCTCCTAGTGAGGGGGCTAAAACTCAGCTCTTGGGACGCAATGTCCGCCTGCTGCGCGCGCCGCACAACCCGTCTCATTTCGCCGTCTTAGTACCCGAAAACGAGGCCCCCGCCGTCCTCCGCTTTGGTGGCCCGTTTACGGTCATCGTTAAGCGTCCCGGAAAGAGTGGAACAGAGTTTGTAAAGGAACCCACGCGGACCCGACGTTCGATCACTTACGAAGGAAGCTAAAATGTTTGCACTCATTCTACTGCTAGGGCTTGTCCCGCCGGCTCATGCCGAAACCGTATTGGTCCCTGCCCCAGCCAGCGTGAAGCGCGAATATGAGGCGCGACTTGCCGCCAGCTCCTTTGCGTCGCCCTCGCAGGTTTACAAGCGCCAGCATCCGAGCGCAGAAGGACGCGAGCACCTTCTTTCCTCCTACGCCGATGCACAGAAAGCGTTTCTGCAAAATTCACTGACCGAGGCCATTGTTCGATTCGAATCCGTGGTCAATCGTTTGCCGAGCGAGGATTGGAGCAGGAGCGATCGCGAACTGATCTTGCTTAGTTGCCTGCGCCTGGCCCAAATCGATAGCGTTCGTCGCGACCAGTGGCTGACGAAAGCACTCCTTTTAGGTCCCGGTTTGGATATCGATGAGCAGCTGTTTCCACCGCCACTCGTTGCACAACTGAAACGCCTACGCGCGGAGGTTCCTTCGGTGCAACCGCGCCGCCTGGTGGACTTCAATGAATGGACCCTAGTTTTAATTAATGGCGTTAGCTGCTCACCTTCCGCCTGCCCCGAGTTCTCGGATCTGCCATTGACCGTGCGCGTGACGTTTGTGTCAGACCGTTGGTTGCCGCAAACTCTGCACTTGCCGCTCAGCGATCTCGGCAAAGCACAACCCGAGCGCTTGGCTTGGCTCGAAGGGGCTTGCGGAGCTCCGCGCTTTCATCCCAAGACCGAAACGCTGGGCACGAAATTGGCGTTCTGGGGTTTGAATTGTGACGGCGTGAACCCCATCGTGCCTCTTGCGCCAACTCCAACCTTGGCTCTGCCCGAAAATGTAAAACCAGCGGCGACACCGTTTTATAAAAACAAATGGGTGTGGGCAGGGTTGGGGTTGATTACGGCCGCGCTTGTGATCTCACAGCAACAGCAGCGCGACAGCGTGAAAGAAGAGCGCCAGACGTCGACAACCTACGGCTTCTAAAGAATATGCTCTCCGCGGAACACCACCTGCTTTGGCTTTTCGTCTTGTAGCAGAGTGAATGAATTCGGCGCCCATGAGAGATCACTATGCCCCATGTAACTTGCAGGAGAACCGAGCAAACGCGGAATGCCCGCCTCGGCCGAATCGCGTAAAGCCTGAAAAGTGCGCGCCAGACTGGCCGGCTCAATCGGAGCATCACTACCAAAATCAAACGGAATCGCCTGCTCCTGCAATCGGCGCCAGGGAAACGCATGCGCAGTGAGATCACCGATCTTTTGCTGCAACCAACGCTGATCGCTCAACCAGTGACTGGGCTGCAGATGACAGCGCACATTCATGCCCTTCATCTTCTCAATCGTTTCAGGACGCACAAGCTCGGCATGCTCGATATCCAAAGCACCTTCGTGTCCAGCCGCTTTCAACTCGTGGGCGATGTTCATGACATAGTCGGCCGCCTCGTCTCCAATGGCGTGAATGGCCACATGCAGGCCCTTCTCCCACGCGCGGCGCAGAGTTTCGGTGAGAGCCGGCTTCTCCCACAGAATCAACCCTTTGTTGTCCGAACCATGATAGCAACGCGATAGCCAGGCGCCTTCGGAGCCGAGAGCGCCATCTAAAAACAGTTTCAAGCCCATCACGCGCAGATTGTTCGTCTGCTCTTTGCGCGCCCGCTCGCAGAGCTCAAGCTGAGCATCCAAATCGGACACAAGCTTGAGCCAGAAATACTCTTCAACAGCCAAAGTTAAAACGCCGGATTGATCCAAGCGCATCGCTTCGTTCCATTGCCGCTCATCGCACGTCATATCGCGGATGTGAGTGAACCCGGCCTCGTTAAAAATCTGCATCGCCTTCAAAAGATAACGGCGCATTTCAAAGGGGCTGATGGCGGGAATATGTTTTTCCACCTCTTCCGCAGCTTGATCCAAAACCACTCCCGTCAATTCACCATCGTGATCGCGCTCCAAACGACCGCCCTGGGGATCGCTTGAGGATTTCGACAGGCCGGCGCGCTTCAATGCCTCGCTGTTCAGCCACAGTGAATGGCCGTCACAACGCGAGAGCGCTACAGGGCGCTCGGGCATCCAGGTGTCCAGCACGCGGCGGTGCGGGCGCTCACTCCAGCCGTTGTCGTCCCAGCCGAAACCGAGCAACCATTCACCGCGGTAGTGATGGGCCTCAGGAGTAAGGCGCGCTATATCCGCCGCGGATTTCAATCCGTCGAGACGAAGACGTTGAGAGAATTCACCGGTGGCGGCCCAGTGCACGTGACTGTCAAAGCAAGCATCAATGCGCATGCACCTAAAGTACGTGGGGAATGTCGACAGGTCAATTTAGCGCGAGCGGATGATGCCGCCGGGGCCCGTGGGTGTCGAAATCGGCGGAGGAATTGGCAAAGGCGCAGGACGCGGGGGCAAAGGCAACGGATTCAGATTTGTGCCGGGCGTATTGTAGATCGGAGAGAAGTTGTAGTTCCCACCTAGGCCGTAGCCACCTCTATAGGCGTAGCCGCCGCCATAACCCCCGCCGCTATAGCCGTAGCCATAGGACGGACCCGGGTAAGGCAATACAGCGGGTGAGTTCCCTCCATATACTGGAGAATTCTGAATGCCGACCATAGTGCGCTTCATCTGCTCCATCTGATAGTAGAGATTGCCGAGTGAGGCGTTGTTGTAAGCGCCGTAGGGATTTCCGTAAGCAACGCCGCCGCCATAGGGATTTCCAGAAGCATACGGGTTCACTAAACCGCCACCATAGGCGTAGGGGTTCGCAGCAAAGGCATTGCCTCCGTAGGGCCCAGGGAAAGGCAACACGCCAGGGGCCGCGCCATAGAGATTGTTGCCATAGGGATTGCCGCCGCCGTAAGGATTGATGCCGTAAGGATTCACTCCGTACTGATATTGATTCTGGAAATACGGATTGCCTTGAAACGGCAAAACCGTTGACGCCGCTCCGCCGTAGAGACTGCTGCCATAGGGATTGTTTAAACCATATGGATTTACGCCAAACGGATTTTGACCGCTGGCCATGAGATTCGAGAATGGATTGCCCTGCTGAAACGGAGAATAGGGATTGCCGTACGGATTATAACCATTCACTCCATTGCCGAGCACCGGGCCGAAACCGGGTCCATAGCCAGGATTGAACACCGAGTTTTGCAGGGCGGGGTTTGCCATCGGATTGGCGTAGGGATTGCCAAACGGATTGGATGTCGAATTCAAAAACGGCTGTTGGCCCTGAGCATAAGGATTGCCGTACATTGGATTTGTTCCGCCGCAGCCAAAAGCACCACGACCAATTCCACCGGGCAGCGCACCGTATACACCGTTCTGCACTCCCATATATCCGGGCGTCACTGCTGGATAAGGATTGCCTGGATAAGCGCCAGGGCCTGGGAAAGACGGCATGCGCGGTCCGCCGAGCTGGGGCGGAGGTGCACCAAATTGTGGACGATTCTGCTGGTTGAACAGGCTTACACCCACTAAGGCCAACATGCCCACCATGGGAGAAATCGACTGAGTTACACTGCTTTGCGAATAGCCGCGGCGTTCGATCCCGCAATAGGGACAATAGCGTCCTTCGGCAATCTCCTCTTCCAGACGACTGACTTTACGCTCGAGAGAGCGGCACTCCGCATCCAGTTGCGCGCGTTTGGCCTGCAAAGCCTCGCGGCGACCGACGTAGTTGTAGTAGTCGCGCAAACCTTCGCGGCACTCTTGGCTAGCCTGCGGATTGGGGGCGCCCTGAAAGCTCGGAATATTGTAGTTACAAACTTGGTCAGAGATGGTCCCTTTGTCGTTGGCCAGCTCGGCCCATGTGTTGACCGTCTTGCCACCACGGGGGCGATAGCAGAAATCATCGGGAGGATACACTGGCGTCGTACCGTTTGCAGAGCCACCGGGATTCGAACCACCACCGCGTTTGGGCAGTGTGGCCGTGACGTTACCCCCGCTAGCGCTAGCGACCGCTCCAGGATTTTGCGGACAATCGTAGTAGTCGTAATAACCGCGTTTGAATGTGCGATGATCTTCAATGCTGGTGATAGCGGTGCCGGGAAGCACGCGTCTCATATCGCCGCGAGCGCGTTCGATCTTTTCATCATAAGTGCCAAGCTCGTTTTCAATCTGGTCGAGCTGCTGGCGAGCGACATCGTAACGCCCTTGCAGGTTGACCACCTCATCGCGCCCATTCATAGAGCCCGCGCCCGGCTGATAGCCGTATGGACACTGGGCGCTCGGAGCTATGCCTACGCCATACTGCGCATGAGCACTGGCGGCAAAGGCGATAAGCATGGCGAGCAAAGGACGCATCGGGTGGAAAACTCCTAATACTAAAGACACACGTTCATCTCTCTTTTCGTAAACTAAAGCCCGGAACTTGACCTCGACGCCGCAAACCAGACTTAAGCCAAGTCGCGGAGCGGTTGCGGGCGTCGCCCAAGGACCTTAGAATTGTTTAGAGATGAAACACCATATTTTGTGCGTCGACGACGAAGTCGACAACGTCGATGCCCTGGAGCGGTTGTTCCGCAAGAAGTACACCGTTCATAAAGCCACTTCGGGCAAGCAGGCGCTCAAAATTTTAGAAGAGAATAAAATCTCATTGATCGTCACCGACCAACGCATGCCGGGCATGACCGGCGTCGAGCTCTTGGCCGAGAGCATGGAGTCCACTCCCGAGGCCATTCGCATTCTCCTGACCGGTTACACCGATATCGACTCTGTGATTGCCGCGGTCAACTCCGGCCAAATCTATCGCTATGTCACGAAGCCCTGGGATCCAGTGGATCTGGCGAACGCCGTCGACAAGGCTTTGGAACGTTACGAGCTTTCGGCCGAGCTCAAAGATAAAAACGCACGCCTTGAGACGGCACTGCGCGAACTACGCAGTTTAGATGAGGCCAAGTCGAACTTTATGATACTGATCAATCACGAATTGAAGACCCCTCTCACCGTGATTCTAAGTTTTATGGGACTCTTACAAGAGACCAATTTGAACGACGAGCAAAAAAAGTACCTAGATCGCATTTCACAAAGTGCCGATCGCCTACAGGCCATGATCAGTGATTCGTTGGAGTTGGTGTCAGCCGAAACGGGCACAATGCCGGTGAAAATTACGGGCATCAATCTCAAGAAGCTAATGAGCGAGTTGAATCAGACCTATCAGGCTCAGCTCGATAAAAAAGGCATGACCCTCGATCTGGCTTTTGAAGCCTCCGATGTGCGCGCGGACGCAAAAGCTTTGCGTTCCGTGTTGACGCGCCTGTTGGACAACGCGGTGAAGTTCGGTCATGAGAAGACGTCGATTGAATTCAGCACTCGCGTGACCGACGAGGGCCACGTGCATGTCTCCATGTCCAACGAGGGTAAGTCCCTCAAGGCCGACACGATCGCGAAGATTCTGAAGCCTTTTTCCTTGGATGAGAACATCATGCATCATACGAAAGGTAGTGGTTTGGGCCTAAGCGTGGTGCAAGCTCTGCTGCATCGCTTGGGTTCGCAGCTGGAGGTGCAGTCGCCGAAAGGCCGCTTCGAAGCCTCCTTTGTTCTGACTTCGGACCGTTAAGCGTCCGGCCGGACGCCATTTGCCAGTTTATCGCCGTTGATCGTGCCTCGAGCTTTGCAGAGATGAGCCGTTATGAAGTGGCTTATCTTATTTCTCTTTTCGTTCCCTGCGTTCTCCTCGGAGCTTTGGCTAAAAGTCGGTGAGGTACGCCACCTCAATGCCCCGCGTACATCCGCTGTCAAAGTCGGTGGGCGCGGGGTGATTCGCATTATCGACGCCGAAAATGGAATCCGCATCGTCGGCCTGAAGCCCGGCAGCGTGTCTTTGATCGTGGGCGAGTCCTCCTACAATGTACGCGTAAGCCACTCGGCGCAGAAAAACTTTGTGCAGGAGCTGCGCGCAGTCGTAGGGAAAATGATGGGGCTGAAGCTCGCATTCAACGGCGATAGCCCTGAAGTGCGCGGCACTTTGCTGCGCTTTTCTGACTGGTTAACCTTGGCTCGTCTGGCGCGACAATATGAGGGAGAGTACGTGTTTCGCGCGCGGCCTCTGCCCGACGTCGCCGAAGAAGCCTTAACTCACCTGCGAGATTTGGCTCGCCAACAGGGTTATCCGATCGTGCGTTTCAGTCACGATCCCGAATTCACCGCCGAGCTGCCACAAACTTCTCCTGCCCTCAAAGCCGCCGCGGCCGCAAGCTTAAGGCCTTATGGAATCCAAGTCGATATGTCGAAAGCCGAACTCTCCTTGCAGCCTTTAGTGAAGACGCGCGTGATCGTGGCGGAAGTGTCGCGCCAGTTCTCACGTGAGTTCGGTGTGCAATGGCCCTCTGAATATCTAGGGCAGATTCTACCGCGGATCGCGCCGGGCCAGACGGACTTGATGGCGACGTTGAAGGCGCTTGAGTCACGCGGAGAGGCACAGATTTTGGCCTCTCCCAATCTTCTCTGCCGTAGTGGAGGAGAGGCGCGTTTTCATGCCGGGGGCGAGTTTCCGATCCGCATGACTTCGCGTTCATATCAAAACGTCGAATGGAAATCGCACGGCGTTCTTCTGCGGGTTAAGCCGCGTGCCGACTTTCAAGGCGCCATGAGCCTAGAGGTGGAAACCGAGGTCTCCCTATTGGATGCGGCCAATTCGGTGGACGGAATTCCGGCTCTAAAGAAAAACAGCGTGAAGAGCCACTTTGATCTGGCGGGCAAACGCACCATCGCGCTTTCCGGCTTGCTACGGCAAGAGCTCGGGCAAGCGCGCGAAGGTTTGCCGTTACTCAGCTCCCTCCCCGTACTGGGTCCGTTGTTCTCAAGCCGGCGTTTTCAGAGCCGGCAAAGCGAGTTAGTTATCTTTGTGACGCCGGAAGTGACCGGCCCCGAATCCGACGAAAAAATCGAAATGCCGAAAGGCTGGGTGGTGCAAGATGCATTTGGAAACTGACGTGCGTGGCATCCTCGATGCCTTCGAAAAAACGTGGACCTTCGACGTGCGCGACTTGAGTCGTCCGAGCTCCGCGCAGGTGTTGAATGAATTGATCGCCAAATGTGAAGAAGCTCACCGCCCTAGACTGGAGCTCGAGTTCTCAGGTAGCGGCCCCTTAGATCCCCTTCTGTCCGATGAAGGCGTACTTGAGATCGTAGTCAATGGGCGTAACGAAATCTGGTTTGAAAAGAGCGGCCGTTTGCAACGCCACGCCGACGGATTTCTAAGCGATCTGACCTTCAAAAACTTCATTGACCGCATGTGCGCTGAAGCCCAGATGCGCATCGACCTGGCGCAGCCTTTCGCAAACGGCCGCTGGCGAGGATTTCGTGCGCACCTGGTATGCGGGCCACTCACTCACTGCGACTACCATCTATGTTTGCGTCGTTTGCCTGAAAATCCGTGGACACTAACCAAACTAGAAAAGGTGGGTTGGTGCACTCCTAAACAGACCGCGCTGCTACGCCGTCTATTGACTGAGCGTCGCAATGTGATTGTGATCGGGCCGACAGGCTCTGGTAAAACTTCAGTGTTGGGTGCTTGCCTGCGCGAGTTGCCACAAGAAGAACGTGTGGTGATTATCGAAGACACCGATGAGCTTCCTCGTCCTAATGCGGCCAGCACCAAACTTCTGACTCGCCCTGAACTCTCCGCCGATCTGCATGAAGTCACCTTAGCTGAATTGGTCAAACAGAGTCTGCGCATGCGGCCGTTCCGCCTAGCGATCGGCGAAGTGCGCGGGCCGGAAGCAAAAGATCTACTGCAAGCTCTGGCCACCGGTCATGATGGCAGCTGGGGAACCTTGCACGCCAGTGATGCGCGACAGGCGCTTTTGCGTTTGGAAATGCTGATACAACTAGGTGCTCCGCAATGGAGCGTACAGGCGATTCGACAGCTGATGCAACTAAGTGTGGAAGCGATCGTCGTGTGTGGAACGCAAAACGGCCACCGGCGCCTCGAAGGCGTATATCGGGTGGCCGCTCTTGAGTCCATCGGACTCTTACTCGAACCTATGACTTAGGCACGCACATCGATGTACGAACCGCGCGGAGTGTAATCCTCGGGTGCGTCCATCACTTCATGCGCTTCAATGTTGGCATTTTGCGCTTCACCGGCGTTGCGTGTCTCCGGGGAAGTTCCCATTTCAATGCCATTCACCGGCTCTTGACCGACGATCTGTCCCGTCTTGGGTAACGAGACTTGGTTGTCTTCGGGGCGACGGATGCGGCTCATAAAAAACTGATCCGCCATGTTCTCGACGACACGGTCCTGTACGGATGATCTGCGCTGTTCGCGCAGTTGCAGATTTAAGGCGGCGGCACGGCTGGCCGTGGTGCCTTCGCGTTCCGGGCTGGCCGAGGCTTCACCTATGGGCCTTCCGTAACTGGGCGTTCCCGGCCTCACTGCCGATGAACTTTTCAAATCGACCGAAGACACACGCGAGTTGCCTCGGACGATATTACTGATCTTCTCCACGACTCACCTCCTGTGATGGGGAGACGAAGACCCATTCATGGCTCTTCACCCTCTCTATCGGATCTCAAAATGAAACACTGAAGGTAGGGGCTAACATTTCCGGAACTATATGCGAGTTGGCGTCCGAAGCTCGCATATAGTCGGGGAGAATTTACTTTTCTACGGTGGCGGCTAGACGAATGCCCAGTTCGAGAAGTTGCTCGCGAGCAACGACGCTGGGGGCTTCGGCCATAAGGTCGGTGGCTTTGGCGGTCTTGGGGAAGGCCATAACATCACGGATGGCATCGGTGCCGCACAAGAGCATCACGAGGCGATCCACACCCCAAGCGATCCCGCCATGGGGAGGAGTGCCATAAGACAGAGCTTCGATAAAGAAGCCGAACTTCAACTTTGTCTCTTCCTCACTCAATCCCAAAGCTTCAAACATGGCGGCTTGCACGGCTTCGCGGTGAATCCGCACAGAGCCACCGGCGATCTCGTAGCCGTTGCAAACCAAGTCATAGGCCTTGGCCAATAAATTCGGGTACTGCTTCTCGTCGCGCTTGAGCATGATATCCAACTGCTCATCCTTACACATAGTGAAAGGATGGTGGCGGGCGGCCCAACGCTTATTTTCCGCATCGTACTCGAGCAGAGGGAAGTCGACGACCCACAGGAACTTGAAGGTCTTCTCGTCGATAAGTTTCAACTCGCGACCGAGTTCATTGCGCAGCATAGAAAGAGCCGCGCAAGTGACGTCGAAATCATCGGCCACGATGAAAGCCGCTCCACCCTTTTCACCGCCGGCCTCAGCGTAGATCTTCGCTAGCGCTTCGGGGGAGAAGAATTTGGAGACGCTGGACGTGAGCGTACCGTTCTCCTCTTTCAGCCAAACCAATCCCTTGGCGCCCATTTGCTTAGCCAGCGCCGTGAGCTTATCGATGTAGGAGCGCGAGAATGTGCCACCCTTCGGTACGGCCAAGGCTTTCACGGCACCGCCGCGTGCCACCACATCGTCGAAAACTTTGAAACCGTGACCGCTGACCGCTTTGGCCACGTCTTTAAGCTTCAGGGGGTTACGTAAATCCGGTTTATCCGAACCGTAGTTGTTCATGACATCGAAGTAGGTCATGCGTGGGATCTCTTTCACTTCGAATCCCACCGTCTCTTTCCAAATCAGTTTGGCCAAGCCCTCGTTGACGGCCATGACGTCATCCTGATCGATAAAACTCATCTCGATATCGATTTGTGAAAACTCGGGCTGACGATCGGCTCGCAAATCTTCGTCACGAAAACAACGCGCGATTTGAAAGTAGCGGTCCATCCCACCAATCATCAACAATTGTTTTAACGTCTGCGGACTCTGCGGAAGAGCATAGAAGGTCCCTTGATTCACCCGCGACGGGACCAAGTAATCACGCGCACCTTCAGGAGTGCTCTTGTAGAGAATCGGAGTTTCGACTTCGACGAAACCCTGGCCCGACAAGTAGTTGCGCACCAACAAAACCGCTTTGTGGCGCATCAACAAGTGGCCTTGCAAACGGGGGCTGCGTAGATCCAGATAACGGTATTTCAAACGCAGAGTCTCGGACACCTTGGGATCGTCCACCATAAACGGCGGCGTGTTGGCCTCTGACAAGATCGCACACTTGGTCACTTCCACTTCGACATCACCAGTGCCGATCTTGGAATTCTGCATGCCACTCGGCCGAGCTTTCACCAAACCATGCACGGCCACCACGAACTCACCACGCAATTCGTGCGCCGTACGGGTTTCGGGATGACTGGGGTTCAATACGATCTGTACAACTCCCTCGCGATCACGCAAATCGATAAACACCAGGCCACCGTGGTCGCGACGGGAATTTACCCAGCCCATCAACGTCACGGTCTGACCGACATGTTCTTTGCGCAAAGAGCCGCAGTAATGAGTTCTCTTCAGGGTTTTCAGAAACGACATGTGCCATCCTCAATTGTGCGAGATAACTTCAATTTTACACGCCCGCACGCCCTGAGCAATAGGTAGACAGAGCGGCAGCGATGATTTATCTTGCAGGTCTATGCCGTCTATCAAAATTGAAAAACAGTGCAAACACAGTCCTGCAGACACTTTCAAGCGTATTTCCGACCTTTTGTCCAACGACAAAGATCTTAGAAAGTTGGATGCGTCCTATAAGGCCGAATTCAACGCGCAGAATATGAGCGGCTCTGCCACCGGTTCGATGTTTAAAGCCAACATGAACGTCAAAGAGCAAGCCGGTGGTTCCAAAGTGGAGATGGTTGTGGATCTCCCCTTTCACCTGTCTTTGGTCAAAGGCATGGTTGAGAAAACCTTGGCCAAAAAGCTGGACGAGATCCTGGCCTAATTCGGCTGGGGCGAGGATCAATGGTCACTAAAAAATCCGCGCCTAAAAAGCCAAAATCTCCAAATAAGACGAAAGCCTCTCCTAAAAAGGTGGCTAGCAGAAAAGGCACGTCCAAATCTCTGAAAGGTTTCAAAGCCGTTCAAGGAGAGATCGTCGAACCGGGTGCCGCTCCCGCCAAAGAGCTGGAAGAGCAAGAACCTCTTGTCGCAGACCCTGAGGGTGATGAGGATGAGACCAATCTCGATTTAGAAAGTCCAACACCTGCTGGCAGTGCAATCACCACCTCGGACCCGGTGAGCCGATACATGGCCGAGTTGGGTCGCTACCCGCTTTTGACTCGCGAGCAGGAACGCGAATTGGCCGTGCGTTACCGCGAAACCGGCGACGCCAAAGCCGCCGAGAAACTTGTCACCAGCAATCTGCGCTTTGTAGTGAAGATCGCGGCCGAATACACTCGCTTCGGCGCTCGACTGATTGATCTAGTTCAAGAAGGCAATGTGGGCCTAATGCACGCGGTGAAGGAATTCAATCCCTACAAAGGGGTGCGACTCATCACCTACGCTGTATGGTGGATCCGCGGTTATATTCAAGAGTACCTCATGCGCCAGTATTCCATGGTGCGCATTGGGACAACCACCACTCAACGTAAACTCTTTTACCAACTGCAAAAGCAACGTGAAGAGCTTGAACGCATGGGTCTAGAACAAGGCATAGCCCAACTCAGCGGCAAACTCGGCGTTCCTGAAGAAGAAGTCCAAGCCATGCACGCGCGGCTCAGCGGCCGTGACGTCTCCCTCGATGCACCGGTCAGTGAGGATGGTTCAACCCGCTTGGTCGATCTGCAGAGTGAAGCTGACCCTTCAGCGCTGGATGATGAACTCGGCGCGCGCGAAGAGATCAACTTGCTGCGCGCGAAAATTGAAGAACTGCGGCCATCGTTGAACGAACGCGAGCAGTACCTTTTAGATGCACGTTTGCTGGCCGATGAACCTATGACTTTGCAAGAGATCGGCGACAAGTACGGCACCACACGTGAGGCCGTGCGCCAAATGGAAGCGCGTCTGATGCAAAAGATCAAACGCACGCTGGTGGCCGACGAAACCTGAACAGTTAGGCCGACTCGAGCTCTTGGTCTTCGAAGAATTGCGCCAACTTGGCGCGTAGACGGGAGATCGCTTGCGCGTGAAGCTGCGAAACGCGGCTTTCAGTTACCCGCAAGATTTTGCCGATCTCTTTTAAGTTCAAATCTTCGTAGTAGTACAAAGACAGAACCAGGCGCTGACGCTCTGGTAGATCTTCAATGGCCTTGGCAACCACTTCCTTCACCGACTTCAAATTCAACTGCGTCAAAGGGTTGTTGAGTTTGCAGCCTTCCAGAATATTCAAAATGGATTTTTTATCGACGTTGCTGAAGGTGGCCGCGTCGTCGATCGAAAGAACGGAGATCGGACGCACCTGGTTCAACAGGTCGAAATAATCGTCCATGCTGATACCGAGTTTTTGCGCCACTTCTTCTTCATTGGCAGAACGGCCGAGTGTGCTTTCAAGCTCAAGAGTGGCGCGATCAAGCATCTTGGCTTTGTCGCGTACCGAGCGAGGAACCCAATCTTGCGCGCGCAACTCATCCAGGATCGCACCGCGGATACGGAATTCAGCATAGGTTTTGAATTTGTTGTCACGAGTGGGATCGTACTTTTCGATCGCGTCCATCAATCCGATCACGCCACTCGAAATCAAATCATCGAGCTCGATGTTCGATGGCAAGCGAACGGCGATCTTCTGAGCAATAAACTTGATCAGAGGAGCATACTCCAGGATTAGCTTATCCTTTTGTTGCGCGGTAAGCTTGCTGGGCTCTTCTTTGTACTTCTTCAATAATGAGTTCACATTATTGTTATTGTTCTGATTCATCTCCGCCCCTATACCTTAAGTTTACCAAAACAATTGCCTGATGCAAAAAATCTAACGTCTAGGCCACGCCCGAGAGCTGGTTCCAGAAGAACTGCATACCGCCCTTAAGTTCAGTATAACGATCCGATTGGCTCACCTTCTCAACCATAGAGCGTATGGCGAGGCTGGCAGGGCATCGGCTCTGGGCTTGCACGACCATCTGTTGGCTGCGGATGGACTGTCTCAAATTGAGATCGGTTGGAATAGAGCCTCTATATTCAAGACTAACGCACAGGAAACGGGACGCCACATCGCTCAGTTTCTGAAAAACATGACGGGCTTCCTGCTCGTCGCGGACCATATTGGCTACGATCGAAAAGCGGTTCTCTTTGTAGCGCTGATGTAAAACCTTAATCAGCGCGTAGGCATCGGTCAAAGACGTGGGATCTGGCGTAACCACTACCAAAATTTCCTGAGCGGCCGCATTCAGATAGAGAACGTTGTCATCAATGCCCGGTGCCGTATCCACCAACATGTAGTCAAAACCGCGGTTCAGGCGGCTGACCTGATCCATCAGAATCTGTTTATGCAGGGGCTGCAGTCGCGCCAGCTCGTAAACTCCCGATCCGCCGGGGATCAATTGCACGTTGGGTGCCACGTCTACGAGAATATCTTCCAACTGACAGCGATTTTCTAAGACATGGCTAATGTTCAGACGGGCGCGCTGGCCAAACATAATGTCGACGTTGGCCATTCCCAGATCGCCATCCAAAATTAGGACCTTGTTGCCGCGCCGACCAAGCTCGTAGGCCATGTTGCAAACGAGCGAAGTTTTGCCGACCCCGCCTTTACCTGAAGTGATGCTGATGGTGCGGGTGCCATCTCTATGGAGCGTGTTCATGCCGGTTCCTCTCTTCTAGTCACCTTGCTAAGTTTAAACAAAAAATCCACTACCCGCTCTTTGCTGGCGAACTCGAAGTCTTCCGGAATGCGCGTGCCAAAGGCGAAGGAATGCAGTGGTACTTTAAAACGATCTTGGAAATTTAAAATCATCCCCTGGCGGCCAGACTCATCCAGACGCGTGAAGATCACGTCATTGAAGCCAATGCTCTGGTAGCGTGAGGCGATTTCAAGCGTCTCTTCATCGCGCGCCAGAATCGACTGCACGAAATGAGTGCTCTTGCTGGCGCTGGGGGGTAACATGCGCTGCAACCACTCGCGCTCTTCCGCATGGCGCAGAGACAATCCGGGGCAATCCACCAAAATGTGATTCACATGCGCCAGCTTCTGCTCCGCCACACGCCACTCTTCTGGTGTGCGCACGATTGCAAACGGCACGTTGAGAATCTGCGCGTACAAACGCAGCTGATCAGCGGCACCAAGCTTCATTGTGTCTAGCGAGATAATGGCGATCGTGCGCTTCTCTTTGAGCATCAGGTGCGAAGCGAACTTGACCAGCGTGGTAGTTTTGCCTTGGCCCGTCGAACCCACGAACACATGGTAACGACTCGCCGTCGGCTGCGCGGTCACTTCGACAGTGTCGAGTAGGCGGCGTACAACCCAAGCATCAACCAGGGCCGGCTTCTTAAGGGTTTCTGTATCGATTTCTTTTTGTGCTTTTCGCAGTAAGGCTGTCACGATCTGCGGCTGCACGCCTTGCGTGGTCAAGCGTTGATAGATCCCACTCAGCTCATAGGACAAACCTTGCTCCGCTCCCGGGTGCATGGACATGGGGATCTGAGGGACGGCTTGAAAGCGTTCAACAATGGCCTTGAGTTCGCGTACCTGAGACTCCAAAGCCCTTACTTCATTCGAGCGGGCCTGGGGAGCTTGAGCCGCAACTGCAGCTTTCACGGAATTTTGCGCGGGCGGAGCCTCAAACGTGGCCAGCGCGGCAGAAGCGGCGGCGGCCGCGGCGGCACTGACCCGGGCGCTGCGCGCCGGAACTGCCGGCGCATCTGTACGTTCAACCGCATTGCGTATACGCGGCTGAACGGCAGCCGTCGTCGCGCCGCGACCATACTCTGCCGGCCGTTTAGTAGGAACTGCATTGCCGCGAACCGGAGCGACTTCATCATCGCCGATATCGATATAGCGCATGCCTTTGGTTTGCGCGCGCATCTCTGCGGAGATCGTTTCGACCGCCGGCTCTTTCACTGCCTCTTTAAACACTTTGTTAATGAACTGCTTTTGACGAGCCGCAGGGATCTGCTGAAAGCGTTGGCGCAAATCTTCGCGCAGTTTGGCTTCTGCAATTTTCTTGCGGCGTAAAGTCTCTTCGCTCACAGCGGCAGTAACTTCAACGCTCTTCTCGCCCATCAGACCGAAACCTCGGTGCGTGTCTTTAGCAGAGAGAATGATAGCTTCCGGGCCGAGGTGAACTTTCACCAGCTCCAACGCTTCCTTCATGGTTTTCGCTTCGAACTTCTTAACCTGCATGGCCCATCTCCACTAAGCCGACGGCCTGAATCTGAGCGTCGGACGAAATTTCATTGTGCGAAAGAACAACAACCTGAGGCAGAAACCGGTTGGTCAGCTTGAAGATGTGACGGCGCGCAGTCGGGCTCGTCAGGAGAATGGGCTGGCCGGCGATCTCGGGGTGAAGTTCAATCGTTTTACCAATATTGGTCAGGATGCTTTGCGCTTGGCGCGGATCCATCACCAACTGCACGCCTTGCTCGGTCTGCAAGAGCGAGTTGGCAATCAGTTCTTCCACGCGCGGTGCCAGCGTCATCACGGAAACCTCACCGCGCTCATTCATATATTTATGGGTGATGGAGCGATTCAACGCTTTGCGCGCGCTCTCCGTCAGCATCTCCGCGTCTTTGTTCTTATGACCTTCATCCGCCAAGTTTTCGAAGATGGTCAGCAGATCACGAATCGAGACCTGCTCTTTCAACAGGTTCTGCAGAACTTTGACCACGGTACCCAAAGGCAGAACGTCGGGAATAAGCTCTTGCACCACTTTCGGATAGCTCTTCTTGAAGTTTTCAATAAGGCTATCGGCTTCCTGACGCCCAAAGAGCTCATGCGCATGCGTGCGAATGATCTCTGTCAAATGCGTGGCCATAACCGTGGGTAGATCGACCACCGTATATCCCGCGATCTCAGCTTCTTCCTTTTGCCCTTTACCAATCCACAGCGCATCCAAGCCGAATGCAGGCTCTTTGGTCGGCACGCCCGGAACAGGCGAAGCCACATTGCCAGGATCCATAGCCAAGAGATTTTCAGGGCGCAGAGTTCCTCCCGCCACGCGATTGCCTTTGATCAGAACGCGGTACTCACCCGGCTGCAGCTGCAGGTTGTCGCGGATATGAACCGAAGGAACAACGATACCCATATCGAGTGCGAACTGTTTGCGAATACTGACGATGCGCTCCAACAAATCGCCGGATTGATCACTCTCGACGATATTGATCAAACCATAACCCACTTCGAGCTCAACCAGATCCAGAGGCAACATCGATTCGATATTTTCTTTTTGCGGTTTACGAGCGGCCTCTTCCTTCGCTGACTCTTCTTTCTGCACTTTTTCTTCATTGAACTTGGTGATCAACCAAGCCACGCCGGCCAAGAAGGCACCGATGATGAAGAATGGAACCGTAGGCAAGCCGGGAATCATACCGAACATGGTCACAATAACCGATACGATATAGACTGCCCGCGGCTTCAAGAACAATTGGCTGGCCATCTCTTGACCGAGATTGGCCGAAGAAGAGTTACGGGTGACCACTATACCAGCCGCAGTCGAAATGATCAGAGCGGGAATCTGGGTCACCAAACCGTCACCGATGGTCAACATGGTGTAGGTTTTAGCGGCGGTTTGCAGATCGAGGCCTTTTTGGAACACGCCGATCAAGAGGCCACCGACAATATTGATCAATGTGATGATGATTCCCGCGATGGCGTCACCACGCACGAATTTGCTGGCACCATCCATAGATCCATAAAAGTCGGCTTCTTTTTCAATGTCTTTACGGCGCTGGCGCGCTTCGGTCTCGCTGATCAAGCCGGCGTTCAAGTCGGCGTCGATCGACATCTGCTTACCCGGCATGGCATCCAAGGTGAAACGTGCCGCGACTTCCGCCACGCGACCCGAACCTTTGGTGATAACGATAAAGTTAATCACAACTAAGATGACGAAAACCACGAAACCGATCACATAAGAATCACCGATTACGAAGTGACCGAAAGCTTGGATCACATCACCGACCGCACCCTCGCCTTTATGGCCCTCGGTCAAAATCAAACGTGTGGTGGCAACGTTAAGCGCCAAGCGGAACAAAGTGGTGAGCAAGAGCAGGCTCGGGAAAATGCTGAAATCCAAAGAGCGATCAGTGTAAATGCCGACCAACAAAACGAGCAGCGCGAGAGTCAAGGAGGCAGTCAGCGCCAAGTCCAGCATGAAGGCCGGTAGCGGAACGATCATCACCGCCAGAATCGCGATCAGAACGATCGCGACCAACAAGTCCACGTTCTTTGAAAAGCGCTCAAAGCGTTTCATAAATTGGAAGACGGCGTCCATCTTATCTCACCTTCTTCTTTCTGAGGCGGTAAACGTATGACAGCACCTCGGCTACCGCGGTATAGAGTTCGCGCGGAATCGAAGCGCCCACTTTCAATGTTTTAAAAATCGTGCGTGCGAGCGGCTTGTTCTCAACGATGGGAATATTGTGCGCGCGAGCCAGGTCTTTGATTTTTTCAGCAATCAGATCTGCACCCTTGGCGACAATGCGCGGCGAGACCATCGTCTCATCGTACTTCAGAGCGATCGCAATGTGCGTCGGGTTAGTGACGATGACATCGGCTTTGGGAACGTCTTCCATCATGCGACGGCTGGCGACTTCGCGCTGGACGCGCTTGATGCGCGCGCGGATCATCGGGTCACCTTCTCGCGACTTTACTTCTTCTTTGATCTCTTGCTTCGTCATGCGCATCTGGCGCTCAAGATCCCAGCGCTGATAGAAATAATCCAAGCCCGACAGCACGAGCATAAAGCAGCCCACGCCAAACAGCAGACGCACAGTCAGACTTCCCAAAAACTGAAAGATTTCCAGAATTGAAAAATCCATTAAACGCGGCAACATATTGATCTGGTTCTTCAACAGCAAGTAAGAGATGAACAAGATCAAACCGACTTTGAGAAGGGACTTGAAGCCCTCGACCAAGGCCTTCAAAGCGAACATGCGTTTGAAACCGGCCACTGGGTCCATGCGCTCCCAGCGCACTTCCAAAGCCTCTTCGTTATACAAGAAACCGACCTGCAAAAGCGTGGAGGCAAAACCAACCAACCAAAACACCAGCATCATCGGCATGAGGATAAAGGCCATCTTGGTGCCAGCAAATGAAAGCAGATGTAAAACATTGCCTTGGCGAACAGCGGCAACGAGAGCGTCGCCCATCGACTGATTGAACAACTCATAGATCTGATGAAAGCAAAATCGGCTGGTGACCCAAATCAGCAACACACTCGAGAACAAAAGCAAAACGGACGACAGCTCACGCGTCTGCGCGACTTGACCACGCTTGCGGAAGTCTTCCCTCCGCTGCTGTGTCGCCTCTTCTGTCCGTTCGCCCTGATCCGCTTCCGAAGCCATCCTTGGCTATCCCCTCTTAAAACGCTTTCACAAAATCAAATACACGCGTCGTACTTAACTGCAGATAGTCGCCCATCTGGTCCATCAGCATGGGTAATGTGATCATCAACAAAGCAAATCCGATCATGATGTTGATCGGAAAGCTTGTGACCAGCACGTTCAACTGCGGCACAGTCTTACCAACCACGCCCAGAATCAAATTCACCACCAAGATACTGATCACCACCGGCGCGCTAAATTGCAGACCGAGACTTACAACCTCTTGCACCATCTGTCCCACGCCCGCGAACTGCGACGTATTCAAAGTCAGCTGCGCGGCCGGCACCCATTGATAGCTGCTGACAATACCGGACACCAAATAGTGATGACCGTTGATACCTAAGTAAAACAGCGATGCCAGAGTGACGTAGAGTTGCTCGACCGCGGTCGATTGACCGCCCAACGTGGGATTGAACACCTGCGCCGAGCTCAAACCCATCGCCTGGCTGATCATCTCACCGGCCACCCGAAACGTGAAAAAGAAGAAACGGGCCAAATAGCCCATCGACAAACCCACAAAAACTTCTTTGATGACGGGCAAAACCAAATCGCCCTTGATGACTGCCGCCTGCTCAGGCGAAATATGCAGCGTGGGAAATATAACCAGAGTCAGAATAAGGGCGAACAGGATTTTGACCTGCTGACTTACGGTTTCGACGCCAAAGACCGGCCAGCTGACCACAAACGCGGTCATACGCACCAGAACAAGGAAGAAAAACAAAATCTCGCTTTCGGAAAAGCGGTAGACTTCGGTCATCGTATACGCACCATATCGCCTAAGTTTTCAAATAACTGCACGGTGAAGTGGTTCATCACATCCATCATCCATGGAGCAGCCAAAACCAGAACCAAACCGACAACGATCATCTTCGGAATAAAAGTCAACGTGGCCTCGTTGATCTGAGTTACGGCCTGAAACACGGAAACCACCAAACCTACAACCAGGGCTGAAATCAGAAGCGGACTGGCCAGCATGGCCGTCGTCTTCAGAGTTTCTTGCCCTAGTTTCAGAACCAGTTCTTCCGACATCGCTCACCTCACCCGAAACTCTTGACCAGAGAACCGATCAGCAACGTCCAGCCGTCAACCAACACAAACAGCATGATTTTAAACGGCAGCGAGATCACTACCGGCGGCAACATCATCATACCCATCGCCATCAAAACAGAGGCGGCGACCATGTCGATCACCAGGAACGGCAGATAGATGATAAAGCCGATTTGAAACGCAGTCTTCAGCTCGGAGAGCACGAAGGCCGGAATCAGAACCGTAGTGGGGACATCAGCACGCGTACGCGGAGTGTCCATCTTCGCCAAACGTACGAACAGCTCAAGGTCTTGCGAACGCGTCTGATGGAACATGAACACGCGCAAAGGAGCTAAGGACTTCTCTACCGCTTGCTCTTGTGAAATTTGATTGTTCAAAAACGGCTGCAGAGCCTCGTTGTTAATCTTATTGAAGAACGGAGACATGATAAAGAAGGTTAGAAACAAGGCCAGCCCGACCAACAATTGGTTGGGGGGCATTTGCTGAGTACCTAGCGCCTGACGTACAAACGACAGAACGATGATGATACGTGTGAAGGCCGTCATCATAATCATGATCGCCGGCGCCAAAGTAAGAACGGTCAAGATCATCAACACTTTCAAAGTGCTGACGATCTCTTGCGGGTTGTTGGTCGACTTAAAGCCCAGATTGACAGAAGGCAGCGTCACTTGCGCATGGGCCGAGCTCGCCGCCAGAAAAACTACCAATCCCGCCAAAGTCGGCCACAACAGGCGCTTCATCTTAACCTCGTGTACCGAGAGCCGTGCGGACATCTTCCACACTGAACTCGTCTTCCAGGAAGTTGTTAAAATCTTTGCCGATCACATTTTCCAACTCATCGTCGATCAAGGTCACCGGCTTCAACATATTGATGTTCTGATCGGTCACGCCGACCAAGAAGGCTTCGCCAGACACGCGCAACAGCGCCACACTTTTACGTGGGCCCAGATGCAACTGATGCATGATTTCGATGCGCGCTTTGCTGCCGCCTTTATCTTTTTGCCGAGAGAAACGGCGGCTTAAGAAGTAGAAAGCTCCGCCAACGGCAGCCAAGATTCCCAGACTGGCAGCCAAACGCCACAGCACGTTCGAGGATGATTTCTCGCCGGTCTTGCCGCTTAAGAAAACCGGAATATCCGATTCTTTCGTTTCAGCGGTAATGGCCGGAGTTTCGCTCTGCGCGGCTTCGGTCGTAGCCGTTGCGACTGCAGCCTCGGTGGCCACCGTCGTTGCTTTTTCACTCTTGCCGTTCTTTGTATCTGCCGGCGTATTTTCTGAAATCAGCTTTTCGGCGGCGGCCACGATGGCCTCATCGGAAGTCTCCGCGTAGGCGTTCAGACAAAGCAATGCCGTAAGAATCACTGCGGTGAATCTCATAGTTCCCTCTTTCGTCACAAAGACGAGCGTTATTTTAACTGTTCAACCCGTTCACTGGGCGAGATGATATCGGTCAGGCGTACGCCGAACTTCTCATTCACCACCACCGCTTCACCACGTGCCACCAGCTTGTCATTGACCAGAACCTCCATCGGTTCACCAGCCAACTTATTGAGTTCAATGACACTGCCCTGCCCTAGGTTCAGCAAATCATTGACCACCATTTTGGTGCGACCCAACTCAACTGCCACTCTCAACGGAATATCGAGAATGAGCGTCAGATTGCGGTGGCTGGTATCGGGAATACCCGCCATTTTATCCGGCTTGCCCGATGCATCGGCTACAGGCTCAGCTGCCGGCGCGACTTCCGCCTCAATTGCCGCCAGATTGGTTTTATCGTCTGCCATGACCTCTACCTCACTTCTCTACCGGTCGAGTGACTTGCACTGCAACCGAACCGTGGTGAATACCGTAGTACGCTTTGAACTTGGAAACGCCTTCTACCAAAACATCAAATTCGCCCGTCGTATCTTGATCGAGCGGGATCACATCGCCGACCTTCAAGCCCATGAGGTCGTTGAGCGTGATTTCACTTTGCCCCAGATTCACGTTCAGGTTCACGCTCGTGTCGAGAAGCTGGCTGCGGATAATAGCCGTCCACATTTTCTTATCCGTTTGATCGGATTCGACCTGGAAGCCCGTGGCCAGTTTTTGCTTGATCGGCTCGATCGTGGCGTAAGGGATCACAAGAGTGATCGTGCCGTTGGCGTTCTCCAACTCCACGTCGAAGGTCGATGCAATTACGATGTCCGTAGGCGGTACGATACCGACGAATTGAGGGTTGATCTCCGTACGAACAAAACTGGCTTCGATTTTCTCTACCGAAGCCCAAGCGCTTTCCAGATCGTCGATGGCCAAATCCACCACTTTGCGAACGATCGACAATTCGATCGGCGTAAAATCTTTTCCTTCGATCTTTGTATACGGGCGATCGGCGCCCCCGAAGAAGTTATCAACCAGAGCGTAAGCCAGCTTGCTTTCGATCACGAACAGAGCCGAGCCGCGAAGTGCGTTGAAACGCAAAACGCTCATGCACGTTGGCATCGGCAATGTATTGATAAATTCGCCGAACTTCAAAAAATCCGTCGAAGCATGGGTCAGAGTCGCGATCTTGCGCAAAGCCGAAGACAACGACACGCGGAACGAGCGCATGAACTTTTCATAGATAACGTCGAGCTGCGGTAAGCGACCGCGAATAATCCGATCCTGCGATGTCAGATCGTAAACGACGACAACGCGCTCATCCCCCGGAGCCCCGCCGCCGGCGGCCGCGCCGCCTTCACCGCCACCGATCTCGCCTTCGGAGACCGCGGCGAGGAGGGCATCAACTTCGGATTGTGACAGTACCTGACTCATTAACGCCTTCCTTAGTTAAGAATGAACTCGGTGAAGTAAACCTTGGCGATCTGGCCCTTGGTAAGGAACAGATTGATTTGGTTTTTAATTTCGTCCCGAAGCGCATCCTTACCTTCCTTGGTGGAGATCTCCGTGAAGGTCTTGCTGCTAACAATGATGATGATGTAATCGCGAATCTTCGGCTTGATCTTTTCGACTTCCTCTTGCACTTCAGCATTGGAAACCTCGAGCTCCATATTGATCTTCACCAGTTTACGGCCGCGACTGCCCGAGATATTGACCAAAAAGGTTTCCAACGGAACCAGCTTGCCGATGAAGTCAGTGCTCTTCTCTTCTTCTTTGATCTTCTCGTGTTCGCCCTTAATAACGTCGTCAATGCCGGGCTCAGCGGCTTTCTTCTTCTGCCCCAGGTACAGCATGGCGCCCACACCCATAACGACAGCCATATTGATGATTGCCAGAAGGATAAACAACGTCGGTTTTCCTCCCGACGAAGAACTAGGTTCCGGCGCAGGTGCTGCGGGTTGTGCGTTCTGTTCGGCCACTGATTTTCCCCCTGAGAGATGACTCCCTACTCCGGGTATGAGCAATGCCGATGCCAGCCCGACTAAGGATTAAAAAGCGGTGAATTTGACAAGCCTTTGTGTGAGGAAATGGGTGGTAAACAAGCACTTAGCCGCGTTCACGGGTGACAAAAGCGCTTTGACGTTCGCGCGATTTTGACAGGACCAACAGACCTGAGGCAGTTATAAAAAGCCGACTAAGGTTTGCGCCTAACCCTACTCAAAGGAGCAGCAAATGAAATATGGATTGGCTACAACGCTCACCCTTTTCGCGGTCGCGGCAGCGGCGGCAACGCACTCGTCACCCATCCAACGAACTATCGACGCCAAAGGCGTAAAAGAGATTGAAGTCGAAATGTCCTCGACCGACATCCGCATCACCCCTAGCAGCGACGCTCAGATTCACGTGGATATCCATGGTGTGGTGAGCACACAGAAGGTGGACCTCGCGACCAAACTTAGCGGTGGAAAACTGACAATGAGCTTAAAGGGAGAGCGCGAGCTTACCGCGAACGACTTGAAGGAAGAGGGGGATATGGAACTTAGAATCCCGGCGAGCATCAAAGGCCTCGTTGTGAAGACCACGTCTGGCGATATCGACTTGGTAAGAACGATCCTAGACAAAGTCTCTCTCAATACGGTTTCAGGGGATGCGGAGTTGGATGACGTGAAGATCGGTGCCATTCATTGGCAAACAGTGAGTGGCGATTGGGAATCCGATTCTGGGATTTCCGGTTTCGAGGGAAAATCGACCAGCGGAGACTACGAGTTCATTTTGCGTTCAGCCGACCCCCGACTGAAACTGACCAGCACCTCTGGTGACCTGAAAATGAAGTTCAGCGCCGCACCCGACCTGAAATTGGATTTTCGCACGACCAGTGGACAGTCGAAGATTCGCACGGCTCAGCTTAGCCAAGAGGGCAAAGCCACCAACGCCAAACTAGGCCAAGGTAAAGGCTCTCTGGACTTTAGCAGCGTGTCGGGCAGCATGACGATTGAGCAGTAGTTTAAGCGCGCAAGGGGCGGATGCGTTGAACCAATTCATCCGCCAATTCGCGATTGCCCGCGAGCAATGTGTTGTCACCGAGTTTGTATTCCGAACCCGAATAATCCCACACCACTCCCCCGGCCTCACGCACCAAGACAGTGCCGGCCGCCGCATCCCACGGTTTGAGGTTAGGTTCCCAGAACGCATCAAACACACCTTCAGCCACTAACGCCAGATCATAGGCTGCCGCGCCGGCTCGGCGTACGCCGCGCGCATCGTAAACGATGTCAGAGAAAATCTTGAGCTGCGTTTTCAAAGCCGTGGTGTTGTCGGGAAAAAAACCGGTCGCCAACAACGCCTCTTTAATGGTCTTGCGCTGGCTGACATGAATCGGTTGGCCGTTGACGAAGGCTCCCTGCCCTTTGGCCGCCGTGTAGGTTTTGTCGAGCAGAGGTACATCGACCACACCAGCGACCAATTCGCCCTGCCACTGAAGGCCAATACTGATGTTGAAGATATGAAAGCCGTGCACGTAGTTAGTGGTGCCGTCCAACGGATCCACCACCCATGACGAACGCTGCACGTGATCATCTTTGCTTAAGAATGCCCCTTCTTCGCCAAGCACCGCAATATCAGGAAAGTCTTTCTTCAAAATGGCACTGATGACCTTTTCGCTTTCAACATCCGCTTCACTGACCAAGCCGGCGTGCGCTTTCTCCTGGACCTTTTTCAGGCGACCGAAGTAGTCGAGCAAGACTTGACGTCCAGCTTTTGCCGCCTTGAGTGCCGTACCTAGTGCCTGAGTTAAGTCGAGATCTTTCATCAAACCTTTATCAATAGGGCTTCCCAGCCGAAGTCAAGTAGAGCCTACGGTTGACCCGTTGGACCTATCACATTTAGAATGAAAGAATCCCACACGGAGGAATCATGTCGTCAGAAAAAGGTAGCTCGAAAGCCGACACCTTGGTGAAAGTCGTTCTCGTATTCTTCATCTCGCTGTTGTCGTTCTCTGTCGGCACGTTCGTTGGCAAGCAAGTCAGCGACTCCGACCACCGTCGTATGGCCTTAGAAGGCGAGTACAAAGGTGAGCGTTCGATTGCCTCGACCGATGAACATGCGGAAGGCCACGGCGACAAGATCACGGAAAAAGAAGTTGAGAGCCTGACCGAAGAGTTCGTGAACAAAGAAAAGGGCCGCGAGCCCGCCGAAGCCAAAGACGCACACGGCGAAGCACATGAAGCCGCCGATGCGAAAGAGCACAAAGCGGATGGCTACACTACTTACCAAGGTAAGAAGGTCGCAGGTGCCGCCGACAAAAAAACTGAAGCGAAGAAAGAAGAACCGAAGAAAGCCGGTAAAGACGCTCACGCCGCCGCCGCTGCAGACGCACACGGCAAAGCTGCGGATGCTCATGGCAAGGACCCGGCGCATGCTGCCCCTGGAGCCATTGCCGACGCCGCTTCCAAAGCCGCCGCCAAAGTGGTTGAAGGTAAAGCTCCGACCGACGGCAAAAAAGAAGAAAGAAAACCGCAAAGCGTTCTGCCCTCTGTCGCCTCCAGCGCCGTTGGCAAATACGCCGTGCAAGTGGCTTCTTACGCTGACGAAAAAGAAGCTAAAGATCACGCGGCCGACATGAAGGGCAAAGGCTTCAACGCCTTCTATCTGCCCGCCAATGTGAACGGTAAAACCTGGTATCGCGTTTTGGTTGGTCTGTTCAGCAACATGAAGAGCGCCGATGAGTTCCGCGCTCAGCTAATGAAAGAAGCCGGCACCAAGTCGGCCATCGTACAAAAGATCGTTCAGTAGTCTTTAGAGTTGAACACCGGCGCGAAAGATAAACGCAAACTGCGGATCGGGCCGGTCTTCAACGACTGAGGCCCGCGCCTCGCCCTCCAACAAAAGATAATTCCAATACACTGTCGCAATGCCCGCCCCCAAGCCACCCATCCAACGGGTGCCGCGACGCACGTCCGACTCCTGCGAGTAGGAAGACGTCACGCGATCAAAGCTGGCGCCCGCGCCGGTGGATGCAAACGGCGACCATTTCTCCGACTGGATCAGGTTGTAGCGAGCCCATGCCGCCACCGAGCCACTCACCGACTGCACACGCAAAGATCCGGCGCCGCTGTCTTTCTTCTGGTAGCCAAACTCGAGATTGGCGCTCCAACGATTAAATGAAATCTGCTGAAACAAAACGCCCACTGGTCGCATTTCCATAAAGCCAGGGTTGATCTCGCGATCCACGCGGCCTTCCAGGCCAAGACCCGTTGCCATTTTGAAAACACGCGCTTCAGCCATGCTCGCCACCAACAACATACAGAGAACGATTACAGCCCGGAGCATTGGGGGAAACCTTTCCGCAAAGTGTTCTTCTGAACGGTGTCGCGTAAACGGGCGCAAGCCTTGGCAGTCATCCGCAAATCTGACAGCAGAATAGAAACGATGGCATCCGGCTCCATAATCACGCGAGCGTAATCAGGACCGATGGCTTCAGGAATTTTTGAGAGACGGTTCATCACCAGAGTCAAAAACTGCTCCGCGGAAAGCTCCGTCGCAAAAGCCAGGTGGTACATCAAACGACCAATTTGAGTGCCCTGCTGATATGCATAGGAGGTCAGAAGGCGATCAGACTCTCCCGTTTTTTGAAAGACCGTGTTGGCAAGGAACTGAAAATCCGCGGCTGTCGCCAGCCGGCGAGGCTCAAGGTCTACGCGACGATGCTCGGAAGAGGACATCGACTCTACAAAGAAGTCCGGGCGATCCGTGAACACAGAACCGTAGAAATCAGCCAGCCCCTCATTCCAACCGCGTAGAATGTAGTTGTTCAAACCAAGCGGACTGCGAATATCCTGACCGAGATCATCCGTCGTAACTTTGGTGGAGGCCGCGTGAACGTGATCGACAGACTGATTCTGCGGCACCATATGATTGAGTTTCGCAATCACCTGGCTTTGAAAGTGCGCATGAAAATGCTCATGAGCGACAATACCGTGATTGAGCGCCACCGGAAGGCCGGGCCGTGAGAAGGGCACCACACCGATCGCATCTTGATCGCCAAAGTAGTGAGCGTTGTTGGCCGTGTCGATGGGATCGCCGCGCATATGAAACTCAACGCCTACTTTGCGCGGCCACGACAGCTGCGCGGCCACTCCTAGGCGCGTATCAAACGCCAACAAACGATCCATGATGGCGTACGCGGTCAAAGCGATCGAACTTCCTGCATCGGTGGGCACGCAAACGCCATTGCTATTGGTCAAACTGGGTTGGGCCACGTCGCCCACGAAACCGTTCTGATCAAAACCGGCCTCATAGTAAACGCGGGCGGCCGGACCACTGAGCTTATAGGGGTCAGAGAGGGTCCCGAGCGACACCTCCTTGAACTTGTAGGTGCCCGTTTCACCGGGCCACAGCAAGAGTGCCTTGTCGCCGCACTTGTGTTCTGCATTGGCGCAGCCAATCAAAAAGAGAGAGAGCAAGAGGCCAAATCGCATTAGGTTTTTCCTATGGCCTAGCGGTATACGACACGATGCGTGAAAACACCACATTTTCTTGCTAAACCTTCGAAATAATTCTTAATTTGGCCCCTTACCGATGGCGATTTTATGAGCATTCTGAAAAAATTTGCAGACGGACTGAATGAGCCTCAAGCGCAGGCCGTGGCCACATTGAATGGCCCATTGTTGATCTTGGCCGGCGCGGGCAGCGGTAAAACGCGAGTGCTGACCTATCGCATGGCCAATTTGATTGCTCAGGGTGAAGCCACCGCCGATCAAATTTTGGCTGTCACATTCACCAACAAAGCTGCACGTGAAATGGAATCGCGAGTGGTGAAGCTGCTGCAAGAGCTTGGCATTCCGGTTTATGAACGCATGTGGGTTTCGACCTTTCACTCCATCTGCGCTCGCATTTTACGCGAAGACATTCACCTGCTCGACTACCAACCCTTCTTTGCCATCTATGACGATTCCGATCAGATGTCCTTGCTGCGCAAGGTTCTGCAGATTCTGAACATCAACGAGAAAATGTATCCAGCGCGCAGTTTTCAAGCCCGCATCAACGAAGCGAAGCAGCTGGCGCAAACCCCGGAAGACCTGGGCAAAAAAGGTTCGATGTGGTGGGACGAGCGCAGCATCGAAGTCTATCGCATCTATGAGCAAGAACTGAAGAAGGCCAACGCTCTCGATTTCGGTGACCTGCTGTTTAAAACCTATGAACTGTTTCGCACCTATCCCGATATCCTGCTGAAGTACCAAGAGCGTTTTCAGTATATCTCGGTCGACGAGTATCAGGACACCAACCACATTCAGTATCTAATCGTAAAGCAGCTGGCCGAACTGCATCGCAATCTATGCGTGGTCGGCGATGAGGATCAGTCGATCTACTCGTGGCGGGGCGCAGACATCCGTAACATCTTGAGCTTTGAGCAGGATTTTCCCGAAGCCAAAGTCATCAAACTCGAAGAGAACTATCGCTCGAGCGGAATCATCGTGCGGGCCGCTTCGGATCTGATCAAGAACAACACCCAACGCAAAGACAAGACGCTGTTCACATCCAACGAAGACGGCGACAAAATCTGGATTCACGAAGACACCAACGAGTATGAAGAGGCGCGCTTCGTCGTACAAAACATCGAATCGTTAATGAGCTCTCCGTCCGAGGGCCTAAGCTATAGCGACTTCGCCGTTTTTTACCGCACCAATGCCCAGTCGCGCGTGCTCGAAGATCTTATGCGTGGTCACAATATCCCCTACAAGCTGGTGGGTGGCGTGCGCTTTTATGAGCGGATGGAGATCAAAGATGTGTTGGCTTACCTGCGCAGCTTTGTGAATCCCGCCGATGATGTGGCTGTTGAGCGCATCATCAACGTCCCGGCGCGCGGGATAGGCAAGACCACGGTCGAAAAGATCGAAGAGTACGGTATCAAGAATAAAATGACTTTCTACGACTCCGTGCTGGCCGCCGCCGAACACCGCCTGGTGAATACGGGCGCCGCGCGAAAGCTGCGCGACTTCCGCCATTTGATGGATGGGCTGGCAGAAAAGGCGAAAACGCTCAAGCTGTCCGAGCTCTTTGTCGCACTGCTGGACGCCACTGAGTACGTGATCCGTTTAAAAGAAGAGAACACTCCTGAGTCACAAGCACGCATCGACAACTTGGAAGAGTTCGCCAACGCCATTCGCCAGTTCGAACAAGAGCGTGGTGAAGAGGCGACGCTCACCAACTTTCTTGAGGAAATGGCTTTGGTCTCCGACGCCGATCAAGTCGAAGACGGCGTCAACACCGTGACCTTGATGACTCTACATATTTCGAAGGGTTTGGAATTCCCCGTGGTCTTTATTGTCGGCATGGAAGAGGGTTTGTTCCCCTCATCACGCGCCATCGACGACGCCGATCCAACAAGTGTGGAAGAAGAGCGCCGTTTGGCCTACGTGGGCATGACGCGCGCTCGGCGCAAACTGTTTCTCACCTACGCTCGCCAGCGGCGGGTGTGGGGACAAGAGCAAATACATAAGCCCTCACGCTTTTTAGAAGATATTCCGGAAACCTACGTGCATCGCCATGCGCGCATCCAGCGCCCGGCTTTCTTGGATCGCTATCGCGATAAGTATGGCAGCGCACAAGCCACAGCTTCATCACCGAGTGGCTCCACTTCGATGCGCCCTGAACGGAGGCGCTCGATCTCGGCGGGCGGACCTGAAAACTTCGACGTGATGCCCGACTACGAAAACGCTGGCAACGACAGTGGCGGGACCCGCTCTTACGAAAAGGGTATGCGAGTGCGCCATCCGACTTTTGGCGTCGGCTCCATCTATCAAGTCGAAGGTCAGGGCGAAATGCAAAAGGTCAGCGTGGTCTTCCAAGATCAAACGTTCAAAAAATTCGTCGTCAAATACGCTCGTCTGGAGATCGTCTAATGGAATTCGAACCCGCCACCGAAGTGCGCTGCCCCCATTGTGGAGAGTCCTTCACCACGTTCGTCGATTTGTCACAAGGCGATTCGGTGTACATCGAAGACTGCCAAGTGTGCTGCCAACCGATTCAGTTCAATTTGATTATTCGCGATTTGGAGCGTGGTGAATTTCGTTTGCACGTGAACCCAGGCTAACCAAACTCTACAATGGTATGGGAACTAAAGAGGGTGCGCTACAGTTGGAAATTATTAGCCCGTTGAAACCCGAATTCTTTCGGACGGATACAATTAAGGAAATCAAGTGAGCGATCAGCCGATTCCATTTAGGTTACATATCGGTAAAAATGAATTTACTCTGCCCAATCCAGTCCGCAAACGACTCACAGTGGATGGAGTCCATTTAGTTATGGTAGACTACGCCAACCTTGCAACTCATGACTTAAGAAGAAACGTTTTTGCCTTCGATTCAGATGGTAACTTTATATGGCGGGTGCAAGCCGCTCCATATATCGGACCCGAGTCCAATAGTTGGACATACTTCCGTGTGGCTGGAAATCAGGTTCACCTTGGCACTGCTCGTTCAGATTCGAACGAAGTGATTCTGGATATTAAGACCGGGAGAATTTTTTTTGAAGACGGATCGCCAGTTCCTGAGCAGCCGGATAGAGTCTAAGCAGCACTCTATTAAGCGGATTGTTGACTATCCCTTCCCATAGTTTTGGCTCTTCAGTTCATTCCATTCGGACAGATATGGTTCTAGATTTTCTGGCTCAACGGTTGACGTGGGATTTGTATAGACACCTTCAACCCCGTCCCATCCCGAGTAAGTGCGCTCGCCATTTTCATGCTGAGTTTCGAAGTTCGGCACCAATCCTACTTTGCCTCCTCCACCGGGAACATCCAACGACAAGTTCGGCATCGCTAAACCGGAAAGCCTTCCCCACAGCTCACGCTGAATCGCTAGCGATTGATCCACTGACGTGCGGAAATGCTCCGAGCCCTCAGAAGGATCGCATTGAAACATGTAGTAGGGCTTCACGCGTAAAAATAGCAAACGTCGCGACAGCGCTTGTACGATGGCCGCGTGATTGTTGATCCCGTTGAGCAAGACCATTTGATTGAATGATGGAATTCCGTGATCGACAAACCGTTCAAGCGCTACCGCTGCATCGGCACTGAGCTCGCGCGGGTGATTGAAGTGGGTCATCAAATAGACCGGCTTGAAGCGACGGAGCATCTTAACGGTCTCTTCGCTAACGCGCATCGGGCACACCACAGGCATACGAGTGCCGATACGGATGATCTCGATATGCTCTAACGCGCGTAGATCGAACAGCACACGTTCAAGTCGGCCATCGGACAGTGTCATGGGATCGCCACCGGAGAGAATCACTTCGCGCACGCCGGTGGCACTCCGCAAATAGTTCAGTGCGGCTTCGTAGTCTTTCGAACCGACAAAAGCTTGCTCCTGACCGGTGAAGTGTTTGCGCAGACAGTAACGGCAGTACAATGAGCACTGATCGGTCACTAAAAATAGCACGCGATCCGGGTAACGATGAATCACGCGTTCACGCGGGGAATGTTTGCGTTCACCCAAGGGATCGGAAATCTGCTGACCTTGGGGAGCTAACTCCTCAGCCCGTGGAACGATCATACGCCGAACCGGGTCTTCGAGATCGGTGTGATCGGCAAGGGCAGCGTAGTAAGGCGTGGAGCGCACTTGGAAACCTGTGCCGCGCGTGAAGGCTTCGCGCTCGGAATCACTGAGGGTGAAAACGCGCGCGAAATCCTCCGCCTTGGTCAGGCCGTTACGGAACTGCCAGGTCCATGAGGACCAATCCTCGGCTTGAACGCCGGGCCAGGGTTCAATTGTACGGAATGAAAACTTCAAAAGGGCTCCCTATAGGGAACCCTTTATCTGACTTGGGCCGGTGATTCAACTAGCGTTGAAGAACGCTCTGACCGAGAGCGGGTTTAACGATATTCGAGCCATTAAGCGGGCGACCAGTCGAATTGGGCACCATACCGCGGTTCTGTAGGCCAGGCTGTTGAACACCGCCGCGATATCCGTTTTGGCCAGGCGTTTGAGTGAGCACATTCGAACCCGGAGCGCCGGCGTAGGAGCCAGAGCTGTTACCGCGAAGATTGCGGCCCGCACCCGAGTTTACGATTTGGCTGCTCTGACCAGTGGTCGTCAGGTACTCCTGGTGGATCTGAGCGACTCGGGCGAATGCGGCATCCATATCGCTGCCATAGCCACCGAGACCTTTAAGATCCCCATACAGACCCGAAGATACGCTGAACGAATCACTCCAGCCCATTGGGTTGCGCAAGCGGCTCACTTCCAAACCGCGGGAGGCCAAATGACCGCCCCACTGCTGTTGAAGGGTCGCAAGTTTTTGTTTGATTTCGCGTAAGCGCGGATCGTTGGCTTGCAGTTGGCCGGCCATAAGGGTCAGCGTATCGACCTCTTCGCTCACCGCACCGAATGTCGTCAGATCGGTGATCGACTGAGTGATATAAACATTGCGGCCAGATTTTTTAGCCAAGTACTTCAGCAGCTCGGCGCCTTTGGCTCGTTGAGCTTTGCACTGATTGGCAGTGCTATTGAATTTGCCAAATGTTCCAACCGGGCCACTCAAGGTCGAAAGACCACCTAAACCCGCGAGGTTATTGTTGCCCGTACAGCCGATGAGCTTTTGCAACTCAGGCTGAATCTCAAGATCATAGAAAGAGGCGGCCTCTTCGGCCTTCATTCTCGGAAGCTTGTCCATTTTGCATTTGAGCAAAGTGCTTGAATCAGTGAGCTCTTCGCCATTTCTGCCGATCTCGCAATTGTCGATGCGAGCTGCTTTCAATTTCTCTTCCTCTTTCTTTTTACGAGTATCTTCGATTTGAGCGGCGATTTGAGCTTTCTTGTTGGTGGTGATCTCGCGAATCAGTTTAGCCGCCTCGACTTCGGATTTGGCATAACGAGTGGGTTCGCAATCGGTCGCGATCACACCGGCTCCGTCATCGATCGCGGCTTTCGTGGGGCGCATACAGATGTCGATGCTCCATTCGTGGCGCAGTTTTTTAGCCATCGGATCTTCTTTGTTGGCGCGATCGCGAACTTCACGCTCTTCAAACTTGGCGTTCACCGTACCCGACACGACTTCATCATTAATATTACAGCCGGCGCTGTCGCCCTCTTCCATTTGGCGTTCGATGCCGCAGGAATCGAGAGAAGAGAGGCTAGTGGTTTGGACAGAAACGGCGACTGTTGGCCAGGAGGACAGGTTAAAAGACAACGCTCCCAGCAAAATCGCAAACAGCGGCAAGGAGTTCGATGAATTGTGACGAGCGGACATAAAGTCCTCCAATAAGCGGCGAAGAGACAATCCTCTCCCCTAACACCACCTATTCCAAGATCCGCTCCATTGACTACAGAACGCCCAACCTCCCGATTTCACACCCAACTTCTCGCCCCTATCGCAACAAGCGCCACTCGAATAACCGTCAAACTTCTGGTCTCAAAAAAACAGGTAGATATGAATAGCCATGTAATTACAATGACTTATAAGGAACCACGGGTGCTAACACCCAAAACCCGAAAAAGGCCAAAGGTACCAGCTTCCTTTCCGATTATCGGAAAGGAAGCTGGTACCTTAAAAAACCCAGGAGAGGGAAACCCCTCCTGGGCCTTGCCACCACCATCATTTCAAGCTGAGTTCAAGATGCGATCAGGCTGCCGTACAAGATGTAGTCAAAAAGAGTACTAGAAGCTGATGGCGGCTTTTGTTGCGAGTCCAAATGCGAAGCCAGAATCAAACTGACCGTCGCCTTTCCACACCTGACCGGGGAAAAGGAGGCCGGCTTCGTTGATCCACATCACGCCTTTACGGGGCGAGAAGTTGAGCGAGATATCCCATTCATATCCCAAGGACTTGCCCGGATTTTTACCGCCACTGAGGGGATTGGTCGAAAGCCACCCCGTCACCACGGTGTTGTCTAAGCTCCATTTGTCATTGAACGTGTAACGCACGGAGGGAGCCGCATACATCACGTTGCTGATCGTTTCCACGTCAGGAACATTGATATCGCCATTGGCGTCTCTCACATTGCCGGTCACCAAACGCGTGCGTAGGAAGTCGGCGCGACCAAGCGAATGATTGAACATCAACATGGCTACATTGTAATTGCGATTAAACAAGAAGCCTTCGAACTTCGCATCGGTCGACGGGTCATCACCCGAAGCGGTACCAGCTTTCAAGCCCCATTTGAAATTGCTGTTCTCTGGGCGCAGCTCGAACTCAGCGGCAATACCATAAGCATCCCACTGCACATTGTCGCCCGAAGCGCTAGTCAACGTCCCCGTATCTCCGCTCTGGAAGCTGGCTTCCAAACCGAAACGATAGCGTTCTGTATCTTTTAAAGCGTACAAGCTGGCGGTTTTCAAATTCACCTTGCCGCCATTGACCGCGGAAGCGCCACCGAGTACCGGCCCATCCGTCCCCTGATTGAGAGGCGCATCCGAAGCACCCACACCACCGCTACGAATTCTATAGAACACGCCGACTTCGATATCGGATTCGGGCGCATCGTATTGCAACTGCACCATCAGATCGTTGACATCGTCGGAGTTGATGTTGAGTTCTTTCTCGCTGGTCTTGCCATACATGGGCATAATCCACAAATTGCCCAGCACGACTTTGTAACCAACCAAATCATCGGTGTCATACCAATGGTCAAACAGACCATTGCCCGCGCTGTAAGTCATACCCAGACCGAACTGGATCGGAACACGACCAACCACCAAGGCACCGTACTCTTGAGTCAATGTCAGATAGAGCTGCGAAACTTGCAGAGTTTCCGCCTTCTGAGTTCCTGAGAGGACACTGCTTTCTGCGGCAGAAGTCGCACCGGCCGCGCTGACGCCCGAGCCCCAGATCTGACCGAGCTGCGAGTTCGGATACTTGGCGTTGTTAAAGATATCGAACTGACCATATATAGTCAGACCGTCCGCAGCGATAATTTTGGGCCGCAACACCAAATGGCTTAACGCGTAGTTGAGTTCGTGTTTACCACTCAATTCCGAGTTGTTGATGTTGTTGGCTTCAATCCGATAGACTCCGCTCCACTCAATGTCTGCATATGCTGTGCTAAAAAACAAAGATGTCGTGAGGAAGCTCAGAGTGATGAAAAAAACTGATTTGAATTGCATCACACCCTGCCCGTGAAATTTGCGACCAGACTAGCATCGGCCCCTTTTCAGTCAATCAAAACACAGAACCGACGCGTCTTACAAATTAATATGCTGGGAATTTAAGCAGAGTGATTCAATGAATTAAAACTCATCTACTCGGCGATACCGAGCACGTCCTCTTCGCGCAGAATCAAAAGATCTTTCCCACCGAGGCTGATCTCCGTTCCGGCGTAGCGCGGAAACAAAACAAAATCACCGACGTTCACATCAAGTGGACGCAAAGTGCCCTTCTTCAGACGCTTGCCGCGCCCTTTAGCCAGCACACGACCGCGCGTAGGACGCTCCGTCACACTGCCGGGAATGATAATGCCACCCGCCGTTTGTTCCTCCGCGGCTTCAACATCGATTAAAATACGATCTTCCAAAGGCGTGAGAATCTCTTCAAACGCGGCGGCCGAAAGAACTTTAGCTAGCTTGGGTGTCACAGGGGACTTGGCAGCAGACTTAACTTTTGCTTTTGCCTTCGACTTTGTCTTTACAATCGACTTTGGTTTCGCGGCCGGCTTCACTTTCGGCGCCGACTTGCCTTTACCCGCAGTTTTCTTAACGGCCTTTTTCTTATTTGTTGCCACGTTTCTGCATCTCCTCGTCAAAGTACTTGGCGTACATCACGTCCCACTCAGGACTGCCTTCGACAACGCCGCGCTTGAGCGACGCCACTTTGGCCTGCACAGCTTTATCAATGTCTTCGACGGTTTTCACGAACTCACTCAAACCACGCTTTGCGGCGCGCAGGGCGGCGTCATCGTCGGTGTAGTCAACCAGATCATCGTTCCAGATGCCATCCACCACGATACGAGCCAAATGGGCCAAACGGTCTTCGCTTAAAATCATAAAATGATCTTCTTCTCTTTCGCCAAACGCTTCTTCAGCATCGGAAACATTTTAAAACGTTGGAAGGTTTCGCCGGTGTTCTGCCGCTCCAACTGATCCATCATCGCATTCACTTCTCTATCGAGCTGGGCTTCACGCTCATAGTCAGCCCGGATGATGGCGGTAGCCCGCTCAAGCACCGTCTCTTCTTTCTCTTTGAACTCGATCACTTTTTGATTTTTGAGACCGTTGAGGATCGCGACTGCCATGCGCTTCATTTGTTTGTCGGTCATTTTCATGTCTTTGACTAAAGACAGGGGGCACCCTAATGTCAAGCGACGATGAGACGACGAAACAAGATTCTGCTTCTGCTGTTTGCGCTCTTCACCTCGGGCTTGGCGCTGGCCGCCTTCGTCATCTACTCGATGCAAGACATGATCAGCACGCGGCTCGAAAAAGGGTGGATTCTTCCACCGCTCGAACTGTACTCACAAGGTCTACCGCTCAGTCCTGGGCGGGTCCTCAACCGCAAAGCTCTCGAAGAAGAATTGCAGCGCCACAACCTCAACAGCGGCAGAGACTACGTGCTCGACGATCTCCCCGCCTGTGCGCAAGCTAGCGGATTAACTTTCACTTCGCCGCACTGCCTGTGGATCAAAGAGCCCGCCGTTGCCGTCGGTTGGGACGAGGACGGTTGGATTCGCGAACTATGGAGTGGCTCACCGCTGGCACCGGCCACTCACTTCGCGCTGTTCCCGCGTTTGATCACGCAGTTTTATGACGGACAACCGATCATGCAGCAGAACACGCCGTTGGCCGAAGTACCGCTGCAATGCTTGCAAGCCGTTACCGCCATTGAAGACAAAGACTTCCTTGAGCATAAAGGCGTCAGCGCCACGGGAACTCTGCGCGCAGTGATGCGTAACCTGCGCCATCGTCGTTTCGCCGAAGGCGGTAGCACCATCACGCAACAGCTGGTGAAGAACTTCTTTCTCACCGCGAAGAAGACCATTCGCCGTAAACTGGAAGAGCAAGCGCTCGCCATTATGCTCGAATCACAGCTGAGCAAAGATCAGATTCTCGAGATGTATCTGAACGTGATCTACATGGGACAGAACGGTCCCTACCAAGTGCGCGGGTTAGGCAGCGCCAGTCTGCGCTATTTTGATAAACCAATCGCACAACTCAATTTGCCCGAATGCGCTTTGCTCGCCGCCATTATCAACAGCCCCGGCCGCTACAATCCGTGGGAAAAAGCCGACAACGCCAAAGCCCGGCGCGAACTGGTCCTAAAGAAAATGGTGGAAGCGGGAATGATCGACGAGCGCGAACAAGGCGCGG
Source organism: Bdellovibrionales bacterium (assembly GCA_019637855.1). Taxonomy (GTDB): domain Bacteria; phylum Bdellovibrionota; class Bdellovibrionia; order Bdellovibrionales; family UBA1609; genus JALHOQ01. The sequence continues at coordinate 56,741 of JAHBUX010000012.1, forward strand.
CGGCAAGTGCCCCAATGCCGCCCGCCCCGGTGGCGCAGGCGCGAGCGCACGCTCCCTATTTCGTCATGAGCGCACTTAAAGAATTTCAAAGCTTGGATATGCAAGTCGAAAGCGGCGCGCGCATTTACACCACACTCGATGCCGATGCACAGAACATTTTGGTCGACAGCGTTACCAAGATCCTGCCAGTGGTGGAAAAGCGCGTGAAGAAGCCGTCCAAGCAACCGCTTCAGGTCGCCGCTCTCACCATTGATCTGCAAACCGCGCAGACAGTGGCGTTAATCGGTGGACGTGACTATCGCGCCACGCAGTTCAATCGCGCCACCGATGCGCGCCGCCAGATCGGTTCGATCATTAAGCCGTGGGTGTATTGGCCAGCGCTCAAAGACAATTCCCCGCTGACCGAAGTCATCGACGAACCTTTTGAGTGGAAAGTCGGCAAGCAGGTGTGGAAACCGCGCAACTATGAAAAGGGCAATGAAGGCGCCGTTCCCTACTTCTACGCACTGGCCGATTCGCTCAACGTACCCGCCGCCAAAGTGGGTCAGCAGGTGGGCCTTGAAAGCGTCGCCGAAGCGATTCGCCGTAGCGGTATCCGCACGGAGGTGCCACTGTTGCCCTCACTCACATTGGGGGCCTTCGAGTTGTCGTTACAAGAGGTGGCGCAGGGCTACTCCACCTTAGCGCGGCTCGGTCGCGGCGCTGAGGTGCACACTTTACGTAAGGTGGAAGACTTTAGCGGCAACACGCTTTTTAGCCGCGAGGCCAGCGAGGATTTAGCTCTTGAACCAATTCCCACGGCCGTGCTGGTCGGGATGATGGAACAGGCCGTTGAATTCGGTACCGCCAAAGCAGCGCGAGCATGGGGTCTAAAAGGTGCTTACGCCGGCAAGACCGGAACCACCAGCGACACCAAAGACGCCTGGTTTGCCGGCTTTAACGGCCGGCTGCTGACCGTGGTGTGGGTAGGCTATGACGACAACACAGTGATGGGCCTTACCGGTGGGGGGGCCGCTCTTCCAGTTTGGGTCGATATGCAGAAGAAGCTTGAGACTCTCTACCAAGCCACCGACTTCCAATGGCCCGCCGGAACCGAGCTGCGTACTCTTTCTAAAGAGGAGATCTTGAAGCAGTATCCTCACCTTAAAAACCTGCCCGATTCCCTCACACTGGTATTTACCGGATGGGCTTCTTGACAACCTGAGTCTGCAGCCCTATACGTGGTCCCGCTTATACGTTGTATAAGGGAGAAACGTGTTTAAAGTCCTGGCCCCTGCCATCCTTATATTTGCTTCAAGTGCTGTGCTGGCCGCCCCCGGTTTAGATGTGCGCCCTGGAGTGGACTTTGAACGCGCCGACGAGATCACTACAGTTCAACAAATGATCCCCCGTTACGATAACTTACAGTGCCAAGCGCGCTGTGATGGAAGGGCCGAATGCGGCCAGTTCAAGGACATGGACACTTGCCTAGACCTGGGTGAAACTGCCGGCTGTTTTTGGGCCTGCGATTGATCCTTTAAGCCGTTTTTCGGCGATGACTCCCCCTCAATTCATTTAAAACGCATCGCGGCGTCGGCACTCCTTTTGAACAATTTTCAGCCGGATTCAGACTGTCCGGGAGGGCACTATGCATAAAACCAAGTTTCAAATCACCACAACCGTTGTTGTTCTCTCAGCCATGCTCGTCGTTATTGGTTGCGGCGATGGCAAGCGCAAAAGCCGCGCTCGCGTTTCGCGCGCCAATCAACAAATGAAGCTCGATAAAAACGGCAATCCTGTCAACGCACCTACAAATCCCAGCAACGACGCAAGCAAAACCGCCGGCACAGTTCCCAACGCCGACGCCTTGAAACTGCAAGGTGAAGCCGAAGAGAAAATCGCCGCTCTTTGGAAAACGCAGCAAGGAAACGTGGGCCAGAACATCGACCAGCTGGAAAACGGCACTTACACTCTAAAGGCCGTGGCTTCGGAAGTGATGATCCGTAAAGCGGCCCAATCGCTTTGGACACGCGCCGCTGTGGTGACCAAGATTGAAGGCGGACGACTGCACGATTCCGACCGCGCCCAAACTGCGCTCGATCCGAATGGGACGGGTGACTTAGGTTACGCCATCGAAGTTCCCAGTTCATTTGAGGTGCAGCAACCGTGGTCCCCGAAAGCCGACACGGCTCAGAGCTACGCCATCACCGCCCTGGTAGAGAACAAGGCAATCGACGGCAACCAAGCCACCGCAATGACGAACAAGCTCGCCGCAGCCGTTGGAACACGTACGGCAGTGGCTCTTATGGCAGTACTTGCTGGCGAACGCACGGATGTGACGGGCAAACAAGTGGCTTTAAGAAGCCTCACGAAATCCGACGACGGATCGATTCATGTCGAATTGACTTTGGATGACGTGAAGGGTGACACCACAGTGACTCGTAACTTCATTTTTACCTTCGGTTTCGTGAAAAAGGTCGTTAAGACCGCCCAAGCTGAGCCGGCCACCGATTCGCAACCGGCCGCTCTACCCACCGAAATTCAAGACAACGAATAGTCATCCGACCGCCATCTAAACAGCTGTGAATAATATATAGGGCCTGAAAGGGCCCTTGGCACTCTGGTGTCACTCTGACACTGTACGTTCGAGCTGAGGTCCTTCGCTCTGGCGCTCCTATTGCTATAGCTCCAGGCACTGGTCCCGCCGCTCAAGGAGAGAGTGCTTGGCCGTCCCTTTCTTAGAAAACTGGCTGAAAAACAAATGGGTGCTTCATGCCCTGCGGATCGCGTTCGCGGCCGTGATCACCATTCTCCTGGCGCCCTTTAAACTCGACGTTCTCGAGTACACCACCTACGACTGGCGCATGCAGCTCACCCCCCGCCCTCCGGTGAGCGGCAATGTGGTGCTGCTGTCGATTGATCGCGAGACCCTGGAGAAACTCAAGCGCGAGCCCGAAGCTTTGGATTGGGCCGTGGTTCTACAGAAGCTGGCTTTAGGCAATCCGGCGCAAGTGGTGAGCTTTATCAATCCTTCGCAGATTCAAGGCTCCTACGATGATCTTCAGCTGCTGGCTGATGTAGCCGGGCGTTTGCCGTTTCAATACGGTGACGACGATCTACCCAAGCCCGGCTTAGGGAAACTGGCGCAACTAGCGCCACCGTTTGAGAAGCTAACCATCACTCCTGCACCCCGCACGGTCGACTGGACCCTGCTAGCCAAAGACGGCGCCACTCGCCGATTGATTTATTCTTACGAAGGTCAGCCGACTCTGCACCCGCAGCTAGCCGAGCGTTTCAACGGGCTTTCACAGGACTGGCAATACTCCGGCCTATTCGATGTGCTGGAGTCCAAGCAGATGCTGGTGCGCTATCGCAATAAAGGTTCCTACCCGCGCATCAAATTTATCAATGCGTTGGAGGGATCAATCAATCCAGCTGACGTGGCAGGCAAGATCGTGCTGATCGGTCGCGACACCACAGAGATCTCGAAGGACTACGCCACCACGCCGCTCGATAAGAGTTTGGTAAGCATGAGTGTGTTGGAGTTGCATGCCAATATCCTCGACACGTTGATTCTGAATCAAGCGCCACGTATCTCGCCCGATTGGGTGAAGATTCTAGTCACATTTTTGATCTCGCTTCTGGCCATATATGTGGTGATGTCGGTGCGGCCTGGCAAAGGCCTGGTGGTGCTCGGTACGGCGGTAGGTATCTATCTGCTGGCGGCGATGGCGCTATTCGCCACCATGCGCTGGGTGGTGCCGGTGGCACATCCCTTGGTCGCTGTCTTTATCTGCTATTACTTCGTCATCCCCTATCGTCTGATCATCGAGAATCGCCGCAGCTGGGAGTACTATCAGAAGAACCGTTTGCTGATTCAAGTGGAAGAATTGAAATCCAACTTCATGCGCATGATGTCGCATGACTTAAAGACACCCTTGGCGCGCATTCAAGGCATGACCGATGTGATTCGCCAAGACAGCTTGAGCGAAACGCAGGGGCGCGCGCTGAACAGCATTTCCGAGTCTACTGAGGAGCTTACCGACTTTATCGGCTCCATCCTTTCACTGTCTCGGATTGAGAGCAAAGAGTTAAAACTGCAACTGCGCAGTCGTGACGTGAATCAACTGGTGCGCGAAGCTATTCGTCGCACGGAGTATCTGGCGAAGAAGAAAGACATTGAAGTGGTCGATGAGTTGGAACCGCTGTTCAGCATCAAAGTCGACGAGGACCTGCTAAAAACGGTGCTGATCAATTTGCTTGAAAACGCCATCAAGTATTCGAATAACCGCACCCGCATCATGGTGACGACCGAAGAAGTCGACAACGATTTGGTCATTCAGGTTTCCGATCAGGGACGCGGCATTCCCAAAGAGGAGTTGGCGCATATCTTCGATCGTTTTTACCGTGCCCGCAACTCGCGCTCGATCACGGCCGGCAACGGTCTTGGCCTCTATCTCGCCAAGTACTTCGTGGAGTTGCATAACGGTCGTATCGATGTCGAGAGCGTGCTCGACAAAGGATCGACCTTCACCGTGCGCCTACCTATGAATTTACACAAAGACACCGAGCAGTTTGAAGCCCAGGGAGGACTCTATGTTTAAGGTACTAGTTTGCGACGACGACGCCGGATTGCGTTTGAGCGTGCAAGCCGCGCTGGCCGCCACCGGCCGCTTTGAGGTCGATGAGGCTTTCGACGGCGTCAACGCTCTCGAAAAGATCAAATCCAAAACCTACAACATGGTTCTGCTCGATGTGGATATGCCGCGCATGACCGGTATGGAAGCTTTGAAGGCGATCAAAGAGCATGATCCTTCGATCATCGTGCTCATCCTTACCGCTTACGCCAACATCGACGACGCCGTCCGCGCCGTTAAGGAAGGCGCTTTCAACTATGTTTCTAAGCCGATCAAAAGCGAAGATCTGGTGGCCATGGTGGATCGCGCCATCAACGCGTTCTCTTTGATTTCGCAAGCCACCGCCTCTTTCCCAATGCAGGTCGAACCGGGGCGCGAGATCATCGGTCACACTTCGCAGATGAAAAAGGTGTTCAACGTAATCATGCGCTTGAGCAAGGTGGACACGCCGGTCTTGATCCGCGGCGCTTCGGGGACGGGTAAAGAGCTGGTGGCACGCGCCATTCACTCAAACTCGTCTTTCAAAGACGGCAAATTTGTGGCCATCAACTGCTCGGCTATTCCTGAGAACCTGTTTGAAAGTGAACTATTCGGTCATGAGAAAGGCGCTTTTACCGGCGCCGATCAACGCAAAATCGGGAAGTTTCAATACGCCGAGGGCGGCACACTGTTCTTGGATGAGATCGGCGATCTTCCGCTCCTGATGCAAGTGAAGCTCTTGCGCGTTTTGCAAGAGCGCACCTTCACGCCCGTCGGCGCCAACCGCGAAATTGAAAGCAACGTGCGCATCATCGCCGCGACCAATCGCCCCCTTGAAGAGATGAACAAGAAGGGCACATTCCGTGAGGATCTGTACTATCGACTCAACGTGATGCCGATCAATCTGCCATCACTGGCCGACCGGCGCGCCGATATCGATCACCTGGTGAACCTGTTCATCCAGAAGTTCAACCGTGCCCAAGGCAAAAAGGTCGTGGGCGTAGCCCCCGAAGCTCTGACCGTGCTGAAAAAGTACGACTGGCCGGGAAATATTCGCGAATTGGAAAACATCATCGAGCACGCTTTTATTTTGGAGGAATCCAATATGATTCAAGTGAGCTCGCTACCGGAAACAATTCTCGGTGCGACAGGCACAGAGCTCTCGGCGGCCCAGCTGCGCGCGCGCGAAGAGTCCATGGACAAAGGTTTAGGCGACAGTGATTTAGATGGCGACAATGCCAACGATAGCGACGACGACGGCGGCAGTGATCAAGAGATGGTGAAGATCAGCGGCGACACTTTGGACTTCAACAAGCACAAAGAGGCGTTTGAGCGTGAGTTCATAATCAAGGCGCTTAAGATGTTCAAAGGCCGCATCAATCAAACGGCCCTACACGCCAATATTCCCAAGAAAACATTGCTGCGCAAAATCGAGAAATACGGAATCAACGCTCGCGACTATGCCGACTAGCATGGCCGCGAACGCAAAAAGTTCTTAGACTACTCTTCGAACTTTCCACCGACGTCTTCGTAGTACTCCAGGGCGGCCAGTGGTTGGCCCAGCGGATCGCTGACACGAATATCGATCACGACCGGAATCATCTCGTTCGGCAAAGCTCCGGCTCGGTAGCCGCGCACGATCAGATAAATTCCAGGTGGCTCATCATTATTCATTTTCCATCGACGAGCCATGGACACGCGCGGATGGATGGCCGCGAGCTCCGCCCGCACAAAATAAAGCGCAGCGCCATTGGTGATCACCAAGTTGCGCGGATTTAAATTCGGACCATCGAGCAATTGCACGATACGGCCCGTAACACGCTTGGAGTTGGGAATCGTTTTGAAGAACAGATCATCACTGTACCTGTACCAAGACAGGTCAATCAGATGATCATTTACAAACTCTTGATCAAGGGCCGCGGCGCGCGCGTAGTAAACATAGTCAGGATGCGACGCTTTGATTTCGGGAAACAGTTCCACAGCAGATGCCGATGCGGTCACGCACATCAACGCCGCGAGAGCGAACTTAGCAAACATGATTTTCCTCCTAAGAAAGTAGCTTGGTCATAGTCAGGGCAACCGCATGAGGCAAATAAAACCCTGTTTCTTACACAGTTTTGTATTTGTGGATAAGTCTGTTGATAAACGGTGGACACGATTGGGGGTAAATTTTTCGTCAAAGGATTTCGAAAAATCATCGGGGAAATTTTCGATTCAGGCAAAAAAGGTTGCCGCGGTTAGGACTCTCTTTTTAGGCTTTCAAAACACATGGCCCTTACTAGCAAGTTACCACCGCAAGCCTATACACGCGACACGCTCGTGAAAGCCATCGAATGGCTTTCGGGCCAACCGTCTGCCGTGAGAGAGAGAGCGAGTTCGGCTGACTTGATCGTGAGTCACTACCTGCAAGCCCGGCGGCAACACGCCGCCACCGCGGTGGAGCAGGCTCCGATCAGTCAGGAATCCTTCAAGGCCGATCTTAAGCACCTAGCTGAAGATATGAAGCAGTTTGAAGAACCATCCGCCCCCCCACCTGCGCCGAATCGCGCTCCCTCTTACGTCAGAGACCAACTGGAGACCATCGTGAATCACCACCGTCAAGACAGCCTGTTTCGCCACGAGCTGACCCGTCAGGAACGCCAGGAAACACGCACACCGGCGCCCACTCCGATCAGCACGCCCGAACCGCAAATGCGCACCACGGAAATGACCGTAAAGGGCGTTGCATGGAACGTCGACGCGCGCTCCTTGTCGGTCGCGCGCGAGTTGCAGGAAGCGCTGAACTTAAGTTCCGAAGGCGAAGCCTTGCGCATGCTGGTTTCCCTCGGCGCCGAACGCGTCAAGGGCCTGATTTCCTAGCCCAACTTGACTTGTAGCCACCCTTATAGAAAGGTGGCCGAATGCAAGTTCAGCTGCCAAAAACCGATTTTCCGATGAAGGGCAATCTGTCGCAAAACGAGCCCGCGCGCATCGCCGCGTGGAGCAAAGACGGGTTGTATCAAAAAATTCTGAATCGGCCGGCTCCTAAGGGTACTTTTGTGCTTCCTGACGGTCCGCCCTACGCCAACGGCAATATTCACGTTGGTCATGCACTGAACAAAATTTTAAAAGACATCGTCATCAAGTACAAAAATCTAGCGGGCTACAAAGCCGCTTTTATCCCCGGTTGGGACTGCCATGGGCTGCCCATCGAACTGAACGTCACTAAAAAGCTCGGACCCAAGCGCAAAGAGATGAACGATGCGCAGATTCGCCAACTGTGTCGCGAAGAAGCCACGTCTTGGGTCGAAAAACAAAAAGAACAGTTTATTCGTTTAGGGGTTTTGGCTGACTGGCAAAATCCATGGATGACTTTGCAACCGACCTACGAGGCCGACGAGATTCGTGTCTTGGCCAAGATCTTTGAGAACGGAATTTTCTATCGCGGCGAAAAGCCGGTGTATTGGGACCCGGCTTTGCAAACCGCATTGGCGGCGGCCGAGGTGGAATACAAAAACCACAAGAGCCTTTCGATTTTCGTAAAGTTTCCCTACGAAGGCACGTTCGCAGGGCTACCGAAGAAGCCGATCTCGTTCTTAATCTGGACGACAACGCCATGGACGCTTCCGGCCAACTATGGAATCGCGTTGAACGCGGATTTCTCTTACGGCTTTTTCGATACCGGTTCGGATATTCTGATCTTGGCCGAAGACCTAAAAGAGTCGGTGGAGAAAGAGACCGGTCTGACGCTGACTTTGTTGGCGAGCAAAAAAGGTGCGGAGTTCGACCGTCTGAAAGCTAAACATCCTTTTTTACCGCGCGAGTCGCTGGTGGTATTGGGCGATCACGTCACTTTGGAAGCCGGTAGCGGCGCCGTACACACGGCACCCGGTCACGGTCTCGAAGATTACGTGGTGGGTTTGAAATATGGCCTTCCCGTGCACAGTCCGGTGGATGAAGCCGGCCGCTTTCGCGCCGAGATCCCGCAGTGGGCCGGTGAGAAGATCGCGGATGCCAATCCGAAGATCGTTGAGCACTTACGCTCGCTCGGACTGCTAGTTGCGGTCAAAGAGATCGAGCACTCTTACCCACACAGCCCGCGCTCGAAGGCTCCGCTGATTTTCCGCGCTACCCCGCAGTGGTTTATCCGCATGGACGATGAAGCCTTCCCGCTGCGCAAGAAGTGCCTGACCGCCGCGGAAAAAGACATCGCCTATTTTCCTAAGTGGGGCATTCAGCGTTTGACCTCGATGTTGGCCAACTCACCGGACTGGTGTGTCAGTCGCCAACGCATCTGGGGCGTTCCGATCCCGGTATTTTATTGCGACAAGTGCAAAACGCCTTTGGTGAATGCAGAAGTGATGAACCGCCTGGCCGATGTGATGGAGAAAACGAAAGAAGGCATCGAAGCCTATTTCAGCCATCCCACCGCCGAATTCACTCACGGCCATACCTGTGGCGAGTGCAAGTATGACAAATTCTCTATTGGCAAAGATATCTTGGACGTGTGGTTTGATTCCGGCGTGTGCCATACGGCCGTGCAAAAACGCCTGCCGAACATGCAGTTCCCCGCCGATGTGTACTTGGAAGGAAGCGACCAACACCGTGGTTGGTTTCAAACCAGCTTAGTCTCGTCGATCGCCGCTTATGACAAACCTCCGTTCAAAGCACTGATCACCCACGGCTTTGTGAACGATGCTCAAGGCTACAAGATGTCGAAGAGCGTCGGTAACACCGTTGATCCGATGGAGATCATCAAAGAAAGTGGCGCCGAAATCCTGCGTCTCTGGGTTTCGCATGAGGACTACGGCCAAGACCTGACCATCAGCAAAGAGATGATCGCGCGGATCAGCGACACCTACCGCCGTTTCCGCAACACCATTCGCTTTTTGCTGGGCAATCTGTATGACTTCGATCCGGCCAAAGATCAGCTGCCCTACCAAGAGATGACGCCGTTGGACCGTTGGGCGCTACATCAGCTCAACGAACTGACGGAGAAATGCACGGCCGCCTACGATGCGTTTGAGTTTTATAAGGTCTATCACGGCCTCAATAATTTCTTCGCGCATGATCTGTCGGCCACCTACCTGGATATTCTGAAAGATCGCTTGTACACCGGCAAAGTCGACGGTTTAAAACGGCGGGCGGCGCAGACGGTTTTGTATCAAGCATTGAATACGCTCTGCGGCCTAATGGCACCAATTGCTTCTTTCCTCGCCGAAGAGACCTACGGTTACTTACCGGGTGAAAAGAAGGAAAGTGTGTTTTTAACCGACTTCCCGCAAGCGCGCGCCGAATGGAAGGCACCGCAGGTAGCGGCGGACTTTGCGGTTCTACTCGAAGTACGGGCGGCGGCGCAGAAAGAAATGGAAGAACTGCGGCGGCAGAAGGTCATTGGTTCAAGTCTCGACGCTCAGATTAAAATTTTAGCGCCGGACGGCATCCGGAAAGTGCTTGAAGCTTACCGACCCTCCTTGCGAGAATTCTTTATGGTGTCGCAATTCGAGATCAGCCCCGGGCTAGAGCTCAAAGTCGAGCCCGCAAAGGCTGAAGGCATTAAGTGCGAGCGTTGTTGGCACTACGATATGAACACCGGAAAAGATGCGCGTTTTGCCGGCGTTTGCCCGAAATGCGTAGAAGCCCTGAGCTAAAAGGACGGCGATGAAAATCGACAGCAAATATTTAGTGCTCGCCACCATCGCTGGTACGCTGGTGGTGTTGGATCAACTGACCAAGATTTACGTACACGCCAATTTTCAGCTGGGCGAAACTGTCCCGGTGATTCAGGATGTGTTTCACATCACCTATGTACGCAACACCGGTGCCGCCTTTGGTATCTTTCGCGACAGTGCCCCTTGGTTCCGCGATGTTTTCTTCTTGTCGATGCCGCCCATCGCGATGGCAATCATCTTATTGATGTTGCGAACTGTGCCCAACAGTGACCGTATTCAGGTGTTTTCGTTGTCGATGATCTTTGGCGGCGCCATCGGGAATTACATCGACCGTCTGCGTTTTGGCTACGTCATCGATTTTCTCGATTTTCACTGGCGCGATGTTTGGTCCTACCCGGCCTTCAATGTGGCGGATTCGGCTATTGTCACCGGGGTGTGTTTGCTGCTGGTGATTATGACGTTACGTGACCGCGCCGCTAAAAAGGCCGCTCAGGCCGCAGCACAGAGGGCATAACCAAGCTTGTACCCTGAGATTCGGCTGTTCTCTTCGTTAAGTCTCCCGACCTACTTTTTGATCATTAGTGTGGCGTGCATTCTGGGCGCCCTTTTCTTTTTGCGGCGGGCCGCCCAACGCCAACTCGACCGGGTCACGGCCATTGACCTCACCTTAGTTTGTTTAATCGCAGGCTTTCTCGGCGCTCGCCTATTGCACGTGTTTTACGAAGACTTCTTTTACTACCGCGAAAACCCCGTGGCCGTCCTATATGTATGGAACGGTGGTTTCGTGTTTCTGGGTGGGGTGATCGCAGCCTGGCTGGCAGCCTCTATATTCTGCAACATTAAACGCGAACCCTTCTGGTTCTGGGCCGATGTGGCGGCTCCCCCCATAGCCCTGGCCTACGCCCTGGGCCGCTTGGCCTGTTTCGCCAACGGCTGCTGTTATGGCCGCGAATGCCTTTTGCCTTGGGCTGTAACCATGGATGGCCATCTTCGTCACCCAGCCCAGCTCTACGCCAGCGGGTGGGAGCTCTTACTTTTGGTTTTCTTGCTTAAAATCGAGCCCAAATGCCGCCTGTCGGGGGTCCTCTTTAATATATGGTTATTGGGCCATGCCGTAGGACGGCTTATGATGGAGGCCTTCCGGGCCGACCCGCGAGGCGATCTGATTTTAGGCTTCACCATCGGCACCTGGATGAGCCTTGTCTTGGCAGCCTTTGCCGGATTTAACCTGATTCACGCTCTTTTGCGCCCCCGCACGCAGGCCTAAGTTTAATTGCACCCCAGGCAATATCTTCTCAAGCGCTGGCCGCAAAACGTCAGTCCACATAACAATTTCAGTCGCTCTAAACCGACTGAATACGACTGCAAACTCATTAAACGCCAGGACGGGTGTGGCACGAGAAGTGTTAATAGAGCTCTCGGAGACACATGTCTCAAACATGGAGAGCTTATATGAAGCACGGTCTAAAATTGATTATTGCAGTGGTTCTGGTTGGTACAACCCTGCTCACAGCTTGCGGCAAAGGCGGCGGTGGCAGCAACGCAGCTCCGAGCGGATCTTTCGCAGGCACGCCGGCCGGTTACATCGGTAACGGTACGTGGAGTGGTCAAGTGGCCGTCCCGAATGGCTCGCAAGGCAACTACTACCAGCTCGCAGCCTTAGCAGGATTGTGCTTTGGACAGAGCTGTCAGCAGTCGTACTTCCGCGTAACGATTCAGTTGAGAAGCAATGGCTACGGCGGTGGATACTATCCTTACCCAGGTCAACAACAGCCAGCATATACGGTGCAAACTCAGGCCGCTTTCCAGTTGCAAGGTTCATCCGGAACGCCGTTTACTCGCCAGAATGTGTACATCACTGGTGGTTCGGCGAACTTTTCGATGCGCGCTAGCTTGTTGTACAACAACTCGTATAACCAAGCGGCTTATGGTCAAACCGTCGCTCCCGCAGCTGGTGAGCCCTTCGTTCAGATCAACGGTCAATTCACGGATCAGAGCCAGTCGGTGCTGAACGTGCAGGTGTACTACAACGGTGCACTGGTGGCCCAAGGTCAAATCATGGGCAACGGCAATGGTGGTTACGGCGGTGGCGTGTACGGGAACAACCCCTACGGCAACGTGAACTACTACGGCCAGCAGAACCCCTACTCTGGTTTAATCTACTCAAACGGCATTTACTACCCGGCTAGCCGCAGATAGTGGTAAGAGGGATTTCATGAAAGTGAAATGCCCTACGTGTGGAAAAGATACGGAATACGCTCCTGCCAATAGTTTCAGGCCGTTCTGCAGCGAACGTTGCCAAACTCTGGATTTAGGAGCGTGGGCCGACGAGAAGTACCGCGTTCCCCTCAACGATCAGGAGCATGCGGGAGTCAACGGAAAATCCCCTAGGGAGAGCGACTTCGACGACGCTCCTCCTCCCAAAGATCACTTGAATTGATTTTTTTGTATTGACGGAGGAAACTGATCTCCGCTTCAATAGTTTTCATCCAAGCACAACAACACGTTTTTCCGAATGGGGGAAATACATGAATAAAGCTGAACTCATTGAAAAAGTGGCATCTGAGACTGGCTCCACTAAAGCTCAAGCCGAGAAATGGCTGGATTGCACTCTCGACACCATCAAGAAAGCCGTTAAAAAAGGCGACGAAGTGAAACTCGTTGGTTTCGGCACTTTCGTAAAAGCCAAGCGCAAAGCCCGCACTGGCCGCAATCCGCAAACTGGCAAAGCCATCAAGATCCCGGCTACTTCTTTCCCGAAGTTCCGCCCGGGCGCTGAATTCAAAAGCCAAGTTCGCTAGTCGCGAGCCTCGGTTTTAGAGTTTCTTAACAAAGGACCAATCATTATGATTGGTCCTTTTGTTTTTTTGGCATATAGATTTTAGAAGTCATGGCAAACACAGCACCCCGTAAAATTGGAGTTCTCACCAGCGGCGGCGACGCCCCCGGCATGAACGCGGCCGTACGTTCCGTTGTTCGCACAGCATTGAATGCGGGCATGGAGGTAGTGGGGATTTATTCGGGCTATAGTGGTTTGGTGGCGAATAAAATGGGTTCGTTCACGGCCAGCAGCGTAGCCAATATTATTCAGCGCGGAGGCACGGTGTTGAAATCCGGCCGCTGTCCAGAGTTTTTGAAAGCCGACGTGCGGGCCTTAGCTGCCAACAATCTTAGAAACGCGGGCATTGAGGGTTTGGTCACCATCGGTGGGGACGGGACGTTCAACGGCGCGCACACACTTTTCGTTGAGCACGGCATTCAGGTGGTGGGCGTACCCGGCACCATCGACAACGATATTTTTGGCACGGAAGAAACCATTGGGTTTGATACAGCCATCAATACTGCGCTTGAAGCCATCGATCGCATTCGCGACACTGCGGCCTCGCATGACCGTTTGTTTATCGTCGAAGTGATGGGCCGAGACTCTGGCTTTATCGCCATCGACGTGGGCGTGGCCGGTGGGGCTGAAGAAGTTTTTATTCCAGAAAATCTCGCCAACGTGGATCAAGCCATTCAGTCCATCAAACGCGGAATGGCGCGTGGTAAATCGTCTTCAATCTTGGTTGCGGCCGAGGGACAGAAGCAAGGACGCGCCTATGATCTGGCCGAGCAAATTCGCCGCAAGGCGGGCTTTGAAGCTAAGGTCTGTGTCCTTGGACATATCCAGCGCGGCGGACCGCCGAGCGCTCGTGATCGCATTCTAGCTTCGCGTTTAGGTTTTGCGGCGGTAAGGGCTCTGCAACAGGGCTTAAGCGATATTATGGTGGGCGTACAAGCTGGCCAAGTGGTGCCGGTCTCGTTACAAGAGTGCACCACTAAAAAACGGCGCGTGCCGAACGAGCTAATCGAACTCGCTCAGCTACTTTCCCATTGAGAACTTACCAGACAAATGGCTTGGTCCGATTACACAAAACTGAAGATGCATATTGGTCGAAGAGCCATACGACTTTAATAGATGAGCGAGCATATAGTTTTTAGGGGCTCGAAGTCCCCATTCATACCGTAAAAGATCTGATCGTGGCACCTTTGCCTTCAATGAGGCCTCCATTAGGCTCATATTCTTCTCTAATCTCAGTTGGCGGATCAATGAGGCAAATCGCATTCGTCTTATCACCGCACGAGTTCTCGAAGTCATCGCACCTCCTAATAAGGAAAGCCTTTGTATTCCTTATTAGGAAAGTAAGTCAATGAATCTGCCCTATTCTAAAAAGTAGTGAAACCGCGTAGTACTCAGAAGAAAACCAGTGTTAAAAGAACCCGCTACAAGAATGTCGGTTTCCTCAAAGCTCTCGGCGAAAGCTGCCGACGCCTTAGAATCCAACGCGGCTATTCCATCGACCGTCTAGCAAAAGAATCCGACCAGCTCTCTCCATCCACGATCGATCGTCTGGAAAAAGGGACTGGTGACTCACAGATTTTGGTATTGCTGAGATATGCCGAGGTTTTGGGAGTGTCTTTGTTGGAGCTGCTGTCTTTCCTGAAGGATAGTCCTGAGCTGCAGAAAGACTCCAGAATCCTTCCTTATGAAGAAAATATGCGGCCGCCTTTGGGCTTTGTACCGGTATACCCCATTCAAGCCGTCGCAGGAAAATTCTCCGTGGCCGAAATCATAGAAGAGAAACCGGTCGGTTGGATTGACACCAATATTCGTGGTTCCACGAAGGACTACTTCGCGTGCATGGTGCGCGGGGAATCGATGCTTCCTAAGATCGCCGATGGGGCGATTTGTTTATTTCGTTTTTATTCCGGCGGAACCAGGCAGGGACGGATCTTTTTGATCAAGGCTCGTGGTCTTCAGGACACCGAGAGCGGCGAATCCTTTGTCGTGAAACGCTATATGCGGCAGACTCCGCTTCGTTCCGAGGCCGAAGAAACTCCCGCAGTGATTCATCTTGTGTCTGAGAATCCGCGCTTTCCACCGATTGTGCTCGTCGGCCTGTCCGATGACGAGATCCAAACCGTAGCCGAGTTTATCCGAGTGTTGTAAAGCACAACACATGATTTTACTTGTTTTTGCTGGACGAGATTTCGCGCAGGATCTTCTGCATGTCCTCGCGCATTTGCGCATTCTGCTTTTCTAGGGTTTCCATGCGGGCCTTCAGCTCATCATTTTCGTTCTTGAGCTGTTGCACCGAAGCTATCACCGGTGCGATCAATGACGGGTATTTTACCGACAAAGTTCCATCCGAATTTTCAATCACCAGCTCCGGGTAGATCTTGCGCAGTTCTTGCGCGATCACACCTTGGTCGTCGTGATCGTTGTGTCTCCACACGAAGTTCACGGCACGCACCTGCATTAGTTTCTCAAGCGCAGCGGCACCACTGATGGTGCGGATGAACTTCTTAGCGCGTTCATCTGAGGTCAAGATGATGTCGGTGGCACGGATGGTGCCGTTCACATCTAGTTCGTTGGTGGGAGAAGTCGTTCCAATGCCCACTCGACCATTGGCCAAAATACGCATTTTTTCAGCACCCGCCGTGTTACCGCCAACGATAAAGCGCATATCTGCCGAGGCAGCGGAAGCCATCATGGTCAAGCCGCCACCGTTGTTGGCCGTCGCTTCAAGCATCATGCGGCCGCCATAAGGCGCGGCCGTCAGCGCGCTGTTATAACCCATCCACCCCATGGTGTAGTCTTGGTTCTCACCTTGATAGTAAATGCCGGCGGATGCGCCAGACACAGAGGTCTTGTTGCGGATCTTGATACCCATGTCGGTCGCAGTGCTTCCGTAGATATCTAAAAGGTCCGACGGCGAAGTCGTACCTATACCCACTTTGCCATCGGGTAAGATGGTTAAGCGAGCCGTGCCTGCGGTCGAAAGTCCAAGAGTGTCGGCGGCGGAAGTGTACATACCGGTGTTGGTGTCGCTAGTGAACGAATACGAAGGTGCGCCGGCGGAAGTCACCGCAGGGTTGGCAGCGAGCGGCCAAGTGACGCCGCCACCACCACTGCCCGTTCCATAGTTCACCCAGGCATTGTTCTGGTAGAACTCGAATTTGCTGTCCGTGGTGTTGTAACGGATCATACCGTTGGTAGCGGTACCAGGACGGTTCGCGGTGCTGGCACGCGGAACGATCACGGCGCTGTTTAAGTTCGTTGTGCCCGTAATATCGAGAGCCGCACTGCCCGGAGTGGTTGTGCCGATGGTCAAGTTACCGCCGAGATAGCTTCTAGCGGTATTGTTGCTGTAGATCGCCCAAGAGGACGTCGCACCTGTCAGCGTATTGATGTAAAGGCCATAGACATTGGATCCCGTCACCGAAGTAACGCTGACACCATAAGCATTGGTGACATTGGTTGTTCCACCTGCCACAGAGAAGTCACCACCGCGGGCGGTGGGAGCCGTGCCCGTGAAACGACCACGCACGCCGTTGGCATTGTTGCCGATAACGCCGCCGCCACTGGTTTGAATATGGGCGTCTACACCGTAGGCAATGCTAATGGAACCGCTCTTCGCTTGAACATCAATGTTCGCCCCATAGGCTGTATTGATAGATCCTGAGCTCGTATTGTAACTGGCGGCATAGATGCCGTTGGATATAGCTGCGGATCCTGTCGAGGTGTTGACAGCAAATGCGCGTAAGCCATTGAGCGTGGTCGCTGCACCTGAACTGTCATTGCGAGCGATGGACACCGTGCCACTCAAATCGTAGGCGCCCTCGGCGTTCGTTAAGCTAACGCGAGAAGCGGAACCGGTCATTTGCGTGGTCGCACCCGACGAGGCTGGGCTGTACTCTTTAACAACCGACACCGTGGCGTTGCTTTCATAGGCGGAGCCATCTGCCGCGTTGGCGATATCGATAAGGGAGGTATCCGTTCCTACGTCACGCACCGTGAACCGAGCGATCGGGCTCATCGTGCCGACTCCCACCATACCGGCCGAGTTAACGGTCAGTGCGGCCGTGCCTGCGGTAGAAAGTGCAAGTGTGTCGGCGGCAGGGCTATAGAGACCTGTGTTCGCATCACTATCGAAAGAGTACGAAGGAGTGCTTGGCGGAGTTGTGCCCGGCGAAGCCAGAAGCGGGAAGCTAACGCCCGCGCCACTGCCCGTACCGTAGTTGATCCATCCGCCGTTTTGGTAAAACTCGAACTTGCTGTCGCTCGTATTGTAACGGATCATCCCGTCGACTGCTGTCATCGGACGATTGGCACTGCTATCGCGAGGAACAATGATCGCGCTACCCACGGTGCCATTGGTAGCGATATCGAGGAGAGCCGCAGGTGATGTCGTTCCGATGCCGACATGGCCTTGATTATTGATGGTCACGCGATCGACCGCGCTTGTCGAATTCAAGGCAGTGGTCTGGAAGCGGATCGCTGAGGGCGCCGAAGAGGCCGAGAACGTGCCCTCGGCCACCGAGTACAGGCGGCCGGCGATAGACTGCAAACCACCACCGTAACCAGACATCTCAACCGCGCCCAACCAGTTGCCGGTGGTTACGGACCCAGGAGTGCCCGCATCACCGGAGAAGTTGTTCATGGTCAGGGTTGAAGACTTTTGACCGGCGGTCAGGTTGTAGGTGTTCAAGACGATATTGGCGGACTGACCGGGGGAACTGGCATTCCAGTTGGTGATCGACAAACGAGCGTCTGAGTTTTCCCCTTCGATTTGCAACTTGTCGTTGGGAGTGGGCGCTCCGATACCAATATTGCCAGTTTCACTCACCGTAAAGCGTGAAGTGCCTAGTGTGGTCAGCGCCAAGCGGCCCGCAGCCGGGCTATAAAGACCGGTCGAGGCGTCGGAGTTAAACGAATACGAGGGAGTCGAAGCAGAAGTAGTTCCCGGATTGGCCTGAAGAGGCCACGTCAAAGATGACGCCGCCGACATCGGTTCCCACTGCAAGCCATTCCAACCCAACACTTGATTTGTGGTGGGACCCGTCGACGCGACGGCACGAGTGCCAAGCTTCGAAGCGTTCACGCCAGTTAGGAGTGAGCCATCCACAGCGGGAATCTGCGAAGAGGCGTTAAGTTGTACTACCTGATTCGCACCCGTACCGACATCTACGTTGATTGTACCAAACGAGTTGATCGTACCTGCAACAAGACCCACACCTGAAACCACGTCTGTCACCGAACCGGTGGCCGTCGACATCGGCTCCCACTGCAGACCATTCCAACCCAACACTTGATTTGGCGTAGGACCGGTCGAAGATACAGGACGGGTCTGCAAACTGACCGCGTTGATGTTCGTGAGCAACGAACCGTTGTACGCAGGCACCAATGCAGAACCATTCAGCTGCATGATTTGGTTGGCGCCCGTACCGACATCAACATTGATCGTGCCGAAAGAATTGATTGTGCCTGCAACAAGGCCAGTTCCCGAAACCACATCCGTCACCGAACCAGTGGCCGTCGACATCGGCTCCCACTGCAGGCCGTTCCAACCCAACACTTGATTCGTGGTAGGACCAGTCGCAGAGATAGGGCGAGTTTGAATGCTTACAGCATTAATATTCGTGAGCAACGAACCGTTGTACGCAGGCACCAATGCAGAACCATTCAGCTGCATGATTTGATTCGCACCCGTACCGACATCAACATTGATCGTGCCGAAAGAGTTGATCGTACCTGCAACAAGACCAATACCTGAAACCACATCCGTCACCGAACCAGTAGCTGTCGACATCGGCTCCCACTGCAGACCGTTCCAACCTAACACTTGATTCGTGGTAGGACCGGCCGACGACACCGTACGAGTGCCAAGCTTCGAAGCATTCACGCCGGTCAGAAGCGAACCGTCTACAGCCGGAATCTGCGAAGAGGCATTGAGTTGCACAACCTGATTGGCGCCTGTGCCCACATCAATCGATACTGTCACCGCACCCGAGGCGCCGCCGCCTTGAAGCGGCGATGTGGCCGTTATAGAAGAAATCGTGCCGATACCCACCGGCAATAAAGACGATGGGATTTTGCCCGTGCCATCCAACTCCACAAGGTGACCTGCACCTGTTCCGTAGTCTTTCGTGGCCGCCGACTCGATACCGCTAATGTCATAAGCGCTCAACGGCACGTTGCCACCCGCATCCGGAGTTTTCCCTGCCACCGTCTTCACCGGAGACAAAGCCCCTACCGTCGTGCACGCCCAACCATTCGTGGTCCAATGCATGATATCGTCCGGGTCTGGACACTCGAAATAAACTAAATTGTTGGGAGTTACCCCATCGGTCGCAATCAGACGATTGATCGCAACAGCAT
>JAHBUX010000013.1 GCA_019637855.1 Bdellovibrionales bacterium
TACCGGTATGAACCTGCCCCTGCGCGTTCAGAACTTGAACACCACCAACGGTGCTTCAACAGGGATCGGGTTTAAAGTGGCCACCACGAGTGGCGATCAACACTTCAAAAGCGGCATCGTATTTCAACGTATTGCCGCTGGTGGCCTTGGCAGCCTGCACTTCCTCTTGAGCACCGACACAGGTTCAACCAACGTCGACCTCAACGATAGCCGCATGCTACTCACCAGAGGCGGCCAGTTGGCCATCGGCGCGGGCACAACCAGCTCCTCAAACGCCGGTCTGGATGTGGCCACCACAGGCACAGCTCTGAGCTCCATTATTATTCCGCGCGATTCCACCACCAATCGTCCGCTCACCCCGGTCAACGGGATGATCCGCTATAACACCACCGACGCTAAGTTTGAGTTCTATCAAAACGGCGCTTGGGTCAACTACGGCACAGGTTCCGGCGGCGGTAGCGTCACTTGGCCTCTGGCCGCTAATCCAGCCGTCACTTCGGCAAGCGCTCCTTCGTTCTCATTCACCGGCGATACCAACACCGGGCTCTACAGCCCCAGCGCCGGTCAAATCAATTTGACCACAGATGGAACCGCTCGCTTGGCCGTCACCTCACAAGGTTACGTGGGTGTGGGAACGACAAACCCCTTGCAGACCTTGCATATCACCGACAACGCCAGCGGCATTCAGCTCGGAACTCCCGGCACAGGCGCCTTCGACAACGTCGGCATCTCCATCTTGACCGCCAAGGGTGACAACCACCTTTTGGGTTGGAACGGTGGCGAAAAAGGCTGGCAGATGTCGGCTCGCGGTGATGCCAATACAGTGAACACGGTTGAACAGAATGATCTGCAATTCACCTACTATGAAGCCGGCACTTGGACCTCAACGCTGTTCCTAGACCACTTAGGTAAGATCGGTATTGGTACCAATTCCCCGGCTGTCGGTCTCGACATCGCGACCACAGGAACTGCCGGTAGCGGTATCGTTATTCCACGCGATTCAACCGCCAATCGCCCTCCCGGCGTTAACGGCATGATCCGTTATAACACCAGCGACGCCAAGTTTGAGTTCTATCAAAACGGCGCCTGGGTCAACTACGGCACAGGTTCCGGCGGCGGCGCGAGCTTTCCGCTTCTGGCTTCACCGGGCACCACTCCGCCTAGCGCTCCCTCTTACTCTTTCACCGGCGCCACTTCGACTGGTCTTTACAGTCCCGCCGCTGGTCGCGTAACGGTGGCGACAGTTGGCACTGCCCGTCTAACCATCGGCGAAACGGGTAATGTTGGCATCGGCACGGGCTCTTCTAACCCGACCAGCAAATTACAAATCGAAGCGTCCAATGAAGATGCGCGCTTATCGATCACCAACTGGAATGCTAGCTCCTGGGGACAGTCCGCCAGCATCGTGTTGAACACATACAATCTGACCGCCGGCCAGAAGTCTTCAAGCCTGACTATGAACAACTTCTCCGGCGATTCAGGCACTCCCGGTTCTGTGACCACTGGTAACTGGTTGGGTGCGATTGAAATGTCAGGCTATGGCGGCGCTACGCAATCTATTGCAGGTCGCGTGTATGCACTGGCAGAAGGCACTTTCTCTGCCTCTTCAGCTCCGTCCGCCTTGCGTTTTCAAACCACTTCTTTGAATTCTACGACCGCCGTGGATCGCGTGACCATCAATAACCAAGGTCACGTTGGTATTGGTACAACGTCACCGGCCGCATTGTTAGATATCGCTACCAACGGTACAGTGGGCAGCGCCATCATCGTTCCGCGAGATAGCACTGCCAATCGTCCAATGACTGCGGTCAACGGCATGATTCGCTACAACAGCGGCGACAATAAATTCGAGTTCTATCAAAATGGTGCCTGGGTGAATTACGGAACAGGCAGTGGTGGTGGTAGCGTCACTTGGCCGCTCGCTGCAAGCCCGGCTGTGACTTCGGCAGGCGCTCCATCATACTCGTTCACCAGCGACACCAACACCGGTATGTACACGTCCGCAGCCGATACTCTGGGGCTATCAACCGCAGGTACAGCTCGATTGACTATTTTGCCCGATGGTAAACTGGGTATTGGTACGACCTCGCCGACGGATGTTCTAGATATCTACGGAAGTACTGCGACCGACATGGGCATTCGAATCCGCAACAAGACTTCTGTAGCTGGCGCCTCGGCAGGCATTTACTATCAAGGTGAGAACCAAGACTACACCATGGGTTGGATGGGTTATAACAGTGCGCTGACCTCGGCTCCTTATGGTGGCCGCATGGTGCTGGAGGCTACGGCCAACAACGGCGGCGGCTTGACCCTAATGTCTTCAGCCGCGAGCGCGGACATGCGCTTTATTGTCGGCGGTAACACCGCGGGCGCAGAGAAAGTGCGCATCACTTCAGCCGGTAAAGTGGGTATTGGTGCGAGCAGTCCAACCGCCCATTTAGAAGTAGCTGGACAAATCGTTTCCAAAGAATCAGTCGTGGCTTCTGGCAACACGGCCGATTTCGCCAATGGTAACTCGATTATTATGCAATCGCTCAGCGGAACAGCGATCACCGTGTCGAATATGGTAGCCGGTGGTATCTACAATATCGTGATCGAAGATACCACTTCGCGCACCTATACCTTCACCGGCTGCACGACCAGTTACTTCCAGCCGACGAATGGGGCCACATCCTACCGCACGGTGTACACGATCTACCGTCGCGGATCCAACACCTGCTATATCAGTTGGATCACCGGTTTTAACTAAAGCGCCTTCCTTATTGGGGTGGCGCAAACCAACAGCGTGGGCGTAGGCCGCGCGTGTAGGTGCGCTCATCAGCACAGGTTCCGACCCGATAGTCGGTCATACTTAAACCTTGAGAGTACGGCACGCGACAGAGCGCGCCTTGAAAGTAAGTGTCCAAGCGACATTGCGCACGCGGATGAGTCTCATCCGTTCGACTCACCCGCCGCTTGTCCGGTGTGGTAATTTTAGGAACAGCACCGCTGCCGATGTCCGCCATTACGGCAGCCAATGACACGCCCGCCATTGCGGCGCGAATGCAGAGCAACTGGTCCTGACGCCCACGGTGCTCCGCCTGACAATTCCTGACAACCGTGGCATCCACTTGTCGACCGGCAAGAATCTTACCGTTGTCATCACCGCGAAACAAACGACGCAAGCATTTCAAAGTGGCATAGTAGTCGGCCTGCCCCTCCACCGCCATATCTGAGTCACGACCGTAAAGGGGAGCACCTCCCAAGTGGTGCCCCACTTCATGACAGGCGATGGCGGCAAAGCCATCGTAAGTCATATTCGGTTCGCGCGCCATTCCGCCATACATGCTGATGATCCAGAACTGACCATTTTTAGAGGCAAAAGCATTGACGGTAGGATCACTCCATCTATTTTCAACCACGAATTCAGCGCCTTGTGCGGAGAACTCTATGCGGTATTCATTGTAGATGCGCCGAAGAATGTTGTTGAACTGGGACTCCGTGATTCCACTCGTGAAAATAGCGGGAATCGACATCTGATTCTCCGGCAAAAATCCGGAGCAGATTTTTGAAGCCTGGGCTTGAGGACCAAGTACGACGATGAAAAGCAAAAGCCAGCTTGTCATGGTGTCCCCCTGAATCTAGGAGGCCACAGCTCAGGTTTTTCAGGAAGACCAGAGCCAGGGATCTAGCCTTGAGGGAAGGTATTACCCGACCCACATCTTGTGAAAGCTCTCTAGCTTGGCGCGCACCATTTGATGTTCGGGCCTTTTGAGATCTGGGTCACGAGCCGCCAAGGCAAAAGCCGCCGCACGGGCCTCTTGCAGAATCTTGATGTCACGAACCAGGTTGCCTAGCTTAAATCCAGGTAAGCCACTTTGCTTTGTACCCAGGAACTCTCCAGGACCGCGCATCTCTAAGTCGGCTTCTGCGATTTTAAAACCGTCGTTGGTCGATTCCATAATTTCAGCCCGCTTGGTGGCCTCTTCGGAAAGCGCATAGCCCAAAACAAGGACACAGTAACTCTTGTATTCGCCGCGCCCGACCCGGCCCCGCAACTGGTGTAACTGCGAGAGGCCGAAACGCTCGGCGTGTTCGATCACCATGATATTGGCATTCGGCACATCGACACCCACCTCGATCACCGTAGTAGCAACCAGAATCTGAATTTCGTTGCGGCGAAACCCCTGCATGATTTCGTCTTTTTCCGATGACTTCATACGGCCGTGCAAAAGGCCCACGGAGAAATCCGAGAACTCCGCTTTGACCTTGGTGTACTCTTCCAGAGCGTTCTTCAAATCCATCGTCTCGCTCTCATCCACGAGCGGATACACGATATAGGCCTGGCGCCCCTTCTTGATCTGATCGCGCACAAATCCCATCACCAAGTCGCGTTTGCTGGCGAATGTCTTGCGCGTCACGATCGGCTGACGGCCCTTCGGCAACTCATCGATCACCGAAACATCTAAATCGCCGTACACGGTCATGGCCAACGTGCGCGGAATCGGCGTCGCCGTCATCACAAGGAAATGCGGCGACAAACCTTTGGCCTTCAGTTTGTTACGTTGCTCAACACCAAAGCGATGCTGTTCATCGACAATGACTAAGCCCAGTTTAGCGAACTCGACATCGTCTTGGATCAATGCATGAGTGCCAATGCAGACATCGATCTCACCCGCTTTAAGTGCCTGTAGAATCACAGCGCGCTCTTTGCCCTTCACCTGGCTGGTCAAGAGAGCCACACGCATTCCCAACGGCGCCAACCGCCGACTGGCATTGGCGTAATGCTGCTCGGCCAGAATCTCGGTCGGCACCATCAGCGCGGTCTGCATCTCACCTTCTGCCGCAAAAGCCGCAGCCAGCAAGGCCACCAAGGTTTTCCCGCTGCCCACATCCCCCTGCACCAAGCGATGCATAGGATGAGGTTTTCGCAAGTCTGAGATGATTTCAGCAAACGAGCGCTTCTGCGCGCCCGTCAGTTCAAACTCCAAGCTAGCCTCGAGGCGTTGCGGCCAAAGGCCTTGAGCTTGAATCGGCGTGGACTTCTCTTTCTCCACTCCCGCACGCTTCAAAGCCATATGCAGTTCGATCATAAAGAATTCATCAAAGATCAAACGGCGTTGCGATGGTGCTTGGAAATTTAAAAACGCATCAGCCTCTTCCAGTTTGGGAACATGGATCTCCTGCAAAGCGCGGTCGAGCGGCAAGAGTCCATTCTCTTTCACGATCCAAAACGGCATGGGGTCTGGGATCGGATGCTCACTGCTGAGCACACTGCGAATCAAGCGCGCGATCTTGGCGCTGCTCTGCCCTTCGATCTCGGTGTAAATCGAGATAAGCTCGTTCGTATTCTCTTCGTCTTCGGTGATCGGATGAATGTCCGGATGATGAAACTCCAAAACGCCCCGATACTGAGTCACCTTGCCGATAACTCGCACCTCTTGAAACGGTTGGAAACGCTCAAAATACCCTTTATAGGGCACGCGAAAGTACTTACAAGAAATGCGTCCACTGGCATCGCCGATCACCACGTCGTAAACCTTGCGCCGCGATTTACCTAGGTTGAAAGAGCGAATCTTTTGAATCTGAGCCTTGATACTGACCAATTGGTCCGGGACTAAGGACCTGATTTGCCGAATGGCGCGACGATCCTCATAGGCGCGCGGATAAAACTCGAGAAGATCTTGAACGCGAGCGATGCCGCGGCGACGGAACACATCGCCCAACTTAGGGCCAACCCCTTTGACGAACTGGACATCCGTATCGAACTGAAGCGCCATCGCCATCCAAGATGCTCATTGTTGTTTGGAGAGTCAATCAAAGCATGGCAGTATTGATGTATGGCTCTCGACAAGTACATGAAAATACGGCTCAATAGCCTGCCACCGGCCACCGCCATTCCCTTTGATCTGTTCGTGTCGATTGGCGGACGCCATGTGCACTATCTGCGGGCGGGCGACAAAATCGCCGCGCAGAAGATTGTGAAATTTGAGAGCAAAGCCCCTGAATCTTTTTATATTTTGGCCGCCGAACGCATCAACTACCAGAAATTCGTGCATGACGGACTGCTGAGCGACAAACTCGATATCAAACAAAAAGCATTGATTTTGCGCGAAAGCACGATGGTTTTAGTGGAAGAGCTTTTTGAGCGTCCGGATATCGAAACCGCAATGTCCGACGCCCGCCAAGTGGTTGAAGACTTCGTGGCTTTCATGGATTCGGACGCTTCCGCCATGGCCAATTTGATCGGTTTATCGAGCCATGATTTCTACACCTACAATCACTCTCTGGATGTCAGCGTCTACTCGTTAGGCCTAGGCACAGCCGTGGGCTTCAAAGGCGCTGAGTTGCGCGAACTCGGCTTGGGCGGACTGTTTCATGATATCGGCAAGCGCTATATTCCTCTGGACATCATCTGCAAGAATGGTCCGCTCGACGATCTTGAGTGGGGTGAGATGCAAAAGCATCCACAATACGGGCTGATGATCTTGAACGAGCACCAAACACCAGAGAACATCAAAGCCTGCGCCTTTGAACATCACGAGAGTATGGCTGGAAACGGCTATCCCCAGCAGCTGACTGCGGCCGAGATTCACCCGATGGCGCGCGTGGTGTCCGTTGCGGACACCTATGACGCTTTGACAACCAAACGCTCCTACAATGACCCGATGAAGCCCACGGATGCGATTGCGCTGATGAGCGGCAAACTCAATGGGCGCTATGACCCCGAAGTTATGAGAGCTTTGCTGGCGATCTTCGAAAAACTTAAAAACGCCGCTTAGGACTTGATCCTTAAGGCAGAAACGCGCGCCAGCCGCCTAAGAAGTTTTGTACGTTGGTAAAACCGAGTGCCGTCAGCGCATAAGCGGCAGCCGACGAACGCACACCACGATTGCTGATCACCACAATTCGATCCTCGGGCCGAATACCCAAACTGTTTAGACGTTTGCGAATGGTCCAACTGGGACGGCCGTCGCTATTGAAAAACTCTTTCCACTCGATCTGCAACGCTTGAATATCGGGCGTCGGCCCCGGTGCTTTCGCATCTTTGTTGAAATACTCGGCGGCGCTGCGCGCGTCGATAATCCACGCGCGCTGGCGCAAACGCTCTTTCGGATTGGCAGCTAGCACGCGAAAGTCTTCTGTCGCGATCAGCATTCCATCGCGCGGGCTGGGCGTCCATGGAGCTACGTTTTGCGCCGGTGGCGAAGGATTCTGCGTCCAATTCTTGCGGAACAAATCCACCGACGCCGTTTGCACATCGTGAAAGCCCAGGTACAAAAGCGTCCACGCCAAACGACCTTCTTCGCCATCACCGCGTAGCCCTTTGCCCACAATCACGACGGGAGTGGACGGTGTCATCCCCGCCAAAGACAGTTTCAAAGCCGCCTGCCGAGGATCGCGCAACAGTTCACCGGTCTCGGGCTTTTCGGAGAGGTTTTGCCACGGG
The DNA here is from genome assembly GCA_019637855.1 of Bdellovibrionales bacterium. Classification (GTDB taxonomy): domain Bacteria; phylum Bdellovibrionota; class Bdellovibrionia; order Bdellovibrionales; family UBA1609; genus JALHOQ01. The sequence goes on from JAHBUX010000013.1 coordinate 7,430, forward strand.
AAATGCCGTGAGTTCTGCACGCGGTTCAAGCCATAGTCGAAGGCCGGACGCGTGTCGAGAATGACAGTTTGCTCGTTGGTGATGTCAATCGGCTTTTGCGTTTTGCCGACCACCATCTGGAACTCGCGCTTCTGCGATTGATTCACGCGTGTGGGCGCAACTTGGCAGGAGACAAGAAAAATCGCCGCCAAGAAAACGCCACACCAACGCATCACTATTTAAACCTCATGGTCGGAAACAAGATGATATCGCGAATCGATGGACGATCGGTCAACATCATCACCAGGCGTTCAACACCCAGACCGACGCCTCCGGTGGGAGGCATTCCCGTTTCGATGGCGAGCAAGAAGTCCTCGTCCATGGGCTGAGCCTCTTCATCTACCACGCGCTGAGCCTCTTGCTCTTCCAGACGCGAACGCTGGTCTTCCGGATCATTCAGCTCCGTATAGGCGTTGCCGAGCTCCATACCGGCCGCGACCGGTTCAAAGCGTTCCACCAAACCTTTAGCGCTGCGATGGCTCTTGGTAAGCGGAGAAACTTCGGCCGGATAGTCGATCACGAAAGTGGGGTTCCACAGATGCTCTTCGGCTGTCAGCTCAAAAGCTTCCATCCACATCTCCCCGCGCGAACCGGGCTTTTCCATATCTGAACCTAAACTTTTGATCTTCTTAAAGAGCTCACCTTCGGACATAGTCGACGGGTCGAACTTTCCGTACTCTTTGATTCCATCAAGCACAGATAGACGGCGCCACGGCGGTGAGAAATCAATCTCTTTGCCCTGGTATTCAAATTTATAGGTGCCCTTCACCGCTTTGACCACGTGGCAGACCAGCTCTTCAAACTGCTTCATCTGATCCAAGTAGTCGGTGTAGGCCTCGTAATACTCTAGCATCATAAACTCAGGATTGTGCGAACGATCGATGCCCTCGTTGCGGAAGTTCTTGCCGATCTCGTACACCTTCTCAAAACCGCCGACGATCAGGCGTTTCAGGTACAGTTCGGGCGAAATTTTTAAGAACAGCTTCATGTCGAGTGCGCGATGATGGGTCGAAAACGGATAGGCGGCAGCTCCACCATAGATAGGCTGCAGAACCGGAGTCTCGACTTCCAAAAACCCGCGATCATCGAGAAAACGACGAATCTCTTTTACGATCTTGGAGCGGGTGAGGAAAACCCGGCGCGAGTCTTCGTCGGTGATCAAATCCAAATGACGATGACGATACTTGATCTCCACGTCTGCGACGCCGTGGAACTTCTCCGGCAGGGGCTCGATGGTTTTGCAGATGATCTCAAAACCTTTGCAGTGAATCGAAGTCTCGCCCTTTTTTGTTTTAAAAATAAAACCACGCACTCCTACCCAATCACCTAAATCGACCAGGTTAAAGAAGTTACGGTCTGCTTCGCTCAGCTCCTCCAAACGCACATAACCTTGCAAAGCACCGGTTTGATCTTGAAAGTTGAAGAAGGCCGCTTTGCCCATATCCCGACGGGTCATCAAACGCCCAGCCATCACCACTTCGGCTTGGGTTTGTTCGCCGGCTTGCAAACCGGAGTTTGCACTCAAAACATCAGCCGCTTTGTGCGTCGGCTTAAAGCTGTGGGGAAACGGATTTAATCCCAGCTCTTTTAACTGGTGCAGTTTCTTTCTTTTCTCGGCGCGAAGCGGATTTTCTTTTTCCATCCTACTGATTTCCACCGCGGAAGGCGGCCATAACGTTCTTTAAAAGCTCGATCGACTCTTTGCGCGGACGCTGGAAGGCATTGCGGCCCATGATGCTACCGAACGCTCCACCCACGGCAAGTTCACGCACCTCTTTGAGCAAATCTTCAGTGGTCTTCGTTTCACCACCGCTGAAGATCACAATGCGCTTGCCGTTGAACGCCGCCTCGCACACATGACGAACGCGATCACTCATACGCTCAATACGAATGCCTTGCTCTTTGTACACCTTAGCGGCTTCGGGCTGTTCCAAGTGCGCAGTCGGCGGTTTCACTTTGATGATGTGGGCGCCGAGCTGAGCCGAGATCTGCGCCGCATACGCGATCACGTCAATACCGGTCTCGCCGTCTTTGCTCAAACCTTCACCGCGTGGATAGGCCCATAGAACGACAGCCAGGCCCGCCTTCTTGGCTTCCTCGGCGGCCCTTTGAAACTCTTCGTACTGCTCTTTGCGCTCACCCGAGCCAGGGTAAATGGTAAAACCCACGCCGGTGCAACCCAAGCGAAGAGCGTCTTCTACACCCGAAGTCAGCGCCGAGATCGGGCTGGTTTTCGGTTTGTACAAGAAGTCCGAGTTGTTGATCTTCAAGATCAAGGGAATCTCACCGGCAAAATCGCGAGCCACCGCTTCGATAAAACCGAGTGGCGCCGCATAGGCGTTGCAACCCGATTCAATGGCGAGACTGATGTGATAGGCGGGATCGTAGCCATCGGGATTGACCGCAAAGCTGCGAGCTGGACCGTGCTCAAAACCCTGGTCAACGGGCAAGATCACCATCTTGCCCGTGCCTGCCAAAGTGCCTGTGTTTAGTATGCGAGCGAGGCTGGTGAGTGAACCCGGATTATCAGCTCCATACCAGCTCAAGATCTCTCTGACTCTTGGTGTCATTTGTGGCTCCTCACCGACGGCGAATTATGCAAATTAGAGGTCACAAAAGTATTCAGTCCATGCAGTGAAATCAAGGGATATCCTTTTGCCGGCCAGGGTGCTAAACCCTCCGGCATGTCATCCGATATCGCCGTTTTTTATGAGGCTACGCCAAATCCACACTCCATGAAGTTTGTGATCACCAAAGTCATTGCCGACCAACCGGTGAACTTCGCTAACACGACGGAGGCAATCCGCAGTCCGCTGGCGCTGAAGATCTTCGGCTTTCCGTGGGCGGCTGGTGTGTATATCGGCGCCAATTTTGTCACCATCACCAAGCAAGAATGGGTCGATTGGGATATTCTGGCTGATCCTTTGAGTGAGTTGATCAAAGAGCATTTGCTGCGCGGCGAGCCGGTGTTGTTGGCCGGAGTTGAACCCGTGACGACAGATGAAGAAGACGATAGCGACGACTCACCCATCGTTCGCCAGATCAAACAGATTCTGCGCGATGAGATCCGCCCCGCTGTTGCGATGGATGGTGGTGATATCACCTTCGACAGATACGAAGACGGGCGCGTGTACTTGCACATGCAGGGCGCTTGCGCGGGATGCCCGAGCTCTACGTATACTTTGAAAGAGGGTATTGAAACGCGAATGAAGGAATTGATTCCGGAAATTCAAGAGGTTGTTTCAGTATAAGCACGCGGCCTTGGCCGTGTGCTACTTAACCCACCGCACCTTCTGTGTCGCCTGACGAATCGATTCACACTCTGTTGTAAACCGTTCCATCACCGCCTCCGCAAAAGACTTCGCGTCGACTTGCAAATCTTCCAGCGCCAAGGTCTCCACCGGCGTACCTTTGTTAACCACATTCACGGCAAAATGAATCAACGAACTCACCGGGCTCTGCGTAGCGATCGAAATGCTCAGCTTCCTAGTGCCGGCGTAAATATCATCCCCGTCACGGGTTAGCGAGCGCGCCAAGTCCTTGTTGCGCGCCAAAACCTGCAACTCATCCTTAACCAAGCTAGCCAGCAAACGCTGCAAACCTACAGCCGCAAACAGACTGGTGTCGAAGGTCTCAACGATAAAGTGAAGCATTTCCGAGCCGCAGATGCGGGCGTGCGCTAGAAGGTCTTCGCCGTCCACCATATGATCGACATGCACATCACAGGGACCTACCCATGCCACAACCGAATCGCCCAGCAAATGATGCTTGAGATAATTGCGCAAAGACGCAAGCTGGGCACCGTCGTACTGCTCGCTGGTCTCTAAAAACTTATGTTTCATCTTTAGCCTCTTAACTCTTCAAAAGACAAACCGTTGGCGGACAATGCGCGTTTAAAGCGTTGGCAAGACTCGCACTCCCCGCACCACTGACTTTCGGCAAAATAGCATGGCCACACTTGGCGGAAGTCCATGCCTAGGCGTTGCCCTTCGGCCACAATTTGGGTTTTGTTCAAGTGAGTGGAAAAACAATGCGTCCGTACGCCCGTTGCGGTCGAAAACTTCCAGGTAGCGTCCAACGAATGCAAATACTCACCCGAGTTATCAGGAAACGTTGCTGCCTCTTCCGCATTGAAGCCGGGAATCACAAAGTCCGATTTTAAACCCTCGGCAAACCCGGCCGCGATACTGAGCAAAATGCCATTGCGATTGGGCACCCACACCGACTTTGCCGTTGCAAAGGAGCGCTCAAGATCATCAATGCTCACATCCTTACCGGAAGGGATTTTTTCTCCTGAAACCAGCGATGTCTTCGTGAAGTCTTTAAACCATGGCAGCGAAATCACCTTGTGCTCCACACCCGCCGCCCGCGCCATCAAACCGGCGCGCTCGATCTCACGAACAGCGGCACGTTGACCATAGTCGAAGGTCAAAGCCAGTGACACGCTCATCTCTTTTAATGCTTTGAGAAAACCGAAGCTAGAGTCTAGCCCGGCCGACAGCAATACAACTGCAGAAGACAGGCGCTTAGAATCAGCCACGACGACGACGAGCCGGTTTGGCGCGCGTCTTCGTTGTCTTCTTCTTAGCTGTCGTTTTGCGCTTGGTTTTTTGGGTCTTTGAAGGAGCCGCTTCTTGTGAAGCGGCATACTGCACAAGGCCGCTGCGAATCACCTTGGCCCGCTCTAAGACACTTTGAGCTAAACCACGTACGAAACCTGTGTTCCAGCGGATCATTTGTGAAATATCGGTCATAACTCCCTCAGGCTGGTTAGGCCGTCTGTATTTCCCGGCTCTTGCGATAGCGCTGATAACGGTCCACCATCAGCATAATCGGAGTGGCAACATACACCGTCGAATAACAGCCCAAGAACATACCGATCGCCATGGCACGTGCAAAGTCGCGAATCACACCGTCAGCCATAAAGAGCATCGCTATAACCGTCAAATAGGTACTGAAGTAGGTCAGCAACGTACGCGACAAAGTCTCATTGATCGATTTATTGGAGATCCAGTAAAGGTCCTTGCCGCGATAAATTGGAATATTCTCGCGAATACGGTCAAAGATCACCACAGTGTCGTTAAGCGAATAACCAATAATCGTCAGAATCGCGGCCATGGTCTGTACGGTGAATTCCCAGCCAAAGAGCGAATAAACTCCCATGGTGATCACCGCATCGTGGAACAAAGTGAAAACCGCGCCAGGAGCGAAGCGGTAGTCAAAACGCAGACCCACGTAGATCATAATCAGCAAAAGAGCATAAAATCCCGCCAAGAGGCCATTGCGACGAAGCTCGGCACCCACCTGCGGACCGACCGTATCTACCCGGCGCACTTCAGCAGCTTGACCGTATTTAGCAGAAAGGGCGCGTTTGATTTTTTCAACGGTCTCCTGGATGTACGCATTGGTCTCATTATCCGTCTTACCGGTCTCTAGTTCGAGATGAATAAAATATTCGTGATTCTCTCCCAGAGCTTGAACATTGGCCCCGGCAAAACCTTCTGTGGTCAAAAAGCTTCGAACCTCTTCGGACTTAATGGCGTCTTTGAACTGCACCTGCAGCTCAATCCCACCCGCAAAGTCCACACCGTAATTCAAACCCTTAACGCCAATGATTACACCGGCAAGAATGGTAAGGACAACCGAGAGAGCCGTAATGTAGGTAGCGACGCCGAGAAAATCGTAACGGCCCCAGCCTTCTCTATAACTCTTGGAGTTGCGGTCTACTTCTTGACTCATTTTAAATCCACATCTTGCTGGGTTTAGTGTTGGCAACCAAAATATCGAGCAAATAGCGAGTAACAAATACGGCGGTGATCATAGTGGTCACGATACCTGCGATCAGAGTCACGCCGAAACCACGTACCGGGCCGGAGCCGAAGTACACCAACACCGCCGCGGCTATCGCCGTCGTCACGTTGGAGTCAAGAATCGCAGACCAGGCATGTCTAAAACCATCACGGATGGCCATCTGCATGCTCACACCTCGCGCAATCTCTTCCTTAATCCTCTCGTAAATAATCACATTGGCATCAACCGCCATACCGACAGTTAAAGTGATACCGGCGATACCTGGCAAAGTTAGCGTCGCACCCAAAGCGCTCAGAACAGCCAAAAGACCAACCACGTTCAAGCCCAAACAAATGGAAGCTACGACTCCGAACAGCCGATACCAGAGGCAAGAGAAAATCATAACGGCTAGCACACCGACCACGCCCGCAAGTTTGCCCTTAGAAATGGAGTCAGCACCCAAAGATGGACCGACCGAACGCTCTTCCATTTGTTGTAGGGCTGCGGGCAACGCACCCGCGCGCAAAACTGTGGAGATAAGCTGACCCTCACGTTGAGCCTCATCAATGCTAGCTTTGCCCAAAGTGATTTGTCCCTCGCGGTCGATGCGCGACTGAATCACCGGCGCCGAATAAACGACTTGATCAAGTACAATAGCTAAACGTTTGCCAATACTGGCCGCGGTAAGAGCACCAAACTTCTTGCCGCCCTCACTACCAAAGCGAAAAACCACTTCAGGTTTTCCATATTGGTCGGGGCGAACGTGCGCGTCCTCCAACAAATCACCTGAGATGTCAGTGTCCGTGCGCACGAGAAGCGCAATTTTTCCGGCTTCCATGGTTTTGGCATTGGGATCTTGCTCAAAGGCAACCATTGTGTTGGCGGGAATCTTACCCTTTAGACCCTCATTGATTTTTTTAACGTATTCCGTATACGTCAGACCGTTCTTACCGAGCGCAAAGCCACCGGCTTTTTCGACCTCAGCAACTAGCCCAGGCACTGCAGCCGCCGCACCACTGTCATCGACGATACGAAAATCCAAACGCGCGGTTTTGTTGATCAACTCTTTGGCTTGTCCCGGATCGGTAAGACCAGGCAGCTGGATAAGAATGCGATCGCGTCCTTGAGCCGCAATCACTGGTTCGGCGACACCGAATTGATCAATCCGATTACGGATGACTTGAATGGCCTGACCGACGACCTGCTGACGCCACTGTTCGATCACAGAATCAAAATATTTGACTTCGACGACCGTGCCTTCATCGCGTACGACTTGCAGCGTGGTGGGATAGCGATTGTTGATAAGTTTAACGACCTTCGCCCGATCACCCTCGTTCTTTACGTGAATGGTGATTTCGTCCTTACGATCATTCATCTTAACGCTTTCGGCCGTAACTTGCTCTTCTTTGAGCTCGCCCTCAATAGCCCGAGCCATACGTTCGCCACGCTCGGCGATCACTCCCGGCACATCTACACCATAGACCAAATGCGCGCCGCCTTGAATATCCAGACCGTAGTTCAGATGCTTGCGATGAAACGGATAGCTCTCAGGCAGCTTCACGAAGTTCGGCAGCAAATAGACTCCGCAGAACAACAAGAAGAGGAATACCAAGAAGGTGCGGACACGCATGTTTTCGGTCATTTATTTTTTCTCCAACTCTTCCGATGCCGGTCCGGCAATGGCCGTCTTGAGCACTTTGATCTTCACGCCATTGGCGATCTGTAAAGTGACAAAGGTATCGGTAAGACCTTCGATGGTCCCGAGAATTCCACTGCTTGTCAAAACCGAATCCCCACGTTTCAAGCCCGCGCGGATTTTATCTTGCTCAGCGGCCCGACGCTGCTGCGGCCGGAAGATGAATAAGTACATAAGTACGATGAGGATAACGAACGGGAAAAGCTGCTCCCACATCGTGGGACCGGCGGGCGTGGCAGTGGCGGCATCTTGCGCCCAGGCAATTGCGGAAAACATGAAATAGGCCTCCTGAATGGTCTACACTTATGACCATCTGCGAGGCGAAAAATCAATCAATCCAGGGCTATTACAAATCGCGTCAGCCGCCGACCAAAGTGCCTTGTAAAATGGCATTTAGGTTGGCGGACTTTCGGGATGAGTCGCGATCACCGTTGTGCAGCTCAGCGCACAACGGCCGCCCTCACGCCGAAACGACAAAGCGACTCAAGCAGTGGGCACGGAAATCTTCCCAGGTCCCCTCGAGGATGGCCTGACGCATGCGATTCATCAAGGTCAGGTAAAAATGAAGGTTGTGTATTGTGTTTAGTCGAGCGGACAACATCTCACCGCTTAAGAACAAATGGCGCAAGTAGGCCTTTGAGTAGTTCTTGCATGTGTAGCAATCGCACTCCGGATCGAGGGGCGAGTTGTCTTCGCGATATTCGGCGCGTTTGATTGACACACGGCCTTGCCAAGTGAACAACGTGCCATTGCGAGCCACGCGTGTGGGCATCACGCAATCGAACATGTCCATGCCCGCATCAACGGCCAGAACTAAATCCAGCGGAGTTCCCACGCCCATCAGATAGCGCGGTTTGTTCTTCGGCATCATGGGCGCAACTTCCTTCACCAGACCGTGCATCAGCTCGATCGGCTCGCCCACACTGAACCCACCCAAAGCATAGCCAGGAAGGTCTACAGAGGTGATCTGTTGCAAGGACTCCTGCCGATATTTAAAATCAAGGCCGCCTTGCACAATACCAAACAACAAACTGTCTTCGCGAGTCATGGCGTCCTTAGAGCGAATGAGCCAGCGATGAGTCATGTCCATCGACTTACGCACCTCTTCGGGCGTGGCCGGATATTTCAAGCATTCATCAAAAGCCATGATGATATCCGAGCCCAGCGCCATCTGAATCTGCATGCTCGTTTCGGGCGAAAGAAAGTGCTTAGCGCCGTCCAAGTGCGAGCGAAATTCCACACCTTCTTCTTTGACCGTCGTCAGCTGCGACAGCGAGAACACTTGAAAGCCACCACTGTCCGTCAAAATAGGCCCGGGCCAATTCATAAACTTATGCAAGCCGCCCAAGCGCTTGATGATGTCTTCGCCCGGCCGCAAATGCAGATGATAGGTATTGCCTAAGACAATCTGCGCGCCCAAGTCTTTTAACTCTTCGGGGAGCATGCCTTTGACCGTAGCTTTAGTCCCCACCGGCATAAATACGGGGGTGTTGACGTAACCACGGGCGGTCTTCAATCGCGCCGCGCGCGCCTGTCCGGCTTGGCTCTGCACTTCAAAATGGCCTACGGCCTGGTCCATGCGCTTAAATCTCCGTAAGAAAAAAGTTTGAAACGACGTTCGATGGCCCACTGATAGGCTTCACGCACGCGCACTTCGCCGGCAAACGCACTCACCAGTGCCAACAACGTGGACTTCGGTTGATGGAAGTTGGTGAGGAGCACGTCGACATTTTTGAACTGGTAGGGAGGGTAAATAAAAATATCAGTCTCCCCAGTCAACCATCCGTTCTCTACACGCAATCGGTCCATGGACTCAAGCGTGCGGGCAACGGTCGTGCCCAAAGCCCACACTCGCCCCCCGCGGGCACGGGTCGCAGCCATCTGCGCAGGAAGTGTGGCGGGAACACTCACGCGTTCCGAGTGCATCTGATGTTGCGAGAGATCTTCACTCCGCACGGGAAAAAAAGTGCCCGCCCCTACATGTAAAGTCACCGGCACGACTTGCGGCAAACGCGCGATCTGTTCGGCGCGGAAATGCAGACTGGCCGTAGGAGCAGCAACCGAACCAGGAGTTTTGGCCCATGCGGTTTGATACCAATCGAGGTCACTCTCTTGATTGTGGCGCCGTGCCCGCGCCTCCTGGATATAAGGCGGCAAGGCCATCTCTCCGTTCTTCTCAAAATAGCTGGCGTCTACAGCGCGCGACAGACGCAAGGTCTGCGGTAGGCCTTTGGCTTCCAGGCGAGCTTCGATATTTTCGGGAAGATGCAAGACAGCGCCGACTTTATAGGGGCGAGAGGGGAACAGGACTTCCCATGCGGTCTCATCGATCGGTTTTAAAAAAAGAATCTCCACATCCTCACGTGAGAACACGCGAGCGGGTACGACTTTGCTGTCGTTGATGACAAAAAGGTCCTCTGGCCGAACATGGGCCAGTAAGCCATCGATATCGGTCTCCACTGGCGGGTGGCCGGAGAAGTTCAAAGCCACACGCGTAGGCCGCGAGGGTTCGGTAGCGATCAAAGCGCTGGGAAAAGAAAAGTCGAGATCCGAGAGTTGCATGGAAGGATGGCGATACCATACTTCCGCTGCCTAAGGCTACTTGTCGCGGAAAGCCTTGCGGGCGGCGGATTTCAACTGGTTGCTGCCGAAGGCATAGAGCAAGGACAGCACCAGATTCGTGACCATCAGGAAAATAAATGCATACAAAACCATAGTGTCGCCCACCCCGAGCCCCCTTTATATTTGACCCCGGAGGAGGCTCCGCCTCCCCCGCGCACTTGGGCCTCTTGTTTCGAACAGCATCCTGCCGTTCTTAAAAGACTGACCCGTCTTCGGAGCACCGCGGTTAAATGCAAATTCTTCACTACAGATGTGCGTTAACACTGCTAAAAACCTGGGAAAAGAAGGGGTTCTACAATGCTAAAGTTTTTTTCTGCCATCGCCGTTTTCGGACTTTTACTCACGGCGCTTTCGGCCCAGGCGCAATACACTCCCTACGGTAAGAGAAAGACGCGCGAGCTATTGCTGAACCTGCATCAAAACCCCCCGCTTTCGCAGGTTGTTCGGGTCGGCTACCCGAGCTCTCCGCGGGCCGAAGCATTTTTGAAATTCTATGAACAGAAAATTCATCCTTACTCATTAAAGATGAGCAATCTGATCATCCGCTATCACACCATTCAGCTTTTGCGCGACAGCGGCTCCTATAGAGACGTGCACGAAAAAAGAAGATGGACCGCTTTACGCGAGCAATTGGATCAAGAGTACAACGAGACCATTGTGGACGAACAGTGGACCGCCACTTTACGTGAGTGGGCTCACTTGGCAGAGGGCTTGAAAGGCGATTTGCCAGACTTTGCCCGCCGCAGCTGGCGCGATCGTGATTTGGAAAGCTTTCCCCCTGAATTCAAACCCATGCTCGATGAAGCTGCTCGTCTTGAAAGCGAATACTTCGACGCCGTTCGCGAGACCAAAGCTTCCGCCGACTTGCGCGAATTCTCGACCACGCTGACCGAAACCCGTCGCCGTTTTAAGATGGGACAAATCAGCTTCGATGAGGCACGCACCACGATCAAAGATCTTTTCTCGCGTATGGGCGCTCATGTGGTCGGTCACGAGGCTGTGTTGAAGAAGGGTGAGAACCTCAATCGCATGGCTGTGCTCAAGACTCAAATGGCCAAGCACAAAGGTTTTCCCACTTGGGCGGATTATCAGCTGGCGATGAACGGCACGGGCTACGCACCGGAGTATCAAGGAACGGCTAATCAACGCCGCTTTTTGCATGACTATCTCTCAGCACTGAAGCCGTTGCTGGAGAATCTGATCACCTCGCGCCTGAAAGAGTTGGGTTTGGAAGATCGGCGCAGCGATATCTCTTTGCAAGAGATCGGCTTGCTGGCGGCTCCGGGACTCGAGATGCTGCAGCCCTATTTCCCTAACGAAGAGATCAGCAGGATGTGGGGGCAGACGCTGCTTGAGAGCGGCTTTACGCGCCAACAGCTGAGCCAAATCGTGTTGGACGACGGTTTTCGCAAAAACAAGAATCGCACTGAAGCCTATCTGGCAGGCGTGATGGCGCCATACAATGAAGTTGAGCGCATCGATGCGGCCAACCTCAACTATCTGCCTTTGAGTTTGAAAAAAGAGGATCTCAAGCGAGGATTGGTCTACATCCTTCAATCCTATAAAGGTTCGGGCATTAACGATCTGCGCACGGCTTTTCACGAGGGCGGCCATGCCACGGAGAAATTGCTGAAGGCCAAATACATGCCTACCGATGAAAGCTACGGCTATGTCGAAGTGCCTTCGCTCACCAGCGAGTACTTCACCACGGACCCGGAGGTTCTCTACGCCTTGGCCGTGCCGGTGGATGGTCAAAAGCCGAGTATGGAGGAGATCAAAAAGTATCTCGAAAACTACTCTAAGACCGATTTGATCAACGTAGCTCTTGGTGCTACGGGTTCTTTGTTTGATTTGGAACTGTGGAGCATCGATTACACGGCGCCGGGCGCACCGACGTTTTTAGAAGCGGTGAAACAGCTCGACGAGACGACCACGGCTGTCGTTCTTTCGCTCAAGCCTTACGACCTACCGATTCCCACGTATTTTAGCAATGTGTCCACGGGTCACCACACCAGCGGGAGTGTACGCAATATCGGCTATGACTTTGCCGGTATCGGCGCGGAAATGATGGCCGCGTTTATCTCGGATGAGCTTGAGAAAAGGACTGGCCGCCGCAGCTGGTACAATCAACCAGGCTTCGCCGACATCTACGCGAAGAAATTCGTATCGCAGGGATGGCATTTGCCGTTCCCCCGCAATATCGAGGCGATCACCGGCCGCAAGTTCGACTATATGGAAGTGGTCAACGACTTCGCCCGCAAGCTAAAGGTTGACGATGCGACTTGCGCCGATGAATTGAGCCCGGGCAAAAAGCCGACGTAATCGTCACCAGGTGTTGTAGCAGTTCTTTCTGGTCACCACTAAGTCCGCTTCACGCACGAAGTACTGGCAAGAGTGTTCGTTGTAGTGAAGCGTGACCCAGATATGCGGTTCGATTTCGTTCTTTTTATTCAAAAAATTTCTACGATCGACGTAGATGTCGAGTAGGTGCGGCAGCTGGCAGAGCTCAGTGGTGGTGTAGCCCATGGCGGTCGCCACCACCTCGATGGCTTGACTGTCGGTCGGTTTGCGCATGTAGTTTTCGCAGGATTTCTGCAACGCCGTTTCGGCCTGTGCGGCGCCGGTGGCGCAAAGAACCAATAGAACTGCCAAGATCTTCATCAAATCCCTCCCGAAAATGTGACAAGGTGCGAACATAAACCGTCTGCCGCACGATTTAAACCTTAGGAATCAATTGAGAGCGTGATGAAAACGCCTGAGTTGGACTTCCGCGTTGACACCCCCGCCGCAAGCCCCTATTTTTGACGATCTCGCACACCAATTCTTTAGATAATCCCCAGGTGGCGAAATTGGTAAACGCATCAGCTTGAGGGGCTGACGCCCGCAAGGGTTTGCTGGTTCAAGTCCAGTCCTGGGGACCACTTCCGCACCTGGAAGAACTTATAGCCAGTTTTCGACGCTAAACCTTGAAAGATGAATCTCGTTTACATCTTCTGGATCTATGGCCATTTTTCGCCATAGATAAGCAGAGGCACTTTGTACATCATCGAACTCGCGCAGCTTTCTCGGGAGAAGAACCGTTCCCTTTCCACGAGCCCGAATGACCAACCCTAAGTTCGGATTTTCCAGCTCAACCATTAGGCGGGATGGCGCATGGAGCCCCAGTGACCAGAATTCAACGATCCTGTCGACGCCAAAGCTTAGGTATTGAATTTCCGGAGTAGTCAGCGGGGAAAATCTTAAATCAGCGAATCCGGCAGCGATCGCGTTGCGCTGGACTTCACGAAAGAACGATCGCGTAGAGGGCCCAGTCCCCTGACAACCCCGACTCTTTCGACCAAGATAGAGCGAGACGAACAATCCGCTGCTGACCTGCGAAAGCTCCTGAGCAAGAATGGACGACATCTCGAACTTACGTAAAAACCGACGACAGTGTGAAAACTCATCTAAGGCAGAACGTAAAAAATGGGGCATTTCATTTTGAAATGCCCCACGTAGATTCGACAAGTTAGTTGTCGGATTGCAGAGTCGCCGGCCCATAGTCGCTTTCTTCAATTACGACAACGGCAGGATTCAGTTCGATCTCTTGAGCAGGATTATTCTGGTCCATATGCACTCCTATGGTTAGGCCGCGCGGGGCAATTCCCGCTTGGCAGATAAAAACACATTCAGCGACGGGACTCTCGACAACACGATCGCTGTAATCATGAGAGAGATGCCAGATGCAGTAAACAGCACGTCGACCCGCTTATCCATCATATCAACAAGTATGCCGGACAAAGCCTTAGCCGCCGGCCCGAGGAGAAACCCAATGCCAAAAAGCAGAGAGAACACTCGGCCATGGAATTGCGGCTCTACACATGCCTGAATCATTCCCATGAGTTTGACGTTAAATGCCCCGGTCAAAACTCCCATTGTGAAGAAGAGACCGACTACGATAGGGGCCGACTTCGTCAATCCTACGGCTAAGAATGTGGTCCCAAGGCTAATCAGAATTCCAAAATAGACCCAGCGATGAAAGGTGTTGAAAGCCTTGAACCATCCCCCATTTGATCCAAGCAAAATGCCTAAACTAACCGCGGCTGTGGCATAGCCAAACCAGACTGTGGACATCTGCAAGACGTCTTCTATGAGGAACGGAGTCCAAACGACGAAAGGAGAATAGAAAACATTGATTACGAGAACAGAAAGCGCCAGGGCCAAAAGTCCCTTCTGATCGCGAACAAATCTCCATCCCTCGGCCAGAGAAGGTCTAAAGCCGGACCTGACGCCACCGGAGGGAAAGATGGGGGTGCCGGTGCGTTTTGCAATCATGGCCACGAGAATGGCAGCGGCCAGGTAAGTGGCTAGATCTAGCCCCATAACCTGAGGCAACGTCAGTGCGGCATAAAGGACGCCGGAGACAGATTCCGAGAGAATCATGGCCAACTGACGTCCCGAACTAAAAATCGAATTAGAAGACTGCCTCGTGTCTTCATCCGTAACCTCGTAGATAGAGGCCCCCAAGGCCGGCTGACGAATCCCATAGAGGATGGACAGCAATATCTTCCCCACGAAAACGGCGGTCAGAGACCACATGTTCGGCGTAAGGAGGAGAAAGGCAATGCAGAGCATGAGCATAACCCCGGCCGCAACCAAATCCGAGACAACGAGCAAGCGAAGCTTCGGAAATCGGTCTATCAGAGGCCCTGCTGCTAAACTGATAAGGGCCGCAGAAAGGGTGGCGCTCAAATAGAATAGTCCTAACGCGGTACCCGAATTGAAATGATTCTTGATCCAAAAGACCAAAGCGATATTCGTGAGCGAAGATCCAAACTGGCTGACCGCCTGCCCGACTGTGAGAAGAATCACTCCGCGATACATGAACACCTCTCACATTTCCAATTCGAGGGCATCTCAAGCCACTTGACGGGGACATCACCAAACCAGTCCAGATGAAGAATCCGGTCTTCGGTTCTGATGCGACCATTCTGAGTGAGGAAAGCTGCGATCTCCCATACGGCCTGATGCGCAAGTGCAGCTGTGACTGGATAAAACATACGCTTTTGAACAAGCGGCGACCGTTCTTCTGGATGGAAGCTTTCACCCGCCATTTCCAGATAGGACTGAAAACAACAGTAGCGTCGGCACCCATCCGCTTTCAGAAAAGGACCCAGTTGGGCACCTCCTAAAGTTAGAAGTGGTTTCGAAGACTTCTCCGCCGCTTCCGCTATATAGCGCGGCACCCGACTTCCTTCATACCGGGAGCTTAAAAATCCAAATGTGTTTATAATCAGATCGGCACGAGGCGCGGACTCCATCAAATCTGCAGCGCTGCGGATCTCCTGATCGTGAATTTCAAGGACAGTCGGCGACCCGATGCCGGAAAGACTCTGGCGAGCGGCCTCGCTCTTCGGAAGACCAACCTGCCTGGCTGTATACAAGCTTTGTCGATCCAAATTGCTAGTCTCAACCACGTCAAAGTCATAGGCGATCAGATGCCCTAAACCCATACGTACCAAAGCCTCAGCGATAACCGATCCATAGCTTCCCAAACCGACCAACAGGACCGTGCTTTGTTGAAACTTTGCTATCAATTGCGCTCCGCCTTCCCCCTCCGTTTCGAAAGTATTTAAAAATCTCTCCATCCGATCGAACGGCATGTCATTAGCTCGTTGATCCGCGAGAACGGATGAGCGAATAAATACACCTTTGTCCTTCAGAGTAGAAAATAGACGAGACCCATCCTGAGAGGCCGTCAGGTGTCCAAGAACCTCGCATAAGATTTCGGCCGACCCTCCCGTAAAGAGCTTCTCCACCAAGGGCTTCATACTGACTGCCGGAGCCGACAAAGGAATTGAGAGGCGCTTACGAATCAGAGGACTTGACAGATGGAGACGACCACCCGCAATTCGGTAGGACCAAGCAGCTTGAATCCGATAGAGTTCAGTCATTTACCCGCCCCATAGAAATCGAATAAATCGGAAGCACGGACTGGTTTCTCATGCCGAAGAGTTCAGCAATTTGCGAATCGGACAATGCGGGAGTCGGAACCCCTAAGATGTTGCAAGTATTAGCCCTAGCCAACAGTCGTTGTGTTACGTAGCCGCAGTAGTAATACACCTTGCGGAGAGCGAAACTTCCCCAATCCGTTTGCTCCAACGCCTGCACAAAGTCGGCGCAGAGGAAAACACAGAAGTTGGACGACATTGAAGTCGCCATTCCCGCGATGGACGTGCAAATCTGTTTACGGAAGTCTCCGCTTCGAATCGAACGCAGAGACCTATCCGCCGGATCGAATTCGTAAATGCCCGGCGAAACGCTCTCCACATCAAAAATGACACAGACCACTCGCAAAGCCCTGCAGTCCAATACGCCGTCAGAAAATGGCTTTCCGGAGTAAAGAACATTTAGGCAAGCCTCGAGATCTATACGTGATACGCCTAGGCGACGAAAGGCTCGCATGCTTTTACGTTTGATCAGTTTGGCAGCCATCTCGGCGCATTCGGCCTGCGAAAGCGAAGGGTGAATCCCCTGACGGCCAGCAGGCTGGACCAAACTTGTTGAAAAACGCGCCTGCGTGAGAAAATCAAGAGATTTAGTCCATGCTCGCTCCCACCAACGGGCCACACTGTCGGGAAATGCTTGAAGGGACTGGACTATGACCGGTTGGTGCGCTCGAAAACGGATACTGTCCAATGGACCCAGTGATTGAGGTGTCATTGGCCTTCCTCCTCGCATACCTCGAATGCGCCGATTAAAAACTCTTCGAATCCGTCTATATGCAACGCCGAGTTGAGGACATCCTCATCGAGACTGTTCAGCTCCCTAGTCGCAAGGCCGCAAGCGGCTGCACAGATGTCGAACGTGCCGGCGAGGTGCCCTGCATCCATGTGCACGGAACGAAATGTTCGAGGTTCGCGATAGCGATAGCTGTTTCGCTCGAATACGCAGGTCAAATATACCCTGGCTCCAGACTGCAATTTGGCTTCCAATGAGCCTATTCGCGTTAAAACGCCTCGGCCGATGTTGCAATGGAACAAACTGGAGTCGGCCAGATGCACATAAGCTTCAATGGGATGGCGGGAGCCGCCGGAAGGACTTGTGCGACGGAGCAGAGGAACATCAGACCACGGGATCGACTTGCTGCCAATTGGTAGAAACGTCATTGAAAGCACGTCGTGAAAGCGCGATAGAAAATCTCCGTCTTTACTCAGGACGATTTCGGAAGGACTGTGTAGATTGATCTCATATTCACCCCTAACCTCTTTAAAGCGCTTGTCGTCTTTTGCTGTGGCCGAATATTTGACCATTCTTTGACGAGCCAGGTCGGCTCCTGTTCCTCCAGGTGAATAGTCCATGAAAGGATGATCGAAGGTCGCTCGGTGATAATCACCCGCCGCAGCGGCATCGTGAGCGGCCCAGACATCTGGATTCAATGATGGATGTTTGACCGCCGAGACAGATTCCGCAAACACCAGTAAATTCATATTTAACAAAGTTTGAACGGCTGCAGCGCCCGACTGATTTTCCAAATGGCCGCGCTCGATGGGACCTGCGGCAGCCATTAAACACGAAACGAGGGGCTCCTGAACCTTCCATTTCTTTCCTAGGTTTAAAATTTCGATCTGCCAGTGATCACCCGTGAAAGAGGATGGAGGCCGAATTATCGTCATCGGATTCGTCTGAATTTTATCCGTGTCTTCCATCTATCAATCTCCATCCTCGGTCTGAGGTCTTGGATTGTTCCGGTTTCCCGATCCTGATCGGCGTTTAAACCGCTCCTGCGCCCGTTCCCTCTCCATTTTTGCAGGCTTTGTGCCCGGCCCATTTCCTGCTAAGTTTAAGGCTATGACTGCAGCTGAAGACGTTAAGATTCGAAAAGCGAAGGACGGGGATGAGGCAGGAATCGCCAATGTGCATGTACATGCTTGGCAGCAGTCCTATAGAGGGCAAATACCGGATGGTGTCCTCAACTCGCTGCCACTTTCCTTTTCTCGCCGCCTTCAAGGTTGGAAGACGGCAATAGCCGGAGAGTCACAAGCAATTGTGTTTGTCGCGGAGTCTGCTAAACACGGAATTGTAGGCTTTTGTTCCACTCAGCCCGCTCGAGACCCTGCCTTTAAGGGCCTAGGCGAAATCACGGCCATCTATTGCTTGAATGAGTACAAGGGCAAAGGCATCGGCGCCAACCTGTTCCGCGCTGGCGTCAACGCATTAGTTCAACAAGGATTCGTGTCTCAATATCTCTGGGTGCTAAAGGACAATCCAACCAAACAGTTCTACGTGCACATGGGTGGAATCGAACAGCCGGTCGAGAAGACCATTCAACTTGGCGACGAACTTAAAGAAGTTGCGTTCTTCTTCAACTCCCCGCATCTCCCCGAAGATAAAGAAAGGTAGGCCTTCACTGGATTCACGATGTCATGAAGAAGAGCGGCGGCAATCAGAATTTCTAAATCAGCGCCCTCAGCCTTAGCAAGCAATCTACAGTTGGCTACAACGCGCTGGATGTGAGCCCAATCATGCGCCGGGTCTTTCTTTTGCGTAAGCCTTTTGAGCGCGTTCAGCCAAACAGTCAATTCGTGACAAACTTTGCATTTTTAGGAAACTTTCGATTTCTTGGTTTTCTTCGGGCGAACTTCCAACTCCATACCGAGGCTACCCATGATCCGCATAACAAGGTTAAAGCTCGGATGCCCATTTTTATCGAAGACCTTGTACAAGGTACGACGATTGATACCCGTCTTGTCCGCCAATTTCGAAATCCCATATGCTTTAGCTACATCGCCAAGAGCGATCGGAAGGAATTCGATGTCGTTATCAACAATCGCCGACATAATGTAGGCAGACGCGAATTCAGGATCGCGAAGCTTCTCTATCAAGTCTTCTTCAAATCCTACTACTTGTGCTTTTCGTCTCATGATTCTCTTTCCTTCCATTCAGTCCAATAAAAGAATGCCCTGTGAATCGCGAAACCATATCGAGACCGTATTCGTGCCGAGGTGCGAAGTAATACCCAACGGTTCGCCCTCAGCTTGAAACTCGCGACGATAGGCCTCGCTAAGGCCGCGCAAGGCGAGCCTTCGCAAACGATAGCCGTTGCGTACATTTTCAAAATGGACGAGGGCACCCATCGCCGTATCGATGTGAGTTTCTAAAGTAAAGTCATTCTGGCCAAGAGTTTGCGACGTCAGCTTCTTACCATCCCTCCACCGACGACGAACCAAACGTCCATTTTCCAAATATATACCCGCTTTCCCATCAGCTGCGACCAAATCGCGATTCAAATCGCCATGAAGAAAACGTGCACGCTTAGCAGACATGGACCTGTCCCCGGTCAAAGCGCAAATGCTGATCGAAGTGACCCTCGGGAATAGCCTGATGACTGACCATCACGATCGTCGCCCGTGCCTTGATCTCGCCGAGGAGAACCAGGAGTTGTTCGAGCTCTTCCGTACTTAATCCGGCCGTGATCTCGTCAAGCAGGATCAGATTCGCGCCCGAGTGCTCTGCACGCACGAGTTCAATCCGAATTCTCTCCCAGCGACTCAAGCTTTTAAGCTCGCGGTTCTCGTACTCGGTGGATAAGGCCGCAGTCGCACTCGAGAGACGCAAATACTCTCCCACCGAAATGGCAAATTGCGGGAGAGCTTGCGCAATGGAAAATGAAGCCCCCACCTCCAGCGAGCCCGCCGAAGGCCGCAAATGCCCTTGCAAAAGACGCAAGAAGGTCGACTTGCCCGATCCTGTTGCACCCGAGACCAAATAGCTGCGCTTCGAATTCAGTGTGAGATTCACAGGACCGAACTGAAAGTCCGTGCGCCCCTCATAACGATGTAAAACTGCGCTGAGGCGAACATTCTCAATAGATGCTACAGCCGACGCACCCGCGTTCGTCTCACTCAGACTTAGGACCGAAGACATATTAAAAAGCATCTGTTCAGACGACACGTAGTCATTCAGCAGACGTCCCAAGCTACGCGAAATCTCGTAGCTCATAAAGACAAAGACCAGATCAAATGTGGAGGTATGGGCACCGCCCCAAAGCAGCCAGCCGGCCGACAGAACGAACGGCACCAAGGCCATCAGTTGATTTGCCAACACGATCTTCTGACGCTGAAATGACACGGCCAATTCGAGCCCATAGAGTTCGCCCCAACGACCACTCAGTTGAGCCGTCATCAGCGCGCGACGACGCGAGACCACGCCTGATTGATGGACCATATCAAGGCCTTCAAACGTAAAGCTCAATGTCTCATCACGCGTGCAGAGGAAACTTTTGCGTTTTTCCTGCAGCCCCCGATAGGCCCGCAAGCCCAGCGCGAAGAGCGCCACCGTGCTCGCGACAAGAACGAGCGTAGATCCTGGTTGACGCCAAATCGTCCACACCAAGAAGACGGCAATTCCTATTGCAGTCTGTAGAAGCGAAACCGCATAGGAGGGAAAATTCATCTGTAGATCGAAGAAGTCCGAGACCAGGCGTTTAAGCGCCGCCGCTTTCTCGTTTCGAATGCCTGAAGTGATAAGCGCCGTGAAAAGTTCTTCGATCCGGCGAGAAAGTCCCACATAGGCTAGCCCCTGCTTGAGCGCCGTCGCCACCAGCAAAGCCGATACCAACGCCGCACACGTCTTCCATCCCAAAGAACCAGCAACGGCGCGATTGAAGAGCCAAAGTAAAATCTCACAAGTCAAAACCACTGCCGCTACGAACAAGACACGCGCTTGCAAAAAGCCAAGCAAGATGGCGGGCAACGAAAGACGGTCGGATACCACCTGCGCTGCCTTTACCGACGATGAGACCTGAGTGGTCACCGCAGTTTCGGAAGAGTCATGTGCAGCCGTTTCCTCTTCAATATTGGTGACATCAGGCAAAGTTTGAAAACTACCGCCGGCGCTGAGTCGCCACCGCTGGGGCAAAGCCTCAATAGCAGCGGCGGTCTTGCTCAAAACCAAGAGTTGGGGTGCCTGATCGGACGTCGTCCACCGGCGAATGATCGTACGCCAAGTGACTCGGTCCAACGAGTCTGCTGTTTGGACCAGAAGCACACGCTCAGGTTGCGCGTAAATAGCGCGCGCGAGGGCCAAGCGTGCACGTTGGCCACCGGAAATTCGCGAACCACGTGGTCCCACCGGCAGGTCCGCACTCAATTCAAACGCACTTAAGTGCAACGCCAGCTGCAAGCGAGCCTCGTCCAAAGGCAAACCGCCAACTATATTTTCGCGCACCGTCTGATTCAAGATCACAGGCTCACGGCTCAGAACCTCCGTACCCATGACAGTGCTTTCGGCGAGCACAACGGCGTCAAAGTCCCCTGGCACCTCGACAACCACGCCGACAAAACGACCCTCCGGCACGCGCATGTTCGAACTGACCTGAACCTGCGCCGACGATGGCCTCAAAAACTCATCGACTTTGCGAATCACCGGCGCGGTAAAACGAAGCACGCGATAGTTATCGATCATATTCTGTATCAGCTGCGAAACCACCAGCGCCGAAAGCGAGAGTGTCAGTCCGCTCCCCGCCGTATCCGCGGGCACGACCAGCAGAAGCAAAAGTGCAAACAGACGCACAAAACCTTCGTTGAAGGTTTGATTTCCGACCTGTAGCCACGCGCGCTCACGTAAGATCTTGGAGTAGTCCCGGCGTTGATCCAACAGATAAGCTTCACCAAAAGCGCTAAGATCTGCGGCGCGAACTTGCGCCAACTGCGATTCCAGCTCTTGCACTCGCGCGACCTGCTTACGCTCAGCTCCCAAAAGCTTCTGATAAAGATCCCCGATCTTCTTCACGAACCAAGTCGACACCAAGATAAAAATTAAAAGCGCCACAATGACCGCGCATACCGCCCACTGCCAAGTCCAAATCGTCACCCCCAAAAACGCCGCGAGAACGACGGCTGTGCTGACGAAATCCAATGCATAAACAGATTGTGTAAGTTGTTGCGCATACTGCGTGAGGAAGACTGTGTACGACGCGGGATTTTGTATGTCTGCTGCCAGCAGGCGTGTACGCAGCCGCTCAAGCACCTCGTATTTTATACGCAACATTGTTTTTTGCTCGAGCCACGAAACTGATGTGCGCAGTAAGGCCAGCGCCACCGGTAAAGCTAGGAAGAGCCATCCGGATCCTTTCAAAGCACGTGCAAATACAACCGGCTGCATGGCAATGCCACCATAAAGAGCAAGCTGCAAAAGCAAAAGAACTCCGGCTTGAGCGGGAGAAAGGCGAATCGTTTTAAGAAATGGCATCGACTGCCTCCAGGAATTTTTCGACCGAAACCCTAAGCGCCGAGGCCTCTTCGACGTCCTCCCGGCTAAGCATTGTGCCTTCCACACGCGCCAACCAAGTTTTAGCGGCGCCCCAATCCTCGAGTTGGTAGCAGATCTTGGCAAGATCCAATGCGAGCATGTCGGTCCTCATGCCCAGGGAAAAGGCCGACTCCAAGTGCTCGCGCGCCGGCGTGAACTGTCCTTCCTCCGCCAACAGAAAGCCTTTTAAGGCCAGTGCTTCCGGAAGCAAAGGATCCAAACGCAGGGCCTCGTCTACGAAAGCCACGGCCTCCGCACTTCGACCCTCATCCAAAAGATGATTGGCCAGGTCGAGATGATGTTCAGGGAAGAGCGGATCGATAGCAATGCTGCGGCTATGCGCAGCCACTGCCTTTTCAGAGTCGCCAAGAGCGGCATAAACGCGGCCCAGGTTATTTTGCAAAACGGTCTCGTGCAGTCCTCCACCAAAAGGCGTGCGACTGAGGCGTTTGATTCCCTCAACTAAAAGATCGGCGGCAGCTTGAAGCTGACCTACACGAAATAGAACTAAGGCATAGCCATTGCGATTGAATACGGTTTCATAAATCGTTTCCGGGGCTTCTGAGTTGAGAGTCTGCAGGATCTGATAAGCCTCCTGCAGATATCTGCCCGCGCGTTCAATGCTGCGTTCACCGCCCTTATGGTGACGCGCCATCAGCATCGCGAGTGAGTAATAGGCCCGCGCGCGTTCAAGCCCCCCGAAATCGGCCCATTTCTGATAAAAAAATTCGGCCTCAGTGCCGCGTTCTTGCAAGTTATAGGCGGCGCCCAGGCTGCTAAGAATACGCGGAGTGAGATTGCGCTTTTCTTCGCGCCAGTCGTCAGCAATCTGGACTGCAAGCCAAGAGTCGCCGACGTTAAGCAAATGCACCAGAAAGTCGCAGAAATTGCTTACGCCAAACGTCTTTGCAATTGTGGCCAAACGCTTCTGAGGCGTCAATGGACCGACAGTGAGGGGCATTTCGATTTGGATCGTGATTTGTTCCGCTAGGACTTGGAAAAACTCGGCACTCGCATGATCGCAGGGCTCGGCAAGATGCAAATGGAAACCTGTGAAACCGCGTTCGCGCAACTGGCGAGCTAAACCACGGAACGAACGCAAGATGCGTTGCCGGGTGTAGAAGCGAATCTGATTTTTTGACGGTTGAGAATCGCTGAGGCTATGAGGGCCACTCGCATCGTATTGAATATGTTGAACAGCTCGCGACGTAAGTCCCACCTGGGAAAGGAAGTCACGGGCGGCAGAAAAGCTGATGAAGTTGTTGTGAATTTTTAAATCGATCATGTGACTCTCCGGAAAATCACACCCGGCCGCAAAACGCGGCCGGGCTACGGGTTCGACATGACTTAGGCGATTTCGCCGGACTTATAACAATACATCACGCCAAGATTGACTTTCGGGCGGCGGATTTTGCTGATTTTGATCTTCATGAGATCCTCCTTTGTTGAAGGCCTCACAAAGCAGTGGATGTGCCAAGCTCAAATCGTTTTAGGCCGTCCCGCTCGTCCGAACGGCGGTAATAGTCCTATTTATTGGACTAAGTATTCGGTCGTTATAGTTTGCGGACATAGGTCTCCGTCGGCCACGCAGATTGTGGCAAAACAGGCTACGTGCCTGTGTCCCCGGAGGGTGGGCTTCGTGGCGAGACTGGGCGACTACTCTTTTGTCTTCAGGCGATCGTCATTTTCTTCGATGAATTTCTTAATTTCATCGGAGATTCCCAAAAGCTTCAGCCATTGTTCTTTGTAAAGAGTGACAGGAAATCGGCCCATGCCGTAGACAGACAAAGCCCCTTTCTCACTCACCTTCATCGAAAGCGTGCCGGCTTTGGGTTTTGATTTTAGAGCCGCGTTTTCGGCTTTAAGACGTTCAATTTCAGCTTTCAAATCATCAGACACAAAACCTCCAAAGTTGCTAATACATGAGTGATAGTCGCCCAGTCCAAATCCGGCGTCAATTTCTGTCACCTATCGAGGATAGCCTTTCTGTAGAGTTCTCGAATTAGTCTCCGACTCGATAATAAAATTTTGTCAACCGGAGTATAAGTGTATTGGGATCTCATTTGAATGATCCTCAATACAGTCAAGTATTATACTTTAGTCAACGAAACTAGGATTGGACAAAACATAGCTCAGTGGCATTGGTTCGGTCCACTTGCCGGAATCAGCACATTGTTTTTTGAGGTTGGCTTTTTACCAATATTACTATCGCGGAAATTTCCGGGGGTACTCGCCATTGCCGGAATCTCCTTTCACCTGGGAATATGGATTGTCATGGGAATCTCATTCTGGCATCTCTGGCTATTCTATCCAGCCCTGTTTTTGAACTTCGAAAAACGGAAGTGCGCGCCATGGAAAATTTGATTAAACCGCCCAGATTAAAGCGCGGAGATACAATCGCTGTTTTTACTCCATCATCGCCCGCACATCTTGGAATTTTTCGCGAAAAATATCAGCATGGGTTGGCAGAACTACGACGCCTTGGCTTTAAAGTCATCGAAGGCTCGCTTACCGCTTCGCAACGGACCCAAGGATATCGAACGGCATCGGGACGCGATCGGGCGGCGGAGCTTATGGAGCTGTTTTTAAATCCGCAGGTGCGTGCCATCTTTTCCACCATTGGAGGATCAAACTCCGCAAGCCTGTTGCCTTATCTAGATTTTCAGGCCATCCGCGCCCATCCTAAAATTTTCTGCGGCTATAGCGATGTGACGAGCTTGCATATGGCCATCGGTAAACTCGCCGGCCTTTCGACACTCTATGGGCCTGCGATCATGCCTACATTCGGAGAGTTTCCTCATCTTTTATCCTACTCAGAAAATTCTTTTCTCCGCGCTGTGGGTATGTTGCCACCCGAAAAGGAGATAGCACCGCCCGAACGTTGGAGCCGTCAGATCCGGGATATCACTTCGGGTGCATGGAAAACGGAGGCACGAACCTATATCGATAATTCAGGTTGGATGGTTGGCTACCCTGGCCAGGCGGAAGGCCCCGCCGTCGTCGCCAATCTAAATACGCTCCTAACCTTGATGGGTACGCCCTACTTTCCTGAGTTGAAAGGCAAAATTGTAGTCTTGGAGGAAATGGAAGCTTCCATGAGCCAGCAAGAACGAAGGTGGACACAGCTTCGACAGACGGGAGTTCTCGATGACATTCAGGCTCTTTTAGTTGGCAAGCCTGAGGTTCTTAAGACTGAAGGGGCGCCCTTTACTCTAAACGAATTGATTGAAGATATTCTTGTGGGCCTACCCTTCCCACGAGTTTACGATTTCGACTGCGGCCATACATCACCCATGTTGACCTTAGCGCAGGGAACACCACTGCGCTTGGATGCGAATGGCGAATGCGCACGCCTTTTCCAACTCGACGCAATGGTACGATAGCACTCCCGCCGGGCTGCCTTCGGAAATGGAACGACTAGTTCCCCATTGACCGCCAAATACCTAGCGATTTAAATTCGTTTCGTTAGGGAGTAGTCGCTTGGGTTTTGCCCAAAGAGACGGGTCGACATACTGGGAATAAAGCCCCGGCCCGCCTACAGGAGATATCCTGCTGACGAGACTGACACTGGTGATAACAATCGCCGTGTCGTCTCGTTTCTCTCGCAAGAGAACCTTGGCCTCACGGCAGAAATGAGGCCTCTATGGACGCACTGATCAATTCCTTCTTGTTGGTATTCGCTGGGGAGATGGGGGACAAAACCCAACTGCTCGCACTGGTTCTGACCGCGCGCTTTCGTAAACCGTGGGTCATTCTTGCGGGTGTGTTTGTAGCCACCCTCTTGAACCACGCGCTGGCCTCCTGGGCCGGTGGGTTGGCAGCCTCTTTTGTCGATCCTGAGGTCTTGAAATGGACCCTAGCCGGACTTTTCTTCGCCTTTGCAGTTTGGCTTTTAATTCCCGATAAAGAAGAAGAACTGAAGACCGTAAGCAAGTATGGCGCCTTTCTCACGACCGTCATCGCCTTTTTCTTGGCTGAAATGGGCGACAAAACACAGTTGGCAACTATCGCACTCGGCGCAAGATACTCCAACACCGCGATCGTTACCCTCGGCACCACCCTAGGCATGCTGGCCTCAAATGCGCTGGCCATTTTTTTGGGCGATAGGCTGTTGAAACGCATTCCAATGAAATGGATCCGCGGGTTTGCTTCTCTGCTTTTTGTCGCCTTTGGAATCGCAATCCTAGTTAGCTTTTAACATCGGCCTACAGCTGCATCCCTAGCCATGCGCGGAATAAACGAGCGTAGTACACATTTGCCGTTTCGCTCTCGGCGTATTTGTCGAGAGCCCGCACCCGGAGCATAACTTGATCTAAGAACTCATGATCGATGCTTACGTGGTCCACGAACGCTGTCTTTACCGCTCCCACCACCGAGCGGTCATCCGGGTCGATATCGCGAAACAGAGTGCGCAGACGGACCGCCGCCTCGGCAATCTGGGCAGCGGCATAGTCGCGGTTGTCGCTGCCAGCCGCTCGATAAGCTTCATAGAAATTCTGATGCACGGAAATTAGGAATTGTGTGACTACATTGCGGCTCATTTGTTCGTTGAGACTGTAGTTCTCTTGAGTCTTACGCCATAACCCTTCAAGCTTTCGCATATCGACCGCGTAGTGCGGACTTTCAAGCTCCGCCCTCCTCACACCAAAAGCCATTTTTCTAAATCCGGAAGAAAGAGGCTCCCAAATAGGAGCCCCGAAAACATACACCCCTAACGTTGAAACCTGAGTGAGAAAAAACGAAATGAACTGCAGATCCGGTGGCAGCGAGGCACTGACATATGTTGTCGCAGCCGCACTTGCAATCATCGTGGCGATCAAAATGGAGTAACCCCGCACCTCGCGCCCGCGGTGGCCCTTTTCTCTAAGATCCTTTTCGATGATCGTTGCGACCTTAAGCCCCAAGCTCTCATCGCCAACTAGCTCCCTCTGACAGTCACCGGTATCGGCCCATGAAGCTTGCGGCGTAGTTAAGACACTCGATGCAAATAAGATAGAAAACAGAAAGCGAGTCATGTGGAGTCTCCTGCTCGGGAATATTGCAATTGAATGAGCGATCGGGCTTCCAACTTTTCAGTCGATTACCGTTGCGGCACAGCCCCGGACTCTCACCGGGTTCCCTCATTCAACTTCCTAAGCAGGTATCACACAGTTGGACGCTACTGAAGTGCAAAAGTCACATAGACCGTGACAGCAAGTTCCTGATCGCGCGCCTCGATACCTGGGGACGAGGCTGTTTCCATCGCCATCTTCATTGCCCCCATGGGACGTGGATGCGGCGGCTCCGGGCTCATCTTATACTCTTCGATGGTCAAAACCTCTCCGACCTTAGAGGCGCCGGCCTTAGCCATTTTCTCGGCCTTCTGCCGCGCATTTTTTACTGCTTCCTCTAAACACGCCTCTTGCTCTTGTCGCTGTTTGGCCACCGAGAGAAAGGTGCGCAGTTGCGACGCATTTTGAATTCCCGCTTTGGATCCCAACTCAATAACTTCACCCAAGCGGTTGATGTCGGAGGTTTCAATCTCAAGCCCCATCTGAGCGCGATAGCCGCGCAAACGTTGCTTGCCGTTGTCATAGTCGTGCTCGGGGTTCACCGAATAAGTGGACGTCTGCAGCTTCATGTCTTTTAAACTCAACTTTTTTACATCGCCGCGCAGTTTTTCGTAGAGCTTCATGACTTTGCTGGTGGCTTGCGCTGCCGAGCTCTCCATGAAATCGGCGGTAAGAACAACACTGCCGCGATCGGGGGCGGCCTCGCGCGAACATTGTCCAGTCACAGCGACATATTTAATGTTGGCGGCGAATGCCGCCTGCGTAAGACTCATCACTAACCAAAACATAAATCCCCCAAATGCAGTTGAATCAGTGGTTTTTTTATCAGGCCATAGGTCACGAAGATCCACAAGAGCTGGCCTATTTGCCTGTGGTTTTTTGTACCAGTTATCAGAGGGAAAAACAGGGCTTGCGGGGGAATGTCGTCCGAGAGTTTCGGACGCAAAGGCATGGGACAGAGCTAAGACTCAGAAAAAACTTTGGAATCGACGTCCGGTTTGGCGTATGCATGTCCGCCAACCACACAGTAGTCAGCCGATTCCCATTGGCTTCTCACAGGACCATCGTCGTCATTTTATAATCGACCCGCTATTTTGAGTTGTCCTGCCAACGCGCAGTTGTTCAAATACCCTAACAATAACCCATTCAGCTGAGTCTCGAAAGGATGTACCTGTGTACAAGATGGTCGTGCTTTTAGTTTTAGGTTCCATGCTCGGTGCTTGCGCGAAAAAAAGCAGCTCCTCAGATTCATCCTCTGAGTCCGTGATCGGCTCTTGCTATTTCATCATGGGTGGAAACTATGGATGTATGTCGTTTGATGCCAATATCCCACAAGTGGATCGCGCTTCCGCTTGTTCCGGTGCGACCACTTCAGCCGCCTCCACCTGCCCTAGTTCGTACAAAAATCACGACAGCTACGGTCAGTGCGTATTCACTGATTCGGGCTTTACACTCACCTACCGATTCTATGTCGACATGAGCGCAGCTGAACAAGTGATGTGCGGATCTATGGACGACAATGGCGGCACTGCCACTTGGCAAGCGGACTGATCCCACACAGGAGCGACGGCCTAACTGGCCATCGCCGCTCTTTGCACTTTGGCCGCATTACGCGAAACCGCAACATTTTTTGAAAAACCTTCTTCCCTATTGTTTTATCTATTGTGGCAAGTCATACAAGGTGTGCTGTAGGACAGATGCTGGAGGTCGCCATGGCAAACAAATCCTTTGAAGAGCAGTACCCAGGGTATGCACTCATTCCTGAGAAAAAGGCCAAACGTCGTTTGGAATGGGCCATGATCTGGATCACCTCTCTCTCCTTGGTGATCGCGATCCCACTGTTGATGCTCTGGCTCCTAGGAGTGAGAAGCATACCGACGCCCAATATGGCCAGCAGCGTTCGCTTTAACACTTCCCGATTGGCGAGCGTGGCAACAATGCAATCCAAAGCCGGCAATCACGACGAAGCCGTCCGTAGCTTCGCTCGTTATTTTGAACTGGGCGGCCAGGACGCCAACATCATGGCTCTTTATGCCTTTTCGCTCTCCGAACTGGGCCGCCGGGCAGAAGCCATCGAATGGTCACGTAAGGCCATCGCCACTTCGCCCGACTCCAAGGCCGCCAAGATGATCAACGACGCGCTGGAACCTAAGAATTAGCTACTTGCCGATCTTAGAAAGAACATGCGATCGCGCGATCTGAAAATCGCGGATCATATTTAAGCGCTTCATTCTCATAGCTAAAAGCTTCTCGCTCGCCCCCAGAACATCGGGTGAGTTTTTCACCCCGCGCGTGTACTCAGCCTGTGTCAAACGATAGTAACGTTCTGCACTAGCGATGTTCTCATCCGCCTCGTGCACGCGATCGTGCAGAAACTTGAGTTCATCGAATTCCTTTTCAATGTGGGCTTCGTTGCGCTTGTGTTCGTAATCCGCAATCAATTTGGCGGCACTCGCCTCCATACGCAGGGCTGCCGACTCACTGCGAGCGGTGAGTCCGTCAAACGGACCGAACTTTAAACGCAGGCCAACCACGCTTTCTTGCCGTTCGCGAGTCGCCGATGGTTCCTCTTCACGTTGGTTGTACTGATTCCAGCCCGCGTAGGCATCAAGGCGTGGCAACCAAAAACGCGAAGCCTCACGCGCAGCAAGATCGGCTTCAGTCGAGAGGAGCTGCGCTGGTTTAACCAAGAATTCGTGATCCTCATGCGTGTGACGAATCTCGCTTTCCCACTCGTCGCCATGCTTAAGTTCCGTCTCCGTCTGCAACGTTTGACTGGGCTCATATCCCAAAAGGACCAAGAGGTCTCTCGAGGACGAGCGGCGATCGAGTTCGATTTGACTTAGATCGCGCTTAAGATCGATGGCGTTCATTTCGAATTCCAAACGATCGCTCTCGGTCGCCACCCCGCTCTTCAACCGGCGATTCGCGGCTTTGAGATTGGCCGAGTTGACTTCATTCATCTCTTTAAGCACGCGAGAAACATTGTTTGCATAAACAATGTTCCAGTAGGTTTCGCGCGCTTTGGCCAATTCTCCCGCAAGTTTCCCCTTCATCTCGAAGTCTTTGCGCGCGGCACGTGCGGCCAGCACTCTCTCCTGCAGCCGATCGCGACCGCCGTTGTAAAGGTTCAGATTGAGCTCGGCACCGTATTCGGGTTGCGTCTTCTGCTCCTGTGTTCCCGTCTTAAAGCCCTCTTGCGCCGCATGGGCTTCGAGCCGCGGCAGGAAAGAACGCTCCAGATGCCCCTGCCGAGCTTTGGCGGCGGAGACCTCGCGTACAGAGGCCTGAATGCGCTCGTTACGTGTTTCCACCAAGCGTTTAATATCTTCGAACTTCACATTCACAGTTTGAGCGGAAGCCAGGAGGGGAAAAAAGAATAAGATCAAAGAATTCACCATCAACCTCATTTCTTCGGCTCAACAGTCCACTTCACCGCATCCTTGTGACCACCTTGATGAATGGTCAAGACTACGGTGAAACGATGGGCACCTTTGGGGTCGACCGCAGCTTCCCAATGATCGCCGGCAGTTTTAAGTTCAAGAGGTTGCGCCTTTTGACGGGGGAACTCGATGGTCGCGGTCGCCGGAAAACGGCTCAGCGGCGCGGCCGCAAGCTTTCCGGGAGAAACGGGCTCTTTTTCAAATGGAAAAATCTGTAGCGTTTTGTCTTTGTAAACCAGCTCCAAATGCACAGTTTCAAGTGAGCGTAAAATTCCGCCCTTTTGCACTGGTAGAGCGCTAGGACCATGATCATGACCCTCGTGGGCAAAAGTGGAAAAGGAGAAAAAGAGAGCAGCGCTGAAAATCAATTTATACATCGGTGTTTTCCTTCTGCGGTTGAGTGGCCGCACGACGGCCATAGTTAAAAAATATAACGGGTGTGACCAAAATATCGAGCAATGTCGAGCTGATCAGGCCGCCGACGATCACCACGGCGACAGGATGAAGAATCTCTGAGCCCGGCTGCTGTTTGGCGAACACCAGAGGCATAAGTGCTAGCGCCGTCACCGCAGCTGTCATCAGCACAGGGACCAGACGCTCTTGCGAACCACGAATGATCGTTTGACGCGAAAACTCCTGCCCCTCTTGCCGAATCAGATGCAGATAGTGCGAAATCATCATAATGCCATTACGCGAGGCGATTCCGCACAAAGTGACAAAACCGATCAAGCTAGCCACGGTGAGATTGCGCTCGGTCAAAAACAAAAGCACCAGTCCACCAATAAAGGCAAAGGGAATGGTCAACATGACCTGGGCCGTGATCCTCCATGAACGGAAGTTCAGGTATAGCAAAAGCGCGATGGCCGCCAATGCAAGAACGCCATATAGCCCGATCCTACGTGAGGCCTCCTGTTGAGCTTCGAACTGCCCTCCGTAGGTGATGAAATACCCTTGTGGTACAGGAACACTGGCGCCGATTTGCTGACGCACGTCCGCGATCAAACTGCCCAAATCTCGCCCTGAGGCATTGGCCGAAACCACGATGCGGCGCTGAGCATTTTCGCGGCTGATTTCATTAGGCCCTTCCGATTCGTAAATATCCGCCACATCTTTCAAACGAACGCGCTGACCGGTGGGCATGGTCTTGATCACGGTCTCACCCATTTTTTCCGGTGACTGGCGAGAAGCCTCGTCGAAGCGATAAAACAGATCGAACGAACGTTGCTCATCGATAATCTGAGCGACGATCTGGCCATTAAAAGCGGACTCCGCCAGCTCCGTGATCTCACCCGCGCTAATTCCAAAACGAGCGGCCTGGTCACGCAACACATGAATCTTGAGCTGCGGAATCAAGCCCTGCTGCTCAACGCGCAAGTCAACTAAACCAGGGACACTCTCTACCGCCGTATATATTTCAGCAGCCGTCTTACGCAAAGTCGCCAAATCACCACCGAAGACTTTGATCGCGATTTGGGCACTGACCCCAGACAGCATATGATCGATCAAGTGCGAAATTGGCTGCCCCACGTTGGTGGAAATGCCTGTGATCGCACTTAAACGATCACGCACGTCTTGTAGAATGGCGGCACGCGAACGCGTGCTGTCCGGCTTGAAGTCCACATCGATCTCGCTGACGTTAACACCCATCGCATGTTCATCTTGCTCCGCTCGACCTGTTCGGCGCGATACGGATTTGACCTCGGGCACCTCCATGATTTTCTTTTCGGCTTCAAGTCCGAGACGATTGGACTCTTGCAAAGAAACACCCGGCGGCGAAAACACCGAGATCATCGCCGTCCCCTCATTGAACTGCGGCAGGAAGTCTCGACCCATAAACGGCAACAAAGAAACGGCCATCACAAAGAGCAGCGCCGCAGCAGCGGCCACCGCCCTTGGACGATCTAAAATGCGTTCCAAGATATTGGCATCTCGCTCCTTCAACCAACGCACCAACCGCGTCTCTTGCGCGTGCTTCTTTCCAGCCAGCAGATAGGAGGCCAACACCGGAGTCACCGTCAATGACACGAGGAGTGAAGAGGCCAAAGCCGAAAGATAGGCCACAGCCAACGGCAGGAACAGACGCCCCTCCAAACCGCTAAGATTGAATAAAGGAACGAAAACCAACGCAATCACCAATGTCGCCAAAACGATCGAATTACGCACTTCGCTCGAGGCCTCGTAAACCACCTTCAATACGGGCAAAGGCTTGGCGAGCGCTCGGTTTTCACGTAGACGGCGAAAGATGTTTTCGGCATCGACGATGGAGTCATCGACCAGCTCGCCAATGGCGATAGCCAAGCCTCCAAGAGTCATCGTGTTCACCGACAGCCCAAAGTAGCGAAAGACGATAAAGGTCACAAAGAAAGAGAGTGGAATGGCAGCCAATGTGATCAGACTCAAGCGCAGATTGGCTAAGAAGATCAGCAACACTATAAACACCAACACCGTGCCGAACTCAAGCTTGCTGCGGATGCCACTGATGGCCGCGTGGATAAAGTTCGCTTGCTTGAAAACGTCGGTGTTAACGATAAGATCTTCCGGCAAAGTCGGCTTCAGCTCTGAAACGGCGCGGTCAATCGCATCCGTGACCGAGACCGTATCGGCGCCCGGCTGCTTCTGCACCACCATGACCACGGCGGGCTGTCCCATATAGCTACCGTCACCGCGCTTGGTGCGGGCCCCCTCTTTGACCTCGGCGATCTCTTTGACCAGAACGGGCCGGCCAAAATGCAAGCCGACCACGGTAGAGCGAATGTCTTCGAGATCCGTCACCGCACCGATGTTGCGAATCAGGACTTCGCGTTTGCCGTCATCATAAAAACCGCCACTGGTGTTATGGCTGATTTTTTCCAGGGCTTGGTCAATCTGCTCGAGCGTAAGCATTTTCTGCGAAAGTTTGTCGGCCGAAATATGAATTTGAAACTGGCGCAGTCCCCCACCGATGGAGATCACCTGGGCAACGCCGGGAATCGACAACAGCCGGGGACGCAAAGTCCACTCGGCCAACGTGCGCAGTTCCACCGGCGAGATCGAGCCCCGTGGTGAAGACAAGGCAATCTGTTGGATCTGCCCCATCAAACTGGCGATGGGGGCCAAAACCGGTTGTACATCCTTGGGCAAACGTTCGCTGGCCAACTGCAGTTTCTCCGCGACCAGCTGCCGTGCCCGATAAAGATCCGTGCCCCAAGCGAACTCAAGATAAACAATCGACAGGCCAACGCCTGAGGTCGAACGCACGCGCTCCAACCCGGGCAAACCGTTGATGGCGTTTTCAACTGGCAAGGTGATAAGCGCCTCCACCTCTTCGGGCGCACGGCCGTGACCTTCGGTCATCACGGTGACGGTGGGCTTAGTCAGTTCTGGGAAAACATCGATGGGCAATTTACTTAGGCTTAACCCGCCATAGACAACGACGGCGGCGGCCAAAGCTAGAGTCAAAAGTCGGTTTCGCAATGCGGACCGAATGATAAAGTTCAACACGAGGAGCCTCCGAAAAAAGAAACGTAGAGATTTTTAGAGTGAGCGTGAAACGCTAGATCTTTGGAGGCTGAAAGGGGCCTTCAAGCCATGGCGAAGGCGCGAAGAGAAGAGTCAGAGCCCAATAGGCAGGTCGTGGCGGAGAAGGCTGGGAAACCGCGATGGGGCTACGACCATTATATATGGGATGATGAGAGCAGCTGTTGTGATGCGCAGGACAAGAGCAGTCGTGTTCTTGCTGCGATTGCGCGGTTTGCTTTAGGTCGCTGCAGGATTGCTCGTCTTGACAAAGGTCGACAACGTGCGCGCCCGCCACCGAGGTGATCCCCGTAGAAAGCGTCAGCAGAAGCAGC
Organism: Bdellovibrionales bacterium; assembly: GCA_019637855.1. GTDB lineage: Bacteria > Bdellovibrionota > Bdellovibrionia > Bdellovibrionales > UBA1609 > JALHOQ01. The sequence continues at coordinate 42,192 of JAHBUX010000013.1, forward strand.
ACCAACAATCTAACCATGTCCTCACCATAGGACCGGCCTGAACGAAGGTCAAACTTTGTCGAATCTAGACATTCATCCAGCTGTTTTCGCATTAAGAGAGGATTACAACTATATAATGACGTCCATTTTTCGCACTCTTATCGCTCTGATGTTCGCCTTCAACTTCAGCTTCGCTAACGCCGAGATTAAATTCCCGGAAAAACCCAAAGGCCTCACTTCTGAGCAAGTGAAAACTCTAAGGCAGGCGCGCCTACAAGCGTACATCGATCACTTCAATCACGAGGTGAAATCCGGCGCAGATATCGAACCGAAGCTTCTCAGCGGCCTGATAAAACCTAAATATCTAGAAGAATTGCGCCCCATTTTCAAAAGTCTGGGCACTGCTCCCAAACTGGTTCGCGACGATGAAACTTTGGTCGTGAAAATGCCCGACAAAGACTATCGCATCGAGTTTCGCGAAAAGAATCAGGTGAAAGTAAATGGCGAGCTGTGGACTTTCGATCCCACGTCACCGTGGTTACCTCAGATGGCCATTCTTGAAAAGAAGCTGGGAATAAGAAAAACGGCGCTCTTTTCCATTCTTCTCCCCGACGCGGATGCGGCGTTGCCAGCGATCCCTGCCATCGTATGGATATGTGGGATTCTGGGGCCTTTACTCGTCTCCAACCTAGGCAACAACGCTCTGGAAAGAGCCGGTCAAGGCACCTGCTGGCTGCTCTCCCTTACCGGATGGCGCCCCTGGAACGGCCCCGGTTGGTGTACCGAATGGAAGAAGAACAAAGACGAGCAAAATCGCTTGGCCGCGCTGGAGGCCGCAAAAAACAAGAAGAGTTCGCCTAATAGAGATTGGGTTCCGCGCCGACCGGAATGCCCGAAGGGAGAGTACTACACGGCGCAGATGAAAGAGGTTGAAGGCAACAAATCCAATTCAGATTGGTTTAGGTTTTCGGCCAAAACAAAGGCTTCCAAAATCACAGCTGCCTATATCTTCGATGACAAACCGGAAACGATAAACGACCCGGAAAAGGAAGCTATCATAAAATTCGTTTACGATGAGGACACTCCTCCGAATCTTGTCAGCCTGCAATTTAGGAATGACCGTTTTCGTAAAGGCGATCCCTGGTCGACAGAATACACCTCTTTTTACTTCACCGATGATCCGACCCAAATTCCTCCGCAGTTCAGAGACGTCGCCCCCAAGCTCGCTGCCTTTGCCGAATCAGCCCAAGTATGGGTAGATACCTGCGCGCAAATGGCAAAAGCGGCGCAGTGGGATCGCCCCGAAGCCGAGGCCAGTGCTCAAAAGATGATGGAGCAGCCCGTCGCGCCAGTACCGCTGACGCCGAAACCGCCCGTGGTACCCGTGTCAAAAGAAGTGCCCGTTTCGCAATAGTAAACGCTCCGAAACAACAGTTGTTTTCGCCGGCGCGTCCATGCAATACTCCCTCCTAATCGATTTAAGGGGAGCTCCTATATGCATCGCATACTGTTGGTGGAGGATTCCGAATCCAGCCTTAAAGTTGTGCAAAGCGCTTTAAGCAATGATGACACACAGCTTATCATCGCGCGCACGCTGAGCGACGCTCGTAAAATTACTGAGGAACAAAGCAATTTTGACCTTATTCTTTTGGATATCACTTTGCCCGACGGCGAAGGTTCCACCTTGATGGACCATTGGTCCGCTAGCCCACGCCTACGTCGCACTCCGGTGGTCTTTTTGACGGGGAAAGAAGACGTCGACAGCAAAGTGGCTGCCTTTGCACGCGGCGCGGATGACTACATTGTGAAACCTGTCAGCCCACGCGAGCTAAAAGCCAGGGTGGATGCGCGCTTACGCCGCTCTGTTTCCACCCCCGAGGTGATTCGCCGCGGCCTTTTGGCGCTGCATTTCCCGATGATGCGCGCCACCGTGATGCTGAATGGTGTCGAAACACCTATTGAACTGACCTCTAAAGAGTTTCGTTTGGTCGCACTCTTGGCGCAGAACGAAGGCCAAGTGTACTCGCGCTCGGAATTGGTGCGCGCGGTGTGGGGCAGAGATTTAGACGTGGTGAATCGCACGGTGGATTCACATATCTGTGGCGCCCGCCGCAAGCTCGGCCCGGCCGGTAAGTACATCGAGTCCGTGACCGGATCTGGTTACCGCTTTATGGCGGAAACCCACTGATGGATCGTGTTGAGCGGGTGTCCTATCCCGCGGGCCAGTCCATTTTTGAAGAGGGCGATCAAGAAGAGCATTTCTATATCGTTCAAAGCGGTGAGGTAGAAATCTACACTCAAACCAAAGATGGCTCCTCCCAATTCAGTATTTGCACTTTTGGCCCGGGCGAATCCTTTGGCGAATTCGCGCTCTTGGACAAAGCCCCACGCTCAGCCTCGGCCCGTGCGAAAACCGATGTGGAATTGGTTCGAGTCTCGGCAGAAGCCTATCAACAGCTCTTGGCTGGCCTACCTGAATGGGCGGGCTCTATGCTGCAGAGTTTTGCCAACCGTCTAAAGCAAATGAACGATCGACTGCGCGACCTACCGCAGTTTATGCCTCGTAAATAAGGCTCAGTCGCCAATCAAAAATGGCAGTGTTAAACGCGAGGCTGTTTTGCATTTAGGGAACTTGAGCTGTTTAAGCGCCACGGTAAATTCCCGTAGGTCTGTCGCCTTCTGAAGCGTGTTGACCAAAATCCTCGGAGTTTGCTGAACATGACCGGCGGCCGAAATATCAAGTCGTAGCGAGAGAAAGCCTTTGCCCAGATTGAGGTTCGGACGCACCTGTAGGTCCTCCTCAAGCGCCTGCCTTACATCCTCGATCCGTAACGGGCCGACCCAAAACGGGCGCGGATTCACGAACCAGCCATGCACAACGAGACGCCCATAGCGCGGATCATGCGTGCCCTTCACAGGACGCACACCGTGCACAATGGCCGGATTGAAAATGGTCAAGCGATTGAATTCGGGCGCAATCCGCGTGTTCGGTTTCAAAAACGTCTCTCCGCCGGTGAACGGGCGTCCCTTCCATGGCGTCAGAGAGTAAACAAAGGCCAACGGCCCATGCGGAACATCCTGATGCGGCTCTTGCCGACACCCCTCGATGTAGCAGCTGAGCCACGGCGGCGAGATATCATGGCAGCCTAAATGCTCTCGTCCCCACGCCACCAGGTGACGATGAAAACGCTCATACACTTTTTTAGGAAAATAGGTGTAGGCCGGCGTGCGCAGCAAAGTGTACTCGCCAGGCACATGCCAATAGTCCCACTGAAAACGTTCCGGGTGCGAGTGCAACGGCTGCTTGAACCGACGATCAAAGACCGAGCGTAGGGATTTGGCCTGGCCGTAAAAGCGGTCAAAGGTTTGATACTGCATTCGACCTCTTACCTAGAAGCCAAGGTTCTGCCAAGCGAGGTCGGATCTTGCGATCATTTTTTGAAAGCCTTGCACCCAATGCGACTCGGAATTGAGCGAAGGCACGAGCTTAAGGTCTTCTCCGCCCTTCGCTATGAACTGATCGCGCAGACGGATCTGCACTTCCTCCAGCGTCTCCAAGCAATCAGCCACGAATGAGGGGCAAGCCACTAAAACTCGCTTTTTGCCTTCGGCAGCCAAATCATTGATCACGAAATCCGTGTACGGCTTAACCCAAGGACGACGGCCCAAGCGCGATTGAAAGCTGACGGAAAATCCATAGCCGCCCTTTCCCAAACCAGCCGCGACCGCGCGCGCGGTCGCGAAACACTGCGCTCGATAGCACAAACGATTTTCTGCCGTCACTCGCTCGCAGTTGTGGGGCTCTTGACCACAGACCCGCGGATGCAGCTTGGCCATATGATGTTCCGGCAATCCGTGAAAGCTGAGCAGAAGGTGATCGGGTTGAAAGCTCTGCATGGCCTGCTGGATCTGTCTCACTTCGGCAGCGATGTATTCAGGCTGATCATAGAAATCTTGCAGCCAACGAACTTCACCAGGGAATCCAATCAATCCTTTTTTTGTTTGCTCGATCGCGGTACGGGTGGAGGACTCGGCATACTGCGGATACAGCGGTACCACGTCCAGGCGCCGCACTTTCCAGTTTTTCAACGTGTCGAGAATCGATGGGGAGCCGTAGCGCATAGCCCAGCGGATTTCGGTGGCAGGCATCGCGACGGCCAAATCTTGCGCGAACGCGCGTGTGTGCCCCACAAGAGGCGATCCCTCCTCGGTCCAAATCTTTTGATACGCATGCGCCGAGCTATGAGAGCGCAATGGCGCGATCAAACCCCAAACCAAGAACTGGCGAAACGGCGGCGGCAGATCGATAACATATTTGTCGTTGAGAAATTCCTTAAGATACTTTCCCACCGCTGGCGCTGTCGGCGCGTCGGGTGATCCTAGGTTGATAAGAAGTAACCCGCGCTCAGCCATACATTTCCTTTATCTGTTGCGCCAGCCGGCGAGAACGTGAATAGATGCGCGACAATCCGATTTCACCTAAGTAGTTGCCGTGCAAGAACAAGGGTGGTTTCGGATTAAGCGCCAGCAGCGTGCGCTCCCAAGCCAAAGTGTAGTGCGGGATCGCACGCGGCCAACGGGTGATTTTGTAGTCTAGCGGCGCGGCGACGGCGGTGCCTTTGTTCAAGCGAGAGCGGTCCGCCTGGATCGCCTCCAGGATCTGCTCATCAGAAAGGTCCACGCTGTTGCGCTGAGAAGCACCTCCCAATATCCATGTTTCGGAGCGAACCGAGGAGCGTTTTTCAAATACGGAAGCGTTGAACAACACGCCCAAAGCGCGAAACTGCTGTGACCGTGGAAACAGACAACCAAAGCCTTTTAGATCACTGTGTTGTGGCTCAAAAAAACACGTCGTCGTCACCAGCGGTAAGCTTTCGCAAGTCTCTAGTAGGCGTGCTTCGTGTGGATGTGTCGCTTTTAAAAGAGTCGCTGCACTCCACGCCGATGTGGCCAACACCACGGGCTCCGACAAGGGCTCAGAAAACGCAAATTGAGAGCCGTAATGGATCTTTACCCCACGCTCTTCTAACCAAGCCTCTAGGGCCTTTACCAAAGCCCCCATGCCGCCCTCAGGAGCCACACTTCCTTTCCAACGCCCTTTGGCGGGACGATCGGCAAAGATTTTTCCTAAAATTAAAAGCGCGCTCATGTTTTCCGGGTCGCCGGCATAGATGCCCTGTAGTGCTGGCGACAACAGGCGCTGCTCAAAGTCCGGGCCGGCAAAACGACGGGCCCATTCGGCGATGGACTCGCCTTCCATCGGCACCAGGTCTTTGTTTCCTAAGCTTAAACGACAGCCTTGAATCAAGGTGCGCACAGAGGCCGCCAGGCCCAGCGGCCAACGGCGGGGTTTGTTCCAAAAGATATAGCGTTTGCGGCGCTCCGGTCGGCGTTCGGCGAAAGCCACTCCCACGTCCGCGAACAGCTCTTCGATTTCACGACTACACAGCAAAGCGTTGGCCGCAGTCTCCACCAATCCAAAGGCCGTACGATGTGTACCGAGCAAACCGCCGGCACGCTCTCCGTGTTCGTGGACGGTGACTTCGAATCCGGCTTTGATCAATTCGTAGGCGGCGGTGAGGCCGGCGAATCCCGCGCCGACAACGGTCACTCTGCTCATAGTGCTTGTGAAAACACTTTGGTGGCGGGTTTTTGTTCTCTTAAACGCTGATCCATAGCCACGCAAGCATTGCGTAAGAACGGCCGCCCGGCTTCCGTGATGCTCAAGGTGCGACCGTTCAGCGTAACCAGACCGTCCTTGATCATATCTTCAAGAAAACTGCGCACGTCATTCGCTTGCGCCTCGTCGGACAGTTCGACAGAACCCAAGGTCATAAAACGCAGAATTTGCTCACGATGGGCGCGGTCTTGCTCAGTCAGTTTATGACCACGTAGAGTGGGCACAATTCCTTCATTCACTTTTTTCTCATACATCGGCAGAACTTTTTCGTTCTGATGGAAGCAATCCGGTGTTTCAGAAATACTGCTCACACCTAAACCCAATAAAATATCTGTGCGGCGCTCGGTATAGCCCATGAAATTACGATGCAAAGTCTTCTGCTTCTGCGCGACCGACAACGCCTCTTCAGGAAGAGCGAAGTGATCCATGCCGATCTCAATATAACCAGCCGCCGTTAATTTCTTATACGACATCTCATACAGCGCGCGTTTGTCCGCGCCCACGGGCAGGTCCGAATCCTTGAATAAACGCTGCTGCGGTTTGATCCATGGCACCAGCGCAAAAGAATAAAGGGCGATGCGGTCAGGACGCAGCTGAATGGTGCGCTCGATCGAGTCCGAGAACGAACTCAGCTGCTGCTTCGGCAAGCCGTAGATCAAATCGTAGTTGACCGATTCATAGCCCATCGCCCGGGCCGCAGCCGTGAGATCGCGCGTTTGCTCAAACGGCTGAATACGATTCACCAGGCGCTGCACTTCAGGATCAAAATCTTGCACGCCCATACTCACGCGGCGAAAGCCATGCTTGTATAGCACCTGCAGTTGCTCCGCATTCGTACGGCGCGGGTCCACCTCAAGGCTACCGTCGAACTTATCCTTGTCGATCGTGACTTGCGATAAGAACCCTTGCATCAGCGCATCCAGATTGGCTGCCGAGAGAAAGGTCGGGGTTCCGCCGCCCAAATGCATTTGCCGCAGAGGTTTACGCGCGAATTCCGGCAGACGCGTCAGGTACAGAGAAAATTCCTTTAACAGAATCTGCACATAGGGATGTTCACGGTCATGACTCTTGGTGATCAAGGTGTTGCATCCGCAAAACGTGCATAGCGTTTCGCAGAACGGAATGTGCAAGTAAAGCGACCAGCTGGTTTCAGGCTTGGCCAAAGTACGCTCTAAAGACTGAAGCCACTCTTCTGTCGTGGGCGAATCGTTCCAATAGGGTACGGTCGGATAACTGGTGTAACGCGGAACGGGAACATCGTACTTTTTTAACAACTCGCTCTGGTTCACTTAAATACCTCGCGCACATAGCGCACGAAGTGGCGCACATTGTCCTCGGGAGTCGCCGGTAGGACGCCATGGCCCAGTCCGCAGACCCAACCGCGACGTTGCTCAGGCGTGAGCAACTGAAACGGCTTTAGATAGTCGACCAATCGGGCTTGGAACTCCTCCGGCGCGCAGAACAACAGACTTTGATCAAAGTTTCCTTGCAAAAATCCGCGGGCCTGCCCTTTTAATTCAGCAGGTAAATCGAAGCGATGATCCACGCCAAAACCGGCGAAACTCGTGTTCTGACGAATATCAGTCAGGTGATAAGGTGTCGTGCCCTTCGAGTAATAACCCAAACGGCCAGGAAACTTATCGGCCAGGCGGAGCATGTACTTTTGGACGTCTTGTTTGAACATCATCGGACTCAGCTCGCCCGCCGCAGTATCAAACAACATCACGATCTCGGCGCCCCCCTCCAGCTGCAGCTGAATATTGGCTTCGAGTAAAGGCATCAAGGTTTCACAAAAACGGTGAAACAAAACCATATTGGTCTTAGCACCAATCAGATTGCCCTTGTGTTCACCCTCCGCCGCATAGGTGAAGAGCGTCCACGGCCCACCAACAAAACCGATCAGGCTCTTGTTCTTGGGAATCACATGTCGAGTGGCCATTAAGGCGTCTTTTTGAAAGGCCAACGCCGGCAATGCCTCTTTCCACGGCTTCAAATCGCGAATCGATGTGGAATTCAACCTCCACGCCAATTGAGGGGCTGGATCATAGGTCAATCCCATGCCCATGGCTTCCAACGGAAACAACAGATCGGAAAACAAAATGGCCACGTCGAAATCAAAATCCTGTAAGGGCCCCAGGGCCACTTCCGCCGCCAGCTCCGGCTGCTTGCACAATTCCATAAAGCCATGCTTTTTCCGCAACGCCTGATAGTGCTTGTGATAACGGCCCGCTTGGCGCATGAACCACACCGGCGGCGTCGCTTGTGGGATTCCTTTTAGGGCATTGTGAAAACGCTCATTCATGACTTCTTCTCCAGTTGACGCGCATCCCAGCGATAGCCTACGCCCCGCACGGACTCTATGCAGACCCCGGCTTCGGCCAAGGCGGTGCGCAAGCGCAAAATCGCATTGTCCACGGTACGATTGGACGGAAATTTATCTTCGCCCCACAGCAGATTGAGGGCCTCATCGCGACTCACCACTTTGGGACTTTCTTCGACCAGCAGCTTCAGTAACGCCAGATCTTTGCTGGGAATGATCTCCGTCCGACCATCGCGTTCAAAACTAAAGCTATCGAAATTCACCTTCACACGGCCGATCTCCAGCAGATGCGATGGCATATGATTGTCCAAAACGTGACGGATGCGCAGCAAGAGTTCGCGTAAGTGAAACGGCTTGGGAATGTACTCCTCAGCCCCAAGTTCGTATCCCGCTAGGCGAGATTCAGCGTCACTTTGCGCAGTTAAAAAGATCAGCGGTTTGGAGGGCACTTTTTTAGCGAGTTCAAAGCCGTTGCCATCAGGTAGACCCACATCGAAAATATAAAGATCAAAAGCCTGATCGGCGCTCTCTTTGAGAGAATCACCCACGTTGCGGGCCCAGGCGACGGAATAGCCTTCTTTTACCAAGCGATCACGTAATGTGGCACCTAGCGAAGCATCGTCTTCGACCAGAAGAATCTTGGTCATCGCAGCTCCCCTGGCATCTCCACATCCACGCGAAAACCATGATTGTCGGCGTGTAAGTGCATACGGCCATGCATCTTCTCGACCAGCAATCGGCTAATGTAAATACCGACGCCACTGCCACTATTGGCTTTGGGACGATGAAACAGCTTGCCCAACTCTTGAATTGAACCTTCAAAACCCTCGCCATTGTCACTGAAACGAACACGCACCATACGCGGACCGGCGTTTTCGGCTGTCAAGCGCACCTCGGTGGCTCTACCGTGCGAGATCGCATTCTTGGTCAAATTGCTAAGAATCGTACGCAAAGCCCGCTCATCGCCTTGCACGGTCGCCTCGCCCTCAAGATCAATCTTCACGGCCGGCCATTGCTCGCGCAGGCGTTCGACCAACTGGCTTAAACGCAAACGCTCGATGTACAGGCTTAAGTCATCCTGACTCGCCAGAAAGAGTGAGTTCTCCAACTGCAATTGCAAGCGCACCGTATCGCCGATGAGACGATCCAGAATAGGCGAACCCGGCATGTCATCAGTTAAGGATTCGGCCTGCACGCGCAGCGACGCCAAAGACGTCTTCACATCATGTGAAAAGCTGGCAAAGAACTCGCGAATCTGGCGCACCCGGCGTTTTTCTTTTTGCACCAGCACGACCAGAGCAATCCCGCCGCCAACCAAGAGGACCAGCCAAGCCGACCCTTCCCAGAGCACCATGCGCTTTTGCCGCAGCCAGTGATCCATCTGCTCGGGCTGCAGCTGAATCAGCGTCGAGATATTGTCGATGGAAAACTTAAACCACCAAATGGCGAAAGTGACCGTGAAGACCAACCAGAAGAAAATCAAAAAGAGTTTCAGCGCCTCGCGCCGTCTAGCCAATGTCACGCACGGCCTCACGAATTTTTCCTAAAGCTTCATCCAATACCGGCGTCTCATGCGCCAAAGACAAAAAGCCAACCTCGTAACCACTGGGCGCCATGTACACGCCCCGCTTAAGCAAAGCATGGAAGAAGGACTTGTAGCGATCTCCCATACCGGCTGGTAGATCCGTCAAACTACGCAGCGGTTTCCCAGTCTGTGGGTGAATCCAAAACACCGAGGAGAAATGCGTCACCGTCAACCCCGCCGGTTGCAGTACTTTCTTCAACTCAGCAGCAAAATCCTGCATTCGCTCTTCCAAAACGCTGTGCACGCGGAAGGTTTTAAGTTTGTTCAATGTCGCCCAACCCGTGCGCATAGCCAGAGGATTCGCACTCAGTGTGCCGGCTTGATAGACTTTTCCCGCCGGCGCCACCAGATCCATAAGGTCGGCGCGGCCCGCATAGGCGCCCACCGCCAAACCGCCCCCCATGACCTTGCCATAGGTGACCAGATCAGGGCGAATGCCCGTGCGCTCGACCATTCCGCCAAAAGCCACGCGGAAGCCAGAAATCACTTCATCTAAAATAAGAAGTGAGCCATTGGCGCGCGCCATCTCGGCAACCCTCTGCAGATACTCAGGGCGCTGTAAAAGCAGACCATAGTTGGCGGGCATGGGCTCGATGATCACGGCGGCAATCTGCGAGCCGTGATTTTTAAACACATGCTCAAGAGCGGCTTCATCATCCAAAGGACAAGTCAAAGTTTGTGCCGCCAAAAACTCGGGCACACCCGCGCTGTCGGAAGCCGACGGCCCGGCCAGACCACTGCCCGCTTTGACCAAGAGTGAATCGGCATGACCGTGATAGCAACCTTCGAACTTTAAGATCGAGGGGCGGCCCGTCGCCGCGCGCGCGACCCGAAGAGCGCTCATCACGGCCTCGGTGCCCGAGCACACGAAACGCAGGCGCTCCACCCAGGGCAACTCGGCTTTCACTAGTTCGGCGAGCTCCAGAGAGTAAGGTTCACAGGCGCCGAAACACCAGCCGAGTTCGATCGTTTGTTTCAATACATGTTCAACATCAGGATCGCGGTGCCCTAGAATGTTCGGACCGAAGCTTTGACAAAAATCGATATAACGGTCGCCTTCCACCGAATACAAATAGGGGCCTTGGGCGCGGGCGAAAAAGACCGGCGTGCCTCCCACACTACGAAAGGCGCGCACGGGCGAGTGCACTCCACCTGGCGCGACTTGCAATGAACGTTCGAAAAGCGCTTGAGAGTTCTGCATCGATACCTCTTCAGGATCAGGGCAGTGTTTCGCTTAAAAACTGCTCCAGTCCAATAAAGACTTTGACGGGATTCTTGAGCGCAGTTTGCCGCTGAAGGAATTCATAGGTCACGCCCGGACCACATGCGTTGTAGCCATTCGCGATCTCATTGGGAAACAATTCATAGGCTCGTTGAAAGGAAGTGGTACTCATCCAGAAAAAGTGAGTCTTGCCACGCAAATCTGGAACCTCTTTCTTCGGTTCCAAACGATAAGTCGCCAAAGCCTCAGGTCCCGCAGCCAAGCCGTGTGTGAGTTTCGTCCACTTTAATTGTCCAGCCAGATAGTCCAAACCAAACGGTTCATTTTCTCCTAAACCGTCCTGACAACCCGAAACCCAAACGCCTTGCCTAGCTAGCTTAGCCCAGGTCTGCACCCCCGCCGTCCACACAGTTTGGCGGGGTGAGGGAATGTAGCCCGGAGGCAATGCATCAGCGCGAGCAATAAAAAGAGCCGGTTTGTCGGAGAGCTCAGGCAAAGTCGCCGCCGGTTTACGTACGAACCACGAGTTGTCCTTAGCCTGCAGAGGAAATACGTTCGTCTCATTCGCCGAACGCGGCCACGACGTTAGGTTTTCGATACGCCAGTCGTACAGTACCTCTCCACCATCGGTCAGTCCGCGCAAAGCGTGGATCGTGCCATAGGGACGAACCACCACGGCCACGCCGATCTTTTGATGACAGCCTCCGCCGTAGCGTTTGAGGATTTCGCGCTCCCGATTCACACAAGCAAAGGTGGTGTGGTCACTGAGCTGTTGGCACATCTGATTCATTGCCTCGTTCTCACGTGAAACTTCAATAGCCAATGCTCCTTGCGCCGGCGCAGGAGGATTCAAACTCACAGGCAAAACCTGAAAACGACAATCCCGCAAGAAAGAGCGAATGCCCGTTCCTTGCGTTAAAAAGCCTTCGCTCTCGGCTTGCAGCAAACGGTCAAGCCCGGCCTTAGCTAAAACCAAGGCGCGGCCCTCATCGTGCATCTTCTGTAGACGAGTCGGCACATTGCCACGCACGGTGACGAATTCCACCGTTACACCGGCAGGCAAAAGCTGCGGTAAAGCCGACCTCAGATTGTACACTCGGCGCGGAGAGCTAGTGAGCACCTCCAAACGGCCACTGCTCACAGCCTTCTGCCAAACGACTTCGGGTACCACCATTACGTCGCGCACATCCGCGCGCGCTAAGGTCATCGCGATATGCGTGTCGACACGCTCATCGACCGGCAAATCCTTCCATGAGTGCACCACTAGGTCGCACTGTCCACTCACCAAATCATTGTAGAAGTCTTCGGTAAAAACGCCTTTGGCGCCCATAGAAGCCAAAGGAATATCGAGGTTCTGATCGCCCAACGAGCTCTTGAAGATGAATTCAATTCCAGGTTTCTCAGGAAGCTGTTCGAGGGCGCGACCGACTTGAACCGCCTGCCAACGAGCCAAATCACTTTTGCGCGAAGCTAACTTTAGGCGCATAGATCATCCCATCCTTGTGGCCGCACCTTCTCCTCGGCAGCGAGAGAGCGGCTGCATGACAGGATCTCAGATTTGATGCGTTCAACGACGGGAAGCAGGCGAGCTTTCGCCTGACGAATATCTCCAAAAATATGCTCGAGCGGAATGGCGTCGGCACGAATCGGATCGGCCGTCGACGTGTCACGTAGATCGATGATCTGCTTAGGCTTAGCTCCGGCCAACCAGCGGCGCACATCAGCGGCCGTGACAGGAGCTGCAATCACTAAGGCGCCTTCATCGAAAGCACGCGCATCTAAAGCTTGCACTTCCTGATGAAAATCGACTTTGCGCGGGTCGCGCGAATGCACCACCACTTCGGCATGCTTGGCCAAGTAAGGCAAGATCTCACGTGAGAGATGGCCGGCACCGATCACGTGCACACGCTTACAGTCCAAATTCTTACGTAACCAGCTGCCATAGGACTGCGTGCCCATATGGCTGAGATGAGCGGCGCGAATGGTTTTGGCTTCATTCAACAGCCGTTGCACCAAACTCATCCGGCGCGGATCAAGTTCGCACCACGCTTGCGCAAAGGCTTTGAACTGACCGAACACTTCGGTTTCGCCAACGATAGGCGAATGCAACCCACACACGATTTCCAGGAGAAATTGATAGGCTCGCTCTTGTGTGTAGATTTCATCGTCGCTGTGCAACTCGAAATCCGGCTTGCCGTCGGCAAAAGCCAAACTGCGCAAACAAGTGGACCACACTGGGACATGAGTGCCAGTGAAAATCCGGGGCTTACGGCGATGAACGATAGCTAAGTTTTGTAGCATTTCTTCCCTCAACTTAGCGCTGCTAGGTCTAGGTTTTGTCACATCTTTGTCAGCTGAGATTGACTTTCATTTGATAAGTCTTGTGATGAGAATTCGTCTCACTTTGATACGATTCCGCTCTATGATTTCGCCTCGTCTAAATCAGCTTCTCAAAACTCCACATCCACCCGCGTCTGCGGGCTCATGGGCGCCGACGTGTCGCAAGAGAGTGGAGCGCCTTGGCGTCGCCAAGACTCCCGACGCACGAGCCACGTGCGAGGATTGCGGCGGTCTCCTAAGACCCGACGTGGTGTGGTTTGGCGAGATGCTACCCGGGCAAATTTTACTCACCTCTCAGCATGCGGCCGAGACCTGCGATCTGTTCTTTACGATGGGCACCTCGGCAGCCGTACACCCAGCCGCGGGCCTTCCCTTGATCGCCAAAGACGCGGGCGCCTACGTGGTGGAGATCAACCCTCAAGCCACGGAAATTTCTGGAAACATGGATGAAATTTTTCGCGGGCCTTCCGCGGAAATACCGCCCTGGATTCTGACTGCCTCCGGCCTCTAGAGAGTCACCGTAACCGTACCGACCGTCTCAACTAAACAGGTTTTGATCATTCGGGGAAACTGCACTATAACTCGCCGCGAATGTTGAATGCTCAATGGATTACCCGCAGGCGACTTTTGGGGGGTGCAGCGGCGGTAACCACAATTCTCGTTGGGATTTTCTTTTTCTGGCCGCGCTCGCCCGGAGCCGCTGGCTCTTTAGAACAACAAAGAGATTTGATCATCGGTCTTCCGCGCAAGGTTGAGGCACTCGATATCGATAACATCGTGACTATTGAAGACTACGAGGTCATGGCCAAACTGCATCTCGGTTTGGTGACTCTGGATTCACGCGGGCGCATTTACCCGGCTGTCGCTTCTAGTTGGACCGTGCAAAATGACGGATTGGAATTCATTTTTCGCCTGCGCAACGATCTCTCCTATCCCGATGGCCGACGCGTCACCTGCATTGATGCCTTAAATACGTTCGAATATCTAAGAGGCCGCAAAGATGCGATCGGCTATTCGGCTTTGCCTTTGATCGCGTCGATGAAGTGCATCTCCGAACGCGATTTCGTCGTCAGGCTGAAACAACAAAGTCCCTACTTTCTAGTTGAGTTGGCAGATCTACGCTATGCCATTCGCCGTGACTCTAGCGATCATCTGGCAGGCCTAGGTCCCTACCGGGTGATTGAGGCCTACCGTCGAAGCGGCCGCTTGCGTCTACGCCGCCATGAGCAGCACCCCTTTCTAACACCGCAATCGCCCGACACCATCGACTTTCGCGTAGTCGAAAACTTCGATGAAGCCAAGCGCCTATTGGCCTCCGGCGGGTTGCATCTCTACCCGCTTCGAGGCCGGCGCACAGAAGAAAGTAGCACTGTGATCGATTCCAATCAGCGCAATCGCATTTGGATGCTGGTGCTGTCTAAAAACTACTTCCGGCAAGACACGGCCGCCGCTTGTCTGACTAAGAGGGTTGACCGTCGTGGAATTTTGAACGGCATAGATGACAAATCTTTCGTTGAGACTTCTACCATTGTGCCCGTCTCTCCAGCCGCCTTGCAAAGTTCACCCGAGAGTCGTGAAACCTGCCGGCGCGTCGCCTCCCGCCCTTTGCGCTTTATCTATATGGATCACTTCGATCCCAAGATCACGGGTAGCGTGATTGACGAACTCACCCGCCTCGGCTTTCGCTTTCGCCAAAAAACACCGGTACCAAAAGAAGCGTTCCTGCAACGCCTGGGCGAGGCCGACTATGATGTGGCCCTGTTCTCAGCCGGAGTTTCGGCCGCTTCGCCGGTGGCCGACTTAACCAGCTATTATGCGCGCAGCTCGGGATTTCCCCCCAGCCAATGGAACGATGTTCTCACCTCACACATGGCTGAAGAACTCAATAAGGCCCGCAGCGAATTGGAAGTGCGCGACCTGACCATGACGTTGGTCAGTCGCACTTTGCGCAAAGGTCCGTTGGTGCCTCTGTTTTTTGAAACAGAACGCTATCTGGCCGGCCGCTGCATCCAGGTCGGCGACTACGAAACGTTCCGTTCAAATCAGCAATTCTCCTCTGTCTCGCGCTTGAGGGGCTGCCTATGATTCGGCTGCGCAACCTCGTGCTATTTGAATTGCTCAGCATTTTGCTTCTTTGTACTGGCATCGGTGCAGTTCTCTATATCTCCGATCTTTCGAGCTTCTGGCGGGAGCGCTATTCGCGCGACGCCGGGATTATTCGCCAGCTGTTCAACTACCATCGCAACGAGATCCTAAACGGCAACACCCGAGGATTTGAATCTTCAATGGCGTCGATCGCCAATTTGTATGACATTCGCGCAACGGAGATCGACTATCGCGTCACGGGCAAGGTGGTTCAGATCACCCGCGACCTGAGCAACCGCATAAGCCCAGACCTGGCAGCGATGAAGTGTCGCAAGCCTGACTCGCGCATCTTAAGTTTTGGCAAAGACATCTGCTTTTACACCGACTACGGTTGGTCCGATGAAGTCGGAGCCAAACCGATTCTGACTTTACGCTGGTGGGTGCTGCCGCAAGGTTTAGAGCGGCAAAAGCAATCCGCTCTTCTAGTGTTCTCAGTGGTGTTGCTACTAGGATTGCTGTTCTGCGGTCTACATTGGCTACTGATCAATAAGGTGATTGTCCGCCCGGTTTCACAGGCCGTGGCCCGCTTTGACCGTTGGGTCCGCCAAGAGAGTCGTTTAGAACCCGTTACTATCAATAAAAAGAACACACCGCGCGAACTGGCCGATCTGATCGGTCATTTCGATCAGCTGCTCACCGTAGCCGAAGACTATCGTAATATGCGCGACCTCACTATTCAGCTCGAGGCGGTTGAGTTAATAGCCCGCCAGGTGACCCATGACCTGCGCTCGCCGCTCTCCGCCTTGAAACTAGCCGTCGATAAGCTGTCGCAATCACCCTCTCCGGAAGCTCGCGCCTTAGCGCTTAAAGCCTTTCAACGCTTGAACGAGATCCTTGCTACTCTCGGGCAAAATGGTTCGCGTCTTCCGATGCGCAACACAGCTGAACTTGTAGTTCCCTCCACGCGCGTTGAAAATCTGTTCTTCTTGGTTGAGCCTGTGGTGGCCGAACATGGCTTGCAAGTGGACCCGGATAAAATAGAGGTGCGCTTGCTGTGCGACGACTCCGCCGAGATCTACAGTTGTGTCGATCCCGTGAACCTGCGACGCGCGCTTTCCAACCTTTTAACCAACGCCATTGAAGCCCTACCCGGCCGGCGCGGTCATGTGTTGGTGAATTTGGTGGTCAACAAAGGTTGTGCAGAGATCTCCGTCACCGACAATGGCTGCGGAATCCCGGCCCACGTGCTTGAACGCTTAGGTCAAAAAGGTCTCACTCATGGCAAAGAGGGGCAAGACGGCTGCGGCTCAGGCCTTGGCGTCTATCAGGCCATGCACGCGGTCAGCGAATGTGCGGGCACTTTGAAATTCCAAACCTCAGAAGGCGAAGGCACTACAGTGATGATGCGTTTACCGCTATCGGAAGCGCCGGCCTTCTGGTGTCATGAACTACCCTTCGCTCCGCGCGTGGTGGTCGTCGATGACGAGATCACCACCCATCGCGCCTGGCGAGAAAAATATGCGGCCTTGCCTTGCGATCTCGTCACGTTCTTAAGCGGGACAGAATTCGAAGACTGGTACAGTAAGAGCAAAGACGACGGTATCCACACGGCCTATCTATTCGACTTCTCTTTAGGTCAGCATCAACCAACAGGCTTTGAATTGGTCACACGTTTAGAAATCCCGGCCGAGAAGGTGGTGATCGTCACGGGTATGGCTGAAAATCCGGAAATTCAGATTCAAGCGGAACGTTTAAGCGTACGTCTTATGCACAAACGTTATATCCCCAGCCGCATCGTGAAGGTGCCTGTGCATTTGGTGCGGGATGAAAGCGAAAGCGCTACGCACTCGATTTAAAGGAGCTTACTAGTGCTAGTTTTATGGCTAGCCATCAAGGGGATCGACAACTCCACTTCAAAACCCATATCTAAATTGTGTAAACGCAAAGATCCGCCGTGCGCCTCGGCAAAACGGCGGGCCCCCGACAAGCCCATACCAAAACCACCTGTTTTACCGCTAACGCCGCCCTTAAGAAAAGCGGCCATCGCTTGCACTTGAATTCCAGGCCCTTCATCGACAACCCTAAAGATCACGGCCTCCTCAGACAGAACCATATTCAAGCGAACTGTGGATCCCGCGGGAGCGGCCTCGGCAGAATTGTTCAAAAGATTAGACAAGGTGCGAATCAACCCCACACTGGATACCCCGATCATAGCTGAAGAGTTCCAAACTGCGGGATCTGCTTGAATTCCCCAGTGTAAACCGCGTTCATTGTGTTCCAAGGTTTTTTCAGCAATCAAATCTTCAATCCTGTTTGCCATGTCACAGACCGATACTTCGGCCATAAGCGAAGCGGACTCGTTCTTTAAAATATCGGCTGCGATGGATTCCACCCGCAGATAAGCCTCATCTAAGAGCTCCCGCACCGGATGCGGAATATGCTTGAGAGACTTGATGCCAATCGAAAGTGCCGACAATGGACTACGAATATCATGAGCGACGCTCTTCAAACTCTTAGACTGCGCGCCCACGCGCTCGAGATCGCTGATTTCTTCTTGAACACGGGCAAAGGCCGCGCGAATCGCCTCAAGCTCAGCAATCGACGTCTCACCAGCCGGAGCACTCATCTCAAGTCCGCGCCGTAAAGCTGTCAACTGTCCACTCAGATGCAGTCCCACTCGCATCACACTGGTACGATACACCCAGACAAAGATCAGCTGCCCGATCATAAGAGAGCCGAACACCATTAAAAACAAGTTCCATTCGATGCTCACTTGCCGGCTGATCGCAATATAGCCGCGTAAGATTGTCTGTTCCCGATCAAAATAGATTGGAGCGACGGCGTTGAGATGAAATGGTCCCGACCATTTCATCTCAAGAGCCCAGGTTTCGGGAACTCCAGGTTCACTATAGATAATGTGCCCATTCTCATCCAACACCTTTACGATGTCGGTGGGCTTCAAATCCAAGGCGGTACGCATTTTGAATTCGGAGTGTCTGATCTCTCCGCCTAAAATCAGATTGCGAAATGAATCCGCCAAGGCCTTCACCTGGATGCTCATTTCACGTTCCGCGGAAGCGCGCAGATTCACCCAAGCAATAACGCTCGAGACGACGAGAGCCAGGGCGGTACCTAAGAGCATACCGCGCAATGTTCCAGCTCGCAGAATCGAAAGTAAGGGGGCCGAACCTGAAAGCGACTTCATGGACGCCGCCTCATATCTTCAAAGTCAAAGTTACCGATGGCCGAGCGCGAAAAGTCCATATACGGTCGGCCCATGAGGGTGGTTGATGAGCGAAAGATCGGAAGGACATAGTTGAGCTCTACCGCATCCGAGAGCAGTTTCTGATAACCTTCAATCAGACCTATTTCTGACTGCCGTAGCTTTTGTATTCGGGCTACGAAGTTTCCTTGAGCCGAATTATCAGAAGGTATAAAGGGCTGATCGCGTTCAAAGTATTGAAATATCGCGCCGTCTATATCCGTTGGGTCCGCCCCCATGCTGGAGATAACCAGGTCGTATCCGCCATCGCGGCGGAGGCGTTTGAGATCACGTAGTGAAATGCGCTCCAAAACGCATTTCACCGGCAGAACGCTGCATACGCTGTTTTTCAAACCTTCCAACACCTCTTGCGGTATTCGAGATTCGTCGTAGGCAATCGACACTGTTTTTTTATCCCAAACCTTTAGGAAAGCGGCGCGGTCTACATTCACTATGGCAGGGTCTTTCCGAGAATAAAGAACCAAACCCTTAGCTGGCAGCTGCGTAGCTAAGGGTGCGTTATGAGCGCCAGCCCCAATCAAACTCAAATCCGCATTGGATTTGATGAAACCGAGAAGAGTGCGAATGGGCAGCAGACGTTTACGGTCGATGATAGAAAGAGAAATTGTACGATCATGATTGCTGCTCCAAATCTGACTGCCCGGCGGCAATGCCGCAACGTCTGATTTCGTCACGATCGTAGGCACTTGGATAAAATCAGGCCATGGATCCTCGCGCAAAGCTCCTCCGGAAATCAATTTTCCCGGTGGAGGACGACGAATCCGGATCTCTTGAAACATCTCTTTTGAGTAGTTCGTATAATGGAGATTCGCTTTTAGCACGACCTCTTTGGAGTCCGCCGAGGCGAGGCTGTAGGGCCCTGCCGTGATGGCCATCGTGGCCTTACCATTAATCAATTTGACTATACCGTGGCGTGAATCCACCATTTGGCTGAGCAATGCCAGCGGTGAAACTCCCTTACGCAGGTAAAAGCGAACCACCCGAGGGTTGATGACTTCGATCCGGGAGTAGCTCGCGAAAACAATCGAAAAATCCTTCAGAAAATACCTCTTGGTATCGGCAAAGCTGGCCTTAACATCGTTAGCAACAAGAGGCTGGCCATCCGACCATTTGAGGTTTGGCTTTAGTTCAAAATCGACATATTCACCACTGGCACCAATCGTCCATTTCTGGGCCAATCGACTAGTGAGCTGGTTGTTTGTATCAAACGTCACCAGCTGTGCCCCTAGAGCTCCCGAGATGTCTGTATCCATTGCAAGATAGGCAATACGAAAGTCTACCGGCAGACTGTAGTCCGAATAGGTGCGAAGCACTGAAGGGGCCTCAGCGGCGCCTCCGATCGAAATCATGCAGACCAAAAACAATATTATTGTACGCATACTATTTCTGCGGAATATCCGACCTATAAAGACCATCTTTGCAACACGGACCATCTCCCGGTCTTAGCAGTGAAGCTTCCGGTGGCATAGTTGGGCTTTTAAATTTCAAGCCACTTAGACCAACACCCTTGCGTAAAGCATTCAGGTCGGCTTTTTGTCCGATGTAGAAGAGCTCGCCCTCCTCATTGACAACGAACACGCCATTGCGCAAGCCCGCGCCTTGCAGCATCTGTTTTAAGGCAGTTTGCACTTTCGGGTTCAGCGGAACAGGAATCGCAACGCCTTTTTCCTCAAGCATCGGGCTGACTTGGACAACTCCGTTGCCCTGAAGCCTTTGTGACTCAACTTCACCTGCTGTTAGGGCCGCCTTGGCCTCCCAACCATTAACCAAAATGGCACAAAGAATTGCCACTACAGCAACTGGAACCAACCAGATTTTTTTCATATGCACTCCTGATGGAGACATCCGGTGTGCAACGCCCATTCCTTAGTTTTTGGCTATAAACCACTTCTATCGTATTTTAAGTACAATATAACGACCGCAGACGCTTTTCGGCAGTCAGTGGAAAATCCATATTCAGCTAATGTTGTTTAGTTAAAGAGGGGTTAAATCCTAGCTTTCTCCGCAATTGTACCAACGCGATTCATTGCCATTGCGATGACGCAATCTTCGATTGGTGGAGTATGTCCCCAGACTCACATGATTAAACTTATCTAGATTATCCCACTCTGTTTTTAACTCTAAGCGGTACACTTCCGTCCGTCCTAGTTCGGGCTCATGAAAACTATCTTTCTTTAAATAGTAGAGCGAGCGCCTGTGAATCTGCATCGAGGCCTGCATCCGCGGCGTGTCCTCAGCCACCGGTACAAGCGGAAGATAGGCCTCACGACCAGCTTCATCCAAGATGTACACTTCTGCCAAAGGCCCTCCGACCACATGTGGTTCTTGCTCGTTGCATACCGTGATCTCAACCTGGCATCCACGCATCTGATGCTGCCCTTGGAAACGCTCCAGCCAGCGTTTAGCGCCGATAGTTTGTGGATCTGTTTCGATGGCCTTTGGGCATGGGTAGGCCAATACAGATACAGAGGCCATGGTCATCAGAAATAAAATGAGCTTGTTCATAGCGTTTCTCCCCTACTGCGCGAAGCACAGAGGCAAGGGGCATACCAGCATTATCTTCTGCCACCAATCAAATGGCATCCGGTTCGGACAGATCTCTCCGATATTCCGGACATCTCCGGTCCGAGCTTTAGAACAACCCGATTATTTTTTAAGCATAAAATATGTCAGCCACATACCTATTGCATCTGCCTTACAGCCACTGTCCGGCACTTGCCTTGCTCTTTAGCCATTCGGCTTTCACAAAATCTTATTCACAGGAGTGGGGAAATGAATTTGAAACGATTGAGCCTTGGCCTAATTGCGGGTGCATTGTGCAGCAGCTTCACGGCTCAGGCCGAAGACTCAAAAACACCTTCCGCGCCTTATATAGAGCCTTCGCGCAAATGCATGGCCGAGGGAATGATCAATCCGCCTGGAAAGGACTACAACTATCTTTATAGTAAAGACTGCCGCGTAGTGTATGTACTGCCGCCCGCAAAAGTGAAGCAATCGTATCGCAGTGAAGGCAATGCCAACATTCGGCTTTGTAAAGGTGTAAAGAGCCGTATGAACGCCCTCACTACCTTAGAGAACGCTCACGACGCTCTAGCTAGCCAACGACGTAAATGGGATGAACGCTGGCAAGCGGCTACCTCTACCGCTCAGAAAACTAAGATCCAAGCCGAAATAGATCACCTCACAAAACAGATGGCCGGCTATCAAGAAGAGATCTCAATTGGTATGAAATCTCTGACCGACACCTACGGCAATAGGCCTGGTGCAACTCTGTCCATCACCATGGATTCTGAAATCTCGCAATCGGATTTGAATGAGCTGCGCGCTTACAACCAAGCCAATCTGCGCCAAACCCGCACCGTCGTTGAAAAGGTCGTCGATGCTGCCGGCAATCCGGTTCTGGATGAGAACGGTAGACCTAAAGAGAGAACTTATGACGTTACCGAAATCAGCTCTCTGCGCAAAGCTCCGATTTCAAAGTCCATCTATAGCTTTGTCTATTACGCGCCGGTGAATAGTGAAAAGGACTCAGGAATTCTATCCACCTCGATTCCCGGATTAGAAGTGCTTCAGCAAGAGGGCGCAAAGACGCGAACGGCCCATGTTCGTGGCGGAGATGTGGTTACGGGAGAGGTCTTGTTGTCGCTGATCGGCATCTGCAATTCCGTGATCGATCAGCCCGATGGCAAGAGTGTTATCGATTTCAAAAAAGCGCCGATCTTTGTCGTCAATCGCAACTATGAAGTTCAACAAATGTTCGCACAAGGCTACGTGGCAGAACTGAAGATCGACAATCTAATTGGCCAAATCGTTGATCAAGTGACCACCAATAACAATCAGGGTTTCACCAAGTCCGCAAATTTCAATCACGTCATCAATGAAAAGGTGGATGAGCTCGTCGACTTTCAGTGGACCACCGAATACGAAAATCCAGGTAACATCAACCTGGCTCAAGTTCTTGAAATCAAGAAAGGCGTGGCGGCACTTCTGATCGACGACTACTTTGAGAAACTGGAAAAATTAGGCATTTTGTCGAAAGTTTCTCCGAGCGAACTGCCACCGGCCGTCGGTGGAAATGTCACGGAAACGCGAGTGGCCAATCGCTGCTGGACCGAGAAGAACGGTGGAATTAGTGGATTCTTCGGTGGGCGCCATAGCGTTTGCGCCGACTACACCTATACGGTTCAAGTGTGGCACGACGGAATCACCACGGAAAAACTCTCAAACCTGCTAAGAGCCAATATTCGGTCCGTGGATCGCATGGAAGTGCACCAGATGGCTCCGTTTTCTTTCAGCACGGCCTTTGTTGACTAACTAACGATTAGATTGAGGTGAATATGAAATATCTATTGAGTCTCTTAATCCTGGTGCCAACCTTAAGTACAGCCCAGGTTTGCAAAAACGCTTCGAAAGAAATGCTTCGCTTCGAAAGTCAAAAGACCTGGAAGGACTATGTCGTGCAAGATCCCTCCATTCAAGGAGGCATCCAAGGTCATCTCGATGAAAACGGTGGATTTCATTTTCAACAACTAAGTCGCAAGGGCGCCTTCTCCGCCAAGCTAGAGATCTCAAAGGACAATAAGGGCTTCAGGCAATTCTTCCGTTACTGCGCCAAAGATTCGATACGGGCACGCGACCTACGCTCGATGCGCCGGGATGGCGAAAACAACCATTACGTAGTGAGTGTACGCTATCTTCCCGACCTGAGTCGCTTCACCAACAAGCCGTTGGCCGAACAGCGATTCAAGATGTCTTACGCCAATCTCCAACTGAATCTAAACCCAGATGCTGCTTCTATCGTGGCAGAGTATCGCCCCGATGCCTATGTGGAAGAGCTGCGTGAGAAGATCTCGGCCCAGCTGAAAGAGCAAAACGAATTCGGCGTGATCACTCTCGACCTCAGTGGACACGACGACTTCGTATGTGATCTTGTGCAGGGTAAAGCTCAGCTGTCGGTTCAATCGCAGGCTCTTTCCCTGGCTCCTTTAACTACGCAGACTGTACTTGTGAATCCTAAAGATGTGATCACTGTCTATCAGGCTTTAACCACGCAAACGTTCGATACGGCGATTAGAGAGGCCAACATTTTTAAATCCGGCCGTCTGATATCGCGCCTCGAAGCGCAGCGCAGGATCGATTCCTATGATGATAAGAAAAGTTATGACATTTTTAGAAGTTTAATGGATGCCTCATTAACTCAACCAGCCCTGTTGTCCGATTCGGATCTGCAATGCGTGAGTGACTCATTTCAAACCTATGACCGTGCCTTGATTCCGCACAACTTCAATATTCGTTTTAGCTTCCTTCCGTTAGGAGACGCACAATGAGACTCTGGATTCTCGCACTTCTTCTGACAGCCATAGGCTGTGGGCGCTCAACCAACCCGACTGGCGATCATCCGCAGCGACCGACCGTACCTGAAGTGCGTCAGCTCATTTGGGGGGATTTAAAATGTCAGGCCTCAGCCGTTTGCCAGAACCCTGTGTTGAATATTCACTTAAGAAACCTGACTCTCTTTTTCGAACGTTCCTTCGCCAGTCCTTTGAGCGCAGTCGATTCGGAAGGTGTGGTCGCCTTCCGTTGCGGAATTAAAATTGAAAAGGAATGGCGGCAGAGATTCGGCCTTCCGCAAAGCGACAAAGACTTTGATGTCATCGGAGAATTTGCGTTGTCCGTGATCGCCCCTAAAACGTGCACGCATACGACGGATCTTTCTTCCGCTCTTCAAACCTACTTCACAAGTACAAACGAGTATAAAAATGAAAACCGCTAAAAATTTACTTCCCTTGATTTTTCCGATGTTTTTTGTGCCGAGCTTGAGCTTTGCCATTCCCGTTAAATACCCGAAATGCTCGGTCAAGCTCCGCGAGGTTAACGGCGGCAGTGGTGCAATTCTCAACGAAGATTGTACGCAAGCCTACGTTCTCCCGCCTCGCGTTTCCAGACTACAGATCAGTGGCTATAACGAAACCGCCAATCTGAGTTTTATTTGCAATCGCCTAACGAGTTTAGAGAGCACTCAAACCAATATCCAATCTGTGCGCGAAGCCTTTTCGCGTCGAATGAAGAACATGGCTCTTGAGATCGAAAAACGTGAGGCCGAACTGAACGATGGCTTGGTTCCCATCGGCAGAACACACGACGACATGGAAAAGGAAATCGACGATTTGATTGTTAAGATCGCGGATCTGAACGCCAAGCTAGGAGCCCTGGATCAAGACTATGTGACCAAGAAGTCAAATCTGGCACAGAACGAGGGTGGTTGGGGGCGTTTCTTGATTGAAATCCGGTATTCGGAATTGATTCAGGCCTATCAGCGCGCCAATCCTTCGATCACTTTTGTTCGTATGCCTATCGATCAAAGTTTTATTTCTGTCGTCGATAGAGTCAGCGGGGACGCAAACGCGACCGAACTTTCAGCTGTACTCAGTTTGCAGGTGCCGGGCATTGGGCAGCTTCCCTTACTGGGAAACTCGAGTCTGTTGTTAGTCGACAAAGATGCGACACCTTACACGCCTCCGCCCGGAACAGATTTTTTTGGCGATGCGATCTCTGGAGAAATCCGCCTGTCCACTTTGGGTGCATGCCCTCTCCGCCAGCGGTCCACAAGTGACTTTTCCGCCGATCAGATTTCAAATTACGTTACCGCCAACGGCACTTACTCCTATCAGGTACAAGTGACTCGTCATCACTCGATCAGCTACGACCTCCAAGAGTTGGTTCGGCAAATTCATGAACAGGTTCGCAAAAGTGGATTGTTTTCGCGCAAAACCTTCGACAGCTTTATCGACGCACGTACGACTAGCTCTTGGATTACGTTTCACTCCGAGTCCGAGGACACCCGCTTTCAGTACACGGACGAATATATCAAAGAGATCAAGAAAGAATTTATCGATCGCGCGCTTGCTCAAGTCATTGCCATTCAAACCGGTTCACCTGCGGGCTACATGACTCTGATCGATGCCAGCGGCAAGAACGGTGCTGATGTTGTCGGTGATGAGTTGGGCAAGTGTCCGCATATGTATTGTCGGATTGGGGCCGCGGGATTCAAAGTTTTGTCTGCGATCTTTGGCAACACCACGACCACGGCCAATTTGACTCGCTCATTGAGCGCGCGCACACAAGAGACCGTAAGTGAGAAGCGCAATGTGATTGAGGTCGGGACGTTCTCGTTCAAATAGAAGACTGATCGGCTTCAGGAGGATCTATGATGCGCTTGCTGTTCGCTTTGCTCTTGTCCTTTTCCGCACATGCGGAAGATCTGACGGTTTCAGGATTGCTTTTGCACGCCCGCCCGGGCTCGCCTTCATGCGGATTACTGAAACATCGCGAAATCGAGCGCGAAAAGGTTTTGCGTGAACTGGTGGAGCTGCAACGCCAGTCCGCTCGGGGCCAAGCTCAGGCCCTGTTGCTAACCAACACTCTTTTGATCAATCGGTTCTTCCTGGATCGGAGCGTATGGGCCGATGAATCCGTACTGGTGCAATTCGTCGTCACCATTCCCGATGCTCTGCATGCAGAGATCGAGAGAGTGGGCCTAGACCATATTTTCTTGAGTTTACACGGCCCCGGATTCACGTGGCAGTCCTACGCAGGCCAAGTGCCAGAGGACTTGGCCTTGGTTTATATGTCCGAATTTCGGACGCTCCACGTGAGCTATCCGATTTACCAAAGTGAGCTTTGCTTCGGAGCCTTAAGGACACCAGAGGTAGCATGGATAGATCGCGACACAATCGATACCAGTCCCGAACCCATTGAAAACTCGTTTGAATTGGTAGCCACTTTGCTTGGGAAAATGGACAAATGAAATACTAAGTCCGATCAGTTCTGCTAACATCACTAATATCACTGCTCATAAACTTTGATCTTACAAAGTTGAAGGTAACCGGCATGGCTCAATCCATAAAGACGTTCGCAATTACATGGACCGGAGCCCCTACTTCCTGGGATCCACTCAATTTCGACGCAGCTGCAAATATTTTTACAGCCCGTATGCTATATGCAACTCCACTTGAGATTTCGGCAGCTGGCATTTTAACCAGCCGTCTTCTGAATCGTTTTTCAGTAAGCCCAGACTCAAAACAAATTGATTTTTCTATTAAACCCAATCAGATTTTCGCGGACGGAAATCCAATTACGGCAGAAGATATCGCAACTTCTATTGTTCGTATGGCTATGGTTCGCCCGCGCTTCCCAGTGCTGGAGAATATCGAAGGTCTACACGAGTGGCTACAGCTGAGAACTCCCTTAAATAGCTTTCCTAAGGGCATCGAAGTTTCACAAGGTCGAATTCGAATCCGCCTAACCAAAGCTGAAGACCGCCCTCTGCTCCGCTTCACTCTCGAACCGTTCGCAGTGATTCCTCGTAGCTGCATTGATTTAAATGCCAACAAGCTTAGCTGTGAGCGGCCATCCGAATCGGGCCCCTATAATCTTGAGGTAGGAGGCATTGGCTCAGAGGAGCTTGTTTTCAAAAAGCGTATGCAAGAATCAATTCCTGACCGGATTCGCTTTCGTTTTCCAAAGGCCCTTGCGCTCATGGCGGAAATTGCAAAACCAGAAGCTTCGGAAACGGTTTTCTTCGCTAATGACTTGGATTTTTCCGGAGCTGACCTTACGCACTTACGCTCGAACTATGCGTTTTTGCCTACTCTAAAAGCATGGCATGGCCGCTTTTTACTCAATCCTCTAGTCGCGCCGTTCAATGAGCAAATCTGCCGCCAGATCTTTGCCGATCGTTTTCGCGAGATATTTGCCCAGCTAAATCTTTTAGATCATAGGGTAGAAGCTAGCATATTCACAAGGCTTACACCGGGGTATCAGGACTGGAACCAAATGCGGAAATCATATGCAGGGTCGAATCCGCAGGACTACTTGAACCGACTTAAAGGTGTCGAGTTCAAATGGGCACGCAGAGGGGCCCAACAACCCGCGTTCGCAGAGGCTATAGCCACTGTGTGCGCAGATTTAGACATGCTTTGCACAGAAGTTTGCTCAAATGAAAAGTCTGTCCGTAATCTTTTAGACGACGGAGTCAGTTTGATTTCTGGATCGACTGGATTCTGGCCATTGGATGTGCTCGGTGATCTACAAATGCTCTTTACACCAAACATGCACAAGCATCTTTCAACCGTAGCCGAAAACGATCAACTACAGAAAGCCATACGCACTGCTCGCCTACATAATGGCAAGTTATCGGCCCTTCATGACATCAATCGCATTCTTTATGACGATGCAATCTATAACGTCTATACGCACCATCAGTATTTCTATGTTGTCCACAAGGAACACGAAAAATATTTACGCGGTTCGCCCATCGGCGTAACAATTCCCTATCCCTGGCAAGTATTTCGATAAGTAGTGAATCACTACATTCAGAATGTTGAAAGCTAAATCATCACGATAAAACCATGTCTTGCCATCCAAATGAAAACCTCGCACGCAGCTCCAATTTTTCCCAAGAAATCTACAGGGACACTTTTACGGTTACAAGAACCGAAAATTACTTTTTTTAACGAACACTAAGACAGATTGAGGCGAATGATCGCCTCAGATCCTTGCCCCACTTGGCTCTCAAATCTAAGATCGCCACCCCATGTCCGTAGAACACTAATGGCATTACTAACACCTAATCCCTGGCCTGCCGTAGGATGACCATTCTTTCCGCTACTAAATCCTTTTTGGCCAATTCGCCGC
Organism: Bdellovibrionales bacterium; assembly: GCA_019637855.1. Lineage (GTDB taxonomy): Bacteria > Bdellovibrionota > Bdellovibrionia > Bdellovibrionales > UBA1609 > JALHOQ01. Next base: position 70,382 of record JAHBUX010000013.1, read on the forward strand.
AAAACCTCTGGTGTCATGCCAATTCCTGAATCCTTAATCCGTAGGGTTACTGACATAGGATCTGCCTCTACACGGAGACTGATCTCCCTCCGTTCAGAAAACAACGATTCGAAGCTGTTGTTAAGAATATTTGAAACAATACGCTTCAATTCATTCGCATTGGCATAGACTCGTCCAGAGAACCTCTGACTGCTCGAGATTAGCTTGCAATCCTCACTCCACTGCAATCTCTTCTCCGAAATGACTTCCTCGAGACATAAGGTTAAGCTTTCGGAAGTCAAAAGTTCTACTGGTGAGGTTGAGCCCGGAATGAGCTGACTGAAAATATCTTCGGCACGATGAAGCGCACGATTCAAAACAGACTTCACTTCGGGATCGACATTTCTCAGAGTCTGTATCATCATTCGTAAGGCTCCAATGGGAGCTGCCACGTCATGCTTAATCTGTTTCGCATTATCGATGGCCATGTCTTTTTCGAGAGCCAATACTTTCAATCTTAGATCGCTATTCAGCGTTTGAAATCGCCAGTGACGTGCATAAACTACGACTACAACCCCAACAAAAAGATGGATCAGTAACTCGAGGGCGGTCGTTGACCATACCCTTTGGGCCTGAAAGGCTAAACGATAGTTTAAACCATTAATTGCCGAGAACTCTGTGTTCATCTCGAAAAAGCGCCGGCCGACCCCAGTTTTCCAACACGCCCTATTCCTGGAGGTGTCGTAGAAAACCCGCTCGTTACTTCCAGTTTCAACCAACGTCGTACACCTTAAGATGTGCAAGGCCTCAAGATCGGCGAGCGCTTTAGACAAAGCGTAGGAGTTCGCATTGCGATATTCACTGCGAAGAATCCCCTTCACCGCCTGAGTTGTTTGCTCTCGATCGCTCTGTTCGTTAATTCGAAACGAACAGAAGACTATAAGAAGGAGAAAAATGGCAAATATCTGCATAGTCTTTGGAAGATCAAAGACCGGACGAATATATTCAGTATAGAAATCGCTCAAGAGGGCCTTCACTCCAGTCCTTCCACCCTGCAAAAATGGTTCGAACAATATAATGATTGCCACCGTACTGACTTAATGATTTTTGAAGAGCTATCTGCGGCAGTGGCCAATTTCTATTTTGAGCACGCTCAATTTGCTCAAGCGCAATAGCAGCATGATTTGCGAAAAACTCCACCTTGTTGTCGGGAAAGGTGGTCGGACGCGAAGGATTATTTTTGAAACCTAGTAGGTGACGATAGCTTTCAAGCAAAGCATGCTGCCAAATCGAACCTTCTGCAATCTGTGCCGACGAGCCAGGATAAATTCCATTACCTTTTAGACCCATCGTTTGGGCAATCGTAAACTTCAATAGGGCCGTATCGACCTGAACAAGAACCTCTTTTTCGAAATAAAGGACGTCGTCAAATTGCGCGACAAAAAATTGGGAGATTGGATCTAGGCCAGAGAAAACCTTCTTAGAATCGACTTTGGTAATGTAATAGCCATCATCGATCCATAGGCTCATAACCCAACGCTCCGTGGCCTCGGCCAGCGAACGTAAAACCGTATTTGACTTGTCAAATCCACTGGCAAATCCGCAGGCCGTTGGATGTGAATCTAAACCCCACGCACGACGCTCTTCGAGCCCACCCTTCATCAATCGATGGTAGGTCAACCTTTCAAGCATTTCAGAGATAGCGATTTTGCGCGCTTGCTTTTTATCAGGTGAGAATCCGCTTGAGATCGGATTTCTACCTTGATCCACAGCTGTGCTCTGCCAATATTCGCCGCCCGATTGCGCAAACATTTGAGTCTCTTCCAGCCGCATCTGATTTTCGTCCATAAGTTGCGCTATCCATTCAACCATAGACTACAATGTTTCCAGACGGTCAAAACGCATGATACTTAAAGTTGGGTTTAGAGACTCCCGCACAATTCTCGGCGACAGATAGAGCTGGATGCCATAGTGACTTATGGGGATGATAGATGCGTCCTCTTCAACAGCTTTCAAAAATCCCTTAGAAAAATCCTGTTCGGAAACCCTCTCAGCTTCGTAACTTTCAATCCAATGACAGACTTGACCAGACGGATCTGGAAGTTTCGGTCCAAGCTCAGAACAAAAAAGAATCTTTAGCCCCCATGCCTCAGCGCCACCACCGGCGGAAGCACCTCGCAAACGAATATCGTAGCTCTGATCCGAAAGATGTTTCATGTTGGTTTCGTTATTTGCAAACTTATAACTGAGGCCAGCTTCATTCAGCGCAGCCTTGAGCACTTGCCATGCATAGGCTGAGGGAGTTTCACCGGATGGCTCCTTGCCCTCAATCAGCAAGGCATCCTTAGGTTTAGGAAAAGCACCTGCAGTCAGTTCAGATGGCACCGACGTCGAGTCCGCTTGGTTGGGATAGAAGTGCTCACTTCGAGTATGAGCGCCCCAAGACGGAGGTAGCTGCTCGCGATGCTTTGCTATCAAAGCTTTGAGCTTTACCCGTACGTTTCGATTTGCAAAATAGCCCTTTTTTAAATTTCCAAGCAAGATGGGGTTAATGTACTCGGGAACGAGAGGGTATCGATCAAGTGGCGCTGGAACAGCGACGCTCGATGTGAAGGCGTCAATTATCCACAGATCCATATCGCCCACACTCTGCGGAATGGTATGAGTGAACTCCAAAGTTTCAGGTGCCCCTTTTATGAACTCCCCAGCCCAATTTAGCCTGCGGTTCAGGACATAACGTTCGCCGATTTTGATCTCACTAACCCGATATGGGCCCGAAGATATGAATTTACTATTGTCCTTCCAACTTCCATCCGCATTTAAATTGTCTGCTGATATGTAGCCAAATGGCGCAAACGAAAGAACTTGCAGGAGCCCATCCCGGACGGGTTGATCAAATTCGAAAGTTAGAAGGTCACCCTCTGCCCTTAGCCCCAAGGCTTTGCTGTCGCCTTTTACGAACTCACTATATCCGCGCAGATTCATAAACACAGGAAATGGCCCTGATCGAGACAAAAACCTGAGGCTGCGCTCTATGCTGGCCTTAAATGATTGAGCGGTGATTGCTTCACCGTTCTCCGCAACTAGTCCGGGAAGCAGTTCGAATTGCCAGATGTTCGGCTGAATACGCTGCCACTTCTTGACTAAGCGAGGCTCGTAACGGCCGTGATTGGAGTGATATACTAAATTGCCAATCAGTGATTGGATGATAATTGCGGGCTCATATCTCTCAGCCTCAAACAGATTGAGAGTGATATCAGCTCTGGGCTTATTTATGACGTAGTTTAATTTCACGACGGAACCCAGAGCAGTGTTAGAGACCAATTTAGACTTGGCGAACTTTGTTGTAGCTAGTAACAGCAACGTCGAGAGAGACAATAGAGCTATAGCGGTCCAACGCTTCGAATGCGACATTTTTTCCCTCTTCGACCAAGCTAACCGTGCGCACGCTGGTCACCGGTGTCGTCTCAATATTCTGTGAAGAGATGCTTGGAGCATTAGAAGCAACACAACCTACGACTGCAACGGGAACAACGGCATATACGTTCACGGATCACCCCTTAGTGAATAATGGGCCGGAATGTAGCAGAAACATTATGGAAAAGCCAAGAACCGCGCCCCGTGAAACCTAGGTCTTGAAATTAGACCATGACTGTCCGTAATCCGGACGGATGGACCAGGGTAAATGTAACTAAATAAAAATTAACCACAACCGGCAAGAATTCCCAGCCGGCATTTCTCAACCATACGCACACTGATGCGTCCCCAGATATCCACAAATTTGCTATGGATCTGAGTACCGGGAGGTCTCATACCACCCATGAGGCGAGGATCACGAGCGCCGCCGGGCAAGTATTGCTTAAGATCAATGCGGCCGCCTGAGCCTGTGCTGGCCACACCGCGGCCGTTGTAGT
>JAHBUX010000014.1 GCA_019637855.1 Bdellovibrionales bacterium
AAGAGGGAAAAAGACACCTTTCTCAACTTCGATCATTGATCCCTATCCGCGATGTACCTGATCACGATCCACGACTCATGATTCACGAGTTACAAGTCACGATTCTGATCATGAGTCGTTAACTGTGGGTCATGAATTGTAAGTCGTGAATCGTGAATGTTTGAGGGGTCAATGCCTGGCGGGAGAATGCTTAGTGTGCGAAGATCTGTGTGCGGATCAGCGTGTGCAGATCGATGGGGGCGGGCGGTACCGTGCGGGGCGGTGCGCACGGTGTAGTGTGTGGATACGAAGTGCCCCTGGGCTTTTTTGTCCGGAATCCGGACCTTATTTTTAATTTTTTTGGGTGGCGGCCAGGACGGCCGCCAGCTAGGGCCTCTCATGGACGGACGATCTTCGCGTCATCCGTTCGGCCTTCTCGAAGCTGCAAGCCGCGCTTTCCCACCAAAAACCCCGCGCCGCACTGCCCATTGGCGAAGAAACATCCCACACCTACAATTTTCCAATGCCCATCCAACACGCGTTCAAAACCACCCTCGTTCTGACCTGTCTAATTCTAGCCTCTTGCGCGCGCCCGCTGATTAAAAATCCTGATCAAGCTATGCGACCTGTAAAGCAAATGCCCGCGCTCATAGACGACATTGGCATCACCCAACTGATCCCTGCACTCGAAGCTGATATCAAAACGCTAAAAGAAAAACCCGAAGGACAAATGTCCTTCGGCCCCACAAAAATCCCAACTAAGACCTACGCTGCCGCACTTGAGGCGCTCTTGGAGGCCGCCAAACAAGATCCCAGTGGCGCCGCATTCACGCAAAAGCTTAGCGAAACCTTCGACGCGTATGAAGTTTACGGCGACGAAGAGTGGGGGCAGGTTTACATCACTTCATATTACGAACCGGTGATCGAAGCGGCCAAGAGACCGCACGGTAAATTCACGCAACCTATCTACGGTGTACCCAAAGATTTGGTCGAGGTTGACCTGGACTCCTTCGTTGTCGCAAGACCGGGACTTTCTGTTTTGTACGATCAAAAGCTGGAGCAGAGATCCGCGCGCAATATTCTGAGGGGCCGCTTGCTCACAAATAAAGATCCAAAGCGAATGTCTAGAGTGGTGGTCTTTCCCGCTCGCGCTGGGATCGAGGCGGAGTCACTCACGGAAGCGCCGATTCTTGCCTATGCGGACCCGATCGATAGTTTCTTCCTCGAGATTCAAGGTTCCGGTGTTTTGAAGATGGGCAAAGAGGAGATGAAGATCGGCTACGCCGCTCAGAACGGGCACCCTTATGTGCCGATCGGAAAATTTATGCTCGACAAAATTCCGCGCGAGAAGCTCACAGCGCATGCTATTGAAACCCACTTGAGAGGTCTTACTCAACCTGAAGCGCGCGAGATGCTCAATCGCAATCCGAGCTATGTGTTCTTTAAGCCGTTGAAAGGCAGCGCCGGCATCACTTATTTTGGCACGGAGGTGGTGCCCGGGCGCACCATCGCCACGGATCAAACATATTTTCCCAAGGGCGCTCTTGCATTTTTGCAGTTCGAACGCCCACAGTTTGCAAGTGCTACGGATGTAGAGCCTACGGCTTGGGCACCGACCTCACGTTTTGTAATCGATCAAGATACAGGTGGAGCCATTCGTGGCCCACATCGTGTGGATTTATTCTGGGGGCGAGGAGCGGAAGCGAAACAATCCTCCGGCGTAATGAAAAACAAAGGCCGGCTGATCTATTTCGTGCCGAAATTAACAGCACATTAAAACTTGCGCGATGTTTTCTTATACTAAGCATTTGCGCATTTGATTGCTATATCATCTATCACGAGCATTGCACAAAGCACTACTTTCTGATTAATTCTTCCCCTAGGGGAAGGGGAGAGTCTGGTGAAGTTCATCCGGATTGTTCCGTGGGTATTTATTGCCTTGAGTTTGCAGGCAACAGCGCAAACAACAGAGGCACCGCTGACGAAAGAACAACGAATCAAAGCGTTACGCAAAGCTCTCGGTAGCTCGGGTGGTTCGGAAACACCTGTGTCTGAAAAGGCCAAGGTCCCGGCCGCGCCGATCGATTATCGTGATCGCGCTCTCAGTGAGTTGCGGCCGAAAGAAGACTCGTACTCACACAATCTGCAGCCCATTCTGGCCACCGTGCAAACGCAAAAGATCGAAGCCACGGACCCTGTTCTGTATCAGGGTTTGCAACTCGGATTGACCTTTCAGCGTTATCGTCCACAAGGGCGCGTGCGCTTGGTTACGCTTGGCGAGCGCAGCGTGGATCAGCAGCCGACCGTGATGACTGGTTTGGAGATGCGCTATATGCCCTTCACCACCACCCTCCTCGGTCATCACACATGGGGCTTTCGTGGTGCCGTTAACTACGCGGTACAGAATGTAAAACTCTACGGTCCTACAGGTAAGGACTTGGGTCCAACTAAACTGCACTCGATCCAAGCGGCCGGATACGTCAGCCAAGAGTGGTCGTTCGCCGACACTTCCGATTGGAGTTGGTTGGTCGATATCGGTATTGGTCATTTCGATTTGATCCAAACTGGAGAGCACAATTTCTCACAAGCCAGCGGTGGCGGATGGATCGCTCTGCTGCGTACGGGGCCATCTTATCGCCTGGGCTCGGTATGGATGAATCTGGCCTATGAGCGCCGCACAACCCTTACGCGGGATTGGGCGAGAATCAAAGAGGATGGAGTTTTGTTAGGAGTGCAATATGGTTTCCGCTAAGGCAGTTTGCATTGCACTTGTGACTTTAAGCCTGCCTCTGGCTGCTGAAGAAGTGTTGCGTCCGCAGAACGTGGTGGATGCGGTTTTAGCCAAGAGCTATGACGCCGCAGAGATCGCTCTGCGCGCGCAAAGCGGTTACGTCTCTATGGAGAAAGCGCTGGGCAATTTCGACCTCAAAATCAGAGCCAAGGCGGGCTATGAATACGATGAGTCCGAGGCGCTCACCGGGCTCACTAATCCGATTGATAAAACTCTCACCTCGGAAATGAGTTTTGAGAAAGCCACTTCGTTTGGCTCGACTTTCGAAATCCTTTATCGACATGAAGCTCAGGCGAGCACGCTCAATCCCATTATCGCCGCGGCCAGTACGCGCGCGCCAACGGCGGCGCTCGACACTGCCTATATACAGTGGCGGCAAAACCTATGGGGGAATTTCTTTGGTTACGCCGACCGGTTGGATCTATCTGTTGCCCGAGGAGAGTTGAAGCAGTCGGATCTTAAGAAGCAAGAGGAGACCGAAGACCTCGTGCTCAAATCGTTACGCTTCTTCTGGGATGCCTATGTGGCGCAAACTCAGCTGCAGGATGCGATCACCGCCCGCACACAGTACAAAAATCTCATCGGCGTGGTGCAGAGGCGAGGACGGTTCGGTTTAGATAAGGGCGGAGAGTACGCCCAAGTGATGGCCGACTTCACGGACGCCGACAATAAGGTGAAGACGGCTTCCTATGAGTATTTGAACAAGTTGAAAGAGCTCGAAATCCTGATGCAAACGAATTTCGCAGCCGACGTGAAGTTTGAGCCAGGCGAATTAGTGCCCCCGCTGCCGAAGCTTGGCCCGGTGGAAACAGAAAAGTTGCGTCGCTTGCAGGTCGCACAGACGGCTTTTGAAAACTCAAAGGCTCACGAGCGCAGCGTGGATTCACGCAATTCTCCCGGCCTAGATATCATCGCGCGCGCGGCCAGTACGGGTGTCGATGAAAAGGCGGGGACGTCTTATTCCGAATTCGTATCGGGCAACAAACCGACTTATTTTGTTGGTGTTGAATTCACAACGGCCTTTGACTCGTCTGAACGTCGTGCCGCCATGGCGGAGGCGCGGGTGCGGGCGGGTACGGAAGGCACGGCACTTAATCGCGTGCGTTCCGACGTCACTAAAAATTTGGCACTTCTCGATCAGCGTTTGGCGGAAGCTTTTGCGGTGGCCAATGGTTCGATCGAAGCTGAAAAGTATCGTTCGCGCACGGTGCGCGAGCAAGAGGTCGAGTATCGCCAGGGACGTTTGCCTCTGCGCGATCTCTTGCAGACCTATCGTTTGTTTTTCGATTCGCAGTCCAAGAAGGTGCGCGCGATCGGCGATTATCACATCGCTCTCAACGAAATGGCGGCTGAGCGCGATGAATTGGTGAAGTGAGGGGGAGACATGAGGAATCTAGTGAGGATTCTACTGGCAGTTCTAGTTGTCGTCGGCGGCGCTAGTTGTGGCGTGGGTCTGGAAGACACCGGGGGCGATTCGGCGCGCGATCAAAAGAATGAAAAGCTGCGCGATGAGTACGAGGCCATCAAAGGCACTTACGAAGGTATGGTTCGCATTTCCGGAACGACAGCGACCTTTCCTGTGAAGCTCTACTTGTTTTGGTCTGAGGTGCAAGAGGCCCCGCTGCCAGGCGATTTAAAACCTGGCATTCGTGTGGTCTTGCGCGGCCGTTTGATGCAATCCAACTATGTGGGCGACAGTGACAATCTGATTTTGCAGGGGCAGTACGACTCCATCACCGGTCGTTTGGTGTTGGAGGCGGACGAAGCCGCTTCGAAAACCTCCACCGGCTGTCGTTTGGGCGGACAAGACCCGATCAGTATTTCGGCCACAATTGGCTCTGGCGTATCGGGCGTGATTTTTCGTAACGAGCAAGAGTGGGCGCGCTTTGAAAACATGAAGTTCGTCACTCGCGATGTGTCCGGTGGTTCTATATTGAGTGAGGAGCAAGAGTATCGGCGTCTGCAAACGATCTTCGAGCCTGTGACCGGAACTTACGAGGGCGAACTCTCACGCCGGTTGTGCAGCTCGGGTCCCGCCACCAAAGAGCCCTTCCGACTGCTTCTCTATATTGAACGCCGACAAGAAGGTACGGGACTGAATGGTGCGCCCTGCTATGTGCCGCGTTTGATGACCCGAACATTACGCAACTTCGACGGCGAGTTGGCCGACGTGAAATACAAGTCGGTGGCGCGCTTTGACCCGAGCAATTTTCTTCCCCAGTTCCAGTCGGAAACAATTGTGAACGGCGGCGGAGCCAGTGGCGGCGGCAATGCAGGAGGCGACAACGGCTCCAACAACACGGTCACTTCGGCGATTTTGGAATTAGATACGGATCCTACCGGTACGGATCAGTTGGTCGGCTCCATTGTGACCACCGGTCAATGGGGGCAAATCAAGGTGAAGCGTATCGACAAAGCGATCATTGCGCCCAATGATGAATTGGTGGCGCGTCGTGAGCGTCGCGCTCGTACCTATGCTCCGTTTTACGCCGAGTACAAAGGGTCGGTGGCCCCTTACGATAAGACAGTTAAAGTGTGGAAAGCCAATCTCAAGCTTTACCCTGAAGAGGGGCTGGTCGGCGGCGTGCGTGTGCCGGTGATGATGGCTTATTACACGCGCGAAAACTCAAGCAATGATCCCACAATTGGTGCACGCCTAATGCAAGTGGAAGTGACTATGGACGCATGCAAGCCTCTTTTGATTATGCATAGTGAGGCTGATCCGGGGCCGATCCCTGGCAAAGGTCGTATGCACTTTTCATCGCCCTATGAAAACGGAACGTTGAAGGGTGAACTGGTCGATCATCGCGGACCGCAGGGCGTGATGACGGTCAAACGTTAAACGAAAGTGAAGGTTTAGAAGTGGATTTAGCCCAGATCTCTGTTAGGCGTCCCATCTTTATCACCTGTGTGGTCACGCTGATTCTTTTTTTGGGCTATATGGGACTCAACCGTTTGCCGGTGGATCTGTTTCCGAACATCACCAACCCGATTGTGGTCGTCACGGTTCTTTATCCTGGAGCGGGCCCGGTGGAAGTGGAGACGCTGGTCGCCAAAGTGCTTGAAGAAGAGATCTCGAGCATCTCAGGGCTTGAGCGATTGCGTTCCATCAACCAAGAAGGCGTGAGCACCATCGTGGCTGAATTCGCGCTTAAACTCGATATCAAGTATGTGGAGCAACAGGTGCGTGACCGGGTGTCGAGCGCGCGCAATCGATTGCCCGATGATCTGGATGAGCCGATGATTCGCACTGTGGACCCGGCTGATCAGGCGGTGGCTGTGGTGTCGGTGAGTGCGCCGGATAAGTCTCCGGGTGAACTTTACGATATTGCTGAACAGACGGTGAAGGCCAAGCTTGATCAGGTGCCACAGGTCGGTCAGGTGAAGATCTACGGTGGGCGTAAGCGCGAAATTCAAGTGCAGCTCGATATGAACAAGTTGCGCGCGTACAAAATTTCAGCGACCGAAGTCACCAATGCTTTAAAGATTTCAGGCGAAAACGTCCCCGCCGGCAAAACTACCGGTGCCAAAACAGAATCTACCTATCGCACTTTGGGCGAGTACAATCGTTTGGATCAAATTCCTCCCTCGGTGGCGCGTTTTACCGGTGATGAACATCCGCTGACTATCGCTCAAATCGGAAAGGTGGTCGACTCGCTTGAGGATGAGACCACGCGCACATTTCAAGATGGTCAGCCGGCACTGCTGCTATACGTTTATCGCCAGTCGGGCGCCAACACCATTGAGGTCGTGGATCGTGTCCGCGCCACGGCAGAAAAGCTCAATACTGACATGAAGTCGCGGGGCATGAATGTGCACACCGAACTGGTGAAAGACGGCGCTAAACGTATTCGCGACAACGTTTACGACGTCAAAGAGTCGATCATCATCGGGATTTTCCTCACGGTTATCGTGGTGTATTTCTTCTTGGGCAGTTTCCGTTCGACTTTGATTACAGGCCTAGCGCTTCCGAACTCATTGCTTGGCGCCTTTGCCTTTATGTTGTGGGCCGGCTTTTCGATTAACATCATGTCTTTGCTAGCTCTGTCCCTGGCGGTCGGCCTTTTGATCGACGATGCGATCGTGGTGCGTGAAAACATCTTTCGCCATCTCGAGATGGGCAAGTCGCCGGAAGAGGCGGCGTTGGCAGGAACGCGCGAAGTGCGCCTGGCCGTTGTCGCGACCACGCTCGCCATTCTTGCGGTGTTTGGACCTATTGGCTTCTTAGAGGGTGTGACCGGCCAATGGTTTAAGGAGTTCGGTTTAACGATCTGCTTTGCCATGCTGGTGAGTTTGTTTGATGCGCTCACTATTGCTCCCATGCTGTCGGCTTATTTCGCCGGTAGCTTGCATGCCAAACCAAAATCAAAATTTGGTCAGTGGAATGAGCGCATTCTAAAAGGCTTCGATCGTTTCCAGACCTGGTTAGAGGATAAATACGAAATTGCCATTCACTGGACATTGCGCCGGCCGAAAACAGTGATCGTCGCTAACTTGGCGATCTTCTTGTTCAGTATCTATTGCTTGAAGTTTGTCTCGAAGACTTTTGTTCCTGCGCCCGACAATGGGGAATTCAAAGTCGCGTTGGAGCTTCCACCTGGCACCAGCATTGATGGGATGGCCGTGCTGGGACATGAGGTCGACGCTAAAATTCGCGAGTTTCCCGAAGTGAAACGCACCTTAGTGTCGATCGGTGACGAAGGTGAAAGCAACGTCGCAGAAATTTCGGTCGAATTGCACCCGCTCAAGCGCGGGCGTACCATGTCCACCTCAGATTTTAAGGCCAAGGTGCGCGATTTCTTAAAACCCTATGAGTACGCTAAGCCCGCCGTAATGGATGGTGATGCGGCCGGAGGCGGTGGCCGGCAGTTCAACATGAACTTATCAGGACCTGACCTTAAAGAGCTCGAAGCGTTTGCGGCCAAGGTGGTGGAGCGTTTGAAGCCGCACAAAGCTCTGACCGATGTGGACTCGGACTTCAAGCCGGGTAAACCTGAGTTCCAGTTCCAGATCGATCCGGAAATTGCGCGCGAGGCGGGTTTGAATCCGCGCGTGGTGGGCAATGAGTTGCGCAACTTGGTGGAAGGCGTGGTGGCGGGGCAGTTTCGCTCGAACGATCTGCAGTACGACATTCGCGTGCGTGCTGCTGAAGACCAGCGAGAGCTGCAATCGAATTGGAAAAATATTTTGGTGCCCAATATCAACAAGACGCTAGTCCCTCTGGGCCTCGTGGCCGAAATTTCACCGTCCAACACTCCGGCCAAGATCACGCGTGAGAATCGTGCGCGCACCATTCAAGTGTCGGCCGATATCGATCCTAAAGGCCCAGGTATGGGGGCGATCATGGCTGACATTCCGAAGATCTTAAAAGAAGAGCTTCAGATGCCGGCTGGGATTAACTACTCGTTCTACGGGCAAGCCGAGCGCATGAAAGAGCTTGGCACCAACATGGTTATGGCCATGGGTCTTGGCGTGCTGTTTATTTTCTTTGTATTGGCGAGCTTGTACGAGTCTTTTATCACGCCACTCGCCATCATGTTGGTGTTGCCGTTGGCTGCTGTAGGCGCCTTTCTTGGCCTGTTGGTCACACGCGAGTCGCTCAACCTCTTCTCGATGATCGGGTGTGTGATGCTTTTGGGACTAGCTTCCAAAAACTCGATTTTGCTCGTCGACTATATTCAGCAGCTGACCGATGAGGGGATGGAGCGTTCGCAGGCGATAGTGAAGGCCTGTCGAACACGTCTACGCCCCATCTTGATGACCAGTTTTGCGCTGATCGCCGGGATGGTGCCCGTGGCGATCGGCCTGAACGAAGCTTCGCGCCAGCGCACCTCGCTGGGTGTGGCGGTGATCGGAGGCGTGATTAGTTCGACGTTGCTAACCCTGGTGTTGGTGCCCGCCGCTTACATCTATATCGACAATCTGAAACAGTGGACAGAGCGGCTGTTCTTAAAATACGTACGTGGCGCGGAGGCTGCGCCTAAGATCGCCTGGCAAACGCCAGATGGAGCGGAGATTGCCGAGCCGCCTAAGCCTGAAGCTTCGCTTTAAGTCCTTGTGAAATGCCTTCTAAAACTCGCGAGAACTCCTTGATCTCGCGGCTGTCTAGAGGATCACAAAGCAAATCCGCGAGCTGCACGTAGATTTTCTCAATCGCCGGCATTTTGCGTTGAGCCTTCGGGGTCAACTGAATGATCCAGCGTCGGCTATCCTGTGGGTCGCGCATCTTTTTCAACCAGCCTTGTTTGATTAAGGGCCCGATGGCGCGCGAAGCAGCGGCCATGTCGGTGGCTGTGCCACGCGCCAATTGCGTGAGAGAGACCTCGTTGTTCTCACTCACAAAACGCAACATCACCATTTGTTTGGGGTGTAAGCCATGATCTTTCAACAGCTTTACGGCGACCAGATTCAACTGACGACGGATACTTCCAAATCGTTCCAGGGCGCGGACAGCGTCTGATGTTCCCATAGACAAAAGCTCTATGGTGAACGAAGGACTCCGTCAACCCAGTGTTAAGAACGACAGAAGTTTTTAGGCAAAATGATTTTACTCACCTCAGAGACGGTGAAAGCCACGAACTGGGGGCCGATCCGCAACGTGAGGCGTTGGCCGCGGGCCGAGCGCGGACTCATCATAGTGAACTGTCCAAAACCTTGGCTATCGGTCTGAGTGCCGCCGCTTTGATTGCCCACTTTCCACTTCACATTACCGGCAACGATAGGTTGTAGCGCTATGGGGGCTGAGCTTACCGAGCCCTCGCTGTCCCGACAGAGAAGCTGGAAATGCACGACGGAAAAGTACTGATTCTTGCATTGACCGCCGGACAGACCGAAGCTGCACGGGTTGAAGGACTTTTCCGCAAAACCCAGATCACCGGGCGAGCGATACATCCCGAGTGCGGTCTTAAGACCCTCATGGGGATCGGCCATTGGGGTTTGAATTTTGGGGTCGGGCACCATCTCAGGAGTTGTTCGACAACCGGTCAAGGCGCCCAACAACACAGCCAAAACGAAGAGCCTCTTCATGCGCCGTCCTTGCTTCGGGATGACGCAAAGCCAAAAGAGGCTCAATCAAACCGACTATTCGTAGCGTTGAATTAAATGATAGCCGAACTGCGTACGAACAGGAGCAGAAACTTGGTTCACGTCCAGTCCAAAGGCAGCTTCTTCGAAGGAGGGCACCATGCGGCCTTTGCCAAACTCACCTAAGTCGCCACCGCGTTTGCCTGACGGGCATTTGGAAAAGGATTGAGCCAAGTCTTCGAACTTAGCGCCTTCAGAGAGTTTCTTTTCCAGATCCTTCACTTCATACTCTTGCTCGACCAAAATATGGCGGGCTTTGATTTTCATGTAAACCACTCCTTTAAGCGTTTGGTGAAACCTTTTGCATCTTCGACATTCCAGCAATGCCCAGCCGAGGAGAGTTTTTCCAGAAGGGCTGCGGGCATAAGACTAGCGAGCTCTTCGGAATCGCGCATGGGAATGATTTGATCATGTTCGCCATGCAAGATCAGGGTAGGCGTGCGCACCTGCGTTGCTGCTTCACGCAGATCTACGGTTTTCAAAATTTCCAGCACCGAAGTGCCAATGCCACGCACGGCCTTAAAGGCATCCTCAGCCAACTCGTTGCTAAAAGCAGAGTCTAGAGTTTCGGCATTTTTGACCGTGCTTAAAATAACTGCCCGTGTGAGATCGCGACTGGCTGCCATCTGGCGAAAAGCTTCGTACATCGCTTCGTCTAAAACCACACCACCCGCGCCAACGGGATCCAGCAAAACCGCTTTGGCAAAACGTTTGGGTGCCATAATCATCATTTGCAAGGCGATCAGACCGCCAAGCGAATGGCCCACTAGATTTACGTCTTCCAGGTGCTCGCGCTCAATCAAATCCAAGTAGTCTGACGCGAGATCTTCAATTGTGAACGGGCGGTCTTGCGGCCAATCGGCGTTCTTCCCGCAGCCGCGCCAGTCAGCAAAGATCAGCTGCCTGTCGCCCATAGATCCGGTGTGGCGCCACTCTGTCAGAGTTGGTCGCCACCAGGCGGTCGAAGCTAAATTGCCATGAATAAAAAGAGTGTCCTTTTTAGCGAGGTGAGGGTGCTTTTCGCAAAAAAGTGGCGCAGTCATAGGAATTCTCCAAAGGGATAACAATTGAACCGCTACGGGCCTCACCTTTGTTGGGATCGGTCAGAAAGGTCAATCCTTTTTGGAGATCGGGGTTACGTTCAAGGACCTGCAAGACCCAGGCTGCAGCCAATTGAGGATGAAGCTCGGGAATTTTGTGAAACTTTTGCGTCGGTAAAAGGGGGCGGCGAAAGGAGTCTTCAATAATCATCACGCTGGCTAGGGTGTTCGCGGGCACGTGTCGTAAGAAGTTCTCTAACCGGTTTAATTTCACAAACTCGTCGGCGGCGGAGCCGACAATATGGACGCGTCCCACGGGCAGCTTGTCGGCCACGTTGGTAGCCAGCCAGTTCTTGGCGCCCTTGACCATGCGGTACACACCCTCAAGACGCCAGGGGTGTTTTAGAATCACCGGCTCAGTGAACGGGTAGGCGGCGACCATCACACGCAAATAGTAGTCATAAAGTTCATCGTTGCTGCGTGGATCGAAGGGGGCGAAAAGGCGATGTGAAATGACTGCGCGCTTAATCATCTCGTCTTGTTCGGGCAAGCGTTCAAGGAACGGCGCCATCGCGATCATTTGATCGAAGACACGAGGGTATCGTGAGGCAAACTTAAGGCCTACAGCTCCACCGTAGGACAATCCCAATGCCGAGATCGGCCCCTCGATGTGCAGGCGATTGACTAGCGCGCGCAGGTCCTCGACTTGATTTTCAAGCGGGATGTCCGTGAAGGGAGTTGGCCGGCTGGTTAATGTTTGACCCATGCCTTCCATATCGTAAAGCACCAGGCCTATATCGGGATCAATTTCACTCAAGGCCCCGGCAAACGCCTTCCAATCGGAGGTGCTATAAGTCAGACCGTTGAGCAAAAACAAAGTCGGTTTGCCATTGGTCGCGGGACGATAGTTCACATAGAGCGTATGGCCCGGGCGCACTTCGAGAAGTCCGTTTTGAATAGGCGTTGGCCTTGCCTCGGCGCCGAGGCTGAGAAACAAACAAAATAGAAACGACATCATCTAGATCACCAGTCCGCCATCCACAGAGATGACGGTACCGTTGATGTAAGCAGCTTCATCGGAGGCGAGGAATAAACAGGTATTAGCTATCTCGGAAGTTTCGCCCATACGGCCAACCGGCACTTTTGCGGCGATACCGTCGAGCACCTCTTTAGGCATAGCCTCAGTCATCTTGGTGCGAATAAAACCGGGAGCGATGGCATTCGAAGTGAAACCTTTACGTGCCAACTCTTTAGCCCATGTTTTAGTCATGGCCACAACACCAGCCTTGGTCGCCGCATAGTTGGTCTGACCAAAGTTTCCGTAAAGAGCCACCACGCTGGCCATATTGATGATGCGCTTTGGAGCGGCCGGGTCGAACTTACCGAGCAAAGCTTTCGTGACGTTGTAAACACCGGTGAGATTGGTTTGAATCACCTGATCGAAATCCGCATCCGTCATTTTCGCAAAGCTTTTGTCTCGGGTAATGCCCGCATTGTTCACCAAGATATGTAAGGGGCCGGTAAAACTCTCTGCCAGGCGGGCACAGCTGGCGCGATCGGTCACATCCAGTACCGCAGTTTTAAGCTGCGGATAGAGTTTGAGCTCTATTTTAGCGCTTTGCAGGGCGCCTTCGGAATAGTCGGCGATAGTGACGTCCGCACCTGCCTCTAGGAAACGTTTAGCGATTTCAAGGCCGATGCCTTGGGCCCCTCCAGTAATGACAACGCCACGCTGAGCGAACGAGTATTTCACCTGAGCCATGTCCCTAATCCCCTTTGAAGTTTGTGCACGCTCGTCTTAGCCAGTTTTCGCAAGGCGTACAAACAGAAAAAAATCTAAAGCCTTTCATTTCCCTAAAATACCAACTAAACCGTTGAGTGATTTTTACCTCGAGGAGATTGAGACGCAATGAGTAGTCGGCGCGCTGTGATTCGTGGCACGGGGATGTATGCCCCTGAACGTGTGGTTCACAATGAAGAATTCAACCGCTTATACAATAAGGACGTGGCCAGCTTCCTCGTGGAGAAGCGTGGAATTCATGAGCGTCGCTACATGGCGCCGGAGCAAGCCACTTCCGATTTGATTCTGCCGGCTGCAGAGCAAGCGTTAGAACGCGCGGGCCTAAAAGCCGCTGATATCGATTTGATTTTAGTGGCGACTGATACTCCGGATTACCTTTCACCGGCAACCGCCGCGGTTGTGCAATACCGTTTGGGCGCGAAGAACGCAGGGGCGTTCGATATCAATTCCGCCTGTGCGGGTTTTGTAACCGCACTCGATATGGCATCAAAATACATCATGGCG
Organism: Bdellovibrionales bacterium; assembly: GCA_019637855.1. GTDB lineage: Bacteria > Bdellovibrionota > Bdellovibrionia > Bdellovibrionales > UBA1609 > JALHOQ01. The sequence goes on from JAHBUX010000014.1 coordinate 13,199, forward strand.
GATCGACAGTACCGTAACATTCTGGTGGTTGGCGCCTACGGCATGACCAAGTATTTGAACTTCGACGACTACAAAATTGCCACTCTGTTTGCGGATGGAGCGGGCGCGGTGGTGGTGCAAGCGGTGGAGGATGACGCTCGCGGCATTCAAACTGCGACTCTATTCGCCGACGGCCAATATCACGACTACATGGGTGTGTATGCCGGTGGCACGCGCACGCCGATCACCCACGAGGTGCTTGAGAGACGCGGGCAGCTTTTGGATTTTGCCAAAAAGATTCCGATCGAAACCAACGGCACACACTGGCCGCGGCTTACGCATATTCTGCTCGATCGCATCGGCAAGGCGCCAAAAGACATTGATCATTTCTTTATGACTCAGATCAATATTCAGAGCATTCATGAGGCGCTCGACAATCTGGGGCTGCCGCATTCCAAATCGCACAATATCATGGACCGTTATGGCTACACCGGAAGCGCTTGCTTGCCGATGGCCCTGCATGACGCGGCTGAGCAGCACAGGCTTAAAAAAGGTGACCTGGTATTTATGCTCGGATCCGGCGGCGGATTGAGCATGGCTGCCTGTAGCCTGGTGTGGGACTATGACACCTGAGCTCGATTGGTTAAAGCAGTGGAGTGTGTACGCGCCAAAGAGCGTGGCTCTACAATCTGGCGATGATGGCCGGGCTTTGACTTATCAGCAGATGTTCTCGCAGGCCACGCGTCTGGCACATGTGTTAAAGCGACGTTTTGACATCCAAAAGGGCGATCGGGTCGCCGTGCTCTCGGGCAATGAGCTCGAGTACATCTCGCTGTTTTTTGCGCTTCAGCGCTTGGGTGCGATTCTTGTTCCGGTAAACTTTCGTTTCACGGCCCCCGAGGTGGAGCATATCTTGCGCGACAGCGGAGCCAAGCTTCTGATTGCGCAGGAAGAGTTTGCGGAGCGTGTGGCGCATCTGCAAGTCTTGACCGCAGTCTGGTCTTTTGAAGATATGCAGAATCGGGCGCTGGAAGCATCAACGCCCATCGCTTCTCGCCTTGAGCATGAGCTCGGCTTTATGGCTGAGTTCGAAGATGCCTGTATGATCCTTTACACATCCGGCACGACCGGATTTCCAAAAGGGGCAGTGATCTCCCATCGCATGGTGTTTTGGAACTCCATCAACACGGGCCTGCGTTTGAACCTCACCCAGAATGATGTGGTGCTGACCTTCTTGCCTCTGTTTCACACTGGTGGCTGGAATGTTTTGACGACGCCGTGTTTGCATCGCGGGGCCAAGGTGGTTCTGCTTAAGAAATTCGATCCCGAACTGGTTTTGGGCCTGTGCGGCTCGCAGAAGGTGAGTGTGCTGTTTGGCGTCCCCACCACAATGGACTTCTTGCGCCGTTCGCCGGATTTCGCCGACAGCGATTTGCGTTCCGTGCGCTACGCCATTGTTGGCGGTGAGGCTATGCCGCTCGAGCTGATCGACGCTTGGGAAAAACGCGGTATTCCCATACGCCAAGGGTATGGCCTTACCGAGTTTGGTCCCAACGTGTTCTCACTTAATGAGGAGGACAGTCGGCGAAAAATGGGATCGATCGGTTTCCCCAATTTCTATATTGAGGCCCGCGTGGTCGATGAGGCGGGACGTACTCAGCCGGATGATGAGGTGGGAGAGCTGGTGTTACGCGGCCCTGTCGCTATGACTGGCTATTGGAATAATTCCGAAGCGACCGAGCAGACTTTGCGCGACGGTTGGCTGCACACTGGTGATCTGGTTCGCCGGGACAGTGAAGGCTACTTCTATGTGGTCGGCCGCAAAAAAGAGATGTTTATCAGTGGCGGTGAAAACGTATATCCGGCTGAAGTTGAAAAGGTTTTGCGTCAGTTTCCGGGAGTGCGTGAGGTCGCTGTGATTGGCGTGCCTCATCCCAAGTGGGGAGAGTGCGGTCGCGCCTTTGTGACGGTGGAAGAGAGCAGCGTCAGTGAGGGGGATTTACGCTCCCATTGCCTAGGACACTTGGCGAAATTCAAAGTGCCGTCACAATTTGTATTTTTACCTGAGCTGCCTAAAACCGAGAGCGGCAAGATCGCTAAAAAGCTCTTGCCCGCGCATTAACCGCTCTGTTGGTTCGGAAGGCTAAAGAAAAAACTGGCTCCTTCTGATTTCACGCCTTGCGCGCGTACGCGTCCGCCATGCAGCTCAATAATGCGCGCCACGGAGGCTAAGCCGAGGCCAGTGCCGTTGAATTCGGAATTGGTATGCAGGCGCACCAGGGGGCGAAAAAGCAAGCGGGCCTGGTCGGGCTCGAAGCCATCGCCGTTGTCGCGCAAGAGGAAGGTCGGATCGACGCCATCATGCGGAGCCTGGCGGAACTCGATCGTGGCTTGCGCCTTCTTGCTAGTGTACTTGAAGGCGTTGGCGAAGAGGTTCTCCATGGCAATGCGGATCAAGACCGGATCGGCATAGGCAGTCAGCCCGCTTTCGCATTCAAAACTAATCTTGCGATTCGGCTCGCGCGGCAACATCTCTTTGACGATCTCATGCGCGATAAGACTTAGGTTCACATTCTGTTTCTGCAGCGTGCGCCCCGAGGTGCTGTACAAAGACAGCATGCTGTTGATTTGCTCGTTGGCACGATGCCCAGTCATTTTTATGGCATCGATCAGGCCTTGAATGCGCGGCTCGACGGGAATTTGCAAGCTGTTCTGCAGCAGCTCCGTCAACAAAAGCATGGTACTCAGAGGATTGCGCAGATCATGTGCCAGCGCATACATCGAGGCTTCCATCTCTTTGTTCTGATCGGCCATGGCGTTGTTTTCGTATCCCGCCTTGATCACATTCTGCTTGAGATCGATATTCTCCAAAGCAATGGCTGCGCTGTTGGCTAAGATTTCCAGGAGATGCACTTCTTCCGGGGCGGGAGCATACGCATCGGACCAATAAGTGCCTATCGCGCCGAGCGGCTTATGCACGCGAATAGGCACCATGCACAAGCTGCGCACGAACGTGGGGCGATAGGCTTCATGTGGAATGCGAGCGTCTTCATAAATATCTTCAATCAAAACGGTCTCGCGATGGATCATCGACCAACCACTGATACACGCTTCCATTGGAAAGCGGCGACCCATCCATAGTGGCGAAATGGCGTTTTCGTCCATGTAGTAGCACTTGTCTCCGTCGCGCAAAATAAACGTGGCGCCATCGGCCCCGCAGATGCGACGAGCTCCTTCAGCCACGGCCCGACTGATGGCGGGCATACTGGTGGCCGTCAAAAGTTGATCCATAACTTCGGAGACAATAATGGACGGATGGCTGGACATGAATTGAGTTCCTCTTATTCTTGTCTAGTTGAGTGCCAACACGTTGTAAACCGTGATTGGGCCATCAATACCCTTAAGCGTAAGTTCACCGATGGACTCCGTCTTGCAAAAATCGGCCTCGAGACGGGAATGGAAACGCTGCGAAATTAGAATCTGCCCCTGTGTCGAGGCGTAGCAAAGGCGTGAAGCTAGGTTGGTAACCGGTCCAATCACGGTGTATTGCGAGAATTGTTCAAAGCCGACGCCTCCAATGGTGGCGAAGCCTTCGGCGATGCCGATACCGAAATCTAAATCGTAGTTGCGTTCGTTCCAGCGGCGGCGCTCGTTGATCAGAGCTTCGCGTGCCTCTATGGCCATGCGTAACGCCGCCTGCTTGTGATTGGGGACAGGTTCCGGGTCGTTAAAGAACACCATGATTCCGTCGCCGGCCAAAAACCCAAGCGTTCCCTGATGCTTGATGGCCGCATTGCCTACGATCGTGTAGTAACGGCCTAAAACTTCAAGAACCTCTTCCGGTTCTACGCGGCTTGAAAACGTGGTAAAGCGGCGCAGATCCACAAACAACACAGTGACTTCGGAGCGGTGCGGAGTGAGCAGGGCCTGATTGTCCTGAGCGGAAAGCATATTGGCCACATTGGGCGATATAAAACGGCGCGCTTGCGTGAGCTCGCCCGCCTTCTTTGCGTCGTCGGTACGAATTTTCAGTAGCGAGCGCACCTTGGCCAAAAGCTGATCGGGCGGGAATGGTTTTTCGATGTACTCATCCGCTCCGGTATCAATGCCCAAGGCGCGACTGACACCGGGGCCGCTGCCGGTGAGAAGAATGATCGGCAGGCGCGGTTCAAGCTGCATGGCGCGAATGGCTTTGCACAAATCGAGGCCGGAGATACCGGGCATATTGATATCGGAAATCACCAGATCGCAGGCGCCCAAAGATTTGAACTGCGCTAAAAAAGCCGAGGCAGAGTCAAACGGCAAAGGCTCATAGCCATGATAGAGAAGAAACTGACAGAGCGTCGAGTTGTGCATGAAGTCGTCGTCGATGACACAGATACGTGCGGGTACAGCCTTATCCGACATAATTAGTTTATCGGATGGAGAGATGGCTCAATCAATTTAAGTTTATAATCAGACGGGAAAATATGGACTATAAGCGAGGTTTAGTTGACGTCCTGCGCAGGTCTACGTCCGTTGTTTGTCTCGGAAATTTCAAGTTTGGTGGGCTGCAGCGCCAGTGCTGCGTTGAGCAATTGGCCGCTTCCGATTTTGCCGCGCAGTGAGGTTAGGCTACGGCCGGAGGAAAGCAGTTGAGCTCTTAGCGTTGCGGGGTCCCTATAGCGCGCATCATGCGCCATCATCAGCGCGGCGACGCCACTGACGAAAGCCGTCGCCTGCGAAGTTCCCGTCATATATCCATAACGTCCTTGTGGCAGAGTCGAGAAGATATTCTTGCCCGGGGCGACGAGGTCCACACTGCCTAAACCATAGTTACTTACCGCTAACAGTTCGCCGCCGCGATCGACGGCGCCGACGCTGATGATATTGGGTAGATCGTAGTCGGCCGGATAAAAGGGGAAGAAGTCGGAATTGACTCCTTCGTTGCCTGCCGCGGCCACCACCAAAACTCCGTTTTCAGCGGCGTAGCGCAAGGCTTCTTCTTCCAACCGGTTGCGCAGAATGCCGCCGCCGGAGTAGTTGATAATTTTAGCTCCGTTATCGACCGCGTAGCGGATGGCGCGCACTGTGTTGGCCAGATTGTCGAGTCCCGCCGTCTCTGTATCATAATACTTTAAGATCATAAGACTCACACCAGGGGCGACGCCGCTCGCGCCCGGTCCGTCGAACGGAGCGGCGCCTATGATGCCCGCGATGTGAGTCCCATGCCCGTGCTCATCCATTAGCGCGGGAGAGTTGGAAACAAAGTCCCATCCATGGGCATCGTCGACAAATCCATTGCCGTCGTCGTCAATTCCATTTGACGCTTTGTCAGAACCATCCGGTGCAACTCCTGTCTCGCCGGGATTGGTCCAGATATTTTTAGATAAATTGGGATGATTTATGTCTGCGCCAGTGTCGATGATCGCAACGATCACGCTTTTGTCAGCCGCCCCTTCGAGCCAGGCGACCTCCGCCGATATCGCCTTCAACCCCCAGTTCATCGCGATGTGCGGATCGGCAGGGCGACCAGTGATCGTCGTTGGTTCACTGGTGGGTATGAAGCGCGGCTGGTCTTGCAGCTGTGAATTCAGACGGGCCAGTGCGAGCAGAGAGACCAAAGTGATAAGGAATGAGAATAGAATCTCCTTGAACCCTTGCATGTCATCTCCTTGACTTGATTGGTTGGGTTACCTGGAGAACTAAGCACGGCGCGCGCCAACTCCTTTGGCCTTGGATTGAGGGGAGGTACTGCAAGTCTTAAGCACACAGCTGTTAAAGCCTTCAGCTGTGAACAGCGGATGGTGAAAAGGCGCCAGATATACGAGTGTGTAGCTGGCTAACAGGCGTCTCAAAATGAGACGCCTAATTACAATTTAAGCGACACGGGTGAGGGGAGACGGCGCCAGAGTCGATTTATTGCGCCCGGTATTCTTGGAATTATAGAGAGCTAAGTCAGCGCGTTTGATCCAGGCCTCCGGTGCTTCGTTGCGGGCCAGTTGGGCCACGCCGATCGACACGGTAAAGCGGATCTCGCGCTCTTCGTGCACATAAGCTTCCGCGCGCACGCGCGCCAAAACCTCTTCGGCTTTCTTCATGGCTTGTGCGGCTTGATAGTCGGGCAATAGAATCGCGAACTCTTCGCCGCCGATACGGGCGACCAGATCCGCTTCGCGGTTGAACATGGACTTCAGGCTACCGACCAGTTCTTTTAAAACAAAGTCGCCGACTTGATGGCCGAACGTGTCGTTGATCTTTTTAAAATGATCGATGTCGACCAACATCAAAGTCACCGGTGTTTCCGCGGCGTGAAAGAGCTTATGATGTTGTTGCACGTATTCGTCAAAGGTCTTGCGATTGTAGGCTTGAGTCAGATGATCCACACGCGCTGAGTTGGCGGCTTCGCCCAATTGCTTCTTCACCAGATTCAGATTTTTACGGATTGATTTCATCGTTGAGATGCGGCGTTTGTCTTTTTTGAACTGCTTCTCAACGTAACAGTCGATGAATTTACGTGATTGGTTCTTCAGGACGTCAATCGAGTTGGATTCAACGGCCTCTTTGAGCTGCTCGAGGCTCGTGCGGATTTCGAAGTCTTCTTTTTGTTCTTGGCTTATATCTTCACTCAGCTGGTCTACGAAATCCCAGATGATGGTGCGGAAGTCTTCGAAAGTTTTGTGGAAGTACGTGGTTTCATCCACTCGGTACGTGGAGAAGAACTGGCGAAAGCGAAAGAGCACGCGCTCCAGACCGGTGCGTTCGTTTGGATTTAAAATCTCTTTGGCGAACTCGTCCAGAGTCTCGCGCACCTTACGCACCGGATGGCCGTCAACGTCGATCAAGTGTTTGTTGTAGGTGTCTATTATATAGAGGAGAGTGGCGCGCTCTTCATTCATCTCGGCGGAGATTGCCGCTTTGGCGTCTTCAGGGCTGACGGCGCCATCAGGTCCTGAACCCCCGCCGTTTTGCGAGTTCAAGTCGAAGTCGAATTGTTCAATGAGCTTCTCAACCCACTTTTTCATGCCGTTTTATTCGGAACAAAGGCTAGAAAGATGCATGGACTTTCGGCTGGAAATCCAGGTAACCTTGACCAAGGTCCAGGTAGGGTCTAATACAGGACGGCTGAAAGGCCGATATAGATATATGAATTGGAATCCGCAAGTGGCTAAGCCTTTGTTAAAACGACTGTTGGTGGCACTCATTGTGTTTCCACCGCTCGTCGCTTTGACAAATGTGAATGCTCCGGAGCAAACCAAACCGAAGGCGCAGGATCGTTTAAAGATCTATCGCAAGTCTGCGCAGCCTGTAATTAAAGCGCAAAGTCCGCGTGAGCCGTCGAGCTTACTCTTTGATAACCGTTGTACTGGGATTAAGACCCCAGCTTTTTAGAATCTCCGCTTCATCGCTTTGACTCTTCGCCTTTTTGAACTTAGCCGCGGATTGCCCTTTCACGCGCCGCTCACACTCCGCCCAGGTCCGGTGTCGAACAACTGTCCCGCCATGATAACTTAGATAAGAGAACGCGGGCGTTGCCGACTTCTTATCGTACGTTTTCATTTCAGGCAGCTCTTGGTCGGGCGGCAGATCGTGAATGGCAACCGGATACTGCAGAAGCGGTCCTTCATAAAGATCCACCCAACGCCCGGTCGAAAATCCAACTGCGATCTCGTCGCAGCGCTCGTTGCCAGGAACACCGGTATGTCCGCGCACATATTTCCAGTCGATCACGACCGGTTTTAAGCGTGCCACCGCTTTGGATAACTCTTCCCACAGATCGCGGTTCATGACCTCTTTGCCTTCGGCGTTTTTCCAACCGCGCGAGCGCCAACCCCAGATCCACTGCGTGATACCGCGGATAAGATAGGTCGAGTCGGTGTAGAGCACGATCGGTGTTTCACTTTTGGGCAAGGCTTGCAGCGCGCGCAAGGCCGAGATGATCTCCATGCGGTTGTTGGTGGTGGAAGGATCTTTGCCACCGAGCTCGCGCACCTGACCTTCGGGAGTGGCGATAATCGCGCCCCAACCACCTGGGCCTGGGTTACCGCTACACGCGCCATCGGTGAAGATTATGATCGAAGAGAAATCCACTTTCATCGTGGCCCAAGAATAAGAATCTTGCGGGCCTTCCGTCAATTGCCGACTCGACAATCGCGCACCCGGGTTGCACACTGGTGTCATGCGCAATCTGGCCTTTTTCGCTTTGCTGTACTTCGTTCAAGGCGCGGCCCTGGCCTATATCATCAATTTTCAAAAGCCCTATCTGGCCGGGCAGGGCATTAGCAAAGAGACCTTGGGTCTATTCACCTCATTGCTGCTGATTCCTTTTATTCTGAAGGTGTTTTTAGGCATGCTCAGTGATCGCGTGCCATGGGGAAAGTGGGGCTCACGTAAGCCCTATATGACTTTGGGCCTCGCTCTCTTTGCTGCTTGTTATTTTACACTCTCCACGCTGGCTCCTGGCGAAAGCTTTCTGCTCTTTGCCATTGTCACGTGGCTGGCCTCATTGGGGCTTGCACTGTTTGACACCTGTGCGGATGGCTGGGCGGTGGATGTCGCCGAGGATCACCAGCAGAGTTCGATTCAGGCCGCCATGGTCGGAGGCAAATCTTTAGGCCTGATTCTCATGTCCTATGCTTTTGGTGTGCTGGCCGAGTCCGAGGGTTTTCGCACGATCTTTTTAGTGATCGCGACACTCAGTGCCTTCGTTCTGCTTGCCGTGTGGTGCGTGCCTTATCGGCCACGTCAACGTGCGCAAAGAGCGGAGTTGGTGGGTCATTGGCGTGATCTTATGCGCGGCTTTTATCTTTGCTTCGCGGCCTTCGGAGTTCTGTATTCGATTGCGTCCTTTGGGACCGATGGCCTGGTGACCTTGCATTTGTCGGAAGCGCTAAAAGTCGGAGTGCGCCAGATCGGTGATTTCGGAGTGGCACGAGGAATGGGCGCTTTGCTCGGCGCCGGTCTGCATGCCTATTTGGCGCATCGCTTAGGATTAAAGCGCGCGCAAGTCCTCGCGCTCTTGGCCTTAGGGGCAGGCATTTTGTTGCCGCTCTCAGGGCTTCCGATTTTAATGGCGGCCTTGTTCTGGGGTATGGCGTGGGGCTTTCAAGAGACAGCGTATGTGACGTTGGCCATGCGTTTTGCGCAAGGCGCCTGGTCGGCCACGTTCTTTGCGATCGCGATGATTTTTAGCAATTTGGGAACTTCGATAGGTGAGGGGTTGGCCGCGCCGCTGGTTCCTTTGATCGGATACAGCGGCGTTTTTATGGCCTTTGCGGGATTGGCGTGGGCGTGCTTGCTGCTCGTGCCGTGGATGATGCGCCCGGTAGAGTGACTAGCTAGAGATCGCTTTCGAGTGAACGTTCTTCCAAGGTCTGCGCTCTGAGTTCGAGCGAGGCCACCTTCTGTTGCAAGCGGCGGTTGTCTTGGCTGATGCGCTGCTGTCTTTTGCGGGAGTTCTTGATGTCGCGCTGAGCTTTATCGATGCGGGCTTGAGCGTTCTTTTGACGGCGTTGCAGGTCTTGCTGTTCGCGTGCGCCCGAACGGATATCGTCGTTCAAACGATTCTGCAGCTCTTTCGCCGAAGCCAAGCGATTCTCCGCTTGCTGTGTCTTCGAGCGTAAGGTCTCTAGCTGAGCCTTCACTTTGTTGCGCTGAGATTCATATTTTTTAGCCAAAGCCTCAGTTTCACGAGCCAGTTTAGCAATACGGTCGTAACGCTGAGATTGAGTTTCGATGCGTTTAGAGATCGACTTGCTCTCGTTCTTCATCGCCGAGATCTTGCTCTCGAGCTGGCGTGATTGACGCTCAAGCTCAGCGCTCTCACGACGAGCTTCTTCTTCATATTTTTTTTGATCGAAGAGGTTCATTTCTTCGGCTTCGACCTCTACGCCCAGGTCTTCGACTCTGTCGGCCTTATCGGCGTGTGCGACTGGCATCATTGCGGTGATGGCAGCGGCTAAAATCCATTTATTCATCTGGTCACTCCCTGATCAGCTTTGTGTTACGCGATCCTATCCACGATCTCCTTGAGCAAAGTGGGTGCCACGGGAAGGGCACGTTCGTGGTTGAGCCCATAGTCGCAAAGTGACGGAAAGAGTCACTTTTCAGGGAAGAAATTGCAAGGTGGCGGGGCCTTAACAGTTGCCCTTTCGGCCGTTTGCCGCTTATCTGATGGGCCATGTTGGATTTGCTATCTTATCCACGCGGCATCTTGGTCACCTTTGTGGGGGCCTTATGGACCGCAGTGATGTCATTTGTGATCGTTTTCGTGGCGGGTGTGATCCGCCATCGCCGTGTGGTTGATTTCTTTATCGACTACATTTGGTCTCATCCGCTTCTACTAATGAGCGGTGTGAAGGTTGAGCGCAGGGGCGCCGAGAATGTGGCCGGCACGCCTAAGGGGTGTCTGCTTCTTTTCAATCATAGCAGTCATTTTGATATCCCGGTTCTGTACGCCTATTTTCCCCGCAGTTTTCGCTTTGGCGCCAAGATTGAGCTGTTCAAAATTCCAGTGTTTGGTTGGGCCATGAAGCTCTGTGGGGTCTTACCCATCGACCGTCGCAATCGTAATAAGGTGATGAAGATCTATCAAGATGCCATTGCCCGTATCGATCGCGGAGAATGCTTTGCCCTGGCTCCGGAGGGCACTCGTCAGCCGGCCCCGAAGCTTGGTTCATTTAAGCGCGGGCCCTTTGAATTCGCTATCAATGCCGGTATGGATATCGTGCCGGTGGTGTTGGCGGGAACTTATGCGGTTTTGCCCCGCAGCGCTGTGTGGGTGAATCAAGGGCGTTGGACGCGCAAAGTGATTATGCAGATTCTACCGCGGGTGTCGGCGGCCGATTATGCGCTTGAGCAAGTGGATGATCTATTGAATCGCGTGCACGAGCAAATGGCTGTCGCTCATGATCGCCTGTATGCGGAACTGGGTCAGCAGGGCGTAGCGCCACCCTGAGAGAGCTGGCCTACTTGCCTGTGGTTTTGTCCTCGATATATCGAGAGGGAAACTAGGCTGCCGGAGACAATATTGTCCGAGAGTTTCGGACGAAAAGGTGAAGGTCCTTACTAAGGCCCATAAAAAACTTTGGAATCGACGTCCGGTTGGCGGACATGCATCCGCCAACCACACAGTGGCCAGCCAGCTCTAGTCAGCTCATGGCTTCTTTACCCAAACCACTTTGGTGAAGAAGGCATGCTCACTTAAAGCCTTCTCTCCGGTCACTCGCTCCAGCAAATCTTCCAAACGATCTCGAGAGTAGTTCTTGTAAAACGGCTCATGATAGACTTTTGGAAAACGCTCCAGTGCCCAGTTCAACTCGGGTTCATCGTCGATCTGCAAAGAGTCGGCGATCACTAGCACTCCGCCGGGCTTCAGCACGCGATAGGCTTCGCGCACCAGTTTTTCGCGTTCGGGCTTGGGCAATTCGTGTAGGACGTAGACCGAGTACACCGCGGAGAACGACTCTTCTTTGAACGTCAACTCGGTGGCATCACCCTGCACGAAGTCCACTTTGCTTTGATCGTTTAGATTTTCGCGCGCCACTTTCAAATAAGGAGAACTTAAATCCAAAGCGGTCACGCGCACGCGCGGGAAGGTGGCTAGAACCGGTCGCGTGGCCGATCCGGTGCCGCTGCCGAGCTCGAGCCAGCGGCCATGGGCCTGAGTGGTGGACTTTAAGACAGGTAAGATCAGCCGGCGCATGGCTCCGGCGGTGCCGCTGAATAGAATTTCGACTTGATGATCATAGCGGCGCGCCGAAGCCTCGCTGAGGTAGCCATCCGTTTGAAAATGAAAGTTGCGGGTGTAATAGTCGGGCAGGTCTTGCGTTAACTCCTGTGCCATGTTGGATTCGAAGTGCTTAGTCTTGTTCAGCTTCATGCGCCAGGCGACTCTTACGCCGTCACTCATCACTTCCATAAATGAACGCAAATGCCGCCAGGGACTTTCGATCTCCAGAGCCTTCCAAGTGTACGCTCCATGTTCGAGCGCCTCAGCTTCGCGCTTGTGCAGCTTGAGAATATGTTTCCATAAGCTGCGCACTTGCTCATCGCTCGGCGGCGGTAGATCAGGATGGGTTACGAAACGGCTCACTAAGGCCAACGGAAGGCTTTCTAAAAAGTAAACCCCGCTGCGGGCGATGTTCAGAGATTGAATGATTTTGCTTGGAATCATCTTGGAAAAGGTAGCGAAAGCGCACCTCAGACACAAGGGTTGAGGCGCCAAGAAGACGTGCGAAAAGTCCCTAGCGCTTGCCGCCGCAAACGATATTCGAACAGCTTAAGGTACGCAGATGGCCCGCCGGCAGTTGGCGCTCCTGGCGCAGAACTTCTTCCAAAAGTTGAAGTTCCCACAGCGCCCGAATCTGAAGCTCGGAGTCCTTGAGACTTTGTTGGCTATATCCCACTTCGATTTCGGGATAGTAGCGATTCAGATGCGCCACCCAGGACTGGATGGTTTGAAGTCCCTCCTGACGCTCTCCCCCGACAGCGGCAGCAGGTTGCAGTGTCGCATTGGATGTACTCCCCCAGACACACAATGCGACAGTTGCGAACTTCAACCAACCCATGATTTGATTCTCCTGTCCTGGAAGGGCGCTTCCCCCTCCCACCGTTACGCAGGTCTGATATTTCAAATAGCGGGCCAGTGTTTGGTTAGGTTTTCGGTGTCGCTGTGGCACCGTTTGAAGGCGAAACGTTTGCAAGACAGGGTATCGGCCAGTTAGACAATGACACCAGTAAAGACAAAATGATCCCAGGGGGAGGGTTCAGTGAAACGGGTATGGCTTAGCCTAGGGCTAGCGCTTTGTAGTTTCAATGTATGGGGAGAGTCTTCAAGTCACCTGAAGGTGGAAGACGCTTTAAAGAACAAAACTTTTCAAGAGGACAAGTCGGTTACAGATATCGAACTTAAGGCTTCGGCCGGGTCGTTGTCCCGTTACTCGATGAAGTTCGATTTGTCTTTCTCGGGTCCACCGGTCAACGATCTGGCCGATTCCGAGATGCCCAATCCGGATGGACGGTCGCGCAACAACAAGACGAGCCTTTCTGGTTATGTGGGCCTGCGCTACCGTTTAAATCCCAACGAGGCGGTGAACATGTCCACTGGCGTGCGCTGGTTTGCACCCTATCAAAACGTGATCGGCGAGAAGATTGAGCTACGTCGGGGCGAACGTCGTCTCGATACGGCCAGTCCGCAGATCAGCTATGACCGTACGGCGAGCTCGGGTGCTTTGCAGTTTCGCACCAGTGTGAAGGCCTCTCCCACCACCGACGAATTTTATAAGAGCCGAGGGCAGGTGGGATCGCTGGGTTTGGAGCAAAACCTCAAGTGGAATCTTGGTCAAAGCCGTTGGGTGGCCGGATTTCTGACTGACTTCAGCTTGTTTGTGTTTAATCGCGGCTTCGAGGAGAGTGATCAGCGGGTTTCGAACTACTTCTTGAGCCTGATTCCGGGGTTGGAGTACAAGATCACCGACCGCTTCAATCTAAAAACCTCCATGGCCCATGCCTTTGCCAATGAACGGCGTACGGGTACATGGACCACGTGGAGCCCGCAAAAACTGACCGCGCGGGCGGGGTTTGGATGGGGTATCACGCGCGATATTTACGTGAATCCGTACGTGAATTTCTTTGTCGAAAAACCGGCGCTTAACACCACCTCTCTAAGTATGAGCACGGTGTTTTCGATCTTCTAGCCGGCGTGGCCGAGTCCGGGGAGAGCCAGCAGTAGGCCGTCGAGCATAAACTGTACGGCGATCGAAGCGAGGATCAAGCCCATCAGTCGTGACATGACATTCATTCCGGTCGCTCCCACGGCCCGCGCGATGCGCGCGCCTTGGGTTAGCACCACATAACTGATCAACATCGTAAGTACGATCGAAAGATAAATAAAAGCGTGCTCCCCATTGGTCTTTGCGCGATCACCCAAAATAAACACGGTCACCATGGAGCCCGGGCCGCTTAACAGGGGAATGCCGAGCGGGAAGATGGCGATATCTTCTTTGAGTGCCCCTTCTTCGCGCTCCTCTTCGGTGGCTTTGCTGCGCGATTGACGGGCATTGATCATGTCGATACCGACGCCAAAGAGCAAAACACCACCGGCGATTTTCAGCGCCGGAAGCGTAAAGCCGAAGAAGTTAAACATAAACGTACCAACGGCCGTGCACACGAGCAGGACAGCGCAAGCCACCGCACAGGCGCGCTGAGCGGTGCTGGCACGTTTGCTCCAATCATCTCGGCCGGTCATGGCCAAGAACGGGCCCACCGCGCCGAGCGGATTCACAATGGTAAAAATGGCGGGAAAAGCGACAAGAAAAAATGAATTCGACCACATGGAGGGGAGAATAACAAAGCCTTGACAGCTTTGCTATTCGCAAACGATTAGGAAATGGTCATGGTGAAAAGATTCGTACCCAGCCGTTTCGTTGCGCGCATTGAAGCTCTTATGGGCGATGCCCTTAAAGCGAGCGACATGAGCTTCGTGCATAGCGATCTACCGATCAGCGAGCTAGAGCTTTTGCGCGAGTTCTTGAGCGTCGACTCGGCCACGCTCAATCGCGGTGGCGTGAGCGCAATGCAGGATCGCGTCGCCGAAGTCTTGCAAGAGCTTGGCTTTCACTTACGCACACTGAAGGGAGAGGCGCGTTTCGCCGACCTGATTGTTGCTGAACGCCCGGGTCGGCGTGCCCGCGAGTTCATCAGTCTAATCACCCACACCGACACGGTCTTGGCTAATGAGCGGGCGTTTTCTTTAGATCTTTCAGTGGGCCGGGCTTTTGGCTCCGGTGTGATCGACAACAAAGGTGGAGTGGTCGTTGGGCTTTCGGCTTTACGCCGTTTTCTCACTCATTTCCCAGATACAGAATATTCGCTGCGTTGGATTTGTTCGCCCAATGAAGAGATGGGTTCGATAGGTTTTACGGAGATCTTTCGTGAGCTCGGCTGTGACAGCGTGATGGCCTTTGGTTTAGAGCCGGCACTCGATAACGGCGCTATCATTCATCAGCGCCGTGGCAATCGTTGGTATGACATCGAGATCATAGGGCGTGAGGCCCACGCCGGTCGCAGCTATGGCTTTCACGCCAATGCGGCACATGATCTGGCCTCCAAGGTACAAGAGCTTGCCGCTTTAACCAACTATCGCAAACACATCAGTGTCAATGTCGGTCATATCCACGCCGGCAAGGACAAGCACAATGTGATTTGCGGTTTTGCCCACGCCAAGCTGGATGTGCGTTTTCCAAATTTTGAGGCGCGCGACGGTGTGCATAGGAAGATCGAAAAGATTTTGGCGGAACCGATAGAAGTTTCGGTGTGCGGAACACACAAAACATCGACCGCCTTTAAGATCGTTGATGACTGCCCGCCCTTCGCCTTAACTTCGCGTTCAAAGAAATTGGCGCGCAGTTATGCCGCTTTAGTCAGTCAGCTGGAAGGGCGTAAAATCAAATCGCAAGCGGCGGGTGGAGCGGGCGATGTGAACTACTTGAGCACGGACACCAACTTCGTGCTCGATGGTCTGGGTCCGGTGGGCGGCGAAATGCACACGCGCCATGAGTTTGTAAACGTTGATAGCTTGAAGACTCGCGCACAAGCGCTCGCCGGATTTCTGCACCATCTTCAAACCTGGCGCTGCTAAAAGGTACCAGCTTCCTTTCCGATAATCGGAAAGGAAGCTGGTACCTTTTAGAGTGGGCGCACTAAGAGGATTTGGATGGTGGCTTGCTGGCGCTGCTGTTGGCGTGTTCGGCCTTTTTCGATTTCGAGCACGATGCGATTAGAGTCAGTTTGTGCGTGGACCACTCGAAAGCCATTCAGAGAATAGTTCAGTTCGTGGTCTTCAATATCCCAGGACATCTGTTTGCCCTGCTTTGCGCTAAAAGCCAGGCGCCGGCTGTCGTGCAAGATGAGGTGAAGGGCCGCTGTCTGTGGTGGCTTAGGATTTAATACCAGCACTGAGCGGAGAGTGGCCTGACGAACTCCCGAGAAGAACGAGGGCATGCCGTAAATGCTGGTGACGGCTTCTGTACTGCCATAAAGAAAGCTGATGGTGCGCGGCCGATGATTGGACATCGTTTGTTGGCTGAGCAGCTCGATAACGGAAGCCTCTTTCGGATCGCAACCTGTGCGGTTTTCTAAGGGCAGGCAGGTCACGACGACCTTTTGCTGGCCTTTTGTTTCCCCGATCCACATGCCGCCGTTTTTCTTCTTCAGATTCACCTGCAGAATCGTTCCATAGGTAGGCGTTTCGTTATTGTAGCGTCCCACAAGAAGCAAGTCGCCCTTGTCGTCGGTCCACAGTTCCATTGAGGAGAGATCTAGGTTGGCCAGGAGGCGGTCGATCTCGGCCCGTTCATAGGGGCGTAGGGTCCGACTTCGTGCCCATGCCACACCCTGTTTGCGGGCCGCAAGCTTCAAAGACTCAGGTCCGAGCTGTAGATAGGGGCCTTCGGCCTTGAGCTCGCCAAAGGCGTTGCCTTGCTCCTCTTGTGCCTCGCTAGTCACGCTTTTCATGTGCGAATCGATCTTGGGCTGGCAGGCCGCAAGACAGAGCAGTGCCGTTAAGCTCACGAATAAGAATTTCACCATGCCTCCGCAAAACGGCCCCTGGGCACGCTAGGGAGCATGCCTTTAAACCCTTACCAAGGAGGGTTATACAAGGATAACGGCGGAGATTTCAAAGGCTATGCCATGATTTCGTTAAGCGCGTACCGGTTGCATCATCATGGTGGAGTTGAACTCACGCCACTGTCGGAGGGCGGCTTTGAATTCACTGCGCGCCAGTCGCAGCTGCTCTTTTAGCTCATCCAGGCGGTGGCGAGCGTCTTCGGCATAATCGGCGGCGAGCTTTTTATACTCCTCACGCAGCTTCTCCCAGCGCACGTGGGCGGCTTCCACCTGAGTTTTTAGCTCTGTGATCCGAGCTTCCAGCTGATCGTGCCAGTCCGGTTGCAGGCGGGTTTTCAAACGCCGCTCATCCATCTGCAGCTGCATGCGTATAATGTCATTTTGCGGAGTGATACGCAGGTTGTAAGCGCCGCCCATCAGGCGGAATAGCTGGATCATCCACTTTGTCGGATCCCAGTGATACCAGCGAATGCCGTTACGATAGTCGTTTGCAAAGATATGATGGAAGTTGTGATAGCCCTCGCCAAAAGTGGCCACCGCCATCAAGAAAGAGTCTTTTGCCGTATTGGTGTCAGTGTAAGTCTGGCGGCCGAAATAGTGACACCACGAGTTCACAAAGAACGTCATGTGATGCAAAACCACCAAGCGCAGGAAGCCGGCGATAGCTAAACCGCCCAGCCAAGAGCCCATCATCCAGCCGAGTAGGGTGGGCAGAGCAAAACACATCAAAGAGGCGATCAGCACATAGTGTTTGTGCTGAAACATCACGATCTTGTCGCGCTCAAGGTCACGACCGTAAGGGCCCATGTCCACCGTGGGCTCTTCTAGAATCAACATCCAACCGAAGTGAGCGTAGAAGAATCCCTTGTTGATCGAGTAGGGGTCTGAGTCCGTATCGACAAAGCGATGGTGTACACGATGATCTCGGGCCCAGATGAAAATCGAGTTCTGAAAGGCCATCGCGCCAAACAAAGACCAATACCATTTTAGCCAGGGGCGAGCTTCGTAGGTGCGATGAGCGAAGTAGCGATGGTAACCGCCGGTGATGCTAGAGGCCGTCATGCTGTAAAATACGGCGGCCATCAGCCAGATTTGCCAAACAAATCCTTCGCGCATCAAGTGGATGGTGGTGAGAACAATGGCGGCTGGCGGCGTGAGGGTGAGGAAAAGAGCGCCGGGCCAATTGATGCCCGTGATCTTCAAAGGCTTCTTGAACAACATGCTGTGCTACTCCATGGGGAATCCCCCTAAGAGTAACACAGCTTAAAATAGTTTCAAATTTAGGATTTATTCACGACTGGCTGTGGTGACCTGAGTGATCTGTTTATATTCAGTCTCCATAAAGGATTCTGCTGCAGGACCGCCATCCTTACGCACCTTGCTGATCAAAAGTTTAGCTTGATCAAAGCGCTGGTGATCCATCAGGAGCTTAACGTAGTTCTGTACCACCGTGATCTGCAAAACGTCGGGTTTGGCGGCCAAAACCTGATCAAAATACTTAACCGCTTCGTCCACTTGACCCAGTTGGGCCAGGGCTTTGGCATAATTGTATTGCGACTCTAAATTGACGCCGCCACTTTGGAAGAACTTGTAGTAGCTTTGCGCGGCCTCATTGTATTTGGCGCGTTTCATTTGGAAGCCGGCGGCGCGTTCCCACAGGGCTGGGTCGTTTTGAGCGGCTTTGCCATATTGTGCTTCCACACAATCCCATTTCATCTGTTCAAAACAGATTCCTGCTTTTTGCTCGATATCGCTAGGGCTAGACATCCCGATCGTTTCTTTTAAGGCCAGCGGAACAATCTCCAACCAAGCTTTATCCCAGTGCGAAATCTGAATATAGCAAGCCGAAACCACGACGCTGATTGCGACCATGATTTTGATGCTCTTCGACTCCACGTCGTTTGCTGTCTTCAGGCTGTCTTTACTGAAAGTAAATCCACAGTGATTACAAATGACCGGGCTCAGTTTCTTACGTTCCGGGGAAATATCCTGTTTGCACAATGGGCAAGCGCCAAACTCCAACATGATTCACTCCTTCCATGAAGTCGTACGTTCTCAAGGGGATCGTTGAGCAAGGTGGGTGCCCGCGTTTAGATCGTTTAGATGGGGGTTCTGGGGAAAGGGCCATGAATTTAAGATAGGGGGAGGCCGATTTACGGCAGTAGCTGGCCCCTCGCCGTGCAGATTTCGCAGCCAACAGTTTCTGCGAATGGTTGCCTTCCATGGGCGGAAGAATGCTCAAGTCTGCCTATTTTGTTCCATAGAATATTGGCCATCCGAAAATCGGTCACATATCCGGCGGGCCGTCCCCTTCTATAGATCTATGGCCGATGGGTTTGGAAAGTTCTGGCGTAAACGTCGGCACAAAGGTGTCTGTTCGCGACTGTAGAAGGTGCTTTTTCGGCGCAGAATATCTGCACGGAGAGGGGCCAGCTTTAAAAGATTCTGCCACCCTCGGTTCGCTTCCAGCGAACTCCCGGCGGCAGTTGAAAGTAAGAAGTTTAAAAGAGACGCTCGCCTTCCCTTTCGAAGAAGGCGAGCGAACAGGAGAGCCGTCAGTCCATCCTGGACTGGCGGTTGTTGGGTTGGTTCATGCTGAGGCAGTCCTTGCCTCGCCTGGACACAGGAGCAAGCGATGTTCCTTGCACCGATTTTCATGTGCACTTTGTCAGATTTACAAAAACTCTGCAGATGACCGGCGAGGACGAATGTGGAAACCTACGGGTCACGACGAAGTTTTGATCGATTTTGGAACTATTTTCCAAAGCCCCAGAAAGGTGCCGAAATGCGAAACCTGGCGACGGCAATTGTCATTCAAGGTGTGGCTCTTCTGTTCCTTTGCGTGCCTGCGCACGCGCAGATGGATCTCAGTTTAACCGGTTTGTTTCGTCACTATCCTTTAAGTGGAATTGTGGAGGCCGATGCGGGCTATGGAATCCCCGTGTGGGGAACGCCGCGCACGCCCTTTTCTGGCTATCTGCGCCCGCGGCTGCTTGGTGGAACGGCGGCGATTTACAACTCCGCCGATGCGGCCTTGGAGGTGTTTCCGATTGCGTTCTTCGGCGGTCGTGCGGGCGGGGAGATGATTCAAAACGACAGCGAGTACAGTGCTTACGATTGCCAAGTGTATCGCTGTGTCGGTCGTTTTCATCGCACCTATGCGGAGGTGGAGCTGTCTTTGGGGGCCGGTCCGGTGTTTGCGCAAGCCCGCTGGCGCCGTGAGCGCTGGTCGCAACCCGATCCGTTAGCAGGCAGCTTTATCGATCCCACATCCGGGCTGGTAATGGCAGGTCGTGGAGATTGGCAAACAGTGATTCATGGAGTGCTGGGGTATAAACTTAGCGAGCAGTGGACGGCGATGGCGATTCTTCGTTACGCCGAAAGCGGGGAGCCGCGCGAAGTGTCGCGTACTCCAGTGGCAATGTTGCGTTACACGGCGGGGCCGTTCAGCTTGGGCGTGGGAGCGGGTGTGTTTGAGTCGGCGCTGAAGAAACTGGATTTCACCACGCAGTCTTTTGTGCGCTGGGAGATCGAACCCAGTTTAGCCCTGCGTTAGCCTATCAGAGCTGGCTTACTTGCCTGTGGTTTTGTCCTCGATATATCGAGAGGGAAACTAGGCTGCCGGAGACAATATTGTCCGAGAGTTTCGGACGAAAAGGTGAAGGTCCTTACTAAGGCCCATAAAAAACTTTGGAATCGACGTCCGGTTGGCGGACATGCATCCGCCAACCACACAGTGGTCAGCCAGATCTATCTATTTTAGGTGCTCTTCGGCGTTGTCGAGAAGCTTCACTTCCTTCTCGTTGAACGGGCTGGGGATTTTGCGTTGATGCACATATCCATCTAGGGCCATGCGGCAATAGCGAAACTGTGACGGTGGCGCGCCTTTTTTTACTTTTCCGGCCGAGGCCAGTTTGCGCTGGGCGGTGGTCAGCAGGCGCTGTTTCACCACTTGCAAGAGCCACTCGTTGGTTTTGGCTTGATCACCCATGGTCTTCGGTTCGATGGCGCCTTCCGCGGCGCTGCCGATAACGGCGGCATCTTTGGTCGCACCTTTCACCACATATCCGCCTTTGCCCTTGGTCAGTTCGATAGTCAGTGGCAGGTCGGTACTGCCAAATCCAAAAACGCCCTTTGAGCATTTGTCGGTCTCCGCTTTGTTGGCGTAGCATTCGGCTTTGAGGTTTTTGAAGGTCAAAACTGCGGGAGCTTTGCTGGCCGGCATGCGGCCCGCTTGAGCTTTGGCGGTGATTTGTTTTTCGGGCACAGCGTAGTTGTAGATGGCGAGTTTGCCTTTCTCATTGTCTTTCAAAACAGAGAATTGCAGCTCGCCGCCTTTTTTCGGATGCACGATCACAAAGGCGTTGTAGCAAAAGTTCAAATCGTCTTTGGATTCTTCGGTGCCTAGAAAGGTACCGAAGTCATCGTTAGCGCGCATGTCGCCGCTAAAGCATTCGCGCGCCAGCTTGATCTCCTGGCTTTTCAGTGGGCAGGTTTTCGGAACGCCTAGGGCGTGCACGGTCAAAGGCGAAAGCAGTAACCAAACTAAGCGGCGATGCATGAAGGTACTCCCTAATTCCTTGTCAGATGTGCGACGCTCGACTAAGTTTTTGCGTTATGGCGATCACTACAGTCTTGACCGGAGTTAAGCCCACCGGCCAGCCGCACATCGGTAACTATCTCGGCGCAATTCGTCCCGCTCTTGAGCTAAGTAGCGAACCTAACACTGAAACCTGGTTATTTATTGCGGACTATCACACCCTGACCACGACGCCGGACCCCAAGCGTCTGCGTGAGATGACGTATGAGGTGGCAGCCACCTGGTTGGCCTGTGGTTTGGATCCAAATAAGACGGTTTTTTATCGTCAGAGTGACATCCCTGAAATTCTCGAATTGAGCTGGATTTTGTCCTGCTTCACGCCCAAGGGGCTGATGAATCGCGCGCACGCCTATAAGGCCAAGGTCCAGGAGAATCAAGAGGCTGGCAAAGAGGATTTGGATTTCGGCGTCAATATGGGGCTCTACAGTTACCCGGTGTTGATGGCAGCCGATATCCTGGTGTTCTCGGCCCACAAGGTGCCTGTCGGTGAAGATCAGGTGCAACACTTGGAGATCGCGCGCGATATCGCGCAGAAATTCAACCGACAGTACGGCGAGATTATGAAGGTGCCGCAAGCGGTAGTGCCTAAGGTGGGCAAGAACGTTCCCGGCCTGGATGGACGCAAGATGAGCAAGTCCTATGACAACTCGATCTTAATGTTCGAAGAGCCGGCACGTTTGAAGAAGCTAGTGGGGCGAATCAAAACCGATTCGCTTCCGCCCGAAGCGCCTAAGTCCACTGATGGCAGTATTATTTTTGATATTTATCAAGCCTTCGCGATCCCCGATCAGATCGCGACCTTGAAGAGTAAATTTGAAGCTGGCATCAGTTGGGGGGCCGCCAAAGAAGAGCTGTTCCAGGTGATGGACGAAGCTCTGCGCGGCCCGCGTGAGAAGTATAAGCAGCTGATGGCTGACAAATCCTATATCGATGGTCTTTTGAAGCAGGGTGCAGAGAGAGCGCGTGCCAACGCGGTTCCGTTTATGCACAAGGTTCGTCAAGCCATCGGCGTGGGTTCCTAGTCTATGGCGGCAGTGATCCGCGATTTGTTTTTTTATCCGATAAAAAGTTTCCGGGGCCTGCACACCTCAGAGCTGATGTTGACCAAAGCGGGTCCGCTGTGGGATCGCGAGTGGATGTTGGTGGATGACAAGGGTGTTTTTCTCACTCAGCGCCAACATCCGGAGCTTGCTAAGATCGGCGTGCGTTTTGAAGATGATGCCGGTCTTGAACTTTCGGCCGGAGCTCAAGGCACGATGGATTTTGGTTTGGAAGAGCGCGAGGGCCCAGAGTTTCAGGTCACCGTATGGAAAACTCAGGTGCCAGCCTTTGAGGTGAGTTCAGAAGTCTCCGAATGGCTTTCCGATCTGCTGACGAAAAAAGTGAAGCTCGTGCGCTTAAGTCCTAATGCCCAGCGCACCTTTGACGACGCTATGCCAGAGCGCACGGTGCGTTTTGTGGATGCCAAGCCGTTGCTGGTGATCTCAACCGCTTCGTTGAAGCAGTTGGAGTTGAAGGCCGGGGTGACATTGGCCATGAGTCGCTTTCGCCCGAATATCGTCATCGATGGTGTTGAGCCCCATGCCGAAGATGGGTGGCCGGCGTTTAAGGTGGGCAGCATTGAGTTTAAAACCTTGAAGCCCTGTACCCGCTGCAAGATCACGACGGTTCATCCGTTGACGGGTGCCGTGAGTGAAGAGCCATTAAAGACACTTTCGACCTATCGTCGCGGGGAGAAGGGGATTACCTTTGGGCAGTACTTTGCGCATATGCATGAAGGGCGATTGAGAGCCGGCGCGCCGGTTGGGTTTTAGCTCCGGTGTTAGTATCGGCGCGGTATTAGTGTCAGTGTCGGATCTATAGTTTTTGTTTTTAGATAGGTTGGCGGGGTGTTTTCTTTAGGCGCTGCTTTTCAAACTGGTGGGGTTTGTTTAGTCTTTTTGTGGGGTCGTGATTGTGTAGTGTTTAACCGCTTTGGTTAAACACTATGTTTGATTTTGTGAGCGAAGCTCATTTCATCATTTTTGTTTTCGATCTTAGATCGGCCTTTCGGCCGATCTAATTAAGACTGCCGAGCTCTCTTATCCACAGCTAGTGCGGCTTCGCGTAGAACTTCCGACAGCGTTGGGTGAGCGTGGAACGTGCGGGCTAGGTCTTCGGCACTACCACCGAATTCCATCGCAACCACGGCTTCGGCGATCATGTCCGAAGCGCGCGGGCCTAAGATATGCACGCCCAGCAGGCGATCCGTGTTGGCGTCCGCCAGAACCTTCACCATGCCGTCAGTGGAACCCATCGCTTTGGCGCGGCCGTTCGGGGCGAACATAAATGTTCCCGATTTGTACTGCACGCCGCGCTCCTTGAGCTGCTCTTCGGTTTGGCCGACGCTCGCCAGTTCGGGCCAAGTGTACACCACGCTCGGAACGGTTTCGTAATTCACATGACCTGCGTGGCCCGCAATCGTCTCGGCCACTGCCACGCCTTCTTCTTCCGCTTTGTGCGCGAGCATCGGGCCTGGAATCAGATCGCCGATGGCGTAGACGTTCGGATACTTGGTCTGCAAATGTTCGTTCACCAAAACAAAACCGCGTTTGTCTTTCTCGATCCCCAGCTCTTCTAAGCCGAGACCTTCGGAAAACGGCTTGCGCCCAGTGGCGACCAAAACCACGTCGCCTTCGATGGTCTTTTGGCTTTTGTCCTTCTGATCCTCATAGGTGATGGTGACGCCGTCTTTTCCAGTCTTAGCGCCAAGCACCTTCACCTGCAGCAAGAACTCCATGCCTTGTTTTCCGAGCACTGTCTCCATGCGCTTCGTCAGTTGCGCATCCATGGTCGGGCACAGACGGTCAAAGTACTCAAGGACAGTGACCTTAGCGCCCAAACGTAGCCACACTGAGCCGAGCTCAAGACCTATGACTCCGCCGCCAATCACAATCAAATGCTTGGGTACGCGTGGCAGACCCAGTGCCTCTGTCGAAGAGATGATTTGTTTGCCATCATAAGGGACGCTGGGCAGTTCGTTCACCACAGAGCCCGTGGCCAGCATGATGTTCTTGGTTTCCAAGATCTGCTTGCTGCCATCGGCCGCCGTCACTTCCACCTGGTTCTGCGAAAGCACGCGACCTTTGCCTACATAAGGAGTCACTTTGTTTTTCTTAAACAAGAAGGCCACGCCACCCGTCAGATCTTTTACGATCTTGTCCTTGCGAGCCATCATATTGTCCAAGTTCAGCTTGATGCCGCTGATATCGATGCCGTGCTTTTCAAAATCGTGCTGTGCCATGGCGTAGTGCTCCGATGAGTCGAGCAAAGCCTTCGACGGAATACAGCCCACGTTCAAGCATGTGCCGCCAAACGTGGGGTCTTTTTCGACGATGGCGGTTTTCAAGCCCAGCTGGCCAGCGCGCACAGCGCCGACGTAACCGCCAGGACCACTGCCGATAATCACAAGGTCATAAGATTCGGATGCCATTAAATCTCCAACAGTAAGCGCGAGGGATCTTCAATACACTCTTTCACACGAACTAAGAAACTGACGCTTTCGCCACCGTCGATAATGCGGTGATCATAAGACAACGCCACATACATCATCGGGCGAATAACCACTTGTCCATCCACTGCGATCGGACGTTGTTCGATCTTATGCATGCCCAAAATTCCGCTCTGCGGAGGGTTCAAGATCGGCGTCGACATCAAGGAGCCATACACACCGCCATTGCTGATGGTGAAAGTACCTCCGCTTAAATCGTCTATGGAGATCTTGCCTTCACGCGCCTTATTGGCGAACGCTTTGATCGTCATTTCGATCTCGGCCAACGACATATGCTCAACACCCTTTAAGACCGGAACCATCAGGCCCTTCTCGGTGCCGACGGCCACGCCGATGTTGTAGTAGTTGTGATAGACCACATCATTGCCTTCGATAAACGCGTTCACGCGCGGGAAAGCCTTCAAGGCTTCCACCACCGCCTTCACAAAAAAGCCCATAAAGCCGAGGCCAATGCCGTACTTTTTCTCGAAGCTGTCTTTGTACTTAGCTCGCAAAGCCATGCACTGACTCATGTCGATCTCGTTAAAGGTCGTCAAAATGGCGGCTGTGTGCTGAGCTTGCACCAAGCGTTCGGCAATGCGTTTGCGAATGGTAGTCATCGGCTCGCGCACGACCTCTTCACCCAGTGAACCTCGGGCGGCAGGTGTCTTGAGCAAGCTGATCGGGCTCACGCTCGCACCGGCGCTGCGGGTTGGAACAGCGCTCGCGCCGGCCGCAGGCGCCGGCGAAACACTGGCTCCACCGCCGCTGGCCACAGCGCCCAAGGCATCCGCTTTGGTCAGGCGTCCGCCTTTGCCCGTGGCTGCGATGGACTCAGGATTCAGTTTGTTTTCAGTCACAATCCGACGCACGGAGGGAGGCATCGTTTCAGTCTTTGAAACGGTCGGGTTTGTGGTCATCGCCGGATTGTTCACCGGCTGTTTGGCTGGAGCGCCGCTTGGAGGAGCGCTCGGCTTCGCCGAACCGTTGCCGTTGCTAGCTTGAGGCGCGGCTGTGGCACCGGCGCCTGCGGCGGCCTTGCCCTCAGTGTCGATCTCGCCGACGACAGCGCCGATCTTCACCACATCACCGGGTTTAGCCGAGGTGGTCAAAACACCATCTGCTTCGGCCACCACTTCCACACTGGCTTTGTCGGTCTCTAAAACCAAAAGCACTTCATCACGTTTGACAAATTCACCGCTCTTTTTCGTCCACTGTGCGATTGTGCCCTCGCTGATGGATTCTCCGACGGCGGGAACTTTGATTTCCTTTTTCACTTAAGCACTCCTACTTTTTAAAAACCGAATCGATGATTAACGTTTGCTCTTTCTGGTGTTGGTAGGGGGAGCCCACCGCCGGGCTCGCCCGCTCGGTGCGCCCGATGTACTCCACCGCCAGCTTCTTCTTGCCGATCTCCTGTAGCAAATCATTGATCTTGGGTTGAATGTACAACCAAGCGCCCATGTTCTTAGGTTCTTCTTGCACCCAGATCACGCGCGAAAGTTTGTTCATGCCGCTGACAAATGAGGCCAGTTGCGTGCGCGGAAAGGGGTAGAGCTGCTCGGTTCGCAAGATGCAGGTCGAACCCACGCTGTCTTTGTACTTCTCATCGCGGGCCGCATCCAAATCGTAATAGAGCTTGCCCGAGCACAAGACCAGAGTCTCAATGCTTTTCACATCCGGCACTTTGGGATCGGCCATCACCTCATTGAACGTGCCCTTAGTGAACTCGTCCCACGCACTCACCACCTTCGGGTGGCGCAGCAGCGACTTGGGCGACATGATCACTAACGGCTTACGGAAATCGCGCTTCATCTGTCGGCGCAAAACATGGAACAAATTGGCCGGAGTGGTGAGATTGCACACCTGCATATTGGCCTGAGCGCAGAGCTGCAAGAAACGCTCTAAACGGGCCGAGGAGTGCTCCGGGCCTTGGCCTTCATAGCCGTGCGGCAAAAGCAGCGTGAGGCCAGAGCCCCGTGCCCACTTCTCTTCACCCGAGCTTAAGAACTGATCGATAATGATCTGGGCGCCGTTGGCGAAATCGCCGAACTGCGCCTCCCATACGGTCAAATATGTCGGGTCGCTGAAGGAATTGCCATATTCAAAACCCAAAACCGCGTACTCAGACAGCGGTGAGTTGTAAATGCAGAACTCGCCTTTGTCTGGATTCAAAGTTGCCAGCGGACAGAACTGCTCATCGCTCTTCACATCGTAGTACACCGCTTGGCGATGGGTGAAGGTGCCGCGTTTACAATCCTGACCGGACACACGCACTGGCGTGCCTTCTAAACACAAGCTGCCGTAGGCAAGCAGTTCGCCCATAGCCCAATCCAAGTGACCGGTCTCGGCCATCTGTTTGCGAGCGCCAATCAGTTTGGCGATCTTCGGGTTTAGGTTCACACCCTTCGGCTCTTCGGTGAGCACTTTGCTGACTTTATCCAAAACCTCGCGGGCCACGCGCGTCTCAGTCGGCTTGTCGAAGTCGGCCAAGGTGCCACGGCGTAGACCTTTCCACTGGGCGTTGAAAGCGTTGGCTTTCACCACCGGACGGTTCTTGCGGGTGTTGTCCAAAATATTTTGTAGATTGTCGATCTTCTCTTTAAAGAAGGCTTCGCCTTGCTCTTTGGTCATTACTCCTTGAGCTTGCAACTGATCCAAATAGAGATTCATCAAAGTCGCATGCTGACGAATGGCTTCGTACATCACGGGTTGGGTGAAGGCCGGTTCATCACCCTCGTTATGACCGAAGCGGCGATAGCAGATCTGATCGATCACCACGTCTTCGCCGAACTGTTGGCGAAAACGCACGGCCATATCCATGGCGCGCACACAGGCTTCCACGTCATCGCCATTCACCAACAGAACCGGTGCTTTGATCACCTTGGCCACGTCTGAGGAATAGCGCACGCTACGAGCGTCTTCGGGGTCGGTGGTAAAGCCGACTTGGTTATTGACGATCACGTGCACGGTGCCACCCACGGTGTAGCCTTGCAGCTTCGATAGCTGCAAGGTCTCGGTCACCACACCTTGGCCAGCGAAGGCCGCATCGCCGTGAATCAGGATCGGCACCACTTTTTTGCGCTCCACCGTGTCCAAGCGGCGGCGCTGCTTAGCGCGGCTCATGCCCATGACCACCGGATCGACCGCCTCTAGGTGTGAAGGGTTAAAGGCCAAGGAGATATGGCACGGACCGTTGGCGGTCTGGCGATCGCTCGAATAACCCATGTGGTATTTTACGTCGCCGTCGTATTCATATTGTTCGAAGGCTGTGCCGTCGAATTCAGAGAAAATCACATCAATGGCTTTGTCCATGAAATTGGCTAGCACGTTCACGCGCCCACGGTGAGCCATGCCGATCACGATCTCTTCGACGCCAAGAGCGGTGCCTTTTTGCACGGAGCGCTCAAGCATCGGAATAAGGGCGTCGCCGCCTTCAATTGAAAAGCGCTTGGTGCCTACGTAGCGGGTGTGAATGAACTTTTCCAAGGATTCGGTGCGTGCCAGCTGTTTAAAAATTTCGCGCCGTTCGTCCGCCGTCAAATTCAAAGGAGTGGCATTTTGCTCGAACTCTTTGCGAAACCACTCCCGCACCTGCGGGGGGCATTCAGCCACTTGGCAAGTCAGTGTTTGACAGTACGACTTGTCCAGATGGTCAATGATCTCGCGCAATGTGGATTTAGGCATGCCGACAAGCGCACCGACGGCGAACTTCTGATCTAAGTCGGCGTTGGTCAGTCCGTATTGTGCCAGATCAAAAGATTCGGCTCGAGCTGGACTTAAACCCAGGGGGTCTAACTTCGCTTTCAAATGACCGTAGTCACGGTACTGCTGAATCAGGTTGTAAACGCCCAGTTCCTTTTCCGAGAAGGTGCTTTGACCCGGCAGATTCTGTGCGAACTCAACCCCCTCGAAGAACAGCCGCCACTGCGGATCCAGCGTCTCGGGGTTTTGCAAATAGCTCTGGTAAAGGTTTTCGATGTATTCCAAGTTCGAACGCGTGATTGAGGTGATCCGCTCCAAAGGCTTCTCCGGATGGTTGTTTTGGTCGACAACATATTTATAGCAAGAGTTCTTCTCCGTGGGCAGTCTGACCTCTTTAAATGCATTGCACAATAGATGTGAGTTACTGACTGACAAGAGTCGGTGTCGAGCAAATATACTAGGCCTAGTGGAGAAACCTTGAAGAAGCTTTTGATCTTGCCCGCCATTCTTGTGGTTGTTCTTGTAGGTGCCATTTTGGCATTCAATGCGGGTGCTTTTAACGCGACCATCGCAGAGAAGCTGAGTGCCGCAAGCGGTGCTAAAATTCAGTTCGACTCGATCGCCATTTTGACCTTTCCATTGCGTTTACAGCTTGGTCGCACAGAAATTGAGCACAACCTGGCTCAAGTCGAGTGGGAGCGTCTTGAAATCGAGGTGGCGAACCCGTTGCCGCCAATGGATTTGCGTGTGTTGTTGCGACGGCCTAAAGTCCGCATGCGCGAAACCTCAGCGCAGGCGCCTCCCAGCGCGTCGACTCCGGCTTCGCCGGCGCCCTCGTTTTCTGCGCGGGGTGTGCCGGCCGTGCGCCTGACTCTGCGGGTGGAAGGTGGTGAAATCGAAGCGCCGCAGGTGTATGTTTCCAGTTTAGACTTGAGCTTCGCGCAGCAACTGCTCATGCGCGCACCGGCTGCCCTGCAGCTGACGGCATTTGTGAAGACGAGCATGATCCCAGCCAAGCTGCCGGTCACACTAGAGACCGATTCGTTGATCTTGAGTGAAGAGTCGTTGAAGACCGCTGGTCTTAAAGCCACAGTTGCGGGCCTGTCGGCCGATGTGCAGGGCACAAGCTTGCTCAAAGAAGGACGCCATCGTTGGTTACTTGAAGTAAAGGCGCCCGATCTGAGTGCTTTGCCGAAGCCGCCCGATGTGGTGCCGGCTAAAAACTGGAAGGGCGCCATTGAAATCGCCGCCGAACTGAACAAGCCCTCGGCCGAACAGCCTTGGCAGGCCGAGGGTAAAGTCAAAGCCACCGGGGTGACCGCAGACCTGCTTGTGCATCAAGCTGGTGCCACGGCTGAAGGGGCCTTCGCGCTCGATCTCAATAGTAAATTTTTGTATTTGAACAACGTGCCCAGCCTTCCGGAGCTGAATGGTCAACTGGACCTGACCGGCGCGAAAGTTCTCTACGCAGATCTTTTTAGCAAAGCTCCGAATGTGCCGCTGCGGTTGAAGATCGATGCGTCTGGCGATGCCACGAAGTTAAGCATTCGCGATTTTACTCTACAGGTGGCGCAGTTGCGCGCCCGTTTGAGTGGGACGGCGTCCGCACAAAGTCCGTGGGAGTCGCAGTTAAAAATCGAAATTCCGCAGGTCGCCTTACTCGGTTTAGAAAAGCTTCTGCCGCCGTTGCGCCAAGCTCCGGTGCGCGGCGAAGCCACGCTACAAGCCTCGATTCACGGGCCATTGGCGGCTCCCATGCAGGCTTCCATTACGGTCGAGAGTTTGCGTTTGAAGGATTTTGCCGCGGAAGTCGAATACACCAAGCCCGGGTTGGTGGCGGCGCGCGGGCCGATCGTCGCCGATATACTAGGTTCGGGGCTTATGGAGCGCGGTCAGTTGAAGTCCGCGAAAGCCCAAGGTTCGGTTAACTTGAAGAGCGCGGCCCTGGTGCTGGGGCCGTTGCGCAAAGAAGCGGGACAAGAGTTGTCCGCCGTCTTCACCCTCGGCAATAAAGGGGAAACTCTGACTATCGACAAACTCGAAATGCGCAGCTTCTTCGGCCGTTTTGCCGCCAACGGTGCCGTGGTCAACCCGCTGAAGCCTAAGCTCAATGTGAATCTGGTGATGGCGCCACTCAAGATGAGTGAGCTGCGCGTGGCCATGCCTGAATTTCGCGATAAAATTCCAAGCGGCGAAATGCGCGCCGCCGTTCGCATGAGTGGTGAGTTGGCCAACGAAAAACCGTGGAACGAATGGCCTCTGCAAATCAGCGGCGATGTTTCGGTGAGTCTTCCGGAGTATAAAATGGTTGAGGCCAATGCCTCGAAGCCGGCTCCTCCTCAGGCGGCCGCGCCACTTCCTACGCCTTCCGCGGAACCTTTTTTACCGCCGGGCTATTTGACCAACCAACTGAATTTAAAAGTTTCAGCCGATATCGGTCAGCTGGTGAAAGACAAACTGCTGCTGCGTCAAGTGTCGGCCAAGGGCACGGTGAGTGGTGGTCGCTTTCGTGGCCAAGCGGCCGTCGGGCAGATTTTCGGTGGCAGCGTGAAGGCAACCGCTTTAGATGTGCCGCTGTTGACCAAGAGTCCCACCCTGCAAGGTCAGGTGAACTGGGATGGGGTGATCATAGAAGAAGCACTTGGCTTTGCTAAGCCTGAATATAAGACGATGGCTTCAGGCAAAACCGCAGGTCGAGCTGATTTCTCCACACTTATGCCGGGCGAGAAAAATTTCTTCGCCGCTTTGAAAGCGCGCGGGGATTTGGGTGCGGCGCCGCTGACGCTCAACTCGGTGAAGATCGGTGAGATGATCAACGATATGCTGAAGAAGATTCCGCTTCTGCGCATTTCGCCAGTGAAGGTCGATCCGCTTAGAGGCTCGATGAAAACGCAGTTTGATATGGCCAACGAAACCATGCAGATCGCCGCCTTTGAAGCCAAAGACCTGGACGGCAGCGAGCTGCAGATGAAGGGCAAAGTCTTGCTTTCGAGCATGCAAGTCGATCTGGCCGGCACCTTCTTTTGGGTACAGGATCAGGTGAAGGGCTGCTTGGCGGAAGGCAACTCCGATGCCAAAGGGCGCTTGGTGGTGCCACTGGCGCTGAAGGGCGACGCCATGAAACCGGGCTTCTCTATCCTCAGTGATGTGGCCGGCCGCTTGGCGGGCCGCGCTTTGGAATGCGAGAAGAGTAAACTCGTCGACAAAGTGAAAAAGCAAGGTGGCGAGGCCGTGAAGAAAGAGTTGGGTAAAGCCCTTAAAGGGTTGTTCGGAAACTAAAAGGGGTGGCTGTGGAAAAAGAGTTCGGCTGGGTGCTCGACATTGTGAACTATCCGCTCTTCACTCTCGAAGGCCATCCGGTTTCGTTGAGCAATTTTCTCTTTGGCATCGCCTTGCTGATCTTGGGTTACGTTTTATCGAATCGCGGATCTAGGGCGTTTGAGCAGCGCGTGCTTTCGCACCTGAGCATGGAAGATCATCTGCGCTACACCTTGCGCCGCTTTGTCTATTATTTTCTGCTGATGTTAAGCGTGCTATTCACGCTGCGCACTCTGCACGTCCCTTTAACGGTATTCACAGTGATCGGCGGCGCTCTTGCGGTCGGTATCGGCTTTGGCTCGCAGAACCTGGTGAACAATTTTATCAGCGGTATTCTGGTGATGGTCGAGCGTCCCATTCGCGTCGGCGATTTTATGGAGGTCGATGGCATCGCAGGT
Organism: Bdellovibrionales bacterium; assembly: GCA_019637855.1. Lineage (GTDB taxonomy): Bacteria > Bdellovibrionota > Bdellovibrionia > Bdellovibrionales > UBA1609 > JALHOQ01. The sequence goes on from JAHBUX010000014.1 coordinate 45,336, forward strand.
CGGGTGGTGGCCATAGGCATTCGCTCCACGCAGGTGCGCACTGGTCCAGGCGCGTTGGTAACGATTCCGAACACCACGTTTATAGAAAAGAACCTGATCAACTGGACACTCTCGGGCACTTTGAGCTCGGCGGTTCGTTTTGGCGTGGCTTATGGCACCGACGTGCGCCGACTGCGCGAGCTCTGTTTGGCGGAGTTGTCAGAAGTCTCGCAAGTGGTCAAAATGCCGCCGCCGGATTTTTCCTTTGTGGACTTCGGTGACAATGCTCTGGTGTTCGATCTGTCTTACTCTGTGATCGCCACAGCGTTTCCCGCGCGCAAAGCGATCGAAAGCGAGATCCGCTATCGTCTCAATGATCTGTTTACCAAACATCGGATTGCGCTGCCATTTCCGCAACGGGACATTCATTTGCGGGCGCCCGAGGCGATTGCCGTCCGAGTAGAAATCTGATTTTGATTTGACCTGGTAGTCAACCTCCTTCAAAGTCGGGAGCATGGCCAGTAAAGCCGAGTTTTATCAAACCCATCTCGACCGCGTCAGTCGCAGTTTTGCGTTCTGTATTCGCCAATTGCAGTCGCCGCTGCGTGAGTGGGTGGGATTGAGCTATTTGCTGTGTCGAGTGGTGGACACGGTCGAAGATGCGCCGTGGGCTTCGCCGCCGCCGCAATTCGAAGCCTTTCGTCGTTTCGATCAGGCGCTGCTGCATGACCCAAAGGTGCTCGAGGGTTGGGGCACGGAGTTTCCTGAACAGGTCAATGAGTCGGAAAAACTTTTGCTCGCGGATGCGGCCAGGCTTATGGCTGACTATCATCAGTTTCCGCCTCCGGTGCGCGAGGTTATGCAGGAGCTGATTCACAGCATGTCCCAGGGCATGCAGCATTTCTGTCGTGGCAAACAAAACGGCGCTCTGCACTTGCGGTCACTGACTGAGGTGAATCAGTACTGTTTTTTTGTTGCTGGGGTGGTTGGCGAGTTGTTGACCAAGTTGGTGGCGAAAGTGGAGCCGCGTTTGCAACTCACGCCGCAGCTCTTGCTCGAGGCTCATCACTTCGGTCTATTTTTGCAAAAAGTGAATCTGCTGAAGGACCAAGTGGGCGATGAAAAGGTGGGCCGTCATCTTATTCCCTCGCGCGATGAGGTGGAGCGCAGTTCGCAAGAAAACGCGGAGCATGCGCTGGAGTTTTTGCTCGCCTTACCGCTTGAGCAGTCCGAATTTCGCCGTTTTTGCGCCTGGTCCTTGTTTTTAGGTCTCGAAGCGTTAAATGTGGCCCGTCGTTCTTTGAGCGAGAACAAGGTGCTCAAGGTGGCGCGCGGTCGGATGGAAGAGATCTTAGCCAAAGTCGAAGAGTCCTTGTCGGACAGCGCCCGCTTGCGCCAGTTGTTCCAAGAACTTATCAAACCGTTGGGATGGACGACGCGGTCGCCTCGTGGTCATGTGGGAAGGCCTCACCTGATCCCGGATTGGTTTTTAAAGCTTTACCACGGACCACTCAAAGCTCCGCGCCTCAGCGAATTGGGTGTGGCCGCGCCCTGATCATTTAGCGAGCCGCACTGCATGCTAATTGACAATCGTTCTCATCTCAAATAACTCCTACGGCATGGAAAACATCGTCCCACACCTGGCAAAAGGCCGTAAGCCCGTTGAACCTGAAAAACTTATTCGCCGCGAACCGGTCGATCCGGCCACGTTCAAGCGCATGATTCGACAGATGGGCTTAAAGGTCACTCAGCAGCGTCTAGCTATTTTAGAAACCCTAAGCGGTGGTCGTGCCCATGTGACGGCCCAAGAGGTCTTTGAAACCGTGAATGGCAAATATCCGGAGATCGGATTTGCTACGGTCTATCGCTTCCTGCGCAAAATGGCCGAGCAAAAGCTGGTCACCGAAGTGCGTATGGGCGGCTTGCCGGCACGCTACGAATTGACTCCGCGCCGACACCACGACCATTTGACCTGCACGCAGTGTGGTTTGATCGTCGAGTTCGAAAACCAGATTATTGAGAACTTGCAAGAGCAGGTGGCTCGAGCGCATAATTTCCGGCTGACCCATCACGTACTTGAACTGTACGGTATCTGTCCTCGGTGTCAGGCGGAGTAATTCTTGGCCCAAACTAATGTGAATCGCGACGGCATCCTGGTGAAGGGTGCGCGCGAGCACAATCTGAAAAACATAGATGTCTTTATCCCCCGCGATCAGATCACGGTGATCACCGGCTTGAGTGGTAGCGGAAAGTCTTCGCTCGCCTTTGACACGATTTTCGCCGAAGGCCAACGCCGCTTTATTGAATCGCTCAGTACCTACGCCCGCCAATTTCTGGAGCAGATGAAAAAACCCGAGGTCGATGCCATCGAAGGCCTGTCGCCAGCGATCGCCATCGATCAGAAGTCGATTAGCACCAACCCACGCTCGACCGTGGGCACAGTGACCGAAGTCTACGATTACTTACGTCTGCTGTTTGCGCGGGTAGGGGCGCCTCACTGTCCCACTCACCATGTGCCGCTGGTTGGGCAGACACCGCAAGAGATTGTAGATACCGTCACTTCCATGAAGAAGGGCGCCAAGTATTTGGTGCTGGCGCCGGTCGTGCGCGGCAACAAGGGTGAGTTTTTGGCTGAGTTTCAGAAGTGGGCGAAGAAGGGCTTTGCCCGCGCCCGCGTGGACGGCGAGTGGATTGAGCTTGAAAATGCGGTGAAGCTGGCGCGCCACAAAACCCACGAGATCGATCTTCTGGTGGATCGCCTAGTGGTTGAAGCGAAGTTCCTTGCCCGCTTAAAGGAGAGCTTGAACTTGTCGCTTGGCCTGGCTGATGGCTTGGTGAAAATCGAAAACGTCGATACCGGCGAGGTCAGCACCTACTCGATTCACCGCAGCTGCCCGGTGTGTGGCCATAGCGTTCCTGATTTGGAGCCGCGCTTGTTCAGCTTCAATAATCCGCGTGGCGCCTGTTCGACCTGCAATGGATTAGGGACCCTCGACTTTCAAGAGGTCGAGCAGGAGGTGAATCAGTACGGCCCTCCCGGTGAAGGCCGGCGCCAGATGACCACCACCAAATATTACTTCAAGAACAAAAAGCTGGATCAAGACGATGATGAGGACGATGAGGGCGGCGTCGATGAGTATGCGCTGCGGGTGTGCCCGGACTGTAAGGGCTCACGCTTGAATGAAAACGCCCGCAATGTTTTGATCGAAGGTCGCAATATCACTGAACTCAGCGAAATGCCTTCGGCCGAGCTCAATACTTTGATGCATGCGATGAAGCTTGGCCCGCGCCAGGCTTTGATTGGCGACAAGATTTTGAAACAAATCGAAGGTCGGCTGACCTATTTGGATCGCGTCGGTGCAGGCTATTTAAGCCTCTCTCGCCCCACTCGCACTTTGTCAGGTGGCGAGGCTCAGCGCATTCGCTTGGCCACTCAGGTCGGTTCGGGTTTGGTCGGTGTGTTGTACGTGCTTGATGAGCCGAGCATTGGTTTACATCCGCGCGATCACCATCGCTTGCTCGAGATGATTCAAGAGATTCGCGATCGTGGCAACACGGTGCTGATGGTGGAGCATGATGAAGAGACCATTCGCTTGGCGGATCATCTGATCGACATGGGCCCTCGCGCCGGCCGTTTGGGTGGCGAGATTCTTGCGGTCGGCCCTCCCAAAGAGCTGTTGGCCGATAGTCAATCGGTGACCGGGCAGTACCTCTCTGGCGCCAAGCAGATCGTGGTTCCGAAAGAACGGCGCAAAGGATCCGGCGTGAAGATCCGCCTTGAAGGGGCCACCGGCAACAATTTAAAAAATGTGACGCTGGAAATCCCGCTGGGCACGTTGACGGCGATCACCGGTGTGAGCGGTTCCGGCAAATCCACGTTGATCATCGATACGCTTTATCGAATTTTGGCTCGCGATTTCAATGGTTCTTCGTTAGAGCCTGCGCCCTATAAAAGTATTGAGGGTTTAAAAGAAATCGACAAGGTGATCGAAATCAACCAACGCCCGATTGGTCGCACGCCGCGTTCGGTGCCGGCCACTTATGTGGGCGTTTTTCCGATGATCCGCGATCTGTACGCCAATATGCCGGAAGCCAAGATGCGTGGCTATCGCCCGGGACATTTTAGTTTCAATGTCAAAGGTGGGCGCTGCGAAGTGTGTCAGGGTGCGGGGCAAATTCGCGTCGAGATGCATTTTCTCTCCGATGTGTTTGTGAAATGCGAGACCTGTCAAGGGCGTCGCTACAATCGTGAGATCCTGAATATCAAATTCAAGGACAAATCCATCGCCGATGTGCTGGCGATGACAGTCGAGGAGGCTCTGACCTTCTTTGCCAATCATCGCCATATTCACCGCAAACTCGATACGCTTCACCGCGTGGGTCTGGATTATATGACGCTCGGTCAGAGTTCGACCACGTTGTCTGGTGGGGAAGCCCAGCGGGTGAAGCTTTCGCGCGAGCTGTCTAAGCGCGATACCGGCAAAACACTCTATATTTTGGATGAACCGACCACGGGTCTGCACTTTGAAGACGTAAAAAAGCTGATCGATCTGCTGCAGGAATTGGCCGGTCACGGCAACACAGTGATTGTGATCGAGCACCATTTGGATGTGGTGAAGTCGGCCGATCATGTGGTGGACTTGGGGCCTGAGGGCGGCTCCCAAGGCGGCAATATTGTGGCCCAAGGCACGCCGGAAAAGATCGTGCAGAATCCTAAAAGCATCACCGGCGAATTCTTAAAACCCTATCTGCGATAGGTCTTTTTCAAGACCTTCGTGCCAGAATGAGACGTCTTGGTTTAAGTCCCCCGTAAACTGGACCGATACGACCATAGGTGCACATTACAGAGGGGTTCGTGTTTGGCGTGGGATGATATTCCCGATTGGTCGCTGGAAGTGGCTAAACAGCTTTTGGATACGGTTAAGGCCAAGGACCCGTTCACCTATCATCATTGCCTGCGTGTGGGCCGCGGTTCAAGGCGCTTAGCTAAGGCCATCGGTCTCAATGAGTTCGAGCAAGCCATTCTCGAATACTCCGGTCTGTTTCATGATATCGGCAAGGCTCAAATTCCCACGGAAATCTTAGTGAAGCCGGGTCGTTTGGATAGCAAAGAGATCGAAGTGATGAAGTCTCACCCCACTTTAAGTGCAGAGATGATTCAGCACCTGGACAACGTTCCTTTCTTTCGCTTTATGCTTCCCGGAATTAAGTATCACCACGAAAAGATCGAAGGTGGCGGCTATCCGCACTCTTTGCGTGGAGACGCGATCCCGCTGTTTGCGCGCGTGATCGCCGTTGTGGATAGCTACGATGCCATGACCAATGCCAGGCCTTATCGCAATCCTCTCGGAGAGGCGAAGGCCATTCAAGAGCTCAAAGATTTCTCCGGCCGTCAATTCGACTACCATCTGGTCAAAACCTTCTTGGATATGCTTCCGCGAATCAAAGAGGGCGAAGGCGAGAAGGAAGAAGTCGTTGTCGCCCATCTTATCAAAGCCGCCTAAATGCGGTGGTTAAACCGCGTTTTCCGGACTTAGTAAAAGTGCTTAAAGAACGCACATGTCTCGTGCGTTTGTCTTTATTTTGTTGGTCACTTTGATGCCCACGCTGGCGCCTGCCCAAGGGCGTTTGACGTACGGCCCACCCTCCTCTTCCTGTGCTCAGTTGTTGAAGAAGCGCAAGGTGCTGGACGAGCTGCCTAAGGCGTTGCTGGCGTACTCTTCAGCTATGAGGCTGAAGCTGGATTTGGTGTGGGTCACGCGTCGCCTTTCGCTCAATGATTTTGTGGCGGTGCAGAGCATGGCGCGACTGCAGAAGCTTGTGCTCTTGCTTGGCGATATCATGGCCGTCGAAGATCTGGTTGTCGGTCGCATGCAAGTTCACGGCAGCAGTGACCAGCTTTTGCATTTCATCAGCACTTTGCCCAGAAACAAAGGGGTATGGGGTTGGACAGATCTGGTGCGCATCGATTCGGAAAAGCGCCTGTATCTTTCCGATAGAGAGATTGAGGCGCGACTTCAAGCACTTCGTTTCGCCATTGTGACCTACACCACCAGTGGGGGTACTCAGTCTGATGGGCTGCTTATCGTTCGCATCCGTGATGATGGTTATCTTTCGCCGCGTTTGCAATATATCTTCGAACACAAAGACCTTCCGTTGGACGATATGGGCTCCGCAAAGAGTTTTCACGAAGCGGCCAATATGTGGGCAGGTGGGTTTGCATCGCGCGTGCGAATCGGTGGTGAGGAGTATCTTTTCGCGGACCCCGAGTTGCTGGACATGGCTCGCTCGGTGCACGTCGATCAGCTCAGGCCGAAAAACAAGCGCATCCTATGGACGACTTGGTTGGCAAGAAGGCTCGGGACTTAGTCCAACCAATGTAGAACATCTGGCGTATGGTAGCTGAAAATCATATCGGCACCTGCGCGTTTGATCGAACCCAACACTTCCAGAGTGACCGTACTTTCATCTAGCCAGCCCTGTGCTCCTGCCGCTTTGATCATCGCGTACTCGCCACTCACATTGTAGGCGGCCACAGGCAGATCTGAAACGGCGCGCACTTCGCGAATCACATCCAAGTATGAGAGAGCGGGTTTTACCATCAAGATATCGGCGCCTTCGCTGCGATCCAAACGCGCCTCACGCCGGGCTTCGCGGCGATTCATCGGGTTCATTTGATAGGTTTTTTTGTCACCAAAGCGCGGCGCACTGGCCAAGGCCTCGCGAAACGGCCCATAAAAACCCGATGCATATTTGGCGCAGTAAGAAATGATTCCGGTGCGCTGAAAGCCGGCTTCATCGAGCTGTTTACGAATCCAGCCGACACGGCCATCCATCATGTCTGAGGGAGCGACAAAATCCGCGCCGGCTTCGGCATGGACCTTCGCCTGCTCGGCAAGTAGCACCAAGGTTTCATCATTCAGCACTTCGCCCTCTTTGACGATGCCGTCATGCCCATCCGATGAGTAAGGGTCCAGAGCCACATCGGTGATCACGCACAGTTCGGGGAAACGTGTTTTAAGATCGCGCACCGCTCGTGGCACTAAGCCTGAGGGGTTCAGCGCCTCTTGCGCTTTGCTATTTTTGAGTTTGTCGTCAATGGCCGGGAACAGCGCAATGGCCTTTAAGCCTAAGGGCAAAAGGCGTTCAATTTCGCTCAGCAAAACATCCACCGACATACGGTTACAACCAGGTAGGGCCGTGATCGGCTCCTTCACGCTGCGGCCTTCTTTAATGAAGACGGGCCAAATCAAATCGCTGGCGCTAAGGCGAGTCTCCTGCACCAGATCGCGAACGGCTTGGGAGCGGCGCAAACGACGGGGACGTTCAGTGATATTCATGCGGGTCTCCACAGAGTTTGAGGTGAAACACCAAGCTGCAAAAGGCAACGGGTCAATGCGATCAATGGCAAACCTTGAATGGCGCTGGGATCATCGCCCACCACCTTTTCAATCAAGCTTAAGCCAGCTTTTTCGATTTTGTAACTGCCGGCGCAGTCATAGGGTTCATCCGTCGCTAGGTAGGCTTTCAAATAGTCCTGATCTAGGCGGCGCATCGTCAGGTGGGTGATCTCGGTTTCAATCAAGGTACGGCCTTTGTGAATCACGGCCAAGGAGGTGATTAAACGATGGGTTTGGCCTGAGAGGCGGCGCAGTTGTTCGAGCGCTTTGGCGGCGGTCCCTGGTTTGTCCAGGCGTTCGCCATTGAGTTCGGCCAGCTGATCTGATCCAATCACAATTCCGCCGGGGTACTGCGCGGCCAAGCTCTGCGCTTTTTGCGCGGCTAAAAAACGTGTGAGTTCGACCAGATCTTTTGGTCCCTGACGTTTCAAAGCCTCTTCATCCACCTGCGGCGCTTGCGGAATATAGGGAATGCCAAAGGCACTCAATTGGGCGCGGCGGTAAGGGGAGAGGCTGGCCAAAACGACTTGCATGGCTCACGGTAAACAATTGGGCCGAGCGTGTCAAAGCTGCGTTTGCGGCAAGAATATGAGTAACCTTATTTCCATGCCGTACATCCACAACTTAGATCCGTTCGCTATTCAGTTCACCGAACATTTTGGCATTCGCTGGTATGGTCTGGCCTACCTGGCCGGTTTCATCTGCGGCTACTACGCCATCGTGCTAATGGCTAAAAGGGGTCGTACTCAGTTCAAAGTCGATCAGGTCGCCGACTTTATCACTTATGTGGCTATCGGCGTGTTGGTTGGTGGCCGTCTCGGTTACTGTTTGTTCTATGCACCCGAACTCTTCACCAGCTTTGACGGACACTTTCCCTATTGGGGCGTATTGAAGGTGAATGAAGGAGGCATGGCTTCCCACGGCGGCATTATGGGCGTGATGTTCGTGTGCTGGGCCTATGCGCGCTATCATAAAATCTCTTTCTTGCATTGCTTGGATCTCACCGTGTTTGGTGGGGCATTGGGCTTTTTCTTTGGTCGCATCGCCAACTTCATCAATGGCGAGCTTTACGGTCGTGAGGCTGCGGCTGGATTCGCCTGGGCCGTTAAGTTTCCCAGCGAAATGACTCTATGGGTGCAAAGGCACTTTGAACGTTTGAGCGATTTAAAACCCGCCGTGGATGCCTTGGGAGAGCTGAAGACGGGGAGTGAAACCATCCCTCTCAATTCCACCATCTGGCAAGGGTGGCTGGATGGTTTTGGTCGCGACTCGCTTATGCGCCAGCATGTATATGAAACCATCGATGCTTTGATTTTGGCGGTGCAAAACGGCAACGCTAAAGTGACCGAAGCTCTTGGGCCTGTGTTGACGCCGCGCTATCCTTCTCAGCTCTATCAGGCTGTGCTCGAAGGCCTATTGGTGTTTTTGATTCTGTGTTGGTTGTGGCGTAAGCCACAAAAGCCGGGAGTGATCGGTGGTTGGTTTGGCGTGCTTTATTGTATCGCTCGTATTGTGGGCGAGCAGTTTCGTATGCCTGATGCGCAGATTGGTTTTCAACTGCTGGGGCTTACGCGTGGTCAGTGGCTGAGCATTGGTTTTTTGGCTTTTGCGTTGGGTTACTTGATCGTGGCCTACCGGCGCAATGTTCCCAAGATGGGTGGCTGGTTCGTTGATTCGGTTCGGTAAATTCGGTAAACCGCACTAGCAAAGTCATCCGACACTAGGATCGAACCGTCCTTTAATTCCAGCACGTCCACGGGGCGGCCCGAGATCGTTCCGTCTTTTAAAAAGCCACTCAGAAATGGCTCTTGCCTGAGCACTTTGTCGCCGGTGGCGTTTAAAAACAGGCGCACCACTTGATAGCCGACCTTTTCTTTGCGATCCACGGAGCCGTGTTGAGCCACTAAGATTGAATTTTTCAGCTTAGAGCTCGTGCGAATGAAACGCATGCCGAGCATCGCCGAGTGCGCTTGGAATTCATAAACCGGCGGAACAAAAGCGCAGCCCTCAGGTTTGCCGAGCTCCGGATCCTTCATGTTCTTGCCGTAGCAGTGTGGAAAGCCAAAGTCCTCGCCTTCTCGGCTCAAACGATTGAGCTCATCCGGCGGAAGGTCTTCGCCTAAACCCGAGCGTCCATTTTCCGTGAACCAAAGCTTTCCGTCGCGTGGCGACCAATCATAGCCCACGCTGTTGCGCACTCCCCGCGCGATCACCTCGCGCCGTGTTCCATCCGGGGAGGTTTTGGTGAACAGCGCAAAGCGTTCGCGATCTACCTCGCAGGCATCACAAGGGGCGCCGACGGGCGTGTAGAGCCAACCATCTGGTCCAAATGCAATCACTCGCCAACCATGCTTGCGCTTACGTGGAAAGAGCGGTCCGAACTTTTCGAACTTCGCCTTCTCATTCAATTGATCGAGGATTTTAGGAAAACGCCAGATCTGCGCGATTTCGGCCACGTACAAGTCGCCGTCTTTGAAAGCAACCCCATTGGGTTCAACCAACTCACGGCCGATCTTAATCACCTCGGCACTTCTACCATTGGATTTCGGTTTTAAAGCAAAGACATGTTTGGCGACGTTGCTGCCAACAAAGACGATGCCGTCAGGGCCAAGAGCCATCTGACGGGCGTTGGGGACGGAGGCGTACAGAGAAACTTTGAAACCGTGTGGGACTTTGAGAGTTGAAGCATCAATGTTGGCGGCAGCAGCTGGAAATACCCATAAAAGAAAGAACCAGCTGCGCCACATCACTAAAAGAAGATTAGAAGCTTTCGTCGAAGCTCACATTGCCGGTCACGCCGACTTGGTAAGCGGCCACACGACGCTCGAAGAAGTTGGTGAGCTCTTGAGTGTCTTGCAACTCCATAAAACCAAACGGATTCTTCTTGTTGAACTGGTGTGGAATGCCTAAGCGTTCTAGGCGTTGATCGGCGATAAACTCTAGATAGGTGCGCATATCGCGCCCGCTCAAGCCAGCCACTCCGTGATCCAAAATGTCGTTGGCAAAAGCCATCTCGCAATCAATGGCTTCTTTGAACATGGCAATGACCATGTCTTTCATGCGATCGTCCATCAAAGTGGGCTCTTCTTCCAAAGCGGTGTCGATCACTTGGAAAGCGAAATCGATATGTGCGCTTTCGTCGCGGAACACCCAGTTGGTTCCGGTGGCCAGGCCATTGAGCAGGCCTTTTGAGCGCAAGAAGTAAACGTAAGCAAAGGCCGCAAAGAAGAACAGGCCTTCAATGGTGCCGGCAAAGCAAATCAAGTTCATCAGGAACTTACGGCGATCTTCGACGGTCTCCAGGCGGTGCAGATCGTTGATCGAATCAATCCACTTAAAGCTGTATTCGCCTTTTTTCTTAATGGACGGAATATTGTGAATGGCAGAAAACGCCTTTTCACGCTCGGCCAGATCCGGAATGTAGGTGTCTAACAGAGTCAGATAGAACTGCACATGCAGCGCTTCTTCATAAAGCTGGCGTGACAGGTACAGGCGAGCTTCCGGTGAGTTGACGTGTTTATAGAGATTCAAAACCAGATTGTTGCCCACGATGCTATCGCCGGTGGCGAAGAAGGCCACCAGGCGGCTGATCAAAAAGCGCTCCGCCGGCGTCAGTTTGCGCTGCAGATCGACGATGTCGCTAGAGAAGTCGACTTCATCCACCGTCCACGTGTTCTTAATGGCGTTCTTGTACATTTCGAAGAACACAGGGTAGCGCATTGGACGCAAAGTCAGGTCAAAGCCGGGATCAAGAATCATAAGAAAGAATCTCCTCAAAGCGTAAATTAAGACGAACAAGGCCTGAGGCCAAAGACCTCAGAGCCTACAAACGGGATTACTGACAAGCCTCGCAAACTTCCGGATTTTCCAGCGAGCAGGCCAGAGCCTCTTGATCGCTGTATTTCTTTTTCGGCTCTTCGCTGCGCGTGCTCGACGTGGTCACCTTGGCAATCTTGGTGGCGGGACGCGAGCGCATGTAATAGGTCGTCTTCACACCGGACTTCCATGCGTACATGTACATCGAAGAGAGTTTGCCGATGGTCGGGCTCTCAATGAACAGATTGAGCGATTGGCTCTGATCAATAAAGGCACCGCGACCGGCAGCCATATCGATCAAGGCCTTTTGCGGAACTTCCCACACCGTACGGAAGATCAACTTGATGTCGTCCGGGATCTCATCCAAGTGTTGGATAGAACCTTCCGCCATCTTGATCTGGTTACGGATGTCGTCATTCCACAGATTGCGCTTCTTCAAAGCCTCGACCAGATACTTGTTCACCTGAATAAACTCGCCCGAAAGGGTTTCGCGTTTAAACAGGTTGGAGATCTGCGGCTCGATGGCTTCATAGGCACCAACGATCGAAGCGATCGTGGCGGTGGGCGCAATCGCGATCATCAATGAGTTGCGCAAACCAATGGCCTTCACCTTGCGGCGCAAGCGTTCCCAGCGCTCCATATCTTCGGGCACCACGTTCCACAGATCGAACTGCAGAATTCCTTGCGCGGCCTTGGTCTCGCTGAAGGAGGGGTGTGGGCCCGCCTTTTCAGCCAAGGCGCACGAGGTCTTCAGGGCGTTGTAGTAAATCTCTTCTTGAATCTTATTCGAGAGCTTCAGCGCTTCCACCGAATCAAACGCCAAGTTCAGTTTGAAGAAAGCATCTTGCAAACCCATTACGCCAAGGCCCACCGGGCGCCAGCGTTGATTGGACGAACCAGCGGTACCGATCGGATAGAAGTTGATGTCGATCACGCGATCCAAGTACTTGATCGCGGTTTCGGTCGTGTGCGCCAGCTTTTCGAAATCAAAAGCGCCATCGATCACGTGCGCGCCCAAATTGATCGAACCCAGGTTGCAAACCGCGGTCTCGCCATTGGACGTGACTTCCAAGATCTCCGTGCACAGATTCGACAAGTGGATCACGTTGTGCGGCAGGCCTGTTTGGTTGGACTTCACATTGCTGGCGTCCTTCCAGGTCATCCAGCCATTACCGGTCTGAGCCAAAGTCTTCATCATGCGGGCATACAGATCGCGCGCTTTCACCTGGCGCACATAACGCCCGGCCGTCTCGGCGGCTTCGTAGGCTTTTTCAAACTCTTCACCGTAGATGTCGACGAACTCGGGTGTCTCTTTGGGATCGAAGAGCGACCACATCTGGTCTCCCTCCACCCGACGCATAAACAGATCCGGAACCCAGTTGGCCAAGTTCAGGTTATGCGCGCGCTGAGCTTCGTCGCCCGTGTTGTCGCGCATCTCCAGAAACTCTTCGATATCCGAGTGCCAAGTCTCAAGGTAGATGCAAGCCGCACCTTTGCGCTTACCGCCTTGGTTGACCGCGGCCACCGAGGAGTCCAGGGTCTTCAGCCACGGGATCAGGCCGTTCGAGTGACCATTGGTGCCTTTGATCAAAGAGCCGCGCGAACGCACGCGCGAAAAGCTCACGCCAATGCCGCCGGCGAATTTCGACAGCAGAGCGATGTCTTTGTACTTCTCATAGATCGCCGACAAGTCATCCACTGGGGAATCTAAAAGATAGCACGACGACAATTGCGGCCGCATGGTGGCTGAGTTGAAGAGTGTCGGTGAGCTCGGCATGTAGTCGAGCGACGAAATTAAATCGTAGAACTCTTTGGCCTCTTGGAACGTCTTTGCCAAGCCGCATGCCACACGCAGGAAGAAGTGCTGAGGCGTCTCAATCACTTGGCGTGTTTGCGGGTGCTTGATCAAATAACGATCGTAGATCGTGCGCAGACCGAAGTACTCAAAGCGCTGAGTGCGCGAATCATCGATGATGATATTGAGGGCTTCTTTATGCTCTTTCACGAAGTTGTAGCGCTCTTCGTTCACCACGCCCTGTTGATAGGCGACGGTGATGGAGTCATAAAAATTGCGGATATTCTGATTGGTCACTTCTTCGCCAATAAAGCGCGCCAGCAGACGCGAACCCAGGCGCGAGTACTGCGGCTCTTCACCGATCAGCAAAGCTGCGGTTTGGATACACAGTTGATCAAGCTCTTTCGTCGAAGCGCCATCATAAAGACCACTGATGACCTTGGCGGCAACCCGCATGGGGTCCACTTCTTTCAGACCGGTCGAGCAGGCCAAAACCACGTTTACAATCTTGTTTACATCCACGGCGGAGAGCGAGCCGTCGCGCTTACGCACGCGCATCACGATCGGGCCTTCGCCTCCATTTTCCGTTGAGCGAGGCGGCGCTTGCGTCTCTTCTGTGTGCCCTTGGCCATTAAGTCCTGTGGCTTCGGCGGTTTCTTGCTGTACGTTCATGCTGCCTCCGCGGTGTATGAGATACCCTTAAGACAAAAACTGTCTTTTTCATAGGTCACTGAAATCCCCCCTCTGAAACTTCTAGACCTGCCGCGCCCCTTGCAGAGCGAAGCTTTAATTTTGTAGATCAAGTGTTGAGAAGCTCTAGCAGCAAATGGAGCGTCATCCTTAAGCCCCGTGGCGGGAAAACCCTTTGATCCATCGTGGATCCATTGTTTGCGGCCAGAACAGAATCTTAACAACACAAACGCTATCGCGGGCTGAAGAAAACTGTCAACGCGGACGCGGGACAGCAGTGGAAGAAAATTTTTTTCGCGTAAAATGCGAGCATTATCAGAGGCAGAAAGAGCTTTGCGAGCCGTAGCATCCATGCTGGTCTCCCGGGATTTTCTTGACTCAAAATCCCTGCACAAATCATAGGCAGGCTCAGCGGAAGTTCGCAACAACAAAAAGGCCCAAGTCAAAAGCTTGTCGAGCGAGAGAAGGTCAGCGACAAAAGTTCAACGTCTCATGCGTTGGGACATCAAATCTTTGACGACCGCAGGGTCCGCAAGTGTCGAAGTGTCGCCTAAGTTATCCAAATCATTGCTCGCTATCTTGCGTAAAATTCGTCGCATGATTTTGCCGCTGCGAGTTTTCGGTAACGCCGGCGCCCATTGAATAAAATCTGGTTTGGCCAAACCGCCAATTTCTTTCTTTACGAACTCGGCCAACTCTTTACGAAGCTCTTCTGAAGGTGTAATGCCGGATTTTAGCGTCACAAACGCGTATATGCCCTGACCTTTGAGGTCGTGAGGGAAGCCCACCACCGCGGCCTCCGACACCGCTTTGTGAGCAACTAGCGCGCTTTCCACTTCGGCGGTGCCGATACGATGGCCCGAGACGTTCAGCACATCGTCAACGCGTCCAGTGATCCAGTAAAAACCGTCCGCGTCACGCTTGCAGCCATCGCCGGTAAAATAAAGCCCCGGATAGAGTGAGAAATAGGTGCTGAAAAAACGCTCTTGGTCTTTATATACACCACGCATTTGTCCGGGCCACGAGCCCTCTAAACAAAGCTGCCCTTCGCAAGCGCCTTCCAAACGCTCGCCCTTTTCGTTCACGATCACTGGCTTAATGCCAAACAAGGGAAGAGTGGCCGAGCCGGGTTTGAGGTCGGTCGCGCCGGGCAGGGGTGAGATAAGGATGCCACCGGTCTCTGTCTGCCACCAAGTGTCCACGATCGGACAGCGCTCCTCGCCGACCACGCGATAGTACCAAAGCCACGCTTCCGGATTGATCGGTTCACCCACCGAGCCGAGTAGGCGCAAGCTTTGGCGTGAAGTTTTTTGAACCGCTTCATCACCTACAGCCATCAGCGCTCGGATCAAAGTTGGAGCGGTGTAGAGCGTGTTCACTTTGTATTTGTCGACGATCTCCCACAGGCGCGAAGCACTGGGATAGGTGGGAAGGCCCTCGTACATCACACTGGTGGCGGCGTTGCTTAACGGGCCGTAAAGAATGTAGCTGTGGCCGGTCACCCAACCGATATCGGCCGCGCACCAATAGACATCGTCCATATGGTAATCGAACACCATCTCGTGAGTGAATGAAGCGTAAGTGAGATAGCCACCGCTCGTGTGCAAAACTCCTTTGGGCTTATTGGTCGATCCGGAAGTGTAGAGTAAAAACAGCGGATCTTCCGCGTCCATCACTTCCGGTTGGCAGCTCTTGCTCTCGCCTGAGACGAGTTCGTGATACCAGTGATCGCGTCCTGCCTTCCAGTCGACTTGGCCTCCGGTGCGCTGAACCACCACCACGGCCTTCACGCGCGTGGCTTTCTCTAAAGCCACATCGCAGTTGGCCTTCAAGGCGATGGTTTTGCCGCCACGCCAGCCCTCATCGGCGGTGATCAAAAAGTCACTCTCACAATCATTGATACGATCGACCAAAGAGTCGGGTGAAAAACCGCCAAACACCACCGAGTGCACGGCACCGATGCGGGCGCAGGCCAGCATGGCGTAGGCAGCCTCGGGAATCATAGGCATATAAATGGTGACGCGATCGCCCTTTTTCACGCCCAGTTTTTTTAAGCCGTTGGCGAATTGGCAAACGCGATCTTTCAGCTCACCGTACGTGATGCTTAGCCCCTTTGCGTTTGGATCTTCGGGCTCCCAATAAAAAGCGATACGGTCTTTGTGCTGCGGCAAGTGGCGATCGATGCAGTTGTAAGAGACGTTGAGCTTGCCGCCGCGGAACCATTCGATGTGCACAGGTTTCTGAAAGGAGGCATCCTGGGTCTTAGTCCAGCGTTGATACCAGGTCAGACGTTCGGCGATTTGATCCCAGAACTGATCGGGGTGCGCCGTCGAGTGCTCGTACATTTCTTTATAGCGGGCACGGTTGATCCAGGCGGACTTTTCCCAACTAGGCGACACGGCAATCACAGTGTCCTGACTCATCATTTCCCCCTCTAGTACATCGTTTGAGGTAACACGGTTGCACCATGCGCTCAAGGGCGTTTATAATCGGGGTGTGCCCGAGTTTTTAGCACGTCGCTCTTTTCCTGAAATGACAGACATGGAATCTCTCATTGAGAGTTTTGGTGTCCGCGCGCGCCATCGCGTTGTGGCCGAAGTCCATCACAAAGATAAGACTTATCCATTACATTGTTTGTCGATCGGCAGCCCTGATCCGGAGGCCCCGTCGGTGGGTTTCTTCGCTGGCTGTCATGGCCTAGAGAAGATCGGCTCGGAAGTCGTGCTGGCTTACATGCACGTGCTGCTCGAAACCATGCGCTGGGATAAAAGTTTTCACGAGCGCTTGAAACGCTCGCGTCTTGTGTTTATGCCGCTAGTGAATCCCGTGGGCATCGTTCATCTCACGCGTTCGAACGGCAATGGTGTGGATCTGATTCGCAATTCCCCTCTCGACGCTGAGGAGCCGGGCGGGGCGTTCTATCGCGGCCACCGCATGACGTCTAAGCTTCCGTACTATCGTGGTCCTCTCGGTGCGGCCCAAGAGATTGAGAGCCAAGCGTTGCATGAAGTGGTGCGCAGCGAGCTGCTGACTTCGAAGGTGAGTCTTGCGGTGGATGTGCATTCTGGTTTTGGTGCCAAGGATCGTTTCTGGTTTCCCTACGCTCACTCGCGTCGCCCGTTTCCAAATCTTCCGGAAGCCTATCGTTTAAAAGAACTCCTGGATCAAACATATCCACATCACTTTTACGCTTACGAGCCTATGTCACGCCAATACACGATCCATGGCGATCCATGGGACTATTTGTACGAAGAGAATCGCAAAGAGGTGAAGCATGGCTTCTTCCTGCCTTTCACCCTCGAAATGGGATCGTGGATGTGGCTCAAAAAAAATCCACTGCAGGTTTTCTCTAAAGGTGGCGTTTTTGATCCGGTGCTGCCGCATCGTCGCAAGCGTATTTTGCGCCGGCATTTGAGCTTGTTTGATTTTTTGCATCGGGTGATTCTGTCACCGGAGGCATGGTTGATTCAAAGCGACCAGGCACGCGCGCAAAACCTCAAGAAAGCGCTGGAGCTTTGGTATGAAAAGTAGAACTTGGATTCTGCTGCGTGGACTCGCCCGCGAAAAGGGGCACTGGGGTCCGTTCGCCGAGAGTTTTCAAAGCGCGTTTAAGAATGATGAAGTGCTGATGATCGATCTGCCCGGCACCGGAGAAAATCGTCATTTGCCTTCGCCGACAAATATCGGCGGCATCTTTGAGTTCGTGCGCGGTCAAGCGGTAGAGAGAGCACAGGCCTCATCGACATTCACGCCGGTGGCCCTTTCTCTAGGAGCCATGGTGGCGATGGAATGGATGAAGCGTCGGCCCGCGGATTTAGCTGGCGCGGTTTTGATCAACACCAGTTCAAAGGCGCTCAGCCCGGTGTATCATCGTCTGCGTTGGCAGATGTGGTGTCAGTTTCTGAGAGTGGTGACCATGCCATCGCCACGCGATCGCGAGCGCACCATTATTGATATGATGATCAATAGCGAGGAGATGCGGGTCAAGGCTTTGCCCGTATGGGCCAAAGTGGCCACCGATCACCCTGTATCCTATCGCAATATGGCCAGTCAGTTGGCGGCGGCTGCCTTTTACGAAGGCCTTGATCAGCCGACAAATGTACCTGTGCTTTTACTCAATAGTTTAGGGGATCGTTTTGTCGATCCGTCATGTTCAACCGCGTTGCATGAAAAATGGGGTTGGCCCATCGAGCGCCACTCCTGGGGCGGACACGATCTGCCGTGGGATGATGCGGATTGGATAATTCAAAAGATCAAAGCTTGGTGTTCGGCTAACGGCGCGGGGCGGAACTAAAGTGCTGGACTTGCTCCCACCTGTTTTCTAAAACAGGTGAGGGGGAAAGCACAGTGTCACGTTGTATACGACTTTATATTGTCGCGCTTTTGTGTGCGCCGATCGCAGCCATAGCGAACACTCTGGCGTCCTCGTTAACATGGCAAGCCACTCAGTACTTTAGTAGTCAGCAGGCCTATTTCCGTGAGGGTGCGGCCAAACAAGACCCCTCGATCTCCTTCGAGCTACAGAAGATCTCACCGCGCTACGGGGCGATTCATTTAAGAGATGAATACAGTGCTGCGGAAAACTGGAATTATCTCGATGTGTATGAGCTCTATGGCCGAGTGCGCTTATCCGAGCGTTGGACGCTGAACGTGGGGCGCAAGTTGGAAACCTGGACCGAGTGGGAGTCGGCTTGGGGCCAAGGATTGTTTCAACCCCGCTATTTAGAAAACAAACTCGATCCGCAGGCGGCCGGGTTGACCGGGTTGTTCGTGGATTGGCAAGGTGATCAAGCGCGCGCGGCGCTCGTGGCGCTGCCGTTATTTATTCCTGACTTCGGTCCTATGCACTCGGTCAGTGATGATCAGTTTGTGTCGGCTAACCCCTGGTTTCATGCGCCCGCCCCGCAGTTCGTGTTTCGCGATGTGGCCACGGATATTCGCTATTCCGTGAATAGGCCCAGCGCCGAGAGCGTAGTTTTTAATCCGGGGGTTGCGGCGAAGTTCGAAGTGGGTCACGCCTATATGAGTCGGGTGAGCTATGCCTACAAGCCCATGCCGCAATTGCTCTTTGGTTTTCCCTCGCGTGGGAAGTTTCATCACAATGCGGACTACATGAGCATCGAGATTGGGACCCGGTTACGCTATCACCACGTGATGGCGTGGGACGGCGTTGCCCCGGCAGGGCCGTGGCGCTTAAGTGCAAGTGTGGTGCGCGAAATGCCCGTCGATGACGGTGGCCCGGAGGATTTCACCTCTCAGCAAGTGTCACCAGCGTGGATCTATGCTCTTTCAGCATCGCGCCCGCTTGAAGAAGAAGGGCCGAGCGCGGCGCGCGTGACGTTTGGCTTTTTAAAAGTGGTGGGTGGAGATGCACTCGATCGCGGCGATTTTTCTGGCCAAGAGACTTTGTTTGAGCGTCGGTTTCAGTATCAAGAGGCGTACATGGGGGAGCTCAGCAAACCTTTTCGTGGTTTGTTCTCGCGTCCTCTGGTGACCGCGCTACGGGTGATTTACGATCGTATGCAAAATGGGATGGTGTTCAGTTTTCGTTCGGGCCTGGCTTTCAACGCCAATTGGCGCGCCGATCTGTCTCTGGATATGCTCGGACTTTTGGGCGGCGAGGCGCCGGTGCACGACGGGTTTCTTTCTACCTACCGCGCCAATGACCGCGTGGCCTTGGGGATGAGCTATGTTTTTTAAACTCACTACCGCATTTCTTACGCTCGGCTTGTTGATCGGGTGCGCGCGCGAGAACGAACGCGCCGGTGCGCCCATTCGTGTGACACTTAAAGGCAGCTCAGACTGCCTATCCGAATTCGGTGCGCGGTTGACCGACTATGCCAACGAGCGTTTGTCGTCGGTCCAGATCACCCAAACATGGGACTGTGCCGCGCAAGCGATCACGGACTTCCAACGCTTGACCGTACCCGATATTCCCGGTGGCAGTTATTCGCCACAAGGGTTGCGCCATTTTCTGCAGCGTTATTTTTTAAAAGGTCGGCCCATTGACGACGCGCTTTTGCAGAGTGTGATGGATCTAAAGCGCGTTCTGGTTTCGGGCTCTTCTCAGCGTATCACTAGGGGCGAGCTGGAGCGCATGAAGGCTCTATTGGCCGAACTGCGCGATATCAGCCTGGATCTCAAAGGTGTGGCCGGTGTGATCTTTATGAAGCGCTTGGTTTCGAGCGACTCCGATACGGAGCGCGCCGCCGTGTTGCTCGAAAATGCTGGCCGTCGTTTAGGGCGTTGGATTGAAGCCAACCAACAGGCTTATAGCTATTCGCAGTTGACCACCTTGCTCGAAGGTCTACGTGGTTACAACGGTCAGGATGACGACGGGCGCGTGCTTGGTCAGATTGAAAACGCCATGAAGGTTCTGCCGGCAGTGAAGAGCGTTCTCGTCGCCGGCTCCGATCATGGCGTCAGCGCGCAGGAATGGGAGCGCACTCTCGTCGCCAGCACGCGCGGCTACAGCGCTTTTTTGACCACCTATTACAGCTTTGATGATCTCAATACCGCGCTTCTGCGGCGCGGGCTTCCGCAGACCTTCTCCCGTCTTGCGGATCTGCTCGAGGGCGGAGTGCGAGCCCGCCAAAATAAAAAAATCACAGCTGCGGAAATCGGTGCCGTGTTTGAAGCGCTCGAGCAGGTCGGTTGGACAGCTGAGGGCGTAAAGCCGGGCGCCATGATGGCCATGTGGAGTTGGTTCACGCAGCGCACTTTGCATGGCACAAGTCAGGCCGGCGCTATCGGTCTTGCGCAAATCGAACGTCTGCGCAAATTCAGCGGCGATTGGGATCACTTGCTCGACTACTCCGAAGGCAAGAAGGTGGCGCACACGCCTGAGGTTTTGCGCTTTGAGAACACGCTCAAAGCGTCACCGCCCATCTCCTGGGACGAAGAGAACCGCATGTTCTTCCCCCGGCGCGAGGCCGGTGAAATATGGACACCTGAACGCAAGCGGCACATGGTATGGCCTTTCGTCATTCTCGATCTTTTGCGCAAAGCCTACGGCAATAACCAAAGTCAGATTATGGACGAGAGCCAGGTTGAAGTGGCCGTCGCCGAAGTACTGCCGTTGTTGCAAGGTTTCGGTTGGTTGCTTGAAACCGAAGTCAGCATCGGCAAGCGCCTGGTGCGTGAGGCGAATCTATTCACGCAAGCCGCGGACGGGGACGGTTTGCTCAGCATGGGTGAGGCCGTTCGCTATTTGGCCTTCGCGGCCTCCGCGTATCGCAGTGCTGAACTCTGGCTCCAACGCTCGCTTCCCGTCTGCGGCGATAAGCAGGCGGCGAACTGTGTTCGGCAACTGGGTTTTCAGGACCCATTTGTCCTAGCTGCGTTGCCGCGTTTGCAGTCGCAGATCGACTCGCCCAAATACTTAATGAACTACATGCGCCAAGCGGAGGAGACGGTTCTTGACGCTCCGCCAACGGACACTTATAGGGTCACCGATTTGACCATGGTGATGGTGTTGTTTCAGTTCGTTGAGGGCTTTATTCAGCGCTATGACAGCGATCAAACCGAGTCCATCACGCTGCCCGAGGCGGAAAACGCCTTTTTGGTTTACCAGAACATCTTAGGTGATCTTTTAGCTCCAACAGGTTTGCCCCCAGAGGAGGTAGAAGTATTTTTTACCTTTATGATGAAATACGGCGACACGCCCTACACTATGTTCGGCGGACCGATCGCTTACAACCATTGGAAATGGCATCGTAAACATTGGGTATTTACTGCTGATCGGCGTATTTTAATGAGTATCTTGAATCAGCTTTCAAAGTTCTAAAAATTACCTGGCCACTATAATGACTACACGGTGGCCGGGTCCAATTTGAAACCACTCCTATATTCCGAGTAAAATCCGCGAGTGATGCATCGTAGTATTGGTCTCTTGGTAGTGACGTTGTGGAGCTCGTTGTCGCTCGCAGCCACTGCCGCTAGCTATTTGGATTTGGACCTGAGGGAAAGTCGGTATCTGGGGGGAGTTCAGCACTCGGCCCAACAGAATGCCTATACCATTTTCTCTGGAGACCTTAATCTCGAGACTCAATCTCCCGGCTTCAATTACAAGATCAATCCCGTCTTCCAAGGTGCCATTGAGGCGCAAGACGAATTCTATGTGGGCATTCCTGAGTTCTTCGTTCAGCCCCGCAAGATTGCTCCTGGTTTCAATCTGACCATCGGGCGCCAGAAGCGGCAATGGAGCCGGTTGGATGAGGAGTTTAACTTAGGCATCTGGCAACCGCAGCTGCGCTGGGACTATCTGCAGCCGCGCCAGCAGGGACTGACGGGCGTATTTTTTGACTGGTCGCTCAGCAGCGCGCTGCGCTTCTCTTTCTTCACTTCGCCGCTATTTTTGCCCGATCAAGGTCCGCAGTACCGTTTGCGTGATGGACAGTTTAGCTCAAGCAATCGTTGGTTCGTGCAGCCGACTTCGCGCGTGCGTTTGTTCAACAACACTGCCTTTGCCTCCGACGCTCCACTTTACTTCGAGGTCGCAAAAGTGCCCGAAGAGGAGATCTTCATGCACTCGAGCTTTGGCTTCAGCATGAACTATCAATCCAGTGGGGCGCTGTGGAGTCAGGTGAGCTATGCCTATAAGCCGCGTAACCAAATTCATCTTGGTATTGAACCGGTTGGCCGTCTGAACAACTCGGGCACACCGGTGGAAGTGAACGCGGTCATTCATCCGAAGATTGTGAATCATAACGTTTTGACGTGGGAGACCGGCTTTGATCGCGTGGATGATCGCGGTTGGATCTCTCTCACGGGTGATATTCCGCTGCGTTCAGGCTTCCCAGAATCTTATGCGGAGGCCGATTTGAACAGCACGGTGATTGCGGGCTTTGCCTATCAGCACTACGTGCACCCGTGGATCGGGGTGCCGTCGTGGCTTGAATACTCGTATATGCGCGTGTTTGAGTTTCGTAAAAGTGGTGGCAAGGGACTGGTCAATGACGATGAAGTGCAGTCCTCACTCGATCGCTATCCGTACGCCGAAGTGGCCGCTGTGGATTGGCGTTTACTGCTGAAGCAGGCTCACAGCAATCGCTTAAGCTGGCGTAACCGCTATACCTACTCGATTCCTGAACGCGGGGGTTGGTTGTCCACGTCTATCGATTGGGCGCGGGGCCCCATGACTTGGACAGTGGGTGCCGACGTCTTAGGCGCGGCGGTGGATCCGAACTCGCGTGAAGCGGGACTGTTCTCGCGCTATCGTGCCAATGATCGCGTGTATGGAGGGTTGAGCTATGTCTTTTAACCTTTTCCTACGCGGCACGCTGGTGATGAGCTTGTCTCTGACTCTGCTCTCTGGTTGTGGTTTGAACACGGGAGAAAATCCGCCACCGGTGATGAAACCGTCGTTTTCCGGTAACGGCTACTCTTGTGTGGGTCAGATCCCGAATCAGGTCGATCGTTATTTCAACGACGATTTGAGCGAGGCGCAGATCAACGAATTCATGCGTTGTTTGCAGAGATCCTTTGTGGCCTTTGCGCAGCTGACCCGTGGGCGTGATCAGAATATCTATTCCCCCGATGAGATTCGCTATTTTCTAGAGGAGCACTTTTTCAAAGAGCGTCCGATCAGCGACACTCTGTTGAAAGAGTTTATGGTCATCAAGCAAGCGATGATCGGTGGCTCGTTGGATCAGATCACGCGCCAAGAGCTTTACTCCACAGTGGAT
The DNA here is from genome assembly GCA_019637855.1 of Bdellovibrionales bacterium. GTDB lineage: Bacteria > Bdellovibrionota > Bdellovibrionia > Bdellovibrionales > UBA1609 > JALHOQ01. The sequence continues at coordinate 68,702 of JAHBUX010000014.1, forward strand.
CTTTTTGAGGATATCCGTTTGGTGGCTCTGCGTTTAAAGCCTCATATTCAAGTCCTCAATCCGCGTTTAGCTGATATGCAAAAGCCGCGCGATCTAGGTGAGCGTTTGGCGCAAGCCAACACCGCTTTACGCATGGCCATTCAGATAGTTGTGGCACGACTCAGTCAGAGCAAGCAGACCTACTCCTATGCCAGTCTTACGGCGTTTTTGACTGAATTCCGTCAGTTTATCGGTTGGGACAAGCACTATACCGGCTCCAACACCCATAGCGTTGAGGATTGGGTGACGATGTTGCGTGAGTTCAAAGAGATCACGGTCTCGGGGCAAGAGGCGCAAGGTGTGCGCACGGTCGAGTGGACGCCGCTGCTTGAGAATATGTCGCGCTGGTACCTGGCCTATCTGCAGTATCGCGTGGGCGTAAAGAGCCAGCCGGTGCTTGAGGGCGTCGGGTTGCAGAACACGATTTATCTGGCCGATGAGCTTTTCCGTCTGACGGAGGAGGCGATCATCAGTCATCGTCCGAGTCGCATGATCCCTTATGGTGAACTGACCGATCTTTATCAGGCCATGTACAACCTGGGTTGGGTCAAAAAGAAGCTTCGTCCGCAGGGGATGGAGCGGGCGTTGCGGGCGGCGTTCACTCGTATCTTTGGTGAGTCGCGGGCGGCCACTCAGAATCGCACGGTGAATGGTTTGAAGATCGACACGCTAAACGCCATGCGCATCGATTTCAATCGCTGGGCGGATATTCAAATCAAACTCGATGCGAACTATCGTGGCCGTCCCAACACGGAGAGTGTGCCCAGCATCCAAGCGGTGATGCCTGGTGCGGCCAATCTGTTGTCGCGTGCGGTGGATATGGCCGATGCGGACTACGATGAATTCATGCGTATAAAAACGCAGAAGCTTTTGCGTCCGCTCTACTCGGAAGACTGGAGTTTGAAGGACCCCTTCTTGGTGTACCTTGTGCCGGATCGTCAGATGGACTTTGCGGCGGCGGGCTTGCGCAATGAGTTCTATAATCTTTCGCGCATGAATCTTCTGCGTTCCGTGGTGACGTTGGTGTTCCGCGGTTATGCCTCTTCAGGCTATCGTTCAGACTGGCAGAGCGTAATTCGTAAGCCTGAGCTCGAGGCTTTCTACCAGGACTTCCGTAGCATCGGGATCGACGTTGGTTTTATGGATGCACGCAACGAGTCCGTCGGTGAGCGTTCGTTTATCGAAGGTAATCTCTTTACCTACGCTTCAGATTCTTTCCATAAAGGAGGCGACAACGACGGCCAGCTCAGCTTTGTGGAGAGTATGGCCTTTGCCGCTTTCTTGTACTCGGGGTCTGAAATCTCGACTCGCATCTATGAAGACTTGCGTGGAAAGTGTGTGCCGGCGACGATCGGCGAGGGTTGGCCGCGCGATCTTTTGAATCAACCGCTGTTGCCCCGCTGCTGTGTTTATGAGCAGTTGGCGCAGGAGCTTGATGCTCAGCTGGTCAATATGCCCGCCTTACGCGGCTTCTTGGCCAGTTCTTCGCAAGAGGAGCGCACCAGTTATATCGAAAACGTATTGTCTGCTGTGTATTCGCCTAAAAACTCATCGCCGTCTTGGGTTGAAGCTTCGGAGCTGACCACTTTGTCTGTGATTCTGCACTATGCGGAATCGGTGATGACCCGTTACGACAGAAACTTTAATGGCATTCTCGAAACCGCGGAGATCGTTGATGAGGCGACCGGCGTGGTGCCCGTATTCGTCGGTCATATTATGAATGCGGTCAACGACAGTCGCGCTCGCGCGGTGGCTCGTTTGAATGAGCAGCGCAAGCAAAAGGGTTTACCGTCGCTAGAGCCTGAGCTCTTGAGTGAAAAGAACGCGCGTAAGGCTTTTCTCTATATTCTAGCGAATAAGTCGGCACCGAATCCATCGCTCTGGGGCGATTGGTTTTCATTGGGTTGGATGAGTGTGTCTGATCCCAATCTGGCACTGGATCGTCGAGATTTGGCGCAAGTGTTCAAAGTCTTTGGCGGTCTTCTGGCGCCGCCGCCGGATCCAGATGCGGCGCCGCAGGTGAATGTTCCGATCAAGCCCCAATCCTGTAAAAGGTAGGACTTGAAATCATAGTGCTCCCGTTGAATGATGTTTGCTCATCATTCTTAAAGGAGCACCTTGTATGAAACGTCTTCTCCTCGCCGCCACCCTTCTTCTCTCGGGCGCGGCCTATGCACAAAACACTCCCTGGGTTATCGATTCGGCACACGCATCGGTGGTTTTCAAAGTGAGCCACATGGGTTTCTCGAACATCTATGGCATGTTCTCTGGCATCGAAGGCACGATCGTTTGGGATGAGAAAAAGCCTGAAGCCACGAGCTTCGAATTAAAAATCCCCACCGCGTCGGTCAATACTGGTGTAGCCAAGCGTGACGATCACTTGCGCAATACCGATTTCTTCAACGCCAAGCAATTCCCTCACATCTTGGTAAAGAGCAAAAGCGTGAAGAAAAATGGCGCTAACCTGGATGTGGTGGCCGATGTCACTATGCTGGGTGTGACTAAGCCGGTGAATTTCACGTTTCACGTTATGAAGACGGGCAAAGATTTCGCTCCGGGCTCAAACAAAATGCGCACGGGCGGCGAAGCTACTTTCAAAATCAAGCGTTCGGACTTCGGCATGAAGTACATGGTCACTAAGCCGGGTGAGCCTGGCGATGAACTCGAAGTGATCGTTAACCTTGAGGCTTTGAAGTAATGTCGCCGCAGGTCCTTCTCGCTCTGAAAAGTATCGTGCTACCGGCCGCTTTGGCGACGGTGGCTCTCTTTCTGGTCGGAGGGTTGAAGGACCCGCTGCGCTCGCGTTTGCAAGCGTTGATCTTGGCGCTGGGCTACGTGCTTGGCGCTTATTTGCTGCTGAATCGTTTTGAATTCCCACCGATTTTACCGGCGGATTCCATGTACCTGGCGGCATTGTTATTGGCCTTGTTTGTCGTTATAGCGCCCAAAGACGTGAGGTCACGCTATGGGATTCGCGCCGTTTTTGTTTTACTGACGGGTGGAGTGTTGCTCTGGCATTTGCGTGCCACTCTAAATACCACTCCCAACATGCGCAATATGCTGGCGTTTTTCTGTTTAGGTTTAGGCGTGTGGTCGATTCTCGAGCGCAGTGCGCGACAGGTGAGTTTGCCCTCATTGATCGCGGTCCCCATGGTCGCGTGTGCGGCTACGGCGGCGCTATTGATGTTCACGGGCAGTTCGTCGTTCTCGCAAATGGCGGGTGTTTTGTGTGGCCAGCTCGGCGCGGCTTTAGTGGTTGCGGGAGTTAAGCCGGCGCGTATGTCTTCGACTGCCGTCCTGCCGTTTCTTTCGATTTTTGTGATCTTGTTTATGTTGATCGGCCATTTTTACCAGGATGTGAATCCGTGGTGGTTTATCTATTTGTGCTGGCCCTTTGCCGTACTATGGATCCGCACTTGGTTACCGCTGCCGAAGAATCCATACGCAGAGGCCATTGTATTGGTGATTTTGTCAGCACTGCCAGTCGGCTATTTTCTCTCGACCGTCGTTAAGCAAACCGGGTTGCCGGTCTAACCCGGAGCGGGGCAGGCGGGGTGGGGTGCCATCACACCTCTCGCCGCACCTGGCATTGGCTCGATCGCTTTCGCACGGGTTCGGCCGGGGAGTTCGGGCGAGTTCGTAGCTCATTTCTCCGAGGCGCCCATCGCGGTCGCACGATGGCCTGTCCGTCCTGAGAGTGCGTGCTTGCGGCCATCCAGGCCGCAAACCAAAGAAATTACGCAAAACTCAAAAGGCTGGGGGCTAGGGGCTTAGGGGCTTGGGGAACTTCGAGAGTTCGAGAGAAGTCGTAACTCAGCTGGAATCAAGCCACGCTGACAGAGTCCCAGGCCTTCCAAGCATATTCCAGTGTATGCGCCAAATACGCCCCAGTTTTCCATTCTCTTGGGAATCTTCTCCTAAACAATAAATCTTCGAAATTTTACGGTTCCGAGCCCATGGATGGGCGAGGAATTGCGTTCTCATGGATGGAAAGGCGCTGTGAGCACGCGCACAGCATCTCGGAGATGCGGATTTTTCGCTGGGTACGATTCGAAAGTTCACGTTGTGAAGGTTGGTGTTGGTAGTTGAGAGAAGTGTGGGGACGTGGAACGGCGGGCGAGAGGAGAGGAGAGGAGAGGAGAGGAGGTTTCGTGTGAAACATAGCTGCGTTGAACGAGAGAAAGTTGCGTCAATATCACTCCTCTGCCAAATCAAGATTGACGAGTGATTTGAGAGCTAATAAATATGGCGACAACCCGAATCGGGTGAGGTTCGGTTTTGGTTTTTGAATTTAACTTTTAATTTCGGAAAATTGATTTAGTTGAGATTGATTTGGATTGCCGATTGCCGACAAATGCGATTTCAAGATGAAGCTAAAATGGCGGGTTTAAATGGCGAGGAAGTTGAAAGCTCCGAAACAGCTGGAAATGACAGGATGCACAGGCTGGGGTGGGAAGCGCTCTGGAGCTGGTCGTCCTAATAGAACTGGAACTGTTTCGCATGGTCGGCGTGAGACCGTGAACTTTAAGCTGCCGTTGAACTTAACCTTGCGCCTACGTAAAGGGATTCCCACCATTCGACGACGTGGGGTTTTAAAGCTGTTTCAATGCTGCTGTGGGCGTACTAAGCGC
>JAHBUX010000015.1 GCA_019637855.1 Bdellovibrionales bacterium
GCGACGGTTACGCACGCGAAAACCACTCATATGAAACGCAATCATTCGGCTGAGCGGCGGACGGTGTTTCAGAGGGCTGGTGGTCGTTGTGAGTATGTTGATCCTCGAACCGGGCGGGTGTGTGGGAGTACGTTTCAGGTTCAAAAAGACCACATTCACCCTCGAGCGCTCGGTGGGATTGATCATCCTTCGAACTATCGCTGTCTTTGTGGGAAACATAATCGTTTGATGGCTGAGGCAGCTCTCGGTGAAGAGTGGGCGTCGGCTTGGCGGGGGAATGTATCTTGAACCTTCAGCCGAAGGAGTAGAAACGTTCATCGGAGGCAGACTCAAAACCCTGTAGCTTTGATAGGACTGACTCAGTGAAATGTGGGAACCGATGGCTCGGAGTTGTTGAGCTCATTGCTCGCTAAATAAATTGCGAGTGTAGGAGGGCTTCTTCTTTTAGGGGCAGATGCAATGTGAAGGTTGAGCCTTCACCCAGTTTGCTTGTAACCGAGATGCGACCCCCGTGCAGTTCAGCGATGCGTGAGCAAATAAACAGGCCTAGGCCGAGACCGCCGTAGTTTTTCGCTGATACGGCTCTTTCAAAACGTTGGAAGATGCGTTGTAGGTCGTCCTCAGCTATTCCAATGCCGCCGTCTTCGACCGAAAGCTGCGCCTGTCGGCCGTCGTCACGTAAGCGCACAGTGATAGGACATCCGTTCCCGTATTTTACGGCGTTGAGCAAAAGATTAATAATGATCTGCTCGATTCTAAACGAGTCCATAACGCCAAAGCCTTCGCCATCCGTTTGAAGAGTGACCTCACAGCCATTCTTCTTAAACTCGGGCGCAAACTGCTCGATCACGCCTTGGACCAGCGCCTTTAAGCTCGCAGGCGCACGCTTGAGTTCCAGGCGATCCGATTTTAAGCGTGAGATATCGATCAGCTCATCCACCAGCCGCGCTAGGCGATCGATTTGATTCTGCGACGTCACCAGCATGCGCTCTAAACGTTCGGGTGGAAGGTTGTTTAAGGTCCCTGAACGCACCATCTGCAGGAAGGATTGCACTTGTAAGTTGAGCGGCGTGATCGGAGTTTTAAGTTCGTGCGAAGCGATGGAGAGAAACTCATCGCGACGAGCCAGACTCTCTTTGAGCATGGCGTTTTCTTGCTCTTTCAAAGCGGCCGCATGCAGAAGTTCGGTGTGCTGGCGCATGGCCTCGGTCTTGCGTCGCAACTCTGCAAATACAGCCACCTTAGCTTGCAGGATGGTGGGATTGAAAGGCTTGAATAAAAAGTCCACCGCCCCCGCAATGTATCCCAATTCTTCGTAAGCCTCTGTGCGGTGAATGGCGGTTACAAAAACGATAGGGGTACAGCGTGAACGCTCCATCTCGCGCAATCGGCGCGCGGTTTCGAAGCCATCCATGATCGGCATTTGCACATCCAGCAGGATGACAGCAAAATCATGTTGCTCAGCCAACAGTAAAGCTTGCTTACCTGATTCAGCTTCAAAAACTTCGTAACCACAATCGGCGAGGACGGCCTGCATAGCCGTAATGTTCTCGATCCGATCATCGACCACGAGAACACGCACGGGCTTCATGCGGACAACGTCTTTACAGTCCACAAGAGATGCTGCAGTTGTACGGGTTTTTCGATCACGGCAGCCGGGTTCACGGCTTTTGCGCTTTCCGTATAGGCGGAACAGATAATTACCGGAATATTGTTGAGTTGTGGATCATTGCGCTGGCCATCCAAGAATTGCCAGCCGTTCACGTTGGGCATCATCAGATCGAGCAATACCAGGCAGGGTTTTGATGCCATTTCTTTGAGTTTTTGAAGACCTTCGCCACCATTCATCGCAGTAGTCACTTGATAGCCTTGCAACTCGAGCACGTCTTTCAGCGTTTGGCGAACAGCTTCGTCATCTTCGATGACCAGGATCTGCGTATCCATGTTTGGTTTCCCTCAAACTCTGTGAGCCAGAGTTATGCCTCCATAGATGTTAATAGGCCTAAGCGGTGGTGAAGGCAACCTGCGTTGCGTTCTCTTAACACCAAGCAAAACCCTGGACCTCCGGGGTCCAGCGTCAGCAGGGGCCAGGGTACCTGAGGGCAGTGCTATGCAAATTGAGCTGTTTTGGCTGAAGTTGGAGGAGCTATTTGCTTAGACCGCAAAACCCGGCTACTCATTGCCATGCCTGAGCTTCCGGATGTGCAGCGGGCGATTTTAGTAATTAACGTGATCTCGCAGAGATAGCGAATTTTCAGAGTGATTCCGCGCTTTTTCCGATTTCATTTTTGATAATCAAATTTCATTCGGACTTCACGATTTATGACTCGATCTCAGGGTTGCGGGTGATATGGGTGATACGAGTTTTATATCACCTAGATGCCTGAACTTCGGAGGCTAGAAAGACTTTCTCTTGGGCTAAGTAGGTTAGGGGAAATCTCTAGAGCAGATCTCATCCACTCCAGCATTTCCCTTGATACAATTAGACTAGCAACGAATGTTCTCTTCCAAACAGTTCGAGCTTTTCTCGGATTTGATCTCTGGCAGACCTAAAAGCTTCCGCCTTTTCATTTTCTGGAGATGAAGCGGGATCTTTTACGGGCCAATGGATGCGTTTAGCATTGGCAAACAATCCCGTAGGACAGATTTCTTCCGCACATAGGGTAATTACATAGTCCAGGGAGACTACCACTTTCGGTGGAATGTTGTCGAAGGACTTAGAAAAGTTTCGAGAGATATCTATGCCTTCTTCCTTTAGCACTTCAATGGCCCAGGGTTGAACCTTTCCGGAAGGTAAGGAGCCCGCGCTGAATATGTTCGCTTTGCCTGCGAACATCGTCTTAGCAAGACCTTCCGCAATCTGGCTACGCGCCGAATTTGCTACACATAAAAATAATATCGTCATAATTCCTCCAATTGAGTTTTCGTAAACTTTCCCGCGACCCAATAGGCTGCGAGTGCGCCAATAGCTTGTGCGACAATGAATCCCGGTGCAGACGTCCAAAGAATCCCGCTAAATGTGTTCGTAAGGCTTCTTGCAATGGTAACTGCCGGATTTGCGAATGATGTAGAGGAAGTGCACCAATAGGCTGACACAATATAGAGAGCAATGGCCATCGGAGTGGTATCAACGTTTCGTTTGCCCGAAAGAGCGATAACCAGAATTAAGCCGCCAGTCGCTACCACCTCTGATCCGAAAAACCTCAGCTCTCCACGGTCGTGCTGTGAAAGCTGAAGTAAATCTTGCCCGAACATAAGATGAGTAATCCAAACGCCAGTGATCCCGCCAATAACTTGTGCAATTCCATAAGCGCCTAACTCAAGAAGCGTTAGACGCTTCCATAGGTATTCGACAAAACTAACGGCCGGATTAAAGTGAGCACCTGAAATGGGTCCAAATGTCTGAATTAAAGCAAAGAGCCCAGCCCCAGTCGCCAACGAGTTTGCTAGAAGTGCGATTGCATCGTTTCCCTTAGCTAGTGATTCGCCCATAATCCCAGAGCCAACCACGACGATTAATAGTCCGGCCGTTCCGATAAATTCTGAGAAAAGGCGTTTTTCTAAAGGCATACTCGACTCTAAACCCTTGCTTTTATCGTATACGACCGATATACGATTAATTAATGGCACTAGCAAGAAAAGAAGAATTTCAGCAAAAAGAAATCAGCGTGGCCGATTTTGCAAAGGCGCTTTCGCACCCAGCGCGGGTTGCGATTTTGACGACCTTAGCTCGTAAGGGTGAGTGTATTTGTGGTGAATTGGTCACGGACCTTCCTCTTTCCCAGTCAACCGTCAGCCAACATTTGAAGGCGTTAAAAGAGCTTGGGCTCATTCGTGGTGAAGTCGATGGTCCTCGATCCCGTTATTGCATTGACTGGAAGGTGTTTGAGAAATTTCATTCTCAACTATCTGCGTGGTCCGACAGAATGATTCAGCTTCGGCAGGACAACTGCTGCTGAGACTAATCCGGCGGCTCTTGCGGAGGATCATCCGGAGGTTCGCCACCACCATCATCTCCGCCACCGCCTGAGTCTTCATCCTTTAGTGCGCCCGCCTCGATCCATTCTCTGACCGATTGAATTGCTTCAGCGGGTAGCGGCCGACCATTTTTCGGCATCTTTCCAGATTTGATTGATTCATAAATACTGCTCGAATCGGGTTTGCCCTTTACTATGAGCGGCGGAAAAAGACTGTTGTTCATGATCGCTTCATAAGAGCTAAGATCGATTTTGTGCGGAGCCTTCGGACCAGAATGGCAGCGTACACAGAGCGGCTGAAAAATTACTTCATCAATCGCCTTGAAGTTTGAAGCGACGGCCTTCAAAGCATTATCAGAATTGGTCTGCCCATCGAAGGTTGTGTGCTCAGGCGCGCACCCAAGAAAAATCAGAGTAGAAGAAACGGCCAAAGCAAATCGCTTCGGCCACATACTTAAAAATCTACTGGTCATTGCTCGATTAGTCTTTGTGACACATCAGAGATTCTGAACCATCGGCCTCGTGATGCATCATGCAGGTATAGTATATCGAATCAGCGTTGTTGTTGTAATAGACCCGTACCTTGGCGTCTGATCCATTAAGCCAAGTTTTCACTCCTGAAAAGCTCGATGCCGGGCCTGTCTCTTCAGTTTCAAACTTCGTTAACGCGGCCTTAGTGCTATCGCTTGCCATTTGAATTGTACTGCCATGTGCAAACGCAAGCGCAGGCATAAAAAGAAACATAATCATTGCTGCTTTTTTCATGAATCCCCCAAGATTAAAAAGGCATACCCCAGCTAGGGTATATCTTTGGTTTGAGCTGTCTTTCATATGATTACGAGAGAAGGAGGCTTAAAGTCAATATACCCGTATGGGGTATCTACAAATTTCTGCGTGACGCTCGACATTGGTAAGTGGGGGTGCTATCCAATCAATAATATCCGAAAAATTCGGGGGGAATTTCTAATGCCAGTCATTCGTAAACTCTTGGTCTGTGTGGCAATCGTCTTCACCGCCACGAGCTATGCTCAAGAATTTAAACCTGGTCGGTATGTCGGATCTATGAAGCTCGACAAAATGGACCAGAAGATCCCTGTGATCGCCGATGTTCTTATTGAAGCACCAGAGGATCTAAAGAGTTTTCCAAAGCTCACTGCAATTGTTCGCATTAGCCTGGGTGGCTTTAAGACTCATGAATACGTAACCCAAGTATTCAAAGATCTAAAATACGATTTCGATACCGGAAATCTCACTTTTGATGAACCAGAAAACGATTTCCTCATCACGGCCTCAATCACCAGCCAAAACGGACGCACAAAAGTAGGAGGACAGGTTTTTGTCCGATCCGTGGCGTCTGGTGGAACAATTGAGCTTCTCGAAGAGTCCAATGAACCTGATGACGAGGAAGAAGATCTAAAGAAGCAGAATTCTATAAATGCAGCTGACGCTCTTTTCATTGGTGCCCTCTACGGGCAATACGAGGGCGTCTGCGGTAAAGACAAGGCGGCACTTCAAGTCCAAACGATGCGTGGCCTTACAGATTCTGAGTCAGAGAAAAAGTCAGGAAGCAGTATTGATCGCCATTATGGAATTGGCGGAAGACTTGCCTTTAAAACTGATACCCTCTGCGGAAAAGTTGCCAGTGACAGGTGGTGTACGCGCTATCACTTCACAAGTGGATCGTTTAATTTTTACCTCGGAAAACTCACCTTAAAAAGCGAACAGACGGCGGCCGATTGTAAGATCTCAGGTGGCCAATTAACTTGCGAAGTTCATGCCTTTGACGGGGCTAAAACCTGCACTTTCAAAAAGTCGGACGTCGCGGTTAGTGCACCCAAATTCTTCTCCCGAAAATTCAATATCAGTCCTTCAGGTGAGCAGATGAAGGACCTGCCAGATCCCAATCCTCCGTTAAACGTGGCCTTAGCCGAAGCTCTTCGAGGCTCGTTCTATGGCTATGCCCACAATGAGTACAATGATTCGTATATCCCTTTGCAACTCTACGTAGCTCCATACTCATCAACTGACAATCCGCACAATCCAAATCAAATGATGATCTCGACCACGGCGTCTTATTACTTTGGAGGAGCGGATTCTGAAACCTTCACCACGCAGCGATTTGAAGCGAGATCATTTTATCTGCGACCCGGATTTGTATTGTCCGGTCCAAATTCTGATAGCTTTATTGAAATCGTAGATTGGAAAATGGGTTTCATACGCGGAGTCCTTTACTCGTACAGCTTCGGAAAGGTCGGCACCGTTCAGCTAGTTAAAGGAGCTTGGCCGAGTTTTCCCAAAGAGGCGGCCGTTGTTCCCTCTTTTGCGGGAGAGTTTAAGCGAAAGTTCACATCAGCAATTACTCATTGGATTAGTTTTGTTTTTCCCGCCCAGCCTGACGAAGTAATGGAAAATGTCGTTGAACTCTCAGGCTCCTTTCAAGCAATCGTTGGAACAACTCCCGTCCTAGGATTTGATCGAGGAACTTTCGACCCCTACGCGCTTAGATACAACTGGCAAATTTCAAATGATGATGTCTTTACATACGGAAGCGGGGAGTTGGACCTTAAGGGTGACGCGCTCCTTTTTTGGCCGCCGAGCCCCATCTACGGCATCGTAACCAATTCATACGTTCTTGAGCGATTCAACAGAGTGAAATAGGAAGGCATATGTTTAAATTAAATCTCAATCGCAGATCCTTTCTCTCGGCAGTGGGATTTGCATCTCTGCCGGTCCTTGCATCCGCAGCTACCAAAGGTGGCGTAAAGCTCAACTCTGGTGGACACGAACACCATAACGATGACAAAAAGCCTGAACCAGTTGCTCCAGTCGGGGCTAATAATTCCGCAGGATACGTGCCGGTAGTTACTCCAGGCATTCAGACACTTCCCTATGAACTTGATGGTGACGTAAAGGTTTTTAATCTCATTGCCGAACCCGTCGTTACCCAGTTTCAAGACATGAGCGACCCACACGGCGCGCGCAGACGCCCTATTCACGGCTGGGGATATAATGGCTCGATCATCGGGCCAACCATCGAGGCCGTCGAGGGCGATCGCGTTCGTATCATTGTCGAAAACCGACTACCAGAGCCTACGACCGTTCATTGGCATGGCCTTCATGTTCCAATTGAAATGGACGGCGTAACTGGAACCTCTCAAGATCCCATTGAGCCCGGACAAAGCTTCGTTTACGAGTTCACGTTAGAACAGCACGGGACCTACTTTTATCACCCGCATTTTATGGGCGCAAAACAAGTTGGTCTCGGGATGAGCGGCTTTTTCATCATTCATCCGAAAAATCCATCTTCAGATCAAATCGTTGCTCGTGACTATGCTTACTTTCTTCAGACATGGATGATTCAACCAGGAAGCCCTATCCCGGACACACTCGAGATGGTCGACTTTAACTACTTCACGATGAACGGAAAACCCGCTCCTGACATCGTACCTATGCAGGCAAAATCTGGAGAGCGTGTTAGAATTCGAGTTGCAAACCTAAGTATGCTCACTCATCCCATTCATCTCCATGGACACAGCTTTAAGATTTCTGATTGGGGAGCGGGCTTCTTGCCCTTACAGCAGCAGATTCTTGCCAATACTACCGATATCAGCTCCGCCGAAGTGCGAGCCCTTGAGTTTGTGGCCGGCCGAAAAGGCAAATGGCTTCTTCACTGTCATTTCATGCATCACACAATGAACGACATGCACCGTAATCCTATTGGCAATAAGGGCGGAGGACACGCCGCTCACGAAATGGGCGGTATGCATACGTGGATTGAAGTAGTATAACGATTACGTTGATGAAAAGAGGAGAGTCCTTTGTCTAAGCTAGCAAAAGAGCGAACATCGAGCGCTGTAAAACTTAAAAAGAATGTGGCTGAATCAAGCCACCCCGACCACACTATCCACGTTAAGAGACTCAATCGCGTTCGCGGTCAAATTGATGGAATTGAGAGAATGATTCTTGAAAAACGCTACTGCCCTGAGATCATCACTCAGTTAAAAGCTGCTTGCGCAGCTCTCACCGCAGTCGAAGCCGAAATTTTTAAAACCCATCTTCGTGGCTGCGTAAAGCAAGCCTTCAGTAGCCCAGATGAAGTCGGTGCAGAGAGAAAAATAAACGAAATCGTAAAGATGGTTTTCTAATTTTGGAGATCTTGGAGCCTAGAGACGCTCCAAGATCTTCTTCATTTGATTGATCTCGCTCGCCTGACCCTCGATAATCTCCGCACACAGCGCTTTTAATTCCGGGTCACTCAGATTTGCTTCGTTGCACATCAATATCGCGCCAGAGTGGTGAGGAACCATCGAGCGGACAAATTGACGGTCCCCAACCCCTAGCTGTTGCCTAATCCCGAGATAAAATAGTCCCATCAAGAGAACGCTTGCGACCGCAATCACCGCGTTTAATCTCTTGTTCGGATACATTCCTCTCATCACGACAATCTCAATCACGGCCATCGGTGCCGCCATCAGCCCCGCCATATAGACCTGATTGATATTGTTAAATACGCTCGAGAAGGAATTTACCATCGCATACATCAGAATATACATCGCAACGTAAGAAAGGCCGATCATTAGCGCAAAGTGCTTATAGTGATGAAGGCCTGCGTGATCCTTTTCGTGAGCCTTCGCCTTACCAATCATGACACCGTTCATAGTATGTGTAGCCATTTGATCTCCAATCAATCGGTGGCCCGAATGCATTTTTGAAATTAAGTGCAATTTATTGACCAGGTTCGAGGCGAGCGTGGCTTTGAACTAAGGGCAAAACACGGGAATTCCTCCTCGTATGCGAGGAGGGTAGGGGCATTTTTCGGGCGTCTATTTGAGCTTTTCCAGTGATTGAAAGATCCATGTTTGAACGGTCGATCGATCCGTTTCACTTAAGGCCGAGCCAGGATGCATCACTCGGTAGCGAAGCGGCGGCATAGAGCCTTCCTTGACGGATTTTCCTATCGCCTCCAGATCTTCTTTAGGATTTCCATGCCCCTCAAAGGGAAAGTCATGGCTCATGTCCAAATGCTCTTTGGCCTCAGTGAGATCACTCTTGATCAACTGTTTTGCTAACGGCAGAGAGGAGTACCAAGGATATGTCGTATTCGAAGAATGACAATTAAAGCAGCTCTTTTGAAAAATGGGCTTCACATCTTTTATGTATGAATCGTTGATCGCCTTCAAAACGTCTTCCGGAATTTTCTCCTGCGCAGGAGACTTCGGCTTATGGCCATGAACCGTACCCTCATGGCCAAAAGAAATCTGCGTGATAACTATCAAAAGTAGAACGGCAGATTTCATTTCTTTTTACTTAGGCCCTTCACATACTTCTCAAAGTTCGCCTTATTTTGAAAATAAAGAACTGATCCTTCGTCATTCGCCGCAATCGTCGCCGTTGCTTTGTCGACCGATTGCTTTGACTCTGGATCAATCGCAGACCTGACTTTGGCATCAGTCGCCAATGTCGCCTTACAGTTCTCGCAGCAGCCGAAATAAGTCTTGCCATCTTGCTCAACCGGGATCTGTGCCTTGGGGAAAAGCTGATCGGTAACCATGCAGACGTTTTTGTTCGGGACGATTTTCCAAGTTTCAGCTGCAAATGAAATTTGCGAAAATAGAGCAAAGGTCGAGAAGGCCAGAAGAAGCGAAGTGATCTTTTTCATATAAGTTTCCTTTCGTTGCTAAAATTGAATTTGTGCGCCAACGCCGGCGCTCTTTTCCGTAAACATTAATCCTGCCGACCAATACCACGATGGACCGTACATCAAACTGATCTCAAATTCCGTATCGCGGTCGCCACCCCAATCCGGCCGCCAAGTAAACTCAGCGTCAGAGAAAACATTCTTCGTCCACTGAAACCGCTTCTCGATATCGAAGCGAAGCTTTCCCTCGTGATTGACTGAAACTGCGGTTTCAAAAAGAAGTGGCAAGATATAGCCGACACCTACAGTTCCATAACCCTCTTCGTGGTAAAGCGTTCCGCCACCGAAAAGGTTAAAGTAATTTGAAAACCAGCGGCGATAAACCAAGTCGCCCTCAGTCTCCCACTCCTTACTAAAGGAAAATGTCTTGTATTCTGTAGAAGCAGTTTCAACGCTTACATCAAGTTCATCCCAAGTGCGCATGAGTTTGAACTGACCTTTTGCATGATTGGTCGCGGCTTCAAGCGAAGTATAAGTATAGAGATGCTCGTGCAGGTGAGGGTCATGATGATCGTTCTTCGCCATCTCCGGAGTTAGTTTGAAATCGTTGTAGCGAATCACTCGCGCCATTCCAGCCTTCATGTGATAGAGATTATGACAATGAAGCATCCACTGGCCCGGTTCATTCGCATAAAACTCAATTGTGCGAGTTCCATGCGGGGGAACATCAACCGTGTGCTTAAGAGGAGATTTATCGCCGCTCTCGTTAATCACGCGAAAAAAATGCCCGTGTAAGTGCATCGGGTGGTGCATCATCGTGTCGTTTACAAAAGTAAATCTCACGATCTCGCCACGATTAATCAGAATCAAACGGTCCTGGCTGATCGCCTTGCCGTTGATATGCCAAACATAGCGCTCCATATCGCCGCCAAGAACGAGCTTCAAATCGTGCACTTTGGCGTCTTTAGGAAGCGTCGTCGGCTCGAGTGCCACTAGTGCATCCGCCGTCATCGTTTCAATTGGTGCATCCTTATTAAAATCCCTCTTCGCCATATTTTGCCGTAGTTGCGCATCAGACTGCGTACTCCAATCAATCGGTCCGTCCGATCTTGTTGAAGCTTTGGGGGATTTGCTCTCAGCTTTAGTCTCTTTCGCTTTTGTTCCAGGCTTTGCATTGCCCCTCATATGGCCTGAGTGCGCCGAATGCTGGCTGTGGTCTACTGGAGCGGATTGATCGTGCCCTTCATGACTCATGCCCTGGTGGGCAGAGTGATCTTTCTGTGCTGAAGCTTCAGTTTTTTGTGTGGTCGCTTGGTGTGCGCCATGACCCGAGTGATCCATCGAGGTTGAGGCATCAGAGTGCTGAGAGTGACCCGTATGCGAGTCCTTGCCGGTATGTCCTTCATGCCCACTGCCGTTCGCACCATGATCCATGCTTGCATAGAGATCAGGATGAGGCTTATCCGGAGCCTTTACCTTTTCGCCCAATCCCACCCATGCCGAGGCAAAGCCTGTAACATCTTGTACCGTTGCGCGAATCTCATAGTTCTTGTGCTCAGGAACCGTGAAAAGCACATCATAAGTCTCGGCCATTCCCATCAAAAGCTCGTTTGCCATCTTTGGCTCAACGTCCACTCCGTCCGCTGAAATCACCTGCATCGGAACACCCATTGCCACATAAAAGTAGCTCGAAGCCGCAGCGTTAATGATCCGAAGTCTGATCCTCTCTCCTGGATGAGCCATCAAAGCTTGAGAATCCCTTTTGCCGTTGATCAGGAATGCATCATAACCAACGTCAGAGAGATCCATGCCTCCCATGCGCTGCCACTCATTTGAGAGGTGCGACTTTAAGCCTCCGGCCTTAATCGCTCCAAAGTACGAACGCACCGAATCCTTCTTGTAGAGATAAAAATCTCCGTCTTTTCTTAAGTTGCGAACAATCTGATCCGCATTTTCATCCGACCAATCACTTAACACTAAAACAAGGTCCTTGTCGTAAGCGATGGCCTTCTTCTTCGGATGAATTATCAATGCACCGTAGATGCCCTTTTGCTCCTGAACTGCCGTGTGCGAGTGATACCAAAATGTTCCATTCTGTCGGATCTTGAATTTAAAAATTCTCGAGGTCCCAGCATGGATCGGAGGTGTATTCACATAGGCAACGCCATCTTCCTCAGGCGGCAAGAGTATTCCGTGCCAGTGAATCGAGACTTCCTCATTCTTAAGCTTATTGACGACGTTGATCTCGGCGTCGTCACCTTCAGTGAACTCTAGCGTAGGCGCAGGAATTCCGCCATTTACCGTTAGCGCAAAGTCCACGCTCTTTTTACCGCTCATGTTCACGGGCTTATTTTCAATGACAAGCTCATACTTCACCGTTTTCGCCAATGCGAGCTGCGAAAATCCCGCTATAACCGTGAATGCAAAAAGAGTAGTGAGCCGTTTCATAAATTCCTCCAATTAGAGCCCTGCTCTTACGCCCCTATCTGTGGCGCGACGAACGCGAAAAATAGTCCAACTGAATAAAAGAGCAGCCCTACAAAAAACACCGCAACTGAGAGCTTTCTTCCTTTAATGCATGCAGCTCTGAGCTTGGGATCAGTTGGACAAGGTAAATCCTTTGATTTGTAAAGAGCCCCACCCGACACAAGCATCATGAGGCCCGCAACGCCAAAGACAACGCCCTTATGCTCAGATAGCCAGATCAGCTGCGGAATACTTGATACCAATCCTGCGACAGCAGCTCCCATACCGAGTGAAACTAAGAGTGCCGGAAGAGCGCAGCACAGAAGTGTTCCTAACGAGGAAAATAGCGATAGGAACGTCAGGGGGAGAAAACTTCTTTGGATCATGTTTTTCCGTCTCTTTGAATTTTCTCAACGTTGTATCCAGAGTCTTTTAATATTTCGTTGATCTTTTGATCGGGAATATCCTGATCGGCTTTCGTGGTGACCTTAACAATCTTTTTTTCGAGGCTCACGCCGACCGATTCTACTTCCTTGAGTGCTTTAAATTTCTTCTCGATCCCTTGAGCGCAGAACGCACAAACCATTCCTTTGACCGTTATGGCTATCTCACGCGCATGCACGTTGGCTGAGAACAGAACTAGTAAACTTGAAATAAGCAAAAATTTAGTCTTCATAGGTTTACACTCCTTACAAATGAAACATGAAATTCATCATCCAATCGCCGTCCGTACTGACACCCATTTCCCAAAGGGCACTCTTGTAAAAGAAGCGAGCGAGCGGGGTTACTACAAATTTTCTCGTCAAGCTCGGGTGCCATTGAGCTTGGACCATAAACCAACTGGCAATTTCGTTATATTCGGCCTCATAGGGTGCGACGCCTAAACGGGCTTCCACATGGCTAAAGTCAGGACCTATTGAAGCGTTCATCTGCTCCGCCTTGATCATTCCGAAAAATCTACGGTCTTCAGCGTCCGCCTCAACACCATAGAAAGCAGCCCCGCCATCGATCTTATTGAAGTGAACTGTGCCCCCACCACCATAGAGATAAATGTTGGTCTGGTGATCGGTCCCATTGTCTCGGAAAAGCAGATAGTCATATTGAAGACCGTTGTAGCGAAAGTCTCCCTCGGGCATCTCCATTCTCATGAATCGACCTGCTATGGCCATGTCGTGCCGAAATGAGTAGGTGAGCCAGTTGTCGCTCATGAACGGCTGATTCCAGGTCATAACCCCTACGGCACCCTTATAAGGAACGGGATGCGAATACGCTGCTTGCGTAACCAGGCTTGCGATTAAAATAAGAAGCCCCTTCATAGTCCAAGATCGACATGTCTTCATGCCTTCTCCTTAGCCAGCGAATCAATAATCGGACAATCTGGCCGATTATCACCGTGGCAAAACTTGGCGAGGTGATTGAGAGTTTTCACCATAGATTGAAGCTCTGAGATTTTTTGCTCCATGTCCTTTACGTGAGTCAGCGCCAGATTCTTAACGTCGGAGCTGCTTCGAGACTTATTTCTCCAAAGACCCACGAGCTTCTTTATCTCTTTCATTGAAAATCCAAGTCCTCGCGCTCTCTTCACAAATGAAAGAATATTTACGTCGGCATCTGAATAAACTCGGTAGCCAGCGTCACTTCGATTCGCCTTTGGGATAATCCCAATGGACTCGTAATGCCGAATCAACTTCGCATTCACACCAGAGGTTTTAGCGGCTTCACCTATGTTCATATTTCACACCTCAAACATAAAAACACCTTACGCCTTCCAATAGTTGGAAGGTCAAGGGTCTTGTCTCAATTTAGGGGAGCCGCAAGGCGTAAAACGTATTAAAAACGCTCGTTTACCAATAAACGTCATTAGGGAGTTGACCTTCCAATGATTGGAAGGACGATGATGAAAGCACATGCAGGAGGGCCAATTAGGCCCTGACGACCTTGGAGAGAAATATGAAGCACGACCATACCCACAATCACACTCATCATCACAATCATGGTGATGGACACGCATGTTGCTCCATTAAAGGGGCAAACAAACCCGATCAGAGCTTAGTCAAGGACCCCGTTTGCGGAATGATGATCGATCCAAAGAACGCAAAGGGTGGCTCTACCGTGCATGACGGCGAGACGTTTTACTTTTGTAACCCAAAATGCAAAACGAAGTTTGAAGCAGATCCTGCGAAATACTTAGGTGCTCCGAAACCTGTCAGCACTGAAGACAAAGAGAAGATCTACACATGCCCCATGCATCCAGAGGTCAGACAAAAAGGCCCAGGCAATTGTCCAATATGCGGAATGGCTCTCGAGCCGGAAGAAGTGAGCCTTGAGGAAGAAGAAAATCCAGAGCTCATCGATTTTACAAAGAGACTCAAAGTTAGCGCCGCACTCGCCATTCCCTTAGCGCTTCTTGCCATGTCGGATTTGATTCCAGGACAACCCGTTCAACATGCAATACCTGGATGGTTAAATGGAATCATTCAATTCTTGCTCGCCACGCCCGTCGTTCTCTGGGGAGGCTTGCCGTTTTTTGAAAGAGGCTGGGCCTCAATCAAAACTAAAAACCTCAACATGTTCACACTCATTTCCATCGGAACCGGCGTCGCTTATGCCTATAGCGTGGTCGCAACGTTGTTTCCTGGACTCTTTCCTGAGAATCTAAAAGTTCATGGTGGAATGGTTCCTCTTTACTATGAGGCGGCCGCTGTCATTACGGCTCTCGTTCTTCTCGGGCAAGTCCTTGAACTGCGAGCGCGAAGCCAAACCGGAAACGCAATAAGAGCTTTGCTCGGTCTTGCCGCGAAAACTGCAAGACGAGTAAAGCCTGATGGCAGTGAAGAAGATATCCCAATTGAGCATATTCACGTTGGCGACCTTTTGCGCGTTAGACCCGGTGAAAAAATCCCCGTTGATGGAAAGCTTACCGAAGGACGAAGCTCTGTCGATGAGTCCATGATCACGGGCGAACCCATTCCAGTTGAAAAGGAACTCGCAAGCTCAGTCACTGGCGCAACAGTAAACGGGCAGGGCTCATTCATCATGGAGGCAACTCGGGTGGGCTCAGATACGTTGCTTTCACAAATCGTAAAGATGGTTTCTCAAGCTCAACGAAGCCGCGCTCCAATTCAAAAGCTTGCCGACATAGTATCAAGCTACTTCGTGCCCGCAGTCGTTGTAATTGCAATCATCACTGCTTTTGTGTGGCTGTTTCTTGGACCTGAACCAGCTCTTACCTATGCGATCGTGAACTCAGTCGCCGTACTCATCATTGCTTGTCCCTGTGCCCTTGGCCTAGCAACGCCTATGTCGATCATGGTGGGCACTGGTAAAGGTGCAACTCACGGCGTACTTATCAAGAATGCCGAGGCACTTGAGGTCATGGAGAAGATCACGACCCTCGTTGTTGATAAGACCGGAACGCTCACTCTAGGAAAACCAAAGCTCGTTGCGGTCAAAGTGGTAGGTGTAGCTGTTGAAGATGACGTTTTGAAATTAGCTGCGGCGTTGGAGAAGGCGAGTGAGCACCCGCTTGCAGAGGCCATCGTTGAGGGAGCAAGCGGACGGGGGCTAACACTCTCTCCAGTCAGTGACTTCCATTCCATCACGGGAATGGGCGTTCAAGGAAAAGTCGAGGGCCGAAACGTCTTGATCGGGAACAAACGCCTGTTGGAAAAATTCAATGTCGATTCAGTTGAACTTTCCCAAATTGCAAAGTCTTTGCAAGAGACGGGTCACGGAGCCATGCTTGTCGCAGTTGATGGCAAGCCCTCCGGAGTTATCGCTGTTAAAGATCCCGTCAAAGAAACAGCCAAGCAGGCGATCGAATACCTCCACTCCAAAGGAATCGAAGTCGTAATGCTCACAGGCGACAATCGCCATACGGCTCAGGCCGTCGCGAAAGAAGTCGGAATCGACCGTTTTGAGGCAGAAGTTTTGCCGGATCAGAAAAACGAAGTCGTTCGTAAACTTCAATCCGAAGGCAAAGTTGTGGCCATGGCCGGCGATGGCATTAACGATGCTCCGGCCCTCGCACAAGCAGATGTCGGAATCGCAATGGGAACAGGAACAGATGTCGCAATGGAAAGTGCTGGCGTGACACTCTTGAAAGGTGATCTCACCGGCATTGTTCGCGGCCACAAATTGAGTCAGCAAACTATGCGCAACATCCGCCAGAATTTGCTCTTCGCGTTTGTGTACAACGTACTTGGAGTTCCGCTTGCGGCTGGAGTTCTTTATCCAGCGTTTGGTTTATTGCTCAATCCAATGATTGCGAGTTTAGCGATGGCCCTAAGCTCAGTTTCGGTGATTGCGAACTCGCTGCGTTTGAGAGTTTACGATTTAGACGGATGAAATGGTGGCCCACGAGTGGAACAACGCAGACAGCGCCAAAATCCGAAAGTCCTATGTTGCCTATGGCCCGGATTGAACCCCGCTACGGTAGTGGGGTCAGGATCCAAAAGTTTGGCTTGTGAGTCGTAGACAGCTATTTGTTCTCGCTGGCAATAGCCTTCTCGTACTCTTCATTAACTTTGTAACAGCTTGAGTCTCGGAACTGCTTATTTAGACGTCCTTTTTTCTCAGCGCACTCATGGGCTTCTTTAGCGGACGTAGCCTTCTTGCAGTCGTTTTTGCAGGCACTTAGGACGT
This sequence comes from Bdellovibrionales bacterium, assembly GCA_019637855.1. Lineage (GTDB taxonomy): Bacteria > Bdellovibrionota > Bdellovibrionia > Bdellovibrionales > UBA1609 > JALHOQ01. The sequence goes on from JAHBUX010000015.1 coordinate 16,726, forward strand.
CAGGTAGGGTCCTTGGCTGGACGGTCTCTTCGGCGATCACTGCCGCGTGAATCGCAAAAACTCCGATCGTCGCCGCGAGCAACTTTGCTGTTTTCATTTGCTTTTCTCCTTCTTCTTGGCTGTTGACTAAACCCATGAATAGTTACATTAGTGTGCAACTATGTACCAGAGCAAAGTTGAAGCGATCGATCTATTTCAAGCGTTGGGAGAGCAAACAAGGCTACGCATCATGCGAATCATGGTAGCTGTTCCTGGGGCAGAAGCCTGTCTGTGCGACGTGACGGATTCACTTCTTGAGCCCGAGCACAACGTCTCAAGGCATCTTAAGATCCTACGACAAGTCGGATTTTTATCTGCATATAAAGAAGGGCGCTGGGTCTACCATCAGCTTATTAATAGTCCTCAGATAAAGCCGTTTTATAAATTGATCGAGAAGCTTCCGGATGAAGACGGCACCTATGCCGCTGATCTTAAAAGGTTCAAGTTCGAGTTAGATAAACGTGCAGCCGCTCGTTGTACCAAGGACGGGCCGCAATATAAGGTCGACAAACCGAAATCAGGCGGGCGATGAACCGCAAAGTACTCCTCATTCTTCCTTTTTTCCTCTCCGTGTCGAGCCATCTCTTTGCGGCAGATTGTGACAAAGAGATGCAAAGCGCGAATCAATTCTACAAATGTGCTTTGGAAAAAGACCCTCGCATTCGCGCGCTCGCAGCAAGAGAAAAGGAGCGCGCAGGAAGAACCGCTGAAGCAAAGCAATTTCCGAACCCCGTAGGCGAGTTTGAAGCTACCAAGGACGAAATAAGCGGCTCAATCGTTCAGCCGTTGGAGATTGGCGGTAAGCGTTCAGCAAGAATTGATGTCAGTGAAATTGAAAATGAAACTTCCACTGTGGAGGGCCAACTCGAGCGCGGTGAAATTTCACTGGAATTGGCACAAAGCCTAAATCGGTATCATCAGCAAAGCACTCGGCTCGACCTTCTGGAAGACACTAAACGTTCACTTGTCAGTTTAACTGGGAGACTTCGGGCAAAGGCCGTGCGCACTCCTGAGGAGCGAGTTGCCGTCGGACTTTTCTCAATGCAAAACACATTGATTGAAACAAGAATATTAGCGGTAAAGCGTGAGATAACAGAAACGAAGGCACGCTTAGAAGCATCAATAGGACGGAAACTGACTTCGAAAGACCAACTCGGCTTGTCAGAAAGGCGGTCATGGCCTTCTGCTGACTATGTGAAGCCGTCAGAATCTTTAAATCAAAGACTGAAAGCTCTGAACGTGCGCCGCCTTGAAGGAGAATTAAAGGTCCAGCGCAGTCTCGCTTGGCCGGATCTGGCGATAGGCCCGTATTTCAAACAAGATCGTACTCGAGACGAATCAAGTGTGGGTGCGAAGCTAGAATTCGGCCTACCGCTTTGGAACAGAAATTCCGGTGCAAAGCAAAGAGCAGAAGGCGAATTTGAAAGAGCGAAAATTACTTCAGGACACACTTTCGCCCACGAGAAACTTTCGCTCGAAGCCTTGGCGGAATCTTATCGCAGTCTAGTTGGGTTCCTTGCTCAAAGTGCTTCGTCTAAAGAACTCCATAAATCAGTAAAAGAAACTTTGAGTCTGTTTGCGCGTGGAATGGTTCAGCCCTCAAACGTGATTGAAACCTACCGGTCGGCCTTTGAAACCATGGAGGCTGTTCAGGACGCCGAAGCCGCAGCGCTTGAACAATATTGGATGCTCCAGATTGCTGGCGGAAGCATCCCCAAGGAGATTCCATGAAGAGGATATTCTTACTTCTGACGGTTCTCGTTTCCTTTCAATTGATCGCAGAGGATGAAGAAGGTGGAGGCGCGAAAGATCGAGTTGGTCCCGGAAAAGCGGTAATCGCCGCAGACAAAGATAAGGGTATTAAGCTCTCGGAAAAAGCCCTTAAGACTCTAGATCTCGCATTCGTACAGGTTCAGAATCCCCACCTAAGTGTACCTCGCTCCGCTATGGTTTACTTTCAAGACTTTTCGGCCATCTATCGTCTTCGCGATGGGTGGTTTCGGATGGTTGAAGTCGAACCATCCATTAACGGTGAACAAGCGACATTTTCTTCGAAAGACTTAAAGCAAGGCGATCAGGTCGTTGTTCGAAACGGTTCTTTGTTGAGAGTCGTGGAGCTAGATGTCTTTGGACCTGAGGCCGACGCGTGCGCAGATTGAGGAAGCCAAATGCTTAACCGGATCATTCATTTCTCGGTCTATCATCGTGGCGTAGTACTATTTATCACGGGCTTAGTCGCCGCTTTGGGCTGGTACAGCTTCACCCACTTACCTATCGACGCAGTTCCAGACATCACCAACACGCAAGTGCAAGTATTTGCTCAAGCCGGCGGACTTTCGGCCGAGCAAGCTGAGAGAGGCATCACTTTCCCGATTGAGAAATCAATGGGCGGAATCTCTGGTGTTACCCAAGTAAGGTCTTTGAGCCGATTTGGCCTCTCCGTTGTCACGGTCGTTTTCCAAGATGGAACAGATATCTACCGGGCGCGACAACTTGTTTCGGAACGCCTTCAAAGTATTGCTTCAGAACTTCCCAAAGACGTCGAACCAAAGCTTGGGCCAATCTCCACCGGTCTAGGCGAGATTTTCTTTTATTCGCTGTCATATGAAAAGCCTCCGAAGGGAACAGATCTGTCGAGATTGATGGAGCTTAGATCCATTCAAGAGTGGTCAGTTAAGCCGCGCCTCTTGACGGTGCCTGGTGTAGCAGAAGTCAACACTATCGGCGGATTCGAAAAGCAGTTCCATGTTCAACCCGATCCCGAAAAAATGCGGCGCTATGGAATTGGATTTTCAGCAATAGTTGACGCCCTAAAGAACAACAATTCGAACGTTGGCGGCGGTTACGTCCAGCAGTCAGGTGAACAGTTCGTTGTTCAAGGCTCTGGACTTCTCTCGACTATCGAGGACATTGAAAACACACCTCTTCGACCGTTGAATTCGCTCACCACTTTGCTTTTAAAGGACATCGCGGAAGTAAAATTGGCGTCGGAGTTAAGAACCGGCGCAGCGTTGGTGCGGGGGCAAGAGGCGGTACTAGGTACAGCAATGATGCTTCTTGGTGAGAACAGCCGAGAAGTGAGTCGCAATGTTGCGGATCGAATCGCTGAAATTTCTAAGACACTGCCCGAAGGAGTGAAACTCGAAATACTTTACGACCGATCGGATCTGGTCAACAAAACTCTAGGTACAATCGAACACAACCTGTTGACTGGTGCGGCTCTTGTAATCCTCATATTGTTGCTGCTCCTGGGGAACATACGCGCCGCTATCATCACTGCGGTCGTAATTCCACTTTCTTTACTCGCGACATTTATTTTCATGAAGTGGTTTCATATTTCTGGAAACCTATTGAGTCTTGGCGCACTAGATTTCGGAATCATAGTCGATGGTGCCGTGATTGTTCTAGATCACTGCGTTCGAAAACTTCACGAAACGGGAAAAGAGCTAAAGAGGGCACTAACGCGACCAGAAGTCTTACGAGTAGTTCACGATGCCAGCATTGAAATCCGACAAGCCGCTGGCTTTGGTGAGCTGATCGTGGTTGTCGTGTTTTTGCCTGTTCTTGCATTGACGGGAATTGAGGGCAAAATGTTTCAGCCTATGGCTGCGACGTTTGCGCTGGCTATTTTTTGTGCTCTCGTCTTTTCCTTCTCAACTGTGCCCGCACTTGCTGCGACCTTTCTGCGAGGTGATCTTGTGGAAAAGGACCCTTGGCTTATGAGACAAGCTGAGCGCCTTTATGCTCCGTTATTTGGAGGAGCTGTAAAATGGCGATGGCTTACGGTAAGTGCTGGAGTTCTCGCGGTTCTTCTAGGCGTAGTGTTATTCACTAGGCTCGGTGGCGAATTTCTCCCTCAGATGGATGAAGCCTCAAGAACGCTTCAATTCGTAAGACCCGTAAACGTATCTTTGGATCAGGCCATTGTACTTCAAGAAAAGTCGGAAAAAATAATTGCCGAATTTCCGCAAGTTCAAGCGGTTTTTAGTCGGATAGGGACGGCGGAAGTTGCGACAGATCCGATGGGAGTGAATTTATCAGATACGTTCATCACTTTCAAAGAGCGCTCAGAATGGCCGACAGGTAAAGGAATGCCTCGCACCTGGAGCGAGTTGACTCAGCAGATGGTTAGCCGAATCGAAGAAGAGGTGCCGGGTCAAAGGGTACTTATCAGTCAACCTATTCAGATGCGCTTTAACGAACTCCTTGAAGGCACTAGAGCCGATGTCTCGGTGAAAGTCTTTGGCGACGATTTTCAAAGTCTAGTTGAGACCTCTGAAAAAGTCGCGTCTGTGATTCGCACCACTAAAGGCGCAGGCGACGTCGAAGTTGAACTACAAGGAGCTTCGCCCATTCTCATCATCACACCCAATCAGAAATTCTTGTCCCCTTTAGGTGCGAGTAAAGGCGAAGTTTTGGAGGCCGTGAGCACGGCACTTGGTGGGGAAGAAGTCGGTTTCGTCTATGAAGGGGTGCGCCGCTTTCCTGTGATCGTAAGACTTGCCGAATCGCTACGCTCTGACCTTAAAGTCGTTCGCTCTCTTCCGGTGGAGCTTGGTGAACGTACGCTCGTTCCTCTGAGTCAAGCGGCACTCGTTGAATTTGATGAAAGCTATAGCGTCGTTAACCGCGAGCAAGCGCAGAGGCGTGTCGCTGTTCTGGTCAATCCACGAGGGGTCGACACTGAAACGTTTGTGAGGAACGCGCAAGCGAAGGTTGAAAAAGAAGTTAAGCTCCCTCCAGGCAGTTATTTGGAATGGGGAGGAAACTTTAAAAATCTCATTCAGGCACGTAATCGCCTGGCTGTCTTTGCCCCGGTCGCCTTACTTCTCGTGCTTGCCATGGTCTTTTGGGCATTTGGAAGTGTCGCGCAAACTCTCCTTGTGTTTATGGGAGTTCCCTTCGCTCTAATAGGTGGTGTTCTCGGTTTAATGTTAAATGGTTTGCCGTTCAGTATTTCCGCCGGTGTCGGATTCATCGCTCTTGGCGGCATATCGGTGCTTAATGGGGTTGTCCTCGTCAATTGTTTCAACGATCTTCGTGCGAAAGGCATGAGGGGAATTCAATTGGTACGGGAAGGCACGCGCTTAAGAATTCGACCGGTTCTGATGACGGCACTCGTGGCCATATTCGGATTTGTTCCAATGATGCTCTCAACAGGCATTGGCGCTGAAGTTCAGCGTCCCTTGGCGTCGGTCGTAATCGGGGGCTTGTTTTCATCGACGTTGCTTACGCTAGTGGTACTTCCAGTTCTCTATTTGATGTTCGAACGCTTTATGGAATTGCCAGTGGTAAAAGACGAAGTGAGCCATGGGGGATAAGGTGAAGAGAAGTGTTTTTGATATTCCGAAGATGGATTGCCCATCTGAAGAAAACCTTATTCGCATGTCCTTGAGACCTGTTGAGGGAATTCAAGATCTTCGTTTTGACCTGGGCGCTAGGCGATTGACCGCCGTTCATCAAGGTGAGCCGGAGCCCATCCTCAAAGCTCTTGAACCTTTGGGATTTGGTGCAAAGCTTTCTGCATCGGTCGTGATCGATGGCGAAGAAATCGAAAGCATCTCTGCCGAGATAGAGAATCTGAAATCGGACCCAGGTGAAGCAAAGGTTTTAAAGCAACTCCTCGCGATTAACTTCACCATGTTTGTCGCCGAAATCGGGATCGGCTGGGTTGCACAGTCAACGGGTCTCATTGCCGACGCCATGGATATGTTCGCTGATTCCGCAGTCTACGCGGTTAGCCTCTATGCAGTTGGCCGAGCACTCTCGATTCAACGACGGGCCGCAAGGATCAGTGGCTACCTGCAAGCTGGGTTGGCCGCATTTGCGATGGTTGAGGTCGTAAGGCGTTTTCTCATTGGCAGCGAACCATGGGCACCATATATGATGGTGGTTTCTTTCGTCGCTCTTCTTGCCAATGTTACCTGCCTCATTCTTATTTCACGCCACCGAACTGGCGGCGTTCACATGAAGGCGAGTTGGATTTTTTCCACTAACGATGTGATAGCCAATATTGGCGTCATCGTAGCCGGTGGCCTCGTGTTATTTTTCAAATCCGCGATTCCAGATTTAGTCATTGGCGCAATCATCAGTGTCATCGTCATGCGTGGAGCGCTTATGATTCTTAGAATGGCTAAGGTTCAGCCATCAGAGGGAAATTGACACAGTTCTAGTGAAAGACGTTAAATGGAATCAATGAGCGGCTGCTGACTAGCGTTCGAGATTTCCCCTGTCGAGCGGGTGAGTAGTCGAGTCGAAAAACTTCAAATTGGTCTTGGGAAGCATGGCCTTCATTCCGTGCTTGAATGCGATGATGTCTGTTACAAAGGTGGGATGGACACCAATCGCTATTGTACGTCGCTCCCAGTTGTCTTCGTTCATGGCCTTTATCAAATGGCCGTCAAATGCGTTTGAAAGTGAATGTCCAAAGACCGCAAGCCTCATGTTCGAACTCTTGAACGCTCGGAATGCAAAACTCAAATAATCCGAACTGTTAATCGCGCGCAGCTTGTATGCCGAACTTCCCTCGGTAATTACCAGAGGAATTTTGCCTGCTCGAATACCTGCGTCTACCTGATCGAGAATTAGATTTGAATCATCGCATGCTAGCTTGGTTGTAGATCCCGTATCGTCGCGAAAAAGATGGAGCGCCCCATGTAGGTAATAGATCGGTGTTGTGTAGCCGAAAACTTCGGCCTCGATTCCGGCAAACTGTCCGCCATCACCCCAAAAAAAGTCCGCAAAACCTTTCCCACCTTTCTCAGCCATAATTGCCCAGTATGGAATCAAGTCGTAGTTTGTGGTGAAGATTTCGCCGCAACTGTCGAGATACTTTCTCACCGATAAGTCACACTTCTTCTCGCGCAACTTTTGAGGCTCAATATGAACTGCGTGAATTGCGCCTATCAGCGCTTCTCTAACGTTCTCTTGCGCCGCCAAGAGGCGCGTTCGAAAAGCATTTTCGCCGTAGGTTCCTGCGACTCGGGCAGCAGATCCCAGGTGCTGCAAAACTTCTTCGAAGTGTGTTGAATCGAGTTCATCGAACAGCGCTCTTCCATCGCCGTTAAGGCAAGGATTAGTGGACCTCGCGCATGCGACTTCAAAGAGGGTTCCATAACCAAATTTCGGAGAGATGTTTTGGCTGAAACCATTTCCTAGCAGCAGGTTCCATCGTCCCCAACCCGCGATCGCGCTCCAGTCAGCGAGCGCTTCGTCCATCTTCTCTACGTATCGACCGAATGCCATAAGATAATTGTGAGAGCTCCGCAGCCAGATGCAATTTCATCCGGTTATCGGCTTGGGTTTCCAGACCGGTGCCTGACCCATCGCGTCGGCGAGGCTGATCGACGACGATTCATACTGGGGCAAAGCGGCGATAGGCTCAAGCGCCGCTCCAGTGGCAGTTTTCAGCGATTTTTATTGATAATTACTTGGGCCTACTTACAATTTTTGGGGTCCGAAAATCACTGGATCAAAGGCGGGACTCGCCGCTCCGGAATACCGGAGATTAGCAAGGAGGCATCAGTGACCAGCATCTTTAAGAATCGCAAACAGTCGCCCAAGCCTGAACCTGTGGATCTATTTCTTTGCCACAGCAGCACGGACAAGACATGGGTCCGCGAACTCGCGAAAAAAATTGAGGCTGAACCCTTTGAGGGCAGAAAGCTACGCGTATTTCTGGATGAGTGGGATATCGACGCCGGCGACAACCTCGTGTGGCGATTGAATGACGGTTTGTCAAAAGCCCGCTTTCTAGCGGTTGTGATGTCACCGGAAATGATCACCTCGGACTGGTGCAAGCTCGAAGTCAGCAGTGCGCTTGTACGCGATCCGATAAACCGCTCTGGCCGCCTCATCCCGATATTGCTGCGAGATAAGCATAAGAAGAGGCAGGCGCGCCTTGAAGTTCCACCCGTCCTTTCGGCTCTCAACTACTTAGACTTCAGAAATGCTAAGGACTTCCAGACTCAGTATGGCCGTCTGATCGCAAAGGTAAAAGGCGAGCGCGGTCGCCGTGGCGCGAACGCACGCTCCAGCGCTGCGGAACCCCTGGTAGCTCTTCCAGACCTCCGTCAGTCGCCCGATGAGATTTCGGAGGTCTTGGTTAGCAATCTCTTGCCTGTAACGCCGCCGAAGTTCGTCTGGAGCGCTCAAACCTTTCTTTCGTCAAAACACGACGTACACGAGTTCTATACGTATCCCGCCTTCATCGTTAAGGGCGGACGCCTTTACACCTTTATGGATCTCAATCAGCCCAAAAATCCGTTCGCCGATCTGACCAAGCCCAACACGCGCAAGACTCGCGAAGAATTTAGTGAGTGGCGTGAGTCGCCGGACAAATGGCGATGGGGAATTGAGCTCTTGAACGACACCCTTAGACGCTACTTGTTCGACAAGGGGATCAAGTTTAATCCGAAAAGCAGCCGGTACTATTTCGCTCCCAAGGGTAAGCGCTCCGTAAAAGTGAAGTGGGGCGCTGGTGATGATCGGTGCGTTGTCCGCTATCCCGACGGTGGAGTTGGAAACTGGGTCCACCAAGCCGCTCGCCTGCGCTTTGAAACTCTCGGTGAAGACTTGTACCTGTCTGTGGAGCCTTCTTGGATGTTTACCGTCGACGGCCATACGTCCGTGCCACGCGAGCGTGCCGGCCCGCTCGCGATCATGTGGGGCGGGCGCGAACGCAACGGCTCGATTCTTCGTCACATCCTGATGTGGTCAGATGCGATCACCCAAGGATATTCGACGGGCCAGATTCAAGCTGGCTCTCAACATCTAATTATTGGGCGTTTGCCGAAGACTTCGAACACCTCAGTCGGCGTAGCTACCGATCACGTTGCCGTGAGCGCTCTACTGCGCTTTACAGAGGACGAAAAGACGCTGACTACACCCATTTCAACTTACGGATTTTTGGACAACGAGGGCGACGATGAAGAAGCCCCGGAGGCAGAAGCGTGAAACAAAAGATCAAGCAGCCGACTCGGTTTGCCCGAATTGAATCTTCACTTAAAGAACAGGTCGGCTTCCGCTCGTGGTACCTTCCCGAACCTGAACTCGAACTTGGCCGCGGAGGTCGCGCTGTCGATCCGAAGAGCGGCATTGCTTTGTACGGCCCTTGGGACGCTCAAGACGAAGCCAGCCTAAAGCACATCCGTGTCGGAATTATCGGCACGGGGGACACAATCAGCGCAGCAACAAGCTGGCTTCAAGCATGTAAAGATGCCGTTGCGCCCGCGGGTGCCGAAGTTGATCCAATTCTTTTTCCATCGTTCCCGGGATTTGCGTCTGAATTTGGATTCAATTGCACCATCGAAGCCCCCAAACGTTTGCATGAGATCCTATCGTCGGGCGAGGTGGCGCGCTGTACTGCCGCAAGCGATCGCGACCAGGCGATTGCCGCGATGACGGCAGTTATTCGGCAAAGGATGGAGGCACTTGCTGAAAAGGACTCGCCACCAGACGTCATCCTAATCGCATTGCCCGAAGAGGTGCGTGCCGTCGCTGGTGGTGGTCGTAAAATCGGCAGAAAGAAAAAGAAACAGAAGGACCCAAACCAACTCTCGTTTCTCGACATGCCCCATGAAGTGCACTCTGACGAGATTCCACCAAGGACGCTCTATCGCGCAATTAAGGCGGAAGGGATGCGCGTGAAAATTCCAACTCAAATGGCATGGCCCGGCACATTCACCGGAGGCGACGGCGTTCAGGACGACGCCACACGAGCCTGGAACTTCTTTACGGCCCTCTACTATAAGGCGGGAGGCGTGCCGTGGCGGGTTACTGGCCTCGAAAAAGACACCTGCTACATCGGCATCACGTTTTTTAGGCCTTCTGACGACCACACGAAACTGCAAACCAGCATGGCTCAGGCATTCTCCGATCGCGGTGATGGCCTCATCCTCCGGGGAGAATCGTTTCAATGGGATGTAAGGCGCCAAGGGCCACCCCACCTTACGCGCGAGAGCGCGAGAAGACTTGTTGCCGGCGTTATTGAGCAGTACACGAAACATCTGCGACGTCCGCCGACAAGAGTGGTGTTGCACAAGTCTTCACGATTCACGCCCGATGAGATCTCAGGTATCCGTGAAGCCACTTCGACAGTTCATTATCTCGATCTCCTCGCCATCGGCAGATCCAGCATTCGGTTCCTTCGAATGGGGAATGAGCCGCCACTTCGTGGCACTGCAATGGAAGTTGGCCATCGCAAATACCTTTTCTACACCGGCGGTTATGTCCCTTTTCTCCGTGTTTACCCGGGACTTCGTATACCGTGTCCTTTGCACGTCTCGCACGACTACGGCGATGGCTCTGTTGACCAAGTGCTAGGCGAGATCCTTGCCCTTTCAAAGCTCAACTGGAATTCCGCAGCATTTGGTTCAGCGAATCCGATCACGGTGGATTTTTCAAACAACGTTGGTCTCATTCTCTCGGAGATGCCCAAGGATATCGAGCCGCAGAAGTTTTACCGTTACTACATGTAGCGGCTACTTAATGTCCTCATTTCTTCCTCCTACGAGCCGTCACGCGCAGGCGCGAGCTTTTTCAACGCCTGCGTTCGGTCACGCCTTCACTTCGCTCAGTCATGCCCTCCGCCGCTGCTGCTTCCGGCGTTGGCTCACGGCCGCGCGTGACTCCAGCCCCTGCCTTTAGGGCCTCTTGCTTTGCGAAGGCCCCGACAGGCGGGAGCCCAAGCAACGGAGGAAAAATGAAATCCAAATAAGCAACAGCAAGGCTTTCCAAGAACGGCAAGTTTCTGATCGTCAATTCGAACGGTCATACTGCAATTTTGAATGCGAACCTTGTTCGTTATCTCTTTGACGTTCCCTATACTCGAAAAGACGGGACTCGCGTTTCTTCATCTCAGATCTTCACAATGAAAGAAAATGCGCAGAAAGCGTATGACCAGAAAATCAAAGAGGCAACGGCCTAATGAAAAAAGGGGCGCGCTATTTGCGCGCCCCTGATGTTTAGAATCCTAGTGCGTCGATGATGACCTTCGCTAAATAGCCCGCGCCAACTTTTAAGACCACGTTGATGATCCAGCTCACGGTATCTGTGAGCTCGGAGCCATCACGCTCACCCGGCACTTGAGTATCTTGATTGTCTTGAATTTCTTGGTTCATCTGCGAACCTCCTTTGCCCGGAGGCGGGAGGTGAGCTGATGCCAAGTTGTGGCCCAGCTGTAATCACTACAACAAAGATGCCGTGAATTGTCTCTTCTCACGATCCAAATGGATCCAGAAGGTAAACCAAATATGGCTTAGTTCTTGAATTGTGATCCACATGGGCGTTCACGGGTTGAAGCCTTTTAGATTATGTCTCCTCCTTCTCCTGGTAACCACCAGCCTCCACTGCGCGCGCGAATCAAGTAAGAAAGATGACGGCACCCAGAACACTGGCGGAGGCGTCGTATTCAACAGCACCAAAGAGCAAGTCAACGAGGCCCTTGATCTAGCTCTCAAGCTCGCAACTGAACCAGACATGACGAAGAACGTTTTCGTTCAGTTTTGGAAGGACTGGGGCCAAGGCGACAAAAACGAATCCATCGCTAAGCCTGGCCATCTATTTACAAGAGCCGAAACGACGGCGAAGGCTGGGAATGAAGTGGCTCCGGGCGAACGCTTCGAAAGCCCTGCGCTCATGGCACTGAGCCGAGATAAAGTACTTCGCTCAGATAAGGATTGCGCTCCCTCCGCTACGACGGAACACACAGACGGTTCAGTTTCATCACTCACAATAGATGCCGACGTTTGCTTTAGCGTCAGAAACTTGATGCGTCTTCCGCAGTCGTCACTCCTTCGAGAAATCCTAAGTCTTGTTTTGCATGAAGCGGTTCACATGGGCGGCGGCCAAGAGCCCGAAGCAATCGCGTGGCAGACTTTGTTCTCAAGGTATTTTGGAGCCCGCTTTGGCGATCTTTCCACCGATATCATTGCCGCTGAAACTCTGAAAACCATGGGTGTTGCGCGAATCTTTCTCGCTCAGGCCAATGAATACGCGGGCGTCAATAACCAAGATCCTCGGACATTTGCCCAAATGGGAAAGTTCGCTCAGGCGCTCGATTCACTTCCGGAACTCCGAGATCCGCTTGCATTAGAGTTAAAACTAAAACCTAAGCGGCCTGAATTGATCGCCGAATATTCGAAATCCGTTTTGAGTCTTGTCCAAAATATTCGAATCAAATTTGAAGTCCACACGGACAATCTTAGAGTTAACGGCATACGCTTTCCATTGCAATTCATGCCGCCTGAAAAAGTTGTTCCAAGCTTGAATGAAATCAGTGTTCGGTTTGAGCAAATCAATGAGTTGTTTTTGCGAATGGCCGGCCGAAACGAATTTGATAAGCCTACGTGCGTTCCACCCGATGGCAACAATGTGATGCCAATTCCATTCCGTCAGGCTGACACGGATGCATTCCCACCGAAGTGCTCCAACGAGTATTAGAACTCAAACCAATCTATGTTGAGACATAGAAGTTTTTCGGAAGGTGACGGCTCAACGATCTTTGAGAAAGTTTTAATTAGTTTTAGCAACTCGCTTCGGAATTGCTCCGCGTCCCGCTCTCCCATCGAAACGGGGCCAGAAAAGAAAATATCGTTCTCTCCAGATTTTGAGAATTTCTCACGCGCCTTATCGCGCCAGTTTCTTCGATGATTGTTGACGAACTCTGACTTGTCGCTAACGTGAGTTGATTTTAGACCTGGAGCAAATCCGTGCTCTGTTTCGACCAACAGCCCGCTCTCCAAAAGAAATGAAACCACTTCGCCTATCTTCGATCTCGGCAGACCGTAGTAATCTGCGATTGCTTCGACTGTTTGAAAGCCCTTGATCGCCGACAGATTGAAAACGCCGCTGTAGTACCAGTTTGAGTAAAAGCGGGCCTTCTCAGCATCTGAAAGTTCGTCGCGGCCTTTAACAATGTTTTTTAAGTTCTCGGCTTCCGCGCGCACCTTCTCTAACTTGTGCTCGTAATGATCTTTAAGTTTCTTTGTCTCTGCTCTCGCATAGTGAACGAGCATGACGAAGTAGTCGGTCGCTCTCTCATCGAGTCCAAAAAACTCCGCCACTGCTACCGCTTGATCCGGCGTGAAGTGACGATCTCTCCCAAGAATCTGACTCACCACTGTGGGATCGAGGTTTAAGTGCTCGGCTAGCCTCGTAGAGAGACCTCGCCCGTTCTTCGGGAATTGTTTGATTAAAGCCCTCAAAAACCCCTTGTAGCTTGTATTTTCGTAAATATTCATATGCTATATATTACGGCTATTTAGCCTATATTCTGAATATAAATATCCATAAACTCATAGATTCTGAAAATCATAAATATGGTGCAAGGCGTCAACTGTGTGTATCTTCCGTTTAACCCGCAGGACGCAGGTAAGACGCAGCCGACGAAGACTCGGCTTGAAAAGGAGACTTTATGAAGAAACTTGGAATGATTTTGTTGAGTGTCGTGTTTTTGAGTTCAGTCGGTTGTGCAACAGCAAAGACAGGCGGGCTAAGAAAAGCAAAGCCATCTGCTTCTGATGAAACCGAAATGGAGCAGATTCGATTCGAGAGAATGCTCATGCTGAACGAGAAACATATTTAACGAAACACCCGCGAAGCAAAACTCGAAAGTAAATTTTCAGGAGGAGTGAATGATGAAATTCATTAGGGCATTTCTTTGTCTTCTGGTTGATCCCAGAGGATCAAAAGACGCAAACGATTGGGCAAGACTCGAATTTGGAAGAGACGCGATCAAGTCCGATTTTGAAGGGAGGATCTTGTGAATCCCTCAATCAAACTAGTCCACTCACAGTGGTCGTCCCTTGATGTAAGGGGCTCGGTACTTATCGCTTTGAGCGAACTTTCGCCTGAAGCGCAACGAGCGCTCTATCTTCGGTTCTGGGAAAACGACTTAATCGAAGAGATTGCAGAGGATCTTCAAATCACATGGGATGAAGCAGACCGGCTTATAGAGATGGCACTTAAACAAATGAAGATGCGCTTGAGCGAGGGCGACATCTTTTTACAAATGTTCCAAGCAAGCTAAGGAGGATATATGAGTAATGCAGAACCCGCGAAGTACAATAGATTTGAGGTCTATCAAGACGACAAGCCGAAAAAACGCGTCGTCGGATCGGCATACCACAGAGAAGGCGAAGGCCTGATTACGCTTCGCCTTTGGACACTCACACAAGAAAAATTCTACGTCCTACTCTCGAAAGCCGACCCCAGTAAGTACCTCGTGATGACCCGAGAGGAAAATCACAACGCCCGAAGCACGAACAAATATTTCTGGCACATTGTCGGAAGTGGTGTCGTTGACTCGAAAAATGGCGTCGTGAAACTCCAATTCGATCTTTTCAAAGAACCAATCTACATGAGTCTGCATCCTGACAGAAAGCCCGCACTCACGCTGGCAAATTCAAAGGAGGCATCCTAATGCTTACGAAAAAACTCGGGGGCCAGGTTTTGATTATCGCCCTCTGCTTTCTACTCTTTCCGGTTCTGGCTCATGCTGGCCTTGAATCGAGCTTACTCGGGATCAAGTCCAAACTGACCGGCGTAATCTTGCCAGTGTTGTCCGTGATCGGCATCGCCATTGCCGCAATCTCGTTTTTCACCGGCAATCCGAATGCGAAACAGCACATCGCCTATGCGATCATCGGATGTATCTTCGGCTTTGGAGCCCAAGCCATCGTGGACTTCATTGCGCAGACGGTTCGTTAAATGGAAGACGAACTGATGGTTTCCAAGGTCCCTCGGGCCTTGGAAATGAAAAGTAAGCTCTTCGGGTTTGAACTGCCGGACTTGCTTCTTATCTTTATGAACCTGGCAGTCACAAATCTCGTCTTTGGTGGAAGTGAGTATCGCTACTTGCTCGTATGGGGAACATCGCTTGGACTAGCGCTGTTCCTCTTTTTCACCAAGCGGGGCAAACCCGAAGGCTATATGCAAAACCTAATCGAGTATTGGATTAAACCCAGCTACCGATTCGCTGGAGTTAAAGATCGAAAGTACAAAAAACTTCTACGGGAGAAGTAAATTGAAGACAGATCATGCTCTTTCCGAAGAACTCCCTTACTGGGAGTTCTTCTCCGAACCTGTTTCTCACGCAGTCCTTACCAACGGAGACCTTGTGCGCGGAGCAACGGTTTCGCTTCGAGACATCGAATGTCTCGATGATTCCGAAGTAAACTCTTTTACGGAACTGCTTCGAGGTGCGCTCAATTCACTCAATGAAGGAGTTCGCGTTCAGTTCTGCCTTTCGGTTGATTCCAATTTCTCGGAATCCATCGATAAACATCAGAACTTGAAGGCAAACGAGCTTCCGAAAATTGTGGGTGAAATCTCCAAACAACGACTTGGAGAGCTGGAAAACGCTCAAACTTCAGGGGAACTTTATCGCCCGAAGCTCGTCGTTTTCCTGCAAATGCCTATGCTGACGCCAAGGCGACAAGGATTCTTCAAACGAGCTGAGGAGTTTGAAAGCGTCACTGAAGCGGTCTACACGGAGTCACTGGAAGCCCTTAATGAGAACTTTGAAAGTCTCATGTCGGGCCTGCGTAGCTGTGGGCTGGAATGTGCCGTACTTTCGGATAGGGAATTTAAGACTCATGTCTATGATTTCTTAAATCCAACCCGTAAGTCGCATAGTCCAACGCCTTTGGTGGTGACTCCCTCCGATCAGGAACTGCCCGCTAAGATTGTTGAAGAAAGCCCTTGGCTCGCTCCTCAATCTCCGCGAGAACAGCTCGCCTTCGGGGATCTGTCTCTCGAGCCAACTCAGTTCGTCCTCGATGGTTTTGCCCATCGAGTGATTTCACTAAAGACTCTGCCGGAGACAACCAGTGCGGGCCAATTGTCGGCGTTCCTGCGCCTTCCTTTTCACTACTCAATGACTCTTTCGTTTGAGGTTCCTCCTCAATCGGCAGAAATGGCGAAGCTCCAGCAACGCCGAAAGATGGCTCACTCGCTTGCAACAACTCATGGCGCGAACGCCTCCGATCTTGAAAGTGAATCAAAGCTCTCGGCGACCGAGGAGCTGATTCGAGAGCTTCTAAATTCAGGTCAAAGGATCTTTGCAACTCAGATCACCGTTCTTCTTAAAGCGCCGGCTTCGGAGGACGGCGCTCGAATTCTCAATCGGCACACCCGCGAAGTGCTCTCTCGTTTTAGGATGCTACAAGGAGCTGAAGGATTAGAGGAAACTGTTGGAGCTTGGAAAGTCCAAAAGACCTCACTGCCGGGCGCTGTTCTGACGCTTGAGCGTGGACGAAAGATGAAGACCAATAATCTGGCAGATTTTCTGCCCGTATATGGGCCTCGTGAGGGCGACCTAGTTCCCGCGGTAATTTTTCGCAATAGAATGGGCGGCTTGGTAAGATTTAATCCGTTCGATCCAGGCCTCCCAAATTATAACGCTTTGGTAACCGGATCGTCCGGCGCTGGTAAGAGCTTCCTCAACAACTGCATTCTGCTTCAAGAACTTCAGCAGAATCTCAGAGTGTTCATCATCGACATCGGGGGCTCTTACAAAAAGCTCACCGAGACCTTGAATGGCCAGTATTTGGAGATGAATCTCTCGAATGGATACAAGATCAATCCATTCGACATTCCAGAGCCCTCCAAGGAGCCAAGCACCCAGAAGCTAAAATCCTTGCTCGCTTCAATTGAGTGTATGGTCTCAGACGATGATGGCGCGAAACTCCCAAAGCTCGATCGCGTAATGCTTGAGCA
The DNA here is from genome assembly GCA_019637855.1 of Bdellovibrionales bacterium. Classification (GTDB taxonomy): domain Bacteria; phylum Bdellovibrionota; class Bdellovibrionia; order Bdellovibrionales; family UBA1609; genus JALHOQ01. The sequence continues at coordinate 33,484 of JAHBUX010000015.1, forward strand.
GGCACTTCTGGAGCTTTACGACCTGTTTCGGAAGAAGGGTAAGGTCCCAACACTCTCAGCGCTGCAAAGCCACCTGGCGTCTTCAAAAGAGGCTTCGCTTCAGCGAATATCAAAGATGCTTTATTCATGGACGGGTGATCGTCCCTACGGGCGTCTCCTCGATGGAGAGGGATCACTTAGAACAGACGCTCGCGTCTGCACCTTCGATCTCAAGGGACTTTCTAGTTACCCGGACCTCCAGAGTGTAATGACCCTAATGCTGACGGAGTTCATTTTGACTCAAGTCGAAATGGATAAGACCTCCAATAAAAGGATCATTCTCGACGAGGCTTGGGAGCTTTTGAAATCTCCTGCGGCCGCATCCTTTATGGAATATTGCGCTCGAACGCTCCGTAAGACCGGCTCTGGAATTACGTTCATCACGCAGGGTCTCGAGGAGATCGTCGCAAGTCCAATTGGACCTGCGATCTTGAACAACACGGCGACCAAATTCGTTATGCTCCAGCGTGGAGACTCGAAAGTTTTAACTGCCACGCTAAAACTAAATCCCCAAGAGCTTGCGTTGATTCACTCGCTTGAACAACGAAAGGGTAAATTCTCCGAGGGATTTATGATCGAAGGCAATCATAGGCAGGTAATCCGTGTCCATCCGACTCCGTTGGAGTACTGGATGGCGACCTCAGATGCGAAAGACAATGCGGAACTCTTGCGGCTTCAAAAGTCAGGACTCTCCTTAGAGGAGAGCATTTTTGAAGCAGCCAACAGCCATCCCAAAGGGATGGCCTCAAGCTAGGGAGGTCAACTTGAAGAAACTCAAGCGGATTCTCGTTTCTTGTTTGGCTGCGACCCTCATTGTTTCATCTCCGCAGAGTAATGCGGATATGTTTGGCGGTGATGGCGTGCCAAGAAACGCACGCGTATAGGTGGTTGAAATGTACCACCCTCAGAAATTGGCCATTTATCTGAGTAGCTACCATGACGGCGTAGGCCGCAAGGCGGGGAAAACCCCTTCTACGTCGAAGCTCATGGGAAAATGGAGTGTTCAGGTGGCTTCGGTTTTGCTCGAAAGAGTGAGCCGTTGTCCGTCTCTGTCAGGAACACCCGCAAGTATCCAGGCCGCAACGAAAGTGAACCGCTGTCTAAGCGTCGTAACCAAAGCCAACGATCGTACAGAGTTTGTTGGTGATAGAGAGGTCGAGCCGGTCGTCTCCTGGCGAAGACTAAAATCAGTGTGGAAGCAATGGTCGAATGCACACACTGGCTCTCTCGGCGTTAAGGCGGGCGGCATGGATACATACACGCATGCGCAAACTTGGGATCTCCCTAGCGGTCCTAGTAGCACAATCCAGTGCGACTGGGAAGTCCGACGTATAAGCACACAGTGCGAAAGCGAAGGAAACGCCGTTTTAGGGAAGTCGGATGAGGCAATAGTAGTGATGATGCCGAGGACATTACAACCTCGGCGGAGCGAAGTGCCTCTGCTTTTGAATACGTTTCCTCAAAGAAAGGGGGATGCATGATTGTCCAAAAGACTGAAAACGTGCGTGAGCGAAAGCTCACCAAGTCCCGCCTTCTGCAAAGGAAACTTTATTGTGCGGCCAAGGCCGACGGAAATCGTCGCTTTGGCATTCTGTTCGATAAGGTCTACCGCTGGGACATCCTGGAAGTGGCTTGGAAAATGATCCGAGCCAACCGGGGTGCATCCGGCATAGACCGGCAGTCCTTCGATGACATCGAAACGTATGGTGTCGAGAAGTTCTTGCGGGAACTCCAAGAAGAGTTGCAATCGGGGAAATACCGTCCACAGCCAGTGCGACGAGTGATGATCCCGAAGGCCAATGGCAAATCGCGTCCGCTGGGAATCCCCACGATCAAAGATCGTGTGGCCCAAATGGCTGTGAAACTTGTCATTGAGCCGCTCTTCGAAGCAGACTTTCAAGACTTCTCGTATGGGTTCCGTCCTCAACGGAGCGCCCACCAAGCAATCAAAGAGGTACGCAAGTACATCAACTTTGGTTGCGAACATGTCATCGAAGTGGATCTTAAGTCCTTCTTCGACAGCATACCGCAGGACAAACTGATGGATTTAGTTGCGCGTCGGATCTCTGATCCGCGCGTGCTGAAGATCATCAAGAGCTGGTTAACTGCGGGTGTTGCGACAGAAGCCGGAATTACTCGCTCGGTGATTGGGACTCCGCAGGGAGGTGTGATCTCGCCGTTACTGGCCAACATCTTCTTGAATGAGTTGGATCGTGAGTGGAGCAAACGGGATTATGCAACTCGCAAGTGCGATGCGCATTTAGTCCGCTACGCCGACGACATGGTCGTCGCGTGTAAGTGGCGCCCGGAGTTCTACTACAAACAACTCATCGAGATCTTGAACACTCTTGGGGTGGAGGTCAACGCGGAGAAAACCCGCGTTGTACACGCGAGCGAGGGATTTGACTTTCTCGGCATTCATTTCAGGTTGGCCCCGTCTTATGCGGGCAAGATGAATTGCTATTACTGGCCATCACACAAGTCGGTTACGAACTTCAAGAAAACGATTCGCGAAATGGTGAACAACCGTTGCGCCGTCGATTTTGAGAAGATCATCGTGGCCGTCAATCCTGTGATCAGAGGCTGGGGCAATTACTTCGCCATCACGAATGCCGGAAAGTGCATGTGGGACTTAGATCGTTTTATCTGTGAGCGGTTTAACCGCGTTATCGCACGGGCCCGTAAGGTCCGTGGAGCTCATCAATCCGTTATGAGTGCAAAAGTTTTGTACGAACAATTTGGATTGATTGATCTTTACGGCCTAGCGAAGAAGGAGGCTGAATGCCGCACAATGAATTTCAATCGGTAAGCCGTATGAAGGAAAACTTCACGTACGGTTTGACGGGAAGGGATTGGAAATCTGTCTACGATTTGGTTAATAAGTCACTCCGCAACCGAAAGGGCGGAGCAACAGGATACCAAGTCTACGAGATAAGGCGCCAATCCTTTACCCTACTCGTGGTCTTAACGCAGATTCTGGCCCAAGCGATCCAGCAATTGATTCAGTTGAAGCAGATACTCTCAACTGGAACCGACACTCTTGATCTTTTGCGAGACATCAACCAGGGCATCAGGGATGGACTTAGCGTGATTCAGATGATCAATCCAAAGTTCAACCCTGGGCTTTACGGAAATCTAAATACTGCGGATCAAGTTCTAACGGTGATCGAAGACCTCTACGGAAAAATTCCTCAAACGAGAGAATCAAAGCTCCTAGAGGCTCAAGATCGCTCAGTTGCTGAGAGTATCGCGATGAACTCAACACTCTATCAGTTCGCAGACCAAGCGGACGATCAGAGCCGAAGAATAATTGAGCACGCAGCCGCAGTTAGCCCGCAAGGTGCGGGAAAACTTACGGCCCAATCAATTGCAGTTCTGATTAACGTCACAACACAGGTTCTTCGAACAAATTCGATGATGCTCAAAATGATGGGCCAAAATATGGCGATTTCAAACCAGAAGGGAAAACTCCAGGCCGAGCAATTTAAGATGCAATATGAAGGCGTGTCGGAAGGAATTGGCCGTATCCCGAAACTTGAGGTTTCTCCACTTCGGGGGGGCGGCTAATGCCAGACTTTTCTCAACTTAGTCCCCTGATGCAGCAGCTTCACTCGGAATTTGTGAAAATCTATTTTCTGCTCTTGCCAGGATTCTTTGCGCTTGCCCTATGCCTTCAGTGGTTCAGGTCGGCAAATGGAACTATGGATTTTCTCGACATCTTGAAGCGTGCGCTGATTTCAACTTTGCTTTTGATCGCATTTCCAGAGATCAGCCAGGCAATCGCTGCCATCGCAGATGGAATCGCCGAGAAAATCGACAAGCTCGATAGTCTTCAAGCAATTCTCGAGATGGCGAAGTCAAAAATTGAGACCTACTCCTTTTCTGCGAAAGACTTCCTGTTGGGGCACGACGACTTATTCACGGCGGTCCTCACATTCTTCAGCTACTGGCTATTGTTGCTTGCGAGATATGTGACGGCCGTCATGTACAACTTCTTTTGGGTCTTTCTAATTGTGATTTCTCCGCTGCTGCTACTTTTCAATCTGTTCAAAGGGACTAGTCACATGACTGCGAATCTCTTTAAAGCAATGATTCAGGTCGCAGCCTGGAAAATAGTTTGGGCCGTTCTCGGCGTGATGCTAATGGCGATGTCCTTTGGGAAGCTCTACACGGTTGAAGGCAGCTATATCACGCTGACTCTTATGAATGTTGTCATTGCGCTCGCAATGCTAACGACACCACTTCTTGTGAAATCTCTCGTTGGAACTGGCATCCAACATGCGACGACGATCATTGGACCGGCAACCGCTATGGCAGCGATGTATGCCAAAGGAAAAGGACTCACTGTTGCGAAACGGGTAGCGAGCAGCAAATCAGGCGCAAGCCGACCGAAACCTAGGAGACAGACATGAATGCAATCAAAGTAAAATTTAAGGCCGGAGCATTTCCAAAAATGCTAGCAGACCTTAGCCACTCAAATCAGTTCCTAAAGATGTTCGCAATTGGCGGACTTGCGCTCTCGCTAGTTCTCTCAATTCTTGTTTTCGTTGCATTCGCACGAAAGCCAGTCGTGATTGCGATGACCACGAGTGCCGAGGTCCTAAGCTATGTGGATTTGCCTAATCCTGAAAGTGAAGTTCGTCAGGCAATTCGGGCCTACATTGAACGTCGATACAATTGGACCAGTCAAAGCGTCGATCAACAATTGGAAAAGTCTCGAACTTTTGTTGGCGCGGCAGCCATGAAGAACTTTCTGCAAGGAACTGCAAACGTGAAGCGATTTTCTAAGGAAAAGGTCGTCACCCAACGTGCCTATGCCAGCAATTATACCGTTGATCTTAAGCGAGGCTCGGTCCTGGTAACTGGTGACAGAATTACTGAGATCCAAGGAATGCGAGCGGCAGGTGCCTTGAATTTGGAGTTAGGTTTTCAAAGCGGCCCAAGAACCGCCGAAAATCCTTGGGGCATTTACATCGTCAAAGAGACAGAGAAGTAATCGAGAAAGTCATTCGCGGATTTCACATTCTCTTTCAAGGAGAACTTAGTGCCATTCGCAATTTTACTGCTATTATTTGCGCCATTCGCCGACGCTTCACGAGTTCGCACCGTCGATGTCCAAAAGGACCAGATCGTAACCGTGAAGACGGCAATTGGCGTTGCAACCATAATTCAGGTTCCCGATCGACCGACAAGTCTTGTCGTCGGAGATAGCGAAGCATTCAAAATCGAGTATCTAGATCAGGCCATTACTATTAAGCCAGTAAGGTCAAATGCGAAGAGCAATCTCTATATCTACACCGATTGGAGGCGTTTTAGCGTTCAGCTCGTCACCTCAGTTGAAGCCAATGCCGATTACATTGTCTACCTTCGAGGGAAGCAGGAAAAGCCAACGCCAACGGACGTTATCGAGTGGACGAATGTCGCACTAGGCGCTGAATCCGATGGACTCAAGATGTCGGTCGGAAGAATTGGGCGATTGAAGAAGGATTATCTCTTCGTTGAATTCCAGATTAAGGGTCGCGGCGACGTTGATCCCAAATGGTTTTGGCTAACTCAATCGGGAAAATCCAAATCGATTCATCGCTTGGCATTGTCTTCCTTAAGCCTCAATCAAGATGGCCACCTAGAGGGCTTGCTACAAGTCCGGCTTAAGGACTTAAACACTCGAGATTCCATCCAATTGGAAGTGCGAAGAAAGAAAAATCTCATTCTCAAAGTTCCCAAGGAGGTTTTATGGAGGTAAAGGGCGATAATCTATTCGCCAAACTCTTCCTTGCCGAAAAGGTTCCGTTCTCCGACAAGCGAGACGTCAATTGGCGAGCCGTAAAATGGACAGCAATCGCACTCGTCATTGCATTTGTGATGGTTGTCCTAGTTGTACCGTCTAGCCCTGAGCCTGAAGGTGATTCGGAAGTGGCAGCGGCGGCTCCAATGAGACCCCGGGAATTTGAAACGCCCCAAGACATGGGTTCAAGCTCAAGAGACCTCTCTGCCTATTACCAGCGCCCGTCATTCGGTGGAGGACAAGCGCCTCCTTCCCGGCAAGCCACTATGATCGTCGGACGAAGTGGACTCGATTATCGAACCCAGCTTCCTCCTGGATCTCGAATTCCGGTGAGGCTGCTCCAGGGCGCGATTGTCTCAAGTGAGAGTATGCCGATCATTGCCATTGTGACTGCCGATGTTGAATCAGAATCAGGTGTCGCAATTGAAAAGGGATCGAAAATATTTGGCGAAGCATCCTTTGATGACTCTGGCGATGTTGCAAGCGTCACTTGGTCTTCGATTCAAATGGCCGACGGAAGAGAACGCCAAATTGCTGCAATCGGTGTTTCGCTTTCAGGTCATGTTGGAGTTCAGGGGGACATTCACTCAAAACGAGCTCAGAACGTCGCAGGTGGCATGATCTCAAGGTTTATTGGGGCCTATGCTGAAGGGTCAATGAGCCGAGGTCTACTAGGATTTTCCCAAGGTGGTACCGAGAACGGTTTGAAACAAGCAGTTGCCGAAACTGCCAAAGATCAAGCCGACTCGTATGCGTCGGACTTGAAAAAGGAGAAGCGCTGGATCGAGCTTGAGGCCGGAACCGACTGCTTGGCTGTTCTTAAACAGCCCTTCGCATTTCGTGATCCGGGAGCCTATGCACGATAAGAAGCCCCACGAGGACTCCTCGACGGCACTTGTGCTCAGTGTGGTGTTCGCAGGGTTTGTCTTCTTTCAAAAACTCTATCCGGCATTGCAGGTGTGGATGAAACCCGTTCAGCACCAGCTCTCCGTATTTGGACTTGCGCTCATCGGCCTTTGTATCTTGTTATTCCGAGCATTCGACCAACTTGCGGAAGGATTCATTGCTCGGTCCCGCGAAAACGCAATTCTTGGTAACGACAAGGATGCAGTATTTTGTGGTGAGACTTTGGCCGGCGAGCCCGTGTTCATCAAGCCAGGACAACGCGCGATGCACGCTCAGGTCATCGGCACTACCAATGCCGGTAAAACGGAGTCGGTAATATTGCCCTGGGCAATTCAAGATATTCAGCAAGGACGCGGCCTCATCTTGATTGATGGAAAAGCTGATCGCTCTTTGCTGGAGAAACTTTATGCCTATGTTGTGAAGGCTGGCCGCGAAAAGGATTTCAGACTCTTTTCCATTGGTAATGTAGAAGAGTCACATCAATTTAATCCGCTGATTGGCGGAACGCCGGAGGAAATTGCAGAGCGGGTCTTTAACTCCTTTGAATTTGAAAACCCATATTATCGAAGCGTTCAATTTGAAATCTTCTCGCAAGTGTTGCGAGTCTTTCGAGCTGCGAACATTGTTCCGACATTCAGAAGGCTACACGATGGAATCTCCGATCCGGATAAGCTCTCGAATGCTCTTCGGGGTAAGAGTCCGGATCTTGAATGTTGGCTCGATGAATTTATCAAGCTCGACCGACAGGAGCGCCTTAAGCGAACGAGCGGGCTTACGGCAGCGCTAAGTCACTTTGCCTTTGGCAAAGTTTCTGCGCTCTACAACACCGAGACACCGGGAATTGATCTCGATCTGGCGCTCAAAAGCGGCCAAATCATGTATTTTCAACTCCCGGTGCTTCTAGCTCCGTTTCTAGGAAAAGCCACTGGTAAACTCGCTCTACAAGCCTTGCAGAGCGCAGTAGCCAATCGCCACCGGAGCGGTAAGAAGCCGAAGTTCTATTCGATTTTTCTCGATGACTTTACCGAGTATCTGTATCCGGGCTTTGTTTCGATCCTCAACAAAACTAGAAGTGCTCACATTGGCGTAGTATTCGCGCACCAGGCGCTTGGCGACATCAAGACCCTTGGAGAGCCAATTGCGAATTCAATTCTGACAAACTCAAACCTAAAGATTTTCATGCGTGGCAGTGATCCTGAGAGCGCGGAATATTTTTCGAGAGTGATTGGGACCAAAGAGGCGATGAAATTTACGGAGCGAACAAAGCGCGGAGTAATTGGTCGAGACTTCACGGGCGATGAGTCGGCAAGAGCTGTTGAGGAGTTCATCGTTCATCCAAATCGGTTCAAGTCCAGCCTTGGCGTCGGAGAGGCAGTCATCGTCGTGCCTCATGCGAGAGGATCAAAATGCGTTCATATGAAGTTTCAAAGATTTGACGACTTGGAAATGTCGCCAATGGCGACCGTCTTAAAAATCGAGAGTCCGGGACTTGCGAAGGTGGACATAAAAACAACAGAAGGGAAAAATAATGCAGAGTTCACTGATTCTCACCCTAACAGCATCGCTGCTTCTGTCAGGCTGCGCGACTCAGAATAGAAGTGTGGGTCTTGGCGCAGGTGTTGGCGCTGGAACCGGCGCACTCATTGGCGGGATAGCTGATCCCGGAAAAAATGGCGAATATCGAACTAGAAATGTGATCGTCGGCGCGGGCCTTGGAGCAATGGCCGGTATGGTTGCAGGTAGGGCGATCTATAGCTCCCAGGAGAAGGCAAAGAAGGAAGCATTTCTTCAGGGCGCTAAAGCTGGGGCGACTCCGGTTCCCGGAGCTATGCCTGGACTTAGCCAACCCAAAGTGGAAACCCACTGGATCGAGGGAAAGGTTCAAGGCAATCGCTACATCGAAGGACACTTCGAGTATGTAATCGTTGAGCCCGTTCGTTGGGACGTAAAGTAATGCGTGCCAAATACCATCCTATTGAAGAATTAGAATTCGCCGCAAGAGTCGGGTTTTTAACCCGAACCTTGTGGCGTGAGTTCTTTGGAAGCGGAACCGTGCGATGGCAAAACATGATCTGGAAGAGGCTCAAAGATGATGGCTTCTTTCGTGCTCACGCGGGAATGCCAAGCCTTTATCTTCCGAACGTGAAGCATTCATTGATTGCCTTGAAAGCACCCTACATCGCAAAACCTCCAATACTGAGCCAACTTGGTCACGATGAGCTGGTGGCGCGCTCTTACTTGCTGCTCAAGCGCGAGATACCGATTTCTGAGCTTAAGACCGAGGCGTATCTCAAGAAGGAAGCCCCGATCAACAACAAGGGATTGCGTGTGGAGCAGACTAAAAAGCATCCCGATCTCGTGCTCAATCTTGAAGGCAGAATGACCGCATTTGAGATTGAACTAAGCCAAAAGAGTCGAGCACGATACCGGGCCATTCTTCGAGGCTATCGCACAGGAGGCTTTGAAAGGATCATCTACCTCATTCGCAGCAAAGGCGCGATGAATGCAATAGAAAGTGCAGCTCACGAGGTTTCGTTTCCACGAAGCGAGATTCCACTTGGATTTGGCTCGATTGGCGATTGGAGATTAAATCCAATGGAAACTGCGATCCATTTCGATCATGCAACCGAGAAAATCTCTGATCTAATTCTTCCCGAATCATTCTCGAATCGTTCCTGACCGGAAGTTTTCGGGAAGGATTGAAGACAAAATCGGAAATTCAAATGCGATGAGAAACTAAACAGTTACCGCCACCACCGCCCTGACTTGAAGGCCCCTGGTCGCAATTGACCCCTCCCCCTCCACGATGTGTTCGAGGAAGGGGTCAATTGCTGGTTCCTTAAAGTCAGGGCGGTGGTGGCGGAAGTCTATGGAGTCCAAATGAAGATTGAATATAGAGAAATTCGGAAAAGAGTTTCTGAATCTTTACGAAGGTTAGACTGGGCTCTAAAATGGAGGATCTTATGAGTATGGAAAAATCAGGCGAGCTAGCGAAAGAACAGTTTCGGGTCGTAATTAATCGCGATGCAAACGAAGCCTTGGAGTCGTTTATTAGCATGCTAAAGGATGGGAGTTCGTCCAACATCACCAAGTCTGATCTTGCAAACTATCTGTTCAAGAGACTCGATGAGTATTTAGGTGAATCTGAAATCTTGGAAATCAGATCACTACACTTCGATACTACGCAGGCCTTGAAAGCATTAATCAAGCAGGCTGAAAACGGCGGCGAGCTGCCCGACACACTTCGCGAATTGCTTCTTAAAAACTCCGGGATCAAATCATCGCCGAAGGAGAAGAGGCCAAAGAGATTATCCACAGTTTCAGCTGTGGATAACTTGCCAGCCAAAGATGCGGTTTAGACGCGGGTTTATGTTGCCAGACTTATTTCTCAGGCGTTCTTGCCTGACTTTTCATAGGAGAGTATTGTGTTGGCTGAGAAAGTGATCCCACTTTCATCGCGCACGGATTTGATCTTTGAAAATCGATGGTGGTTCGTAAAAGATGTCGCGCACTATACCGGGTATTCCATTGGAACCTTGTATAACCTGACATCTCAGAATTTGATTCCGCATAGGAAAAAGCGCGGAAAACTCTATTTCGTTCCTCAAGAGATCCAAAATTGGATTGAAGAAGGAGATTTGAAATGAGTAAGCGCTACATTAATGTTCCAAAGCATCCAGGCATTCGTAAAGATACAGTGACCGGAAAGTATCAAGCCTTAAAAAAGATCGGCGGCAAACAGTTCGCTGAAACTTTTGAAAGCATTCGTCAGGCACAGCACTGGCGAAATGTCTTCAACGGAGACCGAGCTAGCCTAGAGCAAGCAAAAACAACTGCAACTCTTAGCCACGTTTGGTCCCGCATGAAGGAGCTTCATTTTCCCTCGCTAGAATTGAGTACGAGAAGAATTTGGGAAAGACGCTGGACCGTCTTAAGTGAACTCGGTGATCACCGAATGGAGGACATTACTTCAACGGTGATCAATCGCTGGATCGAGCGTAATAAGAAGTTCTTTACGTCAGAAGAGTATAAAGCCAAAGGTAGAGGTTGCGCCGGTAGGTGCAACCTCTATAACGAACTCAATCTCTTCACGACGATCTTCAACTGGTACAAAGCTGAAGATGAATTCGAGCATGAGTCTCGGGAACTCTTTACGCCGATCAGGCCTAGGCACAAGAAGATGGCCTTCATTCGTGAACCAACCGTGAAGCCCGAACAAAAGAAGATCACGGTGGAAGCAGCTTTCAAGTTTATCTCCGCCCTAACTGAGATTTATGCAGATCTAGCTTTGGTTCAGTTCTATTGTGCCGGTCGGATAGGGGAGACCGCAGGGATTCAGATTCCAAACATTTACCTAGAAGAAGAGTATTTCATGATCAAAGACTCGATTTCTTGGTGCAACAAAAGCAAAATGTTTGAGTATCTGAAGCCCTATCCTAAGAATAAGGAAGCAAGACGAGTTCACATTCATGGTCCCCTTCGAGAAATCATCGAACGGCGACTAAAGGATAAATATCCAGGGTGTAACTACTTGTTTCATATCGAAGGACGTCCTCTCAACTACTGTACGATCCAAGCCAACTACCGGTTGGCGCAGCAAAAGACGGGCATTCCCTACAGAGGAACCCATTGCTTGCGTCACGGAATGGCGACACTAGCTCGCAGAGTTGGTGGGATGGGTCTTGATTCAGTAGTGGCTATGACCGGACACAAGGACTTGAAGCTTGCCGATCACTACTCAAAGATCGATGGCGAAGTTCAAAAAGAGACTTCGATAAAGATCGTAGAGCACATTCGGAACCTGGGCTTGGACAAAGACAGTCATCTCTATACTGGCAATGTTGTTACCCTAAAACGCACTAAATGAGTTTTAGGGTGATATGGAAAGGGAATAGGGTGATAAAAGGTGATAAGGTACTTAACGCAGTTGTGAACCCTTGTATTTTCAGGTAGTTATAGGCGATATGCCCGAACTGCCAGAAGTCGAAAACGTAAAACTGAGCCTTGAGAAAATCGGTACTGTGGGACAGGTGTTTGAGAAGGTGGAGTTTCGTCGTGCCAATTTGCGTACGCCGCTGAAAAAAGAGCTCACCCGCAAACTTCTGGGGCAGACCGTGCGTAAGGTGGAGCGTCGAGCTAAATTCTTGCTGTTCGAAACCGACGACTTTGTCATCATCAACCATTTGGGAATGACAGGCTCTTGGCGTCCAGTGACGAGAGCGGCCGACTTCGAGAAGCACGATCACGTGGTGTTTCATTTCACATCCGGTTTGAAGCTGATCTACAATGATCCGCGCCGCTTTGGCCTGTTGGAAATGATTAAGTCCACGGGCACTTCACCTTGGTTAAAAAATCTTGGGGTCGAACCGTTGGCGCCCGCGTTTACCGGAGAAGCGCTATTTGCGGCTAGTCGCAAAATAAAAGCCCCGCTCAAAAGCTTCATTATGGATCAAAAGCGTGTGGTCGGCGTGGGCAATATCTATGCTTCCGAAGCCTTGTTTCGCGCGCGCCTTAAGCCTACGCGACCGGCCGCTAAACTTACGCGCGTCGAGGCGGATCGGTTAGTCGAATGCATTCGTACGATTTTAACTGCAGCTATAGGGGCCGGTGGATCGACCATCCGCGACTATCGCAATTCTGAGGGGGAAGAAGGCAGCTTTCAAGCGCATCACCTGGTCTATGACCGCGCAGGTAAGCCCTGCGTTCAGTGTGGCGCGCCGGTGAAATCGAAATTTCTCGCCGGACGCAACACTTACTGGTGCGCGAAGTGCCAGCGTTAATCGCGCTTGCTTATGTCAGTCTGCTGTCGCTAGCGCTACTGGATAATATCCGTGGACCGCTGTATCCCGAAATACTTCACGACCTTTCCCTATCAGCTACACGAGGCAGTTTTTTCTTCGCTACTGTGAGTCTGTTTGCCATTCTTGGGAACTGGAGCTCGCATCATCTTTTGCGCCGTCAATCTTGCATGCGTTGGGTGGCTTACAGCAGTTGGTTCTTGGCTTTTGGCTTTGCCGGCATCGCTTTGGCGCCCCACCTATCCGTGATGCTTATCGGTTGTGCGCTGTTTGGTCTTGCCTATGGCGTGCTCAACGTATTGCAAAATGTATTGGTGCACGAGGCTGCGCCTGCACATCGCCGCCGTCGGCTTTTCAATGGACTCCACGCGATGTATGGAATGGCATCGTTAGCGGCCCCTCTCCTCGCATCGCAGCTGCGTGATTCTGGATTCAACTGGCGCCGCTCCTTTCTTTTGGTCTGCGTTTTTCCTGCGGCAGTCGGGGTGTGGGCCTTTTTCTTTCGCCACAGTGAAGCTGAGCCTACATCTGCGGCGCCCCAGGAGGAGTCCGCCCCGCGCTTGCAGGGAGTCGAGTGGAAGCACACCGCTTTTTTCGCCTTCGCTTTGGGCCTGTACTTGTGGGGAGAGCTTTCCATCTCCACGCGCTTGCCACTGTGGCTGCGCAGCGAACGTGGATTCACGCCGGATCAAGCCGATGACATGTTGGCGGCGTTTTTTCTTACGCTCTTAAGTGGCCGTCTACTGTTCACCTCGTTAAGCTTAAAAAACTTCAGCAATTGGACGGTGCTGACCGCCAGTGCGGCGCTCTCGGCCGTCGTGTATATGGGCGCTTTAATGTGGAATCCGTGGCTATTCGTTTTGGTCGGCTTCACCATGGCACCCTTTTATCCTGTGCTGATGGATCAGGCGGGGTTGCATTTTAGAAAGAAGAGTTCGCAAGCCCTAGGGGCGATCATCGCAGGTGGCTCTGTCAGCCTAGTCGTTATGCACATTGTGATCGGCATGATTAACGATTATGCGGGACTCAGCACGGCCATGGGACTGTGTGCCTGTCTTTTAGGTCTTTTGGCTCTGACTCTGTGGCTCAGGCCCATCGCCAAGCCGGGCCGCGGGTTGACCGCCTAGTTTCCTGTTCCTATCATATCGCCACATGATTCCATCTTTCCTCAAGGTGGCGCTGAAGCGCTTTTTGCTGCTGATCGTGGCCTACTCGCTATGCCGGGGGCTGTTTCTGATTTGGAACTTGGACATGTTCAGTCCATTGCCCAAGACGGATCTTTTCAGCGCCTTCCTGCACGGCCTTCGCTTTGATACAGCGGCGATTCTGATTACTAATTCACCTTTGATTTTAATCTGGCTGTTGCCGGTGCGTTGGCTGCGACGGCGCTGGGTTTCGATCACCGAGCTCACGCTGTTTGGTGTGGTGAATATGCTTTGTATCGGTATGAACTTTGTCGATACCGAGTTTGTGAAGTTTATCGGCAAGCGCTCGTCCTTCGAGCTGTTTATGCTTCGCGAAGACATTCAACGCCAGGCCAGCAGTATCCTAACCACCTATTGGTACCTGCTGTTCGGCGTATTGTTACTGGCCGCACTTTTAATCTACCTGGCTCCGCGTTTTCCGGCGAAGCCGCAAGAGCCGGGTTGGGTGGCGAGCGCATTGTGGCGACTCGCTCTGGTGGCGTTGGTTGTGCTGGGTATTCGCGGAGGCTTTCAATTCAAACCACTGCATCCGATGGATGCCTATTTCACCACCCATCGTGAAATTGGGCTTTTGGTTCTAAACACGCCGTTCACCATGATCCGCAGCCAAGCGCGCGGAGATGTGTCGCTGGCCCGCTACTTTGAAACAGACAAAGAGGCGATTCTGCATTTAAAGAAGATGACCGACCTCTCGCGTGAGCCGCTGGCGGTGGCGAAAGACTGGAACGTGGTGGTCATTATTCTGGAGAGCTGGGGTAGCGAGTACACGGGCGCGCCCAATAAGTATCAAGGGTACACGCCGTTTTTCGATGAGCTGACCAAAGCTCCAGGCGCTTTTTATTTTCCCAACAGCTTTGCTAACGCTCGTCGCTCGATCGAAGGTCTACCTGCGGTGATCTGCGGATTGCCGGCGCTGATGGAAGCGCCGATTCTGACTTCGGACTTCAGCAACAACCAGTTTGAATGCTTGCCCAAGGTGTTGGCCAGGCAGGGCTATAGCACATACTTCTTGCACGGTGCACACAACGGTTCGATGCGCTTTGACACCTTTGCGAAGATCGCGGGTTTCGAGCACTTTGTCGGTTTGAACGAATATCCTAAGGACAATCCAGAGGATCTCGACAAGTATTGGGGGGTACTCGACGAGCCGATGCTACAATACGCCGCCAAGACGATTGATGAGGCGCCTAAGCCGGTGATGCTGGGTATTTTCACTCTCAGTTCACACCATCCGTATTATATTCCGCCGCAGCATCGCGGAAAGTTTCCCAAGGGGAACTTAGAGATTCACGAGAGTGTGGGCTACACCGACTTGTCGTTGAGGAACTTTTTTGCGACGGCGCGAACCAAACCTTGGTTCAACAACACAATTTTTTATATCACCGGTGATCACACGCAAAAGTCCGAGCATAAAGAGTATGGCGGTAACATGCTCGGCTGGTATCGCGTCCCATTTTTGATCTATGCACCCGGTCTCGCGAAGACATCTCCGAAAACAGATCCTGCTCGAATCGTGCAACACATCGATTTGCAGCCGAGCATACTGGATTTGCTTGGTGTAAAGCAGCCCAATCGTTTGCTGGTCGGGCAAAGCGTTTTCGACAACGGTCGCGATGGCCGTGCCTACAATTGGACCGGATACACCTACTGGTATTTGGATCCGCATGTGGTTTTAGAGTGGGCGCGCAACAGCGGCGAACTGAAGGCCTGGAATCACGCGAGCACTTGGAACTATTTGGAGCAAGAGCGTAAATCTGAGGGCATGGACGTCGATGCCGCATTTTTGAACTTGAAAGCTGTCGTTCACTATATGAACCAGGGTTTGCTGCACAATAACCTTTACCGCTGGAAAGAGTCGCTATGACTGAATTCTTTCAGGACCCACCGCGTCTGACCAATACCTACAAATCTCACCGTTGGCTGCGCTCTTATTTGCGCTGCAAACTGCCGCAGGACATACGCGAGGCCATCGAAGTCGATCTGCAAGAATTCGGTGCGAATTGCGCCTCCACCTATATGGAGCTGGCCCGTCGGGCGGAGCGCGAAAAGCCTGAGCTAGTGCAATACGATGCTTGGGGGCGCCGTCGCGACGAGATCCGCGTGTCGACCGCCTGGGAAGAGTTGCAAAATATTTCGGCGCGCGAAGGTTTGATTTCGATCGGCTACACGCGCGAGTTCAAAGAGTTCTCGCGTCTGTATCAGTTCACCAAGCTCTATCTGTTTCATCCTTCGAGTGCTTTCTTTACCTGTCCTTTGGCCATGGCGGATGGGGCCGCTAAGGTTTTAGAGCAGTACGGCAGCGAGGATATTCACAAAGAGGCTTTTCAACATCTGACGGCGAACGAGCCTTCACGCTTTTGGACCTCGGGCCAATGGATGACCGAGCGCACGGGTGGAAGCGATGTGGGAGAAACCTCCACCCACGTCCGTTACGACGCTGGACAGGCGCGTTTGTATGGAACGAAATGGTTTTCGTCGGCCACCACTTCGCAAATGGCGTTAGCGTTGGCCCGTTGCCCAGATTCTCCGGCAGGCTCGCGTGGTCTGACTTTGTTTTTCGTACCGATGCATTTACAGCCTGGACAGCTCAACCACATTCGCGTTTTGCGTCTAAAGGACAAGCTCGGAACTTGGGCTTTGCCAACCGCCGAACTTCAGCTTGAGGGCGCCTTCGCCTATCAGGTGGGTGCGAAGGATCAGGGCGTAAAGACAGTGGCGACCATGCTCAATATCACGCGCCTGTACAATTCTGTGTGTTCGATCGGCCAGGCCACGCGCGCACTGGAACAGTTGAAGGATTATTCGGGTAAACGTGTCGTGTTTGGCGCGCCACTGGATAAGCATGTGCTGCATTCCGGAACATTTGCCGGCGAAGAAGTAAAGTTGATGGCGGGTTTCCTGCTCACGATGGAACTGGTGCATTTGCTTGGCAAAGAGGAGTGCGGCAGCGCGGGCGCGCATGATTCCGATATTTTGCGTTTGATGACTCCCGTATGCAAACTGTTCACCGCCCGCTCGGCGATTCAGACAGCTTCGGAAGTGGTCGAGGGCTTTGGCGGCGCGGGCTATATTGAGGACACGGGGATTCCCGTTCATCTGCGCGACTCGCAAGTGTTCCCTATCTGGGAGGGTGCGACCAATGTGCTGAGTTTGGATATGTTGCGTGTGCTGCAAAAGACCGCGGCTCTGCAGTCGTTAAAAGAAGACGTGAATCATCGTTTAAAAGGGATACGAGGCCCAGAGCTTGCTTCCTATCGTGATCAAATCGCCACTAAACTTCAGGGTCTCGAATTGCGCCTCGGCAGCTGGGCCAAAGGTGCACCGGAAGACCAAGTTGCTAGTGCGCGTGATCTCTCCTTCCACTTAGGTTGGCTGTACGCTTGTGTGTTGGCGCTGGTGTGGATTGATCAGGAAACACCTGAGAACAAGCGTATGCTCACTCCCTGGCTGATTCAGATGTTGCGGCAGGCGGGGGACTGGAAGCCCAAGGACAGTGAGGAGATTCAACGGGGCAAAGAGATCTGGCAAACGACGTTGAAAATTTGACGTCGAGAGCGTCACAGTGTTGGCAGTTCTCACTGCATCTTATGATCTTTGACACGCGCAAGGACCTGGCATTTGGGGCAAGTGGCTTCTTCGCGCAGAGTGTAATCTTCTAGGTAAGTCTCTACTCGAATCGTCAGCTGCGAATTGCATAAGGGGCAAGTGTTCTGTAGCTGGACGAAAGATTGATGACGGCTCTTCTGCTGCTTTGCTTGTTCACGCTTCGTTTGTTTCATGCCCCTCGACCTGGTTGGATTTCGGGACTAAGCTAATGCAAGCTCGGTGCTTAGGGCCATGGGCGAGGAGTTTGAAAATGCGTTGGCTACTCTCGATTCTTCTGTTTAGCGCGATAGCTCAGGCAAAATCATTAGAAGGTGCGGACTTCTCTGATGAGCTCACGCTCGGCCCGCAAAAATTGCTGCTCAACGGCCTAGGACTACGCACCAAGAAAAAGTTCGGCATCAATTTTCGTGTTTATGTCGGAGGCCTATATACGGTGAACAAAGCCTCAGACGCGCTCGCGTTGATCGATAGCCCTGAAACCGTGGTGGTCGAACTCGCCTTTTTACGCGGACTCGACAAGGCGACTTTGCAAGAAGCCTGGAGCGAAGGCTTTGCCAAAAACTGCAAGAGCGAATGTGAGGCCGCAAAAGCTCAGCTGACTGCATTCAACGCTTTGATGACCGATGTGAAAGACAAGAGCCGTTTGCGCGTGGTCTTTAACAAAGACAGTGTGACGGCAGAAGTCAGTGCCGATGGCAAAATCTTGAGCTCTGGAAAAGTAGATGGCCAAGCTTTCCGCAAAGCCATGCTGGCCGTCTTTATCGGCGATCATCCACCAACGGACGAACTCAAAAAGGGCTTGCTCGGCGGGTGAAGGTACCAGCTTCCTTTCCGATAATCGGAAAGGAAGCTGGTACCTTCGGACATGGCCCGGTGATTGCTCTCTTTCCACACGTATCCGCAGAAAGGCCGCGTCTTTCGCGGAGAGCTCATGGGGGAGTGACAATTTTCGGGCCGGAGGCTCTATGAAGTGTATTTTTTGTCTTTGTTTAATCGCCGTGGGTAGCGCCACTCAGGCCATGCCAATCCAGTCGCAAATGCTAAAACCGGCCGCCTATATGCAAGCCACCGACGACGGCTTGTTCGAACCGCTCGATCTTAAAGCCAAAACCCTGACTTTTAAGAAAACCGACTTCGACCAGTGTGGGTTGAATCTGCTGCGCCAAAGCTCGACCATGAACTACTCCTGTACGCTGGCCATTCCTACACAGGCACGCACGTCACGGTTGCAGAACGTAGTGACTGCCAAACAGGTTGAAGTCGACTTCGGCAGTAGTAAGCGCAAGGTGTATGTTTCGGTGTCCGAGGACGCGCGTTCGATCACGTTTATGACCGGTTTTGATGCCACCGGCATCGACTTCGAAGTGTCCAAATTCAACGATGATTTCTTTAAAGTTTACGACAAAGTTGCACTGCTAGTAATTGCTGAAGCTTTTTCGAAACAGCCAGTGCGTCTGGAAGTACTCGAAAACGGTGAGTCTAAAAAGCCCGCGCCGAATGCAAAAAAACAGATCAAATCCGTAGTGAAAACCAATTAAAGAATTGGTTTAGGGAATAGCTTTGGTCGCAGGTTGACTGGTATCGGACATCAAAGACGGATCAGCCTGACGCCAGCCATAGACCACGTCTACTGAATCCACTAGGGCTGCCACTGAAGCGCAGCGCACATCGGTAGTGATACGGACGTAACGGTTGGAGATATTCGGATCGCTACGAAACTTGTTCAGTGTGTCCACGGAACCTTTGATCAAAACATCGGCCTCGCGGAAGTCGGTCATTTCTTCCACCCAGCCGTAAAGGCGAAAGCGGATTTCATCGTCGCCCTTGGAAGCGTCACGTACCGACTCGATGCGGGAGTTTACGGTCAAAGCGGGGAAGCGGCCCGAACTAAACACCGTCGACTTAGTGCTATCTTGAGCACAACCATTCGAACGAAACGACACCACTTGTACGCCCTGCGCACCAGCCAACCCATCCGCATGGGCGAGCGCCGAACAGAGACTGAATATGCCTAAGACAAAACGCAAAAGTGACCTCGTGTGTGTTTTATGAATTAGAGGTAACCTGTCTTTATTATTAAGGAAAGTGCCGCGCGGGCCGTTAGAAAAATATCCATTCAGCAGTGTCCGGAGATGTACTAAAACGCAGCTGAGAATGAATTGTTTGGATTCAATGATGCATTGCGCTATTTGGTGCGGTGACCTTCACGCAAAAAAAACGCCGCTTCTTGTAAGCGGCGTTTTTTCGAAAACCAAGTTTTTAAGAACGAACTAGGCTTTGCGAGCAGCGTAATATTCTGTGAATAGGCCGGCGTCGAACTGAAACGGAACATGTTCCGTGCCGGGGATGGCTTGCACCACACCGATTTCACCAGAAGCATCCGACTCTTTGCGCAGGTAATCCGGCACTTCAAGGCGGGGAGCTTTCGAAGCCTGCAGAACGATTTGGTTCATGCGGCCTTTTTCAGTTAACGAAATTTTAGCGCTTTGCGGAACAACATATGAACCTACCGTCACTTCTTTGCCATCGACAGTTACGTGCCCGTGGCTGACCAGCTGACGAGCCGAGCGAATGCTGGGCGCGAAACCGAGACGGAAAACCAAGTTGTCCAAACGGCACTCGAGCAAGCCCATCAGCTTGTTCACCCAGTTGGTGGCAGAGCCTCTTTTGGAGTTACGGATAAAACGGCGCAATTGCTCTTCGCGCAGACCGTAGTGAACGCGGATCTTTTGCTTTTCTTCCAAGCGTAAAGCGTAGTCCGAATATTTGCGGCGTTTGTTGCCGTTTTCACCCGGGGGATAGGGACGACGTTCCAGGGCACCCGGTTTACCGAGGCCGGGAAGCTCTGTTCCCAAACGACGTTGAACTTTGAAACGCGCGGCTTTGCCTACTCTGACTTTGGACATATAGCGTATAACCTCGATTGCCTTAAAGAATCCGAAGTCATAGCAAAGGGTTTTGGGGCAATCAATGCTTTTTGTCTTGCAGGCCGCCAATGCTGCCCAGGCCGATGCCAAAGAAGGGGGAAAGCCCCCCTCCAAAGCGCTGATCAAAGCCGTAATATAGCCCTAAAGTAAAGGACACCGGCATATGGTAGCCGGCCGTAGTATTTAGGCGCAGTTCGCTGCCCGCTCCACTGAAAAAATGTCCTAAATTTCTACGCACATAGGCGTTTCGACCGGGGTCGTATCCGGCCCCCTCAACGGCCATGGTGTCGGCAAAGAAAGCCAGCTCCGTGTGCTGCATAAAAAGAGGGAATGTGCCCCAGCCTCTGTCCATGCGCAGCGCAGGCAAAGTGTACTCCAGATTGGCGTTGATCATCTTGCGACCAACGAACTGTCCGGACGGGTACCCGCGTAGCAGAAACTCCGAGTTCGCCAAGTTCACCACATAGTTGCCACCTACGCTGCGATCCCCCAAAACCGGGGACAGATTGAATGGCATTTTAGGCGCCAGTGCGCCGCGGGCTTGCAATGACAGGCGATGACCTCCACCCAAAGACAAGATGTGAGTCATGTGCGCATAGCTGCGACCATAGCTCAAATAGTCACGCTGCTTTAAAAATTCCGTGTGGCGGAGCGAGACGTAATAGCCGTACCAACGATTCATCGGGCTGTTTAATTTAGAGTGCGACCAACCGACGGTGGGGCCGAGGCGGCGATATAAAGAGTCGGTGTCCACCCACAAACCACCGAATGACCAGTTGGTGTTGCGGCCAGGGAACGGCCAGTACTGCGTGAAATCCAAAGCGGCCGATTGGGATTCCACCACCAAGCTGCTGGCACCCAGGTAAGAGTAGGACTTGGCGTAACTTAAGCCGATGTTGGTGGGCAATGAGCTGTTGATATACGAGGCGCCGTAGCTGCCTTTTTTCGTGATCGTGTCATAAGCCCCGATCAGCTGGTAGCGATTGCGGCCGGCGGGATCCTCTGTGCCGGTCATGCCTTGGAAAATAGCGCCGCCTTCGACTTGGTAGATAAACGGAATCCAATAGCGTGGCCGCATATATTCGAGGGGCTGATAGCTCTCGTCGCGAATCGCCACTTTGTTCACGGTGATTGGCGGGGGTGCAGGCCACTTCGCTTTTGCCAGCACCGGCGGTGTCGCGATGGCAAAAGGGATGGCACGCATGCGACGACCATCGCTGGTGAGTTCACTATAGATAAGCTCTTTGCATTGCGGATCGTAATCGGCGCTTTCGATGGCGGTCAGGGAGTTGGAGACCGGCTCGGATTTGCCCTCATGCAACCAATAAGCATTACGCACCCCAGTGGTGGAGTCTGCGACCAAAATTCCTTGCGACGTGCGCCGTGGATTTTGCACGTTCTTTAAATCGGAGGCGAATGCAGTGATCTGCTTGCTATCGAGGTTGTAGATTTTCAACACCTCTTCGCCGGCTCTCTCACGGATCACGAAGAGAATCTCTTTGTCGTTCAAAAACTCAGGTCCGCTCAGGCGCTGATTGAAGCCGCCACTGGCCAGAACGCGGATCTGTTTGCTGGCGAGATCGAGCAGGGCCATGCGGTTGCGGCCGCCATCGTTTTGAATGAAGACGATTGAGCGACCATCTGGCGATGGCGCCCCTTCTTGCGCGCGGGCGCCCGAGGTTATGGCCTCCACTTTGTTGGTGCGGAAGTCGTAGGTGTAGAGGTCACGGTAGCTGACGTAGGGCACTTCGATATTGAGTTGATCAAAGACCACGCGGTCGTTGTCGATCCAGCGTACGCGCAGAGGACCGATGCTTTTGAATAGGTACAACCCACGGATGGTTTTGAAGTCCTGGCCCGGGCTCTGTCTGACTTTCACTTTGGCCTGACTGCCGTAGCCGGGAGTGCCGACCCAGTAGATCAAGCGATCGCCGTTCGGGTTGAGCGCGAAGGTGACTTGTTCACCAGTCTCGTCATTGACCGGGCGATATGAGGGCTCATCGTTCATCGTTGCGGCCGCCTCAGTTCCACTGCCGCGGATCTGTTTGATCTGCTCGTTGGCGCGTGCCTCGACCCGTTCGGCGGTGGCTTGCAAAATCTCTTCAGCTGATTTGCCCATCTGCTCACGCATCGGGCCGTTTAGTAAAAACGGCAGGCGGCGTGAGTAGTTCTGGTTCCAGGTTTCGATCACGCCAAAGCCCTTCTCCTGTTGCACCGTCTCCCACCACCAGCCGCCAAACAAGTAGGGCCGGCTTCCATAGGGCCATGTAGGAATGGCGCTTTCGCCGATGCGGGGAAGCACTTCGGCGCGCAAGCGTTTGTCTAGAACCAAAGAGCGTGCGGCGGCGCCGGAGTCACTGGAGCGCAGGCGGCCGAAATCGGTGAGCGCGGTTTCCAGATCCACCGCCAAGCCTTCCAGATACCAGCGCGGTAAAACTGCATTCGGCCGCATAACGCTGCCGAACAGGTAGCGCAGCGGCACATAAATGCCGTGGGCAGGGTACATGTTCAGAATATGGGTGTACTCATGAACCATCATCTCGAGCGCCCAATCGCCGTACTCATCAATCGAATCCAGCGTGTTGGGCAGTACTGGATAGACGGTGATGTGAGGGTAGGGCAGAAAGTCTGCGGCCCCATTGGCATTGTCGGTGTCATCTTGCAAAACAATGATGGTTTTAGAAGGTCCCTCTTTGAAGATTGGAAACACCAGTTCGTGAGCGCGTTCGGCGGCCAGGATATACACCTTGGCCAGCGCCTTCTGTTCTTCGCGGTAGATCAGTTCGAAATGCGGGCTATGCAAAACGCGGTACTTCCAGCGCCAATGAACGGCGCTGGCTTTAGATGATGTGAGCAGAAGTAAAAGGACGACTAAGGTGCCTTTGAGTTTTGCTTCCACCAGTTCCTCCAGAACTCAAGAGCCTTGGCTTTTTCTGCATCCGAACTGTTGGCGGTCCATTTGGGAGCTTTGGGATTTTGCAGTCGCAGAGCGATGGCCGCTTCAGTCTTCAAATCGTCATTGCTGCTGGATTCGAGGAACTGAATCAAAACACCGGCGGTCTCCGCGGAAGGTTTGCGTTTCAAACGCTTGATCGCGAGCCCTTGAATGGCCTCATCCTCGCTGGGGTTCAGCAGCATCTTGTGATAGGCGTCGCGCATATTGGGCGACCAGGTCGCGTCCATTTTGTCGAGAGCGGCCATGCGGGCGCCCTTTTCTTGTGCCGGATCGGCCGCGACACGGATTTGATCTTTGTAGCGGTCTTGCAAAATGCCGTCGTCGAAATCGTACCAGAAGCTCCAGTCGTCCGAGGCTTCAAGCCACTTCTGTCCCGGTTTCTTCACAGCCCACATTACGTTGGTGATCTTGTAGAACTCATAGGTCTGATCGCCGCTTTGAATAATCATCTTCGGCTTACCGTCTTTAATGGTTTCTTGCACGCGTAGCCGCACGTCAAAGTCGCGTAAGGAATTCTCCAGGCGCTCGATAAAATCCCAGTTGAGCAATTGCTCTGGCGCTTCATTCGCCCAGCTTTTGCCGACGCGTTTTAGGCTAGCCACCTTTTCGCCGTTGCGGAAGATCTTGAGTGGCGATTTCAACTGGATCGAATCGCGCTTAGGGCCAATCAAGAACTCACGATGCATCGGGAAGTAGTGCAGTCCTTCGCCGGCCACGCTCAAACAGCTTTTGCCGTCGCTGACCAAACCTTGTTTGGGATATATCGAGCGGGTATTGCCTTCGACCTTCACGGTAATTGGGGCTTTTCCCGGCGGTGTGCAGGATTCTGTACCGAGCGGGTCAGTCAGCATCGGCAGGACCTCCAGAAACGGTCCGATATTGGCGGGCTTGCCGTCGACTGTGGCGCCTTTGCTGAGCAGAACTAAATCAAACTTGTCGTAGGGTGTTTGAAAGGTCAGGCGCCGTTCAGCGGCCGCGGTGATACTCAAAAAGGCCAAAGGCCAGATCCATGCCTTCATTAATGATTCCCCCTTACATAGGACGACTTCTTTTATTTTTAGGCGGAAATGGCAAAAGGTCTACAACATTCACCCAAACAAAAGGCCAGTTCCAGGAGAGGATTGGCGGCACGCGGCCTTACTCGCGCATCTTCATTATCAAGGACATTTGATTGAATCACCTCTTAAAGGGGCATAGGATAAATGTACGACTTTAGAATCTGCAGCGTGCAGAAAGGTGAGCACAATGGAAGCATGGAGCGAGTTCTCCGGTTTTTTTCTTAATGACCCCACATACTGGCCCGCGGTGATTGGAACGATCGTGGCTTTTATCGCGACGGCTTACTTCGGTTTGCCGTTGATCGTGTGGACGGTGTTGGGCCTCGTGGCCTTGGCTGGATTTGGCGCGCCCTTCGCGGTGGCGGCGGTGTTCTTGGCCGTGTGCTTGGTGTTCTTGATTCCACCCATCCGCCGTTTGGTTTCGTTGGTGGTGATGAAGACCATGAAGTCGCTCAAGCTGATCCCGCAAATCTCGCAGACCGAGCGCACGGCTCTCGAAGCGGGCGTAGTGTGGATGGAGCAAGAGCTGTTTTCTGGCCACCCGAACTTCAAAAAAATGCTGGATCAGCCCTACCATGAATTGTCGCAGGCCGAACAAAGTTTCCTCGATAACGAGGTCGAGACTTTGTGCGCCATGGTGGATGACTACAAATTCTACCGTACGCGCGAAATGGACCCGCAGGCGTGGGAGTTTATTCGCCGCAAGGGTTTCTTAGGAATGATCATTCCGAAAGAGTACGGTGGCCTTGGCTTCTCGCACTCGATGCACAGCGCGGTTATTCAAAAGATCTCCTCGCGCTCGATCGGCACGGCCATTTATGTGATGGTGCCGAACTCACTGGGGCCCGCAGAGCTTTTGGTGCGCTACGGAACAGATTCGCAGAAGAAAAAGTATCTGCCGCGTTTGGCTAGCGGCGAAGAAGTCCCGTGTTTTGGTCTGACTGAACCCACCGCCGGCAGTGACGCCGGCTCGATCACCTCGGAAGGTGTGTTGTTCAAGGGTCAGGATGGCAAAGTGTACATGCGCCTGAATTGGAACAAACGTTGGATCACGCTGGCTGCGATTTCGAGCTTGATTGGCTTGGCGTTTCGCTTGCGTGACCCCGAGAATCTGTTGGGCAAAGGTGAAGACCTCGGGATCACTTGCGCTTTGATTCCGTCCAATCTCAAAGGTGTTGTTATCGGTAAACGCCATGATCCGCTCGGCGTGCCTTTCCACAACTGTCCTACTCAAGGTCACGACGTGGTGATTGAGGCAGAAGAAGCCATCATCGGCGGTATGGGCGGAGTCGGTCAGGGCTGGCAAATGCTGATGGAGTGTTTGGGAGCAGGCCGCGGTATCAGCTTACCGGCACAATCGGCCGGCGGTACCAAGTTATGCGCCCGCATTTGCGGCAACCAAGCGGTGATCCGTAAACAGTTCGGTGTCTCGATCGGCAAATTTGAAGGTGTAGAAGAGCATCTGGCCCGCATCGGTGGCGGTGCCTACATGGTCGAAGCTCTACGTCTATATGTCTTGAGCGCTTTGGATCAGCACATTTCCCCGCCGGTTGTGACAGCGATCGCTAAGTTCAACGCCACGGAGATCGGTCGCAATGTGATGAATGATGCCATGGACGTGATGGGTGGCGCGGGGATCTCGATGGGTCCACGCAACACTTTGGCGATCACGTACACGGGGATGCCGATCGGTATCACTGTGGAAGGCGCCAACATCCTCACGCGCACTCTGATGATTTTCGGTCAAGGCGCTTTGCGCGCTCATCCCTACGCCTTTAAGGAAGTGAACGCAATCGAGCGCAACGATTTAAAAGGTTTCGATGACGCCTTCTGGGGGCACATCGGCCATATCGTGCGCAACACGGTTCGCTCCGTTGTGCTCAGTCTGACGCGTGCTTATTTTGTATGGTCACCGGTGGGCGGACCTTCGCGCCGTTATGTGCAGAAACTGTCTTGGGTGTCGGCGACTTTCGCCATTCTGACCGATATGGCCATGGGGCTACTCGGCGGTAAGTTGAAGGTGAAAGAAAAACTGACGGGTCGTTTTGCCGATGTGCTGTCGTGGATGTTTATCGCTACGGCGGTGATTAAGCGCTATGAGGCGGAAGGCCGTCGTAAGGAAGACAAGATCTTCCTCGACTTCGCCATGGCCACTGCCTTTCAAAAAATCCAAGATGCTTTTGACGGTATCATGGGCAACTTTGATGTGCCGGTGCTGGGCTGGTTCTTTAGCGGTCCTTTGCGTTGGTGGTCGCGCTTTAACTTCGTGGGACTGGCAGCTTCGGATCGACTGACTCATCGAGTGGCCGAAGCCATCATGTACAACGAAGGACAACGCGATCGCTTGGCCAAGGGTATGTATATGCCGACCACTCCGGGTGAAGCCATTGCACGTTTAGAGACGGCCTATCAAGCCATTCGTAAGGCCGAAGGCGTTGAGAAGAAAGTCCGTGCTGCAGTTCATGCTCGCAAATTGAATAAGAAGTCGAAGACTCTCTGGGACGATGCTTTGAAGGCCGGTGTGATCACGGCGCAAGAGCAAGCCATGATCGGCGAGGCGGAAAAGCTGCGTTGGGACGCGATTCAGGTGGATGAGTTCACGCAAGAAGAATATCTCACCGGTATTTTGAAAAACTCAGGTTCATCGGCAGCGACGTCAGCGGGTGCCTCTCGCGCCAAGTCGTCGGTCTCTCACTAGCGCGGGCTGGTGGATTCGCCACTGACGCGGGTGCCTTGCCCGCGTCCGCGTTTTTTGCCCTTCTCATAAAACTCGCCTTCAACGACTTTAAAGCGAAATTTTCCGTGGGGAGTGGTGAGGTTAAAACCGCCGCCGCCTCCACCTCCTGAAGGCATGGAGTTGCCGAGCGGGGGCGGAGAGTACGCGCCACCGTTACCTGCGCCGCCATTGGTATTCCCGCCGCCGCTGGCAGGCGGTGGGGTCGGCGGTAGATAGGCGGCGTCGCCATCAATCTCTTCATCACCGTCATCGAAATCCGCCCCGTCCAACGGCGGCGGCGGCGGCGGTTGAAAACGATAGCCACCCTCTTGGGCCAAGGTCGGGCCGGTATGCAGAACGGTGAGAATAAGAAGCGCAAGTGTTCTCATTGCCATGATTACTCTTATCGGTGTTTCTCAGATTAAAACAAGGGGCGTCTGACCAAAGTCGCGTTCCTTCTCAAGAAATCCTCTAACGTCGGGCAACGCCTAAGGATTCTTGTACGGAACGTCGAAAAGCTTAAGTATGAGCTCTGCGGCCGCTAAAAATCCATGGACGCCGGAAGCGTTGATCGCGCTGTTCAAGGGATTCTCTTTGCTCGAGAAGTTCCCTGACCATTTGATCGCAGAGCTCGCCGCCGCCAGTGAAATCTTAGATTTACCCGCGAACACTCAAATTCTTCAACAAGGTCAGCTCAACGAACATCTCTATTTTCTTGTGAGCGGTACCGTCGGTGTTTACGTGGACGGTGGCCGTGTTTCAAAAATGCAGCGCAAAGGCGATCTGCTTGGCGAGATGAGCGTCATATCCAACAAGACCGTCGGTGCTACGATTTTGTCTGAGGGGCCGGTGACGCTTGTGCGCGTCGACTCACGCGTGTTCCTGGACATGAAAGGGCCTGAACGCGATCTTTATCTGTCGATTCTTTATCGCATTTACGCCACCGTTCTGGCTGAAAAACTGCACGAGACCAATCAGAAGGCCAAGCACTTTGAGGAGTTGACGGTTCAATTGACCGCCACTCAGCAGGAGCTGGAAGAAGCCAATCAGACCTTGGAACGTAAAGTGGAAGAGCGTACCCAGCGTTTGGAGCAGCAGAATGCCGAGCTTATGGCCGGTAAGAATAAGATGGAAGATCTGCTGAACAACAAGCGTTTCTTGTTTCAAAAACTGAGCGCGTTTCAGTCCGGCAATCTGATTCCGCTAAAGACATTCTTGGATGAAATGCGCAAAAAGTTTCCCGAGGCCGAAGTGGTCGCCGAAGCGCGCACGGTTGTCTACGATGTTCAGCAAGTGCTCGGTCCTTTGACGGACCAGTACTCCTCCGAACAAGCGGTTCAGGGCAAGACGGTATTGCTGGCGGACTCGAATAAAAAGCAGCAGGTAATTGCAAAGATGGCGCTCGGTGGAACGGGCGTCGTTCTCGATATGGTGGCGACTCTGGAAGAGGGTAAAGAGAAAATCCTCAATAAGAATTACGACCTGGTGATGTTTGATGCTCCGATGCTTGAGCTTGGCAATGTGGCGCATGCGAAGGACCCCAGCACCAAGACTGTTCTCATCACTTCCGATCAGATTCCCAACTACCTGCCGGCATTGAAAATGCTAAAAGCCACCCCGCACATTGTATCGCGCGATGAGGCGGACCGAACGTTCACCGTAAAGAACATCGTGACCACCGTGACTAAGTTGTTGAGCCGCGATCTGTTCGGTTTAGAGAAGTATTTGAGTTGGGGTGTGGACATTCAGTCGCGCCAGATCGTGGGCAGCCGTCAGCGCGCCACACTCTTGCAAGACGTGGACACTTACTTTGAAAAGCTGGGTGTTCGCCGCGCCAACCGCGATCGCATGCGTACGGTGCTGGAAGAGATCTTGATGAACGCCATCTACGACGCGCCCACCGATAAAGAGGGTAAGTCCTTATATAATCACCTGCCGCGCACAACCGAACTGTCGCTGATGCCTGAAGAGCAAAGTCTTCTGCGCTTTGCCACCGACGGCATGCTGGTCGCGGTGTCCGTGCAAGATCCCTTTGGCAGTTTAAAAGGTGGAACCATCTTGCGTTACCTGGAGCACAACTATGCCGGTAGCGCGGGCGATTTGAACGCGCACGAGAATAAAGGCGGGGCCGGTCGAGGGTTGCACCAGATCGTAGAAAACGCCGATCTTGTCGTATTCAACGTGGAGCCGGGCAAAAAAACCGAGGTCATCGCGCTGTTTAACGTCGAAGTGAAGGAAAAGACGACCCAGAACTCCTTCCACCTTTTCATTCTCTCTAAGCCATAAGCCTTTGAAAACAGGTTAATATTTTTGGAATTGCGTTCTCTGCCGGATTGCTGTACACATTCCTGTTTCCTATAACCAATAGAGAAGATTATGAAAAAAGACCTACACCCTGAGTTCCGTGCCGTTGTTTTCAAAGACGTTTCTTGTGACTACGAGCTTTTGACCAAGTCGACGGTCAATGCCAAAGAAACGATCAAGTGGCACGATGGCAATGAGTACCCGCTGGTTAAAGTGGATATCTCTAGCCAAAGCCATCCGTTTTACACGGGCAAACAGCGCATGATCGATACCGAAGGTCGCGCCGAGAAGTTCCGCAAAAAGTACGGCAAGAAGTAATCGTTGCGGCTTGTTTCAGGCGGTCATCCGTGCCGCCTGAAGGCCCGATCATCACCGATGAGCCGCTATCGTTCCGGTGCCTGGTACATTTTCGTTTCCACGACCTGCTTCGCGTTCGTCTCTTTATCCGTAAAATTACTTTCGCATATTCCTTCTGAGCACTTGGTGTTCTGGCGCGGACTGATCTGTCTGGCGATCTCCTATACTGTTTTAAAGAAAAGACGTGTTCCCGTTTGGGGCAATAACAAAGTGATGCTGACTGTGCGTGGGTTGGCGGGGACTGTGGCGCTGAGCTGCTTTTTCTATACGTTACACGCCATTCCGCTAGCGACTGCGGTGACGTTGCAATATCTCTCTCCAATTCTGACCGTGATTGTCGCGGGTCTAGTGTTCAAAGAGGGCGTAAGCACTTTGCATTGGCTATGTGGCGCTCTTGGTTTCCTGGGCGTGTGGATGATCGAGGGGTTCGATACTCGCGTCAGCTTGACTGATGCGGGCATCGGAGTGCTTGGGGCGCTCGCCGCCGCTTTCGCTTACAATTCGGTGCGCTCTTTGCGCCATACGGAAAACGAGTGGGTGGTGATGTTTTACTTTCAGCTCACCGCCACAGTCCTGATCGCGCCTTGGGCCTTGAACTCTTGGGCTTGGCCCAAGCTTTCCGACTGGCCGCTGATTGTGGCGATTGGGCTGCTGACCCAAGTGGCGCAGCTTTATCTCACGCGCGGCTATCAGCTCGACAAGGCGAGCAAGGTGGCGCCGATCGGTAACATCGGGGTGTTGTACGCGGTGTTGTTTGGTGTGGTGATGTTTGGAGAGACTCTGCCTCTAACGACACTGGCCGGGATGACGATCATCCTGGCCAGCGTTCTGCTTACGTCTTGGCGTAAGGCTTAGGCGTTAGTGCGGAGTGTAGCGCACGACGATGTTGGTGCCTTTTTTCGGAACTTTGTTGAAGCGGATCGCGCGTCCTTCCAGAGTCCAAGTCAGGTCGGGATCGAAGGGTGAAACGACCATCGACACCGATTCGGGAATCGGAAGATAGCGCAGATTTACAGAGCCCGAGTTGCTGCGTACACGCTCGCCGATGCTTTGTAAGGCGGCCGAATAGTCGTTTTCGCAGATCGAGCCCATGACGCCGCCAGTGAGTTGCACCAGTTCGGCTTGGAAGTAGCTGTATTTACCTGACACCGAAGCTACGGATCCGTAACAGGTGCTGTCACCCGGAACAGTTAAGATACCGTAGGCGTTAAACGGTTTGTTTGGAAAAGCGGCGCGGACGGAGTTGATTACGACTTGCGGTTCAACGGGCAAGCCGTCGCCGGCATACTTCTCATCTTCGTCACTCAGAAACACAACCACGAAATCCGAGTTCTCGCGCCAGAAACCGGCGTTGTCGGTGAACCGTTTATTGATGGCACCGATCAAAGCTTGCAAGGGGCGTTCGTCATCGGACGGGCACTCAAGACCGCAGTTGACCATTTCGGGGCGTACGATGCTGTTTCTAAAAACGGTCTCGTAGTTTGGAACTTTTGACGTCAATATTTTGGTGTTTGTTCCAGTCATTTGCACAATCGATCCGGACAATCCATATTTGCCGTTCGATGTGTCTGTCGTGGTGATTGCGATCTGCCAGTCGACATTGCCAAGGCTAGAGACAAAGGGAGCCAGGCGGGTGCCTAACTTCTCCTGTTTGGCCTGCATTGATCCGGAGTTGTCGTCGACAAACAAGATGTCCACTTTGGCCATCGTGTTGCTGTCGTTGAAAGAGAAGGTCTCTTGTTGCGGCCCATCCGGTAAAGACTCTTTAGACAAAGCGTCCGACGGAGTGAAACTCACATTCGAGCATGCCGATGCCCACACAGCTATGCTGAGTACGAATCCTTTCACTAAGTTTCTATATAGGGTCGTCATAATCCCACCTTTTGTTACAACTGGGTAAGAACGCAAGAAGCGTGCACTGGACTGGACTCGACTTGAGTCCTAATGGGACGAGTTAAGAGCGCGGATTTCCATGCTCTTCCCTAAATGAAACAAAAGCCTAATTTCCTCCGAAATGTGCACAGGGTTTAGATTGAAAACGGGGCCGACGATTTCAAACGAAAATGCGCGACGCGAAGAGTGCCTGTGGTGCTACTTTGGGCACGTCTCGTGTATGAAAGTGTCTCAATTTGAGATGTTTATAGGTGATGGATTCTCATCGACGGTTTCAGAATGAGAACAATGTCACTCGAAGTGAGTAAGGTTCACGCATCCCTAGTACAATATAAATAGATACGAGGTTGAACGTGAGCGAAAGCCCTGATGGCAAGAAAGCGATGCTAGGTTACCTCGCCTGCTTAGGCGTGTTTATCCTTCTCTTCCTCTTCCAAAACTGCAGCTGGTTGCCCGGAATGAACCCACTTTAAGGGTTTACAAAGCAGATCAAACTATTGGTTCCCGAACAACTAACCATATTGTCGGACCAGCGCTCAGCGGTAGTTGTATTTGCGGTCCCACGCAAGCCAACCACTCCAGAACTGTTCGTCGTCCAATTGGTGCAGGTATCCGTGACGGGTGTGGTCGCCCAAGCTGTATCTGATCCATCGTCGCGCCCTGTCCATATGATGCTAACCCCAGTTCCAAAGTGATCGCTTGTGGACCAGCGGTTCGCGTTGCCTGGGCCTGCACCGCTTGCATTTGTAGTCAGAGTGTTGCCGCCGTAGTCGATATTGCCCACCCGTGCGAAACGGTAGGTTGTCGAGGCCACAAGATTATTGCAGGTGGCGGCGCAGAGGAAGGCTTTTACTTTGGTGGAGTTCAAAGTCGCACCCGCTTTGCCCATCCAGTTGTTATTGGTGAGCTCCGTGAGGCAGGTCGTATTGGCGCCAGCCAAACCGCC
This sequence comes from Bdellovibrionales bacterium, assembly GCA_019637855.1. Taxonomy (GTDB): domain Bacteria; phylum Bdellovibrionota; class Bdellovibrionia; order Bdellovibrionales; family UBA1609; genus JALHOQ01. The sequence continues at coordinate 65,980 of JAHBUX010000015.1, forward strand.
CAGATTTCCATTTCCACCGGAAGCGATAGCGACAAAGTAACCGGGTGAACCGGACGGGAGTGTAGTTGTGACGCTAAAAGGACGCGCTACGGTACCCACGGTCACCGTGGCTATAACTTCAGTTCCAAGTCCTGGAGCACTGAGCTTCCGGGCCTGTATGTATTGGTTGTTTGCCATCGACGCCGACGTGCCCCAGTCGCTGAGAACCGTTGTGCAAGTGGCGTCAGCGCAAACGCGGAAAACTCCCCCGGCCCCTTGCTGGCTGTCGGCGCCTGAGATAGTGACATCGGCCGTCGCAAAGCCCGTGACTTGAATAATATTCGATTGGTACCAGGTGGCCACTGTGGCGCCGGTGACCGCTGTGAACGTAAATGCGGCAGGAGTGTTATCGATGCTTGCGTCGGTGGTTACAGTGAAGCTGTCGGTGACACCGCCCACATTGACCGTTGAAGCTCTTGCAGTCGAGGGACCTCCGGCAGACGTCAAGCGCAGTTGCAAATAGTGGTTAGGAGAGATCATCGCAGGGGTAGAACCCCAATCGTTCACTACGGTCGTGCATGTGGCGTTGGAGCAAGTGCGAAACTCAGGCGAGCCCGCAGGGGCAGTGTAGGTAACCAATACGGGTGCCGCAATACCTGTAATCTGTTGAATGGACGAGGCGGTGGCAGTGAGTCCAGGGGCATTGGTGACGTCGGCAAAGTTGTAGGCCGCCGGTGTGACGTCTTTGGAGTGGACAAAGCAAACGAGTCGTTTGCTTCCGGAGCAGACGACCGTGCCAGCGGAGTACCAGCGTGCCGCAGTCGTGTTTGCTGGGCTGCCTTCATATCCGCTGAAGGTCCCCGAGCCAGAGGCGTAGGCATTGCAGTCGTCGGCGGTATTTGTATTGGGGCTGTTGGACCAAGCCGTTGCGGATCCCTGAGCGCGTCCGCTCCAGTATTTATTGGTGGAATCAAAGCCGGTACTACTGCTCCAGCTCAAAGCGTCGCCGGGCCCCGAGCCCGTACTGTCTGCGATAAAAGTCGCGCCTCCGGAGCTAACACTGTTGGCCCTAGCAAAGGCGTAGGTCTCGGAGGGAATGGCGGCGAAGCAACCGGCTTGGCTACAGAGAAATGGTTTGATGTTTTCGGACGAAATGAGACTGCGCGTAGTGGCGTCGGTTTTGCCCATCCAGTTATAGGTCGTTAGGTCGCTGACACATTTAGTGATAGCGCCGCTTAGGTCGCCTAAGTTTCCATTCCAGGTGCCATTGGTCAGGACAAAGTATCCATCGATCAAATCGACGGTGTTGACCCAGAAAGAGCCGTTACAAAACTGCAGCCTCGGGGTAGCGTAACGCATCTGTCCCCCAGTCGCGCAGCTGTCGCTGGTCACTTTGGCGCTAAAGGATATCCAGTTGGTGCCGTTGCAGTAGCGGTAAACGTTGGTGTTGTAGTCAATCTTTCCCGCGCTAGAGCACGTTCCAAGGGTCGATCCCTTGCCGATATCTTGCCAGGCCGATACGCTATACACTTGCAGCTTGTTTGAGGACGTGTTGTAGCTGACGGTTCCGTCAGTCTGCGCCCAGGGCGAAGAGAGGTGTAGGACGTAGATGGCAATTGAAAACAAAAATAATTTACATAGTCGATAGCCCATAACAATCCTTTGCACGTGAGCCCTAGATTTTAAATGTTCTCAAAGATGGGTGGTTGGGTTCAAGCCTTTTGCGCTGGAAACCTATGGTTCATACTGTCCGCCACTCAGATAGCTTTCAAAAGTGTTGAGGTCCACGCCACCCCAAATCAGCATTTTTGTGCCGGTCCATACGCCGAGGTGATAGGCACGAGCCATTGGAGCTCCTACGGTGGTGATATCCGTCCACGTGTTGGTCGTGGGATTAAAAGCTTTACCGGTATTCACCGGAGGTTCGGTGCCGCCATACATGGCGTTGCCGCCGCCTCCCCACACAATCATGCGAGAGCCGGTCCATACAGCCGAATGCATCGAGCGGGCGTCGGGAGCATTTAGGGTCGACATTGCCGTCCACGTGTTGGCGCCGGGATCATACATGGCGCCTGCATTGGAAAGCACAGCCGAAGTATTTGAACCTCCCCAAACGATCATCACCGAGCCTGTCCAGACGGCGGTTCCGCCAAGAAGTGCTGCCGGAGCGTTCAAGGTCGGGAGTGCCGCCCAGCTGTTGCCGGAAAGTGTGTATACCGCTCCATCGGCGATAAGGTCTCCATTCACATCTTGTCCGCTCCACACAATCATCTGTGTGCCGGTCCATACGACGTAGGGGAGAAAGCGGGCCGAAGGTGCGTTTAATGTGGCGAGACTGCTCCAGTTATTTGTGCCGGTGTTGTAGCGGCCGCCATCGTTTAAAGGTGTTCCCCCGGTGTTGGTGCCGCCCCAAACAATCATTTGACTGCTGGTGGCAGCCCAAACTGCGATATGGTCCGTACGTCCCGTAGGCGCGCCACTGGTGTTGGTTGCAGTCCACGCATTGGTGGTAGGGTTGTAACGCCCGCCTGTGTTCACTGCAGTGCTGCCGTCGAGTCCACCCCATACGATCATTTCGGTGCCCGTCCATACGGCGGTGTTGCCAGTGCGGATGGAGGGAGCGCTGGCGGTGGTGCCATAAGTCCACGTGTCGGTCGATGGATCAAGGATATCTACGCGGTTCATCGGGTCGCCGAAGAAGTTCATTCCGCCAAATAAAATGAGTTTAGATCCTGTCCATACATAGCTGGGGCCAATGCGCGCAATGGGTGTCACACTGGTGGTGGGGGCGATCAACGCTTCCCAAGTGTCGGTCGCGGGGTCATATACGGCGGAGTTCGCGGCATTGTTACCATAGACGACCATCTTCGAGCCCGTCCACACGGCTCTTGTGGGATTCGCGGCACCCGTGCTCGGTATAGCGGTATCTATAGTAGGACCGCCAACGGCAGACATGCTTGTCCAAGTGTCTGTCGCGGGGTCGTAGATGCCTCCGCTCAACTGCGGCACATTACTGTCGTTGACGCCACCCCAATAGATGATCTTGCTACCGGTCCATACGGCGACAGGCCACAAGCGCATCGTGGGTGCACCGCTCGTCGTTACAGTCTGCCAAGAGTCGGTGCCTGGAGTGTAGCGCCCCCCGCGTGGGATGGAGGGGCTGATTTCGGCTCCACCCCAAACGACCATGCGAGTGCCCGCCCAAATCACAGAGCTATAAATGCCGCCGGCCGCGCCTGTGGATTGAATGCTGCTCCATGTATCGGTTGCCGGATTGTAACGGCCAGAGTTGTCATAGGTGTTTCGCCATACGATCATCTGAGTTCCGGTCCAAAGCGTATCCGTGTACGCAGTGGTGCTGGCCGCCGGCGCGCCCGAGGTAGTTATGGACTGCCAGGAGTTGGTGCTCACTGTGTAGCGCCCGCCAGTAGTGAGTCCGACGTTTGCATGAGTTTTCCCGCCCCAGATCAAAAGCTGGGTTCCCGTAGCGGTTATGGCGAAAGCTTTCCGTCCTGCTGGGGCGCCGGAGGTGTTGATGCTGGACCAAGAATCGGTTGCGACATCGTAGATGCGTCCTTCGGTGTTGACTGGTGTGGTCGCATCGAGATCGGCTGCATTTCCCCATAGGAAGACTTTACCCCCGCTGTAGGCGCCGCCGGCATAAAGCTCGTCGGTGGGGTTGGGATCGGAAGCTCTATCTGCGCTTGATCTCGTTGTGGGATTGTATATTGACGAGCGCGCCGCGGGTGGTGGATCGGTGTAGGCGTCATCAAATTTCAAACCCGCCATCACCACTCGACTACCGTCTAACCCGCCCCAACCGGCCAAATAGGTCGCTCCGACTGGTCCACTGGCACTGTAAGCGGTGAGCGAAGTCCAAACGTCAGCAGCAGCGGCGGCCATCTTGCGCTTCCAAAAAGCACCCATATTGAACATCTGAGCGGTGCTGGGTGCGGGCAAAAGGAGCGCCACTAGGGTCAATGTCTTCAGGTTGATAATTCGGTTCATCGCGCGCTCTACAGTCCTGGCACCCATGAAGCATACACGTGCGAACCGATCACAATGAATGTATATATAGTATGTTTAGTTGAGGTGGTGGCGGCATGATCCGGAGGATAGTGGAAGGTGAGTCCGCCTGTGCCGCCGGCACTATACGCATTGAATACGCATGTGGCGCTGGTGCCGTTTTGAATGGCCAGGGTGTAAGAAGCGCCGTCTTGCATATGCCACAGCGCGAATGTTTGGCACTGCAGGGCTGTGTATTGGGTGTTTCCGGTGCTGAAGTCAATGGTGGTTGTGGCGTTCGAGACGGCCGATTTCCCAACAATAGTGCCGTTCACGTCCAAAGCGGCGCGTGGGTTGCTCGTTCCGATACCGACCTGACCTGAGTCGCCGCGGATGGTGAGGCGTTCCGAGAAAACTTCAGAGCCGTAAGAGCCTGAGCCTGTGGAGAAACGGAAGTCGTTGTTGTTTGTGCTCAATCCGCCCATTACCAGTTTACCAACGGCTTTGCCGCCATCGGAGTTGTTGGAGAACCATATGGACTCAGCACCCAACGAACCTGTCCCCATGGTGGCGCCGATTCTTAAAGCTACATCTGAGTTGACCGCATTGATGTGTAAGCGTGCGGCCGGTTGATTGGTGTTGATTCCGACCCAGGGATAGATGCCGTAACCGATGTGCATCGCCTCTGAACCGTTGACGTTGAAGCCGATCTCTTTTGTGCTCTTCATGGTGGCTACGGTATTGCTGCCATCCCATGTAAGACCCATGATTTGGGCTTCGTCTGGTGACAATATGGCGAGCGTCGGCTGGTGAGCCGCAGTGCGGGCGTCAGCCAATGTGATCACGCGAGCGGTGATTGGTGTGGTCGACGGAATACCCATCGCTACGATCTGGCCGTACGCACCTGGATCGTACACGGGTACGTTGATTTTGGTGGGAACAGAAGAGGTCCCCGGAGTCACAAATGATTCGCTTGTAGTCCCAGAGAGGCGTAGCGTACCTGCGACCTCTAAGGTTGAATTCGGCGCAGTGGTGCCGATACCGACTTGCCCAGTTGCATTCACGGTCATGCGGGTGGTGCCATTGGTGGCTAGTCCAAGAGTGCCCAATGCTTGGCTCAACAAGCCTGTGTCCGTATCACTGGTGAACGAGTAGGATGGAGCACTAGGCGGAGTGGTGCCAGGTGAAGCTAAGATTGGGAAGCTCACGCCGCTCCCGCCACTGCCAGTGCCGTAGTTGACCCAAGCGCCGTTTTGATAGAACTCAAACTTAGCGTCGCTGGTGTTGTAACGGATCATGCCGTTAACGCCGGGAGGGCGATTGGCGGTTGAGTCGCGTGGAACAACAATACCGCTACCGGCAGTTCCGGTGGTCGCAACGTCTAGGCCTACTGTCGGAGTAGATGTGCCTATACCAATCTTGCCTAAGTGATCTAAGAACAGCGTTGAGGTCCAAGTGCCGGCCTCATAGTAGGTAAACTGCAAATCGTTTTGTTCTAAGGTGTTTACGGTGTTGGCATCACCGCGAGCCATCAGCTGCCAGCCTTTTTCGCCACCATTCCAACCCAAAAGGTGGTTGTCCCCCTTGGCGGTCAAGATGGAGATGCCGACGTTGTCGAAGGCACCAGTACCGGGAGTTCCGAGCTGAATGCCGCTGGCGTTGTCGGTGATATGCAGGGTCTGCAAGGGGTTTGTCGTTCCCACACCCACATAACCTTGCGAGGTGACGGCGAGGCGAGCGGTTCCATCTGTGGTCAAATTGATTTGACCGGCGCTGGGGCTGTAGAGCCCGGTGTTGGTATCGCCGGTGAATGAGAACGAAGGAGCGCTTGCCGAAGTGACGGCCGGATTGGCGGCCAGAGGCCAAGTGACGCTACCGCCGCCGGAACCTGTGCCGTAGTTGACCCAAGCGCCGTTTTGATAGAACTCAAACTTAGCGTCGGTGGTGTTGTAACGGATCATCCCGTTGACCGGGGTGAGGGGACGATTGGTGGTGGAATCGCGCGGAATAATAATGGAACTTAGAGCTGTGCCTGTGGTGGCCACATCCAGACCGGCATTTGAGGAGCTGGTGGTGCCAGCGCCGATGGCCAACTGACCTTCTCTGGTCAGCAGCATGCGGCTGTCACTGAGGCTAACATTGGTCGAGCCTGTGTCGGTGCTCAAGAGAAAGTTCAGATTGCCAAGGCCACCGTTGGCCACACGGTGAAAGACGATGGCGCTTTTGAAGTGTTGGTCACCACTCGTGGTGGCCACTTTAAATCCGATTCCGGTCGAAGCACCGTTGGTGGTGTTCAAGTTCTGAACGCGCAGGGGCAGGTTCATACCGCTG
>JAHBUX010000016.1 GCA_019637855.1 Bdellovibrionales bacterium
CGCGATGCTTCGAGCGAACATTGCAAGATTGATCCGAAAGACCTGGTGTACGACTAAAAAACGGGAGCGTTTGGCGGACCATATCGCCATCTACGCCGTCTATCACAATCAACATTTAAATAAGGCTTAGGAAAGCTAAGATCCGTTGATCAAAAATATCCCGAAGAGATCATCGCTCCGTCCAAAAACCACAGGCTGGTCAGCCAGTTCTTGAATTTTTATTGCCGACAGCGACCAAAAAATGGGCGTGGCGAACATCGACATTTCCAAAACTCGCAGGGAACGGATAATAGCCTGAACCGAGTAAGCGAACGTTTCTGAAGCGAGAGACCTGCAAAAATTCCTTGAGTCCGCGATAGTTAAAAATAATCTTGTGCGTCCAACTGCTCAACTCAACATCTTCATGGCGATGCAGAGCCATTGGATTTCCTATGCCCGACTGCACACGCGAGAAGTTCGTTAGTGAAAAATTCTGCCAGCCCATAACAGCCGCGAAAATATTATGCCAGCTACTGCCGTTTTCCGTGCTGATGATGACACAACCACCGGGTTTAAGTATGCGATGGATTTCGGCCATAAAAGTGTCCACATCATGCAGATGCTCGATGACCTGGTTGGCGTGAACGATGTCGAAAAAATCCGAATCGAACGGCAACGCGCCGTTAAGATCTGCCTTGACCACCTGGATGCCCTTGGACCGCGCCCGCTCCATACGCTGATCGACAATCTCAATACCAAATGTATTCGCCACTCCGGCTTTCGCCGCCAAACGCAAAGTCCACTCGCCATCATCACAACCTAGATCGAGAAGACGGCCGTTAGGCGCATGGGGAACCGAACTTAAAATATTCTGTGCGTTTAGACTATGAGCCTTTAAAAAGAGGCCCGTTAGATAGCCATGCAGTATTCCCATAGCTAAGACCTTTTACCCCGGCCGTAAACTATGCAAGTCCAGAAGCCCCCAGTCCAAAGTTGAGGAAGTTTTCTCGAAAGCTTTAACGCCATGGCTTGTTGAGCCCTTAAGTGCGCTGTAGAATTAGATGGTTACCGCCTGCACATCAGCTATGAAAGACATCTATGCGCAAGATTCCGTTGAACGAGTGCACTTTCGGAGAAGATGAGATCCAAGCGGCGATCGCCGTGTTGCGATCCGGGCATCTCACCATGGGTTCGCAGTGCGAAGCCTTTGAGAATCGCTTCGCCCGCGAACTAGGAGTGCGCAACGCTCTGTTTGTGAATTCGGGATCTTCGGCCAATCTTCTCGCCGCCTTTGCCCTGGTGAATCCGGCTCTTCAAGGGCACTGCCCTCCCGGAGGTGAAGTGATTGTACCGGCGGTCACTTGGTCGACGACGATCTGGCCGATCGTACAAGCAGGTCTGACTCCCGTCCTCGTCGACAGCGATCCGCAGACTTTTCAGATGGATCTTCAGCAAGTGAAGGCGGCCATTGGGCCGAAAACTGTCGGCATTTGCCCTGTTCACGTCTTAGGGAACGCCGTTCCCATGATCGCTCTTCAAGCTCTGGCAAAGCAACATGACCTCTGGCTGATTGAAGATACCTGCGAAGCATTGGGCACGCGTCACGCCGGCAAAGACGTGGGGACCTTCGGTGATATTGGAACTTTTAGCTTTTATTTTTCACACCACATCACCACCATCGAAGGTGGCATGGTGGTCACCGACAACGATGAACTGGCAGAGCTGATGCGCTGCCTGCGTGCGCATGGCTGGACTCGGCAAATGAAGGGACGCGCGGCGATGGAGGCCAAGCACCCGGAGATCGACCCGCGCTTTCTGTTCGTGAATACGGGATTTAACTTGAGAGCGACGGAAATCAACGCGGCCTTTGGCCTTAAACAGATTGAGAAACTGCGCACGTTCAACAAAACACGCATTCGCAATGCCGAGTTTTGGAACAAAGAATTCGCGACTTTGATTCAAACGGGTTATTTCCGACCGATGCAGCCTACCGAGGGCACTGAATCTACTTGGTTTGGCTATCCGATCATTTGCAAGGACATCGAACTCCGCAAACAGCTGGGCGCGCACCTGGAGAAAAACGGTATAGAAACTCGTCCCGTGATCTGCGGGAACTTGGCCCGCCAACCGGCCTTCAAGATGATTCCCCATCGTATCGTAGGCGCACTCAAGGGCGCCGATGAGATTATGGACTGCGGATTGTTCTGGGGTTCGCACCCAGTGATGAACGAGAACGACCTCAGTTACGTCGCCAACACGGTAAAGGGTTTTTTCAAAGCATGATGAAGCGTGAAGACGTCATTCTGGTGACCGGATCCGACGGCATGGTCGGTCACGCGCTAGTTCACCATCTGCGCGGGAATTTCACCCATGTAGTGGCACTGACGCGCAAGGATTGCGATCTCGAAGATCGCGAAGCCACGCGAAAATGTTTTCAATCGCATCAACCTAAGTTTGTTTTTCATCTCGCCGCCAAAGTCGGCGGTATCAAGGCCAACATTTCGGATCCGGTTGGTTTTCTGCAAGCCAATGCCTTGATCAGCTGCCATGTATTGGAAGCGGCCTACAAGGTAGGCGCACATAAGACTCTCGTTCTTGGTAGCTCCTGTATCTATCCGCGCGAATGTCCACAGCCCATGCGTGAAGAGTACATAATGACCGGCCCGCTTGAGCCCACCAATGAGGGTTATGCCCTGGGCAAAATTCTCGGACTGCGTCTGGCCCAATACTATCATCAGCAGCACGGCATGAACGTGGTCTGCCCTGTTCCGAGCAATATCTACGGTCCCGGCGACACCTATGATCTAGAACGCAGCCACGTGCTTAGCGCGTTGGTACGCCGTTTTGTGGATGCGCGCGAGGAGGGTCGCAACAGTGTCACTCTATGGGGAAGCGGCAAGGCGCGCCGCGAGTTTGTCCATGTGGAAGACGTGGTGCGGGGAATGCTTTTTTGCATGCAGCAGCTCAACACTCCGGAGATCCACAATCTAGGGCCGGGCACCGACTGCAGCGTCGCGGAGCTCGCCGAAAAGATCAAAGCACTCACCGGCTACAAGGGCCGCATCGATTGGGACACCAGCAAAGCGGACGGAATGCCACGCAAGTGCATGGACGTCAGCCGCTTAAAGGCACTTGGTTTCACAACGCAAGTGTCCTTGGAAAACGGAATTCGGGAAGTGGTGAAGGAATACGAAACGATCTACACGCGGGAACACAAATGAAGAAGGCGTTGATTACCGGTATCACCGGCCAAGATGGCTCGTACCTGGCGGAGCTGCTGCTCGAAAAAGGTTATCAAGTTCACGGAATTATTCGGCGCTCATCGTCCTTCAACACCGGTCGCATTATGCATATCTTCCAAGAGGTGCAAGAGAGCGACTCACGCTTGGTTTTGCACTATGGAGATCTTTCCGACGCCAGCTCGCTGGAGAAATTGATCGATGTGATCCAGCCCGATGAGATCTATAACCTGGGCGCCCAGTCGCATGTGCGCGTCAGCTTTGATCAACCGATCTACACTATGGACATCGTGGGCAATGGCACACTTCGCCTACTGGAAGCGGTCAAAAACACCGGCGCTTACAAGACGACACGCTTGTACCAAGCATCGAGCTCTGAAATGTATGGCCGCGTGCACGAAGTTCCGCAAAAAGAGACCACTCCGTTTTATCCACGCAGTCCCTACGCCTGCGCTAAAGTCTTCGCCTTTCACCAATCGGTGAACTATCGCGAAGCTTACGACATGTATGTGTGCAACGGCATCCTGTTCAACCACGAAAGCCCCCGCCGCGGTGAAACGTTCGTCACTCGTAAAATCACACGCGGGTTGGCACGCATTCTGGCCGGCTTCGACAAAAAGATTTATTTGGGCAATCTCGATGCTAAACGTGACTGGGGTTTCGCCAAAGACTATGTTGAAGCCATGTGGTTGATGCTGCAGCAAAAAGAAGCCGAAGACTTCGTTATCGCCACCGGAGAAACCCACTCGGTGCGGGACTTCTTGAATCTGGCGTTCAAATGTGTGGGTAAGAGCTGGGAAGAGCATGTGGAAATCGATCCTCGCTACCTGCGCCCCACCGAAGTCGACCTGCTTTTGGGCGACGCCAGCAAAGCGCACCAAAAACTGGGATGGAAACCGAAGACCTCGTTTAAAGATCTCGTGCAGATCATGGTGCACGCGGATTTGGACTCTTACGGCATGAGCCGACATTTTGTGGGACTTTGATCCGTGAAGATCACCTTATGCATTCTTTGCCGCAATGAGCTTGAGTGCCTGAAGCTGATGCTGCCACGTTTGCCACAACCTGGCCCGCGCTCCGGCTATGATGCTTGGGTCGCGATCGATGGCGGATCGACCGACGGGAGCGTCGAGTTTTTGCAAAGCCACGGCATTCCGGTCGTCGCGCAAAGCCGGCGAGGGCGAGGCGATGCGTTTTTGCAGGCCTTCGATAAAATTGACAGCGACGCTTATATTTTCTTTTCGCCCGATGGCAATGAAGACCCGGATGACTTCACTCGCTTTCGCCTGGAACTGACCAAGGGCGCCGATCTTGTCATCGCCTCGCGCATGATGAAAGGCGCGGTGAATGAAGAAGACATTCATTGGATACGCCTGCGAAAATGGGCCAACAACGCGTTTAATCTTCTAGCTAATCTCCTGTTCCGCCGCGCCGGCCCCTACATTACAGATTCCATCAACGGATATCGCGCCATCACTCGCGCCGCCGCCCGCCGGCTGAACCTGGATTCTCTCGACTATACGATCGAGTATCAGATGACGATTCGTGCGCTGAAGGCGCGGCTGAATATCGCAGAGTTCCCGACTCACGAGGGGCAACGTTTGGCGGGCGACACAGGCGCGCAATCTATTCCCACGGGCATTCGCTTTCTAAAAAAACTTTGGCGCGAGTTCAGAATAGGACGATAGACGATGAGCTCAGCGAAATGGCGCGAGGGAGGGATTTTCGTTGCAGGGAACCTGCTCGCCGGTCTGCTGAACTATCTGTATCAAGTTGTCGCCGCTCGCCAGCTTAGGCCCGAAGATTTTGCCGATCTCAACGCGTGGCTGGCCCATATTGCTTTGTTTTCCGTCAGCGCCGGACTTTTGCAGTATGCCGCCAACTTCTTTCCTTCACGGCAAAATCTCTTACGTGGGACCATCATTGCCTTCAACTTTATCGCTCTGCTCTTTATTGGCCGCTGGTTCACGCTCTCCGGTCTAACGCTAGAGAGGGCGATTATGATCGTCACCTTGGCTTCGATGGCCGGCTGGCTGCTAGGCCAAGCCCAGATCCGCCTGGCCTTTATCGCCATGACTGTGGCTAATATCGTACTCGGTCTGGCGAAGCTGACATCGGCATTCTTTCCGATCTACGAAGGTGGGAGTCTTGAACGCTTTGCCTTCTCACTCCTATTTGGCTATGTGCCGGCTCTATGGGCGCTCACTTATCTGCTATGGTGGCGCGGCTCCCCTGAGCGTCCCGTAAAATCCTCATGGACCGCGCCGGTGATCTTGTCTCTGACTTCGGTGATGATCCCGCAGTTCGATATGATCGTCATGAATCACACACAAAACCCGGCAACGTTCGAAAGCTTCGTCAAAGCCAGCTTGTTTTATAAAAGCATCTACTTCTGGGTGTACATCGGTGCACAATGGCTTTTGCCCCACCAGATTCAAGGCGGCGCCAAGTCCACGCTGCGCGGCCTGCTACTCACCTTTCTTTTGGCCCTGATCGGTTGCGCCGGGTTAACGGCTCTGAGTCCCTTTATCTCCACCGCCCTATTGAAATGGAGCGAGCCCCCCGCACTACGGCTAGTGTTTCTCTCTTGCCTACATATGAGCCTGCTCACCATGCTGTTTTTATGGATACAGGAAATGTGCGCCCATCGACGCCCCCAAGTGGCGGCGCTTGTATTGGCCGTTCTTGCCATTGAAGCCGCAAGCCAATGGATCCTCCGCTTTCCAGCCACAAACTATCTGATTCTTGTAACCGTTCTACAAACTTGCCTGCTAGGAACTGCCTACGTCCTCAGCGGTCATTTGCGCCCAAAACGGGGTGGCATTTAACGCCCGGATATAGTTATATCTAGGGGTGGATAAGTCCTTCGAAGGCCTCTTATTCAGTCTCGCCATTCACGCCTTGTTGGTGGTGGCATTCTTTAATATGCCGTCCAAACCCTTTTTTGCCGATGGCGATCGCACCGAGATCACGCTGATCGAAAAGCCCCAATCCAAGGCCAAAGCTTTCGTTACTGAAACCGAAAAACAAAAACCGCCCGAATTGGTCGACGTTAAAGATGCGGCGGACTATCTGTCGGAATTCACTAAGCGGGTAAAAAAACAGATTGTGGCGCGTAACAGCGGCCCCACCCGCAATTCACAACCAACCGTAATTCCACTGCGGCCGAAAGAGGTCCACGATCGCGGCCGGGTGGCCGGCATGGACACCCAGCCACGCGCGCGCCGTGAGGAAGGCGTCGGCCTGCCCACCGTGGGCGGCAACCAATCCATGCGCGAGGTCGCCATCGGACCGTCGAGCGTGGCGGAGTTTATTCCAGGAGTGGAGCAAGGTGAATTCACGGCGCTGAACACGGATCAATTCACCTACTACTCGTTCTTTGCGCGCATCAATGAGCAAATTCGCAATCGTTGGGTGACCGGCATTCGCAACTATATGGCCCAGCTCTCGACCAAGGATCACGAGATGCTCTCAAAGATCGATCGACAAACGGTGGTCGAGATCATCCTAACTCCCAATGGGGAGTTCTCTTCTTCGGTGCTGGAACATTCTTCTGGCGATCGTGTTTTGGACCAGACAACGGTCGATGCCTTTCGAGCAGCGGCTCCTTTTCTAAATCCACCGCGCGGCATAGTCGAGTCCGACGGTTTTATTCATTTGCGCTATGGCTTTGTGGTGCGCTTTCGCCCGCCTTTAGGTCAGGCCGGTTTCTAGTAAACTGGTCCGCCACGGGCTCTATCCTTTGCTAAAATAATCAGTATGCGAGTGATTCTTTTCAGTGTTCTGCTGTTTAGCAGCATGCCTGCCTTCGCGGGCTTTATCGAGCTCGGCGCTTCGGCCAACTACCGCTCTAGCGGCTACAACGAGTTCAATAAAATCGAGAGTCTGACTTACACCGCTTCGTTCTCTTACTACTTTTTTGAAACCTGCGCGCTCGAGTTCAACTACACCACTGGATATTCCAAGCAGCTAACGAAGGGGCCTGGTGAACTCGATGATCAAGACAAAGTGGAAGACAACATCGACATGGCTTCAACCGACCTGGTGTTGTCGTTTGCCGGCCGTCAGGATCCCTTTCGTCCATATATCAAAGCCGGCGCTGGCTATTTGATCAAAGAGCGCTTCCGGCAGATCAACAATGGTGATAAAAATCGTCTCTATAAGCAGGAAGGCATTGTGCCTAGCGGAGGCGTCGGTCTATCGATCAATCTCACCAAAGAACTGAGTGTGAAAATCGGCATCGAAGCATGGACGTCGCCACTGAAACAAAAACCGGTGGTAGTCGACTACGCGGGACGCGCCGGCATCGCTTGGATCTTCTAAAAAGTTTGAGTCTTATCGCGCTCCTGTGGACGTGCACCGGTTGTCAGATCGGGTACTACATGCACAGCGCCTATCACCAATCCAAACTTGCCAACAGCCGCCGGCCGATTCCCGAAGTTCTTAAGACAGACAAACTGACGGCGGAGCAAAAGAAGAAGCTCGAACTGGTGGAAGAGGTAAAGACCTTTGGTGAAACTCAATTAGGTTTGGCGAAATCAAAGAACTACACCAGTTTTGTGCAGCTGGAAGAACCTTACGTCACATATATTGTACAGGCAGCCAAGGTCTACGAGCTGAAACCGTATCTTTGGCATTTCCCCTTTGTGGGCGATGTGCCTTATAAAGGCTATTTCCGCAAGGCACTGGCCGAAGAAGAGGCCGCCGCCTTTGACAAAGAGAAATACGACACCTATGTACGCGGAGTGTCCGCCTACTCCACACTGGGTTGGTTTCAAGATTCTGTTTTAAGCAGCATGCTGCGCTACACGGATATAGATCTGGTCGAGACGATTTTGCACGAGACCATTCACACCACCTTGTACATCAAGAGTGCCGCGGATTTTAATGAGCGCCTCGCCACCTTCATGGGTCACGAAGGCATGAAGCTATTTTACCTACAAAAAGAAGGGCTGAGCTCACCCCACCTCAAAGAGGCCGAAAACGACAGCGCCGATCAGAAACTGTTTTCGGCCTTTATCACCAAAGAGTTAGACGATTTAAAAAAGTGGTACGAAATGAACGCCGGGCAAGTGGGCCGCGAGAAAAAAGCGGCGCGCCTGAAAGAGATCCAAGATCGCTTTAGCAAAGATCTTAAACCTAATCTGAAGGGGCGCAACTACGCTGACTTTGACAAACGCGAGTTGAACAACGCCTTGCTGTTGGCCTACAAAACTTATGAGTTCAGCCTGGCCGATTTTGAGAAAGTTTATGAACACTTTGGCCGCGATTTCAGGAAAACGTTGGAATGGATGAAAGGCCTTGAGAAGGAAAAAAATCCTGAACAAGCCTTGAAGGATTTTGCAGCTCAGGTTAGCTCGCCCTCTCCTGCGCCGCAAACGCGCTAAGGACTTGCGTCGCAGACACTCTTGGCTTCTTTCTCTATAGGCAATATCTGATCAATAGCAGACATAATATGGCTACGCATGCGCATCAAGCACTGATCGCTATCTACTCCCGAAGCAGGGTCCGACTCTTTCACCCATTGTTTGAGCAGGCGAAAGTTTTCGAAACTGTCTCGGTCTTCAGCCGAATGCTCCAGCAACAACTCCAAATCTTTATCGAGCGTGGGATCGAATTCGTTCTCTAAATAATCGATCCACCACCACCACTCAGTATCCTTTAGCGAATCCTCCATTTACCCGTCGACCTCCATTTGATTAACCCCCAACTCGAGCAATGAAAAACGCGGCTGCTCTGACCATGTCTTGAGCGCGACGTTGCCTTCCAAACGTGCTTTTAACTTCAACAGTGCATGCCTGTAGTTAGCCTTCGCCGTGTCGTACGGACACTGCATGATCTCGGCGATCTCTTTAAAACTCAAATCTTCAAATACCCGCAGAGACAGCGCCGTGCGCTGGCGATCAGGAAGCCTGTCGATCTCTTTTTGCAGCAGACCACGCACATCTAGAGCGCTCATATGCTGATCCACCTCACCTTCGACCACAATATCCATGTGTTCGGTGCCGATAGTCTCACGCGAGGTTTTGCGAAAACGATTGCGCGTAGTGTTCAGCGCAATCTGATAGAGCCATGAGCGAAAGCTGGCGCGACCTTCGAAGAGATGAAGGCGCTTGTAGGCTTTGATAAAACTGTCTTGCACGACATCCTCCGCCGCATTTAGGTCCCGGGTCATTCGCACGACCACTTTGATTAAGAAGCGCTCGTGTCTACGCACGAGTTCTTCAAAGGACTTTTTCATGCCGCTCTTTACATCCTGTATGAGCTCAAGGTCCGTCTTCATGGACGCTAACTCCCCCGTTGGACCTGGCCAAAGGCCGGGCCGGTTAAATGTTTTTGCATCGACGGCGTGTTGAGCAATTCATGAGGTGTTTCTTGGGGTTGTGTAGCGTGGTTCGGGCTTTCGTTCCGTCGATGCCCTCGCGCTCCTCTAGAGCAAGAGAGGGACCAAGTACGGCACTGGTAGGCAACGATTACAGAGGTTCTGAGATCTTCACGCCAGGAGCGAAACGCCACCAGTATCGCTACGGGTGGTGCCATCGTTGAACTGGACCGAGTGAGCGACGCATGGGACGATTTAGAAGTGAAACTACGAGCCACTTTGTTCATCGTGATCAGTTTGGTTTTAGCCTACGCCTATCTCTACCCTGGCAGCCAAGCCTGGTTAGAAAGACGCACCGATATCGTGATGAGCGACGGTACCGATATCACTGCCGTTCCTTATTCATGGGATCTGCTCAAGCGCGAGTGGGAACAACATCCTTCGCATTGGCTCTATGGCACCGTGTGGGCCGACGCCGGCGACCCCGAACGTGGCAACCCGATGTGGATTGCTTGGTCAGAACGCCTAATAAGCCTACCTTCTCTGTATATAAACTCGGTCGAGCAGTCTTCAGCGTCTATCGCCATCGCTCTTATTCTTCTAAATGTACTAACGATGTATGGCTTGGGGCGCATTCTAAAATGGCCACCTTGGATTGCGTTTGCATTGGCATTGGCCTGGGGGTTTTGCGCCTACACGCGGGCACGCGCTCAAGTGCACCCCAGCCTGGCGGGTACCTATCATATTCCCCTCCTTTTCATCGGCCTGCTGCTGACCGTGCGGGGAGTGAGTTGGCGCTCGACCGCGGCCGCAACCCTCGCTTTCCTTGCAGCCGCGATGGCGCCTCACTATTATGTCGTGACCGCCGTTTTTCTTACCCCTGCGCTTCTCATATACGTGTATCTGCAACCCGAGTTCTCAAAAGAATGGCGACGTATCCTGGTGCGCCTATGTGCCGCAACTCTTCCCGCAATTCTATTCTTGGCTTTTAATCTGCGCTTTACGATTCCGTCCGATGCAAAGCTCTCTGCAACGATGGCTCTACCCGCGACCGGTGAGACCGCAACTGGAGAGCTACATCCCTTCTTGAGCATCTATGCCGCGCGCCCGATTGACTTTTTCACGTCGGATTTAGGGCTAGCCGGAGGCCTGCGCGACCCCAATCCGCTGAAGACGGTTCTCAACGAAGCCGTTGTCGAAGATCTTACCAAGGACGGTCGCAACGGAAATGCGCACGAACGCACGAATGGGATTAGATGGCTCATCTGGCTATTGGCGGCAGCGGCGCTAGTCACCACCGTTCGAAAACCCCGCGGCGAGAATCGAACGCAGATTTGGTTCTTTGCAGGCCTTGCCGCATTTACGTTTTGTCTATCTCTTTCACCTGAAGCGCTCGGCTACGGTCCTTCGGCATGGCTATACAAGTTGGTGTCGCAGATTCGGGTCTCTGCACGCGCCGGTACGTGGGTCCACTTCTGTCTACTAATGATCACGGGAATCTGGCTTTCCTCATCTCTCGCGGGTGAAAGACTACGGCGGTGGGCCGCCCTTCCCGCCCTGTTGGCTGTGATGGTTGTGCTTGAATATCCGCCGCTTTGGCAAACTGTTCGCATGGCGGAGATCGCGCCCCCTTACGCAACTCTGGCGCGCGACAAAGGCGCGTGCGGTACGGGTATGTATTTCCCGTTGGTCAGCAATCACATGGGTTCAATTGTTTACTATCGCTTCTTACAACGCACCCGCGGATCGGACTGCCATATGTTAAACAGCTTTGCCGATCTCAAACGACTTTCCTATATTACCAATCTCTTTCCACCCACCGGCGAGTATTTGGCGAATCTAGCAGGCGATATGATCACCCCTATACGCTTGCAAAAGTTAGCGCAATGCGTGCCGTTGAGCTTTGTGGCGTTTGATCCCGCAGTACCTATTCACCTGGTGAGTGACTACTGTAAGAACTTGGGATGGTTGCTGACGGAAGATCGCCTCTGCGTCTCTCCGCAAAAGGGTGTTCCTCTGGCCAAATTTCCAGATCAGTGTGAAATCTAGCGTAAGCGAGGACGTCCCCGAAAGGCCCCCCAGAGCTCGACTAAGCCTGGAGTCGGCCAGCTCTGCGCCAGCGAAGCGGACTGAGACTTACGACTCATCTGTCCCGACTGAAAAAGTCGAACCACGCGAATTGCCAACTCCGCGTTTAAACGGATGTTGGCAATAATCGCCGAGGCTACAGATACGGCCTCACGCGCAGGAATGGACTGCTGCAAAACAATATCGCCGTTGTCGACACCGGCAGTGACCACCAAAACGGAACTGCCAACGCGCTCGGTCTCACCGTTACGAAGGGCCCAGAATTCGCTATGCACATTTTGATAATGCGGAACTATTCCTCCATGCAGGTTTAAGAAGAGGGGGGCCATGAGGAGTGTTTTTTTGCTGAGGATTGCCGTTCCGTAAACAAGAACCAAATCGGGCTTCCAACGTTGTAGAGCCGACCGAGCAATGGAGTCGTTGGCGTCCTCACAAGTGATCGATTCAACTTCGTGGGACAGAGAGACATGACGGAAAGGTGCATCGGCCGCACTCGACACAATTCGACTGATTAACAGTGCCGCGGCCACGTCCATCACTCGCCACGGCCAGAGCCATAGCGGCGAGTGCGTGAAGTAGCGTTTTAGTTTCCGGCAACGGGCCGACCCTCCCCGCTCCCATATGAATTTTACATCAAAGTGCTGCGCCAACTCGGCAGCTATATAGCGCCCAGCCACGCCATCACGAGCGAGGAAAACTAAGCTTAGGCGGCTTTCGTTCGACATAACTCTGCCACCTCTGCCAAAGTCACAATTCGATAGCCGCACTCGCGCACGTGCCTCAATACCGCTTCAAGAGTGTCGATTTCACGCAACCCCGCATAATAGGGGTGATCATAAACAACGGCATAACCCGGTGAACGCTGCAAACGTTGCTCAAAGTCGGCCAACACTTGAGACGTTGTTTTCCCCAAAGCGCGCTGATGCTCGAAATAGGCGACGCCTCCCGGCTCACCGGTCATATTCGTACCCACATTGATCAGCCCACCTTCGCGTTGCCCCCAGATAGCCTCGCTACCGTGACGATCGGCACGGTAGCGAAAACCTTGCCGTTCTAAAACGCGAGGCAGATCTGGGTGTTCAGCCCAACCCGGAGCCGAAAAGCCTGCAGGCTGCACGCCCATACGCCTCAACCAGCTGAGTGACCATTCAATCTCATTTTCCAGCTTCTGCACTGACCAGGTCGATACGCCGTGATGCCAGAGATCATGATTGCGACCGCCGTGTAAACCCAACTCCTGAGATTTTGCCAAGCGCTCGACGATCTTGGGATACGACGGACCGATGTTTGGATTTATAAGAGCGGTGTAAAGATAATCACGTAGGCCAAGCTTGGCGCGGGCCGAAAGAGCGACTACCCGTTCTTCGTGCGGTGAGGGAAAACGCGCTCCACTTAGCTTGTTTTTTACAAAATTGCCGAGAGACACGCTACGACCGACATTCAAAAAAAACGTGAATTGCATGCCGAGTCGTTCAGCCAAATCGATCAAAGGAGGCACACCCTCACTAAGGCATTTTGGCGTATCGATATCAAAGCGTAGTGCGAAGATCTTAGATGCGGCCATCACCTATGATTATAGACGCCCCTCCGCAGGGAAGTGTAGACCGGGGTTGATAAACTGGCGGTCGCCTTTGCGAGCGATGGCGCGCACGCGCTGAGTCTGTTGGCGATAGGATTCACGCAGGCGATTTAAGCTCTCTTCTTCCTTTTGGAACTCGCGGAAGAGGCGTGGGAAATCCTTGTCCGCCGGAGCGAGGTCCATATCCATTTGCGTGATAAGGCTTACAGCGAGGGAGGAAAGGTCCATTTGACGGCGCAAGTAAACACGCAGATCATCCATATCCGATACGTCGGGTTTGGTGACCTCATCAAAAACTTGCATCATATCGGCGGAAACTTCCAAGCCGTTTTTACGGGCGTGCACCACTAAGGCACGCACGGTGTTCATACGTAGGTCGTAGGCAAACACGAGCTCCTGAACATAGCGATCCGCGCGCACCGTGGACTCGACCAGAGTACGGATGCGCATGCTCTCGACGATCTTTTCTCGATAAAAGCCGCAGAAGAAAAGTGTGATACTTAAAATGGCTAAAGCTTTGCGCGGATGATTCTTAACGATAGACATCATTTACCTGCTCCTCTACGAGATCGACTGGCCTTCCACCTAGCTTAACTTCCAGGAGGCGGCATCACCAAACGCATGACCGACCTAGGTCTAGCTGAACTCACCTATCGGACAAGATTTTTCGTAAAAATAGAGGGGCCTTAATATTCTCGGATTGAAACAAGGTGAGCCAGCTTAGCCGGCCACCGAAACGCGGTTACGACCGCTGTTTTTTGAATGAAATAGAGCTTTGTCCGCGCGCTCATAGATGAATTCCCATGCTGGATCACCTTGGGCCTTGAACGCGATTCCCACCGAAATTGTCGTAGGAATAGACTGCCCTTCAAATTGAAACTCATGACCTTCGATAGTCGCGCGAATCCGCTCGGCGATTTCTTCCGCTTGGCGCGGAGGCGAGCCGAGGAGTAGCAAAGCAAACTCCTCGCCACCGAATCGGGCGAAGAAGTCGTTGCCACGGATCAGTTTGCCACTGATGACTTTGGCGATCTCTTTCAACACGTAGTCACCGGCCAAGTGGCCGTAAGTGTCGTTGATCGATTTGAAACGGTCGATATCGAAAATCATAAACGTGAACGGCACGCCTAAAAGCTCGGAACGCTTGAACAGCTCCGGTGCTTTGCTTTGCAAAGCACCGCGGTTGGCGATGCCCGTCAGAGCATCCGTCTGAGCACGGTCAAAGGTGGCGGCCGAAGCCACTGTTTCGATAGAGCCACGTTCGAGGAATTTGAAAATGATATTTCCAACTTTGATCTGATCGTTGTTGTGCAGCTTATGTGGCACCAAGGCCTGGATCTGACGGCCGTTCACGACAGTCTTGTTAGTCGACTCAAGGTCGATCAACGAGACATCTCCGCCAGCCATCACCAGCTTGGCGTGAAATTTACTGACACTTTTATCATCAACGAAAATATGCGCCGTCGGCGCGCGGCCGATGATGCGATCCGTGTCCTCGATCGGCCATTGACGCCCGACGCTTGCGACGGGTCCCACCAACATAACAATCGACGGCGGAGCCTGCCCGGCTTGGGCTAAGCGCAGCTTGAAAGTGTCGCTCTGAAGAATACTGGTTTTGTCGGTGAGATCGCGAGGATCGTTATCATCACCGCCGTTTTTATCATCTGCATCTGACATCGTTCATATAGTCTGTCAGACCCAGCCGCAGGTGACAATAAGACCCGTCTAAAGGTAGGGGCTAACATTTCCGCGAATATACGCGAGTTGACGTCCGGTCCGGACGTCAACTCCGCTATATTTCCGGAAATGTTAGCCCCTACCTTTAGGCGATGGAGACGTCTTCTTCGATGCGGTGGTAGCCGTGCCATTCTTTGAGGCGGCCGCGGGGGCGGGGGCTGTCTTCCTGGAACTCGAAGAGCACATAAATCAATTTGGTGATCTTGCCTAGCGACGCGATGTCCAGTGAAGTGAGATCGGTCCACGTGCCGGTGTTGAAGTACTCGCGGTTTTCAGCAAATTGGCGGTACTGGTACACATGGCTATGGCCGAAACAAACGGTGTGGACACGCTCGTCTTGCAAAACGCGACGGGCGGATTCGGTGAGGTCGGGGAACACAGCGCTCTCAAGCAACACCGCCAAAATCCGCGAGAAGGGAAACATACGGCGCGGATCATTAGTGAAAATCGACTTCAAAAAGTAAAGAGCCAAGTTAACCATGTTACGAATCGTAAACGCCGTCTCGTTAAACAAAGCCCAGCGGATCATGCGATTGAACGGCCGGATTTTATCCACATGCGGGTACTTCTCTTTGATCTTCATCACGAATTCGACAAAGAAATGTGAACCGAACGGCAAATTCAAAATCGGCTCGGCCAGGTTTTTCTTCAAAAAGAACTTCCGCGGGTCGAGACGGTTGGCCGCTTCGTGCATATGACCGTGTTCGATATGGACGCCATCGAAGAAATACACGATGTTCTTGTAGTGCACGACCGAACCGATGACGTCGTTCAAATAGGAGCGCGTCGAGGGCCACAGCATGGCCTGATCGTGATTGCCCACAACGTAGGTCAGCACATTGCCCGGTTTGGCGGCGAAATCGCGCAGCGCTTTGAAGAACACCGGATGTCCACTCACAATGCGCTTCAAGATATCCATGCAGATCGGTTCGGTGATCACCGTCAGATAATGACCGCGATAGTCCACCTGTAGAAAGTTGAGAATATCCCCATTCAAAATCAACTCGACTTCATAGTCAGCGTATTTGCCGGTCGTGTAGTAGTGCAGGAATTCAGAGAATTTCTCATCGAAATAGAACTCTTCGAGCGAATTGAGCTGCCCGTTCTCGAGCGTGCGGCCCACACCAACGTGCAGGTCACTGATCACCAGCTTGATTTTCTTCTTGCTGCTCACTCTACAAAGCCTTTAAGAGGCCACGAACACGATGTTGCGGCTTTTGCGTTTCCCGTAATACATAGCCTGGTCGGCGATTTGAATCAAACCCGGAGCTGTCTGAGCATGCTGCGGGTACGAGGCAAGACCAATACTGACTGTCAGATTTAAGTTATGTCCCTCGACCGTAAAGGTCTTCTGTTCAACCGCCTTGCGAATGCGCTCGGCCACCTTCTGAGAGTCTTCGGGATTCGCACTGCCAAGCAACACGATGAACTCATCACCGCCGTAACGGAAGCAATAGTCACAACCACGCACTTGACCCTTGAGCACTTTGCCCAACTCCACCAGCAGGCGCGAGCCCACCCAGTGTCCACGACCGTCGTTCACCATTTTGAAATAGTCGATATCGAGGAAAAGAAGCGTGAAAGGCACGCCATCGCGCTTGGCCCGGTTGATTTCGTGCTCGAGCACGATGGGCAGATAGCGTTGATTGTAGAGACCTGTCAACTCATCCAAATAGGTTTCATTGCGAGCATTCAGATGTTGATAGGCGAAGTGCAGATACTTGCTGGCTAAGTCCATGCCCGGCTTGAATTGGGAAGTCAGTTGCACCGGGTTGACCTCTTTGGGTTTATCCAACACCACAACACCCAAAAACTTCTCTTCAAAGAAAACGGGATAGACAAAACGCGGAGCCGGCTGCGTCAGCATATGGGCCGGCATCTTCTTGCGCCACGGTTGCGGAAAGAGATCGTTCACTTGTCGCCACAATTGAAACACCGAGAACGAATCGGATGCCGGTTGGCTCCACATATGCTGCCCGATCACGTCGGCCGCCGCAAACGCGTGCTGCCAGTTGGCCTCGGAGGCTTCATGCACGCGCATCAACCCGTAGGCCGAAATCCAATGCACAGCCGTGCATTTGGTCTGCGCTTGGCAGTAGCCCATCACCTTGGTCAAAACATCGTCTAAGGCCAGTGAGGTGAAATCTTCGTGCTTCACTTCACCTTCCTGACTTTGACAGGTGAAGCTTCTTCTTCACCCTCCAGCATACTCAGAGCCAAACGCAGAGCCTTCACGGTCCGACGCAATTGCTCTTGCTTGTCATTGCTCAGGCGATTGAGCTCTTGGTTCTTGGTGCGGTAGTTGTTCAGCTCGAGATTCAATTGATCCATCTGGCGTTTCAAATCCAGTATCATTTCATCTTTGGCGCGGATAAGTGCGGCACTTTCCATCTTCACGAGTTCAAGACGGTTCTCCAACTCACGTTCGCGCACGCGAATCTTTTGCACACTGTTAGAGATACGTAGTTCGAGCTCTTCGCCCTTACGCCTCAACAGCTCAATCTCACGTTGCAAGGCCTCTTTGGTGTTGGTGAGGATATGCTTTTCTTGTTCAAAAGTGCTGAGCGCGTGAGCATAGTCTTGCTCACGCTGACTGTTCTCGGTCAGCAGTTCGTCGGCACGGCGGCGCAGAGTCTCGCCGGCCGCGGCCAGCTCTTCGTTCTGCAAGCGCAGGCGTTCGAGTTCGTTTTCGAGCTCTAAAATGCGGCTTTGAGCGATTCGCAAGGATTCACTTTGCGCCAATGCGGCTTCTGTCGCCGTCGGCGCACCTAAGGAACGGAATGCACCAGGACGGCCGACGGATGTACGGGCGCGCTCTTCCCCGCTTTGCGCCTGTGGCGAAACCAAGGTGGTGGCGTTGTTGTTATTGCTATTCAGTGGAACCGTGCGATCTTCCTCACCGCGCGCGGGCATGGGGCGATCTTGCGAAACTTCGGTTTTGTCCGCGCCAATGTCGATCGTTGCGTCATCGGGAAGTTTGTGCGGCGGTGGAGTTTTAGCGGAGGCCTTCACGGCGGAGCTCGGCGGCTGCACGATCGTGCCGTGCGCGAGCGGAGCTTTTCTATTTGGCTCGTCCTTCAACTCCACGATCTCCGACTTCTCATTCAGAAGATCGTCGATGAGTTCAAGGGCAAGTTCCTTGCCTTTTTTCTCGGCCATCTTAAGACAACTATCGGAAAAAACTGCGTTCTTATTTAGGGGAAGCCGCACGGACAGCGGCTTAGGTCGGGTCCAGGTTAGGAAATGACGCCGCGGTAAGCGTCAAGTCGCTTCGAAAGATCAGCGCCGCTCACACGAGCAATGCCTTCCACACCAAAGTCCTGCACAGTGAAGCTAGCCAAAAGGCAGCCATGCACGCTGGCCTGCTTCAAGTCTTCTCGGGTCCACGGACGGTTCATTTGAGTCAGGTGGCCTAAAAATCCGCCGGCAAAGGTGTCGCCCGCACCCGTGGGGTCCACGACATTTTCTACCGGAAAGGCCGGCAGAATGTAGAACTGCTCTTGGCAGAACATGACAAAACCATACTCGCCGCGCTTGATCACCACGGCCTTGGGCCCCATCTGTAGGATCTGTTTGGCAGCGCGAATGGTGTTCCACTCGCCGGTCAGTTCACGCAGTTCGGTTTCATTGAGCAAAGCGATGTCGATGCGTTCAAGCACGTTGAGCAGCGCCGATTTCTTCGAATGAATCCAGTAGTTCATAGTGTCGGCGGCCGTCAGACGCGGACTCTTCACTTGTTCGAGAACCTGCAATTGCAAAACGGGATCGATGTTGGCCAGAAAAACCACTTGCGAATCACGGTAGCTGGCGGGAATGGCCGGATGGAAATTTTCAAACACGTTTAAGTGAGTGGCCAAAGTGATGGCCTCGTTCATGTCCTTTTCGTATTTGCCTTCCCAGCTGAAGGTTTTACCCGACACCTGTTGCAAACCGGCCAAGTCCACATTGCGCGATTCGAGAAGCTGTTTGTGCTGCGCTTGATAGTCTTCACCCACCACACCGACCACACGAACCGGCGCATAGAGCGAAGCTGCGAGAGAGAAGTAATTGGCCGAGCCGCCCAAGATATGCTCACGATGGCCCTTCGGCGTAGAGATCGAATCGTAGCCTACGCTGCCCACAACCAGAATCGCGTTCATTTGTATTCCCTTTTAGAGAGTGAGTTGAGGCTCCGGACTCTTCTTCACGGCGGTCGTCAACTGACCGCAAGCCGCATAGATGTCCCGCCCCATAGTCTTACGACGTAAAACATGGCTCCCCAGACGAATCAACTCATTTTGGAAACGCACGATGTCTTGCTCCGCAGGACGAGTGAAGCCGGACTCAGGATGCTCATTGAACGGAATGATATTGATTTTGCACGGAACTGTGCGTGTCAGATCGTGTAGATCACGGGCGTCTTGCAGAGAATCGGTCACGCCTTTGAGCAGCACGTACTCGAACGTCACTTTGTCACCGGTGGCTTCGCAATGCTCGCGGCACGCCTGCAAGAGCTGTTCGAGCGGCCAACGCTTGTTGATCGGCATCACTTCGCTGCGGATCTTGTCATTCACGCCATTCAAGCTGACGGCCAAACGCACACCCGCTTCGGTGACCCGGGGAATCAACGGCACAATTCCCGAAGTGGAGACGGTCACCCGTTTGCGCGAGACATTCAGCCCCCATTCGGAATGCAAAATCTCGATGGACTTAAAAACCGCGTCCGGATTGTCGAGCGGTTCACCCATGCCCATGAAAACGATATTGGAAATCCTCTGCCCCGGCTCCAGCAGACGCGCGGCCTGAACAAACTGTCCCACGATCTCCCAAGTCTCGAGTTTGCGCTGCAGTTTTTGTTTGCCGGTGTAGCAGAACTTGCACGCCATATTGCAACCGACTTCGCTCGACAGACAGATGGTCAAACGATCCGTCGAAGGAATCAAAACCGCTTCCACCGACTTACCGGCGCCCACGTTGAACAAAATCTTAGTGGTGCCATCCACCGACTTGTGCACCTTGAGGATTTCGGGCAGGCAGAAGTCGAACATCTCCGGAACTTCCTTGCGGAACTCCTTGGAGAAGTTGGTCATCTTATCGAAGTCTTGCACGCCAAGCTGGTGCACCCAACGGTACAATTGTTGAGCGCGAAAGCCCTCTTTGCCGAGGCCTTTGATCGCCGTAGTGAGCTCGGCCAGCGTATGATTGAAGAACTTGGGTTTTTCCATGAACTGGGCGGTTCTAGCATATGTTGGAGCAGGGCGCCAGAGGTGAGGACGGGCTTTTTGCACGGTGGAGGAAAGAGCACCCGCCTGCGAAAGGTGCTGTTAAGTCATGAAAAGCCTTAAGAAAAAAGTGAAACCCCAGGCGACAGCGAGACCCACCTCGGGATCTCAGGCTGTCATCTACGCCATTTTGATGCGGCTTGCTTGCGCGTTTTTGTGCACGGACAGACCATCCCACTACGCCTCTGTCAGAACTCCGATGTAGTCCAAGAGCTCACCCCGCGTGCAGGGAACGCAGCCGACTTTGCCCACCACCACACCGGCGGCGACGTTTCCGAAAACACAAGCTTCAGGCAGAGTGAAACCGCCGACATGAGCCAAGGCCAAAGCGGCAATAACCGTGTCACCGGCTCCCGTTACATCGAAAACCTGACGCGCAAAGGTCGGCATATGCACAGCCTCCCCCGAATCGATCAACGTCATACCGTCTTTTCCGCGCGTGATGACGATGTTTTCAACTTTCATACCGGCCCGCAAAGCTTGACCGACCTCTAAAATAAAGTTGGGACTGACCTGAAGATCGTCGTAGTCCAAACCGCTCAGTTCAACGGCCTCATCGCGATTCGGCGTGATCACATCGGCGCCGCTGTAGAATTTGGCCGGTGTCCCGCGATTGGGATCAACGAAAACCTTCTTCCCGGCCGCATGGGATTCGCGAATAATCGCTTGAATGGCCTTTTCCGACAAAACGCCCTTAGCGTAGTCCTCGATGATCACGCCCGCAGCCGAAGACAAAAGCCCCTTCACTTTGGCGACAACGGCGGCTTCAACGGCTTCACTTAGATACTGCTTTTTCTCAAAATCCACACGCACGATATGGTGCGGGCCCGACATCACACGCAGCTTGCGGGTGGTCGGACGACTCTTATCGACAATCAAATGATCAGGACTGACTTCGGCTGAACGCAGCTTCGCGCGCAGATTATCGGCGGTTGCGTCCTCTCCGACCACGGCTACCAGTAGCGCTTCCCCACCCAACGAAGCCACGTTTTGAGCCACGTTGGCCGCCAAACCGAGTCGGGCGTCGGTCGACTGCACTTCGAGCACCGGGACCGGGGCTTCGGGTGAAATGCGCCGCACATCCCCAAGGACGTACTCATCAAGACCAATATCGCCAATGACAACCAAACGACTTTTGGGCAGAGACTCCATCCGCCGCGGAAACGATTTCAGCAACGTCTTGAGCTGTTCACCTTCGATTCTGGATTCTTTCATATGTCCATTAGATATCGCCGCCCGCACGAACCTTGTCCAGCCGCCGCCCTAGCTTACATGACGCGTTGACTGTCGACGCCGCCCCCTGGCCAGGCATAGATTGAAAACCTCAGCTTTTTCTTAAGGTTAGAATCAAGGAGGACCGTTTTGGAAGCCCTAACTGGTGGACCCTTATACCAGAACACAATGAAGATCGTAGAAGACGCCGGCAAGCTCGTGAATTTGAGCCCGAACGTTTTAGAGCGCTTGAAATATCCCCGTCGCACGTTGGTCGTTTCAGTTCCGGTGCGCATGGATGATGGTCGTGTAAAAGTGTTTACTGGCTATCGTGTCCAACACAACCAAACTCTCGGTCCCTTCAAAGGCGGCATCCGTTACCACCATCAGGTGGACTTGAGCGAAGTGGCCGCGCTGGCCTCGCTGATGACCTTCAAAAATTCGCTGATGAATTTGCCCTTGGGCGGCGCTAAAGGCGGCGTGCAAGTGGACCCGAATAAACTTTCGAAAGCCGAACTGGAAAATCTCACTCGCCGTTTCACCTCCGAGATCTCACCCTTCATCGGCCCTGACCGCGACATTCCCGCACCTGACGTCGGCACCGACTCGCAGACCATGGCGTGGATGCTCGACACCTACTCCCTTGAATCCGGTTATTCGCAAACGGGTGTGGTGACCGGTAAACCGGTTGAAATCGGCGGATCGCTGGGGCGCGAAGCGGCCACGGGTTTGGGCGTGATTTACGCCACCGAAAAAGCGCTCGAGAAATTGAACAAGCGCATTTCGGAAACCACCATCGCCATTCAAGGTTTCGGTAAAGTGGGCATGTACGCCGCCATCGAAGGTTACGCCAAAGGCGCCAAAGTGGTGGCCGTCAGTGACGTGAGCGGCGGTTTGTACAACGAGCGCGGCATCAACATCGCCGAACTGGCGCGCTACGTGAAAGAAAAGAAAGTCGTTAAGGACTTCCCCGAAGCGACACATATCTCCAATGAAGAGCTGATCGAAATCCAAGCCGATGTGCTGGCCCCCTGCGCGCTCGAAGGCGTGATCCATGCCGGCAACGCAGCTCGTGTGAAAGCGAAGATCATCGTGGAAGGCGCCAACGGTCCGACCACTCGCGAAGCCGATGAGATTCTCAATAGCAAAGAGGTCGTGGTTGTCCCCGACATTCTAGCCAACGGCGGCGGTGTGGTGGTGAGCTACTTCGAATGGGTGCAGGACATCTCGTGGTTGTTCTGGACCGAAGATGAAGTGCGCAACAAACTGCGCGAAGTGATCTACAAATCCTTCGATAAAGTTTGGGCCTTCTCGGAACAGCACAAAGTAAGCATGCGTACCGCGGCCATGGGCACTTCGCTGCTGCGCTTGGAGCGCGCTATGAAGCTCAGAGGTCAGGCCTGGTGATGGGTGTTAAGCCATGGTTATGGCTCTCACCCGCACTTGCGCATAAACTGAGTCCCACGGTTCTTAAAAGTTTAAGCCTGTTCAGTCCCGACAAACCGCCCGAGTGGCAACCACTCGAGTGGCGGGGCTTGCATTTTCCCAACCGTCTCGGTGTGGCCGGCGGCGTGGACAAGGATGCGCGCAATATCAAATCTTGGTGGGCGCTCGGGGCCGGATTTCTTGAGATCGGAACGATCACGCCGCAACCCCAGCCAGGCAACACTCCGCCCGTTTTGGGACGCGATGTTTCGCAAGAGGCTTTGTGGAATCGCCTCGGGTTCCCTTCACAAGGGGTGGGACGAATTAAGAAGCGCTTAGTCGAAATGAAGCGCCCCTTTCTGACGCCCGTTTTTGCCAATATCGGTAAGAATGCCGCCACTCCGCTGGAGAGCGCGGCCGAAGACTATGTTGAACTGCTCAATCAGTTGCGCGGTACGGTGGATGGTTTTGTGGTGAATATCTCTAGCCCCAACACCAAAGGCTTGCGCGATCTTTTGAAGCCCGAACGCTTACAAGAGTTCTTGCGCCCGATTTTACAAAAGAAGAGTGAGCCGATTTTGCTGAAGCTCAGCCCGGATATGGAAGATGAAGAGCTCGAGCGAGTTCTTACCATCTCGCATGATTTAGGTATCGACGGCTGGATTCTGACCAACACCTCACAGGGCATTCGTGACAATCTGCGATTTCCCAAAGAAGGCGGCGTTTCTGGCCGGCCATTGGCAGGCCGTTCGAAAGCGCTTTTGCAACGCACGTTGCGCTTGCTAGGTCCGCGCCGCCAAGGACGTTTGATCGTTTCGGTCGGCGGTGTGATGAGCGCCGAGGACGTGCAAGAGCGCTTGGCTCTCGGCGCGGATTTGGTGCAGGTGTACTCGGCTTTGATTTTTGAAGGTCCGTATTTTTTTAGGAAGGTGGCCAACCAGTGCCTACCAGCAAAACCGATGGCGTAAAAAAACGCGCCTCCTGGGTGCCCGTAGTGGCGGCGTTGATGCGCCGTCAGGGCAAGGTTTTGGTGGGTCAACGCCCGCAGGGCGGATCTTTGCCTGGCACTTGGGAATTCCCCGGCGGCAAAATCGAGTTGGGCGAAAGCCCCGAGCAAGCGCTTGTGCGAGAACTCAGCGAAGAACTGGGCGTGGAAGCCGAGGTTGGCGAGCTCAAGTTCGTCGCCACTCACACTTATGGCAAGACCGGCATTTTGTTTTTGTTCTATGACGTCAAATTCTGGAAGGGTCAGATCAAAACTCAGCAGCACTTCGAGCTACGCTGGGTGACGCCCAAAGAGCTCGGGACCCTTGAGTTGCCTGAGGCCAACAGCAAGTTTTTAAATCAAATCTTAGAGGTGCTTTAAGCGTGGCGCGCCTGGCAGTGTTGACAGACAGATTGCCGGGCGACGCGAGCTGGAAGGGCGCTTACACCTGGGAGATCATTCGTTCACTGTGTGAAAGTCAGCACGAAGTGACCGTGTTTACGACTGAGAACCCCGAGCATATTCCGCTCACCCATTCGCGCTTAACCGTGGCCCGGCCGGCACGCTCTTTTAGCGCCGACAAGCTGCCGCGCTGGACCCAAGCTCTTTTAGTTTATCGGCCGGAAGTCATTCATACTTTTCCGCTACAGAACACCGCGCACTGGCCTTCACTCACCGTTTGGCCTTACCTCGATGCGGTCTGCAAAGTGCTGCCACAGACAAAGCGCGTATCGACGATGTTCGACCGCGAGGATTTCGTTACCGCGCCAGCGTGGCATGCAGGGGCTGACGGTTGGACCGTGTTCTCAAATGAGCTTGAGAGCGAAGCACGCCGCGTATATCAGGGACGCATCGACGTGGTGCCGTTGGAAGAGATGAGCTGGAGCTCCGCCGACAACAGCCCCGAAGGTTTCGAAGAGCGCGATTATGTTTTTATCCCTGCACCGGTTAGTGAGTGGCACCATCGTCAGCATGCTTTGTCCATCTTGGCCGATCATCTAATTCATCACCCCGAAACGTGTGTCTACATCAACGGTGGTTGGGGCGATTTGTCTTTAAGCGAACGACGACGAGGTTGGTCACAGCTTTCGCATGTGGCTTCACGAGTGCGCCTGATGGAAGCCCAACCACTGCCGAAGTTCGTCGCCCGGGCACGCGTAGCCTCGCATCTATGGCTGGAAGGAATTGCGCCGAACTCTTGGCGTTACATGTTGAGCCGTCAGGTGGCGCAAACGTTAGGCAAAGAAATGATCGGTTCTGCAAACGACTCGGCTTTGCCCTCAGGCTCAACCGCCAATTTTCTCTCGCGTCTTTACCTCAGCTGATCTACCTTAGAGAAATGTCGGCTTCCGCCCAAGAGCCTCTCAATATCTGCATCGTCTCGCGCCGTTTTCCGCTGCTCAACAACTCCGGAGAGATTGGCTTTTTATTCCCTATCGCTCGTGGCCTGGTCCGTCAGGGCCATAAAGTTACGGTGCTCTCTTGGCGCAACAAAAATCGTTTGGACGTGGTTGAGGTCGGCGGCGTAAAGGCCTACTTCCTCGGCGAGGGCAATGCACAGCCTGCCGACGCCTTTCCCGAACAGGTTTTACGCAAGTTTCAACAACTGCACAAGCAAGAGCCTTTTCATCTGGTGCACAGTCTGGACAACTCAGGTTTTGAAGTCGGCCGCCGGCGCAAAGAGCTGGGCGTTGCCGTGGTGTACGATGTGGACGCCACCCATATGGCTCAGGTGTATTCCATTCTCGGTATGTCGCAAGAGACTTTGGGAAGCTTGATCAAAACCAGCTGGCGCGTGACCATGAAGTTTCTGAAAACCTACTGGCGTTATGATCGCCGTTTGCTGAAGACCGCGGACGCCGTGTTTGTGCACTCCCCGCAGCAACGCGTGATGCTCGAACGCTATTATGTCTACCCCGATCAGCGCATCTTCACCGTACCACTGGGAATTGAAGCCGAGGATCTGTCTCCGCGCGAACGTTCGGAAGAGCTGATGAAAAAACTCGGTCTTCCTGTGAACGCGCAGAATGTGGTGACCGTCACCGATATGGCCGAACTTGGAGAGATGCGCAATCTGCTGCATGCGTTCGAACGGGTGGCGATTAAAAAGCCCACGGCGCGACTGATCGTGGTCGGCACCGGGCCGTTGAAAAAAGAGATCGAGTTCGAAATGCTCAGTCTGGCCTTGGGTTCACGCGTGGTGTTCACAGGTGAAATTCTGGCCAGTCAGTTGGCTGAACATATCGCTCTAGCCGATGTGTTTGTGAATCTGAGTGCACGTTCAAGCGGCATTGAACAGAGTTTACTGGAAGCCATGGCACAGAAAAAAATCATCATCGGCTCCGAAGTCAGTCCGCTCGGCGATGTGGTGGAAGACGGTATTGATGGATTTTTGATTCGTCCGGCGGATACATTCACGCTGTCAGAGCTTTTACTCCAGGTTTTTAACGGTCAAATCTCTGGAGTTGAGATGGGTGAACAGGCACGTCAGAAGGTTTTAAACCTTTTTGATGCGGATAAAATGCTGGCACAAACGCTTTTGGCCTACCGTCAGGCCCGACAACGCTTTGTCACGGCGCACAGAGGGCTCTTTTCTCTTCCAAGGCCCTTAGGTTCCCCATAGAATAGACCTAATTTCAATAACTTCGGACAGGTCGATGACAAAAGCGGACTTGATCAATCTGATAGCGGAAAAAGCCAACATCACGCGTGTAAAAGCGGAAACGGTGGTCAACACCATCTTCGATTCCATGGTTGAAGCGCTGATGCGCAATGACCGTATCGAGATCCGCGGTTTCGGTTCGTTCGTTAACCGCGACTATGGCGCCTACAAAGGCCGCAACCCGCGCACCGGAGAAGTGATCGAAGTCGATGAAAAAAAACTCCCCTTCTTTAAAGTCGGCAAAGAGCTCAAAGACGATATCAACAAAGGCAAAGGCTAAGACCAGCGCGCTCTTCGCGGCGGTACTGTTCTGTCTTCCGCTACAGGCGCAGCGTGCGTTACCTGCAAAACCGACTCTGCGCGAGCAGCAAAGAGCTGTGCGCGATGCCCGTACGCACCTGCCTAAGATGGAGCGTGTGGTATGTTTGCTAGCCAACAACTGCCGTTTCCCTCCGCCTCAGACGTCTGAGAAAGACTTGATCGAAACGGGTACACGCCTGCGTTCCTCATCATTGAAGGACACCACCCCTCAAGGTGTCACACTCGACGTGCATCTTCCGAAAGAACTCACCTATCTGTCACCTGGCTCGGGTATTCGCGTACGCGCCTACCAGGGTGAGATCGTTGAGATCATGTTTTTCCGCGAGCCACTGTCCCGCAAAGGCGTGGTGGTTTATGGCGAAAAACCTTCGGAGGCTTTGCTACAGCCTGCGGATCTGCAACCGAAGTGGCGATTCGGCTTTCTGAGCAAATAGAACTGGCCGACAACAGAGTGGCCAGACAGTTTATTTGTGATTGCGGCGTTTCGTGTAGGCCCTTCCCCACTTGCGGGCCTTCGGTAAAAACCAAAACAGAAACGGCATAAGCCAGCGGCGTGGAACGAAACGGCGCAGATAATAAAAAACCATAGCGTCAATGGTGGCCGGTATCCATAGAGGCGGATTTTCCGTGCGGATCACGCGCACCACCAGCTTTGCTAGTGTACGGGGGCGAGTGGTACTCAAACGCATCAAACGCGCGACAAAAGGAATCATATTCACGTAGTAGTCGCCGTAGATACCTTCGCCATCTTTAGCCGCTAAGGATTTTTTAGTGTAAACCACGTTCTCGAAGGACTTCGAGTGCACAAAACCCGGTTGGATCACACTGACGTTGATGCCAAGGGGACGCACCTCGTACCAAAGCGCCTCGCTCATCCCCTCCATCGCCGCTTTCGAAGCGCTATAGGAAGCCATGGTCGGCATCGCCAACATGCCGCTGACCGAAGAGATATTGATGATTTTGCCGCGTCCCTGTTCACGCATGCCCGGAAGAACCATCCGCACCAAGCGGACCGGCCCCAAATAGTTGGTGTCCATTTGAATGGCTTCATCTTCGTCGGTCATGTGTTCCACCACCGAGCGATAGCTAATGCCGGCATTGTTTACCAAAATATTTACGCCACCCCATTTGTCATTGATCTCTTGAATCAATTTTTCGGCGTCGGCGCGCGAGCGTACGTCGAGTTTACGGATCCAAAACCGATCGTCTTCTTCAAAACGCTCGCGCAACGAATCGAGACGGCGTGAGGTGGCCACAACGCGGTAAGAGCGAAGTGAATAGAGCATCTCGGCGATGGCCATGCCAATGCCTGAACTGCAGCCGGTGACCAGAATCACTGGCTTGAAGGAATACCTGGTCCGGCGTTTGTACCAGTACCAAAGGTGCAGCATGCCCTACCCTCCTTCCTCTTATTTTACCCCACTTGCCGAATGAGGAGAAAACCTGTTGTCGCGAAATGAGACAGCGCAAATTTCCTCGGCGCTTTGAAGAACATTGGTCCAATTCCGCACACCTGGCCCTTCTGCACGTTGGCGATTCACGCGACAATTTAGCTCTATGAAGACATTTATTTCTACCGTCCTTCTGACTTTGGTCGCGTCGACAGCTGTCGCGCAAAACACTATCAAACCCGCGGTAGTTAACTCCACACCCGCGGCCACACCGGCCGCTACGACGACAAACGGAGTGCCGGCCGCAGGAACACAAACTCCGCAGTTGCCAGGCGTTTCGCCTGTAACCGGTCAGCCCATCATCTATCAGAACTTGGCGAAAGAGCCGAAGGAGTCGGAAGAGACAAGTCCGCAGAACAACCCGATGATGCAACAGCTGCAACAGATGTTGAGCAGCATGGGTGACGGTTCACGCGGAGACTCCGTGCCGGCCAACACCGACTGGAACAAGTACGAATATCCCGACAACTTCAAGTACTACTACGGTGGTAAGGGTGTGGGGAATATCGGGGATGGCTTGTGCACGGCTAAAAACGTCGAGCGTTCGCAAGTTAAGCTGGAGTATTGCAACGCTCTGTCGGAGGTTTTAACCAACGAAGATCCCATGAGCTGCGCGGCGCGCGAGCTGAACCAGATCATCAACAAGCCCATCGGCGATCTCAATAAATTCTGCCCCACCTATTCCCAGCTCGGCACGCCTTTCAAAAAGAAGATGATGTATCTGCAGATTCTGGCTTCACTGATCACGTTGGAGTCCGGGTGGAATGCCCGCGCGACTGAAAAGGGCTGGTATAAAAACGGCAAACTGATGCAAGGCAAAGGTTTGTTTCAGATCGGAACCTGGGATTCGAGCCAGGACCCCGATTGCGTCGGCATTGGATCGGACGCCGGCATTTATGACGCCAAAAAGAACATCCGTTGCGGGGCCTGTATCGCGCTGAAGAATCTCAACAAGGACAGTACGATCGGACACGGGTCCACAGACAAAGACTGCCAAGCCGGCGGCTCATGCGGAATGGCGGCCTATTTTGGACCGATGCGCGACGGACAGTCCTCGAAGCGCGCGACCATGCAGGCGACCGTGAGCAACTGGTGCCGCAACACTACGGGTAGTTCGAGCAGCGATATTTATGGCGGTGCGGGTTCCGGTGGTGGATCAAGCGGCGGCTCTAGCGGCAGTGGTGGCGGCAGCGGCACTCGCAACTAACGCTCGAAAACCTCAGCCACCGAAAACAATTTCAACTCGCGAATATCAATCACGCCGGCGCAAGCCATGTACAGGCGTTCCACACCTAGGGCAATACCCCCGCTGGGCGGCATTCCTTTACGTAAGGCGCGGATTAAACCTGGATCAGCGGGCACTGCGCTTGAACCAAGCCGCAGGCGCTCACGTTGCTCATCTGCCCAACGCTGTTTTTGCTCATCCGCCCCATTCACTTCATTGAACGCATTGGCGATCTCTAAACCGTTCCAATAGAACTCAAAACGATCGGCCCATCCATCTTTGTCCAGCTTAGCCAGAGCGGCCTGTGACGGCGGAAAGCGTTTGACGATGACCGGGCCCATTTCCGCGATCTCCGACTCTAGGCGGTCGACCAACAGGCGGTGAAAGAGATCGTTGAAACTGTCGTCGGCAGTGGTGTGCACATTCAACTGCTGGCATAGATTCAACAGCTCCGCGGCGTTCGTCTGCGGAGTCAATGCGAAGCCCAAGTGGGTGCGAAACAAGGCGGCGAAATCCGTCACTTGAATCTGCGGCGCAGTCGTTGACCACCCCTCATCCGCCAGCACCTGAACTAAACCGCGCAGATCGTCTTCGATCATCTTTAGGCCGGCAAAACCTCGGTACCACTCGAGCATGGTGAATTCGTTGTCGTGATGAGACGAAAACTCACCGCGCCGAAAACAGCTCTTCAACTCAAAGATATCCGTCCAACCGGCTGCCATGGCTTTTTTCAAATGGATTTCAGGGCTGGTGGGCAAATAAACGGTCTCGCGCAGACGGCCATAATTGGCCTCGGTCGCGAACGGCTCGAGTGACGGCTCTAGTCCCGGGCAGCGCACCAGGGAAGGTGTTAAGACTTCGTTAAAGCCGCGAGTGACAAAAAAGTCGCGCACACGACTCAAAAACACGGCGAAACGCGCAGCATGGGGTTTGGGAGGAATGTTCGTAGGCGCTTCACTTTTGACGTAAATATCGAGAGCTTCTGCCAAAACATTAAACTCGTCGGCGCGTTTGACTTTCACGACCACCAGATCGCCGTCACTGAGTCCCTTGAACAGCGTCTCCGGCCCTTCGAGCTCAACGCTTCCAAGCGCGTCCCTGAGGTAGTGTTGCCCCTCGCGACCAAGGTATTCGCCGCCCAATTCAAAAGGCGGTACGGGCTTGTGAAAACGAAATCTCGATAGTGAGTAAAGCATCTGACGCAAGTCGCTAGCATGTGCAAATTACGCTGTCAAAACAAGAGGGCCACTGCGCTTGACATTGCTCATCAAGAATCTCACATTGTTCGCATCTTAGCCGAAAGGAAAACCATGACCACGCAAGTGAATTGGCAGCGGATCCGCAGCGAATTGCAGCGCCTCTCCGACGTTGAGCAGCTGAAGAGCGAAGTTCAACGCATCGGATCCGAAATCCGTAAGTTCGATTTCCACACGGTCTTGAGCCCCAGCGCTCAACAGAAAGTGAAGACTTTCGAAAAGCGCTACGCCGAGTTGATGCGTACGATTCATCAAGCCCAGCGCCAGATGGACCGCGAGTTCAA
Source organism: Bdellovibrionales bacterium (assembly GCA_019637855.1). Lineage (GTDB taxonomy): Bacteria > Bdellovibrionota > Bdellovibrionia > Bdellovibrionales > UBA1609 > JALHOQ01. The sequence continues at coordinate 31,027 of JAHBUX010000016.1, forward strand.
CCGCATCCTCCGTCAAATCAAACTGCATCGCACGGATGTCAGCAAAGTCGTCGGCCAGCAGAAAGAGAAACTGGAGAAGATTTCGACCGACTTCCAAAAGCGCTTTTCCAAGAAGGCCAAAGCCGCTGCGAAGAGCAGCACGACCACGGCCCGCAAAACCGCACGCAAGCCGGGCACTAAGACCGCCACTCGCAAGCGTCGTAAGAAAGCTTAAGTCAATTGGCCAGCGAAGTTACCGCACCTGCAACCGCCCGTGGCCCGCAAGGCCTCGGGTCGGCACCCACCGCTCTGGGGAGAGAAATGAAACTGGATCAGAACCATTCCTTCATTCCACGCCACATTGGACCGGATGAAAAGGCTCAAGCCGCTATGCTGAGTACCTTAGGGCTACGTACCCTTGGTGAACTCATCGATAAAGCCCTGCCCGACAACATCCGTACGCACCAGCCTTTGGATCTCCCTGAGGGTATGAGTGAAGCCAAGCTGCTCGACACCGCTTGGAAGCTGGCTTCGAAAAACAAAGTTTTTCGCTCGTTCATCGGACAAGGCTATTACGACACACTGACGCCCTCGGTGGTGTTGCGCAATATTTTAGAAAACCCGGGTTGGTACACCGCCTACACGCCTTACCAGGCTGAAATCTCGCAGGGCCGGATGGAGGCTTTGCTCAACTACCAAACAATGATTATTGATCTCACCGGTCTGCCGATCGCCAACGCCTCGTTATTGGATGAGGGTACGGCTGCGGCCGAGGCCATGCACCTGGCCTTTGCGGCTCGGAAGAACAAAACTGCGAAGCGCTTTTTTGTCAGCGCCGATGTATTCCCGCAGACTCTAGAAGTTATCCGTACACGTGCACTGCCCCTCGATATCGAAGTGGTGGTGGGCGATGAAGACAAAACTCGCTTGGGTACGGATTTCTTTTCGGCACTCGTACAGTATCCCAACGCTCGCGGCGAAGTGAAAGACATCAGTGTCTTCCTGCAGATGTGCAAAGACAATCAGCTGATCAGCGTGGTGGCCTCTGATCTGCTGGCTCTATGTATGCTGAAGCCGCCTGGAGAAATGGGCGCTGACGTGGTGGTGGGTTCCAGCCAACGCTTTGGTGTGCCGTTTGGTTTCGGCGGCCCGCACGCCGCCTTCATGTCCACACGCGAGGAATTTAAGCGCCTGATCCCCGGCCGTATCATTGGTGTGTCGATCGATAGCCATGGCCAACCGGCGATGCGCTTGGCTCTGCAAACTCGTGAACAACATATCCGCCGTGAGAAGGCCACCAGCAACATCTGTACCGCTCAGGTTTTGCTAGCTGTGATGGCCTCTATGTACGCGGTCTATCATGGACCGCAGGGCTTGCGCGCCATTGCCGAGCGCACACACTCTTTGGCACGCGCCTTAGGTGAAGGTTTGAAGCGCTTGGGTTTCCAACTGGTGAGCGAGAGCGTGTTCGATACGCTGCAAGTTCGCGTCTCGGGTGCAAAACGCAACGAGATCATTGAGCGGGCCGAGCATTTCCGCGTGAATATGTGGACCAAAACCGCCGACGTGCTGGGCATTTCGCTCGACGAGGTGGCCACCCACGAAGACGTGGAGACTCTGCTCAACATCTTTTCGGCCGGCAAGAACACAGCCACGGCCGACGAACTGCTCAGGCAAACCACTCTGGGTCTAAAAAAAGGACTGCTGCGCACCTCGAGCTACCTGACACATCCGACCTTCAACCGTTTCCACTCGGAAACGGAAATGTTACGTTACATCAATCGTCTGCAAGCCAAAGATCTCTCGTTGATTCATTCGATGATCCCACTCGGCTCATGCACAATGAAGCTCAACGCCACCACCGAGATGATTCCGATCACGTGGCCCGAGTTCTGCCGCATCCATCCGTTCGCGCCGATCAATCAAGCGCATGGTTTCCTTGAGCTGATCCACCAGCTTGAACGTTGGTTGACCGAGATCACCGGCTTTGCCGGCGTGAGCGTGCAACCCAATGCCGGTTCGCAGGGCGAATATGCCGGTCTGTTGGTTATTCGCGAGTACTTGCGCTCCAAAGGACAGCAGCAACGTACGGTGTGTTTGATTCCCTCAAGCGCCCACGGCACCAATCCGGCGAGCGCGGTCATGGCAGGCTTTAAAGTGGTCGTTGTGGCTTCGGATGAACAAGGCAATGTGAATCTGACCGACCTCAAAGCCAAAATCGAAGCCAACAAAGACACTCTGGGTGCTTTGATGATGACCTATCCATCCACACACGGCGTGTTTGAAGAGACCTTCAGTGAAATCTGTGGGTTGATTCATGCGGCCGGTGGTCAAGTGTACATGGATGGCGCCAATATGAATGCGCTGGTTGGCGTTTCGAAGCCGGGCAAGATCGGCGCGGATGTTTGCCATTTGAACCTGCACAAAACGTTCTGCATTCCCCACGGTGGTGGCGGCCCGGGAGTAGGTCCTATCGGCGTGGCCGAGCATTTAAAGGAATTCTTGCCCAAGCACAGCTTGGTCGCAGAAGCGGGACCAAGCAAAGGCATCACCTCCACGACCAGTGCGCCTTGGGGCAGTGCGGGTATCTTGCCGATATCATGGGCCTACATTGCCATGATGGGACGCGATGGATTGCAAGCCGCCACCGAAGTCGCCATTTTGAATGCCAACTACATCGCGAAGAAGCTCGCCCCGCACTACAAGACTTTGTACACGGGTAAGAACGGCTTTGTGGCGCACGAGTGCATTTTGGACGTACGCCCCTTCAAGGACAGCGCCGGCATTACCGTGGATGATTTTGCGAAGCGTTTGATGGACTTTGGCTTTCACGCACCGACCATGTCATGGCCAGTGGTGGGAACGCTGATGATTGAGCCCACCGAAAGTGAGAGCAAAGAGGAATTGGACCGCTTTATCGAAGCCATGATCAAAATTCGCCAAGAGATCGCTGCGGTCGAGGAAGGTAAGTCTGATAAGGACAACAACGTCCTCAAGAACGCGCCTCACTGTTATACTCATCTGTTGGGCGAAAAGTGGGATCATCCGTATACCCGCGAGGCCGCGGCCTTCCCGCTGCCTTGGGTGAAAGAGCGTAAGTTCTGGGTGAGCGTAGGTCGTGTCGACAACGCCCATGGCGACAAGAATTTAGTGTGTGCATGTTTGCCGGTGGACGCCTACCAATAGGCGTTTACTCGGTTGACGCTATCTATCCGTGGATTAAATGTCGGCCGGAATTTCTTCTTCGGCCTCGCAACGGAGCAAAGCCGTATTGAATAGATCGATCTTCTTTTTGATATAGTCGCGCGTATTGCGAAAGCCCATCAGCTGATCTTTTAAACCGCTCGGATCCGGAGTGGCCCAATCGATTTTCTGAGCGTCCCCAGGCAGGATCGGGCAGACTTCTTCCTGACAGAGTGTAATCACGAAATCCAATTCTTGAATGAACTCGGGCTCGACCGCATCGATGCCTTTCGAAGCGAGACCCGTTGTTGGCACGCCAATCTCTCTGAGGACTTGCAAAACAACGGGATGAACACGGCCGCTTGGATTGCTGCCGGCACTGCGCACATCCACACGATTACCGAACGTGTGACGAGCGATCGCTTCAGCAAGCTGACTACGAATGGAATTGGCTACGCACATGAACAGGATCTTCATGCCCTCTCCTCTGTGATTTGAAGATCCTACTACAGGAACCTGGCGGAAACCATAGCCTAAGCGAGCAGGACTTCGACCCAGGCCTTCTGAGTCGGTGAAAGCGAGTCTTTTGGGGTCATTAGCCCCATTTTAAATCCTTGCGAACCGCAGTCGCACCCTTGCAACAGTGTCTCTTCCTTAGCCAGGATTTTTTTAAGAAGGGTAAACGCCTTGCTGTTGTTCTGGCGCATGATAGTTAGCACCTCATCTAAAGTCACATGAGGGCGACTGGTGTCCCAGCAGTCGTAGTCGGTGATGAAACTGCACGGCAGGTAGCTCATGCCAGCTTCGCGGGCCAAGGCATATTCGGGAAAATTCGTCATGCCAATGATGTCAGCTTTGAGCTCACGATAAGATAGGCTCTCCGCCAGAGTCGAAAAATTCGGGCCTTCAATAGTGACATAGGTGCCACCCAAGTGGACGGGTAAACCCTCCTTTTTAGCGAGAGCGTAGGCTTGCTCGGCCAGACCGCTGCACACCGGATAGGCCAGTGACATATGACCAACCACGCCGTCACCGCAGAAAGTGTGGCGCCGCAAACCTTTGGTGCGATCGATATATTGCGTAGGAATCACCAGATGGCCGGGCTCGTACTGCGGTTGCAGGCTACCGACTGCACTCATGCTGATCACGGCCTTCGCACCGTGGGCTTTCAGCGCAAAAATATTGGCGCGGTAGTTGATCTCGGAAGGCATGAGTTCGTGGTGATCGCCGTGGCGCGAGACAAACAGCGCTTCGATGCCGTTCACCCGCACCTTTTTAAAACCGCTAGAGGTCAATCCAAACGGAGTTTCTCGCGAAAGCACCTGGACAGTTTCAAAACCCTCAAATTTTTCGAAACCTGAACCACCTATAACAGCAAACATATCTCCTCCAAAAAAGGTACCAGGTTCCTTTCCGAATATCGGAAAGGAACCTGGTACCTTTAAAGTAGCGCGCCTTTTCTTACGTCTTCGCGGGTAAAGATGCCGCGATCTAAGACCCAAGCGGTGACTAAAGACTCAGGGGTTACATCAAATGCAGGGTTCCAAACATCGGCGTGCGGTAGAGACCATTCGACTTGACCGAAGGCGCCACGCACACCGCGCACCTCGTAGGCGGAGCGCTCTTCCACGGGGATGTCGCGGCCGTAGGCACAGTTGACATCGACTGTGGTTTGAGGTGCTACCACGTAAAACGGCACGCTGTGAAACTTGCACAACACGGCCAAACTGTAGGTTCCAACCTTGTTGGCAAAATCTCCGTTACGCGCGATGCGATCCGCGCCGACCAATACGCGATCCACCTTCCCCTGCTGCATCAAAGCCGCCGCCATACTGTCGCAGATCAAAGTGAACGGAATGGAGTTTTTCTCGAGCTCCCACGCCGTGAGCCGACCGCCTTGCAGGAGCGGGCGCGTTTCGTCGACAAAAACGTGCACTTTCTTGCCGTCACGGGCCGCGTGAATGACAGCGCCAAGAGCGGTGCCAAGACCAGCCGTAGCCAAGCCTCCGGTGTTGCAATGAGTGAGAACTTGATCCCCGTCTTCAATGAGCTGCGCACCCCACGCGGCCATGCTGGCACACAGTTCAACATCTTCGCGGCAAATACTTTCCGCCTCAATGATCAGCCCTTGTGGGCCTTTTTTCTTTAGCGCCACTAAACAGCGATCCATGGCATTCATTAAATTGACGGCGGTAGGGCGCGCTTCGCGCAAAACGAACAAAGCCTTTTCGAGCTCATCGGAACTTGCACCCTGCTCAGCCAGGTGCGCCAGCTGCAGACTTGCGGCAACCCCGATCAGAGGGGCACCGCGCACCTTGAGCTCACGAATGATTTGCACCATGCTTTCTGTCGACGGCGAGAGCAACCATACTTCTTGCTGAGGCAAGAGTGTTTGATCCAAGACCCACAGCCCTTTTTGATCAACCCGCAAAGCGGTGGAGGTGAAGTCGGTCATAACAATCCCTCTCCCATCTGTTCGCGCATTTTTCTTAGAGCGTTAACCTCTTCTCTGGGCAGCGCATGTGAACCGCCCAGCTGCTCAGCCAACCATAGGATCTGAGCCGAGTGCTCCAGGCGCTCCATCCCGTTCAACGCTTCTTCCAGACTCGTCCCCCAACAGACAGCTCCGTGACGGGACAGAATCAGAGCCCGGCATTCAGGAAGATAAGGCGCGAGTTCCCCACCCATCGCCTCACTACCCGGGCGTGCATAAGGGACGAAGGGAATGCGACCAGCGCCCAAAATGACTTCGCTCAAATGATCGTTAGGCAATTCTTTGAGCTGCGGACGGGCCAACGACCAAGCCACCGCATGCGGCGGATGAGCATGCACCACAGCTCTAGCTTGCGGGCAGCGACGATAGATTTCGAGATGCATAAGACGTTCACCCGAAGGTTTGCCGGTGAGCACTTCACCGTTTAAAGCAGTGATGGCAATGTCCTCCGGCGTGATAAAGGCCTTTTGCCGACCGGAGGGCGTAAACAGGATACGCTCATCACTGAGCCGAAAGCTGACATTGCCGTCCGCGGCCGCCAACATATTGCGCGCGTAAAGGCGGCGACAAACGTCCACGATCTGATTGCGGATTTCGTTTTCCGTCATTTACATTTCCTTCGAATTCGTTTCATGCCATATATAGGAGCACATGGACAGTAGAAATGTGGACATTCTCTTGATCCGAATGGACAAACTGGGCGATCTCGTCGTCAGTTTGCCGGTCGATGAGCATCCCGCATTGGCGGGTGCGCGCCTGCACTGGTTCATCAGCAAAGGCCTTAGTTTCATTACCGAACAGGCTGTTCCCAAGCGCCAGAGCACTGAGTTCAAACGTGGTTTTTCGCCCTTCGAGTTTCTGCGCATGGTGCGTTGGATTCAAAAACACAGTCCTCAAACTGCGGTGTTGCTACACAACCCCTGGTGGGTGTCGGCGGCGGTTTGGTTTGCCGGAGTGCCTGAGCGCATCGGGCGCAAAAGCCAATGGCACAGCTACCTGTTTTTGAATGTGGGCATTCGGCAAAAACGCAGTCTGGCCGATCGGCACGAAAGCGATTTTAATTTCGATATTGTCGAGTGGGGCTTCAATCGCCTCGGCGTGCGCAGCACGTTTAATTTGTCTGGCTTGAAGCGCACCTTCTTACGACTGATGGCGCCCAATCCTTTTGGCACTGCCGAAGCGCGCGGCTTGAAAGAGCGCGGCTATTACATCGTGCACCCGGGAATGGCCGGCTCAGCTCTGAATTGGCCAGCGGAGAACTTTGTAACCTTAATTGAGCGCTTGGCCGAGCGTAGGCCAGTGCTGATCACAGGCACCAAGATGGATCAGAAGTATCTGCGCGCCATCGAAAAAGTAAAAGGCCTGCCCAACGTACGCTGGGTGGTGGACGAATTGCGCGCCTCGGAACTTCTGGATCTATTGTCGCAAGCTCGTGCGGTGATCGCACCAAGCACTGGTGTTTTACACCTCAGCGCTTCGCTAGGAACGCCGACATTGGGCATCTATTCTCCCCGCAAGGTGGAGCATCCGCGCCGGTGGGGCCCTAAGGGACTCTATGCCGAATATTTAGTTCCGCAGGTGGCTGATGCCGATAATTTTGCCGCCGATGTTATGCGAGAGATCACTCCCGAACATGTCTTGCAAAAGTTGAACGACCTGGAGAATCCGCGTGGATCTGAAGCTCACCCCAGCGTTTGAACGCATGGTGCGCGGCGCTTCGCAAGCGTCTGCGGACGATGTGATGCAGCTGTCAGCCTTCTTTCACAGCAACCCGGGTGCCGCCACTCCGTGGATCAAAGCCTTCACTCTTCCCGCCTATGTGAACTACTATCTGCCATTGAACTATGCGCGCTTGAGAGCGGTCTTCCGCGAAGTCGAACGCTTTTTACCAGCAGCGGCAGTCAGCGAAGTGTGGGACTACGGCAGCGGGCCTGGCACCACACACTGGGTGCTGGAAGATGAAGAGTGGCTATCGCCGCGGCCATTTTTTTGTTTAGAAAAATCCAACGAAGCGGTGTCGATTCACAAACGGCTGATGGCGAGTCGAAAAGGCCGATGGCAACCCGAGTTCGAAGGTTTTCGCCGCCCTTCATCGGGGGCTTTGGCCGTGTTCTCCTATTCGTTTTTAGAAATGCAGAAGAATCCGCCGAATCTAGGAGCCTTTGATCATTTATTGATCGTTGAGCCGAGCACCCGCGACTGCGGGCGCCAGCTGATGCAGTGGCGCGGGCGCTTAATGAGCGAAGGCTTTCATGTTTTAGCGCCATGCACGCATGAGCAGACTTGTCCCTTACTCGAACACTCAGAGCGCGACTGGTGTCATATGCGCGTTGGTTTCGAAGCACCTGAATGGTGGCTGCTATTGGAAGACGAGTTGCCGATGAAGAATCGCACCCTCACCTATTCATACCTGCTGTTGAGCCGCAAAGTTCAGGACGACAAGTGGCGCAGCTTTTATCCGTTGACGCCAACACCGGCACGCGTGACAGGCGATACTTTAGAAGAACGCGGCAAGACCCGACAGATGGTGTGCCGCGGCCCCGAACGCGAGTTTGTGTCCTGGTTGCACCGAGAGGGCCCGCCCCCGTTTATCCCGCATGGAGCTCTATTGAAGGGCTTAGAGGGCTGCGACGTTAAAGGTGCAGAGCTGAGGGTGAATCCGTCGACCCACCTTCAGTGGGTCGAATAGCGGATGACTTGAGAGCAAAAAAATTAATTATTCTCAAACCTGGTCTTCCGATTCCCAAGGAGCCTCAATGAAAATGTTAATCTTATTGTTCACGGCCGCATTGATCTCCATTACGACCTCCTTTGCCACCGAGCAATTCTTCGGTGCAAAGTTTCTCGACACGCCCACAGCAATAAAAAAATGGGGCTCTCTCCCTTTCAACGCGAAGAAGTTCAAAGCGGCCGCCGAGAAAGAACGTGGTGCGATGGCCGTCGGCGCAATCACCTCTGGCGCTCTGAAGGGTCAGGACATGCTGAAGGTTCGCGAGCAGATGGGCGATCCGAACAGCTACTTCTTTAGCGATACGCTCTACGCCTACATGATCTCAGAAAGTCAAAAGACCGGCCAGGAAACTTGGCACCTGGTACTTATCCCCGATGCCGATCTAAAAAAGGTCGCCGATGTTAAAATTCACAAGAAGTGCTGTTACAAAACGCCCGACTGGGCCAAGTAAGCTAATACTCACGGCACTCGCTGAACTTGAGCTGGGAATGTTGAATCGGACGCTCTTCGCCGACCGCAATCCACAGGGACCGTGGAAGGCGACGACTGTCGATGCGATTTGAATCCCACACAAAATCATCGAGGACGATTTGCAGTCCGGTTGTGGTCCTTTGCTCCAAGCGGGTGGGTAACCACTCGCCGTCCGTTTGTGCGTAACTTGCCAACATCGTACCGCGACCCTTGGTACGGGTTTCGACGTCAAAGGCGACCGGATCTAAGGTCAGTCCAAGATCCTTGCCCTCGGCGATCGCCAAATGCACCTTGCCATCCTTGTCACTCAAGCGCTCCGGCGCGTAAGGGAACTCATCAAACGGAGAGTTCACCCAATGCGTTTGCAATAGGACGCAAAGAGCGGTGTCGAGGAAGCCTTTGTAATTCGACGTCAGCGCTGAGCGATCCAGGGCCGTGACCTCACACGTGGACTCACGCGCTTTCCACGTGAACGCCACATCTTGATTTGCGCGCGCGCTCTCTTCCGGAAACATCTGCTGATAGCGGGCCCGGGCCGGCTCAGTCAGCTGCGCTTCGACCCGACACCAGGTGGCTTTGTAAGAAGAGAGTGGCTTTAACTTTTGCACACGATCGGCGAGCACACTCACCCGCCGCTGATGAGCGGTTTGGCAGCCGACGAAAACCACGGTGAATAGTGTTGCGGCAAAAAGCATTGCCGCGCCATACTCCATGCGACTGGGTATGGCCCTAGGCACGAGCGCCCACCAACTGCCCTTGGAACGCCCCACGAGTCTTCATAAACTCGATCTGCTTTTGATAGGTTTCCATTTTGTAAGTGGACCAAGCCGGTGCCACCAGCTCATCCCAACGCGAAGACAGCGCCGACAAACGGTGGACCGCGATATCTTCGCGCAGATGCTGAAGGAACAAAGTGCAGCGACGGAAGTATTCCTCTTGCTCGACCGGGACAAACTCACCGCGCGCGTACTCTTCGGCCAGCGGTGTGTCTTTCAAAACGTGCATATGATGTAGTTTTACATTTTGCAGGGGCAAATCGTTGATGCGCAAAGCGGTCTCTATGATCATTTGGTCGGTTTCACCGGGGCAGCCAAAGATCAAATGAATGCCTAAGTTTACCTTTGGACATTTCGCAGAAATTTGCTGAATGGCCCTTAACGACTGCTCGGCCGTGTGCCCTCGACGCATCCATTTCAAGATGTCGTTGTCGAAGGACTGCACTCCAAACTCAACTGCCATAAAGCCACGCTCGGCCATCTCATTGCAGGTTTCGATAAAGGATTGCGAAATGCAATCCGGTCGTGTCCCCACCACAATCCCCACCACATCAGGGTAAGACAGCGCAAGTTCGAACTGCTCGCGCAGTTTGCTCACGCGAGCAAAAGTGGTGGTGTAGGCCTGGAAATACACCAGAAATTTATCCGCCCCGCGCTTACGGCGCAAAACCTCGCGCACCTCTTCGATCTGCTGGCTCAAGGGCTTTTCTAAATTCTGCTTGTAGGCCGCCGAACCCCATTGGTCGCAGAAGTTGCACGTCTGCATGCCTTTTAAACCTTCGCGGTTCGGGCAGGTCTCGGCGACTGACACCGAGATCTTGTAAACCTTGGTGTTAAAGGTGTCGCGGTAAAAGCGGCTGATCGGATTGTAGGGCAAAGCCTCATTGGCCATAGACACATCGATTAAAATGATCTAAGCGGTTTGACAATCAATATGCAGAGTCTACCGGCCAATATCCGCTTTTTTACCACCGCCGACGGCAGCCCTACCCTGGCTTTCGCTCGTGAGGATGGTTACGTCGAAAAGATGCACCACTCAGGCGGGGCGCTTTCCGAAAGCCTGTATATTTATCAACAAGCCTTGGCCCTCATGCTGGCGGAAAAGCGGGCTCCGCGAGTGCTGTCGCTCGGCTTGGGCTTAGGCTACAACGAGTTGATCAGCCTCGCCGAATTCGAGCGCTCGCAGATCAAGGATTTCAAAATCTACAGCTTCGAAGCTTTGCCGGTTTTGCGGGACGCGTTTCGAGCTTGGGCCGCCAGCACCACCCACTTGCCAGATGAGCTAGGCGCAGTGACCGCAGTGGTGGCACAAGCGGCCGCGCAGGTGTCGCGCGCGATGAGCGTTGATCTTTCGCGCCTGCGCGAACTCACGGCAGCTGCGCTCAATGATCATCGACTCGAGCTGCGCGGCGCTTTTCCCGATGACCTCGCCGGCGTTGATAAAATAAATACAGTTTACTATGACGCTTATTCCAAGAAGATGGACGCTGGCCTTTGGTTGGAGGAAGTCATCATCAGCCGCATGGGCCCTAGCCTCGACGAGTGTTGCGTCCTGGCCACCTACGCCGCGACCGGCGCTCTAAACCGGGCGGTCAAAGCTCTTGGCTTTCGTCTGTTTCCGAAGGCCGGCTTTCAAGGAAAGCGGCAAAGTACTCTAGCGCTCAAAGGTATCTTGAACTAAACGCCGATAATATAGAATGGTCGTTCTGCAAATCGCATTCGTGATGGTGAACCTGGCGGTTCCCTATTGGCTGTGGAGCAAAAAATCTCCAACAGTGCTGCCTGCTGTCGAACGCGAAGCCGTGGGACGCGCCATCTTTCGAGTGATTGCAGCGTCAGGAGGATTCCCTCCCTGCGACACAGACGATCTTGTCGAAGACATCCAAGAGCTTTGTGACCAATCACGGCTCAAATACAGCGATAAAACGACCATTGCTTTTGAGCGCGCCGGCACCAACGTGGTGTTCTCCTGCGAAGTGCGCAAGAACGAAGTCAAAGTGAAGTGGACACCGGAAAACGTGGGCCAACCCGATATGGACTGCCATGCCAATAGCGATGAGCAGATTGACTACGCTCCCAGCTTTTCCTTCAACCTAAAGGGCAAGATTAGGACCATTGGCTATTCCACTCCCGCCGGCAAGCGAGCGACTACAGAGGTGAAGAGTTGCCGCCGCAAACTGGCCAGCGCAAAAGCCATGGGCGATCGGATTCCTGCGAGCGAAGATGAGTTCCTTTCGCAGTTGGTGCATCTACCGAACGACCCGCCGGATGTGCTGACTAAAAACAAAGTGTGTTTCTTGTTTGATCCCGCGGAAGACTGGGATCCTTTCCGCGACAAATACGACGATGAGAATATGGAAGCGAGTGCGGACTAGACCGCCAAGTCTTGAAAGATCTCGGTCAAGTAATGCTTCAGCCAGTAGATAGAGCGCTCAAGCAGCTTTTCCAGATCGGCACCGTTACGAATAGGCGCTTCGGGCTTGGCTTCTATGGCTCGCATCTCTTCTGAGATGCGCACCAATCCCAAGTTGATCGAAGTGCCGGCCATGCGATGCGAGACGGAGCGCACTTCGGCGTAGTGCTGGCTCATGCCGTGACGTAAGAGATGTTGAAGTTCAATACGGGCGTGCGTCTCAAACTCCTCTACGATATGCAGAAGATCGGCGCGCTCAAGGGCAACAGCCAATTCACGCACGACGCCGATATTCAGAAGATCGGGATCGGGCTGCAGCTCCTCAAGCTTGGGGAATTTGCGGCGAGCGATGGACAGGTGACCATACTCCATAGCTAAGCGAATGGTTTGGTTGAGGCGGTCCACAAACACAGGTTTTTGAAAGAAGTCGAAGGCTCCGAACTCCCAGGCCTCGCGTATCACTCTGAGATTCGAATAAGCTGTGACCAGAATATAGGGCAGACGAGGATAGTCGGCTTTCAGGCGCTTTAAGAGCTCCAGACCATCGATATTGGGCATGTCGTAGTCGGCGATCACCAAGTCCACCGGATGGGCGGCAAGGGCTTCGAGCGCCTGTTGGCCGTCTTGGGCCAAAAGTACATTGTAATGTAACTTTTCAACCAGTTTGGAAATTAGGGCGAGAGACACTTGGTCGTCGTCAACGATGAGAATCGTCTGCTTGTTTTCCATGGGTAATCTATCGACATTTGGACCCGACCTCTTTATGGTTTTTTGCTGGACCATTTAGGGACGACAGGGCAGAACAGGGGCATGCTGTTCAGATTTCTGTTTTGTCTCACCACGACATGGTGGAGTGCCCCCGCTGTGGGTGCCACCGTCGCATTCTTGGAATTGCATTGGCAGGATGGCCAGCGAGTTCAGTTGGAACCGGGGGGCCGTTTCGCTCATGTGGCCATCAAGGTCGGCCGCAAATGGTTGCATGCACACACCGAGCGCGGCGTGGATATCGTCCGCAACATCACTCACTATGGTAACAATGTTGTTTATCTGGAAAACGACCAGTACGAGAGTCCTACGCAATGGAGCGTTCAGACCTGGATGGGCAAACCCTTTGACACCGCCTACCGCTGGGGAGTGGTCAACGCCACGTACTGCACGCGGCTGGTGGCTGAACTTCTGCATATCCCGCCCCGACCGATGCAGTTCCGCTCGGAAGTGTGGGACCGCATGAGTTCCGCTCCGCGGGGTGAGTTGGGACTCTCTCCTGACGAGCTCTATGAAGAACTAATCAAACGCGGCTTCAAGCCGGTAAAAACCTGTGCGAGGGCGTTGATCGATGGATAGTCTGCACGAACACATTAAGGGCAAGACACATATCATCTGGGACTGGAACGGCACCTTGTTGGCTGATATCGATCACGCCGTAAAAACCGTCAACCGCATCTTAGAGGAAGAAAAGCTCCCGCTGACAACGGTAGAGTCTTACAAATCCATCTTCGGCTTCCCAGTGATCGAGTACTACAAGAAGTTAGGCCTCCCCACCGAACCCAACTATTTTTTAGGACTGTGCGACCGTTTCAACCAATACTTCCACGAAGAGCTACATAAGCTGGAACTTCACCCCGGCGCCCGCAACATTCTGGCGAGCATAAAAGCGGCGGGCAAAACTCAGTCCCTTCTTTCCGCTTCGGAACATCACCGTCTGTTGGAATGCGTCCGCACGTTTAAAGTGGAGAGTTTCTTCGACCACGTTTACGGCATCTTCGACAAAACCGCCGCCTCAAAAGTCGAGCGTGGCTTAGAATTAATCCGCACGACAAACACCCCAAAACACAAAACGGTATTGATCGGCGACACCGACCACGACCTAGAGGTCGGCCAAGCCATGGGAATCGAAGTGATCTTAGTAGAACACGGCCATCAAAACCCCAACCGGCTGAGGGGTGTTCATAAGAATGTGGTGAAGGTACTCTGACCGCAAAGCCCCCCTGATCTTTGCGAGCCTGGCCATGCACGTCCGCGCCTTTGCCATTCAGGTGACCGCCACTCGGGCTCTGCCGCTTGGTCTCCGTCTGTGCTCTCTTGTGTGCCATTTCTATCTTACTTATCCTTGTCTTTTGACCTAAGACTAAAAACTTCCGAACTATGACCCTTTCGAGCCCAGGACGGGCGAGAAATAGCGTTCTCATGGACGGACGGTCTGCGCGAGCACGCGCACGGCACCTCGAAGAAAAGACTTCTCACCAAGCACCAAAACACAAGAAAACAACGACTCAAAGCATTTCCAGTTGTGGCGATTCCAAGTCACAAATATATTGCCCCGATAATGAAGCAACAATCCCTCTTCAACAAAGAAACGAAGTCAAGATACGGCAGAACCGAGTACGGAGGCTTGAAGACAAAAGGCCACCGCAAACTGGAAAGACCGTTTCATCAACGCAAATGGATGCACTTAGTGTTAAAGAGTGACAAAGCGTACGGAAAACTCAGTTTAAAAGGGGCGAACAACCAAAACTTCATTCGTCAGCTGGTCTACGATAAGGCTAAGCAGTTTGGAGTTAGCATCGGCGATTTCGTCAACATGGGGAATCACTTGCACATCAAGGCGAGAAGCAGCTCAAGGTTACAGTTTCAAAAGTTTCTCAAGTCCATCACCGGGCGCATCGCCAGATATGTCACAGGCGCTCGCCGCGGGCGGAAGTTTGGGCGCTTTTGGCAGGGGCTGGCTTATACTCGCGTGCTGGCCAGCTCTCTCGAAGAACGACGGCTGCACAATTACTTTTGTGCCAACCGCATGGAAGACCTCGCCGGCAAAAAGCGACGTGAAAAATACCTCAATGAAATGAACGAGTATTTAAAGCAGCAGAGAAAAAGAGCGAAGTCGGATCAGCGATCGTATTCGTTTGAAGAGACAGCGCCAGCTTGGGCCTGAACTTCTGCGCCTGAAACCTAGCGTGGCTTGAGATCTGCCGTAGAGTTTAGAAAAGGCTTTATGACCTATGCCTACCGTACCGACGAAGTTATCCATGAGGCCGGCGTAGACTTAAAGCCGGCCGTTGCCCCAAAGACGGGCCCGAGACTCGCGCGAAAACCGGCGCCCGACTAACCAGCCAACTCACTCTGAGCGGGAGTGGCTTCATCCAAAGGAGCCTGCGTCTTTTGAACCGCCACCACCGGGGCTTGGGGAGCGCCAAACCAAACGGTCAGCACGAAGTAGCCGATTAGGATCATCATAAACACCGAAGCAAAGCCGACCGGGATATCAAAGAGTGTCATTTAGCAAAGTCCTCATGAACTGATAAGGTCAAGACAAAATCAGTTTAGGGGAATGATCGGAGAGTCGCCATCTTTACGAGAGTGATTCTCAAACTGAGACACACTATTTTTTGTCAATCCTTCGCCCCGACCGCCGACTACCCGCCAGCGTGGGTAGTGAAGACGTGAGGCGGACCAAGCAAGAAGGAAATCTTAAAGCCGACTAACGGAACGCCGCTGTGCCTGTGATCTCTTGTCCCACTACGAGGCGGTGAATATCCTCAGTGCCTTCGTAGGTGTTGACCGTTTCCAGGTTCATCATGTGACGGATCACAGGATATTCGTCGATGATCCCGTTCCCACCCAGCATGTCGCGAGCTTCACGGGCCGTATCCAGAGCCACACGGCAGTTGTTCATCTTGCACATCGACACATGGTAGGGCTGCAGCTTGCCGGCCTCTTTCAAACGACCGGCTTGCAGCACCAACAGCTTACCCTTGGTGATCTCTTGCACCATCTTGACCAGCTTAGCTTGGGCCAGCTGGTACGCCGACAACGGACGACCATCGAAAATGGCGCGCTCTTTGGCGTAGTTCAAAGCGGTATGGTAGCAAGCATTGGCCGCGCCCAACACACCCCAAGCAATTCCGTAACGGGCTTGAGTCAAACAGCTCAACGGGCCTTTCAAACCCTTCGCCAAAGGCAGCATGTTTTCTTCCGGAACCACGCAGTCTTCCATATGCAGTTCGCTAGTTACGCTCACGCGCAACGAAAACTTGCCCTTCATGGTCGAAGTCGAAAAACCTTTCGTGCCTTTTTCAACGATAAAGCCACGCACTTCGCCATCAAGCTTTGCCCACACCACGGCGATATCCGAAATGCAGCCGTTGGTGATCCACATCTTGTTGCCGTTCAACTTGTAACCGCCGGGAACTTTCTCGGCCTTGGTGCGCATCGCACCAGGGTTCGAACCTGCGTCGGGCTCGGTCAAGCCAAAGCACCCGATCATCTCAGCCGTTGCCAGCTTGGGCAGATACTTATTCTTTTGCTGTTCAGAACCGTAGGTGAAGATCGGGTACATCACCAGCGCGCCTTGCACGGAGCAGAAAGAACGAATGCCCGAATCGCCGCGCTCAAGCTCAGCCATCACTAAACCGTAGGCCACATGACCCAGGCCCGCACAGCCATAACCTTGGATGGTGGAACCGAGCAAACCCATCTCGCCGAAGCGCGGGATCAGGTCCATCGGAAACTTCTCAGCGCGATTGGCCTCTTGCAGAACAGGAATGATCTCCTCGTCCACAAAGCCGCGAACGGTGTCGCGGATCATCAGCTCTTCGCTGGTAAACAGGCCGTCTTCTTCCATGTAATTCAATGATTCATACGGTGCCATGGCACTCCCCTAATGGTGATCTCTTAGTCGTAGCAGAGGCGCAGAGCCTGCGCAAAAGGATTTGCCCTCTCAGGACCCGCGGGGGTAGCCTAACCTTCCTATGTACAATCGGGCCGAAGCCGTAGATCGCAACTTCGTAAAATTCGTGCAAGAGCAGCATTTCCCCGAACCCCGGAGCAACACCGGATTGGCGGAGGCTGGACTCACCGCTGCCGACTACATGGACCTGTTTGAAACACAGGTCATGAGCCGGCAGATGGACTTACGGGCACGTATTCTTAAGAACCAAAACGAATGCTACTACACCATCGGTAGCGCCGGGCATGAGGGCAATGCGGTTTGGGGCCGCGTCTTCCGCCTCACCGACATGGCGTTTGTGCACTATCGCAGCTGCGCCTTCATGATTCAGCGAGCCAAGCAGATCCCCGGTTCAACCCCACTTTACGACACAATGCTTTCGTTTGTGGCTTCCTCTGAAGATCCGATTGCCGGAGGGCGGCACAAGGTGTTCGGCAGCTATCCGCTTATGGTTCCCCCACAAACCAGCACCATCGCCTCACACCTTCCCAAAGCTATGGGCGCAGCACTTTCGATCGCACGTGCCAAGGATCTCGGTTTAGATTCCTCCGTCATGCCGTCCGATGCCATTGTGATGTGCACCTTCGGCGACGCCTCGATCAATCACTCCACGGCGGTGGGGGCAGTGAACTCGGCGCTATGGGTATCGCATCAAAATGTCGCTATGCCGCTGGTTTTGATTTGTGAGGACAACGGTATTGGGATTTCTGTGCCGACACCCAATCAATGGCTGGAGAGCCAGTATGCCCATCGGCAAGGGCTGCACTACATCACCTGCGATGGTTTGAATCTTTGCGACCTCTACGCCAAAGCCCGCGAAGCCGAGACCTACGCTCGCAGTCAACGCAAGCCCGTGTTCTTACACACCAAGACCGTGCGCCTGCTTGGACATGCCGGTTCGGACGTGGAGTCGACTTATTCCACTATGGCTAAGATCGAAGCCACCGAGTTCAATGATCCGCTTTTGCATTCAGCCCGCTTTATTATCGAAAACGGTTTGGCCACTTCCGATCAAATCATCGATATTTATAAAACCATCGAAGCTCAAGTCGCGGCAATCGGCGAGTATGCCAAAACGCGGCCGAAATACCTTAAACGCGAAGAGGTGCGCGAGAGTTTGACCGCCGTCGCTCATCCGCGAACCTCGCCGGCGCCGCCTGACTCCGACTCTCTTAGAGAACTTCTAGGCGCGGATCTGGACAAACCTCTGCACTTGGCCAAGCTGATAAACATGGGTTTGCAAGAGACCCTGCACCGCTATGGCGGTGCCGTGATCTTTGGCGAAGACGTCGCGCAGAAAGGCGGCGTCTACAATGTGACCGAAGGACTGTACAAAAAATTCGGGCCCCGCCGCGTGTTCAACTCCCCTCTGGATGAACAAACGATTTTAGGAACGGCGATTGGGTTCGCCCACAACGGATTTCTCCCGCTGCCTGAAATTCAGTTTCTGGCCTACGTGCACAATGCCGAAGATCAAATTCGCGGTGAAGCGGCGACTTTGGCCTTTTTCTCGCAAGGGCAATTCACCAACGGCATGGTGATTCGCATTGCCGGCCTGCCTTACCAAAAAGGTTTCGGGGGACACTTTCACAACGACAACTCTTTGGCCGTGTTCCGCGACATCCCCGGCGTGATCGTCGCCGTGCCCTCGAACGGTGAAGACGCCGTGAAGATGCTGCGCACCTGCACCGAAGAGGCTTGGGAGCGCGGCCGCGTGGTGGTTTTTGTCGAGCCGATCGCCCTGTACATGACGCGCGACTTGAATGAAGCCAACGACAAAGCCTGGACGTCCACCTACCCGCGTGAAGGCAAAATCAAACTCGGCGAACTCGGCGTTTGGGGCGAGAGCGATGAATTGACCATCGTCACTTATGGCAACGGAGTTTTCTACTCCCGCCAAGCGGCCAAAGAGCTTCTGGATAAACACGGCTTGAAAACCAAGATCATCGATATGCGCTGGATGGCGCCCGTGGATCGCGATGCCGTGCTTACGGAGATCGGCGATTGCCCTCACGTGCTAATCGTCGACGAATGTCGTAAGACGGGCTCGTGGAGCGAGTGGATGTGCGGCGCTATTTTGGAAAACGCGGTGAAAGTTCCCAAAGTGCGCGTGGTCGCCGCCGACGATTGTTTTATTCCGCTCGGTAAAGCGGCAGCGGCGGGCTTACCCAGCAAAGAGGAGATCGTGATGACGGCGCTGCGCCTGGTGAACCGCGTATGAAAAAACGCGCTGTAGTGATTTGTCCCGGTCGCGGCACCTATACCAAAGAAACTCTTGGCTATTTGAAACAGCATGGGGCCTACGCGGCGGATTTCCTGGACGACATCGATCGCCGGCGTCAGGCCATGGGCGAACCAACCATCCGCGAGCTGGACTACGCCGAAACCTTTCAACCGCAACTGCACACGCGCGGCGAACACGCTTCGAGCTTGATCTACGCCTGCAGCTACGTCGACTTCATGGCCATCAATCGCGAAAAATTCGATATCGTGGCCGTGACTGGAAATTCGATGGGTTGGTATCTGACCCTCGCCTTTGGGGGCGCACTGGACTGGGCTTCCGCCTTCACCGTGATCAACACTATGGGCTCGATGATGAAAAATGAAATCATCGGCGGCCAGGTGATCTACCCTTTGTGCGATGAAAACTGGCTGCCTTCACAAAAACGCATGAGTGATGTAGACCAGGCCGTGCAAAGAGCCGCACAAAACGATGGCGTTGAAATCTATCCGTCGATTTTCTTAGGTGGCTTCTTGGTTCTCGGTGCCAACAAAGCGGGTGTGCAAGCCTTGCTGAAAGAACTTCCGCCGGTGGAAAATTACCCGTTTCAATTGATCAATCATGCGGCCTTCCACACGCCGCTTCTACGCGAAACTGCGGCGCGCGCCTTCCGTGAGCTGCCGGAATCCCTGTTCCAAGCGCCGCAGTTGCCGTTGATCGACGGGCGCGGCTGTATCTGGCAGCCGTACTCCACCAATATCGAAGATCTTTACCACTACACCTTGGGCCATCAAGTGGTTGAGCCCTATGATTTCTCGCGCGCCATTGGCGTGGCCCTCAAAGAGTTCGCACCCGATCATTTGATCCTGTTGGGGCCGGGCAGTTCGCTCGGGGGATCAGTGGGCCAGATTATGATTGAGAACAACTGGAAAGGCGTCAGCAACAAGGCGGAGTTCACCCGGCTGCAAGCTGAAGATCCATTTCTGTTAGCTATGGGCAGGCCCGACCAACGCCGTTTACTGGCGTAGGCCCGTCGATTTTTCGGCGTAACACATCTCCGAATCCAAAGACGGGTGGATCGGCACCACTTGCTCGTCGGCATTGAAGGCCAAACAGGTCTCGTTGATGCACACTTCGGTGTTCTTAGTGAGCGGGTTCAAGCGCACGCTGGCATCAAAGGTCACCGCAAACTTGTCTTTGAAGATGAAACCTTCGTAACCCTCTTTCGTGATGTGCATGAAAACGCCGTCGAGGAACTCGTCGGAAGGGCTCATCAGCCGGGTGTTGAAATCATGATACAAAAAGAGGCCGGTTTGGTGCCCCCCAAAGAGCGCTTTGATATCGTTATACAGTTTCACCTTCAGCACCATCAGCTCATAACTGGCGCGGGCGGACAAATCCCACTCGCGCTGCGGCTCCTTGATGAGGAAACGCTCAAGCTGTAATGCATTGATCTGCGCCACATCGGCGCGATAGCGGTTCAACTGACGAGCCAACTCTAAGGCCAGCTCGAAACGACCGCCCTTAAAAGCGGTGCGAAGGTTCAGGTCCGAAATCAAAGTGATGTCCGAAGTGGCCTTCTGAATGAAAATCTCTCTGGATTTAACTAGAAACTGTTCAGGACGATAGATGGCGCAGGGGGCTTCGGCTATGGCCAAAGGGGTTGCGATAACGGTCAATGCCGCAAGCAAAACAGTCCAGGCTTTCATGGCGCAAAGGCTCCTTAGAAATTTTCCGATGCGGCTTTCTAACAACATTCGTCAAGAACGTCCAGAGTATCAATTTCACGAGTGTTTAAAGAAGCGGCGGTAGCACGAAGTGCCGTCGCCCGTACCAGTGCAACGCAAACTTGACAAGACGGAGTAAAACTGGCCGAGTCGCAATATGGTTCATCTTCCGCATATCATTGAAGATCTCGCCCTGATTCTTGTCGCCGCTGCCTTCTTTAACGTCGTCTTCCGCAAGATCGGTCAGCCGGTGGTGCTGGGTTACATTATCGCGGGTGCGTTGATCGGACCGCATTTCAGTTGGGCCCCGAATGTGGCCGACGGCGAAAGCGTAAAGGTATGGGCCGAGATCGGCGTGATCTTTCTTCTCTTCGCGCTCGGTCTTGAATTCAGTTTTAAAAAACTCGCGCGAGTGGGGCCATCGGCTTCAATCACCGCCATAGTCGAAGTGCTGGGTATGCTCGGCATCGGTTACTTGCTCGGCCGCTCTTTTGGCTGGGGCGCCATGGACAGCATCTTCTTGGGCGGCATTTTGTCCATCTCATCGACCACCATTATCATCCGTGCTTTTGATGAACTCGGCATGAAGACGCGTGGATTCGTGCGGCTGGTGTTCGGAATTCTGATTATCGAAGACTTGGTGGCCATTTTGCTTTTGGCCGCACTCACCACCATAGCCGCGAGCAATACGGTTTCCGGCGGAGCGTTGGCCTTGGCGGGTGGCAAACTCGTCTTTTTCCTCACTCTATGGTTCGTCTTGGGTATTTTCTTGGTGCCGTCCTTCTTCCAGAGAATCCGCGCCAATATGAAATCCGAGACTTTGTTGATCATTTCGATCGGCCTGTGCTTTTTGATGGTCGTTCTGGCTTCGCAGGTGGGATTTTCTCCGGCCCTGGGTGCCTTTATCATGGGCTCCATTCTGGCGGAGACCCTGGAAGGCGAGCGCATCGAACATTTGATTGAGCCGGTCAAAGATCTCTTTGCCGCTATTTTCTTTGTCTCCGTGGGAATGCTGATCAACCCACAGATTCTGATGCAGTACGCGGGGCCGATTGTGGCGATCACTCTCGTCACTATCGTCGGAAAGGCGTTGACCACCACGGTGGGAGCCCTGGTTTCTGGCCAAAGTCTGCGCCATTCGGTGCAGTCGGGCATGAGCTTGGCACAGATCGGTGAATTCTCATTTATCATCGCAGCCCTGGGTTTAAGCTTAAAGGCCACCAGCGATTTTCTTTACCCGATCGCCATCAGCGTATCTGCGGTCACCACCTTCACCACGCCCTATCTGATTCGCTTAGCAGATCCTCTTGTGCATTGGTTAGAGCGCCACCTGCCCCGCCGCGTGCATCGCGCTCTCGAGTCCTTTCACGTGGCTTCGGGCTCTCCGGCCCAAGCATCGGACTGGCAGATCCTGCAAAAACGTTTGGCCATTAAGATGGGCACCAATGGTGTCGTGGTGGTGGCGATCTTCTTGCTTGCGGATTTGAATCTGTATCCGTGGATCCTACAGCAGACCGAAAGTTTGCGACTCTCGCTTTGGGTCAGCCTAGCCATCGCTTTTGTACTGTCGGCGCCATTTATTTGGGCCATGGCCTTTGGACGCTTGCAAGGGCCTGAGGTCAAAGCTCTGTGGCGCGATCCTTCAAATAAAACGGCGCTCCTCGTTTATGAAGTCATGCGCTGGGTGATCGCGATCTCACTGACCGCAGCTCTTGCCAGTCGCTTCGTTTCTGCGGGGAAAGTCTTGCTGGCCGTGAGCAGCCTATTGATCATCATCGTCTTCATCCTGTCGCGCCATTTGGAAAAACCCTATCGCTGGTTGGAAAGCCGCTTTTTCTCGAACCTCAACGAGAAAGAGCAAAGCACGCCTAGCCGCGTGTTGCCCAAGTTAGCGCCGTGGGATTCTCACTTAGTGGAACTCACCGTTTCACCCGATTCGCCGCTGGCAGGACGCAAACTTTCAGATGCCATGATCCGCGAACGCTTCGGCGTCACGGTCGCCTTGATCGAGCGTGGCAGTCGCATCATTCCAGCGCCCCGACGGGACGAACAGATATTCCCCGGCGATCAACTGCAAGTGATAGGCACCGATGAGCAGATCACGCGCTTTAAAGCCGAGTGTGAGCAAGGCAGCCAAAACAGCGCGGACTTCACTCATCTCGACTATGCTTTGCATCCGGTTTTTGTAGGTCCGAGTTCACCCTATGCAGGTAAGACCATCCGTGAGTGCGGCTTGCGCGAGAAGACGCATGGCCTCGTGGTGGGTATCGAAAAGAGCGGCAAACGCACGCTCAATCCCGACTCTACGACTTTGATCGAAGGTGGCGACGTGTTGTGGGTCGTCGCCGATCTGGCTTTAATTACTGAGCATCAGTGATCTGAGCGTGTTCTTCTAAGGTGGTACCCCAGTCTTGTTGAGCGAGGTGCTTCGCTTCCATCACTTGCAGTTCATCCACGGTGGCGGCGACTTCACTTGGGGCAATAGCTGGAGCAGACACGACACGAACGATCCAGTACATGGCGATCAAGAAGGTAAATACAGTGGCTCGTTTCATGACATATCCCCCATTTGCGTTTCACAGTTAGGTAGAGCAAGAGCGGGACCGAAGGCGAGGGCCAGTAATCGAGGGCGCTGTTGATCTCCTGGTCAGCTGTTTAACAGGTGTAACAGACCATATTGAGAACGAATTAAAGCGGTACGTATCATTATTAGGCGGTTTTTCCTCAAGACCTCCAAGGGGTTGTTCGATAAGTAGCCTATGAGACAAGCCGTTGTTTTCGCTGCCTTGAGCTTTTTTACTTCAAGCGCATTTGCCCAAATAACGCAATTTCCGAGCAGTCGGTTGCCATGGCCCACGCCCGGTCAAACAACGACAACGCCCACAGCGCAATTGCAAACAACCACTCCCGTTCCAGTGCGCGTAATCGCAACGGAAACGGCTGCAGCGGCAAACAAAGAGTCGAGAAGCAACGACAGCTCCATGCAGAGCCAACTCGCCCAGATGCTTTCCAACTTCGGTCAAGGTGGAATGGGAGGCACGGGAAATGCGAGCGGCAGTACTGGCGCCGGTCGCGGAACAGCCAGTGCGGGAGCGATGTACGGTGGCGGCAGTGGATCTGTAGACATGAGAAGCTGCGGCGAAAAATCCGCCGATCCGACGGCGTTGGAAACCCTTTTCCTGTGCGCCGATCGCAAACTCTCTGCCGCTAGCAATAGCAAAGCAGCCTTGGTCGATGTCGATCAAAAAGTGATGTTTATCGTGGACCGAAATACGAAGCGGGTGGAAGGCTGTGTGAATATCGCCACCGGAAAATCCACCGGTGCGGGCACCGGTCAAACGCCGACAGGGATGATGATCACAGGCCCGCACAACGGACCGAAATATCAATCCAACGCCGACGGCACCGTGCAAGACTGCGTCGGCCTAAAAGGCACCGACCCGGAAACCATCAAGCGTTCCGCCAACGGCGTGGTGATGCACAAAGCGCACGGACGAGCCGGAACTGCCGGAACCGCAGGCTGTATCGGCGTGGAGGATGCGAAGTTTGACGCGATCAAGGACATCCTCTACGGCAGCGACAAGAGTCCAAAATCTTCCGCCATTTTTATTCATGACAAATACTCGCGCGCCGAGTGCAATGGTACGGGTCGCGAAGGTTCGAATATGAATCAACTTCCCTCCAACTCGAACACGGGTCAGTAAATGAAGATCTTTATTTTTGCCTTTTTGTTTGTACTCGCTCCTCTGGCCGGCGCCGCTGTGGACGATGAGCCGCCAATCAAGGGGGGAACGGCGATTCAGGTACGCGCGTGGGATCCCCGCAGTCAAACTTACGATATCGTGATGCCGCAATTCGAAGCCCAGGGCCCGAACTATGCCACGCTGGCCGATCTGGCCAAAGCGGTCACCAGTTTGGATTTGAAGCGCGTGAAGGCCAATCCAAAAACGATCGTCGGTATGGAGTACGTGCTCGACAAAGAGTTGCGCTTGCAATCGGTCTTAAAAGTCCAAGCCGCGCAAAAAAAGAAAAGCCCGAAACGATAGAGTGACAGGCGCGAGGGTGCGGTACTAGTCTCCGGGCAAACGGAGACATTATGAGCGCCTATTTCACGACATCCTATTTTATTGATGAAGCCCTTCTGCTTGCCCGACTTTTCCTTGGGCCCTGTTTTGTCGTGCACGCTCTTGGCAAACTGGGCGTGGTGGGACCGGGAAATATGGCGGGTTTTACCGGTTGGCTGAAGAGTCTTGGCGTGCCCTTCCCGGCCGTGCAAGCACGCTTGGCCATGTCGGCAGAAATGGTGGGCGGCATTTTGATCACGCTGGGTCTATTCACGCGTTTGGGATTTTTGCTTTGCGGGGCCACCATGGTGATGGCAGCGGCGATTGGCCATAAAGGCGGCGGCTATCTGATCACCAACACTCCGCCGGGCAACGAGTACGCCCTGAATTTAGCGGCCCTATGTTTGGTGTTTTTCCTACTTGGTCCCGGCCATTACGCGCTCGACGCCCTGCTATTCTAATTTAAAGGCTTAAAAACGGGCGCTTTCACGCTTGACGGCGGGCCGCCCCGGCCATTAATTTACGCTTTCTCTTTAGCTCGACTGGCGGAATTGGTAGACGCGCTAGATTCAGGGTCTAGTGGCCGTAAGGCTGTAGAGGTTCAAGTCCTCTGTCGAGCACCAAACTATAAATCGTCGACGATAGCTTGCGCATACTTGGTGCGAACAAACACCCGTCGTGCAACAGCGGCTTGGGTGCCGTCCCCGGTTCTGTGGCTCGGCGGTTGCACCTTGTGCCTGCCGGAGGTCCCTATGTTTATTTCTTCTTTTCTCGCCTTAGCATTCACCTACATATCTGGGGCACAAACGGTTCAAAGCTCTCCGCAAACGCTAGATGACAACCAAATCATAGGAGTATTGCAGGTGATTGATCGTGGTGAAGTTGAAAGTGCCACGCACGCCTTAAGGAAAGCCAACCATACCTCCGTTAAGGAACTCGCTAAGCATATCCGTGACGACCATCGCGCACTGGAAGGTCAATCCACCAACGAAATGCAGCTGCGACCGGCGCCAAGCCCCATCGCCGAGAGTCTGCAAAAGGATGCACGCAAACGTTTAACTGCGCTTAAGCGCAGTTCCAATAAAGACTTCGATCGTGCCTACATCCAAGACCAAATCGGTACGCATACCGCGACTCTCCAGATGATCGATCAGCAGCTGCTTCCACAAGCTAAAAAGGAAGTCGTGCGTGAGCACTTGAAAACCGCTCGCGCCAAGATCGAAGGGCACCTGGCCACTGCTCAACGCGCGGCTATCGATATTTAATGTCTGCACTGCTTCAAGCGTTCGAAGAGACTCGGCGGAAGCGCACATTTACTTGCGTGCCACGGCCGCCAGGGGGCGCAGACAGGTCTATTTGCGCCTGATGGATGCGCGCGATCTCAGCCGCAATCGATAATCCTAAACCGCTACCAGGGACAATGTTTGAGGGTTTCACGCGCGTGAAGCGCTCGAAAATCTTCTGCCGCAGATCCTCCGGAATGCCCGGTCCCTGATCGCGCACGGTGACTTCGACCACATCGGGACGTGTGCGCATGTTCAACTCAATGGTGGAATTTTCCGGAGAGTACTTCACCGCGTTCTCCAAAAAGTTCTCAAGCATCGACTCCAAGAGCTCTTCATCGCCCATCACCTCAGCCTCAAGCTCTTGGCCCTGTGTTTCAGCCGAAAACTGCGTGTGCAGCTGAACGCTTTTGTTCTTGGCCAGCTTTTGAATCCGCGCGACCACTTTCAACACCGCTTCGTCTAAACGCACGGGCGCCAGCGTGATGGTGTCACGACCGGCCTCCAGACGCGCCAGCAACAAAAGATCCTGCACCAGTTGAATCAAACGATTGATCTCGGCCGTGGCCGAATCCAAACCGCCCTGCACTTCCGCGTTCTGGGCCGGCGGACTCTTGCGCAAGAAATCGAGTTCACCTTTTAGGATCGTCAACGGCGTCTTCAGCTGATGGGATGCATTCGAAATAAAACGATCCTGGCTGGCGAAGGCTTTATCCAAACGATCGAGTAGACTGTTGATGGTCACCGCCAATTCGTGAATCTCGTCCTCAGCACCCGAGACCGGAATGCGCTCTTTTAACTTCTCGACGCCGGTAATGCTCTTGGCTTTCAGAGTGATCAACTGCACCGGCAACAGCGCGCGTTTGGACATCCACAAGCCGGCAAAACCCGCTACGAGCAAAAATGCCGGGATGCTGATCAAAAAGAACAAAAGCAGATCGCGCTGCTCTTGCATGGGCAGCTCCATCGGAACCGCGATCTGCAGGATCAAAGGTTCGCGCCAATCGGCGTGATGTGCCAGATAGGTCAACAAACGCAACTCCGAAGTGGTCGACTTCACTCCTAAGCTCGACGCCCGTATGGTTTCAAAAAAATGCTTTTGCTTACCCAACAAGGCAATCCCCGCCGGATTCAGAGGCAGACTGCGATCGCCCAATGAGCGCGAATGCATCAATACCTTACCGCGAGAATCACGGATCATAAAAAACGACGAGGGCACAGTGAACGGCAGGTACTTACCGACTTCAGATACATTGGGATTGACCACAAACAGGCGACCGACAAAATCCATCTCGAGATTGGCGCTAAAGTCGACGGCGAAGTTGTACAGCATGGAATCGAAGGCTTCGCTCTGAGTGCGCTGAAAATACTGGAACAATATGGCGCAGAAGACCGAGAGAATGACGGCGAAGATGCCCGAATAGAGCAGCGCTAGACGCCGTCGAATGCCTAGTTTACGGAATACAATCATGCCTCCCCGCGTTTTAGCACATAACCGTAACCGGTAACAGTGTGCAAAAGGCGGGAAGGAAAGGGTTCATCGATTTTTTTGCGCAAGTGACGGACATACACGTCAATCACATTGGATTCATTGTCGAAATGCACATCCCAAACATTCTCACCAATCTCCGTGCGGGTGAGTGGACGATTGGCATTGCGCAAGAAATACTCGAGCAGCGCGAACTCTTTTTGCGTCAGAGTGATATCCGTACCCGCACGCTGCACGCGACGCTGGATCAGGTCCATCTGCAGATCTTCAAAGCCCAAACGGGTGCGACCACCCTCTTTGCGTCGAAGCAGCGCTCGAATGCGGGCCAAGAGCTCGTCGAATTCAAAAGGTTTCGACAGATAGTCATCGGCTCCCGAATCCAATCCGCGCACCTTGTCGCGGGTCGAATCAAGCGCCGTAAGCATCAGGACAAAACCTTTAAAGCCCTCGTTACGCAGTTGCCGGGATACATCCATGCCGTTGCCGTCAGGGAGCATCACGTCCAGTACGACCAGATCGAATTCGGAGTTGGCCGACATTGTCAGCCCCGCACTCGCACTCTCCGCAGCTTCGACCACGTAGCCAGCTTCGCGCAGCCCTTTTTGTATAAAGGCCGCTGTCTTCTTCTCATCTTCAATCACTAAGACTCGCATGGTCGTAAGCTACATTTAATCACGGTGCACCCGCAACCCTTATGAACTTCTTTTAACTTCGCTTTCATCCACCCTTTACGATGCTCCAGTAAAACGGATTACAGAGAGCAACGAGTAAAACCCCTTTTGTCTGACGGGTGAGAGGAAGTGACGAGCTTCCTCTCACCTCCCTCCTTCCTTGACTGGGCGGCCTTCTCGCCATTTAAATAGAGTTTTCTAGGAGACCTCGTTGATTTGGCTACTTAGCATCGTCTTGACCTTTGCCTCCCTGGCCGACGCCAAGCCCCGCAAGAGCGCCCGCGCCCCGAAACCTACCGGTCGCTATGGTTTGAAAACAGTGGGGTCCTGCGCCACACCCGACGCCAAGAAAAAAGTCTACATCATCAAACAGTGGCATCTGGCACCCACCACAATCACCAAAGGCTTTCCAAAAGAGAAGTACCCTCAGGAGCGTAATCAAACCGCGATCTATCAAATGCTGTCGGCCCACGTAAAAGACAAAAAAATGCAAATGGTGGTGGCTGAGGGTTGTGAGGGCGAAATCACTCCTGAGTTTACACCGGCCTTCAACGGCTGGGACTATGCGAGCCTGCACAAGGTGTCGCAAACCAAAGGTTACGAGAAAATCTTAAGCTTGGTGCCATTAAAAATTGAAGCGCGCTACGACGATAAAATCCTCACCATGTGTGGGGATGACGAAGCCAAAATCAAAGAGGGAAATCTGCGCATCTCAAACTTGCGCGGTTGGTTCAACTTCTATGCGCGACTCAATGAGACCTATCCTGACGACAAGGGCAAGCTCTTCGCAGACGCGGCCGCCGAGCTTTTGAAGGTGCCGAAGACCACCGCGACGCCCGATCTGTTGAAGCAGATCAACGCGCGCATCAAGGAAGAACTCACCGCTTTTCGCACTTTGCTGAACGAGCGTAACGACGGTTTCGTGAAAGTGCTGCAAGAGAAAGACTTTGAAACAGCAGCCGTGGTGATTGGCGGATTGCACGCCGATGACTTGAAAGAAAAGGTGCAGGCCGCGGGCTTAGGTTGTGAAGTCCTGGAGCCGCCCGGCTACCAACGTGAAGCCGAGCAACTGGTTCAGGATTTTGAAAGAGTCGCGACGGCCGGAAATTAGCCGGCCGTCTCAGCCGCGTCCTCATCCGCCGCCGGAGTGGAGGGTTTAACCTCCGAGCCGCCGCCACAGCCGCCGTATCCACCGGCTGTATTCATGGCGTAGATCTGTTGACCAATGATTGCGCACTCCGAACAGAACATAGCTTGATAGGCAGAATCGCCAACACAGAGATCCGCGTATCGTCCTTCGACACTGGCTTTGAGCTCATCGTACTTTTCTTTGAGACCACTGAAGCCTTCAAGGTCCTTACTGAAATCGCACGCGCGAGGCGTGGCCTTGCGGGCCGAGTTGTAGACCGCGCGATGCTTTTTCTTTAACGCCGAGAAATCCAATTTGTTTTTCTTGGACACCGTTGCCTCTTCCCATTTGCTAAGACAGGTTTTGGTCATATCTTGGCCCAGGTTCACGCAGATCGGTGCTGGCAAAAAATGCATGCTGCCATTGATGTCGGCATCCACACCAGCGCAGAACAAAAGCGGATTGCACAAAGACTCACCGCGGTCACAGCTGAGTTTGTTGGCGGCCTTCTCGTCAGGAAAGCTGTACTTGTAGCTACAGTTACCCACTTTGGGGACGTTGTTGCGATAGCTGACAAAATTGCCGGCGGTGATGCACTCGTTTTTCTTATTGCGACGGAATTCATTTTTCAAACGATCGAGATCGACTTTTTCTTTGATCTCTTTGCACGCGAGAGTGGCCGGAGGAGCGCAATCGGCCGCAGCCGCAACAACAGCCGATTCTTCCGCGGGTTCAATCGGCTCCTCGGCTTGCGCGTATGGAATAAAATCACTCATTTTTATCAAGCGCGCGATCTGCTCCTTCATCTCACGCAAAGAAGTCGTATCTGCAATCTCCATCTTTTTCTGCTGCTTCTCCATCTGCAGCACCACTTCCGTAAGCGCTTTAAGATAGGCCGCACGCTTCACTGGGGTCAGGCGCATCAGCTGGTCAAAGCTGTAGAGGCGGCCTTGAAAAACGCCTTTGCTCGCTGCCGCAAAAGCGGGTGTAAAAGCGAGCAGGACAAAAAGTAGAATCATTGCACGCATACGCTGTCCTCCCGGATACCTAAGCTTGCCCTATTTTTCGGCGTTCGTGGACACGAGATGGGCTTCACTACGGCATTCCCGACCAAGAGCTTGCCAGCTGGAAAGCCCTCGTGTTCTATTGTCCTACATGTCGTCCCGCACATCCGTCGTTCAAGCTGAAAACGTAAGAAAATCCTTCGCCGACTTTGAAGCTGTACGCGGAGCGAGCTTTGATATCCGCCCTGGTGAATGCTTCGGCCTGCTTGGACCGAATGGCGCGGGCAAATCGACATTTATAAATATGATCTATGGAGTCACCCGTCGCACCAGTGGTGATTTACGCGTGTTCGGCATGGACCCGAACAGCGAAGCGCGCGCCATCAAACGCCGTCTCGGTGTGGTCACGCAAGAAAACGCTTTGGATGAGAGCCTGAGCGTGCGCGAAAACATGGAGATCTACGGCGCGTTTGTCGAACTTTCGCGCGATCAACGTGACCGTCGGGTCAGCGAGCTGCTCGAGTTCATGAGCCTGGCGCACAAACAAAATGATCCGATTCGCACTCTTTCGGGCGGAATGAAGCGCCGCTTGGTGTTTGTGCGCGCTCTTTTGGCCGATCCCGAACTGGTGATTCTGGACGAGCCGACCACAGGATTGGACCCGGCCGTGCGCCATCTGCTGTGGGGCAAAGTGAATCAACTCAAAGCGCAGGGCAAAACGGTGGTGCTGACCACTCACTACATGCACGAGGCCGAAGTGCTCTGCAATCGTTTGGTGATCATGAACCAAGGACAAGTGATCGCGGAAGGCTCGCCTCAGGCCTTGCGCGAACGCTACTCACCAGGCTTTGTCGCGGCCTTTGAAAGCAGCGATGCCGCCGGCGTGAAATCCGAAGCCTTACAGGCCGGTCACGAAATCAGCGAAGACAGCAGCGGCATTTATGTGCGCGCCCCCCTTTTGACCGATCTGATTGAATTTCAAAAACGCCTTGGACTAAACGCTCAACAGATGCGGCCTTCGAATTTAGAAGACGTGTTTTTACAACTCACCGGCCAGGAGCTCACCGCCGATGCTTGAGACCTTGAAACTGAGCTGGCATATCGTACGCCGCAACTGGTGGGTCTACCGCAAAGACTTCTTGGCTAATATTTCACCCACGGTGACCGACGCGGCCTTCCCGATTCTTTCGTTTGGCATCGGCCTTGGCGCTTTAGTCACAAATGTCGAGGGGCGCAGTTACATCGCTTACCTCGCCCCCGGCCTCGCCGTCACCACCGCCATGTTCACCGCCTTCTTTGAAACCAGCTACGGTTTTTACGTCCGCATGACTTACGAAAATATTTTTAAAGCCATGCTCACCACTCCGATCGGCGTCAACGAGATCGTCATTGGCGAATTTATCTGGGTCGCGCTCAAGGGCGCGCTCATGGTTACCGGAGTCAGCCTTGTTCTGCTGGGCTTTGGTATGTTCACACAGCCTCTCAATTTGTTGTTGGCGCCCTTAGCGGGGATTTTGATGGCGCTGCCGCTAGGTTGCATGGGTTTGTTGGCCACGTGCTATGTCCGCAACATCAATCAATTCCAAACGGTGTACTCATTCTTAATCTCGCCACTGTATTTTTTCTCCGGCGTTTTCTTTCCGCTAACGCAAATGCCCGAATGGCTGCAAATCCTCGCAAAAGCGCTGCCTCTATATCATGGCGTGCGCTTGAGCCAATCCATGTTCTGGAATGAAGACGTGCTGGCCACTTGGCTGGTGCACGGACCTATCCTGATCGCGTATTCAGCCGTGATGCTCGCCTGGACGTTTCGCCAAGTGCGCCGCAAACTTGAGACTTAGGCCCTATTGAAGCGATGGTGGTGGGCGACACCGCCCTTTCTATATTAATCTTTAGACATGAAAACAGACAGCAAAGCTCCACCGGTTAAGAAGTTCATGAGCCAGGTTCTGTTCACTCTCGATGAGAACACTCCACTCACTGAGGCCGCACAGTTTTTCGCCTCTCACCGCCTGACCACCGTGCCCGTCACCTCTGACAACGGAATGATTGTCGGGGTTTTGTCTGATTTTCACCTGCTGCGGGCACTGCTGAAGGCCCGCCAGGAAACCGGTCATCCCCTCCTCCTTAAAGATGTGAAAGAAGAACTCGATCCGGTGGTGACCATTCATGAAGAAGACTCCATCGTGTCGGCCTTCCGCCTGATGGTGCAGTCACCGAATCACCGCATCTACGCTTTGCATGGAGAACGCCTGTGCGGAGCTCTTAGTCCCAAAGACGTGCTTCTTTATATGGCAGGTATCAAGGATCGCAATGACGAGATCATGGACGCGATGGTACAGAAACAAATCGAAACAATTCTCAAGGAATTGAACGACACCCGCCGCCAGCTGAGTGAGTACCAACAGATGTTTCACGACGCTCCCTACCTGATGCATTCGGTGGATCTGAACGGTAAAATCACCGCGGCCAACAAAATGATTCATTATGTGCTGGGTTATGAGGACGGCAGCCTAATCGGTAAATCCCTGCGTCAGCTCTACCCCCCTGAAAATTACAAAGAGGCCATGCAAGGGTTAGAAACCGTAGCCAAGCTGGGGTTTCACCCGGTCGTGAACGCCACCATGACCAAATCCGACGGCTCCCTGGTGCGTGTAGATATTGCCTCAACCCTAAAAAGTGATGATAAAGGGACCCCTATTGGCACCATAACGGTAGGGAAACTGAGCGATACCTACCGTATGATCAACTACTTGCAAAGAGCGGCCCAGACCACGGGAACCCGCAAGACCCCCCGCTCAACCAAGAAAACCGCCGTTTAATTCACTGTTTTTGTTTAGTAAACAAAGATATAGTACCTTGCGACCTGCCGGGTAACATTCCGCGCCGTGAATAAGCACGCGCCGCTTCACATGCCTGCATCGCTTGTGTATCTTCACGCTGTTTTGATGAGGTGGAATCATTACTGGTTTAATTGCTCGCATTTTGCACAGCCTGCAATCTGAAGGTGTTTCTGAGGATGGATTGACTCAATCCACGGGGTTTTTGGACTCCGTGATCGAGAACATCCCCGATATGGTATTTGTGAAGGACGCAAAAACCCTGCGTTTCGTGCGTTTTAACCGCGCGGGCGAGGAGATGCTGGGTTACTCACGCAAAGATCTACTGGGAAAAGGTGATTTTGACTTTTTCCCGCGTGAGCAGGCCGAATACTTTGTCCAGAAAGACCGGGATGTGCTGGCCAACCGCCGCGTGGTGGATATCCCTGAAGAGCCGATCTCTACAAAGTACGGCATTCGCTACCTGCACACGAAGAAAATCCCTGTTTATGGGAAAGACGGGCAACCGCTCTATCTCTTGGGGATTTCAGAGGATATTACGGAACGTAAAGCTATCGAAAGCGAGCGTTTTAGCCTGGTGCAAGAGCAACTGGCGCGCTCAGAAGCCGAAAAGACCGCCGAACGTTTGCAATTTCTGGCCGAATCCAGCGCTGTACTCAGCGCCGGGTTGGACCTGGTCGCAACACTAGAATCCTTTGCAAAACTGGTGACCGCGAACTTCGCCGATTGGTGCGAAGTGGTGCTTCTGGCTGAGAGCGATAAGCGCATCGAACATTTTGTGATCGCCAACGCCGATCCTGAAAAGGTGGATTGGGCTAAAAAGGCCCGCGAGGCCTTCCAGATTGATTGGGATTCGGACTACGGCACAGCCAAAGTGATTCGCACCGGGCGCCCCGAGCTGGTCACACACTTTAAGCGTGGTTACTTGGACGACAAAGTCACCGATCTGGGCCGTCGAGAAGCTGTCCGCTTGCTGGGTTTACATTCGGTAATGCTGGTACCGATGACCTATCAAAATCGCGTGATTGGGGTCATTACTCTCGGCCGCTCGGACAATCCGATTGAGTTCAATGAGTTTGACCTAGCGTTGGCCGGAGATCTCTCCCGCCGTGCGGCTTTGGCGGTCGAAAACGCACGCCTGTTTAGACAGGCGCAAGAGGCCAGCAAGGCGAAGAGCGCGTTTCTCGCCAATATGAGCCACGAGATTCGCACTCCCCTTGGCGCGATGTTGGGCTTTGGCGATCTTTTGCATGAGAGCGAGTTGTCGCCGCTGCAGAAAAAATATGTTTCGACGATTATGAAGAACGGCCGGCAATTGCTTCGCATCGTCGATGAGATTTTAGATTTGGCCAAAGTCGAATCGGATCGCATCGCCGTGGAAGAGGTGGAGTTTTCTCTGTCGACTCTTCTCGAAGAGGTATTTTCACTCCTAGAGGTGCAGGCGCGCGACAAGGCGCTCGCATTCCGCGTGAACATGGCTGAAGACCTACCTGAGCGGCTGGTCACCGATCCGAGCCGTCTACGTCAGATTTTGATCAATGTGATTGGCAATGCCATTAAGTTCACCAAAGAAGGCCATGTGGAAGTGGAGGTCGAAATGCACCTTCAACCCGATGGCAAGCGACAGTTGGAGATCCATGTCAACGACACCGGCATCGGTATCAGCAAATCGCAGCGCGAGAAGCTGTTTCAGCCCTTCGTTCAGGCGGAAAGCTCCACGGCACGCCGTTTCGGTGGTACCGGCCTTGGACTTTCCTTGTCCCGGCGAATGGCCCGACTCTTGGGAGGCGATGTTGTGCTAGGTGAAAGCGATCCGCAGCACGGAAGCAAGTTTGTGGTGACGATCGGCGTGCGTTTGCCAAAAGCTCAAATCGTACCACAAGCGATTTTGCGCGAAGAGCCGCCTCGCCCTGAGACTCCTGAGGCGTCCTTCGTAAAAAGCGTCAGCCACGGTAAGGTTTTGATCGTGGACGATGCGGCCGACAACCGCACCCTGATTCATCACTACGTGGCGCGCTTAGGCTATGAGGCCGACACCGCCGAAACCGGGCGCGACGCCGTCTATAAAGCGCTTAACGGTGACTACGACGTTATCTTGATGGACGTGCAAATGCCGGAAATGGATGGCTTCGAAGCCGTACACCAGCTGCGCGCGCAAGACTATAGCAAACCGATTGTGGCGCTGACCGCTCACACCATGAAAGGCGATCGCGAGCGCTGCTTACAAAGCGGATTCGATGATTTCCTAGGAAAACCGGTGGACCGCGATCTGCTTCGCCGTAGTCTTGAGCGCCACACAACCCACATCACATAAGGCCTCGCTATGCGTGCTCTTGTCCTGACTTTGATCTTGCTCGGCGGCTGCGCCACATCCGTCACTAAAAACAGTCCGACAAATCCTTTAGTGCTCACTACGGATTTTGGCGTGAAAGACGGTGCCGTCAGCGCCATGAAAGGCGTCGCCTACGGAGTTTCAAAAAACTTGGTAGTCAGCGATCTCACGCATGAAATTCCGCCCTACGATCTGTGGCAAGCTGCCTATCGCCTACAACAGACCTACAAATATTGGCCGGTGGGGACCGTGTTCGTTACTGTCGTAGATCCGGGAGTGGGTTCCGCACGACGTTCGCTCGTGGTACGCAGCAAAAGCGGTCATGTGTTTGTCGGTCCCGACAATGGCCATCTGACTCTGGTGCTGGAAGAGGCAGGCTTGGAAGCAGCGCGCGTGCTGGATGAAAATTTGATGCGACGGAAAGGCTCCGAAGAATCTTACACTTTTCACGGCCGGGATCTCTATAGTTTTGTTGGCGCCCGCTTGGCCTCGGGTGATCTACGCTTTGAGAACAGTGGACGCGAGCTTACCGATCTCGTGCGCCTGCCCTATCAGAAAGCTCAAGCTGAAGGCGGCAAAGTGGCTGGCATGATTCCCGTGCTCGACTCCAACTACGGCAACGTGTGGACCAATATTCCCAAGGGCATGATCATGGCGGAGTTCAGCGGAGCGAAGGAGCTTAACCTGCGGATTCTCCACAAAGGCAAACTCGTCTACAGTAAGAAGCTGCCCTTAGTGGACACATTTGCCGCTGTGGCTATAGGCAAGCCTCTGCTCTATTTTAACAGTCTGCTCAACCTTTCGGTGGCCTTGAATCAAGGCGACTTTGCACGCCAGCACAAGATCGCTTCCGGCATCGATTGGACGGTCGTCGTCTCGCGCTAGAAACCGCTTTGAGCTTGCGCGACCGGCGCCCTCTCACTAATCTCGAAGGCATGCAATCCGAAAGCAGTTTCTGGCGCAAGTGCAGCTCGTGTAAAAAACCGATCGCTCTCAACACCCGTTACTATGTCTGCAGTGTTTCGACTTGCAACGGCCAGCGCACCGGCTATGTGTTTTGCAGCGTCCCTTGTTGGGAAGTGCACTTACCTGGCGCCCGCCACAAAGACGCGGCCGCTATCGAAATGAGATCACCGTCCACGGCTTCTCCTTCAGAGAATGCTTCCGGCGACGCTCCCACTCGTCGGATTGTGGCTTCGCCACAATCCAATCCCTCTTCGACTTCCAAGCAACAGATGCCACGTGAAGTGCTGATCATCGCCTCGCGCTTGAAAGAGTACATTCAAGCCCGTTCGGATATGAACACCTCGGCTTCAGTGATGGACGTGCTTTCGGATTTCGTTCGTGTGGCCGCCGATCGCGCCATCGACAATGCACGGGCCGACGGCCGCAAAACCGTGCTCGATCGCGACTTTCTTTTTCTGCGAAATTCCTGAATTGAGACCGTGATTTACCTGTGGACAGTGTCAACGAACTGAACGGCGGGCGGCGCTCGAACGGCTTTTTACGCGGCTACGGATGGCTTAGACCTTGTATTTAGACGCTCTGGGGGATCTAAATGCAAGAGTTGAATCATCGTTTGACCTTCCTGTTTTCGGTGGTTGGTCTGCTCGTTTGCTTGGGTAAATTCGAAAATCGCGATCTACAAACTTACGTTCTGGATGACGGTCTCATTGTGAGACAAGACTCCATTTATATGCAGCCGACGATCGGGATCGCGCATGAGATTACCGTTGTTCCCGAGGAGAAGGCGGTCGAGAGCAAGGGCCGCATGCCTGCTTCTGAAATTTCGTTTTATATTCCTAAACTCGGCACCAAACGTAAGCCGAAAACGATGATTGCGGAAGCCACCGCAACGACTACTGACAACCAGATCGAACGCAGCCAAAAACTCGCCATCGACTCGACCGCTATGACGGCTCTTTTAAGTCAGCTGCCGCAAGACGGAGAAGTCTTAGCGCAAATGCCTGAAGAAGAGCGTAGCATCGCACTCGATCTGTTCACCGATCTCTCGTATGATGCGGTCGTAGACTCGTTGCAACCGACCTCGACCGGTGGATTTTTGGTGCAAGGTCACATGGCGGGGATTCCCGACTCCAGCTTTCAGATGGTGCAAGAGAACGGTCAAACCGTAGCCAATATTTTCTCACAGCAGCTTCAATATGAAGTGCGGGCGGAAAACGGCGGCCACATCGTTCATCAAATCAATCCTGCGAAAATCGCAGCCACCGGCGGTGGCGGTGGCGGTGGCGGTGGCGGTGAGACTGTAGCTCCAGTGAAAGTCGCCGCAACGGGCAATGCTCCGAAATATATGACCATGTCAGCCTCAGCTTCGGAGTTGAACAGCAAAGCCACCAGTGCTTGCGCCGTACATATCGAATCTCCTAACGGAAAAGAGCTTCTGTCCCAGAGCGTGGGTGAAAAAATCCTGTGGTCTTCGAACAGCGCTGGCGATGTTCGCATCAAGCTGTTTAAAGGCGATCAGGACTTAGGAACGATTGCGCGCACGGCCAATGTGGGGTCCGCACTTATACGCATTCCGAATCTGGTCGAGCCAGGCACCGACTATCGGATTCGTATCGAAATGGCTGACGACGCTTCCTGCTTCGACGACTCTGACGAGACTTTCAGTCTCGTTCCCTAACTCTCCACACTAGAAAAATTTCTCCCTGTGATGTGGGCGCGGTCTTTGACCGCCGCTCGCACGAGGAATTTCGCCTCACTCCAAGAGCGCTCGGCCTTTAAACACGCCGGCGCACGTGGCAAGGGACTTGCTCATGGGAGGGTCGTCCATTAACCCTCGCCGTCCCTAGGAGGTCGTCGTGAAAAAACTAATATGTGTGAGTCTCGCAGTGCTTGGTATCGCCGCCTGCGGAAAAGGCCGTTCTTCCAATCCCATAACTGCGGCTCGCGAAGCATCGGAGCACAAGGATCTGCAAAACACTTTTCAGTCTGAGTGCCAAAATCCCAACACTTTTGTCACTGCCATCACCGGCGCGAAAAGTCTAACCGACGCCATTCGCGCGGAATTCCGAGACACGGTTCGCAGTGAACGCATTCAGTATGTTTTCACCGGCGATAGCGTCACTCGCAAAATGATTTGGTACAAAGAGAACGGATGCGTCGGCGATGCGGTCGCCTTCGAAGAACGCGGAAGCTTTAACGCCTCCACCGCCAACAAAGGCGCGGCAGATGGACAAGACTTGGATATCAATTTCAAAGCTCTGTTCGTGAAGGTGGCCGACTCCGGAGTCGCATTCGCCAACGCGGTCACTCTCTGCGACGTGAACACATGGAAAGCCGGCGAAGAGCGTGAAATTGCAAGCGCCACTTCCGCCAACGCGAACTGCTACGGCATTCCGGTTCCGCGCGACGTCTACACCAAATTCCGCGTCGACAACAAAGTTCTCTACCTCCCCTCGGATCCGAGCAAAGGTAACACCAAAGAAACTCGTGAAATGGTGTCAGGTTTGCTCAACCAGGGTAAGCAGTTCAAGCAGCAATAATAATACTAGGATATAGAATTATCGTTGTTCTACTAACGGCCGAAGCGTTTTTGTACTTCGGCCGTTTTTCAATCATAGCTGGCCCCTCTCCTTGCAGATTTCGCAGCCCAACAGTTTCTGCGAATGGTTCGCCTTCCATGGACGGAGGAATGCTCAAGTCTGCCCATTTTGCTCCATAGAGTTTTGGTCATCCGAAAATCGGCCACATATCCGGCGGGCCGTCCCCTTCTTTAGCTCTATGGCCGATGAGTTTGGAAAGTTCTGGCGTAAACGTCGGCACAAAGGCCTCTGTTTGCGACTGTAGAAGGTGCTTTTTCGGCGCAGATCATCTGCACGGAAAGGGGCCAGCTTTTTTTCAATCCTCGGGATCACGTACCAGATTGGCGAATTGAACCGAAGGCATTAGAGAGAAAAACGTTTGCTTGGTCAGGCGCTCGTTCGGCGTCGAGCGATCGGCCATTAAAAGCAATGGCTCATTCATGCGCAGAGTTTCCTCTGACATATAGACTGTTTCATAGACTGCCGGTTGTTCGATCTGCGCGGTCACCGTTTGTGTGCGGAAGCGCAAAACGTAAATCACCGACGAGCCGTTCAAAGCCACCGACTTACGCACTTGTATCCAAGGCATGTACTCACCGGCGCCAGGCAACATCATTCCGAAGTCATGGGTGTTTCCTTCGAAAGCTTGCTCTTCCAAAGCTTGTGGGGCGATCGGATAAAGCGTCACAGCTAGGCGTTGAACCGTCGGTGCCGTGGATGAGCACACAAAGGGTTCGACGTCGTTCGAGCGACGACAGCTTTGTTGATGCATTGAGATCGTGAAGGTCACGATCTCATCGCGAGCGCTTTGCGCCTGCGCGGATAGAGAAGACAAGAACATGGAAACAAGAAGAGAAATCACGGGGGACCTCCGGGGGTGCGAGAAGACTTACTCTCACTGCCTACCCCTTACAAGACCTAACCCTAAGCGGCGGCTGGACGAAGGACGGGGATCTACCGCCCCGTGCCTTCAACGGCGGTGAGAATTCCAAGTATGATGAGGAAGTGCAGAGACTAACGATTCTTCTTTCGCTGTTACTGATTGCTGCAGGTTGCGCAGGCTCAAGCAGCACCGACGGTGGCACTCCAGTTTTTGTCGGCAAGCCGCGAGCTTTCAATGGCGATTGGACGGGGCAAGGCGTGGCTTACACGCAAAATTGGAAAGAGACGGGCCTGACGTTCACGCTTCATATCAGTAAGACCCCCGAGGGCGCTGACATTTACTATAATATCTATGAGGCGGATGGCAGGTTGTTCAGCATGGGCCGCCTGGTGGATCACTATGCAATCGGCAACACTTTGTATTCTTACAGAAGCAAAGACCCGGTAGGATCCATTGGGACCGATGGTTTCACGCTTGACGAAGCCGACACGGCCAAGTTCACAGCGCGCTCTGCGAATGGAAAGCTCGAGCTGAGTGGACATCTGCAGTATGGTGGCACTGAGATACAAGTTGAAGCTGTT
>JAHBUX010000017.1 GCA_019637855.1 Bdellovibrionales bacterium
ATGAAGACCGTGCACGCGACGGTTACGCACGCGAAAACCACTCATATGAAACGCAATCATTCGGCTGAGCGGCGGGCGGTGTTTCAGAGGGCTGGTGGTCGTTGTGAGTATGTTGATCCTCGAACCGGGCGTGTTTGTGGGAGTACGTTTCAGGTTCAAAAAGACCACATTCATCCTCGGGCGCTCGGTGGGATTGATCATCCTTCGAACTATCGCTGTCTTTGTGGGAAACATAATCGTTTGATGGCTGAGGCAGCTCTCGGTGAAGAGTGGGCATCGGCTTGGCGGGGGAATGTATCTTGAGTTCGTTGACAGGCTTCCACTGACTCAGTGAAATGCGGGGCACGATGGCTAAGTTTGAGGTTCTCAATAAAGTAAGTACGGCCTCTGTCCACAAAGGGACTGGGCGCGGTTGGGATGAGTGGGTTCGGCTTTTGAATAAAGCGGGTGCTAAGAACTGGACTCATCAGGAGACTGTGGCCTTCCTCAAAAAGAAATATAAACTCACGCCTTGGTGGCAGCAGGGGGTGACTGTTGGTTTCGAAATCGCCGTGGGCCGACGCCAAGAGGGACAGAATCTCAAAGGTGAATTTGGCGTTATGGCTAGTCGTACTTTTCCACTTGGTGTGAAAGCGCTTTGGAAATTTGTGACCTCAGACAGAGGCATTGCGCTTTGGTTAAAGCCTATGGGGGATTTTGAGCTGAAACCTAAACAGCAGTTTGAAGTCGAGGGTGGAATTTTTGGTGAAGTGCGCACCATGAAAACGTTTGAGCGAGCACGACTGACCTGGCGTGAAGAGGAGTGGGCGCGCGCTACAGTCCTGAACTTGATGTTCCTGCCGCGTACTGAGAGTAAATCTATTTTGGTGTTTCAGCACGATCGCTTATTTAGTGCGCGACAACGCGAAGAGATGCGGAGCTACTGGAAAGCTAGGATTGAAGAGCTTTTGAAAGATGCCTTGTAAGAGATCTTAAGATCTTTTGTAAGAGCTTTGAAAGATATCTTGTAAGAGCTTTTATAAGAGACCTATAAAAAACATCACTGGTAGAAGCTCTTTGGGCTTAATGAAACTCCTCCGAAAAACCGCATGCGTCATCTGTGTGCCGTTGGCTTTCTCGATGTTGTCCTGCCTCTACGTGTCGTTCATATTGCATGCGGATCTGCTTCTTTAATTTGCACTGTTGGCGAATTCAAAATCTCTTGAATTCCAATACGCATGCGGTTTAGCGAAAACTCTTGCGGTCGCTAACAGATCTTACAAGGTGTGTATCTGCATCGCTTTCTATTTTCTATTTCTATATTTCACATAAGCTCGCCACGGCTTTGAGTGCTTGAGCCGCTTCCCGTCAAGTCAGCGAAGTCTCTTCATACGGTTCGGCCCCCTAATATGTTCTTTACAAAAACTTGCACAGGCCATATCCAATTATGTCTAAGGGTTTCTTGAGGGGGAAATTATGCTTACAAGTATCGCGCTTGCCTTTAAAGAGGGCGGCTTCTGGATGTGGCCTATTCTCGGCCTGGGTTTGGCAACGATCGCCATCTCGGCAGAGCGTTTCTATGCGCTGTTTATGAAGCGCAAAATCAATCAACGGCAAGTGGCTGACTCCTTTGAGGATAGTATCCGTCGTGGCGAGCTCGATCGCGTGATCGAGCAGGCGCGTTCGCAAGAGGGCGCAGTTGCTAGAGCGACTCTTGCCGGTGCTCGTGCTGCCCGTGCGCTGGGTGGCAAAGAAGAAATTCAAGGCAAGATGGACGAAGTGCTGATCACGGAGAACGGCAATCTTGATCGTCGCGTTGGTTTTCTCTCTATGCTCGGTAACGTGGCTACCCTGACAGGTCTGTTGGGCACTATCACCGGGATGATCAAGTCTTTTGCCGCCGTTTCGTACGCCAACCCGGCTGAGAAAGCTGCGCTGCTGGCGCACGGTATTTCAGAAGCCATGAACTGTACCGCTTTCGGTCTGGTCGTCGCTATTCCGGCGATCCTGATGTATTCGATTCTGCAAAACCGCGCCAATCGTTTGGCTGAAGACATGAACCAGAGCGCACTGCGTGTGTTCAACTGGCTGAGCTACGCTTTTGAGCCCGCCGGTATGAAGCCGTTTCGTGCCGCAGATAAAAGAACACCCGAAATCAACGCGTAGGCCGGATCATGCGGCACAACCGTAAACATCTCGATTTCGAGGTAAACCTAATTCCGTGTATCGACTTGTTGTCGGTGTGCATTTGCTTTCTCTTGCTTACGGCAGTTTGGCTGCAGGTTGGTTCGATGAATGTGAAGCAAGCCATCGGAGGGCAGTCGGCGGCGGAGACGCCTAAGAAGCCGCAGCTGTGGGTCAATATGGGGGCTGACGGCGACCTGACATTGAACGTGAAAGAGTCTTCCGCAATTCCGCGCAAACTGGCGCAGATGAAGTTGAAGATTGTGGATCTGGCCAAGGCTGTCACTCAGCTGAAAAGCTTGGATCCGGCGCTCAATACAGTCTTGATTCAGCCCCGTGCCCAGTCGGAATACGACGAGATCATCGGCTTGATGGATGAATTTAAGAAGGCCGGGCTCAATGACCTCGGCGTGGTGCCGCTCTAGGAGGCTTTAGATGCTAGAAACCCAGAGTGTATTGACTGACACGGCGATGACCAGTGTGTTGGCCGGTGAATCCCAATTGCGCCCTTCGCATGCGAAGGTGAAACGCAATGTAAATGCGGATCTGCTGCTGACGGCACTGATCGATGCTTTCTCTATCCTAGTGATATTTCTTTTGGCCAGCTTCTCCAGCTCTGGTGAGCTATTGACCATGAGCAAAGACATGGAGCTGCCGAAAGCTTCGTTGAACGAAATTCTTGAGCGCAATCCGGTCGTCAAGATCGACGGAACCAAGCTCTATCTAGAGGACAAAGAGATCACGACGGACAGTTTGATTGCCGAGTTGATCCAGCTGCGCAAGCAGTTTGCGGAGACTCGTCCTGGTGAGGAG
Organism: Bdellovibrionales bacterium; assembly: GCA_019637855.1. Lineage (GTDB taxonomy): Bacteria > Bdellovibrionota > Bdellovibrionia > Bdellovibrionales > UBA1609 > JALHOQ01. The sequence continues at coordinate 2,977 of JAHBUX010000017.1, forward strand.
TACCCAGGCATCGTCACGGTTCAAGCCGATCGTCGTCTGAAATACGAGCTCTTGAATCAGATTGTGTTGGCCGCTTCAGCTGCCGGTTTTGGCGATATTCGCTTTGCCGTTCTTGCTAAGTAGCCGCGTTTAGTTTTTGGGGGGAAGACAGTGTTAAGAGTTTTGTTTTCGCTGCTATTCGTAACCGGCGCGCTTGAGGTGCATGCGCAGCTCGATCCAGAAAGCCAAAAAATTCTGATCGAGAAGCTAAATAAAGTGTATCTGCAACTGCCGGCGCAAGATCCCTCGAAAACGGCTGTCACTTTGCGCCTGGCGGATCTCTACGCCGAGCGTGCTCGTCAGAACGCGATGACCGATTGCACGAACTGCCCTGATCCGGGTGCCGATCGCGAAAAGGCTTTACGACTATATAATGAAGTTTTGGACCGCGCACCGGAGGCCGCTCGCACCAAGATCATGATCCAAGTGGGGCACCTCTATCAGATGAATGGCCGTCAGGATTTGGCGGTGAAGTTCTATGATAAGGTTCTGGCGGGCGATACGGATCCTGCCGTGCGGGCCGAGGCCCAGTTGTCGATTGCTGAAATCGCATTTAAGCGCCGAGATTATAAGACCGCCATTGCACGCTATGACGAAGTGTTGAAGCTGCCTAAGGCCAGCTCGCGAGGGCTTGCGGCCTATCGCCGGGCTTGGAGCTATTTTAATTTGGGTCAGCTGGATCGCGCTTTGAGTGAGCTGAAGACCATCTTGCAAACGCCTGAGCTTTTGGTGCGTAACGGTGCCGGTAACAATCAAGTCGATGTGCAGTTTCAAGAGGAAGTTTCGCGTGACTACGCCACCTTTATGGCGAAGGACAAGATCACACAAGAGAGCATCGAAGTCCTTTTCAAGCTAAGCCCAGAGTCCACTCGCATCGCCAACGTTCAGGCATTGGCATCGGAGGCTGAGCGCTTGGGTCGCAAAGACGAAGCGATTTTGACCCTGAATTTCGTGATCGGAAAACTTGCCAATCCGCAGGATCGGATTGCTGCGCAGCTATCAATGGCCCAACTGCAGTTGGATCGTGGCAACAAGGCGGAGGCTTTGAAGGTTTACGAAAACGCCATGCAGGTTTGGAAAGAGCTGGGATTTAAAGACACTGCCAGCGAACAAGAGTTGCGTCGTCGCGCTAAGAATTTTTGTGTGGCTTGGAATCAGACCGAGAAGAAGAGCCCATCTGCGGAGCTGTTGCAGGCTTACGAACTTTTCCTCGCTATGTTCAGTCAGGACTTGGATATGCAGCTCTATGCCGCGCAGACGGCACGTGAGTTAAAGAACTACGGTGCGGCTTGGGCCCACTATTCCGCGGCTCGCATTTTGGCGGCTAAAGATGCGGAGAAGCTCGAGTCCATTTTGCTGACTCAATTGGAGTTGGCTGAGAGCGCTCATGACGACGTGCTTTCGCTGCAGGCCTATGACTCTTACATTCAGAACAGTCCTAAGAAGACCAAGCTCATGGAAGTGCAATACCAGAAAGCTCGCGCACTCTATGAGAAAGCCGACTATCCGGTCGCAAGCGAACAGCTGCGCGCGGTCGCGTTGACCCCGGGCGGAAATTTGGCCCTGAAAAAGCAAGCGGCGGATCTTTCATTGGATGCTTTGGTGCTCATGAAGGATGAAAACAAACTTGTGGCGTGGGCGCGCGAGTATGAAACTGCATTTCCGCAAAACCGTGGCGACTATTCGGAGGTCATTCAGAAGGCGACACTGACTAAAGTGGCGACGCTGGCGGACCAGAATCCGGAAGCGGCTTTTGCGGCCCTGGCGGATTTCGACCCCGCCAAGGCGACGGCTGCGGACAAGATCAAGTACTATAAAAACAAGCTGATCCTGGCGGAGAAGCTGAACAAGGTGGGTGAGGCGTCTTCGGCCGCCGATGCTTTGCTGGCTTTGCCTGGAATTACCGCCGAAGATCGGGAGCTCGCTTGGTCGCGCAAAGCCTATTATGCCGAACTGCGCTTGGACTTCTCGACGGCCTTTATTGCCACGGAGAAGTTGGAGAAAAGCCTTGGCGACGAAGAGAAAAACTTTAAGCTTGCGGTGTTTGCCGAACTGGCTGGAAAGCCGAGTTCGCCGTTCTACATGAAATACTTAAGCCAAACCAAAGACGATGAACGTCGTCAGCTGGTGGCGGCGGAATTGGTGCGCAAATCAAAGACTCCGGAAGTGGAGATCGAAAAGGTGCGTTCAGCCTTAAATGGCGCACCGGAATTGCTGGCGGATCTCTACACTGAGATCTATGCCAAAACTGGCAGCGACAAAGTGCTTAAGAAAGTCATTCAGGATGAAAAACTGAAGACCACCGCTTCGGGGCGGCTGCTTGCGCGCCAAGTGTTCTTGCGCGATTTTGCCAAGGTCAAAGCGCCGCTTGAGTCTGACAAACTCGATACCAAAACGAACGCCAAAATGGTGGCGTCGATTAAGCGTCGCGCGGCTCTTTTGCAAAAGGCCGAGGGCGTGGCTAAGAAAGCCATTGAGAGCGGGGACTGGACTGCCCAATTGGTCAGCATCGATTTGGTGGCCAAAGAGAGTGAACGTTTTTACGGCGAACTTATGTCGGCGCCGATGCCGCAGGGACTTTCTCCGGAAGAAGAGAACGAATATCTGAGCTTGTTGACGGCCCAAGCCTCGCCCTTTCAAACGAAGGCGGCGGAAGCGAAGACTAAGGTTGCGCAGTTCTGGCAAGCGGACTGGGCGAAGGCGCTTGAGCAATCTTGGCAGCAGAAGCCGATTCGCAAGCTGATCGGGGTGGAAGTAGCCACCTTGAAGGCCATTGCGCCCGAGGATCAAAAGACCAAGTTCGAAGTGTTTAGTGAAAGCACGGTCGTCGCTGAGAGACCATCCGTGCAAGAGTTGCAGAGCGCGCGCCAGCTGGTCTTCAATAATCCGAATGACAAGGTAGCGCTGGAACGTTTGCTCAAGCTGGAGCGCCAAGCTGAAAACAAAGCCATGTCGGAATATCTGGGCACGCGTCTAGATAAGCTGAACACGAAGGGGACTTTATGATGCGGATCACGTTGGCTCTTTTGATGTTGATGTCGGGGGTGAGTGTCAGTGCCGCGCCGGCAAAAGATAAGGCCGCTGCTTCGGCGGCCGGCAACACAACGACGGAGCATAGCTTCGACGATATGCTAGTGCAGGGTAAGTATCACTTCTCCGACGAGGCCGTGACCACTGTGGAAGAAGACAAGGTGCTCGACGCTTTGATCGGCGTGCGTACGGAGTTTAAAGATCGTTTAGAACAATCGGCGGGGCTTAACTAATGGAACGTCAGCTCGTTTTAGAAGATGACAATGGGCAGGTCGTGCGCGCCTATGCCTGGGACGGAAGTCCGGTAAAGGTCATTCGTCGCGGCGACACGCGCCGTCTGGAGCTGGTGAGCGACACCACGGAGCTCGACGTTAAAAAAATCCCATTCCAGTTCTTGGGTGATCTCTCCAAAGACTTCATCGAAGAAACGCCTTTTCAAGTCGGTGATCTGGGACGTCTGAAAGCGGTTCCGAAGATCGAGAACATTGCCACTGATGCCAAGTCGAGCGGCGAGAGCTCACGCATCTGGCACAGCATTGTAGGCGTGGTGTTGTTTGCAACCCTTGTTCTCTTCGGCTTTATGTTCACTCGCGCTCCGCAGATGGAGAGTAAAGAGGCTGAGCTTAAAGAAGAGGTAATCAAGATCGTTAAAAAAATTCCGGCTCGCCAAAAGGTGGCCGAGACCACGATCAACCAAAACCAGCCCGAGCCAACCAAGGCCCAACCGAAAAGTGTAGACCGTTTGAAGCGTATGGGTGCTTTGGCCGCTTTGGGTAGCTTGCAGAAAAGCAATCAGCGCGGTGGTTTGAATTTAGGAGCGGCGACCACTACGGCTGGTCCCGGTTTGGGCGGCAATGCGGGTAGCGGCGGAACGCAGACCTCTCTTTATGCCAAGGGTCTCACTTCGGCGCCGTTGGGTGCCGGCGGGCGGGTCGAGGGGGCCGGCGGCTATGGCACGAAGGGCAAAGGAGGCGGTCAAGCCGGTTACGGCAAGATGACGTTGGTGGGTTCCACAGGAGCTGCCGCCGTAGGTTTGTCGAGCGAAGCCAGCGTTGAGTCCGGACTTGATCGCGATGCCATTGCGGCTGTTGTTAACAAGAACTCGGGTCAGGTGCGCTTTTGTTATGAGCAAGGACTACAAAGTGATCCTAACGTGAACGGTCGTGTGGCCATTGATTTCACGATCGGCGGCAACGGCATGGTGAAGGTGGCCAGTGTGGCCAACAGTTCTTTGAATTCGAAAATTATCGAAGATTGCATCATGATGCGCTTGAAGAGCTGGAAGTTTCCGCTCCCGCAAGGCGGTGTTGATGTGAAAGTTTCTTATCCATTCGTTCTCAGAAGGGCAGGTCAGGGCTAATGAAAACTCTCATTGCTAAAATTGCAGCCACCGGTCTTGTGTTGGCCGGTTTGGGATGCGGACTTCATCAGGATCCCTTAGCGGGCCAGGATGCGCGTTTCCGCGACGGGCGCCCGGCCCCGACGAAACCGATCTATGACAAACCATTGTCTTCGGAGTCGATCGTTTTCAATCAGCCTCAATACATGGGAGTGGAAGAAGACGAAATGCTCGAATTCGACCTCACCGCGCGAGCTTTGATCGACGGCTATGCGGTTAGCTTGCAGATTGAAAACATGATCGAGTTCCCGGGGGCGACCTATGCGCCGGCAACCGGTAAATTCAAATGGAAACCGGCGCGCGGTTTTGTAGCCAGCGTGGGCGGAGCCAATCGTATCGAGCGTGTTTTACGTGTGCGTGCAACTGGTGTTAAGGCGGATAAGCCTGTCCTATTCCGTGACACAACCGTCACGATCGGTATCACGCGCGACTACACTGAACCGCAGATCACCATGGTTCGCAAAGACAGCAATACCCTGCGCGAGGGTTATGATATGTACTTGCGCATTCGCGTAAAAGATCTGGATGCGAATGATAGTGATAAAAACACCTGGCCCGAAGTTTTGTTCACTCGTGTGGGCAGCAATAAGAGTTTGATGGGGTGGATTGGTTTTTATAGCGCTACCAAGGCCGGGCCGAACGAGTACGAATTCACTTACCGTATTGATCTGAGCGGCGCTGAGCTCACTCCGGCGGGTGCGGACTTTACGACTGGCATTCAGGCGATCTCACGTTATGGCAAGCGCAGTGCTCAGCAGACCATGACTCTCACGGTGTTCACCTCATTGAGTGAACCTGATACCACTTGGGAAGGCACACAGATTTTCAAGGCCGGTGAGAAGAGATTGGTTCAGTTTGTGATCTTTGATCCCAAACAAGAGGGCACGCTTTCGTTGCGCAGCTGGCAGGATGTTCCGGCCGGCGCCAATATCAGCTGTTTGCCGTCGACCAACTCGGCTGCCGTCCTGAACTGCACGATGGAATGGGAGCCGACCCCGGATCAGTCGGGAGCACAAGCTTATATCCGCGCTGTGGTGCAAAGCCGTAACTCCGATACGCGCGACACCACGATGCCGTCTTACAATGTGTACCTGAGTTACCGTGTGGCTCCGTCTAACTTTATTCCCGTACAGGAAAAGGAATAAACCATGCAGTGGTTGAATTTAGTTTTCGCTCTGTTCGCCAGCGCCGCCTTCGCGCAAACGGCCAACACTCCGGCTGAGCCGGAGTTTGACTCGCTTGGTGGAAATCGGGTGTTGCTTGAGCGCGCCAAAGCCATGAATCCGGACCAGACGGTGAGTGTGGTGCAGAACCGCACTGTGGATCGTCGTAATCGGGTTGAGTTCGCACCGGAGATTTCCGGCGTGATGGGAGGCGATACGTACTCGCGCGCGCGTAGCGTGGGTTTGAATGCATACTATCATTTCAACCCACGTTTTGCTGTTGGCGCCAAGTTCGGTTACTCCTTCAACACGCTAACACCTGAAGGCCAGGCTCTCTTGGATCAGGCCAACCACGATTTTCAAGCGGACCCTGAAACCCCTTCGATTGGTTATCCCGATGTGGATTATCAAAAGACCGAGTGGATGGGTTTACTGAACTGGTACCCGTTGTACGGGAAATTCAGTGTTTTGGATCGTCGCGTGATTCACTTCGACTTTTATGTGGTGGGTGGTGCCGGTCAAACCACTCTGCGCTCCGGTCCCGCCTCGACCTACACTGGTGGAATCGGTATGGGGCTGTGGTTAACTCAGCACTTCACCACGCGCATGGAAGCCCGTTATCAGACGTATGAAGCCAAATACTTCACTGGCGCGCGTCGCTTGGATCTCACTGTGGCGTCGCTGCAAATGGGATGGTTGCTATGAGATTGGTCCTTGCCGCACTCGTACTGCTCAGCCACATGGCTGTGGCGCAAGAAAGCTTAGAGTCGCTGCTCGACGACGCCAAGCCTGGCGATGGAGCGACGAAGGCGCAGTCGCCGAACAGCGCTTTGTTCTATATCTTGCAGACGTTGCTCACGGACCCCACGCCAGATCAGAGTCTGTTTATTCGCCATATGGAGGCGGGCGATTGGGGCAAAGCCCTGATTCAGTATCCGGTGGCTTTCGATAAATCGACGTTTGAAAAAACTCCGAATGGCAAGGCCCTCTTCGCGTTGGCGCACTTTAAAAACGGAATGCCGGTGACGGGGCTTGAGCTCTTGTTCAACATCGATCAGCCGAACAAAATCCATCCTGAGATTCGTCGGCTGTGGCGTGAGGCGGCTCCGGAAAATCACTTCGCCTGGACATTGGCGCAGATCAATTGGAGCCCGACATTTTCGGAGGTGTTCCCCTCGGAAGTGGAGTTTCGCGTCCTGACTCGCGACCTTTACACCCACACCGATGTGGCTGAGCTGCAAAAACTGTTTGCCCGCCTCCCGTCGTCCAGTGCGGAACGTGGCCGTGTGGGTTGGCAGCTAGTGATCGCTTATTCGATGGCCGGCAAAGTGGAAGATGCAGCCAGGACGCTGACTCAGGTGATTAAAGCTTCGCCCGCACCGGTCAGCATGGACCTAATGAATATGACCGCGGCCCGGTTACTATATAACCGCGGCTTTTTTGCCGCCGCGATCAAATATTACGAGAAAATCGCGCGCACCTCAGAGTACTGGCCCGACGCTCAAGAGGAGATCGCCTGGGCTTATCAGCGCAAAGGTGAACCGCAAAACGGAATCGCGATCAGTCAGTCGTTGATGGTGCCGGCTTTAGCGGGACAAGTTTCCGCGGAAAGCTTTTTCGTGCATTCGTTGGGTCAATTGAAGATTTGTGATTACGCCGGTGTGTTGACAACTTTGGGGCAATTTCCCAAAGAGTTCAAAGGCCGTTCCGAACGTTTGAAGACGATCGCCGCTTCAACTGATTCGCCGATCGTTAAGCGCTTGCTGGAGACTTTGAAAAATGGTCGCGTAACAACCAAGGCTTTGGGCAAAGATGCGCAAGATCTTCCGCGTCTGATCAGCCGCGATGAGCGTCTGTATCGAATGGCGCAATCGGCGAAACATTTGGAAGCGGAGGCCAAGGCGGCTGATGCGACCTATACCAAAACCTTTAGCAATACCGGCCTGCAGGGCTATTTCGACAAGCTACGCCAGAACACAATGGCTCGGGCTCGTCGGGCGGGCGCTGACGCCCAAGCGCGAGTGAAGGAGCTGGCCTTGCAAGAGGCCGATCAGATTAAGGAGATTTTGCGCAAACTCCATATCGTTGAAGCCGAAGTCATTCAGCAGATGGGTGTCACCAATCGCATTGCGGCCGGTGGTGCGGGTGAAACAGGATCGAAGGCCAAGGACACTGTTAAGTTCAAAGCCGACGGCGAGTTGTGGTTTGATGAGATCGGCAATTACCGCGTGGACGTCAAGAAGGCGTGTCGTGGCGCTCAAAAAGGGAAGTCCACATGAGACGTTTTTCTCTGATCGCCGTTCTATTGGCGGTGACTGCTTGTTCGCCCACTGCTTCGAAGCAGTACTTGTCGCCCTATGTTCCGCCGAACAAAGTGGTCGACGCCAATGCGGAGATCTTTGATCCGCAAGCCGATATTTTGTTTGTGGTCGATAACTCGCAGAGCATGGACACGCATCAAGCGAACTTGGCGCGAAACATCGGTCTTTTTACTTCGGTATTTCTGAAGAACTCGGTATTGGACTACAATATTGGCGTGGTATCCACGGACACCGAACGTTTTCGCGAACCTTGCTGTGGACATCTTTACGGCGACGTCAAGGTGGTGACCAAACAGACACCCGACGCGAACTACGTTCTGGGCCGCAATATTCAGATTGGTACGAATGGTTCAGGCTATGAGCGCCTTTTCGATCCGATTTTTCTCGCTCTTTCGTCGCCCCTTGTGGACACCTACAATCGCGGATTTCTCAGACCGTCGGCTTCGTTGATCGTCATCTTTATCACCGATGCCGAAGATCAGAGCGAGCGTATGAGCGCCAAAGGTCTCTATGATTTCTTGGTCAATCTCAAAGGGGGCGACAAGCGCAAAGTCCTAGGCTACGGTGCCATCATCCCCAGCGGGTTTTACGGCTGCACTCGCGATCCATCGAACGACGGTGGTGCAGCACCTGAGCCCAAACGCATCGAAGACTTCTTGCAGCTGACCGATCCGGGTCACAAGAATATTCTTAATTTGTGCGCGGGGGATTTTGGTACTCGTTTGGCCGAGTTCGCTACCGATATCGTGAATCAGGTCGGTTCGATCGTGTACCTCTCACGGGCACCGATCTTACAATCGATTCGCGTGGTTTATGGAGCGGCGGAACTACCCATGGATGCAGAAAGCGGTTGGTCTTTTGACCCCACTATCAACGCGGTTCGCTTAGGTCGCAAGATCGATTGGAGCTCACAGCCCAATGGCAGCCGCGTGCAGGTCTTTTACGACGCCGCTCGTTTTGATGAGGAATAGTAAAAACCCGGTGAAAACCGGGTTTTTTGTTTTAACGACCGATTTTGATAAAGCGTACGAATCCCATTGGATGCTCCGAAATGGGCTTGCCTAAGAGGCTGGCGAAAAACACCAATAGCAGAAATGAATTGGCCACCATTGCAAACAGCGTGAGCAGCAGCGCCGGTAGAGTGACTAGAAACAAGAGAATCCAGGCAAAGATCCCGCCATCGCCAGTTCCCATATCGAACAACCAAAACCAGATTGAGTCGATAAAGAACGCCGGTGCGGAAACATAAAGCATCCACATTAAAATCTGTAGCGAGCGGCGCACGCGCCCCGGAGCGCGGGGACCTTGAGGGCGAGCACCAGGCTCAAAGGCTTCGCGTTCATTACGGGGTTGAAATCCGCCGGGCTCGATGATTTCAGGATTTTGGGGAGAGCCCAACGGGGCGGAGTTGCGAATTTTCCAACGATCATCACTCATAGCCCGGTTTCGTAACACACTCTGGTAGGATTTGCAAAATGGCCCTGCGCTCACTCACGCGTGCTTTTTACAAAACGCCCCTCGCTCTTGACTCTTTCGCGTAAACCCATGGCGTTCATTGAGCCCATCTGTTAGACCCGTGCGATGTCCAATTTCGATTCTTATGGCTTTCCGCCTTCGATCTCAAAAGAGCTCCATAAACTTGGTTTTGTGAAACCGACGCCGATTCAAGCACAAGCGATTCCAGTCGCGTTAAGCGGTCGCGATATGATGGGAATGGCGCAAACAGGCACTGGCAAAACAGCCGCGTTTGCACTGCCCATGCTGATTCGCTTGATGTCACACCCACAGCAAACAGCTCTTGTATTGGCGCCGACGCGTGAATTGGCCATGCAGATTCATGCATTTGTAAAACAGCTTTCCGGTAAGAACATCAATTTGCATTCGGCGCTGCTGATCGGCGGCGCTTCGATGCACAATCAAACGCGTGAGCTACGCCAGCGCCCGCGCATCTTGATCGCGACGCCCGGCCGCTTGGTGGATCACCTGCGCAGCCAACCCAAACTCTTGCAAAATGCCGGCATTCTCGTCCTGGATGAAGCGGACCGTATGCTCGATATGGGGTTTCTACCGCAACTCAAGGTGATCTTGCGCAATTTACCGAAAGTGCGTCAGACGATGATGTTCTCGGCCACGTTCCCGAATGCCATTAAAAATCTGGCCGCTCAATTTTTAAACAAACCGGCGGAAGTGGCCGTGGGGGAACCATCGCGGCCCGTGCAGAAGATCGAGCAAGCGATAATTGAGACCACACAGAAGGGGAAGAACGATATTCTTCTCGACGAATTGAACGCGCGCCAGGGACCGGTTTTAATCTTCACCCGCACTAAACATCGCACTGATCGCCTAAGCCGCTATTTGGAAAGCTATGGCTACAATGTCACTCGCATTCACGGAAATCGCACCCAGGCCCAGCGCCGCAACGCTATCGAGGGATTTCGTAGCGGTGAGTTCCGCATTCTCGTGGCCACCGATATTGCGGCCCGCGGTCTAGATATTGATGGGATTGCTCACGTGATCAATTACGACCTCCCACAGGTGCCTGAGGACTATATCCATCGTATTGGCCGAACGGCTCGAAATGGGAAAGCTGGCCAAGCCTTATGCTTGCTGACGCCCGAGGATCGGGGCATGTGGAAGGCCATTTCGCGTCTCAATTAGAGACGCGAAAAAACCTGTCATTTTAGTTCAAGTCCGCTTATCCTATTAAAGTACTGTTCCGTGTTCTAGTTCCGTCATTTTCCACATTTGGTTTAACCGCATGTATGAGGAAAGGAATTAGTCATGAAAGCACAAGTCATCTCTTTCCACTGCGTTCTCAAAACTAAACTCGGCCGTTTGATAAGCAAGACGGTGAATCGTGACGTGGTTACAATGCCTTTGCCGGGGCAGGCCCCTCTACTGTCAGGTTTGGTTGAAGGCCTGCAAAACCTAAAGGGTGGCGAAAAACGCAGCATTAGCGTTTCCGCCGATCGCGCCTATGGTTTTTACGATCCTGCCAAGGTCATCACCTGCCCACGCGAGGCCGTCGAAGTAGGACGCCTTGTGGTCGGCGACAATGTACGAGCCGATTATGAAGGCCAGCCCACACTGTTTCGCGTGACCAGCGTGAATAGTGATGAGGTCACTTTAGATGCCAACCATCCCTTGGCTGGCGAAGATCTGGTATTTGAGATCGAAGCGCTCAATGTGCGCGAGGCGGGGCCCGAAGATTTACAGCCCGCCGATTTGGATCTGCACTAGTTTGCGCGAAAGAAACTCAGAATCTGATTGAGAGCAGGAGTACGGAGAGCATCCGTCTCCTGCAGGATTTCGTGGCGCGCTTGAGATAAATGGTGCAAGCGACAGCCTTTGGCTTGACGGCAGAAGTGCTCTTGTCCGTGTGGCAGCACCAGCTCGTCTTGCCCCGCTTGTAACAGAAGCACAGGCGTGCGGATACGCGCAGCGTTCGTGCGCGCAAGATAGCTCCCATGAATAGATTGAAAGACCCAGCGTACGGTTTGACCGGCCAAGAACAGCTCAGGGTGGGAGGTCAAGATCGCCCGGTTGTTTAGATAGCGAGCTCGGCTATGTGTGACCGTATTGGCTTCAAAGGGGATCTGCGACGGATCGTAGTCACCGGTGCCCGGGGCATAGCTGCGAGCGCGGCCGATCAGCATCAGCGCCAACAGCTGCATGGAGGCCAGATTCTCATCGCGACCTAGATTGATCTCCAACATCGGTGCGGAAAGAGCGGCGGCGCGGAAGTCGTGCGGGTAGGACTCGAGATAGTAGGTCGCGATCGCACCACCCATCGAATGCGCTAGCAGATAGCGCGGTCGGTTCCGGGGAACCACCGTGTCTGCGAAGGTCTTTAAATCTTGCACGTAGCGCGAGAACAAATCGACGTAACCTTTGTGCGAGTCGCTAAGAAAGCGTTGTGAAGCGCCTTGCCCGCGATGATCGAGTGCATAGACGGCATAGCCGCTTTGAAACAGATCGTATGCGAGCTCGGCATATTTGCGAAAGCTCTCATTGTATCCAGGCACGATCAGCACCACGGCGCGCGCTTGCGGACGGTCAAAGGCGATGTAGCGCAGACGCACTTTGCCGGCGCCGATCATCTCTGCCTGGCGCCCACTGTTGTAAAAGGGCAGGACTGAAGTCCGATAGGTGGCATCGAAGTTCTGTTCGGGAATAGCCTGCGCAAAAGAGCAGCAGAGGATGAGTAAAGCCAGGGTGAGTTGAAGCATGACTTTATTTTGCGGTTCGAGTGAAGAGCGACAAGGCCAGTCCTGCCGAAGTGAAAATCTTTGGCCTAACGTCGACGTGTGCACTAGCATTTATTGATGCACTTCAAATGGGGCGCGCTTCTTCTGCCGCTACTGCTGGCGACGAACACCTATGCGCAATTATCCGATGTTCAGGGTGAAAGTCCTTTGTGGGAGCTCGGGATGGGCGGAGCTGTGATCGCGGCCCCCGACTACCCGAGTTCGGATCACAACAATCTTTGGTTGCTGCCGTTTCCTTGGGGCGTTTATCGCGGTGAGATTTTACACTCTGATCGGCGCGGCGCTACTCGCGCGCGTTTGTTTCGTTCAGCTAGCTACGAGTTCAATGTCAGCGCCGGCGGAGGATTGCCCAGTTCGGCTCACGCCAACGGCGTGCGTGAAGGTATGCCCGATCTGGAGTGGCTAGGTGAAGCCGGTCCGCGCTTGATGATCGATCTGTGGGGCGAAGAACAAGGGGGCCGCTTTGTTCGCTTGGGCATACCACTGCGCATGGCGATCTCCACAAACCTTCGCCGTTTCACCGATCGCGGCTATCTGTTCATGCCTGAGCTTCTATACGACCATCCGCATATCTTTGGCTCTGAGTTTGATGTCTTCGCCAGTGTCACCGTGGAGTTCTCCGATAAGCGTTTCGCCAATTATTTTTATGGAGTCCATCCAGACTACGCGACGCCTGAACGCCCGCGCTACGACGCAAGAAGTGGTTATGTCGAGACTGACCTGACGATAGGATTTATGTATCCCTTCGGCAATTCAGGTTTAAGAGTTTTCACTATGGGTTCGGTGCAATCGCTTGATGGGTCGGCCAATGAGAAGAGTCCTCTATTCAAGACCCGACTGAATACCTCGGCCAGCGTGGTTTTGTTGTGGGTGTTTGCGGAGTCCTCTGTTAACGTGCGTTCGGAAGACTAGCCTCGCTTGATCGCTTCCAGAGCTTTGGCTGCCGAGGTGTAGCCATGAAAGTGCGCCTCTTCGAATAGGCACATGCCGCTTAAATCCGAATGACTAAAGAAAATATTGCCCAAAGGCTTCAAAGCTTCCAATCGGTGCTCACCCCACATAAATCCCGGAGGGCAACGGATCATACCGTGACCCCAGACACACACATCGACGCTGCGGATTTGTGAGCGTATACCGGGATGCATTTTCTCTAAGTCCTCGACTACGATGGCGGACCACTCGGCGTGGGAGCGCTGGCGGGCTTTTTTGCGGGTTTCTTGCGGCGACTCTTTGTCGAGAGCCCAATACAAAGTCAGTACCGTATCGTGCTCGCCTTTTAAACGCATTTGATGAGTGGCGACGACATAGCCCATGCTGTCGCTTTCGAAACTATTGTTGTCCCAACACAAAGGCGCATCGTCGAAGCCGGATGACTTTGGTACGCCATGCAGGGTGATATTGGCCACCATCCACGGAGTATACTGGAAGGCTTGAATATGCGCCGGAGGATCTTTACGCCAAGGTTCGATAACTTTGGCTGCGACAAAGCGAGGACCGGCAAATACCACTGCACCAGCCTTATAGCGGATGGTCTTTTTCTCATCGGGATAAAACACCTCCACATCCGCGCCGCTTTCGGTCGGCTTCACGTTGGTCACTAATGCGCGCGTGTGAATCTGATCCGCCGATTTTTCGCGCATGCGTTTGACCAACCAACCATTGCCTTCGGGCCACGTCAAAAACGCCTCACCTCTTTTCTTCGAGGCCTCGCCTCCGCGCGCGGCGAAGTAGTGAATTCCCGCCCAAGCGGAAGTTTGATCATAAGCCGTTCCAAAATCGTCGCGACAGCAGAAGTTGATCCACCAGTGCAAGCGCGAAGAGGTCCAGCTGTTTTCCAACAGATACTCTTTCATCGAGATCGTATCCAATCGTCGCGCGATCATGTCCTCTGAACTTTTCTCGAGTGGAATGCCGAACATAGGTTTTCCGTCGCTGCCCATCACCAAACGCAAACGCAGCATCTCGCGGATAAAGGCATAGGTTTGGTCGCGGTCTTGATCGGACCAACCTGCTTCCGGCACCGAACCTCGTCGCCACTTGCCGTTGAAGAGCAGGCGGTCTTGCGGTTCGGCACACAGGTACTCTTCTTTATATATGGGAAGACCATTTTCGTAGCCGGTGATCACGCCGAGCTCTTCGAGCAAGCGGCGCAGTTCGACACTCTCTTGAGCCGGGATGGGTAGGTAGTGCGCGCCCCAAGGAAAACGACTGACCGAATTTTCACCGAAAGCGGAGGTGCCGCCGACCTCATGATCGAGCTCAAACAGTTTAAAGTCTTTGAATTTGAAATCGTGCAGGTGCCAAGCCGCACTTAATCCAGAAACTCCTCCACCTATGATGGCGATCGGAATCTTCTCTTCAGAGGAGGGCGGCGGGACTTGGGAATGATCGCCGCGCAGGATATGGCCGATGTCGGCGGAAGGGCCTTGCATGCGGCCGGGCAAATGCCTGAGCCACCGCCATCCTCCATAAATAGCGGATCCAAGTGCGGTTACAGCGGTGGCAGACAGAAACCAGCGGCGCGAGAACATTTGCCTAATCTTAGGTCTTCTTTTTTTTGTTCATGTTGTGGCTAAGGCGCATTTGTAGCGCCTCAACGCCTAGGGCAAAGCCCATCGGTAGATAGATGTAACTCTTGGGCACGTGGCCGCCAAAGCCCTCCACGCATAACGTCACACCGATCGTCACTAAAAACGACAAAGCCAAAACTTTAAGGCTGGGATTGCCGTTCACGAAGGCTGCAATCTTGCTGGCGAAGGCCAATACGGCCAAGAAAGACGCCACAACCGCGCTGTAGATCACAGTTAGATTGTCGGTCAGGCCGACTGCGGTGATTACAGAATCGATTGAGAATACCAAATCCAAAAGCACCATCTGAACGATCACGCTGGACAAGGTCGAGTAGGTCTTCATTTTGGCTTCATCCGCGTCGAAGCCTTCGACGGCGTGATGGATCTCTTTGACCGCTTTGAACAGCAAGAAACCGCCACCGGCGATCAAGATCAAATCTTTCCATGATAGATTGAAGAAGGCGGGCTGGCTAAGCTGCAGGATGTAAGAAGCACCCAACAAAAGTACGCAGCGGGCAAGAAAGGCTAGACTAAGTCCTAGCAGGCGAGCGCGATGGCGCTGGTGGGCCGGCAGACGGTCGGTCAGGATTGAGATCAGCAAGATATTGTCGATACCGAGTACGATCTCAAGGCCGACCAAGAGAGCAAACGTAGCAAGCAGATTGATATCCATATGGCAGTAAAGCTAACATGAAGATTATGAAGATCGCGATTTTAATCTGGAGTTCATGGGCCTTCGCCGCAGCGCCCGTGCAGGTGGAAACCACATGCCGGTTGCCAAAATCTGCCGCTGTTGAGGTATTGCGTCTATTTGAACTTTCAGCAGACAAGCCTACATCTCTGCGACTGCCGGTGGCCAACTCGGCACCCAAGGGTGAAAATGAGCTCAAATGGGACTTGAAAAACGAAACCCTGACATTGGGCCGCTTGTTTCAAGATCGCCTTAAGGAACCACCGGCGAATGCGCCTCGCTATGAGTTTCAAGTCGATATGCCGGAGTTTTTGAAAACACACTCAGCCCAGTGGAAGGCGTTGTTGAACGACATTTCGGGTGCCGTGCACTTGGAGGCCCCGCGTGAAGCGGAGGGCGCCGCCACCAAAGTGGTGGGCAGTTTGCGCTACGGCCAGGGGCAGGATGTATGGGAGTTTTCGGTTTACCAAATAAAAGATCGGCGGGGTTTGAAACCCGCCGATCAGGGTGCCGATGAACAGGGCAGATGGTTGGTTATTCGATGCGGCCCTGTCCGGGCACCTTAAGAGTTTGCTGATTCAGGTTGGGCGCCTAGCTTCACTTTGAGTGTCTTGCTCGCGCCGCCGCGTAAGACTTCGATCTCAGCCGCTTTGCCGGCGTTCAACTTGGCCATCGAGCGATACAGATCGCGCACATTTTTGATTTCGGTGCCGTCGATCTTACGGATCACATCGTAGCGTTGGATACCGGCCTTTTGCGCCGGAGCATCGTCCATCACTTGCTTGACCAAGACGCCGTCTTTGTTTTCCAGGCGCATCAGGCCTGCCACTTCTTCGTTGATGTCGTCAATGCCGATACCGAGCCAAGCTCTCTCGACTTTGCCATTGGTGACCAGCTGGTTAATGACGTCTTTGGCGGTGTTAATAGGAATCGCAAAACCGATGTTTTGCGCGCGCGCATCGATAGCCGAATTGATACCAATCACTTCGCCATTCATATTGATCAGCGGCCCACCCGAGTTGCCCGGATTGATTCCTGCAGATGTTTGCAAGAACTCGCCGCGTGCACCTTCCAAGCTGCGGCCGACGGCGCTGACAATACCTTGAGTTACGGTGTTGGTATGGCCATAGGGATTGCCGATGGCCAGTACCCATTCGCCGGCTTTGGCTTTGGTGCTGTCACCCAGGGCAACAGCTTTGATGCCGGCTCGTGGTTCTTTTAACTTCAAAAGCGCGACGTCGCTGACTTCATCCGCGCCAATCAGTTTGGCCGCATGACCTTTGGAGTTTT
Organism: Bdellovibrionales bacterium; assembly: GCA_019637855.1. Taxonomy (GTDB): domain Bacteria; phylum Bdellovibrionota; class Bdellovibrionia; order Bdellovibrionales; family UBA1609; genus JALHOQ01. Next base: position 19,748 of record JAHBUX010000017.1, read on the forward strand.
CCTCGCCTAAGAATTTCACCATGATCTCGTCGGCGGCGTGACCGGCTTGGCGCACGACATGGGCGTTGGTTACGATATAGCCTTCCTCTGCATTGATCACGAAGCCGGAGCCAAGGGCCTCACGCATGTCGGGAATGGAGAACGGCATCGGCCCCCCGAAACCGAAAAACCGTTCCGGCAGCTCTTGCTTCTGGCTTTGGCGGCGGCTCGGTCCGGACTTGGTGTAAATGTTGACGACGGTGGGTGAGACCTTATCGGTCAGACTACTGAAGGCCTGACTTAGATTGATCGCATCGCCCACGGGCGTTCCACTTAACGGGGCCGGCGCTGGTTTGGCTTCGGTGTAGGGGGGCGATGCGTGGCTCAGCGCCGGCCACTCGACATGAGCTCCGGTAAGAATTAAAGCGCCGGCTACAACAGCGGCGCCGGCAGCCGCGGAGGGAATAAATCGAAATAACATAGAGAGTGCTCCTTCTTTCTTCAAAGAAGGATAGCCGGAAGGAATTAAACGCCGCTGAACGGCAGATTAAAGTCCGTTAAAAACAGGTCTTGGCCACAAAGCCCATTTGGCCGCCCGCATAGGGGAAGGTGATCCAGCCTTGGCTGGGCACAGCGCCCGTGATGGAGGAACCACCCAGCTGCACGCCGAGAACTTCGGCTGCACGGCTCGGAGCACTACGCACTTTGCAGTCGATCTTCAACGTCATATCGCCGGAGCTCGCGTTGACCACGCGCAAGGGCTTAACAATCGGTTCGCGCACTGTGGATGCAACCGGCGCTGCAGGCGGTAAGTCCACATTCGGCAGAGCGGCTTCGCTTTGCTTCACGGCTTCTTCTGCCGCTTGGGCGAGGGCTTCCAGTCGCGCTGCTTCGGATTGTTGGCGCGCGCGTTCTTTTTCAAACGCCGCCTTCTTCTGCAAAGCAGTTTGATAGCGCTCTTTGTAGCTGGCGATCTGTGCTTCCAGCCGCGCTTTCTTTTTCAGTTCCTCCAGGCGCGTGGTTTCCAACGCGTCCTGGGCCTGCTTCTCGTCGGCTTTTGCTTTTTCAAACTCGGCCTTGGCTTCGGCATGCTGCTGTTCAATCAGCTTGCCTTGAGCGCTGGCTTCCTCCAGTTTTGCCTGTGTTTCCGCCTTCAATTTTTGTAGTGCTTCGGTTTCGCCCTTGGTTTTATCTGTGCGCGTTTGGCTCTCTTGAATGCGCGACTCCACAACACCCATTTCTTTTTCAAGCTTCTGCATTTGCTTTTTCAAACGATTTTGCTCGGCCACTTGGGTTTGAATCTCGCGCTCGTGGCGCTTGATTTCTGAAACGGCCTCTTCCTTGCGAACTCTGACGGTGATTCGTGTGCGTTCCGCTTCGCGTAGCGCTCGGCGCACCTCTTCACGCTCTTTGGTTGCCCGCAGTTTGGCATCTTTGGCCAAACGCAGGGCCGCTTCCGAGTCGGCGGTGATCTCTTCGATGTCCGCGGTGGTGTTGTTCAAATCTTCGTTGGCGAGAAGTGGGTGGCTTAGCACGGCCAATACAAATACAACGACAAAAAGGAAACCCTTCATATCAATATCCCCCATTTAGCTAACCCTTAGCTCTTTTCGACACAGACTTTAGGAGGATGAATGTACAAGAGTTCGCCGCTTTAAATGCACTTTACATGGGATAGAAGGCGAAACGTATCAAATTGCGACGCTAAAAGTTCGTCACGGCTGGCGCGGCGGACATGCGGCCGCCGCGCCAGTCAAAGGTTGGAGAGAGGATTCTAGAACCAATATTTTGCCATACCGTTAAGGGCGAACACGTCCGCCTTAGCGCCCGACACGAAGAGATAGTTCGCATTGGCGCCTAAGGAGAATTTGGTACGAGTGATCGGAATATCAAAACCAATCTGTGGAGCAATACCGAGCTGCAAAGAGTCGGTATTGAGGACATTGTCCCACACCGGGCCTAAGCCGATGCCGACATAGGAGTTTTTGACGACGGGAATATCGCCGCCAAAGTTGTAGTTGGCTTTGCCAAGCAGGCGGGTGCGAGTCAGCGTAGCCTCATTGTCCACCGCCGGGCTGACGTAGCCACTCAATTCAATCGCTACACCGAGTGGAATGTAGGGCTGAAAGCCATACTCGACGCCGTAGTTCGTGCCTGAACGACGGTTGGCTTCGGTTTCGGCGTAGCCACCCATGATGCCGATGGAGGGTTTCATTTCAGCTTCGTTGGCAGGTTCACGGCCTTCAGGCAATGAACGACTCACAGCGGATTCGTCCGCGGCCCAGGCGGCAAGAGAACAAAAACCCAGACAGGCGATTGTCATTTTCAATAGTGCGCGCATAATGTGCTCCTTCCGGCGGGGAATATCCACGCCACGAGGAACAGCAAAATTGCAATTGAAGGACCACTGCGGAACAGCGATTAGACGGGTCTTTTCACGTCTAGGTCCTAATGTTGGACTTAGACATGGGGCACTTCTCTCGTGCCCCATGCTTTTGAAAGCGGTGAATTATAAGTGACGGAACCAAAGATCGAAGATCAAACGCATGCGGCCATCTTTGAACTTAACCACCGATTTTAGCTCGGTGCTGTTGCCGTAGGCATCGACTTCGCGGAAGTTCGGATCGAAGTTCAGATCGATCTCGATCAGTCCAGCGTCGCGCAGGCTTTGAAGCTCGCCGCGCTCGGCGATACCGTTTTGATTCACGTCGGACCACAACGACAGCTTCGAATACACATCGTCGTTCGCATCGATCTTGCCGTCGGCAGGCTGCAGGCGGCGGCGACCTAAGAAGTCGGTGCCATCATATTTGGCCAAAGCCGCAAATCCGTCGCGGGCGAATTTAAGATCAGGGCCCAAAGTGTTGTTTCCAAACATCTGGTCGACGCCGTGAACTTTGTCGTCCGCGCCGGTCAACACTAGGAACTTGTAGCGATCCGGGTTGCGTAGCCAAGAGATTTGTTTCTTGGTGTGCGGTAACGGTTTCGCGTTCCATCCGAGGATGTTGAACAGAATGCCATCTAAGGGCGCGGTCAGGGCGATCGGTTGAGCATTGTCCGTCTCGGCGTGCGTATCGATGATCAGTGGCGAAGCCGTTTGATCACACTCACCGGCCGTGTTGCTGTACAACACGAACAATTGATTGCCATAGAGGCTGTTCGGCGACAGCTTAAATTCGGTCGCGGTCTTAATAACAGTCCGTTTGCTTCCTTTGCCGAAGTCATTGCTGTTGACGAAGTCAGTGGCTTTGTCCGCAAGCAAGTTGAAATTCGGTTTTTGCGGGTCGATCAATTTCAGATTATATGTTCCAGGCACCAAGGCGGGGCAGGCCTGCAACGTCAAACGCTTATGGTTCATCACGTCGGCTTTTACACCTGCCGTGACTGAGCAAACTGTGTCGCCCTTCGTGTCTAGAAGCATATAAGTCAGCTCAGATGCCTTCTTCACATTGGTTCCCGCATACTCGGTGCCTTTGCGCGAACACACCGTGCCCAATGGAATACTCAAATCCTTAGCCGTAGGCGGCGGCGGCGGATTGGGCGGCGGCGGCGGATTAGGCGGCGGCGGCGGATTGGGCGGCGGCGGATTGGGTGGCGGCGGCGGATTGGGTGGCGGCGGATCTTTAGGGTCCGTCGGCTCATCTTCAGACGGACGGTCTCCATCTGTCGTATCCGGATTTAGAACGCTAGTGTTGGAAAGTAGCTTCGCACGCTGAGATGCATTGGTCGTCAGCTTCGCGCATCCCACTGCGCTCGACGCTACCAAAGCCGTGATGAGAATTTTCCAATTCAATGTTGTTAAGGACATTGCCATACTCCTTGAACTTCTGACCTCAAGGACTTACAGAGCACATGCCGTACCGAAGCTAAGTGCGCGTCTCACAATGAGAATACCGCGTGATTTGAAATCCTTAACAAACAGGTTCCCGGAGCCCATAACTTCGTCAGTCGCATTTCTATACATACACGTGTCAGACCTTTAGACATCTCGGTTGTCCCCAGAGTATGCTCCCGGCATGTCGTCTTTTATTGAACAGGCGCTCGTTTTTATCGGCGCAGCTGTGATTCTAGTGCCCCTTTTTCAGAAACTTCGCTTCGGATCCGTACTGGGATATCTGATGGCTGGTATTGTGGTCGGTCCGTTTGCGCTCAAGCTGATTCCCGAGTCCGAAAGCGTGATTCATTTCTCTGAGCTTGGCGTGGTTTTTCTGCTTTTTATCATCGGCCTTGAGATCCAGCCCAAAAAGTTATGGTCCATGCGCAAGCATCTTTTTGGCTTGGGCGGGATGCAGATTGCACTGAGCAGTGCGGTGTTCACCGGCATTGCCATGGCCTGTGGCTTGAGTGCCGTGCTGGCCGCAGTGATTGGTTTTGCACTCTCACTTTCGTCCACCGCCTTTGCTCTACAAACTTTAAGCGAACGCAATCAGCTGAATACCGAATTCGGTCGCGGCAGCTTCTCCGTGCTTTTGATGCAGGATCTGGTTGCGATTCCCGCCTTGGCTTTGATCCCCAGCTTAGGAGCAGTCGGCGGAGAGGAGAGCCCGTCACCCTTACGTACTTTGGCGATGGCTGCGGCAGTGATTGCCTTTCTTCTGATCGCCAGCCGACTGTTGATTCGCCCGGCATTTCGCCTTATCGCATCCACCCGCACCCGTGAGATCTTTACTGCTGCCACTCTGTTCTTAGTTCTGGGGGTGGCAGTTCTTATGCAAAAAGCCGGTTTGTCAGCGGCCCTGGGAGCTTTTATCGCGGGTGTGCTTTTGGCCGATTCGGAGTTCCGCCATGAACTTGAAGCTGACATCGAGCCTTTTAAAAGCATGTTGATGGGATTGTTCTTTATCGGTGTTGGCCTAGGTGTAAGCCTGCCGTTGATTTTCTCGCGCCCGTCGGAAGTGTTTGGCTTAGCCCTTGGCTATCTGGCGATCAAAGGCTTGCTGATCTACTTCAGTGCGCGGCTCTTCCGTCTGTCCCATGAAAATGCGAAGCAGATCGCTCTCACTATCTCGCAAGGCGGGGAGTTCGCGTTTGTGATTTTCGGTATTGCTTTGCATGCCAACATTGCTCCTGAACAGACGGTGGTTCTATTGACCGCGGTGATCACGATTTCGATGGCCTTAAGCCCTGTTCTGAATGTGTTTGGCGGCTGGGCTTCGCAGCGTTGGCGGAAAGTGGCGGCGCCGGAATGGGACGTGATTCAAGATGAAGCTCCGCAGGTGATTATCGCTGGCTTTGGGCGTTTTGGTCAGATCTTTGGCCGTATTCTGCGCGCTCAGGGCATCGGTTTTGTAGCCATTGATCACGATGCTGAACAGATCGAGCTGCTGCGTAAATTTGGCAACAAAGTATATTATGGCGACGCCTCACGGGAGGATATTCTGCGGGCGGCTGGGGCAGAACGCGCCAAGTTTTTCATTCTCGCCGTCGATGATGTTGAGGCTTCGCTTGAAACCGCTCGCCGTGTGCAAGAGTACTTTCCCCACCTGCGTATTTTTGCCCGCGCCCGTAACCGCGGCCACGCTTTCGATCTGATGGAGATCGGCGTCAAAGACATTAAGCGTGAGGTATTTGATTCAAGTGTCTATTTCACAGGGGACCTTCTGGTCGCTTTGGGCATCGATCCGGTGCGCGCCGCCGACTTGATCGAAAGATTCAAGCGTCACGATGAGATCATGTTGGAAGAGCAATTTAAAGTGCGGCACGACAACGAAGGCCTTATCAGCGTTTCGAAACAAGGTGTTTTGCAGTTGGAGCAAGTGTTGGCTGAGGACAGTACGCGCACGTACGTAGACTCTAGTCGTTAAAGAGGGGCCAGCTAAAGATCGACCTAAGTCTAGGCTTTGCCGAAGAGAGAAATGCGCGAGGAAGGTGCCGAGTTTCACCGTCAATGAGCGTGCAGTGGTGATATTCCCTATGGTATTTATGGAGTGGTGACAAATCAAACACCCACCTTCACTGGTTACCAAAAACAGGTCGTCGCCTTACTAGCTTTTCTGCAGTTCACGGTGGTCCTCGACTTTATGATTCTCTCGCCCCTTGGCGCCATACTTATGCCGGCGATGCAGATCACGCCGGCCCAATTCGGCGCCGTGGTTTCGGCCTACGCATTTAGTGCGGGCCTCTCAGGCCTGCTGGCCGCGGGATTCGCTGATCGCTATGATCGCAAAAGCCTCTTGCTGTTTTTCTACACCGGCTTTTTGTTGGGAACCTTGTTCTGCGCTCTCGCTCCCTCTTATGAGCTTTTATTGGCTGCACGTATCGTAACCGGAATTTTCGGCGGCGTGATTGGTTCAGTTTCATTTGCCATAATCACAGACCTGTTTCCGTTGGAAAAGCGTGGCCGTGTGATGGGCGTTGTACAAACCGCTTTTGCCAGCAGCCAGATCTTAGGAATTCCTCTCGGACTTTTCTTTGCCAATCGTTGGGGGTGGCACGCGCCTTTCTTGATGATCGTTGCCGTTGGCGTCGCCATGGGTGTGGCGATCTACGTTCGCTTAAAGCCGATCAACAACCATTTGGCTGAGGGGCGGCAAGGCAAAGCATTCCAACATTTGTACAACACGCTGACCACACGGCGCTACGTGCAAGCCTTTTCGACCACGGCCCTGTTGGCAACGGGCGGCTTTATGATGATGCCGTTTAGCAGTGCGTTCACTGTAAACAACCTTGGAATTGCCATTGATCGCTTGCCGTTGGTTTATATGATAACGGGCATTTGCGCAATCATCACGGGGCCGTTGGTGGGAAAGCTTAGTGACACCTATGGCAAGTTTCCCATTTTCGTTTTTGGCAGCGTTTTGAGTGCCGTTATGGTGGCCATTTACACTCACCTCGGGGTGACACCGATTGGCTGGGTGATCTTGGTGAGTGCGTTGATGTTTGTCGGTATCTCCTCCCGCATGGTGCCTTCACAGGCCTTGGTGTCGGCGATTCCGGCTCCCTCAAGCCGCGGCGCTTTTATGTCCATCAACTCCTCGCTGCAACAGGTCTCCGGCGGAGTGGCTTCGGCCTTGGCCGGCATGATCGTGACCGAGACCGCCGGTGGAAAGCTGGAGCATTTTGACGTCATCGGCTATGTGGTCATAGGCGCTATGGCGATCACGCTTGTGCAAATGTATTTTATTTCCCGCCAAGTTCACGAACGCCATTGACCAAAGGTTGACAGCTGGGCCGGTTGGGCTAAATTTGCGCAGCAAGCACGACTGCGGAGGCTCCCTTGGCTAAGAAAAAATCCCCCGACCTGTTCGGTGACGACAGTGCCGCTAAACCCATGTCTGATTTCGAAGCGATGTTGAATGCCTCGCAGGTGCACGCCCGTGGGCTGGCGGCCGGCGATCGTTTTCGCGGCGAAGTGTTGGCGGTCAGTGGGCAAGAGGCCTTTGTCTCCACCGGCACCCCGACCGACGCGACGATGCCTTTAGGCAGCGGGGAGCCACCTAAAGTCGGCGATTTTGTCGATGTGATCGTAGTGCGCGCGCGTGAGGGTGAGATCTTGGTTAAAGGCGTAGATGCCCGCGGCGTCAGTGCGGAAGTCGATAGCCTGGAAGATGCTTATGATATGGAGATTCCGATTGAAGGCTTGGTCCTTGATGCCGTCAAAGGCGGCTTTCGCGTGAAGGTGCAAGGGCAAAATGCCTTCTGCCCGATCTCGCAAATCGACTTTCATTGCACCAATGCTCAAGACTATGTTGGTCGCAAATATGAATTTATCATCACTCGCATGGAGCGTGGACGCGATCTCGTGGTTTCACGCCGTAAGTTACTGGAGATCGAGCGCGCTGCCAACGAAGGTGAGTTTTTAAACAGCGCCGAAGAAGGCAGCATTCACAGTGCCACGGTTTTTCGTCTGGAGAAGTACGGCGCCTTTGTGCGTTTGGAAAACGGCATCGAAGGTTTGATTCCCATCAGCGAATTGAGCTTTAGCCGCATCGGTCACCCGCAAGAGGCGGTGAACTTGGATCAAGTGGTGCAGGTCAAGCTGTTGCGAGCTGTGGAGGACGGTGACCGTCTGAAAGTCAGTTTTTCGCTTAAGCAAGGCGGCAGTGTGATGGATCCTTGGGCCACTTTGGAGCACACCTATCCGCTCGGCACGCAAGTCGAAGGTGTGGTGGAACGCAAAGAGCCCTTTGGTCTATTCGTCAACATCAGCAATGGTATCACCGGTCTGCTGCCGCGTTCGGCATGGCGCGAAGCCATTGACGGTGGGCAGTACGAGAACAAGCGCAAGGGCGACAAAGTGAAGGTGCGTGTCGACCGTATTGACAATGAAGCCCGCAAACTGGCTTTCTCTTTACCGCGTGATGATGAGGACGATAGCTGGCGCAGTCATTCGGCCGCCGGTCGCCCCACAGGAAACAGTTTTGGCACCTTGGGTGATTTGCTCAAGAATGTTCAAGTTAAGCGCAAATAACTAAAGCGCCAGATGCAGCCCGAAAGAGATTCCACTGACGCCTTTGAAATGCAGGCTTTTGGGAAACTGTAGGAACGGCGAGACCGAAGCGCTGAGCCGATTGCGATAAATCACCTGCGCAAAAGACCATGAGTAAGTGAATGTGTCGGCGTGCATAACCGGCTTGTTATGCGAGAGCCAGCCGGCCGCGCTACCGATGGCTTGATAGTCATTCAGCTGATGATCGATGGAGATCTCATGTTGGGTGGTGAAGTAATTGTCCTTCGCCATATACTCCTCCGTATTGACTAAGCCCAATTCGGTACGTTCATTCAATTCGATACGTACCTCGAAGGACACGAACTCGCCGGTGCCTTTCAACGGGTCAGCGAACAGATCGATGCGCGGGATAAACCGCACCGGTTTCCATTCTGCCGAGCTCTCAAAACGCAAAACATAGTTCACTTGTAAAGGGTCTTTGAGCTGCACGCGGGGGATAAAGGCGGCTTTGACGGAACCGAGGCGCTCTAAAAACAAAAGACCTGCGCCGTAGTCGCGTTGACGTGGACGAGTGCGCACCCGGCGCTGCTGACGGTCACGACTTTCACTCTCTTCATCGTAAGTGGAAAACCGCAGTTGCCAACGTTTCTCCACGTTGGGCAGGCGTAAGTTAATGCTGAAATCGGGCTGCGATGTGTAGCGACCGTTCTCTTGCCAGGAGAAGGATTGGCGTACGTCCACGCTCGAGGGGTTGGTCTTCTTGGTGTACTTCTTACCGGCGAGAGTGATATCTATTTTCTCGGCGGCTTTGTCGATTTTCTTTTCCAGATAGTCGCCGGCACGGAGCACGCGTTCTTCAATTGTGGGCGGTTCTGCCTGGGCCGGCCAGATACAGAGCGCTAGGATGAGGCAGGCAGTTCGTGCAAGTAACAACATACTCTTCTGGGTTAGCGCAGGGTGGAGAAGGAAACAAGGTGAGAGTCATATTCCTCCTACTTCTTTTTACAGCCAGCTTGAAGGTGGCTGCTCATGAGCCGAAAGATGGTGATATCCGCGCCATGTTCGGCGGTTTCACCTATCGAACCATGACCCCGCAACCTGCGGCCATTCATCTGGACCCGGCATTGGCGGTTGAGGCCGATGTTTCCAAACACGGTGGGGTTGAGGTCTCGATGTTTTATTTGCGCAACGCCTTTTACTTGCGCCGTTACGGTGATGTGCTGGCCGAGCAAATCAAGCGCGTCTACATTGCGACCGGTTATCGCCATTGGTTCACGCCCAAGTTTTCGACCGCGTTGGCCTTTGCTTCCTCATACACGATTGGCAACTACAAAGTGCTAAAAGATAGTTATGGCAACACTGCGCGTCCCGATACGTCGGCACACGATATAACCGAATATGGTTTAGATCTATCGGTGCAGTACGAGCCTTGGAGCTGGGAACGCTTTGCTGTCGTGGTTGACGGCAGATACGGGTGGTCGCTAACACCTAAGAAGAAAGAAGATGCTCATCACATGGGCGTACTCATCGCGATCAAATATTTTATCCAGTCACGCCAAACTGAACTGGAAGATTGACCACGGCACTCAACCCCAGTAACTAAACCAAAGATGTCTCATCGCCAGCCCGTTCTCTTCATAGGTCATGGAACTCCAATGAATGCTCTCGCCGACAACAGTTTCACTCGGCGGCTAAATGCGCTCGGCCAAGAGCTCAAGCGGCCACGCGCCATAGTGTGCGTGTCATCGCATTGGATGACCGAAGGCATAGCGGTGACGGGGATGGAGAAGCCTCGCACCATTCATGACTTCAACAGTTTTCCGCAGCCTTTGTTTGCGGTTCAGTATCCCGCGCCGGGGAGCCCTGAAGTGGCGGCTTTGGTGCAGGCGGTGGTCAAGGAAGCAGACGTGCGCATCGACTTCGATTGGGGCTTGGATCATGGTAGCTGGTCCATTCTGCGGCATATGTATCCCGCTGCCGATGTTCCCGTGTTGCAACTGAGTTTGGACATCACTAAGCCTGCCGAGTTTCACTTCAAGGTGGGACAACAGTTAGCTGCTTTGCGCGATCACGATATTCTTCTCTTGGCGACGGGCAATATTGTGCACAATTTGCGCTTGATCCGCTGGTCTTCGGAAACACCGCCGTTTGACTGGGCCTTGGAGTTTGATGCGTGGATCAAGAGTCAACTTGAGGCGCGTAAATTCTCGGCGATTTTAGGCGATGCTTTGAGCACACCGGCCGGTCGGTTGAGCGTTCCTACTCCGGATCATTTTTTGCCTTTGCATTACGTGACCGGCGCTGCGCTTCCCGACGAGAAGGTGCGCTTCGAATACGAAGAGATTCAGAACGCCTCGATTTCGATGCTCAGTTTTTCTTTTGGCAGATAGAGAAGCGGTGAGCCGCTATGCCGATTTTCCGCGATTTCAAGATCCGGGTACGCTAAGCTTCTAAGCCATGCTCGAAAACAGCTTTGTTCATCTTCCCGGCATCGGGCCTGAAACCGAAGAACGTCTATGGGCCCAAGGCTTGCGCACTTGGGAGCAGCTTGCCTCCTCACTTTCGCTGATTTTCGGCGCCAAGAAGGCGCAAACTCTGGCGCGTGCGCTCGAGGAGTGTCGAGCCGCACACGAGGCGCGCGAGTTTTCTTACTTTCAAGGTCGTTTTAAGGCCAGTGAGATGTGGCGTTTGCTGCCCACACTCCTGCATACGGCCCCGCAGGAGATCGCTTATCTCGATATCGAAACCACCGGCTTAGGCTTTCCACCTCAGTGTCAGTCGACCACCATAGCTGTTTATTTCGGTGGCGAATTGCATCTGGAATATGATCTAAGTCGCAAGCGCGCGTTGATGAAACGCATAGACGGCGAAGCGCGCGGTCTGGTCACATTCAACGGCGGCACGTTTGATCTTCCTTTCTTGCGCCGCGAATTCGGTCTTAGTTTTGGCCAAGCCCATGTGGATCTGCGTTTTTGGTTCGCGCGCCTAGGTTTAAAAGGTGGATTAAAGGCGATTCAAAAGGCTTTTCCGGGAGTGCGCCAGCGCGATTCGATGGATATCGATGGTTTCGATGCGGTTCGCCTTTGGGCACTCCATAAAAGTGGTGTACCTCGCGCTCTTGAGACGCTTCTCACCTACAATGCGGAAGATACAGTGGTGCTCGAGCCGTTGGCCTATGAGGGCTTACGCCTTGAGCGCGAACGCTGGCCTAGCCTGGGCCTTGAGGATTTTTCCTGCCCGCCAAGCCCTACGATTCCCTATACGGTATGCCCTCAGATTTACCGCAGAATTCGTGGCGGATAGGGTTGTAAAATCTTGTAACTCGGCGTATCAATAGCGCCATGATCAGCACCTCCAATGTCAGTTTGCGTTTCGGCGCTAAGAAGTTATTTGAAGATGTGAACGTCAAGTTCACCCCCGGTAATTGTTATGGCCTTATCGGTGCCAATGGCGCCGGGAAAACCACTTTCCTAAAGATCTTAGCGGGCGATATCGAGCCGAATACCGGTGAAGTGCATATGGCTTCGGATTTGCGCCTTTCAGTGCTGAAACAGGATCACTATGCCTACGACGAAGTTCCGGTTTTAAAAACCGTGTTGATGGGCAATGCGCGTCTGTTTGCCATTATGAAAGAGAAAGATGCGCTGTACGCGAAACCTGATTTTTCGGAAGCCGACGGAGTGCGCGCTTCCGAACTGGAGACGGAGTTTGCGGAACTGAACGGTTGGGATGCGGAAGCCGAAGCTGGAACCATGCTGGCGGGTTTGGGAATCTCGACGGAATACCACGATAAGCTGATGAAAGAGCTGGACCCGGGTGAGAAGATCAAAGTGCTCTTGGCGCAAGCCTTGTTTGGTCAGCCGGATGTGCTGTTGCTGGATGAGCCGACGAACCATTTGGACATCTATGCCATCCGTTGGCTGGAGGAATTCCTTTACGGCTTCAACAACACGGTGATCGTTGTGTCCCACGATCGCCATTTCTTAAACAAAGTTTGCACGCACATGGCCGATATCGACTTCAGCAAGATCACCGTGTACACGGGTAACTATGATTTCTGGCGGCACGCCAGCGAATTGAATCAACGTCTGCGCTCGGATCAGAACAAAAAGAACGCCGACAAAGCCGAAGAGCTCAAAGAATTTATCCGTCGTTTCAGCGCCAATGCGTCGAAGTCGCGCCAAGCGTCTTCGCGCCAAAAGCAGTTAGAGAAATTGGATTTGAGTGAATTGCCCGTCAGTAGTCGTCGCATGCCGTTTGTCGGTTTCGAATCCAAGCGTGAAGCGGGCAAAGATATCGTCACCGTTGATCGCGTCAGCAAGACGGTGAATGGCGAAGTTTTGCTCAAAGATGTGAGCTTCACTTTGCAAAAGGGCGATAAGGTTGTTTTGTTAGGGCGCAATGATCTGGCCAAAACGGCGCTGCTGGATATTCTTGCTGGTGAAATGCAGCCGGATTCTGGCACGGTCACCTGGGGTATTACAACGACCGTAGGGCATTTCCCGGGCGACAACAGCAAGTATTTCAACACTGAGTTAACGACTCTGGTCGATTGGTTACGTCAGTATTCGGAAGAAAAAGACGAAGCATTTATTCGCGGTTTCTTGGGTCGTATGTTGTTTAGCCGGGATGAAGCTTTGAAAAAGCCTAGCGTCTTGTCTGGCGGTGAGAAGGTGCGCTGCATGCTTTCTAAGATCATGCTGTCCGGCGCCAATGTTCTTTTGCTGGATGGTCCGACCAATCACTTGGATTTGGAAAGCATCACAGCGGTGAACGAAGGTATCCAGCGTTTCGAAGGTACGGTTATATTCACTTCGCACGATCACGAGTTTATTCAGACCGTGGCCAATCGAATTATCGAGCTCGACACCCATGTGATCGATGATGATCGCATCACCTATGATGAGTACGTTGACAAGAAACGCCCGGCTTCCATCAACGCCAGCGTTTAAGGCATGACAGTCTGGTAAAAGGCGTTATCCTTTAAAATATGCGTGGCTTCGTTGCGGCCGTCGGTCTATTGATCGGCGCGCTGATCATTTTTTATCCCAGTTTGCATGGTGAGTTCATCATGGATGACTTGGGCTATATCGTGCGCAACCCATGGATCACCACTACTGCGTCGCCCTGGCTTTTTTGGACCAGTGGTGAGCAAGTCGACTATTGGCCGGTCACGTACACTTACTATTGGCTTGCCTATCGCGCTTTCGGAGAAAACCCTCTCGGCTATCACCTCGTGTCCGTTGCCTTGCATGCCTTGAACGCCGGTTTGGTGGTGCTCTTGGGCAAGCGCCTCGAGGTGAAGTGGGCTTGGCTGGCGGGCCTGTTGTTTCTAGCGCATCCTTTGCATGTGCAGGCGGTGAGTTGGATTGTTCAGTTTAAAACTCTGTTTTCAACAACACTGGCGCTGGCTTGCATGCTTTTGTTTCTGCGCTTTCTGCACACGCGCCGGTTGGGGACCTATACTCTCGCCGTTGTGGTTTTTGCCGCTGCTCTTTTTACCAAAACGTCGACGGTGTTTTTACCCGCCGTGTTTCTGCTTTTGCCGCGGCTTTGGGGCAAGCCTTTTCGCGTCCAGCATGTGGTAACTCTTGCGCCGTTCTTTGTGCTGGCCTTGGTAGGAGGGCTAACCACTGTCGGGATCAATGAGGCGGTCTTTCATGAACGTTCAGCGGCTGTTTTTCAAATGTCGATCTGGGGACGCCCGCTTTTAGCTCTGCAGAACCTGGGCTTTTATATCCATAAACTTCTGCTACCAATAGGACTGGCATTTATGTACCCGGCCGATGTGCCGAGTGTGAGCCAGGCTAGTACATGGCTCAAGCTAATCACTACTTGTTTTGTCGCCGCGCTAGTGGTTTTGCGCTGTACGCGACGTGAGCAGATCTTGGCCCTAGCCTTTGTTGCGCTCTTGCTGCCGTCGTTAGGGTTGGTGACGGTGCCGGGAATGAAGCTTTCGCTCACGGCAGATCACTGGACATATCTGGCCGATATCTTTGCGGCCTTGTTTGCGGCTTCTCTCCTGGAGCGAATAACTCCGCCGAATCTGCGGCGGCTGGCTTGGCTTTTGCCCTTGCCACTGGCCTATTTGAGTTTTGTGCACGCGCAGACTTTTGCTTCACAAGAGGCGTTCTGGCGAAATGCGATGCGATTGAACGCGAACAGCGCCGCTCCTGCCTACAACTTGGGTGTGGTGTACGACGAGAAGAAGCAGCTGATCGAGGCCACCCCTTATTATGAGCGCGCTGTAAGCCTGGATCCCAAACACGCACGGGCTTGGTACAATCTAGGACGTATGCACGTGGCCGCTTCCAAATGGGATGAGGCCCGCAATAGCTTTGAACAGGCGTTGAATGCAGAGCCTAGTGCCGAAGCCTATATGGCTCTTACGCGGGTGTACCTGGTGCGGGGAGAACGGCGCGAGGCGATTCAGACCTTGGTGCGCGCCGCGCGCGATTTTCCCGGCAATGCGGAGATTGCGGCCTGGTTGCGAGACCTATTGTCGGCGCCTTAACGGCGCGGCTTGCGGATGGTTTTGACCATGTAGCCATTGGAAGCCACTTCGCGTTCGGGAAACGCCTTTTTTAAGCGGGTCGCAGCATCACGGATGGCAGCTTGTGTGGCTTGCCCAATGGGTGCGTCACGAAACAATCCCGAGTTAAAAACGGCACCTTTGTAACCGGCGTCGACGCGAGCGGCGATCTCAGAAGCTTTGCCTTTAGCGGTGAATTTATGAGCCACGTCTCCGCTGGCCACCTCGAGCACGCGAATTTCAAGAGCCACTTCCGCCTCTTGCTTCTTTTTAACGTCGCAGACGTCAAACGCCGTGATTGCGCCTTCAATGGAATATTGGGCGGCCTTGAAGGTGCGTTTTTTATGCACGGTATTTACGCCGGAGAATGAATCGCGGGTCTCAGCGCGGAAGAGTTCGGGTTCGACGATGGTAAAAACGCCGGTTTCATTCATAGCGTGAATCAATTGCTGTTTGAAGGCTTCCGCGATGTCTTTCTTCCAAGCGGCGGAGGCGTCGCAAGTGGTGGCTTTGGTCTTGTCTTGAAACTGCACGTCCACCTTCGTTTTGGCCTGCGCCACCGTGGCTGTGCTGATCAGTATCAGAATGAGCAGCTGTTTCATCTTGAGGCCCTCCCACAAGCGTTCGTACGGAGAGGTAGTTCACGATATATGCCGCCCGCCGTGTGTGGGGAGCGCTTCCAGCGCCGAGGTTTTGTACAGTGGCGAGAGGGGTGACGCTGATTCTAGGAGTGAAACGTCTCAGCGTTGGCCGCGCATACGTTCGATCACTTGCCAAGTGTGACCGATGGTGCGGTTCGTGCCATTGGGATCGACCGTGTAGCCTTTAAGATCCGTGCGGTCCTTGTCGCGATCGTCGAGGGCAAAGCGGTCAGTGACATAGGTCTCAGCGCGATTTTTTAGGAAGCTCTCCCATTCTTCGCGTTTCACCGGCCGGCTGAAGGTAAAAGGATCGATCACCCATTGCTCGATTTTGCCCTCGCGTTCAACGGCGACAAAGGGCGCCACATGGTATTTGAGTAGGTAGTTGCGGCCGTCTGGATACTGCACATTGAGTTGGCCGTGGCTCAACATTCCGCTTTTAGGTGTGGCAATGAGTTTGCCCGCCAGAATGTTCTTTTGATCTTTAAGCTCATAGGCCACCACGTGCGCGCGTTGTGAGCAGAGATGCCGATTTTTCAAAGGCAAGCCAAAGGTGGTGGAAAAATAAAAGAGCTTTTGCAGATCCTGTTCGGGCACCACGCTGATCTGCGTTTTCTGACCGTTAGAGGTCTCGACTTCGGTAGTCGGATAACCCCCGTTTTGTTCTTTGTGGCAAGTCTGTCCTTTTCCGGTACTGTTCAAGCGGGCTAGGGCCGTCTGGCAATCCTGAGCCATTTGGGCCGCGGCCATTGTGGTGTCGTCGGCCAGAGCGGTGGAGAGGGTAAGTACAAAAGCTAGAAGCATCGTTGCGGTCCCTGTCAGCTTACGTTTCAGTCTTCAAACGGCCTTCGGCGATCTTCTCTAGCTCCACACCCAACGTGAAATTTGCCGCTAGCAGTTCGAAAAATTCCCGGTCACTCATTTCCAAAACCATCACCTCCGACGTGGTGGTGATAGTTTCCGTGCACTTGCCGCCATTGATCAGCAAGCCCGTCTCTCCAATAATCTCACCGGGTAAAAGCTCGGTCAGTTTTTTTCCCTCGCGACTGACCTCAACGGTTCCTTTGACCAGGATGTAGCAGGTCGCACCTTTGTCACTCTCCCTATAAAGAGTTTGGCCGGCCGGATATTTTTTAATCTGGCCGCTCACCACGACCTCATGAAAATTATCTGACGGAATGCTGCGGAAGAACTGTGATTGCAGCATGGCCTGCACCAGCCATAGGCGGTTGGAGATTTCGCGGGACTGCGCCTCTTGAAAGATGGGATCAAAGGCTTCGGGATTGTACTTCACCTGCATCAAGACGCTGTCTTCATCGGTGATCACATCTTCGCCGCGCGCTTCACCCAGAAAAAAACCAGTCTCACCGAAAATGGCGCCGGGATAAAAAGAAGCGGTCTTGCGTTTTTTGCCGGTAGCGGTTTTTTTATAGGCGGTGGCTGAACCGCTCAACATCACGTAAAGTGTGCGATGCGATTGACCTGCTGTACAGACGGCGACCTTGGCATCTGCCCGCGCAATTTTGGAGTTGGCGAAGAACAGATCCAGAATATCGAAGTTCAGAGAGCGAAAAAAAGGCAGTTCGGACACCTGGCGATGAGCATCGGCCATATCGATGCCCAACTCTTGACCTGAGACTTTAACCTTGATGTTCTCCACCACGTTCTGCACGTCGATGGACTCCCGCGCGATGGTGAACTGCTCTTGGAAAGCCTTGTCTTCGATATGATTTTCTTCGACCAAAAACACCAATAGCTGCTTCAAACCGCTGAACGACATGCGGATATTCTTGTCGAAGTGGTACATCACCACATCAAACAACGATTTGTTCTCGTGCATAAGTTCAAGAAAACGAGAGAGCTGCGAAGTGAGTGTGATGCCTTGCGCGTTGATCCGCCCCAGCAGAGCCCCTTCAGCGCGGGCCGCCTTGAGGTCGATACTCGACATTTGGATTGGTCGGTATTCGAGCTTGGTCTGACGTTCCAGTATCATTGCCCTTATAGAGTAGCAGGTCTCTATTGAGAGTCACGGCTCATTAGAAACTCCGTGCCGGACAATTGTCTGAGAATTGATCGCTAAGCAAGCCTTAAGCCGAACTGCTGACCACAGAGTCTTAATTTAATCCGTTTTACAGCCGAAATAACAATATGGGACTGACGCCAGCCAAACCATTTCAGGAGATTCTTGAAAAGTGCGTTTTGAGCGCTGAGGAAGCGATTCCGTTGATGCTTCAATTGCTTGAGCAAATCAAAGCAATTCATGCCCGGAATCAGGCGCACGGCGAGCTGAGCTCACGTACGGTCACTCTAAACTCCGCAGGCCGCATAGAGATTCTCCCTCCCACGGCGGTCAGTGCCGATCGCGCCGCCGATCTGTGGGCTGCGGGGTCGTTGTTTTATGAGATGATGACCGGTCAAAAAGTGCACCCTCAGAAGCCGATTCAGTATCCCATCGAAGCTCTGCATTGGGTTCCACCGGCTTTGCGCGATCTGATCGCCGAATTGTGTGCCGCCGATCCCAGTCATCGCCTAGATGCAGGAGAGGCCTACACGGACTTGATAGGCGTGGAGCGTAAAGAGGTCGCACTTGAAGATCTCGGTGGCTTGGCGCGAGTTTGCACCAACTACCCGGAAGTGCATTTTGTGCTCTCACGTGACGCCAACAAACTGATTGTGAAGCGCGTGTTTGCATTGGCGTTGATGAAGCAGGCCAAATTGGTTGTCGCCCCAGCTGAAGTCACAATTCCAGTGGATGGTATTCGTGCCGTGCTCTTGCAAGTGCGCGGCGAACCGGTGACCCTGGTAAAGCCCGAGCCGATCACACAAAGAACCGCAGTTCGAATGGCGCCCGTGACGCCTGCGAAGCGTGGTCTGCCGTTGATGGAAGTGGCGTTTGTGGCGCTGCTCTTGGTCGGCGCATGGTTTATTTTGGGCGGCAAATATAAAATTCCGTTTCTCTCTTCCAAAGCGGCGGCGCCGGTGGCGGTCGCTAAACCGCAACCGAAGCCGATGCCTGACAACACGTCGACCAGTGCGACATCATTTTGGTTGCCGCGTGGGACCGGTCCACTCATCACCTGGACCAACAGTGTGGATGGCTTCGATGCGTTTTTGCATGTGTCGCGTTCCGCGAACTTTTCCATGTTGGCGGTCGAGAGTACAGTGCGCGGAACTGAACATCGCGTGAACCGGGAGATTGAGGAGGGCCACTACTTTTGGCGTCTTTATGATCGCGCCACTGGCAAGAGTGTCGGCCCATTTGAATTCACGCTTTCGTACCTGCAGCCGCCAAAGATTCTGACTCCGGCAGATCAGCAGACGTACTCGATCTCGGCCACCTACACGGCGGTGGAAATGGACGCTTCGTGGGAATGTAAGCCTGGCGTGAAGGCCTACGAAGTGACGATTTCGGATTCCAACGGTGCAGTTGTGGGCAGCACCAAAACCGCGGACTGCATGTGGCACAGCGTGCAACTGCGCTCGGGTCAGTACGCTTTGCGACTGCGTGTAGCCGACCCGGTGGGCGAAATGAACATCTGGAGTGATCCTGTGATTTTCTGGGTCCGTGGCGGTCGCGCCGATTCGCTTTCGAAATTCCGCTCGCAGCAACAGTCGCAGCCTGTGCGCCGCTTGCCGGCCCGTCAAAAATAGACATTTTTAGTTTATTATTGTTCCTGCTTTGATGGGTCGATACTCCAAACTCAGTTCTCGTCCAGGCAATTCTTTCTTTTGAGCTACTCCCGATGTCATCGTAGAGCCTTTGTAGCCGGCGGCAATGCGCGCTGGCCGCCCAGGGCACGGGTCTACGATGTGAACCACCGCGGGTGCTAGGAAATAGGCATCTGGTGAACGTCGATCGGTGACGTCTTTGTTCACCCCCATCTCATTGAAAAGTGGGAACACGCGATCACGTTTCTCGCCTGCGCATTGTACGCGCACGTAGAGATCTTGCACCGTCTGCGCCCATGTTGGGACAACCCACGGCGTGGTTTGCGACAGCACGTCGCCGGTGATTTCGATTTCGATGCGACGTTCATTGGGTTCTCGCAAGACATCAAAGTGGAAAGAGCAGAAACGGTCGAGCGCGGGGCAGTCGTTGAAAGAGAACCGAGCTTTGTCCACAGCGGTGAAGCGCGCCTCTTCCGCGGCGCTTTCGGGGAGGTCGCGATGAATCAGATTGGCCACGGCATAGTTATCGCCGATGTTTTGAAAACGCGGTGGATGCTTGATGCGATCATGCACGGTGTAGGGAAACAATGTGCCGTCGGTGATGAAGATGGGCTCGCCGAGTTCGATCTCGCCGTGGGCAATGTCCTCGCGCAAAGAGGCGGGCAGACGATTGTTCATCCAGATTTGCGTGCGTTTGAAATCCACGCGACCATCGAGTGCGAGAAAAAAGCCATCCGGTAGGCGACCGCCTTGCGTTCTTTTAAAGCGTGAATGGATGTCGCGATAGACGCTGGCCATTGAGCGTTGATACTGAAAACCGACGGTGAAGAGGCGCAGCCGTGCCTCTTCCCATGACCAGCCGGTGCGTTGAACAATCGCCTTGGCTGCCGTTTCAAGGGTGGCCACGCGCGGAGGCATATCGATACCGTAAGTGCCGCGGTAGCGAATCTCTTGTGAGAAACCACTGAGAAAAAACAAGCTCAGCAAAAGTGTGGGACGCATCCAGTGGCGTTTGTCGAAAAACAAAGCGATGGCTCCAACGCCTACGGCGGCTGCCAACCAATCCCACGGAACCTCATGAATGCGCAACAGTTCCACGTCCTTTCCACTGCGAACGAAGGCCATGGCCATCATCGAAGCGAATGAAAGCAGAAGGTAAGGCCTTAGTTGAGTGCGCTGGCGACGGCGCATGCGTGAGTCCAGCCAAGCGGCAAAGGCGAAGGTTCCCGTCATCAGAAGGCATGTGAGATAGCGCGAGCGGTGAGGCGTGGCGATCAAAGAGAACGCGGGTAGCAACGTGAACAACGAGCACACCAGCCATACGCGCAAATAGGCGGCGGCAGGTGTGTCTTGGTTTTCTAGCGGCTGAACATCTTTTTCTAAGCCGAGCCAGATGGCGACAGCGATAGCCGGTGGTGAGAGCAGAAGAGCAAACTCATCCATCCACAGCCACAGTTGCAGAAATTGCTCCCACAACATGCCGAGGGTTTCGCGGTTGGCAAATACCGTGGTCTCCGCCCAATCGCTAAAGCCTCCGCCTATCACCGATTTTGGTGGCAAGCTGCCTAGATCATAGCCGGTGGAAAAGGCTACGCGCCAAATCACGTAGGGCGCAAGCGTCAGCAGGAACAGTCCGACACCGCTGAGGAAGGTCTTCCACTCCAGCCGCTTTAAATGCAGACGTTCGGCAAAGAGTTGAAGCGCCGGTGCGGCCGCCAAGAGGAAGAGCACCGACAAATGTAGCTGCAGTGCGAGGCCTCCACTGACGCAAGCCATCCACCAAGCGTGGCGTGCCGACGGTGCGGGGGTAGATGGAGTGAAGCTCATAGCCAAGCCGATCAAGATCAGAGCTAAAAACAGTGGCAGCACACTGAAGTTTTGAAAGTAGCAGAAGGTTTTTAAAAACTGTGGCGTGCACAGCAGTGACAGTCCGCCGACAAAAGCCGCCGCCGGACTCAAGTGCTTGCGAAAAAAGGTCCACGTGAGCGTAAAGGTAAGTGCACCGATTATGGCCACCAGGGCCCAGCAGCCGTTCCATCCCAGGCCTAGGCGTAGAGGTAGCGCCATCAGAAAATAGTAGAACGGTCCAGGTAGATGACCGCCGCCCACCATCTCGGGTCCGTAAAAAAGCCAATGGCCTTCGGCGATCAGTCGTGCGCGTTCGAGATCACGCTCTTGAAAGATGGTGAAGTAAACTAAATCACGCGCCATAAAGAAGCCGACGGCGGTGAAAATAAAAACGGCGATGGGTTCAAGTTTGATCTTAGAAGTGAGACGCGCCGGCAGCAAGACCATTCCGTTATTGTTCGGAGCGGCCGTGAAGCAGTCAAGTCAAACTCAATCGTGTGGCGTCCAAAGTTTATGCCCCGCCGCCAACTCCAGCTTGCCGAGGGCTTCGACCGCGTCTGCCTGCGCCCTTACCAAACCGCCTCGTGCGCGAAACAGGTCCAACTCAGCATCTAACATTTCTGTATGAGTGCGTGTGCCTGTCCGCACACCAATACCGGCCAATCGCACGCTCTCTTGAAATTGCGCGAGAGCGTGCAGACGGGCTTTGTAAAGTGCGACGCTGTATTGAAATCTACGTCTCCAGGTATCGAGTTCGCGCGGCAGACGGGCCAGGGTTTTTTGCGTCTCAGCCCGAGCCTCGGCCGCTGCTTGACTGGCCTCACGCTGGTGAGCGTAAGAGCGTCCGCCATCAAACAGATTCCATTTCAAGCGCAGGCCCACGGCCCACGCGTTTTGATAGTTGGAATTGGGCTGAACGGCCGAATCGAAGTCTCCGAATTTATAGAATTGCTCGTTGGCGAACAAAGACACGGAGGGAAACCAAAATGCTCCCGCCGCCGCTGCCTCCTTCATGGTGGCCGCATCACGTTTCATTTGTGCCCGCACGTCGTCACGGGCCTCCGGATTCAAGTCGATCTCTTTCGGAACATCGCTTTCGCTGAATACGGGCAGTTCGCCCACAAGAGGCCGATCATCCGTTTGCGTGCGACCTAAGATCTCTGTCAACGCCGCGCGCGTGATATGCACATTGTTGTCGGCGGCCTCTTGCTCCGCTCGCGCTTCCTCTAGCGTGGCTTGAATACGTAACACGTCAAAACGCACGCCGTAGCCTGCGCGTTCACTGACATGCGCACGTGACAGGTGGTCCTCTAACGTCTTCACATTTTGCTGAGCCACCAGGAAGAGTTTTTGCGCGGCCAACGCTTGATAGTAACTTGCTCGCACGGCCTCTTCGACTTTACGGTCGGCATGCTTCATATCCAACTCGGCCGCCTCGGTGGCCAAGCGGGCTGCTTTGAATTGATCCAATCCACGAAAGCCATCAAAAACTGTGATCTCGGCTTCCAGACCAAGGTTGTCTTGCGGATAAGCGGCGGGAAATCCAACGGTGGCACCGCCGAAAACCACATTCTCGCGCATATAGTGGGATTGAAAATAGTGTTCGTACTTGGCCGAGATATGCGGGAGGTATGTCGAGACGGCTTCAAGCTTAGCCCATGAGAGGCGTTCGGCACGCGCCTTGAGCTGTTGCAACTCGGGATTGTTCTGTCGCGCCTCATTTGTCGCTTGCGGCAAAGTCAGCGACTGAGCGTGCGCCTGCGCAAAGGCGGTGGCGGTGAATAGCGTAAGAAAAAATATCCATTTCATAACATCACTCCAAATGAATCGGTTCGGCGCTCTTATGGGTAGGTGGGTTTTTAGGAAGATAGAAAACGCCCAGCAAAACAATTAGGGTCATTGCGGCTCCCACTAAAAACGCATCTTGAAATCCGAGAATGCTCGACGCCTTAGTGACTTCACCGCTCAAAGCGACGGCGGCGATCTTTTGGCTGGTGGCATGAGTGTAGCCGAGCTCATGCGCCCGCGCAGCCCAGCGCAGAGCGGATTCGTGATAGGCCTGAGTTTGCGTTGAAACATCGGTGCCTAGCAGGCTGAGGTGATAGACAGAGCGACGATGCAGGGTCAAACTCAAAACGGCTATGCCGATCGAGCCCCCCACCTGTTGAATGATATTGAGCATGCTGGAGGCCATACCGGTTTTGATTCGCGGCACGGCGTTCATGGCAGTTGCGGTGAGCGGAGCGATCAGCATAGCCACGCCGACTCCGCGAATCAGCGTGGGAAAAATAATTCCCCAATTGCTGGTGTCGACATTGAGGTTTCGGTACTCAAAGAAAAACAAAGTGAGCAGAGAGAACCCGATAAAGGCCATCAGGCGTGGGCTCATCTTGTCACCCAAGCGCCCACCAAAGGGCATCAACAGCCCCATCAGGAGCGAGCCCGGCAGAAGAATCAAACCGCTCTGCAATTCGTCATAACCTTTAAAGTTCTGCAGAAACACCGGCAATAGAAACGTACCGCCGTAGAGCGCCAGTGAGCGAACGCCTGTCATCGCGAAACAGGCGGCGAACACTTTGTCGCGCAACAAGCTCAGGTCCATAATTCCATGTTCGACCAACGACTCCACCAGTAAAAAACCAGTGAGGCCGATCATCGCCAGCACGACACAAGTGATGATGTACGCGGAGGTCCAGCCTTCGCTTTCACCTTTGGTCATGGCCAGCAAGAAGGCCACCAGAAACACCGCTAGGAAAACAAAACCGGCCGCATCGAAAGGTTTGCGGAAGTGCTCCATGGGCTTGTCGTTGCGAAGAATACGCAGCGCGAAGAACACGCCGAGCAGCCCGATAGGCAAGTTGACCAAAAAGATCGAGGGCCATCCGAAAGCTTGGGTCAGATAACCGCCGATGGTCGGCCCAAACGCAGGTCCCATCACCGCGCCCATGGCCCAAAAGCCTAGCGCCTTACCGCGCTCGTGCGGCTCGAAAGTTTCTGTGATCATGGCCATACCTGTGGGAGTGATCGCGCCGCCGCCGATCGCCTGAATCACTCGCGCCACAATCATGCTGGGTAAATTCCAGGCCAAACCGCAAAACAGTGAACCTACGGTAAAGACCACCAAGCTCCATATATAAAGAGATTTGTGTCCCATGCGATCCCGCAACCAAGCGGTGAGGGGCATCAACGCCGCGAAGGCCAACATGTAAGAGGTGATAACCCATTCGATATCATCGAGGCTCGAGCCGAAGTCGGCCATAATGGCGGGGATGGAGACATTGACGATGCTGGCGTCCAGCGCCGACATCAGCGTGCCGATCATCACGATCGCAAGCACCAACCATTTGTACTGGTCATCGCGCTTCATACATCCCGTCTCTAGTGCACCCGAATTTTGATCTCGACCGATTGGCCGGCTCGCAGAGCGCGCCCATCGTGCGCATCCAATTCGACTTTGATCGGCACGCGTTGCACGACTTTGGTGAAATTTCCAGCGCCGTTGTCACTAGGGATCAAAGCAAACTGCGATGCCACAGAGGCACGAACTTCACTCACTTTGCCGGTCAACTGACCACCTTCATCCACTTGGATGTGCACGGGCTGCCCAACGCGCACATCGCCGACGGCGGTCTCTTCGATATTGGCTGCAACCCAAGCGTGGTCGATGTCGACAAGAGTGAAGAGGGTTTGACCGCGCTCCGCAATGTTTCCTTCTTCGGTGGATTTCTGCACCACGATCCCGTCGACCGGGCTGCGGATGGTGGTGTCCTCCAGCGCGACTTCTGCCAACGCCAGTTCGGCATCCGCCGACTCAGCACTGGCTTTAGCCAGGTCAAGATCCTTTGCTGCGAGACCTCTTTGTGAAACCAACTCACCGATGCGTTTGTAGTCACGAGCGGCAAGCTCGGCCTTGGCCTGCGCGCGTTTTAACTGAGCGGCGGTGGTGCGATGATCGAGTTCGGCCAGCACCTGTCCCTTTTTCACCTGATCACCCTCTTTGACATTGATTTGGATCACGCGTCCACCAACGACCTCGGGGGCCACGCGCACTAGGGTAGCGGCAACTCGCGCGTCGTCCGTGCTCACGTAAGGGCGAAAGGCGAACCACCAGGTCACGAGCCCGACAGCTAAGACGGCAGTCGTCGTTAGGCCCGTCATGTGGGCGCGGCGGGTTTGCCACCAGGGGCGTTCACGTTTGGCCGCGGCATTTAGTTTTTCACTTCCATTGCTGATAGGGCCAAGGCTGGACATACTACGCTCTCTTTTTCAGCAGGCCGTCGACGACTTTGTCCATCAGTTCGGCGAGCTGCTCTCGTTCATGGTGGGTTAAGGTTTCTTCCAATTGCATTCCAATATATGTGCGCACATCCCGGGCTTTACGGGCCTTGTTGCAGCCTTTGCGGGTAAGGCGAATCACGCGCTTGCGCCGATCTCCGCCATCGTCATGGCGTTCGATCCATCCGGCCTTCGCGAGTGCCTCAACCGTGCGGGTCACCGAAGCCTTGTCCGACTGGGAGTAGGCTGCCAGTTCGCCCATCGTGCAGGGGGACTGACTGAGACGATACAGAATCATCATCTGTTTCTGTCCCAAGTCCATGGCTTTGAGCTTGGCGGCGCCAATCAGGCCCACCTCGCGTCGTAATCTGGCATATGCTTCTAACACAGAGAAGGTTGACATATCAAATAGCTTATCGGACGAAATAGTTGATAAATCAAGTATTACGCCTGTGCCGTATTGAAACGTTAAGGGTTAAGCGCTTGGAACGACAGAGCGTTGCGGCGCCTTGGCCTCGGTAAAGAAATACAGCAGCGCGATGCCGGGCATGGCTAAGCCTATCCACGACGTCAGCTCCCAGCCGCCCCGGGCATAGGCCCATGCGCCAAGCGCCGAACCCGTGGCGCCACCGATAAAGATAATGGCGATATAAAGGCCATTGAGCC
The DNA here is from genome assembly GCA_019637855.1 of Bdellovibrionales bacterium. Lineage (GTDB taxonomy): Bacteria > Bdellovibrionota > Bdellovibrionia > Bdellovibrionales > UBA1609 > JALHOQ01. The sequence continues at coordinate 45,747 of JAHBUX010000017.1, forward strand.
GTCCCCGCAGCTCTGGGTTTAAACTAAAGATAGCTCTTTGCCCCAATACCAGATTGGCAGACACACCCGCATCCAGAAGAATTCCTGCGAAAGCCAGCAGCGGAACGGCGACAATGCCCCAATGGCGAGCGTAGTGACCTAGCAAGAATGACAGCACACCAGCCAGCAGTCCTAAGAAGGTGGCGACTTGGCTGCGTCCGCGATCGGCCATGGTTCCGGCAATGGGTGCTGACACCGCTCCCGCAATGCCGACCAATGCGAAAATGGCCACATCGGTCTGCGACAGTTTAAAAACATCGGCGAGGAGAAGAGGGGTGGCTGTCCAAAACAAACAGAAGGCGCCAAACATCGCGGCCTGGTAAAAAGCTCGTCGTCTCAAAATGGGCGTGGTGAAAAGGAGACGCGTCATCGACGACAGCAATCCGGTGAAACGCAGTTCGAGAGCAGCCGGTTGGCGTGGCGGCATCATAAAGAAAAGTATCAGCGCCAGCACGGTCATCAATCCGGCCGAGAGCACAAACACGGCGTGCCACGAAAAGTAGTCCGTCAACAGGCTGGCCGTAGGCCGCGAAAGCATAATTCCTAACATCAATCCACTCATCAGCTGCCCTACGGTTTGTCCGCGCCGCTCTTCAGTAGTGAAGTGCGCCGTGTAGGGGACAATGATCTGCACGGTCGAGGTACCAAGGCCTGTCGCAAAGGCCGCCACAAAGTAGGGAACGATATGTTGCGCGAAGGCCAGCCCCAGCAATCCAAAAGCGGCGATCACAATCATGGTTAAGACCAAACGTTTATTCTCTATCAAATCCCCGAGCGGGACGGCGAGCAAAACCCCGAGTCCATAGCCGATCTGAGTGAGCGTGACCACCAGCCCCGCAGCCTCCGGGGCGAGTCCCAAGTCACGACTGATTAGCGCGATCAATGGTTGGGCGTAGTAGAGATTGGCGGCGATAAGGCCTACGGCCGTGGCGAGAAGAAAAACGAGACTGCGAGGCAGAGTTTCTTTGGCGACAGAGTTCATTTGGGTAGAGGGTCCTTGTTCGATAATCTTCAAACAATAGATATCCGCCGTCTTGCGCTGGGGCAAGGTCTTTGTTAGAAGATGATCTAACAATGGCGAATTCTAAACACAAACCTAGTTTGGATGTGATGATGAGGGCGTTGGGCGATCCTTTGCGTCTCTCCGTCGTGCGGCAGTTGCTCGCCGTGCGTGGTGAAGAGAAAGCCTGCGGCACCTTTGAGCATGGCGTGACTAAAGCCACGTTCTCTCATCATATGGCTATTTTGGAGGAGGCAGGCGTTGTGCAAGCGCGGCAAGAGGGCACACGCAAGATGATTTCTTTGCGCCTTAGTGAACTTAAAAAAGACTACCCGGGTTTGATCGAATTGGTGGAGCGCACATGTGTAAAACGATAAAGCAAAAGGTTCATTTCAAAGCCTCACCGCAAGTCATTTACGATCTCTTGGTCGATTCTAGGAAACACACGCAGTTGACGGGAAAAAAGGCGGAGATCAGTAAGAAGGTGGGAGGGGCTTTCCGTAGTGGCTCTGTTACAGGTGTAAATGTGGATTTGGTGCCGGGAAAACGGATCGTGCAAGCTTGGCGCGATCGGGATTTTCCGGAAGGTGTTTTTTCTATGGCGGCCGTGACCCTCGTTGATTCCAAGAGCGGCGGTACGGACTTGACGCTGACTCATAGAGGCGTGCCAAAGGACTTGATCCCTCGCGTGGATATGAATTGGCGTCAGAACTATTGGCAGAAAATAAAAGAACGGATCGCAAAAGCCTAACGGCTGTTCAACAGAGCTTGCGCCGTTTGGACGACAGAGTTACCTGCGGCAACGTCCACCTGTTGGCCTGTACCCAAGTGCTTCAGCACCAGCTTGCCGTCGAACATGAACATCGCGACTGCAGCTTCGGTGCGGGCCGCGACCTGCAGACCCTTTTTCAGTTTTCCCACGGAAACGGTGTTTACCGAATGGCGCAAGCGCTTGAGCTCATTGCCCGCGGCGATCAAAGGTTTGGAGTCGGCGGTCTCTGCATCTAAAATCAAGCAGAAGTCGGAAACGTATTTCGGATAGTCGCGCATTTTCTCCGGCTCGAGCGACTCTTTTGCCATGATTCGAGTGACGCCAATCGAGAACCCCACGCCGGGGAGCTTCTTATTGCCGAAACCCTCGGCCAAGTTGTCATAGCGACCGCCCGAGCAGATGCTGCCATAGGTGTCGTCACTGGTAAATTTGCCTTCGAAAATGCTGCCGGTGTAGTAGTCGAAGCCGCGCACAAATGACAGATCCGGATAGATTACCTCTTGGACTCTAGGGCTACCAATCAGCTTCACATTGTTCAGCAGCTCTTGCAGTTCGGCCAAGCCTTGTTCGAAAACTGGGTGACTCACACCTAAGGAAGTGGCCAGGGCGGTGAGGTTGTCTGCGTCTTTAGGCAAGGCCGCCAACGCCAAAGATTTTCTAGCGAGCTCAGCGCTCATGCCGCAAGTCTCGACCAGGAGTTTGGCTACACCTTCGGTCCCAATTTTTTCAAGTTTATCGATCAAGCGCAGAACGGGAACTGTATTTTCCACGCCCAGGCCGCGCAAATAGCCTTCGTAAATTTTGCGATTGCTGACGCCGACTTTAAAGGGTGCAATGCGCATCTTCAGCATCGATTCTACACCCACGCACACGACCTCGGCGTCGTACAAGGCAGGCAAGGTCTCCGCATCAATTACATCGATATCCGCTTGGTAGAACTCGCGGTAGCGACCGAATTGGGGGCGCTCCCCGCGCCAGACCTTTTGAATCTGATAACGCTTAAACGGAAACGCCAAGCGCGAAAAATGCTCGGTCACATAGCGTGCAAGCGGGATTGTCAGATCGTAGTGCAGAGCCAACTCTTTGCTGGTCTCTTTGTCGCCGGGTTTAGTCAGGCAATAGATCTCTTTGTCGATCTCGCCTTTGATTTCAAGTGTGCTGAGATGTTCAACCGACGCGGTTTCCACGGGTAAAAAGCCGTTGCGGCGGGCGTGCGTCGAAATTCGACGCAGCCATTTTTCCTCGATCGCTTTGACCTTGGGCTGCCATTCTGGAAAACCGCTGACCGCTTTTTTAATGGGACATCTCCGTTTTTTCGAGATGCTACCCCAAGCCGGCCGGACCTGTCTACTTCAGCTCGCAGCCATATTTGGCTGACACGTAACGAAAGGTGGCTATCTTTGACTTATCCTCAGAGGTGGCGGTGACTTCTTTTTTGGCCTCATCGATGGTGGCGTCGCCCACCAGAAGAGCTAAGCGAACGTCGTCACGGCAGCCGGCCTTACTTTGTCCCACCAGAAAGCGGCACGAGCAGAGCTCTTTGGCCAAAAACACGGTTGAAGAGTCTTTTTCCGGGGCGCAGGCGGTGAGTGTCAGGACAAGGAAGGTCCAAGCGAGAGTGTTTTTCACAGCTGGCCTCCCTTCGTTAGGCTCGAGTACAGCAGCCGAAAGATTTTGTGGCGGTAATTTTTGCGTTTATCGACCGAGAGTTCCGTATCGGTGCCGGTGCGCACCAGAATCAGTTTCTCGGTGGGTAGTATCAACAGTACTTGGCCGCGTGTACCTAAACCTAAGAGCGCGTTGGCCGGCAGTTCAGGGTAGGGGCGCTCGCCGCTATCGTGGGGCCGTGGAATATTGAGCCAAATGTGCGCGCCGTAGGCTTGGTTGTTTTGTAAGTTGCGATCTCCAGGATCAGGGGCATTGTTTTGTGCCGGCGCCATTTGGCGCGTGAACGCCAGCCAATCGCGTGGCCACAAGCGTTTGCCATTCACCACGCCGTCGGTCAGGTAAAGTAGTCCCATGCGAGCGATATCTCGAGGCGAGGCAAAGCCGACTCCATGCAGAGCTTGATTGCCAGCACCGTCGCGCTCAATCGCCATCGAAGTCATACCGAGCGGTTGAAACAGCTCTTGCCATGCAAAGTGAGCATATGCCGCCTCGCCAATTGCACCCCTCATCGTCGCGACCAGCAGACCGGAGTCTCCGGAAGAGTAGTTGAACTTACGCTCGCCTTTATACAGTACCGCTTTGCGCGCCACCCATGCCGGCATGTCTTTGAGCGACTCGCGCGAGTAAAAGGCAAACCACGGATCGCTTTCGACCAAGTTTTCGCGGTCCTCTTCGATCCACTCGAGGCCTGAGCTCATGTGTAGTAACTGGCGAACAGTCAGATTTTTGTGCCCGAACTGATTGATGGCCGGATAGTAGCGACTGATATCGTCGTTGCGATGAAGCAGTCCTTTGTTTTCCATTATCCCGAGAAGAGCGTTCATCATAGTTTTGCCGAGGGAAAACAGCGCGTGCCTTTGTTCAGGTTTGTAACCGTTGGTATAGCCCTCATAAGCCAAGTGGCCGTCTTTCACGACCAAGATGGCGTCGGTCTTAAATGTCAGGTGTTTGGCAAAGGCGGCGCTTAAGAATTTGTCGAATTCTTTTGGCGCGAAGCCTACCTCTTTTAGAGATTTGCGCGGCCATTGCTCTTTGGGCCACGGCGTCCCCGACTGGGCGAAAGCCGTTGATGTGAATACGCAGCTAAGAAAAAGGCTCGCGATTTGTATTGGCATAGCGAGAGTAGTTTCGGCTCTTCATCAACGGAGCTGAAGTCAAGAAAGGCGGTTATTTTACGCGCACGAAAGCGGCTCGGAAGTTGGTGGGAATTATATAGCCGTTTTCTGCTGGGCAAGGGCTAGTAGCTACAACACACTGGCTTAGCAAATCCGCCGACATCCCGCCCAGCTGCAACAGTCCGTCGGCAGTGATTTTCATTCGCTCCAGTAAGTACGCCTTGTCTCGCGGGCCGTACAGATGGCCGCTAACAGCGAAACTAGCATCGAATTGTCCATCGGCCGTCAAACGTGAAACGACGAATGTCGTTTCACCTTCGCCCTCCACTTGCCAGCTCACGCGGCCCAAAACAAGCATTTTGCCCGAGGTGGTGTCAGGAATAAGATCGTAAGCTTTATAGATCTCTTCACCGCGAGTGATCATCGAGTGTTGTAAGATACCGGCGGTGGCGAAGCCGGTGTCCAATTGACCGTCGGAATTCAATCGCACCACGCGCATTTCTTTTTCGGCCTCGCTACCGCTGCCGCGTGCAAGGGTGGTGATGACAACCTTTTGCGTGGCGGGATCAAAGCTGATGGCGCCGCCTTCCGAGGAGTCAGTGCCGATTTGAATGCGTCCCGAATTGCCATAGCTCAGATCTTCCTCGCCTTGAGGTGTGACATGCATAACGTAGTGAGTGGTCAACTCGCGACCGAAGACATAAATATCGCCGGTCTGCGCATTGACGGTGAACGAAATAATATTTGGTAGCAAAGAGAGATCGACCTTCGCGTTCACGCCAAAGCTCATGTCAGGCGTACCATCTGCATTGAGACGGAAAACCACGCGAGTCAAAACTGCAGGTGTGCCGATCCAGGCCTCCATCAACGCGACGATTTTGCCGTCGTTTTGCATTTGCAACCGCGGCAGCAGCGCGGCCGAGATACCGGGAAGTGAAAGGACTCCCAATGTGGCAAAGCTGGTGTCCATTTGGCCATCGGATTTCAAACGTACGATGTGCACGGCGGGCGACGGACTTTGCACACCGATCGAGAGCAACATTTTGCCGTCAGCCTGTTGCGAAAGATCACCGAACTGACAGTAGGCTGTGCCAAAGAGAGCGGCGCATTCGGGAAAACCAGCATCGTGGCTTGCCAGGTGAGTGCTGCCATCTACACTCACTGCGCGCAGGTAGGCTTGGTTGGGAGAGGTCGTAGTCTCAGCGAAACCCGCCATGGCGGCACCCTCGGGAAGAAAAACCAAGCCGCGCATTTGAGTGGTCATGGACATGCTGGCGCCCACAGACATTTGGACACCAGTGCCATTGTAGGAAGTGTCGAGTTCGCCTAGTAGCGGTGCGACGTCTTGTTGTTGACCAAGGGGGGAGGTTGGCGAGCTCGATCCACCGCTGGAGCATCCGACGAAGAAAATGCTTGTTGCCAAAATCAGTGTTGCGGTCGTGTGATTCAAAGTTGAACGTTTGTGGTTTTCCATCGAACTCCCTCGCCCCGTTGCTTGGAGTGATTTTGCAAAGTGGAGTCCAAAGGCGATCCTATAGTGAGATCTGAGGACTTTGTTTAGCCCTATAATATCAATAGCTTGGAATATATGCTTAAGACTGAGGTGGAGGCTTTGGCTGATAGGATTCTAACGGCTGATTAGCAGATCGGCGCATCGGGATGAGACTATATTCAGCCGGCCATCCATGATGGATGGCCGGCTTGAGATTCAATTACCAAAGAAAATTTTGTGCGAATTCTTGCGAGTTCACAATCATGTTCACGACTTCCGTGATGCGACCTTGAGCCACCATTTGCACGTAGTTGCGAGCACTGGGATCCGGATTGCGCCGGAAAAACACGTGATACATGTTGGCCACAATCTGGTGGGGCGGAGTGGTCCGCTGAACATTATGGAAGTACTCCGGGCTATTCACCATATCACGGGCACCACTGCTGACGCCGAACATGCCTTCTTGTTGTATCTTGAAAGTCAGGCTGCGTAGACCATCGCGGTCAGCACGGCGGAACAGCAGCCCGCGATACAACGCATTCGCGATGCGATCGGCCCGCTGATAGTCGATGTAGCCACCTGGATTGCCGGGACGTCCCGGATGTCCACCGCCACCATGACCGGGGCCACCACCGTGACCAGGGCCAGGGTTCGGTCGCCAGTGTCGATCCGGCACTTGCGCTTGGGCTGCGAATTGAAAAGCGAGAAGAACGGCTGCTGTTGCGAGAGTCAGATTCTTGAGATTCAAATTTTCCCCCTAAGAAAAGTTTCGATACAAAAGGGGATTGCACGGCGTGTGCCAGAAAAAATGGTGGCATTACGCCACCATTTAATAAGACCGATTTCAAAAGGCTTTCGGTTAGTAGCGAAGGCCTCGCTTCGCACATATTTCTTTGAATTCGGGTGAATTCAAAAGATCGTTTTCGAATTGATCGACGGTCAGTGCGCCACTGTCGAGCATTGAGCTCCAGTAGTTGAGGCCGCTGCTGTCCGAGCCGCGCCATAAGACGACTTGATAGACCATTTCGATATAGGCTTTTTTAGCCGCGAGATTTCCCGTGATGGCGTTGCGGCGGGTACTTCCCTCAGTTGCCGTCAGAAGACTTTGAGTGAGGTCGCGGCAGCCCGCTTTTCCTGACTTGTAAAGATCCGTCCAATGGGCCAATCCAGACGCATCGGGCTCACGCATTAAGGCGGAGCGATAAAGGTGTGTGATAAACTCGGTCAGCGGGTCGACGGGTACGGGGATAGGAAGATTTGCGATTTCACTGCGGACCTGTGCAAGAGAGTGTGAAGAGGCCAATTTCTGCTGGTAGCTCTGTAGTTCCGTCGCCGTGGGTGCGCGTGACAGCCGGCTTTGGAATGCGGCAGTGATAAGGTTTGCGGCCTCACTGGATGCAGACATATTTCTACGCAATTGAGCGAGAGTCGTCTCGCCGGCGGCCAAGCTCTCGGTAGCTGCTGCCAGTCCGACCTTGTCAGTATCGCGGCCGAGTACGACCTGATAGATATTACGAATGGCTGCCTGTGCTTCGGTCGAGATAGCCATTGAGCGGCGCATATCGGTTTCGCTCTGACCGTTTTTCAAACTGTTGAGGTGAAACTGCAATCCCGCACTGTCGGGAGCGCGGCCAAAAATTTCGTTGTAGGCTTGCTTTACAATATCGGTGAAAAGCGCGGCCTGATCTCCGGTCACGCTAGTCAGATTGTAGGTGCGAGTGATGGAAGCTTTCGCTACATCGGGAAGGCAGTACGGATAGTTTCGGTTAGTGATCAGGGCGCTGTCGGGAGCATTGTCAACAACGCGCTTGAGCCAAGAGCTCGAAGATGCGACCAGATAGTTTTTTGAGCCATCGGTGATATTGATTGCCGCCATGCGAATCGGTTGCCCGTTGCAGGTTCCGGCGGTCCCGGTCGCGGCTTCTATAAGAGTGTTGTTTTCGAGAAGAGTCGAGCCTGTGAGTACATCCGCATTGATTGCGATAATGGCTTTGGTGATGGTGTTGTTGGTGATTTTCGCACCGAAAACCGCGCTTTGCGGGCTGGGGTACCAAGAGTCACCACCCAGGCCGAGTGCCATAGCGCACATATATTGGCAATCGATGTTGTTGTTGACGACCGAGGTGCCGGTGAAGTCACCACTGGTGCCACCAGGCCAATTGTGCAAATGCAGTTCGGAGAAGGAGGCGTTTTCTAGGCTATTGGGCGTATGTCTGAAGACGTTGCCGCTGATGACGCAGTTTTGGCAGCCACCCAAAACAAGTTGCACATCGGTGTTGTCGTCAAAAAGGTTATTTACGAACTTCAGATTCGTGCCGTCGCCGATCGTAAGTCCATCGGCCCAAGTGTCCGTATGATCGCCGTTCTTATGAAAGATATTGCTCTCTAAAACCATATCGCGTGGCTGGGCGCCTTGGGTGACGAAGGCGGTGCCGCAGACGGCGTTTTTGAAAACCGAACCGCGCACCACCAGATCGTTGGCTTCGGAGGTCAACAGCATACCGGCGGCGTTGTTAGGGTTGGGAGCACGGCAAGCTTTCATCGCAGCCAAGTTGCGACGATTCTGCCGATTTCCATCTAGGATCAGGCTTTCAAGGATTACATGGTTGCCTTCAATATGAAATGCGCCCCGGCGGGCTTCTCCCACTTGCGAAAAATCGTTCTCATTGTTGGCGACAAAGCGAGCACAGCGGCTGTCGTCGATACCGCATTGGATAAATTCACCTGCATTCGTAGTGGTGTCGCTCATCACCGCGATCGGGCCGCGAATGCTCACGCGCCGATCCAAACGGTAGACACCCGGGGGAATAAGTAGAGTTTTACCGACGTTTTGATCTAAGCATTTCTGCAAAACCGCGGCGGCGTTCTTTCCGCCACCGGCCACTGTAGATAGGGCTGAACAACGGACGCGAGAGGAATCCAGCTGCGCAGATACCGTGCTATTGAGCTCGGTAGAGGCCTGCGCAGGCATCACGCTTCCCGTGCCACTGACCGCCATGACTTGATAAGTTCCGACTGTTGGCTGAGAAGCAAGTGAGGCTTGTGCAGAGCTGCGAAAGCCGTTTGTGCAGTTAACTAAAGCGATACCGAAGACGCTCGTACCAAAGATGACCGACACAAGTCGAGTGTATTTCATGGATATCCCCCATCGGTGCTATACCCTAAGGGGATTGCAAACTCACGGCCTGTCTACACGTGTTGGATTCAATCTCAGTTTAACCCGATGCCAAGCTTGTTTACACTGTCCAAATGAAAGCCGAAAGATGCCATCTCAAAGTGAGACAGGATGCTTTGCATTCAGTGTGTCTTTCAGGTCACTCAGAAGCTGCGAGTTCACATTGACGATGCCGCGCGCCGGCCGATCCAAATCTTGAATTAGTCCGAGCACCATACACAGAAGCAGAGCTAGTAAGAAGAGTGGGTAGGGATGGTGGCGTCGGCAGCCATAGATATAGGATAAGGAATAGATACAGGCGACGGTGATTAGGAAAATCGTGAGATAGGTGATCTCAGGAACATGATCTTGTAGGGCGAAAATACGCAGAGCGGCTTGGTCCATCATTCTGGTGACCGACGATGTGAAGAGCGCGGTGACTTGCGAACGATCGCGCTCGCTCTCACTTTGCGCCATGATCCAGATTAAGCCTTCCAGGCGCTGGCTCTCTTGCTGATAGGCCCTGAGCTCTTCGGAGCTGGCTGAGTCTTTGGGGAAAGCGATACGATGATCGAGGTATTGGCGCAGCAACGTGCGTGTTGTAGCGGCTTCGAGTTTGGGCAGCAAGCCGGCTTGTGTCCACACGGTCGAAATCGCATTGGCTTCATTGACCAGTGCCAAGCGCCTAGCATCGAAGCGAGCAATGGCCATTGAAAAGGTAAAGCCCATTAACAAAGCCAGTAGTCCAAGCAGACTGGTGGGAATCATTTCGAGCAAAGATTCAGCCGAGCCGGCTTCATGCACGCGCCGGCCTTGACGGTGACCGGCGAAAATCGTGAGAGCAAGGATCACGACGTAGGCGAGTAAAACGAGGCCCAAGGGCAATCCGTAAAGCAATTCCGACTGCATGTTGTCTCCGATCGAGTTTATTCGAAGACTAGAGCGTCTTGCAGCACGAGTAAAGGTTCAGCGCGCAGTACTGGGATCAGCGCGAACCCGGAAAATACTCAGTATGCGAATCGCCGTTGCGGCCCATGTAGACGACCCGTTTTCCCGCCAGATAGGTGATGTAGTAAACGACGCCGGCTGTAGCGATCTTTTGCATAAACTGGGGATAAGTGATCTTTCCAGCCTGACTTTCGCGCACGGCGCTTTCCACTTGAGCGGCTGAGAAGGCGTTGGCCACTTTGATCGCGGGAAGTCCGTTGGCCACCGCGTGACTTTCACCGGAGGGTAGATAGTAGCGGTTTTCGCAGCGGGTAAGATCCACATGATAGGATTCCACTCCGGCCGCGAGGAGGCTGCCGACGACCTCGGGAAACTTTTTGCTTCCTGTGAGTGAGGCTTGCGCGCAATCTTCGAAAAACTTTTTGTCCATATTTACTCCGTAGGTAATTTTTTAAGGCCGTGCCGATCGGCAATCTTTTGAAGGGTCTCGATAAGTGTTTTGCGTTCCGATGCTGTCAGTACAGAAAAGAACTGTTCATCATTCTCATCCGCCAGTGCGGCCAGTTTGGGCACGAGTGCCGCGGCCGCAGGGGTAAGTTTGATCTCCTGGAAGCGGCGGTCGACACGCGCCTCTGTTCGAGTGACCAGCTTTTTCTGGAGAAGGCGCTCCATCAGTTTGGAGATGGCGCCGCGGGTAAGGCTGGTGAGTTCAGCAACGGTGCTGGGCGAGATGTTCTCTCCAGCGCCGTACATCTCGCGCAGAACAACCCATTCCGCAACGGTAACCCCGCTGCTTTCCAACTTCCGCGCAAAAGAATGCGAAACGTTGTTGGATACAAGTCGCATCCAAAATCCAATATGAGATTTCAAGCCGCTAGCGTCCCGTTTCATCAAGATCCTCAGCCATAAATGCATTATAGTTTCCTAGGAAACTAATGTCAAGGGCGTCGGAGGGATGAGGCACAGGCCGTCGACCTTGTAATCTTGTCCAAATCAGAAACAGTTTACCCCGCCAATCTGGACAACCGCTTGACCGCATACGTCTTCTCTTGCAGGGTGCGGCCATATTGATCCTCCGTGGAGTAGGGGTAGGCATGCGATTTTTGTTTAGTACCATTCTCATCGTTTTAGCTGCGATTTTGACCTCTCAGGCGGGATGGGCAAGCGGTTCCCGATGTTCGGATTCGCTGCAAGGCGCTTCTCAACCTTTGCCGCTTACGGCCTCCCAGAGGGAATTGTTGCTTGGGGAGGATGGCCTACGCGCCCTCTTGGCGGTTAAGTTTTTATCGCCGTCTGTATTCAATGCCGAAGCTTCGCGTAATTTCCCCAGCATCGATCGCCAAAAGATTAAGTGGACTGCTGCTAAAAACATTATGATTGGCGAAGTGATCGCTCAGCTGCTGGCGGAAGGAAAGTTGCTGGATTTTATTTATGAGTTTAAGACCTACGCGGGTCGAGTGGCCTACCAAAATTTATATCCAGGTCAAATAGCTTTGATTGAGCGGATAGATTCAAGTTTTGTTGCCCGACAAAAGTACGATTTGAGTTTCAGCCGGCGCTCCCGCGCGGAAATTTTGGGGAATTTGACCGAGCGGCAAAAGCATGCCCTGTTCGGTGGCGGTGAATTGCGCGATATTATTTCAAGCACCTTTTCGACCACTTCGAATATCGAGGTGGAAGCCATCATGCACTTTCCAAGTATCGAGCGCGGCGATATCAATTGGGATGCGGACAAGAACTCGGTCATCGATGAGGTGATCGAGCAAGCGTTTGCCAACCACCGATTCTCACTCTTCCTCGAAGAGCTTGTTCGCTACGCTGACCACAGCTCGATTTTGTCTAAGAAAAGGGCCGTTTTGGCCGACTTGATCGTTATGTTCAAGGGCGAGTAGCGTCCTACGCAACAAATGGTGGCATCCTTATCACCGGAGATGTCTGGCATACAGAGCGTATGGAGGCACAATGGAGATATTGAAACGGCGACGAAAAGGCATAAACCTTGTCGCCATCGTAGTGTTATATGCGGGAGTTGCGGTCGCACAAAATTCGGAGGTCGTTACCGAATTAGCCCCGGTGGAAGTGACAGAAAAATCGGATGAATATTCCAGGAGCACCAGCGATTCGCTGCGTACCCGAACCCCCATCTTAGACAGTTCGCAGAGCCTACAGGTTGTGCCTCGTGCGGTGATTGAAGACCAAAATAGCCAATATTTAGGTGATACCTTAAAGAATGTTTCTGGCGTGCAGTTGGACTATGGCTTCAATGGTTCGGCGCAGCCCCTTACGATTTTAAGAGGTTTTCCCAGCAATTCCTGGGGGTCGGGTAGTTCCACCATGCAGCAGTCGTCGAACTACTATCTGGATGGAACAAAGGTGACTGGAGTTCCCATCAACATGTTGAATACTGAATCCATTGAAGTGATCAAAGGGCCCTCAAGCATCTTATTTGGACGCTCGGAGCCAGGTGGGACGATCAATGTTGTCAGTAAGTCCATCTCCGCAAGGCGGCTGACGAGCTTCACGCAAACGGTAGGATCCTATGACTTGGTTTCTTCAAGTCTTGAAACTACGGGCGCGCTGAATGAATCCAAGTCTTTGAGCGCCAGGGTGGGAGGCTCATACTCGACCTCGGAGTCGGTCCGGGACTATGTGGAAGACAAACTTTCCGCCTTTAGCGCGGGCTTGCAGTGGGCGAATGGGAAAACGCTGGTCAAGGCGACGGTGGATTATATGGACCAACGCTATCGCAGTGATCTTGGCGTTCCCTCCGAAGGCAATCGACCCAAGGATTTGCCCTGGTCACGGCAATTCAATGACTCCCCACTTCTTTCCTACGCCAAAACTTCATTGGTGAAATTGGACATTGTCCAGCAGTTGCGAGGCAGCTGGGAAATCAAGGCGAAGGCTCTCAACGTGGAGTCGAAAACACTGGAAGCCGATATCGTCACTCGCCGAACGGACTGGGGCAAAGGCCCCACGCCCAGTGACACGTGTAATGCCTCGGGGAATCCTCTGTGCCGTTACTATTTTGGTTACAATCCGGATGGACGCTACGGTGTGTGGCAAACGAGTGTGGATCTTACCGGCGGCTTTTTTACCGGAAGGCTCAGACACAATGCGCTTGTTGGGGTGGATGGATACTGGAGTCAGCGATCGGGGACTTCTTATGGGCAGCAAGTTTCCTCTGTGGATGTCAATGATCCTAGGTTGGGGCACACACTACCTCCCAATAGTGCGCTAGGAACTCCGGTCGATCGCGCTGGCCGCAATGATTGGTTGAGCATCTACGCGCAGGACGAACTTTATTTTACCGAGCGTTTTATCATGACCACGGCGCTCAGATATGACGACACCAATACAGTGACTGGTGGTGCGAATAGAGCACCGGTGAGGCAGGCGGCGCTCACACCTCGCGTAGGTTTTTTGTGGAAGCTGGATGAGAATCAATCGCTTTATACTCAATATCAAGAGGCACTTTCGGCTAACAACGGTCGTGACAATATCTCTGGCGAAGCCCTCAAGCCTGAACGGGCTCGTGAGTATGAAGCCGGGTACAAATTTAGCTCCGACGACAATCGACTAAATGCCACAATCGCGGTCTTTGACCTCACGAAGTACGATAAGGGCAATACGGAAATTGTGGGTTCGCCGCCGGTCACGCGCCGAGTGACCACCGGCGAATCTCGTTCTTGTGGTGTGGAGTTCGATATCTCTGGACAACTCACGAGCAAGTTCGCGCTGATTGGCTCTTACGCTTATATCGATGCGAAGGTGCTCAAAGATCGCAGATATTCCGGCAAGGAGCAGCCCAATGTGGCCAAGCAGTCTGGAAGTATTTGGGGACGCTATTTTTTGACTTCGCAGTGGACTGCGGGGGCTGGCGCTTTCGGTCAGGGGGAGCGCCAGAAGAATCCGGAAAACACCATCCAGCTGCCGGGCTATATTCGATACGATTTGATGTTGGCCTACGGCTTTAAATCCTGGGGAAACAAATCTGCTCTTCAGTTGAATGTCGATAACTTGCTGAACACCAAATACTACACGGGTAGCCATCAGTTTGTGGAGGACTGGATTCGCGTGGGAAGTCCGAGGACATTCCGATTGACCTACAGGCTGGATATCTAGGTTGCTCTTTTTCGTTATTCTGACCGCCTCGCGTGAGGCGGTCAGAAATGGACTTCACTTCTTCTTAAGACTCAAAACATAGTAGGTCACAGCCCAGCGATCCGGTTCGGGCAAGTGTTGAAAGCTGGCCATCGAGGTGTTCTTTGAACCTGTGGCGATAAGTTTGAACACCTGCTCCGGCTTGGAGCCGAATTTGAATTTTTCCGATATAAAGTTTCGCGCTTTGGGTTGAAGGGCGGATCCTGCGGGTCCGTTGCCATCGCCTGTATCGCCGTGACAAACGGCGCAGTTGGCTTTGTAAACGGCTTGGCCTTTGGTGATCAACTCGGGTGAAGAAGGTGGGACTGTATTTTTTGACAATGCTTGAGTGGCAGTTAGGGCTAAAGTGATTAAAAACAGTTTTCGCATAAGGCTTCCTAAAGTGAGCAGCTTAGCGCTGCGCTTTTGCGGGTTTGTTTCTTAGTCGAACTTGGAATGGGACGGCGACGCTTTTATCGTCGAGCTTGAAGTTCACATGAACGGTGTCGCCCTCTTTGAAATCTTTTGTCGGATCAAAAAGCATGACGTGGTTTCCGCCGGGTTTAAGTTCGAAGGACGCATCCTTGCCCAAATGGAAGTTTTCAATTCTTCGCATTTTCATCAAGCCGTCGACCGGCACGGTTTCATGCAGTTCGACGGCTCCAAACCCTTCGGCGCTCACGACGGTAAGGGCGGCGTCTTTACCACTGACGTTTTTCAAAATTCCGTATCCGGCCGTTGCGTTCGATCCTTTGAGTGGTTGAAAAATATATCCGTCGTTGATCTTGAGGGATGGCGGTCCGCTCTGCGCATGGGCAGCGGCCCCACATGAGATTGATAGGGCAATGAGTGTTTTGGCTAGATTCATAAGTGCTCCTTTATGGTTTTAATTATTTCTTCTGACGATCTGGGATTGGAAATGGTCGCTTGGACCACGCCGTTGTTATTTAGAAAAAACAGACGGTCGGTATGCGCGATGGAGTAGCCAAGGTGGGACTTTTCGTCTTTTTCGATGATGTAGCTGGCGTGGTACATCGCGATCGTTTTATCGATCTGCTCGCGCGTTCCACTAAGGCCGAGGAATGAGGGAAAGAAGTGAGCGGCGTAGTTGGCCACGTCCTCAGGAACATCGTTGTCGCGATCCACACTGAGAAAAAGAAGATGCACTCTTTTCGCTTCGTCTTCAGTCAAACCGTGAAAGGCTTGCCCTGCATGACTTAACGTCAAGGGACATACGTCGGGGCATTTGGTGTAGCCGAAGTAGAGGATGTTGAGTTCCTTCGCATTTTGCGAAAGGCGCCACTCGTTTCCTCTGTAGGTGAGCGAAAAGTCACCGCCTACCGGCGGTTCATAGGTCAGATACCAAATCAGACCAAGAGAGCAGAAAGCGGCGGCGACGAACGAAATAGCCAACGCTTTGACAGTAAAGCCAGGAATCATAGTACCTCCGAAAGGGAAAGGTAGATCAAGACTCTGAGGCTGGGGATGCAGCAAATTGCGGCGGGAGAATGGCTGCCGTTAGGTGTACTTTTTTAGTTTTCTTTGTAGGCTTTGGCGATGCAGGCCAAGATCTTTGGCGGTCTTAGTGATGTTGCCTTGGTTTTTGGTTAGAACAAAATCAATGTGTTCGTGCTCGACTTGTGACAGGGATTGGGGCTTGAAATCCGGTTCTGGCTTTTTAAGTCGGCCTTCGAGTGCAGCTTCAATCAGATCAAAGCTGGCTGGTTTTGTTAGGTAGTCAGTGGCACCCAGTTTTACGGCTTCAACGGCGGTGGCGATACTGCCATAGCCGGAAAGCACGACGATCTTGCAAAGCGGAGAGTTCGTCTTGATAACCTGGATGGCATCGAGGCCGAATTCTCCGCGCAGGCGGAGATCGACGAGGGCGAATTGAAATTCCGTTGCAGGAATCTCTTTGATGGAATGGACTATGGTGGGCTCGTAACCGTGATCCTTAAACTCACTCGCCAGGCTTTTTGCCAGATTTAATTCGTCATCTAAAATGAGCACCGTCTTCATGGGGCGTCTTCCCTTAAAAGCCAAGACATCCGAACGGTTGCACCGCCCTCGGGGCGATTGCGTGTTTCGAGGTGACCGCCCAGGGATTGCGCGAATAGTTCAGAGACGTAGAGGCCCAGACCCGTTCCATTTTTCTTGGTCGTCACAAAAGGTTCACCTTTTTGTCGTAGGACGCTTGCCGGAAAACCGGGGCCGTCATCTGCGACGGAAAGGCAGGTTTCGTGACCGACTTTCTTGAGCTCGATGCGGATCTGGCCAGAGGGGTTGGCGTCAAAGGCGTTGTCTAAAAGATTGATAACGACTTGTGAGAAGTTGACTGGAGGGATCGACGCGGTGATCAGGTGTTCGATATCGAGCCGCGGTTTGATTTCTTTGTCCTCGCTCCAACTGTCGACGATATCTTTTAAGAGGTCACCGACGACGACGTTTTTGAAGTGAAAATCGCGAGAATCCATTTGCGAGTCGTTCATCCGGTGAATGATATTCTGGCAAACTAAGATGGCATTCAACGCTTCGTCGGTATCCTCCGATGCGCCGAGGTGGCGTTTAAGTCTTTCGAGTCGAATTTTTGCCACATTGAGCGGACTTGCGAATTCGTGCGAGAAGCCGGCGGCGAGTGCGCCGATAGAGCGCAGGCGATCTTGTCTCTCGAGCGTGATTTGGGCCTGCCGTTGTTGTTCACTTTGCCTTTCGAGATAAGAGCCCAACGATCGCATGACCAGCCAGAAGCTGAAAGCCATGAGATGGAAGACGATAAAGGTGGCGATAAGTGGTGAAGTGACTACGCCTTGGCTGGCGAGAACGACTTGAAACTGCAACATGCCAATAAGGACATGTGTAAGAACGAGAAACGGCCAGCTGAGTCGGCCGGGGATAAGCACTCCCCCTAAAGAAGCGTTTAATAAAAAGAGGATCACGAACGGATTGGCAAATCCTCCGGTGGCGGAGAGAAGGCCAGCCAGGATCAAGAGATCAAACGCGAGTTGATAGCAAATGATTACAGGCCCGATGGGACGCTTGGATTCGGCGATAACTAGCTGGCTCAGAAGATTGAAGAGGATCAGCACTCCCAGGATGGCCAGGTACCAGGGGGCGGTTTCTCGCGTGAGGGCTCCGAAGACAAGAGCAGGTCCGCAGAGAATGAGAATCAGCGTGATGGCGACCCAGCGCAGCTTAACCAACCAGAGCAGTTTGGCTTTTTCCGAGACGCCGTTCTTAGATGGGAAAACAAACAGGCCGGCAGCTTCCTGCGCCTGATTCAATATGCGGCTTGTGATCGGGACCTCAATGCTGGACATGTGGAACGCAAGTTAGCGCAATATCCCCCACTTGGCGACTTGTTAGAGCTCCCTGCAACAGGATGTTGCAGGGACGGATGTGTTTGGATAGCTTTTCTTAAACCCTTCAAAGTTGGAGACGTGGTGAAAAAACTAAGCACGGGTAGAGGTATCAGTCGTAGAGATTTTATTGCTCTTTCTTCGGCTTTCGCGGCTACGTCCTCCCTGAACGGATTCACCTGGGCGAAATCGGCCCGTGAGGCTCGCAAAGATAAGAAGCCGAACATTTTATTCATCTTCACCGACCAAGAGCGTTACTTCTCCCGATTACCGTCTGTCTTTCCTTTTCCAGGTCATGAACGTCTCGTAAAAATGGGAACGACATTTCATCTCCATCAGATTTCCGCGACGATGTGTACGTCGTCGCGATCGACCATGCTGATCGGATTGCAAACGCCACTCACGCGAATGTTCGACAATACGGATGCGCCCTACGTTAAGGCCATGTCGACGAAAATTCCGACGATTGGCCACATGTTGCGTAAGGTGGGTTATTACACCGCCTACAAAGGGAAGTGGCACCTGAGCCGGGATTTCGAGGACCCAGCGTGTGGGTTGAATCAAGAAAAGATAATGGAAGGATACGGTTTTAGTGATTTTACCTCGCATGGAGACACCGCTGCTCATACGCTTGGTGGATATCGAAATGACTCGCTTACGGTGGCTAGCTCCGTTTCTTGGTTGCGCAGTAAGGGCCGCGAGTTGCAGGACGCAAAAATTCCTTGGAGTTTAACCGTGAGTCTGGTGAACCCTCATGACATCATGTATTTCAATGCCGATGCGGTAGGGGAATCCATTCAAGATACCGGCAAGCTACTGATGCCAGCGGCTCGGGCTCCACAAACAAAATGGTATGCCAATGATTGGAAGCAGCCACTCCCGCCCAATCTACGTCAGCCGCTCGATCAGGTAGGGCGCCCTTCGGCCCATGCTGAATTTGACAGGGCTTGGGGCTATTGTTTGGGGCACATTCCTCTCAAAGACGCGAACTGGCACCGCTTCACTAACTTCTATTTGAATTCTATGCGTGCGGTCGACTCTCATCTCAATACGATTCTCAATGAGTTGGACAATCTCGGTTTGACGGAAAATACGGTCCTTGTGTTTACGGCAGACCACGGCGAAGCTGGCGGTCATCACGGCTTAAGAGGAAAAGGACCATTTGCCTACAGAGAAACTTTGCATGTCCCGTTCTATATTGTACATCCGGACGTAAAAGGGGGGTCGGATTGCAGGTCGTTGACCAGTCATATCGACATTGCTCCCACCTTGCTGAGCATTGCCGGTGTTTCAAAGGCAGAGACGGTGAACTTAGCTGGGCGCGAGTTGCCGGGCAAAGATATTATGGCGGCGCTCACAAATCCGAAAATGTCAGCTCTGAATACGATTCGCGACAAGGCACTATTCACTTACAGTGCGATTTCAACCAATGATAGCGAGATCGTTCGCATCATCGCGGAGGCCAAGGCGGCCGGAGAAAATCCCAAGCGCGCGGTTATTCGCGCTCGCTATTTGCCTAATCTGAAAAAACGGGGCAGCTTGCGAACGGTTTTCGATGGTCGCTATAAATTCTCACGCTATTTTTCTCCTATTCAGAGGAGCTCTCCCAAATCTATCGGCGAGCTGTTTTCGAATAATGACGTAGAGCTGTTCGACCTTATGGTGGACCCCAATGAAAACACCAATCTCGCTTTGGATCCGAATGGTAACCGTGCGTTGCTGGAGGTGATGAGCGCAAAACTTGAAGCCGCCATCGCAGCTGAGATCGGCAAAGATGATGGGCGTGAAATGCCTAACTTGCCGGGCCTTGATTGGTCGATGGATCAATTCGATCTTTGAAGCAAGCTGTGACCTGTTGGCTGGATCGAATCAGAGGAAATCCGCGTATTCACGTTTTGGCAATTGACCCCGACGTCAGTCTAGATGGCCAAGATCGTGATACTAAGATGGCGCAAAATACTATTAAAGCCGTCGAGAACCAACCCCACGCAAAGGTGGTCATTCTTGCGGGCAATGTTCATAGTGCCGTCAAAATAGGAAACTTCTTCGATCCTATTTACCGTCCTATGTCTTACCAGCTCTCGGCGCCTGCAAATTCTCCCGTTAAACCTTCCGACATTCTTTCGACTATGACCCGATATGAAAACGCAGATATTTGGGCTTGCACGAATGACGATGCGGCTGACTGTGGTCCACTGAAACTCAAAAAATATTCTTCAACCTATTCGACGGCAGTTACCTTCGATTCCTATTTTCTTATTGAGCCAGTCCTATCGCCGGAAGGCTATCTCGCCACATGGTTTACGAGAACTGTTGAAGTCTCGTCGCCGTTTCGCTGGCGCTATGTCGGGAGGGCGCGGGGCGCGCCCCCGCCCATCGGGCTAAAAATACCTTTACAAGGTATACCTAATAAAGGTATAAATTGATATGGCTATTTGCTCCTTTTCTGATTCCGCAACAGAGCATTTCTTCGAAACTGGAAAAGTGGCAAAGGGCGCTGGCTGGGGCGCCATTCGGAAGGTGGTGCGAAGGAAGTTGGATATGGTTCATTACGCACACGTTTTGGAAGACTTAAAATCGCCGCCTGGAAATAGATTGGAAACACTTTCCGGAAACTTACGCGGGTTTCACAGTATCCGGATTAACGACCAGTGGCGGATTATTTTTAAATGGACGGCCTCGGGCCCTGCGGAGGTTCGAGTTTGTGATTACCACTAAGGAGTTTATATGAAGAAAATGATGAGAGAACCGACAACTCCTGGTGAGATTCTGAAAGAAGAATTTCTTGCGCCCATGGGAACAACTCAAGGCGAGTTGGCTGCGCACTTGGATTGCGATGTGAAAGTGATCAACCGAATCGTGAACGGTCGAACAAGCGTCACTGCCGAAATGGCGCTTAAGCTAGCTGCCGCTTTCAAAACCAGTCCTGAGTTTTGGCTGAATGCGCAGAAGGCCGTTGATCTTTATCAGGCTTCAAAAAAGTTGAAGACGCTGCCTAAGCCTTTGAAGGCGAGTTGAACCGGTTGTTCACGGTTGAGGGTGGGATGCGGTGAGTTAGGAAATGCTGGGTAGAGGCAGCTTCAAGTCGGTAAGATTTTGTTACCACACAGAATTTTATCGAAAGGAAATGCATGCCCAGCGAACTGAAAGTAGCACGGTTTCTCTTGCTTCCGGAACTCAAACTAACAGCCTGGAAGAAAGATTCTCTCGCTTCAAATGTCGTGCAGGCT
>JAHBUX010000018.1 GCA_019637855.1 Bdellovibrionales bacterium
TGCGATGCTGCGAGCGAACATTGCAAGATTGATCCGAAAGACCTGGTGTACGACTAAAAAACGGGAGCGTTTGGCAGACCATATCGCCATCTACGCCGTCTATCACAATCAACATTTAAATAAGGCTTAGGAAAGCCAAGATCCGTTGATCAAAAATATCCCGAAGAGATCATCGCTCCGTCCAAAAACCACAGGCTGGTCAGCCAGTTCTTAATGCGTTAGGGCTTGCTTCGCCCCTCGCCCTTGCCGCAGTATCAGCGCTATGCAAGCTCGACCCGTTTTGCAATGCTGTCTGTCCCAGGCTTGGGGGGGACTGGAGATGGTGGCTCTAGAGACCGCGCAGCGCCTTGCGGCCAACGGCTTTCAAGTCAGCACCGTTTGCCTGACAGACACACCGCTGGCCCGCGAACTCAAAGCCGCCGGCCTAGAAGTGGTGGAGACCGAGCGCCGCCACAAATACTTTGCCTTTAAAGCGATTCGTGACATTCGCACCGAGCTGAAACGTAGGGACTACGGTTCGGTGCTGGTGCATCAACTCAACGATCTGTGGCAGCTGGTGCCGGCCCTGACGGGCTTTAAAAAAATCCGCTTGATCGGAGTCGCCCACACTTTTGTGGGCATTCGGAAAAAGGATTTTTTGCATAGCTGGATCTACGGCCGCGTAAATGCACTGGTCGCCCTCACTTCGTTGCACAGAAAAAATCTGACCGATCACCTTCCCGTACCCGAAGCACGCGTCGCAGTTTTACCCAACAGCATCGATAGCGAGAAATTTCAACCGGCCCGGCGCTCGGCCAGTTTTCGTAAATCCTATGAACCCACAGCCCTATTGATCGGTGTGGTCTCGCGACTGGATGAGAATAAGGGGCTACGTGAGACTTTGACGAGTGCGGCTCTCTTGCGTGATCAAGGGGTAGACTTCAAACTGACCATCGTGGGTAAAGAGACGGCCGGCGAGCTCGGCGTGCACGCCGCCTTAGAGCAAGAGATCGACCGCCTGGACCTAAAGAAACATGTTTATTTGGCCGGCCATCATAGCGATATTCAAAATGTAATGGCCTCTTTCGATGTTCTCTTGATGCCCTCCCCGGCCGAAACCTTTGGCCGCGTCCTGATTGAAGCCATGGCCTCCGGCGTTCCGATCGTGGCCTCCGGCGGAGGCGGCGTGCCCGATATCGTGCAAGATGGCGTCAACGGACTTTTGGTAAAACCGCTGGACGTACCCGCAATGACCGAAGCGCTGAAACGTTATGCGCAGTCACCGGACTTGCGGCGCCGGATGGCCGAACGCGGATTGCAAGAGGCGAAAAGCATCTATGAAACACGCGTGGTCGAACGCCGGCTCTACGACCTGTTGGGTTTACCCTAACTTGCCTTTTCCTGATCCCGGTCGGATCATAAGGCATGCTCAATAAACTTCAGGCTTTTCTACCGCAAGTGAACCTGGAAAATTTGAAACTGACCGCGCTGATCAACGCCTACTCGGCGCTGCAAATTCCGCTGCTCGCCTTCGTTACCCCTAAAGTGGTCGAGCTCACCGACGAGCGCAGTGAGGTGCGCGTGCGCCTAGATCGCCGCAGTCGCAATCATTTGAAAGTGATGTACTTCGGCGCGCTGGCCATGGGGGCCGAGCTCTCGATCGCGCTCAAGGCCATTCAAGCCATCAGCCATAGCGGCAAACGCATCGATTTTATTTTTAAAGATTTCAAGGCTGAGTTTCTAAAACGCGCCGATGGACATGTGCACTTCGTTTGTCTCGAAGCCGCTGAGGTGCAAAATCTGATTGAAAACGTCGCGCAAAGTGACGAGCGCATGGAAGCGACCTTCAATGGTTTTGCCTATGTGCCCGGTAAATCCACAGAGCCGGTGATGAAATACACTCTGACTCTTTCTGTGCGTAAACGCGCCGGCTAGGTAAGGCGCGTTTTCGCCTCTTCATATTCGCGCACCATTTTTTGCAGAATCTCGCGCACCGAAAGAATCTCATCGATCAAGCCCACCGATTGACCTGCACTCCACACAGTCTTCCACGAAGGTTTGCTGGCCGACTCTTCAAGCGAGCGCATGCCGAAAAGATGAATCAAAGGAACGGCGTACTTTTTGGTGAGCTTATGCTCTTTCAACCGGCGCACAGCCCAAGGCAGTTCGGTGCCCACCTTATCGATATAGGGCGTGCGGATGACCGCGGCCGGCGTTCCCGACACCCGACTGGTCATCACAATGTCTTCAGGTGTCGCCTTCACGACCGCATCTTTATAAGCTTGATCGATGCGCGCTTCACGACAAGCGATAAATCGAGTACCGACAGACACTGCGTCCGCCCCGAGCGTGAGACAAGCGGCCATCGCAGCGCCGTGAGAAATCCCTCCTGCGGCCACTACGGGAATTTTAAGACGAGTTTTCAACCACGGAATTAAAACCAAAGGCGAGATCGGACCCGCATGTCCTCCCGCACCCTGTCCAACCGCGATCACGCCGTCGGCCCCCATATCCTCAACTTTTAGTGCGTGCTCCAGATTGGTGACATCGCAATACACCTTGGCACCTTGCTTATGAGCTTGAGCGATGACCTCCCGTGGACTGCCTAACGAGGTGATAAAGAGCTCTACACCCGCTTCGAGCGCGTACTTTAAATCCTCGCTTTGCCGAGTGTTGCTCTTGTTCACGATGATATTTACACCAATGGGCTTCTGCGTGCGGGCGCGCATCGCTTTTAAGGCCTCGCTGTATTGCTCGATAGGGCGATAGTTCAAGGCCGGAAAGGCGCCAAGAGCACCTGCGTTTGAGGCCTCAACCACAATGTCTTCGTTACTCACAAGGAACATCGGTGCGGCAATGATAGGCAAATCTATTTTCAGTTGCTTTGTAAATGGCGTCGGAATGGTTTTCATCTTCTTAAGCCTAACTCAGTGCGGAGTGAAATCAAGCTACGCCCTCGTTACAAATAGGTCTTCTTTCGATGGGGGTTTTCTATGAAGTGCCGTTGGGCTTTGGCCTGCGTTCTCATTCTTCTCTCCGGTTGTAAATCCACCGCACCAAAATCCGCACCGGAGGCACCGTCGACAAACGCAGCCACACCCACATTTATTCGCAATATGCGCCAGCTGACCTTTGAAGGTGCGCGGGCCGGCGAAGGGTACTTCAGTCGCGACGGCCGCTATCTGATCTTTCAAAGCGAGCGCGAGAAAAACAACCCGTTCTATCAAATGTACGTGATGGACACCAAGACTGGTGCCACCACCCGCGTGTCGCCTGGCCAAGGCAAAACCACTTGTGGTTGGATTCATCCTAGCAATCGCATCGTTCTGTTTTCCTCTACGCATGCCGACCCACAAGTGAAGCAAAAGGCCGAAGCCGAATGGGCTGAGCGTAAGAATCCAAAACAGCGTTACTCATGGAACTTTGATGAAACCTATGACATCTATCAATCCAATCTGAACGGCAAAGGTTTAAAGAATCTTACAAAAGTTAAAGGTTACGACGCCGAAGGTTCTTATTCACCGGATGGAAAACTAATCGCCTTCGCGTCCAACCGCTCGGCCTATGACGGCAGTATGAGTGAAGGCGATAAGAAAGCATTCGAACGCGATCCGTCTTACATGATGGATATTTATATTATGAACGCCAATGGCAGTGGCGTAAAACGGCTGACGACCGATGCCGGCTATGACGGCGGTCCGTTCTTTTCTCCTGATGGCAAATCGATCACCTACCGTCACTTCACGGCGGATGGGAAAACCGCCGAAGTGTACACGATGAAGATCGATGGCAGTGACCGTAAACAGATCACGCGCTTAGGGGCAATGTCCTGGGCCCCGTTTTATCACCCCAGTGGCGATTACTTGATCTTTGCCAGCAACAAATACGGCTATCAAAATTTCGAACTTTTTATCGTCGACCGCGAAGGCTTACGCGATCCCGTGCGCGCCACCGACATGGCTGGCTTTGACGGATTGCCCGTATTCACTCCCGATGGCTTAAATCTGGTGTGGACTCACGCGAATGAAAAAGGTGAAGCGCAGCTCTATCGAGCGCAATGGGATGATGCCGCCGCACGCAAAGCGCTGGGACTAGCGCCACATGCGCCCAAAGCTAGTCACGCTTGGGTAGAGTACTTAGCCGACCCATACTTCGAAGGTCGACTCACCGGCAGCGTCAAAGAAAAAGAGTACACGCAAGCCCTAGCCGATGCTTTCAAAGCGATGGGTTTAAAACCCGGTGCCGGATCGAGCTACATTCAAACGTATGAATTCACCTCGGGCCTTGAACTCGGACCGAAGAACGATGTGCAAGTGGATACGGCCGGCAAGAGCGAAACGTTGGCGCAAGGTCGTGATTGGATGCCTCTCTCGTATTCAAAAAATGGCGAGTTCAACAAAGCTGCCATGGTGTTTGCAGGTTACGGCATCACCGCCCCAGCCACAGGCCAACAAGCGGCTTACAACTCCTATGAAGGTTTGGATGTAAAAAACAAATGGGCTGTGGTGTTTTCCAGTTTGCCGGAAGATATCACTAACGAACGTCGTTTTTTCCTGCACATCTACTCGCGCCTGCAGCACAAAGCCCTGGCAGCACGCCAGAACGGCGCCATCGGCTTAGTGGTGATCGACGATGTGCACGCGGCCAAAAGTGCTTTGAAACTTAACTTCGAAGGTCGTAGCGAAGACGCCGGCCTGGCTGTCATTCGCTTTTCACCGGAAGCGGCCGAGCGCTTGTTTGCCGGTGCGAAGACTTCGCGCCAAGAGTGGACGCGCAAACTGGCCACCGGACAAACGGCGTCCTTTACCTTTCCCCAGCAACTGCAAGCGCACGTGGATTTGATCTTTAAAAAGAGTAGCGCGCGCAATGTGCTGGCCATGCTCCCCGCTGCCAACGCCAAGAGCACTGTCTTAGTGGGCGCGCACTTGGATCACTTAGGCCATGGTGAACTTGGCAACTCGCTCACCCCTGGGAAACATTTGCCCCACGTCGGTGCCGACGACAATGCCTCCGGCGTGGCCGGCATCATGGAGATCGCAGCCCAGCTGTCGCAGCGAGTGAAGAGCGGCGAATTTAAGCCTAAGCAAAATATTCTGTTCGGACTGTGGACGGGAGAAGAGATCGGCATTCTAGGTTCTGCCTATTTTGCCCGAACCGACACGCGCAAACTCAGCGCCTCGCTCAATCTGGATATGATCGGCCGCTATCGCGACCAGCTGATGGTGCAAGGTGTGGCCTCAGCCCGCGAATGGAAAGGCTTGGTCGAACAGACCAACGCCATTGACCCTTTGAATATCCAAACACAAGAAGACCCTTACGTGCCCAGCGACGGTTTGACCTTCTACATGAAAGGTCTTCCCTCGATCATGCTGTTCACCGGTTCGCACCCGCAATATCACACACCTTCCGACACGCCTGATCTCATCAACTACGAAGGCTTGGCGAAAGTGGCGAGCTTTGGTGCACGCATAGTTGAACGCCTAGCCAGTGCGGCGACCTCACCAGTGACATATCAGAAGGTCGAGAGTACTAACGCACAGCCTGCACGCGGTTTGCGCCTGTACCTGGGCACTATCCCCGACTATGCTCGCGAACTGCCACAAGGTGTGGCCATTACGGGCACCAGCAAGGGTTCGCCTGCGGAGAAGGCCGGTCTACTCGCCGGCGACGTGATTTTGGAGTTGGGTGGAATCAAAATTAAGAACCTGCAAGACTACGTCTATTGCCTGCAAGCGCTTAAGGCCAATCAGAAAACGACGATGAGGATTTTGCGAGCGGGGCAAGAACGCGAACTGCAGATCGTGCCGCTCGCTAAATAGGATTGCTATTGAGGGGCGGCCTTGTTCAAAATGACCTGATTGCCGCTAACCGTATCTTTAATGCTACCAGCGGCAACGTTGCCCACGGCCACCCAGCCATGCACACCTGTGCTGACTGTTTTGCCCTGTTCGATCACCAAGGCCTTACCGCCTTGATTGACCTGCACGAAGGGCGAGCTCTTCTTTTTGCTGATCACAGCGGTGGACTCCAATGTCAGATTACCGCCATTGCTACAAGCGGATAAAAAGGCGGCTAAACCACCAAGAACTAGGATATGGAGTGTTTTAATCAGCATACGGGCCTCCAAGTTTCTTATCGGAGGGAAAGGTCTGGTTTTAAAGAGGTCCGTATCCAAATGAGACACCTTTCCCCTCGTTGACAGAGGTGAATCTGCCGCCAAGAATAGTGCATCAGGATGAGACGGATCTCGTTCAACCCCAGAGCCACGACGAATTTCTTAGCCTTCAACCTAGGGTGGTGGGCCTGCGCCTTAGGCGCCGTTTACGACGGCTATTGGTGGCTGGGACCAGCCTTGCTGCCGTTATGGATCACGGCCAGCTTATGGAGCTCTTCATCACCAAAAGGCGAAGGTCTGTTTTTGATTTTCATGGGGCTGTTCGGCTTTGTGCTGGATACGGTTTTGATCAAAGCCGGACTGTTTGAAACCGCCCGCCATTCGGTCGCACCCATTTGGCTGGCGTCGATGTGGATTTTGCTCGGCCTTACGTTTGAGAGCATGGTTCGCGCCCGCCGCAGCTTGTGGCTGCTCCTCAGCGTGGGTGCCGTCAGTGGACCACTTACCTACCTCTGGTGCGAGCCATTGCACCTCGTGCGCTATGCCCGCCCGCTATGGTTTTCGCTCGGCGCGCACGCAGCCGTTTGGTCCATACTCATATTCGTTTTGTTTATCGTCAGGGATTTTTGCCTGATCTTGGCCGCACCTAGTGCGACTCTGTCGGAAGAGCCGGCACCATCGGCTTCTTTTCCTCAGGGGTGGTCGGTTCTGACCCAGCCGGTGGCTGAGTTTCACCAGGACACAAACTCAGTTCATCCAGCCGCGCATTGAAAAACGTATTGGCGCGATTGAAGTCCCACGGCGGATAACGGTATAGCAAGGCATCGACACAGTAGTCCTTCTTGGCCACCTGCCATTTACGGTCCTCCGAGCTGGCGGTGTAAAGCTTGCCGTCTTCACCTTGAATCAAAATAGCGTAAGAGTGCATCTGTTCGGGGGTGACACGGGCACTGATAAAGGCGTTGGGGTCAGTCACACGCTCCACATTAACGATGCGTCCTTTGACCCGCTTGGCAAACACCCAAGAGTAGTTGGCAATGACAAAACCAATGCCGCCGACGATGGCGGAGAAGATCAACAATCCACGTAGAAATTTAATAAATGCCATAGGCAGCGAACGTAGAAGCCCTACAAATATTTGTCAAAAAGAGATTTGTAATGCGCCTGCACCGACTGCAGATCGACACGGTTAAAAAATGTGGAAAAGCTCATCCAAACGGCCAAACCGTTCAAATCAGCGAAATGCGGCGGCAAAAAGCGCGGGGCTTCAACCAACCCTTCAAGATGCTTGGCGTACAGCAGTGGAATATCTTCCACATTCAGTTTGCCGACAAAGATATAGGGAATCACAAAGGGCTTGTGAACGCGAATGCTCGAGCGCAGGAAATTGTAATTCTCCACAAAGCCTTTGCAGTAAGAGATATCTTTGGTAAATGGCGCCCCGCCCTCCAAAGTGCTGCCGCGAAACACACGCAAGGCATTGGTGATGCAATCGCGCTCGCTATAGCCTTCGGTGCGCATATACTCCAGAACCTCTAGCAGGTTGGCACCGTCTTCGGCCTTCTCGATACAAATGATGCGATCGTTGATCTGTTTAGCGCGCTGGACACTGCTGCGAAATGTAAAGATCTCCATCAGCACGGCCAACCCCTCTTGCGTCGAGGCGCAGCGGGGCGGACCAATGCTTAAAAACTCACACACCGGCTGATGACGGCCATTCAGAGTGGTGCCCACGTGCACCCAGCCTTCGTGCACTTCATAGATATCGATGTCGCGTTTAGAAAACATCGCGCCGTCTTTGATTTTTACCTTGTCACCACCGGCGGCGGCATCCGCCACGATTCCGTCGCTCAGCTTGGCCAACACCTTCTGGCCGTCGAAGTACTGAGCAAAGCGCTGGTTCAAACTCTCCACCACCTCTTTGGCGGGCACGTCTTCTGGAGAGGTGATTTCGGGCAAAGAGGGGCCGACGCCGGAGAGAGTCGCGTACAACAGACGCGACATGCTGGAGATCGTGTTCACGTCCTGGGCGAAGCAATCTTTGGGACTGCCATAAAGTTCGCGCGAGAAGCGGTAGAAATCGACTTTGCCCCGCGCCTTGAGCATTTCGACCACCAACAAATACTCATCGCATAGCCGCTGCATATGCTGGCCGAGAGCATCGTCGGCGCCCAAGATGGATGTGATTTCATTTTTCAAGAGCTTGAGTTCCACGCTCTTTTCTAAGGGATCAAAACCGAGGGCGACCTTGTCGTAATGTTCACGGGGATTTTTGGGCAGGTCTTTGAAGCCCGATTTGACCAGTTCCGCCTCCCATTCCGG
Source organism: Bdellovibrionales bacterium (assembly GCA_019637855.1). Classification (GTDB taxonomy): domain Bacteria; phylum Bdellovibrionota; class Bdellovibrionia; order Bdellovibrionales; family UBA1609; genus JALHOQ01. The sequence goes on from JAHBUX010000018.1 coordinate 8,417, forward strand.
CGGCGTGCGAATGCTGTTCAAAATACGAATAGGCTTTTGCGCATCCACAATCCAACGCGAAAGCTGTTTTAGTTTTTCCTTATAAGTAGTCGCAGTCATCAGAAGTAGAGAGAAAATTTGCCAGTGAAGCTGTTGGTGCTGAACATGCGACCATACTCAACCCCAAACTTAGCGACGCCCAACTTGACCTCGGTGCCCAACATCATCACCGTGCTGCTGCGTTTTGCGGTCGCACTTTGACTAGCGGCAAAATCCGGATCACTAAACACGGCGCCTGACCCGCTCACCACCATTTTGCCGTTGGCGCGGACCGTTCCAAAAGCCACATACGGATCTAAGATGCCCAGATCCTTACTGACCAAAAGTAAAAGTCCGGTGCCGCTGTTCTCGTAAGAAAAGTGCGTGGGCACGCCGCTGATCTCATCTTGAAAGTTGAGCAGAGTTTTGCCGGTTTGAACTTTCAAGGCCAGATTCACCGGTAGCTCGAAGAAGAAATCGCTGAAGGTCCACTTCGCGGCAAGAGCCAGCTGGTTGAACTTAAAGTCCCGGCTTCCCACCTTAGGAATAAAGCCCGCTTCCAACGTCACATTGGCCGGTAAGGTCAAAGCGCCGAGCAAAGCGGCATGGGGCAGCCGACTGACATTGGCATTGGGATCTTGGCGCTGCGCCAGACGATTGATTTCGGGAGTGTTGGTGGCGCCAAAAACCAAACCCACTTCAAAGCCCCAGATATCGCCAAGACCACTCGCACCGGAAACCGAGGTGTGGTGTGAGTTGGCAGAGAAATCATCGACCAGTTTTTCGAAATCACCGCGATCGATAGACTGAAGTCCGATGCTCTGCGCCTGAACGTTCAATGTGAATAGAGTTAGACATAGACTCGCACTCAGAACGCCCACAATTCTCATCGTCTTTCCTCCGTAAAAAATATCTTATCTATCTCATAATGCTGTTTCTACGGATTCAGAGCACTTAACGCATCAAGTCCTGTAATAGTTCCCTACCACTCTCTTTAGTGCAAAAACTTTTACATCCCAGTTTGGAACCACTACTTTCAGCCTCGGGGAAAAAGGGGGAGTGGAATGATTTCGACACTGCGGAATCGCATCTTAGTTCTTAGCATCACAATACTGGCCACAGGCACAGCGTGCAGCAACGACAAGGTCGTTAACGACGTGAAGTCGACAGCGGATATGCTCAGCGACCGGCCCATTGTGCCGACCGCCGAACTCTTTGTCGTCACATTGAACTCGCCCGCACTGCTCACAGTATCGAAGAAAACGGCCAACGGCTGGGAAACTCCGCCGGCCGCCAAACAACAGCTTCTGGAGGAGCAAGCGGAGTTTCTTAGAAAACTCGCCGCTCTCTCAAGCGAAGCAAAAGTCGTTTATCAATACCGTCTCACTGTGAATGGCATTGCCATCTTCGCACCGGCTTCACTTATCGCGAGCATTCGCGGTCTACCGGGTGTTGCCAAAGTCGATTCGGCCCGCCCGCTCGCGCGACCGCAAGTTGAGGAAGTCAAAGGTTCGGCCACGGTGGCGGACGTCGATTCGGTGAATTTTATTGGCGCCGATATGGCCCATGCCCGCGGCTATCGCGGTCAAGGCATGCGCGTCGGAATCTTAGACACCGGCATCGACTACACTCATAGAATGCTCGGCGGCAGCGGTGTGCAGGCGGACTACGCCGCGGTCAATCCCGCTTTGCCCAACCCCGCTTTTCCCAACAAGAAAGTGGTGGGCGGGATTGATTTAGTGGGGACAGATTTCGATGCCTCTTCGCCGCTTCCCGCGGCCAATTTGCCGCATCCAGATTCCAATCCGCTCGATGAGGCAGGGCATGGAACACATGTAGCCGGCACAGTCGCCGGTCTAGGTGACGGCAAATTTACGTACTCAGGCGTGGCTCCCGAGGCCCAGCTCTACGCCGTAAAAGTTTTCGGCAAAGATGGTTCAACCAACGACGCCGTTGTGATTGCAGGTTTCGAATACGCCGCCGATCCGAACGGTGACTTAAATCCCGACGATCAATTGGATGTGATTAATCTTTCGTTAGGCGGAGGATTCGGCCAACCGCAGATTCTCTACAACGTTGCTGTACGCAATCTAGCGAACGCCGGGACTGTGGTCGTCGCTTCGGCCGGCAACTCAGGCGCTGTCGACTACATCGTGGGCGCCCCCAGCACTGCCGATGAAGCTTTGTCGGTGGCTGCAAGCGTTGACGGCTCGACTCACAACTGGCGCTTTAAAGCTGTGCGTTTCACAGCCCCCAGCAATCCGCACTGGTTGGCAAAAGCCACCGAAGGCCCGATCAGCAAAGCCATTGCTGACAGCGGCAATGTGGAGGGCGAACTGGTCGACATCGGAATGGCCGATGAAGATTTGAGCGACGAAGTCAAAGCTCAGCTGGCTGGCAACGTGGCCCTTATCCAACGCGGTAAAGTGGCGTTCTTCGATAAACTGAAGCGCGCGGCCGACGCCGGCGCGATCGGCGCCGTTGTGTACAACAACGACGCGGGCAAACCGATTCCCATGGGTGGCGAAGGCAAAGTGGAAATCCCCGCCATCATGATCACCCAAGCCTTGGGCACGCAGCTGAAAACCGACATGGCCGCAGGCCCGGTGCGCATTCAGTTTTCCACCGGCGAACTGATCGAAGAGCCCGAGTTGATCGACAGCATCACCGAGTTCTCTTCCAAAGGTCCGCGTTCGGAAGACAATTTGCTTAAGCCCGAAATTGCCGCGCCTGGGGCGCGCGTGATTTCGGCGGCTATGGGTAAAGGTGCAGGCTCGGTCGAAATGGATGGCACCAGCATGGCAGCCCCTCACATGGCCGGCGTAATGGCTCTAATCAAACAAAAGTATCCCACGCTCAGCAGTGATGAACTCAAAGCGCTGGCTATGAACACGGCGAAGCCGTTGCAAACCGCAGCCGGTATACCTATTCCCATCACCATGCAAGGTGCAGGTCGCGTGCAGGTAGCTGAAGCGGTGGCAACTCCTGTGGTGGTGCAACCGCCAGCCCTCAGCTTGGGTCGCGTGCAGCTCGGCACCACTCGCCAAGAGATGCGCAAATTAAAACTGCGCAACTTAGGAAGCCGCGATTTGCATCTGAGCGTGACGGCAATATCCACTCCCGGCTTGAACCTCTCTACTCCAGCCGCAGTGACTGTGCCGGCCAGTGGCGAGGTCGAAGTCGACGTGGAAATCGGCTTCGATATGGCGAATGCCTCAGCCTACGTTTCGGAGTTGAATGGCCGTTTGATCTTCCAAGCCGGTTCACAAGTCGTGGCCCAAGTGCCCGCGCTGGCGATTCGCACCCAAGCTTCCGAAATCAAAGTCAGTGGCACGTCGGAAGCTTTGCAACTGACCAACAGCAGCCCGGTGCAGGGTTTAGCTTTGCCCTTCAATCTGATCGGCGAGGACACGCGCAAAGATGCGCCCAATGCCAACGAACTATGGAAGGGCCGTGGCTGTGACATGCAATCGGCCGGCTACCGCATCATCACAAAAATGACTCCGTTCGGCCCTGCCGAGATGATCCAGTTCGCCTTTAAGATCTTCACACCGGTGACCACATGGCACCTATGCGAGATGTCCGTTTTGATCGATGCCGACGGCGATGGCATCGCCGATCAAGAGGTGGCCAGCATGACCGGTGTTTCCGGCTCAGCCACAGTGTTGATGGATGCCGCTGCGGCCCGCACCATTCGCCTAGGCTTTGAAAAAGAAGTTTCGGATGGCAAGAAAGCGTCCACACCCAACTACCAACCCGCGCTTCTCGGTATGGGGCCAATCATCGCCTTCCCACAATCAACAGTGGCCGTACTTGAAGTCGAGTTGAGCAAATTGGCCAAGTCTTCCGATGGCCGGCTGCATGTGAAGCTGGCCACGCAAGGCGGTGGTGACGTGGTGGAGTCCGACGACTACTTGGGCAACGGCTTAGGTGATTGGATCAGCATCGCAGGCACTGCCGATACGCAAGCGTTCAAAGATATGGATGAAGTGATCGGTGTTACGATGGCTGGTGCTTCCACAGCCCTTGCTAAGGGGAGTGGCTCTGGGCAGTTGGTGCTTTACTTTCCTATTAATGAGTTGAGTGCGGGTCAGGCAGTGGTGGTTCACTAGCCCCCCCGCCTCGGCCTCTTTTGGACGGCTCGGATTACCGAGCCGCCAGGTAGGGCCGCCACGCAATCGGTAGTCGATTGCCATCCAAGTCCAAATCTCGATTGGGCAACCAGCGCGGCTTTTCCGGACGGGTCAGCAATTTCAAATTGGCTCGCTCGGGGCTCTTGTCGCCCTTGATGTTATTGCACTTCGAGCAGGCGGTGACCACGTTGGTCCACTCATGGCGCCCACCTTTGCTGAGTGGCACCACATGATCGATGGTCAGCTTTTTCTCGGTGAATTTCTTGTAGCAATATTGGCAGGTGTGGTTGTCGCGTAAAAAGATGTTTTGCCGCGACAGACGGACGCTAAGTGAAAGATAAGGACGGATGTATTGCTTCAAACGCATCACAGCCGGCAGTCGAAATGTTTGATTGGGAGAAGCCACGGTGACGGTGTGGAATTCGAGAACTTCCACCTTATCCTGAAACCACAAGACGATCGCTTTGCGCCAGTTCACAACTTTGATGGGTTCATATCCAGAATTGAGAACGAGAGCGCCGGATAAGTTCCTATTGAAGACAGGCCTCCTTGGACTTCTCTACCTTTAATTTTGAGGCACGCCACGAGCCTTTGCAAGTCCTGTCAGCCTAAGATCGCCTTATACTGACTAGAAGAGATAGTCTAAAAACGTGAAGAAACTTGCACCGGTCGAGTACGTAAACTGCAGCCAACAGATTTGGTCGTTATATGGGACATCTTTGCTGAGTCCGGTTCCAGACTTAGGCACGTTTCCTTTAGCCTGACTGTAAGAAAATGAGACAGATAGCTGTTTAAACGGAATCAATAGACCCGCTTCGAGATTCATCAAGGGCAAGCTGTACTGCGTGGTCTTCGAGTTCAATCCCACTGAGTAATGCCGCGCCAGCATCACATTGTACTCATAGGCGACGAAAAACTTAAACGCTCGCAAGCGCAAGCCCGCATTGGGACCGATCATACTGGCCATTTCCGATTGATCGCCAGTGTTGGCTGTGTTGTCGAGATCGAGATAACGTAAACCGCCCGTAAGGGACAGCGCCAGGTCTTCGCTTTCAAAGACAGGCAAACTGCCGCGCCCTTCCACGGAAAGAACTTTGTAGCCCGCCTTGGTACCATCGGGATTTTTGATCGTGGCCCCACCGGAACCAAAGCCGACCTCGGCGCTAACACCGCCCACCATCTCACTTGCGGAAGCTGTGAAGCCAAATAATAAAATGAGGCTAAGAAGAAGAGCTCTCATTCGCCTCCTATCAGCAACATTTGCGTCACAGTGCCGGTAAACACATCTTTGATGAACGACGTGCTTCCGACATAAGTGCCCGAAGTGGTGATGCGCTCTATTGAATTTGTTTGATCAGAGGCCACCAATAACGTTCCGTCGGGCATCTCGATCAGCGCCGTGGGATTGCGGATGACCGCGATATTGGCCGCCCACACCACGGCCGGAGTGCCGACGCCATCGGCCGGTAAAGATACAATTTGATGGTTGGCATTGGTCGCCAGATACAGATTGCCATCGCTATGTTGTATCACGGCAAACGGCTGCGTCGTTGTGAAGCCGGCATTGGCAGAGATGCAGGTCGCCGCGGCCGGGTTGGACACATTGTAGATCAACAAACGATTGCCCACACCGTTGGCCACCAACAGACGCTGGTCAGCGGTCACAAAAGCACCGCGCGGTGTGGAGAGTGTGCAGGCGCCCAAAGTCGTACCGATATAAGGCACGCCGACACGAGTTCCCGTTTTGGTGAAAGCTTCAATCGTATTGCCTTCAATGGCAAAGTAGCGCTCACCCGCCTTATCAAAGGCCATTTGATAAAGTGTGCCTGTAAGATTGGCGTCGGAAGCTACGACACCGACTGTGCGATCCACCAAGCTGACTTTGGCAATGCGATCTACACCGTCCACCAGAACTGCCACATTGAAAGCATCAAACGGCGCCAGGCCTTTCGGGACATCGGCCACAGCCGAGCCGTCCCACAGCACATCAACGAGTTTGCCGTCCAAATCATAAAGAACGATATTGTTCCCGGTGGCGTTTTGTGTGGCGATCACCAAGCGTGGAGTGCCCAGCCCTAAAGCGCCATAGAAGAATTCGCCTGAGGGAGCGCTGCAGGCGATGATAAACATCAGCATCGCATAAACAGATACAATTGATATGAAAAGTCTTAAGCTTTTATAACGATCCATCACAACCGCGCGATTCCTTCCGGGAAATCTTGTACTGCTACAATATATTTCGGAATTTACAGATTGTGACTGCACGGACCTAAGGCGGCCTCACCGCTCAAAAAGCAAAACCCGCCTTTCGGCGGGTCTTGAGTTCTCTCTTCTGATGTCGTCCTGGACTATACGGCCAGCATGCGAGCTTTAACATTGGCGATCAGGTTCTTCACATCGCTCATCAAAAACATGTCGATGAAGATACCGGCGATCGAACCAATACCGGGAATCAGCGACGAAGCGCTCAACACCAGTTTGTCCAGAGCAGCCGTAGCGAGATCCAGTTTACCAGCCAACATATGGATGGAGTTCGCAAACTGACCTTCCAACAAATCGACCTTAGCAATTTGAGCTTTGATCAAGTCGATCTGAGCTTGGCTACCGCCACCGGCGATCACCTGAGCCAGAGCACCACTCAACAAAGTGCGGGCTTTAGCGAACTGAGCTTTTACCACATCCACTTTCGAGAATAGTTTATCAAACACGCCATTCAGTTTATCTACGATGGGAGCCAACAGGCCCACAGTGCGCGTTTGCGAGTCCACACTCGATGCAGAGAACAAGTTGATTTTGATCTTGCCGTTGGCGTCCATAATATCCGCCAGAGCCAGCTCGGCTTCTGCCATAGCTTTTTGTGCTTCGTCAGCTGCGTCTTGTGCCTTGGCAATCTGATCGTCTACATTAACAGACTGACCTTGGCTTAAAGACGAAGACGAATTTGAATTCGTGCGGAACCCATTACCGCAACCGATGCTGCTGAATGCGAACACAGTTGCTAAAACCACAGAAACGTACTGATTGTACTTACCCATATTGATGCCTCCTCATTTCGTTACGAGAGAGGTGAATTGCAATGGTCGGGCCTAGACTGAGGTCCAGTTAGGGCCAATGACGCGCGGCTAATTTTGAGAAACTGTCGATCCCCTGGAGGGTGGCAAATTCGTAGTCTTCAAACGCCGGAATTCACGTTTGTCTTTGAAACGGGTTTGGCGAGTTGAAACCAAGCAACGCGCTGAAACAGCGAAACTTCGACTAGCTTAGCGACGGTAAATCCAAGAATTGCACCAGCGATCACATCCGAAGGATAGTGCACTCCCAGAGCGGGACGACTAAGCGCAATCAGACCGGCAAAACTGTAAAAGAAGTAACGGCGACGACGAAAGTAGAAAGACAAAACTGTAGCGCCTGCGAAACAGTTGGCCGCATGGTTGGAAGGAAAACTAGGGCCATGAGCGTGTCCCACTTTACGCACCCAGGACGAAATCTCCGGATTGTTAAACGGCCGGGGGCGATCCACCGCTTTCTTAACTACCCTATAGGAAATCGTATCGGTGAGCGCGATTGCAATCGTCATGGCTACCAGCACCTTAGCCACTCCTCCTCTATATATATAGATAAGCCATGCCAGGAGCAGGGGGAACACCACAAACTGAAACCACGGCACCCGATCCAAGTGCGTGATGGTGTCCCAAAACACGTCGCCGAATGAGGACGCAAGCGTCACGTTAAGGAACTTCAAAACGGCGAGGTCTAAGTTCCAAAGTGATTCACTCACCTACTTGTTCCTCTCACAGATCAAATACCAGGTGGGCCGCCGCCTTTGATTGTGCTTTGGATTCAAACTATACAGCAAGCGATCGATCACCGAACCGGACTCACGCAGCTGGAGGCAGGCGCCATCCACCGTGTTCAAACCCTCCATCGCGCGCAGCTGGTCGCGCGTGCCCGGGTCCGACGTGAGCAGCACCACCGCCTGGCGCTCGGCCCGCGCGCGAAACTCATCATCCACGCGATTGGCCGTGAACTCCCCGGGCGTCACATTTTTAAGCGAGCTCGGCGGGCGCAGAAAGTAAAACTGAAAGCGTGAAAGCCCAAACAGCGATTCGTGATCCAAGTACATCACGTCTTTGTAACGACTCTGCACGAAGGCCGGTGGTTCGATCTCGCCCTCTTGCGTGTTCACGAAGCACACGATCAAAAGCAGGATCGAGCCTAAAATAAACAAGGCCGGAGTGAATATCCTGCGCGCCCATTTGTCCATGGCCGCACTGGCCCATAACCGCGAGAGCGCCCATACCTCCAGCCCAACAATAGGATACAAAAACCGCTCTTCCTTATGCGCGGCCATGGAGTGTGCGGTAATGAACAATAATAACGGAATCAACAACGGCCACTGCTTGCGCCACAAACTGCGCGCATGGCGGAACAGCACCAAAGAAAACGGCGCCAGAATGATCACAAGCGCAAACGTCCAAGTGTTGTACCACGGGTTAACTCCGTATTTCGCCCCACCACCTTCGTTCTCGGAAAGATAGATGAACAGTGTTCCCAGCGCCGTTTTACCACTGAACATATCGATCAGCGCTTGCGCCACCAACGTGAATACACCGCCGACCAGCGCGCCCAAAACCCCTGTCCACAAACGCAGGTAAATCAAAACTACGGCATAGGCCAAAAACAGAATGCCGACATGGAAACGAAAGAGCGTGGCAATACCAAGAGCGATAAAGCCAAGCGCCCAATAGCTGATCTCGCGCCGATGCAGAGTGCGACCGGACTCCAAAATGCCAAAGCCAAACAGCACAAATGACATCGCCACCGCCTCGCCGAAAGCGCGCGTGCTCACAAACGGCATCAGCGGGTACATGGCCACCATGTAAAGCAACAAAGCTCCGAGCAAGCGCGAGTTGCGCGTGCGAGCGTAAAAGTGCGTGCCCACAATGGCCACAAGACTCAAAGCGCCCAGTCCCAGATACATGGCGCGCACTTGCGCCAGTGCCGACTCGACGCCAAACCACGACGCCACATAGGTGAAGCCACTGAGCATCCACACCAACAAGCGGCTTCGATAATCCGGCAGATCAAGCGGCAGGCCGGCGAAGAATTGATAGGCCGGATACACTCCATGTTTGTAGTCGTCCAAAGCCTGCGGCCCGTACACAAACCAAGCGCACAAAATGCGCAGACCAGCACCGATCAAGAGCGCGCGCCAAAAGTGCGTGCGTAAATCGGCAGAACGTAGATAGCGGCGTAACCACTTAGGCATGCAAAATTCCCTTAAGCTCGCGCACCACATGCTCAGGCGCGATCCCGCGCAAGCACTGATGAAAGTTCATATTCACGCACGGCCCTTGCCCGTGTTTGCTGCAGGGCCGACAGGGCAAATCCAGCTGCATGATTTTGGTGAGTGGACGGCTGGGAAAACCAAACGGCGCCGGCCCCATCAAAGCCACGCAAGGTTTTCCGAGCTGCTCGGCCACATGCATAAGACCCGTGTCGTTCGACACCAAGGCATCGCTCAAAGCAATCACTCGTGCACTGTCATTCAAACTCAAAGTGCCGGCCAAACACACCACGCGCTGAGGCGCCAGGTTTTCCAGCTCACGTAAAAACGTATCCTCAGGTCCACCCAAGACCGCAAAACGCGTGGAAGGCATCTCCTCGATCAGGCGACGCCAATAAGCCAGCGGCCAACGCTTCAATTCAAACGCGGCGGAAGGAGCCAAGGCCACAAACGAAGTGAAGTCAGCGGGCAACTTAGTGCGCACCGAATCCACAGCCGATAAAAACAGCTGCGGCGGGGGCGGCGCCACCGCATCCAAGCCCCACTTTTGCAACGGCTCCAACAGAGCAAATTGACCTGAAAACGGCTGGGGAAAAAAGTTTTTGTGAAAGCGAAAAAGCAGGAAGCGACGAAAGCGGTAGATCGAACGGCGCAAGAACCTGTGCTGGCCAGTCCACACCCGCCAGGCGAAAAAGCCGTTCAACATCCAACCCAACAGATGCGAACGCAGGTTGTTGTGGGCGTCGTAGATATGCGTAAAGCCCTCGGCCCTGAGCTCGCGACTTAGCGCACGCAGCGCCTTTAAGCCCGTCCCTTTGGGTAAACTCCACACCCGAGCGACAGCAGGATGAGTATCAATCAACGGCTTGAACTCAGCTCGCGTCACCCAATGGATTTCGGCCTGCGGGAAAGCCTCCTTCAAGCGGCCCGGCACACTGAGAGTCTGCAGAACATCGCCGAAGCTGGAGAAGCGAATAAGCAAGATCTTCATGAGTCTTTGGTCTTCTCCGGAGGACCGGATGAAGTCAATAACGCGGCGGGTTTTTAGCGGCTTTGCCGAGAGGGCGACTGCTGATTTTTTGTGAAGAAGGAGCGCTTCAAACGCATGTACTTGTCCACCAGCTGGGGCGACTTTAAAAGCGTCAATAGCTCCTGCGAAAAGGCGTTCTCACGGGCTCGCATCTGAGCGATCCCTTCAGTCTCACGTTGAACCTGAATGCCCTCGCGCAAGCGCAACAGGTCCGCGATCAGCTGTTGCTCTTTGCTGGCCAACGACATAACGGTCTTCTCATCCACTTTCCAGTCGGTGCGGGCGGCTTTAGCCAAGTCGGCCAACCAACGCGAGCGGAACTCGCGATTCATTTCGGTGTCTGTGTAGTTCTCGGTGTAAAGGACGTTTTCCGTATAAGACTTTTTGTAGGTGCGATTTTGCTTAGGCGCAAAGCGCGCCGGAGCTTGCGCTTGCGGGGTACGCGCCGTCGGCACCTTCTGCGGAGCACTGGCAATCCCACGCACGGCCGAGCGACCGATGTACGGCTTCGCCACCCAACCCACAATGCCCATAAAGGCGAGCGCGATGGCGACAAGTCCCATGCGGCTCCAGTTGATATCTTCGCTATGCTTACGACGCTTACTTTTGCTGCGAGTCGCCGACGCGGTTACACCCGTTCCCGTGGCGCCACCTTTGGTCTTAGTCGACAGTGGCGGCGGGCGCTCGCCATTTTCGCGCGTGAGCGGAACTGTGGCCGTATGATCCACGTGTTGCGCCGGATGCACGTTTTCTTCCAAAAGCACGCGGCGAAACATCAAGTTCAAATCACCTTCCCATTCAAAAATCATGTCTTGCGACAATGGACGAGTTTGCCACGATTTTTGCTTTTGCACGGTGATGGCATGCAACTGGCGATTCAGATCGGCCACAGCATCCACTTTCCAATGGCCAAGCTTGCGGCCTTGAGCGTCGCGCATGTCTTTGATGTCACGCTCGGCTTTCAGCTTCATTTCGATGATTTCGGACTCGGTCGAACTGATCTTGGCGTGCTTCTCATCGCTCAGGCGCTTTAGAGTTTCGTTCATCTTCTCGCGCTGCTCAGTTAACTGGCGCAGCTCATCGCGCAGACCATTGATCTGCTTGCGCATCTCTTCGGTCGAGCTCTTCTCCATTCGGCCCATCTGCAGCTGCAATTTGAGCTCGGCTAGCTCACGGCTGACTTTGGCCAGTTCGTCGCGACGCTTTTCAAGCTCGGGATCTTTCGCGGTCAGCGGTTTGATGTCGGTGAGAGTGTTTTCTTGTTCCACAGGTGCCTGCGTTTTAACCACTGGCGCGCGCACCAGATTCGCTTCCAAACCTAAAGTGGCCGGACAATCGCCAAGTTTAAGCACATCCAAATCGCGCACCAGCATCGGCTTCAAAGGCGGCAAACGAATGCCATTCAAGAACGTACCGGCGGTCGTGCCCAGATCTTGAATCCAGATGCGGCCACCCTCCAGCCAAGCCCGCACATGCTCTTCCTGGACAGTCGCATGTTCGAGCACCACGTCGCAATGCGAATGGCTACCGACGGTGACCGTCGATTTGGCCACAGGAACCACATTGGTTCCCTTGGCTTCGAAGATTTTGACTTTCAGGCTTCCGGCCGACATTCGCTTCCTTTGACCTCTTAAAATCGGCATTTTGGCCGGTGAGGTGCACGGGACCTAAGGTGGGTTAGTGGAGCAAAAGCCACGGCGGATTGCTTAGCCTCTGAGCAATTCACATTTTTTATCCACAACCTGGACCTTGGTCGGTCCATTTGTCGGGATTGTGTTAAGACGGTAGTTTTACTCACCCCTCTCACCTTCCGCGTTTAGGCTTGAAAGTAAGCACCAACACGGAAGAAGGCCCTTTTGAGAACATTGATGTTCTTGCTCTGCGCTTGGTTTGCCGGAAATGCCTTTGCGGCGCCACTCGCTCCGATGAAGTACTACCCTGCGGATTTCTATCAGCAGGTCGATGCCGGCCTTGATGGACAGCGACTAAAGGACGTCTTGTTCCGAATTCTCTCCTCCGGTCACATAAGCGGCGGCGAACACGATGCCCTTACTCCCGACTGCGAACACAACAACACAACCTGCCGACGCCACTTCAGTTTGGGCTATACGGCGGCCCGCAAAGTGCTGTTCGGTCAGATCCACTTGCACGAAAGCGCCAACAGCTTTTCGATCTTTGACGTCTACTGTGAAACCACCACTACGGATCGCGACATTCCTGGCCAGCCGCCCGGTCCGGGCCAGATCCCCGATGCCAAAGTGCTCAACGCCGAGCACACTTGGCCACAAAGCCATTTCACTAAAAAGTTTCCGCGTGATCTGCAGAAGTCCGATCTGCACATCCTTTACCCAGTCTTGGCCCGCGCCAACTCTTCGCGCGGCAATCTGGAGTTCAACGAAGTGGTCACTCCGACCACCACGCCGTGCGCGAAGTCACGCCGGGGCTACGCCTCGGACGGCAGTCGCCAGCAGTTTTTTGAGCCGCCGGCCTCTCACAAAGGCAACGTCGCACGCGCGTTGTTTTACTTTTCCGTGCGCTATCAAGTGCACATTTCTGCGGCAGAAGAGTCCAGCCTAAGGACCTGGAACCACCAAGATCCTCCCGACGAATTCGAGCGGCGGCGCAACGATCAGATCGACCACGAGCAGAACAACCGCAATCCATTCATCGACTATCCGGAATTGGCCGACCTGATCGCGGACTTTTGATTTCTCTTTCCGGCTCCGTCGGTACAAAATAGTGGGATGACAGTTCGTAACGACTTTTGCGTAGTCCTCTCCGGCGGTGGTGCGCGTGGTGCCTATCAGGCTGGAGCTTTGCGCGCGCTCTACGAATTGTGCCGCGAGACACGCAATTTCGCCCCGTTTCGCAATCTGGTCGGAGTTTCGGCCGGCGCCATTAACGCCGCTTACCTAGCTGCCGAAGCCGACAATCTAGATCGCGCCACCGAGAAAATGTGCGGCATGTGGCGCACTCTCACCACCGACGATGTTTTTGCCACCGACTCTCTAACTGTTTCCATGACGGCGTTTCGCATGTTGCGGGCCATTTCGCTCGGAGGCTTCAGCGACAAGCTGCGCCCGACTCAGTCGGCTTTGCTGAACGTCGAACCGCTGCGCGATCTTCTGGCCGAAAACATTCATTTTGGCCAGATTCCCGAACACATCCGCGCCGGGCGCCTGAATTCACTGTGCATCACCGCACTCGACTACTCGACTGCGGTGGGCGTAACGTTTTTTATGGGCTCGCCGCATCTGCAAGAGTGGCGACGCGTTCACCGCGTGGGCTTGCGCCAAGACATTGGCATCGATCATGTTATGGGTTCAGCGGCAATCCCCTTGTTTTTCCCGCCGTGGAAAATCGGTGATCGCTATTTCGGTGACGGGGTTTTGCGCAATACCGCTCCTCTCAGCCCAGCTCGCCGCATCGGCGCCTCTAAACTTTTAGTCATCGGTGTGCGCAAATCCAAAGACGAAAAGATGACTGCCGACAACATCATCAAGCCCACACTCGGTCGCGTACTCTCGGTTGTGATCAACGCGATTTTCATGGATGCCATCGAAGTCGACATCGAGCGCGTGCGCATCATCAATGAAAACTTGAAAATGGCCTCTCCTACCGAAACCTTTCGGCAGATGGAGATCTTGCACGTACAGCCGTCCCAAGCCCCCAGCGATCTGGCCGAAGCCCGCATCGAGGGTCTGCCCCCAATGCTGCGCTTCTTGATCTCATCACTCGGTAGCCCAAGGGAATCGGCTGAAATCCTTTCCTACCTGACCTTTGATCCTATTTATCTCAATGCTCTCGTGGACTTAGGCTACTACGACCTAATGAAACAAAAAGAAAATCTAATACAATTCCTACGCGATTAAGAGTAGCTTAAGCGTCTTATGATTCCCTCGACACAGCTGTTTCTGAACCGAGAAATCGGCCTGCTAAAATTCAACAAACGGGTTTTATTCCAAGCCCGCGATGAGCGCAATCCGCTGCTCGAGCGCTTGCGCTTTCTCAATATTTTTCAGTCCAACATGGATGAGTTTTTCATGAAACGCGTGGGCGGGTTGCAGCGCCAGTTTTACGCCCGCTTGTCGACGGTATCGCCGGATGGCTTAACGCCTGAAGATCAACTCAAGCTGATTCGTCCGCAAGTTTTGGCCTTGAACGAAGACATTCGCCAGCTGTTGATTGGCGAACTTCTTCCACTGCTCAAACAAAACGGCGTTTCGACCCTCAGCTGGAGCGATCTTAACGATAGCGAACGCGATTGGGCCCGTCAGTTTTTCCGCGATCGCATTTTTAGTGTGCTCACTCCGATGGCGGTGGACCCAGGCCATCCCTTTCCCCTGATCTCCAATCTTTCGACCTCACTGGCCGTGTCGCTGCAGGTGCCGAACGAAGAGGATCTTCTGTTCGCCCGGATTAAAATCCCCGATCTGTTTCCGGCTTGGGTGCGCATTCCCAACACCGACCCGGGCGTGGAGCGCTTCATTAGTATTTTAGAGATCGTGCGCCACCATCTGGATCAGCTCTTCCCACGCATGCAAGTGGTCAACGTCATGCCGTTTCGCGTGACCCGTAACGCCGATATCGAGTCAGACAATGAGGGCGTGGAAGATCTGCTCGAGCTGATCGAAGAAGAAGTGAAACAGCGCAAATTCGCCGAGGTCGTGCGCTTAGAGCACGGTCCCAACCCAGATCCGTGGCTGCTGGACTTCCTGATGGATGAACTCGATCTCACGCCTGAGGACATCTACGAGTATCCTGTCCCTCTCGAATATAAAAATCTGGGCGCCATCGTAAACTTGAATATGCCGCAACTGAAGTTCAAGCCGTGGACCCCGGTCACAATGGGGCAGCTCAATGACGAGAGCGCCAATATTTTCGGCGTGATTCGCTCGAGCGATCTCATCGTGCATCTGCCCTACGAAAGTTTCTCCACCAGTGTGGAGCGTTTTATCGTGACGGCAGCCAGTGATCCGGCCGTCGTGGCCATCAAAATGACTCTGTACCGCACCAATGAAGAGAGCCCGATCGTCAACGCGCTTATCCGCGCCGCCGAGATGGGCAAGCAAGTGGTGTGCTTGGTGGAGCTAAAGGCGCGCTTCGATGAGGAACGCAATATCTACTGGGCGCAAGCGATGGAAAAAGCCGGCGTGCACGTGGTGTACGGCATCGTCGGTTTGAAGACCCACGCCAAGTTGGCGCTTGTGGTGCGTCGTGAACGCGATGAGTTTCGCTCGTACGTACACATCGGAACGGGCAATTATCACTCGCACACCGCCCGACTGTACACTGACTTCGGATTGTTCACCGCCAAGAGTGAGATCACCTCGGAAGTAGTCGAGATCTTCCACTATCTGACGGGGCGTTCGCTCAAAACCGACTACTCGCAGCTTTTGGTGGCTCCGATCAATATGAAAAGCCGCTTTATTGAAATGATCCGGCAAGAGGCCGACAACGCCAAAGCCGGTCTGCCCAGCGGCATTATCGCCAAGTGCAACAGCCTGGAAGAAAAAGGCGTGATCGAAGCTCTGTATGAAGCCTCTCAAGCTGGTGTCCCGATTCAGCTGATCGTGCGCGGTTTCTCTTGCCTACGGCCCGGCGTGCCGGGCTTGAGTGAAAACATCCGCGTCACCTCGATCGTCGGTCAGTTTCTTGAGCATTCGCGGGTGTTTTATTTCCGTTCAGGCAAAAGCAATGAACTCGAAGGCCGCTTCTTCTTTGGCTCAGCCGATTGGATGGCGCGTAACCTGCTCGGGCGCGTTGAGGTCGTCACTCCGGTCGACGACAAGATGGGACGCGAAAAAATCTGGGAGGCTCTGCAAACCATGCTGTCCGACCGACGACAGACCTGGGACATGGATGGCGACGGCGCCTACAAGCTGCGCATGCCCGCAGACGCGGGCGAAGAAGTTCCGGCGCAAGAACTCCTGGCGGAAAAAGCCCGTCAGAAATCGCTTTTGTTCAAACCTGTTGATTTAAAAAATTGACTCGCGCGCCATCCCGACGTGCAATCGAAACATGGTAAGCAAACCGCCTCTGCGTCTGGCTTCGATCGATATCGGCTCCAATGCCATTCGTTTGTTTGTCGGCCAGAAATCCAAATCAGGTCGGGTGCGCGTGCTGGAAGATGAGCGCGCTAGCGTCCGCCTAGGAAAGGACGCCTTTTCGGCGGGCTATATCCGTTTGGTCACGCAAGGCGAGCTGGAGCGTGCGCTTAAGCACTTTCGTGAACTCTGCGAGCATTGGAAGGTGGACCAAATTCGTGCCGTGGGCACTAGTGCCTTGCGCGATTCCACCAACTCCAAGTCGGTGATTCAAAAGTTGCGCCATCGCACCGGCATTGACGTCAAACTGATCAATGGTCACACCGAAGCGACTTTGCTTCATAAGGCCGTCAGCCACGCCGTCGACCTCAGTCAGAAGACCGCGCTTTTGATTGATATGGGCGGCGGCAGCCTTGAAGTGGTGCTAAGCCGGCGGGGTAAATTGAGCACTAAGCAAAGCCTGCCGCTCGGAACCGTGCGCCTTTTATCCAAGGTGCACCACAAGCCGAATTACGAAGAAATCGCGCAGTGGGTGCGCACACCGCTGTACCGTCTGCGCTTGCAACTGCTGGGCTATAAACAACATCCGGTCGATCTTCTGGTCGGCACGGGCGGCAACCTGCGCGCCTTGGGCAAACTGTGTTTCCGTTTGGGCTTAAGCCGTTCCAGCAAACGCTTTCACCGCTCTCATTTAGAACTTCTCACGGCCCAACTGTTTCAATTGAACCTGACGCAAAGAATGAAGCGCTTTCAGCTGCGCAAGGACCGGGCCGATGTGATTCTGCCAGCGGCAGTTGTAACTCTGGAGATGATGCGCATTTTCGAAATGCAAGAGATCGTGGTGCCCAACGTGGGTTTAAAAAACGGTCTGTTCTGGGAGGCCGTTGAGCGCAAACGCCGCCATGCTCGTACTAAGCTGGACAAAAAACGCGCACCGCGCGCTTAAGATCTTCACCCTTCGGGACTTGCGTCGGATAGAACAACGTCTTTTCAAAGATAGCCGGTTCCAAACGCTGAACACCGGCAATCAACTCCACCGCATCCTCGCACGCCACCAGATGCACCTTCTGCAAACCCAGGGTTTGCACCAAGCGCACAAAATCTTCAGGTTGAATTCGATTTTCACCTTCGTTCGACCACTCACAGGTCATGATGCGACCGCCAGCGGGCGCACCTCCGACCAATTCATCGAGAACGGGGCGCCAGTAACTGGCGTCAAAGCGCGAGCCTTGCAACAGAATCAAATCGGCGGCAAAGGGAGCCAGTTCCAAGTGGTAACTGATACTGCGATTGTTGTACTGAAATACGGCCATACAACCTCTATCGCAAAAGCTTCTCTTATGGGGCGCCTTAAGGTCAATCCGCACCCCACAAAAGCTTGCTAAAAGGCTCAATAAAACCTAACTTTTCAAGCACATCCAAGGAGCAACCATGGCCCGCTTCGTGCCCGCTAAATCACAACCAGCACTTCCGCAAGACAAGTTCATCATCTCGCACAAACCGGAAGGCGACGATGTCGTGCCCTTCGATGTCGTATTCGTTGGCGCAGGTCCCGCTGGCCTGGCCGGCGCGATCGAGCTCGCGCGCCTGGTCAAAGCCGATGGCAGCATAAGTGTCGAAATCGGTGTGCTCGAAAAAGCCGCAACTTTGGGCGGCCACTCTCTCTCGGGCGCGGTGATCAACCCCATCGCTTTCCGCGAGCTCTTCCCCGACATGAAGGACTCTGACTTCCCCTTTCGTCGTCCAGTGACCGAAGAGCGTGTTTTTCTGATGACCCAAAACAAGTCTCTGCGCATTCCAACCCCACCCACCATGCAGAATCATGGCTACTATATCGCTTCACTCTGCGAAGTGGTGCGCTGGCTGGGCCAACAGGCCGAAGCTTTGGGCGTGAATATCATGGCTGGCTTCCCTGTCGACTCTCTTTTGGTCGACGGCAAACGTGCGGTGGGCGTGAGAACCACACCCGCCGGCTTAAAACGCGATGGCAGCAACGACCCCAATGGCATGCCTGCGACCGATGTGGCTGCGCAAGTGGTGGTGCTGTCAGACGGCACGCGCAGTCCGCTGGCGCAGAGTTATCTGGAGTGGCAAGACATCAAGTCGCACTTTCCGCAGATCTATGCGCTCGGCGTGAAGGAAGTGTGGAAAGTTAAAAAGGCTCCCAACTACATTGCGCATACTTTAGGTTGGCCGATGCCAAAGGACGCCTTTGGTGGCAGCTTTATGTATCCTTTGTCGGACGATCAAATCGCGCTCGGCATCGTGGCCGGTCTGGATTATCGCAACGCCAAGATGGACGTGCATTTGCTTTTGCAACATATGAAGCAACATCCGCTGTTCAAAGAGATATTGGAAGGCGGCCAGTGCGTGGAGTGGGGCGCAAAGACCATTCCCGAGGGCGGTTTTCACGCTCTCCCCTCACGTTTGACAGGCGATGGTTTGATCATGACCGGCGATGCTGTAGGCCTGGTGAACGTGCCCGCGCTTAAAGGCATTCACTACGCCATGATGAGCGGTATGCTCGCGGCACGCGCGATTTTCAAAGCGCTCAAAGCGGGCGACACCTCTCAGGCCTCACTGGCCTCCTACGACCAAGCACTGAAAGAAAGCTTTGTGTGGAAAGATCTGCGTAAGGTGCGCAATATGCGTCTGGCCTTCAAAGACGGTTTTTACACCGGCGGCATAAAGGCCTCTTTGATGACGGTCACCGGCGGCGCTTTCCCAGGTGACCCGAGTGGTCCCGAACACGAAGATGCGGAGGAGTGGAAAGACTTTTACGCTCCCGATTTTCCGACGGAAAAAGTGGGTCTAAGCAAAGTCGATGCGGTCTATATGTCGGCCAACAAAACGCGCGACGATATTCCCCAACACTTGATCGTCGGCAAAGATATTTCTCCCGAGATGGCCGACTTTTATTCAGCACTGTGCCCGGCCGGCGTGTATGAACGCCAAGGCGACAAACTGGTGGTCAACGCGCCCAACTGTGTCGACTGCAAAGCGACCGATGTGGTGGGCCCGCGCTGGACTCCGCGTGAAGGCGGCAGTGGTCCGGACTACAAACAAATGTGAGGTTTTGAATGGCGAGCATTTTGACCAAAATTCTCAAAAAAGAAATCCCCGGCAAGATCTTGCACGAGGATGAAATTTGCGCCGCCATTTTAGATATAAATCCTCAGGCACCTAAACATATTTTGATCTATCCAAAAAAAGAAATCGTCTCTACCGACACGGCCACACCGGAAGACAAAGCCATCCTTGGCCATTGCCTTTTGGTGGCGGCCGAAGTGGCTCGCCAGCAGGGCATTTCGGAGCGCGGCTATCGCCTGGTCATCAACACAGGCGAGGACGGCGCGCAGACCATTCCCCACTTGCATATCCACCTTCTGGGGGGCCGCCCAATGGATTGGCCGCCGGGTTAAAACGGCCACCTCGCGTGAAATCGTTACCGCCTTGTAACAAAAAACGGCTCAGAGACCCCATTCTCCCGCCGTCATCCTAGAATTTCGCGTACTTAGACCACGTTTCCATGGCATACCTTTCGCTCCCTTTTCTTGCGGGAGATCCCTATATGATCAAATTGAACTACCTACGAATTCTGGTGCTTTTAGGCCTAACCCTCGGGCTTATGAGTTTTAACGCTAAGGCGGACTCCAAAAAGCCGCCCACCCAGACAGACACGCGCGGTATCGACTCGGGCTCCCCCCGCAGCGGTGCCCCGCTGGGCACAGACGATCTCGTCACTACAGAACCGGATTTCGAAAACCTCAACGACATTATCCGCGATCGTGTCAAACAGCGTGGCGGCCAGTACATCCTGGGGCGCGAAACCGAAGTGAACTTGCTGGAAGATAAGCTCGCCATCGCCGACAGCCATACGGTCGTCGTGCAAGGTGAAGCCGGCAGCGGTCGTACCGGACTGGTCGAAGAGTTCGTACGCCAGAACATGATCAAAAATCCCGAAGACAAAGTGGTGCGTCTGAATCTGCGCAACTTGGATTTGAAATCGGAAGCCAACGCCACTCAATCGCTCAAGAGAATCCTGATCCAGCTCGAACAAGAGAACATCGAACGCAAAGGCCAAAGCCGCGTCATCCTGGTGATCGACAATCTCTCAGCCCTACTCAAGGGCGAGCTGCTGCAGCCGATCTCAGCACTACGCGAATTTATCGCGCGTGAAGGTCGCCTGTTCACTATCATCGAGGGCGATATGCTCACGGTGAAAGAGCAGATCACAAAAGGCAAGTACGCCAAGCTGCAAAACTCGGTCGAAGTTATCGAAGTGAAGCCACCAACCTATGACGCTGTGGTGGCTCGCTTGATGAGCGATAAGGCTCAGCTACAACGCTCAAATATCAGCATCTCGCAGTTGGCCGTAGAAAACGCCGCTCGTATCGCGGTTCGCTACCGTCAGAACCGGGCGCTGAAATATGCCTACCAGATTTTGGAAGGCAGCGTGCGCCTGCTCGAATCCGACATGCGCGCCGGTTCTTTGAGTCAGGATCGTTTGAAAGGCGAGGTGGCTCAGCTACAACGCATACGTGACAGCGTGGCCGCAGACCTGACTGCCGAGACCGACGCCAGCGAAAAAGCGGTTTTGCAAAAACGTTTAGCCCAAATCGATCGTGATTTAAAGAGCAAGCAAGGCGATATCGGTCGTCTGACTGTTCCCACCGATAGCCGCGCCCAGTTGGCGCAGCTCGAAGCTGAAAAGATCGCTCTCGAACTCGAACTTGAGAAGGTGCGCGAGGAAGTGCGCGGTAAAAAGAGCTGGATTCAAAATCTCTCTGGCATGGGTGGCGGCAATAGTCCTGCCGAGCAGGCCGCAGTCCGCATCGGCCAAGAGATTGAACGCAAAACACTAATGATGAATGAGCTCGAATCCCTTATTCTCAATTCGGAAGAAACACAAGGCCGTCCGGCCACACGCGTAGGCCCCAAACAAGTGGTGGCCATCGCTTCCAAGTGGCTTAACATTCCGGCCACTCGGCTATCCGCTAACTTCGATGAGGGCGTGCAACGCATTCAAGATATTAAAAAGCAAATCTTTGGTCAGGACCATGTGATTGATGCTTTGGAAAGCCGTCTCCTGGTCTCGGCAACCCATCTGCAAGATGGCCCTGAGATTCTCCCGCATGAAGCCGGCGATGTCTTACGCGGCATCAGGACCGATCGCGACCGTCCCCTGGGCTCATTCTTTTTTGCGGGCTCCACAGGAGTCGGTAAAACGGAGACCGCTCTGCAACTGTCCAACACCTTAGGCTACGAATTGGTTCGTTTGGATATGACTGAGTTTCAGCAAGACCACATGGTTTCACGTTTGATCGGCTCGCCTCCCGGATATGTCGGCTCCACAGAGCCAGGTGAACTGATCCGTAAAATCAAAGAGAATCCGGAAGCCGTCCTGCTATTCGACGAGATCGAAAAGGCGCATCCGCGCATCTTAGATGCGCTTATCCCGATTTTAGATGCGGGCCGATTGAGCGCCGCCAACACCGGTGAAACGATAGATTTCCGCAAAACGATTATTGTGATTACGTCAAACTTAGCGCAACAGATCGGTAGCTGGAACCGCGCTCAAAGCATCGAGTTCCTCAAGACCACTGGTAAAATGAGCGATCAACAGATCGAACAGCTCACTAAATATGACCTTATTAAACTTCAACGCGAGTCTTATCGCGTATGGGTCAAGGATCATACGTTGATGAATGGTCAACCATTGCGGCCGGAGCTGGTCGAGCGTATCGACGATCTGATCATGTTCAACAAACTCACCGAGGAAACCGCGGTTCGCATCGCTCAAAAGACTGTTTCTAACTTGGTTAACCGTATGAAAAACCTCTATCAGGTTTCGGTGAAGTTTGCTCCCGATGCGATCGTCGAGCTTATGGCTGGTTTTAATTCCGAAGGTGGAGGTCGCTCGATGCGCCGGGCCTTCGATGAACTTTTCCGGGCACCGATTGCACGCCTTATGGCTGAACGAAAACTCACCAGCGGCGACATGTTACTCGTGAACGTCAATCCCCAACGCGAACTCGAGTTGATGAAAACAACTCCGGCAATGGTCGCGGCCGCCGAGAAAGCCACTCAATCCAGCACGCCTGAGTTGACCGAGATGAAAGACAAGCTTTTGTCGCGCGCTAAAAACAGAGGCGCTGTGCGCGAGGCCCGCAGTGCCACTGCGGAACTCGTGCGCCGTACCTTCAACAAAGAATGGTTCGTTAGTGAGCGTGCGTTTGCACGACTGAAGGGAAAATAGTTTTAGATGCTAAGCCTGGGACGTGCGCTTTTAATCTATGCACTCTCTGCTGCGGTCGCGGTGCCGCCGGCCTTTGCTGCCCCAGCTGCCGCCGGTCGTTTGCCCGAAGTGCCTGTGAATCCAAGCTCGCTACGCGCAGCTTTAAAAAGCACCTTTAGTCCCGAAGCTGCCCTGGCTCGTCTCACTCCCGGTATCCCTGCTTCCGAACGCGCCGCTCATCTCAAGGCCCGCAGTCAAGCCACACTCAAAGGTGGCGCCCGCATCGCCAACGAGATCTTAGGCGTGCAAGCCATGATTATTCTGGCTGCAGTCTTAAGCTTTCAAGCCAGCCAAGAGCATCGCGAGTTGGTCAAACTCAGCAACAATCAAATGCCCGAAGATACGACTGCCGATGGGGCCTGCGCCGCCGGCAGCCACTCGACACTCAATGTCCTTTTGTGCAGCGGCGAGTTTTGGACCGGCGCCATCGGTGGCGCCGCTTTTCTGGGCGCCAACTCGGCGACTCAGGCCGTGATGAGAAAGTTTTTGCAAAGTGCAGGATCACGCCTCGCTTTCTTTAAATATCTAAGCGCAATGTCTTCAGGCGCCTTTTTAATGGTTGGCGCACAGGGTGCCTCCTTCTTATGGACCGAAGCCGTGAAAGCCTTGCCGGATGCCGAGTCTATTCGCAAAGCCGATGGTGTTGCCGGTCGTGCGATGATCGCCCTGACCAGTGGCCAACGCGCTCAATTCAATGCCAGTGAAGATGGAAGACTCTTTGCCGCCATCAACGAGAACATGTGGAATATTCTGGTTGTCGATGCGTCCTTACGCTCACAGTGGATGTACAACACATGGCGCTTTGGCCTAGCTCGCGGTGAGTTTATCAGCGCTATGGCCGCGCTTATGGCAGCGGCTTCCGCCGGTGAAATCGTCACAGGCGTTGCGGCGTTAGGTTGGTCGGCACCGGTGCTCGGCTTTATAGTGTCGATGGGACTTGGCTTTGGTGCGATGAACCTCCTGTTCTCCGCCGACGCCCCCGCCCAAATGACTAAGGCCATGCAGGGTATGCGCTCATTCACGGCGTCAGGACAAATGCGACGTTGGCGGGCCGAGATTCTCACCCTGTCTAAGTCGGGGTTCACTAGCCAGCGTTACCCGCAAGCCGGTCAAGACGGATATATCCAAGTTTACGAGCGTTATCTCTCCGATCGCATCGGCTACCTCGAGTCGGCACGCGAAGACTTTGCCAACGTGGCTATAGAGAAGTACTACGAACTCTTGAATGTTCAACAAGCTCTCGAAAGCAAGATCCAAATCGCTGAGACCACCGTGCGCTCCGCCGCCTTACAAAAAAACCTGTTCGTTGAGGTCGACAATAAGATCATGAGCTTTGAACAGGCTAAGGCCAAACTCTGCCCGAATGAAAACGCCTGCGCGCAGAACGTGCACACACAGCTCGAGACGCTAAAAGATCTAAAGCCTCTGGTGCGCGAATCCAAAGCGCGTTTGAGCAACGCCGTACAAACTCTGGCCGCCGAGTACGCGTACGACCGCCAAAGCATTCAGAACCTATGGCAAGACAGCACTTTGATATTTCCATTCCCCATCGCACAGCGCTTGTCGGAATTCCAAAATCGCAGTCAGGCCATTGGTGAATCTTTGACCTTCATTTTGGGTGGCAGCGATCAAGACGTGGCCCGCAGTCAAGGACTAGAGGTCAGCGAGGCCGAGCTTGCCTCTTTCCGTCAGGATCTGGCCGAATTCTACACTCAGAGTTTCAAAGAAGCGCCGCTGTTTAACGAGCTCAAGAAAGTCGCAGGTCCGCAATGACACTGAAGCGACTTTTTAAATCCTCAACCTCACTCACGCTAAGTCTGAGCCTGGCACTGACTTCGATGGCCGGCATGGGACCGGCGTACTCTGTGCGCGTTGAAGCGCAAGAGAGTGACTACTCGGTCGGCTTCAAGCTGGCAGAGGAGCTCACCCAGCTGCTTGATCGCGCGGCTTATCCCGATATTCCCCGCCGCGGAAAAACCGGCGTGCCCACCTCGGCTGAACTCGCAGGAGTCTTGGCGCGCACCTTGTCCCTAAAGCAATCTCTGCAGAACGGCTACCTGAACCGGGTGTTGGAACCTCTATCTATTGACGCCGAAGAGCAGCTTCAACAAACGGCTCGCATCGTTAAAGACATGGACAAGTACTTCGAGGTGGTCTCGCGCCTCGAGGGTTTGAAGATCGTACTCGGTCTTCAGGTTGAGCCGGAAACTTGGGAAAGCCTGTACAATCTGAAGTTTCCGCTCAAAGATCTCTCACAGGTTCATTTCTTAGAGGCCATCAGTGCGTTTGCGCAAAATGCCGTCCTGCTGCCCGTGGAAGGCTATGACAAAGAAGAGCTACAAAAGCTCATCGCGCAAGGCTCATTCTTCGTCACACATATCGAAGCACTGAACGGAGCTTGGCAACTCACCTTCCGCTTGAATCCGAGTTTCGCCCAGCGCAGTGAACAACTGTCGTTTCTTACCCGTCCCAGCCTGCGCTCTGGACTTCAATATGCCGGCCACTTTGCTATGCATCGCCTGTATGACTCGCTGGTGCTGACCCGCAGCTTACGCGGTCAATCGCCGACGTCTTTACCGGCACCGCCGGCTGCGGCTCAAGCTCGCTACTTAAGTCTGAAAGTGGCGCGCTTTCAAGCGGTACGTGACTATCAAACCGCTCTCGATCAAGAAGTGAAACCGCAGGTCTATAAAGCGCTGCTCGATGCCGCTGAAACTTCAGGCGTGCGCGCCCTGACCAACGAATTCTACGCCAACGTCGGCAAACTTACCGGCCAAGAGCTCGGTTCATTCACGGACAAAGAGCTGGCGATGATGCAAAAAGGCGAATTGATCGCCCTCAGCCGCGCCCTTTCAGCCCTATTGAATCTCAGTGACATCAACGATTGGGAGGGCTTGCCTCGCCACCTGTTGCGTGAA
This sequence comes from Bdellovibrionales bacterium, assembly GCA_019637855.1. Lineage (GTDB taxonomy): Bacteria > Bdellovibrionota > Bdellovibrionia > Bdellovibrionales > UBA1609 > JALHOQ01. Next base: position 34,148 of record JAHBUX010000018.1, read on the forward strand.
GGCGAACGTCTGGCCCTACGCCATATTTTCTTAGCTTCCGAAGTGACACGCTTAAGTCTTAGCACCGAAAACTTGGCGGCACTCGAGGACTTGATCGATCAGGCGGCGGATACATTTGCCACCAACGTTCTGGCCAAAGCGAAACTGGATTTTAAAGCTCTTTCGGCTCAGTCATTTCAAAGTATGATGAGCAAGAAGCGCAGCGAGTTTCAGAAAAATCTCGAAGCCGCTTCTGTGTTGCTACGTGATTTCAAAAAACAGCCCCTACGCATCGACTACATCTATGGCGCACAGGCGCCTTATATACAGGATCTGCAGCCGAGCGAATCCACGCGCAAGCTCGCCGAACAACTCAGCCAGGTACCTGAGTACAATCTGGCCTACTTGAACTACAAAGCCGCACTGGCCTCAATACTGAGCGAATTTCAACTCAATGGTGGCGCGGTGCCGGCCCTCGACATCGACAGCTTAAGCAAACAGCGCAGCCGGTTGAAATGGAATCCTGCCGCCCTCAAAGGCAAAGTGCCGGACAAATATCTTTCCGCCGTCACTCCTAAGAGCGGTTGGTTCAGCGGTCTCATCGGTAAGCCCGTCAGCCCGCGCGACAAAGACCTCTCAGACCTGCTTGAGATCGGCCGGCTGCTGAAGTTCAACGTATTCGAAAAACTTGAGCGCAAAGACGCAACCGTCGAAAACATGAAGCTCGACGACACCTTGCTCGGTCCTGTCTTGGGCAGCGAACACAAGGCCTATCTCGAAGAGATGAAGAAGGACCTGCTGAACAACTCCCCCTTGCTCGGTGGTATTGTCGGCAAACAGGGAACAGCGCCCCGCCATCAGGGAAATATGCTCTGGCAAGCTTTGGCCGACGACCAACTCGCGGCCACTAGCAAATATGATCTGGTCGAAAAGCAGCTGGCCTACGTGGAAAAGCAAATTCACGTGACCGAACGCGAAGTGGCCGATCAGCTGGCTAAGATCGACGCCATTGAAGGCGAAAACGTCAGCGGCCTCAGCCACGATATGTTGGTGGTCTCGACTCGAGCCTATCAGATCAGCAAAAGCCTTGAGCCCTTTGCCAGCTTCGAAAGCTTCTACAGCAAAATGCGCCAAAGCTTGCTGGAGCCCGGCTTCTGGCGCAGCGAATGGCAGGATTTCTCGACCTGGGCGAACAATTCGGCCACCTATGTGATTTTGATTATGGTGGCTCAATTGATCGGCTCACGCGTTGGTCCGGTCGGTAAAGCCGCCGATCCCATCGCCTCTCTGCTGACACCGTTTTGCGGTCCGAACTTCCGTTGCCTCGGCCCGGTGTTTATGGGTCTGATCGGCATCGGTCTCTCCGATCAGCTGTACCGCGGCTTTTATAGCGAAGCGAAAAATCTGGACTCTTTACGCAAATATTTCGAGACCGGCTCGGGCGCTCCGGGCGTCGCTCTTTACACCGACGTGAAGCAACAGACCGACGTGATGATGCAACCTCGTTATGAGGCCATGATCACCGTGGTGATGGTGGCGGCAATCATGGGTGGTTTTGCGGTCGGCCGCAAACTGCTCAATCGTTTTTCCGGCCCGGGCACATCTGCTGTCGAAATACTGAAGAAGGACATGCAGACTTTAGGTCTACCGCAGACGTCCTCATTGAGCCGCGAAGCCCTACAAGCTTCCGTGCGCGACTCTCTCAAGAGAGCCCGCCAGACCTCTGACCCAGTGGCACGCGCTCAGCTTGAGGCCTATATCAGCCAAGTCTATGCGCGCATGGAAAGCACTCTGCATAAAGAGGCCTTGTCGTGGAACGCCTTTGAACAACGCTACAGCCAAACTTTACGCCGCGTTGGCTTGAGTAAAGCCTCATGGACTGACGCACAAGAGTTGACCCGTGCTCTCAATCAAGTGGAAGCCGCTTACAAGAACGGTCAGCTATTGCGTTCCGATTACCAAGAGCAAATGGCCGCCTTGATGAACGTCTATCAGCGTCTGGCGCCGGTGTGGCAGCAAATCGAAAAAGAGCCGTTGCTGGCCGCCTACTACACACGTTCCTGGCAGTTGGCCAGCGGCTCATCTGATATCTCGCTGACCGCCAATATCGCCTCTTACAATCTGCGCGTAACACGTCCGTTTTTGAAAGCTATGGACGAGTTTTATGGCGCCGGCACCAGCTCAAGCCGTATGGACACGATCATCGAGAATATCGCACAAGAGTTAAAGTCCGCGCCGCAGTTGCGCGCCAAGCGCATCGAACAGTTGAAACGTTATTTAGAAGAAGGAGCCCGTAAATGATCAAACGTGCCCTAGCTCTATTTTTAGCTTTCAGCGTTTCGCTTCCCGCCTTTGCCGGCGTTACCCGCAGCAACGCCGACATGATGGCCTTGATCGATGATTACATTAAAGAGGTCGCCAGCACTCCGGCCAATGCGGATCAGACTTATATGGATATGCAGGCCGCCTTCTTAGCCGAAGCTGTAGGTTTGCAGGTGCGCACACTTGAGCCCGAAGACTTCAATCTCTTTATGTTGGCGGTGATGAGCCGCTATATCAACAAGCCAGAAGAGCGTGAAGCTCTGTTCAAGTTTATCGAGGGCACACGCCAATGGATCGCAGCCGACTTGGCCAACACGGCGCAACTGGAAAAAGGCGCGCTTCACTACATGAACCCAGCCAACTACAGCTGGTACACCTGGGTGGTGATCGGCGCCGGTGTTGTCATCGGCGGGCGCGTTCTACACGGGCCGTTACGGACCACACGTTTCGTGCAGGGCTTGGATAAAATGCAAATGGCCGCCGCCAAATGGCGCGCGCCCTATCGTATCGCATTTCGCTCAGCCACTCACCCGATCACTCTTGCTACCGCCACCGGCGCCGGCCTTGGTTTGCTGGAATACCAGCTCGAGAAAAATAAAACCCATCGTTTAGACCCGATGATTCTGACCAATGCCGTACAAACCGAACTGGCTTGCTATGCTTCCTACCAAGGCTTGGGTTTAGAAGAGCGTTTCGAATCCATCCGTGATGACGAAGAGAAACTCAAAGCCGGCTTCGCCGGTCTAAACGCCGATATCGATAAGCTGATGGGCGAAACCCAAGTCTTACTCAAACAGTACGCGCGTTTAGACAATCTGTATTTGAATGAGCCGGGCCTGCAGGCCGCTCGAGCCAAGCTCCCTCAAGCCAGCGATTTTCAAGATTTGCGCCGTTTACTCAACGCCAAAGACGCAGCGGCGACCGGTCCCTGTGCCGCCGTTTCACTAACTCATCTGGTGATTGCTCTAGAGAGAATGAAGACTGACCTGAAGACCTACCACGATGTCTACGTTCCAACGGCGGCCCAACCATGAAGAGCTTCGCCCTGATCCTTTTGTTGGTGACCACCCAGCTCGGAGCAACGGCGCCCACGGCAGAGGACTTCGTGCGCGGCTTCGCGGGAATGTCGGCCCTACAACGCGCCGGCCGCGCGCTACAGACCTGTAAAGCCACTCTAGGAAAAGCGCCCGCGCAATACCGCGAAGACATTCAGGCCATGGGGCGCTTATGGTCGGCCCACAGTGAGGCCGCCGACTATTTGATCTCGACGTGCAACACTTTGTGGACAGCACATGAACTGGACCCGCAAAAGTCGACGCAGATCGGGCGGGCACAAAAGATCGCCAATTTAGATTTCCTCGAAGCCGGCAAATCCGCTCTGCCGGTCAAGATCCGTCAATACATGGAGGCACCAGGTAAAGGTCTGACTCGCCCCGCTCCGTATGAAATTCTAAACGGCATGGCCTCAAGCGCACGCGAACTTGATCTGACTCTGCAACAAAATGTCGGCCTGGCCGTAGCCTCACTGGTTGCCCTCGGCGGCAGCGGCGTGGTCACTGCCTTAGAAGCCACCGGAGCCTTAGCTCGCACCTCCGCCACTTGGGGTTTGCGAGCCAGCGCCACCGGTTTTGAGCCGGCTATGGTTGTGACCGTGCTGTCGGCTGGGATTGCAGTTAGCGCCAACTACGCCGTTTGGTGGAAACGCGAATACGATGCTTGGTGGTATGTAACGCAGATTTTAGAAAAGTTAGAGAAGCGCACGCCTGATCAACCCCTCCTGCCATTGCTGGAGGAGTACTACGGTATTGCCGAGCGTCTCGGCTACTTCTACACCTTCAGTCTTTTGCAAGCCGATGGCGGCAAGGACGTTTTGCCCGAGGGCAATGCGCGCTGCCTGACAAAGCTCGACAAGTTTTTTAACGCCGGCAACATCAATTGGGCCGTCAAATTTAAACGCCAAACCGTGTGTGGCGACGCCGCCGCCGTATGGATGGCCGCCGCTCAATACCTAGAGCAGCTGCTACCTCAGGAACCAATGGCAGGGCTTGTGGCCGATCGCTTAAAAGCACGTGCGACTCGCACCTACTGGGCCTACAAAGAGACCGCCGCGTTTAAGGCCACGCAACCGGTCTGCCACCCAGCCGTGGGGGTAGTGCAAACCAGTTGGGAATGCAGGGACCCAAAGACTGGGGCGCTCGTCCTATAAAAGGGCGACAATTTTTGGTCAGTAGGGAATTTTTTTGAGAGAAGGCTCTCAAAACGAACCTGAGCACAGACTATAGAGGACTTGAGATGAGCCGTAGCTTGGACAGCGGATTGCAAGCTTGTCAGTCGGTAAAAAAGCGGCTGTAGAGAGGTTACGAAGCTCTGTGGCTCTATGGAAAAACTTATACGTAGGTGTTGAAAATTCGTTAACAATTTTGATTTGACGGTCGGCAGCACTTAAAACAAAACTGCACACCTCAAATCATAAAATGAGGGACCGAAAGGAAGGGATCTTATGAAGTCAGTCGCAAAAGTAGCTGTTTGTGGAATTTTGGCTCTCGCCATCAATGCAAACGCACAAGTCGGACAAGCCATCTCGCAAGACGCCTTGCAGATCATCAACAAAAACGCTGCTGCTCGCCAATACTTGGCTGAGAAATTGGGCGTTCGTGCTGGTAGCGCTTCGGAAGCTAACGTGGCTCTGAAGAAACTCGCTCCCGCGGATCAAGCGGCTGTTTTGAAAGCCATCACTGCCTACACTAAAAACGCTGTCGACAGCTCTTCGGCTGCCGCTTCTGCTTCGAACACTGCTGCTGCCAAAGCTGCTTTTGCTTCGAACACCGGTTCTGTGATCGAGTCTGTAGTTAACGCTCAGAATGCTAAGAAAAACGAAACCATCTCTTGCAGCCAAAAGCTGGACGCTAGCCGTCTTGCTGTTGCCGGTGGTCCCAGCGTCGCCACTATCGAAGCCGCTAACAAAGCCGGCGTCGTAGCTCGTGGCGGTTGCGCTGAAAATCCCGAAGAAATGTCGCAAGAAAACATCAAAGTTTTCGGTCTTCTCAGCGAGTGCGGTTTGAACAAAGGTTTGAATGTGAACTCGTCTGAAGCTGAGCGCGTTGAAGTTATGGGTGCTTGCTTGGCTACCATCAACAACATCTCGGTTGAAGAAGCTAAGACCCGCGTCGCTTCGATCAACAACAAGTGTGGCTGGTTCTCGGCGAAATACGCTCAGTCTGCTGCAGCCGCCGCTCGCTAGTAGCGCCAGATCTTAAAACTCGGTTCTTCAAAATAAGGGAGCAAAAAGCTCCCTTATTTTTTTGTCTGAAGCGCTAGGTAAGCGGCGCCTAAGATTCCTGCCTCGTCCTGCAGTTTCGACACTTTGATTTTCGGCAACAGATCAATGCCTTCGCGATAGCGCTCCATCAATTTGGGCAGCAACGCTTGCGTTTCGTCCATAAACAGTGAAGAGGCGTGAGAGAACCCGCCAGAGATCACCACCACCTCGGGAGCGAACAGCACGCACAGCACGCGCACGGCTTGCGCCAGTTGGCGGCCATATTCGCGAAACGCCTCCTGAACCCAGACGTCGCCACCGCGGGCCAGTGCCACGGCCTCTTGGCCGCTCAAGGCGCGGTTCTTTAGGCGACCCAAACGATGGGCAAAGTGTGAACCGGCTAAGAAAGCCTCAATACATCCGTTGGCGCCGCAGCCGCAGGGATAGTCTTTGGCATTGATATCCAAAGGAATATGACCGGCTTCAGGATGCAGGCCCTGACCCGCGCGCACCAGTCGATCATTGCAGATCGCGCCAACACCCACGCCGGTTCCTAGGGTCATGGCCACGATATTCTTGGTTCGGCCGTGGCCACCCTTCCAGCGCTCGCCTAAAACCGCGGCGGCCGCGTCGTTTTCCAGCCGCACTGGTTTTCTAAAAACCTTTTTGAGTTCGCGTACCAGCGGCAACACTCCCCACGACTGATCGCCGGTGAAGAAGTTGGTCGGATCAAGCAAAATGCCTTTTTCCGGATGTAATGGCCCGGCGGAAGCCACAGATACCGCCTTGTATTTGGACTTGGGCAGCTGATCGGCGGTCTCTTTGAAGAGTTGTATCAGACCGCGAAAGCCCTCATCTTGGCGTACACGCGTGGTGGCGTGCGCTTTGATGCGGCCTTGAGCATCCACGAAAGCCGCGCGCAGTTTTGTACCGCCTAAATCGAATGCGAGAATCAGGTCAGTGGAGCGGCCCACTGTATGATCCCAACAGTTCGGCCGCGAGCTGGATCACTTCACGGCGGGTGGCTTCCATATCGCCGTTGGGATTGTAGACAACGGTGGTCTTCATATTCTCCAAGACCTTACCGCCCTTGCCGGCTTTGAACGAGGGATGAGCTTCCTCGAGGCGTTGGATGTAGAGGTTGAGTTTGCGTTTGAAATCACCGAATTCCGGTTCATAGAGCCAACGGACTTGGTCGATGAATTGTTGTACGGCTTCCTGCTCGGAATGTGCTTTTACGCTCACGCTCAAACCTCCTGATATCACCAGTAAAGCAAAAATCCCCGCGGAAGAGAAGCACCAGCTCTTGACGAAACACGTCGTGGCGAGCGATGACCTGGCCATGCAGATCGGCCCCGACTCCAACCCTATCGCTATCTTTGACGAATGGATGAAAGAGGTCCACTTGCTTGGCTTGAAGGAGCCGAATGCCATGACTTTGGCCACTAGCTCGCCCTCGGGGGAGATCCACGCTCGCACCGTCTTGTGCAAATCCTGGTCAGAAGATGGCTTGATATTCTTCACGAACTACAACAGTCAGAAAGGTCATGATCTGGCGGCCAATCCTTACGCCGCCGCGGTATTCTTTTGGGATGCACTCTCACGCCAGGTAAAGGTCGACGGCACGGTCGAGAAAACGTCACGACAAGTTTCCGAAGAGTACTGGCGCTCCCGGGCCAGAGAGAGTCAGCTCAGTCAGTTCGTCTCACAACAATCCCAGCCAGCACCTTCGCGCGAAGACTTGGAAAAACTGCGGAGTGAAGCCGAGGCTAAGTTTCACGGCCAAGAGATCCCATGCCCCGCACACTGGGGCGGATATTTACTTAGACCAAAGGCCATAGAATTTTGGCTTGGACGTCCAGGTCGATTGCACGATCGGCATCAATTCGTGAAATCTACCCAACACTGGACTTACCGCCGCCTTTACCCTTGAAACACATCAATAATATATCGTGTAATTAAATTTGGAACGCTGTTTCCGAGTTTATTCGTCAGGGAGGACGCGAACTTACCGTGGCCAACGTTGTCGCTTTGGTAAAAGATGAACGGGTGCGCCGAAGCATTGAGCTCTACCTGAATGAGCTCGATATGGACCTGCGTTTTGCGATCTTCTCCAGCGTTGAGGAGTTTGAACAGCTCTACTTCCAGGTTAAAGAAGAAGCTCCCGCAGCTGCGGAAAGCGCACCGCAGGCGGATGAGACCGCGCCCGCCTCTGCGCCTGTACCTGAGCCAAACCCTGAGGACGAAGGGGCTGAGCTAAAATTATTTAGTGAAGTTCACTTGCTGATCTTTGCACTGGACACCATCAACGAAAAGTCAGACGCGTGGATCAACAAAATGCGGGCCAATATGCGCAAGTTCAAGCGCATGCCTGAAAACGGCGATGCCATGCGCTTAGTGATGCTGAAGTACGAAGATGACAACATCGGCAAGCTCGATGTTTTGCATCGACATCTTGATGACTTGGTCTATCTGCCGCTGGACCGTTTGATCTTTCTACAGAAGATGCAGATTTTTCTGACTCTGCCCAAGCGGGTAACGCCAAGCTTTTTATTCAATCAAGAAGTCAAACAGCCGATCGAGATTTCAAAGATCGTAAAACTCGATCGTTTCAGCGATGTGGCGTTGGCCATTCGCAACCCGGTGCCGTTAAAAAAGGGCCTGCCCGGCCATTTCTACATGAGCCTGCCGGGGGAGAAAAACCGCCTGGAGGTTTTCGGCAAAGTGCTGCGCTCGGAACCGCATCCCGAGCATGAAGGACAATTCCTGGTGTACTTCACCTATTTCGGCCTGGGGAAGACCGGACTCAGCGTGATCCGCCGAGCTCTCTCGAAATCGGCGCAATATAAAAGCCTGCTGTTCGACGATCGCAACAAGTTCCGCTACAAACCCGATGACTTGTTCGTCGCCGATGCCGATCGCCACACTTTCGGGACGGTGATCATCGACACCGATGAGACCGCGGGCACCGCCATGATGCAGACTCTGAACAAAGAGATGGATCGCCTAAACGTGGTGACCGAGAGCTCTTACCAGGTCTTTTTGCATCGCTATTTGGAGACCGGCGGAAGCGCCAAAGACACGACCCCACCACGGGCCACAGACGATACCGATTTTTACGCCAATCCGATCTCGCTCACCATCTCCGCAAAAGACCTTAAGGTTTTAAGTGTAGATCCTGGGCCGAGTGACTCGGCCACCTTCCTCGGGCATCCCGCCGCGATTATTTTCTCGAGCCCCGACAAATGGTTGAGCTTGGTACAGGAAAAAGAATCCAGGCTGATCATGGAAGAGGCGGCCGTACTGGCAGGCAAAGGGCGCGTGTTGGATAAGCTGTTGGCCGTGCAAGACGCACATAACCAGCGCTGCGCTGTGAATTTCAAGATCTACAAGGGCGCCACCGAAGGCACGGTGACCATCGATCTCACGCCGGCGTCGTTGAACGACATCTTGAACAAGATGCAGTCGGAAACGAAGAGCCAAAGCGTCGAAGCTTTGATACTGGACAGCAATTTCGTGCCTGAAGAACCGGCGTCGTGGATCGAAGGTATGCGTCTACGCGCCACACAAGTCGAACTTATCGATGACCCCAAAAAACTGAAGTTCTGGATGATTTCCGAAAGCGAACGTATCGAGCAAGGCTGGATCAATACGCCCGATATTCTCGGCATGTTTATTAAGCCCGTCGATCAACGTCAGCTATTGTTCTCATTGTCTGAGAATTTGCCCAACAAGAACACCATCTACTCTTTTGAGAATCTCGGTTGGACTACGCCCAATATCAATATTCATATTTCTAAAGATGTTGAACTCGAAGCTTTGAGTGAGTTCGGTGCCACTTTGAAATCAAAACAGAAAATCGTGGCCGGCAGCATGCTCTACCTGCGGCGATCAATTTTTGAGAATGCTCCCAACGGCTGTCTGGCCGCACGCGTGTACGCCTGCGAAGAGCATCAATCCGACAAGAATTACTTTCAGATCTACTGCACGTACTTTGGCATCAACGACGCCTTCTTGAAATTCGCCCGTACTTGGATACGGGAAAACTACGCGCATCAAAAAGCCAAAGAATAAGCCAGCCACTTCTTGTTAGGCCGCGGTCGGATTCAACTTGGCTCCGCAATGCGGGCAGAACTTGTGCTTGTCGTCGATCACACCTGAACACGTAGGGCAAGCGGCGCCTTCGGGGCCTACCACTTCTTCCTTCTCATGCAGATTCACAAAGCCGTGCTCGTTCCATTTGTCGATTTCCGCAATGATGGACCAATAATGGGCCATCTTTACGAATTCATTGCGATCAAAAGACACCTGCATGCGGCCGTCGTCGAAGCTTTGCCGCTTCACGAACAAACCTTTGCGTTCCAAAGAGTCCAAGTGAGTGTTCTTGAGTTCGAAACGGTATTTGGCTTTGCACTCGGCCAGAACCACAGTCCAATCCAAACGCGAAGCCCCTTTATGGTCGACCTCAGCTCCGGCGGAGAGTTCACCAAAAGCTTTGGCCACTTTCAGAGCGAGTAGATCCACGTAAATAGCCTCGGCCTTGCTGCCTTTGAAGAGATGGTACTGATAGAACTCGGCAAAATCTTCGAGCAGCTGCACATCGGCCAGACGCACATCGGACAATTCCTCTTCACCTTCTTCGGTTTTGCGCACAGTGAATTCGGCAAACTTAATTTTGAGCAAGAGATCCATCAGCGAACGCAGACGTTGCGGCGACTCACCGAAGAAACGGCTCGAATATAGCTTCAAAGCATCCCAGGCAACGGTGACTTCGTTCGGGTTGTCAGCTTTCTTTTTACCGATGTGGCGGGCGATCAAGTGCACGATGGTGAACATGCGGTGAATCACGCCTTGCGGACACGGCACGCGCTCAGTTTCGAGCTTTTGCATTTTCATTTGTTTGCGCGCATTGCGCAGCTCTTCGCCCACACTCTTGATCAGAATCTTCATTCCCGGCGGGCATTTTTCAAACTGCTGCTTCATCAGCTCGATAGGAACCTCAAGGACTTTCACTTCTTGCAAAGCTTCGCCGCTGAACTCGTGCTTGCCGTTCATAAACAACGCATGTTCGCCAAGTACGGAGCCCGCCCCGGAGGCCTGCACCTCGATGCCTTTGCCGCCACGCTCGCTCATCAGGGCGACCTTTCCGCTTTGGATCATGTAGACATGCGTGATGGGCTCGCCCTCTTTGAAAAGTTGCTCGCCACGCTTCAGTTTTTTGACGTTTTCCATGCGGAAGCCTCCACATGGAGCTATCGGCGCAAATGTAGGCGTTTTTGAGTCCATGACGCTATCTGGCGACGGCTTTTGTAAAACCGGCTGGAATGATACTTTCAGGCGGACATGATGATTCCAATTATTGCGATGTGCGCTGGACTTTTGATGGGTGCGATTTTGACCGTGTTCGGTTTGGCGTGGGGACGCCGCCGTGAACGCCGCTGGGCTGAGGGCGAGGCTCAAAGCCTGGTCGAAGGCGCCAAGATGGACTCCGCCGCTCAACAAGAAGAGCTCAACCTACAACTCGAAGAGATGCGCGAAGTGGCGTTTGAGCGTTTCGAAAAAGAAACGCGCAAAGCGGTTCTGCGCAATGAGGAGTTTGAAGAGGAATTGGCTGAGCGCGAACTGAAGTTCAAAGAGCTGGTCAATACACGCGAACAGCTGCTCAACCGCAAGCAGCAGTCGTTGAACTCGCGCCAACAAAAGGTAGCGGGTTTTGAGACGCGCGTGAATCAAATTCGCCAGCGCGCCAGTGACCTGCGCGGTCAACTGCTAGAAGAGGCGCGCAAACGTTCAAACGTGTCACCGGAAGATTTAAAGGCACAGATTCACGGGCGCTTGGAACAAGAGGCTCGCACCATCGCCACCAAAGCGGCGCAAGAGTTCGAACAAGAGGCGCAACTCAATACGGAGCGCGACGCCAAAAAGATTCTTAACCTGGCTCTGAATCGCTTTGCCCGCCCCTACTGCTCTGAGCGTGGGATAGGAAACATCACGTTCAACAATCCAGATCATAAAAACAAGGTCTTCGGTGAGAACGATCAGTTTATACGTAAGATCGAGCAGCTCTGCGGTGTCGACATCGTGTACAACGCCGACTACATGAGTGCCACGGTGATGGGATTCGATCCGGTCCGCCGCGAACTAGGTCGCTTGGTGTTAGAGACCGTTTCTAATCAGCGCAATATTAACGAGAAAGTCATCGACGATATCCATAATCGCTGCAAAAAGGATCTGTTCAAAAAAATCCTGGTGGATGGCAATCGCGTCACCAATGAGCTGCGCCTGCCAGCGATGCACGAAAGTGTGCGCTCGATGTTGGGGGCTTTGCGCTATCGTTACTCATTTGCTCAGAACCAGCACTTCCACGTCGCCGAAGTCGGTTGGCTCTGCGGTTTGTTGAGCTCCGAACTGGGCTTGAATGTGCAAGACGGCCGACGCGCTGGACTGTTGCACGATATCGGCAAGGCCATGGATCACTCTAAAGACGGCGGTCACGCGGTCATCGGCGCTGAGTTTATCGAGCAACACGGCGAAAAACCCGAAGTCGTGCACGCCGTTCGGGCTCACCACTATGACGAGCAGCCTTCGACCGACCTGGCCTTCTTAACCATCGCCGCCGATGCGATCTCGGGTGCACGCCCGGGCGCGCGGCGCTCGACCATGGACTCTTACACGCAGAAGATGGCCGACTTGGAAAAGATTGGTTCAAGCTTCGAAGGTGTCACTGCCACCTACATCTTGAGTGCGGGTCGCGAAGTGCGCGTGATCGTGGATGGCCATCGCGTCGACGATCATAAGGCGTTAAATCTCTCCAAGCAGATCGCGCAGAAGATCGAAGAAGAGTTGAGCTACCCGGGCCTGATCAAAGTCACCGTGGTCCGCGAAACCCAAGCCGTTGAGTTTGCGCGCTAAATCAGTGCGTACCGTTCTGCTCCACTAAGCCATTGCTACTTCCTTGTAGCAGGATCTTGATCGTCTTGTGGACGATGGATTCTTTTGGGCTCAGGCCTTCTTTCGCTTTGAACTGGGCGCGTATGATGTCGTCGTACTTGATCTCCGTGAAACCTTTTTGCCGCAGCAAAATCTGCGTGTAGCGCGCGGCCCGGTCCACCAGCTTGCCATTGGACGGATAAACCCAAGTCATCAGGTTGCCTTCGAAGCGGTTCAATCGGCCGAACACCAAGGTCGAATGCATATTCAGCAGCATCTTCAGCGTCAAATGCCGGAACAACGCAATCCCCTCAGGCACCGCGAAAGCCTCTTCTAGACCACGGAATTCGAAGATCAAGCTCTCTTCGGTGGAGTCGATCGTGAACACATGGTGTTGGCTCTTCGGCAGGATATGTTTGCGAAACAAAGCCGCCTGGCGACTGAAATCAAAAGTTTCCAAATAGGCTTTGGTAGCTTTGGGATGCACTTCGCTCCACTCGAGCGGACGCGGAGCGCGATTGAGCAGTTTGTTCCAGGCTTCCACGGCTGTGACCGTCGACGGAATTTTGATATAGGTCAGTGAATGCCGATCCGTCAGATGCTTGGGGTTATCGAACGGCGCCAGGTTAAAGGTCGGCGCGCGTTCCGTGGTGTCGGTGAAGGCCGTGATGGCCATTTCATCGGCAGAATACAGAGTATAGCCGCCGTCCTGATAGGTCTCAGCCTCTTTGAGAATAAAGGGCGTCAGCTGTTTGACCGGAGAGCTTTCAAGAAAACGGATCCAGGATTCCAAGGCCGCGAAGGCCCTATCGATATCGCGCCCGAACTCAAGAGCTAGACCGATCACCAGCATCAACACCGTACTGGCTTGCATGCGCGTGCTTCCCGTCAGCCCCATGCCTCCGATTTCAATGGCATGCGATTCAATGGCAGGATTGGTGAGAACCCGGCGCGAACGCTCCACTTTGCTGATTAAGACCTGGGGTGTATTGCAGTGAAGAAAAATCGGTTTGCGTGTCGAGATGCGGGTCGCCTCTTCAATCGCTCCAATCACATAGGGCGTTTCTCCGCCCTCGGTAGGACCGATCAGCAGATCACCGGGGGCAAAACCAAGCTCACGCAGGTGGCGGGCGCCAAACTCAGGGAAGTCCTCAAAGCCTTCCAGGGAATGCACCAGCGCCACATCGCCGCCAGCCATAAGGGACACCACTTGATTGGAACCGGGATGAGCTTGCCGCCACAGAAATTCCAATGACATCGAGAGACGGCCCGTAGCGCCGCACCCGACTAAGAACACGCGCTGACCACCTTCCAGTGTGTCTGCCACCGATGTAAACACGGGGCCGAGATCACTCTTTAACGCGACGACCTTATTCAAGGCGTGCAAATCGACTTGCCGCAGGACCTGCAGTGCATGGTCCGGATCCCTTTGGGCCCATTCAGAAAGCTGTGCGGTAAGCGGATTCGGTGTTTCAGTCGGGAGGTCGCCTAGCTGGAACAAGTGCTTTTGCTTTAGGAACTCGTCGGCAGTGTTCATGCTTAAAAGTTTGGCGAAGTGAACGTGTGCGAGTCAAAGGTTGTAAGCACCGACCTCCTGCGCCACAATGACGGGCTGGAGGTTTCGCATGCGTAAAGTAGCCATCTTGGGTGGAAAACGAATTCCGTTTGCTCGTTCATTCACAAACTATATGGGCGTCAGTGATCAGGATCTGATGAACCCGGCAATTCAAGCTTTGGTGGATGCGTTCAACCTCAAAGGCAAGAGCGTGGGTGAGGTGGTGACGGGCGCCGTGATTAAACACGCAGCCGACTGGAATCTCTCACGCGAGATCACTTTAAACTCCGGGTTATCGTGGAACACTCCCGCTTACGATGTGGTGCAGGCCTGCGGAACAAGTTTGGAGGCCGCCATTGCAGTAGGCAACAAAATCGCCCTCGGTCAGATCGAAAATGCGATCGCCGGCGGTATGGATACGAATAGCGATCTGCCGTTTACGTTCAGCCGTCATTTCGCTCACGTTATGTTAGCGGCCAATCGTGAGAAGACCTTCATGGGTAAGATGAAGCAGTATCTCAACCTTCGTCCAGGCGACTTGAAGCCGCATATGCCCGGAGTGGTTGAGCCGCAAACGGGCCTGAGCATGGGACAGTCATGTGAGATCATGGCGAAGAATTGGAACGTCACGCAAGCGGAGCAAGATGAGTTGGCCTTGGCCAGTCACAAAAATGCAGCGCGCGCGTGGGAGCAAGGTTTTTACAACGACCTCGTGGTGTCTTCGCACGGCTTGTCCAAAGACAACACCGTGCGCGGCGACACTTCGCTTGAGAAGCTAGCTAAGCTCCCTCCCGCTTTCGATCGCAAGAGCGGGCACGGCACCTTGACCGCTGGCAACAGCACAGCTTTGAGCGACGGCGCGGCCTGCGTGATGATGAGCTCGGAAGAATGGGCTAAGCAGAATGGCTTTCCGGTGCTGGCCTATATGACTCATGTGGAAACTGCGGCTGTTGAGTTTAAACAAGCGGAAGGTCTGTTGATGGCGCCGGCCTATGCGGTGGCTCGCATGCTGAAAAAGGCCGGATTGAAACTGCAGGATTTTGACTACTACGAAATCCATGAGGCTTTCGCCGCGCAAGTTCTCTGCACTTTGAAAGCTTGGGAAAGCGATGAGTTCTGCCGTACCCGCTTGGGTCTATCGGGAGCTTTGGGTTCCATTGACCGTAGCAAACTGAATGTGAAGGGCGGATCAATTGCGCTCGGCCACCCGTTTGCCGCCACTGGCGCGCGCATTGTGGCGGGCTTAGCTAAAATTTTGAATGAAAAAGGCAAGGGTCGCGGCTTGATTTCCATCTGTACCGGCGGCGGTATGGGCGTTACGGCGATCCTGGAAAAGTAGAGACCGAGATGAACTACAGTGCCTATCCCGATATTCAGCCCTATCGCACGGGACGCTTGCGCGTCTCAGACCGCCACGAAATTTACTTTGAAGAGGTTGGCAATCCTAAAGGTTCGCCGGTGCTATTTGTGCACGGCGGACCTGGCGGAGGGGTTGAGCCTTCGCACCGCCGTTACTTTGATCCAGCTCACTACCGCGTGATTCTATTCGATCAGCGCGGCTGTGGTCAGAGTACTCCCTATGCCGATTTAGCTGAGAACACGACGTGGGATTTGGTCAGTGATATTGAGAAACTGCGTGAGCATTTGGGCGTAGAGGGCTGGATTGTGTTCGGCGGCAGCTGGGGCAGCACTTTGTCTTTGCTGTACGCTGAGACTCATCCTAGCCGGGTGAAGGGATTGGTTCTGCGCGGTATCTTTTTATGCCGCAAACAAGAGATTCATTGGTTTTATCAAGACGGCGCCAGCCATATTTTCCCTGACGTATGGGAGCACTACAAGAATGCGATTCCTGCCGATGAACGCCATGACTTTGTCACTGCCTATTACAAGCGGCTGACCAGCGCCAATCGCGACGAGCGTCTGGCCGCGGCCCGTGCCTGGAGCATGTGGGAAGGGGCGACCTCGAAGCTAATTCCCGATGCGCGCATGGTGGAGTCCTTTGGTACGGATGGGTTTGCAGAGGCCTTTGCCCGTATCGAGTGCCATTATTTTATCCACGGCATTTGGATGCGAAACGACAATCAGATTCTCGAAGATGTACATCGCATTCGACATATTCCGTGTGAAATTATCCATGGCCGTTACGATGTGGTGTGCCCGGTGGAAAATGCCTGGGATTTGCACAAGGCTTGGCCGGAAAGTGCGCTGCACATCGTTGCCGATGCGGGCCATAGCGCTAAGGAGCCGGGCACTTTGCGTAAACTTGTCGAAGCTACGGAAAGATTTAAAGAGCTATAGACGGTAATTCTTTCTTCACGAGGCCTGAATCTTCCCGCCCCCTCTCTTTCGCGCTAAATTTCGCGCGATCAAGGGGGGATTCCATGAAATCGATTTCCGCAATCGCCATCTTTCTTTTGGCGCTGACCGTAGCACCACTCAGTGCCCAGGCCGCATGCAAGGGCAAGCAGTGTCCGTTGTTTGTTCACGTCAGTATTCCCGAGCAGTTGATGTACGTGTATCAAAATGGTGAGCCGGTGGTGGCCTATCAGGTTTCGACCGGCCTGGATGGTTACGATACGGCTTCATATTCTGGCCATCCGGTGGCGGGACGTATTTATGAGAGATACTCTTCGAAGAAATTCCCCGGAGGGAATTACATCGATGAAAACGGTCGTGGCTTAGGCAATATGCCTTATGCCATGTTCTTCTACGGTGGCTATGCGATTCATGGCACGCCGACTAGCAATTGGGCGCACATCGGCCGCGAGGCTTCGCATGGTTGTGTGCGCATGTACCCGCATCAGGCGAAGGAACTGAACCGCATGGTTCGCCAGTTGGGCGTGGAGAACGTGTGGTTCTTTATCGACCGTAAACCTGTGGGTAAGCGCTAGGAAAGCTTCCTTCGGCCTTAGGTGCCTGTAGCCAAACGGGCACCGCTGCGAAACGGGCGCCTGTTGTGGAGCGGGGGCCTGTTTGTTGAGCGGATGTTTACGGTCGAATTGGGCTACCCGTTGTGGAGTAGGTGACCGAAGTTCGAGGGTTGTTGTTGTTGTTGTTGTGCAAAAAGAATAACCACAAGCTCCGTTGAGCAGCAAGCTTGACTAGGGCTTATAAAAGCTCGGCGCAGAACCTCTGATGCCGACTCAGGCTTAATAGCCATATCTTTGCGCCCGCACTCCGTATCACCGTTTCTTCACCTTTCAATCCACCTTCAATCTACTTTTCCACTCACCTATCTACCTTCCGGCGTTTCTCTCCGCCGCACTATCAATACCCCTGTTCCATTTTTAAATGCCGATCCATTTCCAAATGCGGATCCATTTTCGGCATACCGTAAAATTCGATAGCTGCCCGTTGATTGCAGTTGCGACAAAGCAGTCGCATATTGGCTTCGGTGTATTCACCGCCGGCGGCTTTAGGAAAGTGGTGGTCTTCTTGGATGGCGTAGGTTGATCCACAGTTGGTGCATTGATGATTGTCGCGGCTCCAGATGTTGCGTTTGGTCTGAGCTTTGGATTGAGGTTGAGTGGATGGAGCATGTATCTGATCCGCAATATTGTTGGTCACACCTTCCGATGCCTCAAGGTCTCTATTGCTAGCACTCGGCCTTTCATTGTTCTGAGCTTTCTTAGTCTCAGACATAGTCTTCGCCTCCGTCTTATTCTCAGCCCCAGCCTTAGCCTCGACCTCAGCTTTAGATCCAGCCTTAGTCTCAGTCTTATTTTTGGCTTCCGTCTTATGCTTAGTTCCAGCTTTATTCTCAGCCTCAGTCGTGTTCTTGCGCACCCGTTGCGCAACGGGTGCGAGTTCATGGTCACAAAGCAGGTGCAGCAGCTGCATCAAGTCCATATCCGGATGCTTATGTGCATACTGCCCCTTGATGCGAAGAAGCTTCTCGCGCAAAAGGTCATCTTCAATATCAGAAAATCCAAACTTCTTCTTAGCCCGAAATTCAGGAGAAACCGATTGCGCCGTCTTCTGAGCTTCACGGGTAGTTTGATTCTCAATCTTCCTCAAAAACTCAGCCTTATCTTCGGCATCCAAGGCTCGACCAGCCTTACGCTCATGGTTAACAGAGTCTGAGCCATGCTTAGATTGGTTAACGTTAGTTCTCCCTCGCTAATTTTCTCTTCCACCCGAGCCACTTCCTCAGCGGGGAGTTCTTTAAGTAACCGCATGGCAGAGATACGCCGAACAGCCTCGTCGTCTGAATATTTGAGGTGTTTCATCATATAGTCATGTAGCGATTGATATTTCAAAGTGCAGAACAAGCGCCGTCTTTCGATCTCGCGTAAGTGATGCAGTAGTTCGATCAAAGTGGAGCGTTCCCGATAAGCCAATTCTGAAGTTTTCTCTAACAGCACCTGATCGCTTAGGTTTTTCAAATTCATATGACGATCCCCCTTTTGCTAGAGGGACACTAACATGGGTTTTGAAAAGGAGAGTTTCGCTTCATAAATAATCCCCGCTGAATTTTAAAAATGAAAACGCGGCGGGGAGTATTTCATCAAAACAAAGCGAATAGCGATCAATGTTGAAGCAAAGAACACTGCTGTAGAAGCACTTTATATTTTCAATATGCGCACATGATTCTAGCGGAAAACCTTGTCAAATATTTCTATCAATAATTATCAAATATTATTTATTTAACACGAACCGCTATTTAGCTCGCGACACCGTTCAACTCACAACTCACAACTCTATTCAACACACGATTCAACTGACGCCACCATCAGGACACGACATCATCAGTGCACGCCACCATTCAATACACCATTCAAAACGCGACACTATCTATCTATCTATCTATCTATCTATCTATCTATCTATCTATCTATCTATCTATCTATCTATCTATCTATCCGGCTATCTAGATATCCAACACGGACATCACCCTGAAAGGTGTTTCGTTCTCGCCACCAAACCCCGCCCCCCAACACCAAGTGCTCGGCCGAGTCCGGACATGCTCACGCCACCCAATACCCACGCACATACCCGTTACCCGTTGCGCGACAGATATCTATACGAGATAAGCCCCGCGCAACATGAGCTTCCCAAGGTCCCACCTCTACCTGTCGCGCGACGGGTACCTCATTCGAAAAACCGCCGTTCCATTTTTCAAACGCGCCCGCATCGCGCCTGCATCCCGCATCTCGCGCCTGCATCCCGCAAGCCCCGCCGGCGCACGCACCCCGCGCACGCCCCGGCCCGCACCCCACACTCCTACCGCATTCCCGCCAACGTCCGAATCAACGCCTCATGATCAATCGGCTTCGTAATATGATCATCAAACCCGCTGCGCAAAGACCTTTGACGTTCCTCTTTCATTGCATGTGCCGTCAAAGCGATAATTGGCTTCTTAAATCCACGCTGACGCAAAATCTTCGTGGCTTCATAGCCATCCATCTCCGGCATCTGCAAATCCATCAATATCAAGCTGAACTCGCCCCTAGACGCTTTCTCCACGGCTTCCCGGCCATTGCCGGCGATCTCTACCGAAGCTCCCGCTAACCGCAAAATCTTACTGATCAAAATCTGGTTATCCACGCTATCGTCGACAATCAACACCTTCATCTGGCGCAAATCCACTTTGGGCCGCAACGGATCGACCACAATCACATTGTTCACCGTCTGCTGAGCACTATGGAACAACAACTGCTCCGTAATCCCCAGATCGATGGTCACCGTAAACGTACTCCCCTTGCCAAGCGCCGTGTCTGTCAACTTCACATCACCGCCCAAAGCCATCGCTAACTTTCGCGACAGCGCCAATCCCAAACCCGTACCTCCGAACCGACGGGTGGTTGAGGCGTCAGCCTGCGTGAACGGAGTGAAAAGACGTTCGATCTGCTCAGCCGCAATGCCTTCGCCACTATCGGTTACACTGAACGCCAGCTGGGAACGGCCACTTTCCCCCAACACCGTTTTAATACGCACATGCACCGTGCCCTGATTGGTGAACTTGATCGCATTACCCACCACATTCAACAGCACCTGTCGTAAACGTGACGGATCCGTTTTGATAACACTGGGAACCACACCTTCAGAAGTGATCATCAGTGCAATGCCCTTTTCAGCCGCCTTCAAATTCAATACGGACCCAATCTCTGTCATCACCTCGGAGAAGACGACCTCCACAATCTCAATCTCCATCCGTCCCGCTTCGACTTTGGACAGATCGAGAATGTCATTGATAATGGTGGAGAGCAGGCGACCATTGCGTTTGATCACCTCCAAACTGTTCAGCCGCTCGGAGGCACTCATATTGTCGTCTATTAACAACTCCGAAAAACCTAAAACCGCACCCAGCGGAGTGCGAATCTCGTGGCTCATGTTCGCCAAAAATGCACTCTTCGTAGCATTGGCCACTTCCGCCGATTCTTTTGCCCTCTTTAACTCAGCTTCGATCTCTTTGTGCTTGGTGATGTCGGTCGCCACTAAAATCAAGCCTGAGACAACGCCCACGGATTCGAACTCGGGCACAAGAGTGACATTCAAGAACATATGCTTTTCATGGGCACCGGCTTGACGCTCGTAACTCACAACCTCACCCTGCAGAGCGCGCCGGACATAGCTGACGGCGGCCTGGTAGTTCTCCTCTCCCAAAACCTCACGCATCTGCTTGCCGACCACAGACTGACCTGGGGTTGTCCACTCACAAAACGCCTCATTGGCAAACAAGAAGGTCTCGCGTAGATCGAGCTGAGCCAGCAAAACGGGAACGGCGTCCGTGATGGTGCGCAGCTGTCGCTCACGTTGCTCCAAGGCCCGCGTCCGCAGTCCCACCCGCTTTTCCAACTCTTCGTTTGATTCGTAAAGCAGGCGCTGCGACTCTTTGGACTGCGTGATGTCTCGAGTCACCTTCGAAAAACCAACGACGTTGCCCTCGCCGTCATAGAGCGCCGCTAAAACTACATTGGCCCAGTACACCGAACCATCTTTGCGCACGCGCGGCGCTTCGCACTCAAAGTGGCCAGCGGCTTTCGCCGCCCGTAGCTCGTCTTCAGCCGCACGCGAGTTACGCTCTTCGGGCGTGTAGAATATCGACAAATGACGACCAAGAATCTCTTTTTCAGAATAGCCCGTGATGCGCTCAGCCCCTGAATTCCAGGTCGTAATATTGCCCTCGGCATCCAACATAAAAATGGCATACTCTTTCACCGCCTCTACGAGGCGACGAAATCTCTCTTCACTCTGTCCTAGAATATCGCGAGCACGTTTGCTGTTGCGATTTAAAATCTTCTGCCCCATGGAGCTAGCGAGCGCGATCCCCAATATAAAAAGTGTCGCCGCAATCACGGTGAACGTAAGGTTCGATGTCACCATCAAATTGGAGTCTTCGATACCTACGGAAGGCGTATGCACAAAGGTCGCGGCAAGCATACCGATATAGTGCATACCCGCTATGGCAAAACCCATCAGCACGCTGGCCAAAAGCATTTGCCACAGCTGCACAACCTTGCTGCGCAGGCGAATCAAAACAAAGAGTGCCCCAAAGGAAGCGCCAAGCGCGGTCAACACCGAAAGCACAACCAGATAGACGTTCCACTGAATCACGGCGCTCATGCGCATCGAATACATACCGATGTAATGCATGCCCGCGATGGCCGCCGCCATGGCCACGCCGCCTGAAATGATCGAACCCATCGGCACGATGTCACGACTGATGATAAACAGCGCGAGCGCCGAGGCACCAATGGCCACCAAGATCGAAAGCACCATAAGGGGGACGTCATAGGCCATCGCCATGTCAGGCATCTCAAACGCCAACATGCCTATGAAATGCATGCTCCAAATGCCGAAACCCATAGCCAGAGCGGCACAGCTCAACCACCAGTTTTTGGCGCGCCCTCGGGCCTGCACAACGTTATGAGCCATGTGCAAAGCGACGTACGATGCGAAAACCGCAACAACTACGGAAAGCGTAACCAGCAATGGATCAAAACGGGTATCCATGACCATGGCATCAAAGTAACACCGCGAACTTAAAAATCGTAGCCTAAACGCATTTCGGCGTTAGAGTAAAATAGCCATTGTTTGCCAATATTTTTTTCCGTCGCCGAGCTATAGGAGAATTTGTAGTCGTGCATCTGACCATACCAGAATAGACCGGTCTTGAGATTGCGGGTCAGAAGATAGGACGCCCCGATCGATCCGTCGAAAGCCGTAACCGGAGTCACGTGAAACTGATTCCCCCCCTCGGTGTCCGACTTGATCGGCTGCTGATAGCGCATACTCCAATGGTACTTGATGCGACCTACGGTCTCCGCAAAGAACCCCAAAGACGCCGTGGTCATATTGTTGGCCGCTTGGATCAAACTGCGGCCAGCAACAAACAAAAATGGAAAACGATGCATTTGCAAGCCCGCGCGCACGCCCCACTTGAGGGGGTAGTTAAGCACCTCTCCCCGCCACGGAAGCATAGCGAGCATCTCTCCGGAATAGGTGCTCCATACGAAGTCGCGCTTATCCACCGGGTAGTTATCGACCCGCACATCACCCGGCGTACGCTTGTAGGAAACCACACCGCCATAATGGTCGTTCAGATAGCCCGCCTCGATAAAAAGGCTGGGTGCCTTAGTGTTTTTGTACTCCACATCCGCCGTACTGGCGATCGTTTGACGGACCAACACGAAGTTAAAGCCCGTTCCCGCCCATAGCCATGCGCCTACTTTGTCCCACCACGAACGCTCAACTTTCAAAGTCGCTCGATTGGAGGCCATGTCTTGAGCCGGCTCGCGCTGAGGCTCTTGTTTTTGCGCCAAGACGGGTACGGGTACCGGCGCAGGTTCTGTTTTAAAACGATAGCTCTCCGACCAACCTGAGATCGGCTGGCCCGCACGGCCTAAAGCCCGAACTTTATAAGAGTATGTCACACCCGGCGCGAGTGCCGCCTTGTGCATGGACCCCGCGGTAAAAAAACTCGACATGCGACCGCGAGAATCTTGCAACTGTCCTTCGTACTTGGTGGCAAACAGAATCGGCGACCAATTCAACTGCCCCTTGTCGTCAGCACGCAACGCCTTAGGCGCCTCCATCGCAATTCGCAAACGATGGATCGAGGGCCTAGTCTGACTCTCACCTTGAGCCGCCATATGATAGAGGAAATCCAAACGACCAGGCAAAATCCATTCCGCCGGAAGGTCCGGCGTACGCTGCACTTTCTCCTCATCCGAGTGGCGGCGCGACAACACAAGGTCATAGCCCTTGCGCATATAATTAGAAAAATAGTCTGCGAAATGTCTCTGCGCCCGCAGGTGATTCTGCACTTGAGCCACTGGGGCTTTGTATAAAGCCTTTGGATACTCCAGATTGGGAATCAAGATATCATAAGCCATTCCGCCACGAGCCATGCGATGCACATCAAGTGGCTCGCGCACATAGATCGGCAGCGGATCGGTCCATGCACTCTGCAAACGATCCGCTTCATAAAGGGAACGAGCACGAACGAAATAATCCCCCAGAACGAGCTCAACCTCGACTTCCGGGGCCGAGCTCAATTTGTCTGCGATCAGCTGTTGAAATTGTGCATCCCGGGCGATCTGCACGTGCAGACCACTTCCAGGTGTAAGAGGCTGGACTTCAACCTTTAAATTGAGCTTGTCCGCAGTCTCAAAACCTTCTCGCGCTTTAGGCGCTTTGATCACGGGCGCTTGTGGTTTTGCCAAAACCAGCTGGCGCGTTTCACTGAGGTTGCCATGCGAGTCCTTCACGCGCACATATTGCGCAGAAGGTACGTTCAGAGCGACTGAAATAGCGGCTTTCCCCTTGAGGTTCTCTTTGGCGGTCAAACGCGAAAAATCGGAAGTTTCCGAAATTTCGACGGCAAACTCATCTTGCGCATTGGTCGAGCGCAATGAAGAGTAGCTCCAAGCCAAATCGACACGCCGACGATCCTCGAACGAATAGAAGTGTGAACGCTGAGGCAAATTAAAACGCAGAGGGTCCTCTTTGCCCACCACCATGCTGTCGTTAGGCGTAAGATTCTGAGCTTTGCCATCACGAATGACGCGCGCAATGCCGCTCTGAACCTTAACGCGCATCTTGCCGTCTTTTTTCACCAAGGAAAGCTGCGTTTTCTCGCTCGAAGAAAACTCAACGACTTCACCGTTGCTTTCAATTCTCAGCTTATCGCCAGGTGCGATCCAGCCGCGCAAACTTCCATAGTTGAGATCGAGGGTGCTGAACAGGTCGCTCTTGCGCAGAACAATTAAAGTGTTCGAGTCTACGCGCAAATCGGATGCGCCCACTTTGAGATCCACTTGGCTGCGCTCGCCGGCGAAAATCGCGTCGTCAAAAATCAACTTTTCGTCCGACCGCGCTTTTTGCCAATGCAATTCATTCTTGTAGCGCACGCGCATATCACCGGAGCCGCCGACGATCATCGCAATCGCATCCGTCCCGCCGCGCTCGCGGCTATTGAAGATGGAGTCAAAGCCATAGAATGCGCCCATGGTCAGACACAGAAGTAAGAGCGCCAAAATAATAAGAATACGATCGGTTCTTTGCATAGGTTCTCATTTTGAGAATCGGCAGATCTGTGACAATATTTGAGGTCCAGGTTGAATCCGCCGATAAGGAGACTCGTCGGAGGACTAGGTGAACTCGCCGTACCACTTACGCATTTTGCTACTCGCAGCCGTATTGCTCACGGCCAGCGCGTGCGGTAACGGCGGCTCCATCAACTTTGATCCAGGCTATCTGACCAAGACCTACGCAGTCCCCAAATTCACAATGACCGAGGGTGGCCTCGCCTTGGTGGTGGAAGACGGTTTGACTCCCACCACTGGCTACCATGGCAAATTGCAGTTCAACTCGGTCAGTGGGATCAAGATGAGCAACGCCTCTCACTACGCCAAGATCAAATACACGGTTCGCAACCGTTAATCACAGAGCGTTCCATTAAAGTTCGCCAGGCCCTTTCCGTGTCTCAAAACGAGCCGGACTTTTGTCATAAATCGTAAAATCCCTGATCAAGTATTGCCCAAATAAAACCGATACATATAACAGATGACAAACTCACGTTTGCGGAAGGTCGCGCTCAATCTAATCTTGTCTCTTCTCGCCATGTTCGCGTCGCTATATACGCATGTTGTTTATGCAGGAACTACGGCCGGCGGTTCTGTTCAAGGAACCTTGTTCGATTCCACCGGCGCGCCGGTCACATCCACCAGCGTCAATTTCAAACTGCAGGTTTTAGACAAGAATGCAGCCTGCGTTCTCTATGAAGAGATCCATTTGGGCGTGAATTTATCGCAAACCAATGGCGACTTCTCTCTCGACCTGGGCTCCGGCACTTCGGGCGTGAACAACACCAATGGCACAGCCGTCCTCGATCCTTCTATTTTCCGCAACGATCGTTCCCTAACCGCTTTTACCGGTTGCCCGAGCGGTTTGATTTTCGCGTCCGGGGACGAGCGTTTGATTCGCGTGCAATTTGATGTGGCCGGCGGCAGCACCTACGCGCTGCTTAGCCCCGATATGAAAGTGGCCGGCGGCGCTTACTCTGCCGTCGCTGAAACTCTGCAAGGCAAAAAGCCCTCTGATTTTATTCAAGTCGTGAATAATGGCACGGCCGTTCTGACTCAATCCAATGTGGAGAACATTTTCTCCGTCGCCAACTATCCGATTCTTACCAGCTTGCTGGCCGGCACTTTGCCGACGACGGGTGGTTCCGTAATCAACGTGAACAACCAACGCCTGACGGGTGTGGCCACTCCCGGCACCACTTCGGATGCGGTGAACAAAGGTTATGCCGACACTTATATCGGCGGCAAGCAAACAGATCTCACTGGCGTAGGCACTGGCTTTGGCGGTGGACAGACTCTGGTGTGGGATCAAATCAACGGTCGTTGGACTACTGGAAGTGCTGTCACTAGCGACAACACCAAACTGCCATTGGCAGGCGGTACGATGACCGGCCCGGTCACCATGTCGGGCTTTGATCTCTTTGCTGTTGGTAATATCACTATGCAGGCGCAAAAGACTCTGATGCTCGGTCGCTACACCGATGCGCAAGAGGCCACTTTGCTCGCCAACCTAACCACGCTAGGCACCGGTGCTACCGGGACCAGCTGGTACAACACCGACAGCAAAACTTTGAAGATCTGGCACGGCACCGCCGCCGCCAAACAAGCCTACTTAAGTTCGACTGACAAATTAGATGCTTCATGGATTCCGAACACGGCCGTCACCGCCGCCACTTATGGCGCTGCGGGAACTGTTCCGGTATTCACCGTGGGCGCCGACGGTCGTATCACAGCGGCTTATGGCACGACCATCTCAGGCATCGCACCTAGCGGCAACGCCAGCGGCGATCTCACAGGCACCTATCCGGCTCCACAAATTAAGAACAATGCGATCACTGCGGACAAGATCAACAGCACCGGCGTCGCCATCAATCGTCTTATCGCCACCGATTCGTCGGTGCCGAATAATCTCACTTACTTTGAGTGCCCCGATCCTGACGATATCATGCATTGGACCACCAACGGCTGGCAGTGTACGACCGTGGGAGCCCTTTCTCCGGTGAAGACCGTGGCTAGTAAAACTCCGGATGCCGCGGGCAATGTGGCGTTGACCGCCTACGATATCAACGGCATCGAATCCGCCGCCACCAAAGAATATGGTACGGGCGCGGGAGAACTGGTTGAACTCGACGTAAACGGTAAAATCCCAGCCTCGCTTTTGCCGACGACAAGTTTGTCGTGGCCA
>JAHBUX010000019.1 GCA_019637855.1 Bdellovibrionales bacterium
AGTGACTCACGGTTATTAAGTCGTCACATCATGTCTCGCTTCAGCACTCGCATAGGGCCAAAATGAGGACCATCGTTGGGCCACGCCTTTATTTAGATTTTGTGGAGTCGGATTGCGACGGCAGTCGGCTTTGGTTGGCCATAGACCAACCCAGCACGATGACCCTTTGTTTTCCATCGTCGTGCCAAATCGACATTGATGAATGGTCCGTGTATGTCGTCTCGGTATCAATGGAATGATATTTCTCACGAGTTTCTAGCACTTCAAAAGAACTGCGGGGATAACGTGCCATTAAGCTTTTTAACTGACTCTCGGACTCCTGAGGCCAAGGCATCCACAGAACATTCGTTAGTCGCTCCGACTTATCAAACTGCAGCGAAAAGCGCTCAAGGCCCGTGCTTGGGTCGTCAAAATACCAAATCTCTTTATCAGGCAAGGTTTTGGTTTGTGAAGGATTTCCGAATCGAGCGGTCCAATCTTTCTTAGCGAGCGACTTTGCATGAACGAGCTTTTCGATCTCATCCAAGGAAATGGAGCGGTTTGTTTTGGGCATTCCGGTACAAGAAGCAAAAATTAGCAATGTGGCGATACTGATGAGCGTAGCTCTCAAGGAGTGCTCCTTTTAATCTTAAATTTATCACCAAACTGCTTTTTTATCCACTCGTACGCGCTCGGCGTAACCTTCTGGAGCCGTTCCGGATCAAATAGGAAGTGATCCAAATTGTTTGCGAAGTCCTCATCTGGGCCCCTAGCGCCATCTTCTTCCACGTATCCTTGCTTTCGTCCAGTCCAGTAGTAGTTTCGGCCTTCAACTTCAGGTCGCCATCCGGTCGCGCGGCGATAGCTGGTGCCGATTTCTTTGTTCTCTAATTTTGCGTATCTGAGATGAGCGAGTTCATGAGCTAAAAGCCTTGCTAGCCGTCGATCTTCGCCAAAGGCGTTATCGTACAAAATAATCATCGAACCGCCATAGCTGGACGGATTCGGATGATCCTTGGCGCGTTTGAGCCGATAAATACCTTTTATAGACTGATCCCACAGTTCTTCAGGAAGCTCACCCAACGCTTCTAAAACCCGTTCGCGCTCTTCTTCAGTCCACTTTGCTGGCTTTTCGATCTTATGTGGCCATGACGGCGGCATACCGCTTTTTAACCGATCAAACCAAAAATCGTATTCCTTACGTTTATCGCGGCAACTGCTGGAGACTTGAGTGGCGCGAACATACGTCCCGTCGGCTTTGTAATAGGCCCGTCGGGGATGGGAACGAACGCGGTATTGTCCCTGCCCACATGAGATTTCGTTATTGGCCCATCCTGATGAACCGTTAAACGCCAATAATGCCAAAGACAGAAAACCTAATACCTTCACTCTTAAGTCATCCTCAAAATTCATTATTTGATACGTGCAAGTATAATGTATAGCAACGATTGCTGAGTATACTATTTCAGCCATCACTGAGGGAAATTTCACTAATCCAGGATGTTTATGATTCTAGCTGTCGGTGTTTAATAACCCAGTGAAGTACATCCGTTGTCCTAAATAGGATTCGACCAGACAATTTTACGAAGGGAATTGTCTGGGTTTTATTCTGTCATGAGACATGACATCCACTATATATCGTTCCAGGTTTAACTCGAAGATCGCTTGTTGAGACTTGGCTATCTGCTCGAAGGGCATCCGCGGTCTCGCTACCCTAAGGAGACCCTTTAGCCCCGGCCGTCATGATTTGGCAACGTTGAGGTTTTTGAATCCGCCGGCGCTACCGTTCAAGCTCTTTTAAACGAGGCTGAGTTCAGGAAGGTCCGCGTTTCAGTCTTATTCCGATCAGCGATTGAGCGCCTTAATGATTTCACACTTTTCGGGATCGAGCTCTTGATTGCAGACAGACCGCAATTCCGACAATTGGCTTTCCAGCTTTTTGAGTTCCTTGATTCGCGCACGGAGTTTCGCAAGTTGGTCGTCGATGACGAGGTTGGCTTCACGGCAAGACTTTGAAGATCGAGAACGAACCTGAAGTAGCTTCCTAATTTCGGGTATTGAGATGTCGAGGGCTCTGCATTTTGCGATGAACTTTAGAAGTTCGGTAGTTTCACTGGAGAATTCGCGGTAGCCGCCTTCCGTGCGCCCAAGACTCTTTATGAGCCCCTGTTTTTCATAAAAGCGAATCGCATCAACTGTGAGGCCAGTCCTAGAAGCAAGCGCGCCGATTTTCATAACTTAGAGCAATATGCTTGAGTCTGGAGTTACTCAAGAGTTTTTAATCGGGCTATGGGTAAATCATGTTGCGAAACCAAAGCCTCCGAGCTCGCCTCTCTACGGCAAAGCCAATCTGGAGTGCTAAAGACTGTGCTGTTGATCAATGCGGGGATGTTCCTGCTTGAACTCGTATTTGGATTCGTATCGAAATCGACGGCTCTGACTGCGGATTCTCTGGATATGCTCGGTGATGCGGCGGTCTATGGGTTTAGTCTTTACGCGCTTCATAGGGGAGCCTTGTGGAGAGCCCGCGCTGGTCTTGTGAAGGGGATTCTCATGGCGCTGTTCGCGGTCGGGGTGCTTGGTCACGCGCTGTACCGCTTTTTAGATGAGAGCACTCCACAAGCTTCGACAATGGGTTTTGTCGCGGTCGTGGCGCTCGCCGCAAACGCGATTTGTCTCTATTTGCTCTACAGTCATCGGCAAGATGACATCAACATGCGTTCAACCTGGCTTTGCTCGCGAAATGACATTGTTGCCAACGTCGGCGTGATTGTCGCAAGTTGGTTGGTCTTTCTTTTTCAATCGGGTTTGCCCGACCTTGTTGTTGGGTGCGGTCTTGCGGGTCTTTTTTTGTGGTCGGGAGTTAGCGTAATACGTGAAGCGAGAAACGAGCTGCTGACAATTCGGCTGAAATAAGGCTTATTGGAACTATGAACGAAGGCTTAATCCAATACATAGCGACCCTGTGCTTTGCAGTCGCGATTCTACATACGTTTTCCGTCAAAGTGTTTCAGGGTCTTGCGCATAGATTTCCTCAAGGATCGGTGGGGGAAAACCTGTTTCATCTTTTGGGTGAGATCGAAGTCGTCTTTGGTATCTGGGCAGGAATATTTATTTTATTGGCCATGGCTTTGTTCGGCACTCAAGAGCCACTAGCCTATCTCGAAAGTCGAAATTTCACCGAGCCGCTTTTTGTTTTTGTCATTATGGCGGTCTGCGCTTCCAAACCGATCCTTCATTTTTGTGAGAGATTTATTCGTGCTGTGGGCGCGATTCTACCGCTCAATAAAACGATGGGGTTTTACGTTTCAGCACTCATTCTCGGTCCTTTGCTCGGCAGTTTGATCACTGAGCCAGCGGCAATGACTGTGACAGCGTTAATCTTGCTTAAAAACTTCTATGGCGCCGGTATATCCGACAAACTGAAGTATGCGACTTTAGGATTGTTGTTCGTTAGTATTTCTATTGGCGGAACGCTAACGCCCTATGCGGCGCCACCTGTTTTGATGGTGGCCGGTCAGTGGAATTGGGATCTTGGTTTTATGCTCTCCAATTTTGGTTGGAAGGCGGCTTTGGCCATCGGTACGTCCACGGCCTTGATCGCTGTTCGATTTCGCCACGAGTTGATGGCGTTGCAGATGCCTAAGGTGAAAGATGAAAGTGTACCTATTCCGTTTTGGGTGACAGCACTGCATTTACTTGTGCTTTTGGCCATCGTCCTATGTGCCCATCACATAGTTTTGTTTGCCGGTATTTTCCTTTTCTTCCTGGGGGTGACATCGGTAACCAAAGAGTATCAGGACGAAATCAAAATTCGCGAGTCCTTGCTGGTGGGATTTTTCTTAGGTGGTTTGGTCGTTCTGGGTGGCTACCAGAATTGGTGGTTAGAGCCCATTCTCAATCAGCTCACGGCACTGCCTTTGTTTTTGGGATCCATGTCGCTTACTGCCTTTATGGACAATGCGGCCATTACTTATCTCGGCGCTCAAGTGCCCAACTTATCCGATATATCCAAATATGCGCTGGTGGCGGGGAGTGTGGTCGGTGGCGGCCTTACGGTCATTGCCAATGCCCCCAATCCAGCAGGCTATAGCACTCTGAACCCTTCTTTTGGCCGCGACGGAATTAGTCCTCGTCTGTTGTTTGTGAATGCCCTGTTGCCGACACTGATAGCAGCCATTTGTTTTTGGCTACTGTAGGGCGTTCACCCTTGGCATGTGCCGTGCTTTTAGTGCCGGTGGCGAGCTACCGTCATCACACCGCGGATGCGTCTTCCGTGCCTACTCCCCTAAAATAAACAGTCCATGTATGGTCCGTGCGGCGCGTGGCTAAATTCCCGGTGTCCCAACACCGATGGTGAATACTGCCGTTGGATGCGTGTTCGCACCTGTGTATTTGTGGAGCAGGAATTGCACAAACCGGCAGCATGAAAGTTTTTTTATCACGTCGAATGATAAATAAAATTAGTTGGTCTCGAGAATCTACCTTTGTGGTGATTGCAATATTTGCACTATGTTTTGCTTGCCCGGTGATGGCGCAAAGCGGTCTTGAGGGGCGCATTAGTGAGACCATTCAATCCCTGGTTCGCATCGTCAATGTCCTGATTGCCGGGTTCGTGGTGTGGGCCGGATTTCTTATCGCCAAAGGCGACGGCACCGGTTTTCAGCGTCTTATTTATGGAGTTATCGGTCTGGTCGTAGCCAATGGTGCGTACCTAATCATCAATTACTTTAGGTGAGGAAGCGATGCGCTCGCCGGTCTATCGCAATTTAGACAAACCCTTTCAGATTCTCGGCTTCACGCCGATTGAACTGGCCACCTTGTGTTTTGCCTTTGTTTTGGGCGGGGAACTGGCCCAGTTTCTTGGCTTTGATCGAGCTTGGGCCCTCGTTTTCACTTTGTTGGTTGCGGCCACACTGCACTGGTTTCGCCGCTCCATGGGCGAGCTCTTCGGTCGACGTCTCTTGCGTTTTCTGCAATTACCCAGCGAGCTTTATCCGCGACTCTTTATCACAGGAAGGCGCCGGTGAAAGCCCAATCACTGTCTGACTTTTGGGAGATCACTGAAGTCGACGCACAAGGGTTGATGTTTGCGCCTCGCCGCCGCGGATTTATGTTCGAGGCGGATGGGCTGGACGGTTCTTTCTTGGCAACCGGTCAATTGACTGCTCTTCATCACGATTGGCGTTCGATCCTGCGACTCGCTCCAGGTGAGGAGCTCCAGATCGTCTATCGGAAACGCGTTGAGTTCTCGCGCTGGATCGAAGATCAGCTAAGTCAGGCTTTTATGGGAGAAAGTCCCTACGGCAAACGCATTCTGCTCGACCGCCTCTCCGACCAAGTGGCGCATATGGGTGAAGATGAGCCGCGTCTGCTGTCGCAAAAAATCATTGTGTGTCTGTGGACGGAAGAGGCGCTTGAGTCCGAAGCCCTTTTAGAAAAACGAGCGTTGATCGAAGCGCAACTGACCTCTTTTGGTTTTGCGGTGCGCCCTTTAAAACGCGATCAGATCGACCGTGAAATCCACATCAGTTCGCAGGATTTGTCGTGTTCAGAGCGGCAAGAGGCCGAGTGGCCAGCGCTAAAACTTGAGGCCGGGCAAGTGAAGGTCGGTGGTGACTGCTTTCGCGCTTTGGAGCTGAATCGCTTACCGGAGGGCTTCACTGAACTGGGGATGATTCAGTCGCTAACTGAGCTTCCCTATCCGATGGACGTTTGTGTGCGTCTAAAGGCCAGAGACAGCCGACCAATCGTTTCGCGTTTAGAAAAGAAGCGCAATCTGCTGAATGCGCAAAAGGGAAGCCGCCAGGCACCGGCCGCTGAACTCGAAAGCCAAATGGATCAAATCGATCAAGTGCTGCGCAGTTTGGCGGATCGATCGGAGGCCATATTCGATTTGAGTTTGATTGTGGGGTTACGACTGCCACCGCATTTGGCCGCTTTTCAACGTAAGGCCTTGGCCGGTATGGTACGGGCTGCGGCCAAGATGGATTTCTGTGATCTTGAAGAGACCACGATTGGCACTTTCGATTCATACTTAGAGTGTATTCCTGGATTCTCCGGTAAAAATCTTCGCCGGCACACTGTGCTGGGTTCAAATGCGGTGCACTTTCTTCCGTTCTTTCGCCCGTCAAAAGGGGACCGGCGCGCGGTGGCCAGCTTCCAAACTCGCGGCACTGGTCTCTACGCCATCGATCCGGTCGATTCACGCTTAGCTAATTACAATTGGTTGGTGAGTGGGACGAGTGGCTCGGGTAAGAGCTTCTTCGTTAACTCTTTGTTGGCGCAGAGCTCCTCCATCGATCCTAATATTTTTATTGTCGATATCGGTGGTTCTTACAATAAGCTGACGCAGTTTTTAGGTGGACGGGTGATGAGTCTCGAGCCAGGGCAAGGATTTGAACTGAGTCCGTTTTTTTTAGCCAAATCTTCCGATAGCAAAGAAGAGCGGCTACGACGCCAGCATGTTTTTCAGATCTTCCTTGAAATGACCCGGGTTGACGGCCAACTTCCCGCGATTGAAGTGCGGCATCTTTTGTCCGAAGAACTCCGTGCGCTTTTCGAGTTGGATCGTTTACCGGATCGTCCAATCTCAGCGGTCGTACAAAGTCTTGCTAAGAAATCATCACGCGAGGCGCAGCGTCTGTCTTTGCTACTGCAGCCTTGGGCTGGGCAGGGTTTCTTCGCTCAGTTCCTAGACAATGACAGAGTCCTGACCAGCAACGATCGCGTGTTGACCTTTGATCTCAAGGGCTTAACCGAGTTCGAGGACCTCTCGCGCGTGGTTCAGTTGGTCGTCTGCGCTAGTCTATGGGCGCGCATTCGGCATTTGGGTGGAGAGAAGTTCTCTTGGATCGTACTGGATGAAGTGGCGTTCTCTTTATTGAAGACGCAACCTCAGTTTGTCGATGAATTGGTCTCCACTCTGCGCAAGTACTTCGCGGGCGCCGTGGTTGTTGTTCAAGATCTTGAGAAGGTGACCTCGAATCTGGCGGGATCGAGCATCCTGCAGAACACGCAATCGAAAGCCATTCTTCAGCAGCGTGGGGATCCGCGCAACTACTCCGAAGCGTTGTCTTTGCAAGCCGTTGATCGTTGGGCTATTGAATCCTTGCGCCGCAAGAAGGGCTCTTTTTCCGATGTGTTCCTGATACGCGACAGCGACCGCACCGTGGTTCGCCACGTTCCCAGTGAACTCGAATACTGGTTGTCCACCACAGCCCCCGAAGACAATCTGGAGCTCCGTCACAGCATGGGTGAAAAGTCCGGTCGGTACCAAGACAAGATTCTGGACTTTGTGGCGCATAGGAAGAGTGGTGGACATTGATCTTCCTTATTTTCTTCATATTCACGCCAGTTCTAGCTCAACCGATTTCTACCGAAACTTGGCAGTTACAGCAGTTGATTGATAAGTCGGAGCAGCAGGTGCGTTCAGCCCGCGAGCTGATCAAGTACTCACAGCGCGACAGTCAGGCGTTAGAGAAAGCGGCTCGTCTGCTGCAAGAGATGTCGAATGGAATCGACAAATCCATCGAAGGCTATAAGGGCACGCGCGTTTATGAGCAGGCGCTGCTACAAATGCAGGCGCAAGATCAGAGTGCGCCATCAGAAAAAGATCGCGCTAAGATTATAGAACGGGTCTCGCGTTTTCGCGCGCAGAGTTTGAAAGCCAATCAATCCGATTTGCAGGCGCAAGAAAAACTTGAACAAGCATTGCAAACAGCGGCGCCGGGATTTATTCCGAAACTGCAAGCGCAGGCACAGCTTGGCCACTGGCAAACGACGACACGGCTGTCCGTGCAACTGGCCGAATTTATTTCCACGATGCAAAACACCTGTGATCCGCAAGGCGGCAAGGACGGATCAATGAAAGGCTTGGCGGCACTGCTAGCGGGTTCGGAAGTGCAGAACCGTAAGCAAAGAGAAAGCTCATCCAATGGCTTACGCTAGTCGCCAACTGGTCGATGTCTTTCCCATCACCACGTCGGCCTTCGGGCTGCCCGCCGATTGGTTTCAGCGTTTTTCTCCGAAACTGCTTTCGCCAACATACCTGTTGATGATTTTGCTATTGGTGGCTTCGGTGGTCGTGATGGCGTTGCGCCGCTTTGAAAACGCCGACTTAGAGAAGAAGGCGTGGAACATTCCCGTGCTTCTTGTGGTGGTCAGTCTATGGCCAGCCTTGGTGCTGGGAGTGCGGGATCTAGTCAATACCTTCAATACTTTCTTGATCGTCGACGTCTTTAGGATCCCGTGGCACGGCTTTGGATTTCCCGACATCGGTTCTGTGTCGAACTTCGTGGGTTGGTCGGCCGAAGGAGTGGCTCGGCTTCTTCCCAATCTGTCTTATTGGATCGTCTACACTTTCTATATCATCTTCTTTTTCTTTTATTCCGTGCTGGGACCTTTTGTGTTGGCAAAAGGCATTTTGTTCGATGAAACCGAGGCCTTGTTGGAGTTGCTGCAGGAATTGATCAATCTCCTCCTCTGGCAAACGACCCTGGTGATTTTGGTGGCTTTCATTATGCCCGATATTGTCAGTGGGCGGCCGTTTCCAGTGCATCCCGAAGCGAACATCTATTTTTTATCTCTTATCTTAGGGGTAATGATCTTTTTTGTTCCGGCGCTGACTCGTAAGTTTGTTGTGCAGCTGGGGAGTGCATTTGTTCCTCTCGGCTTTCGTTGGGGCGGCGTGGTTTTGGGAGCGGCTGCCTTGTCGCGCGTGGGCGGGACCGCCATGTCGACCGTTGGAATCTCGGCCAAGACCGGCGCCCGCTTCAAGTTTTGGCGAGACCGCATTTCCGCCCTGGAAGAGTTCAGAACGAGGTACGAAGGTCGAAAAAAGATGCAAGATCAAATGCGGCAGAGGCGCGATATGGAACTGCGGCTGCACGAAGAATTTGAAAGCGACAAGTTCGAACGCGGCGAAACCCGTTTGAATGAACGCGATCGCCTGTTGAATCTTTCTCGACAAGCTAAGAAGGAAACGGAGGACAAACCATGATGGCTATTGCGGCTTTTGTCTTTATGGTTGAATCGGCGTTGGCTGCGCCTTCCGGTGTGCGCTTGGTGTCGAGTTCGTCTTGTCAGATCATTCCCGTGAAGCTGGGGCTTGGTATGACCACTCAGATTGTTTTGGAACAAGAACCTAAGGTCACGCTATACGCCGACAAAAAGCACTTCAAGATCGTCACCAACGGCACCTCGCCGCGCAGCTTGGCGATCATCCCCTATTTTGAAAGCTCCGAACTTGATATTTTCCGCGGCCCAAAGGGCGATCTGCCTTCGGCGGCGGCATTGGCGAATGATCTTAATCGTAGCTTTAAGACCAATCTCTTTGTGTTCTTTGAGAATAACAACCAACTGATGTTTGAGCTGCAATTCGTGGATAAAAGCAAAGCGGACTACATTCTCAAGGTTTCGCAGTCATTTAATGGAAATTGCAACCTATGAGTTTAGAAGAACTTTTGCGCGACACCGACAGCTCTTCTGCATGGAAAGGCCAGAGAAAAAAACTCTTGCGCATTGTATTCGGTATAGCCGTTGCTGCGATGGCAGTGGTGGCGCTGGGTCTTATGCTGACTTCGTTTCCCCGCGATCATCGCGGGGCCGCTTGGGTGGCTGAGCAAGACAAACAGACGCAGACGCTCAGTCAGCTGATGCGGGTTCAGAAGGAGGCCGAAGGGCTGCAACAGGATCTCAAAGAGTTGCGGCAGAACCCGCCCCCACGCCCGGCGGGCTTTGCCCGGGTACCAAGTGCGGCAAATGCCCGTGGGCTTATTGTTGATTTTGATCCAGGCGATGGGTTCACTGTGCAAACGGCTCAGAAATCCGATATCTACATTCCCACCGGTTCCGTTTTTCAAGCGCAGCTTTTGACCCCGATCAAGACCTCTGTGGATCGCACCTTTGTCATGGCTGAAACCACCAATGAATTCAGGATGGATTCCAAACGGCGAATTGCAAAAGGTTCGCGTTTGATTGGGCGCTCGCGTCTCAATCCGGTGCTGAAAGGCGTGGTTGTTGAGTTCGACACGATCGTTTCACCGGCTGGATTGGAAAGTTCGATCAATGGCCTGGCTCTGTCGCGCAACGCTTTGCCTGAGATTGAGGGACTCTATTTTTCCGACAAAATTCTCAGATATGGGACCGCCATGGCCTTTGGTTTTCTGAGCGGTTTCGCCGATGCCGGTCGGGAGCGCGAGTATTCCATTCTCGGTTCGCGGCCGCAGGTGAATGTGGGCAATCAAGCCTTGGCGGGTTTAAGCATAGCCTCCTTCCAAGTGGCCGATGAGATTTTGCGCGATATTCAGGCTAGCGCCGTCGAATATGTCGTGGTTCCGGCGGGTGAGCGCGTGTTTGTCGTGCTCACGCGGCGCTATGAGATTAATCAAGGAGGACAGCTTTGAAGAAACATTCTCGAACAGTCGGAGCATTCCTACTGGCGGCAGTTCTCTTAACTCAAAGCGGATGCGCGACGGGACAAACGAAAAAGATCGCTCTCGGCATGCTAGCGGGGGCTGTGGTTGGCGCGGTTGTGGGCAATCAGTTCGTGCATCATGGTCAGTACAAGCAGTATCAGTCGAGCAACACGGTGATCACGTCGATCTTGTTCTCATTAGGCACAGGCGCCGTAATGTCTTGGCACTATCAGGCTCTAGAAGAACAAGAAGTCGAGATCTCCGGTCGCTATGCACGTTATCGTCTATGCAATCCCGACGAGATGAGCCCTGAGCTTGCGGCTAAGCTGGGCCTGGCCAACAGCGATGGTGCTTACGCCCTTAAGTCTGAGCAAGTCGGCAAGCTGGCGCTATCTCTGGATGACAACACCAAGTGGGCCTATCCGACGTTTCGCAAACGCTACTTGCCGCCGGAACGCGGTGACTCGCAAGTGGTGTCTTCACGTTACATCTGGGAGATCTTGAGGCCGGGCAGCTTCGTGACTCGCACTCAAAACCCTGATTACTTTTTCGAAGGGAAGGAAAAATGAGACGCCTTTTTGGCGGCGCCTTTATGGTTCTTCTGCTAAGCGCGTGCGGCGCCAACGATTACGGTCCGCCGCGGGAGCAAGAGGGATCTCCCCCAGTAGTCACGGACAATCGCTCTCCGGAAAATAGGCAAAGGCCCGTGCTGCGCGCGGAAGCTTCGACCGGCCATCTGTGGAGCGGATTGAGCTGGGTGCGGGTCTCAGATGAAACGATAAGGGGGTGGCGCTGCAGTTTGAAGGACACAGACGACGTCAGTGACTTTCAAGGTTTCGGAGCTTCCGTGCTGGGAGGCGCGGTGATCGGTGTAGTGATCCGTGCTTCGGGCTCTAACTTCTTGGGTCAACCTATCGAGCCAGGACCGGGCCATTGGTTTTGGAATCGTTTGGATCAATCGATCAAAACTGCAGGGCGAGGCATTGTGCGTGGCGCCCTTTTGGCCGGAGTGTGTGAAACTGCTTTGGCAGGAGGCAACTTAACACCTTTCTCAGGGATTCTTGGTCAGGACTTCGTGGCTCTTTCCACCGGTCTGACTTTGGGTGGGTTGAGCATGCTTGCCGCATCTCCGCTGATCGACAAAAGACTGAGAGAAAAAGAGCCCGTTGAGGAAGTAGTCACTGATGGTGCGCCACCACAGGTGTTGGCCACGCTCCGCACGTGGGCGCATACCAGCGACGCGGGACGTGGTCTGCGCTATAAACTATTGCCAAAGATCACGGTCGTCGGTGCGGGGAGTGGAATTGGGTATTTGGTCTATCATTGGATTCAAGGCGAAGATGAGAATGGCGCGGCGAAGGATGGGGAGTGCCTGGACTTTGGAATGGACCCAAGTTCCTAACACGCGCGTGATTTGACTGCCGAACCTCGGGTGCTACCCTGATCCTCGTGAAACAAGCATTAGTCTTACTCATGATGACCCAGTTGGCCGCTTGCGCGGCTGTAAACAAAAAATACTCTGACGGTTACCAGGAACAAAAAAGCTCGGCCGGTGTATACACGGTCAAGTTCACCGGCAATGGTCATACTCCCGTCGCCTCGGTCGAGCGCGCCCTTGAACGTAGATGTGCCGAGCTCACTCTGCGTGAAGGCTTCGATTGGTTCACTTTCTATACCAAATCTCGGAACGACTCCGTAGGAATGATGCAAAAACCCGTTCCGTCTTTTTATGCGGTAAT
This sequence comes from Bdellovibrionales bacterium, assembly GCA_019637855.1. Lineage (GTDB taxonomy): Bacteria > Bdellovibrionota > Bdellovibrionia > Bdellovibrionales > UBA1609 > JALHOQ01. The sequence goes on from JAHBUX010000019.1 coordinate 12,137, forward strand.
CCATTTGCATAAAGGGCCGGTCGGCGAAGATGGTTATGATGCGAAGACTATCGTCGCCGCCCCTTTGCCCGAGGGAATTGATAAAGATTAGACAAGTTTTTAAACCCGTTCATCAATTCTCAAGGAGGAATGTATGATGAAGTCTCTGGTTCTTGTACTTGCGGTCGCGGGCTTAGCGGGATGCGCGTCTACTGGCTCTAGCGGTGTGGCCGGCGCAGCTAATCAATCGGGCGGCAACTCGGTCACTCAATTCTCATCACCGAAGCCGATTTCGGCAGATGAGTTCAAACAGGATCCGAAGAAGTACGCTAAGTCATGGACTAATTATAAAGGCGGTGGCGTAGACTCTTTCAAAAAAGTGACGATTCCCTCTTACACTTTGGAGTTTCAAACCGGCGTTTATCAGGTCAATAGAAATAAAATGGCCGCTTTGCTCGGCAACTCCGATGGTGCAAGAAGTACTCTCACGATGAGCGTGGGTTTTCCCTGGGAAGTTCATCAAGAGATGCTCAAGGAAGTCGCGGCCACTTCGGCTAAGCGTTTGAAAGAGAAGTTTCAGAAAGCCGGCGTTGAAGTTGTTGAGTGGGAAACCGTTAAGGCTGGAAACGAAAAAGCCGCTGACTTCGAAAAAAACCGTCTGGCTAACGAACCGGTGTTGGTCAACGACCATCTGGTGTCGATCGCGGCTCCTGGCATGGCTCGGTTAAAGTCGGGTATATGGGCGTTCGCAGCGAGTTCCTTGTCCCGCAATGCTGAAGTGTCCTTGATCTTCCCAAACTTCGGGATCGGCTTTGGCTATTTCGGCGGTGAAACCACTCCGCACACCATCACTGAAGGCCATGACATGACCTCGGTGAAGTTCACGCCGCAAGCGCAAGTATTGACTGGTTCCGGCTTCGACTATCAGTCGAAGTGGAACACGGGTAACATCAGTTTGGATTACACTGCTGTGTCCAACGATCCTTTCGTGAAAAAGATGGTGAAGGGTGGCGACAGCCGCGCGGCTGCAAAAGAGTCCGGCGAAGCTAGACGCGGATTGGCTATGGCCATGAGCGGAGCCCAGTCTCACGAAGTGAAAGTCAGCACGTCGGCCGCAGTTGAGTATAAATTGGATATCGATCCGGCGAAATATAAAGAATTGATTCTGAGCCAACTCGATGCCGCTGAAAATTTGATCGTTGAGCGTTATAAAAACGAGTTCTAAAGCGCTTACGCTAAATGTTTGCCGAAAGGCCCGGGAAACCGGGCCTTTTTATTTGGCCGCACGCTGTTTGCGCTTGTTTGTCAGAAATCGCTGTACTACTTGGAAGCGCATGAACACATTCAAGCTGTTGCTTCTGACGCTGAGTTTGGCGTCGACTCAGACCTACGCGGACCATCGTGGCTGTTCGGCTCAGCTGCAAACAATGCCGCTATTCGCACAAGAAACCGACTATACCTGCGGTCCCGCCTGTGCGCGAAGTTTGGTGCAGTTCTTTACGGGCCGAGCATTCAATGAAACCGATATGGCTGAAGCCATGGATACCTACCGCATTGGCTACACTCCGATCGCTAGCCTCATGGCGACGCTTCAAAGCCATGGTCTTTATTCGCAAAGTTTGTCGGAGCAGAAAGACAAAGATCTGCACGCGGCCCTGCGGCAGGGGGAAGCGGTCATCCTCTTGATCACGTTAGAGGACGGTCCACACTACGTTCTATTGAACTCCATCACGCCGACACATATCACATTGATGGACCCGTGGATCGCGCGCTTGGGCGGTTACAGGACGATTTCGTTAGCAGACTTCCATGCGATGTGGACGTTTACATTGGATGGTCAAACGATCGACAGGGGCCTATTGCGAGTTCGCCTGGGTCGCCCCTTCAATTGATCGATCTAATCCTGTTCAGGCTTTAGGTCTTCAAGAAAACGATATTCGATTTGCCCTATGGGCTCGATGCCTAAAACATTGCGCAAATGAACCTTGCGGATGAGCACCTGCCCTTTGAGCTTAAAGGCATCCGATTTTGCTACCGCCAGCACATAGCCCGCACGTCGTGGAACCACAGAAAAAAGGTTTAGCAAAAACTCCCGATCCGAATTGCCCACCATGTGCGCCACATCGCGAAGGGTGTAAGGTGTTAGTGCCTGTATCAACTCGTTTTCTGAAACCGAGAGGTAGTCTTTGCTCTTCGGATCGAGCGGAAGCGCGTCCAAGTTTTTGGCGGTGGATCGGATTAGGGCATGCAACTCTTTATTGACGCGATAGCCTTTGCGCCGGATTTTGTCTTCCACGTGGCGAGCAATAGCCATCTGAGTAGCAACCCGACTTGCCTTTTTTAAGGCCTCTTTGTCGCTAACTAGGTGAACAGGAAGAGCTTCAGACCAGCGAATTGCGCCGTCTTGCAGAAGCGCGTGGATCGTATTGTGAGATACGCCCATATAACCGTAAATGGCGTTATGGTCATCTAGACCTCTAGAATAGGAATTATAAAGGGATGACCGATTGGGCAGAAGTTGCGGGCCACACTTCTCCTCAACTTTACCGTGAGCGAGGCCGTGAGAGAGACCTAATCCGATAAGAAGGTAAACAGCTTTAAACATTTTTCAGCTCCGCGCGGCCACGATCATTAAGATTGAAGTGACTAGAAACATTCGCAAAATCTAAGCCGAGGCGGATCGATCTGGAGACTGGCGTTAGCTCTTTAAATCTAGGAACGCGAATACCTTGGCCTCGACAAAGTCAGGCTCTAGGGGAACGGCGCACTTAGCGCAGTTGATGGTCGGCAGATTTAGCCGCGAAGGTTTGTCCGCCGTGGCGTAGTGGTAATCCTTGCCGGCGGTTAACAGCACCATCTTTTCGGTATCGCACTGGGGGCAAACAAAGGGCGCATTGAATGACTCGACTTGCCCACTCGGAGGCATAAAGCCCACGACCGTAGAGGCCTGATTGATCATGACCAGAGGCGCCTTGGTGAGTATAAATGCACAAGATTTAGGGATGCGAACGGTCCACAGGATCCAATTCTTAACGCCAATGGAATTGATATAAGTCATCTTTTCCGCGTTCATCACGATGCGCGTTGCATCGCGAACGTCTTGGGCAAAGATCGTCGAACCCTCGCCAATCGCACCTTCAATAACAAATTCATAACTTGTGCCGGTTTTGTTAATTTTCAAGTGAGTCTCCGCCAACAACTGGGCTTGCTAAGAATATCGTAAAGAGTTTTTGCGCAGAGGGCAATGAATGAACTGGACCTTTGCCGCACGGTCTCTGATTTGCAGATTTTCGTCCACGACGACTGAGGTGGCGATGATGCGAATACATCATATTAATTGTGGCAATCTGCGTCCTTGGGGCGGGCGAATTGTGGACGGATTCAGCCACGGCGGTGAGGCCCGTTTGGTCTGTCATTGTTGGCTTATTGAAACGGCCAGTGGATTGGTCTTGGTCGACACCGGTCTTGGTTCAGATGATTTGTTGGAGCGCCAGGGGCGTCTAAGCTCCTTCTATCAGACTCTGCATCGACCCCAAATCAGTGCGGGGCTAACGGCGGAGCGACAAGTACGTCGCATGGGGTTTTCTCCATCGGACGTCCGTCACATCATTCTCACGCATTTGGACTGTGATCAGGCAGGCGGGATCAGCGATTTTCCGCGGGCGCAAGTGCATGTGCTGCGCGATGAGTGGAGTGCTGCCACCGAGCGGCGCTCATGGATGGGACGTCGTCGCTATCGGCCTGAACAGTGGCAGCATCATCCTTTCTGGAATTTTTATGAAGCCAATCCTCAGCACCGTTGGTTTGGCTTTGAGTGCGTTCGTAACCTGATGGGTTTGCCACCTGAAATTGTACTGGTGCCTTTGCGTGGGCATACGCAAGGTCACACGGGCGTGGCAGTGAAGATGCCGCACGGTTGGATGCTGCACGCCGGAGATGCCTATTTTTATCGGCGCGAGTTGGAAAAGGAAGGCTATCACTGCACTTTAGGTTTGCGTTTTTATCAACGCCTGCTCGAATTCAATCACCGTCAGAGGATGTTCAGCCTAAGGCGGCTCCGCGATCTGGTGATCGATCATGGCGACGAAGTGAGGATATGTTCCTCGCACGATGCGATTGAGTTGGCCGCCTATCAAGCGCAACAGCTGCCACTGGCTGAACAATACGAACCTCTCCGGCTCTCACAACCGCTGCCGACCTAAGGTGGAATAACCGGAGCGCGTAGCTGAACCCCAGAGCAAAATCTCGGTCGTGGTGCCTGCGTAGAGGCGGCCATGCGCGTCCACGGATATAAATCCAAACTCGGCTTGGGCGTTCTTGGCCTGTTGCAATAGATGGGTACCTGCGGTGGAGAGCGTTTGGCCCGCTTCCACCAAAGTGCAAAGGCTTGCGGCCACTGAGAACTCCACGATCTGTTCGCCGGTACCCGTGGCTGACGCTGCGGCAAAGCCATTGGCAAAATTGCCTGCCACAGTGGGGGAGTCGGAAACGCGATCAGGAAACTCAAAGCCCCGACCACCCGTGGAGGTTGCCGCGGCTAGATGTCCCTTGGTGTCCAGAGCCACGGCTCCAATCGTGCCAGACTTACCCTCTTGTTGGCGCTCAAATGCGTGTCGGGCTCGCTCTGTATAGGGTGACGCGAACTTCAATCCCAATTCGCGAGCTTTGCGGCGGGCTCCTTGGCCAGCGAGCACGCGGTCTTCTTCGCTCAACAAGGCGCGCGCCAAATGAATTGGATTTTTCAATCCCTCCACATTTACGCAACCGGCGAAGCGGCGGTGATGGCCATCCATTAAGGAGGCGGACATGCGAATTTTACCGTCGCTCTGAATCTTGGAGCCTTTGCCCGCGTTGTACAGCGGGTCATCTTCCAAAAGGGCTGCGGCCATGGTGCAAGCCTCAAGAGCGCTCATCCCGTCACGCAAGAGGGGATACACATTCTCAAGAATGGTGTTCAGAGAGAGTTCGATCCGTTGTCGTTTTTGTTCGGAGAGCGAGCCCTGGCCTGCGCCACCATGAATAAGTAAAACCGGATGTGCCATCTCTAGCTCCTCAGAGATGAAGATGGTGGGGTACGGCACTTGAAGTCAAGCACCGTACCCTTAGCTTTAGGCAGGAGAATTAGGGTTTTTTGGGGCAGAGGGTTGGAGAATAGGGTCTACAGGGCGAGGTTCAGGTTGTGTCTCCGGCGGAGCCCATTCCGGCTCAGCTTCATCGGCTAAACCTTCTTGCGTGGCTCTACGCTGGTGACTGATGCCAGTCGTGGCATCGTCCCGATCCGTGTTCGCATAGTTCGAACCTTTCGGACGCGGGTTCACTTCGGAATCTTGACTGGGTTGGCGTGGGTTCATCAAATCTCCCTCCGTGCTAATCTTAGTGAAGAGCAACATCCGGGCCGTTAAGAGCCCTTACAAAATGAGCGGAGAGAGTTTCGATTCAGGCGTACGTACAAAAATGCCCCTATCTTTGGGGCGAAATGAGGCTAGGCGTCGCACTTCCTTCTGGGCGGGAATCGCCGGTCGGCGGGTGAAGGTCTCAAAACATTCGACCCAAACAACGGCTTTGGAGCTCTGACCATATTCACCGAACAGACCGACCTCAAGCCGGCCGCTCGGTGCCGCACCGGAAATTTTCAGTGCGGTTTTTACGTCAAATACGGGTCCGCGTACGGAGGCGCGATCACTGACGCGCACTTTGTGGGGACGGCGGCTTGCCATATTGACCAATTCAAAGGATGTATCGGCGGGCAGGTCACGGCGCAGTCCAGCCGCGGTCCGCCGAGCTCGTTGAGCGGCTAGATCAAGGTCTTCCAGAGTGTACTCATCGCGTTCGCCAGGAAATTCGCGGTCACTCCAGGCCAAGACCACAATGTGCACGGGGGCGCGCACTGGCGAGTTACGCAATTGAGTGCGCGGGCACATCTCATGAATCTCGGCCAAGTTTTCGGCCAAGCTTTGTCGCAAGGGCGTCGAAGTGCGGCGTGGAAATTCAATTTCACCGGCGACTTGATACCCCAACGCTTCTGCCGCGTTCGTCGTTGGTGGCATCACCATGGTATGAGCCTTCCACGACAGAACAGTTAACGGCAGCACGAACCACTTCAGCATGGCTCAAGCTCCGGTAAAGGGGAGAAGCGATGCAAGATATGTTCGGCGAGCAGGCCGATCATCGAAGGACCGCAACTTTTCAGCAGGAATGACACCGGCTCGAAGTGTTTAAGATCATGTAGGACCTGAGTTTGAGATACCTTTTCTGAACCTGAGATAAACATCACGGGAATCTTTGCAGGCTTCAGATTTTCTCCAATCATGTCATCCGCGCTGCTCAGGACTTTAGACGCATCGGAGGCATCAAGGGCCCAGTCGCTAACGATCAAGCGATAGTCTTGCAGGGTGAGTTTTCGAACGGCCTCTTCAGGGTCATGCGCCACATCTACAGTGACGCCCGGAATTTGCTCGATCTCGCAGGTGAGAAGATCAAGAAAGTCCGGGTCGTCATCGACGATCAAAACATGTGTGGCTTCCGGACGGAAGCGGTTGCTTTTGTAAACGACATTGGTAGCGATTCCCTGCATTGCACTCCACCTTTCTGATGGGCAAGTGGGAGCATAAAATATGCCGAAAGTTTACAAGTCGTCGGCTTTGTCTTTCACCTCGTCGGTTGCATTTTGGACCTTGTGTTTGATCTTGTCTCCTGCACATTCCATTTTGCCTTTGACGTACTCGCAACCTTTGTCTTTTGCGGCGCGTGCGGCTTTTTTCACGTCCTTCTTCATATCGCGTCCCGCCTCTTTCACGTCCTCGCGTACCGAATCTTCAGCCGCAGAGGCCATTGTCGCCCCAAACGAAGTCAAACCCAGCAATAACGAAAGCAAAACAATCTCAGTCCACTTAATCACATTCATTGATTTGTCCTTTCTAGTCCGCGCTATGGAAGCGTGGTGGGTGTGCGTCCAGTCACTAGACTTGCCACTAAACTAATAACGGCGAGTATTAAAAATACGCCCAATAAAGTCTGGCCAATCTCTAATGACACGCCGCCAACATTGCCGGCGCCGAGCATGATGGCAATTAATCCGAGCACAAAAAATACGAGAGCTGCACGTAACATAGATCACCTCCTGATGGACGGTAGAGCAATGCCCGTTCCTAGACCGCGAAGGTTCCAAAAAGGGTTTTAATCCCAGAACGGGACCTGCGCGTGAAAATTTGGGGAAATGTTCCACTTTTATGTTGGGGCACGAAAGAACCGGTGTTATTACTTGGGGCATGAAGAGACCAAAACTAGTAGTTATTGACGACGATCCGGATGTACAAGACCTGCTCGTGGGCTTCTTTCGGCCCAAGGGCTATGAACTCATAACCTTCGATGATGCGGAGGAGGCTTTGAAAGCCATCTCCTCTGCGGATGAATTCTGCGACGTGATCATTTCCGATCTACGTTTGCCAAATATGAGCGGAGTAGAGCTGACAGTGGCGTTGCTTGAAAAAGGCATCACCACGCCTCTGATCATTATGACGGCTCATAGAAGTGCTGAGGTCGCGCTTGAAGCGATCGAAGCGGGTGCGTACGACTTCGTAGTGAAGCCGTTGCACTTTCCGCAGCTTCAAGTCTCGGTGGAGCGCGCGCTTCACTTCAGTCGCATGCGCGAAGAGAACCAAGCCCTGCGCGCGGTGGTGGCGGGTGGAGAACAATCCACTCTTCAAGGGATTATCGGCAAGAGTCCGAAATTTTTGCGCGCGTTGGACCTGGCTCGTCGCGTGGCCAACAGTTCCGCTCACGTGCTGATCTCGGGCGAGAGCGGTTCCGGTAAAGAGGTGGTGGCCAAGGCCATTCATCAGTTCGGCAACCGCAAAAAAGGTCCGTTCGTGGCGATCAACTGCTCTGCCATTCCGGAAAATCTTCTGGAAGCCGAGCTTTTTGGTTACGCCAAGGGCGCGTTCACCGGTGCCGTTGAGAAACGCGTGGGTCTGTTTGAGGAGGCCGCCGGTGGCACTCTGTTCCTCGATGAGATCGGGGATTTGAGTTTGCCCCTGCAGGCCAAGCTGCTGCGCGTGCTGCAGGATAAAAAGATCAAACGCCTGGGTGAAAACCAAACTCGCACGGTAGATGTGCGCGTGGTTTCGGCCACCCACAAAAACCTCCGTCAAGAGGTGATGGAAAACCGCTTCCGTGAAGACTTATTTTTCCGCCTGAATGTGATTCCGATCGGGTTGCCGCCTTTGCGTGAGCGCAAAGAAGACATTATGCCGTTGTCGGAATTCTTCCTGAAAAAGCACGCAGCGCTCAATCGTATCGGCGTTAAGGGCTTCACTAAGGGAGCGACTGAGTATCTGCTAAAGAATCCATGGAAGGGCAATGTACGCGAACTTGAAAATGTGATCGAGCGCGCTGTCGTTTTGTCGAAAGGCACTTCGATTGATTTGCCCGATTTGAACTTCGAAGAGGAGTTTACCGACGAACGTAAAACTTCGGTGGAGTTCATCCATGGGGATCAACCGCGCTTCGTGATCTCGGAAGAAAAGATTCTTCCGCTCGACGAGCTGATAAATAAGTATATTGTTTTCGCGCTAGGCTTGAATCAAGGAGCGAAAGATCGAACGGCCAAAGACTTGGGTGTGGATCGCAAGACTCTTTATCGTCGAGTGCGCGAAATGGAGCAGTCCGCCTTAAGTGGAGGCGGTTTGCCCCAGTGAAGTGCGACGGAGCCACTGCTCCAGTAGCTCCACCTGCTTACCCGCTTCGTGGAGGTCCTGGCTTTGGCCAGCGGCCTCCAACTGAATCGCCACTTTCTCGAGGTCGCCGTATCCAAAAGATGCGGCGTTGCCTTTCAGCTGGTGACCGATACGTTTGAATTCATCAAACGTGCGGGAACTCAAAGCCGAGCGCAGGCTTTCGATATCCTTCTTACGTCTTTCCAGATAACGCTGACGAGCTTCGTCCGGAATGATGATGTCGGTGTCCATAGGACCTCGCTTCTCAAGCATTGCAGGTGGAGCTCCAAATGTAGCAATTTGTTTGTAAAAATCCAACCTCCAATCCTCCACTGGTCCAAGTCCCATTCTTTCCTGTTACCCGGGGAAGAAGTGAACCTCCTGTTAAAATTTCTCGGTGAAATGTAAACAACGGGCTTTTCAGCGCGGCCTTCCAATTGCTCTCGCTAAACTACAATAGAGGGAGCGCGTGATGGACAGCTTAACAAACGACAGCGTCATCAACCAAAAGTGTAGCGAAATGCAGGCTGAGATCGAACGAATCGCCCAAAAGTACGGCATCGCGCCGGAAGAGGCCGAACGCAAGATCAGCGAGCTGGTGGCGAGCTTTCGCCGCGAGATCGAAGAGGGGCATGAAGCGATCAAAGAGCGCCACCATGAAATCGAACTGAAAGATCAATTCCGCCAATTATAACAACCAAGGAGGAAACCAATGCCTGAAGAAACCACTTCCACGAGCACACGCCAAAGCCGCACCAACGGAAAATGGCAGAAAGCCCAACAGGCCAGCCAGGGCGTCGAGACTGGCAGTGAGTCTGTAAAGACGGCGTTTGACACCGTATCAGAGAAGGCTTCGCAGTATATGGATCAAGCCAGCGAGCTTTTCGGCAGCATCGATTTCAAAAGCATCGGTAGCAGCCCGGGGCGTATGATTCGTCAATATCCTGTGCAAGCCGCCATCGGTGGCGCGGTGATCGGCTTTTTGCTGGGCGCCGCAGTTTGCCGCCGTTCCGCCGAATAGGTAGAACGGGCCATGTTACAAAGGGCCGGAAAGCTAAGATTTCAGACGATATTTGGAACTCTCGCCCAGTCCGGCCCTGTACTTTCCTTAGTTGACGACGATAACCGCACATATGTGATCGAAGCTGGCCGAATGGGCGTCGGTCGTATCGATCATTTGATTGGAGCGCGTGTGGAGATCAAGGGCCTTGTCGAGGCTGATCCTACTCCGCGCATCCATGTCATCTACTTGAAAGGCTAGAGCATGAAATTTCGTCTTCCACATTTACCCTTCGGTCACGCTGAACTTGAACCCTTTTTGTCGAGTGAACAGGTCGACACCCACTACTTCGGCCACCATAAAAACTACGTCGAGAAGGTCAATCAGCTGGTGATTGAGCAAGGTTTGCCCGATGCGACCTTGGAGTACATCATCAACAATCAAGATGGAAAGCTGTTCGATAACGGCGCACAGGCGTGGAATCACACCTTTTATTGGATGGGTTTGACGCCACTCACGCCGGGACCAAATGCGAACGGCAAGCTGATGGAGGCGATCAATCGCAAGTACGGCAATCTCGAGGGATTGAAGGAGCGTTTTATCGAGTCTGCGGCCGCTTTGTTCGGGTCGGGATGGTGCTGGTTGGTGGCCACACCGGATGGCGAGATAGATATTGTGAATACACAAAATGCAGACAATCCCATCCGTTTGGAGCGTGTGCGTCCGTTATGGACATGTGATGTGTGGGAACATGCGTATTACGTGGACTATCGCAATGAGCGCAAAGAGTATTTACGCAGCGCCTGGAGACATGTGAATTGGGAGTTCATCGAACGCAACTATTCGACCGAGGAAGTTCCCAACATGACACGGCTTATGACGGACCCGTCACCAACCGCGCCTCATAAGAACGCTTAAACTATTTCTCTAGAATGCCGGCGATCTTCTTGGTCATATTTTGACTCAACCACGGGATCCCGGCAGTCAGGCCGGCATCGTCATTCCACAGACCTTCACCTTGTAAGTGATCGGCGAGCATGGGCTTTTCCCAGCTATGCGTGCGCACGCCCATCGTCACGATGTTGGTCATGATCGATTTGGAAGCGTCGGTCGGATGCTCTTGAATGATCGACAAGATCTTCGAGTATTTGAAAACCTGATTGTAGTAAAACGAGCTTTGCTCCACGATTCCGCGGACCGGGGTATTGATGTGCGTGACCTGGGCTAGCGGGATGCGTGCGCCAAATTCAGCTTCGCTCACGTAGTAGCGAATCTCGGACTGCATGGCCACTCCTAGATCCTCACGGCGATTCTGGCCGCCGGTGATCAGATTTTTTGCGGCGCGCACGCCAGCTTCTGTCTTGATCGCACCTCTCCACACTTTGTTGAAGAGGTAGCAGCTCTCCACGCACAGCGAGCGCTCTGAACCGTCACACCACTTTTTGCCGCCGATATAGTCCAAATGCTTTTCTTGCTTGGGCTTCAAGATATTGTCGCTGCCATTCGCATTGCACCAATCGAAATTGGTGATCGGCTTACCGGCCGCAAGCACGTTGTTCATCAACTCGTTCGCTGTGATTTGCTTGGACTTCATTTCCGGGTCGATCGAGTTCAAAGTGTCCAGATTAACCATGGCCTTAACGTTCACTTGCGCTGCCGGCTTGTTCAGCACGGTCTTTGTCTTCGCCACGTACATGGTCAGATAATCGATCAGCGAGTCTGGCTGATTGTTGGCGTTGATAAAATCGATTTTCGGCTCTTTGAAACCCTCATACAGGCTCATCACTTGCGCATCGGCCGCGTTGCTATTGTTCCAATCGGCAAAGCTCTGAATGTATTCGGTGTAGAAAACCTTATCGCTTGAGAGCGCGGTTACCGGCAGTTTGTCATAGGCCGCCGGATTGGCTTTCATGCTGTCGTCGATCTTACGTTCGGCAAAAGCCGACAGCGGTAAAACCAGAGCCAACGGTAGAATGAGTTTGTTGAAATTCATGACTTGCTCCTATTGGTAATAATCAGAAGAAAAAGGTTGCTGTTGGAAGTAGCGCTCGCGCGGGTCTTCAAACCCCGGCATATAATTCTGGTAGCCGGTGGGATTGGCAAATATGCGCGGATCGCCTTGAATCTGTTCGTTGTCATAAAGTGTTTGAACACCATAGCCATCGTCTTCTTCGCCGAGCGGCTCGGTAATCATCATGCCGTACTCGGCGCGCTTCAAAATGCGGCGTTGAGTGTTCAGCGGACCGCGGTTCGGGCCCATACGGAACACTTCCATAAACTGGCCGCCGCGAGCAAAGTCACCCGTGCGCACGTCGATCGGGTATTCGATGACTTGCGATTGCAGGTCGGCAGGAATGCCGTCGAGAGGCTCTTTCTCTTTGTAGAGTTCAAATGAGTTCAAGAACATCTCTTTGGCAATCGGGAGGGCCACGCGTCCACCGGTGTAGGCGCCGCCCAGGCCAGAGGCCACGTCACGACTGTCGTAGCCCATCCACACGCCGACCACCAAATCGTTGGTGAAGCCGACGAACCAGGCATCGATGGTGTTATTACTTGTTCCTGTTTTGCCAGCAACAAAACCGCCGAGATCCTTTTTGGCGGCGATCGCTGTTCCGCGTTCGATCGTGCCCTGCAAGATGCGACGGATCTGGTAGAGCGAAACACGATCTAGTGAGTTCACGGGCTGTAGGCCGTTGGCGCGGTCGCGCTTCCAAATCAGCTTTCCACCTTGCGAGACACTATCAATAAAATGCGGTACCGGTTTCAAGCACATCGGGCATTCGCTGGAGTAAGGAGCTGTGACGTTGGCCACAGTGGCATATGCAACAGCCATATCGATCAAGCGAGTCGGTTGCGCACCCAAAACAAACGGATATACGCGCAAGGGGTTGTCGTAAATGCCAAGTTCGTGTGTGATGCCGCGAATATAATCCAAACCTTCGGTTGGCGTCTGACCTATGGCGGCCATGATTCTTGCCGTCGGCAAATTGAGCGATTTTTCAACGGCGTAACGGAAGGTCACCAGGCCACGGCCGCCACCGTCAAAGTTCTTCGGCGACCACCACTGAGCGCCGCGCTCGATGGGCGGCAAGCTGAGTGGTGCATTGGGAATTAGAGTGTTGGGTTGCAGGCCCAGGTTCAAAGCCGACAAGTAGATAAAGGGCTTCAGAGTTGAGCCAGGCTGACGCAAGCTCTGGGTTACGCGGTTGAGCTGAGAAGCGGCGTAAGAAAAACCGCCCGACATCGCCAGCACGCGCCCTGTCTTGGCTTCCATCACCACAATAGCGCCTTGTACGCGCGGCGGAGAAATCAGTTTGGCCGACTTGCCGTCTTCATTCAGCTTGACGTGCACCAGATCGTAAACAGACAGCATGTTTTTGGAGCGCGTATCGGCGATCAAACTGATCACGCGCCCGTCTTGCAAACCGATCATCGGATTTTTAGTGGTGAACACCTTACCGTCTGGGGTTTGCAGACGGCTACCCAACATTACGGCGAGCGGGAGGCGAATATCCCAGTACGCTCCACGGGCGGAGGCCATAAGTTCTTGCCAGGTCGAATTGCCCTCAGCCATTTGCTTGGCGATGGAGCCGGCAGGGCCGTTGAACTTGGCGCGGCCTGAGGCTTTTTCGTAGTCCATCAGTCCGTTTTGCAGTGCGAGCTCCGCGGCTTTCTGCAGTTCGGGGTGAATGGTTGAGCGCACGACGTATGAGCCCGACGTGAGCGAGGCGATACCGGTTTTGGCTTTCACGTCGCGCTGAATTTCATCGAGGAAGTAATAGGCCGCGCGCTGACGGGGGCTTTCGAACTTGATGACCGGCATCGGATCTTTGCCTTCGATAAAGGTCTGTTCGCCCTTGGTGAGATCTTCATCTTTAATATATTTGTCGTCTTTCATCCGGCCGACGACGTATTGCAAGCGTTGTTTGGCTTGCTCAGGAACACGGTCAGGACTGAAAGCGTTTGGTCCTTTGGTAAGGCCGGCCAAGAACGCGGCTTCGATGCGTGTAAGATCGCGGGCTGATTTGCCGAAGTAACTTTTAGCGGCCATTTCCACACCCCAAGAGGCACGGCCTAAGAACACATAGTTTACGTAGAGCTCTAAGATCTCTTGTTTGCTCAAGAGTTTTTCGACCCGCGAAGCGATCACCATCTCGCGCATTTTGCGCTCGGGTGAAACGCTATCGCCGACCAAAAGATTCTTCACCACCTGCTGTGTGATGGTCGATCCGCCTTGCGGACGGTTCTTTTCGAACAGCGATTTGAAGGCGCGGATCACACCGTGCAAATCCAAACCATGGTGTTTCATAAAGTCTTGGTCTTCGGCCGCCATAAAGGCTTCGCCCACGTAGGACGGCAATTGAGCCAGGGGCACGAATGTGCGGCGACCATTCTCGGCAAACACTTCGGTAAAGCGTTCGCCGTTACGATCCAAAATGGTGGTGGCGCCCGGCAGTTGCAAACCTTTGAGTTTGGTGTGATCCGGCAGGTCCTTCATTGTGTCGTTGAATTTCGCGATGCCCTCTTCAAGGCGCAAAGCCGCGGGATCAGTCTGCTGACCTTTACAGAAAGTTTTGTAGATCAAAGTGAGCGATTCGAAATCGAGTTTCTCGATCACCTTCTGAGTCATGGTCTTTTTGGCGGTGACGGGAGCTTCGCCAGTGGCTGGGGTTTCCAGGGTGGCTGAAGCCTCTGCTGCCCATTTCTTTTGCAGAGTCTTTGCGCGCTTCGTGGCCTGCTTGAGCATGGCTTCAACCAAATCTTCTTCGCCATCGGCCGTGGTTTCAGTCGAGAAATTCAGGTCCTTGCTCACCAGCTTGCAGCCGTCGCTGAGGATGGCGACGATCTGAGCTCGATCTGCAACTGGATCGAATTTAGCCTGGAACTGCTCCGGCGGTTTGGTGAAGACCTGGCTGACGGTGAGAGCTACCGCCAAGATTTCTGGCATTCCTAGAGTCATTGCGCGTCCTAAAGGGAGTTATTTTGCAGCCGTTATATCAGGGCCAATGATGCGACGCACTAAGTACACGATTCGCCTGAAACTTTTATCGAAGTGTCAGCGGGGCGGACATTCTGAGCGTGGCCTCACAGGCCCGCGGTGTTTATAAGCTAACCTATTGGAATAAGGCTAGAACTTTCCGACCCTGGCGACGACGTCATGGGCGTGAAGGCTTTCGAAATGGCGCACTTCGATTTGGAAGTCGGCTAGCTCTTCACGTTTGAGCAACGCGGACTTCAGTTTGCGAGCGGCATCTTCGCAAAACATCAGATTTTGAGCATTCAAACGTGCAAACTCTTGCTCGTCTTCACGTTTTACGGCGGCTTGCACCGGTGTGCCCAAAGCTTTTTCAATGACGTCGATCAAAGCGATCGGAGAGTTGGGGGCTAGAGCTGGATCAAACGTAAAAGTCACAGTGGCCTCACTGCGCTGCGAGTGCGGAGCGGCGACCGTATTCTCCTTCAGCCATTGCAGCATCTCTTCACGTCCAACCATGTTGGCAGTGAAGTCTTGTCTAAACTGATCTTGCATAGCCTGACGACTGAGGGATGCGGAACAGGGACAGGTGCTCGAATACAGAATACGGGTGGTGAGAGCCAGAGTTTTCTGACCTTTGTGTGAGCTTACGCGATAGCTGACCGGGTAGGTTCTCCAGCCGTGTTCTTGGCTCAGCAGCGCCTGCCGCAACACCGGCCAATCCAGCGCCACTTCCATATGGCCAGAGTCGCTGAGAGTGGAGTGTGTGGACAGCATTTGATCCAAACAGTTCGACAGCCATTCCCAGCTAAGCTCACGCTCACTGAATTGGGTAAGAATGCGGAACAGGCGCGACATGTGAATTCCACGTGCCTGCTTATCGATGAGCGAGACGGCCGCCTGTCCGCGCGCTGGCATGCGCGTGCCTTCACGTAGAACTTGCATCTGAACGTTTTCGAGGCCGACCGCATTCAGAGTGAGATCCAAATCTCGTTCTGGAGGTCTTACGGCCACGTCATCCAATTGGTTGTTTTTGATGCTCATTGCGTCACTAGGGATAGTGCATGTGAAACGCGCTTGCAAGGGGTATAAAAAAGCTATGGCGAAGATCACCGCGGAAGTTGAAAAAGCGTGGCAAACGGCTCTGAAAGCGCGCGCCAATGCCCATTCACCCTATTCGAAATTCAAAGTGGGAGCGGCGCTCAAGTTGAAGGGCGTAGCGGAAGCGATTCCGGGTTGCAACGTGGAAAACGCGAGCTTTGGCGCTACCATCTGTGCTGAACGCACGGCCTTCACGCAAGCCGTGGCTTGGCATGGCCGTTTTGAGCCCGAGTTTTTGATCGTGGCCACGGACGAAGTGCAGGCCACAGTTCCCTGTGCTCTGTGTCTGCAAGTGATTGCCGAATTCTCTTCCGACAATTTGCCCATCTATTTGGCCAACACCGAAGGGGTGCAAAAGCAGTATACGCTGAAAGATCTGCTGCCCTATCCGTTTCGCGCCTTTAAGGCCTCGCCGTGAGTCGCCCATGTGCTCTCATCACTGGCGCGAGTAGCGGCATTGGTGCCGCCAGCAGCCGGCTGCTGGCAAAGGCCGGCTATGACCTCATTTTGCTCGCGCGTCGACGGGAGCGTCTCGACAAACTGGCTTCTGAACTTCCCGGTCAGGTGGAGACTTTTGCCGTCGATGTGCAGAGCTCAGCGGCTGTGGCGGCTTTTGCCGAGAGAGTGGACCTTAAACGGGTATCGCTTTTGCTCAACAATGCGGGTTTAGCAAAGGGCACCGATCGCGTGCAAAACTCCGAGGTGTCCGATTGGGAAGCGATGATCGATACCAATGTGAAGGGATTGCTTTATCTCACCCGCGCTGTTTTGCCGCATATGATTCAGGCGGGGCGGGGACATGTCGTGAACATAGGTTCGGTGGCGGGACGTTGGGTGTATCCAGGCGGCGCGGTCTACTGTGCGACGAAGTTCGCCGTGCGCGCCTTGAGTGAAGGGTTGCGGTTGGATCTGCTCGGAACTCCGATTCGGGTCACGAATATTGAGCCGGGTATGGTTGAGACTGAGTTTTCGCAAGTGCGTTTTGCCGATGCGGAGAAGGCGCGCAAAGTGTACGAGGGGATGACGCCTCTTACGGCGGAAGATGTGGCGGAAGCCATTGTATGGTGTACTGCGCGCCCTTCGCATGTGAATGTGCAAGAGCTTGTCTTATTCCCCACCGATCAGCCGGCGGTTGGGGTTGTTCATCGCCGTTAGTGTCACAATCTATTCTCAAAGCAGACCTTCAGACCTTATCGACTCGCCGCGGTGGTATTTTTCACCACATAATCTTTAGTTAAAACAGCAGTTTAAATTTTTACTACAGATGTGGGTTCCAAAGTGGAACCAAAAAGTTTGCAAAGTTTTCAGGGGGTTGATCTGATCATTCCTGGACGGAGGTCGAGGTTGATCTCCACGGAACCAGGGGGAAACATGATTGCACGGAAGATCACTCTGGCGAGCGCACTTATCGCCGCACTCGCACTGTCACTGACCGCCAACGCCGAATCGAAGCGTTATCTCGTACAGTTTAAAAACACGAATACATATAAGAGCGTCGCTAAGACAGTGAACTCCAATATGTTGGTTGCACCGGGCGTGATGGCTCCGCTGCGTTTATTCAACTCGGATGCGGTCGTCGCTGGCGCTCTTAATAATGTGGAGCTGTTGGTAATTGAGTCTACGGATAGTCGCGCTGTTGAAAGCCTCAAACAACATCCAGCGATTGCGTTGGTTGAAGAGGAGATCTTTCACCCTGCTCCGCGCACCATCGCCACTTTCGGCGGTGCCGATATTCTGAATGCAAAACCCACAGTCATGGCTCGCCCCTGGGGCATTGATGCTGTGAAAGCGCCGGCCGCCTGGAACACCACCAAGGGTTCGGGCGTACGTGTGATGGTTCTCGATACCGGCATTGAGACCGCTCACCCGGCTATGCTGACACGCTTCGAAAAAGGCCAGAACTTCACTTCTCCTAATAAAGGCGACATGGTCGATACTATTGGTCACGGGACGCATGTGGCGGGGACAATCCTAGCGGACGGCCTGAATGGCGGTTTGGTGGGCGTGGCTCCTGAGGCCCGTTTGCTGATGGGAAAAGTGTGCTCGGATGTTGGCTGCTCCTCGATCGCGATTGCCTCGGGCATCGATTGGGCTGTGACTGAGAAAGCCGATGTTGTGAACATGTCCCTGGGTGGAATGTTCATCAGCAACGGTGAAGCACAAGCTTTGTTGAAAGCAGAAGCGGCAGGCGTGATGGTTGTTGCCGCTAGCGGCAACGGAGGTATGAACACGGTTTCTTATCCGGCGGCTTTCAAAACCGTTTTGGCGGTGGGTGCGGTCGACAGCACTTTGACCAAAGCGGACTTTTCGCAATGGGGACCTGAGTTGGCGGTAGTTGCTCCTGGCGTGGACGTTCTTTCTTCCCTTCCGCTCGGTGCTGGTCGTGCCGGCAATGTGATGCTGGATAGTGGCAGCGGAATGACCGAAGTGAAATCGGCTCCCTTCCAAGGTTCACCCGTGGCTTCCGTGGCCAATACGGAAATGGTGTTTGCAGGCCTAGGTAAACCGGAAGATTTCGCCCGCATTTCGGTAAGCGGTAAGATTGCCTTGATCGGCCGCGGCGAGATCACCTTTAAAGACAAAGTGGCCAACGCCATCAAAGCGGGCGTCGCTGGTGTGATCATCTTCAACAATGCTCCGGGCTTATTGCAAGGTGCTTTGACTGAAGACGGCAGCGAAGTCGCTGTCCCCGCCGCTATGATCGAGCAAAAAGAGGGCGAAGCTATGAAGGCCGCTCTGATCTCTGGTGCAAATGTGCGCGGCACGGTGGAAGTCGTTCGAACGGACTATGGTTCCTTGCAGGGTACATCCATGGCCACTCCTCACGTAGCCGGTGTGGCAGCGCTGGTTCGCGCGGCTAACCGCAGCCTGACCCCCGAGCAAGTGCGCGAGATTTTGAAGTCAACTGCCACTCCGCTTGGTCCGAACAACGAGAACCAATATGGTTCAGGACTGGTGAATGCCGAAGCCGCTGTTGCTAAGGCCACCTCTATGTTCGTCGGCGTGCAACAAGCCGCGAACTAATTCGCAGCAAATTCAAAGATTTTAAAAAGAGGGCTTAACCGGCCCTCTTTTTATTTTTATGCTACGAAGCATGCGTCTGAGGGTTCTCACCTACAACATGCACAAGGGCTTTTGTTTTTACTCGCGTCAGTATGTATTGGCCGAGCTGCGAACGGCCATTCGCTCGGTGAACGCCGATGTGGTTTTCCTGCAGGAGGTGATGGGCGTTCATCCACCGGATGAGGGTGATCATGATCTGCCTTCTCAGTTCGAATATTTGGCGGATGAGATCTGGACTCACTTCGCTTACGGTAAGAATGCGATCTATTCCGAGGGCCATCACGGCAACGCGATTTTAAGCAAGCATCCATTTCTGGATTATGAAAACATCAATGTTTCGACCAACCCTTTAGAGCGTCGAGGGCTGCTGCACGCTCAGATTCAAGTGAATGGGACGGATCTCCCTGTGCACTTGCTCTGCCTGCATCTGGACTTGCTGGAGCGCGGTCGCCGTCAACAGATGCAAAGTCTAATCAGTCGCGTGCAAGAGCGTGTGCCGTCTGAGTGCCCGCTGATCGTTGCCGGAGACTTCAATGATTGGAAGCAAAAGTTTTCTGATCCGATGTCGGACTCACTAGGCTTGCGTGAAAGCGGTGTGGAGTTCACTGGGCAACATGCCAAAACGTTTCCATCGTGGCGGCCGTTTCTGGCTTTGGATCGAGTGTATATTCGTCGCTTTCGGGTGCACGACTATCAAGTGCTGTACGATGTGCCCTGGCGAAAGATGAGTGACCACGCCGCCGTGGTCACTGAGCTAGAAATCACTCAGTGATGGGTGCGCTGACACTGGCGCAGATTTGAAAAGTGCGCCATAGAAAGAAGCAGCCCGCCTGAGATCATAAGAATGATTTCGTAGTTGAGGTCGTAGTAACCCACATACAGGGCTAAACATACAAAGATGAGTCCTACCGAGCCTAGCCACAGCACGCGTTTCAAACGGTGCAGGCGATAGCCGTTCCAAAGAGCCCAGATGGCCACGGGCACAACCACGCAAACGATGATCCAATGAAACCAGCCGTGCGCCAGTTCTTCTCCGGCGAAGGGCAAAAACACAACCAGCACCGGCGTGAGCAAGCAATGCAGAATGCATAAGATAGAGGTGGAAATTCCCAGCCGGTCCCAAAATTCGTTCATGACATACCGCTACCGACTCGACCAAACAGACGTCAATGAAATCAAGTTAATTTCCATTGTAAAATCACGTTACAGAAGTATATTGTAAAACTCTCTCTATGAAAGGAGGTCGCATGACTAAGCAAAGTTTGAAAATTGGAATGGCGTTGACGATTCAATGCACGGATTCGACCTCCATCGATTGCCCGTTCTCATAGCGTTTCCGCTTACAAAATAGCCGTTAAAACTTCGGTCGCTAAAACGCGATTCGCAGTCATCTATTCATTTTCGTTTTGATTTTTCCCCCGGGTGCGCTTTTGCGTCCGGGGTTTTTAGGGCTATGCCCGGGAGAAAGATATGAAGCCACGTAACTTGGCCCTATGGCCATTGTTCAACAAACCTAGGCCTGAAGAAGAGCTTTGGGCTGAGGTAAAACAAGATTGGAACCAGGAGGAAGAGCACTTCCGTAATGGGTTCCAGGAGAACTTCGAGGGACCGCGAGAGAAGGTGGAGCGTCTGGCTCCGAACTTTGGCGATCTTAAGAGGCTCGTCTTATGATGAGCATGTCCTTCTGTGAAGGTTTTAGCTCATTAAACACAAAGTCCCTGAGGGGCATGTGATTAGGATCACTTTCTCAGGGACTTATTCGCTTACTTGATTTCTTTATGCAGTGTGTGTCTGCGAAGCGTCGGATTGTACTTCTTTTTTTCCAAGCGCTCGGGATGAGTTTGGAAGTTCTTTTTGGTCGTGTAACGCGACGGGGACTCGCCCAGTTTGCGCGCTTCAGTGCATTCCAAAGTGATAATACGTACTTTGCCTTTTTTCTTTGCCACGAGTTCCTCCGGAATCGACCGGTATAGCCCAAGTCAGGGCCTCAAGCCAATAAAAATGCTGATGAATTATGGATCTCTTTGTGTGAGGAAGCGGGGGAGCGGAACACTGACCCGAGAGCCCACCTCAATCCGGCTGAACCAGGCCCAAAATCTTGAAAGCACATAGGAATTTCTAACAAGAGGGGCAATCTGACGAAGCTCGCACAGATCTTCCAGGTGGAGGCCGAGCTCACTCGCGCGCAAGATTGGAGCCTTGAGGGGCGAGCGCGAGGCCTTGGAGCGAGTGCGGTTTCTGCTGTGGCTCATGTGCCTTTCAAGTGCCGCTTCACACGTTCTTGGAAAGATTTGAGCGAGGTTTCACCCTCCCAACCCTCTAGAACTTGTAAGTCACTTCCGAGCAAAACCGTGGCAGGAACGGCGCCTGTCCATTGCGGATAAATCTTAGTTACAAAGTTAAGTGATTGGTTGCCTTTGTAGAACGTCGGAGGAGCCACGCTTTGTTCCTTTAGGAAAGCTTCCGCGGCCATCAAATCGGCGGGATCGTCGACAGAAATGAAAACGACCTTCAAACCCAGGGGGGCGAACTCTTTTTGCAGGGAGATCAGGTGGGGGAACTCCACCTTGCAGGGCTCGCACCAGGAGGCCCAAAAGTTAATCAGGACCAGGGGGCTGTTCAGACTGCGCGCGTAGTCGAGGATCTGCTGCGGTTCGGCCTGTTGAACCAAATCGCTCTTTTCAGAGCCGTCTGGACCTTTGATCCACCAAGCCGTGAGGATTGCGGCAAGGGCGACGACGAGAATACCTAGGGAGATCCAACGGGTGCGGGTCATGTGGGGATCATTGTCGCGCGTGAGGTCGGCCCAGGTCAACCTTGGTTGGCTCGACTGAGGGCTAAGCATTAAAAAATAGGTCATTTGAATGACTCCTATTTCCGAAAAGAACCCTATGAAGGCCTTTCGGATTCCCATTGCCATAAAGCTGATCACGATCACCATCGGTCTGCTTATTTTCGTTTCCGGATATATTGCCATCACCAGTGCCAATGACTTTGAGGAGATTTCAAAAACTCGCGAAGAGACGGCTAACCGTGATCAGTCGCGAGCTCGCGCCACCGAAGTGGAAGGCGTGCTGATCTCCTACATCGACAAAGCCAAGATCATTGCTTCATTGCTTTACAAAGACTACGCCTCGGCCGAGGAAAAAGAGAAGGCTTTGGACCTGACGTTCCGTCGCGACAAAGATTTTGTGACGGTTGAAGTGATTCCTCGCACCCCGCGCGAGCAACCTTTGCGCGTGGTGAATGACGACTATTTGAAGCAGTACAAGTTGGATAAATCGTTCATCGATGTTTTGCGCAGTGCTCAGAAGGCACGCAAGATGGTGCACGCGGAAGCTTTGTTCGCCGGCAAAGAGGGATATATCGAGATCCGTAACTCCACGATCGAGGGTGGTGCCCCTTTGATCACCCTCGGATTCCCGTTGGTCAAAGATGATTTTGGCAATGTCACGCACATCGTGTTGGCAGAGTTGCGTTTGGATCGCCTGCAAAAAGTTTTCGCTGGCGTCAGCGAACGCGTGCTGTTTCTGGTCGACAACGAGGGCAAGTTGCTGGCGCATCCGGATGAGAAAAAAGTATTGAAGGGCGAATCGTTTGCCGAGCTCCCGATCGTGAAGTTCGCGATGAGCCAAGAATTGAAGGAAGGGCAGCGCACATACGCCGACATCGATACGAAGGCGGCGATGTCGGGTGCTTATACCAAGACAGCTTTAGGCGTGATTGCCATCGCGGCGGTTTCTGAGGATGTGATTTTGGAAGCGGCTCGGGCCGTGAAGCGCAAATCTTTCTTGATCGCGGGACAAACCTTGTCGGTCGCGTTGTTTTTGATCTTCGTGTTTTCGATCACACTGACGGCGCCGATTGAGACTCTAGCTGAGTTGACCTCGCGGGTTGCCAAAGGGGATTTCAGCGCTAAGTCTCAGATCCGTTCGCGGGATGAAGTGGGCCAATTGGGTCAGGCGTTCAACTCCATGATTGAGGGTTTGCTTGAACGTGACAAAGTGAAGAGCATGTTCAGCAAATTTCACGGTTCCTCTGTGACTGAAGATTTGATGAAGGGCGACCTGCAGCTGGGGGGCTCGAAGAAGCTAGTCACCGTGTTCTTCTCTGATATCCGCGATTTCACAAAGTTCTCTGAAGGTCACACGCCCGAGCAGGTTGTTGAAATGTTGAATGAGTACTTCCAAATCATGGTGAAGATCATCAACGTAAACGGTGGAGTGGTGGACAAGTTCATCGGCGATGCCATCATGGCGGTTTGGGGCGCTCCGAATACGACCGAGCGCGACTCTCACAGTGCTGTTAAAGCGTGCATAGAAATGCGAGTGGCGTTGGCGTCTTTAAATGAGCGTCGTGCTTTAAAAGGAAAAGTCCCTATCAAGATCGGAATGGGCCTCCACCGTGGCGAAGCAATTTCGGGCACGATTGGCTCGGAAGAGCGCATGGAGTACACGGTCATTGGCGACACGGTCAACCAAGCGTCAAGGATCGAATCCTCGACAAAGGCGTTTGGCACAGACTTGTTGTTGAGTGAAGACTTAGCCACTCACGTCCAAGAAGAGTTCATGGTGGAAAATGCCGGCAGCGTGGAGGTGAAGGGCAAGAGCGAGCCCTTAAAGCTCTACAAGGTGAGGGGCTATTTCGACGAAAACAAGCAACCCGTCCCGGTAAAAACCGAATTCTCCGATTACGAAGCCGGCGACGCCGACAAAGTAAAAATGGCTGGCTAGGAACGGAACGGTTGGAGAAGCGCTGGAGAAGCGTGTTGTAGGAGCGGTGGCGGTAGGCGTGTCTGTAGGCCGGCGGATAGTGGTTGTAGGAACGGCCGTAGGATAGCAATAGGACGGCGGAGCCACTTAAAGAGATAAAACTTGCGCGACTACTGTCTGCTCATCCTGACCGCATCCACACTTACGTCCAAGCCCAGATCCAAGCCCACCTATACCCAAACCTACGCTCTCTCTCTCTCTCTCTCTCTCTCTCTCTCTCTTCCTTCCTAAGTAAAACCTGATCGATCTATTACCCTTCCATGCGCGTGGATGCGCATGGAATAGCCCTCTCATGGATGGACGGCCTACAATGCCAGTAGGGGCGGCACCTCGAAGACGTTCTCAGCGGCCAAACCGAAAACCAAACCTCCCTCAAGCCATGAAGCGCAGCAAAAAAATTGATATTCAGCTATGGGTAAAATACTAAACCCACATGACAAAACAAACCAAGTTCAAGGGCGCGGAATTCAAAAATAGGAATTGTTTTGGCGGGAGCCTATTGAAAGGCAACGCAAGATCAAAGCGTCCATTGGACAGTAAGCTTCCTGTGCATTTAGTTTTAAGAGCGGATGTGACGGGCAATCTCTCTATGCGGCATCCGAGTTCGTTTTTAAAGGTAAACAAGGCTGTCCGTGATTTGGCATTGAAGTATGGCGTGACCATTTACGAATACGCCAATGTAGGAAATCATCTTCATATTCTAATAAAGATAGGCCATCGCCGGTTGTGGGCGCGATTTATTCGCGAGTTGACAGGGAGAATTGCGCAGCAGGTACAGGGTTTGAGGGGGCGTGCGAAGGGTAAGAGATTTTGGTTGTACAAGCCCTACACACGAGTGATTCAGGGTTGGGGACGGGCCTACAAGGCGGCCAAAGAGTATGTGGTCTTCAACCAGTGGGAGGCCGAGGGGAATATTTCGCGGAAGGATTTCCGTTCGCTGAGGGAGTTAAGGGAAACGTGGGCCGCTCACTATGTGTAGCAAGTGTTTATTAGATTGCGTGTTGGTTAGAGCGTAAAAGCAGGCTGTAGAGGTGGGACACTCTGAAGTGGAGCGCCTTGAGGTGGGGTACAGTGAAGTGGATGCGGTGAAGTGGGGTACCGTTCATGAGAAGAAGCTCGCATTTTAGCTAACGTGGGGAGATGGGAAGAGTGGTATGATTTAAATTTCATCAAAACAGAGTCTTGTTATTTTGGGCCTAAGCGAGCGACAAAGAACTGAGACTGAGTCCGCGCCCCAAGCCCATCCATCCCCCTAAAAACTAAACTCCAACATCAAGTTCAAATAGTGTCCTTGGATAGTCACATTGTTTACTTGCCCGTCGGTGGCAAAGGAGTTTGTGCCGGGGGTGGTGGCGTAGTTGGCTTCATCGTGGCGGAAGGCGTAGCCGGCGTAACCCATCCATGATTGTGTCAGGCGGCGGCTGCCGAGCAATCCATATTGATAGGACAAGCTGCTGGTGACCTTCGCTCCTGTACTGGAGCTACCCATCAATGTGTAGTAAGCGCGCGCATTCATCTGTAGGCCCCAACGGTCGTTGAACGGGAACCAGTACACGAAGCCGGCGTGAGGGCCGATGTTGCGTACCTTTGTCGTCGATGAATAGCCATCGGTGATATTGCCCTTCACCACCGGAAGCTCTTTGGCGAATAAACCGCCCGCAGCGAGCAAGATGCCGTTTTGACCAAGCTCTAATTTCCGTGTGGCGTGCCCTTCGACGGAAGCGAACTTGAAGTTCTGACCTTGAATGATAAAGCCACTCAAATCGGCAATGCCGAAGCCGCCCCAGTTTGACTCGGGATCTTGATAGCCCATGCCGATGCGACCCGTGCCGCCGACCGCGGGAAAGCTTGAGCGCGACAACTCATCATAGTCGGTACCCTCGTACTCGATCTGCGTCACCATGTAGGAAGTGATGGCGTAGAAGTGCGTCGGCTTGGTCAGGGAGTCACGCAAGATCGCTTTGTCCAAAGCGGCAGGATCGCGGAAACCCCCGCGGGTTTCGAAATCCATTTGTACGGGTGGCGACGGTTTGCGGCGCTCGCCATAGGCTTGTACCGCCAAACGGTATTTCCCCGAAGGACGTTGGATGTCGAGATCGACCTTGGTTTCTTTGTAGTCTGACTTTTTATCGACGACTTCCCATTTTTTCGCCGTCGGGTTGTAGTACTTAAGCTCGTAGGCGTACTTCGAAGCGTGGTTTGGCGCGCCCCAATTCACTTCGCGCAAATACTTGGAAATGGGCTTTTCAATCTTGGGCCTCTGCAGAGCTGGACCTTTAAGTTCGAACTTGTACGCGCTGCTGGAAATATCCCCCTCGATGCCCTTCGGATCGACAGCTTGTACATTCCACTCGACGGTCTGACCGACGGGTATTTCCACTCTGACTGAGTTCTGGGAAACCTCACGTTCGTCTTTCCAATCATTGGTCGTCGACTTGACGGTGACTTTGTATTTTGCCGCGCCGGGGATTGGTTCCCATTTTAAATTCAGCCCCTCAGTCGTTTCGCCAGATGCATCGACAGTCTGGTCGGGAAGGGGGGAAGTCACGATCACCGCCGGCAGTTTGACTTCGAGATCCGAAGGCGGTGACCACTCACCGGGTGCGCCGCGACCGTCGTAGCTGCGCACCTGCATAAGATAAATTCCCGGAGCTACGGTGGCGGACCATTTCGATTCTTTCAGCTTAAAAAGGAGCGGCTTTTTGCTCTTGTCATCTTTGCGTACGACTTGAACCTCATAACCGCTCGCGCCCTCAACTCCGTCCCACTCGACCTCCACGTTGCGTCGCACCTTTTGGGCAAACGCAGGCGCGGAGCTTGCGCTCGCGGCCAGGAGCAAAGTTAAGAAAAGAGCGAGATGCAAGTGCAATGCTATTTCACCTTCATCGCTTTGATTTTAGGGGCGCGTATGTCGCTAGCGTTGGGCACTTCGACCTTTTTCGCCTGGCCTTCGCTGCTCGGGCGACGGAATGAATCCACGGCGCGCAGTTTGACTTGGTACTGTCCCGGCTTCATTCGGTTCAATGAGGCCGAGTTGCCGTTAAACGACTTCTGCTCCAGAACTTGCCCTTCGCCGTCTTCGATGATGAGCAGGTACTGTTTGGCACCATCCACTGGCTCCCAGCTGAAGGAGAGGTTGCCTTTGCCATCGCTTTTAAAAAACTCGGGCGCGTTCGACGCCCATTGCGGGGCAGGTAGCAAAGGTAGGCGTTTGACGTTGAAAGTTTTCGGAGGTGATTGAGCGATGGTCGCGCCCTTGGCGTTCAGCGCTTCTACCACGGCGGTGTAGCGGCCATCTTCTTTTACCGGCGTGTCGAACAGATTCTGTTTCGTGCTCTGCCAGTCCGCCTCTTCCACAGGCGTGCTTTCGGGACTGATGCGATAGCGGTAGCCAAAAACATTGGCTAGGGGTTTCCACTGCGCAGCCAGTGTAGGAGTTGGAGTGGTGTAGACATATTCATTTTCCTTGTCGTTGTTGGCCCACTCAAGGCGAGGCATATCATCTACTGAGAACTCAAGCATCTCGCTGGGCTTGCCGTCGCCGCCTTTTGGATCCAAGCTGGTCACTCGCCATTGATGCACGCCTGGGCGCACGTCTGTCAGTTTGACCAGGGTGGCTTCGGTCTCTTGCTCGTGGAGAGTTTTCCAGCCGCCCGTTTCTTTGCGTTGAGCTAGTACTTTGAAGCGCTTCACTCCCACCGGTGCTTGCCACTTTAGAGTGACGCCATTCTTCTGCGCCTCGAAGAACGAAATCTGTGCCGCCTTGGGCGGAGCGATCAAAGTTGCCGGTTTGATCTCCCACTGTGAAACGACTTGCAGTTTGGCCGTATTGGAGGACAGACCTTCGGTTTTGTCTTTGATTTTCAAATAGCCTGTCACGCGCCAGAAATAGTTGCCGTCTTGCAGGGGCAGTTTCACCGTGGTGTCGTCACCATCCAGCGTTTGCTTGCTCACGACCTGAGTGAATTTTGCGTCTTTGGAAACTTCGAGGAGCTGGGTGAAGAACTTGTTGCGATTCATCCAGCGGAACTCGACCTCTTGTTCAGGGGTCAGCTTTAGCAATGCCGTTTCTTGCGAGGGTTCGATCAAAGAGGGGGGAGCTTTGGGCTCAATTACAAACGGAATCACCATCGAAGCCAGTTGCGGTTTCGATTTGTCCTCGCTGGTCGCATACAAACGCAAGAACCACTTGCCTGGCTTTTGCGCGAACGTCGCTTTGCCTAGGTCACCGGCTACGCTCATATCTGCTAGACGGGTCATGTTGGTGCGCGATGATCCCACCTCTGCATGCACGCGGTAGTCTGCGGCCACCGGCGTCCATGACAGATCCACGCGATCGCCGCGCGCCAAGTTCAACAGCACTACGGTGCCAGCCACGGGCTGTAGCAGATGCAAACGATCTCGGCTTTCGCTTACGCCTTTGTCGGTCAACACGGCGCTTTTGTTTTTGCTCAGATCGAGCTTCTGAGAGCCTTGCTTCAACTCGGCCTGACCTTTGAACACCTCTAAAGCGACTTGGCCGCTTTGGTCCTTGGACAAGCTCATATCGGCGGATTTGAGTTTGATCTCGCCACTTCCAGTCTTCAGAGTAAGATCATCGGCACTAGAGCCTTCCGCTCCGCCTTGCACGAACATGTTACCTTGCAGGAAATCCAAGGCGAGACCGTTGGCGCTGCGCTCGAGCACGACCAAAGAGTTCGGTTCAAGGTGAATGATCGTTCCCGATTTCAATTGAATCTTGGCTTCAGCATTGGCAGTCGTGCGAATCGCTTCACCGGGGAAGAATTCGTCGTTACGGCTGACGGTTTCCCAGATCACACGCTGAACTTCTTTGCGCTGCACTTCGTTGTTCGACTCGAACAGTTTAGCCACGGAGTCTTTGCCGTTGTGCGCGTGGATGCGCTTGCCCGCTTCGTACCAGAATGTGGTTCCGAGAAAACAAGCGGTGGAAATGAACAGTGCAATCGCCAGGCGCCACATGTTGCGTTTCATAAAAACCCCCTAAATATTTTTCGGATTAAATAGATAAAGAAGTAAGCAAACAGGACGAAAGACATTCGCCATTTGGGAGTGAAAATGTTAGACCAAGGGCATGGAAACGAATGACCAAAACACGACCTTGGCCGATGTGAAAAACTGGGTTCAGCGTTTTTGCGAAGAGCGTGACTGGGACCCGTACCATAGTCCGAAAGACCTTGCCATTGGGCTTGCGACAGAGTCGAGCGAGCTGCTTGAACTGTTCCGTTTTGTGCGCGAGCGCGAGCTAAAGCCTCTGATGGATGATCCTAGTCAAAGACAGAAGATGGCGGATGAGCTGGCTGACAGCCTTTACTTCATCTTGCGATTTGCGCAGCTGTATCACTTCGATCTTTCCGAGTGCATGCGCAACAAGATGGTTAAGAATGCGCAAAAATATCCTGCGCCTCAGAAGTGATCGCGTGCGGCTCGCGTTTCTGCGAATGTCGCTACATCGGGTGCGCGTAAAAACGGGTTGATCGCCAGTTCAGTCGAAAGCTGTGATGGTGAGGTTGGCTCACCTCGTGCGACGAGTTTTTCACAATGTTCGCGATAGGCTCGCAACGCCTGATTGTCTTCACGGCTCTGCACGAAATCCAAATTGTGCAAAGTGTATTCGTGTCCGAAGTAAATTTTAGTGCTGGCGGGTAGTGCGGCTATCTTGCGCAAACTAATGAACATCTGCTCTGGCGTGCCTTCAAAGAGACGACCACATCCGGCGGAAAACAACGTGTCACCGGGAAAAAGCATTTGTTCAGGCTCGAAGTAGTAACAGATTTGCCCTAGCGTATGCCCAGGCACATCCAGTATATGCACCGAGCGGCCCCAAAGCTTCAGCGGTTTTTGCTCACTCACAGCCAGCGTCCCGCGTGGAATGCGGTTCAGATCAAAATCCTTCTGGGATCCGATGACGGCGCATTTATAGGCGTCCACTAGTTCGGCCACACCACCTACATGATCGTGATGATGGTGCGTGCACAGGATATGAGTGAGGTGAAGGCTGTGCGCCCGCAGAAACTTCAGGACTGGCGCTGCCTCACCGGGATCAATCACCGTCGCTTGTTGGCCATCTTCGGAGGTCAGAACATAAATGAAATTATCTTTCAAAGCGCGTAGGACGTGAAGCCCTAGCATTTTAGTGGCCTAGCAAGCGCAGGTAGTTGCGGACGGTGGTCTCGAGCCCCTGCTCCAAGGCTTCGCAAATTAGCGCATGACCAATGGAAACCTCATCAAGCAGTGAAATTTTTTCGACTAAATAACGCAAGTTTTCCTGATTGAGATCGTGCCCTGCATTCACGCCGATGCCGAGATTGTCGGCGAACTGGGCCACTCGGGCGTACTCTGCCGTAACGCTGTCCCGTTGCGGCGTGTGGAAGCTATCGGAGAATTTTTCGGTGTAGAGCTCGATACGCTCAGGTTTTAGGCGTTTTAAGGCCGCTCCTTGCGCGTCGTCGAAGCGAAATGGATCAATGAACAAGGACACACGCGCTCCACTCGTTTGAACGCGAAGCAAAACGTCGCGCAGCAAGGCTTCTGAGCGCACAAGATCCCAACCCGCATTCGAGGTCAGAGCTTCAGGCGGATCCGGAACCAGTGTGGCCTGATTGGGGCGGATTTCCGTGAGAAGTTGGAGAAACTCGGGGGCGGGGTAGCCCTCAATATTGAATTCCACAGGTGGTTGCGAACTATTCCATCCCGCAATCATCTCGGCCAAAGAAAACACATCGGCATGACGGATGTGCCGCCCGTCGGGCCGAGGATGGACGGTAATGCCATGCGCACCGTAGGCCAGAATTTGGCGCGCCATGCGAGTCACATCGGGGAGGTTTTTCTCCCGTGAGTTGCGCAGGGTGGCCAGTTTGTTCACATTGACGCTTAAACGGGTCATGGGCATGCTTTAGCACAAGGCGAGGAAAATGCCATGGGCAAAACCCTGATTCTCATTCGGCACGGGCAGCGAGACAACACTCGCCGCGAACTGGATAACGGCTTGACCGAAAAAGGCCGCGAGCAGGCACGCTCTGTTCGCCGTTTTTTCACTGACCGTTTTCAAGCAGAGGACTTTAAAAGCGGTTTGTGGCTGCTTTCCAGTCCCAAATTGCGCTGCGTGGAGACCCTGCAACCGCTGGCGAAGGCCTTGGAGCGTAAGGTGGACATACATCCCGGGTTAGATGAGCAGGGCGTGAGGGAGTCGCGCGCCTCTTTTGACCAGCGCGTGCACGGTTTTTTACACGAGTGGACCCAAGCAAAAATTCCGTTAACAATTCTGTGCAGTCATGGCGACTGGCTACCCGCAGCTACCTATCATCTACTCGGAGCGGCCTCTGAACAGAAGAAAGGTTCGTGGCTCGAGCTCGAGTGGGAAGGCGGAGCGGCGGCTCTCCGCTGGTATATCCCTTCCTTTAAGGTTTTTTACCGTTAACTAACCGAATTTTGACATCCGAAGGCATTGCTTTCGCAGCCATTTCATTGCTAAAACCGCGGTATGTCGGATTCGCGCGATGAACAAAGAAAAGGTTTTATTTCCCCCCATTTTGAGTCCTACAATGGGTCCGAGGGGGGAGCGATGATTCGTCATATCGACGCGGAATTACAGGGCTTGAAAGATCTGGCGCTGCAGATGGGCGACAGTGTTGAGAAGGCTTTGGATCAGGCTTGTAAGAGCGTATTGGCGCAGAACAAAGAGAAATGCTCTGTGGAAGTGCGTGAGCACGAGTCACGCATTAACGATCTGCAGATGTTGATCGATGAATCCTGTGTAAATGTTTTGGCCAAACAAGCCCCCGTGGCTAAAGATCTGCGTTTGGTCATCGCGATCACCAAAATCAATACGGACCTGGAGCGCATGGGTGACCAATCGGTGAATATCGTACGCAATGCCTGCGATCTTTACAGTGCTTGGCCGCAAGCAACACTTCCGTCCCAACTCACCGAAATGATCGACGCGGTTCGATTGATGGTGCGTTCCGCCTTGGACGCCTTTTCGCGTCGGGATGTGGAGCTTTCCAATAAAGTGTTGGCGCAAGACGATCAAGTGGATGATCTGCGCGATGCTTTGTTCAGTGAAATGAAAGAAAAAATGAAGGCCGGCAGCGATCAAGTCGAGATCGGTTTGGCTTTCATCATGATTGGAAAAAACTTGGAACGTATGGCCGATCACGCGACCAACATCGCGGAAGAGGTCATTTATCTAGCTACGGGGAACGATGTCCGACATGGTCATAACGTCTCAGTCAACTCTTAGTGTGCGCCGCGAACCCGAACTCAATAAACGTGTTTTGGTGGTCGAAGACGAGGGTGAAATCCGCCAATTGATCGTTTTGCATCTGAAGCGCGAAGGCTTTGACGTGGACGCGGTCGAAGATGGCGAGGAGGCTCGTCAGCTGGTGGCCACCCGCAACTATGATCTGATCGTTCTCGATTGGATGTTGCCTTCTTTGAGCGGCCTAGAGCTGACACGCTGGGTGCGTAAACGTTCGCCGTCGACTAAGACTCCGATTTTGTTTGTTACCGCCAAGACCGAGCCCGAGCACGTCGCTACCGGTTTAGATGCGGGTGCAGATGACTACCTCAGCAAGCCCTTTGACACCTTGGTGTTGATGGCGCGCGTGAATGCCCTTTTGCGCCGTCAAGAATGGTTGCAGGAACAACCGAGTTCCTCGGCTTCGGCCCGCTTGATCTTGGGCGATTTGGTTATGAACACGCACACCTTTGAGGTCACCGTGGCTGGTGCTCCGCTGGAGTTGACGCGTTCTGAGTTTCGCTTGCTTGAATCGTTGATGATGAATCAAGGCAAGGTGCTGTCACGCGAGAGCCTGATTGAAGAGATTCAGGGCGAAGGCGTCAATGTGGTTGGTCGCACGGTCGACACCCATGTGTTTGGCCTACGTAAAAAGCTCGGCGCTTATGCGGATGTGATTGAAACCATCCGTGGTGTCGGCTATCGCGTCCGTTACCTGCCGCCTCAGAATTAGAGACGGATGAAAAATAGCGTTCATTATT
Source organism: Bdellovibrionales bacterium (assembly GCA_019637855.1). GTDB lineage: Bacteria > Bdellovibrionota > Bdellovibrionia > Bdellovibrionales > UBA1609 > JALHOQ01. Next base: position 44,759 of record JAHBUX010000019.1, read on the forward strand.
TTCCGACCCGGCTGTTCCGCTGGTTTTTGTCGCAGCAGATTTTAGCTTCTGCACTTTTCTTTGTCGTGCTGTGTGGAGGGCTTCTATTGTGGCTGGAAGCCACCACTTTGGAGCCCGAGGTGCGGCGTATGATTCGTCACGCGGTCTTGGTCACCCTCGCCATCTCATTCGGTGGCATGATTGTGATTTCGCTGGCGATGGCCCGTCGGCTGGTGGTGCCCCTCGGCCGCTTGATCGAAAAAACGCGGCGTTTGCGTGAGTTTCAAAAACTCGAGGAGCATGAGCCTGAGGCATTGACCTTTGATGAACCGGGCGAATGGTATGAGCTGGAGCGGGCCCTTAATCGCTTGGGGCGCGATTTGCGACAGAAGACCATCCGGCTATCGCGTGAGAAGACTGAACTGCGCGCCATTATGTCTGCGGTCAATGAAGCGGTCTTGGCTGTCAACAGCGAAAAGCGGGTGATGTTCTACAATCCGCAGTTTGCTTACCTGTTCAACCAACAGAGTGCTCCTAAGGGAGAAATTCATATTACGGAACTTCTACGCTCACCGGAAGTTTTGCAAATCTATGAAACCGCGCTGCAGGGCGGGGATCCGGTCCGACGCGAGGTGCAGATCACTGTGTCTGACGAGCGTCAGGCGCGGCACTTTCAACTCTCGGTGGCGCCTTTGCGCAAGAAGCACAATCAAGAGATCTACGGTGCGGCCGGTATTTTCTATGACATTACCGAGCTAAAAAAGGCCGAGCGCATTCGCATCGAATTTGTTGCCAATGTTTCACACGAGCTGCGTACGCCTTTGACGGCTATCAATGGCTATTTGCAGACAGTGATGAGTGATTTTGAAAAGGGGCATACTGAACAGGCAGGTGAATTTCTTAAGATTGTCGCGGGCAACGCGACTCGTTTGAAGCATCTGGTTGAAGATTTGCTCGATATTTCGGCTCTGGAATCGGGTAAAGAGCTTTCCATGGAGCGGGTGAATGTGCAGGACCTCACGGAGGCAGTGATTCGACAGGTGCGCGCCAACTCGCACAAGGTTCATATCTTTTACGACTTCCAAGAAATGTGGGGCGACCCCAAGCGCCTAGAGCAGGTGCTACGCAACCTCATGGAGAATGCGGTTCGCTATGTTCCTGAGGGGCGCAATATCGAAATCCGCTGGGCTCGTAAGGGTGATGAGGGCTTTGAGCTGCACGTGAAAGATGACGGGCCGGGCATTGCACCTGAGCATCAGGCGCGTTTGTTTGAGCGTTTCTATCGGGTCGACGAGGCCCGATCACGCGCCACGGGTGGCACCGGTATAGGTTTGTCCTTGGTGAAGCATATCGTGCAAAGGCACGGCGGCCAGGTGCATCTGCACAGCGAAATCGGCCGCGGTTCAGAATTTATCTGCGAGTTTCCGGGTCAATCTTAAAAGATAAAGCCGGCGCCCATATTCACTTCGTCGGGTTCGTTGCCGGCGCCACTGCGCTTGTTGGCGTAGTCTACTTTCAGTACAAAGTTGGGTTGCGGAAAATAACTCACGCCGAAAGTGGTGATATTTTTATCGAGTGCGGGGTCGCGCGCTAGACCGTCGGTGACTTTGTCATGCAGATTGTAGTGGCTATGACGAACAAAAAACCACAGCTTCTGCTTTTGTCCCAGCAGCTCAGTGGCGGCTTGTAGGCTGTAACCTTTGGCTTGCTCAGCCACCGTGCTTGAAGTGACTACCGAAATCGAATCCGCGTCCTGCAGGTCACCTTGCGCATACATAGCCAGCAGTTGAAGCCGCGAGCGATTTACCTGCATGTGCACTTCAGAAACTTGAAAGGCGCCAGCGCGGATCGAGTCGTTACCTTGAGCACTATTGCCGAATAGGCTAGAGACGCCGAGGGTGACATTGTTACGACGGGCATTGATACGAAACACGGCCATCAGATCATCTGACGGCGAGCTCTGTCCTTGGCTGCGCCCGCCCGCTAAAAACGTGTCTTTGTGAAAACCCGTAGCATTCAGTGAACTAAAAACGCCGGCTTGGATTTCGGCCCGGTCGCGATCCACCCAAGCGGTGACGCCGTTCTCATGCCAGAAGGAGGGAATGAGTTCACGTTCGAGCTCCGGACGTTGCACGCCGAAGAATGTGGTGGGATCGGCCGAAGTATTGACCACTCCGATCGGCACTAGCTGGTGACCCAAACGCAGTCCGGCGCGACCGTCCTCGGCACCCAGCCAATCGATGAAGGCCGTTCGCACGATAACTTGGCCTTTTTGCTGCGTGACCGTGCCGCTGCTTTCAGCGCCACCATTTTCGAGCAGGAGCTGAGTGTTGAATACCAGGCGTTTGTTCAGATGTAGGCCGAGTGAGGGGGCGAGACTAAGAACGTTGGAGGTATTTAGGTTTTTCACACCGGCGCTGTTTGTGCCGTTCTGTTGTTTGAAGGCGAAAAACTCGGCGCTAAGGCCGAACACATAGTCTTCTTTGCTGAAGTAGATTTTGGAGGCGGAGGGACCAAGGCCGGTGAGGGTTTCGCTTGCGAGCGGAACATGCCAGGGTGGGGCTGTGGTGGCGGACACTTCTGGTGGTGGGGCCTGGGCAGATGATGATGGCGCGGCTGGCGTTGCAGCATCAGTTACGGGAGCTGCAGGCTTTGTCTGCAGCTCCCGTAACTGATGCTCCAGAACGTTCAAACGTTCGTGAATCGAATTCTCGCTGTCTTGCGCGAATGCATTTGGGGTAAATATCAAAGCTAGGATGGAGAAAACAAAACGACGCAAGACGACCTCGATGAATATAAGGATAGCAGAGGGCGCGAAACTGTCATGTGTGGGACCGCGCTAACCATCTAAGGTCGCGGCTGGAAATTTTTAACGTCGGCGGGACTTACGACTCGACTGAGGATTTGGATTTTCTGGAAACTCCCCGTTAGCCAGATAAGAGTCTAGCATTCGGCGCAAGACAGGCTGACAGCTCCCGCCACAAGGGCCAACACCTGCGGTGGTGGCATCGAAAACTTTGCTTAGTGTATTGCAACCACGGGCGATGGCCGCCTCGATCACGTCCTGAGGGACGCTGTTGCACAGACAGATGAAGCGCGTGCGTTTAGGATTTTTGTCCGCGGGATTCATGCGCATCGTCCAAGCGGTCGAGGAGGAGTTGTACGATTTTCTCCTTGAGATCCGTGTACTCGCCACGAATATAGGCGCCCGCCGCAAACATATGGCCGCCACCTTGGAATGCTTCGGCTACACCCAAAACCTCCATGCGCCCTTTGCTGCGCAAAGAGAGTTTATACTCATTCGGTGCATCTTCACGGAAAAGTGCTGCCGCTTGCAGTGTATTTACATTCATCAACATATCAATGACATCGCGCGAATCATCCATATCCAAGCCGTGTTCGCGCAAAGTTTTGTCATTTAGTTTGAGCACGGCGACCTGACCGTTGCCGAAGTATTCGATCTCGCCCAAAACTTTAGCCAGAAAAGCGACTTTCCCCACTGTGTGGGTGGAGAACAAGTGACGATGAATCTCTTCGGCGTTGTTGATGTGCATTAGCATCTCGGCCGCGATGAGATGAGAATTGACCGAGTTTTTCACGAACTTAAAAAGTTGGGTGTCGAAGGCAATGCTGGTGTAAAGCGCCTGTGCAATGCGCTCGTCGATGCGAATGCCCAAACCCTTGAGAATAAAATAAGAAATTTCTCCGGTGCTGGCAGCGCGCGTTTCAATGAAACTTCCGGCTGTGGGCTCTGGTCCTTGATTCAGAACCGGGTGATGATCAACGAAAAGAATTTCTCGACAATGGGGTTGCAGAGCCGTGAACAGCGGGTCCACAAGGCGGCGATCGTTGGTGTCGAAAATAAGCGTGAGATCTGTATCCTCAATCGGCGCATGCGGGGCCTCAAAAACCTCTAGGTGCCGTTCTGGCTCCAAAAAAGTATATTTTTTTGGTACCGCATCGACTAAAAGAGCGCGGACCTTCTTACCGCTTTTGCGCAACCCGTGGTACAAGGCGAGCAAGGCACCTAAGCCATCCCCGTCGCACTGCTTATGAGTGGACAATAAAATCGAGTTGGCCGAGCGAATTCGGCGCACCAGGGAGTCGACGTTGAGGGCAGAAAGATTCGGAGTTCCCATAACTTATCCCCAGTTTACAGCCGTCATCTGAGTTTGGCTTGTGGAAAAGGATTTGTTTGACTGCGTTAACTCTTTCACTATGATGGTAGCCTTTGTTTTTGAGGGAGTAAATCATGTCTGACCGCCAGCCTATGACCTTAGCCGGTAAGGCCAAATTGGAAGCCGAACTGAAAAATCTGATCACTATGGATCGGCCTCAAGTCATTAAAGCCATTGAAGAGGCCCGTGGTCATGGCGATATCAGCGAGAATGCGGACTACGATGCCGCCAAAGATCGCCAGGCCATGATCGAAGGACGTATCGCCGAGATTCAAGCTAAGCTCGCCAATGCTGAAGTCGTGGATACGGCCACACTTAAGTCTACCACCATTATTTTCGGCGCCACCGTTGAGCTCCAAGACTTGGAGAACGATGAGCAAGTGAAATACACCATCGTCGGGGAAGATGAATCTGACGTTAAGGCCGGAAAAATCTCTATTTTCTCGCCCATCGCAAGAAGTTTGATCGGCAAGAAAAAAGGCGACATCATAGAGTTCAAGAGCCCCAAGGGCGAAAAGGAATTCGAAGTACTCGGCTTTTCCTTTAAATAAAGGACACCTTTGCGAATACTGCGTGGCAAATCCAATTTGGAAGTTTCTTCCCAAGGATTTGCGCTGTTCGTGGTCGGCCTTGTGTTGGCCACGTTTCTTGGCGGCGCCGTTCGCACCATCTTAAGCTCTGAGCGTGTTCACTCGCGCATCGTCACGGAGCTACAGAGCCGGTTTCCGCGCAATGAGTTTCAGATTGGCCGCACCGAAGTTCTGCTGTCGCGTGGCCTGTGGCCGGGTTTGGGCCTGCGTCTGCGTGATGTTGTCTTTCGTCAGGATGTGTGCGGGAAGCTGAGCTTTGAGCTAACGATCCCGCAGGCGGTTTTACCTGTGGATCTGTTGAGCTTGCGCCATGGCCAAGTGCGTTTGGGCACGGTCAGTCTGACCGATGCGCGCATGCATCTAGATTATCATGACTGTCCACCAAAGTCGGCGGACGTCGCGGTGCCCACATCACAGGGCATTCGTTCGGCAGTGGCTGAAAAAGGCATAAAGCCTCCGACGCTCGATTGGCAGGAGGTTTCGCGTGCGCTCGGTGGGATGGAGCTGACGAACTTTCAGCTGACCTACGAGCGCAATATCACGTGGAAACTGATCTTGAAGTCCGCTGAAATGTATTTCGATGACGATATGCATTTGCAGGCGACGATGGATGTGCAGAAGAGTTTTTCTGAAGGCGCGTTGAATCACGCTGTTAATCTGGAAGCCCATGGTGAAGGACCGAACGTGCAGTGGCGCGTGCGTAGCGAGTTCAAAGAGGGGCAAGTGCAATGGTCAGGGACCTGGGACCTGGCGCGCAACTCGGCCCATACGGATTTTACTCTGGTACAAATTCCTCTCAAAGATTTGTCGAGCGAACTCTACCAAATGGGCTTTGTGGGCCAAGAGATCAAGTTGAAGACCGCATGGTTGACATGCAAAGGCGCGTGGGACGGGCAGGTTGATCATTTGGATGCGACACCGCTCAGGCTTTCGGCCTGCAAGGTCGAAGGCGCTTATGGACGAGTTGAACTTGAGCAAGCCGATTGGTTTCTAAGTTCGGTTGTGCCGTTCAAAGTGCCGGCGCAGTTTCACGTGCAAAAGCTACAAGTACAGCCATTGATCGAATCTTTGGGGCGCCAACTCTTGCCGGCCGTATTGGCGCGAGTCGGAGTGTGGACCGGCGTCGTGGACTTTAGCCACTCAGCGCGTTGGAGTTTAGATGGTTCGCTTGAGAACGCCGAGATCGTGTTCTCGAACCAAAGCCTGCGCGGCAAACAGCTGATTCGCAAGGCTCACACCAAGGCTGAGCGCAATGGCGCCGTGATCGACGCCCGCCTAAGTGGTGTGGAAATGCAAAACGGCGAGTTCTCAGGTCAGGTGGGCTTCGCCCTCACTGAGGACGGGCGTAGTGGGACCTTCGATGTTCAGATTGATCGCCTTGTATTTAGCCCCGCCATTCAAAATATATTGATCGGCGGGAATATCGCGCCCGTAAAATTGAATGGCAAAGGTGCCTTACTCGACGGTGAACTCAGTCAGTGGAATGGTACGTTTAACACCGCCGAGTTAAGCGGCGAGGGATGGCGCACGGCTGCGGTGGAGATCAAATCCAAATATTCTCCCGGCGTATTTCACGTCGAGGTACAGGCGCGCGAGCTCTCGGCGAACACGCGTTGGCGCCCGTTCACGCAATTGCGTGGTCTGCGCGGTTCCTTAGCTGAAGCCATGACCTGGAAAGACCTCAATGCTCGTGTCGACATTGCGAAGAACGGCGGTACATTGTCTTCTCTTTCAGCCATTGAAGAGAGTAGCTCGAAACCGTGGCGTGTCCGCGGTAGCTGGCTACGCGACGGTGTATTCACCGGTACCCTCTTGGCCGGTGGTCCACAGGCTTTTGCGTTGCGTGGAGAAAAAGGCAGTTTGAGCATTCACGATCGCCAACCGGGGGATTCGCCTTGAGTGAACCCGTTCCGCGCGGTTTAAAAACCTGGCGTGAGTTCTGGCCTTACTATGTGCGCGAACATTTAAATCCCGTCAGTCGCGCTTTGCATGTGTGTGGAACGGCTTTGAGTTTGATTTTGTTAGGTGTTTTCGTGAGTCAGGAGCAGTGGGCAGCGTTGTGGATCGTGCCCTTGTGCGGATATGCATTTGCTTGGATTGGTCATTTCGTGTTCGAGAAGAACAGACCGGCTACATTCCGCTATCCGTTCTTCAGCCTGGCTTCTGATTTCGTAATGCTGTTTAAGACCCTAACGTTTCAAATGGGTAAAGAGATCGCTCAGGCCCGCGCCGCCGCCCCTCAGGACGGAAAGCGCGACGAGATATAAGAGTTCAACCAAGCGTTTTCATAAACGCGTACAATCATACGTGCGATATTCTCGGCGAGTTTTTCCGACCACTTCTTGCGGCCCAAAACTTCGACACGATAGATTTTGGCGCTATCACGCTGTTTGAATAGATAGTCATCACTGGAGATCACTTCGTCGACCAGCTTCAAATCCAGTGCGCGTGTGCCCAGCCAGTATTCGCCGGTGGCGACTTCGCTCAGGTCCACCTGCGGCCGGTTGATCTTCACAAAATCTTTGAATAGGGCGTGGGTCTCTTCCATTTGATCCATGAATTTGCGCCGGCCTTTGTCTGTGATCTCGCCAAACATGCTGATGGTGCGCTTGAAATCACCGGCGGTGATCTCTTCGTAGTCCACATCGTGCTTTTTGAGCAGGCGATGGAAATTCGGCACCTGCGCCACCACGCCGATCGATCCGACGATTGAAAACGGAGCAGCGATAATACGATCTCCTGTACATGCCATCATATAGCCACCGCTTGCGGCGACTTTATCTACGGCGACGGTGAGGTGAACTCCTGCCTGGCGTAGGCGCACCAGCTGAGCGGCCGCCAGTCCGTAGGTGTGAGCCATGCCGCCGGGGCTTTCCACGCGCACCAAGGCTTCATCCGTTCCCGGTCGAGCCACGGTTAAAAGAGCGGTGACTTCTTCACGCAGATTTTCGACCTGTGAGGCACGCAGGTCGCCGGCGAAATCGAGGACATAAATTCTTTTTTTGTCGCCGTCTTTTTCCTTCTTCTTTTTTTTCTTCTCGGCCTTCTGTTCTTGTTTAAAGGCTTTGGCTTCCCACACCGAGCTTTTTAAGGCTTGCGCCATCGACTCGTATTTGCGATTCAAGTTTTCGACGGTGATCGTGGGTTGTGTCTTGCGGGCTTTGGCTATGAGCACAAATAGCAAGATGAGGAGAATGCCTATGGCGAATGCTAGAATAATCACTTTGCCGCTGAACAGGCCGATTTCGCTTAAAAATTCCAAACTCACTCCCTCATTGGATGACCAAGGTCTGGCCAGACTTCCTAAAGGATCTCGTTTTAGCAAAGAGTCGGCTAATATCAAGTGTATGGTCCGTCTCTTAAGCGTGTTAATTCTCTTTCATCTCGCGCCTGCTTATGCGGCTGTTCAGTGTGACGCCAAAGACACAGCCGGCCGCGAGAAAATGGTCGAACGCATCAATGAGCGTTATGACGACTTTTTCCGCTACCAACGCCATCTCGAGGAGCGCGAACGGGCCCGTGATAAAGGGCGTGGAGAGAACAAGGCGATGCTGAAAGAGCATGAAGCCAAATTGGAAAAGGCGCGTCTGGAATATATTAAGAATCGCCGTCCACCGCCGGATCGCCGTGAGCTGGAAAAACAAGCCGAAGCTGCCGACAAAGAGCGCAAGCAGCGCATGGAATTGGCTCGCCGCTGCTATGTGGAAGAGCAGAATGCAGCCGAGGCTGTCTTAAAACGCGGCCGCAAAATTCCGGGCAATCAAGAGTTTGGTTTAGACGAGTAAGCCTCTACGTGCATTGACAACCTCATTGGGCGGGAGAAAAATCTCGCTTCAAACAACGAGGAGGTCGCATGACCGGTAAGATTCTTTTGGCAATCAGCGCAGTTTTCATTTCCTTTGCCGCCCAGGCACAGGAGTATGGCTTTTTAGCCGGTGTTCATCAGACCACCGCCAGCACGGATGTCAATGGTGCCAGCACCGATGGCAAATTCGGTTTTAAAGCCGGTTTGACTATGGGTTTTGAATTGGCTCCGCTGATGAAATTCCGTACAGGTGCGATTTACAATCAGCGCCATTTCGAAGTGAAGGCAGGAGCTACCACGGTGGAATGGAACTTTGACTACCTCGACGTGCCGGCTTTGTTTCAATACAACATTAACGAAACCTTCGGTCTGTTCGGAGGCTTAAATATCGGCATCAATATTAACGACCGCACGAACATCAAACCCTCGGTCGCCGTCACTCCCGACAACGAAGCCAACGGTCTGATCCCGTTGGTGCAGGTCGGCGGTAACTTCTTGTTCGAAGATATGATCGGTTTTGATGTGTATTATGAGCGTGGCCTTGGCAAGATCGGCAAAGACGTGAAGGACTTTAGTACCTTCGGCGCCAATTTCATTTATTGGTTCTAAGCTTTCAACAGAGTGTTTAAGGGGGTCTCTGTCATCGATGAGACCCTCTTTAAAAAGTTGAATACTAGAATGCCTGAGAACACCATTAAGGGCAGAGCAATCACTGCAAACCCCATCCAAGTCATCCGCGCGATCTGCTCATTGAGGACCTGGTTTTGAGCACCGGCCGCAAGTTCCGGATCAATGTCTTTAAAGATTTCTACCGCCAAAACGAAGTTCAGCAAGGCCGAGATAAAGAAGGAGAGCGATAGCCACAGGGTGGTTCGCCGCAATAGCCGGTCGAAATCAAGCATACGACCTAACGAAGAGAGACGTTCGTTGATCAGGGTCATGTCCAAGATCTGCGGATTGCAAAACATCATGCGTGCGGCCGGATTTTTGGTCCACGCCGAGCCCAGGACCATTAAACCTAAGAGCAAGGGCAAACTGGCTTCTTTGAACGCAAACCACATTCCGCGCAGACTCAGCATGGCCAAGCCGCCGGTGAGCAGGATATTAAGAATACCAATCAGTGAAACATAATTCTTATGCTTGCGACGAATATAGTCGGCGATTCCATAGGCGAAGGGAAACATCAAGGCCACGATCAGAACCACCTGTGGCTCGAAGTATTTGCCACCTTTGTTCAAGACCATCACTGGCAAAAGGATGTTGATCAATAAGTTGAGCAGCGGATTTTCGGGGGGCGGAGTTTCTGACTTCATCGATTAAGGTCTTGGTTTTACTCTTTTTATGTTGTGGCCCGTAAAAGGCACGAGAGTATAATAAGACAATAGTGAGTCAATTAGAATGACACCGGTGCAGCTGTTCATCACACTCTTAATCTTATTTCAGGTGAAGCATTTCATCGCGGATTTCGTTTTGCAGAACGTCTGGATGCTGCAAAAGAGTCGTCCTGGATGGGATTTCGTTCCACCGCTGGCGATCCATTGCTTTGTACACGCTTTAATGACCTTAGCGATCGTACTTTGTGTCGATCCTGCAGCATGGTGGCTGGCCCTTTTGGATTTTGCAGTGCATTTCACCATGGACCGCATCAAAGCTGGCCCGCGCTATTTGGGACGCTACAGTGACGTGCGTGGTAAAGCCTTTTGGGTGAGCTTTGGTTTTGATCAGATGGTGCATCATCTGACGCATATCTATATCGCGTGGTACATCACGCTTCGTTAAACGTTACCAACGTGCTTCGAAGAAAACACCGCCACCATCATCGATAGGTAGAGGTAAAACTCTATATTCGGCAGCACCTTCTTTGCGGCGTTCGCGGGCATAGTAGATGCCAAGGCCCGTGCTGATGCCGACGGTGGCGCCGGCGATCACGTCTTGCAAATAGTGTTTGTTGTCATTGATACGGCTCCAGCCGGCAAAGCTGGCTGCTAGATAGGCCGGTACACCCCAACGCCAGCCATGCTCCACTCCAACGACAGAGGCAAAGGCAAAGGCGGAAGTGGTGTGGCCGGAGGGAAAAGTGTCACGATTGCCGCCATCGGGACGCTTCGAACGAATGGTGTATTTTAAAACTGTCGTGATTAAAACAGCTTCAGCAGTGGTCATGATCATCATTTGCGCACGTTCGCCGGCTTGGTTGGCGCCGTAGTAGCTGGCAGTGATCATGCCGGCTGCGTAAATCAGATTGGGAAGGCCTTGGCCAAAGTAGTCACCGTATTCGGACCAGTGGCCGAGGGGTCGCCGCGTCGATTCGTAGTGTTGAAAATCGTCGACCATAGTTTTGCGGAAGGCCAATACGGTGAGTGTCGCGGCTGTGCCACTGGCGAAGCTGATGGGCTCGGGCCATGCGGGTTTTGCTGACCAGTTTTCATACCAAGCCGCTTGGGCGGAAACGCTAAAGGTCAAAAGCAAAAGCACGGGGATTTTCATCATAGGTCTCGGACTAATCGGGGGACTTGACGCAGTCAAGGGAGAGGCCCATATTCTTTAACTCTATGACATCACATCTATGCGTGCTTGCCCTGCTTTTGGGTTCGTTCTTTGTTCATGCTGCCGACATCGATAGTTCCTGGCCGGTACCGCCTCCCGAGGGCGTTCGCTTGGAGAAAATTAAACCTCTAGAAGTGCTCACAGAAATTCCCAACACCGCCTGGGAAACACTGAAGTTCAGCTTTCAACGCGATTCCGTGCCGGTGTGGTCAGGTATTTTTATTTCAACCGCTCTTATTTATCAGTACGATGCTGACATTTTGAAATGGGCCCAAGGGCAAGGTCGTCGTTGGAATTTAGGCAATTCGGATATGACCAAAACGGTCGTTGAGGTTGGGCCTTATCCGATCTTTCGTTTTCCTAGCGACACGGGCTCTGCGCTTTATTTCCTTGGCGATGGATGGACTCATTTTGGAATTTCGCTGGGTTTCGCAGGCTATGGTTACTTCAAAGAAAACACACGCGCTTGGAACACAGGGCTTGAGATCTTTCACGGTATGATGGTGTCGACGATCTTTAACCAGGCACTCAAACGTTCTTTTGGCCACGAAACCCCGAGTCAACGCACGACCGAGCGCGGGCAGTGGAAGCCTTTTCCGAGCGTTAAGGCGTACAATACGCGCACAGCGAAATACGACGCCATGCCGAGTGGTCATATCATGACCACGACTTTGGTGTTTAACACCATTCGCATGAATTATCCGGAGTATTCGTCGTACATTTGGCCAGTACAGATTTTGTGGAGTGCGGCTTTGGGTTACCAGATGGTTAACAACGGTGTACATTGGGCCAGCGACTATCCCTTGGGAATTGCAATGGGCTGGGCTGTGGCCCGGATGTCGGTGAAGATGGGTGAGCACAATCGTGAGGCGCGGAAAGAATCGCGCGGAAAAAATCAGTGGCAGTTCTTCCCGTCCGTCGGGCCTGAAGGGGAGACCACAATGAACGCTATGTTGAGTTTCTAGAACACGCACGCGATAATTGAATCTGATTCAGGAGGAATCAGTGTTCGGATCGATCAGGAAGATCGCCCTGGCTCTGCTTTGTTTTCCGCTTCTTGCCGTGGCATCTGGTCAGGGTAACGTTGCGACCGATTGGTCCTACGTACATAAGAAGCTGAAGGCTGCGGGTTTTAAGGCCAAATTTATTACAGCCATGCGTAAGAGCTACGATCCGGCCGAGTTCACCTCGGTGTTGGAACTCAATACTCTGCTGTTTCTACGCAAAGCCGACTATCACTCTCCTCAGCTGTCGGATCAGTCTGTGAGTGATGTGCGCAAATTCATGCAAGACAACCACGCCACTCTGCAAGCAGCTGAAAAGAAGTATGGTGTGTCTCCGACGGTCATCACAAGTTTGATCTGGATGGAGTCACGATTCGGCACGAATTTGGGGCGTTTCCATGTGGCCAGTGTATTTTTAAATCTGCTGCAGGCCGATCGACCGGAAGTGTTGGCGCATTTGAAGCTCGAGGCAGCTCCGCGTTTCACCCCCAAACTTACAAAAAAAGCTGCCGGCGATATTGTGAAGAAGGCGAAGACCAAGGCAAAGTGGGCGATTGCGGAGCTCAAGGCGATAGAAAAGATGTACGCTCAGGATAAAGAGCTGGTGAATGGTTTAAAAGGATCGTTCGCAGGGGCTTTTGGAATGCCGCAGTTTATTCCTTCCAGTTATGTGCACTATGCTCGTGCGGCGAAGGGTAAGCATGCGCCGGATCTTACTCATCCCGAAGACGCTATTCATAGTGTTGCTCATTATTTAAAAGAAAGTGGTTGGCGTAAAAGCAAAGCCGCTAGTCATGAAAAAGCATTGATGAGGTATAATAATAGTCGTGATTATGCGCGGGCTATTCTGAAGCTGGCTGAGCGGGCTTCGGAGACAGGGAAACGCTTACCGGCAGGTAAGCCGGAGAAGAAGAAGCGGCCGGCTAAGCCGGTCTAAGTGGTGTGTTTGGTGCGGTGAGAACGTAGGTCTCGTCTCCGAGAGGCCGAACTGGTGGCGCAAAGGCCGTCCGTCCATGAGAGGCCCTCGCTGGCGGCCGTCCTGGCCGCCACCCAAAAAAATTAAAAATAAGGTCCGGATTCCGGACAAAAAACCCATAGGCACTTCGTATCCACCACACTACACCGTGCGCACGGTACCGCCCGATCTGCCCATGCTGATCCGCGCACACTGAACATTCACGCACTGATCATTCTCCCGTCAGTCATTTACCCCTCAAAAATATTCACGATTCACAACTTACGATTCATGACCCACAGTTAACGACTCATGATAATGAATCGTGAATCATAAATCGTGAATCGTGATTCATGAGTGGATCGTGATCAGGTACATCGCGGATAGGGATCAATGATCGAAGTTGAGAGAGATGCTTTTTCCCTCCC
>JAHBUX010000002.1 GCA_019637855.1 Bdellovibrionales bacterium
ACGCCGTCTTTCGATCTCGCGCAAGTGATGCAATAGTTCGATCAAAGTGGAGCGTTCCCGATAAGCCAATTCTGAAGTTTTCTCTAACAGCACCTGATCGCTTAGGTTTTTCAAATTCATATGACGATCCCCCTTTTGCTAGAGGGGACACTAACATGGGTTTTGAAAAGGAGAATTTCGCTTCATAAATAGTCCCCGCTGAATTTTAGAAATGAAAACACGGCGGGGAGTATTTCATCAAAACAAAGTGAATAGCGATCAATGTTGAAGCAAAGAACACTACTGTAGAAGCGCTTTATATTTTCAATGTGCGCACATGATTCTAGCGGAAAACCTTGTCAAATATTTCTATCAATAACTATCAAATATTATTTATTTAACACGAGCTGCCATTTAGCTCGCGACATCGCTCAACTCACAACTCTACTCAACACGCGATTCAACTGGCGACACCATTCAACTCACAACTCTATTCAGCACACTATTTCAACTGACGCCATCATCAGTACACGCCATCATTCAAAACACCACTCAAAACGCGACACCATCTATCTCTCACCGGATATCACCCTGAAAGGTGTTTCGTTCTCGTTATCAAACCCGCACCCCACACGAAGAGCTCGTCCAAGTCCGGACATGCTCACGCCATACAGACAGATGTAGATACAGATAAAGAGGAAGACCAAAGGGGTCCACCCGTCGCGCAACGGGTACTTAAGCTAAGCTAAGTTAAGTTGAGCTATGCGAAGTCTTCCATCCCGCGACAAAGAGTAATTCCAACACCCGTCGCGCAACAGGCACTACGCGAAGAACTCCTCACGCCCACCACGACAAATCGATTCCAACACCCGTCGCGCGACGGGTGTTGTACCGCAGAGCTTTACGTCTGCTGCTGAGCTGCGCCCGCTAAGTGAGGCAACCGTCCTGACCTATCGAGCGACGTCCGAATCCCGGACGATCGAAAAAAATCGGGCGCTCGCACTTGTTCGAGTACGTACTCACTCAAGTACGCACCCACTCAAGTACGTAAGCCCGCCTTCACGCCCGCATTCACTCACTTCCTACACACCCCGCGAAGGCTCCTCCTTCACTCCCACCGACACATTCGGCGGCGCGGCCGTCTCCACACCTCGGTGTGTCGCGTGATCCATCACCCTCGTTACCCGATCAATCTGATCCACAATATCAATCTCTCCACGCTCAAACTCTCCCGAACTAACCGGAGTCGCGGACTCAGTTCCCATTCCGCCCATCACCCGATCATCACTTGTCGTCTCGTCTTGATCGCTAATGATATCCATCTCATCTTCACTGCTCTCAACACCTTCGACTTTGGTGAACGAGGCCCTGCCTGACACTCCTTCATCCATTCGCGAAAAGTACATTTGACGCTGGAACATGATGTCCCTCCTTGTGTTTACAATTCACCGCCTTTATACCATGGAAATGAGTCATAAGGTCGCTATCCTAGGTGCATCACAGAAACCCGAGCGCTACGCCTATAAGGCATTTCAAATGTTGCGGGAGTATGGACACACACCCATTCCGGTCACGCCGAAGTTTGCGCAACTGGACGGAGTACGTGCGTACTCGCGCCTTGCCGAAATCAAGGACAAGGTGGACACGCTAACGATGTATGTGAGTCCAGCGATTTCATCTCAGCTCGCGCAGGAAATTCTGAATCTTAAACCTGGAAGAGTGATTTTCAATCCGGGCAGTGAAAATCCTGATCTCGCTCAACAACTCAAGATAGCGGGCATACCATATCAAGAGGCATGCACTCTTGTCCTCTTACGCACCAACCAGTTCTAAGCCGCCGCTTGACGAGACACCTATAGATTGCTGCAATTGTTCATATGATTGCATTTCAAACGATCGGCCTTTTGCTTCTTAGCAATATCTTTATGACCATCGCTTGGTACGGACACCTTAAGTTCAAGGACTCGCCTTTGCTTTGGGTCATATTGATTTCTTGGGGTATCGCCTTCTTCGAATACTGTCTCCAAATCCCTGCCAACCGCATCGGGCACACGCAATTCACGGCGCCGCAGCTTAAGATCATTCAAGAGGTGATCACGTTTGCGGTGTTCGCCGTGTTCAGCGTGGTTTATCTCAAAGAGCGGCCGACTCTTTACGATGCGGCCGCCTTTGGACTGATTGTATTGGCTGTGGGTATCAGTGTGTTTCAGCCCTCGACCCGCATTTAGTGATGCGTGTCGGAGGATGGGCGGACCCGCGGTTCGCGGCGGGCGCTGCTGCTTAGTCCCCGGGCCGCGAAGAAGGCCAGTCCGGCCAAAGCGGCGACTTGCAGAGGATGACGGCGAGTGTAGTCAGCCGCTTTCTTCCACAGATCCACTCCACTTAAACCAAAGGCGCTGAGCGCGCTGATGATGGTCGCGAAGTTTTCCGGTGTCTGCTCCTCGTTGAATTTGGCAAGGGCACCACGCAGAGCTTCGGCCAATTGATTGAAGCCTTCGCCCGCGGCGGTGGATTTTGTCTCCAAAGCAGTTTCTGATGCATTCATATTGAGTCTCCTCCTGAGGACTTCAAAGAGCAAAAGCGGGACCAGAGCACGACGGCGGTTCAACGCCGCTGTTAGGACTTGGCCAGGTTCCAAATCTCCAGGTCGGGGGGCAAACTTCCCGTCTGGGAGGTGAGCTGATGCACGCGTGCCGCCTCTGTCAGAAAGTGAAAAATGCGGCGTTGAGCGCGCACCAGCGGCAGAAACTCGGGGTGCCATTGCACGCCTAAAACAAAAGGCAGATCGGTGTGCTCAATCGCTTGCACAACTCCGTTCATCTCACGTGCGCTGACACGTAAGCCTTTGCCTAGAACATTCACCGATTGATTGTGCAGAGAGTTCACAAACGTGCACCTATTCTCCAGCAGACGCGCCAGCGTGGTCCCGCTTTCGATCTGCACAAGCTTGCGCGGCCGCAGAGTGCGTAGATTAGGTTTCTCGACATAGAAGCCGGAGATATCTTGGTGCAAGGAGCCACCGAAGTAGACATTGATCAGCTGCCCGCCGCGACAAATCCCCAGCACTGGCATACGTGCTTCGACGGCTTCGCGCAAAAGCACAAACTCCAAAGCATCGCGCGCAATATCTTGCCGGCGCGAGGTTGATACCACGCTGAACACGCGCCGTAAAAGCCATAGAATCACGCTCATGGTAAACTGGGCCCAGCGGCGATGCACTCGCTTTGATTCGGTTTTGATGGTGGCCAAAATCTCTTCGTTGTAGCGCGAAGGATGGATATCGGCGCCACCGCCAATCACTAAGGCATGCCAGGGCTCGCGCGGTCGCCGCCGTTTCGGCGTCAGTCGGACGGCTTGAGCTCCGGATAGCCACAGCAAAAGGCGAATGCAAATCCAAGATGGCCATCCCCCTTCATCCGGTCCGGTCACTCCAATTCGGGGCCGACCGCCGGAGAATTTAGACATGCAGCCAATCTCGCGTTTTCTCTACCCACTTGTTGCGTGTGAATAGAAGGGTGTCCTCGTGCACATGAATATAGTCATGGCTCATCTCGCGCATGCGCAGCGGATCGCAAGCCAAGCGCTCAATTTCTACCCATTTGTTCCAGTCCGCCGCCACACTCCATTCGGGATCATCGACCTGACTGTTGGGCAGACGATAGTGAAAAGTGGGACGGCTCTTTACCAGGTCACGTTCCACCGCGTAGGAAAAAACTTTATGTGGATTGATGTGAGCAAACAACGGCAACATATCGAGAGGACGATTGCGTGTCGGATTCATTGTCAGATAGTCGGTCATGAGCTCATCCAAGTCGGGACGGTAGGAAGGATTCAAAACCATGTCGACGTATTCGTTGGGAAAGCGATGAATGTACGGAGCGACCCGGCGGGTGAGAGTGACGTCGGACTCTACGAACAACCAATCGTAAAGTAAGAAGAAAGCGCGCAGATAACTCAGCAAGGTTTCCGGCTCCTTGTCGGGAACTTCGGGGTTAAATTGCATGCCGAGCGCCATGAACAGAGCCGTGCGTGATCCTTTGGCCGAATGTGCCTGCAGCGCCGCCCGCACTTGATCGACAGGTTCGAGTCGATTGATCGGCATCGGCGGCATCACCACTTCAAAGGGAATCAAAGTTCCGGCTAAGGAAGCCAAAGCCTCTTCGACTCCTCCGGCTAAAACCGAATCCGTGGGATCCAGACCGAGTGCTTTGAAGTATCTTTCGAACTTACGTTCTTTTAGAAAGTTCGAATCCGCTTCGAGCTGGAACTCGCCAAGATGAGTGGGAACTTTGTAAATGTAGGGATTTACACGAATGACACTGCCGCCGAAGAGATCAATAAGAATCTGCGCAGTCTCTTCCAAATCGAGTCCGCCAAACTCCATCTCGAATCCCACCATTCGCGTTTCACCGTGTTCGTTCTTGATTCTGGATGGTAAGAAAAAATTCATGAACATGGGGCATGCATGCCCCATACCAGGTCTAGTTTACAATTTAAGAGGCCCAGGCAAAAAACCTAAGGTCGAAAATGGCTGTAAGAGGAAAGTAGCCACGGCAAGGAATCCCGAAGGTGTCCGGCGACATAACGGGCCGTGGCCACGCGTGCTCTTGACGTCATTACTAACGTCATTGGATGATACGCGCGGGGTTCGGGGGAATCATGAAAAGCGTAAAAATTTTGTTGGCTATCGTTGTCCTTGTCGCGGCCGCAATTTTGGTGGCTCGCCAGATGCGGCCATCTACGAATATATATAGTGAACCGAATTCCGAATCGCGCGCGGCGGTGATTGGTTTGCCACCACACTCTGAAACCGCCCCGCGCCAAGAAGCTGACCCTGAACTCAGTAAAGCTCCGCCCGCCGGTCAGGCCTTCCAGGCTTGGCTTACGGAGGAAGCTCGACAAATGGACCTTCCGCATTCGGATTCTACGCGCAAGGAGCGCGAGATGACTACGATCGCCACGAAGATGAATGCTCCGCAACGACGCGCTCTGCTCAAAACGGCGCAAGATGCAAAAGCTCCAGCTGGGGAAAAAATCCTCGCCGCCTATTTGCTCGTGCAAACAGGCGCGGCGGGAACAGAAGAGTTGAAAGAGCTCATCACCTCACCAGTCGCTGTCGGCGGCGAGGCCCATTCGTTGGCAGAGATGGAATCGATGCGCGATAAAACCCTGCGCATTATGGCTCTTGATGGCCTGTCCAGTCGAGCGCGGGGCGATGACAAAGCGCGAGCCGCATTAGCGAAGACGATTTCAGAGATACAGGATCCTTATATAAAGAGCTATGCAGAGAGCCAGCTCTCACAAATAAGCGAATGACAGAATTCTTAAGAAAATTCTCGTAGCCCTTTCGAATGGCGCGTGTTCCGATTTCCCCGGGGAAAAATAGGGGAGGGGAAATGAGGTTCACAGGGTGGATCTGTTCATTTGTTCTAATGACGATGGCTGCATCCGTGTACGCCGCAGACAATTGTATCGCGGCTGCCGAAATGCGCGAGATCGCTCGACACTTCACACAGTTTGAAGGGTTGGCAAAAAAAGGCGAGTTCTGTTTTGACGACACGCCGACGGCCCATCTCTTAGCCGGCATTATGTTCATGCGTAAAACGGACTTTGGTTCGACCCAGCCAGTGAGTCGCGATGAGCTGTTCTCGGGGCGGTTCAAAAACGATTGGTATGGTTACTTGGTGGGTCGGATTAGTGATTTCCAAATCGATCAAGACTGTCCTCCCGGAGTGGTGGCTTACGTTTCGTTCTTTAGTACCAGCATGTATGTTTGCCCGTTGGCTCTGACTCCCAGCTTCACCGCTTTGGATCGTGCCAGTGTGTTTATGCACGAGGCTCGTCACTTGGATGGTTATCCGCATGTGACCTGCTCGCATGGAGCACGTGAGGGCCTGCGCGGCGCCTGTGACACACGTATATCGGACGGTGGCTCCTATGCAGTGACGGTTGAGACGTACGCACAGATCTCCAAGTATGCAGGCGGACTGCACCCCGCGTTGCGTGCCTATGCGCGGTCAGCGGCGATCATTCATGCTGAGGAGACATTTGAAGAACCTGTGCGCATAGATCGTACGGCGCAATTCTTAGTCCTGAGCAAAGATCGTCAGTTTCACTCGCTGAGCTTGAATGCGGACACCGTGCAGACAAAAGAGCTAGGCAGTCTGCCGGGGTTAGGGCGCATCAATATGCGAGGCCCGTATATGGTCCAATTTCCCGACGATAAAACGCAAACCGCCGGTTATGTGTTCTCTCGTAACGAAGGTGAGACCGAACAGCAGGCCGGCGATTTGGTTATCGGCTACAACAAGTCGACGGTAGCGGAACGCACGGAGTTTATGGAAATGCACTCTAGCGCCCAGTGGAATGCCCAGCTGATGAAGGGGAGCGTTCGTTTCCTCTGTGATCCGCAAAATAAAACTCCCACTGAACTGGCATTGAGTGAAGAGCCCGTCGGTTTTATCTATCCGACCGGTTACGATCGGGCCGCGTACACAGTGCAGTTGATGAGTGAGAGCGGGCGTATCTATGATATCGGCTGCAGCCAGCGCCGGCCTTTCGTGCGCGCCTCACTGCTGGCTTTTGATCAGCCTTACAGGCGTGTTCTTAAAGTCGGTGCCGATGTGATTGCTCTGCGCAAAGACGGGCGTTTGTTCCGTCTGAACGGTGCGACCGCGACGCCATTGAACACACCGTTCGATGGGCGTGTGTATGAGTTGGTTCCGAATCAGCACGTGGAGTTTTTGGACGCCAATTAATTGGACTGAGCAGGCTTACGTTTGAAGGTTTGAGCCTGCTCATTTAAGACCTGCAGCTGTTCGCTGAACTTCTGCAGGCGAGCGTTGGATTTGGGATCTTTCTTCTCTGCGACGTCCGCCATGGCGGTCACTTGGCCGATGAGAGCGGTGATAAGCTGGCGGGTATTGTCCAATTTTCTTCTTTCAAATTCTGTTTGGCCACGCACAGCGCCCAAGCGTGTTTGCACACGGCCGAGAGTGGGCAAGAGCTCTTGACGTAGTAGGCGGGCAAGCTGTTTCTCCGGCAGTTTTCCGCTCTGATGGTCACTGCCGATCTGGCGATAGCGATCAAAAACCGCGCGCACTTCTTTGTCCACAATATCCATTGGAGATTCGACTTGCGTTGGCGCCGGCGTTTTAGCTTGCAGGCTTGCGCGTTTCTCACGCATCTCGGCCACCTGATTGGCGAAGCGAGTGCCAAAGAAGATGGTAAGGATGCCTAAAATCCACGGCAGTGCTTGCATAAATCCGGAGGGCGGTGGCGCTGACTTTTTGTTGCGCCGTCGCAACTTGCGTGCGTGCCCGGCCTCTTGCAGCTTAAAAGTCTGTGCGCCGATTTCGAGGGTATGGCCAGCTTTAAAAGTGAAAACGGTTTCAGGCGTAAGGCGCTGACCATCCACGGTCGTACCGTTGGCTGAATTCATATCGTGGATGGCCAAACCCTGTGGAGTCATAACGATGCGGCAGTGTTGGTTGGAAAGTTTACTGTCGTTGGGGAAAAGCAAATCACCAGAAGTGCGGCCTATCACCACTTCCTCCGTGGACACCGGATAGCGTTGACCGGTCTCCATATGAACCAAATAGAATTTAACCCTCGGAACTGCGCCCATCCTCTAGGCTTTTCGGAAAGGTCGGGATCGGTCTCGCTGGGCCAAGGTCCAAGATCTTATCCCCAAACTAAAGTCTTAGGAGGAAAGTCCCGAAACACTAGACGATGATCCTAGCGCTCGTTCTTGTCATGCTGTCTCCGTTTGCCTGGCCCGCGTATGGACAAACGTCCTGCTTGCCGGAGTTCACGTCGTTGCAAGTATTGGAAACGGTGAGCGCCGAGCATCCGCGTACGCTGATTTACCCACTGCTGGCGGAGAGACCGAATGGGCGCTTTAGCACTCACGCGCGCTTGCTTGCTGTACCCAGCACGGACCCTCACTTTCTGCAAATGAAGGTGGCGTTCGATCCGGACTTCGATGGAGTGAGCCTGGCGTACAACCTCTATGCGGTGCAAGTGCTGATCGATGGTGTCCCGACTTACTTTGAAGACCTCACCCGCGGCTGTCGCTCGTTCGGCGCCAGTATTTTCCCGGGTGGAGAAATCCGTCTGCCGGTCATTAAACTCATTGGCGACGGTCCACAAAGGTTGCAAATTATGGTGTGGGGAAAACTTTAGCCGTTCTTGTCCTCTGTCTACTCAGTTTGAGTCAGGCCCAGGCTCAGGAAGAAAATCTGCCATTCGAAGAGTTGAAGTCGCCGTGGCTGGCGCAAGCTGTTTTAGAATTTCCATTCTATAGTTTTTATTTAGGGGCGCCAGCGGTCAAGGGAGTAGCCTACCTGCCGAATTTCGCTCCTCGTTTGGGACCGCGCGTGATCTATCGTGATGTGGGCGCGACCCTCACGTTCTCGCTGCCGATTCCAGACAATGAGCGCACTCGGCGCGGCGACTCCAAGGCACAAAGCCTGATCATCAACAGCTATTGGCGCCAGTTCGCGTTCGATCTTTACTATCAGCGCTACAAAAGTTTCTATGTGGCCAGTCCCTGGACAGAGGTGAGCGTGAACAAGCCGGCCCGCTATGCTCAGTTGCCGGATGCACAGGTTCTGAACTATGGTTTGAATGCCTATCTGATTTTGCGGCCCGAGCGCTACAGTTTGAAGGCCGCTTTCGATCAGACCGAAATTCAGAGTCAGAGCGGCGGCAGCTGGCTAGTGGCCCCGTTTTACAATCATCTCGAGATGTTTTTAGGCGGAAAGTTCGTGCCTGGCAGTGACACGAGTTCTTTCCGTGTGCCTCCGAATCTAGCGTCGAGTCGCTTTGACACTCTCGGTGCCGGTTTCGGTTACGGTTACACTTATGTGAAACGCCGATACTTTTTGAATGGACAAGTGGCTTACGGCCCAGGCTTTCAATCGCAGCGCCTGCAACGCGAAGACGGTGACAATTCGGCGGTGTACAGTTTGGCTGCCAAACTCAATGTCAACGCGTCCACCGGTTGGAATTATCCTGAGTATGTCGGCGGGGCTAAATTGTTGGTGGATTCGGTATGGGCCCGCGTCCAGGACACGCAGGTGACGTCAACCCTTGTTAGCCTGCAGTTCTTTTTCGGGCGCCGTTTCTAAACGTCGAGAGTTTCAAACACACCGGTGGCGTCGTTCAATCCCAACAAGTGACCGGATTCGATATCGAAGTAGGCGCCGATCACCTGCATTCCACGCTCTTGTTCGGCTTTGCGCACAAAGGGGAAAGTACGCAGATTTTCCAGTGAAATCTTGATGGCTTCGCGCTCACAATGCATGCACAGGCTTTCCATATCGGCCTCGGGATGAGCGGCCAAAGCGCGGAAATGAGCGGGGCGGGCAATGGCTACCCAACGATCGACGAAGCTATCGCTCTCGCCGTGGAGACCCGAGACCAGAGCGCGAATGCCACCGCACTGACGGTGACCCAGCACGATGATGTTTTCGACCTTCAGGTTGACCACCGCGAATTCGATGGCGGCACTGACCCCGTGATGGCCGCCACCGGTCTCAAAAGGCGGAACCAAGTTGGCCACGTTGCGCACCACGAACAGTTCGCCAGGGCCAGAGGAGGTGATGATGGCTGGATCGACGCGCGAATCGCTGCACCCGATGATCAATGTTTTTGGCGATTGGCCATTCGATAGACGTGAGTAGGTGGAGTTTTCCACCTCGAAGTATTTTTCCCGGAAGCGGCGAAATCCGGCCACCAAACGCCACAAAGCTTTTTGACTCATGAACTCTTCTTCTAACGGAGCAATCCCGCCGTGTCCAGGATTGGGGCGAGCGCCGGACCTGTTTCGCCCCGCGCCGAACGCACCACGCTTGAACTGCTGAGTCGGTTGCGCTCCTAAGGAGGCTTCGTATAGGATGCCCACGATGAAGGTACTTTGCTTTGCAGGCTCTTTACGTCAGGGCTCATACAACAAGAAATATGTGCGTGTCGCACACAAAATCTTGCAGACTTTTGCTGGCGTTGAGTCCGAATACCTCGATCTGTTGGACTATCCACTGCCGGTTTACAACGGTGATATCGAAAGCAAAGAGTTCCCTCAGGCGGCGCGCCAACTAGCTGCCAAGGTCAAAGATTGTGATGCGGTGGTGATCTCTTCGCCCGAAAACAACGGCGCCATGGCCGCGGCTCTTAAAAACACCATCGACTGGATGTCGCGTGTGCCGGGTGAAGATCCGTGGCCGGGCAAATGGATTTTGTTATTGGGTGCCTCGCCAGGCGCCTTGGGCGCTGTACGTGGGCTGTGGCATACGCGAGTGCCATTTGAGGCGCTCAACGCGATCGTTTATCCCACGATGTCCGGCCTGCCACGGGCGCACGAAGCCTTTGCTGCCGATGGTGCGCTTAAAGACAGCGGTGCACATGAGCGGCTAAATACGTTGATTGGAAAATTCGTCGAGCAGATCAGAAAATAGCTCAGTCGATCTCGCGCATGGCTGCGTACACTTGGTTGCGCGCCCACTCGTCACACTTGCGTTTATGGCCATGCTCATCCTCGAGAGCGGTCAACACTTTAGAGAAATCTTGTGAATTCCAACCGGCGCGTTTGTCGATCTCGATATGATTTGGCAGCTCGAGCCATGGCGCCAAGCTACGACCGCCTAGGTATTCGAGAACGTCGTAACCATCGGCAAAGCTATGAGTGTTGGCCCTGGTCCCCTGCGCCGTCATTAGTTCTGCCAAATGCTCATTGAGGCCGGGCACATAAACATCCAGCATACGCACCAGCACATTGGCTCCATAGGCAAGCACGGGTAGAGTGGAAACGTAGTTCACACCGGCGATGTACTTGCTGGCGTTTGCGGTCATGCGTGCGCGCACGGCCTTGCGCACGTCGAGGCTATGCGATTCAAAACGATCTGCGGTCAATATGCGTTCGGCGATCTGAGCTAACTCTTCCGTCGAGCGGCCCAGAGCCTTTTCGACCTCCAAACGGAAATAGGTGTAGGCGGCATTTTGCGGATCTTCGGTCTCTAGATCCAGAAGTAAGCGCCGCGCCTCTTCATACAGGGGGAAGACAAGCTTCTTGACGGTGCTGCCTTCCAATTGGCCTGAGAGAACCATGGCTTGCATGAAGCGCGCGTTGGCGGCGCTATAAGTTTGCTCGCTGGGATCGGTGAAGAAGGGACTGTGTGGGCCAACGAGTTCTTGTACAGGCCCGGGTTCATCAAGGTGCAGGCTGCGAATGAAATCTTCGCGGTGATCGGCGACATCCATTTCGATCACTTCGCAAAAACGATCGTCTTGCAAAAGTTGGAAATAAGATGCGGGCGGCGGTGGAGGCATGGGCTTTGCCTTTTTTTCGACTTTCGCACTTTGCGGCGCGCGTTCGATGAGGGGTTCTTGCCCGAGGCCACCGTCAGGTAAAAAGTCCGGCGCGCGCTGACGAATCAACGCTAAAGCCAAAACGGCAGAAATAAACAGAGCCCCTCTCCTCCACGTCACTCTTATAGAGTGATGGACTTCGCTGTGGCCCTCAAGTACAAAAATGGGATGGAACTTGAGCCAGTCACTTTAGCTCAATCCGATGTGATACTTTCGATCTTCGAAAGCTCGCCTTCCTACTTCCAACACGTCGATGGAACCACGCCCA
Source organism: Bdellovibrionales bacterium (assembly GCA_019637855.1). Classification (GTDB taxonomy): domain Bacteria; phylum Bdellovibrionota; class Bdellovibrionia; order Bdellovibrionales; family UBA1609; genus JALHOQ01. The sequence continues at coordinate 11,615 of JAHBUX010000002.1, forward strand.
CGTTAAAGACCGTGCAAGACACCTTTGCGAATCGTCCTAAACAAACGATTCCTGAGTATGGCAGCGAGTTTTTGCTTCTGCGTAAAGAGGGACGACCGGTGGGGCTTTGTGAGTTGCATGTGCATCATCCGGAGCGTGGAATAGTGTACCTAGGTCTTCTGCTTTTGCGCGAGGACTGTTGCGGCCGGGGTTGGGGACGCGAGGCCTATGAGCTTGTTGAGCGCTATTTGCAGACTCGTCACGCCTGTAGGCGCATCCGGTTAGGTGTTTCCGATGACAACGATGTTAGCGGATTTTGGAGCCGGGTCGGATTCAAGGCCAACGGCCGCTCCTACACCTGGATGGGCGAACGCAAAGCCAATCACGTGGTCGAATACGAAAAAACTTTGCCCGAAACGGCTGTGCACGCGTAGTCTCCTGGGGTACACGAATTGCAAAAATCCATAGCCAGGAGGAATCTATGCGTTCACTACGTTTTATTTTATCGGTGACGGCTTTGACCTTTATTGCCCACGTGGCAAATGCGGCCACCACCGTGGTGTTAAAGAACGCCAAGAATGAGTCCATCGGAACGGCGAAACTCACTGCCCTCACCAACGGTGTCAAAATCGATCTGGATTTGAAGAACGTTCCCGCCGGCGAACATGCTTTTCATTTTCACGAAACCGGTTCTTGCCAGGCTCCGACCTTTGATTCTGCCGGGGGGCACTTTGCGCCGGCAAAAAATCCCCACGGTTTTGATGCGGCTCAAGGCCCGCATGCCGGTGATATGCCGAACTTGATGGTGCCGGCCGACGGAAAATTACGTCAAGAGATCATCAATACACAGGTGACGTTGGGCAAAGGGGCCAACTCTTTGCACAAAGCGGGTGGTACGGCGCTAGTTATTCACGACAAAGCCGATGACTATAAATCGCAACCGTCGGGTAATGCAGGCGGGCGTTGGGCTTGCGGCGAGATCAAAGGCGAGTAGTTATCTAACGTTTATGATTTCCAGAATAGCCCGCTGCGATTCAAAAATCTTATAGCGGCGGGTTTTCAAAAGTTTAATCAACACCGTGGTCTCTTCACCCGGATTGAAAATAAACATCAGCTGCGCGGCCCAACGGAACACCATGTACAAGCCGATGCCGGCGCCCCCCGCACCCATGTTGACGGTGAGCTCTTCCACCGATGCTGATTTATACAAGGATTTGAGCAAAGGATCGCGGTTGAACGTGCCGAACGGATCACGCACCTTGATCCAGGCGTACTTTTCGTCTTGGCCAAAAGAGGCTTCAACGGGTTTTTCTAAAGTGACCGGCGTGCGCCGATCGGTTTCGCGCGGGTTGCCTGCGGCATCGCGAGGCGCATTGTAAAAGGCATTGGTCAAAAGTTCAGAGGCCACCGTCATACAAATCTCTTTAAAGTCGCCGAAGCAACCCATGCCGGCGGCGTATTCGCCGAACTCATTGATCACCTGCCAACGCTCCACACTCTGCAAAAGAGAGTAGTGCGCGGTGGCGGTCTTGTCGTCATGGCTGGCCAGGATGACTGAAGAGTTGGGCGACACTAAGACTTTGTTTAAAGTTGTGGCGCGGTCTTTTATGTCTTCTTTTAGAGTCGCCGGGCGGATGGGTAGAACACATGTGACCGTGGGCCTATCGCGCAGGATTTCTAAATTCTCTTTGTCGGAAAGCTCAGAAACAAGGGCGGCTCGGCCATCGGGTTGCTGGCTTGGCCCAGGTATAGGGCGCAATATATTGATCACCGCCGGAGAATGCGAAAGCAAAAGTTCGCGCAGTTCCTCGGTACTATAAACGATGGCAGGTTTCACTGTCTCAACAACGTCCTTTTCCTTATTTTCGCAAGAATTTAATGGCTCTTGAACAGAAATCCTTGTTTCTCAAAATGGCGCTCCAGATTGAATGCTCTAGAGAGGGATTTGCTTCGTAGCGAGACGAGACTTCGGTATGATTGGGTATGATCCGCCGCGAGCCCTTTGAATTCGAAGTCCTAGAGGACGGCGAAACTATTGAGTATTCCCTGTCGGGCTCACTTGACGAACATGCCAAGCTCCCCGATTCGCGCCCGGCCGGCAAGGTTGTGATTCGCCTAGGTGGAGTCACCTCGCTGAACTCGCAGGGCACGCGCCTGTGGATCGGTTGGATTCAAAGGTTTCGTTCGCCGATCGAGGTGGTTTTAGAGGATTGCCCGGTGCTGTTCGTTAAAAACTTCAAACTAGTGAAGGGCTTTTTGCCTGAGCACTTTGTGGTGAATTCTTTTGTGCTGCCGTTTTACTCGGAACGAACCCGTGAGCGGCGGGATGTTTTGATGGAGCGCGGAATCCACTACGGCATGAATCTTAAAATGAAAATTCCAGAGCAACAGGATTCGGCAGGTAACGTCATGGAAGTCGACGTCATCGAGAGCACCTATTTGGGCTTCCTAAAGGCGCGATGAAATCCGTATTTGAAGCCTATAAAGAGTTGTGGCCCGCTGACCGCCATGCGGTTTTGGAACCTTACCTAAATAAGATCGCGGTTTTGCGTTATCCGGAAGACCGAGCGATGTTGGGCAAAGTGCTGGCACCCTTTGTCGTGGTGGTGGCTCAAAAGGCCTCACTACGCGAGAATGTGGCCTTACTCGAGTCGGGCTTTCAACATATCGTGCAGCAGGATCGCGAAGATTTTCCGCAGGAGCTTTTGGCCGCCAGCCTGATGACCACTCGACCTGATGCTTTTCAGAAAAATCCGGTGCCTTTTTTCTTAAGCGATTTTCAGCCGGATATGTTGAAAGATCCCGACAAGAATCTGGCGATGAAGTTTCACAAAAGCTCACAAAAAAGCCTGTTACTCGACTGGCTCAGCGCTTTTTTACAACAGAATCCGCAAACGTTCGCCATTCACGACCTGTCTTTGCAAGCGGCCGATGAAATGCTGACCAACGCGTTCTTCAACGCTCCTATTCGTCCGGGGGGATTGCGCCCGTTTCAAAAGTTGCCGCGCGATGCGGAGGCTGAAATCTCCGCGGCGAAATCCGCGACCTTGTTCGCGACTGTCTCCGAACGCCGTATGATCGTGGGTTGCATGGACTCTTTCGGTTCCTTTTCGCAACCGAATCTTATGGAGCATTTACGCCATAACTTCAGTCAGGACAGCATTCGCACGCGGGAAGGCCAAAATGGTGCCGGGTTGGGTTTGCGCTATCTGATCGAGAACGCCGCGAATTTTTACCTACTCTGCCATAAAGGAATTTCCTCTTTAGTAGCATGTGGCTTTGTGCTCGAAGGCCTTAAAGCAAATCTATATAAGCCGAAACATATGCACATCTGTTTTTGGGAATAGGTTTCCTGCCAACGCTTGCTTTCGGCGCGGCCCCCCATTAAATACGACTAATGGTTCGTTGGTGGAAAGACCTGTCCGTCTCTAAGAAGCTATATGCAGTTGTCGGCGTTTTGGCCGTGTTGATTGCCACCGAACTCTTCACTTTGCTTTTTGCCATGGACGTTCTCTCGGCCGTTCGCACCTTCGTGCACGGTGAGGGATTGTGGTCCAAAGGGCAGAAAAACGCCGCCTATTCTTTGCACCGTTACGCCTTCACCGGCGACGAGAAATTCTTCGAAGAGTTTAAACGCAGCTTGGAAATTCCGGCTGGAGATCGAGCCGCGCGTATCGAGCTAGAAAAGCCCGACTATGACTATCACAAGGTGGAAGAAGGTTTCGCACGTGGGCAGGTGTCGCGTGAGGACGTGCCGGGTCTGGTGAATTTGATTCGTCGCTTTTACTGGGCGCCTTATATCTCACAGGCTCTTGTCGTTTGGCGTGCGGCTGATGCGGGGATTGATGACCTGGTGGCGGCGGGCAACGATCTGCGTACGGCCATGCTGGCTGGCGCTAGCCGAGCCGAGGTGGAACGGCGCTTGGTGAAAATCGATGCGGTCAATGAACGGCTCGAGCGCCTTGAGGTCGAGTTCTCGCAAGTGTTGGGCGAAGGCTCGCGTTGGCTCGAGAATCTGTTGATGGTCATATTGGTCATCGCGGTGCTGACCGTGGAAAGCACGGGTTTGTTTTTAACCATCTCTTTCAGCAGGAGCTTGAATCGCTCGCTGCACGAACTGATGGACGCTGCACAGGAAGTGGGCCGGGGCAATTTTGATCAGAAGGCACCGGTGCGTTCGAATGATGAGCTGGGCAAGCTTGCCATGGCCATCAATAAGATGAGCGTCGATCTTAAGACCAATCAGGGATTAAGGCAGCAGGCCGAGTCGGCGAGTCAGTACAAAAGCCAGTTTCTGGCCAATATGAGCCACGAAATCCGCACTCCGTTGAGCGTGATCCTTGGTCTTACGGAAGTCCTGCGTGATGATCGCCTGTCGCGTGAAGAGCAGTTGCGCTACATCGATACGATTGAGCGTACCGGTGGAAATTTGATTCGCATTATTAACGACATCTTGGATTTATCAAAAGTGGAAGCAGATCATCTCGAAATTGAGTGCACGCGATTTTCTTTGCCAGAGTTTGTTAATGAACTGCAAAACATGCTTTCCGTACAAGCGCGCAAGGCCGAAAACTCATTGCGGTTCATGGCCGTTGGCGCGCCACCGAGTGAGGTGATCACAGATCGCACGCGGTTGCGCCAGATTCTGGTTAATCTGTTGAATAACTCGCTGAAGTACACGCGCAACGGAATTGTGACATTGACCTATTGGCAGGATGGCAATCACCTGGCATTTGAAATCAGCGATACCGGACGCGGCATCGACGAAGAAGACCGCGCCAAACTGTTTGCGCCATTTACACGGACGGCGGCGGAAAACGCGGCGAATTCTGAGGGTACGGGTCTGGGCTTGATGTTGGCCAAACGTTTGGCCGCGGCGTTGGGAGGTGGTGTTGAACTGCGCTCCACTCAGATAGGTAAAGGATCAACCTTTCGCGCATGGGTGCGTCCGCAAGGCATGTTCACCGCCGTTCCCGAGCAGGTTGAAGGCAGATTCTCTGGTCCGCAAGACAACAGCTGTTTGCGGGGACGTCGCGTGCTGGTGGTTGAAGATTCCGAAGACAATCAGCTCTTGGTCAAACTTCTGCTGACCCGCGTGGGCGTCTTAAGCGACTTTGCCAACAATGGACAAGAGGCTGTTGAAATGGCCCTGCCGGGAAAATACGATTTTATTTTGATGGATATGCAGATGCCGGTGAAGGATGGCTATGCGGCCACCCGTGAATTGCGGCAGAAGGGCTATAAGAAGCCAATCATCGCGCTCACCGCGCATGCAATGAAGGAAGACAGGGCCCGTTGTTTAGAGGCAGGCTGTTCGGACTATTTGACCAAGCCCATTGATTCACGCCTGCTCTTCTCGACTTTGCAAAAGCATGCGGCTCAGCTCGGTGCCAGCTAGGGTTTTAGATATCCAAAGAAAATTCGCTGTGCAGGGCCCGGGCGGCATCGTCGAGCCGATCCCGATCAATGATTGCGCTGATTTTGATTTCCGAGGTGGTTACTAATTGCACTTGAATCCCTTTGTCCGCCAGAACGCTAAAGAAGCGTGCGGCCACACCGGGGTGATTGCGCATACCTACGCCGACCGTGGAGATCTTGGCTACATCATTCAATGTCTCCACCTTCACTTCTGATGGTAAGAAAGCGGCGAGTACGTTTTTAACCAATGGCTCATCTTCGGCGGTCACAGAAAATGCCAAGCGATAGCCGCGCTCAAGCTGGCTCTGCGAGATGATATCGACGCTGACACCTTTCTCAGACAGCACCGAGAATAGCTTGGCGATAAAGGCCGTTTCACCGGGAATTGGCGCGAGCTTGAAGACTACGGTAGCGGCGTCATGGGTGACGGCGCTGACTACAGGATTTTCCATGATTTCTCCCTCGGGCACGATCCACGTGCCTTCTCTATCTTGAAAGGTGTGGCGCACATGAATGCGTACACCGTGTTTAGCGCCAATCTCCACGCTGCGCACGTGCAGCACTTTGGAGCCTAAAGACGCCATCTCCATCATCTCTTCAAACGACAGGCGTGGAATCTCTCGCGCCTTTGGAACTAAGCGCGGATCGGCCGAGAACACGGCCGGAACATCGGTGTAGATCTCGCAAGCGCCCAGTTGTAGAGCGGCGGCGACCGCGACTGCCGAAGTGTCTGAACCGCCGCGCCCAAGCGTCGTGATATTGTACTCTTCATCCACGCCTTGGAAACCCGCGATCACCGGCACTACACCAGCCACTAGGGTGGCTTCGAGCTCTTTGGTGCGGATGCTTTTGATGCGGGCTTTTGAATACACGCTGTCGGTTTCAATACCCAGTTGATAGGCCAAGAGAGGCTTGGCCGGCACTCCGAGTTTTGCCAGGGCGATCACAATCAGCGCGATCGACACCTGTTCACCGCTGGCCACCAGCATATCGTAAGCGGGGCCGCGATAGGAGGGGTCGATCTGATTGCCCAAGGCCACCAGGCGATTGGTCTCTCCCGACATGGCCGAGGCCACCACTACGGGCAATCGGCCCTGCGCACGTTCGCGCGCGACAAGGGCCGCCACGTGTTCGATTCTCTCGATCGAGCCTACACTGGTGCCACCGAATTTTTTTACGATAATTCTGTCGCGAAACTCCACGCCGTTAGATGGCGTGGAGGCGCGAGAACTGTCAACTCTTAACGAAAAATTTCGCGGAAGAAGTTCTGCATGGCGATCCATGACCGGGCATCGGCCTCGGCATTGTAGGCCACACCCTTAGATGGGTCGTTACCGGCCTCAGGCTCAGTGAACGCATGCACCGCTTTTGAATACTTCACTAATTCCCAATCGACGCCAGCGGCGCGCATTTCGTTTTCAAAGGCCGTCACTTGTTCTAGTGGGACATGCTTGTCATCGGCGCCATGCAGGACCAGCACTTTGGCTTTGATATTCTTCGCATCCGCCGGACTCGGCGTGTCCAGTCCGCCATGGAAGCTCACCACACCTAGCGTATCCGCGCCCGAGCGGGCCAGCTCCAATACCGCTGTGCCACCAAAACAGTAGCCGATGGCCGCCGTCTTCGCGCCGTTTACAGTTTTATGTTTGCGCAACTCCTCCAGAGCCAGATTGACCCGACGGCGCATTTTAGCCCGATCATTTTTATAAGCGGAAGACATGGCTCCGGCCTCTTTGGAGTCCTTGGGCCGCATGTCTTTTCCGTAAATGTCAGCGGCGAAGGCAGTGTAACCGAGCTTAGCCAATTCCTCCGTGCGTTGCTTGACGAAGGGACCAATACCTTTCCAAGCGTGCACCACCACCACGCCCGGGCGCTTGGCCGCTCGTTTGGAATCATAGGCCAGATAGCCTTCGAGCACGGTATCGCCGTCTTTGTATTCGATGGTCTCTTTGCGAATCTCTGCTTGAGCACTGATTCCGAGGAGAGTGGTCATCAGCAAAACTAAACTTTTCATAGGTACTCCCGAGTTAGGCCCGCGATTATAGAGCGCGCCCGGACAGGATCAAGAGTCGTCGACATAGTCGATTGCGTTGTGCAGCAATTTGACCTACAACCATGTGATGGGTACTTGGGATCGCCGTCATGTTTTCAAAATTATAGTGATAACCTCTTTTTGGCTGGCCTTTGCGGTGTTGTTCTTACCGTTTTACGCAGAGGTTTTATTGGCCGCGATTTTCGCCTTTGCGATGGAGCCCACTCTCGGGCGTCTGCTGCAAAAACGCCATATGAAGTGGCGTACCTCTGTGGCCGTCATCCTGACGGCTATGTTTGTGGCGCTGGCGATACCGATCACGGTGGTTTGTTACAAGCTCTACGCCTATGTGGTTGAGATTTCTAAAACCGGATTTCAGAACACGACGTTTTATCAAAAAATATTGGGTCTTAAAGACAAGTTGATTGAGTTGGCCAACAATCTGATGACCCGTTTCGGTTTCAGTGAGAGCCCGGATCTTTCCAGCCTTGGCAGTGAGAGTTTGGGACAGGCGGCCAACACGATTCTGACGTTCTTAACGGCCTTTGTTTATAAGGTGCCGAGCATCCTGCTTTCTCTTTTTGTGTTTTGCGCGGCCCTTTACTTTTTCTTGGCCGAGGCCGGCCCGCTCAAGCGCGTCTTTCAGCGGCAGAAGGTTTTAAGTCCGGTGGAGAGCAAGCGTTTTATCGAGATCCTGCAAAAGAGCAGCTTCAACACCGTTGTGAGCTCCGTGGTGATCGCCGCCATGCAAGCCACCATAGTCAGCATTGGTGCGCTGATTTTAGGGAGCGGTGATTTCACCGTGGTGTGGGTGGTGACGTTCTTCTGTTCGTTCATTCCGGTGATCGGTGCAGGCCCGGTGGCTCTGGCATTGGCAGTGGGTGATCTATTGATGGGGCAATACGGAACAGCCGTTGGTTTTGTGGTGGTGGCGGTGATCGCCGGCACGATGGACAATTTGGCGCGTCCCTATCTGATCGCTTCGGGTGACGAGGACATGCATCCGGTGGTCAGCCTGTTGGCGATTATCGGAGCTTTGATTCTGTTCGGCATGCCGGGTCTTTTTTTAGGACCGGTGATTGCCAGTGTCGCCTTTAAAATTATTCCGGCTCTGCAAAACGAACCGGAACCGGCCGTCACTGCAAGCGGGAAGGATCCGGTTTAAACAAACCACGCACCCGCTCGGCTGACAACTTGTACTCCGTTCGGCAAAAGTCACAGGTGATGGTCATGATCGGATCGTCAGCCAGGGCTTCAAGAGTGTCTTCTTTACCAGTTAAAAGCAGAGCGCGTTCGATACGTTCTTGGCTGCAAGTGCAGAAGGATGTGAGCGTGGTTGTCTCCATGGCTTGAAATCGCCGGCCTTGTAAGGCGCTCGACAACTGTCCTTCGAAACTATCTGTTGTAGTGAGAGCGGCCAGTTCGCGCAATTGTTGAACGGGCAGCGAGCGAATGGCATCCAGTTCTTCGGCTGTAGCGCCGCCCAGGGCCTGTACCAAAACGCCGCGAGTCTCTAGCGTCTCGCCTAAGTGCACATGCAAACCTACGCGCGACACCAGTTGCTCGCTGTCACGATAGTATTCATTAATAGCATCATCCAAGTGGCCGGTGGAGATAGAGACCATGCCGGTGTAAGGCGATTTACCTTCGAAGTTTTTGGTGTAGAGGACTGAGAGCACACCCGGGCCCCAGCCTTCCGCTCCCGCACTTTCGCCTTCCTCGGGGCCTCGCAAAAGTCCGCGCACGCGGCCTTCAGGGGAAGCGTCAACCATCACATGGCGATAGCTGCCGGCATCACTTTGCGCATTCAGATTGATCGACTCGTTGGATTTATGAGCGGAGGCAATCAGCAGAGCACCGGCGATGGCCTCGCAAAATCCCCGGCGAGCGGGCCCGTCTACTTTTTGTTGTGAACACAGTTCATGGGCCACCGCGCCGACTTCCAGGGCCACGACACGGATATTTCCCGGTTGCGAGATGTACTTGCGCCATTGTGAGGATTGCATAGGCGCAAAGTACAGTTCCAGTGGCCGTCGGTCAACCGGCGGCGATATCTACAAAATCAATTTAGGCGGGGGAGGTTTTGCGGATTAACCGCCCTTCATGCCCCGACCCGTTATGCGTGGCTTCCACAGCGGAAGAGGCGTCGCGTCCCGGTTTGAGACACGCATCGTCCAGAAAATCTGGCCGTATTGACGTTTTTTGGAATTTTTGGAGTTTGAGATACAGGCTTTCTCCGATAAGCTACCTACTATGCGTTTCATTCTGATGATGCTCGTTGCCGCGATTCTCTTAGACATTCCGGCGTATGCCCAAGAATTGCCTATCGAAGCGGTGATGGAAGAAGAAGCTGCCGACGTGGAGGTCTGCCAAGACTTCATTTGCACGCGTTTGCGCCAGGAGATCCTGGTGGAAGCCTCGAAATGCAGACCTTTGGCCAGCTTCAAGCGTCGCCGCATGCGGGTGAAGCGCACGAAGGCCGCCAATTCCTGCAAATTGTTCAATGACGCCAATTACAAACAGAGCAAAGGCAAATGCTCAGCCGCTGTGCGCAGCGCCTGTGAGCGCGCCGGCGTGGACGCGGGTTACCTGCAGCACAACGCCTACGATCTGCAAAAGCGCGGTCTGATGGAAAAGGCCGGCTTTGTAAACATGATCTGGAAGTACAACGAGAAGAGTGCCCCGTTGGGTGCGGTTCTTATTTATGTCGGTGGCGTGGGCCATCGTTACGGTCATGTGGAAGTGCGCGTAAATCCCAATCTCTATTGCAGCGATTACTGCAACTCTCACCCGGTCAGCGCCCAGAGCGTGGCCACCAGCCGGGGTTTCAAGCTGGTCGGCGTTTACTTGCCATTCACCAGCAGCATTCAAATCACCTCGACAAACGAAGGCAAATCGGGACATAACTAACGCGGAGTATCGGGTAACGATGCCCCGCGGGTCGCGCTCTGAAGAGCGCGTCTATTACCCCATAGTCGTAATCGAATGGACCCGGCATTTGCATTGCGATAGAGCTTTCCATGTTTGGAAGAGGAGTTACACAATGGAACCTAAAGTAAATATCGGTATCCCGGAACCGCAACGCGAAGAGATCGCCAAAGGCCTATCGCGTTTCTTGGCTGACACCTACACGCTCTATCTCAAGACTCATAACTTTCACTGGAATGTGACTGGCCCGATGTTCAACACGCTTCACACTATGTTTGAAACTCAGTACACCGAGCTGTGGGCGGCGGTGGATGAAGTCGCAGAGCGTATTCGCGCTTTGGATGAAGTGGCGCCTGGCACTTACAGCGATTTCGCGAAGCTGACTTCGATCAAAGAAGCCACGGGTGTTCCGCATGCTAAAGACATGATTGCGCAGCTGCTGGAAGGCCATGAGGCCGTGATCCGCACCGCGCGCTCCGTGCATCCGATCGCCGAAAAGGGCAACGACGACGTGACCCTTGATCTGCTGAATGCTCGTATGCAAGTGCATGAGAAAACCGCGTGGATGCTGCGTTCCCTCTTGCGGGATTAATTTCCGAATTCAATGAGTTGACTGAGGCGCGCGACTTCGAAGGCGCCGAGGAACTCTTATCCGGCGCGCTCAGCGCCTCGTCTCAGTATGAGGCGTTCCTGCATTTCCAGCTGGGGCGCCTCTACACTCAATGGAACAAAATGACCTCGGCCGTGAACCATCTCTCCAGAGCCAGTGAGTTGGCTTTTGCAGCTAGCGATCACATTCTTCTACTGCAGATTTCAGAAGAGTTGAAAACCGCGAAACGCCGCCAAGCAGGGCAGCGTCCTTAAGCGCTAGAAGGCTCGAAACTCTTTAACTTTACTCCTTAATATGTCTCACTTTCTGCCGATGAGGGAAGAGTGAGCGGATTCCTATAAATCTCATTCTGAGAATTGTTGGCGAGTCTGTCGACAGTGACTGAAAACTTGACGCCCGAAACTTCTATAGACACTTCCCGGGGCGGTTCGGGTTTGCAGTTAAGCAGTAGACGAACGTTTTCGAAGGGGTCGTAAATGAAGGGTCGTATCAAGCTGGGTCGTCGTGGCCTAATCGCTTTCTGGCTGGGCCTGAGTTTTACCGTCGCTAGTTACTACAATGCTTGTGGACAAGTGAGCTTCGATCAATCTTCCAGCGCGCGCCTGCAGAATATGATGGAAACGGCGCAGATGCTGATCAATAACAACGACCAGTTCACCAATAGTGACTTGGTGAATCTCTCGCTGACCAGTCAGCAGTCTGACGAAGTCTACGTTACCAATGATCCTTCCTGCTTGAATGGCGGCCAATGGTCGCCCCTGAACCCGCAGCAGAATTGGACGCTGGGGCAGCTTAATACTCAGGCCCGCGTTTACGCCAAATTTCGCAACACACGCGAAGGTTTGGAGACTAGCTGTATTAATGACGACATCATTCACGATGACGTGAAGCCAGAGGTGCTTTTGGCTTCTGCTACGGCCGCCACCAATATTGCGGTGCCGATCGTGGCCTTCGTGGCCACCGACACGCTGTCGGGTTTGGACAAACAGTTTTGTGAGTGGCCGGGGCAACCTGTTGGCAACTGTAACTTTTCGACCTCAAATGGCAATTTGGCTGAAGGTCGTTATTTAGTGAAAATTTCAGCCAGCGATCGCGCCGGCAACGTTTCTGATCCCAAAGTGCATGATCTGATTGTCGATCGCACGCCGCCGGTAATCACGATCTTGTCGTCTCCTGCTGCCATCAGCAGCAACACCATGGCCAACTATTCGTTCAACGTGACGGACGACCGTTCGGGCGTAAAGAGTGTTGAGTGTTCATGGGAAAACAACACGTCCTATGCGGCCTGCGCTTCGCCGTTGGCTAAGAACGTGGGAGATGGTTCTCACCAGCTGTTTATTCGCGCCACCGATAAGGCGGGCAATAGCAGCGAAATCTCGCATAGCTTTGCTGTGGACGTGACCGCGCCTACGGTAACGATCACTAAAGGGCCGCCGGACTTCTCAAACGTGAAGACAGCTACTTTTGAGTTCATCGGTAAAGACGGTACAGTGGACATCACCAAGTTCGAATGTCGTCTCGACAATTCGGTCTATGCCTCTTGCTCCAGCCCGCATAGCTATAGCGGTCTGGCAGACGGTATTCACAAGTTCGAAGTGCGCGGCTTTGACGACGTCAACAATCCCTCGGCGCCCGCTTCGCGCAGCTGGTATGTGGACACCACACCGCCAGCTATCACTTTCGTAAAAACACCGCCGGCTCTGTCCAACTCGACGAGCGCCGAATTCAAGTACACCATTACTGACGCGGGATCGGGCGTAGACAAGGCTCAGTGCAGTCTGAATGGCGCTGCGTATGTGGATTGCCCGTTGGATGGTATGAGCTACAGTGGTTTGGCTGCCGGCAACCACACGTTCCAAGTGAAAGGTTTCGACAAGGCTGGAAACAGCGCTTTGAGCACGCAAGTGAAGTTCACTATCGATCTGGCTAAGCCCACACTTCAGTTCACCGACACGCCTGCGGCCATTTCGAATTTGGATCAGTTCAACTTTAAGTTCTTGGCTACGGACGCCAACGGTATCGACAAGATGGAATGCCGTTTGGATGCGGGCTCGTTTGTCGCTTGTTCGACGTTAACCAATCATTTGGTAACCGGGCTTACGGATGGCAATCACCAGTTCACTATCCGCGCCACGGACAAAGCGGGTAATGTTTCTGATCCGCTGACTTACAAATGGTTAGTTGATCTGCAGCCGCCGGTTATTGCTTACTACCAAAGCCCGCCGGCCTCATTGCTCTCGACTCAGCCGTTGGTATTCGGTTTTACCACGGATGATCCGGGAGGCTCAGGCGTGCAAAGCACGAGCTGTACCCTGAACGGTGCGGCCTTGGCTTGCCAGTCGGGTGTGTTGATCAATCAAACTTTGCCCGCGGGCACTTACACTGTGGTTATCACGGCCACGGACAAAGCTGGCAACGTGGCTACCGATACCAAGACCATCGTCATCAGTGCACCCGTGTTGAAGACGGAAAACATCACCATCAACTCGAATCCGAAAGTGGACGTCTTGGTGGTTATGGATAACTCGGGTTCCATGGACGGCGAAATGGCCAACATGGCTTCACGTATGCAGAACTTTATGGCTCAGTTGAACGGCTTGGAATGGCAACTCGGTATTGTCACCACCGACACAGCGAGCAACGCGGCTTTGAAAGACGGGCGTATGGTGCCGTTGAAGGACAATCCTTCGCAGTACCTGCTCGACTACAGCATGAATCCGACGACGGCGAAAAACAGCTTTGCCGCAACGATCAAAATGCCGACCAATGGTTCGGGTAATGAGAACGGCTTCAAGGCGACCATTCGTGCGCTTGAGCGCTCGCGTGACCCCAGCACCAGCGTGAACGCGCCCAACGTCGCTCTGTTCCGCAATGATGCGGCTTTGGCCGTGATTGTAGTTTCTGACTCCTATGACTCGAGCGGGACAACGCCTGAGCAGGTGATCGCCAAGGTGAAGAGCTACTGGCCGACCAAAGCTTTCGCCTTCCACTCGATCGTGGTGCCTGAAAGCCAGTACACCGATCCGAATGCCACTCGAATCATCTCAGGCGATCCGTGCGGCAGCTATCGCGAGAGTGTTCAGGCTGATGGCCGCGACTATCATCGTTTGTCGGGACTGACCGGTGGTATTAAGGGAACGGTGTGTTCAGACGACTACGGCTCACAGTTGAGTGCCATGGGCGAAGTGACTGCGGATCTCGTAAAATCTGTAAGCCTGGCGTGCCAACCGCTGGATTCCAACGGCGATGGTAAAGTCGATGGTGGTGATGTGACCGTAACTGGTTCCGCCGGTGCGATCACAGGTTTCACCGTGTCGGGCAATAAGCTGACATTCAACAATGCCTTGCCTGTGGGCAGTGTTAAGTTCGACTACTACTGTATCAACTAGTTATTTTAAGAATTGAAGCCGTTCGGATGCGAACGGCTTCAGTTGAAAGCGATGTTAGTTTTTCCACTTCTCGCGCAAATTGCGATCAAGCAGATCTAGGAAGTCTTCAGTGTTCAGATACTGACCCTCTTTGACGTCGTTGCCAAAGGCCAGCATTGCCAAATCCTTAGTCATCTTGCCGCTCTCCACTGTCTCTACGCACACTTTCTCAAGTGTTTCGGCAAAGCGGATAAGATCCGTGTTGCCATCGAGTTTGCCACGGAACGCGAGGCCACGTGTCCAGGCATAGATAGAAGCGATAGGGTTGGTTGAGGTTTTCTTGCCCTGCTGATGCTGGCGATAGTGGCGAGTGACTGTGCCGTGAGCGGCTTCGGCCTCCATCACTTTGCCGTCGGGAGTGAGCAAGGTCGAGGTCATCAGGCCGAGGGAGCCGAACCCTTGAGCCACCGTATCGCTCTGCACATCGCCGTCGTAGTTCTTACAGGCCCATACGAAAGCACCGCTCCACTTCAAGGCCGAGGCCACCATATCGTCAATCAGACGATGCTCATAGGTGATGCCTGCTGCTGTGAATTTGGCTTTGTAGTCTTTCTCGTAGATCTCGGCGAAGATATCTTTGAAGCGACCATCATACTTTTTCAGGATGGTGTTCTTGGTCGACAAATACAGCGGCCATTTTTTCATCAGGGCTACATTGAAACAGCTATGCGCGAAACCGCGGATCGACTCGTCGGTGTTGTACATGGCCAAAGCCACGCCATCGCCTTTGAAGTTGTACACTTCGTAGGACTGCGCTTCACCGCCTCCTTCGGGGGCGAAAGTGATCGTCAGCTTACCTTTGCCTTTGGTGACGAAGTCGGTGGCGCGATACTGATCGCCGAAGGCATGGCGGCCGATACAGATCGGTTGCGTCCAGCCGGGTACCAGGCGCGGAATATTGTCACAAATGATCGGTTCACGAAAAACGGTGCCATCCAAAATGTTGCGAATGGTGCCGTTCGGTGATTTCCACATCTGCTTAAGGCCGAATTCCTTCACGCGCTCTTCATCCGGCGTGATGGTTGCGCATTTAACACCGACGCCGTACTTGCGAATGGCTTCGGCGGCTTCGACCGTCACTTTGTCTTCGGTCTTGTCGCGGTTCTCCATGCCCAGATCGTAGTACTTAAGATCGATTTCCAAGTAAGGCAGGATCAGTTTTTTCTTGATAAAGTCCCAGATGATGCGGGTCATTTCGTCGCCGTCGAGTTCGACGACCGGGTTTTTCACCACGATTTTCTTCATTGTGTAACTCCTCCGGATTGGCACTGGATTGTGTAATCCCGAGGAGTTACGGTCAACGTTCCGTGTGATTGACGCGCTACTTCTTGAGGCTGTCGCGGATTTCGCGCAACAGCAGCACCTCTTCCGAAGTGGGAGGCTTAGCGTCGCTGTGCAGGTGCAAGCGATTAAGCACCTTGATGATCATAAAAAGAGCCCAGGCCACGATGATGAAGTTCACCACCGCTTGCACAAACACACCATAGGTGATGGGCACCACTTGGTCGCCGGCCGGCAGGTTGATCGAGAGTTTGGAGAAGTCCACGCCGCCGATCAGCCAGCCGAGTGGCGGCATCAGGATGTTTTCCACCAACGCGTTGACCACTTTGTTGACGGCGGCGCCCAGGATCACGGCGGCGGCAAGGTCTACGACATTGCCTTTCAGGGCGAAGGCTTTAAACTCATTCCAGTAATTCATCATAACTTCTCCGGTGTGACGGGGTAGGTGATGTTGATGACAACCATGTGGATCTGTTGCGCACGATCGACCAGCTGCGGTTGGATCTTCAGCTTGTAGTCGTAACCGAACGAGGCCCAATCGGTGACTTTCGAGGTCAGCTTGAAAAATCCATCCACGTTGGTCAGGCGCCAAGCATCGCGGCGATCGCCGGCGGCTTTGTTGTTGATAAACGGAGTCAGAGTATCCGCGCCCAGCTCATAGGTGGTTTTCTCATCCACCTTGCCTTTGACAGAAAGACCGGCTTCAAGACCCGCCTGACTGACGTTCTCAAGTTCCTTCACTTCCACTTCACCGGCGGCGTTCACGCCACTCACGGCGTACTGACCATTGGCGGCGATTTGCTGGCCGGCAAAACCAAGACGGGTTTCCACATGCAGCTTTTCGTTATGTACGGGGCGATAGAAAAAGCCGACGGCCTCTTTAGTGGTCAGGGGTTTGAAACCATCGGTTAGGCGCAGGCTGGTGCCGCTGGTCACGCTGTCTGGGGATGAGGCGTCCAGATGCTTGAGGCGATAGGTTTTCACATCTGCCCGCACGTCCTCACCTTTGAAGATCGGAGCTGCCGCTTCGGCGCGCACATATGGGCCGATCTTGGGATTGCTGGGTAGGAAGTACAGATACATGCTGGTCAACTTCATCTCGTCGTCCGACTTTACGAAGCGTGGCACGTTGGGAGTCTTGGTAGTGGATTGGCGCAAGGCCAATTCGTTCTTCCACTCGTCGACTTCGCGCAGATGATTGAGGTTGCCTTTGATTTGCGAACCATAAGTTTGGCTGGAGCCATTGGTCTGACCCACCACATCTTGGCTCGACGACAATGAGATATTGACGCCCAAAGAACCGCTTCTGGACCAGCCTAAAACCCGAGGGCCGTCTGCGGCCGAGGGATCGCGAAAAACACTTTCACGGCTACCGGCAATATTTGTTTGGGCCCAAGCAGGGGCCGAGAGTGCGAGAACGACGAAGGCAGTAGAGAGTAATCGGTACACGAGGAGCTCCTTTTGTCGGCCTGTGAAGTAGGCTGTCTTGCAGCACGTGTCAATAGTCAGGAATTGCCCTTGTCATATTGACCGCGTCGTTCCCTTTTTGGGACAAAGAACGAATGTCTGTCGTCATAGAAACCAAAGGCTTATCGCGAGAATACAAATCCTATCGCCGGGAAGAGGGCGCCTGGAACGCAGTGAAGGGTTTTTTCAAGCGCCAGTATGAGATCAAGCCGGCGTTGAAGCCAACCACTCTCACCATTGAAGGTGGCCAAATCGTGGGTTTGGTGGGCGCCAATGGGGCAGGGAAAACCACACTGCTGAAGATTTTATCTGGATTGATTTATCCCACCGGCGGCGAAGTTTCGGTGCTCGGTTATAAACCGTTTGAACGCAAATCGGAATTTTTACGGCAGATTTCGATCCTGCTCGGCCAGAAGGCGCAACTGTGGTGGGACTTACCGGCGGCTGATAGCTTCAATCTTCTGGCCAATATCTATGGTTTAGACCGCATCCAGGCCAAAAAAGACTGGCTGCATTTGGCCGAACAACTCGATTGCAGTGCACAGCTTCACACGCAGCTACGTCGACTTTCGCTCGGTGAACGTATGAAGATGGAGATCATCGGCAGTCTTTTGCATAGGCCGAAGGTTTTGTTTTTAGACGAGCCCACCATTGGTTTGGATGTGCTAGCGCAAAACACGATCCGCGTTTTCTTAGCGGAATATGTAAAAGAGCATCAGCCGACCATCATCCTGACCAGCCACTATATGGACGATATTTCTCGTCTTGCCGATCGCTTGCTGCTGATCGGCCGTGGAGAGATTGTGTACGATGGCACGGTGGACGGCTTCGTCCGCCATGCCGAGCAGCATTTGAAATTGGATATCCAGAGCGAGGAAACGGACTTTGAACAGGTCATTCACAAATTTTTTGAGAAGGAATCTAGCGGCCGCACGGCTCGCCGTCCTCTCCCAACTTGAATACCGCATCAACTTTTTAATTGATGCGGTTTTGCAGCCCGTGATCAGCTCGGCCATCGAAGTCACGCTATGGGCCGCGATTTTAAGTGGTATGGGCACCCATCAATTGGGCGGTTATGGGCGCGAGTACTATTTGGCCTACGCGCTGTGGGCGACCTTTGTCGGCCGCGTGACGATCAACTGGATGTATGAGTTCCTCATGTTGGACGAGATCGACAGCGGGCGAGTGAATGCCATTTTGATGCGCCCGATTTCGTTCTACGAATTCTATCTATCGCAGTTCGTAGGTTATAAGCTGTTCACCGCTGGCGTGGGTTTGTTCTTGCCGTTTGTCATCTGTCTCACCATGGGGTTGCCGCTAGAGATTTCGCGTATCCCGTGGATGCTGGTCTCGATCTTTTATTATTTGGTTTTTGTTCATACACTCTCGTTCACTGTTGCATGCTGCGCGTTTTTCTTAAATCGTGCACATTCTTTTACCGGTATCAAGAACATGGCGATCTGGGTTTTGGCCGGCGAGTTGATTCCTCTCGATCTCTACCCCGAGCCGTTTCGCACCTGGTTGATTCACTCTCCCTTCGCTTCCGGTGTTTATATTCCAGTGGGCTATGTTACCGGCCGCATCGGTCATGAGTTATTCATGCAGAGTTTTCTGAGCATCACCGCTGGGACTGTTGTGGCCGGCGGAATGGGCGTTTGGCTCTGGCGACGTGGCTTAAGAGCTTATACGGGGACAGGCGCATGAGAAGATATTTTCGCCTTTGGTTGTCGTTCTTAAGAGCCAGTGCGCTGGCCGACTTCGAGTACCGTGCCAATATTTCGGTGCGGATTTTCGGCGAGATCGTTTGGTACACCACGCAGCTGAGCGTGTTCGAAGTTTTATATACCCATACCAACACCATCAGCGGCTGGGATGTGAACGCCATGCGGGTGTTTATGGGCACGTTGTTTCTGGTCGACAATCTCTACATGGTTTTGTTCCATGAGAACATGGACGGATTGAACTCTCTGGTGCGTAAAGGCGATTTGGATTTGTACCTGGTCAAACCCATCAGTTCACAGTTTATGGTGAGCTGTCGCAAGGTGAGTGTGGCCTACGTGATTAATCTGATGCTAATTACCGCCTATCTGACTTGGGCCATTTCAGGATTGGCGCATCCGATAACCGCCTGGCAGGTGCTGAGCTACGTGGTCTTGGTTTTGTTCGGCCTCGGCACCTACTATGGCCTACGCTTTATGTTCGGTACCTTAGTGATTCTGTTGCAAGACGCGGGTAATGTGCAATTCGTCTGGCATCAACTGTTTCGCTTGGCCACGCGGCCTGATCCCATTTATTCGTCTTACCTGCGTTTTATCGTGCTGACATTTTTCCCCGTGGCTTTTATGGCCAGTGTGCCATCCCGTGTTTTGGTCGAAGGCATTTCGCTTCCGTTGATGTTTACGGCGGCGGGATTAGCGGTGTTTTTGGTCTGGCTCTCGCACTGGTTCTGGGAGACCGCTCTCAAACGCTACAGCTCCGCCAGTAGCTAATGGGCACGGCGGGACGCCCCCGCGCTTGGAACTCTTCTTGCTCTACTCAAGGTGTGGAGGAGTTTATGGCAAAGAAACGCGCAACCATTCGTACTACGGTCAAAAATGTCTCAAAACCCACAGGGAAAAAATGGCTTTTGGCCGTCGATCCGTTTGCGGATTTCGACATGGTTCCCTGGCTAACGCTTACACAGCGGTTAGCGGCCAACACTGGAGCCAAGGTAGTGGCTGGCTATGTTTTGGCTCCCGCCAGCTTCAACTGGACAGGAGAATTCTCAGGCCCCTGGTTGAACAAGTACAAGCCAGCGGCTGAAGAAAAAATGCAGGAGCTGTTCGCCTCCACGACTGTCCAGCCGACGGTGATTCCATGTCGACATGCGGGGCTGCGCGCTTCCGTGCAGTGCTTGAGCAAGTTTGCACAAAAAATCAAAGCAGAAATGATCGTCATCTCGACTCATGCTCGCTCTGGTTTGGAGCGTCTCGCTCTTGGTAGCTTTGCTGAGAGTTTGATTTTGACCAGCAAAGTTCCAGTGCTGGTAATCAACCCCTCTCATCCAATTCCGAGCGATGTGCGCCGCATTCTGGTGCCCACGGATTTGAGCCGCGAAAGCGCCAAATACGTGAAGATGAATGCCGTTCTGGCCAAGCGTCTGCACGCGGCGGTGACCTTGCTTTACAAGCAGCCGGATCCGTTAGATCCGATGATTCAGCAGGGTATTTACACCTTGGGCGGCGGCTGGGTAAGCGTACAAAATTTCATCAGTGAGGATGTCGAAGTGAAGCGTAAGCAGCTTGAGAAACTGGAGCAGTCCGTGCGTCGCATGGGCGTGCAGGTGAATTCGGTGATCGATTCGACGTCTGAAGGTCTGGTGGACAGCATCAATATGGCCGCGAAAACTCAGCATGCCGATATGATCGGAGTGTGGACGCATTCAGGTGCGATGTCGGCCGCCATCCTTGGAAGCGTTGCGCGCGGTTTGGTGCGCACGGCGGAAGCGCCGCTCTTAGTCCGTCGCTGAGTGGGGAATTTCGACCACCCCTTGGCCATTCGAAACAAAGATGCGCTCGCGGCGACGCGGGCGGATTTCAAAACCACCAGTAAAAGCGCCAAAGGAGGGCAGCAGCAAGCGTCTCTCTCCCACGACAAAGCACGGCAGGCGCAGACGTTCCCGTCCACGGCCAAATTTATGCACTGGATGCACATGCCCATTCACACTGGGTTGATCGCTTTGCGCCTCGTCGTGACAAAACACCAGTCCGTCCTCTCGCACTTCCGTCACGATTTGATCAAAACCCCAGGCTTGCAGTTTTTCTTTTCCCCTGTGGTCATGATTGCCTAACGCGAGTATCCATTGTCGATCGCCATGCAAATCGCGAAAGGCAGAAGCCAACTCGGGGTGCTCAAACCGGTTGGAGTGCACGAAGTCGCCTAGGATAAAAATGCGTCGAGGCGTATGCATCTTCAATAGCGCTTCAAGCCGCGTGAGGTCCTCGTAGTGAATACTCGATGGCACCGGAATACCCAAAGTTTGAAATTCTTGCGCTTTACCCAAATGCAAATCGGAAAGGATCAAGGTCTTACGCTCTTGCCAAAATAACGCGCGATCGGGCAAGAGCCTCCAGGTTTGAGCGTTCCAAGTTAAGTCCACTGGCTCCACTCTTTCTTCATGCGCTCCATGCGTTCGGCCAAGGTCTCTGTGGTGAGATGGGCGGCGTTCATTTCGGCCCAGATCGGTAAGGCCAAGGGAGAGGGACGTGAAGTTTCCACCCACACGGGCCTTAAGGTCTGCAAGCGCTCGAGCGTGCGGCGCAGGCGTTCGATCTCGAGTTGTTGGAAAAGCACCTCTTCTTGCGCCTGCTTGAACAAAAGACTTTCGGGATCATGTTTGCGAAACACTTCGAACAGGAGACTTGAACTGATCTGCATCTGCCTTCCGTTTTTGCGTGCTGATGGGTAACCAGAGAACACCAGGCCCGCGGTCTGAGCCACTCCACGAAACCGGCGCAAGGCCATCTCAGTCATATTCAGTGTTCGAGTGATTTGCTCCTCCAGATGGGTGGTGGAAAAAAATCCCGGTGTGATGAGTTCGTAGTAGGGAAACTGTTTTGGACCGACAATCTGCACCCCGTAGTCATTCACCGAAAAGGAGAAGGTCGCTTTGACCTGAATGCCGAGACGGTATGTCCACAGGGCCGCTAAGCCTTCGTGCACCGACCTGCCACCGAACGGATACACGTAGAGATAGCGGCCGTCGCGGGCGTCCCACTGTTCGATAAGAAGCTCGTCCTCGCGCGGTCGATGTGACAGACGCTCTTGCGCTTCGAGCAACGGCTTGATCTGCGGGGTCGGAGGTTGTGCCAGCTGATGTCGAAAGTAACCGCTCAGTGACTCCGAGAGCGGCAGCTGAGTGCCGGCCCAACTCGGTGTAGACACGCTTTCTTTCTTGGAGACACGAACATAGGCTTTCATATCTTTGAGAAACATAAACTCAAGCCTTCGGCCGGTGAAATAGAACACATCGCCACGTTTGAGTTTAGAAACAAATGACTCTTCGATACTGCCGATGCGCTTGCGATTGGCTAAATGCAGCGAGAGCTGTTGACTGCTCGTGATGGTGCCAATCGACATACGATGCTGACGCGCCATCATGGTGTTGCGAATGCGGAACACGCCATCCTCATCCAGAAAGATTTTTTGATATTGCGGATAGGCTTTTAAAGAAGTGCCGCCGTAACGGATAAACTGAACCGTCCAATCCCATTCCTCTTGGCTCAATGTGCGATAGGAGTGGGCGGCGCGCACCTCCTCAAACATCTCTGCGCGAAAGCCGTCGCCACAGGCCAGCGTTACCAGATGTTGAACTAAAACATCCATTGGTTTTCTGAGCGGTCGTCGAGGTTCGATCACGCCTTCATCCAAGGCGTGACGGGCGGCTTCAAGTTCGACCAGCTCCCACGAGTTGGTCGGTAAATAAAGTAGGTGGGACGGCTCCCCCGGCCGATGACGGCTGCGGCCGGCACGTTGAACCAAACGGGCCAGGGATTTTGCCGATCCGATTTGCACGCACTGTTCCACCTTCTGAAAATCGACGCCTAAATCAAGCGATGAGGTGCAAACGACCCATTTGATCTCGCCACTGCGCAATCCGTCTTCCACCATCTCGCGATCCTCGCGATCGACAGCGCTATGGTGAATGGCAATTCGATCAGCCATCTCCGGGAGGGTCGCCTGTAAAGCTCCGTGCCAGCGTTCGGCTTGCGATCGAGTGTTGGTAAAAATCAAAGTGGATTTGTGGGGCGAAAGCTTTTCAACCAACTGCGGTAGGAGTTTTAAACCAAGATGCCCAGCCCAAGGAAACGAGTCGAGTTGCTTGGGATATATAGGATCTAGTTCGATCTCTTTGGGCAGATGAGCGCGGATCAGCTGTGCACCTTTGCCTGCCAAGGACTCCGCCGCTTCTTGTAAATTGCCGAGAGTGGCGGATAAGCCCCAAATGCGCAGCTCGGGACGAATGGCTTTTAGTCGCGAGAGCCCGAGTTGGGTTTGCACGCCACGCTTGCTGGCGATGAGCTCGTGCCATTCATCCACGATGACCGCTCTTAGACCGCCGAACATTTTCTCTGCGCCCGGATAGGACAGCATCAGACTCAAGGACTCTGGAGTTGTGAAGAGGATGGCCGGCGTCTTTTTCAGCTGCCGCGCTTTGGCTGAGGCGCTGGTGTCTCCGGTGCGGCATTCGACTTTGAAGTCAGCTCCCATCTCTTGCAAAACGATTTGCAGTGATTGACTCAAATCGCGCGTCAAAGCCTTTAAAGGAGAAATGTAGAGCAGAAACATTCCCGCGGGTGGCTCCAGGAGCGCTTCACCTACCGCTCCTAGAGTGGCGGCTAAGGTTTTTCCGTAGCCGGTTGGGACGCTGATCAAACCGCTCTTACCTTGCGCGTAGGCCCGCCAAGCTTGCTCTTGGTAAGGAAATGGTCTCCAGCGCCGTTTTTTAAACCAAGCGCGTATTTTATTTATACCGGCGCTGCGATCAGCTTCCATGCATCTTCCAAACGATCCGCGTCGGGCGGCTTCTTGTCCTTGCGCCAGCGCAGAATGCGCGGAAAGCGCACGGCGATCCCCGATTTGTGGCGCGGTGAGGGCGCGATACCTTCGAAGGCGATTTCAAAAACCTGCTCCAAATTCAAAGAGCGCACCGGACCGAACTTCTCCTTGGTGTTGCGCCGAATCCAACGATCGAGCTCTTCGATCTCTTTATTGTCCAAACCCGAGTACGCCTTCGCGAAAGGCACTAACTCTTGATCACGCCATAGGGCGAATGTGTAGTCGGTAAAGAGGTTGGAACGTTTTCCAGAGCCCGCCTGCGCATAGAGTAAAACAGCGTCCAAGGTGTAGGGTTCGACTTTGAATTTCCACCATACGCCGCGCTTACGGCCACCCGTGTAGTCGGCGGACTTCCGCTTGAGCATCAAGCCTTCTGCTCCACGCTCGCGAGCGGTCTGTTGCAGGTTTTTGAGTTCCTGCCAGCTCTGAAATGAAATCAGAGGCGAAAGCCGGAGGCGATCGCGTGGATTCTCACCGACAAAGCGTTCTAAATGCCTGCGGCGCAATTCCAGGGGAAGATGCGTGAGATCTTCGCCGTTCAAATGCAGAAAATCATAGGCCACGAAAGTGGCCGGCGCCTCTTTGAGGATAGCCGAAGTGATTTTGCTGCGACCCAGACGTCTTTGCAGAAGGTGAAAGTCTTTAGGATGATCGTCACCCCACACCAACATCTCACCGTCCAGAATGGTGTCTTCAGGCCAGGAGCCAGCCATTTGCGCGATCTCGGGAAAGGACTCGGTGATCATATCTTCGCCCCGCGACCAGATCCACACCTTGTCGGCCTTTTTAATAATCTGCGCGCGGATGCCATCCCATTTCCATTCGGCAAAATAGCTTTCAGGCTGTTCCGACTCGAAGAATGCGTTGTCGAGGGGAGCAGCTAGGCAGAATGGTACCGCCTGCAATGTCTCGCGCCGCGGAGCTTGGCCCAGGAATACGCGTTTCAACTCTTCAAAGTCACGCTCGCTTTTACCGAGCAGCCACTGATGCCATACGGCTTCACTCTCACCGCTGCTTTGAGCCAACGCTTTTAGTACCAGTCGGTCCGATACGCCGACGCGGAAGGCTCCAGTCAAAATTTTATTGAGTAAAAAACGATGCTCGGGTCGGGTAGAGGACCAAAACTGCAAAAGCTTGTCATCCAACGATTGATCGTCGAGCTGCCGCAGTCCCGGACACTCTTCCGTCAACCATTGGTGCAGACTGCGTTCCTGCGTCCCTCCGCCCAGTTTCATAATTCCAGAGCTCATCAACAGCGCCAGTGTCTCCCCGGTGTCGCCCACATGGGCATAGCACTCGTCGAGCAACCATTGCGGCGCTTGGCTTAAGCGAGCGAAAGAGGCCCGCAGTGCTCGCGAGGTTAGAGGGGTTTGCTTGATACGACCGCGCAGCAGAAGCACAGCCCAGATTTTTTCCTCAATAGGTTCTTGTCGAAAATATTCGGCCATCGCCGCTATCTTCTCATTGATGCCGGTGGTCTGATCCACGCGTTCAAACATTTTAGCGAAACGTTCCATCAGGCCTCAGCCTCACCTTCGAACTGAGTCAGCAGTGGTCGCGCGTCCAAACGTAACTCCTCGTTCAGGTAGCGTTGTAAGACCTCGGTACTGCCATGAGTGAGAAAGATCCTGCGTGCACCGGTGTCTTGGATAGTGGAGATCAAGTCCTGCCAGTCGGCATGATCCGACATCACAAAGCCGCGCTCATAGCCGCGTCGTCGGCGGTTACCGCGAATCTGCATCCAGCCGGAGGCAAACGCTGTCTGCGGAGCTTTAAAGCGTTTCATCCACGCGGAACGATGCGCACTGGGCGGAGCCAAAATCAATTGCCCAGAAAAATCAAAGTCCTTCGTTTGCTCACTGACCAATTCAGTCGGTGAAAGTTCGACGCCGCTGGCGCGATAGATTTTCGTCAGCTCATGACAGGCACCATGGAGGTAAATAGTACGATCGGTAAGTTTCACCAGTTCGGCCAAAATGCGCTGGGTTTTACCGAAGGCGTATCCGAATAATAACGAAGGTCCTTCGGGATAACTGTTCCACCATTCCAAAATCTCGCGGGCAAGGGAGGCACTGGTCGGCCAGCTATAGACGGGCAGAGCGAAGGTAGCTTCTGAGATAAACACGTCGCAAGGCACGACTTCAAAAGGCTCGCACGAAGGGTCCGGTGAGCGTTTGTAGTCGCCGGAGATAACCCACACCTCGCCGCCGACTTCGATCCGCACTTGCGCCGAACCGAGAACATGACCGGCCGGGTGGAACGAAACATAAGCGTTGCCCAGCTGGAATTTCTCTCCATACCTCTTCGCGGTGAGGCGTATATCCTGACCTAAACGATGGCGCAGAATCGGTTCGCAAGTGGGAGTGCAGAAGTACTGGTCGGCACCCATCCGCGCATGATCGGCGTGTCCATGAGTAATGAGCGCACGTTCGACCGGTCGCCAGGGATCGATATAGAAGTCACCGGCAGAACAGTACAGACCCTCGTTTGTCAGTTCGACCAGGTTCATTGCCCCGGTTTACCACAATCTGTGTTGCTGTCTGCGTGGAAAATTGCCCCTGGACTTTGCTGCGGCCGATGCGAATTGCAGATGGCGTCGGCACGAGAGGTGCTTTGCACGCGTAGCAGGGAAAAGGAGTTTACCATGCGCACGTCGTATTTTTTCACCTTAGTTTTGGCATGCACACTGACCGCTTGTAGCACGCCTCCACGCGAGGATTATCCAAAGGATGCCAATTCAGGGCGTGAGATTTCGCGTTTGGAGATGGGCTTGCAGAAGGCTAAAGCGCGCCAGTACGATCTACTGGCACCGTATGAGTTCGCTAAGAGCGAAGAGTATCTCAACGAAGCGCGCGCGGCCCGCGCCCGCGACACAAACCTCGATAAAACGTGGCGCAATCTCAGTTATTCGCGTGGTTACTTCAAACTGGGCGAACAGCGCGTGCGGGAACGCAAAGATAAAGTTGAAGATGTGTTGACCGCTCGAGCTGGTGCGCTGAATGCAGGAGCCCATCGTCACATGCGGTCCGAGAAATCTTTGGAAGCGCTTGATGCACGTTTTAGACAAAGGGCTAAAAATCTCGATGGCAATCGTGATGAAAGCTTCTGGGTAGCGATGAAAAACAACTACGCCAACGTTGAGGTCGAAGCCGTGCAAGAGGCTCGACTTGGTAACGCTCGTCGCTTGGTCACGGAGGCTCGTTCCAACGGAGCCTCCACCTACGCCCCCCGCGCTTTAAAACAAACTTATGAAGTTTTGGCCGCGGCCGATCGTGCTATTGCTGCCAATCCGCGCCGTGAAGACGGGTATAAAGATCAAGTTGAAGCCGCCAACGATGCGGCCCGCTGGTTGACTGCCGTGAACGCCACGGCACGTTCAACGACCCAACAAACGGCCGAACAAATTGCGCGCGGCGTGGTAGAGCGCAACAACCGCATGGCCGATATGAAGGCCGAGCTGACAGGAACGGCTCTTGAAGCCGAAGTGAATCGTCGCGCTCTGGCCACTTCCGCGGCCGATTTGCGTCGGCTCAAGAATGAAGTGAGCAATGAGCGTGAGCTCGAGCAGGCTGTGGCCAATGTGCGTGAAAAGTTCACCGCCGACGAAGCTGATATCTATCGCGACGGCGATCGCCTGTTGATTCAGTTGAAGCAGATTGGCTTTCAGCCCGGAAGTGCGCAGGTGCCGGAGGGTTCCAAGCCCTTGCTCACCAAAGTGAAGGCGGTGATTGAAGGTCTTCATCCGCAAGAGTTGGTGGTACAGGGACATGCCGATGCAACTGGCTCGGCCAACACCAATAAAAAGATTTCGGCGGAGCGTGCGTCGGTGGTGGCCGATTATTTAGGAGATGTGGTGGAAGGTGTTGAGACCGAGGGACTTTCGGATGGCAGGCCTATTCGCTCCAATAAAACATCCAACGGTCGCGCCGTGAATCGGCGTGTGGATCTAATTGTGACACCGACTTTTAAATAAAAAATATAGGTAAGAAATGGTGCGAACGACAGGGATTGAACCTGTGACCCCGTCCGTGTGAAGGACGTGCTCTACCGCTGAGCTACGTTCGCAAGAAAGCTAGTAGATAGGCGGTCTGCGGCCGAAAGGCAAGCCGAAGTTGCCTCAGAAGCGGACGCCAAAAAAGGCCCCGCCGTTTACCAAGGATGTGCGGATTTCGGCCTTTTTGGCCTGATAGGTCGCGGTAAAAGTGTTGGCGCTAAAACCGGTGAAGAAACGTTCGCCGTTATAGCCGGCGATAACGTAAGCCTCGACGATGTTTAAGCCAAGGCGCAAGATGGAGTAGTCTTCCGTTGGCGTGCTGATGCGCACCTGTTGTGGGCCCGCAGCGATTGTTCCTAAAACTGTGAGAAAATAACGACGACGGTACACATCGGTATAGCCATAGCCGATCTTAGCACTAAGGGCACGCACGCGACCCTCATACATTTCGGCATCTTCCGCATAGGTGTCTTTCACTTGAAAGGGGATCACCGCTCCATCCGAGCGAAACAAAGTTTCGGTGGCAGCTAGGCCGAATAGCAAGGAGCCACCCGATTTGATTTGCCGCTCGCTTAAATCCATAATTGCGGCCAGAGAAAAGCGCTCGGGTTGATACACCCACGTCAGGTTGACGCCCATGTTCTGAGTGAACAGATCGGGAAACACAATATAGGGATTGGCACTGGTCAGTGTAGAGTCGATGGAGCTCGAATTCTCCAGGTACATGCCCTTGTAACGGGAGTAAAATACAAACACATTGAATTGACGGTAGGGAAAGTTAAAGCGGAAGTCTTGAAAGTCCGTGTTGCCGCGTTTGCGCTCATCATCGGTAAGCCCCTGACGAGCGCCGTAACTAAATCCCCCTATACCTGCATAGTTGACCGAGAAGACGGTGAGCGAACCCATATTGGGCGCGTACGTAAGACCGTTTCCACCCGCCAGATTAAAGCTGTAGCTCTGAGCCTGAGTGCCGATACCTAAAGACAGTTTGCGTGCAAATTCCTCATGTGCGGGCATTTCGGCCCCGACGATCATTGGCGCCAGGAGCGCTAAGAGCACGAGATATTTCATACTTCGTAATTGAAGCTGATGCTTAAGCGCGGCAGCTTCCCGCGATGAGGCGGTACTTCATGGCGCATCCAGCTTTCGAACAGAATAAACTCTCCGGCTTTGGGCTGAATATGCAGATAGTTTTGCTGATTGGCGGGCGCGGACGTTTTGCGCGGTGGGGCGGCCATCAAGAATCCCATGCGCGGATCCTCAATCTTAAATGGGGGAGAACCTGCGGGAAGATTTACGTAATAAACGCCGCTGATCACGCTCATCGGATGCAGGTGCAGAGTGTGATGCGTGCCCTGGCCCATGGAGTTGGCCCAGCATGTGGTCATGCGCAATTTACGCCCCTTCATGTCCCATTTCAGAGCTTTGATGAAACGGGCAACATGTGGTTCGAGTCGCTCTTTCAAATCGCCAAAGTGAGGCGACGTGAGATGTAGGTTGGAAAGTGACGAGTACGACGAATAGCCATTCACATAGTGAGTGCGACTCCACTCGCGGCCGTAGTGATCCATTTCCTCAAGCTGTGAGATCTCTTTAGTGAAAGCACGATTGAGACCCGGCGCACCTGCAATGCGGCCACGATATATGTAGCTAGGAAAAACCATTTCAACGCGAGAGGAAGCCATGTCTCCCGAAACTTTCATGATCTGGCTCTTAAGTCAAAAGGTGAAAAACCAGTTGGCAAGGAGCTCATGATCGACCGCGCTTTCCTGCCCAGGGGAGTTGATACGGTCGGCGGCGGCGCGAACAGCCTCAGGCATCTGCCAGGCCGCAAACAGGGCCGAGCAGAATGGATCATAGTCTTGGCGTCCCGTGCGCTTACAGGCGTTCAGCACGATGGCCTTCAGGTATTTCAATAGATGCAGAGGATGGGAGTTCATATCCGCCATCAGATAGTTTAGTTCGTGTTGAAACGATTCTTCTTGCGAAAGCGTGTGAAGGCGGGACATCTCCTGGGCGAGTAGGCGGAAGAAGCGCTGTTGACCGCGCTGAAGAAGCGGCTCTCCGAAAAACTTATGGGCGTGTTCCAGATCATGTAGCAAGAACTCGAGAGCGCCTTTGTGGCGACCGTAGCGTACAAACTGCTGCTCCGGCCTTTGCATCAACGTGACGTAGCGACGACCGCGGCACTGAACTTCCAACATCTCATGAGGCGAAGGGATATCCTCGCGCAGATCCAAGGGGTAGCGTCCCTCAAGCCAGCCTAACAATCCGGCTTGCGAATCGCGACCAACACCCTTCAGCTGGTAGTGGCGCAGAAGCTCTGCGGCGGGCAAGGCCTCGACCTCGCCGGGCTCCAGACGTAGGCTGCCCTGGACGCGGCTGCCCCGCCATAAGCGCGGGTCACGTGACTTTAGGTGCGCGAACACATAGGCCGCAGTGAATTCCGCGTTTTCAGTCATGGCGATCCGATTTGGTAAAACGATAAGTCTGGTTGTTCAGAGTGAAGGTGAGCTCAACGCACTCCAATCCAAACGTCTCTGCCGGCTCTCCGCCGTACTGAGTGTCTCCAAGCAAAGGCGCGCCCAAAGCCGTCAGTTGCGCGCGAATCTGATGCGTCTTTCCGGTCAGTAGGCGAATGCGATGGCGAAATCCTTCGGCTAGCGCCAAAGGTTCGTCTTCCACGGACAGGCGACACTCCCACCATCCCGTGTGGGGACTGGTGGAGACTGTGCGCGGAACATGGGTCTCAGGATCTATAAAATGAGTGTAATCGCCTGCAGCCACTTTGTACCGGCTATAAGCGTGATAGATCTTTGTCACCAAACCACGAGCGAAGAGCTTGTTCAGTCCGCGCTGACACTCCGGCGTTTTCGCGATCAGCAATAGGCCAGAGGTGGGAATGTCGAGACGATGAGTGGTGTAGAGCGAACATCCAAGTTCACGCTCAAGAACATACTTTGCATTCTCCACAAAGTTATCCAGAGTGGCGTGCGTGGGTAGTCCGCTTGGCTTATTGAACACCAAAAACTCATCATTCTCCGCCACCACCCGCTGCCGCCATCCGCCCAGGTCCGCTGCTGGATAGCGTTTGCGCCGAGTGTGCAGACGTATCACCTGACCGTCCCTCACGTCGCGATCGATTAGCGCCCGCTCGCCATCGACATATACGGAACCGTGGGCAATCCAGTCGGCCGCCAGGTCCCGGGTGGGAAAAATTCCTAGCTCATGGATATCGACGGAAGACAAAAATGACTTCAATGCTGTGGTTTGCGAAACGCGAAAATGGCAGATGCCGGTTTCGCTGCGGATCTGTTTCATCGGGTTGTGGAGTAACTCACGCTCTGGCCGCGCGTCTCCTCCACATTGACTTGCAGCGCAGTCCAATAGGGCAGGTTCTTCATTTGCCCCACCAGTTGCTCACTCGCCCAACGGGCCAACTCTTCGCTGGTGATATTGGCTAAGGGCAGGGACAGCACATCCCCGATCGGAAAACTGTAGTGGCGATCCAAAAAGTCCACGTCGATCTGACGGTCAGACGGCGTGACCTTAAGGTAAGGCGACTGCAAGGGAATCAAAATTCGCTCGTCCAGCTGATCGCACAGAGCGCGGATCAACGGTTTGACCTCGTTGAAGTCAAACGCCAAACCAAGCTTGGGGTCTACATCGCTGACTTCGATGTCCACGCGCACTTGATAATTGTGACCGTGCAGTCGTTCGGCCCGATCGGGCGCAAGAATCGTAAAGTGGGAACAAGAGAATTTAAAAGGCTCTTTGGCCAAGTGAACGGTGAACATTTAACGACTCGCCGCTACGGCCAAAAACTCGCTGCGGGTGCGCGCATCTTCACGAAAGGCTCCGCGCAGATCGCTGGTCACCGTGACGGAACCGGCGTCTTCAACGCCACGTTGAACCACGCAGTAATGTTTAGCATGGATGTAAACAGCCACATCGTCCGTCTCCAAAGCCTGTGTGAGGCAATCCGCAATCTGTTTTGTCAGACGCTCTTGCACTTGCGGGCGCCGCGAGAAAAATTTGGCAATACGATTGATCTTCGAAAGTCCAATGACTTTGTCTTTGGGGATATAAGCAATGGTGGCACGACCATCGATGGTCACAAAGTGATGTTCACATACCGAGATGATCGAAATATCTTTGACGGTCACCATCTCGTTGTAGCCGAGTTTGTTTTCGATACTGGTGAGCGACGGAAAAGATTCAGGCGACAGACCCGAAAACATCTCGCGCACGTACATCTTGGCCACCCGTTGGGGCGTGTTACGCAAGCTATCGTCCTCTAGGTCCAAACCCAGGGTGAGCATGATATCGCGGAAACAGTTGCTGATCTTAGCGATCTTCTCTTCGTCCGAGAGGCCGTTTTGCACCATGGGTGTCGGCCGCACGCGCGAGAGGATCTCCTCCACCAGCGGGTCGATTTTCACCTTCTTGCTCATGGCCTAAACTCCCTTTAATGAGCTCGTTGCTTACGCGCCTCATGTATCGACGAATACAATGAGATGCCAATGATCACGGCGCCGACCAAACCGGTCACCGCTTCCGGCACATGCATAAAGACATCCAATATCATAAATAGCGCCAGAGCGCCGATGGCATAAAATGCACCGTGCTCCAGATACGCGAACTGATTGAGCGTCTGCTTTTCCACCAGATGAATCGTCATAGAGCGAACGAACATGGCGCCGATACCAAGGCCGGCGGCGATAATAAACAGGTTGCTGGTCAAGGCAAAGGCCCCAATCACGCCGTCAAAGCTGAAGGAGGCATCCAAAACTTCCAGATACACGAACATCGCGGCGCTGGCCTTTTCGATATTCTGTCGTCCCGAATCGGGTAACTTCAAGAAGGCGCTGATGCCATCCACAAAGACATATGTGATCACGCCAAACATACCCGAACTTAGGAAAGTCATTTTTTTAACGTGATCGTCCAAGAACTGAGTCAATAGATAGAAGAAGAGCAGGCACAAGCCCATCTCGACCGCCTTGATACGGCCCAGCTGCGAAAACACTCGTTCAATCGGACCTAGCCAGTGATGGGTTTTTTCGGCGTCGAAAAAGAAGTTCAGCGCCACCATCATAAGGAAGGCGCCGCCGAAGCCAGCCAGGCCTAGGTGAGCACCTAACATAATACGGGCATATTCGGCCGGTTCTGTCGCTGCCAGAACAACGGCGCTCCAAGGATTGATCTTGGCGGCTAAGGACACCACCACCAACGGGAACACGATACGCATACCGAAGACAGCGATTGCGATACCCCAAGTGATAAATCGGTGCCGCCATTTCGGCGTCATCTCTCTTAGCACCGAGGCGTTCACCACGGCGTTATCGAAGGACAGTGAGATCTCTAAGACCGCAAGTACTGAAGTTAGAAACAGCGCCGAGAAAGCGCCGGCCCATGTTCCTGAGTAAGCATAGCCTATCCAAAAACCAATGATGAGACCGATGAGTGTAACGAAGAAGGAGCTGTAATAGTACTTTAATGAGTCTTTCACAGCTCCTTATATGGCAGGGGATTTCAGTTCGGGCAAGTGTACTTGATCGTCACCTGCGTATTTTCTGGTAGCGCTGGATTAAACTTCAACTGGTCTCCTGTGCGGGTCACTGTAGTGGTAAAGGATGGATTGAATGTCACTATTGGGTTGTCGAGGGGCACGCATTGCAGCTGAATTCCGGGCATGCTATTCACCACGCGGTCTTTGATCAGCTTCATGTTGTTGCCGTAGTCGCTATCGCAGATGCTGGCGATCTGCCCATTGGTTTTGTTGGCCACTTGAGCCAGCAATACGCCTGGGAATGAAGGACTTGATTGCGAATCCTGTTGGGCTTCGCAGGCCGCGTCGCCCGGTTTCACGATGATGCTGTTCCAAATGAACGGTTTCACAAAACCGCTCGAGTCGAACACGCTGTGCACATAGTTGATCAAAGTGTCAGGCATGTTCTCATTGGTCAGAGGTTTGTACTGAGCTTGGCTCAACGAGGCATTGCCGCCAACGCTGCGTTCATCTTCATCCGAGATCGCAATCACCGTCAGCGTGGATTTGTCGCGGAAGCAGCCAGCGTTGGAGGCGCCCGAGTTGGGGCCGAAGTCTTTGATCATCAGGTACGTGGATTTGATCGGCTGCTCGTCCGAGCTGTATTCCGCTCCGAGCGCGTCCACAGTATTCTTAAACACGGTGTCTTTATTGGCGGTATTTTTATTCAACACGAATTGGCCGCTGGTCCAACGAACCGGGCTGCCTTTGTAGTAATTCACGTCGGTTGTCGTTAAACAGATTTGGTAGTCGATGTTCAAGGCATCCAGATCGTTTACAAACTGAATCAGTCGACTGGCCAGTTTGTTCTGGTCTTCTTTCATCGAGGCTGAGTCATCCACGACCAGAATGACGTCCAACAGGTTTTGTGCGGGCGTGACCGTCGCGGTTTGATTTACGGGTGTGCCTCCCGCCGGGCAGTCTTTCTCTTTGCATGTCTCTTGCGTCGATGGCTTGGCCGTGGCGGCGCAATAGGCAGCGTCGACATAGGCCCCATCGTTACGTTTACAGGCGACCGAGCGTGTGCGAATTCCAGGTCCACAATCTTTTGAGCACACCGACCAGGGCTGTGGTTCCCAGGCATAGGTGTAGGGGGTCGGCGGGCAAGTTTCTTCACCGCAAGTACGGGTGGTGCTTGGTTTTGGCGCGGGACAGAAGCTGTCTGCGACCGTCGAACCATCGCTTTTTTTGCAGGTCACGGTATCGGTGGCAGTGCCGCCTCCGCACTGAACGGAGCAGGCGCCGGGTTTTACGTCCCACGCGTAAGTGGCCGTGCCGCCACAAACATCGGTGTTGCAAGTGGCGGAAGTGGCGGGTTTGGGGGAAGAACAGAAGCTATCCGCCACAGTCGTGCCGCTTGAGTTGTTTTGGCAGAGCACGGTGCGCGCCTTCGTACCGCCGCCGCAGGTTTTGCTGCAGGTGCCGTAGTCGCCGATGTTCCAGCTGTAGGTCGACGAAGTGCAAGCTTGCATTTGGCAAGAGCGTACTCCGGTGGGGCGCGTGCCGTTGCAGTAGCTATCCGACACGGTCACGCCGTCGGAGGTGCGACGACATTCCGTGGGCGCGATTTGCGAGCCGCCGCCGCACGGCTTGGAGCACATGCCGTAGTCGCCGGTGTACCAGTAGTACGTTTCATTACCGCCGCCGGGAGGGCAGTTGCTATTGCCTTCACAGGTCTTGCCGCCGGTGCCGTCGCCTGTCGGCGAGCGGAAGTCCACCTTGGAGCATGAACCAGTGACAACCACCATAGCGAGCAGTAAGAGCGCATGAATGAAACGCATATATAGGTCCC
This sequence comes from Bdellovibrionales bacterium, assembly GCA_019637855.1. Taxonomy (GTDB): domain Bacteria; phylum Bdellovibrionota; class Bdellovibrionia; order Bdellovibrionales; family UBA1609; genus JALHOQ01. The sequence continues at coordinate 46,692 of JAHBUX010000002.1, forward strand.
CCTAAATATGTTTTCGGTCTTTTTGAGACAGATATGGATGTGTTGTTAATAAGTCCGTGCTTTGGTCGAGCGCTTCTCCCGACCAAAGGCTAGAGGCCAGCGCCTAGTGGGAGAGGTGGCGGCGATAGGTCTCGCTGTAGTAAGGAGTGAGCAGCCGGTTGGTATGGTCGATGCCGAGTTTGAGATTCTTGCGCGAAGCAGGTTTCTCGGGGCTTTCAAAAAAGCCTAAGAAAGCGTTCGAGGACAGCAGCACCGAATCGGTAAGTTCCTTGAGTTCGTCGGCGGAAGCTTCCCCGCGCATCCACCCCGCCTTGCGCCACTGTATATAATTTAACTTTAGTAGGCGGAAGCAGCGATTCAGATGCCCCTTCCATAGGCGCGACAATGCAGGGTCCTGACGTCGTAGGTGATACATTTCGCGATGAAAGAAACGAAATGTCCAAAAAACTTCGAAGGCCTGTTGCAAGAATGCGAAAGGCGCCAGGTTCTGTTTGGGATCCCAGGCGCGATAAGTTTCCGTGCGCAAACGGTCAAACAGCTCGCGAATAATTTGCTCTTTGTCATCGAAGTGAAAGTACAGATTCCCGGGACTGATCTTCAAGTGCCTGGCAATATGATTGGTCGTGATGTCGATGGTTCCCGATTGATTGAAGAGATCAATACTGGCGTCAAGAATGCGCTGGCGGTTACCTGTTTTCATTTACCCTCCGCAACGTAGAGCCCTGACTCTAAGTACCGAGTGTAAACGGGGGCGACAAGCAAAATCGCCACTCCGACGCAGCAATAGAGCTCAAGCTCTATTTAGGGGTGGGGCAGTTTTCCGCTTGCAGCTGGGTGATGAAATCGTAATGTGTGTTCTCGGCGCCGCTTGAAGTGGTGAAGTGGCCGCGATAAGCCAGGCGCCCGTCTGTGCCGAACACCAGCCCGAACGGCACGGCTCTCCACTCCTCGAAAATCAGAGCGTCCGTTTTGTTGCGAGTCCGCACCAGAGCGTAATAGTCTTTATCAAGATAGATGGCTTGCGCCGCCTCCATGGGAATGCCGAAACCGGGCAGTTCTTCGCGCATGAACTTGTCAAAAGTTTTGCGATCCTCGATCCCCTCCTTGCGGTAGGCGATCAGAAACAAATGCACTTTGTCTTTGTTCCATGTGCCGTTCTGAAAGAACGATCCGATGCGCCTGAGATCTTCTTTGCAAAACGGGCAGTTGATGCGCATCAAGCGCACGACCACGACTTTGCCCGGCGCGGGTTGGAAGTTGAGTGGCTCCAAATCGGCGGCCTTTACCGGCGTGTCCTCACACTTTGCGGCCAGAATCGTCGGTTTAGGTGCGGAGCTACAAGCGCTGAGAAGAAAAACGGCGAGTAGAATGAGCGGGCGCATGGGACCTCTTTTTCACGACCAATATTTGGCCAACATAAAAACGGAGCTGAACAGGCGCTTCCATAAGGGTAAGTGTGACCAGCTGCTACTGTCAAAAGGTTGTGACATTCTCTGATCTTCGACAAAGCCGTCGAGTATGCGCTGACGATTGTCCTCGTGAGTGATGACCACGTCCATCTCTAAGTCATGCAGAAAACTGCGGTGATTGAGATTGGTCGAACCCACGCTGATCCAGTCGTCGGCGATAAACAGCTTTTGATGTGAGAAGCGTGGTTCATAGACATACACTTTGACGCCTTTTTTGCACAGTCCGCGCAACAGAGGGACACTCATCCACTTCATGATCCACACGTCGTTCTTGCTCGGAATGATCAAGCGCACATCCAATCCTTGGCGCGCTCTCCGAACGAGCAGACGGTACAGATGGCCGACTGGTACGAAGTAGGGAGTGGCGAGCCACACTCTTTGTGTGGCCTTTTTGATGCGAGTCACATGCTCCAAGCGGGTACGGCGTTTATGCAGGAAGGAGTCGTTCAAGAGCAAAAGTTTAGGGCTGCGGGCCGGCCAGTTGAGCGCCGTCCATCCGCGCCAGGCGCGATTGAAGGCGCGAAAGGCATAGCGAATATCGGGACCACGTACGCATACGCCAGTGTCCTTCCAGGCCTCATCGCCGTGGACTTCGCGCAAGTGCACGTCCGAAACATTGAAGCTGCCGACCCAAAGTTCGTTCTTGTCGAGCAAACAGAATTTGCGGTGATTGCCGCGGTTCATTTGTCGCAAGCGCAGGGCCAGACGCTGCCACAGGCTGGCCGGATCGCCGGGCAAACGTTTGATGATCCACGGAAAGACGCGGAAGAAACGCACGCGCGCGCCGCTTTGCCGCAAGCGCGGCCAATAGTCGTCCACAAAACCAGGTGAACCCAGGCCGTCGACGATCAGGCGCACGCGCACGCCTCGCCCAGCAGCCGCACAAAGTGCGGTCACCAAGCGATCGGCCAAAACGCCGCGTTCGAAAATATAGGATTCCATTTCAATACTGGTCGAAGAATTTTCGATAGAGCGAAGGAGACCGGCGAAGTAGTCATCGCCGGTCGTATAGAGTGTTTCCTTCTCCCACTTCAGACTATCCATAGGGGATAGTCTAGTGTGTGGTTAGACCGCTTTCAATTGCGGATAGAGTTCCATGAACTGTTGATAACCGTTCAGGATCTCTTTTAGACGATGTCCTTCTTCGTCGAGCGTCTTGCGATCGAAAAAGATGCAGTGAAGCTGTTCATCGACGCCATTGGCATCCTGCTTAGCTTTCACGACCGCCATCATCGGGATCGGGAAGGCCGGAGGTTGCGTACGGAACGTAACGATAAACGGTTTGGACACCTGCTCGGCAACGTGATGCTTGATCAGTTCATCAAATTGCGAGGCACTCTCGTTGATCAGCAAGTTTTGAATGGGCTTGCCGTTCAAATCGGGAGCGGACCTGTACCCCAACGTCTTAAACAACTTTTCATTGATCTGTTCGATCATCTTAGTGCGGCAATTGATCACCACGAAGCCGGCGTGTCCGCCTTCAACGAAGTGGTGAAAAAGCGCGCCCCAGTTGTCATGGGCGTTGGTGTCCTTGAACCCGGAGAGCAAATCCAAGCAGGCGTCCAAGTTAAAAGGGCGGCTGACCTTGTCCAGGTTATAGAACTTGACCAGCTTCATTAGGGTATCGAGACGCAGGTTGATCTTGCCGCCCTCGATGTTTTGATAGTGCCGGTAATCGATACGCATGTTCTGCGCCGCGGTTACTTGCGACAGGCCCATCTGCTTACGCGTCTGCTTGAGCGTTCGTCCGAATTCTTTTAAGAACTGCTCCATTTCCATCATTTTAGGCCCCTTGTTTAAGGTTTCTTGAACACATTTTTAGTCCCATTTTCCTTTGATTTCAATAGGTTCCCTCTTAATAAAAATTCATGACTACAAATTCCTAAACAAAACAGGGGCTTAACCAAACGTATTAAATTGGACACGGTGAGTATAGCGAAAGAAACACTGTTACCTAACTAACGGCGGCATAAAGACGCGTAGACCTTAGACGGTGCCCAGAAAGTTTCCAGCCGCGACTACGGTATTTGGTTCCCGGGCGGGCGCGGGCTTGCATCCTTGGAGGGCGAGGGGTTCTTGTGGGGTGGGAAATGGGAACGGGTATGGGTAATGGGTATGCGCTCAATGCTGAGACACTGATTAAAACCTGCGAACAACTGATCCGAAACGGCCAGCCGCGCGAAGCGGCCCGGCGTTTAAGTCTGCTCAACACTCAAGATTTGCCACGCCCCGCGCGTGCGCCGCTGGCGGCTCTATGCCGGCGTTCGGGATTAAATCGTCTAGGTTTAAAGCTGCTCAATCCAGTGGTGCAGGTGGCCAGCCGTAATTATTTGGGGCCGGCCCGTCCACAAGAATTAGCTGAGTATGCCGCCTTGCTAGAGCGCAAAGGCGCGGTTAAGGAAGCATTGTTTATATTGAACGACATTGATGCCGCTCAAGTCCCGGCGGTCTATTTTCATCGCGCCTCCTGTTACACCGCTTTATGGGAGCCGGGTCGCGCGGCCGAGGCCCTGCAGGCTTTTTTGCTCTGTCCTTTGGAGCCCTATGCGCTTTTCATGGGCCGGGTTCATTTGGCGCAAGCCTTGGTCACACTCGAGGATTTCGAAAACGCCATGCCCTTGATCATGCGGAATATCGCTGAAGCCGTGGAGCAAGGCTACAATCGCCTTTTGGTCAGCTGCTATCATCTTAAGGCGCAGGTTCACGTGATGCGAGGTGAGTTCAAAGAGGCCCGCGTGGAGTTGGACCGAGCTTTGAAGGTCGCCCGCAGCGGCGCCGGCGATGCTTTGGATGAATTGATCGGCCGTAAATGGCGGGCGGTGATGAGTGCGCGCGAGCAAAATTGCGTGCAGCCCTTGCGTCTCTTTCGTGAGGAGGCCCTGCGCTTTGGCCACTGGGAAAGTGTGCGTGAAGCCGATCTCTATAGTTTAAAAGTGAAGTTTGAGCGTTCGCGTTTGGACCACCTTTTGTTTGGAACTCCGTTTGAGGCCTATCGCGAACATGTGCGCCGCGAGCTGAAGCACGGGCCTTCTTGTGGCCAAAGTGTATTCGGAAGCACGTCAGGCCCGCAGATCGATGTGTTTGCCGGCTCTTACTCCGCTGGGGTACGCGCCCCGACTCGCAAAGTGCGACAGCTGATATCGATTTTGCTGCGTGATTTTTATCGCCCCTTTGGTGTGGGTGGGATGTTCGGCGGCCTTTTTCCGGAAGAGTGTTTCAATATCGTCTCTTCCCCGCATCGTGTGCACCAGGTGGTGTATCGTGCGCGGGCATGGCTTGCCGCTAACGGCATTCCCGCCGAGATCCGGGAGCATGAGGGTAAGTTCAGTCTGCGCTTGACGGGGGAGTGCGGTTTTGTGGTTCCGTATGAAACCAAGCCGCTGAGTAAATCACTTTCGCTTTTAGCTGATCTGCATCGCCACTTCGGAGTGCAGGCCGAATTCACTGCGGCGCAGGCGCGCCGACAGCTGGGATTGGCCCTGACGTCGTTTAATCGTTTGCTGAATGAGCTGCTGGCGCAAAAGCATGTGTTTAAGGTTGGTGGCGGGACCTATACGCGCTATTTATTGGCGGTGCCGCAGGCGGCCTCGCGGGCGGCCTGACTATCCTAAAATGTGATTCGTAAGATTCCGCGATTGGCGAGAAGCTAGATCTATAAGATCACCTCGGGCTCGGCGCGTAGCAGCCCTTGAACTTCTCGACCCAGTTCGAGGTACTAGGCGCGCCGGGCTCAAACCTTTTCTTTAAATCCGCGCGGACGAAGCGCGCTCGATACGATCCCAAATCGCTTCCCAATCCGGCCCTGAGTTGGCGGCGATCTGTTGCACGACAATCGCGCCCGGTTGCTCAGACAGCCGGCGGAACTCAGCGTATAAGGTACGAGCGGCGAGTTCGGGAGTGGCCGGCAGGATGAGGGTGTGAACGCGTTCAAGCGGTCGGCTTAAAGCGTGTTCGATGGGGGCTTTGTCCTCTGGGATAGGCCCGCGCACGATCACCACCGGATTGGTGGGCTGATAGTGCGCTTTTAAGTGGCCTGGTGAGGCTACGGAGTGCAATCGTTCGATTTCGACTTTGTATTTTGGTTCGAGTACGGCTTGTAGCTGCGCCCGACTCACTCCACCGGGACGAAGAATCCCGATCTTCCACGTGTCGCCTTGCCGCTGAGCTTGAATGACTGTGCTCTCAAGGCCGATTTCGCATGGCCCGCCGTCGACCACCGACACTTCGTCAACGAACTCATCTTTGACGTCTTGTGCGCGCGTGGGACTGGTGCGGCCAAAGCGATTGGCTGAGGGACCGGCCAGAGGTACGCCCACTTGGCGAATGATCTCCAGCGCCAGTTGATGACGAGGGCAGCGCAGAGCCACCGTGTCCAAACCGGAAGTGATCAACGAGGACACCGCATCGGTTTTGGGTGCCACCAGTGTCAGAGGGCCCGGCCAGAAGGCGCGTGCCAGATCATCAAAGATCTCAGGCCATTCGGCGGTGAGCGCGCGAGCTTGCGCCAGCTCGGCCACATGTACGATCAGTGGATCAAAGAAAGGCCTTTGTTTCACGGCAAAGATTTGTCGCAGAGTTTGCTCGCGATCAATTCGCCCGGCCAGTCCATAAACCGTCTCAGTAGGGATGGCCACCACATCACCGGCTCGCAAAGCCGCTACGGCCTCTTTCAAATCAACAATCGACATCCCCACAGGATATAGACGCCCCACCCCCGCTTTGTCGAGAGCTGTCCGAAGGTACCAGCTTCCTTTCCGATATTCGGAAAGGAAGCTGGTACCTTCGGACGCTTAAAACGGGCGTTCTTGGATTTGGCGACGGAATTCTTCTAGGTAGGGGTGAAACCAAGCGTAGGTTTTTAAAGCGTCAGGTTTCGGTAAGGGGGCGCCGGTGAGAAAATCATACATGCGTTCGACTTCATCGAGGCCGACCCGCACATAGCCTTCGTGATTGTACGCGGGCAGGTAGCGGGCGAAACGATGAGTTTCCGAGAAATAAACGCTTGAGAGGATCTCGCACTTTTGGGCGTAGGCGCGATGAGGAACGCGAAAGATTTTCTCAGCGAAGCAGTTGTAGGCCACGCTCCACACAGGCGTACCTTTGGAGAAGGCGCGATGGGCGGCAAGACTTACGTCTTGATGATGGGGGTGGCCGTATTCTCCCAAAATGCCATGCGTGAACACTTCGCTAGGAGTCTCGGCGCTCAGTTTGTCTACTAGTGTGCGCACGTCCAGGCGGCTGTCGTAGCGGTCAGGGAACTCCCACATTTCACAGGTTTTCACGCGCATCTTGTCGCAGGCGTTAAATAAATCCCGTTTGCGCTTCTCGCCCTGGCCGTCGGCATTGCCGTCAGTCACGCACACGACCTTCCACGGTTTGCGGCGGTAGACCTGCAGAAGGCCGCCGAAGAAGATGGTTTCGTCGTCTGGATGCGCTACAAGCAGAAGGTTATACTTTTTCATCGCACACTCTCTGGCTATGATCATATTATGCAGACTCTTGTTGGCAAGGATGACAGCGATTGGGTGCGTTTGGCCTGGACCTGGATTCACTCCGAGGTCGAGAACGGGCAACGCGTGTTCGTTCCCGCGGGGGGCACACCGACCCCCCTTTACCGCCGTTTGTGCGAAGAACCCACTTCCTTGTGGCGCAGTCTTAAGCTCATACAAATTGATGAGATTCTTAACGGCCCCAAGCGCGGTATCTTCCGCGGTTTTTTCGAAGCCGAACTCAAGCCCTTCCTGGCGCAGATGGAATGGATTGGCGATGCGGATCGAGCGGCCGACGTGGCCATCCTCGGTGTGGGCATAAACGGGCACGTGGCGTTTCATGAGCCACAGCTGCCACGCCATTTCGGTTCGGGTTGTGTGCGTCTGAGCCAAGAGACGTTGAGTTACCTAGATCTCAAAGATCCCACATGGGGCGTGACCTATGGAGTGGCCGCCTTCGCGCGCGCTAAGAAAATTCTGGTGTTGGCGCAGGGTGAAGCTAAACAGAGAGTGCTCAGGCAGGCATTAATCAAACGCGATTTGCCGGTGTCGTGGATTCTCGAACATCCAAACGTGACGCTGATCTCGAACTTCGCTCTCTAAAAAGTTCAAAATTGCCTCACAAAAAGGACTAAACACGATCCCGGCTTGCCTAGACCATGGCACTCGTGTTGCTGTTAATCCTTATCGTTATGGTAGAAACCAACTCACCACCGTTTTTTGAAACGCCTGAATTTGCCGATCTTATCGGTCGTGGCCTGGCCATGGCGGCGTTGTTTGGCTCACTGGTGGCGATGTCCGGTTTGGTAGATTCCATGCGCCTGCGGCTGGAGATGAAACCGTTGATCACTTCGTACACAATCTCATGCTCGCCAGAGAAAAAAGAGACTGTCGATCAGGCGGGTGAAGGTTGTCACCACACCACCTCGGCCGATGAGCAATTGGCCGCGCGCAACTAAGCGCCAGTAATTCCACCCTCCAGAAAGACAAAGGCCCTGAGGGTTACTCAAGGCCTTTGTTCGTTTAGCTAAGTCTAGGAGGCTTAGTAGCGATTGCCGCCACCACCGCCGCGGCCACCAAAGCCACGGGGACCACCGCCGCCACCACCACGGGGGCCGCCACGACCGCCGCCGCCTTCGCGGGGAGCTTGGGGGCGAGCTTCGGAAACGGTCAAGTTACGACCGCCCATGCTCTGGCCATTCAAGCTTTCGATCGCTTTGTTGGCTTCTTCGTCAGAAGACATTTCGACGAAACCGAAGCCTTTGCTACGACCGGTATCACGATCTGTGATCACGCGCGCCGATTCAACTTTGCCGAATGCGGAGAATTGGCTCTCCAAAGCGGCATCGTCGGTCGAGTAGGGCAGGTTGCCTACATATAATTTTTTACCCATTTTAAATCTCCTTTTGGCCGAACTTAAAACCACGGAGAAAGACTGAAAGGCACCATGCACTTAGCTTCTGTGGCGGACTCGGAACCAAAAACACTGAAAATAGGTTAGCGCACGTGGCTTAAATCCATCAAGGCAAATCCGCTGCCCGTGCGGCTTTGCCGGATTTGCAGGCGGGATTAAGAGTTCATAACACTGTAAACGTGTCTTGTAGGCTCAGCTCTAACCAATTGAAGCCTAGAGGGGCATTTCGCCCCTTAGTCCTCGTCGTCTGAACGGCGCACGATGCTGCGCTGATTACCCTTAAGTACTTTTTTGCGCATGCGGATGGTCTTAGGTGTGACTTCGATCCATTCGTCCTGCTCGATCCACTCGATACATCGCTCTAAAGTCATCTCGCGGATGCCCTTTAAGGCGACGTAGTGGTCAGAGCCGGCGGCCCGAACGTTGGTGAGTTTCTTCTCACGGCAAGGATTCACATTGAGGTCGTTTTCTTTATTGAACTCCCCAATGATCATGCCTTCATACACTTCCACTCCTGGCTTCACGAACATCAGTCCGCGGTCGTCCAGGTTGATCAAAGCGTACTCAGTACAATAACCGTCACGATCGGCAATCAAGGCGCCGTTCAAACGGTGAAGCATTTCACCCTTCCACGGAGTGTAGCCAATCAGCTGCGAGGCGAAAAGACCTTCACCTTTGGTGGCCGTAAGGTACTTAGTCCGCATGCCGAGCAGGCCGCGGGTGGGGATCTCGAACTCTAAACGAATGCGATTTTGCGAACCGCTGGGGCCGGAGTGCGTGCCCACCACTTCGTAGGACATCAAGATGCCTTTACGCTCTTGGAACATGCGCGTAACGTCGCTGGCGAATTCTTCCGGCAGGTCCAGGGTGGCGCGTTCCAGCGGCTCTTCTTTGCCGCCTTCACCTTGGCGGATCAGCACTTCGGGACGGCCGACCATAAACTCGCTGCCTTCACGGCGCATCTGTTCGATCAAAATGGCGAACTGCAGTTCACCACGACCCAGCACGCGGAATTGATCCGGCGAGCCTGTGTCTTCAAACTTCACGGCCACGTTGTGGCGCACTTCACGCAACAGGCGTTCACGCAGTTTGCGCGATTGAACAGCGTCGCCATCGCGACCAGAGAAGGGAGCCGTATTGACCGAGAATATCATGGACAGAGAAGGCTTGTTCACTTCGATGCGAGCTTGGCGGGCCGTGGTCTCAGTTCCGGCCACAGTGTCGCCGATCTCGAAGTTTTCGCTGCCGGCCACCACGCCGACATCGCCGGCCTCCAGCCTTTTCACGTCGGTCATCGACAGGCCCGAGAAGCGGAACAGCTTGCTGACGTTAAAGCCTTCGGTGGTCTCTTTAAGGGTATCGTCCACGCCCAAGCGATAGGCGCGCTGGCCGACCTCTAGTGCACCGGACTTGATGCGACCGATAGCCAGGCGACCCACAAAGTCGGACCAACCAATGTTGGCTACCATCATTTGGAAAGAATCTTCCGTGCCTTTGGAGGGCGGCGGAATGGTTTTAACAATCAAGTCGAACAGCGGTTGCAGCGAACCTTTTTTCTCTTTAGCGATCAGGGCGGGAACTTCATCCGGATCGGTCGTGCACCAACCTTCGCGGGCGCAGGCGTAAACGATCGGGAAGTCGGCTTGCTCTTCGCTGGCGCCCAAGTCGATGAAGAGGTCGAAGGCTTGGTTAACGACTTCTTTGGTGCGGATGCCGTCCTTACACTCGGGGCGATCCACTTTGTTCACGCAAAGAATGATTTTATGGCCGCGCTCCAGGGCTTTTTGCAAAACAAAGCGGGTTTGTGGCAAAGGGCCTTCGGCTGCGTCAACTAGAAGTACAGCGCCATCAACCATGCCGAGGATACGCTCAACCTCTCCGCCAAAGTCGGCGTGTCCGGGAGTGTCCACGATATTGATGCGCGTTTCCTTGTACTGAATGGCGGCGTTTTTGGCCTGAATGGTGATCCCGCGTTCACGCTCCAGATCCATCGAGTCCATGACCCGTTCTTCGACCTGGGCGCGTTCCGAAAACGTGCCGGATTGACGTAAAAGGTGATCGACCAGCGTGGTTTTACCATGGTCGACGTGCGCGATAATGCAGATGTTTCTTATATTGTCCATGTGAGCCTGTGACCTTACGGGAGGGCGCGATCTTATGCAATTGTTTTACAAGAGTTTGCCGGTCATCTAACATTTAAATGTGATTTTCGGTAATGAAACGATCTCCACCTATACCCGCAGCAATATCAGCATTTGGATGGTTTTGGCTTTCCAGGCCGGTCTGCTCAATATGGGCGGCTTTATGGCCTGCCATAGCTTCGTTTCGCATGTAACGGGTTATGCCACCCTGTTCGGGCAGGAGGTCAACCGGGCTGAGTTTAAATTCGCCCTGGGGATGCTGCTGGTGCCTCTGTTTTTCTTGGCTGGAGCCATGTTGAGCGGCGTTTTGGTTGATCTACAGATCAAGCTGCAGAAGAAGCCGCGTTACTACATCGTGTTTGGAGTGTTGTTTTCCTTGCTGCTGTTTGTGGTGGTGGGCGGCTTCAATGGGCTATTTGGCCATTTCGGTGAGCCGCTTGAGCAATCACGCGACTACACCTTGCTAGCTTTGCTGTGCCTGATCTGCGGGATTCAAAACGGTACGGTGAGCTTGGTGTCGCGGTCGATGGTACGAACTACTCACTTAACCGGGATCACCACTGATTTGGGTATCGGTTTGGTGCGCGTATTCAACCGCGATTTGCTCCACGGTAAGATAGACGATGAGTGGAAGGCCAACTTTATGCGTATCGGGATCATCGGTTTTTTCGCGTTGGGCTCGATCAGCGGATTTGCGGCCTTTAGAGATTTGGGTTTTCGGGGTTTCCTCTTTCCGTGCGCCATTTCTTTTACGCTGTTTGCGCTCACGGTTTATCACCAATTGATCAAACCTCGGATGGCGTGACGCGGGAAATGTGTCTCAAGATGAGAATGTTGTTAAAAAGGTAAAAATAGTTCTCAACCTTTGGTCCAGTATCACCGAAGTAGATAATGGTACGTTACTGGGAGTTGAAAATGCGAGTGTTTATGGCCGGCCTTGCCTTGGTGGCAGGCGTGTTTAGTTCGTATGCGGCAGCCAATGACAACACTATCGAAGTTATCAGTGAAGAAACCGAAGTCCGCTTCTTAAAAAATTTCGACGCCAAAATCCAAGCTCTTGAAAACTACTCGGCCACCTTCGATGATGGTACGGTTGTGCGCAAGGCTGCTCGCCGCGCTCCCGCTGGTCGCGATAGCCTGCAGTTGAAGATGTTGCCGGCGAAGAAGAAATCCTAAGCTAATTTTGTAAGAATTAATTCGTAAAGTTGCGCGTAGCCGTCGAGCACGTACTTGTTACGCGCGTTCTGCTCTTCAACCAACAGCCCAATACGATGAAGCTCCGATTTGAGCGAACTGAGGTCTGCCCGCACGATGCTGAATTCGGCTTTTACTCGCTCGAAGCCGGCATTCATTTGGTGTTGGAGGCGGCCTTCCATTTCATATAGCATGGCGGCGGTGGCTGGAACGTCTGGGGAACGTACTGGTTTTCTTTGTGTCTTTTTCGTCGTCATGCTGGGCCAACTTAGCAAGGTCAGTGCCGGTCTTCCAGGCCAAATTAGATGGTGCCAGGCATAAGCTTGCCCGCGGCACGGATGTTTTCGGCGGACGGACGCGGTGTTTCACGGCGGCGCGACCCGGGCCGGCCGGCGTGCTAGCGTGCGCAGGTATGCTGACTATAAAGCGACTCAAAGAACACAGTTTACGGACGGCGCTGCTTCAGCAGGGACGTGCGCTCAACTATGGCGAGCTCGATACGTGGTCATCTGCGATCGCAGCCACCCTTCTTACAAATGGGTCTTTACAAAGCGGCACGCCGATCGGACTGCTGGCGCCGGCGAGCTTTGAATACTTCGCTGGCCTGCTTGGCATTTGGAAAGCCGGTGCTATGGCCGTGCCGTTACAGCCGGCGCATCCGCTCGAAGAGCTAAAGCATATTGTCGACGATGCAAGTATGTCGCTGATTCTGACCGCGCCGGCTCTGCAGGCACTTGGTGATCAACTGACTTCGCCTAAAACAGCGCTATGGCCGATCAAAAGCAGGCAAGAGCTCGATCGCACGACGACTGAAAACATTCCAGTCGAGTGCCATGCCGGGGACGGGGCTCTGATGATCTACACCAGCGGCACGACGGGAAAGCCAAAGGGAGTGGTGACGACCAGGGCTGCTCTAGAGGCACAAATTGAATCCCTATTGTCCGCTTGGCAGTGGAGTGAGAACGACAGCACGCTCAATGTTCTTCCTCTTCATCACGTGCATGGAGTGGTGGTGCTGGCCTGCTGCGCGCTGACCGCCGGCGCGCGCATGGAAGTAGTCGAGAAGTTTCAGCCCGAACTGGTATGGAAACGTATTTCCACTCAAGCGATCAATGTATTTATGGCGGTGCCGACGGTGTACGCCAAACTTGTGCAACACTGGCAAACGCAAAATCCGGAGGTGCAGAAGCTATGGAGTGAGGGCGCCAAGAGAATGCGTTTGATGGTTTCGGGAAGTGCAGCTTTACCGGTGCCTTTGTTTGAAAGTTGGAAAAAGATCTCCTCGCAGCCCTTGCTCGAAAGATATGGCATGACGGAAATGGGAATCGCACTTTCGAATCCTTACGCAGGCGTGCGCAAGGCCGGCTATGTAGGAAAACCACTTGCAGGTGTGGAAGTGCGTCTAGCTGACGAAGGTGGTGTGGTCCTCACCAACCCCAACAGCGCCGGTGAACTGCAAGTGCGCGGGCCGATCGTTTTTCGCGAGTATTGGCGCAAACCGGAGGCCACTGCTGAGAGCTTTACCGCCGATGGCTGGTTCAAAACCGGCGATATCGCAGAGTGCGATCACGACGGTGACTATAAAATCCTAGGCCGCAACTCGCAGGACATCATTAAAACCGGTGGTTACAAGGTTTCGGCTTTAGAAATCGAAAACGTTTTACTTGAACACCCCGTCGTCAAAGAGGTCGGCGTGGTCGGAGTCGCTGACGACACCTGGGGAGAGCGGGTTGCCGCGTTCATGGTTTGCGACAAGTCCATAACTGACGACGAACTGACCGCGTTTCTTCAGGCGAAACTGGCGCGCTATAAAATCCCCACTGTATGGCGACGGGTAGAGGCCTTGCCTCGCAATGCCATGGGAAAGGTTTTAAAGAAGAAGCTCGTGATCTAAATCGCCATCGTGTCTTCAAGCCAGCGCGCCACCACTTGGTCACTCCAGCGGACTTCGTCGTAGGTAGTACCCCAACCAAGAAAGCCCACATGGCCTCCGTGTGAAGTTAAAATGATGTCCACGTTGTCGCTGTGAGAGATCCTAGCCAAGGCGCGGCCGTCGACGACCGGGTCATCAACCGAACTTAAGATTAAGGTCGGCAGTTTGATTTCCGGGATGTAGTTTATGGAGCTGCACTTTTCGTAGTACTCTTTGGCGTTGGCGAAGCCGGCGCGGTGGGTGGCGAAAAGCTCTTCGAAGGCGCGGATAGTGTGCTCTTTGGGCAGGTCGAAGCGCTCTTCCGGGGGGAGGCGCTGCAAAATCTCTTTGGTGTCGGCCATCAAAGAACGCACGAAAACGTTTTCAAATAAACGGTTCTCACGCAAACCCATACGCAACGAAGAGGCCTCTAAATCTACGGGTGGAGACACAGCCACCAGACTGTCTAGGTTTCCGCTCGGGCGCGAGCCGTCTTCTCCCGCCATCTTCAAAGTGATATTGCCGCCGAGGGAGAAGCCGATTTGCGTCACCGGAGAGTCGGGATACTTTTGCTTGATCCACTCGAGCACCACGCGCGTGTCGCTGCTGACACCGCCGTGATAAGGATGGCGCGCCAAACCTTTGCCCGGACCGCAGTGGCGCAAGTTCAAGCGCAAAACCATATAGCCTTTGCGGTGCAAACGCCGGCACATGCGCTGCATGTACGTCGACTGATGCGATCCCGTCACACCATGCACCAAGAGCATGATGCGTGAGCCGCTCTTCCAACCGATCGGGCGGTTCTCGGCCATCACTAGAATATCGCCGTCAGGCAACATCACATGATGGAAACAATCCGGTTTGGAGGGTTTGAGAATTGGCCAGTAGCTGCCATATACGGTTTGCAGATAGCCCGAGCGCGCAAAAGGAAACGGATAGAATTTGTTCAGCTTTAATTTTTTAAGAACTCGCTCGACCCGATCTTCTATACCCATGCGCTTTACCTGTTTTACGATTGGCAAAATTTTAGAGGTGTAGAGCTAGTTTTGCCTAGAACGTTCTTAGACGTAAAGTCTGGATTCGAACAGTCAATTTTCGCATTGTGTAGGATTCGCGTTTCTTATGTGTCAGAGGGCGAAGCGCTCAAAACTGGTCTGGACTTGGGTGGGCTCGTACTTGCCCCCTTCGCTTTTTTGCACATGTGAACCGGATGCGTCAGGATCGTGGGTAAAAAACAGGATCCAGTCCTCAGCTACCGCTCTGGAATACACTTGTGTTTTCTCGTCGATCAGCTGCTCCGGAAAGCGGTCATAACCCATGGTGATCGGAATATGTACCCACGGTCGGCCAGGGATCAAATCTCCACAAAAGAACACTTTGCCACCACCATCGCCCGTGAAAAGAGTGTGCATCTGGCCCGGCGTATGGCCCGCCGTTGTTATAAATTCCACGCGACCCACTAGGTCCTTAGGTAACGGGTCTTTAGGGATACGCAGCAAACGACCCGACCTTGCCAGTAGGTCGGTGAGCTCGGGAATAAATGAGGCTTTGTCACGCGAATGCGGATGCAAGGCCCGCTGCCAAGCCTCCTCGCCCACCAAAAACGTGGCCTTAGGGAAAACCAAATCGGTGTGGCCTGCAGATTTCTCGCTATAACTCGGCAGTAGACCACCGGCGTGATCGAAGTGCAGGTGAGAGAGAATCACGTAGTCGATGCTCTCCGGTGTGTGACCATGAGCCTCTAGGTTTTCAAGCAAGAGATGACGTTCTGGAGTCTGCACACCAAAGCGTTGCGCCATCTTAGGCTCAAAAAAAGCGCCGATGCCCGTTTCGCATAAAAGCTTTTTGCCATCGAACTCGATCAACAGGCAGCGGCAGGCCAGGGGAATACGGCCGGCTTCATCGGGAGCGATCCATCTCTCCCATACCGCTCGCGGAGCATTGCCAAACATGGCGCCACCGTCGAGTTTTTGTCGATTGCCTTCAATCGAGGTGATGGTCGTGCTCATTCTTCGCTCCGGATTTCCACCAGAATGCGGCCGTGCACGCGCCGGTGCAAGAGATCGTCGAAAGCGCCCATCAAATCTTTAAGGCCCACTGTGCGCGTAAGAGTTTGCTGCAGATGACGTGGTTTCCATTCACTCGCGAGTTTACGCCAGATCTCTTGGCGCAACGGCATCGGAGTATTGTTTGAACTTACGCCCAGCAAGCTTACTCCGCGCAGGATAAACGGCATCACCGTGGTGTTGAGCTCGGCTCGATCGGCCAAACCGATTGCCGCCACATTGCCCCACAGCTGCGTGTGCGCCAAAATCTGCGCCAATAAGCCACCGCCAACGTTGTCGACCGCACCTCCGTATTTCACGCTCTCGAGCGGACGTCTACCGAGCTGTAAATCGGCGGGAGTCAAAACCTCTTTCGCACCTAGAGTGTTGAGGTAGCGCACGGCTTCATGCTTGCCGCTGACCGCATGCACATCGTAACCGGCTTGAGAAAAAATCTGAACCGCGAAGCTGCCCACACCACCGCTTGCGCCAGTGACCAAAATCGGACCCATTTCGGGCCGCTGGTGATTGTTCTCCATTCGGCTTAACGCCAAGGCCGCAGTAAAGCCTGCGGTACCCAGAATCATCGCTTCTTTCAACGTCAGTCCCTCTGGCAGTGGCACGACAGACGAGGCCTTGACGCGAATCAGTTCGGCATAACCGCCGTCATCGTTTTCACCAATTCCGCAACCGGTGACGATCACCTTTTGGCCGGGCTGAAAGCGCGGATCGCTAGATTCCAAAACCATCCCGGCCGCATCAATACCGGCGTTCAACGGCGAGCGCCGTAAGATTTTGCCTTTGCCTGTGGCCCCGAGCGCGTCCTTGTAGTTCACGCTGGAGTAGTGCACGCCAATCAGAACCTCGCCGGCCGTGAGTTCATCTTGTGTCATTTGTTGCAGTTTGGCTGCTACGTCATCGCCATTGGTGTGAACTCGTAAAGCCCAAAAGGATTTCATGCCGAAAGCTCCTTCTTCACATGCTGGAGCAGTTCGCGACAGGCGTCCTCGATTAAGTCGAGCACGTGTTCAAAGCCATCGGCCTCGCGATAATAGGGGTCGGGCACCTCTTGAACTGAGTGGATGCGGCAAAAGGAAACCAAGGGTTTCACCTTGTGGTGATGTTCTTTCTTCACGTCTAAGGCCAGCACGTTGCGTAGATTGGAGCTGTCCATGGTGAGAATGTAATCGTATTCGCTCAGGTCCTCAGGCGCACGGATCTGGCGTGCCTCCAAATCGCTGAGGTCATAACCGCGCTGACGTGCATGTTGGATCATGCGGCCATCGGGAGAGTCGCCTTCATGCCAGCCTCCGGTGCCGGCTGAATCGACTTTTATTTTTCCCTCTAGACCCGCCTGGCGGACCATATCGCGAAAAACACCTTCGGCAGCGGGTGAGCGACAGATATTTCCTAAACAAACGAACAAGACCTTCTTCATTTCTTACCTTGAAACTTCAACGAGGCCGAATTGATACAGTAGCGTTGACCAGTGGGCCTGGGACCGTCTTCAAACACGTGACCTAGGTGCGCGCCGCAGTTGTGACACAGCACTTCGATGCGTTCCATTCCCAATTTGTGATCCGGTTGGCTTTCAATTCGTGTTCCGTTAACGCCATCGATCGGTTGGTAAAAACTCGGCCAGCCTGAGCCGCTATCGTATTTGGTGTCTGAGGAAAACAGCGGCACCCCACAGCAAACGCAAGTGTATTCGCCCTTTTCCTTGTTGCCGTTGTACTCACCGGTGAAGGCGCGTTCGGTGCCGCCTTCGCGAGTGATGCGATATTGATCGTCGGTAAGACGCTCTTTCCAGAATGATTTTGGTTGGTTCTTCCAGTCCATGGAGGGTAATTTAGGAGTTTGCTTGCTATTCAGCAAGACCGTTTTTGGAGGGCCGAATGGATATCCGCGAAATGATCCTGACCAGACGCACAGTGAATAACTACACACCCGAAAAAGTCCCTGATTCCGTGGTGGAAGAGGCTTTGGCTTTAAGTTTGTGGGCACCCAACCACAAACTCACATACCCGTGGGTGTACACGTGGCTGGGGGCAGAAACGCGCGCTCGTTTGGGGGATCTCAATGCCGAGTTGAAGGGGGCCAATCCGATAAAAGCCAAAGCTGCGCGGGACAACGTGGTCACTCCCTCTCACCTTATCAGTTTAGCCATCAAGCGCAGCGAGAAAGTGGAACGTCAACATGAGGACTACGCCACCTTGTCGTGCAGTGTTCAGATCGCCACGATGTTTTTGTGGCAACATGGAATCGCCACCAAATGGAGTACCGGTGGTTGGAGCATGCATCCGCGCGCTTACGAAATCATTGGTCTGAGTCCAGAGGAAGTAAAGCTTGAGGGCTGCTTGATGATTGGCCGCCCGCAGATCATGCCGCCGACGCCGGAGCGGCCACCGCTCGCGCAGTTCTTACGCCGCACTACATAGTGTCGTATTCGAAAGAGCGCGGTTCCTCGGGTGAGAGTTCGACCGTGAAGTAGATGCGGCCAATCTCTCGGCCGTCATTGGTCTCGACCTGAACTTTCCACTCGCCCGGTTGATAGTTGGATTTGGTGCCGTAGCCGCGAAAGCCTTCTTCACGCCCTCCGACGATGCGAATGGGAATAGTGTCTTGCATCTCCCAACCGGTACGATTGTCCTTCCAAAACCAGCGCATCTGCACCTGATCGGAAAAGCGAGTGGGGGAGAAGATGCGGAAGGCGACGTAGATTTTGTCGCCCTTTTGCGCCACGAAATTCTGATCGCCGTGTTGCCAGAATTTCCACCAAGGACGTTCATTGGCCAGCTGGTATTCGTCGCCGGCTTTTTCGACGCCGTGATAGACACCCATAAAAGGAATCGACAGCGGCACTGGCGGGGTGAGCTTCAGCAAGTAAAGCGACACGAAAATAATCAGCACACCCGACATGGGCAGCAGAATCTGGCTCTTCGCTTGTTCGAAAAACAGCGGGCGATAGGTTTGAATCCACCACACCACTCCAATCATCGGCAGACAGCCGATCACCATGGAGAACATAAAGACGGCGGTTCCCATATAGCCCACAAAAATAGGAACGAGGCCGGAAAAGAACGCCAAACTGCATAGCGCGAACAGGCCGAATTTGAACGGCAAGCCCAGGGCGCGGAAACGATGGGATTCGTTGGCGACCATAAGAAAAACGATCACGATCAAAAAGCCGAAGGACACCAGGAGCGACGAGCTTTTGAAGAAAAATATCGTGTACATGTTGAGCAAAGTGCCGAAGAAGAAATGCAGAATGCCCGAGCGATATTCGTAGTACCAGCGCTTCAGAACGAACATTGTCGAATGATCTTTGGGTGGTTCGACTTGTTCGAAAAACATCTGCATCAGAGCAAAAAGGATCAGAGCCAGATACACGATCTGTTGTCCGATGGTTTCCCAGGAGTCGATGCGCGCCACGAGCAGCATATCGAAAATAAACCCACCGACGAAAAAGCCGATGGTGAAACGATCTTCGTTTTGATCGTAGTAGGCGCGCAGACGGCCCATGCGAGAGTTCGGTGACGACGG
Organism: Bdellovibrionales bacterium; assembly: GCA_019637855.1. Classification (GTDB taxonomy): domain Bacteria; phylum Bdellovibrionota; class Bdellovibrionia; order Bdellovibrionales; family UBA1609; genus JALHOQ01. The sequence goes on from JAHBUX010000002.1 coordinate 65,899, forward strand.
CGGCGGGGTGGTGGGCGTAACGGTGTTGCTCATCGGACCCATTATAAAAATCGGGGCGCTTTAGGTCAGCACAAACTTGCCTCTTTAAAGAGAGCCGCCAACGGGCTGGACTTTCGCCGCGCCACAGACCATATTGGGGCGCATGCGAGAAAAAATAGGCCAGCTCGATTGTTTGGTTCGCCGGGGCGAAAATGAAAAGCGGTGTTTTGTTCTTCTGCATGGGTTCGGTGCCGATGCCGCCGATTTGTTTCCGCTGGCCGACTACCTTGATCCTCAAGGCGAGTGGAGTTTTTACGTTCCAAACGCCCCCTTAGAGGTGCCGATCGGCCCGGGTTGGACCGGTCGTGGTTGGTTTCCGATCTCTTTGCGTGATTTAGAAGCCGGTGTCGACTTCACGCAAGTGCGTCCGCCCGGATTGGACAAGTCTTCCGAGATGGTCAGTCAGCTAATTTTCGATTTGAATGCGGAGCAGCTGGTGCTGGGCGGTTTTAGCCAAGGGGCGATGATCGCGACCGAAGTGGCAATGAATAGTCCTAACGATGTGGCCGGGTTGGTTTTGTATTCGGCGGTCTTATTGGATGAACCTGGTTGGACCAAGAAGGCGTCCGGGCTGGCGGGGAAGAAGCTGTTACAGAGCCATGGCAGCGCGGACACGGTCTTGCCCTTCAGCGCGGGACAGAGATTGTTTAATCTTTTAAAGGGCGCCGGGATGGATGGGCAGTTTATTGGTTTTTCAGGTGCGCATGAGATTCCGGTTCCGGTGTTGAGAAAAACGGCGGAGTTCATTAGCAACATTTAGTGCGACGTACTTCTCGCCCGTCGCTAATGGAACTCATCATACCCACCGTCATCATCGCCCCAACCGCCTTCGCCATCCTCTTCCTGATTGTCAGGAATCCCATCCTCGTCGTTGTCACGCACACAATCCTGCTCATAGGTTTCGCAAAACCCAGGTTCAGCAGGGACACCATCATCCGGTCGGCCAGAGTCATCGGCCAATGAGCGTTCGACAGTCTTCAACACATGACTGGTAAAACCGGATGTGGCGTAAGCCGGCAAGCCGATCAACAACAGAATTAGAAATGCAGATTTCATCATTAGATCCCCCTTGTCGAGGGACCTATCAGAAAGGCGCGAGCCGAGTCCAGATTAAAATGCTCAGGGGCATTCGTAGGCTACACCGACCACGCTTGTACCGTAGGCTGAGTACTGTTTGATCATAACGTAGTTCGCACCCTTGTTGGCGGCTTCTTGTTTAAGGTCCGCCAAGGCTTGCTCTTGCGTACCTTTGGCCGAGGTGGTGGTGCCGTTGATGGGACCAATCTCTTTGCAGTCATCAGGGGCCGTGTCGCGGCTGACTTTAACTTCTTTGACGTCAGGCAGAACCGAGCGACTACGGCAGCCAGTAGTGAAAATCGCCGCCATTAAAATCGCGGACAGAACAAGTGTTGAACGTGACATGCGATCACCTCACTTTGCATTTGCAAAACAGACCATGAATTGGCCATGAAGGGAACGGCTTATCGCGCCGCTCAGAACACAAAGTGCATCTGTGTAATAAAAGCCACGTCCGGCGAACCATTGATGTAGTTCCACGAACCACTGTCGCGATCACCCAAACCCCAGTCCTCCATTATGGAGAAGCCGACTGAACTTCCTTGTCCCCAACGATACACGAATGCGGCCGATTGCGAGCCGCGCCATTCGGTAAGTCCTAGCCATCCGGAAGCTTCGCGTTCTGCATCTTGAGCGACGGGGTCAGTGTACGTGTAGTTGTACTTCAAGTATTTCTGCTCGAAGAGCGGTGATTCGGTGCGCGCAGTAATTAACAAAGCGAAATTGCTGTCCAGGGCGAAACGCAAAACCAATTCGTACATCTGCTGCCATTGACGTTGCGGCCAACCGGAGAAGGTTTCGTTGTAGCTATTCTTGCTCACCGCCGCAGTAAACCAAGCGCCTGAAGCGCCGGAGAAGGGCACCCCTAAGTGCGCCGTTCCGGTGTAGTCGTTGCGACCCGAGGTCAAACCCTCACGACGATTCTGCGTAGGGAATTTTGCTTGTGCCGAAACAGCGAAGCCGCACTGACAAGCACCTGGTGTTGGGCTGTTCCATTGCAACAGCCATAGTTTCAGCTTGGTGCGAATGTTACCGACACCTTCGGCATAGGGACTAGAGATTTGGTTCACCCCGTTACGCTGAATCACGAAGCTGTTGTCGAACTTCCCGTTTTCGGTGCGCATAAAGCGATCGAAGTTACCGATCACATGAAATTGGTCGATAAAGTCGTCCAAGAATCCGCCATTGTGATTGGCGTAGGGGACTTCTACCGAAAAGGCGAGAGACGGTGTGAGCTGAAAGCCCGTCGTGATCACCGCCGTCGATTGCTCGTAGTCCGCCTTGAATTTATAGATGTCGCCCGTGCGCCGATCGGTCACACTCATCTCTTGGTTCCAAATATTGGCTTGCGAGAACTCCATATTGAACCAGGACTTGCCAGCCCAACCGGGCATCTCTCCGACTGGAGAGGCGTACATCCAGCCGACGGGATGAGCGATATGATAGCTGCCGACTTCAGCCAAAGCTGAACAGGCCGTTAACGCGGCGATCGCGAGTGCTATCATCCTGATGACACGCATAAGTTTAGGATCTCAAAAACGCGGGCGCCTTACAAATCGTCGTAGGACAGTTTCACGATTCTAGACAGCGGTTTGGCTTGGCAGGTAAGGGCCTCGCACATGGCGATATTGTCGTCGGTAAGGATACCAGGATCTTCCTGATAAACTCGGCCTTCCTGGATCTTCGCCATGCACGCCATGCAGGCGCCGTCCATGCAGGAGTAAGGAGGTTGTGCGCCCGCCTCAAGCAGGGTCTCGAGCACACTCTGACCTTGTTTAGCCGGGATTTCGAAGGTCTCGCCGTTGATCTTAGCGATAATTTTCTCAGGACTTTCGGCAGGTGTTTGGGGACCAATGAATGTCCAGGTGTCATTCACCGCAGGACCAGGTTTATGCAGCGAAATGGCGAAATCCTCTTCGCGGATATGCTCTTTTGCCACTCCGTTCTCCATTAGCGCGTGACGGACGGTGCTCATAAACTCTTTGGGTCCGCACAGGTAGTACTCGCGCATTTTCCCTGGGACGGGCATTTCTAAAATTTCGCCGATCAGATTCTTGTCCAAGCGGCCAGTGTGGCCAGTCCAACCATCCGTCGGTTTGGTCAGCGAGTGCACCACGTCCAGCCGCGAAGGATGATTACGCGCCCATTCGTCGATCTCCTTGCGATAGATGATCGATTCTTCAGTGCGATTGCAATACATCAAAGTGACATGATTCAAAGTCGATGCGCTTAACACGGTTTTCAGAATTGAAAATACCGGAGTTATACCCGAGCCCGCGGCGATCAAAACGTAGTGCACGCCTTTGGCTTCGAGCGACGGGCGAAAGAAATTACCCGCCGGCGGTGCCGTCATCAGCACATCGCCTTCTTTGACCCGCTCACACAAATAGGTGGAACCGCGGCCGCCGTGCACTTTTTTGACGGTGACCTTGAATTCCTTATCGGTCAAAGGCGAAGTCGAGAGCGAGTAACTGCGATTCAGTTGTTCGCCGTTGATGTCCATAAAGAAGGTCACGAATTGGCCTGCTTGATAGTGAAACTGCTTTTTGAGCGCTTCGGGGATCTCAAGCACGAGCGAAACGGCATCCGCTGTTTCTTGAATGCGTTGGATAACTTTCAGCGCTTTTCCCAATTGATCCACTCGCAATGACATTTGTGCTTAGCCTCCGGTAAACCAGGTGATCACGGCGATGACTTTGGCGGGCCCGCTCAACGCGGGCCGTCCGTTCTTCCATATCACGAAGAGGCGACCGCCGGGTACCGCTACTTCGATTCGCTTGTTTTCTTCGCCGCGCAAAACAGAGTGGGCGGCGGCCACGGCTCCGGTGCCACAAGCGCGGGTGAAACCTTCCACGCCGCGTTCAAAGGTCACGCTCTCAATCACACTGCCGCTCAGCGGGCGTACGAAAGTGACATTAGTGCCTTCTTTTTGAAAGCGCGGATCGCGTTTGATCTCCAGAGCGAGGGCCTCCAGGCGTTCTAAGTCGGTGATATCGGGTACGCGCAGCACCGCATGGGGGACGCCGGCTCGCACGAAGTCAAAGCTCAGTTTATCGACTTCGTTAGCGCTCCATTGATTCCATTCCGCTTCTACGACGGGCGCCAAAGTGACTTCGATATTCTGCGCGGATTCGACGCGAGCATGGACCGTGCCGCTACGAGTTTGAAAGGCTAAGTCCTTTTTGCCCGTGCGCGTAGACACGTAAAGACTTACGGCGCGTGCGGCATTGCCACACATTTCAGCTGGGCTGCCATCGGAGTTATAAAAATCCCAAGCAAAATCCAAGCTGGGGTGCTTTTCTAAAAACACCGCGCCGTCGGCGCCAATGCCCTCATGACGATCGCACCAGCTTTGCACCCACTGTGAGCGTTCGCCCGCTGCACTCCAATTGTGTTGCAAAAGATCGACAAGAATAAAGTCGTTGCCGGTGGCCGACAGTTTGACGAGAGGAGTGTCTAGGGTTCGCATAGAATGGGCGTAACTCCTAAACAGATACGCGCCAAGGTCTTTTGATCCGCGGCGCATTGTGACTTATTTAAAATATAGGGAAATCATAGGTTTATCTGCAGAGGTGTTTTCGATGTTGGGGACGTGGGCTGGTTTGTTCGTACTTGTGCTGGCGTCTTCGCTCAGCCTGGCGCAGCCTAAAGATAAATCGGCGGAAGAGGAGCCGAATTCGGTGGCGCCAGCTGTGCCGCCCGAACCTGTACGTCGCTTTGGCGAAGGTAGCTTTTACGACAATCCGGCCGAGCAGAAAAAGCGGGCTGAGGAACTGTATCGCGAGTTGATGGAAACTCCACCCAAAGCTCCCGCCGCCGGCGGGCCTACGGAAGAAAGCAATTGATCGCGAAGCTCAGCTGAGGCGTGTCCTCATCGGACCGCTCGTTCGCAACTAAGCGCACACCGAGGCCGACTAGGCGCACCGGTTCTTCACGTCTCTCCCATGCGCGGGTGAGTAAAGTTTTAAAATCCTTTTCCGTCGGGTAGGCACGTGACGACATTTCGTGTGTGGTGGTCTTGAAATCATGAAACTTCAGTTTTACGACAAAACCGCGAATGTGGGCGTCATTCACCCGGCGCATGCGAGTATCCCAATCTTCAAACAGAGCGGGTACACGCGCGAGGATGTCTTCAAGACGAGTCAGGTCTTTGTTGTACGTCTCCTCGACCGTAAGCGACTTGCGTTCGCTGCTCGAGTCCACGGGGCGATGATCGATCCCGCGGGCGAGATCGAAAAGGTCCTGCGCTCGTGAACCGAACCAGCGCGCCAGCTCGGGCAACGAGTACTTTTGAATATCGCCACAGGTGTGTAAACCGAGCTCGTGCATTTTTTTAGCGGTGACTTTGCCTACGCCCCAAATCTTTTCGATCTTCAGGTCTTTCATAAAGCTATCGATATCAGTGGGGCGAATCACAAATTGACCGTTCGGCTTATTCCAATCGCTGGCGATTTTGGCCAAGAATTTATTCGGCGCGATTCCGGCTGAGGCCGTGAGTTTGGTTTCGGCAAAGATGTCGCGGCGAATGGCCGAGGCCACGGCGGTGGCGCTGCCGACTTTCGCGGCGGCTTCGGTCACATCCAAGTAGGCTTCGTCGAGCGAGAGGGGTTGGATGTGCGGAGTGTAGCGTTCAAAAATCGAGCGCACGATACGGCTCTCTTTTTTATACAGTGGAAAATTGGGTGGTAACAAAATCAGATCCGGACATAGGCGTACCGCTTGGCTCGACGGCATGGCCGAGCGCACGCCGAACTTGCGTGCCTCGTAGGAGGCCGTACATAAAACCGCCCGCGAGTTGGCCGGCCCGCCGATACCGAGCGGTTTGCCGCGCAGATCGGGCCGGTGTTTGATCTCGACGGCGGCGTAGAAACAATCCATATCGATGTGAATGATTTTTCTCATCTCGCTCATCCTCATACGCCTATCCAACGGTGTGGTCATCCACGCACTTTTGAAAGTCAAAGCCCGTAGGCGGAAGTTCCTTCGGTGTTTGACTGAGCAGTTTTTCAACAGGCAGCGCTTTGATGACTTGCGCTCGGATATTGATCACGCCTTGCACTTTTTCGAGCAGGCCGCACACGTGCAGCAGAGGGTGGTAGACCAGCGTCAGTCGACACTCTTTATACACGTCGGGCATGATGACGATATTGATCAGCCCGGTTTCATCCTCAAGCGTAAGAAACGCTACGCCTTTGGCCGTCGGTGGCCGTTGCTGCAAGCTGAGCAAGCCGGCCACGCGCACTTTGCTGCCATTTTTCAAATGCGCGATTTGAGCGGCGGTACTGAATGGCGTTTGCTGGCGTTTTTGAGCCGTGGCCGACCAGCGCTGCAATGGCGGCCGTAAAATTCCTAGCGGATGGCGCACCAGTGAGTAACCTTGGCTGTTGTACTCACGGTTAAGTTTTTCCCAATCGTTTTCTTCTGGCAGCAGCTCTTCATCTTGTAAGCCCCCGCTGCCGAAGAACAAGCTCTGCGCATCCAGACTGAGCGCTTGAATCTTCCATAGCGCTTCACGCACAGTTAAGCCGAGACATTCCAGTGCTCCAGCCGCCGCTAGCTGCATCAGCGTGGTTTTATGTATGCGAGTGCGCCGGATAAGATCGCTGAGATCGCGAAACTCACCCTTCTTTCGCTCTTCGACCAGGCCATCGATGTGTTTCTCCTTAAGGCCGTAGATAGAACGAAAGCCCACACGAACGGAAAAGGTACCAGCTTCCTTTCCGAAAGGCGGTCCGCCTTTCGGAAAGGAAGCTGGTACCTTTTCGAGAGTGTAGTCGTAATCGGATTTTTGTAGGTCGACGGGGAGGAACTTCACGCCGTGGCGTTGGGCGTCCATGATGAGTGAACGGGGAGAGTAAAAGCCCATGGGTTGAGCGTTCAGTAAGGCGGTGACGAAGATATCCGGGTAACGACACTTAAGGTAGCAGCTAGCGTAAGTGAGAAGGGCGAAGCTGGCGGCATGGCTTTCGGGGAAACCGTAGGAGGCGAAGCCGACGATGGTTTGATAGATCTGCTCGGCGTAAGTGACTTCAATGCCGTGATGGATCATGCCATTGATCAAGCGCTGACGTAGGCCGGCCATCAGATCGCTCTTCTTCCAGCTTGAGGACATGATCCGGCGCAGTTCATCGGCCTCCCCGGGGGTAAAGCCGGCCACGGTGGAGGCGATCTGCATGATTTGCTCTTGAAAAATGGGAACACCGCAAGTCTTGCCCAAAATCGGTTTTAAATCCGGATGGGGATAGCTGACGTCCTCTAAGCCATCGCGCCGCCGGATAAAAGGATGGATCATTCCACCTTGAATCGGTCCGGGGCGCACAATCGCCACTTCAATCACTAGGTCGTAAAAGTTTTTAGGTTTCAAACGCGGTAGTAGCGACATCTGCGCTCGCGATTCGATTTGAAAAGTGCCTACAGTGTCGGCCTTTTGAATCATAGCGTAGGTGGGCTGATCATCGGATGGAATATCGTAAAGATTGAGTTTGCGGCCTTGGTGCTGTTCTAAAAGCTCAAAACACTTTTGCAGAGCGGTCAGCATGCCTAGACCCAGCACATCGATCTTGAGCATTTTTAGAACATTCAAATCATCTTTGTTCCATTGGATCACGTAGCGCTTATCCATAGTGGCTTTTTCCACAGGAACGCATTCGGTGATGGGCCGTTTGGCGATCAGAAAACCACCGGTGTGAATGCCGAGGTGGCGTGGAAATCCGATAAGCGCCAAGGAGATTTGCACCATCAGTTTGTACGTGCGCTCATCGAGCTTCCACTCTTTTGCTTTTTCTGGAGATTGTTCGAGCCGATGAATGCCCTCACGCCCCATGTATTTTACGATCTCGTCGACGCGTTTAAGAGGAATGCCCAGCACCTTAGCGCACTCACGCAAAGCCATGCGCGAGCGATAACAAATCACCGTGCACACCATAGCGGCGTGCTGGGCGCCGTATTTTTCATAAATATACTGAATGACTTCTTCACGCCGGCCACTTTCAAAGTCGATGTCGATATCGGGAGGTTCGCCGCGCTCTTTGGAAATAAAGCGTTCAAATAAAAGCTCCACCTCAGTGGGGTCAACGGCCGTCAAACCCAAGGTGTAACAGACAATGGAGTTCGCCGCCGATCCACGCCCCTGATGCAAAATACCTTTTTGCGAAGCGAACTCGCACACATCCCACAGAGTCAGAAAATAGTCTTCATAACGGAGCTCACTGATCAGCCCCAGCTCATGCTCGATCATCGGATACACTCTTTCGGGCGCTCCTGTGGGCCAACGATGATGAACACCTTTGTAGACTAGCTCGCGCAAGTACTCACTGGCCTCTTTGCCCGGAGGTCGTGCGGCCTGCGGATATTCATAGCGCAGTTCTTTTAAAGAGAATTGAATACGTGCCGCAATTTTCACCGTTTTAGTGAGTAAGTCAGGACGATCAGCCCAGAGCTTTATTAATTCGGGCAGAGATTTAAGATGGCGCTCGCCATTGGCGGCCAGCCGAGTCTTCGCTTCGTGCAAAGTGGTTTTGTGCAAAATGCAGGTGAGCACGTCGTGTAGAGGTTTACGTTCGCGCGCATGCATAAAAGGTCTGTTGGTGGCAAAAATCTCGAAACCCTGATGCTCCCAATGCAGAGCTTGCTTGTAAAGATCTAGAGATTCCCAAGTGTAGTCCTTCCACACGGGCAGGTAGAGGCGGTCGCCATAAATCTGGCGCAGACGATAAAGACTGTCTTCGTTCCAAGGTGGAAGAGCGATGGCGAGCAGATCACCGGAGTAGAGCTCGAGACAATCGAGAGTGAGATTTGAAAAACCTTTTTCGCTGTTACGCTTACTCTCGGTGATAACCTGGCACAGGTTGGTGTAGCCGTCTTTATGCAAGGGAATCAGCGCGATTGAACTGCGATCGGCCAGCTGCATCTCAGCGCCGCTAAAGGTGATAAAGTCGCGGTTCAGATCATCTTGTTGCGCGAGAAAGTTGGAAGGGTACTCGATAGCTTGAAAGCCACGTACCACGCCATATAGTCCGTTGAGATCGCAGATGGCGAGGCCGCGATAGCCGAGCTCTTGTGCTTGCAGCGCCATCTCTTCGGGGTGGGACGCGCCTTGCAGAAAAGAAAAGTTAGTGCGGCCCAGGAGCTCGACAAAATCGAGAGGATTGCCCTCTACCAGAGTAGAGTTAGAATATGCAGGCAGACCAATAGAAACGCCAGGTTGGTGATTAGCTTGGTGTCGTTCTTCTTCATCGGGCACTCCTTTTTTATTGGACGATACGGGCGACGGCACGGCGACTTCAGTCGAAGTAGCCGTGCAGGAAGTATTGATGTTCGATGCGGTCATAAAACAGCCATACAAATTGCCCTCGCGGTGACAGAGCGAAGTAATAGTCACGACCGCGCGAACTCTCCCACCAGCTGTCTTCCAGCCGTTCGATCGGTTGCTGACTTAAAAGTTGAAATTTAGAAAGTTCGCGCTGGCTCAAAGTCTTCGGCCGTTTGAGCAGACGCGAAGGCCGTGGCGCCTGCGACAAGGTGAAGCTGTAGGCCGGACGGATTTGAAAACTTTGACCATCGACCTCAATCTGGTCCTCCACGCGCTCATACTCTTCAAACTCGGGTGTTACGCTCCAGGACTCTTCCGGTAAGATTTCGTCTTTGGGACGTAAGAATCCGGTGGTGAGCTCAGCTTGGTGAAACACGCTGACCAATTGAGCTAGTTTTTCTTGATCACTCACCCGCGGTTCGAAGAACGACAGCTGTTGCAGTTTCTCCGGACAGGGGATCACTTCGATCTCAATCTGCTTAATGGGATTATCCAGATTGATCTCGGTCAGCTTGTTCTCTAGCAGTTTCATAAACAGTTCGAGGTTGCGACCGGGGGAAGCGGGTTGCAGTTCCACCAAATGCACGCGGTCCGAGTATTCACAAAACAATTGCACCAAAATCTTCTGTGCGTATTCGCCGCGTCCTTGCAAACGTCCCATCAAGCGTTTCAAGCCGCGCTCTAAGCAGTGCAAAAGAAAAGGCAAGAGCGAGACCGGAAAATCCAAGTTCACATAGTCTTGCAGAGCTTCGCTGGGCAGCAGGGGAGAAATGACCTGCTTATCCATGCCGTGCAGCCGTTTCCAGATCAGAGTGCCGGTGTCTTTCCAGCGCTCGCGGAAAGAGTCGATCTGGAAGCTGCGGATTTCACCCAAGCGATGAATGCCCAGCATATGAAAGAAGTCGACGATATCTTCCACTTCATGGGTGGAACGCCAAGCGATCAGGCCCTCGAGCTGATGCAAGCGCGCCAGCGGAGCGTGTGACAGATCGCGGACCTCTTGCGTGGGATGACTGATGCTGCCCGGCTTTTCAGCCGCCAGCGCTTGCGCCCCCCAGGGAGTGTCGCTAATCGCCCCCATCGCATCGGAGAAAAATTCGCGCGACACGTGCAAAGCCTCTTCTAAAAGCTTGTGCTCGCCGCCGAACATTTTGGCGGTGGAAGTGATATCCATAAATACCAATCCAGGAGCGCGATAATGCACGCGAGGACTGAAGGTCAGAAAATTTTCAGCCACAGAGGGCGCGGCGTCCTGCTGCAAGCAGAGGCAAAGTGTCCGCATAAAGATCTTTCCTTTCTAAGATGAACGGGCTTTGACGGTGAAGGGCACGGTGAACGGTCACTTGATCTTTTTCAAAACTTAAAATTAATGAATAAAATGAACTGCGCCGCACTTGAAGAGTTGGCGTGATCAATACCACTGCGGTTTGGTAGCGCATGGCCAAGCGCTTGAGTTTAAGGATCTGATGCTCGCGCAAATGGATCTGTCCCAAGTCACAGGCCACGGTCTCAAATAAACATAAAGACATCAGCTCTTGCATTGCCCACAAAAGCTGTTTGCCATCTTTGGGTTGTGACACCACTAGGAGTTTGGACAGATCGACGCCGCGATAACGAAGCATCCACGGTGTCAGATGCGATTCGCCATTGTTGATCCACGCGGCCCAATGTCCTGATTTGGTAAGATGAGCCACGCTACGAATCCATAAGCTGGTCGCGCCACCAGCGGAACTGATCATCAGTGATACTGCGCTTTTAGGGAATCCCTGCCATAACAAATATCGATCTAGAGCGGACCATCCGGTGGACAGTCCCGGTGCAGGGATGACCTGTTCAGGCGTGCGTAGCTTGGACCCTAGCTCTATCTTCAATTTATTGAGTGCCGCTTCAGACACAAATCATCCTTCCTAAGACGTAGCTAGGCCTCTACTTCACCGGTAATGAAGTGCAGATATACATTCCTTGTTTTGTTAAAGCTGTGGATTAAAAACGCCTGATCAAACCCACAACTATGCCTTGGATATCTACATGGTAAGGCGCGTACCACATCGACTCCATAGTCGAGTTGGCAGGCCTGAGTTCCACCTGTTGTTCGGAAGGATGTGCATGACTCTGTGGATTTATGTGGATATCGGAACCGCGTCCGTTGCGGTGTAAATAAAATCTTTTTACTGTCGCTTGATTGTTGACCATGGCCACAATCGTTTCTCCATTGTTCGCGTAGGATTGCTTCTGCACGAAAATGATGTCGCCGTCCAAAATACCGTCTTCGATCATGGATTGACCTTGAACAATAAGGGCGAAGGTTTTCGCCGCATTGCGGACCAAATGTGAGGGAACCTCAACAAACTCGTTATCGGTAAAGGCCTCAATCGGCAAACCGGCTGCCACTCGGCCGAGTAAGGGTAAAGAAAGAGACTCCCTTTGTGGAGGAGACTTCTCTGCAAAGGAAGCCTCTTTCTTATTGGGTTGGATAGAAGCTGGATGGGTTGTTGGGGTTTTTACTGACGACGGAATTGTCGCCAGCAAATTGGATAACGAACGCGAAGAGTGCAGGATCTGTAGGGCGCGTTTCTGATTGCCCCCGGGGATGCGGATATAGTTCTTATCCTGCAACTGCTTAAGATAACGTTGAACTGAATTGAAAGAAGCAAAGCCAAAATGCTCTTTGATCTCCTGATAGGTGGGCGCTACCGCATGCCCTTCTACAAACTGCTCGATAAACTCAAGAACGCGCAGCTCTTTTAGTGAAAGGGGCAGGGGTTGTTGTTTCTTGGGGGCCATTGTTGCTTCCTCCACAGGACTTACTCTCACGTGTAAGATTAAGTGTAAGTAATGTGTAAGTCAATGGGGTGTGGACGAACTAGATTAAGGGGCAGTTTGTTTTTTATATTCCACGTAAAATCATGTAGATGACGCTTCAGGTAGGGCTCGACGCGGGCTTGTTGGTCTAGAGGCTGTGGAACTTCAAAACGTGGCTTAGCCACGTGGTTTGTGGCCTTTCAGAAAGTGTAAATCCCTGGTTTGTTCCAAACTCCACATACTGAGAGAGAGCGCGCAAATACACAGGGCAAGAGGTGTGTGCCAGCTCGTACATTCGTCCCACCAGGCCGTCGCGGGGAACTAAAATCACCAAGCGTCCGTCGGCGCGCAAAGCCGTGCGAGCCCGGGCGAAGACAGCCTCAGCATCACTTACAAACTCGAGCACTCCCGCACACAGAACAGAGTCAAATAAAGTGGAGGGGGTAAAGTCTTCGGCGCGACTTAAATGCGTTGTGATTCCGCTGCCGGCAAGAGTGGTCAGCATTGCCGGCGAGCTGTCGACGGCGGTCACCTTTAAACCCAGGGCATGCAGACGACGAGAGTAGAAGCCGGCCCCACAGCCAATCTCGAGCACACTCTGCCCGGCCTGCGGTCTTAGCGCGTGTTGAATGGCCTCCCACTCGCGCTGTCGCACGTGCCGCCAGAGTCCACGCTGGCTACGGGCCTCATAGGAGGGCGCGCGTTTTTCAAAATACTCAATCATGAGTGATGGCTGTAGCCCATACCAGGGCGCCGGGGTTGAACAGCGTGGGTTGCAAAACATGGTGACTCGCAAAGCCGTTCTCATCGAGCAGATCTTGGATCTGAGTCGCTGAATAGTTGCGACCCCGATAACTATCGCGGTTGGTGGGTTTATCCATCACAGCCCGATACAGGCGGTAAGGGCTCCATAGCGCCACATCGGTGTAAGAAAATAAAATGTGTTTTGAAGTCACACGTCGAAACAGCGCGCGCAGTTCAAGGGGCGTGAGCCAATCGGTAAGGCCTAAGAACACGGTGAGGTCACACGGTTGAGAGATGAAGTTCACCGCATCACCCGCGAAAAACTCAAACTCACAAGCGGGCACGCGTTGGCGAGCGACGGCGATCGCCCCTTCGGCGATATCCACGCCTTGATAATGACCGCAATAGCCCCAGAGGGCTTCGGCCAAATAGCCGCTGCCACAACCCAGCTCAAGCACCCGCGACCCACGCGGCAATCCATGATGAATGGCCTGAATGGAGGCTTCGAGCCGGCGCCGAATGGGCCAAGCTGGTGGATAATAGCGCTGCCAATCGGAGTAGCGCGATTTTTCCCAACGCAGAATCTTATTTTCCCAGAAGGTTTTCGGTTCACTCATTTAAAAAGGTCACCACTTGCTGGAATTCATGCACGCGAGCCCCGCGCAGTCCGTCGGTCATCTCGCTCTCACTAAAATCATTGTAACTGGCGGGGTGGACCAGTAAAGGCCTTTCTCCGGCCCGGTCGATCTTGTCGATCAGCGTGGCCCGAGAACGTAAATCTGCGGGCCGCAAGTAATGGCAGAATGCCATCTCTCGGTTTTTACCAATGAAATTCTGAAAGAACACGGTCTGCGCATAACTGAAGATATGCGCGGGATCACGCAAGGCGCGCAGACGGCGAATCCCCTGGGACTCAAGATGCGGCGTCAAAGCGTGCGCCACAAAAGGCAGAAGGTGCACATGATGATGGCCGTCGAGCATCTCGACCTGTAGGTCCTGAGCGCGCAGCGTGGCCAGCTGAGCAGTGAATTCCCGCACCAGATCTTCGCTCGCGATACGACCGGTCATGCCTTTCAGCATAAAGTGACGGTGCGAAAGAAACTTCCCTCCGCGCACTAGCGAAGGTACGGACGTTGAAAGCGGTGAACCATAGGTAAAACATAGGTGCAGTGAAACCGTAACATCAAGGGTGCGCAGACGCTCGATTCCGTGCTGCAGATAAGGGGCATTGCCGGCGCACGATACCGAACGCAACCAGCCACGTTCGGCCAAATGCAAAATGCCTTCGTTAATGGCTGGCGAAAACCCCCAATCATCGGCGGCGAAAATTTTGTGGAAGGAGCGAGTCATGCGGCCAGCCTAACATCAGCGCACAGTGGGCTCAAGGTGGACGCTCAGCCGCCGTGCGGGCAGCTCTTTTGACTCCACCAGGCGCTCGACACGCGAGGCGGCGCGTCCGGCGCTGATCTCTGTGAGACGCGCGCACTTGTCGACCTCAAATTCACGGCGCAGCGGGGCCACGAGTGAGTTGTTGGCCTGCAGGAGTTCGTTGAACTCATTGGAACCATACTGGCGCATCAACCCAATCGAACTAAACAAAACACGTTTTTCAACTCGCGAACCACAGCCTAGTTCGATGTAGGGTTCAATCCATGCCTGCGTCCATGAGGGACTTACCCACGGTGAGTTTTGCGAGATGGCCGAACCCAGTGCGTCCACGGTCACTTTCAATCGCCCCTTGCCTGCGGGCTCCGTCTTCACCACCATTCCGGTGGAGCAAAACGGATTCAGATCGGCGCACTCGTTCCATTTGAACAGCCATTCTGAATTTCCCAGCTGCAAAGTTCCCTCGGTGCCGGGGATTTGGTCGAGAATCAAGTCGCGCTCGTGGCGTTTGTATCCTTGTCCCAGATTGTGGAAGTAACGCGGCAGTTTTTCCGTGCTCTTCACGCGGTAGGGAAGAACCATCGTACCTTCGTACATGGGTTCGCCGAGCTCGATATCGCCGCTCGCGATCCCATCTTTGATCTCTTGCGGAATGCGCTGCTCGGCCAAAAACTTGCGATAGGCGCCGCGATCGCCCTTTTTCTTGAGATACTTTGTGTTGAGGATAAAGAAGCCATCAGGCCGCGTTTCTCCGGGATAGACGCCATGGGCGCCGCGCGCCACTTGCTCGTAGCCGGGGCGTGGGTCTTCATCCAAACGCAGGTTCACAAAAAAGATACGTTGAATGGCGTTGCGGTAACTCCAGCCAGTCTCGCGATGAATCGTGCGCCAAATTTTCACCCAATCTTCATTGTGAAAGCGCGGCACTTTCTTTTCGCGCAGCCCGCGTGGGGCCACGATATCCCTTTGGATCAGCGCTAGGGCGACAATTAAAAACACCGATAGCATCACTGCCGCCGCGTGTTTATAGGTACGACGTACGGAGTAGAATACGAAGGCCATCGGTAAAATCAGGATCAGCAGATGGCGTGTTTTTGCCAACCAGTTGATGGCTGCCTTCTCGTTGATCTCAAAGTACACCCATTTCAGAAACACCAGGGCCGCAATGGCGAATACGTTGAACAGGACTGTGGCCCGCCGCACTTTGAGCAGTCGTGCCTGCAGCAATATGGTGGCGATGATCAAGCTGAGGCAGAACACCATTCCATAGCGTCGTCCCATATGAACTAGGAACACATAAGAAAACGGAAAGAATCCCCAAAACAAAATCCACAGCGTAGCGCGCAGATTGCGCTTGTCTTCTTCGCTTCCGCCATTGTCGGAATGGGGCAGGCCGCGCCATTTTTCATACAGCGCATTGGCGAGCAGAGCCATCAAAGTCAGAATTAAAACTAACGGCACGATGGCGAAAATCCTGAGCGCCAACTCTTGCACTGTGGTTTCAAGGGGAACATCGCTGGAGTAGTCGGCCAGCATCAAAAGCGTCGTCAGCGACCCAGGCGCTTCACCGAGATAGGAGCCCTGTTGGCCAAACTTCAGACCCACGGCTTGCAAAGCGCGCCACAGCCCATAGGGTGCCAAGCAAGTGCACAGGGCCGCGGTGCCGATAAGAGCCGATTTGGTGTCCACGCGCAATAGTCCTAAACGCGGTCCCAGCGCCTGCATAAACAGCATGGCTAGAGCCAGGCAGAGAATGGAGAAGTGCAGTTGTAACCCAAGTCCGACCATCACACAGGCCAGCAAGAAGGCGCGTGCGCGTCGGCGCGGGTCAGGATCACTGAAGGCGGCGCTGGCCGCCAAAATCCCGACCAGTGCAAAGGGCAACATGTAACTGACGTTCAAAAACAGCAGCACGAAACTGCGGCTCGGGTAAGACAGCGTGAGGAGAATTAAAAACGTGAATGCGGCCACTGTTCCCAAACGCTTCCGAAACCATAACCAACCGCCAAGAGCCATCCCGGCCACAAAGTTCAGCAACATAAAAAAACAGCTCTGCCAGAAAGGAAAGAAGAACAGGGGTAGTGCCAGTAAGACATAAATCAAGGGACCGGGAAGATAACCTCCGCCCGAAGTTTCAGGCCCAAAGAAAATTAGCTGACCGCTTAGTAGATCACGTGCGCGCTCGATGTCGCGATTCATGAACGTGTAGAAGTAAACGGATTTGAACAACGACTTGAAATTGAAACACAAGATGATCAGAAGAATCGCGCCGATCAACTCGAAGAAGAAGAGGGGGCGGGACTGATTCTCGTCGTCGTTCTTGTTCAGCACGCAAATAGGCTAGCGTAACGCATCTTATAAAGCGAGGTGAAAAGTGGACGGCGCGCGGGCTTGTCCCTAGCCTTAAGAGGATGAAAGTGGCCGCACTTTTTCTCCTACTGGTTTTACCTGTGATGCCGGTGCACGCAGTGGACACCAGTGCGTCCTTGGCTGCGCAAGCTTTGCGCGTTTGCTTTCCAAAGCAACACGCCGACATCATGAATTTTCTGGTCTATGTGGCCAAAGACCGCGGTTTTTTCGAGGCGCAAAAGCTGGATGTGAGTATCGAAACTCTTATTTTTAAGTTTCACGATTTCAGCGGGCCGGCCAAAAATTTTCAGATGGAGTCTTGGGAACAATCTAGAAATGGTTGGGGCAAGGTCTGTCACTTCTCTTCGCTCTCGGCGGGGGGCGCTTTAGGTATGCTTCCCGAACGTATCGGTGAGGTGGTTCCGCTCTTACTCTCGCAGTACGACGCGCACAACGACATGGATTTAGTGGTGCGCGCCAGCTCGACGATCAAATCTGTCGAGGGATTAAAAGGCAAAAGAATCAAAGTCGGAAATTTGCCTTCATTGATCAGTTTGACTGAGATTCTCAAGAGTCATGGGATGAAAGTCTCGGATATCCTTATCCGTCCCGGTAATCAGAGCGAGCGTTTGATGGGCGGTCTTTCGGAAGGTAAACATGATGCCGGCTTCACGATGCCGCTGCTTTCCGATGTGTTCAAAACCCGCTCAAGCACTCGCACCTTGGAGTCCGGTGTGATCTCGCGCCATCTGAAAACTTTGCCGGGAGTTTTTTTGGTGGCTGAAGTCGGCTTTTACGACAGTCAACCACAGACAGTGAAAAAGTTTATGAAGGCTTTGGATGAAGCGCGTGCCTATGTGGAAAAACATCCCGAGGCTTTGCTGAAGTCCGCCGAATCCATGTTTGATCGCAGTCGCAAAAAGATGATGAAACTCACGCCGGAAGAACATGTGCGTGCCGGCCAGACTTTTGCCGGCGAGCGGCTTCTGGACATGCGCAAGCCCGCGCAAGCCGAGCGGATGCAAGAAAAAATGAAGGATTACTACAAGCGCCTGGCGCAGGCCAGAATCTTGAACACGCCCTACAATCTGGATGGTTGGGTAAGGACTCCGACAAAATGACGGTGCTGAACCGTTGGTTCGCCCCCATAGGCCTGCTCGCCTACATGTTGTTGCAGATCCCTTTTATCTGGAGCGATCAGCGTTACAACGGGTCGGAGGGAGTTTACTGGCAGGTGCTGCGCCAGTTGGCCTACGGCCGTGAACTTTACAGCGAAGTCTATTGCTCTCAATTTCCGTTGTTTATCGAGTTGGCTCGCCTGGGCCGCTTTTTGCCGCTGATGGACCTGACCGCGGCGCGCTTGCTGACCTCCTTGTTTGCGCCGTTGGCTCTATGGGGATTTTACACTTTGTTGCGACGCTACTTTGATCGAAACACCTCCTTGCTGGCGGCGGCTCTTCTCGCCGTCGATCCGTTGTTTTTCAATCTGGCCCACCAATTCACTGGCGAGATCCCGGGCCTGGCGCTGACGTTGTGGGGCGCTTACTTCTTTCTGCGCGCTCAAGACGGTGAGCGCAAATGGGCTTTGTTCAGCGCCGCCATTTTAAGTTTTTTCGTCGCCATTCAAATCAAGCAAGTCATGTTCTTGCTGCTGCTCACGTTCTGCGTATTGTGGATTAAAAACGCCGGTTTTCCCGGTAGGCAAAAGGCTTCGCGGGTAAGCGCTTTGATTTTGGGCGTGGGCCTGGCCAATGTGCTGTGCTTGTGGATTTATGGCTATCAAGAGGGTCAGGGGCTTAGGCAGATTCAGGGCGGCCACTTTTTGAACTTTTTAAGTGTGTTGTTCTCAACTCCGCACCATTTGCCCGTCGGTGAGAATATCGATGCCATTGCCACCACGGCCGACTACTCGCGCATGTGGCTTTATGTCTCTGTCCCTTTATTTGCATTGTCGCTGGCGGTTCTATGGCGGCGCTATCACTTTATGCGCGATCTTTTGTTGGCCGCCGTACTTTTATCGGTGCCGCTATTTCTTTATGTGGTGATCAATCCAGATCACACGGTTTTGTATTCGCCGCTGATTGCACTTCCTCTGGCGCTGCTCATCGCTGAAAAACGCTTCGTGTTGCCCTATGTTTTTGTCGCCGCCGCCGTTTTGTTCAGCGGCAGTGAGTACAACTGGCGGTTCCCACGCGCCAATAAGCTGCAACGCCGATCGGTGCAGGCTCTGCAAGAGAACACCTCGCCAAGCTCGGTGGTGATGGGCAATGTGCCGTTTTCTATCACGGCGGCGGGGCGGCTGACGCCACCGCAGTTCACCGATCTGTCACCGGCCAGGCTAATCACACGTTCTGTCACTTGCGATATTTTGGAAGAACGGTTCCAGAAAGGCGATGTAGAGGCATTTGTCTACCGTTTCAAGGGCATGGAGTGGGCCGATTGTCCGATGGAAGAATTGGTTCGTAAGTATTTTCCCAAAGTGGTTTACGAAGACAGCAAGCAACTGATTTTTAAAGTTCGCTAGCTTCGGCCACGGCCCGGCCTTCAGGCAGTTGGCAAACTAAGGCGGAACGCAGATCGGATGAGGGACGGCTGATCTGTCCCGGGGGGACCGTCGGATCATTGACCCAGTACACATCCACTTTGCGCAAGTGGCGGCCTTGCAGATCGCGACGATTATGGCAGAGGTACTGCGCCAGGCGATTGTCGATCGTGGGGTTGCCGTGCCGCCATTGAAATAGGAAGGCTGTCCAACGATAGTTGGGGTTGCGCGCGGCCACGTGGCCGGGTTCGGTCATGTTGATCGCACCTT
Source organism: Bdellovibrionales bacterium (assembly GCA_019637855.1). Taxonomy (GTDB): domain Bacteria; phylum Bdellovibrionota; class Bdellovibrionia; order Bdellovibrionales; family UBA1609; genus JALHOQ01. The sequence continues at coordinate 85,419 of JAHBUX010000002.1, forward strand.
CTTTATTGGTGAAAAGATCCACCATTTTTCCATCGACTGTGTGCCCGATCAGCATATGCCAACCATCGTCCAAATATGGGTGCGGCGCGAACAGGTCCCAAGCCTGATGCAGGCCCACGACGCGTAAAAAATCTCCGACCTTTTTCGGTAGATGTAAGGGGCGAGTGGGCATAGTGTGCACGGCGACCCACATCACCAGCGCGATAAAAAACATCGCCAATGGTTCCGCACATAGCGACCAACCGGCGGCGGCCGAGCGCTTGGCCTCTTGATAGCTGGGAATTTGAAAAAATCGCGGCAGAGTGCGCAGCTTTTCCCAGAAAATGCTGGGTAAAGCCAAGGTCAAAAGCACGACATCAAAATAGGGGAAGAGTTGCAGGTTCAAGCAAAGCCCAAAAACGATGTGCATGAGAGCGTAAGCGCTGACAATGCCGAGTCGCCATAAACCTCGTTCTGCCGTGACAAAGAGAAGAATCCAGCCAAAGCGCTCAAGAACAAAAACCACGCGTGTTCCCCACTCGAGGAGTGTCGGATAACCGGTTAGAAATTTTCCCAGTGGGGTGACATAGGCGTCACCCTGCATGGCTAGGTAGCTGGCAATCGGATTGTCCCACCACATGTCCGTGGATTTGGCGAAACCGGCAATGGCATAGAGAACCACGACCTGCAGCAGAACCGCAGCTGAGATCCCGTCGGAAAAAACGGTTTTGCTTTCACCCTCTTTGCGTCCTGGCGGCAGGAACACGGACCAGAAGCAGAGCATCTGCAAAAGTTTGTCAGAGCCGTAGAAGATGTACGGCGAGCGAAAGATAAACATTTGCACTAGGAAGAACGCCAGCAAAGACACTAAGCGCGGCCACTTATTGAACAGCAGCAGAGCGCCAAGGCTCGCCATGAAAAGCAACCACAACGCTGGCCACCACCAACCGGCGAAGAGATTCAAAGGCGTCCATACTTCAAATCCTCGCCGCAGCAAAAAGATCATAGAACGTGGATAAAGACCGGCGTCGGTGAAAAAATCATTAATGGCAAAAGAAAGACAGAACGCCTCCAGAATCAGCCCTAGACCGAGTCCGATCCTAAACAGACGTAAGGACCTGTAATCTATGGCGAAGGCCTGCTTCAATGTCTCCATATGAGTCAGGATAAAGGGTTGCAACGAGAGCGCAAAGTGCTTTCACCTCGGGTGCATGTTTCGCTTTGAGAAACTGCGTCTAAAGGTTTCACTAAATGGGCCAAAGTTCCGAATAGTTAGGCGCTTATGCTGAAGCGGCTACCACTTTTAAATCAGGCAGGGTCCAGTATCCTTCCGGTCTTGATGATCGCGGGAATTCTTGCCGCTATGATCGCGGGACTTACCGTACTGTATGACAGTTTGAGTACAGCTGCGGGCCGTAGCGATATCCGCGCCGAAGCCGATCAGATTTTCCGCCATGCGGTCACTATCTTAAGTCAGCCGGGAATGTGTGCGGGCGCCTTGCGGGGCGGGCCTGGTTCGGCCGCCGCTTCGAACCAACGCGTGGTTTACAATGCCACCACCGGCGCTGAGATTCAGCAGATTCAAATCAATCCCAATCCGTCGAGCACGGGAGCTGTGGCCCTTTATCGCACACAAGTGTTTGGCGGCGGGCAAGGGCGTCTTGAGATCTTTGAAATGCGCATGCGCCCGTTTCGTGCGGATGAGCGTACGGCCCCATTCGTTGAACCGCCTTCGGGCGGAAGTACCACGGTGAATCTCGGCTATGGTGATTTGACTCTGCAAGCCCGCGCGGCCAAGTTCACTATGCGTTTTAAGATCTATGACCGCGGCGGCATGGGTGGAGATTCACTTGAGCGCACCGCTACTTTTCTGGTGGGTGTGGACGGCAGCGGAACGATTCACGACTGTTGGAACACGCAGCAGGCGAAAATCACCAACTTCCGATGCACGCAAGCGACACTCTCAGCCCCGGTGGCGAGCAACCGCTGCGACAACGAGCCGGCCACCGATCCGCTGTGCCGTAACATCTACTACATCAAAGGCATCGATGCGTTGGGAAATCCGATCTGCCGTTGTGAAACGACGTGCACATCGTTTGATCCGAACCGTCCTGCGCCTGTTCCTCCCGCTGGCCAGTCGACGCAGACGGCGATAGCTCCCACGCCTATGCCGGGACCGGGGGGGAGTAGATGAAGTCTTTGAAGATTTCCGGTCCAACAAATCAAAAAGGATTTTCATTGATTGAAGCCATGGTGGCGGTGGCTATCTGTGGCGTGGTCGTATCCGCGATGGCGACGGTGTATGTGGCCATGCGAGACAACTTGGTGCGCGATCAGGCCTTTCGCGAGGCCGAGAGTTTACGCGCCTATGTTCAGGGCATTTTAAATCAATCCGCTTTGTGCTCGGGCGCCATGCGCTCAAGCGGCGGCCCTCCTTCCTGGGTCAATCCGGCGGCGGAGAATTCACGTTCCAGCGATATCACCGATATTCAAGCGGTGGACACCGCCACGGGTATGGGCGGGACAACGGTTCTGAGCGCGGGACAAAATTATTCTAACAATCTGCGCATCGTCCGTATGTATTTGCGCAAACCCATCAATACTCCTCAGCACAGCGAAGGCATTGCCTCCACGCAACCCTATCAGATGGATCGAGGAGTGGCAGGGGTTCAGGCAATGACATTGGTGCCCGCCAAGCTGGTGATTGAATCTCAAATGCGAACTGCGTTTCCGACCAGCACTGCGACCATTTCGCGCATTGTGGATGTGGGCGTGGCCGTGAACGATGCGACCAATGAGGTGCAGTTTTGTTTTAACAATCTGCGCTCGCTGAATCCGACTTCCTATAGTTGCAACTCCACGACGGTAAATCCGAACTACCTTTGCTATTTTCAACCGCGCTGCCACTACTGGTACTATATCGCCGCATTTGACGCGTCTGGAAATGCGGATTGTCGCTGCGCCACAAGCTGTAGCGAAGTGAGCATTCTGGAATTCAAAGGGACTGCGCGCGCCAGTCGCTAGAGTTCTCGCCAAAATTTACTTGCCATTGACTGAGCCGCCACGCTCTCATAACGAGTGGAGTGTGGCCGGTGAAAATTAATGCGCGCGGGTTCAATTTAGTTTCGATCGTCGCCGCGCTGGCGGTCTTTTCATTTCTCATGGCTACCGTATCTTTGCTTTACAAAAACATTGTTGAGATGGGTTTACAGGCGGAAGTGTCGCATGACATGGATAGCTTGGCGCATACGGTGCAAGATATTTTATCCAGCAACGTTTTGTGCAACAGAGCCTTGCGCCAACCGACCACGCCGAGCCCTACCGGTTATGTGGTTTGGCCTGCCGGTGGTGAGGGCGTGATCGGCTCGATTCAAACCAACAATGGTCAAACACCTCCCGTGGTGATCGTGTCCACCGCTGCGCCCAACAATCGCATCGGAAAAGTTCTGATCCAAAGCATGGTCCTACGCTATCCCAATCAGGCGGCGGGAATTATGGAAGGTAGCCCGGCCCAATCTTCGGTGCAGATCAATGGCGAGAACTACGATGTCATCACGGCCAAAGTTCAAATCAATTTCACTTGGGCTATGAGCCCGGGCAGTATTCCGCCCAATCTTCCGAGTGGTTTGTTCCGCCCGCGCACGATGGATGTGACAGTGTCGGTGCATCGGCCCAGCAACCAAGTGCGCTTTTGCTTCCAGGAGTCGCTTACTCAGCTGGTCAGTGAGCCCTGCAATGCGGTTACGAGTGGTGGCACCATGGCCTATTGCACGCCCACGGCGCCGGGCTGTCAGATTCATTATTTCTTGGCTGGGTTTGACGCCAACTCTCGGCCGATCTGTGATTGCCGTATGACTTGTCCCTCTGCCGGTAGTGGTGGAGGCAGCGGTAAGGGTGGCGCTGCTTCACTCTTTGCCGGTCAAGCGGCGGCAGGCGCCCTTGGCGGCGGTGCGACCGGCTCCTTTGGCGCGGCTCCTGGTGGAGCGGCTGCGGTGGGTATCGCGGGCGGCGCGGGTGTGATGGGCGCAGGAGCTGCCGGTGCCGCAGCGGCAGGAGCAGGCGGAGCGGCTAGTGGGGCGGGTGCTCCGAGCGGAGCGGCCGGTGTGTTGGGAGGAGCTGGTCCTTATGGCGCCGGTCCTGGTGGGGCCGCCGTCGGCGCTGCGGCCGCCGCCGGTGCCGTGTATTCGAACTGAGAGGATGACTTATGATAAATAAAATATGTTTTTCTCTATTGCTGCTTTTCTCCAGCTTTGGCCGGGCTGAACAATTGAAACAGGGCTACTCCATTGACCCCTCGTTGGGATTCTCTACCGTGGAAACCCGCGGGCAAAGCGCCGATTCGCGGGGCTTCTTCTGGCGAGGAGAGAGAGAGGGACTCGAGGTTTCCGTGCGTGGCACCACACTGGACTCCGTGCAAGAGGCGCGTGAACTTTCCAATGTGGAGTTCAACAACATCGCCAATCTGTATGGCAAGCGTGGCAATCCTTACGAAGGGCAGATCTCGTCGCTTGTTTCGTGCGACAAAATCTTTCAGCCCAAGCCGTCGCGGGTGAAGGTGCAAGGAGTATCGCGCCCGGCGCTCTTAGTCGGAGCCAATAGCCGCAAGAGTTTCGGCGCCTGCACGGCAGATCAAATCGCTTACTGGGCCGCCTACTACAACTATGTCGATGAAGAATCGAAAACGGTGTTCTCGGTGCGCATTTTTAAAAAGATGTCCGCGCCCAGCGCCAAGCAGATCGCGGAGGCCAATCGTGATCTCACCGAAATCGCGGCAAAGGTGTTAACTAAGGCTGTGAAGTAAATGCGCCAGAGGGTCGTCCGTGTCGTTGCTCTGCTCTTGGTGATCTTCCTATGCTCCGGTTACACGGCGCTGACCTTTTGGCCCGAGCCGCCGCAAACCCGACCCAATGTTTTGATCATCAGTCTCTGCTCTTTTCGCTACAAAATGTTGCAGGAGTACAACCACACGACTGAGTCCATCATGCCGGCGATGGACAGGTTTTTTGCCGCCAGTTCTTTTGTCTTCGAAAACATTTTCAATGGCATGCCCTGGACCGCGCTGTTTTCAACGGCGCAGTCCGTTCTTCCGGGATGGGAGATTGAGCGTATGCTGTACACACGCTATGTGAACAGCAGTCGTGATTATATCATCCGGGTTCCGCATCGCGAATCGTGGCTGCATCCGCCCAGCGCTCGTATCGACGACAATGACTTCGAAAAAAACCATTCGCAAGAAACAGAGTTTATCCGCCGCTCGTTGTTGAAGCCGGAGTCGCGGCCGTTCTTTATGCTGGCGCACTATAAGTATATGCACTATCCGCTGATCGATCGTTTCAACGCGGATTCCGAGTGGGACTACTATCTCAGCAAAGAAGAAAAGGCGCTGGTTGCTGAGTACAGCGCTCATCCTGGCAAGTATCCTGATAAACTGCCGTTCCTTCTTCTGCTCACCAACAGTGATGAAGTGCCTTTAGCCAATCCGCGCATCACCGCCGATATGGATCGGCGCCAGATCCCGAAGAACACGCGCAGTGAGAAGGCCTACAAGTTTAAAGGCCTGCTCACCGATCCCGCCTTTCTCGCCGCTTGGAAGAACAGTCCGGGTTATGAGAAAGACCTCGTGCTGTTGGAGAAGCTCTATAAGGCCAACGCTCGCTATTTGGATAAAGTTTTGGCCCCTGCTCTCAATCTATGGGGCGATAAAGAGTTGCAGCGTACGACAGTAGTGATGGTCACCGGTGATCACGGCGAGATGCACATGGAACACGATATGCTTACACATGCGCATTCACTCTACGACGAAGTCTTGCGTATCCCTTTGGCCATTCGCTTTCCGGGCCATCGCGCTCCGGTGCGCATAGAGGAGCAAACGCACTTCCGTCCGGTGGCGCAACTGCTGCGCGGCGTTCTCAGTGGGACGGTGGATGCTGAGAATTTCGAGAAGTCTTTCCGCAAGGTACAAGACGACGCTGTGGTGCTTAGAAACTGCACCAACACCAAACGGGGAGTGCGTTACAAGAACCAGTACAAATACATATTCGATGTCGCAGAAGACCGCCCCTACCTTTATGACTTGAAAAAAGATCCGGGCGAGAATGAGAATATTGCGGATGCCAATATGGAAATGGTCGACAAGTTCGAAACCATGTTCTGGAAACTCTATCCGGACTTCAAAACCGTGGATCACGGCGATTGTTTGGGTGCCGGCGATAGCGGCGGGGAGTAGGTGCGAGTGAGCCAGCGCGTTTTGGCCCTGGCTTTGACCGGCGCAGTTTTAATTTTACTGACATTTAGTTTCGTCCACATGGTTCGCGCTTCGGCCTCTGACAATGCGAAGTTCGAAGGCAAGGTGAATGCGGGTCGTGCTTTTATGTACGTCGCCCGCTCACTCAACATGCCAGCCAAATGCTCAACCGCTTTGGTTCCTCTGCTGAAAGAGTGGAATCGCCAATCGGCGCAGAACTTCACCTATTTGGACACCAAGGTGCAGCTGCGTCCACGCCAGATTGGTGATGTGAGTGTTCGCCCGTCGGCCGAACTGGTCGTGCTCTCTGAATACGGAGAACGCGCGTTGCCTTTGCATTTAGCGATCGGACCAACCGGCGAGATTATTGGCTGCGCAGTCGATGAGCATGCCGTACGCTACATGCTGGGTTCCGCCATTTATGCCAGCGACAAATGTTTCGAGCCCGCTCGCACCACGCAGTGGTTTGTTCGCTGTCCCGCCACCACTTTTCTGAATCGGGATGTGGTGAGGGGCACATTCTGGTGCTGTCCATTGAGGGGCGGTTGATGCGAGCTCTCTATGCTTTTGTGATCGTCCTGGTTTCTTTTAGCTGCATGGTCTATGAGCTGACTTTGGCACAGACCAGCTCTTTGCTGTTGGGCAATGCGCTCGTCAACTACAGCGTCACGATCTGTATTTATCTTGCCGGTTTGGGAGTGGGTTCGCTGCTGTTTATGCGTTACAACTCCGAGAGTGCGGGACCACTGCTTCTCAACACGGAAATCGTTTTGAGTTATCTGGGACCTTTGGCACCGATTCTCGCTTTGTTGGTGGAGTTTAGTTTGCGTCAGGTAGTGATGCCTGGAAGTTTAGCGTACTTCTTCGTTTTACAGAGCACGATGTATGTATTGGTGGCTTTGGTGGGCATTCTCTCTGGCCTTGAACTGCCGATTATGATTTCGCTGGGAGAAACGCGCTTTCGTATGCAATCGGGCGCTGTTTTGGGGTTGGATTATCTCGGTACGTTGGTTGCCATCGCGGCGTTCCCCACGGTGGGATTGGGAATGTTGGGGCTGTTCGGCACGGCCGCCTTGGCTGGCGTGGGCAGCTGGGGGGGAGCGGTGATGACTTGGTTGGCTTTACCGCCCGCGCAGCGCCATCGGTGGCAGTTGGTGTTGCTGGCGCCTTCGTTGGCGCTGGTCATGGCGATGCTCGCGTTCGGACCGGAGCTGCGCGAATTTATGAGTCAGTCGATCTATCTGGCGGGGGACAAATGATCAATGACCGCCTGCGCATGTGGACCGTGATTTGGATGGCGGCTGTGAGTTCGGCGTTTGGCCTGGTGTACTCGCAGCTGTTGGTGAAGGTGTTGGCCTCGATCACCTCGCAGTTTATGCTGTCACAGACGGTGACGTTGGCTTGTTATATCGCTTCGATGGGGCTCGGTTCTTATCTCGGAGATCGAGTGCGCGAAGCCAAGGTGGCCCGTCGTTTGCCGCAGATTCAATTGTACTCGTCGGCCGTGGGCTTGACCATGGTTCTGTTCGCCTACGTGCTCTATATGTTTTTGAAATTTTATTTTGTCGAGATCAGCGATCCGCGTGAGCGCGAGTGGCTGCGTTCGCTGGCCTGGATGATGGTAACGCTGGCGCAACCCGCGGCTTTGATCACTGGATTTCTCTCCGGCCTTGAACTCAATCTGCTCCTGCGCATTGGAAAGCGCTTGGCGCCAGAGACCGGCTACAGCAAAGTTTTAGCTGGTAGTTACGCGGGCACCGTGGCGGCAACCTTGATCTTTATCTGGGTGATGCCGCAATTCACACCGATGGCGACGGGCTTAGGATTGGCGGCCGCCAATTTGCTTTTTTCTCTTTATCTGGCGTGGACTTTTTTAGACGGGGAGCGCGAGCTCACTGTTCACTGCGCGTGGGCCGCGGGCGTGAGCGTACTGATCGCTTTGTTGTGCGGCTATCTGCCTTTCTTAAGCCAAATGCACTACAAGAGTCGCGAACTGCAAGGCGTGCAGCTGCAAGCACTCAAGGATTTTGTGCCGTTTGTGACCGAAGTTTTACCTCAACGACCGGAGATGTTTCGTCACAGTACGCCTTATCAGAACGCCGACATCATGTTTGGCGCCGACGGCGGCTTTCGTTTTCTTTTGGATTATCACCCGCAGATTGAATACGTTTGGAACGCCGAATATCACGAGGCTTTCGTTCATGCGCCGATTCAATACTCGCGCGAAATTCCGCGCGAGGTTTTGGTCTTGGGTGGTGGCGACGGTGGCACGGCCGCTGAATTGCTGAAGTACAAGGAGGCTGTGGACCACATCGATCTGGTGGAGTTGGATCCGTGGATGATCCATTTCGCTAAGACCGCACCTCTGTTTTTGGATTTCAATCACGGCGCCTTCAACGATTCTAAGGTTCGCATTTTCAATCAGGATGCGATTACCTACTTACGTACTACGGACAAAAAGTACGACGCAGTCTATGTGGATTTTCCATTCCCGTTTGAGACGGAGCTGGTGAAGCTCTTTAGTGTCGAGTTCTACAAGATGACGGCCAAAGCTTTGAAGCCTGGCGGTCAGCTAGTGGTTGACGCTCCTGCCGGATGCGCCAAGACCGATCCGCTGGAGGGCAACTCGGGCACTTGGCGCACCAGTGTGATGTTGTCTTTGCGCGTAGCCGGATTCAAAACCGTTTTCCCTTTTTGCTCCGTGAACGGCTTTGTGATGGCTCGTCTGGACGAACGCCCTCCGGCCGAGGGCTATCATGACTACGGTATTCCGCTGCAACTTATGAACGCGGCTTTCCTGGAAAACATCATCACCTGGAAGCGTGGCCCTGAAAAACGCTGGCGGGGTAAGATCAATAGCATGTTCAAACCACTCTCCCCTTTGCGCCCGCGGCATTTCTAGAAAAAGATCAGAGTGCGGGCGTCGTCGTAGGCTAGGCGGGGGAAGTGGGTGCGTATGACGTCTTCGATGGTGCGGCCGGGGCAAGGCAGTCCCTCCAGGCCTTTTTTCACCATGGCCACGGCGCTGATACCGCCTTGCTTGAGACGCTCTTCGATACTGTCGCAAGAGACTGAGCCGGTGACGGCGCGCGCGGCGGAGAAGTCGGTGTACTCGGGCGGCGTTAGGCGGTCGACAGACGTGATCAAAAACAAATTGTTGCCCATGACCACGGAGCCCTGTGGCGCTACAGACCGCAACGCTTGGCGAGCCCGCACCTCACGCTTGCGTGGTTGTGGAAGAGTCCAATTGAATTCCCACGCGGTCACCAGCAAACAAGCGGCGATAAAAACTGTGGCGACAAAACTGTAACCGGGTGGTTGGCGCGCCAATACCAAGGCCATTGCAAAGGCGACGATGGGCGTGAACACAATCAAGTGATCCGTGTTAACGCGAACATAGAACAAGAAGAAGGCAAGACACAGAGCGCTTGCCACAATCAAAGGTTCGACCATACGTTGTTCACCACGACGGTATAGATAGATCAACGACAGCAGCAGAGCGGGTAAGCTGAACATCCACATTCCCACCGAATAGTCGTAGCCATCCAATACAGCATGCAGATTGGTCGCCATATTAAATGAAAATGGAGAGCTCAGAAACTGCCGCACCAAGCCGCCTTGCAACTGTGCAAGTCCGCCGTGGGCCATCCAGCCACCCCAATAGAGACACAACATATTGGTGACAACGCTACCGACGAAAAGTACCGCCACGACTTTCACACGCTCACGACTTGTGCCGCCAGCGAACATTATCCATAGCACACCTGTGATCAAAAGCGGCAAGGCCATCAACGCTTTAAGCTGAATAGCGGCGCCAAACAGAACTGCCGCGGCAGTCACATTCAAAAGTTGAGAGCGGCGCAATGGTTTTTCAACCAATAAAACCACAGCCCACAAGGCCGATGCCAACGAGGGGATTTCGCCAGTGAGTTGATGTGAGAGATTGAAAAACAACGGGTCCACCGCCACCAACACGACACACATCGCAGCAGTTTTCTCAGAGGCCCAGCGTCTGGCCAAACGATAAGTCGCCCATAGCGCCAGAGGAGCAAAGGCCAGCACGATCAAGCGCGCGGCGTACAGATCTAAAAACGGAGCGAACTGGGACAGTGACGTCAATCGAATAAACAGTGGCCATTGAGAATAAAAAATGTCCGCGTACAGCTCGCGTCCTGCTTGGAGCTGTCGCAACGTCTGCCAATACACGCCTTCCGAGCCGTTGAAATAATCGAGAAGAAAACAGAAAGGCAGTTGTACGGCGACATAGACGGCCGCGCCCAAAATCAAATACGGCCGCATGTTCATCTTAACGTCCTCCGATTTGACTGGGGTGCCTCTCAAAGATAAAAACATAGATGCGTGCAAGTGAAAAGCCCGGAATCAATTCTCATCTGCTGTGCTGGTTTAGGAATGGGCAACGCCTCCCGTGCGGTGGCTTTGATGGAGTCTCTACACAGCCAAGCGGGTGGTGGATCAGTACAGCATTTTCACGTCGCCAGTTGGGGCGCTGGCTACAAATTTCTCAGAAGTTATCAGGAAAAATCCACGCGTAGCGATTTCACTTTCGATCTGACTGAACTGAAACCCTACTCTATATCGCGACCGGCCACGGGGTTGATCAATTATCTGCGCAACACGCGCACATTGAGACGCTTGATGCGTATGTTACAGCCATCATTGATTGTTCTGGATTCGGACTACCATTTTCCTGCTTATGGACGGCGCAGGGGCGCGTTGATCTCCTTAGGGCAAGCCGAAGACGTTTTGGAGCGTGCCAACCGCTACCCCGATTTGGTCACCAACTGGCGACAGTATTTCAATCTGCAGTGGCGCGAACGCCTGGATGCCTGGCTACAGAGCTTATTCTCGGACTTAGTGCTAGTGCCCTGTTTCGATCCGAAGACTTCTACCGGCTCGCGCGCCTCTCTACGTCGCGCACGTAAACTCGTGCGCATTCCGCTGATCGTACGCCAGGAGTTTCTCAACCCGCTGCCGCCGGTAGCGCCCACCGCTGTGGCCGGACTCTTGTTGAGCGGTTCCGAACTTGAAAAACAACCGTTTCTGGACTTTGCTGCTCGCCATAGTTGGCCTGTATTGGCGCCCGGTGAGGGTTCGTCGGTGGAGCTTTCGCAGGCGGCCGCACTCGACAGTTTTGATTTTGTGCTTACGCAAGGCGGTTTAAGTTCGATCTCGGAATGCATTGCGCGCGGCCGCTTCGCTGTGATCTTTCCACTGCAGGATCATCCCGAGCAAATGTTGAATGCGCGGGCGGCAGAAGCTCTAGGCGTGGGTCTACAAGCCGATGTGCGCGAGCTCGCTCGTTTGCCGGCACTGCTTGAGCGCATCGGTCGCGCCCGCATCCGTTCTCCACGCCGTCGTCCTGAGTGCGATGGCGCGCACGTGGCGGCTCGTGTGCTGAATGAGGTGCTGACGAAAGTTAAAAAGAAAGACTACGCAACATATGCAGCGCTTCGACCTTCTCGCTCGAGCTCAGGGGTTGCTGCGCTTTGATCTTGCCGGCAATCTGGCTTTGCGTTTCATTGATGCGCAGATGTCGAATGCCGCGACTGTTGATATAAAAACAGTACAGATAAGAGCCATAATCACACTCGCGACCCTCTAAAAGATCTTCGATGGCGTAATCCAGGTGCACCACAATAAAACGCTCTTCGAAGGGGCGAGTTTGGGATTGGAGAAAATGCAGATCGGTAAAAATCTGCTGCACACGCTCTTTATTGCTTTGGAACATGGTGATCCCCCCTAAAGAACGATTACAAGCCCTGTGCCGGACGGCGGGAGCAATAGGCCGACTCGGGGCAGACTTCCCCAGACCCGAATTCCTAAGGCCGAGAACGATTTCCTATAGTCCGCCGGATGAAGAGGGATTAATTTGAAACACCAAAGGAGGTCTTGCTATGAAACGCAGTCTCTTAATTTTAGTCACCGTTGTGCTGGTCGTGCCGGCGATGGCGCAAGCGCAGCAGGATTGGAACGTGCGTTCCAGTCCCTTAGCGCTATTGATCGGATTAGTTACACTTCGAGTCGACTATCGCTTGGCTGATCATTGGGTGATTGGACCAGAAGTCGCGGCCATTGATCGTACTGTTTCCAATGTGGAGCTGAAAGCCACAGGCCTTGGAGTTGTCGCTATGTACTACTTCGATGCCGCTCTTTCGAGCAGTGCCTTCATAGAGTTTGGTGCGTCGTCTTCCAAGGTGAAGCTCAAGTGGCGAAATCTGGATCAGTCTTCCGAGTTCACCAATTCAGGAGGCCGCATATTGGCCGGCTATCATTGGTTTTGGGATCGCTTGAATTTAAGCTTAGGCGCCGGTCTGTCGAGCAATAGCGCTGGTGATATCGAAGCCCGCGACACGAATGGAAATGTGGTCGATCACTATGAATTGAGGCCGATTTCGTTGGCTTTGGATTGCACTCTGGGCTGGGCGTTTTAAAAACGGAGGTCTACAGCGAAACTGTAGCCTCCTTATACCCACTCGGCTTTTTCTCTGAACACGTACAATTGTGTTGTCTCAAGCGGTTATTGCATCCTATGGGCCAGGGCTAAGCCTTTGATCTTTCGTCAAAACAGGGACTTAAAGTGACTCTTTGGGGCGACTCAGGCGGCAAAGGGCCTTAGCGTGAGATCCGGTCCAACCACGGATCGGGCAGAACTCGGGTTAAAATGGCGAGAGTTTTTATACCTTTTCCAACCGGATAGCGGGTGCGCGGTCTCGGAGAAGTGAGGGCATGTTCCACGGCGCCCGTGACCACGGACATCGGCGCCGCTTGGCGTGTGATCTCCTCAATCCTCAGGCGGAACTTTTCTAAACGAGCGCCATAGGCAGCACTCACAGCCGAGCTGAACTTCGCGCTTTTCTCCATACCTTCGGTGCGGGCTTTGTCCCAAATCGGCGTGGCGATTGCGCCGGGCTCAATGATCGCCACATGCACGCCAAAGGGAACCATCTCGCGACGAAGACTGTCACTGATCGCCTCGACGGCATGTTTTGAGGCCGAATACGGTCCCATAAACGGAGCCGCAAAGCGACCGCTGATCGAAGACATATTGATGATGCGCCCTTTGCTTTCACGCAAGAGCGGGAGTGCGGCTTGTGTCAGCGACACGAGGCCGATCACATTGGTCTCAAATTGCCGGCGCCAATCGTCGAGCGTCACGCCTTCAATCGGCCCTCCTACAGCGATGCCCGCGTTGTTGACCAAGCCGTGTAAGGTTCCCGCTTTTTTGATGACGGTGCTAAGGCCTTCGCGCACGGAGTTTTCATCGGTGACATCCAAGAAGAGCGGCTGCACGCCTTTGACATTCAGACGTGTGATCTCATCGAAGCTTTTCTGTGAGCGTACGCTTGCCCAAACGTTGTGACCTAAGCGTGCCATATGGACGGCGCAAGCTTTGCCGATACCGGTAGAGGCTCCCGAAATTAAAATCTCCATGCGTTCGATCAAAACATGGAACGTGTTCTAATGCAAAAGTTCGGGCGGCACCTTGTTAAGCTCGACGGGCAGAGAGTTGACGATAGCGTTGAGCTGGCGCAGCGTCTCCTCTTTGGCGGCGATCGTGGCTTCGTACAAGTTACTGTCCGTCGCTTGAACGCGCATACCCACGGACTCAGGCGCTACCATAAAAGTCACGCGATAGCCCGAAGTCTTGGTGCGCTTCGGTTGCAACTGCTCGACCATCACAGTGAGCGAGCCCAAATCTTTCATCAGGGCTTCGAGATCGTGAGCTTCTTGATAAAGAAAGGCTCGCTCTTCGCGGTTGGGATTGTAGATTTTCATAACGCACCCCTCACATTCGTTAACCTGTAATCTGAAGTCTGCAAGAAGCATGTCAAGGGATGTGGAAGTCTGGAAACTTGGGCTTGGACAACGCGGGGTGGTTTCTGATGCCGAAGCGAAGCGGCCAATGAACGGCGTCATGGCGGTCTCCGATGCCGACGCGCGGACCCTCGGCGATATCACCGTCCAGAACAGCCCCGTCTTCTTCGATGAAGAGGATTTCACTTTGCGTGAGGTCGAGGAAATTATGGGCGCGCCCGATTTCGAGCGCCAGGCAAAGCTTGCCCGGGCCATTGGCCACAGTGTGCACCGGCAGATCGGGTTTGCGTTTTTCTTGCATCCACTCAAGGCCTTCGCTGATTTCCAGCGCGCGCACCAAAACGGCCTCGGGCACGTCACGGGCCATGGTGATGGCGTTGAAGCAGTAGTGCACGCCGTAAATAAAATAAACGTAACTGAGACCTGGGTCGCCGAACATCACCTCGGTGCGTGGCGTGCGCCGATTTCCATAGCTATGTGCGGCGGGATCATGCTCACCCAAATAAGCTTCGGTTTCAACGATGCGACCGCTGAGGCGCGTGCCATCGGGCAGCTGATGCACCAAGCGTTGGCCCAGCAGATCGCGCGCCACAGCGATGGTGTCACGGGCGTAAAAAGATTGCGGGAGACGCTTTGCCATTCGTCGTTTTTAGCTTCTCTTGACTGCATTCTCAAGTGATGAGAACCAAGCGGCATGAGCAACACGACATCTACCGACCGCATTCAAATGGAAGCTTCCTGGAAGCAACACCTGCTGCCGGAATTTTCTAAACCCTACATGAACTCACTGCGCGAGTTTCTCAAGAAAGAAGTGGCCGCTCGCAAAGTCATCTACCCGCGCGGTTCGGAGTTTTTCGCAGCTTTGAATGCGTGCCCCTTCGATAAGGTGAAGGTGGTGATTCTTGGACAAGATCCTTACCATGGCGTCAATCAAGCCCACGGTCTGTGTTTTTCTGTAAAGCCTGGCGTCGAAATCCCGCCCAGCTTGGTGAACATCTACAAGGAGCTCAAGAATGACTTGGGCATTGCGCCTGCCGCTCACGGTCATCTGCAGTCCTGGGCCGATCAAGGCGTATTGCTTTTAAATGCCACGCTCTCTGTGGAGGCGGGTAAGGCAGGCAGCCATCAAAAAAAGGGTTGGGAGCAATTCACCGACGCTGTGGTCGAGCATTTGAATCGCGAGCGCAGCGGATTGGTCTTTGTTCTGTGGGGCAGCTATGCCCAGAAAAAAGGCGAGGTTATCGATGCGAAGAAACATTTGGTGCTTAAAGGTCCACACCCTTCCCCACTGTCTGCGCACCGCGGATTCTTTGGCTGTAAGCACTTTTCGCAAATCAATGCCTATCTGAAATCGCAAGGTCAGACGCCCATCGATTGGCAGCTTCCCTCATTGCAAAGCCAGTAAATTCTAGGCTAGTCTCAGAGCCTACAATTGCATGGGGGTTTTTGATGAAGGCCTTGTTGGTGGGTTTGGTTCTTTGTGCATCGGCAGCCCACGCCGAGAAAACTTTCGTTTACTGTTCCGAGGCGGGACCAAGTACTTTCAATCCGCAGCTGGCCGATGACGGCCCGACCTTCAACGCCTCTTCTTCGATGTTGTACAATCGCTTAATTGAGTTCGAAGACGGCACCACGAAGTTGATCCCGGCCTTGGCTGAGTCATGGACCATCTCCAAAGACGGCAAGACCTACACTTTCAAGCTGCGCAAGAATGTGGCTTTTCATACCACGGACACCTTCAAACCCACGCGCGCGTTCAATGCGGACGATGTGCTGTTCACTTTTGATCGGGCTTTGAAGAAAGATCATCCGTTTCACAAAGTGGGCGGCGGCAACTACATCTATTACATTGGAATGGGTTTTGACTCTGGCATCAAGAGCATCACCAAAGTGGACGATCACACGGTGAAGTTCGTGTTGAATCAGGCCAATGCTCCGTTCTTGGCGAACCTGGCGATGAGCTTTGCCGTGATGTTGTCGAAAGAGTACGGTGATCAGTTGTTGAAGGCCGGCAGACCCGAGAAAATGGACAGCGAACCCGTCGGTACTGGCCCCTTTGTTTTGAAGCGTTACGTAAAAGACAATAGCATTCGTTATGAAGCCCACCCGGCCTACTTCGCTGGTCGTTCTAAGCTCGACAAAGTGGTGTTTGCAATCACGCCGGACGCCAATGTGCGCTTTCAAAAACTCAAAGCCGGCGAATGCCACTTGATCGCCGAACCTTCGCCGCAGGATTTGAAAGGCATCGAAGCCGCCGCCAATTTGAAACTGATGAGTCAGCCTGGGGCGAATCTTGGTTACTTGGCTCTCAATACAGAAAAGCCGCCGTTCAATAAATCAGAAGTGCGCCAAGCTGTTGCTCACGCTCTGAATCGCGGCAACTATTTGCAGGTTGTGTATCAAGGCACGGCGACTGAGGCCAATGGACCGATCCCACCCACCGTATGGGGCGCGGACCCCAAAATCAGGACCTACGATTTCAATATTGAGAAGGCCAAAGCCCTGTTGAAGAAAGCCGGATTCGAAAACGGTTTTGAGGCGGAACTTTGGACTCTGCCGGTGTCGCGTCCTTACAATCCCAACGGCAAAAAAATGGGCGAGCTGATGCAAGCCGATTTGGCGAAGGTCGGTATCAAGGTCAAGCTGGTGACCTACGACTGGCCGACCTATTTGGCCAAAGCCCGCAAAGGTGATCATCAGATGTTGCAGGTAGGATGGACTACGGACAATGGTGATCCGGATAACTTTATGGGCACATTGCTGTCGTGCGCTTCGATCTCTAGTGGCGGCAATATGTCGCGTTGGTGTGACAAAGCCTACGATAAGCTGGTGACCAAGGCGCGTGAAGTGAGTGAAGTGAAGGCGCGCACGGCTCTCTACTTCAAAGCGCAAGATATTGTGGCCAAGCAATCGCCCTGGGTTCCGTTGGCCAACGCCACGGTATTCCGCGGTTTAGCTAAGAACGTCGAGGGATATAAAATCAATCCTCTCGGCACGGAAGAATTTTATCCCCTCGATTTAAAGTGATGGGGAGTTTCCTCGTTAAACGCATTCTGCACGCTCTGCCGACTCTATTCGGTGTGAGCGTGATTGCCTTTCTCTTGATCCGCCTGATTCCGGGCGATCCCGTTTTGCTTATGGTGGGAGAGCGTGGTGCTTCTCCCGAGCGCATTGCCGAGATGCGCGCCAACCTTGGGCTCGATCTGCCCCTTTGGGAGCAATACGTGCGCTTTGTCGGAAATGCTTTGCAGGGGGATTTGGGTGAGTCGGTGTTTTCACGTCGACCGGTGTGGTCGGAGTTCGCCGATCGCTTCCCGGCGACGCTCGAGCTGAGCTTGATCGCTCTGGCTTGGTCTGTGCTCATAGGCATTCCGCTCGGTGTATTGGCCGCGATCAAACGTCGACGCTGGCCTGATCATGTTTTGATGTCCGCCAGCCTGGTTGGATATTCGATGCCGATCTTCTGGTGGGGTTTGGTTTTAATTTTGTTTTTCTCCGTGCGCTTAGGTTGGACGCCGGTCAGCGGCCGCATGTCCGCCGCCTTTGATGTGGAGCCGTTCACTGGTTTTTTTCTGATTGATGTATGGATTCGCGGTTTGGGTTGGGCCGGATTCAAAGATGCGCTCGCGCATTTAATTTTGCCGGCCTTGGTTCTCGGCACCATTCCAGTGGCGGCGATTGCGCGGATGACGCGTTCAAGTCTGCTGGAGGTTTTGCGCGAAGACTATGTGCGTACGGCCAAGGCCAAAGGACTTTCGTTTTTTCAGATCGTATTTGTGCATGCGCTGAGCAATGCTCTGATTCCGGTGGTGACTGTCATCGGATTGATGCTGGGCACTCTGTTAACCGGCGCGGTGTTGACCGAAACTCTATTCTCTTGGCCCGGTGTCGGCCGCTGGCTAGTTACCAGTGTGCAAGCGCGTGACTATCCTGTCTTGCAAGGCGGGGTGTTGTTGTTGGCCGTGATCATCGTCGTGGTGAATACCTTTGTAGACGTGCTTTACATGTGGTTGAACCCGCGTTTGCGAGGGAACTTGCAGTGAAGTCGATGCGCAAGATCCTCGAAAATCGCGCCGCTGTGGTTTGCCTGGTGTTCCTGAGCGCTTGGATTTTTCTTGCCCTGGCGGCACCGTTTCTTCCTTTGCATCCGCCGGATCATATTTTTACAGGTCAGCAGTTGAAACCTCCTGCGTGGAATGAAGGTGGGAGTTGGCAGTTTCCGTTTGGTACCGACGACTTGGGGCGCGATCTGCTGAGCCGTTTGGTGTACGGTTCACGCATCTCTTTGGGTTTTGGCTTTTTGTGCGTCGTCGTTTCGGTTTTGGTCGGTGGCTCTTTAGGTTTAACGGCGGGATTTTTTGGCGGTTGGTGGGATCGTTCGGTTTTGCGCGCCATGGATATTTTGATGGCACTTCCCTCTTTGCTGTTGGCAATTGTGGTGGTGGCTGTGCTCGGACCTTCCTTGTGGAACGCCCTGTGGGCGGTGACGTTGGTGGCGCTGCCGGGCTTTGTGCGCATCACGCGGGCCAGCGTTTTGGCTGAGCGCGAGAAAGAGTATGTGCAGGCCAGCCGCGCCTTTGGGGCGGGACGTGCACGTCAGATGCTTTTGACTATCCTGCCTAACTGCATGGCGCCGATGATCGTGCAGGCCAGCCTAGGTTTTTCCGACGGTATTCTTAATATGGCCGCGCTGGGCTTTTTAGGGTTGGGTGCTCAACCTCCCACCGCCGAGTGGGGCGTGATGCTGGCCGACTCCAAAGCCTTTATGGAAAGCGCGGGCTGGCTGGTGACCTGGCCCGGTCTGTGTATTTTGTCGGTCGTGTTGTCGTTCAATTTACTCGGCGACGGTCTGCGGGACGCGTTCGATCCTAAGCTTTGAATCCGCGGCTGGCGCGGCTATGGGACGCATTACGCCTTGTTAATCCGGCCCGGCCCGCATAGACTCGTCCCGTCATGGAATCCACCTTTCAATGGAACGCAAAAACCAAAGTGGAGTTTTTAAAGAAGCTGCCCAGTCGCGAGCGCATGGCGGAGTCGCTTGGTTTTAAGCCTGAAAAATTCGTTGTGATCTATGACAAACGCTTAGCGAAGCACGAAGGCTTTGCTAAATGGATCGGTGACTTCACCATGGCTTATCCGGTCGGCGCAGGTGAGCGTTTGAAAGAGGTCGTCGATCTGCCGTCGCATTTAAAAAAACTGATGAAAATCATGGGTCCATTTTCGAGCAAGTCACTGGCCTTGGTCAGTGTGGGCGGCGGGTCGGTAGGCGACTTTGCGGGATTTGTAGCCAGTGTTTTGAAGCGTGGGGTCCCTTTCATTCAAATCCCCTCAACTCTGTTGGCGGCTATGGATTCCGCTCACGGGGGGAAGACCGCGCTGAATATGGGTGAGGTTAAAAACCAGATCGGCACTTTCTATCCGGCCGACAGCGTGATGATTGTGAAGTCGTTGTTTGAAGGTTTACCGGCGCTCCAGCTGCAATCCGCTGGCGGCGAGTTGGCCAAGATGGCTTTGCTCGAAGGCGGCACACTGTACGATAAATTCAAAGCGGCCTTGCGCTTGGACTTTGAAACCATTTGGAACCTTCTACCGGAGGCTATCGAAGCGAAATACAAAGTGGTCGAGCGTGATCCGTTTGAGAAGAACGGCGAACGTCAGATGCTTAATCTTGGGCACAGTCTTGGTCACGCTTTGGAAAGCTACTATGGTTTGGCTCACGGAGTGGCTGTCGGCCAAGGTTTGATCTTCGCGGCTCAATGGAGCGCGCATCAAGGCTACTGGCGCGATCCGCGCGAGGCTCTGGAACTCTTGCAGGGCAGTGCGGGATTTTTGCCGGCAAAAGAATTTGTGAAAAAACATCGCGCGATGTCGCGCTCAAAGCTCTCGCGCTACATCTCCGAAGATAAGAAGCTCACTGATACGCGCCACTTGACCTTTGTGTTTTTAGAGGGAGTGGGTAAACCCTTCCGCAAGGTGGTCACGCTGGAGTCCTTTTTGACGGAAACTCAACGTCAGGGTTGGACCTACGTGTGAGTGCCTTTGCCTTTGTGGGCAAGCTTCCCGCATCCAAGTCCATGTTGAACCGTCTGCTGTTGTTGCAAAGCTACTCTCCTGATTTACGCATCGAAGGTGACAGTCAGTGCGAAGACGTTCTGCGCATGCGCGCCGCCCTCGCGGATCTCGCCGCCGGTCGGGAAATGAACGCCGGTAGCGCCGGAACCGTTCTGCGTTTTATGGCTTTGCGTGCGGCGCGGGAGCCAGGTACCCATCGTATCGTGGGCGAACGTCGTTTGTTCGCACGCCCACAACAAGAGTTGCTCAAAATTCTTAAGCAGATTGGCGTCGAGGCTAAGCTTTCAGAAAATTCTTTGCAGATGAAGGGCGAGGGCTGGCGCCTGCACGGCGACACTTTGCTCGTGCCTTTTGAGCGCAGCAGCCAGTTTGCGACGGCGGTTTTACTGAATGCATGGGATTTACCCTTCGACCTATATGTTTCTTTAGGTGGGCAGAAGGTGAGTGAAGGTTATTGGCGCATGAGCTTGCGTATGGCGCAAGAACTCGGCATGCGCATTGACTTCTGGGATGGCGACTTTCGCGTTCCACGGGGGCAGAAAATCAACCGCTTCTCTTACTCCGCCGAAGTCGATGTAAGCTCGGCTTTTGCTTTGGCCGCTGTTGCTGCAGTCAGTGGAGCGGCGACGTTTTTAGATTTTCCGTCCGTGGGTTTGCAGCCAGACGTGGGCTTTGTGGCCATTCTTGAGCGTATGGGTGTGCCGGTCGTGCAAACCATGTCGACCTTGAAAGTGGAACGCACCCGGCGCTTGACCGGAGTAGCGGTGAATCTGAAGACCATGCCGGATCTGTTCCCGGTCTTGGCCGCGCTGTGTGCTTTGGCCGAGGGAGAAAGTGATCTCTACGGTGCGCCTCACTTAGTGCATAAAGAATCCGATCGTTTGCATCAGGTTGCCGAGTGGATTCGCCGCCTTGGCCGCGAAGTCGAAGTGAAAGAAGACGGTATGGTGATCCGTGGTGAGCCTGTGGCGGCGCCTGGGCCTGGAGGTCTGGTGTTGAATTGCGCCGGCGATCACCGTTTGGCTTTTGCCGCTGCGGTTTTGCGGGCCGCGGGTTTTGCGGTTGAGATCGAACATCCCGAAGTGGTCACTAAAAGTTTTCCTGAATTCTGGAGCATTCTCGGATGGGAAATCTAGTCACTTTACTGATCGGCCATCGCGGCACTGGCAAAAGCGCTTTGCTCAAGCGTTTGGCTGATCGTCATCCGCAAGTGGCGACCTTTGATCTAGATAGCGAGATCGCTCATAGCACCGGTGAGAGTGTGAGCGCTATCTTTGCGCGCAGTGAGCCTGAGTTCCGCGCGCACGAACGCCGAGTTTTAAACGAGCTGATCTCGACCCCGGGTGCGAAAGTCATTGCCCTTGGTGCGGGCTTTGAAGGCCCTTTGCCGGCGGAAGCTCACGTGGTGTGGGTTCGCCGCGCCACGGATGCGGGGGGCCGCGTGTTTACTGGTCGTCCGCGTTTAAATCCTAATGTCAGTTTATACGAAGAGTATATGGAGCGCTTTCCTCAGCGCGAAGAGCGCTATCGCTTATGGGCGCACGAGGTCCTGACCGTGCCCGAAGGAGATGAAAGTGCGTTGAGTGAAGACGCTTGGGACCTGAGTGATTTTTTATGGTCACCGCGCTGGAACTTACGCGCCGATCTGACACTCTTGCCGGAAGACTTCCGTGCCTGGCGCCCGTTCTGGGGTAAGCGCTATTTTTGGGATTTGCGCTATTTGGAAGTGCGCGAGGATCTTTTGCGCCCCGATCAGATGGAGCGCGCTCTGACTGATATCCCTGCCGATAAAATCATTTACGCCTGTCGCGATACGACGGTGATGCCGGAGGCGTACAAATGCGACTGGCCGCTTGAAAAAGGTGCTCCTCCGCGCCGGCCGTTTATTTTGTCACTGCATGCGCGCGATCAGGAATGGTCAAGATGTTTAGAAGAGCTCACGTCCCACCCGGCCGAAATTTATAAGTTGGCGGTGGAGATCCGCGATTTTCATGAGCTCGAGCTGGGACACAAGTGGTGGTTGGAAGACCCCGAACATCGCGCCTTCTTGCCGCGATCAGTGGATGGGCGCTGGCGCTGGTACCGCAGCTTATTTGGTCCGCGCATGCCGCTTCATTATATCCGCGAGGGGCAGGGCAGCGCTTTAGATCAACCGTATCTGTGGCAGTCTGTGTTGCAACCGGTGTTGGGTAAGAATTTTGCCGCCGTGCTCGGTAACCCGGTTGAACACAGTCGCTCGCCGCGCGAGCATCAGGCGTTTTTCAAAAACACTCCATTTGTGACGGTCGAAGTCCGCGAAGAGGAGTTCGCTCAAGCTCTTCCGGTATTGCAACGATTGGGATTGAAGTATGCGGCTGTCACATCGCCGTTGAAACGCGTGGCGTTTGCCGCGTGCGAGACGCTGAGCTCGGAAGCTGAGTCCCTGCGTACGGTCAACACGCTTTTTCACGACGGTGTGATTTGGCATGGACACAACACCGATTATTTAGCTCTAAAGCAGATTCGCTCGCAGCTGCCTGAGCTTGCGAGCGTATGGCTTTGGGGCGGCGGTGGCATTAAAAGTTCGGTCAAGCGAGTTTGGCCGGAAGCGCGCGAAATTTCCGCACGTGCGGGTGTTACTGCGGAGACGAGCGAGAGTCCGGCGTTGGTGATTTGGGCGACCGGCCGCTCGCGCGAGTTTCAATGGCCGCCAGAACACGTGCAGCCGCAGCTGATTTTGGATTTGAACTATGGTGAAAATTCGCCGGGCCTGGAATGGGCGGTGCGATCCAACTTACCCTACCAATCCGGCTTGAGAATGTTTAAGCTACAGGCCGAAGCACAGCGGATCTATTGGCGCGCACGCAGCGAGGACGTATGAGAGGCAATCAGTTCGGTCGCGTATTTTGTCTAAATACTTTTGGTGAAAGCCATGGGCCCGGTATGGGCGCTGTGATCGATGGTTGTCCCGCCGGCGTTGTTTGGCAGCAAGAGTTGATGAACCGTTCCCTGGAACGTCGGCGGCCGGGGCGTAGTCCGTTTGCCTCTGGACGACAGGAAAGCGATATTGTTGAGATTCTTTCGGGTGTTTATGAAAGCGTTACGCTCGGCACTCCTATCGCCGCGGTCTTATATAATGAAGACGCGCGTTCGCAGGACTATAAACCCCAACAGATGCAGCAACGCCAAGGCCACGCCACCGATCTGTGGCAAAACAAATACGGTCATTCGGATCCGCGTGGTAGTGGCCGTGCCTCGGGCCGTGAGACTGTGAGCCGTGTGATTGGCGGCGCCGTAGCCCGTATGTTTGTCAGCCAAGTGTATCCGGAAGCACAAGTCATTTCGTTTGTTTCGCGCATTGGTCGCATTGCTTTGAGCGATGGTGATTGCGTTGACGCTGCCGAGGCTTTGGAAAATGATCCCTGGCACGTGGATGAGTTTAGTTTACGCTGCCCTAGTCAGGAGAAGAACGACTCAATGGAGTCTTTGCTCTCCGAAGCCCGCGAGACGGGCGAGAGCTACGGTGGCATGGCCTTTGTACGCCTGGCAGGGATTCCGCGTGGGCTAGGTCAACCTGTGTTTGGTAAACTAAAATCGGAACTAGCCGCTGCTTTTATGAGCATTGGTGCGACCGCGGGCGTGGAGATGGGTCAAGGGTTCGAAGCCGCGCAAACGTCAGGTAAAGAGTTTCACAACAGTAGACAAGATTATGGCGGATTAAGAGGAGGAATCTCAACAGGTGATCCGGTGAGCTTCCGCGTGGCTTTCAAGCCGACAGCCACACGCAATGAGATGGCGCGTGAAGGTCGTCACGATCCGTGCATCGTTCCGCGCGCAGTTCCAGTTTTGGAAGCGATGGCGTGGCTTGTATTGGCTGACCAAATTTTGTTGTCGCGCTTAGACCGAGTTTGACAGACACTTGGTTTTTAGCGACAACAGTCGACTATGAAAAAACAAACCGAAGTCAAAATCCCTTGGAAGTCTCTGCGCGAACGCGCCGGTCTCACTCAGAGCGAAGTTTCGCGTGCTTTGGGTTATTCGACACCGCAGTTTATCTCGAATGTGGAGCGCGGCCGTTGCCGTTTCCCGGTTCAGAAATTGCCGAAAATTCGTAAACTCTATCGCATGTCTGTCGATCAAGTCGTCGAGATGATCGTCAAAGAAGAAAAGCAAGGCCTGCTCAAGGCTTTCCGTCGCGCTTAAATAAATAAATTTAAACAATTGGATATGGCAGGTTGCCTTGGTTAGGCAACCACGCCGCGGTAAATGAACGACGCTCCGCCCATGAGTGTCCGGTACTCGCACGTTTTAAACGCGTGAGTGGAATTCATAAGATCAACAAAGCGTTCACGACTGGGAAAGCCACGCGATGAACGATTCAGATATTCGTAGGCGCCTCGTTGACCGGTGATCCAGCCGCCCAAGCGTGGAACCACCTGGCGAATATAAAATTGCATTGCTAGCTTGAGGCCCGTGCTGGGCGTATCACCAGTTTCTAGAATCATCACGCGGCCGCCCGGTTTCACCACGCGCGCCATCTCTCGTAAGGCTTTGGCCGGATCGGAGACATTGCGAATTCCGTAAGCGATGCTGGCGATATCGAACTGATTGTCGGAGAACGGTAGCTGAGTCACGTCCGCTAAGCTGAAGTCGACGTTCAGACCGAGAGCTTTCGCTTTCGGCGGTGCTTTGTCCAACATGCTCTCGCAAAAGTCGGTGCCGGTGACATGACCCTGTGGACCTACGGCACGTTTGAATTCAAGGGCCAGGTCGCCAGTGCCCGTGGCGCAATCCAAAACGTGATCACCGCGTTGGGCTCCACTCCAGGCTACGGTTTTACGGCGCCAGGAGCGCGCCATTCCGAAAGTCATCGCATCGTTGGCGCGATCGTAGCCAGCGGCCACAGAGGTAAAGATAGATTTGATCTCTTCCGGTCGCGGACCTTGCATCATACCGTCGCCATCTTGCGATCCAGCGCCGTCAAAACCTTCGGCAGTTTATGCATCAGATCTTCAAACTGCGCAAAATTCAGCGACTGGTAACCGTCGGATTTAGCTTCCGGCGGGTTGGGATGCACTTCAACCAACAGGCCGTCGGCGCCGGCAGCAGCCGCTGCCAAAGCGATCGGAGTCACCAAGGCTGCAATGCCCGTCCCATGCGAAGGATCTGCTAAAATCGGGAAGGGAGTCTCTTGCTTGGTCAGAGCGATGGCGTTGATATCAAAAGTGTTACGTGTTGCGGTTTCAAAGGTACGGATACCGCGTTCACAGAGAATGATTTTCTCATTTCCGCCTTTGGCCAAATAGTCGACGGCCAACATCCACTCTTTGAAAGTGGCGGCGAACCCGCGTTTGAGCAAAATTGGTTTATCGATCTGAGAGAGTTCTTTCAACAAAGCGTAGTTGTGCATGTTGCGTGAGCCGACTTGAAAAGCATCGACCACATCGAGGAAGTCGCCGATCTGACGCGCGTCCGTGATCTCAGAAACAAAGGGAAGGCCGACGTCCTTTTTAACAGCGCGGACGAATTCAAAAGCTTCGCGACCCAGACCTTGGAAGGCGCGCGGGTCCGTACGAAGTTTATAGAGACCGCCGCGCAGGCCTGCGCCACCTTGCTCTTTCACTTTGCGAGCCGTGAGGCTGAATTGCTCTTGAGACTCAACTGAACAGGGGCCAGCCCATACTGAAAATGGACCGCCACCCACAGTGGTGGAACCAACCTTGACGACGTTAAACTTGTGCTTCATTCTGCCCCAGTTTGTAGACCCTTGAATGCTATATGTCATCAAGAGTTTCGAGAATCTCTAGTGGTATTGGAATGTTAGAAGAAGCACGTCAAGCTCGTAACAATCTCGCCTGGTTGCGTGATTCGCAGCACAAAAAGGCCCTGCACGTGTTGGGCAAGCGCCCCGAGCCATCGCCCGGTCGATTGGCGTTTTTTAGTCCTGACTTTGCGTTGAGCGAGGCCGAACCTTGGCTGGTGGGCGAAGAGATTCCATGGCCCGAGCCGTGGCCCACGGAATTGCCGCCATTACGTCACCGCGTCGAACCCTCTGCCGCCGACTTCAATCGTTTGCACGAGGATATCTTGCGCCGAATTGACGTGGGTGAGTTTGAGAAGGTCGTGCCGATCGTGTGTGAGGAGTTGGAGTACGCTTCGGTTCTGCAACCCTCCATGTTCCCGCGCGTTTTTTCTCAGCTAGAGAACCAATATTCCTATGGTTTTGCCTTTGGCCAAGAGGGTTTAGTTGGTGTCACACCGGAGTTGCTGTTTTCGGTGCGCGCCGGCGTTTTGCAAACCATGGCTTTGGCTGGAACGGGGCCTGTCGACGGACCGTCACTGCTGCAAGACCCTAAAGAACGGCGTGAGCACGAGTTGGTGATCCAGCACATTGTCGGTGAGCTTTCATTATGGGGTCGGCCCAAAGTGGGCGAAACGGTGGAGCGTGTTTTTGGTGTTTTAAAGCATCTCTACACGCCGATCCATTTACAGTTGCAGACGCAACCAACGTTTATGGATGTGGTGGTGCGCCTGCATCCTACGGCCGCACTAGGTGGTTGGCCGCGGCGGCCAGCGGTGGAGTGGTTGGAGCGCCAGAAGTTTCACACCGCGCGCGGTCGTTTTGGTGCGCCATTTGGTTTTCAAGATGCGGATGGATCCATGGTTTGTGTGGTGGCCATTCGCGGATTGCAGTGGACTGGCCGGCGCGCCCTGCTGTCTTCGGGGTGTGGCGTGGTGAAGGGCAGTCAGGCTCTGCGCGAGTGGAATGAGTTGGCTTTGAAGCGCAATTCGGTGAATCGCAATTTAGGTTTACGTATATGAGTCATGGCAATTTGCACTTAGCGGCTTCGGTGATTGAAGCTTGTGCTCGCGTCGGTGTGCGTGAATTCGTTTTGTGCGCCGGCGCCCGCAATGCGCCGTTGGTGAAGCTTCTGGATCAGCGCCAAAGCGAAGGTCAAGCCAGTGAATTCAAAACTTTCTCTTTTTTTGAGGAGCGCAGCGCGGCCTTTTTCGCATTGGGGCGGATGCAGGCCAGCGGTCGACCGGTGGCGGTGATCACCACTTCGGGAACCGCCGTGGCTGAGCTTTTGCCGGCCACGATCGAAGCGCACTATCAAGGCCTGCCTTTACTTTTGCTGACAGCGGATCGGCCAAAACGCTATCGCGGTTGCGGAGCTCCGCAGACCATCGTGCAGACCGGAATGTTTTCGCACTATGTGGAGCATGAGTGGGATTTGGAAGCGGGGACCGCGGTGGATTTGGCGACCTGGTCGCGCCTGCGACCGTTGCATGTGAATGTTTGTTTTGAAGAACCAAATCCGCCGCCGGAAGCCGCCGAAAAGAAAACGACTCAATCCACGCTAGAATTGAGTACGCCCTTTGCCATACACAGCTTTCGCCAACCTTTGGTCATCGTCGCAGGGTTGAGCTCTCAAGTGGCACCGTCCATTCTTTCAATCCTAAAAACCTGGCAGCAACCGGTCTACGCAGAAGCAGCCTCTCAACTGCGCGGCCAACTCGGAGACCTCGAGATCCTAGAGGCCTCCATCGCGCGTCTTCCGCATGATGGAGTCATTCGTATCGGCACCGTTCCGACATTGCGCTATTGGCGCGATCTCGAGAACTCGGATATCCCCGTAGCGCACTTTTCCGACCTACCGTTCAGCGGTATGCCGCGTACGCAGACGGTTTTTCCGCTGGGTGCGCTGCCTAAATCCGCGGCTGCCGAATGGCAGTCGTCGAGAGACGGCGAAGTTTCGCGCGCGTTGCAAAACAACACGGAGACCCGCCGTCGCCTCGTGGCGCTCTTGGAAAAATACCCGCTTTCAGAGCCCGGTTGGATAAACTGGATCAGCCGCGCGATTCCGGAGCAAGCGCGCGTGTTTCTCGGCAACAGCCTTCCCATTCGCGAATGGGATTTGGCCGCGCAGCCGTCGCGCGCTGAGATCTTTGTCAACCGCGGAGCCAATGGCATCGACGGTTTGATCTCCACCTTTTTAGGTGTGGCCGCGCAAACTCATTCGAACTGGGCGATCTTGGGTGACCTCTCCGCGCTTTATGATTTGTCAGGTCCATGGGCTCTGAGAGAGCGGCCCGAATTAAAAGACGTCACTCTGGTCGTAATCAATAACGGCGGCGGAAAGATCTTCCAGCGCATATTTAACAATGCTCTTTTTGAAAACCGACACGCACTTGGCTTTGGTGATTGGGCCAAGATGTGGGACTGGGATTATGCCTTGTGGGACAAGCTTCCCACCGCGGTCGGCCCATGCGTACGGCCGCGGGTCTTGGAAATTCGGCCGGATGAGGAGCAAACGGCGAAATTCTGGGAGGAGTGGCGGTGACACTTCTCCTGCACGGATTTTGGGGGCAACCGGCCGATTGGAATCAGGTGCTCGCGCGCCTTCCTCTCAATGCCGAAGTTTTTGTTCCTGATCTCTATGAGGCCGGTCCTTTTAGTCCCAACAAAGCTATGGCTCAATGGGCGGAGAATATGATTGCGCACATCGAGGCCCACACTTCCGCGCCGGTAAAGCTGGTGGGATATTCGATGGGAGCGCGTCTGGCGTTGGCGCTCCTTACACGCAAACCTCAACTCTTTTCTCGTGCGCTATTGCTTTCCGGTGCGCCCGGCTTGCATCCGGGAGTCACACCGCATGCGCGTCAGGAGTGGGAAAAAGACTGGGCCGGTCGCTTCTTGCACGAAGACTGGCAGAAGCTCGAGGACGCTTGGGACAAACAGGAGGTGTTCACGCACTCTGCGACTCAAGCCCCGCGCCGGCGCTCGCAAATTTTACGGGAAATGTTGGCTCTGTCGCTGTTGCATTGGTCACCGCGCGTGCATCCGTACAGCGTGGAACAGATCAAAGCGCTCAAATCCTCTGTGCAATGGGCCTTTGGCGCTTTGGATCAAAAGTATGTGAAGCTCGCGAAAACCTTGCAGGAACTGCCTGTCCAAGGGCAAATAACCATCATTCCAAACGCAGGGCATCGTTTGCCGACCACGGCCGCCGAATTTGTTGGCGATTGGATTGTTCAGGGAGGGAGTTAAAAATGGCTAACGAATTTGTCGAACTCAAATCGACCGAGAATCAAACTGTTTTCGTGCGTCCTGAAGCGGTCAGCGCCTTTGAAGTGGTGCCGGCCTCGAATCGCGTGGAAGGTCATATCAAAGTTTTTATCGCCGGCTTCAAGTTTCTAGTTCAAGGCGATCAGGACGAATTGCTAAAGCAACTCAACTCACAAGGTAAGTAATATGGCTGAACAATGGATACCGATTAAAGAATATAAGGACATCAAGTTCGAGCGCACCGAAGACGGTGTGGCGAAGATCACCATCAACCGTCCCGAAGTGCGCAACGCCTTCCGCCCGCAGACGGTGATGGAGTTGAAAGACGCTTTTGAAATCAGCCGCGAGAACCCCAAGATCGGCGTTGTGATTCTGACCGGTGAAGGCCCTGATGCTTTTTGCTCGGGCGGTGATCAGAAGGTGCGTGGCCATGCCGGTTATGTGGGAGAGGACGGAGTTCCGCGTCTCAATATATTAGATGTGCAAAAACAAATTCGCTTTCTACCCAAACCGGTCATCGCGATGGTGGCGGGTTACGCCATCGGCGGTGGTCATGTCTTGCACGTGGTCTGCGATTTGACGATCGCTGCGGACAATGCTCGCTTTGGTCAGACTGGCCCGAAAGTGGGATCGTTTGACGGCGGCTTGGGCTCCTCTTACCTGGCGCGCATTGTCGGTCAGAAGAAAGCCCGTGAGATCTGGTACCTTTGCCGCCAGTACGACGCGAAACAGGCGATGGAGATGGGATTGGTGAACACCGTTGTTCCTCTCGCACAGCTCGAAACAGAGACCATGAAGTGGGCCCGCGATATCTTGCAACATTCGCCGTTGGCCATTCGCTGCTTGAAGGCCGCACTCAATGCGGACTGCGACGGTCAAATCGGCTTGCTCGATCTGGCGGGCGACGCCACTCTTCTGTACTACATGTCGGAAGAGGCCAAAGAGGGTAAGCAGGCCTTTGTCGAGCGCCGCCCACCTGAATTCGGAAAATTTCCGCGACTGCCATGACCTCACGCACGCGCGCCCTGCTGTTGACCGCTCGACCCAAGACACTTGCGGCTGCCATCGTTCCTGTGATGGTGGCCACCGCTTTGGTGAAGGCCGAGGGCTTAACGGTTACACCCTCTATCTCTGTGTTCGCAGTTTTATCGGCGATCATGATTCAAATCGGCACCAACTTTATCAACGATGCTCTGGATTTTTGGAAAGGTGCGGATAAGGAAACGCGGTTAGGGGATGCCCGTGCCTGTCAATCGGGCTGGTTTTCACCGCGCACGGTTTTGCTTATGGGGCTCGGCTGTTTTGCCACGGCCATGCTCCTTGGCTTGCCCTTGGTGTATGTGGGCGGTTGGCCGATATTTTGGGTCGGCATCGCTTCGCTATTGATGGGTTATGCTTATACGGGTGGACCTTACCCACTGGCCTACGTCGGTTTGGGCGATCTTTTCGTGATCTTGTTTTTCGGGCTTGTGGCGGTCGGTGGCGTTTACTACCTGCAGACTGCGGGTCTTTCCGCCGGTGCCTTGGTGGCGGGCCTACAGGTCGGCTTACTGGCCACGGTCTTAATTGCGATCAACAATCTGCGCGATCTGGATCAGGACCGCGAAGTGAATAAGCGCACTTTGGCTGTGCGCTTAGGCCCTAAGCTGGGGCGATTGGAAGTTCTCTTGCTGATCCTGGTGGCCTTTGTCCTTAACCTTTATTGGTTGGGCCAAGGTGCATGGCTTGCATTTCTTCTGCCGTTGTTTGCTCTCCCGCCGGCCATCAAGGTTGTGCTTACGCTTTTGCGCTCGCAAGCTAGCCGCGAGTACAATCGGCTCTTGGCGAAGGCCGCTTTCGTGCATATGCTATTCGGAGTGCTCCTTAGCATAGGATTTGTCTTAAGATGAAAATATGGGTTCATCCCTATCAACTCCGTCCGCGGGTGCCGCATGTGCAGCCGCGTATGGGAGTTCTGGTGAAGGTCGAATGGGCCATGCACCAGGTGGGATACAGCGACTTGCATCCATGGCCCGAGTTCGGTGAACAGCCGCTCGACGCGCATATCGATTCGCTGGCCAAAGTGGAGTTCACGCCGCTGGCGGAGATGTCGATGGAGTTCAATTACATCGACCGTGAATTCCGCCTGCACAAACGCAATGCCTTTCTCGGCATGATCGTGCCGCGCAGTCATCGTCTGGTTTTTGACATCGAGACTCTTCAAGCCCCACAGCTGACGCAATGGCAAAAGGACGGCTTCACTCATATCAAAGTGAAGATGGGGCGTGATTTGAAGCGCGAAACGGAAGCGTTCACGCAGCTGGCTTACTCGAGCAATCTGCTGTGGCGTTTGGATATGAACGGGCGTTTGAGCGAAAAAGACTTCACTGATTGGTGGAAGAAACTCGACGATTCGGTGCGCGCTCGCATCGACTTTATTGAAGATCCCGTGAACAAAGATGAGCAGTTGAAAGTTCCTGGGCCGTGGGCCGATGATTGGTCCAAACAGAAGTTCGCTAAGATCCGCGTGGTGAAACCCGCGCGTGAAGCGGCGGAAGAGTTGATTTCCTATGATCGCGTTGTCTTCACGCACGGCTTAGAACACTCCTTTGGCCAAGCTTGTGCGGCTTGGTCAGCCGCCAACTATTACGGTCAACATCCGAAGAAAACTGAAGTGTGCGGACTGGCGGCCCCCGATATTTATGAACCTGACGATTTCACTCGAGCGTGGAGTTGCGAAGGGCCGCGTATGAAACCCACACCTGGATTCGGCTTCGGTTTTGATGAGCTGCTGGAGAAGTTGAAATGGGAGCGCATTCTGTAGAGTGGTTGGTGTCACCACACCTAGCGTCCTGGCAAAAGAAGGTGCTAAAGAATTTGCGCGCGCGCGTGCCGCACGAGCCGGGCACGGTTTGGGTGTTGTCCTCAGGTACACAATCCGTCAATGAGGTGAAATGCATCGGCCTCTCGCGCACTGCGATCGAGGCTTCTGCGCGGGCTGTGAACGCGCATTTAAAAGCCACGGATCGTGACCGCTGGCTCATCGCCATTCCTGAGTATCATGTGGGTGGTTATATGATCCGCGTGCGGGCCAGGCTGTCTGGCTCGTCTGTTTTTACCTTGGGTAAATGGACGGCAGAAAAATTTGTGAACACAGTGCAGGTCAAGCGCATCACACTCAGCTCTTTGGTGCCCACGCAAATCTATGACCTAGTCTCTTTAGGTTTGCCCGCGCCTCCCTCACTGCGGGCCATTGTTGTGGGCGGTGGAGCTTTAGACGAGAATCTTTATTTGCGGGCTCGCCGGTTGGGTTGGCCGCTCTTGCCGAGTTATGGTTTGACCGAAACCGCTTCGCAGGTGGCGACCGCGTCGCTTGACTCTCTGGCGGACCAATTGGTTTATCCTGCACTTGTTCCTCTTGCACATGCGCAGCTAGAAATGCGCGGCGAGCGTTTATGGATTCAAGCCGATTCACTTTGCCGTTGGGTCGCGCGCAGTGATTCCGGTGGACAGTTCACCCTTGAAGACCCTCGTCGCCGCGGTTGGATTGCGAGCGAAGACATCGCCGAGAAAACAAAAGACGGATGGCGTATCCTCGGGCGCGGCGATGACGTGGTGAAAGTGCTCGGCGTGTTGGTGCCTTTGGCTCAGATCGAAGGCGAGTGGCGCGAGCGTCTCACGGCCCGGGGTTGGAAAGCCGATATTGCGGTGATGGCTCGGCCGGAGGAACGCGCCGGTCACGAGATCTGTTTGCTGACGAATAGCAAACGCTCTTTGCAAGAGTGGGCGACGATGGTGGACGAATACAATCGGCAAGCGCCGGGGCCGCAGCGGATTCAACGCTTTTTATGGACGGCCCGTATCCCGCGTAATGAAATGGGCAAGGTGAAGAGAGCCGTGCTTAAGGCGGACCTTTTTTAAACGTGTTGTAAGCGGGCGCGAATCGCCTCTGGAATGCCGATCTTCTTCATACCTTCGCGGCTGACAAAAACATGCGAGGTTTTCAAGCGGGCTAGTGCAGTGCCGTCGAGTGTTTGAAACTCGATTTCGAAATGCACCGAAGACTCACCGAGCTCGGCGACCCGCACCGTTACCTCAAATGTTTGGCCTGGCTTAAGTGGCTTTAAATAGTCGGCTTCCGCATGGCGCAACGGCACACCAAAGGCAGGATTTTTGAACCACTCTTCCCAGGAAATACCTTGCGCGGGCAGCCACTGTTCCAGAGCTCTATGGGCTAAACGGAAGTAATTGCCGAAGAAAACGATACCCTCGCTATCAGAATCGTCAAAAGCTGCGGTAAAACGAAGTTTTGCACTCGACATGCCCGTAAGAGAACACCGTTGACTAAAAGAGTCAATTCCGCCAGAAGAAAGCCACTGTGAAAGACTTGAAGATTTTCAACGAGGATGACTTCCCGAAGTATCTGCCGAAACTCAATTCGCTGTACGACGATTTGTTCTCCTCCGGTAAAGGGTTCCGTTCCAAGCTGATCCAGATGATGGGCAAGAATTTGCGTCTGACGACCCGTCAAGAGCATCTGCTGGCGCAGACCATCGAGTTCATTCACAACGCCTCTCTGCTGCATGACGATCTGATCGATCGCTCACCCTTGCGTCGAAGCAAAACCGCCGCCTGGCTTAAGTACTCTCCCGAGTATGCGGTGTTGGCCGGTGACTATCTTTTGGCTCGCGTGATGGTCAATCTCTCGCGTTATGGCAATCTGCGGTTGATTCAGTACACGGCCGAGATCATTTCGGATCTGCTCGAAGGCGAATGGATCCAAGATTCTTTGGTGCGCGATTGGAATGTGCAGCTGATGCAGCTTGATCAAGTGCATGATTTGAAAACGGCGTCGTTGTTCAAATGGTGTTTTCGTGCGCCATTTATCGCTCAGGAGAACTACGACGAGCGCCTGCATCAGACTCTCGAAGAGATGGGCACTTTGTTAGGGCTGTTGTTTCAGCGTGGCGATGATCTTTTGGATTTCGATATTCGTAATGATGAAGGTAAGGCTTTGCTCGGCGATCTGAAGTCGGGCTATTTGAATTCGTTCGCGGCTTTCTTGGCGCGTGATTTCAGCGAAATGAAAAAGCAAAAGCTGCGCGGTTGCCAGACACTTGATGAGGTCAAGGAGTTGGTGGGGCTGGAGGCCTTTAACCATGCGGTCCAAGAGTTCGATGAAATGAACACGCAGGTGATCGGTCTTTATGAGCATAAAGCCAAATCGCTCGAAGAATTTTTGCCGCCCGAGCAGCGTGGTCTGATCAATGACTTTATGGGCCTGCCCAGCGTGCTTTATTTCCGGCGCGCCAAATGAGCAGCGAATTTATCACGCTGACGCGTGAAGATCCCGAGTTTGAAAGTTATCTGCTCGGCACATTCTCGGACAAAGAGCGCGCGATTCCGGTCGAAACCTATCATGCGCAAACTTATCGCGAGCGAGTCACCTTTCGCATCGTTCCCATCGACAAGCTGAGCGCGCCGCCCTGGTGGACTATCTATTTCTGGTCTTGTCGTCCTGAACTTCTGGCGCTGACTTTAGGCCCGTCTTTCGCCGCTTGGTTAAATCACCCCTCGAGTTTAAGCGCGTGGGAGCGTTGGCCCTCGTGGTTGGCCTTGGTGGGTATTTTCTTTCTGCACACAGCCGCCTTTCTCTACAACGATGTGCAGGATCACGTGCATGGCGCCGACCGACTGAACCGCCGCCGTGGCAGCCAGGTGATCCAGAAAGGTTGGTCTTCGGCGGCCGCAATGAAGAAGTGGGCGTTGGTTAACTTAGGTTTGGCCGTTCTGTTCGGCTTGCCCGCGTTTATGAGCGCGCCTGTCGCATTGGCGGGCGTGTGTTTGACCGCGTTTCTGGCGCTCACGGTGGTGATGAAAAACTGGGGCTCGCGCTGGGGCCTATGCGATCTGGCGCTACTCTTGCTGTTTGGCCCTTTGCTGACTATGGGAATTGCGCTTGCGAGCTTTGGTGAAACCAATCTGCAAGATGTCGCTCTCGGTGTGGCATTTGGAGCGATGACAGTTTGGGTTTTCCAAGTGCGCCAGTTCGAAGATCTGTTTCGCTCCAAGCCGGAAAACTTCCGCACCTTTCTGGGGCGTTTGAACTTCGACAAGGCTCGTCTGGCCTGCGTAGTGGAGGGATTTATTCTCCTGGGTCTGCACCCCTCGGTCGGCGTGATGGTGCGTGTGCCGTTGCTTTTCTTGATGATTCTTCCCTTAGTGAGTATTCCATCGATCCTGTTGATGAACCGCTTGTTCAAAGCCGCTTCTCCGCTGTCGTCCTCTTTGGTGGGATCTTCGCGTTGGGCGCTGCTTTCCCATCTGGCGTGGACGCTGTGGTGGTTGGCCGCTTTAGGAACCGCATGGCTTTAGTTTGTGTTGAAGCCTGGGATGAAAGTGCACTTGCGCGCGCGCGCGAACTTGCTGATCAGCTGGGAGTGCCGTTGGTCGGCGCGGGATTCGACCTCAAAAAGGCAGAAGGCGTTAAACTCTTGGTTGGCGGCGGAGGGCTTGCTCTTGGGTTTTGCGATCGCACGCGCGGTAAACCCTATGTCGTGGACTTTCTAAACACCACCTGGAAGGCGCGCTTTCAGCAGCCGCTCGGTCGCAATCATATTTTTAGGCGTGCTCTGGGCGTGCGTGATGAAAAGGTGAGTGTGCTCGACGCGACGGCTGGGTTTGGTCAGGACGCCGTCTTGGCCACAAGCCTGGGTTGCAAGGTCACGGCCGTGGAGCGTTCGTTGGCGATCTCTCTAGTTTTACAAGACGGGATTGAGCGCGCGCGCCGTGAAGACGAAACGCTCCGCTCTAAGCTCGGCCATCTCACCCTGCGCACTGCGGATTCGCTCAACTATTTGAAAGAGCTAGCTGCCGCAGATGCACCCGATGTGGTTTACATTGACCCGATGTTCGACAAGCCGAAGAAGTCGGCCAAGAGTCCAAAAGAAATGCAGCTTCTGCAAGAGCTTTTGGAGCCACCCAAACCCGCTGAGGAAGAAAATCTTTTTGCCGCTGCTTTAGCGGTGGCTCGTCGGCGCGTGGTGGTTAAGCGACCGTTGAAAGGTCGCGCTCTTAAGAGTGCTCCGGCCCATTCGTTCAAAGGCCAGAGCGTGCGTTATGATGTCTATGTGAAGTCTTAGTAAACTCAGCGCAGGCATTTGAATACGAAGGCCGTGACGGGAATGCCGCCGTTTAAAAACGGGCGTTTCTCTAAAACCTTCCAGTTCGGCGGCAATACAAACTTGCCCTTCACCGCTTTGCTGGGAAGAAGAAAACAAGCTAGATCGGGATGAACCACTTTTTCAGCCGCCGCAAACAGCTTGGCGTAAAGATCGGCCAAAGGCTCTTTCACTTTCAAACGTTCACCGTAGGGCGGATTGCAGAACAACCAACGCTGCGCCTCGGTTTTCGGCAAGGGCTGGGCTTCCAGAAAATCGCCGTTCAATATCTCGGCGACTTTGCCGCCTTCCAGACGCGCGTCACGCAAGTTTTCTTTGGCGGCGGAAATGGTCTTCTTATCCAGCTCGTATCCGATCAAGGCGTGCACGTGCGGGCGGGTGGTGCGCAGGCGCGGCGTGGGAACGGCCGCGCAGTTGAATGTTTCGAAAGCAAAATCGCGTTTTTCGATCATCTGATCGCGAATGGCCGCTTCCAATAAAAAGGTTCCACTGCCCATCATTGGGTCCACGATCTCCACCGGCCGCGGGTCCTCTGATTTTCTTTCCACCAGCTGAATCAAGGCGGCGGCAATGGTCTCACGCAACGGGGCTTCGCCAACAAACTCTCTTTGTCCGCGTTTGTGCAAACGCTCGCCGGAACTATCTAAACTCAAAGTGCATTCGTCTTCTAAGAAGCGCACGTACAGATTGGCCACGCGCCCGCGCTTGGCCTTCAGACCGCTTTTTTCTAAGTGCTCCATCCAGCCGTCTTCGCAGGCGTCGACGATGCGGCTTTTGATCTTTAGGCGCGACAAGCGAGTAGACGGGTGCACCTTGAGTTCGCAGGCTGGATCGATCCATTGCTCCCACGGGAAGTGGGCGATCTTGTTGAAGAGCTTGGGAAAGTCTTTGCAGCGAAAGCGAGCTAGGCGAATCAGCACACGCGTGGCGGTTTTTAAAACCAGGTTCATAGCCAAGCCCTCATTTAGAGGAGCAAAGACTGTAATCCCGCCATGTTCGGCCTTGGCTGTAAAATCGGGGAACCATTCGGCGATCTCCGCCAACACCAAATCCTCCAGGCCAGGTAATGCCACTACGAAGAATTCGGTGCGTGAATTGTCTAAGTTTTCTGAATCACGCATGACAGGGTGCTAGCACGATATGAAGCAATGCGGCAAGGGCGGATTGGGGATTCTAGTGGAGGACGTCGGTGGGTGTGCGCGGGGGAGGTTCGGGGGCAGCTTCGAGTTCAAGCCAGGCCTGCTGTAGCTCGGCGGGCGCGTGCGTCTGTTCGACGAAAGAAAAATAGCGTTTTAAATCGCTTAGGGCCTCACGGGTGAAGCCCAGTTTCTGGCGCAGCAGAGCCCGCTGGCCCAGAATGCAGGTGTTGGTGTCATCCATCTGCAACATCAGGTTGTAGACGATGTGCAGTTGCGCGAGCGCTTGCGAAGCTTCGAAGGCGTGCATCAACAGCTCAAGATATTGAGCCATTAGCTGCTTCGCACTCCACACCTCCAAGTTGCTGGAGGACAAGTTCACCACCTTGATCAGTTCCTGATCTGAAAGCGCCCGGCATTCATTGTAGAGATCGAGATAAATGGTTTTGCCCGAGCGCACCCACTTCAAAAGAAAATGGTGACGAGCTTGCAACAGTGCCATCGGTAGATCCAAAAAATGCGACAGGTGCAGGAGTAAAAACACCAATGGCAGCGGGTGACCCGAACGTTCGTCGAGCACGCACTTCATCAGCACGTCTTTCTCACAGGGATCTTGATGGGCGGAAATTTGAAAGCCTTTGTCTTCGAAGATGAAGGCGCGCAGAGCTTCCCAACGGTCACTCTCGTTCAAACACTCGCAGTTCTTCATCAGCTCAAAGCCAAGGAACTGCACTTGGCGAAAGCAAGCTTCGGCGTTGTCCTTAGGCCAAAGCACGCTCTGAATGCCAATGGAAAGCGGCACCAGTGAACCAAAGTCTTCGTTACGAAGAAGCTTCAGCTCAAGCACAAGCTTCTCCCAAGTGAACCGGGTCTCAAAAGTCATACAGAGCCAGTTAACCTACTACTTGTATTTTCTTCAACGCTTTGGCGGTGCGTTGATCCTTTGACAACCCCTGTCGTGCGGCTGACCATAATGAGCATGTCGTCTATCGAGCAAGAGTTACGGGCGAAGGTCGCCGAGTTGGAAGAAGAGTTGCGCGAGCGGCAAGCGGATCTCAAGCGCTTTCGCGATGAGCTGGGTAAAGCCAACCAACGGCTTGAGAGTATGATCGCGCGTCTTACCAACGAGATCAAATTAGCACATGTGATTCAAAAGGCGTTGGTTCCCACCGAGTTTCCTCACATCAATGGTTTTGAATTCTCCACCAAGTTCGTGCCCAGCACTTTGGCCGGTGGTGATTACTTCGATATTTTTGAACACGAGGACCGTTTTCGTTTCGGCGTGATTGTATCCAGCGCTTCCGGGCACTCGATGTCGGCTTTGCTTTTGACGGTGCTTTTGAAAATGACCAGTCAGTTGGAAGCCAAGAAGGGCTCGGAACCGCATCAGGTGATGTTGGAGATGTTCGATCAGCTTAAAGAGAACATGGCGCCGGAGGACACGGCCGATGTTTTTTATGCCCTCATCGATCGACGCAATTACGAGATGCGTTTTGTGCGTGCGGGCGAATTGGTGGCGCTGCACCAAAACTTCTCCACCGGTGAAGTGCAGTCCCTTGGTTCTGGTCTTGGACCTTTGTCGCTCGACTTTCAACCGCCTCTCACTTCGGAGGGGTTGATGCTCAACCCCCGCGATCGAGTGGTGCTCTGCACTCGCGGCGTCATTGAGGCGCGCAACGCTGAGGGCGAGGCTTACGGCATGGAACGTGTGACTCGCAGTTTCTTGAGCGGACCTAAGCGCGGGGTGCATGAGCTGCGCAATCATATCTTGTACGAGGTTAGTAAGTTTTCAGGTGCGGTCGAGCCGGTACGCGACCAGACTCTGGTCGTTCTCGAAGTGAAAGACAAAGTGATCAAACTCGCCAAGAGCTAGCCAAACTCCATCGCTTCCATTACTATGGGGACAGTCTATTTCTCGAAAGGATTCCCCCCATGGCGACTCAAGTCGAAGTCTACGCCGGTGCCGTCGATAAAGGCCTCGAAGGTGTGGTGGCATGTACCACCGGAATTTCATCCATTGTCGATGCTACGTTGATGTATCGCGGTTACACGATCGAAGATCTGTCTGCGCACTCGAATTTCGAAGAGACGTCGTTCCTGTTGTGGGAAGACCGTTTGCCGAAAGAAGGCGATTTGAATGCCTTCCGCAAAGAGTTGGCGGAGAACATGGCGCTGACGCCGGAGCAAGTGAAGCAGCTGAAAGCGTTGCCGACCAAAGGCGTTCACCCGATGGCTTGGTTGCGCACCGCTGTTTCGATGTTGGCTTTGTGGGATGCGGACGCGCAAGCGACGGATCCGGCCGCGCAACGTCGCGTGGCTATTCGCTTGGTGGCGAAAATGGGAACGCTGGTGGCTTTGTTTGATCGCAACCGCAACGGTAAAGACTATGTGGCGCCGAAGCCCGACAAGAGCATCGGTTGGAACTTCCTTTACATGTTGAAAGGTGAAGAGCCTAACGCTGAGATGGCGAAGGACTTCGACACTTGCTTGATCTTGCATGCAGATCACGAATTGAACTGCTCAGCCTTTGCCGCTCGCGTGACCGCCTCTTCTTTGAGCGATATCTATAGCGCCGTCACTTCGGCCATCTCGGCTCTGAAGGGCCCCTTGCATGGTGGTGCCAACGAGCAAGTGATGCTGATGCTGAAGAAGATCGGCTCCATGGATGCGGCTCGCACCTGGATCAAAGAGGCTTTGGCCGGTAAACAAAAAGTGATGGGTTTCGGTCACCGCGTTTATAAAAACGGCGACCCGCGCGCCAAGGTACTCGCTCAGCTCTCACAAAAGCTGACTGCGAAGTCCGGTGAGGGCCACTGGTACGAGATGTCCAAAGAGATCGACGATGTTATGCAGAAAGAAAAGGGCCTTTTGCCCAACGTCGATTTCTACTCGGCCACTGTCTACTACGCGATGGGCATCCCCATCGATATTTACACCCCGATTTTTGCTGTCTCCCGCGTAAGCGGCTGGTTAGCCCACATCTTCGAGCAATATTCGAAGAACCGCATCTACCGCCCCCGCGGCGAATGGATCGGAAAAGAGGGCCTAAAATGGGTCCCCCCCGCTCAGCGGTAGGGCCTAACATTTCCGGAAATATATGCGATCTGATGTCCGAAGCGCGCCCTTAAGGCGCGCTTCGTCGTTTCTGCGTCCGTGTCTCGGACTGAAACACCGCCATCTCGCATATATCTCCGGAAATGTTAGCCCCTACCTTTTGAGTTCGACAGTTTGGTGCACATTAAACGACACACGGACTTTGGCCGATAGGTCTTTAGTTGTGGGAGGTTTACGGATGCAACGGGTACTCTTGAGCTGCAAATCGGTAGACGATGCGCGCTTTCTTAAAAACTACATAGAAACCGAACTTCCCTACGAAGTGATCTTGTCCTTTGACCAGAAAGGGATTGAGGCCGCCATCAAGGCCAAGAATATCCACCTGCTGATGTTGCAAACAGGCAACCTGGCCGCGCAAGATATCGCCTACGCCCGCACCATCCGCCAAATGGGTTTCAACTACCCGTTGCTGATGATCACCGATGCTTTGGGCAACACCAACATCGAAGAAGTGAACGAGAAACATAAGATCTATTTCCTGGAGCGCCCCTTTGAATTGAAGACGCTCAAAGGTCTGGCCCGCAAGCTGATGATCGCGCGCACGGTGCCGCAACAGATTTTCCGTCGTTACCGCACCAACCTTAGTGCCACGCTGGAGACTTTTATCAGCGGCGAAAAATACCACACCCACATGTTCAACCTGTCACGTGGCGGGGCCTATTTTGAAATGAACAAAAAGCCTAACGTCACCGTAGGCGATTTGTTGCGCTTGAAAGTGCACCTGGCCGATATGGAGCGGGAGCATCACGTACACGGTCGTATCGTGTGGAGCACGCACAAAGGTCACGCCGCTGGCGGCTATGGCCTGGGTGTAAAATTCATGAAGAGCACAGATATCTACCGCAATCTTCTGGATAAGGTATAGTCCGACGCTTCGGATATGCCGGCACTGTTTTCAACCACCGAGTGGAACACTCATTTAGAAATCGCCTTTCTTGATGCCTCGAGCGCCAACGCCTTTGGTTTACCGGCGGCGCGCGAGTTCTCCGCTCTGATCAAACGTTACAAAAAATGGACAAAGCCCGTGGTTGTCCGCAGTGCGCATGCGCGTGTGTTCTGTTCGGGTGGGCAACTCTCCGACTACGCTCGCCTAAAAAGCAAAGCCGCGGGTTTAAAAATCAATCGCGAGATCACAAATGTGCTCGATAGCTTTGGTCGGTGGCCGGTGGTGAAGCTTGCGGTCGTTGAAGGCGATGTGTTCGGTGGCGGTATGGAGTGGTTGGCCCGCTTCGATTACCGCTGGAGCGCCCCTTCTGCCGTATTTGCCTTTTGGCAGCGCAAAATTGCACTGTCCACTGGCTGGGGTGGGGGCGAGTGGTGGGCGAAGCGCGTGGGTGAGGACCGAGTGCGCCAGCTTTTGCTCGAAGCCCGGCTCCTTAGTGCGGGCGAGGCGCTGCGTTTGAGACTGGTGGATCGCGTGCTGACGCGTTGGAGTTTGAAGGAAGAGGTAGAGGCTTGGGCGCGGGCGATGAGCATGGCAGGAGATGAAAATGTCCGCTCTAGCAAGACGGCCCCCGCCTACATAAAACTCACTCAGTGGTCGAGCCGTCGCGAGAACAAGCTGTTCGCCGATCTTTGGATGGGCCCGGAGCACCGAGCCGTTCTAGAAAAATGGAAAAATAAGAAAAAGTAGGCGAACGGAAAAGTTGCGGAAATGCGGCCGAAATGCGGCGATCGCGTTTACGCCATCTCCACCAACTCACGCATGGCTTTACGTACGCCAGTGAAAACCTCAAACGGTTTCGCTTCACCATACATATACGCGGGAGTGGTCACCACGCGATGTTCACGATCACTGACGAAATCGTCGACGGCACAGTTCTCATGTACGGCGCCGGTTTTAACGATCTCAGCCGCGGTGTCGCGATCATTGCCAATGGTGACAGTAATGCCCTTTTTACCCAAAACGCGCGCCACCAAAGCGGGCGCGATACAGATGGCGCCAATGGGTTTTTCGGCTTGGTAAAAGTCGTTCAGCACGCGATCGACTTCGAAGTTCACCGAGCAAGCCGCTCCTTCGCGGGCCCAGGTGCACAGGTTCAAGGCTGCACCAAAGCCTCCGGGCAAAGCCAAAGCGTCGAACTCAGAAACTTGCAGTGCACTCAGCGGACGAATCTGACCGCGTG
Source organism: Bdellovibrionales bacterium (assembly GCA_019637855.1). Taxonomy (GTDB): domain Bacteria; phylum Bdellovibrionota; class Bdellovibrionia; order Bdellovibrionales; family UBA1609; genus JALHOQ01. The sequence continues at coordinate 128,135 of JAHBUX010000002.1, forward strand.
CAATGCGTGCCGACTCCGTCAAAACGTTGCGCAGTTCTCCCGTTGGATTCGATGTCATTGGATCATTGACAGCCAGGGTTGTGTCGGGCGCGAAGACCTCGTAGCTGGCTCCGGTCTCGCTCAACGCAATCAGAGTGCTGACGGCTTCGGTGATTTCGCTTCCATCTTTATGCCCGCATCCAGATAGGATCACGGCGATTCGTTTAGACATAGCAACCTCCGGTTCACACCGGAGGAGTTAGTGAGGCCCGGCAGGGCCGTCAATCATTTTTGGAAGTTTTCGAGCTGTTTGCAGACGCGCACGTAATATTTGCGGTCTTGGATGGGAATGTTGCTGCTACGGCAGTCGGTGATCATGATTCCATTCATCATGTCGAAGTAGGCCGTGCTCAAAGGCATAAACGGTGCAGCTAGACTGAAGGCAAAGTCGATGGACACCTTTTGATAGTCGGTGTCTGAGTACCAGTCGACAATATCGAAACGCACGTAGCGCACGGGCATCTCACATACGGCCAGGCCGCCGCATCCCGGTTTTGTGGAGACTGCATCCGGCGCGTTCACTTTGCCAGTCGCCACGCGCAGTTGGTGGAACGTGGTTTTTTTGGGTGCTGCGCTGGCGCGTAGACCCGCGGAATACGCCTTGAGCTCTTTGAGGGTGGGGCGGCGCCCGCCAAGAGCGGTGGCATTCAGCAAAGCGGAAGATGATGATGTTTTCGATAGAATCCAGGGATCTGTTTCGGTCACTTTGTGATCGAAGCCGCCGTCATCTTTGCGTTCCATACGGTCGACGCGAAAGATGATCTTCTTCTGGGTCGGCGTCTCTTCGATGCTGGCCACGCTGACGCCCACTGTGCCGATCAGCATGGTCGTTTCGTTGTTTTCGACTCTTTGGGTGATCGAGTAGTCAACAAACTGATCTTTGTGAATGCCGTCGAAACTACGCCCGGCCGTCGCGGCGTTCAAAGCCTCTTCTACCGCCGCGGGGTCGGCCTCTGGTCCCAGGTCCGCTTTCTGTTCTTTGGCACGCTGACATGAAAGCAGCGCCACCAGCAGAAAAGGCAGGCTCAAAGCCAGAGTGAAGTGCATGCCACGTAAAAGTAGATTCGAATTTTTCATACGGAATCCCATCCCCATACCCACATCGGGATCGGAAAGATCTTTTCAAAAGTTTCGGAGGTCTCTTTATCAAACGGATGCAGCTGCGAGGCCTTCAGCGGGCCAAAGATCAAACGCACTAGATCGGCTTCGGCATCAGTGCTGAAGATTTCACTCTTGTAACCGAGATAGTATTTGCCATCGCGCGGTTCTAAAACTGTATCTTCCGCATTCATGGCACGGGCGTACTTTTTGATCTTGAGTAGGAAATTAGGCGCATTCAGGATTTTGATCATACCCAACACGCCGCTGTGTTCGGTGGCGCCTGCCTCTTTGAGTTGGCGAATGAAATTTTGCGCATGTGAAGGCGAGATCAGATGCAATGGCCGCTTCGAGCTCTTCACCGCAAACTGCAGCAGTGGCAGAAGTTTAGAAACCCCGCCACCCCATTCGTGAATGTAGCCGTCGAGGTCAGCACCCTTGCCTTCCACCGCATAGGCCTGCAACTTGTTCTCCGCATCCCACGCGGTATAGACGCGCGAGTTAGGGATCTGCAAAAACTTGCGAATGTCTTCGCCGGTGCGGATGCTGCCCGTCGTGTGCTGCGAGTATAGGCGTAAAATCGCTTCGGGATCGACGCGATTGGATTGCATAAAGCGCAACCCAGCCGGGTCGGCCTGGATATTTTCCGGAATGGACAGCGACACTTCCACTCCGCCTAGTTCAAAACCGATTTTACGGTAGAAGTCGTAGAGATTCGTCCATAAAATGGCGAAGTCACAACCGTGGTCGCGGCCAGCTTCAATGCAGGCCTCAAGAACTTTTGTTGATAAACCTTTATTGCGATGGTCTGGACTGGTGACCACGCTGCCGATGGCGGCGGCTTTGAACAAACCGGCAGGGCATTTTATGATCAGTGGTTTCATCACGGCGGCCGACAAAAAGTTGCCGTCGGTTTCGCGAATGACTCGCACGTTGTTCAAATTGCTGAAATGGATGGCCAGAGGGTATTCTTCGGCGATGGACCAACCCGATTGCGGGCGAAGCTGCGTGGACAAGAACTGAACAAAATCGCCCATTTCGTGCTCATGTAAAGGACGTGGACCTTCCATGGTCGCTCCTTCCGCGAGATGAAACTCGCTTTTATCATTGTAATAAAGCGTCAGTTTCCGAGCAGTCTTGAAAGCGGAATTCCTCGACATCGGTCGGGCGATTGCATAGAAAACCAGACATGAGAGAGAGCTTTGAAAAGCGTCGGGCCAGGACGCAGACAATCATCCAGCGACTTAAACGCTACTATCCAGACGCTCATTGCGCTCTTCATCACAGCAATCCTCTCGAGCTTCTAGTAGCCACCATTCTCAGCGCACAGTGTACGGACGAGCGGGTGAACATGGTGACGCCGGCACTGTTCAAAAAGTACAAGAAGGCTGCGGATTACGCGGCAGCCGATCTGTCGCAGCTGGAAGCAATGATTCGTTCGACCGGATTTTTTCGCGCCAAGGCCAAAAGTTTAAAAGGCATGGGCGAAGGGTTGGTGAAAGATCATCACGGCGAGGTGCCCAAGGACCTTGAGCAGATGATGAAGCTTCCCGGCGTAGGGCGCAAAACGGCCAATGTGGTTTTGGGCAACGCGTTTGGGATGGCCACGGGCATCGTGGTCGATACGCATGTGAAGCGCTTGTCGTTTCGCTTGGGTCTCACTAGCGCCAAGGCACCTGACAAGGTGGAGCAAGATCTGGTGCAACTGGTGCCTAAAAAGGACTGGATTAATTTTTCGCACTGGCTCATCTTTCATGGTCGTCGCATATGTAAAGCGCGTAAACCGCAGTGCGAGATCTGTCCGCTGGAAGGCGAGTGCCCAAAGAACGGCGTGAAGCATTGACCGCCCCCGGTGAAAGGGGGAAGATGCGTCTATGTTCGTAGCCTATCTGGAAAGTATTAAATACGTCGGGCATCTGTTTCCATTGGCATTGTTGAGAATTTATTTGGGCTGGTCGTTTTTATCGACCGCATGGTTGCGTTACCAAGGCGACTACTTGTCGCAGCCGCGCATTGCCGCCGCCATCACCGAGTGGGCGCCGATGTCTTCGGCGCCGGATTGGTACAAAGACTTTTTGGATCGCGTGGTTGTGCCCAATTGGCAGTTCTTCGCCTACTGCGTGGTGTACTTTGGCTTCTTAGTTGGAATTTCGTTTATCATCGGATTCTTTGTGCGGCCGGTGGCGCTGCTGGCGGCGTTGTTGACACTCAACTTCGTTTACAACAGTTCGCCGGATGTTATCGATCTGCACAAACTGCATATGGTGTTGTTTTTGATCCTGGCTTGGCTCGGTGCTGGTCGCTGCTTGGGCCTGGACTATTTTTTCTATAAACGCGACCGCGGCATTTGGTGGTGAGCGTGCGTAGTCGCCTAACATTGTTTTTGATCGCGGCCGTCAGTTTAGTATTCGGTCTTCTGGTGGCGCGCACTATGGTGGACAGTCGCGATCTGCCACGTGAGATGTTTATCGAGAAAAAGCTGCGTGTATTGACCTACGGCACGTTTGTCGGCCCCACCGGCCCGGGCGGCGAGATCTTAAAACGCTTTGAGAAAGACAAGAATATCAAGATCGAGGTGGTGTCGTCCGCCGACGCCGGTCTTCTGCTCGAGCGTTTGAAGCTGACCCAAGCGGGAAACCCGGTAGATGTGGTGATCGGCCTGGATCAGCTGCTTATCGAAGAGGCCCAGCAGAAGTTTGAGTGGCAACCGATTGTGGCGGACAAATCCAAGTGGCATAAGGCGGCGGCGCAAGCGAGCAGCGATCACTTTGTGGCCTTCGACTGGAGTCCTCTCACGTTTGTCTACCGCAAATCGGCGGCGGAAGTTCCAAAGACATTCGATGACCTCACAGCCCCGGCTTATCCCAAGCAATTTGCTTTGCAGGATCCGCGCACCAGCACCCCCGGCATTCAGTTTTTCCACTGGGTGAAGGCGCTGAAAGGCGCGGGTACGCTGACCTGGCTTGAGAAATTCAAACCCAACGTCAACAGTGTCTCGCCGACCTGGGCTTTCTCTTATGGTCTGTTTAAAAAAGAACAGACGCGCTTCGTGTTCTCTTATCTGACGTCGTTGGCCTTTCATTGGGGTGATGAGAAAAATCGCGACTTTGACGTGTTGAGCTTTCCGCAAGGTCATCCGGTTCAGGTGGAGCTGGCGGCAATTCCCAAGGACTGTCGTGAATGTGAACTGGCGCAAGATCTTGTGCGCAGTTTGCATGAGGAGTGGGCGCAGCGTTTGATCATGACTAAGAACTATATGTTCCCGGTCATCGAAGGCTTGGAAAAGGGATCGATCTTTGCGGAGCTTCCGCAACTCAAAACCATATCCACGGAAACGGGCAAAAATCTAAGTGAGTGGGACAAAGTTTTTCCACGCTGAAGAGAGCTCGCGCCTAGGTCTGCGTTGGGCATTGGGATTGCTCCTGCTGTTTCCCTATCTGATTTGGCTCGCCGAAGTCCGCGAATGGAATTGGCCGCCTGTACATGAGTGGATGCCTTACGTTGTGTACGCCTCTTTTCAAGCTTTGCTGAGTGCGGGCCTTGCGTGTGTTGCTGGGTTTTTGATGTTTCAAGGTTTGCAGTCTTGGCATCGGCGCGGTTGGGCTGAGGCGGCGCTCTTGTTCCCCAATATCATTCCGCCGTTATTTTTAGTGATGGCTTTGTTTGCTGTGGTCACGCCATGGGCTGCGTTTCCCTATGGCTTAAGCGCCGTCATAGTGGCACATGTGATTCTAAACAGTGGTCTTGTTGCCGTGGCTCTTGATCGTTTGTTGCAAGCAAAACTGGGCGGTATGACTGAGACGGCGTGGCTACTAGGTGTGCGTCCATGGGTGTTTTGGCGGCGTGTGGCGTGGCCACAGCTGCGCGGCGATCTGGCCTGCATTTTCCTTTTTGTCTTCAGTCTCTGTTTCACCAGCTTCTCTATTCCGCTGCTGCTCAGTGGTGAGCGCTCGGTGACACTCGAAGTGGCCATTTTCGATATCATTCGTACCGAGGGCCGTTGGGACAAAGCGGTTCTGCTCGCGGCTTTTCAGTCGACCGCGTTACTGGTGTTGGCGTGGCTTTTGCCGCGCCCGTTTTGGCCACAGCGCTCGTCGCGCGCATCGCTGCGCTTGCTTGAGCAACCATCTCTCAGCGTATTGGTGCTTCTGCCTGCCGCGCTGCTGGTCACCGGTTGGGGACTGGGTGTGGGCGCGAGCCTGGCCGAGGGCATTGAGCCTTTTGTGCGCGAAAACTTGCCCTCAGCGCTTCTCCTGTCGGCGGCGCTCGGTTTGAGCGTGGGTGTGCTTCACCTGATTTTATTTTTGGCCGTCGCCTATGTTCTGCCGCACAATCGTCTTGACCGCTTTTTAAACGGTTACCTAGCTCCTAGCCCGGCGATCACTGGCTTCGGGCTTTTGCTCCTGCCGGTCAATGGTGTGATCGCGGACTTCATAAAACTGGTTCTGGCGTTGACGTTGATTTCGTTTCCATTGCTCTATCGCTGGATCGTGCATTCGGCTCTAGCCAGTTTGCAGAATCAAATCGTGATTGCCCGCTCACTTGGGGCTTCGTGGTCGGCGATATTGTTTAAAGTCGTGTGGCCACAGGCTGGTGCAAGCTGCTTGCGTGCCTGCGGTTTGGCGGCGGTGTGGGCCTGTGGCGATTTCGCTCTCTCAGGACTGCTTTTGGGAGAGAATGTGTCGGTGCCCATGTTGATGAATGATCTATTGGGCAACTATCGTTTTGAACAAGCGGCGCTATTGCTGATTCCTCTCGTCTTGCTGTCTTTGGCGGTGTACTTCTTTTTTGTGAGGGCCGCACGTTATGTCGTTGGTTGAAAACATGGTTCGTCAATACGACGGATTTAGACTCGAGATCCCACGTTGGGAAATTCCCGACCAGGGCATTACGGCGTTATGTGGTCCGTCGGGCGCCGGGAAGACGACGGTTTTTCGTATGTTGATCGGTTTAGAAGATTGCCCAGGCTTGAAGTGGAGTTTTCAGGGCGAGGACTTGGCCCAGCTGCCTGTGCCTGAGCGTCGATTAGGCGTGGTCTTTCAATCCCTCGAACTTTTTCCTCATATGACGGCCGAAGAGAATATTTTATTTGCCGCCGAAGCTCGCCGCTTATCGCAAGACGAAAGCAGAGATCGTTTACAAGCCTTGGCGCAGGATTTGCGTATGAGTTCGTATTTGAAGCGCAAGGCTGCGGTGTTGTCGGGTGGTGAGGCTCAGCGTGTGGCGCTGGCACGGGCGGTGATCACGCGACCACTTTTTTTATTTCTCGACGAGCCGTTTTCCAGTTTAGATGCCGAGCTGCGCAGTGAGGCGCGGGCCTTGGTGAAGCGGGTGATAGAAAAATTTCAGTTCCCGACCTTGCTCATCACCCATGATGAGGAGGATTTGCAGGCGATGGCCAACACCGTGGTGCGCTTGAAAGATGGTCGATTGCTTTAGCGTCGGTCGGCCTGTAGAACCTCCGGATGTTTAAAATCTTCTCGCGCATCAATCTGACTGCCTGGATTTTTATTGCTCTCTTCGCCGGTGTGGCGCTCGGCCACTTCGCGCCAGATGTCGCACACTTTATCAAACCGTTTCGAACAGTGTTCCTCAATGGTGTGAAGTGCATTATTGCTCCGTTGATTTTCGCTTCGATCGTGGTCGGTATCAATTCGTCGGGCAGCTTGAGCGGCCTTGGTCGCACGGGTTTTCGCGCCGTCATATGGTTTGAGTTTGCGACGACGGTGGCTCTCTTTGTCGGATTGTTTTTTGTGAACTGGTTAAAGCCTGGAGCGGGGCTGTCCATTGGTGGGCAGGTGAGTGAGAGTGTGGCGCAAGCGGCAGAGGTCAAGATGACCTTCGAAGGTTTTGTGGAGCATCTCTTGCCGCACAATTTCGCCGATGCGGTCGCTCGAGGGGATGTTCTGCAGATCGTGTTGTTCTCCGTGATCTTCGGTATCGCGGTGCTCATGGCTGGAGAAAAGGCTCGCCCGGTTTTGGATTTTTGCACAGGCTTGAACTACGCGATGTTCAAATTCACCGAGATCATCATGACTTTGGCGCCGATCGGCGTGGGCGCCGCCATCGCGGGAGCAGTTGCAGAACATGGTTTCGCCGTACTTCTGCCGATGGCGAAAATGATAGGCACACTTTATTTCGCCTTAACGGTGTTTATTTTCCTCGTTCTGATTCCTGGCTTATGGTTTGCGCGCGTGCGCATTGGCCGTTTCTTACGTGAGCTGAGACCCAGCATTTTACTCGCGTTCGCAACCACCTCGAGTGAGTCCGCCTATCCCAGCGCTTTGCAAACCCTTGAACGCATGGGTGTGTCCAACCGCGTGGCCAGTTTTGTCCTACCACTTGGTTACAGCTTCAACCTCGACGGCTCGACACTCTATCTTTCGATCGCATCCGTGTTTATCGCGCAAGCCGCCGGCATCGAACTATCGTGGACAACACAGCTGACGATGATGCTGACGTTGATGTTGACCACCAAGGGCGTCGCTGCGGTCCCGCGTGCCTCTTTGGTCGTGCTCTCCGCCACGTTGGTGGCGTTTGGTTTACCGTTAGAGGGCATCGCATTGATCATCGGAGTCGACGAGTTCATGGACATGGCCCGCACAGCCACCAACCTGTTCGGCAACTGCGTTGCCACAACGGTCGTCTCACGCTGGGAAGGCGAGAAGTTAAATCCAGAATTTTCCCGCGACTAACGGGCGAGTTCTTTAGGCCAAACTTTGCGGCGCTTGGAGATGGGGATGAAACTGTGTTCAGCCGCGATTTGCGAGCACTTCTCCAACTCTTCGTGGCTCAGGCCTTGGATTTGGTGGGCGATACGGAATTCACGGTTCAGGTTGGTATTGAAGATCCCCGGATCGTCGGTGTTGATCGTCGTCAGAACGCCGTAGTCAAAAAGCTTCTTCAGAGGATGCTCTTTAAGATCGGGAACAGCGGTGGTGAGCATGTTGCTGGTGAGACAAAGCTCAAGCGGAATCTTGCGATCGCGGACGGTCTTCATCACAGCTTCGTCGCGATAAATCTGGACGCCGTGACCGATGCGCTGAGCGCCGAGCACCTCAATGGCATCCATCACCCAGCTGGCAGCTTTGGGGTTCGGGGCTTCGCCGCTGTGAACGGTGATGCCCAAACCAGCGGCGGCTGCGCGCTTAAAGAGAGGCGCGAACGGTTTGCTGTCGAACCCCTCTTCATTGTCGGCGATATCTAAACCGACGAACGTGTCTTTATTGGCGATGGCGAAATCCGTCACCCGTTCGGCATCTTTCACAGGCAAGATGCGCTGGATGATACACACCAGACCTACCGCCATCGGATAAACCTCTTCGGCTTTGCGCACGCCGCGCACAATGGCCTCGTGGATTTGCTCAAAAGTCATGTCGTGGCCCATGGCCACAAAGGTCGGTGAATAGCGGAATTCGACGATGCGGAGATTTTCGTTACGATAGCAATCTTCGGCGGCTTCGAAAGCAATGCGCTCCAAGATCTCGGGGGTGGCCAAGAGCTTTTGCGTGTCTAAAAACTTATTGAGCACCGTGCCTAGATCTTTCATCGGCTCAAGGATCATAAAGCGCTCTTGGAACTCACGTTGTGACTTCAACGAGATGCCGAAGCGGGGCGCTAGCTCCCAGATCGTATCAGGGCGCAGGCAAAGTTCTAAGTGTCTGTGGAGCTCGGCTTTATTGATTTTTTCGATAGGCGACATAGTTCCTCAATCGTAAGTTTTCGACATAACGCGCTCAAGGGGATTCTGTTGACGCAAAGTCTAATCTCCCGCTAGAACCGCTCTCATCATGGAAATCCAAAAACCACTGTCAAAGCCGTTGTTGCTGGCGGATACGCCGGCCAAAGATCCTCAATTCGCCACCAGCGTGAAGCTGGCCTCCGGTGACACCATTAAGGTGGCCGATCCGCGCGCCACACGGGCTTTGGTCGCGTTGATGGACATGAACGCCGTGATGGGCGGCGCTGCTAGCCACTGGGGTGGCCCCTCCGCTTTCGCTGATCTTATGTCGGCCGCGCATGGGCTGATGTTCGCAGAGGCGCGCAAAGCCGGCAAACCCTGGCATGATCTGTTCTTGTTCGTCAACGACGCTGGCCACTGTGAAAACGGTCTTTACGCGCTGAAAGCCAACTACGGCTATGACAAACTCACTATCGAAGAATTGAAACACTTCCGTTCGGTGCAAAGCCGACTTACCGGTCACGGTGAGAGTCATTTGTTTCCGGAAGGCGTGTTGATCAGCAATGGTCCACTCGGCTCGGCCTTCCCGCAAGCACAGGGTTTGGCGATGGCGGATGCAATGGCCGGTCGTATGAATCGCGTGACCGTAGCCGCGATCAGTGACGGTGGTTGCATGGAAGGTGAGGCGCGTGAAGCGCTGGCTGCCATTCCCGGTTTGGCCGCGCATGGCAAGATGGCGCCGTTTGTGATGATCATCTCCGACAACAACACCAAACTCACCGGTCGTATCGACAAAGAGTCGTTCTCGATGGCGCCGTCGTTTGCCGCACTGGCCGATATGGGTTGGGAAGTTTTGGATCTGTACGAAGCGCATGATTTGCAAGCTTGCACCACTATGCTCGAAGCCGCGTTCAAAAGCGTGCGCGAAAATCCGCACAAACCCATCGCGATTCACGCCCGCACTATCAAGGGTTACGGCGTTAAGAAAACGTCCGAGTCCTCCAGCGGAGGTCATGGTTTTCCGCTCAAGTCGCCTTCGGAGATGAAAGCGTTTCTGACGGAAATTTATAACGGGGCCGAAGTGCCGAAGCTGTTTTTAGATTGGGCTGCGGAACAAGAGGCGCAAGCCGCCGCGAAAAAGGGTGGCGATAAACCGAGCGTGCCCGAACAAAAGGTGCAGGTCGGTGTCAGTAAAGCTTTGATCAAAAAACGGCAAGAAGGTTTGCCGGTGATCTCTGTTTCTGCCGATCTACCTGGTTCTACCGGCGTGGCGGATTTTCAGAAAGCGTTTCCCGCCGCCACCCAAGATATCGGAGTGGCCGAAAGCAACATGATTTCGGTTGCCGCTGGTGCTTCGAAGTTAGGTTACATTCCCGTGGTCGATACGTTCGCGCAGTTCGGTGTGACCAAAGGAGCTTTGCCGATCACCATGGCTTCGCTCTCACAAGCGCCGGTGATCGCGGTTTTCTCGCACGTGGGATTTCAAGATGCGGCGGATGGCGCCTCTCACCAAGCGCTGTCATACTATGCGATGCTGTCGTCGATTCCGCATGTGAAGACCTATTCACTCACATGCAGTGACGAAGCCGAAGCTTTGGTGGGGCAAACCGTCGACGAGTTTGCCGCCGCCGTTCGCGCCGGCCAGACTCCCGACTCAACCGTGTTCTTCTTAGGACGAGAGAATTTCCCAGCCAGCTATGGCGCCAAAGAATATCGTCTCAGCAAAGCACAGGTCTTGCGCGATTCCAACGCTCCGAAGCTGGTGATTGCCGCATCCGGCGCTTTGTTGGGACAGGCTTTGAAGGCGGCGGAAACTCTGGCCGCATCGGGTGTTGAGTGTGTTGTCATCAATCCCGCCATCATCAATCACCCGGACGTCGCCACCTTTCGTTCCTATTTGGAAAAATGCGGCGGTCGTTTGCTGACGGTCGAAGATCATCAGGTCATCGGCGGTATGGGTTCACTTTTGATTCACGCGCTGATGCAACAGGGTGTGAGCTTGAAAGCGCATTCGCTTGGCGTAAAGGGCGAGTTTGGCCAATCGGCCTACAACGCCATTGATCTTTACAAAAAGCATGGTCTCGACGCCGACGCGATCGCGACGGCGGCACGCAAGCTGTTGTAGAACTGCGAGCTTTGTCCGTGTCGCCGACCCTTCGGTCGTCGCTCGGACATAAAACTATCTCTATTCACGCTAGATTCTAGAAGGGCGTAGCCCCAATAATGCAAAAGGCGAATCTGCCCGAGCAGTTCGCCTTTTGGGATCAAGCCTCGCCACTGTGAGGAGGATCCAATGCGTAAAGACAAGTACTTACGTATTCGGAGAATTCTGGGGGTTATTGAAGTGCTATTGCGGATAATTTTGTACGTCGTCTTTCTTCTGCGGCAGTTTCTTTTTTAACCCACATCTAGGTGCTCCAATGTGTCTAACGTGACTGAGCATCGGACCATGGTCGTGTTCTCAAACCCAGAGGTCAGGATCCAAAGGCGGCTGCGAGGGCACTTTTGTCCGAGATACGAATCGACGTCTGCCTCTCGGACAGCATTGCGTTCGTAGTCGATCGAAAAAGCATTTCAGCATGGTTTTAAAAATGCAAAAGGCGAATCTGCCCGAGCAGTTCGCCTTTTGGGATCAAGCCTCGCTACTGTGAGGAGGATCCAATGCGTAAACAGAAGTATTTACGTATTCGGAGAGTTCTAGGGGTTATTGAAGTGCTGTTGCGGATAATTTTGTACGTCGTCTCTTTTCTGCGGCAGATTCTTCTTTAGCCCTGGTCCAGGTGCTCCAATGTGTCTAAACGTGACTGAGCATCGGACCATGGTCGTGTTTCTAAACCCAGAGGTTAGAATCCAAAGGCGGCTGCGAGGGCACTTTCTCAATCCCCAGATTCACACCGCCGATAAGATATCGACTATGTTTAAGCTGATCTATTTCCTTATGACTGTGTGTGGTTTTGCCATTGCGGTAGTCTTCATGGATCACGCTTTCAGTCTCAATCTCGGCACGGACACTCTGCTGAAGATGGTGCATCAGAAAACAGATGCGATCCTCGCGCCTACGGAGGAGAGAAAGCATCCGCAAGAGGTCAGCGAAAGTTCGGCCACGCCGCCCACACCGCGTACCGTGAAGATTGAGGGCAAGCTCTACACCTACAACCCCCGCAACGTCTACAACGTGAATGGCGTTCCGACGTACTACGATCCTTCGGCGAATAGAAAAGCTTTCGTGGAAACCACAGGCGATGCGGCCCGCATCGTTGAACGCATGGTCGACAAGGCCCCCATGGCTGTTTACACACCTCAAGGTGTTAGCGCCACGATGGAAGGTGCTAAAGACGCGGGTCGATTGATGCAGCGGAAAAATAAAGCGCTCGAGGATTTGGATCGGCAGACCGACCCAATTAGAGAATAAATCTTAGAAAATATAAGCCAGAGCGAACATCGGATCGAGGTTGGTCTTCTTGTACGGGTTGGTCAGCGTGGTGCCGTTGTGCTTCTTGTAGTTGTGCATTCGGTAAGAGAACTGCAAACCTACACCCATGCTGCTGACCTTGAACATATAGCCGAAATCGAACTGCATCCCGTCACCCTCGTACTTGGAGCCGCCGCTCGCCAACGAGTTCGACACAAAGTAAACCGCGCTCACATACGGACCATCGCCCTTTGACGTGTACCCGCCGCCCACGCCGATGGAGGTGCGGTCGGAGTTGGTAGAATCCGTCGCGATGTTTTCCGTGCCGTAAAGCGCCAGCAAAGTCCAACCGGCAGAGGTGATATGGCCGACACCCAAGTCAATCATTCGGCGCGTGGTGGAGGACGTGCTGCCACCGGATTCGGTTTTGTCGATGGCGTAACTTAAGGCGGGACGAATCAGAATATCAGCGGAAGCGGGCAATGCACCCAAGCAGGCAAACAGAGCGATCAGAACTTTCACGGCTACCCCCTCTTGTTCTCCTCATCATCTAGGCGTTTTACCGAGTCGGTCACGTCAATATCCGCTTCACCATTAAGTCCCTTTTTAAACTGGCGCAAACCTTCGCCTATGCCGCGACCAAGGTCGGGCAGTTTGTTGCGGCCAAACACCACCACCAGTATGAGTCCGAGAATCAAAATATGGGTTAGTGACATCTGCTATGACCTCGCACTGGCATCGTCGCTGGCGGGTGCCTTTGCAGCACCTCCACCATTGCGGCGCGGGCGCCGCGGCCGACGACGTTTCGGGCGCGCAGGGCCCATGGGATTTTCCGTTTTTAGGCGTTCGTACTTTTCATTCCAATACAGATGGTCCTCGCATGACAAGCAATAGTCGCGCCCCGCGAAACGCAAAGCCATCGGGAAAGCGTCATTCGTCAGCAAAGCGCGTTGACGACGTTCGCCTTTTTTCTGAAACTCTTTGCGGCGGCTGAGCAAGGATTCAACATGCAAAGCTTTAACGGCCAAAGCTTGCTCGAATTTAAACATACCGAGCTCATCGCGCATCCATTTCTGAAAACCTTCGTTGTCCAAAACTTCACGCGCGCGCGTATTGGCACCGGGGTCGGTTTGCATAAAGGCCCGCACATAGGCGTGTACCAGCAAGCCAAACCAGTCGGCGGGACTCAATCCGGTTTTATCGGTCTGTCCGATCTGACGGAGCAATTGCAAAAACACATCGCCGTTCTCATGTTCCATCGCATCGGCCATGGTGGGGGAGAGCTGGCGTAAAATTCCGAGGTCATAGGCTTCAAGAAAAGCCGCATCAGGAGCCGGTAGGCGCAGCAGCTTCAAAATCTCTTCACGCCGACGTGGCAAGACCGTGGCTTGCAGGGTGGAGGCCATCTCCTGCATGGCTTTACGCAGATCGGGATCAAGCGCGAAGCCGATCATGTGTTTCAAGCGTAGAGCTCGAAGAATGCGGATCGGATCTTCGGCTAAGCGCTTCATCGGATCGCCGATCATGCGCACCCAGCGGTTCTCCAGATCGCTCAACCCTTCCGCGTAGTCGATCAATTGATCATTGATCGGATCATAGAACAAAGCATTGATGGTGAAGTCGCGGCGTTGAGAGTCCTCTTCGGCGGTACCGAAGATATTGTCGCCTTCAGGCAAATTCTCGCGGTTCTCATCTTCGCGCAGATCGCGCCGAAAGGTCGCCACTTCGAATTGCTGCTCTTCCCGCCGCACCAAGACGAGGCGAAAACGCTTTCCAATCACATAGGCGCGGTGAATGATCGATTTGACCTCATCAGGCTTGGCGTTGGTGGCGATATCGTAGTCTTTGGGCTGAATATTGAGCAAAAGATCCCGAACACAGCCACCCACCAGGTACGTGGTAAAGTCCCTCTTTTGCAGGGCCCGCACAATTCCTGTGGCGTGCGGATCAATCCAGTCTTGATGCAAGTGGGGCTTTTGGGTAACGTTCATTCGGTCTCACATGAGCTATTTAGAGCAGTTCCATTATCAAATAACAGGTAATCCCCAGGGACACAAACTTGTGTTTCTACATGGTCTTATGGGGGCGGGCGCCAACTGGCGACCGGTGGCTAAGGCTTTCGATGCGGAATTCAATATCCTCACTTTCGATCAGCGTGGCCATGGGCGCAGCTTTCAGCCGGCCACCGGATACTCGCCGCGCGACTACGCTCAAGATCTAAAACTGATTTTGGATGAGCTTGGGTGGACGGACATTGGTCTTGTTGGTCACTCGATGGGTGGACGTAACGCTTTGGAGTTCGCCCTCCATTTTTCGCAAAGAGTCAAAGGTCTGGTCATCGAGGATATCGGCCCGGAGGCCAGCAGTGAGGCCATGGGGCGTATCCAAAAGATGATCGACCTGGTGCCGGTGCCCTTCGCCTCCCGCGAACAGGCGCGTGAGTTTTTCACCAACAATTATCCGAACCTGATCTCTTGGAGTTCGCAGGCGCAAACGGTCTCGCGTTTCTTTCATAGCAATATTGTCGAGCAGCCGGATGGCACTCACGATTGGCGCTTTTCTCGCTCTGGAATTCGCGAAACCATGGAAGCCGGCCGCCGTGAGGATCGATGGGATGCGCTTCGCAATCTGAAGATGCCGGTTTTGCTGGTGCGGGGGGAATTTTCTACTGACCTACCACGGCCAGTATTTGATCGAATGAAGCAAGTTTTGCCACAGGCCGAAGCCGTAGAAATCGCTGGGGCCGGCCATTGGGTACATTTTGACCAATCCGCCGCGTTTATTGCTGCTTTGAAGAGCTTTTTCCACGGGGTATTCGGGACCAGCCTTTGACTTGCCCTTCTTAATCCGTATACTGGGTTCAAATTGAGTATTCTGACAATGTGAGTCAAAACGTGAAGTTTTCCGAAATTCAGCTGCATCCGCTGTTGCAGGCCAATTTAGACAAAATCCAGTTTCTTGAGTGCACTAAAATCCAAGAGCAATCCATGCCGTGGATCCGTTCCGGCAAAGACGTTGCGGGATTGGCGCAAACAGGCACGGGCAAGACCGGTGCTTTTTTTATTCCGCTGATCGATCGCTTGCTCAAAGCTTTGAAGCCTGACCCGGCCACGGCTGAGTCCGAAACGGTGCCATTCAATGAATGGAAGAAAAAGCAATTCGTACTTGTGCTTGTGCCGACCCGTGAGTTGGCCGAACAGGTGCAAGATATCTCAACCAAATTGCTCGAAGGTACTGGTCTTTCTTCGGTCTCTATATATGGAGGCACCACCTACGAAAAGCAGGTCGCCGCTTTAAAGAACGGCGTTGAGTTCGTGGTGGCCACGCCCGGCCGTTTGATCGACCTTTATAAAGAGCATGTTTGTGATCTGGGTTTAGTGCGCGCCATCGTGTTTGACGAAGCCGACCGCATGTTCGACATGGGCTTTAAAGACGATATGAAGTTCATTTTGAAGCGCGTGCCGCGTGATCGCCAGTTCACCGTGTTCAGCGCCACGCTGAACTTTGACGTGTTGAATGTGGCCTATGAGTTTGGCTCCGATCCGGTGGAAGTGAATATCAGCCGTGATCAAGCCAAAGCCGACAACGTGAAGGATCATATCCTGCACGTCGGCCAGCAGGAGAAGCCCCAGTATTTGTTGTCTTTGTTGAAAAAGACCAATCCGCGCCAAGCCATTATCTTTAGCAATTTTAAACACAACGTAGAGAAGCTGACGCGCTTTCTGACTTCGAATGGAATTCCCGCTGTGGGGATTTCTAGCTTGATGACCCAAGCTCAGCGCTTGCGTGTGATGGAGCAGTTTCGCGGAGAGAATGATCGCAACATTCTGGTGGCCACCGATGTGGCGGCTCGCGGACTGGACATTCTCGGCGTCGATTTAGTGGTGAACTACGAGTTGCCCGACGACGCGGAAAATTACGTGCACCGTATTGGTCGTACGGGCCGTGCCGGCCAAACCGGTAACGCCTTAAGCATGGTGAGCGATCGCGACGTGGATGCTCTCCAGCGCATAGAAGAGTACTTGAAGCACAAAGTGGAAGTCCTATGGCTCGATGACGCTGAAATCGTCAAAGAGTTTGAGCCGTTTCCGCGCGATGAAGAGCGTTTCAAGCGCCCCGGTCAAGGCCGTGGTCGTTTTGAAGGACGTGAAGGTGGTCGTAGCGGTGATCGTGGTGGCCGCGGCGGTCCTCGTCGTGAGGGTGGTCGTGGCAATGATCGTGGCCCTCGGCGTGAAGGCCGCGGCGGTCGTGACCGGGATCGTGATCAAAGACGTGAGCGTGGTGACCGTGATCAGCAGCGGCCGTTGCCGGCTGAGGCAGCTAACACGGGCGAACAGCAACCACGTCGTGAGGCGCATCGGGACCGTCACACCGGTCGTCATCGCGATCAACAGGCTGGCGGCGGACAAGCACGTGAAGGCCAACGCCGCGATGGCAATCGTGGTGGACGTGGTCGTGACCGCAACCGCGGCGGAAGCCGTGATGGTCAGCCGCGCGAACAGCGGGGCAATGGACATCCGCGCGCTCACGGCGGCGATCAACGTCGTCCGCAAGGCGGTAGTGGATCGCGTATTCAACGCCCGGGACAGCGCCCAGCTGCCGTGGCCGCAAAGGCGGGCATTGGCGCAAAGGTCGGCGGTTTCTTTAAGAAGCTTTTTGGCGGTTAGTCTTTAGCCGGTCGGCCCTTTACTCTTGGGCCGTCCATTCAAATGATTTGATGATTTGATTGCAGTCCTGAACGGTCTTGCTGAAGGTTTGCCGTTGATCACGACATGTGAGGATGACCGCAGTCTTTTCTTTTAAGAATACCACTTGGCGCAGCTGCTTCTTTGTCTCTTTGCTAATGATATCGAGCAAGAAGGCTGAGGTTTCATTAATCTTAACTTGTTTAGCTGTCAAAACGTCGAAGCCGAAGCGAGTGTAGTCTTGCATCCACTTTTTCACATAGGTTTTTAACGGCAAAGCCGTGCGCAGATCATCCACTCGCACCGTCAAAGCGGGCTGTTGGCCGTCGAGGGGCATCGGAGCTTTGTACACAGTGACGAGGGACGGTATTTTTTTCGGCGGTGCCGACTGCACCCAGGCGGTGTTGGCCGCGTCGATGCGAAAGCCTTTGGAAGAATAAAACATTCCAGGTTTGGGCGCGACCAATGGCGAGGTACTGGTGCCGGGAATGGGTGCGGCACTGGCCAGCTGGGACAGAAGTAAGAAGATCAGCCCGTTCATGCTTTGATGTTAAGGCTTAGGGTGGAACGGGACAAGGTCCAGTTCTCTGAACAAAGGGCACCTGAGCAATTCTGGACCTGCCGCGATTCACCCACGTGTACGTCAGCATTTTCATGTCGGGCGTTACCACCGGGTGGCGGCGATCGCCCGTGCTGCTGAATAAAAAGCGGTGCAGACATTTGTTCGCGATGTTGTAGCCCCAGAGGCCATACAGCTCTGACTCGGGATCTTTTTGCGACCAAAGCAACCATTTGCCGTCGGGTGAAAACTCCGGATCTATTTTAGTGACGATCATATCGGCGGCGACGTCCGTCACCTCTTTGCCGTTGCGTAGGCGCAAGCGCGAAACACCAAAGCTCATGTCCCAGTCCACCCACGCGTTCAATCTTCCGCCCAGAGCGCTTGCAAAAGAAGTGGGATTGGTACCTAAGCCGTGCAGTGGGCGCGGCGACCCTTCGCTAGAGGCTTCTTGAATGACCACGGCCGCGCGATCTTTCGATATTCGAGTCCACACTATTTGTTTACCATCACTCGAGAAGCGCGCTTCACCATCGAAGCCCGGGCGCGCGGTGATGCGGCGTATTTGCAGGCCATTCAGCGCATGCAAGTAGACATCAACGGGTTCGTTGTAGGGCGGCGGGAGCTTGCTGGGTTTCACCTCAGCGACGGGAACTAGGAGCGGGGAATGTTCTTTGAGTTCATCGGTCGAGCTTGAATATAGAATCCATTCACCGGTCGAGTTGTAGCGGGGATGCCAGGTCGAACCACTTTGAAAGGTGATTCGGCGCTCTTTGCCAGTGGCCATGTCGCGCTCATACACCTGCTGGGCGTTGTGGCTTGCGCGTTTGCCACTGACAAAAAGCATTTTGTCGCCCTTCGGAGAGAAGCTGGGTTGAAGGCTTTGTCCGTCGTCAACGAGGACTGTTTCGCTTCCCGCAATGGCCACGTCGGCGGCTTCCGGTGGAGGGGGCGGTCGTTTTCCTCTGGACGAGCACGCCACCATCAGCGTCAGCAGCGCCATCAAGAGCGGGAGTCGCGAGTGCTTGCGCCAGGGCCTTTTGAACCAATGAGGCTGGAACATGTTGTCGGATCTCCTTAAGCTGGACCCATTTGGTCACCGCCTCCGACATTTTAGGAAGTGAGTTCTTTACCGTCACGAAAATATCGTGATGAGTGATACTGTGCTTATAGTGGTAGCTCTTAGGCTTGCTCTTCAGGCGCTCGGCGGTGCCAGGCAAAAGCCATTGCCCGCGTAAGAAGGGCGCATGTGTGTTTTTCTGAATAAGAATGCGCCCCTTTTTAATTTCGACAGAAGGATTCCATAGCCAAAGCTCGCGCGTGCGACGCGGTTTGGGAAGGGGAAGGTTGGCGACGCGATCTTCGCGCCAAGCCACGCATTGCTCACGAATCGGGCATAGTAGACACGACGGAGACTTGGGAGTGCAAATGGTGCGGCCGAGCTCCATCAGTGCTTGATTCATTTCGTAGCTAGAGAGACCTCGGACCCATTGATCCGCGTGCGTTTGAACCTCGTCGCGGGCTTTGCTCTTCCACCATTCCCAAGCTTGCCCTTCAAAGCGTGACAGCACGCGAATCACGTTGCCGTCGACCACTCCCACCGCTTGATCGAAAGCGAGGCTGGCCACGGAACGTGAAGTGTACGGACCGAAACCGGGAAAGGTGATCAGCTCTTCGAAGGTTTTTGGAAAGCCGCCTTTGGCATACAGCGCTTGCGCCGACTTGTGCAGATTGCGAGCGCGGCTGTAATAGCCGAGCCCGGCCCAGGCCTCCACCACGGCATTCACTGGGGCCTGCGCAAGTGTATTCAGGTCGGGAAAGCGCCCGACAAAGCGCTCGAAAAAAGGAATGACCGCGGTGGTGGTGGTCTGTTGCAACATGGTTTCCGAGATCCAAATGCGATAGGGATCGCGGTTCTCGCGCCACGGCAAAGCGCGTTTGTTCTGCCGATACCATTCCACCAGCTTCAGTTTTGCGTCGGAAACACTCATCGATCTTTTGACTGTTAGCATTTGTTGTTTGGTCCCGCAATCGGGATTAGAATTCAGCTATGTTGAGAGGAATTCTCATGCTTACCGCCGTGCTTGGCGCGGCTCTGTTGTGGCGACCTGCGGCTCATGGCGTGAAACCTGCGAAGGCGAAGACCACGTGCAACGCCAAAGAGTTGAAGGGATTCGACTGTCGTTTGATGCAAGGCGAGTACAACCTGCGTCTATTGGACAGCACGATTGCTTGGAAAAACAGTTCTCATCACACCGTGGATCCGATGCCTTTGGTCGGTGAGGGCGTGGAGTGGGAGAAAATTCGTTTTGAAATCATGGGGCATCGGCCCGTCTTGCAGATGTGGTTATGGGACAAACCTGTGGGCCAGGTGCAGTCTTTACGCTGGTACGTGGCGGACACGCAAAATCGTAAAATGGCGGTACTGGCGCAAGGCGTGGTTCGCAAACGCAGCCTCAAGGAAGACTTGCCTGCGGGTGAGGGTGAAGCTGCCCCCGTCGCAGGTGGAAAGCCTAAGCCGCCGGCTAAGCCCAAATACATTTACGATGCCTTTGAGCCCCATTCTGTTCGTCTGTTGAAGGATGACCGTTTGGAATGGACCTTGGGGCGTGACAAAAAGATTCTAGAAAAGGCAGGTGCTGCGCATGGAATTTAAACCGATGAGCGGCCGCGAGTTCCCGCGTTTCTCGGCCATCAAAACTTTTTTCCGTTTGCCGGTGGCGAGTCTTCAAGACGATTTCGACATCGGTTTGATCGGCGTACCTTTTGACGGCGGCGTCTCCTATCGTCCCGGAGCGCGTTTCGCGCCTACGCGGGTGCGCGAGGTCAGTGCCTTGGGCCGTGGCTACAATTGGTCGCGCGGCGAGAATGTGTTTGAGCGGTTGAGGGTTGCCGATTTAGGCGATTGTTCGACGGTGCCGATCGACATGAAGCAGACCTATGAAAAGATCGAGGCGTATTTCACCTCCGTGCTCAAGGCGGGTAAACGCTTCGTGGCTGTGGGCGGAGATCATTCAACCACGCTGCCGATTCTGCGTGCCGTTCGTAAGCATGTGGGAAAGCCGATCAGCTTGATTCACTTTGATGCGCACCTGGACACTTATCCGGCGGCGTGGGGGCAAGAGTATCACCACGGTTCATTCGCGCGCCATGCGGTCGAAGAAGGTTTGATCGACGCCAAGAGCAGCTGGCAGTTTGGATTGCGCGGGCCATTGGCTGGCGGCGAGGATTTGGATTTCGTAAAGAAGCACGGCTTGAATAGCACTACGGTGGATGACATTCGCATCGGTGGTTTAGAGGCATTTCTAAAAAAGATCCCGGCGTTCGACGGCCCTACTTACATCACCTATGATATCGATTGTTTAGATCCGGCCTATGCTCCGGGCACAGGCACTCCGGTTCCCGGTGGTTTGACGACCTATGAAGTGCAACGCATCTTTCGCGCTTTGAAGATCAAGAACCTTGTGGGTTGTGACACGGTCGAATTGTCACCACCGTATGATCATGTCGATATCACCGCGATGGCTGTGGTGGACGCTGTATTTGAAATGCTATGCCTGTTCAAAAAATGATAACGATCGGCCCGTTTCCGCCGGCTTTAACCGACCGGTTGACGGGTCCGTTAAAAGAGCACGGCGTTTCTTTTCGCCTAATGACCGGTGAAAAAGAAGTGGCTGATTTGCAAAAGCGCAATCGCGAACGCGAGCCCACGCAGTACCAGGCGCACAACCCGCATGACTTTATGTATTTGGAGCTCCCGTTCGAGCACATCATGCTGATTCGAGCGGAGGTTGAGCGCATGGGATTTAGCTTAACCGAATCGGATTTTGATCCTGAGTTTGAAGGCGGGGACTATCTTTGCCCGAAATGCGAACATCATTCGTTGCAGCCGGGTTTGTGCCCCAAACATCAACTGCCGCTGCTGGAGTTTTCGGCTTGGGTGGCCGCGCAACGCGAGCGCGGCACCCATGTCATGCGAAATTTAATCTGGGTCTTAGCTTTGATCGCCGCCGTAGGCGCCAGCTGGTACTACTTCGGCCCGGGCTAGACTTACTTCACTTCCGCTAAGTACTTATCCAAGCGGTCTTTGTTCATCACGAATTTGGTCGAAAGTGTTTTGGCGGCCGCCTTAACTTCTTCCAGATTCTTCGGTTTACCGACTTGAATCACGCCGACCATCGCCATTGCGGCGTGCAAGGGGCATTCGTAAAGATAAACACCTTCCTCGGTCACCACGGTGCTGATCGGTTTGCCGATATCACCTTTCCAAGTTTTCGCGCCTTTAGGAATGGCTACCGAAGCCACGTCATGGGCCGGATCGGTCGGTACGAACTTGATGGTGTCACCTTTTTTGGCTTTCAGCACGGGCGGATCAAACACCATCAAGCTTCCATCTTTGCCAGTGTTGAGGGTTTTAACTTCCAAGGTGGCGGCATAAGCGAACGAGGACAGAGAGGCAATCAAAGAGAATACGAATAGTCTTTTCACCAGAACTCCTTTTTGTGTGCGAGACGAATGTAGGACTGCAAGCGCTTGGGCTCAAGCCAATTCTCCATTGAAAGGCAAACGAATGTTTGAGTCAGCGGGTGCGTGGCCTAATGACCAATAACCGCCAGCACTTTCTGACGGGCTTGGTCCAGCTCGTTACGTGACGGCACGGCGCCTTGCGCGAAATCGGGCCGGCCTCCGCCTTTGCCACCTAACGCGGCGGCGACTTCACCGAGGATTTTGCCTGCGTTCAACTTCGGCGTTAAGGATTTGCTCACGCTGACGATGAGTGGGTGAGTGGTGTCGCCCTGACCCACGATCACGATGACGGCGTCCTTCAGCTTGTCCTGCAGCCGGTCGGAAAGATCGCTCAACACCTTGCGGTCGTCCATTGGAATATCGGCGAACACGAAACGGCCATTCACGCCGGCCACGCTGAAGGCAGTGGCCGAAGAGACCAGTGAGTCCACGTCGACGTTTTTACCTTTCAGCGATTGAATTTCGCGCTGAAGGACTTTGGCGTTGTCTTGCGCAGAGGCGATCACATCGGGTAGTCGGCCGCCTTCGCCCTCCAAATATTTTTGCCAGTTCAAAGTGATTCCAGCCTGAGCGCGGGCTTGCAAAGCTTCACGGCTCAAAGCGTTCAAATACTCGGCGGCCTTTTCGCCGGTGATGGCTTCGATACGGCGCACGCCGGCGCTGACGCCGCTTTCGCTCACGATTTTAAAGAAGCGAATCTGCGCGGTGTTGGAGACATGCGTGCCGCCGCAAAGTTCCATGGAGAACTCGCCCATCTGAATCACGCGCACCTCATCGCCGTACTTTTCACCGAACAAAGCCATGGCGCCCCGATCCAAAGCGGCTTTATGAGTCATCACTTCCGAATGCACCTGGACACCTTTGCCGATCTCGGCGTTGACCAGGTTTTCGATCTCTTCGGTCTCAGCCACCGTCAGCGGTTGGTTGTGAGTGAAGTCAAAACGCAAACGATCGGCCTCAACCAATGAACCCGCCTGCTGCACATGCGTGCCCAGCACCTGGCGCAACGCCGAGTGCATCAAGTGTGTGGCCGAGTGGTTGTTGGCGGTGTTGCGGCGCTCGAAGCTGTTGACCACCAATTGCACCGGGTCAGTGAGTCGAATCACGCCGTCGGTGACGCGCACGTGATGCAAGAAGGTGCCGTTGAGTTTGGTGGTGTCTAAGACCTCGGCCTCACCGCTGGGAGAACGGATCACTCCCTTGTCGCCGACCTGGCCGCCGCTTTCCGCGTAAAAGCAGGTTTTGTCGGTGATGATAACGCCGGTTTGATCGTTGTGCAGTTCGGTCACGTCTTTGCGGCCGTCGGAAAGAGCCTGCAGCTTCACTTGTGTTTCTTGTGAGGTCTCGTAGCCAGTGAACTTGGTATCGCCGTTTTGCCTTTGCAACTGTTGCGTGTATTGGACCAGGAAGGCCTGATCGCCGGAAATATTTTTGCCTTTCCACGAAGCGCGGGCTTTTTCTTTGGCTTGCTTCAGCAAGCGTTCAAAGCCGAGTTCGTCGATCGCATGGCCTTTTTCTTGCGCCATTAAACGCGTCAAATCCACTGGAAAGCCATAGGTATCGTAGAGTTTGAACAGCACTTCGCCGGGCAGAGTGCCGCCGCTCGCGAGCCGCGACATCTCTTGCGTCAGCACCTGAGTGCCGGTGTCCAAAGTGGACAGGAAGCGCTTTTCCTCATCGACCACCGTGCGTTCGATCAAAGTGCGTTGCTGCTTGAGCTCGCCGTAAAAGCCACCCATTTTCTCGATCACTTGCGCCACCACTGCCGGCAAGATCGATTGATCTTCCGACAGTTGGCGACCATAGCGGATTGCCCGACGCATGATGCGACGTAAAACGTAACCGCGTCCTTCGTTCGAAGGCAAAACGCCGTCGGCGATCAAAAAGCCCGTGGCGCGAGCGTGATCGGCCAGCACGCGCATGGCCACATTCACGCGGTCTTGCGCCATGGCCGCATCGCGCGGCAAGCCTTTGAGAGAGGCCACATATTCTTGTTTCGATAGGCGTGCGGCCACTTGAATCAAGTCTTGAAACAGATCGGTGTCATAGTTCGAAAGTTTACCTTGGAGAACTGCGGTCATGCGCTCGAGACCGGCGCCGGTGTCGACGGAAGGCCTCGGCAGTTTTACGCGGCCGCCTTTGCCATCCTCTTCGAACTGCATAAACACGTGATTCCAGATTTCCATAAAGCGATCGCCGTTACCGCCCATGACGTTCTCTTTCGGATCACCCGGCACGTCGGGGCCGAGATCGTAAAAGATCTCCGAGCACGGACCGCAGGGGCCAGCGTCACCCATGCGCCAAAAGTTGTCCTTTTCCCCAAAGCGGTAGATGCGGTCTTTAGACACGCCCTCTTGCTTGTGCCAGATGTCCGCGGCCTCGTCGTCGTCTTGGAAGACCGAAACGTAGAGGCGATCTTTGTCGATGCCATACACTTTGGTGATCAGTTCCCAGCCGAAATGGATCGACTCTTTCTTGAAATAATCGCCGAAGGAGAAGTTACCCAGCATCTCGAAGAAGGTGTGGTGACGAGCGGTGTGACCGACGTTTTCCAAATCGTTGTGTTTGCCGCCGGCGCGCACGCACTTTTGCGCTGAGACGGCGCGAGTGTACGGGCGTTGTTCCAACCCCACAAACACGTTTTTAAACTGGTTCATACCGGCATTGGTGAAGAGCAGGGTGGGGTCGCCCTCAGGAATCAGACGTGAGCTTGGCACCGGCTGATGACCGTGTTGGGCGAAGTAGTCGATAAACTTTTGGCGAACCTCATGGCTTTTCATTCAACACCTGCTTGATCCCGCGGTCGTCAAAACCGCGGTACTTTAAAAATCGATACACTTTCGTACGCTCTTCGAATGTCAATTCGGAGGGAGAGCCAAACTTGCGCTCAACCAACGTGCGAATAGCCGTCACTTCGGCTTCATCATCACGCGGCGGTACCGGCAATCCCTTTTTGCGCAACTGCCCCTCGATGTAGCGGCGGCTTTTCAAACTGTGGCG
Source organism: Bdellovibrionales bacterium (assembly GCA_019637855.1). GTDB lineage: Bacteria > Bdellovibrionota > Bdellovibrionia > Bdellovibrionales > UBA1609 > JALHOQ01. The sequence continues at coordinate 153,136 of JAHBUX010000002.1, forward strand.
GTAAGCCGCGGTGGCGCGCTGAGCGAGCTCTTCCTCGGGCGGGATCCAACCGTTTTCTGCGGCTTCATTCAAGGCTTTTTCGACGATTTCAGGATTGTACAGGCGGGAGAGTTTGCTGTGCAGTTCGTGGCGGGAGTGATCGCGCATGGCCAGGTACCGGGTGATCCGGTCCAAAGCCTGCGCATATTCGGATCTATTTGTCGTCTCCGTCACTACCTGTTTTCCGCGTTTTTTTGATTTCGGTGGGCATAACGATTTCCACCTCGGTAATGTTATGCCACTTATCGTTCACCTTTCTATCATACAAGCCTGTTTGCGACCATTTTTTCCCGTCCATAGCGGTAAAACCTTCGACCCGAATGCGGAAGTCTTCAGGGCGAGCGCAGTGCAGCAGGGCCTCTTCGTAGGTGATCAAATCCTTGTTCAGAAGTTCCATCAGGCTTTGATCGAAACCCTGCATACCGTAAACGGCGCCTTCCTCGATAGCCTGGGGGATGCCGGTGGTTTCTTTTGGGTCTTCGATCAGGTCGCGCACACGGGCGCTGTTGATCATAATTTCAACCGCAGGCACCAAACCGGCACCGTCTTTACGCCGACATAGGCGTTGCGAGATCACGGCCTTCAAAGTGGCGCCGAGCTGCATGCGCACTTGAGCCTGTTGGGAGGCTTCGAAGGCGGCCAGAATGCGGTTGATGGTTTCGGTGGCGTCAAGAGTGTGCAAAGTAGAGAGCACCAAGTGTCCGGTCTCAGCCGCCAGAAGAGCGCTTTCAATAGTTTCGCGATCGCGCATTTCACCGATCAGAATCACGTCGGGATCTTGGCGCAGACCGGCCCTGAGTGCGCGTGCGAAAGAGTAAGAGTCGATGCCGATCTCACGTTGAGTGATCAGACTCTTGCGGTCGCGGATCAAGTACTCGATGGGGTCTTCAATCGTCAGAATATGTTTGCTGTCGCGTTTGTTGATGTCATCGATGAGCGCCGCCAAAGTGGACGATTTGCCCGAGCCGGCCACGCCGGTCACTAACACGAGGCCGCGTTCTTGCTGAGCGATCTTACTGACCATGGCCGGCAGAGTGAGTTCCTCGAAAGTGGGCACTTTGAAGGGGATATTGCGGATCACCATGCGCGTGGTCCCGCGCTGGCGGAAGACGCTGATACGAAAGCGGCCTAAACCGGAAATCCCGTAGCCGAGATCGATCTCGCGGAACTCTTCAAAATGCGCGCGTTGCTTTTCGTCTAAGAGTCCCATGGCCATTTCGAGGATTTGGTTGCCATTGAGTATGGGAGCGCTCGAGCCGAGCGGGCGCAAAACGCCATTGCGGCGAATGACAGGCATCACGCCCGCCTTCAGGTGCACGTCGGTGGCGCCTTTCTCCAGCGCCTTTTTTAAAATCTCCTCGAGTGTCACAGCTCTCTCTTCGGAGAATGAGGCGCAAATCTTCACATCTCAAAATGAGACAAAACAGTACGAATACGTCCAGTGACAGTCGAAATTTCGGTCAAATGTAAATAGACTATTCAGGTGACCACTGCGGCGACGACTTAAGCGCTAGAACCGCGGCGTTGGCCTTGCAAATTGAAAGAGATAGCCAGGGGGGCTGATCTGTGAAGACAAAACTCTCGCGACTTATTTCGATACGCACGCTTGTTATACTCAGCGTAGCCATGGGCTTAGGACTCTTTCAGAACTGCTCGCAGGCCAAATTCTCGGCCGGTGCCAGCGACCAAGGGAGCAACGGCTACAATGATCAATGGCGCGATGGCCTTGATCAGCCCAATTTGAATCCCGGCTCTTGCTACAACGTTTTGCACCAACTGGCGACCGACGCCAAAGTGGTGTTCGTGGTGGACAACTCGGGTTCAAACACCAGCACCGATCCGATGAAAACTATGCGCGCCGGTTCCATCGAGGCCTTCTTCAACGACTTTAAAAGCAAACAGAATTTCTGGTATGGATTCATCACTTTTAAGGGAGTGGGAGCTTCGGCCCTGATCAACAACGGCAATAGCAGCCAACCGACCATCACCAATTTATTGCCGCCCATGCAGAGCGCGATCGCCACCTTCAAGGCCGCGGCGGACAACGGCAATACGCCTTACAAGGCCGCCACCGATATGGCCATGCTCGCCCTGCAAAATGACACCAACGTGAATGCCAACACTAAGTGGATTGTGGTTTTCTTGTCGGATGGTCAGCCCACTCCGATGCGCACAGACGAGCAGCTCAAAGCCGACGTCGAAGGCCTTCTGGCTGTCAAGCCCGGTAAGGTCAGCTTCAATACGATCTACTACGGTTCCGCCGATCTCGAAGCCACCGAGCGTTTGCGCATGATGGCTCAGGTCGGAGGCGGAAAGTTTCTCGACACCAACGCCAATCCGTCGGGCAAATCTTTCTTGATCTCCAACGTGATCAACGTCCCCGGCATGCCGGCTTGCCAACCCTAGACCTGAGCTTGGCGGCGTGTTAGCTCTTTACGAGCATGACGCCGCTACATCGTTACTCTCTTAAAATTTTGGCCACTTGGTTTGGTTGTGGGCACGCGCCCAAAGTGCCGGGCACTATCGGTACTCTTGGCGCCATTCCCCTGGTCTGGTGGTTCTCTTCTTTTAGTGAACTCAAATATCTAGTGGTCACCCTATGTTTCGCGGGTTTTGCCATTATGGTGGCTCATCTCTACGAGATGGAGATCGCCGGCGGCGAACATGACTCACCGGAGCTGGTCATCGATGAGGTGGCGGGTTTTTTGGTGACTATGGCTTTGGTGCCTTTCACCTGGTCTTGGGTGCTCTTGGGTTTTGTATTGTTTCGCGCTTTGGATATGCTCAAACCTTTTCCCATCTCTTACGTCGACAAAAAGGTGTTGGGCGGCGTAGGGGCGGTCGGCGATGATCTTCTGGCCGGTGTGATCGCGAACCTCATTCTACAAGTGATTCTGCAAAACGGCTGGATGCCGTAGGGGAGCTATAACGTGAACGCCGAGCTGTCAGGCCGGATTCAAGAGCTGGAAAAACTATGTCTGTTGCGCGGTTGGAAAATCGGCTCGGCCGAGAGCTGTACGGGCGGCCTACTGGCCAGCTGGATTTGCGCGTGGCCGGGAGTCTCCAAGTTCTTTCAAGGTGCTGTGGTGAGTTATGCGCGCTCTGTCAAAGAGGATGTGCTGGGAGTTCCTCGCGCTTTGATTTTGGCCCACGGCGAAGTGAGTTTGCCGGTGGCGCGCCAAATGGCTTTAGGAGCCCGCTCCGTTCTTGCGGCGGATTGGACGGTGAGCATCACAGGCATTGCAGGTCCGAGTGGCGGAAGTCCCGGCAAGCCGGTGGGCACTGTATGCTTTGCGGTGACTGGTCCAGGCTTTGAAAGGTTGTCCCAGCAAGCGTTTCCGGCGGGAGCGGGCCGGGAAGACATCCAGCGCCAAGCCGCTCTTTTTGCTTTCGATTTTCTCCTAAGTGCGATGAGATGACGAAAGTTGGAAGCTGGGTAAAACATCGGTGGGTCTCACGGGGACGTGGACTCCCAGGTTAGGAGAAAGTAATGGCAATTCACGTGGGCACAGGCGGCGACAACAAGGGCAAAGCCTTGGAACTCGCGATCGCCTCGATCGAGAAGCAGTTTGGTAAAGGCTCGATCATGAAGCTCGGCGGAGATAAAGGTCTGTACGAAAATGTTCCCGTATTTTCCACGGGCGCATTGAGTCTGGACATTGCTCTCGGTATTGGCGGTCTGCCGAAAGGCCGCATTGTTGAAGTCTATGGACCGGAAAGCTCCGGTAAAACCACTCTGGCATTGAGCACTGTGGCTCAAGCCCAAAAGGCGGGCGGCTCGGTCGCGTATGTGGATGCAGAGCATGCTTTGGATATCGGTTACGCTCGTAAACTGGGCGTGAAGGTTGAAGACATGTTGGTCTCGCAACCCGACACTGGCGAACAGGCCCTCGAGATCGTTGAGACTCTGGTGCGCTCGGGCGCGGTCGATGTGTTGGTGGTCGACTCGGTAGCGGCTTTGACCCCGCGGGCAGAGATCGAAGGCGAGATGGGCGATAGCCATATGGGTCTGCAAGCGCGCTTGATGTCGCAGGCTCTGCGTAAGCTGACGGCGGCGATTTCTCGCAGCAACACTTTGGTGATCTTCATCAACCAAATCCGTATGAAGATTGGCGTGATGTTCGGTAATCCGGAAACCACTACCGGTGGTAACGCTCTGAAGTTCTACGCCTCTGTACGTTTGGACGTGCGCCGTATCGGTGCCATTCAAGCTGGTGAAGAGGTGGTGGGTAATCGCACCGCCGTGAAAGTGGTGAAGAATAAAATGGCTCCTCCGTTTGCGAAGGTGGAATTCGACCTGATGTACGGTGAAGGCATTTCGGCCGAAGGTGATGTGCTCGATATCGGCGTCAAGAAAGAGATGATCGATAAATCCGGCGCTTGGTATTCGGTCAATGGTGAACGCATGGGACAAGGTCGTGATCAGGCCAAGCAGTTTCTGAAAGACAATCCCAAACTGATGACTGAGCTGCGCGAGAAAATTCTTACCGCTTACGGAATTGGCGCTAAGGGTTCGGCTCCGAAGGCAGAGGCTGTGGCGAGTTTGGTCGATAAGGCCAAAGCGGCGCCGGTGGCCGAGAAAGCTCCTGCAGCGGTGTCGGCCGCCGCCTCCAAAGGCATGGACAAGAAACCGGCTCGCAAATAGTCGCTTCGTTTAAAAAGCAGAGAAATAAAAAGGGTCGCATAAATGCGACCCTTTTTATTTACCCTCGCTCGCCGCTTGGATCGAAAGATCCGTGTGGCAGGAGGGGCAGCGGCAGGCATAAGGCCAGCTCTCCGTCTCTTGCGGCAAGACGATGGGCTTTTTGCAGCTGGGGCAGGGGATTTCTCCTCCGAGCATCATCCCGTTCTCCATCCACGTGGTGATTCCGAAACCAATTCCACCCAGGAGCAAAAGCGGTGGCAGGATAAAGTGCAGGATCGGAATAAAGATCGTGAAGGCTGCTACGACCCAGAGAATGCCCACCACTTTTCCTGCCCGTAGCCCGCGTTCGCCGCGGGTTAAGTCGCGGCGGAGAGCGAAGCCGTGCGTGGTTTCACCAAACTTCTCGCATTTTAGTGCAATCTTTGTAGGTTCCATATCCGTCACTATAGATCGGACTTGGCGGCAGCGGCAATTGCGGTTAGGAGGTTAGGATAAACACACTGGGAATAGCGTGAGCGTCGAAGAGATTCGTAAATGCCTTGAAATGCTTGAGCGTCTGAACAAAGACGGCGCGTTGCTTGCCCATGTGCCTAAAGAGCTGCGTGAGTCCTTAATGTCCGAAGCAGGGCGTCTATCGCGCCCCTCGCGCTTAGAGCAACGTTTGCGCCAGCGCGAAGTGAAGAAGGCTTTGCGCCAAGTGCGGGTGAATGCGGATCGTCGCACACGCAGCACGTCGGGTATCCGCGAAGCCCGCAAGGAGACTGTGTTCACTGCCCCCAAGCAGATCGGCGAGCGGCCGGCGGAAGAGCGTATCCTACATTCGCCGCGCAACTGTTACGTCTGTAAATCCGAGTACGATCGTCTTCACTTTTTTTACGATTCCATGTGTTCGAGCTGTGGCGACTTCAACTACAAGAAGCGTTTTCAAACGGCGCGTTTGGATGGACAGGTGGCGCTGATCACAGGCTCGCGATTGAAGATCGGCTACCATGCGAGTTTGATGATGTTGCGGGCCGGAGCGCGGGTGATTGCGACCACCCGTTTTCCGGTGGACTCGGCTTGGCGTTACAGTCAGGAGTCCGACTTTAGTGAGTGGCGGGATCGCTTGCATATTCATGGTTTGGATTTGCGTCACACACCCAGTGTGGAGATCTTCGCTTCTTATATCGCGCAGACGATGGAGCGTTTGGATATTCTGATCAACAACGCGGCTCAGACCGTGCGTCGTCCACCGGGATTTTATGGCCATCTGCTGGCGCGCGAGAACACGGCGTTTGCGGATCTACCACCGGATGTGCGTCATCTTCTGCGTGGGTATCGAGAGTGCGTGGAGCAGCTGGATGCAAGTGGTGGTTTGGTCGAGCTTGGTAAGGGCGATGCCGCGGGCCTAGTGAGTCATGAGAGCGCTCAAGCTATGCCGGTGACTTGGCATGGGCAGAAACCCGGTGTCGGTATTCGTGCGTCGGCTAAGCTTTCGCAGATTCCGTACTCTTATGATGACTCGCTGACTTCAGAGGAGATTTTTCCCGAAGGTCGTTTAGATGCCGATCTTCAGCAAGTGGATTTACGCAAAACCAATAGCTGGCGTTTGACCTTGGCCGAGGTGCCCACGCCTGAGTTGTTGGAGGTGCAGTTGGTGAACTCGATTGCGCCGTTTGTGTTGTGCAGTCGCTTGGCGCCGCTTATGCGCAAAGACAACACTGGCAAGAAACACGTGGTGAACGTGTCGGCGATGGAAGGCAAGTTCACGCGTTACACCAAGACCGACAAACATCCTCACACCAATATGGCCAAGGCGGCGTTGAATATGATGACGTTGACTTCAGCTCCGGATTTGGCCAAAGACGGCATTTTTATGAATGCAGTCGATACTGGGTGGGTGACCGATGAGGACCCCGCTGAACTGTCGGCCCGCAAACAGGCGGAGCACGACTTTCAACCGCCCCTCGATATCGTCGATGGGGCCGCGCGAATTTGTGATCCGTTCTTCGACGGTATCAACACCGGCCAACACTGGTGCGGAAAATTCCTGAAAGACTATTTTCCCACCGAGTGGTGACGGCGCTGCACTCGCCGTCAGTTATTAGTCCTCGCTGCTGTAGGTGAAAAACGTATTGGTGTCGGCGATATTCATAAAGAACAGCACGCACTGAACCAGGCCCACGGCAGCCGTGATCAATAGCACCACCAGGTAATAAGACATCGTGCCTTGATAGTCTTCGAACGGAACCAAGAGGCCCCCAATGGAGGCCATGATCAGAGTGGCGGACAGCCAGCAGTTGCGCAGAAAACGTCTTTTGATTTTGCGCATGTCTTCGATTTCGTTCAGCAGAGCGTCGTAGCGCGAGCGCATGCGCGAGTATTTGTCGGCGTGAATGCGCGCTTTGAGCGTCTCCAATGCGCGGCCAAAGTCGGCCATCGATGAGATATGAACATTGAGAGAAGCAGTCGCAGGATCTTTTTCCAAAACCTTCATTTCGCGGGTGAAATCGTAGCCCAAACCCTCGGTCAACTGACCAACGTTGCGCTCTTTGGCCTCGACCACGCGTACAAACGCCAGACCCACCAAACCTAAAAGCGCGCCGAAGATCTGCGCGTTGGCAGACAGAATCTCCATGGCGTTGGCAGGTGGGAATTTCAGCATCAAACCACCAAAGCGTGCAGCGCTTGCACGGTGGCTTCACGCTGAGTGGGCGCTACGAACACGGTCATGGTGTGGGGCGAGAGAATGTATTTTTCGGCGCGGATCTTTTGCGCGCTTAAAATCTGCAAAGCGCGATGGGCTAAATCGGAAGCCACGCCGCCAAAGCATGTGACGCTGACCGAGCTGACTGTCTCGCGCAGCTTCTTCATATCCTTGCTCTTCTCCACCGTGCGCAGCAAAGTGTCCAGCGACTCGCCGTCCGAGGTGAGCATGATCCGGCATTGCGCACCCTCGTAGGTGGAAGCCAAAATCTGCGGCCAGGACAAACCATTTTGTTTCAAATGCGAAGAGAGTCTATCGAAACCTTGATTCAGATCCGTCGAGTCGATGCCGATATGTTCGACCCGCGCCATGGAATTCACCGACAAAACTTTTCCACTCTCCATCTCTTTTACCTCTTTAGTGATCAGCGTACTTTCAGAAGCCGCACCCCAGCGTTTGATGACTAAGGGCACGTTCTGACTTTGTGCCATCTCGACGCAGCGAAAATGCAAAACTTTAGCGCCCCAGAAACACATCTCTGACAGACTGGCGAAATCCAAAACGCGCAGGGGTTGCGAGCTGGTGACCAAACGCGGATCCGCAGTGCAAACGCCGTCAACCTCTTTGACGATCTCGCAACGCTCGGCTTTCAAAGCCGCCGCCATGGCCACGGCCGTGGTGTCGGAACCGCCACGGCCAAGAGTGGTGATTTCTTTGCTGACCGGGTTTACACCTTGAAATCCGGCAAGCACCACCACACGCCCGCGTTCAAGTTCTTCACGCACGCGAATCGGGCGCACGTCCACGATGCGTGCCTGGGAGTGCGAATCGTCGGTCATCACCCCGGCCTGACTCCCGGTAAAGCTGATCGCGGGTACACCGAGATCAGACAACGCCATGCTCATCAGCGACATGCTGATGCGTTCACCGGTGGTCAAAAGCATATCGAGTTCGCGGCGATTGGGATGCGGACTAACTTGGTAAGCGAGCTTGATCAACTCGTCGGTCGTTTTGCCCATGGCCGATACAATCACCACCACGCGATGACCTTTGGCGTGCAAAGACGCCAAGTGACTGGCGACGGCACGCAGTTTTTCGGGCGTTTCTAGGCAGGCGCCGCCGTATTTTTGAACAATCGTGGTGTTGGCCATTCTTGCCCAGTTATAGCACTACAACTGAGCGCGTACAAACTGCGAGACGCGGGCCGTTTGACCCTTCGGGATACGAATTTTATGACTACCCACATTGGCCGGCACGAAACCGCGTAGCAGCTCGGGATTGAGTCGTGTCAGTTCGGTGGGTGTCACTTTTAGGTAAGCGGCCAGATTGTGCAGATCGGTGCCGCCCGGCACATGGAAATAGTCATAGCTATAAGGCTCTTTTGGTTTGAGCTCATGGAAGCCATAGAGTTTGGGCGCCTTGGCAATCAGCATGGCGGCGAGCATTTTCGGAATGTACTGTTTGGTTTCGTCGGGGAAGTCGGGACGTTTGGACAACACCCAGAAGTTCTTGGTGCCATATTTGGTAATCAGGCGCTGCATGCGCCCTTCACCCATGTTGTAGGCCGCTGCGGTCAAATACCACGAACCGAATTGACGAAACAGGTCGCCCAGGTAACGGCTGGCCGCCGTTGTGCTCTTGTTAAAGTCGCGGCGTTCATCCAACCACCAGTTGGTTTTCAAGCCGTAGCGATTGGCGGTGGGAGTGATGAACTGCCAATAGCCCACGGCGGCCGCGGTCGATGTGGCGTGCGCGGAGAACCCGCTCTCAATCATGGCGACATAGGCCAGATCCTGCGGCAGCCCCTTTTGCGCCAACATGCTCTGCATACCGGGAAGGTAGGCGTGCGAGCGCTCCAACCAGGTGCGGAACCATTTGCGTCCGCTGGTTTGAAAGTAGTTGATCCACCATTTCACCTTGGTGTTGTAGGTGACGGGAATGTCGAAGTACGGAGAGGTGTCCACGGGAGTGAACGTGGTGCTGCGTTCCTTGGCCATCTTCTGTACCAGGCCGCGCAGCTCTTCGGCATCGCTATTCAGCTTCGAGCCCGGAGCCGCATTCGCGACGATCGGTAATATCAACAAAATACCTAGAATACGCAAACGAACATCCTTGTTCATGTTCCTCCATTGTGCCGCTAGCCCCGCCCGCGGGTCGAGTCCAACTGTCATAATTATTGAACGCCGGTGACAAAAGCCTGACGCCATCTTCCCGACCTTGGTCCCGCGCGTAGCGGAGTTTTCGGCAATTGGGCACTCGGACTTGAACGTTTCCCGACCAAGCGCGCGTCTGGATTTTAATGGCACATCGCTTGCTCAACATGAAAGTGAGAGAAAGCTTTTTGTCTAGTCGAGGGGGAGGGGACTTTGAGTTCTAAAGGATTATTCTCCGCAGTTAGCGGTGCCATGGCTCAATCGTCGCGCCTCGACACCATTGCCAACAATCTGGCCAACGTAAATACGACCGGTTTCAAGAAAGACCGCCAGGTGTTCAGTGAATATCTGAGCGCCAACGAAAAACCCAACGACGTGATCAATGTGCCGCGCGTGCCGGCATCCATCGAAAGCTTTTACGATATGCAGGGCGGCGACAATGCCTATGTGAATCCGGCCGGCACCTATACCAATTTTGATCAGGGCTCTTTGCGCGCCACTGGAAATTCTTTGGATATCGCTCTTGAAGGAAAGGGTTTCTTTGAAGTTCTCACACCTCAGGGCGTGCGCTGGACCCGCAGCGGCTCTTTGCAAACGGACTCCAACGGTCGTTTGGTCACCAAAGAAGGTCACCCTGTCCTGCGTGAGGGGCAAAACGATCCCTCTCAACGTATGATTCAAGTAACCTCGAACAATCTGACCATCGCGCAAGGTGGCGATATCTTTGATGGTGGCAATGCGGTTGGCCGCATCGCCGTGGTGGACTTCGCTAATGTGGATGATTTGCAGAAGGTGGGTGGTTCGCTTTACGCCTTAAAAGGCAATGCCACGTCGCAACCGACACCGACCATTGAAGCTCGCGTGCAGCAGGGTTTTGTTGAAACCAGCAACGTCAATGTTGTGGAAGAGATGACCGACATGATCGCCGCCAACCGCGTGTTTGAGGCCACTCAACATGTGATCAAGGCGCACGATCAAATGGATGACAAACTGATCAATCAAGTCGGAAAAGTGTGAGGTAAAAGATGATTCGCTCTTTAAACACTGCTGCCACCGGAATGAAAGCGCAGCAGGCGAACATGGACGTCGCGGCCAACAATATCGCCAACGTCTCCACCAATGGCTTCAAAAAGGCGCGCGCCGAATTCGAAGATCTGATGTATCACACTCAGGTCGAACCGGGGGCGCCCACAGGACAAAACTCGATCTCGCCCACCGGTGTGCAAGTGGGCCTGGGCGTCAAGACAGCGGCGGTGGCAAAAGACTTCGAACAAGGTACGCCGAAGCTGACCAACAATCCCTTCGATCTGCAGATCAGCGGCAACGGTTTTTTTCCCGTGCAGTTGCCCAACGGGCAGATTGCCTACACGCGTGATGGTGCTTTCAAACGTGGACCCGATGGCCGATTGCAAGATCGTAACGGCAATGTTCTGCAGCCTGAAATCACTTTTCCCTCCAGCGCCACGGGTGTCGAGTTCGGCGCCGCGGGCCAGGTGTCGATCATGCTCGAAGGCAATATCACGCCGCAAAGCATTGGTCAGATTCAGCTGGTGTCGTTCGTCAATCCGGCCGGTTTGAAGAGCATTGGTCAAAACCTGTTTATGCCGACCAACTCCAGCGGCCTGCCGCAACAAGGTAATCCCGGACAGAACGGGTTGGGCAGCATTGCGCAGGGACAGCTCGAAAACAGCAACGTGAATATCGTGGATGAGATGGTGGGAATGATCACCACTCAACGTGCCTATGAGACCAACTCCAAAGTGATTCAGGCCTCCGATCAAATGCTTCAGGCCATCAATTCATTGAGGTAATTTGCAGTGAAGTTGGTATGGGTTTTCATCCTTCTCACTAGTGTCACGGCCCACACCGACGTGTTGGTGCGGGTGCGTCCACATGTGGTGGTGGCGCCCGAATCCGAGGTCAATCTCGCTCAGTTGATTGATGCCCCGAACTTGTCTGAAGACAGTCAGAAGAAATTGGCGACAATCGCCATCTCGCGTGCACCGGCCTACGGTGAAAAACAAGAGTTGGCCAGCGCCGGCATTATGCCCTTGGTGCGCTCAGTGATTGAAAATGAGCGTTCCCGCAACAAAGACCGTGTGCATCTGGTTCTACCCAGGAGTGTGGTCATCGACACTTTACGTCGCTCGCTCAGCGCCGATCTGGTGAGCACCGAATTGACGCAAGCATGGCAACCACTGTGCTCGGACTGTCAACTGTCGATCGAAAATCTTAGCCTGCCCAAAGTGGAGGGCATCCGCGATTGGACTTTGAAGATCAAAGGCGAGCTGCCGCGCGGCTCTTTTGCCGTGGCCGTGGATTTGATCCGCGAAAATGGCAGCCTATTGCCGGCGTGGGTTAATGGCCGTTTGATTACCAAACGCAAAGTGCCGGTAACTAAGCGTATGATGGCGCCGAGCGAACGCGTGCAGCCGCAAGATGTGACTTGGGAATATCGCGACACCTCTATGTCCTATGATGGAATTCCTGCAGCCGATGAGTTGGTGGGCAAGCGTCTACGTCAGGGCTTAAAGGCCGGCGATATTTTATGGCGTTCGCAATTAGAGAAAGAAAAGGCCATTCACCGTGGTGAGATGGTGCAAGTGCGCTCCTCTGAGGCGATGTGGGAAGTTTCGATCAGCCTAGTGGCGCAACAAGATGCGTACATTGGCGATGTGGTGAATTTGAAGAACCCCAAAACCAATAGCACTATCGTGGGCGAAGTGGTCGGTCAGGGTGAGGTGGAGTTACGATGAGCATGCGTCAGCTGTTTCTAATCGGCTTTTTACTGGTGTTCGGTCTGACTCAGGCTGGCTGCGCCAGTTTCAATCGCAAACTCAAAGCCTGGCTGGGAGGCGGCAGCTCGGTCGAAGCTCCGAAGCAGCAGGCCTCGCTAACCAAATTTTCGGACTCTCCCGACTTCTCTCCGCGTGTGCGTCGTCAATACAAGCGCACCACAAAGGAGTCTTTGGCCGATCAATCGGCTCTGGATTCGCGCTCCGGTTCGCTTTGGGTGATGGAGGGCCAAGGTGCCTACCTGTTCTCGCAAAACATCGTACGTCTGGTCGGCGACCCTCTCGCGGTGACGCTTGAGGGCGACCCGCGTGATCAGCTGACATCCAAGGTCAGTGTGATCAAAAAACTTTTGGCCCGCATCGATGAGAAAAATCGTTTGCGTCAACGTGATCCCGCCGGCGCCGATGGCGAGGGCGACGATAAAGACGACAAGGGCAAAGGTAAGAAGAAAGACGACAAGGCGGCACAGCAGGCCGCCAACCAAGAAAAGGCGGCCGAAACCCCTGCCGAGCTGGCTGTCAAGACGGTGCCCACGCGCATCGTCGAGCGTACGATTGACGGGAACTATCGGGTGAAAGGCTCGCAACCGTTTATGATCGGCAATCGTGAATACAAAATCATTGTGACGGGTATTGTGCGCGCCGAAGAATTCAACGACGAAGGAATTCCGGCGACAAAACTTTTAGATCCCAAGTTCGACATTGTGAGTGCTCGTCAAAAAGTGGGTGAGATGTGATACGCGGTCTGATTCTTCTCTGCGCTTTGCTGTCGATACAAGCTCAGGCCGCGCGCCTGAAGGATATTGCCAATATTCGCGGTGTGCGCTCGAACCAATTGGTGGGTTACGGCGTAGTGGTTGGATTGAATGGCTCGGGTGACAGCAAGTCCGAATTCACCAACAAGAGTATTGAGCGCATGCTCGATCGTTTGGGCGTAAAGGTGCAAGGCAAGGACATCTCATCAAAGAGCGTGGCGGCGGTGATTGTGACTGCCGATCTGCCTCCGTTTGCGCGTTCGGGGAACAAACTGGATATCACGGTGAGTACTCTGGGCGATGCTTCCAGCCTTAAGGGCGGGACTTTGATCCAAACGCCGCTGCGCGCGGCCGATCAACAAGTCTATGCGGTGGCGCAAGGTTCAGTGGTGGTGGGCTTTTCCGGCGCCGGTGTGCATGAAACGGTGGCCCGTTTGCCCAACGGAGCCATGATTGAACGCGACATTGGCCAAGAGTTTGCCAGCCGGAAGATGTTTAGGCTCACGCTGCATAACCCGGACTTCACAACGGCCGCGCGAGTCGTCAAAGTTATAAATAAGGAACTCGCTGGAAAGTATTCATCGGCCGCCGATGCTGGGACTGTCGATGTGGTGTCGCCACCCCCTTACGAGGGTAAGGGAGTTGAGCTGCTCGCCATGATCGAAAGTCTCGAAATCAATCCCGATCAAGCCGCCCGTGTGGTGGTCAACGAGAAGACGGGAACTGTGGTGATCGGCGCCGGAGTGAAGATTTCTAAAGTGGCGATTAGCCACGGTGATTTGACTGTAAAGGTCGGCGGTGATGGAGCCGCTGGGGCCGCCAAGAAGGACGGCGAACGGATCATGGTCATGGAGGACTCGGCCAATGTGGGCGACATCGTGAAAGCGATGAATCGGCTCGGCGTAACCCCCAAAGACTTGATCACGATACTTCAGAGCATAAAGGCTGCTGGAGCTTTGCATGGGGATTTGGAGATTTTGTAGTTCGATTTTTAAAGTACGAGGACAGGATGTTTTCGTACGGGGGGGCGGTGAGTTAGAGTCTAAGGGACCAGGACGGTTCAAAAGGTTTGTTTAGTATTTCTTTCGCAGGAAACACAAAGACAACGGATCCAAGTGCGGGCCAAGGAATGGCTTAAACTAGGGTTGCTCGAAAAGCGCAGGATGCGCGAATAAACCTGACTCACTTACCCCTTTTTTTGTTTACTTGAGGACCCGGAGTCGGGTTGCGGGCCACCGGCCTCAGGCCTCAGGCCTCAGGCCCCGGGCCCCTGGCCTCGGGCTGGAGATCTTGTGAAGATTCAGAATGGTTTTTCTCTTAAGCCTCCCACTATTGAAGAACGGAATGCTCAGCGTGAGACGCAGCTGCGGGAAGCGGCGAAGATGTATGAGACTCATTTTCTCAATGAGATGGTGAAGTCCATGCGTAAGACCGTGGGTGGGGAAGACGGGCTGATAAAGAAGAATATGGCGGAGAAGATCTTTTCCGAGCAGCTCGATGGACAATATGTCGACAACTGGGCCGCTAAGGGCGGCGTTGGTTTGGCCGACATGATTTACAATCAGATTGCTGAGCGCTATTTGCAGGGAACAAAGAACAACCTTCCCAAGCAGCCCGGCGTGATGCCGATTGCACCGAAGCAAGAGCGATCGCAGGGCATTCAGCCTACGGATTCCATCCAGATGAAAATGATTCCGCCGTCAGCGGGACACAAACTCGAGTATCGCTTTGAGGTTCCGGATGCTTCGGGAGGGTTCGAGGCGCAGGCTCCGCTGGCTGGGCAGGTGGTGGAAAGTGCACGCCTTGGTGAAAATTGGAGCGTGGTAAAACTGGACCATGGGCGAGGTTTGACCAGCGAACTGACTTTTCCCGGCAGGCTCACGCCAATTGACGCCGGAACCGCTGTGGGCGCTGGACATAGGTTGGGTATGCTCGATCCTGAGCGTCCGGTTTTGGCCTGGAAATTGGATTGGACTGAGGTATAAGTCTTGGATCTAACTTCAGAAATTTGCGGCTCTTTGTCTCAATATGATACGCTTAAATAAACGCGGAGGATGCGCGGAATGAAAGTCTCAAACAACAGAATCGGTTCGCCCCAACCGGGTATCGATGCTGGAAAAACAGGCAAAACGGACACGGCTGGCGCATTGTCGAAAGACGTAAAGGCCGGAGCGCTAAACAATAAAGAGGCGATCAAAAATTCCGCGAAGGTGGATGTTTCTGACCGCGCTCAGATGATGCAAAAAGCGAAAGACATTGCCACCTCCACGGACACTGTGGATGAAGCCAAAGTCGCGCGCTTGCAAAAATTGATTGATGAAGGAAAATACAAAACAGACGCCGCTGCCATCGCCGACAAGCTCGTCGATCAGCATCTGTTGATACCGGACTAATACAGGGGTTTTAAGTGGGGGATAATATAACCGGCTTGCTCTTGACTCTAGAGGATCAGATCAAGGTTTACCGGCATCTACTCGACGTCGTTCGCAAGGAAAAAGAAATCCTTGTGGCGGCCAATTTGGACGAGCTCAACGAGAACAATAAGAGCAAAGAGGCCATGCTTATCCGCATTCGCGCGCTCGAGTCCGACCGCGTGAAATGGGCCGAGGAAGTGCAAAAAGAACTGGGCCTAAAAGGCGAACCCCGTTTGCTCGACATCGCCCGCCACCTGGACAGCGAGCCCGCGGAAAAACTAAGAAACGTACACAGCGTACTCGAGCTCTTGTTACGCCGGGTGCAAGAATACAATCGTCAAAACGAAGAACTCGTGCAATCCGCCCTAACCAACATCACGGGCGCCATGAAAGCAATAAAGGGAACGTTGGAAGAAAAGCCAACATACAAAAAGAAAGGCGAAGTTGAGGGGCACGCCTCAGCTGGCCAACTCGTAAGCCGCGAGGCTTAAGGCGCTGAAAACCAGCGCAGTCACAGCAAGGATGCCGTGACGGAAAGACAAAGGAATGTCGCGTATCTGGTCAATGATGGACGTCGGCCGCCGTTCAATGATGAACAGCCAAACGGCTTTGCAGACGACCTCACACAACATCGCCAACAAGTCCACTGAGGGCTATTCGCGCCAGCGTGTAGAGATGTTGACCAATCAACCCATCGGCGAAGGCAAACTCCGTATGGGTATGGGCGCGCGCGCCGGCCTTGTCACTCGCACCAACAATGAATTCTTAGAAAAAAACATCGAACGAGAATCCAACCAGATGGGCTATCTGGACGCGCGCTCCGAACTCCTCGGCCGCGTCGAGCAAGTGTACAACGAGCAGGTCAACAAAGGCCTCAATCACTCGCTTGGCAGCTTCTTCAACTCGTTCCGCGAGTTGTCGAACAACCCTGAGAGTCTGGCCACGCGCACGCAAGTGAAAGAGGCGGCCCTCGGGATCGCCAATGACTTTAAGAAGGTGCATGACCAGCTGGAAGCCATTAAGAGCGACGCCGATTTCCGTATCCGTACGCGTATTGAAGAGGTCAACCAACTGACCAAAGAGATCGCCAATCTGAATGAAAAGGTGCAGACCGTCGAACTCACGGGCGTGCCGGCCAACGACGAGCGTGATCGCCGTGAAGTGCTGTTGAAGCAGCTTGGTGAAAAGATAAACATCCGCTACGCCGAAGGTAAAGACGGACAACTGACCATCACCGCCGGCAACACGGCGGTTCTCGTGAGCGGTTATTCGCAGCGCGACCTGATTGCTCAGCAAACGCCGGAGCGCGAGGGCAAACGCGAAGGCAATTTGGATATCTTCTACAAATCCACCGACAACTCCACACCTGTTCTGGTCAGCGGCCAGCTTACGGGTGGCGAGGTTGGCGCCATGCTCGAAGTGCGCGACAAAATGATTGGTGAGATCAGCGACGGAATGGATCAAGTCGCCTACGCTTTAGCCACTGAGGTCAACACGGCGCACGCGCAAGGTTACGATCGCGCTGGCCGGACAGGCAACTTCCTGTTTGAGCAGCCACAGGACGTACGCGATGCCGCCTTCTATCTGAAGGTCAGCGATGAGGTGTTGAATGACGTTGGCCGCGTCGCTGCCGCCGGTGCTCCCGGTGCTCCGGGTGACAACCGCATTGCCAATATTCTTTCAGGCTTGGAGTACAAGCAGGTGATGGACGACGGCACGTCGACGTTCAATGACTACTACGCCTCCGTGGTTGGCCGTATCGGTATCGAAACCCAACGCGCCAATTCGGCGGCCTCGGCGCAAAGAGACATTGTCGGGCAGTTAAAGAACATTCGTGAAAGCATCAGTGGCGTAAGCTTAGATGAAGAGACCACGAAGATGATCGAGTTCCAAAAGGCCTTCGATGCGTCGGCGCGCCTGATTAAGACCGCTGATGAAATGCTGGACACAGTTTTACGACTGAAGCCGATGTAAGGTGACGTGAAGTATGCGTATCGCGGATAAAATGCAGTACGAGCAGGTGAAGGGCAACATCGCCAAGAACCGCACGCAAATGTCTGAGCTGCAGAATCAAGCGGCCACGCAAAAGCGCGTGACTAAGCCTTCTGATGATCCGCTGGCGGCATCGCGTGTACTCACCAATCGCATTGATTTGCAGGGCAATCGTCAATTCAGCAAGAGTTTGAACTACGCCAAGTCCTTTCTTGAGTTCACAGACCAATCGCTCGGCGATTTGAGTGAAGTTCTGATGCGCGCAAAAGAATTGGCTATCAGTCAGAGTAACGACGGTTCGGCTAATGAAGAGAGCCGTCGCGTGGTGGCCACCGAGGTCGAACAGTTGCACAATTCCATGATCAATATCGGTAACCGCAAGCTAGGTGACCGTTTTATCTTCGGCGGATTTAAAACGCAGACCGCACCCTTTGACGGTCAAGGCCGTTTCAATGGCGATGACGGCGAGATGAACATCCATATCGATAAAGAAGCCTTCGTGCCGATGAATATTTCCGGTGGGCGCGTGTTCTTGGGCGATGGCATTGATGCGGACGGCATGGCCAAGCAGGGACCGCGGCAGGCCAAAACGATCGAAGAGTTCAACGAGCAGCAGCTGCGCGATGCCTTTCCGAATAGCGTGCGCCAGCCGGGCGAAGGCAATAACGGTAGTCAGGTGCGAGGGCCGGCGAGCGTGACGGGTCTTGAAGCCGATTACGGTTTAAAATCCGAAGTGGAAGAGGGCGATCCGGCCGGAATAAACATCTTTAGTGTGATGCGTAATTTAGAGATCGCATTGAAAACCAACGACAAAGAGGCTGTTCAAGGAACTTTGGATGATCTCGACACCGCTCTCAATCAGGTGGTGCTGACACGCTCGCAAGTCGGCTCGCGTGGAATGACGTTGGACAACTGGATGCAGACTTTGGAAAAAGCCAAAGTTGATAACCAAACGAGCATCTCTTCCCTCGAAGATGCAGATATTTTTGCTACCGTGAGCGATATCAATAAGACCGAAAGCACGTTGCAGGCGACGCTGCAGACTTCCGGCAAACTGATCACGCCAAGTCTGCTCGATTTCCTCCGCTAACGTCGGGGCAAGATGCCCTGAACAATGAAAAATTGGCTAGAAGCGGGACCTTTGGGCCACACCCTTGGGAGTCGCTTTCTTGACTTTCGTCATGAACGCTACTACCTAAGGTTTTCTCTCGGTTATGCCGTATAGGGATTCGCTTGGGGCGATACACGTGTACATCCGCTCCCCGCCACCAAGCGTAGCTTTGACTAGGATGTTGAAGGAGTCTTTTCTATGTTGGTCCTTACGCGAAAGCTCGGCGAAAGTATCGCGATCGACGATCACATCAAAATTCGCGTGGTCCAGATTAAGGGCAAACAAGTGCGCCTGGGCATTGAAGCTCCTAAGGACACCAAGATCCACCGCGAAGAAGTCTACTTGGCAATTCAGAATCAGAACCAAGAGTCTGCCAGCACCTCATCCGACAGCACCAAGGCTGTGGCTGAACTGCTTAAATCTAAGTAGGATTTGTACGCCGCATTATTAACCCGCTTTAGGTCTTGAAGTGTCGGCTCTTTTAGGGGCATCCTGAACCTGAAGGGGGAAGTCGAGTGGTTATTCATACCAGCCGTTTTGGTGCTGTTTCGCTGACATCCGATGACGTCATTCACTTTCCCGAGGGGTTGTTGGGTTTCAATGAACTCCGTCGCTTCGTTCTCTTGGACGATCCGACCGATGAAATCTTCGCCTGGCTACAAAGCTGCGAGGAGCCTGGAATCGCTTTTCCTCTGCTCGAGCCAGAGCTTTTCACCGCCGGCTACAACTGCCAGTTGACCAAGCACGATCTTGAGATTTTGCAGGTACCCAATAAAGAGGGACTGCGCTACTTCACGATCATCACCATTCCGCAAGATCCCACGCAAATGACCGCCAACCTCAAAGCTCCAATTGTGATCAACGTGGCGAAGAGAGTGGCGCGCCAATGCGTATTGCAAGACAACAGTCTTGCTATCCGCGAGCCGATCTTTACCCGCTTACAACAACGGGTGGTGCAGAACCCAACGGCGGCGATCAAAGCGCAGGGTGGTTTCGGTGAAGTGGCCGTGCGGATTGGCAAGCGTCCGCCCGAAGTGGAAGGCTAAAAGCCGCCTTTGGTCCGGTAAAGTCCCGGCAAAAAATTCCCGAATAGAGACAGTGTAAACAAGGATGTTTTATGAAAACACTCTCTCTAGTCCTGTTGTTCGCGTTTTTGCCGCTGAGCGCCCAAGCCGACCTTACCATCTTCGATGTGCGTCGCACTCTGCGCATGGCCAATACCGATCCTATTTATCACGATTATTATATTAACGGTGGAAACGAGTCAGGTCTGTCGAATGGCATGATTCTTACCGTGACGCGTAAACTACCTTTGTATGATAACTACCAAAACCACTCGGCCGGTGATCTGAATTTGAAGGTGGCCAAGCTGAAGATCATTCATGTGCAAAAAGGTTTGGCTGTGGGACGCCTACAGTCTGAATTCACTCGTGAGAACGCCCCTTTGCTTGAAGATGCTTTTATCATGGTCGGGGACAGTTTGGATCTATCGACGGCAACGCACGACGGCAAGAAGGGTACGGCCGCTGACGCCAGCTCTTCGGGTGGTGGCACTGAAGCCAGTACGCCTGAAGCCGCAAAGCCCGTGGCGCAGATCACTGTGAACTCGGTGGAATTGTCTTCACAGTCGGCACCGACGCCGGCTCCTGTGGATACGCCCACTCTGCAATAGGAAAAAAACATAGCCCGAACGCGGACCTTGTTCTACATACTGCTTTCATGACGAAAGAAGTCCGTATCGAGCATTATCTTCTGCAGCTGGACCGTGAGCTGCAAGCGCTACCTGTCGGTCAGCGCGCAGAGATCATCACCGAAATCAAAACTCACATCCGCGTGGCCTGCGAGCGTGAACCTGAGCGTGAATTGCAAAGCATACTGGCGGACCTTGGCACCGCCCCCCAGGTGGCGGAGAGATTTTTGGCTGCCAAGGGCCTGTCGCGTACGGCGCCACCGGCGTCGACGGGTGGTTTGTGGATCAAATGGTTGGCGATCAGCACCGTTGTTTTGTTCGGGCTGATTTTCGTGGGTGGCATTGCCGCGTTTTACTACTTGGATCCATTGGTGAATATCGATGGCGAGAAAGGCCGATTGTCGCTTTTGGGCGGCACCGTGAACTTTAGTGTCGATGAGGATTTGGCCGGAGTGAAGGTAGGCGGCGTTCCCGTTTCCGATGCGTTCAAGGATGGCGAAAAGGTCGTCGGCGAAGCCGACTTGAGTTCGCGTTCTTTACGACTGCTGCGCATTCCTTTCAATACGGCCAAGATTGAGTTTATCGCTGGTGTGGGACGTCGTTTGGAATGGGCCTGTCGTTCGACGACGGGTGATCGCGCGCCACAAGTGGAAGTCAGTGCCGGGGTGGCGACCTTGAATCTAGATCAGCTCAATATCGCCCGCTGTTTGATCAGCCTGCCGGCGGAGCTGACCGCCGAAATCCGCGGTGTGAATGGAAAGCTGCACGTCAAGAATCCGGCGAGCCATCTGACCATCGAGTTGAGTAACGGCAAGGTGAATATCGATGCCGATCCCACACGCACCTATGATTTCGATGTGCATGTGAAGAACGGTTTGCAGGACTTCTTTCCGCGCTCCAATCAGAGCGATGCGGTCAAAGTCAGAGTCAATGTGACCAACGGTTTGGTTAAAAAGAAGTGAGCGCGTATTTCGTTGTTCATTTGCAGGGCATCGATGATGCCGCCGAGACCTGGTTGAGTGATGCGGCTTTTGAGCATGGCGCGCTCGGCATGAGTGAAGCCTTGGCCTTTGATCAACCTGAAGGGGAAGAGGACGTATTCACGCGCATTCCTGACCGCCGAGCTGTTGACGTTTATTTCGCCCAAGCTCCGGCTCGCGAATTCCTCGAAGAGTTGCGTTCGCGCTTCCCACAGGTGGAATTGACCGTAAAGACGGAGCAAGAGCGGGATTGGCTGGCCGAATGGAAAAAGAGCTTTCAGCCGTTTTCCCTGGTTGAAGATCACTGGGTGATTCCGTCATGGTGCGAACCACCGCCGCAAGCGAAACATAAAATTTGGATCGATCCGGGAATGGCGTTTGGCACGGGCACGCACGAAACCACACAGCTAGTGGCGGCGGCGTTGATCGAGGTGTTGCCCGGCTTCAAAGCCCAGTCGTTGCTTGATGTGGGAACGGGCACCGGGATCTTAGCGATCTTGGCGCGCCAGTTGGGGATCAAGAGCATTCGTGGTACCGAGATCGAAGAAGAAGCACGGCGCGTGGCCAAAGAGAATTTCGCGTTGAATAGCTGCGCCGACATCCGTTTGGATGAAACACAAGTGCAAGATTTGAACGAAACCTATGACGTGGTCGTGGCCAATATCATCGACGGTGTTTTGGTGCGCCTGCAAGACGCCTTGAAGGCGCGCGTACGTGCGGGCGGTTGGCTGGTTCTCTCAGGAATTATCGGCGAGCGAGAAAAAGACTTTTTGTCCGGCTTTCAGCTGCCGGCGGGGCGCGCTTGGGATATGCGCCGACAGAAAGGCGATTGGATTTTGTACGCCTTGAAAATGGAAAGTTGAGCGCGTGGCTTACCGACGTTTTTACATTGAAGATATCCAAGCCGATGGTGTGCGCATCAGCGGTGACCTGTTTCATCACATCCGCGATGTTTGCCGTTTTCAGGAAGGGGATCGTTTTGAGGTGCTCCCCGGTAATAAACAGGCCGTGTTGGTGGAGATCGCTTCTTTGGGAAAAAAAGAGCTCTTTGCCAAAGCCGTGTCCACACGTGCATTGCCGGAACTGCCGCGGCCTTATATTACATTGGCGCTGTCGATTCCCAAGCTTCCCAAAGTGGATTGGATTATTGAAAAGTGTGTGGAGCTCGGTGCTTTTGAAATTCGTCCGTTCGTTTCGGATTTCAGTTTTCTGCGCAAGACTTCGGAGGTCTCCGAGAATCGTTTGGCCCGCTGGAACAAGCTGGTGCAGGCGGCCACCCAGCAATCGGGCCGCGGCGATCTTATGCGTATTCAACCGGCCACCACTTTAGAGAAGCTGTTGAGTGAATTTAACCGAACTCCCGCCACCGGCGGTCTATTTCCTTATGAGGGAGAAGCGCGTGTGGCGCTGCCTCAAGCCTTGCGTGAGCTCAAGGCGAAAAACCACCAAAACCTTTGGGTGTTTGTGGGTAGTGAGGGCGGCTTCTCGGCCCGTGAAGTGGAGCTTTTTGCCAGCCATGGGCTCGGCCCTGTGTCGCTCGGTGAACAGATCCTACGCGTCGAAACGGCTTGCGTGGCTTTGGTCAGCATCATAAAGTATGAATATGAGCAATTCGAATATGGATCCATTCGATGAGTTTGAGTTTAAACCCCTGACCGACGGCCTCGGCTTTCATAAAAAAGCCGTCAGCTTGAAAGAGGGTTTGAAGAGCAGCGGCGTTTTGGAAGACGAGCTGCAAACGGTCCCTGCTTCCATTCCTAAAAGCCTTTTGGAAGACAAGCCTAAAGCCAGCGCAAAGAAACACAGCTTTGAAGATGTGCTCTCGGCTTTAGAAAAAACGCCGCTCAATCGCCCCGCCGATCTTGAGTTTACTGAGACTCTGCCGCGCGAAGCTAAAAAGACTCCCGTGCAATCTCCGTTTCCGCGCAACGAGGCGTACAAAGCGCCGTTGCCCGGTACGCCCGCTGTTCCTGAAGTTAAAAAAGTACCGAAGCAAGTCGAGCAGGCAGCTGTCGGCACTCGTCGTGGTGCTGCGGATTCGCCAGTGACCCGCAGGCTTGAAAGCGCCACTATAAGTGTGCCTTCCGCCTTTTTGGATTTCGTGATTGTGTTGGCCTTGTCCTTGGTTTTTTTGGTGGCGTTGTTGATGGTCACTAAGGTCGACATCAATGTGGTCCTACGCAATCTAAGCCGCGATCAAATGACTCAGATCGCTTTGGGCATTATGTTCTTAGCTGTAATGCAAATGTACGTGGTGATTGCGCGCTCTTTCTTTGGCGCCACTTTGGGCGAATGGACATTCGATCTGCAAGTGGGCGAAGAGAAGCAGCAGAAGGCCGAGAGCTATCCGCTGCGCGTGGCTTTTCGCAGTCTCTTGACCACGATCACTGGCCTTATCTTCTTACCGCTCGTCTCCGCTCTTCTTCGCCGCGATATCGCGGGAAGCCTAAGTGGTGTGAAGCTTTACCGTCATAATCCATAAGTGGGTCAAGTCGTCACGCTTTCCCAACTCATCGCTGAGCTGGGGCGACGCAAAAGCATGTCGCCTCGCAAACCACCGCGTGTGGTTTTCACCAATGGTTGTTTCGATATTTTGCATGTCGGTCACTCGCGCTACCTGCGCGATGCGCGGGCGTTGGGGGAACTGTTGGTTGTCGGCATCAATTCGGACGCCAGTGTGCGCCGCTTGAAAGGTCCGGAGCGACCGATTCAAACCGAATCCGATCGCGGTGAGCTGTTGGCGGCATTGGCCGCGGTGGACTACGTGGTTGTGTTTGATGAAGAGACGCCGGCCGAGCTCATCGAGCGCGTGGAGCCTGATATTCTGGTCAAGGGCGGCGATTGGCCCGTCGAGAAGATTGTCGGATCTAAGTTTGTTCTGGCGCGCGGGGGCGAAGTGAAGTCGCTGCCGTTTCATCCCGGTCATAGCACGACTAGTCTGATCGAGCGTATCGACAAGCGCTAAAAGCGCAAACCCACTTTCATTGAATAGACCGCATCTCGATAGCGGTCGACCTGCGCCGCTGCGAACAGGTTTTCAAAGTGCAGACTGAATCCCACCACAGTGTGCGTTTCGCGAACCGTGCTGGTGACGGTGCGAGTGAGTGGATTGACGGAACCATCCGTACCGTCGGCGGTACAATCGGGTTCGGTGGCGGGGCAGTAGCCCGTGGTGCTCCCGATAAAAGTACCTTGCGATTCGAGGAATCCCCCGCCGAAGTAAAGTGCGAAATTGTCGACATTGACGCCGACAATGATCTCTCCGCCCAAATTGCGATCGACAAAAGAATCGTTGAAGTTCATCTGGTTGCCATGCGCGACCAGCGACACGTTGATGGGTAAGAACTCGGCTTGATAGACCGACCAGCGCACCATGCCGCCATAGTCTGACAGACGCACGCCGCCCGTGGGCGCAACGAAGGAGAAAAACACATCGAGGTCGTTGTACAAACCTTTGCCGATGGTGATGCGCGAGTAGCGCCATTCGGTTTCGTCGCTCAGGCTGGTGTTCGGACAACCGGGATCGCTGGCTTGACAGCCTAGGCGGCGAATGTCGCGTACGTTGACAAATTCCACCGAATAGCCGATTTCAAAACCGGAATAACCGCCCAGAGGGTAAGGATTGCTGAGCACTTTGGTGGCCGAATTCAACCCCAGGATGCGCACCACCTCTTCGCGATCGGCGTTTTTTAATCCCTTGGGGATTTCAAACGCGCCCGCGCTGTTCATAAAAAAAGTGAGGAGCAAAAGAAGAGGACCGAGCCAGAGCTGCATGTCCTCAGATTATGTGAGAATCTCGTCTTCGTCTAGAAGCCAGAGGCGTCGATCGACTGTGCGGCGATCGGGCCTTGGTCATCCGGTTGGCCAGTGATAGGGCCGGGGCCTGATTGAGTGCCTGTCACGGCCGACAGCAGAGTCGTTAGATTGGTTAGCGTGCGGCCAGCTTGGTCTTTCACTGTGGCGTCAGGCGCTTTGGATAATTCCGTCAACACCAGAACAAAACGTTGGAAGTAGCTGGCATTGCGTTTCATAGAGGCTGTTTGTGCGGCCTGCTGTTGTGCCTGCTGAGTGGGCGTACCTGTCGATGGAGCGGTGTCTTTTTTCTGCAAGAAGCGATGCGCGGCCAAATCCAGCTTTTGAGTGGCTAAAACTGTGGCAAAGCTGGTGTTTGAGGCGCGCATCACGCGCTCCAAAATCGTCAGACTGTTGATGTCTGTGTAGCGGGTCATAAAGCCTTCCGCATCAGTGCGGGCGGCCGAACCCGAGTGCTCATTTTTAATCAGATCGGCCAGCAATTGAAAGCTCAGTACGGACGGCGTAAGGCCGGCGCACATCACGCCCAGCTGTTTCATTTGCGAGCGTGAGTCGTTGAGCATCATTTCTGTGATCTTGTAGTAGATCTCCGCACTCACCAGGTTGCGCTGGTAATGATCGATAAAGCGTTTGGTTTCTTCTTTATCGGGGAAGTTGAGCAGGCGTTTCATCCACTCTTCCAAAGTGTTGAAGGCGTCATCGGGCTTATCGTTGGCGATAGGCTGCGGGATTTCTCCCGTTGCAATCGCTTGACCGATCATCGCGTCGATATCGTCAGAGGGTTTGCGCGGCTCTTCTTTTTTGTTGTCGGCAACGGCCGGTTTTTCTTCTTCCTTTTTCTCTTTCTTCTTTTTGCAGATCAGGGGTTTACCAGTCTGTGCATGCACCATGGGTTTACCGGTCTTCAAGTCGATGCGCTGGTTGTGTTCGTCGCACTTGTAGTCTTTCTTCTTTTTCTCTTCGCCTTTGTCCTTGTCTTTGGCTTTGTCGAAGGTGGTGCTAGCTGGAGAGTGTTGTTCGGCGAACTTCTGCATCATCTCGCGGGTGATACCACCCGTTTGTGCGGCTACTTGGACGGCTTGAGGACGCACCACGGGCGCACGATGCGATTGCACCAAAGTGCGCTGTTTCACAGCGTAAGGACGACCTTGCGCGAGGCCCTCACGTGGAGTGACTTTGTTGAAGCCTCCGCCCAACGACTTCAGCAGCTCGAAGCTGATGCCGATCGCGACCAGAAACAATAGGCCCCAGGTTTTCCAATTCGTGTCCTGCATAAAGGACTCCTCTTCTTCTATGCAGAGATGGATTTCACTGTTCGTGCCTGGCGAAGGCTGCACAAGTGGACGGAAGGATTGAGGTTTTTTAGGCCGTCAGAAGTGCCCCCTCATGCACCCTGTCGCGAGGCTGGACAGCTGGACAAGAGGGGAAAAATTCCTTAGACTTTCTGGGTACTTAGGTTAACACCCGGGGATGTGGCATGAGTGCCCAAGAAGGCTCAGACAAGCTGGCGCAGGCGAAAGCCGGGGACTTTCAGGCTTTTAGCAAGTTTTTAACCTGGTTAGAAAAGGCGCCGGCCAAGGACGTTTTCGCTCTCAAGGAGCTGATTGAGCCTTCGCGCACGGCCTTTCGCTTTGGCATCACCGGACCTCCGGGCGCTGGCAAATCCACTCTAGTGGGACGACTGATCAGTCACCTTCGTAAACAAAATTTGAAGATAGGCGTCTTGGCCGTGGATCCATCGAGTCCGTTTTCGCAAGGCGCGATCTTGGGCGATCGTATTCGTTACTCGGAGCACTTTTTAGATCCTGCTGTTTTCATTCGTTCGTTAGGGACACGTGGCAGCCTGGGAGGCTTGTCCAGCGCGGCTTTCCTGATGGCGCGCGCTTTCGATGTGTGTGCCTTTGATGTGCTGTTGATTGAAACAGTGGGTGTGGGGCAAACCGAGCTGGATGTTTTGCATGTGGCCGATCAGGTGTGTGTGGTGTTGGTGCCGGAGAGCGGCGATTCGGTGCAGGCTATGAAGGCCGGGCTGATGGAGATCGCCGACGTCTATGTTGTCAACAAGGCGGATCGGCCGGGAGCTGACGGTTTGGTGCGTGAGATTGAAGCCGCTCAGCACGATGGCGGTTCAAGTACAAGTAAGCCTGTGCTCAAGGCTGTGGCCAGTGAAGACAAAGGGGTTGAGGAGTTGGCGCGTTTGATTTTGGCCGATATAAAGTCCGAGCGCCCGGCTGCCAATCGCCGTGATCCTAAGCGCCTGCGTGAAGAGGCGCGCTCTATTTTGAGACGCGAGTGGGAGAATCGCATCGATCAGCAGCTCTCGCATGTGAGTGACCCTGCCGCCTTCGCTAAGCTCTTTCAAACAAAATGAATCAATAAACTGTTTCAGTTTGGTACACCATTAACGCGGCGAGTAAAAATCCTGCTATTCTGAGCGGGAATGATCTATTCGGGTGCCGATCTCATTCGAAATTCAAGCGCTTTGACAGAACGTTTGGAGCGTCTTGAAACGCAAGGACCTAGTGTTCAGCCGGTCGCCGCGCCGGAAAACCCCAAAGGTTCCTTGGACGAGCAATCGCAGAATTCGGCTTTGCTGCGTTTCGCCCGCTTCGTCCATAAGGAAGGTGAGAAGAAAAAGCGCCGACCAAAACGGGGACTAGAGTTGCCGTCTTCTTCTGAGACAAAACCGTCGCTGAATCCCTATCGAGCGGCCGAGGAGCGCGAGGGTTACCTATTCGGCCGAGGCCAATCCCTCGACGTCTATATATAAAGAAGATAGAGATAGATAAGAGAAGCTTAAATAGAAGTCTCACTTCAGATCTCGGGTAGCCTTCTCCTTTCCCTTATAGAGGCTTGGTCTCTTGCCTTTATTTAACAAATTCAAATAAATAACGCGGCACATAAGAAAGTACTAAAGTCTTAGTGCGTCGCGTCGATAAGTTCTATGACTGCTGAATTGAACCATGTCTGTGGGCGCTAAAACTTTCTTTGTCTCGTGATAGGGCGGGGGTCATATCGCGAGCTTGGGAGAGAAGGAGGGTGCCCACGTGTCTTTTAGGATCTCAACCAGTTCGGTACCGCTACAGGCGGCCCGACATCTATCAAATGCTCAAGCCCAAATAGATCGATCATTGGCCGCTCTGGCGTCAGGTTCGCGTGTGGTGCGCGCGGGCGATGATGCCGCCGGATTTGCAATATCAGAAAACTTACGTGGGCAACTTGGTGGTACAAAACAAGCCAAGTTTAATGCGGAGTCTGCAGCTAGTTTGGTGCAGACCGCCGAGGGCGGGCTAAACGAACAGAACAATATTCTCGTGCGTTTGCGCGAGCTGGCGGTGTACGCCGCCTCTGACACCATCGGTGATGATGAACGTCAGTTTCTGGATACGGAATTCCAACAGTTAACCGACGAGTTCGATCGTATCGCCAAGACGACGCGCTATGGGAATAAGTCTTTGCTGACGGGGACTGGCGAGGAGTTTTCCTTCCAAGTCGGAGCCTTCAAGGGCGAAGAGAACGTGATTAAGTTCAAACTCGACGCCGACACCACTTCGAGCGATGTGGGCATCGACGGGCTGGATATTGAAGATCAAGATGCGGCTTTAGATGCGTTGAACAGTTTGGACGATGCGATCTTGCATGTGGCGGGAACTCGCTCCACCTTTGGTGCCATGCAGAGTCGTCTGCAGCATGCGGTGGGAGCTCTGGACGTCCAAGCCGAAAACTTAGATGCTGCCCGCGGCCACATCACCGACGTTAATGTCGCCGAGGAGACCGCGAAGCTAGCTCAAGCCCAAATTCAACAGCAGGCCGGCATAGCCGTCCTCGCCCAAGCCAACGCCGCCAATGCCCGCGCCATCCACCTACTAGACATCTAAAAGGTAGGGCCTAACATTTCCGGGCGTATATTCGTTCTGGGGGTAGGGCCTAACATTTCCGCGAATGTATTCGCGGAAATGTTAGGCCCTACCTTTTTCCGGACACTGCATTTAGTCATGACGCTATGTGGCTTATGGGGTCCAGCGCAAAAAAATTTTCATCTGACTCTGTGAGTGGATTCGTGCACTAGACGCGCCGCGTACCGGTGTGACCTGGACCAAAGGCTAAAGCTTCCTGGACCAAAGCCGAGAAGTTACCCAGACACATTGGAGCAACTCAAGCAGTTCAATTCAGCAGTCACTGATTGAACCCGCCTAAGTAACTCCAGAGGTGAAGGGACAGTCACCCCTTCGCCTCCGGAGGCCTCCAATAAAGCAAAAACTAATAACCCGACAGGGACCGTCCTGTTCAGTTCGTCTTATTCAGCCGCTGTGAAAGCGTCTGTTGGGCGGATGAGCTGGGCAGTGGCTCGAGGAATGAGCTAAGTACTCAGGAGGCTACAATGGGCTTACGGATCAATACAAACGTTGCGTCGATTTCCGCGCAACGCGTGCTGAACAAACAGCAGTCCCGCATGGAGCATGCACAGCAGGCTCTCGCATCAGGTTCCCGCATCGTTAAGGCTGCCGACGACGCCGCCGGTCTGGCCGTTTCCGAAAACATCCGCGGACAGGTCGCGGGTATCAAAATGGCGCGTATGAACGCG
Organism: Bdellovibrionales bacterium; assembly: GCA_019637855.1. Taxonomy (GTDB): domain Bacteria; phylum Bdellovibrionota; class Bdellovibrionia; order Bdellovibrionales; family UBA1609; genus JALHOQ01. The sequence goes on from JAHBUX010000002.1 coordinate 182,794, forward strand.
TTCAATGCACAATCATTGATTCAAGTGTCCGAAGGCGGACTCAATGAGATCAGCAACATCTTGATTCGTTTGCGCGAATTGGGTGTGCAAGCTGCATCCGACACAGTGAGCGATGTGGAAAGATCCTTCTTGAATCAAGAAGCCACACAGCTCGTGGCGGAATCCGAACGGATTGCCAAGTCCACGCGCTTCGGTAACAAAGCTCTACTCGACGGCAACGGCGAAGAGTTTGAATACCACGTCGGTCCTTTCGCCGACGAAGAGCAGAACACGATTAAGTATAAGATTGAGGCAGATGCCACCACCGGCACTCTGGGAATCGACGGTGTCGATATCTCGGATCGCTCGGGTGCACGTGATACGTTGCAGTCGGTGGATGATGCTCTTGTGAAAATCGGTCAAATGCGCGCCGACTTCGGTGCCGTGCAAAGCCGATTGCAGATCACGACCAGCAACTTGGACATCCAGTATGAAAACCTCTCGGCCGCGAAATCGCGCATCTCGGATGCCGACATCGCTTACGAGAGCGCTGAGATGACTTCCGCTCAAATTCTTCAGTCCGCGTCGGTGAGTGTGTTGGCGCAAGCTAACCAAAACGGCGCCGCGGCTCTGAAGCTGATCGCCTAATTGATTCAAAATTGAACGCGTGCGGGGCCGAAAGGCCCTGTGCGTAGGTTTCCAAAGTATTCCGCATTTGAATACGGTAGAGTCGCGCGCGCCCACAGACAAACGCGCGGTTCGAGACCGTAAGCCCGCCCTTGGGGTCGTCCCACACGCCCCAGGGGTTTTTTTGGGTAGATAAAGTTAGAGCAAGAGAGAGTTAGGGCGCAAAAGATCGGTGAAGGCAGTAGCGGGGCCCGAAGCCGAAACCACAGCCGAAACCGTCCCAGCGGAAGCTGCAAGGGAAGAGGCTATCTGATAGCCGCCGCCGGGCCTTGAGATGTCATTCCCACGTTCTTTCCGCGTTTATAGGCAACACCTTCAACCCGCGTGTTCATAAATATCGGGGTCGCCATCAGCGGCCACAAAATCACATATAGCCATTTACGCTCACAGCCCGCCTCAGAGGTACCTGTCGAATCCCACCGAATTTCTCCCACCGCATCGGCGCCAAGCGCTTCGGCGTTTTCAATCAACTCATTCAGAGACATCTCAGCTCGGGCAACACAGCCGGACCAAGCAAAGCCGCCGGCTTCTCCAGTGACGAAACCTAGACGTTTGCCTGTATTCACCTTTTCACCTGACAAAGGGATTTCGCTCTTCAACTTTTTGTAGTCGATGTTAAGGCGTGTGGTCGAACACCCGGCTACAAAAACGCTCATACATATAGAGAGCAGTCTGCCCACGACCTGGCCTTTTGTACTTCGAGCTAAAGTCTGGTGGTCCATGGTCCAAACACTCCAAGTCATTCCGTCTATCACTTCTCTTCTCAAATTCCCCATCGAAGGTCTAGTTCGAATCCGACCATAGTCCAGTTTCGCTAGACCCGACTTTAGTTCGCCCAGACCTGGCCGATCAGCTAGTCAAGCAAGCAGTGGATTGGGTGAATCGGAGACGAGAACCCCGGTGGAGTGACTGCCCCGGTAAAGTTCGTTTGCAATCTCCAAAGCATTTTTTCAACTGCTCCAATGTGTCTAACCCAAGCCGCAAGGAAGCGTCGCTTTTCTCACTGACTCCCGGAGTAGGTTCCGGGCGAGAGGAGCCGGGCTCTAACCGTCCGACAGGACGAAAGTACAGGATGGCCCGTACTGCAAAGGAGGACCCTCATGGGTCTGAGAATCACAACGAACTTGCCGAGTATCTCGGCGCAAAGAACAATGGCCACCAGCCAGCGCGAAATCAATAAATCCTTCGCGCAAATGTCGAGCGGCAGCCGCATCACTAAAGCTGCTGACGACGCCGCCGGATTGTCTATCAGCGAAACGCTGAAGTCGACCATCCGCGGTTACACACAAGCACAACGCAACTCGAACGACGGTATCTCGATGGTGCAGGTGTCTGAGGGTGGCTTGGCTGAAATCTCTAACATCCTGACTCGCATGCGTGAGTTGGGCGTACAAGCCGCTTCCGACACTGTGGGTGACGTTGAGCGCGGTTTCGTCGACAAAGAGGTTCAGCAACTTAAGAGCGAGATGGAGCGTATTGCGAAGACCACTCGTTGGGGCAGCCAAACTCTGCTCGACGGTACAGGTACTGAGTACTCGTTCCAAGTGGACATCAACAATGACGACTTCAACGATCGCATTGCCTTCGATGCCTCCCAACAAGACGCCACTATCGCCACCTTGGGTGTAGATGGCTTTGATTTTTCAACCAAAGACGGCGCTCGCGAAGCTCTTGAAATCCTCGAAGGCTCGCAACGCCAAGTGAACGGTTATCGCGCCAACTTGGGTGCGATCCAAAACCGCTTGATCTCCACCGCCGAAAACCTCGGTGTGGCGATTGAGAACTTCAGCGGCGCCAACTCACGCGTTCGCGATGCCGACATCGCACAGAGCTCGGCGGAATCCACTCGCAACAACATCTTGTTGAATGCGTCGGTTGGAGTTCTTGCGCAAGCTAACCAACAGCCGGCTATGGCCTTGAAGCTGATCGGTTAACTGTGAAGAGTCCTGCGCACCCTCTAGGTGAGGGCGCGGGACTTGTTCTTTTTATATAAAAAATGTTTACGTAAGAAAAAGGGAGAGTCTCCTTCTCTCCCGGTACCTTACCTACCCGGGTGGTGTTTTCCCGCTCGGGGTACTAATACGGGTACTAATATAATGAGCGTTTGAGCTCGACGAGACTGCTAAAAGGTCTGCGCCTCCCTAAGTCGCGGCGCCTTAGGTCTTAACCCCAAGGTCTTAGGACGCGCGAAACGTCCTGAATTTGCACACCTTTGGTCCTGAATTTCCGCACTAACGGCCAGAAACCATACACCCTTCGTCCAGATTCACCAGACGCGACTTAAGCCGCCCACGGACTCGCCGATTAACTAGCTGTGTGAAGCACAGGACCTAGATGGTCCAGCGCCAAACATACAAATTAATAACATTAGCTCAAGGACAAATGAGCTCTCCCATGCAGGACCGAGTAGGTACGGAAATGCGCGGGTGAGAGAGGGATTTCTTTTACCAAAGCCTGTCACCCATCAGGCAAAAGGAGAACACCATGGGAATGAGAGTCACAACAAACTTAGCGTCTATCAATGCTCAAAAGAGCATGATGAGCAGCCAGCGCGAAATCAACAGAAGCTTCGCGCAATTGTCGAGCGGCAGCCGCATCACGAAAGCCGCCGACGACGCGGCTGGATTGTCGATCAGCGAAACCTTGAAGTCGACCATCCGCGGATATGCACAAGCTCAACGTAACGCCAACGACGGTATGTCGATGGTCGCGGTGGCAGAAGGTGGTTTGGGCGAAATCTCCAACATCTTGACCCGCTTGAGAGAGTTGGGCGTACAAGCCGCTTCTGATACAGTCGGCGATATCGAACGCTCTTTTATCAATAAAGAAGTTCAACAATTGATCTCGGAAACGGATCGTATCGCGCAAACCACGCGTTTCAACAAAACGACTCTGCTGAACGGCGAAGGCCAACGCTTCGAGTTCCAGGTCGATATTAACAATGATGATTTCAAAGATCGCATCGGTTTCGAACCGGCTGAAATCAAAGCCACCACTGACGCTCTCGGTGTTTCGGGCTTCGATTTCTCCGACAAAATGGATGCGCGCCAAGCCTTGGAAGTTTTGGAGGATGCTCAGCGTACCGTTAACGGTTACCGCGCCACTCTAGGAGCTATCCAGAACCGCCTCGTGTCGACAACGGACAACTTGGGTGTTGCCGTCGAGAACTTCTCGGCCGCGAACTCGCGCATCCGTGACGCCGACGTCGCCCAGAGCTCGGCTGAACTGGCACGCAACAACATCCTGTTGAATGCCTCTGTGGGTGTGTTGGCACAAGCTAACCAAATGCCCGCTGCAGCCCTGAAACTGGTCGGCTAATTTAATCCTGATGTTCCAAAGCGGGTAAGATTTCTCCCTTGCCCGCCGCCCTACCTACCCGGGGATTTCGGTCCCCGGGGTGTTTTTGCGGCGAAGATGAAGTATGTTGGAGAAGTGATAACGTTACCGATTGATCCTTTACTGCCCGAGATTGTCGAAAGCGTTCGCCATAATGCGAACGTCATTCTGACAGCGACGCCAGGTGCCGGGAAAACAACCCGACTTCCGCCCGAGCTGTTGAATGCAGTCGCTGGCAAAGTTTTGGTTTTGGAACCGCGGCGTATGGCCACGGTGGCAGCTTGCACCCGCATCGCACAAGAGCGTGGATGGAGTGTGGGAGCTGAAGCGGGATATCAAGTCCGCTTTGAAAGTCGAATCGGTCGCGACACGCGACTTATCTTTATGACCGACGCACTTTTGCTGCGGCGGATGATTGACGATCCCGAACTGGACGGCGTTGATCTGGTCGTTATCGATGAATTCCACGAACGCAATCTCAATCAAGATCTCATCCTAGGTGCCATTCGCGAGTTGCAGGAGCTCGGTCGTCCGATCAAGCTTTTAGTAATGTCAGCGACACTGGATGTAGACCGCCTTGCCCGTTTTTTGCCGGGCGCTAAAGTGGTCGATGTTCCCGGCAAAGTCTTTCCGCTTGAAGTGCGATATGGCCAGCAGCCTTTGCGTTTGCAAACTGACGGCGCTTTTTATGACCGGGTTAGCGAGGCCGTGCAGATGTCCGCCCGCGAGACCAATGGGGACATATTAGTTTTTCTTCCAGGCACCGGTGAAATCGCTCGCACGCAAGAGCGTCTCTTGGGGCGGGTGGCTCGCGATATTGTCATTCTGCACGGATCACTCCCTTTGCAAGAGCAGCAAAAAGTTTTACAACCGCCGTCCCGGCCCCGAGTGATCCTGTCAACCAATGTGGCGGAAGCCTCCGTGACCGTCCAAGGCGTCGACCGGGTAATCGACACGGGTTTAGCCAAGGTCATGGATATGAATTGGCGCACAGGTTTCTCGTCTTTGGAGACGACACGGATTTCGTTGTTCAATGCGCGCCAACGTGCGGGTCGCGCCGCTCGTCAAAAAGACGGCGTATGCGTGCGCCTGTGGACTTCGCATGAGGAGGTCACCCAGGTCAATGAACCGACTCCGGAATGTCAGCGCTCGGACCTGAGTTCGGCTTTGCTGTGGCTTGCCCATTTAGGAGTGAGTGATTTTGCCACCTTCTCTTGGTTTGATCGTCCACCCGACACTTTGTTTCGTTGGGCTTTGCAGTCGTTGCGCGCTTTGAATGCGCTCGACCGCATGAATCGTTTAACACCTCTGGGTGAGAAACTTATTCGTTACCCCTTGCAGCCACGCTATGGCGGGCTGTTGGCGTTGGGCGAGCAAATGGGGTGTGGTCGTTTGGCGGCGCGAATGGCGGCCATATTGAATGATCGCGATTTTGCCGACGATGCCAATGCGCACGCCAACACCGAGTGCGATATGCTCTTTCGCCTCGAGATGTTGGATGATATCGAGCGCGGCCAGCGTCCCGGCGGCGTGCATTTTCGCCAAGCGCAAGCGGTGCTCGAGAGTGCTCGTCAGTTGGAGAGGCTGGTGCAGCCGGGAAGGGGGGATGCGGACAGCGTGCGTCGCCTCTTGCTGCTCAGCCAGCGCGATCGCCTGTGCCGTCGGCGCGGAGGAAGTGAGCGCGCCTTGATGAGCGGTGGGCGGGGAGTGCGTTTGCATCCGCGCAGCCAAGTCCGTCAAAGCGAGTTCTTTGTGGCTTTGCAGGGGGTGGACCTGCCCGGTCAAGCGGATACCTCTATTGGTTTGGCGAGTGGTTTCGACAAGGATTTTTTACTGCAGACCTTACGCGATCACATCCAGGTGCGTGAAGACGTCTATTTCGATGAGGAAAAAGGCGGCTTTTACGGTCGTCGAGTGCGCAGCATTGATGATCTGGCGATCGATGAACCCTCACTCACGCCGGTGGACCCCGCGGCCGTTTCCGAGCAGATGGTCGATGCGATGGCGGAGCGTTGGGATTGGTTGATTAGCAAACACGAAGGTTTGAGAACCTGGATGCAGCGTTGGCGTTTTTTGCTACAGCACGAATCACGTTTTTCGGAAGAGCTCGGAGAGTCGCAGATTCGCCAAGTCTTAGAGATGGCGGTTTACGGTCGCAGCAAGCTCGCGCAAATTTTAGAGCAAGATATTCCGAGTTTTTTTGCGACCGTGTTGTCGAAGGATGTGCTGAGGACGATGGAGAATGAAGTTCCGGCTCGCTTCACGGCGCCCTCGGGCGTGTCTCATCCCATTCAGTATGACGAAATGCACAGTGCGTTTGTAGAAGTGCGCCTACAGGAATTGTTTGGTCTTCTTAACACTCCACGGATTGTGTTTGGTAAAGTGCCTTTGACGTTTCGCCTTTTAAGTCCTGGATTTCGACCGGTGCAGATCACCTCAGATTTGGAAAACTTTTGGCGTTCCGGCTACCTAGAAGTTCGTAAAGAATTGCGACTACGTTACCCTAAGCACTCATGGCCGGAAGATCCTTATAGTGCCAAGCCTGAGGCAAAAGGCCGCAGACGTTGAAAAAATTCTTACAGTCGGTCATTTGCGTGGACAAGAAAAAACCTGCTGCCTAGATTCCACCCATCGCGGTTTGAACGTCGAATCCGCCGCGACTCCGGGGGGAGCATGTCGACAAAATTAATTCCAAATCTTAGTGTACGTTCCGAAGGAAGCTCACCTCTTGCGCGGCTAGTGCGCGATCGTCAAGATAGTCCCGAGTATTCGCGTCTTCGTCGCATCGGTGGATTGCTCGAGGCCTTCCATATGAAGTATTCGGTCACCTCGCAATCGCGCGGCCGTTGGGCTGTGATCAATGGCAAGCAGGTGATTAATTTTGGCTCGGCCAACTACTTAGGTTTAGATCAACATCCAGAAGTGATAGACGCCTCTAAAGACGCTATTGACAGCATGGGAACGCATGCGGACGGCGCGCGTGGATTTGCAACGCACTACAATGTGGCGGCCTTGGAGAATGAGCTTGCGGCATTGGTGGGTACAACCGGCACAATGATCGGTCACAACGTCAATCAGATCCATGCCGGGGTAATACCGACTTTATTTGGTGAAGAGGGTAGTGTTTTGTTTGTTGATCGTTCCGCCCATCCCAGCTTAGTGCAGGGGGCAATGTCTTCCAAGGGCAAGGGCGCGCGCGTAGTGAGTGTGAATTGTGAGCAGCCTGCGGATCTCGAGCAAGCCTTTACCGCCTATCCTTTTCGTCACGGCGCTCTTTTGATCGATGGCATTTATGGAATGCAAGGTCAGTCCGCGCCGTTGAAGAGCTTGGATCAAATTTGCCGTAAAGCCGGGCTCCTGCTGTATGTGGATGATGCGCACGGCGTGGGTGTCTTAGGAGAGAGCGGCGGCGGCGCGATTGAAGCATGCGGTTTGAGCTTCGACAATGTGCTTATGATCGGTAGTTTGGACAAAGCGCTGGGCGCTTACGGTGGCTTTGTCGCTGGACAGAAGGCGGTTATCGATTTCTTGCGTGTGAGCAGCAAGGTTCAACTCTACTCGGGAACTCTGCAGCCGGCGGCCATTGAAGGTGCACGGGCGGCAGTGCGAGTGGTGCGGTCCGCGGAGGGCGCTCGCCGCCGGGCACAGGTGCAAGAGAACTCGCGCTGGTTGCGCGCTCGTTTGCTTGAGCTCGGTTACATCGTGCCGGGTGGAGAGTCTCCTTTGGTGCCGGTCCCGATTGGCGCCGATATGGTGACCTTAATGGCGGGACGATATCTGTTTGATCGCGGCATTTTTGTAAACTCGATTGTGCACCCAGTGGTGCTGTACGGCCAAGGCTTGTTGCGCATCTCTTTGACGGCGGTACATGATCACGAACAGATGCAGCAGTTGGTTGAGGCCTTCGCCAGTCTGCGCGATTATTTGCAAATCATTCGGCGGCCGATGCGCGGCTCGGCGAAGATGTTGTGGGAGGTCGCCAAGTCCAAGTGGCTCGGCGACGAGTACGCCGGTCTCTAAGACCTTGGCCGCAGGCCCATAGTCTATCGAGTTCGCCCCTAGTCTTGACGCTTTTTGAGGACAACGGGACCCTGGATCAATGCGGTCCTTACGTCGACTTGAGGCTCACATTGTTGAGTCGCTCGTCCTTTTTGTCGCGGCCTTAATCGGCTTCAGTTTCCTGCGTGGGCTGGTTTACTTCTCTATCTTTCAAGAGCGCGATTTGATGCGCTCCCAGCTAGTGGCGGAAGGCCAATGGTTTTTCTATGGCCCGGAGATCTTCGGCGGCGGGCATTTACCCGGGCCGTTTTACTACTATCTCAATGCGATCCCACTCTGGTTTGGCTTGGGTTGGCAGGGCTGCTGGTACTTAGTGATAGGTATGGCGGCCGCAGGGCTGGCGGTGACGTGGGGTTTTTTTCGTAAACAGTTCGGGCTAGAGGCTGCGTTTCTCGCTTGTCTCACATTTCTGACTCTGCCGCAGTTTTATAAAACGATGACGTATTTTCAGAATTTCAGCCTTTTGCCTTTTTTGTTGGTGCTGATTCTGATCGGTTACGCCATGAGCTTCGCTCTCGCGGATGGCGCGCGCACCCGCTACTGGGTGATGGCCTGTGCATGTATCGGATTGGCGTTGCAGTTGCACATGTCGGTGAGCTTTATAGCGGGCGGCGGGATTCTTTTGCAAGTGATCGCTCCGTGGATCGGTCTGCGCCGTCTAACAGTCAAAGAGTTTTCATGGGGAATCGCGGCCCTGGCGGCAACGGTGGCGCCGTATTACATCTGGTTGGTCGCGTATAAGCATGGCATCGATATCGGTTTTGTTCCTCCCAAGTACGTAGGTACCTCGCACTTCACTTTGCAATCCTTCAATCAAACCACCATGGTGTTTGCCGGCAACTCAGGCTTTCACCAGGTGATCGGCCGTCTGTTGAATGTCGACCGTTGGTTGGATGAGTTTTTGCTTTTGCTGTCAGCGCCCGCTTTGGTCGTGGGACTTTTTGTATGGATCGCGACACGTGGCAAAGGCGTCAGGCCGGGCCCACTCACTAAGCTTGAGGCAGCCACGCGCGTCTGGACAGTGTGTGCGATCTGCGCCTTTCCGGCGGCGGTCACAGTGATCTTCACTCCGCATCGCAGTCGCTATTTCACCTGCTTTCTATTTGCTTCGACTTTTGCGTTGGCGGGCGCGATCGCCGCTCGTTTGCGTCGGCGTGAGATTTCCATGCCCTCTTCTGCGCTGGCGGTGATGGCCTTTTTGGGCGCGATTCTAATTGCGTTTGTCAGTACCAAGTCTCAGCGCATACTGCCCCTCGAGTCGGTAGATTTTCAATGGGTAATGGCGGCATTCGCAGCGTTGTTTGCTGTGCAGTGGTTGTGGCCGCGCGCGCCGCTCTGGTCTGCCGCCGCCGCCATACCGTTTTTAGGCTTCATGACCTTCGACGTTCGTTTCAACGACGCTTATGGTAAGGACACTCCACCGGTGGTGGCGGGACTGGAGCAGGCGTCGCTCGAAATGGCTTCTCATACGGGTTGGCCCTGGGAAAAATTGCGTGAGCGCCTGTTTCTCGTGAACTTTCATTTTCAAAGATCAATAACGTCAGTTTATAAGGACACGCAAAAACGCTTCCCACGAGCATTGGCAGGCGGGGAACCGGACGGCTATATCTTGGCATTCCGTTACAAGGCGCGTCCGCAGGAAAACCACATGCGCACGTGGCTACTGAAGCGTGGTCTGCCAGACACTTTGCATAACGGCATCCGTAGCGGCGAGATTCAGCTGGGACAGCCGGTTCCGGTGCGCGATGGAGCGGTGGTTCCTTACACGGTTTTGGACAAATACAAATATCCGCCGTTCTTTCAAAACGTGGGTGTGAACTATCTAGAGTTCAGTTCTGATGGCATCGCTCGTAAGGCCGAGAACTCAGGTTCCAGCGAGCGCTTGGATTCTGACCGTGTGCGTTTTTCATTCAATGACTGCCCTGATCTGAACGCCTTTTGCTCCATCCACATGAATGTCAGTCGTTCCGCGGATGATCTTACGGTGCGGCTGGAGGGGGATGTGATTTCGCAGCCGAGCACGGCCGTGTCGCCGGCATGGAGTCAGTCGTTGACCGATGTGTATATGGGTGTGCAGTGCAAAACTGGTGAGAAGATGCATAAGTACCACTTGGTGGATCGCATCGGCGTGATCATCGATACGATTCTACCTCGCCACTTGAACACGATCGTGCTCGCGCCAGCCGAGCGCTTGGTGAAAAATCCTTGTCGTGGACCCATCCACCAACTGGTGATGGGTTACGATGATTCCGAAGCGACGATTTCGCGCAAAGGCTTTCGCCGCTTAGGTGGCCGCCAGTTGACGATGAACGAGTTTTAGCGCCCCCAAAGTCTCGATTTCATCCAGGACCGTAACGTTTCTAAACAAATCCGTCGAAGCGTAAGATGGATGAATATCAAAGGACTGAACAACTTCACACCGGTGAGCGGCTTGGACTCTAAGCAAAGAGTCGAAGGCGCACGTACTCAGAATACGGGTGATCGGGACGGCAATGGCCGTCGCGAACAGGCCGAACCTGAGTTGAAGCGGCATTTGGGCCAACAGGAATTTGACGATTGCATTAAGGCCTTGGGCGAAATGCCAGGACTTAAAGCCAACAACCTCTCTATCAAAGTCGAAGTCGAAAGCGATGTTCGCATCGTCCTTATCATCGATCCAACAGGTAAAATCGTGCGCCGGCTGTCTGAAGCGCAGCTGTGGTCCGCCACCCGCGACAAAGATCGCCAGACGGGTAAGATTCTAGACAAAGCGATGTAAGTCATTTTATTGACTCACGGAATCGTAGACTCCCACGGGAAAATAGAAACTGTAGGAGGCATTTCTCGTGGGAATATCCTTGGGCGGATTAGGCAGTGGACTGCCACCCAATATCGTTGATCAGCTGATGGAAGCTGAGCGCATTCCTATTAAAACGATCGAGAGAAACAAAGGTAAACAAGAAAATCGCCTCAAGCTGGTGCAGGATCTTGAAACCAAACTCAATGGCATTACCGGCACCATCGGCGCCTTAGCCAGTACCAAAGGTTTCACCGACATGAAACTCAATTCCGGTGACGTCAACGTGGTTAGTGGTGTGGTGGATCCGAACAGTGCAGTCAACGGCAATTGGAACATTGAGGTCGTGGACCTGGCGCAAAAGGCCGCCGCCATCACCAACGGGTTTCCCGACAAGGACAAAACACAAATCGGCGTTGGTTACTTTCGCTTCGATACGCCTGACGGCGGCAAAGAGATTTATATCAACGGTGCCAACAACACGCTCGAAGGCGTATCGAACGCCATTAATCGCAGCGGCATTGGCGTCAAAGCGACGGTTTTGAATGACCGCAGCGATCCTGACAATCCTTACAAGCTGATGATTACCGGAGACAACGTCGGTAACGAACACCAGGTGACGTATCCGACGCTTTATTTCTTGGACGGCGATCAGGACATTTATTTCGATGAAGAGCGCGAAGCCAAAAACGGCCGCGTAAAAGTGGATGGCTTTGAGTTTGAAGTGGGCGACAACACCGTGAAGGATGTGATTCCCGGCGTGACCTTGGAGCTCAAGCAAGCCAACCCCGGCCGCACGGTTAACGTCAGTGTCAAAGAGGACAAAGAGGTCGTTACAGGAAAGATCAAAACGTTTGTCGACGGCGTCAACGCGGTGTTGTCGTTTATCCAGCAGCAGAACACGATGAACAAAGACTCTGACACGTCCAGCACTTTGGGCGGTGACAGTTTGCTTCGTAGTATCGAGAACCGCCTGCGTGGGCTTATCCAGAACCCGCAGATGGGATTTGGCGAAATCAATCGTTTGAATCAGCTGGGGATCGCGTTCAACCGCAACGGTACGCTCGAATACGATGAGAAGAAATTCAACGACACGTTGGCGAAGAATCCCTCGGCTGTGCAGCGTTTTTTGGCCGGCGACGGATTTGCCACGGGTTTTATTCCGACGTTGAAACGGGAAATCAACACGATGCTCAACTCAGCCTTCGGTCCGGTGGCGATTCGTAAACGCGCTCTGCAAGATCGTATCGGCCAGATGAATGACCAGGTGGCGAATAAAGAACGGCAATTGGCCAAGAAGGAAGACTCGCTACGTAACAAATTCGCGAAGTTAGAAGAGACGATGAGCAAGCTAAAAGGACAGATGGGCCAGGTGGGCGCGATGCAAATGGGCGCACCACAGGGTTAAAGTTTAACGTTAATGTAACCGATTGAGACAGTATGAAGAACGCGTATCAGAAGTACAAACAAACCAGTGTGCAATCAGCCTCGAGAGAGAAGCTGTTGCTCATGTTGTATGAGGGCGCGATCCGCTTCATCAAACAAGCCATCATTGCGATCGACAATAAGAACATCGCCGATCGCGGCGTGAATATCGGCCGCGCTTTCGACATTATCATCGAATTGAACAACACGTTGAACCACGAAGCGGGCGGTGACGTGGCTAAAAACCTCGAGCAGCTGTATATGTTCATCAGCGAACAGCTGACCAAGTCAAACGCCACGGGCCAGAAGAAGCCCCTTGAAGACGCATTGAAGATTTTAGAGACGCTTTACTCAGGATGGGTGGAAGCGATCGAGAAATTAAAACGGGAAGAGAACGCCAACAAATAGGTCATGGAGGGCCGAACGTATGGATACCATCATCAACTTGCTCAACGATAAGAACTACCATCTACAGAAGTTTCATCAGATGAATGAAGCCGAGTTGATGAATTTCAGCGAAGGCAACTTCGATGGTCTGGAAGTGTTCTACCAATCGCGCGAAACCATTCTGGATCTCATCCGCTGCATCGACCGCCTAATTGAAGCGGCTTCGGTGGCGCAGGACGGCGTTTCGGTTTCGGATCAGAACAAACAAGATATGATCAAGGCCATGAATCAGAAGGACGATCTAGTCACACGCATCTTGGCGCAGGATCTACAAATCCTATCTCTGATCGAACAGGCAAAATCGAACATTATTAAAGAATTGCGTACGGTGCAGTCGGCGAAGAAAGCCGTCGGTGCTTACAAAACTGGCGACGTTGCCAACAAACTAGACGAAAAAGCCTGACGGTTGGTTGACGCTGGACCGGCGTTTCCGTCCCTCCTTAAGGCAAGATTCTTCCGTCTAACTCCGATCTATTGACTCTTCATTTTTGGCATCGCGGTTGCTGAACAGACTCCTGGGAGGCAACCGTGGAGATCCTAAGACACACGTCGAGCGAACTCGGCTCGACTGTCACTTCGTCGGCATTACAGACTAAAACTAAGGACGTACACCTCGACTTGGGAGACCTGCTTTGCATTTTGCAGATCACACCCAATGACAGTTTGATCGCGCTTGAGTTGGCGCGTCGGTTGGTGGCGGATGGCCGCCATGATGAGGCCGTGCGCATCTTACGCAATGTCGTCGACATCGACTATCGCTTTGAGACCATGAACGCTTTGGGACAGGCCGAGTATCAAGCCGATCTCATCGAAGATGCGTTGGAACACTTGCAGCAGGCGGTGATGATCGCACCAGGCGAAGCTCCCGCACTGTTCGATGTTTTTAAAACTCTGGGCAATATTTTTGTTCGTCGCGGCGACTTGGATTCAGCCGAAGACAGTTACAACAAGGCTCATCGCTTACAGCCAGACTCCGATATTCTTTACGTCAATTTGGGAACTTTGGCTGTGCAACGCCAGAACTGGGACGAGGCGATTGAAAAATTCCGCTTTGCCTTGGGGCTAAACCGCAGCAACGACAAGGCTTGGGTTGGGTTGGCCATCGGCCACCGCATGAAGGGCGATGCCGAGTTGGCATGGGGAAATATCGAAGCCGCTCTTGAATACAATCCATTGAACGAAACCGCGCTCACGTTAGCGCTGGATTGGGGTATCAGCGATAGTCGGGAATTTCGTGTACTCGAACTGTTGCGTGACTTTCTGGTGGAGGGCGGTTGGAGCGAGAAGTTCAGCTTGGCCTTTGCTTGGCTAAGCTTCCGCCGTGGCGATCGTTTTATTGCAAAACTGGAGTTGGAGCGCCTCTTGGCCGTGAATCCAGGTAATGCCAGTGCGGCCGCACTCATGGCAGAGATGCGAGCTGTCGTTTGATCGAGACGATAACGGGCGACAAAGGGCATAAGGTCATTCGCCGCGCCGGCCGCCTCTTGGCCTCGGGCAGTGACCCGGTGGCCGAAGCCATTGCTTGGCTCGCCCGCCGCCGCGCCTTTTTAGATAAAGTGAAAACGGTTTTTGTTTTAGGTCTGGGCAGTGGTTATCACGTGAACGTTCTGCTTTCGGCCACCTCGGCCCACCTCGTGGTGATCGAGCCTGACGCCGCTTTGATTGAAGCGGTGGCCGCTATTCATACGTTTCCCAAAAATCGAGTGCGTGTTGAGTGTGTGTCGAATAGCCGTAGCTTGCGAGCTGCGGTCAGTGTGCGTGAGGGGGTGAAGCAAAGCTTCGTGGTGCTGGCCCATCCGCCATCTCAAGCCGATCGCAAAGATCTGTTCGCCGATTGCGCCGCTCAGTTGAACGGTCGTGATTGGGGATCGCTCACTTGGCAGTGGAAACTTAAAGAGGGGCAGATGCTCGATTCCACGCCGCGAGTCGATGGTCATACGGCCCTAACTATCTATGATCTGGAGCAAACCGAACTGGTGCAGAACTCCGAAGAGCGCGAACGCATGTTAATTAAGGCCTTGCGGGAGCTGGTGAAATGAAGATCCTTGTCGTTAGCCTACTGCGCTTAGGGGATTTTATTCAGGTGACGCCGGTGTTGAGCGGCCTATCGCATCGCTTTCCTAAAGCTCGCATCGATGTGCTCACGCATAAACCCGTGCGTCAGCTCGAGCCAATGCTACCGTTGGTGACGAAGTGGTGGACGCTGGATCGCGATGAGCTGCAAAGCGGCTTAGGTCGCGCCGAAATTCCGATGCTGACTTCGTTCGCTGTTCTTAAAGAGCAATTAGATGTGGTGAACCTGGAAAACTACGATCTTATCATCAATCTTACGCAGACCCAGTTTTCCGGTTGGATCTGCGGCTATTTGCAATCGCAAGGCAAACTGGGATTGGCCTTTGATGTGCGCGGCCGAGCCCTGTTTCATTCCCCCTGGTTTCGTTACTTAGATCGTCGCGCGCAGATCAAGAGCGAAGATATTTTTAATTACACAGACATTTTTCTGCAAGCCTGCGAAGTGCAATACAAATCTTGGCCACTTACACCCACCTTTGCGGGTCAGAATGAAGTGAAGGCCTTGAATCTGGCGCGCAAACCCACGCTTGTGGCGCAGCTGTTTACCTCTGACGATAAGAAAAATTGGGGTCGGAGTGCCTGGATTGAGTTTATCCAACGCTTTAAAGCGCAAGAGCCGGCATGGCAGGTCGTGCTCCTTGGTTCTCCACAGGAAGAGGCCCGTGTTCGCGAGGTGGCGCGAGAAACTGGCGCACATGTGGCGATCCTTTCTCTAGATGGTGCTCTAGCTTTGTTACAGCGCTCGGATGTTTTGGTCAGTGGTGACACCAGCATTAAGCATCTGGCCAATGCGTCGAGCATTCGTGTCTTGGAGTTGAGCCTGGGTTCAAGTGACTTCTTGCGCACCGGCATTTACAAACCCGACAGTTTGATTCTGCAAGGCAAGCTGGCCTGCGCTCCGTGTCCACATAGTGGAGCTTGTTCGCAGCCCACACATGCGTGTGCGGAAACTTTGCGTCCTGAAACGGTGGCGCTCGCGGCGCAAGCTTTGGCTCATGCCGATTGGAAGACGCTTAACGAACAGTCCAGAGCCAACGGCCAGGTGACCTATCTGCGCACTCGTCATCTGGAAACAGGTTTTTGGTTTGCCGCCGATATGGCCGTGGGTCATCCGCTGCGTACGGTGGAGGCGATTGTAGAACGTTGCACATGGAAGTTCCTGCTCAATCAAGAATTCAAACGTCCTCTGGTGGAGTTCGGTAGCGAAACCGTGCGCCTTGAAAACGAGATTGAGCGGCTTTTGCCTGGTTCAAGTCGCGCTCCTTTGCTCACGCACTTGGATTTTATGGAAGAAGAGACTGGTCGCCGTCACGACACGGCGGCACGAGCCCTTTCGCGTTTTGCACGCGAGCAGGCGGGCCGAGCGTTCGACTTGAGTCAGATTCGTCATCAGCAGACGCAGATGGAAGAAGACGCCCGGCAAGCTGAAATCAAAGTGAAACTGATTCGTTCCTTGAAGACACGACTAATGGAGTCCACATGAGTCATGAAGAGCAGTTAAAGGCCGCCTTGCAACGTTTGGAAACTTCGGTGCAGAAGATTTTAAGCACCCGCGGTTACGGCAAGGACGCCAAGCAGTTAAAACTTTTGCACGAAATGATTCGGGAGCAACTGACCAATGCGAATACTCGTTCTGCAACTCGCACGATTCGGTGATATCTACCAAACCTGGCCGTGCTTGCGCGCGCTTCAGCGCCACCACCCGGGCGCGGAGATTCACGTGCTCGTTCGCGCGCGCTTTCGGGCCGCGCTGACCGGTCTGTCGTTCGTGCAGGTGCATGAACTACCGACCGCGGAAATCTTGGCGCCGATTTTTGAAAACGCCGACGATACGGCCGCCTTGGCTCGGCTCACGGCTTTCACTGAAGCGCTGCCGTGTTTTGATCGGATTATAAATCTGAGTTACTCACCGTTCTCCAGCTATCTGACGGATACGTTGAGTGGGGAGAACACACAGGTGCGCGGCTACACCCGCCACAGCGACGGATTTTTCGCGATTCCCGACGACACCAGCGCTTATTTCTACGCGCAGGTGGGTATCGGTCGCGCCAATCGCTATCATCTCACCGAGGTCTTTGCCGCAGTTGCCGAGGTCGAATTGCAGGACAGTGACTTTGCGCCTGCTGCAAGTGCTCCGCGTGGCGACAGCATTCTCATTCACCTCGGCGCCAGCCAGGTCGAAAAATCTTATCCGGCCGAACTTTGGATCGAAGCTCTACGGAACCTGCGATCGGAATTTGAGGGGCAAATCACTTTGATCGGAAGCCAAGATGAGGTTGGCCTGGCCACGACGGTGACGCAAAGCTTGCCGGAGCTCAACAATCAGGTCGGTAAGACGCAGTTGGATGACGTCATGAAGCAGCTCTCTTGTGCGCGCCTTTTGATCGGAGCGGACAGCGCTCCTGTGCACATGGCGGCTTTGACAGGAACGCCGGTGCTGAATCTCTCTTGCAGTACGGTGAACTTTTATGAGACCGGTCCGCTCACTGCGGGTAGTCGCATTTTATATGCCCCACAAATGAGCGAAATTCCCGCCGCGCGAGTGAGCGAAGAAATCCGCGCCATGCTTTGCGGTCAAGGTCCCCAGGGGCCGTGCTATGTGCGTGAGACGCGCAGCCAAGCTCCGCGTGCGCACGCGATTGAAAGTGATGACTTCGCATGGGATCTAATCCAAGCGCTCTACACGGGTACGCCTTATCCGAAGGCGGTGAGTGGTGCGGATCGCTTGGCCTTTCAACGGCTGTTCGAGCTGGCTGAATTGGCTCTGCAGCACATCGCCAATTGGGATGTCTCGGGTGCAGGCCCTCAAGTTCTTAGCACGGTCGATCAGATGCTCAGCGAAATTCCGCGCTTGTGTCCAAATGTTGAGCCTGTGGTGCAGTGGTTTCAAACCCAGCGCTTGCGTTTAGGCCCGGATGTGGCGGAGGCCACTCTTGTGGCCACGCGCCGTCTGTTTGAGGAATTGCTTTGGATAACGGCAGTTTACCGTGAAGAATCCCCGCCGCACGAAAGCGCGATCAAGGCCATTGGTTTGGCCGAAGCTTGTGTACCCGAACTACGGGAATATGACTTCTTTGGCATCGAGCCTCAGTTCCAGCGTTTGATTTCTCTCTTGCATGAACTGGCGCGCCACTCGACGAACGTCGCGGAAGTCTCCTGGTCTTCGGTCTTAACGGAGATTGAAGAGACGCTGGCTCGGCGGGATTTCATTCGTTTGGCCGATGTCTTCGAGTATGAACTCACTCCTGCCTTGCGCCGCTTTGCAAGTCGGAACGAGACAATCGGCCCGGACGTGGTATTCTAAAAAACGTGGAAAAGAAGACCGTTCAGCTGCTCACTCGCGAGCCGGTACCCGCGTGGTGGACACGTTTGCACACATTCAGCCAGCTCGGTTGCGTCTTTCAGGCGGCCGAATACTTTTTGCCACAGGCCAGTGTGGTGCTGATTCCGCGTAAACAACTGACCGAGTTTCGTAAAGAGGAATTCTCACCTTCGAAAGCTTACATTCTGGTCGATGACGGTTGGACGGCGCAAAATCTAAAGCGCGCGTTGGCCACGCTCAAAGGCGCGCTTTTCCTCGACAGCAATCAAGATACGTCTGAAGTCAGCAAAGTGGTGCAGGTGGCATTGGCGCGCCAGACTGAGCGTGAGCGCCACGGCGAGCTGATGCAGATGATGCGCTTTCAAAACCGTCAGATCGAAGAGCTCAACCGGGGCCTTGAGCAGACGGTGAAAGAGCGCACCTTACACGACGCGGATTCGCGCAAGGCCAGTCAGAAAAATATCTCGCGCATGCGCGAGATTATTGGCTTTATCAAAGAGCTGGCGCAACTCTTCGATATTTCGGATCTGCTGCCACTGGTGCGCCGGCAAGTGAAAGAATATCATTCGCTTGAGGCACCGCTTCTGTACGTCCCCCGGGGCGAAGATTTTGGCGATCTCTACTACATTCGCGCTTCGCAAACCATTCGCACGCGGGTGCGTGGGCGCTGGGCTGTCTCTGCGCGTATCCGTGTGAACGAGGCTGAAGACAGCCAGTTCTTGGCCAACGCCATGGGGCGCCCGTTCGCCAAAGTTCTGCGCTTTCCGCTGATCACTGTGCGCCATCAAAAGGATCCGTCGCGCTCACCGCTCTTGCTGTTTGAGCACAATATGCAAACGCGAGAGCTCGAGCCGCTGGTCGATAGCCTTTCAGAAAAACTGCAGCCGGTCAGCTGGGCTTTGGATCGCCTGGTGCTTGAACAAGAGCTCAAGAGCACGTCGCGCGATTGGGAGATGACCTTCGATGAACTCTCAGAACCCATCGCCATTTTGGATCACGATGGCCGCGTTCTCCGCAGCAATTCGCATTGGCGGGAGGATTTCCGCGCTGTTTTGCACAGCAAGAACCAGCACATTCGCTCAGGCGCGCGTCTGTACACGATCGAAAAATACCCGATTCGCATGAATGAAAGCGCGCCGCCGTTGTCATGGGTGGTTTACCTGCGCGATGAAACGCGTTCGCGTCAGCTCAAGAGCCAAGCGGTGCAGGTCGAAAAAATGTCGGCTATCGGACAGCTGGCGGGCCATATCGCCCACGAGCTCAACAATCCGCTCACCGGTATTCGTTCACTTTCGCAAGTTTTGCTCACGGAAACGGCGAGCGAAAGTCAGGTAAATAAAGATCTGCAAGAGGTTGAACGCGCCTCCGCTCGCTGTCAGGGCATCATCAACAATCTTTTGGATTTCTCTAGGGGCGGTCTGGAGCACAAAATCGAGATCATGGATCTCAACGAGATCGCTCGTCGTACTTTGCCGTTTTTGAAATCCGCGACCGGAAAGTTTCGCAGCGATATCCAACTCTCCGACGGAGAGTTGCCGGTGAAGGTGGAGCCCCATCTGATGCAGCAGGTGATCTTCAACTTGGTGAACAACGCCTGCCAGGCAATGAAAGAACAAGGTGAGATCGGCGTGCACACGCGCATTAGTCCGCCATGGGCTATTCTCGAAGTGAAAGACACCGGACCTGGTGTGGCTGAAGATCTCAAAGATCGTATCTTCGAACCATTTTTTACCACGAAGGCGGAGGGCGAGGGCACGGGTCTTGGCCTGAGCCTCAGCCGTGATTTTGTCAGACAATTTGGCGGCGAGCTTGAGCTGGAGAGCGAAGATGGGCATGGTTCGGTATTTCGCGTGCGTTTACCGCTTGAGATCAAATTATGAAGGTGTTGGTGGTCGACGATGAAGCGCTGGTGCGCCTATCATTGAAACGCGCTATGGAAAAACGCGGCCACCAAGTGGAAGAAGCCGAGGACGGCAAGCAGGCGTTCGAGCGTTGGCCGTTGTTTCAACCGGATTTGGTCTACCTGGACGTGTTGATGCCCCGTCTCTCCGGTCCGGATTTGCTGAAGACCTTAGGCGCAAACAGTCGCGCTACTGCCAAGGTCGTGTTGATGAGTGCCTTTACTGGAGAGTATGATTTAGAAAAAGCCAAATCGTTGGGTGCGGATTTATTTATTCCCAAACCTTTCGAAGATGTCTTTGCGATTGCTCAACTGGGAGAGGATCTTGTCCGCGGGTAAACCACAAACGGTAATTAAGAAAGTGAAAGCCTACCCCATTGAGACCGCCTTGGATTTGAACGGCGCCAAGAAGCCGATTGAAGTGATTTTGCTGACCACCGCAGGATTTCTGGCGCGCCTTAAAGGGCCGGGTATCGTGCACGTGGGCGAGTACTACACCACCTCGTTTGAACTTCCCGTATTGCAAACCCTGGTCGGCGGCGAAGTGCGGGTGATTAAGACCTACGATCGTAGCGTTGACCCCAAGGCCAAGGTCGTTGACCGCATGGCGGAACTGCATTTCGAGTCGCTGACTGAAGAGCAACGTAAAAACATCTTGTCGTTTCTATCCGCTATCGGGCAAAAGTAGCCCATGCGGGTTATCTCAGGTAAATATCGCGGCCATCACCTGGTCGACTTCAAGGCCGACAACATTCGGCCCACCACGGATCGGGTAAAAGAGACCTTGTTCAATAAATTGATGGGGCGGGTGGAAGACGCTCGCGTGCTGGATTTGTTTTCGGGCACGGGCAATTTGGCCATCGAATGTATGTCGCGTGGCGCGGCTTGGGTGGACCTGGTTGAAAACCATCGCAAGAGTTTGGGCATTATCAAAGAGAATCTGAGCAAGCTCAAGATCAACGAAGGTTTCAAAGTTTTTCCTATCGATGCATTTAAATACATCAAAGAGTATAGCGGCGAGCCCTATGATCTGGTGATCGCGGACCCGCCGTTCACGCAAGCCTTAGCCGACGATTTGGGCAAGGCGATCGCCTCCAGTCGTCTGTTGGGGGCTGATACCTGGGTGGTGATTGAAGCCAGCGCCCAAGAGACAGTGCTGGAAAATTACGGCACTTTGGTGCGCTTTGATCAACGCACCTTTGGTGACAAGCATTTGAACTTTTTTGCGCCGGCTTAGTTTCCTGCGGTTTTGCCTTTTCCGATGTGCAGATTGTCGCAGGCCAACAGCTCTTGCGCTTTCAGCAACTGATAGTCAGCGTTTTCCGGATCGAGCGCATACTTCGCTTCGGCCTTGCCGGTCAGGCAGACTTTGTTCAAACGTGCGACTTCCGTGGCACGGGATTGAACCCAGGGCGCACCTTCAGGCGGCAAAGCGGTGGGATAGATATCGCCTTCACGGGCGGCAAACTTCTCTTCCTCAGTGGCGTTGGGGGTAGCGAAGACTTCGAAGTCTGGTTGGATACCTACAATCTGATTGGTGCGACCGCTCGGTTGATAAAAGCGAGCCACGGTTTCAATGCGCACCAAATCCTCTTGATTCAAATCCTGCAGGACTGATTGCGTAGTGGCTTTACCGAAAGTGGTGGTGCCGACCAGATACGCGCGAAGGTAGTCTTGCAGAGCGCCCGCCACGATCTCCGACGCGCTGGCCGAACTTTCGTTGATAAGAAGAACCATGGGTAGCTCGGTTATTTTCTTCTCTTTGCTTACGGTGAACTTAATGGGAGAGGTGGAGGTCACGCCATTGCTCACTCGGCGTTCCCCCACGATTTTCATGGGACCCACGAACAATCCCCCGATGCAAACCGCTTCATCCAGTAAGCCGCCAGTGTTGCCGCGCAAGTCGAAGATAATCCCGCGGATGTTCTCACCTTTTGCATCGCGAATGGCCTCGCGAACGGAGGCGCAGGAGCGGTCATCGAAACTTTCAGCCAGTTTGACGTGCAGCAGGTCCTTGCCCATGTCATGCAGTACATTGTGGGTCAGATTTTTTATTTCTATCGGCGCTCGAGTCACGAGGTACTCGAACGTCTGTTCGCCGCGGCGAATCTGCAGCGTAACGCCGCTACCTTCACGTCCGCGAACTCGTTGGATTACCCGATCTAGATCCTCTTCGACAGGCTTGCCGTCGATTTGCAAAACAACATCCTGAGTCTTAAGGCCGGCCGTCTCGGCGGCTGAACCGGGCATGACTTTATGAATGACTACGCTTTTCTCGATCGCCTTAAATTCGACACCAACACCAAAAAAAGTAACGTCGGAATTGGCGGTGCGCGCTCGCAAATAATTTTGCGGAGCCAGTCTTCCGTGGCCATCGTGTACACCGATCATAGCGTTGACGGCGTCACCAATGGATCGTTGTTCTGAGATCGTATCGCTGCGTGTTTGCAAAACGTCATAGGCGAAGGTTACGAAAGTGATATCGACCATATCCGCGGAGAACTCGCCGTTCTTGATGCTTTTTTGATTGGCTTTGAAATTGGCGCTGGCCGCTTCCTTCAAGAGTTGGCGACTGATGCGTATGATTTCTACTTTGCGTCGGATCGTCGGAGCCATGGGGGCTGCAGTTACGACCTCTACAAGATCAAAAGCACCAAATTCCTGCAGAGTTTTTACTCTCAATTCTGGAAGGAGCTCGGGCTGTTTTCTTGGCATCAGGGCAATGCGCGGGTCGGCATCCTGACCCAACGAATTGATAAGCTCGATACAACCTAAGTAGTTTTTTTCAGACTGATGGCAGGGGTACATTTTCTGAATGTAGTGGAAGATCAGGCTGAAATCCGTGCGTGTTTCGGTCCAACCTTTTTCAGGGTCGTCGTTTTTCGCGGTCGCGGACAATGTGATCAAGACAGACAAAACCAACACGAACGGCTGCCAACCGAACCAACGCTTCACTCTATCCTCCAAGTGATATGGAGCTCCTCAAAGCAGTTTAGGTGCCAATACGGCACGGGTAGCGAGGTTTTGCAAACTCAGGTGCCATAACGATGCAGGCGGGCGGCCGCGGTGTTTCCCTGCAAACTCCTGAAAGGAGTATAGGAAGGTCCATCACCCGGGGCGCACTTGAAGTATGCGGAACACTTATGCAGCATTTTCCTTTCTTCACGGACCCTGAAGTTTGACCCGCGCGGCAAGGGGGTGCTAAGTCCTTAGCTTTCCTGAAGGACACCCATGGTTAAGGCGATTTATCCTGGCAGTTTCGATCCCATCACACTGGGGCACTTGGACATCATCCGCCGTATTCAACCGCTGTTTTCCGAGCTCGTGGTGGTGGTCGCCAACTCTCAGCGCAAACAGTACCTGTTCTCTTTGGAGGAGCGGGTGCAGTTGATCCAGCAGAATTTGGGCAGTCTGCCCAACGTGCGCATCGACAAATGTGATGGTCTGATTGTCGACTACGCCGCCGCCGCCGGCGCTCAGGTGATCGTGCGTGGCTTGCGCGCGGTCTCGGACTTCGAATCTGAATACGCGATGAGTGCGATGAACAGAAAGCTCAACTCGCACGTCGAAACCATGATCGTCTTCACACGTCCCGAATACAGTTTTGTCGCCTCCACCATGGTGAAGGAGGTCGCCCATCATGGCGGTGATCTATCCAACCTGGTACCGACCAATGTTATCAGCGCTCTCGCCGGGCGCATTCAAGTTAAAGGAAGATAAGTGCTGTCAAAAAAAGCTCTCAGTTTGAAACCGTCTCCCACCCTTGCCATCGCGGCCAAAGCCAAAGAGCTGGCGGCGCAAGGCCACTCAGTCATTTCGCTCTCGGTAGGGGAGCCTGATTGGGACACGTTCGCAGCCATCAAAGATGCCGGTTGCCAAGCCATTCAAGCCGGTCAAACCAAATATGGACCGTCAAATGGAAGTCCGCAACTGCGCACGGCGGTCGCGCACAGAACCAAAGAGCTTCTTGGCGTCGACTATACACCTAACGAAGTCACGGTCAGCGCCGGTGCGAAATTTATCCTGTACGCGGCTTTGCAGATGCTCGTTGATCCGGGTGATGAGGTTTTGATCCCTGCGCCCTACTGGGTCAGCTATCCCACCATGGTTGAGCTGGTCGATGGCGTGCCGGTGATCGTGCAGTCAGACGAGCTCAGTGGTTTCAAAGCCCAAGGCGTGCACCTTGAAAAGAAAGTGACGCCGAAAACAAAAGTTCTGCTTTTGAATTCACCCAACAATCCCACCGGTCAAATGTACACCCGCGCTGAGATTGAGGGCATCGTGTCCTTCTTGCGCCGTCATCCGCAGATCGTGGTGATCAGCGACGACATTTACAATCAGCTGGTGTTTGAAGGCGAGAAAGTGGCGCCGCACATTTTGCACGTGGCTCCCGATCTCAAAGATCGCGTCCTTGTTGTGAATGGCGCTTCGAAAACCTATTCGATGACTGGTTGGCGTATTGCTTGGGCGCTCGGTAACGAGAGCTTGATCAAAGCCATGTCGAATTACCAATCGCAAACCGTCAGCTGCGCCAGCCCCTTCACGCAAACGGCCGCCCTCACTGGACTTCAGGCGTGTGACGCCGAGGTCTTGCGTGGGGTCGAGTTGCTGCGCGAAAGGCGCAATCTTTTTGTCGAAGCGCTGAACAATGTTCCTGGCTGGAGGTCGGGGCTACCGCAAGGTGCGTTCTACGTGTGGGCCGATATCCGCGAGTTGCTTGGTCGCAGATGGCATGGTCGCGAGTTGAAAACCTCCAATGACTTTGCTTCGGCGCTGCTGGAGAGCCAATACGTCGCCGTCGTCCCTGGCGCTGAGAGCGGCCTGGACGGATATTTGCGTTTGAGCTTCGCGGTTCATGAACGCGATCTCAACGAAGCGGTGAAGAGAATTCGTTTATTCACCGACAGCCTAGACTAGAGGAAAGCCGCGTCCAACTTGTGAAGCCGGTTTCCTGCGCCTTAGACTGTTATAAACGGGGAGGCGCCGCGTGTCCGTCTGGGCTTTGCTACAGATCGTATTTAATCTGATTCTATTTGCCGGAGTTTTCGCGTTATGGCTGCGCCTCAAGCGTCCGCCGCAGGACGATCCGCGTTTGAGCCGCGGTTTACAGCTGCTGCAAACCAAGATCACTGTGCTCGAAGACCTTTCTGACCGCACCGACAATCAAGTGAAGCAACTGACGGCGTTGCTCGATCAGAAGACGCGCAGCTTACAGAACAAGGTGCTTGAGGCTGAGCAGCAGATCATGAAGATCGACCACTCGATGAACAAGAGTTTGGAAGTGGCCGAAATTTTCCAAGATAAAATCCCGCATCAAGAGATTGTTGAACGCCAACAAAAAGTGGAGTACGTGCGCGCCGCGCGCATGGCGCATTCGGGTTTAAGCGTGGACGAGATCTCCGCGCAAGTGGCTTTGCCGCGCGAACAAGTGGAGTTGATCGCCAAGTTCAATCGTGAGCAACTGATGTTTGACGAAGACCGTTTGCCCGAGTGGGCCAGCCGCGGTCTTGAACGCGATGAAGGTGCGGGCGAGTTCAGCCTGACTGACATCGACTTTGTCGGCAATCTTGAAAAACCGCAGCCCGATTTGAATCAGATGGCTAAGATCGGTCAGGACTTCAAACAGGCGATCGAAACCGTGAAGCAGCAAGAGATTGAAGCCAATCAAACCTTGATGGACTCCAAAGTGGCCGAACACTTGCGCGCCACTATGGCGAGCTCGATGCAGACCATGCAACCTGCCGTGATGTCGATGCGGGCAACCGCGCAGACTCTGAAAGAAAAACTGGTGGCCACTGCGGAAGAGCTATTGCGCGCTCAGCAACAAAACTCCACCATAGCGCCATCTCCGGCGCGCCCGGCGCAGACCTTTGCGGCGACGGCGTTCCAAGATGCCAGCGGTCTGGACAATCAACCGATCCGCCCGAGCGAGTTAAAGTCGCTGATGAACTCGCAGCCCACCGTTAAGAAAGTGGAAGCTCCGGCGCCCCCCGTCAGCCGCTTTGGTTCGCCTATTCGTGGCGACTCGGCTGAAGTGAAGCGGGTCGTGTTCCCTCGTATCGAGAAGTAAAACTTTCTTTCCTGTGTAAAGAGCCTTCACACTGCCTTGGATCGACCGAGGCGGTGAAGGCTTTTTTCACACTCTGTGCCCCCTAACCACGGCACTCAAATTGCTCTTGTGCTCAGCCACTCATGAGCACAAAGTTTCCACCCTGGGCCGCCCGCCTTGTCGCAGCCCTGATTTTGCTGACTGCCGTCCCGGCCCAGGCCGATCTGTTCCAGTATTGCCAAGATCTTTTGCTGCCCCCCAGAAATGCCTTTACGGACGGACGCGTTGAAGCGGCCTTCGCTCGTATCCAAGAATACTGGCGGACCGAGTTCATAGAGCGCGGCTGGCCCTATGAGCCCGCGAGGTTGGTTCTTCACAGTGGTGTAGTTGACAGTGCCTGCGGTGCTTTGAGGAATCTGGGGCCGATTTATTGTGGCCTGGATACCACGGTGTACATCGATTTGGCGTACTTTACGTCAGAATGGATCGAGATGTTCGGTCCTCCCGATCTAGCACTTTTAAATTATGTTTTAGCTCATGAGCTAGGTCATCATGTTCAGTTCAACCGTCGTCCGCATCTTTTCAGCGGAAATCATTACACTCGGTCAGAGATGATAGCTCTCGTACCAAGAGTAGAGATGCAGGCCGATTGCCTCGCCGGTGTGTATCTCCACTATGCGGTCAAAAATGGAGACGTTCGCAAATCTGTCGCCCAAAAGGCGCCGGACCTTGCCTATGGATTTGGCGACGATGTGATGGACTTGCGTAGTTTAGGACGGGGCGTGCAGCCGAAAAAAACGGAATGGGAGCACGGTTCCGGCGTGCAACGTTCGACCTGGTTGAGTCTTGGACTGACTTCCGGTGACTTAACGGGCTGTGAACCATGATTCGCCTCGCATTCTTGGTCGCGGCATTCACTCTCACGTCGGTGGCCTCGGCCTCGGAGCTGAAGTCGACAACATCCGTGCCATCTTCGTGCGCAAGAACCCTCTCTCGTCCGCACAGCGTGCGGCGGCCGTCGAACTCGGACATTTCACTCAGATGGTGGCCGATGAAATTCCTGAGCGTGCCTATTTGATTGGGGACGATGTGCTGGCCGAAAATCGCACCCGCTTAAAAATGGAAAGATTGGGCGGCCGCAATCTGCACGGAACCGGTGAGGCGCGCCGCGAGTGGACAGCCCGCGGTCAAAGTTTGGGCCGTTTGGAAAACTGTGAGCCGTTTTCCTCCAGCACTCTTTTAGAGACCTATGCACCGGGATTTTTCCCGCTGCTCTAGCGAGCCGAATCCTTCACGAAGCGGCTCATATAGTAACGAACCAGATAATCGATATTGATGGGATGATCGTTGTAGGTCCACTGCAGCTGACCGAAGGCGCCCCAGGTGGCGCGTAGGTGATCGGCTGGAGCAGTTTCTTCTTTGGCGGTGCCGGGAACGTAGTGCGCACCCGCACTTGAGTACGCCACGGTGATGGCACCCGGTTGGCGCAAAGAGAAGATCAGTTTGTAGCCATTGCGGAATAACATAAAGTCGGCTTTGGTTTTTGAAATGCCGTAGATGCGTAGGTGACCGAGAGTCGAACCTTTGAGCGAGTTGAAAGCCGAAGCCGCTTCGACGAAAGACGCTTTCAGATCATTGATAAAATCAACGGTGGCTTCTTCCAGTTGGCGGGCGGGATCGAATCCGGCTTCCATGTCCACCACACCGGCCTCTTCCATCTGTTGCTCAGCCAGCACCAGTTCTTTGATCCAAGTGAGTTTTTCCATCGCCATCCCCTCTTAAGTTCAGGGGCCGCGCGAACGCGAACCCCTTAAGCTCTTCACGCATCATGCAGGATGCGCCACAGCATTATGATTTCGTGCGCCTTCCGGATTGTCAAGATTCGCCGCCATGGAGGCGCCTCGATTGAGATTCCAGAAATTTACGGAGTCGGCCGTGATGGTGCTTTTGAATACTTGGCCGTTGCCGTCTTCTTTCCAGTAGGTCAGATGGCCTTCGACCCACACGCCGCAGCCTTTTTGCATGTGCTCGGCGCAGATCTCGGCCAACTTACCCCACACGAACACCGAGTGCCAATCCCTATGGTCCTCCCAAGTTCCGTCTTCTTTGGGGCGCGAGCGCGAGGTGGCGACCCTTAAGCGCACGTAGTATTTGCCGTTCTTTGACTGTAACAGCTCGGGCGCTTGGCCCAAGTTTCCCATCAAAGTGACGCGATTTAGACTTCTCATGAACAACCTCCTTCAGGTGTTTGGACAGGAGATGTGTGCAAGAGGGAATGCCGGCTGAGCACGCACTGGTTGCACAATGGCGCTAGTGTCCGTCCGAGAATCAGAATGTTGCTTAGCGACAGACGTAGACTTCAGTCCGGGTTTACTCAAAAATTCTAAGTAAATTCAATAAGGAGATTGCATCATGCTCAAGCGCTTAACCTTAATCACCCTGATCTTCACCTTCGGAGCGCTGAACGTTTCCTGTAAATCGAAGCCGAAAGTAGATGCGTCCGCCCAGGCTGGCGAAGGCGTAGATGGCAAAATGGATCCCAACGTTTCGGGTACCAATATCGGTTTTGATCAAACGGGCAGTGATGGCGGGCAAATCGCCGGCTTGCAAAGCGTGCGTTTCGACTACGACTCAGCCACTCTGTCGAGCGAAGCTCGCCGCCAATTGGCTGACAATGCCGAGTGGATCAAACAAAACGGCAAAACCACCGTGCAGATCGAGGGTCACTGCGATAGCCGTGGTTCAGTGGAATACAACTTGGCCCTTGGTGAACGCCGTGCCAAAGCTGTGAAGAATTATCTGACCAGCCTCGGTATCGACTCCAAACGTTTAACCATCATCAGCTACGGTGAAGAAAAGCCGCTAGACTCCGGCGATTCGGAAGCCGCTTTCGCGAAAAACCGTCGTGCGAACTTCGTTCCTCTGGCTCAGTAGTCTTTTGTTCATTACCTTTGGGGTGAGCGGGTGTGTTACATCCCCGCCGCCCTATGAGGAGTACTCCCTGGCGCGTGTGGCGATGAAAGCGGCCGCCGACGCCGATGCCTCGCGCTTTGCGACAGGTCTGTACAATCGGGCCGAAGAGAATTTCCGCAACGGCCAGAAATCCTATCAAGACAACGATTTTGACCGGGCCAAGAAGCAGTTTCAGATGGCTATTCAATTTGCCGAGAAGGCTGAGAACGCCACGCGACTTAAAAAATTCCAATCTGGAGATACGTTTCCATGACGCGCTCAACTTTTTTTGTTTGCATGATGATCTTGTTCACCGGCTGCTTGAAGACTCGGGCCGATCTGCGGGCTGAGAATCAAGATCCCACTCCGCAGAGACAAACTGTGGCGCAACAGCGGGCTGAGCGTGTGAGTCGTGAAGCGGCGCCTGCCGCTCCCGTCAAAGCGGCGCCGATGACCACGGCGGCGCGCTTTGAAGAGTATGACGATCAGATGCGCCAGCTGAATGGCCGTCTGGATGTGGTGGAAAACAGCGTGTCTCAGTTGGCCGCCGCCAAGCAGGGCGAACAGTCGGCGCAAAGCAAAGAGATTCAAGCCATAGATATTCGCCATCAAGCCTATGAAGAGGCGCTGAAGAAAATGGAAGCGCAGATTGCCGCTTTGAGCGAAGAGGTGTCGCGGCTCAAGGCTCCTCCGCCGGCGCCTGTAGCGGCGGCACCGGCTGCAGGTCTCAAGACGCGCACGCCTTATGATGAGGGCGAAGCGTTCTTCAATACCAAGAAGTGGAAAGACGCTATCGACTCCTATCAGAAATACCGTGACACTTACCCGAAGGGAAAATCCTTCGCCGATGCGACCTACAAGATCGGTGCGGCCTTTCAAGAGCTGGGCATGAAGGATGAAGCCAAGCTGTTCTTTGAAGAAGTGAAGGACAAATTTCCCGGTTCGAAGGAGGCCAAGAAGGCCGCCATTCGTTTGAAATCGCACAAATGATCCTCGGCCTAGAAACCAGCTGCGACGACACCTCTGTCGCCGTGTTGGATTTGAATGGCGAAGTCAAAAGCCTGGTTTCAGCCAACCAAGATTCCTCGCATCGCCCGTTCGGTGGGGTTGTGCCCGAAGTGGCCAGTCGCCAACACACGGAAAACCTTTTGCCCTTGGTGGAGCAAGCCATGGCGGAGGGCGGGATCGCTTGGCCTTCGATCACCGGTATTGCGGTCACTAGCCGGCCCGGTTTGATAGGTTCACTCTTGGTGGGCGTGGTGAGTGCGAAGACGCTTAGCCTGGTGCGCGGGATTCCCTTTGTCGGCGTGAACCATATTGAAGGCCATTTGTTGGCGCCGCTTCTGCGCGATGCCAGCTATGGTCCGCCGATGGGATTCGATTTTCCCTACGTAGGGTTGGCGGTCAGCGGCGGTCACACGCATCTCTTTCATTGTGAGGCGCCGGGGCGCTATCGCTTACTGGGTAAGACCGTCGACGATGCGGCAGGTGAGGCGTTTGATAAATTTGCGAAGATGATGCGTTTAGGGTTCCCAGGCGGTTTGCAGGTAGATCGTCTGGCTGCCACTGGCGATCGTATGGCCTTTAAATTTCCGCGTGCTTTTATGCAAGATGAAGATTTGAACTTCAGTTTCTCGGGGCTCAAAACGGCAGCTTTGCGCCAGTTGGAAAGCCTGTCGGAGGCAGAAGCCAAAGCGCGCGTGTCTGACCTGTGCGCCAGCTATCAAGAAGCTATCGTCGATGTGCTGGTCGAAAAGCTCGCGCGCGCCGCTCGTAAGTGTGGAGCGAAGAATTGGACGGTGACCGGAGGCGTGAGTGCCAACTCACGGTTGCGGGCTCGGGCGCAGGAGATGGCCTCAGCTCAAGGCGCCCGCCTGGCTTTGCCCCCGCTACGCTACTGCACGGACAATGCTGCAATGATCGCTTTGGCGGGGCTCTATCGTCTGCGAGCGGGCGCCGTTTCACCGCAGGATCTCAGTCCCAGCGCCGCTTCACTGCCGGGCGATTTTCAATGAGAAGCACATTTGATTTGAAACAGAAGCTTGAGCAGATGGGATTGGCACCCAAAAAAGCGTTTGGGCAAAATTTTTTGATCAACACACAAGTGATCGAGAAGATCGTCGCGGCGGTGGCGTCGAAGCCTTATGTGGATCTGCTTGAGATCGGGCCGGGCTTGGGCGCGATCACTGAACCGCTTATGGACGTCGGCCGTACACCTCGCTTGATTGAGCTTGATCCCGAGTTGATCGAGTACTGGCGCAAGCGCTCTTTGCAGGTGATCGATCAAGATGCTCTCAAGGTGGATTGGTCCGCTTTGGGTTTGCGTGAACCCTCTTTATTGGTGAGCAATCTACCGTATCAGATCTCCACCCATATCGTGATTGACCGTTGCTTCAGTCCGCGCGAGCTGAAATGGATGGTCTTGATGTTTCAAAAAGAGGTGGCGCAGCGTTTGATGGCGGCCCCACATAGTAAAGAGTACGGCCTGTTGTCGGTGATGGCTCAGCTGCATTTCAAGATGAGCAAAGTGGCCGATGCGGCTCCTCAGGACTTCTTTCCCGCGCCCAAAGTGGCTTCCCGGGTTTTGGCCTTTGAGCGCCGTGAGGTTGTGGGCCTGGGCATGCCATTTCTGAAGTTCGTAAAGGCTGGCTTCGCCTTCCGCCGCAAGTTTTTGTTGAAAAACCTGAAAGGGGTGGTGGATAAAGCCAAGCAGGAGCACTTGCTCGCGGTTTTGCGAGAGCTTGGGCACTCCGAGAAGGCGCGGGCGGAAGAGCTTACGCCAGACGACTTTGCAGCGTTGTTTAAAAGGATGCAATGAGCATTAAGATCATCAACGACAATAAAAAAGCGCGCTTCGATTTCGAGATCATCGAAACTTTCGAAGCCGGCTTGGTGCTCACGGGCTCGGAGGTCAAGAGCCTGCGTCAGAATCAGTGCACGCTGAAGGATGCATACGTGGCCTTCCGTGGCCACGAGGCCTATTTGCAGAAGGCTCACATCCCGATCTATTTGGCCTCCAGCTACAACAACCATGAGCCTGAGCGCGTACGCAAGCTCCTCCTGCACGACACCGAACTTGCCAAGATCTATACGGCGATCACGGAGAAAAGCCTGACTTGTGTGCCGCTCAAGATCTATTGGAAGAAGGGCTTTGCCAAGGTCGAAATCGGGATCGCCCGGGGTAAGAAAAAGGGCGACAAGCGCCAGGCCGTGAAGAGTCGAGAAGCCGACCGCGAAATTCAGCGTTCGCTGCGTAAGTCTCGCTAAAAGTCCAGGTTGTTGTTTGCAGGGTTTCGGCCCTCTCTTTATTATAAGCATATGAATCGGATATCGGTTTTCACAGTGATGTTGGCTCTTTCGCTTCTAGCTTGCGCCAAGCGCGCTCCGCGGCCGGAAGAGGTGCGCAAAGAGGATCGACAAACCATTGCTTCGGCTCTGACCGAAGAGATGTCTTTAAAGGCCGACCGTGACGAGTTGGCGGAGCTGCGCAAAGACATTCCAGCCGAAACCCAAAGAGCCAATGATGAGTTGGCTCTGCAACTTGGATTGATGAAGCAGGGGACAGAGACTCCGGCAACGGTGCGCGATCGGTTTCAAACACTGGTGCAGCGCAAGCGCAGCGATTTTCGCAAGAAGGTCGAGCGTCTGCGCAACGACTACCGTCAAGAAGAGACTCGCCGCCGCGAAGACTTTACGGTGACGCAGAAGAGGACGCGCGAGAATTTTATGAAGCGCAAACGTGACCGCACGGAGTTGCAGCGTTTTTCTTCCGATCAGGAACGTGATCGTTCGCGCTTCTTCGCCGATGAGCGTGATCGCCGCTCCAATTTCGAAGCAGAAGTGAATGCCCGCTCGCGCGATTTCGAGAGCTACATGCGGGAGCGCAGCAACGAGTTCAATGAACAGTATCGCTTGTACTCCAAGAAATTTTCGGAGAAACCCAAAGAGAAGAAAGCCGTTACGGGTGACGAGTTTCAAAAGCTCGACAGTCTACCGGCGAAAGAATTAGGAACAGAGGAGTGAAGCTATGTGGATGACCTTGGTGCTGGCGTACTCTGTTCATGCCGGTGAGTTGAAGGTTCAGAATGCGAGTGGTGCGGCTTTCCGCCGCCTATTTGCGGTGTGTGATTCTACCAGTGAAAAATGCTTCGGCGGCAAATGTAAGTTGGCGCTGACCGAGTTGCGCTGCGAACGCGTCCCTGACAGCATGAAGGCCAGCTGCACTTTTAAGTGCAATGGCAATGAGCATATGTTGACCGGTGATCAAGCGCTCAGCGTTTTCAAAGCGGTTGAAAGTCATAAGAAGATGATCGAGAAGACTGAGAGCACAGAGACGTTCAAAGACGCCAGTGTGGCGTGTGAAGCTTTGAAGAGCGAGACCTCTGGCCTTTGTAAAATCAAGCATTCCAAGATCAAGTAAGGACAATCTATGGCCAAATCGGCGCGCAGATGGGTGGTCAAGGCGGGAAGCCAGATGGTGTGTTCAGGCGGACCGCTGTTGTTGCGGGCTTGGATGCAGCAGGTGGCGCAGCTGCGCAAACAGCATGGCATCGATGTGATCTGGGTGACTTCAGGTGCTATCGCTTGGGCGGCCGAACACACTGGTTTTAAAAACGGCGCCAAGCGCACTCTTCCGCAGAAGCAAGCGCTCAGTGCGGTCGGGCAACCTCTCGTGATGGATCAATACAACCTGGCATTACACGCCACCAAACTGATCGGCTCACAAGTCTTGCTCACCGCTGGTGATATGCGGGATCCGGTGCGCCGGCGTAATTTACAAAACACCTTGAAGCAGCTGATCGCGTGGCAAGTGATTCCGATTCTGAATGAAAACGATGCGGTCGCCACCGAAGAGATCCGTTTTGGTGACAACGATTCACTTGCTTCACAGGTGGCTGTGATGATGAAGGCCGAGCGTTTGGTGCTCTTGACCGATGTGGATGGACTCTACGATGCGGACCCTAAGAAGCATCGTCACGCACAGCTGATCTCTTATCGCGCCAGTTTAGCTAAGAAAGACTTGGACCTGGCGCGGGGAAAGTCGGTGTCCAAGATGGGAACGGGCGGAATGTATTCAAAACTTCTGGCGGCGCAAAAGGCCAGTCGCGAAGGTATCGTCACTCACCTAGTGCGTGGAGATATTCCGGGGCATCTGCTGACGCTGGCTGAAGGCGGTTCGGTCGGCACTCAGGTCGGTGGTCGCCCTTCGAAGCGCGCTTAAGAAAGTGAGAGAGTCTTTATGTCTGGTAAACTCTTAGCTCCTGATTTTGAATCGGATATTCGCCGTCTGCGCGCCTGCGCACGTAGTCAGCGCTCGCTTTCGGCCGATCGCAAAAATGCGAAACTGCGGGAGTTGGCCGAGGCTCTTGTGCGCGAATCCGCTCGTGTGCTGGCGGCCAATGCCGAAGATCTTGCGCGCCTGCCCGCCACTCAACCGGCGGCCTTTCGTGATCGCCTAACCTTAAATGAACAGCGCATCGCGGGAATGGCCGAGTCCCTTCGCCAAGTGGCGGCTTTGCCTGACCCCGTTGGCGAGATTGTTGAGCAAAAGATTTTGGCCAATGGCTTAAAAGTGCGCCGGGTGCGCGCTCCTTTGGGCGTGATCTTTATGGTGTTCGAGTCGCGACCCAATGTGATCACCGAAGCTTTCTCCTTGGCCTATAAGTCGGGCAACGTGATCTTGCTGCGTGGGGGTTCGGAGTCGCGTGCCACGGCGGATGTGATCTATGAGCTGATGCAAAAGACCTTGGGCGAACCGCCGCCATTTTTAGGCGTGCGCGACTATGATCGCGATGTGGTCGCCGCTCTTTTGCAGCGTAAGGATCTGATCGATATCACAGTTCCGCGCGGTGGTGAGGCGCTCATTGATTTTGTACAGAGGACCGCCTTGATGCCGATCATTAAGAATGATCGTGGCCTATGCCACACCTATGTGGATGATGAAGCCGATGTGGATATGGCGGTGAAGATCGTGCACAACGCCAAGGTGCAAAGACCGGGCGTGTGCAATGCTCTCGAAACTCTTTTGGTGCATGAGAAGGTAGCATCGACATTTCTTCCCAAACTCTATGCGACCACAGAGAGCGTGGGACTGCAATGGCATGTAGATCCGGTTAGCAACCAGGTGCTCAAGGGCCTTGCGCGTGTGCAGCCGGCCAGCGAAAAGGATTGGGATACGGAGTATCTGGATTTGATCCTCAACTGCCGAGTGGTGAAGAACTTAGACGAAGCTTTGCAACATATTGAACGTTACGGCTCAAAGCACTCCGAAGCTATCGTGACGGCCAATGAAACCAAAGCTCGCCGTTTTCAAGACGAGGTCGACGCGGCGGCGGTGTATTGGAATGCGTCCACTCGCTTCACTGATGGTTTTGAGTTGGGTTTAGGGGGAGAATTGGGTGTCAGCACACAGAAGCTGCACGTGCGCGGCCCAGTAGGCTTGCGCGAACTGACCACTCCACGTTGGATCGTGGACGGCCGCGGTCAGATTCGCTAGCTATCTTTGATCTCATAGATCGTTTTTGTCAGCTCTTCAACTTTTGTTTCAACACGATCTTGGCGCGCGAATAATCCGGTGAGCCCATCCAGAACGATCTTGTTGCGCGCATTTTGCTCTTCAATCAACAGAGCCAAGCGATGGATTTCGGAGACAATTGGCGAGAGCTTGGATTCTAGTTTAGCGTCTAACTTAGCTTCCCAAGAGGCCTCCAGGTTGGAGAAGCGAGCTTCAAGATTTGTCTCGAGCGCATCGAACCTTTTGTCGATGCCATCCAACCTAGCATCGATGCCGTCGAACCTAGCATCAATGCTAATGAACCTAGCGTCGATGCCGTCGAACCTAGCATCAATGCTAGTGAACCTAGCGTCGATGCTAGTAAACTTAGCATCAATGCCGTCGAACTTAGCATCGATGCTAGTGAACCTAGCATCAATGCCAGTAAACTTTGCGTCTAACTCTCTAAAACGAGCATCAAACTTTGCATCGAGAGAGCGTATTTCCGACTTTAAATCGTCGCGCACAATAAAGAGCATCTTCTGCGTGACGGGAACGTCCTCTGATCGTTGGGGATATTTTTTGGGCTTTACGGAGACCTTTTTCTTAACCATGAGTTGAGACCCTATCAAGAGCCGTGCCGATGCTCAATAGCGATAGGCTGTAACGAGACGCGCAGACGTCCGGATTGGTTTGTGCGTCATGTCCGAGTGGCGGTCAGATGCGTCTTTTGAAGCGCCACTGGGGATGGTGTTTCATCAGTTGGAGTTGTTGCGTAACGAGGATGTCGAAAACCTCCAACAGGTGATCGTGCCTGCGGCTGGCAGCGTTGAAGCCCACGTTGTCGGCCAGCAGCTCCAGGGACTGATGGATGGCTTCGATGGTGGAGTAAAAATTAGGGCGTGGCTGTTTGCGCACACGGAAGCGCGAAGCCGTTGCGGGGGTGAACTGCACGCGTGGCAAATACGCGAGGTTTTCACTTTGATTAACCATCTTCTTTGACGTTCCCCAAGTGCCGTCGATTACAAAAAGAACCGGCTTCTTGCCCGACTCGAATACGCGCGCGGGTTGCGGCAGTGTCGAGAGATTTGCTGATTTCTGACCGGGATAAAGTAGCAGGCACCGATTGCCTGGATCATTGATAAGCGCATTCACTCTCTCGTTGTGAGTGAAGGTTTGGCCGCGGATCAATTCGGAGTTCTTTAAAATCAAATGCGACATGCGGCCCGTGGCCACGCGCCGGGCCGCTTCGATCGGATGAATAAGAATGGCAAACTTCAAACCCGGATCGAATGGTTGCAAATGAGCACAATAACAGCTGAACTCCGGTTGAAAACACTTAAGGCAGGCGTGCCGTCGGCGCGGCTCCAACTTTTTCAGTGCGAGCGCGCGACGTTCCCGATAGGTCTCAATATCCATCTCGGTTATGGTACCGAGATGCAGTTTATTTATTAACAAGCCAGGAGAGGACTGGACTTAAGGCTGGAGACCTTGCTCTTTGAATACAGGATCGGCACTCAAGGGGCGACCCAAAAAGCTCTCCATAACTTCCGAGATCCGTTTTTCATTCTGCGGAACCTCAAGAACTTCACGGCGCCATTTTAGCAGAGCTTCCGGATTCATTACCCCGCCCAACTCCTGTTGGCGGGCAACCACGTTGGCTGCCGCTACACCGGCGTTGATATAAGACGAGTAGTAGCCGGCATATTCGCCCGAAATGTGGTGAAACGTCTGAACAAAATGATCTTCGTCGGTCGGGTCCACGCCAAAGAAGTCGATGAACATACGGCGATAAAGAGCGTGCAGATCCGTCGGCGATTCCAACTCCGCGATTTTCTTTTGCAGCTCGATGTCGAGCAGCGAGAGAAAGACTGTATTCATCATATGACTCGAGCTGAAGAAGTCGCCGTTGAGCAACTGAAAGCCTCGCTCACCTGCCGCCAGTTTTTCAGCCAAGGTCAACGGAAGCTTTTTTCCCGCGTCCAAGCGGTGGCTTGAGAGGGCCACCAAGACTTCGGGAATTTTCACCGTGCGGTCAAGGCTTGTCGAAGGGACTTCCATATGGTCGGTAGGATGGGTCCATCCCGACAGTTGAAAGTACGAGCCCTGTTGAAACAAAGCGTGTAGGGCGTGACCCATCTCATGCAATGTGGTCTGCACATCGCCGAGAGAAACATTCAAAGTCGCACGTTGATCGTACGGCCCCCAGTTGGTCATCAAGATCGCGACAGGCAAGCGCACATCGCCGTCGACTTTGCGTCGCGAGATCAGCTCTTCAACAAACGCCGTACTGGCATTTTTGCCTGGCCGACTGTAAAGGTCGAAGTAGATAAAGCCCAACGCGCGCCCGTCGCGTAGGTCGCGCACGCGGAAGAGTTGAACACTCTCATGCCAAACATCGACGTCCTTGATCTCTTCAAATGTGATCAAAAAAGTCGTTTTCAAATAGTTGAAGTAGGAAGACAGAAAATGTGTGGCTGGAAAGTAGTCGGCAGCTTCGTTTTCTACGTTCAAAGCTCTAGAGCTCTCGGCCCCCTGTGTATCGTTCAACAAAGTGTCATAGTAAAACCAATCCCAAGGGCGAAGCGGGGTGTTCAATCCATCGGCGCCTTTGCGCTCACTTAACTTTTGCAGGTGGCGCGCGATGGCCGGTTGAAAGCCTTTTTTCAAATCGTTGAGCAAAGCCTCGACTTGTTCGGGTCCGCCCGCCAGGCTGCGGTCGGTGATGACCTTGTGAAGCCAGTCAGATTTGCCGTTTAGGCGCGCGATCTCGGCGTTGATACGAGTGATTTCTAACAAGCGTCTGGCGTTGTCATCGTTGCGCCCGCGGTAAGCCAGGTAAATCTTACGGCGAGTCGCTTCACTTCGCGCGTGGGTGAGAACGTCACGTACGATCGAAGGATCAGCCACCGGTAAGCGAATGCTTCCGTTTTTGGTCGTATACGGAGCGAGCAGCTCAGCCGGTATGCCTTCGACATCTCCAGCGCCAAGGTCGACCGCAGACGTGTCGTTCTGTAAGGCCGAACGGAATTGCGCGGTCAGTGCAGCGCCTTTACCAGTCAGCTCATTGATGCGAATGCGCACACTCTCCGGCAAAGACGCGCCTCCGTTTTTTAGGCGGCGAAGCAAAGCTAACTTCAATTCGGTCTCTTCACCCGGCGCCGTCGCGACATTCTCGAGCGCGCGAAAGAGCGTGCTGTCGGAAGCAAAGCGCGCCAGCCCCTCTTGATAGGAGGCTTCGAAAGTCTCGGTCTCTGCCGTCAATTCAGGAGGGAGCGCTTGCAATGAGGCCACGGTTTTCAAAGTCAGCCCACGCGCGGCATAGCGGTCCAAGGCCTGGTCGGCCGCGCGCACGGTATTCACAAAATTACGCTGCTCCGCCGGCAACTCGGCGATTTCTGTGAGCGCTTGTTTTAATTCGGAGTTCATCTCCTGGCCACTTTGATGATAGTAGCCGGGCGTGGTGGAATGACGAATCCACTCGTTAAGAACGGCCGGAAAGTCCGCGGCTAAGTTCTCTTGGCAGGACATAGAATTTCCTCCGAAGGCAACACTTGAGAGAAGAAGGGTGGTGAGGAAGGACATACATACTCCAATGTCCCCCCACAAGATTCGTCAGCGAAAACTCGCCTTCGATTGATGCTTAATCTTGCGTTTTCGGTTTCCGGTGACACGCGCCTTTTTGATTACGGATTGCTCTGTGCGTTTACGGAAGATCTTAGCCAATGCCCCTTGATCTAAAAACGCATACTCGCCTTTTTGTAAAGGGCCCAAGGTCAATAGACCGATGGCCACGCGCTTCAGCTTCTTCACATCAAATCCGATTTTTTGAAACATGTGACGGACCTGGCGATTTTTACCTTCGCCGATCACGATCTTTACCCAACCGTACTTGGAGGAGTCACCGATCTTGGCGCGCTCCACATGCCAGGCCTTCACGCGCCCGCCGGGAATGGTGACACCACGAAGGAGTTTGTTCAATTGCTCGTCCGTGGGCTGACCATCTAATTTCGCCAAATAGGTTTTAGGAATCTCTTCACGCGGGTGCATGACCTTTTGGGCGAAGTCGCCGTCGTTGGTGAGGAGAAGCAACCCCTCCGTGTCCCAGTCCAAACGACCTACCGGAAATACCCGCACCGGCAGCTGTTCCATAAAGGCAGCCACGGTAGGACGGCCCTCGGGGTCCTCCATCGTGGTCAGCACATTCTCTGGCTTATAGAAAACGACGTAGATCTTTTGCGTGGCCGGCTTAACGGGCTTGCCATCCACTGTTACGCGATCGGCGGAGGGGTCTACTTTCACCCCGAGTTCGTAAACGGTTTTTCCGTTCACCTGGACATGACCGTCGGCGATCATTTCATCGGCCTTACGGCGCGAAGCCAGGCCGCAATCGGCCAGGAACTTATTGAGTCTTATGCTGGTGGAATCCGGAGACGGGCCCCGGGGGCGTGTTACGCCTTTGGTTGATGCCATATTCCAGATGGGTTACCAGCAGAGTCAGCAGTCTGTCATTGGGAAAAACGTTTTTCAGTCCCATACGGCCGCGATTGAGGGCGCGCTCGGCCTCGGCCAATGCGTCGGGGGAAGGATTGGAAAGTAACCGGTTGGCTCTCTCCAGCCGCGAGACCATTTCCTGGTAGTAGGGATCGCTCTGGGCATCGATAAAGTGGCGTTCCACCTTCTTGAGCGAATGAAACAGATCCTGCGTTTCGGGCAGTTTCGCCCTGATAAAGGTTTCGAACTTTTGAAAGGTATACCCGCGCGTGACAAGGCCGTGCACGCCTTCGATGTCGGTATGAAAGCAGTGGGTGGTCATCAAGCTGCCTTCCAAAACCTGTCGTACTTGAGGCATGAGCTCTAAATCCGAGGAGTAGAACAGATGGGTGAC
Organism: Bdellovibrionales bacterium; assembly: GCA_019637855.1. Classification (GTDB taxonomy): domain Bacteria; phylum Bdellovibrionota; class Bdellovibrionia; order Bdellovibrionales; family UBA1609; genus JALHOQ01. Next base: position 223,180 of record JAHBUX010000002.1, read on the forward strand.
GGGGGCGACCAAACGCAGACGGGCACCCCAGACCAAGGCCTGGTTGGGATACACTTTGACCTCTAGAGTTCCGGCTGGCGACAGTAGTAGGGCTAAGATCTGAGTGTCGGAGATCTTTACCGTCTTCAGCGTATCCCCCGACTTTCGTCGGGCGCTATGCTCGAATTCAACCAGATCTTCGAGATCCTGAAACAGTTTGAGCGGGACAATTTGCAAAGTGTCGGAATGACGAAGCGATAGAAAGGGTTCGGCTTGCAGACCCGTGGAAGGGAGTTTTAGAAAACCCTCCACATCCGCACGGACAGTCTCGCTTAAGGCATACGCTTCGGCTTGCCAGTGATCGAATTGCAGCACGCGCGCGTAAAAGTTCTGCAGCACTGCCGGGGAAAAGGGCAGCGACGGGTCAAGCACGTGTTTCATGTAGTTGAACAGCGTGAGCCGTGCTTGGTTTCTCTGTGGATCTTGCTTCAAAAGGTACTGGGCGAACTGACTCACCGATGTCATACTTTAACGATAGAGTGGGGACTCGCTTTTCGTCCACTTGAAAAAGAGGTAAGGCATGGCACGCGAACTAAACCGCGATCTTTTCGGCAACCGCAACTCGGAAACTGGACCAGCTCCGCAAACTCCCCCGGCCACAGGTTACGCCAAAGCGGAAGATGTTCGTATGTTGCACATGCATATCGAGGCCCTGGCCAAGCGCATGAAAGAGTTCGAATCGCGTTTGGAAACCATGCATACCAAAGTGGAAGATATGACCAAGATGAACAAGCAGCGCTTTGAGCGTGTGCAAAGTCATTTTCAGAATCAAAATGAAGTGGTGAAGAGCGGCTTTAACGACATCAACACCAAGATCGCCCAGGTGGTCAGCCGCGTGAACGAGCGCAAAGTGGCCGACAATGTGGTCAAGGACATGGTCGAACGCTCTTCGCAAGTGGTTCAGAGTTTCGAGGTGCGCTTGAATCAGTTACAGCGCGTGATCAGTGAGCAAGAGCTAATCCTTACAAGCGCACGCTCCCAGTTAAAGGATGCGTTACAGGAGCTCTCGCGTTTAAAAAAGCTCTAGGCTTTGTGCGGCGCTGAGCCGCCGCACAAAGACCGGTGGGCCATTGCAATTTTTCGTGTCCGTCGTTAGCTTTCTTCATGCACAAAAAATTAGACGTATGGTCGCGCCGCCAATTCCTTGCCACGCTTTTCAGCGCTGGAGCTTTTGCCAAGGCCGGTACTCTGGCCGAACCCGACTCGCTGCTCTTTCCTGAACAAGACAAGAAGGGCTTTTCCATCCTGCAAGGGATGACCGATGAAACGTCGGCTCAATTCACCGTGGTGTTGCCCAAAAAGAGTGTGTGGACGGTGCAGATTCTGGATGCGCATGGGCAGGCGGCCGGAACGACATCTATGCGGATCGTGGACCGCCCGTTTTCAAACCACGCGGTCTACAAGCTGAGCGTCGAGGGGCTGCGTTTGGGCGTGAACTACCGTTTGCGCGTGCTTAACTTCAAGGGCGGCATTCAGGACGAGCGCGACTTTGCCACTCTCGATCTCTCACCGCGCGCCGTCCGTTTGGCCTTCGCTTCGTGTATGTGCGATCACTTGCACCGCGATGATGTGTGGTGGAAATTCGAGCAGCAGGAGCCCGAGATGGCCTTCTTCTTAGGCGACTCCGTCTATGGCGACCGCCCTGGCTTCTGGACCGTGCGGAAGGCGGATCCCGAGCAGTTGTGGAACCGCTATGTCGCCACTCGAAATCGCGTGGCCTTTTATTTTCAACGGCGTTTGGTGCCGGCGCTGGCCACCTGGGATGATCACGACTTCGGCGGCAACAACGTTTACGGCAACTATCGCTTCAAAGAAGATTCACGCCAGGTTTTTGAAACGTTCTTCGCTCAGGAAGAGCGCCCTTCCTTGCAGAAGGGGCCGGGAGTGGCACGCCGCTTTTCAGCTTTCGGTGCCGATTTCTTTTTGCTCGACGGTCGCACCTACCGTGACGGTTGGGATGGTGCCAACTCCCGCGTTCTCGGTGCTGTCCAAGAAGAGTGGCTGTTCCCGGCGATTCGGAGCAAACCCACATGGTTGCTCAATGGTTCGGTCTTTTACGGCGCCTACACCGGCAAAGACTCTTTTGAGGGGCAATACCGCAATGACTTCAAAGCCTTTATCGAGAAAGTAAAGCGCAGCGAGGGGCTGGTGTGTTTCGGTTCAGGCGATGTGCACTTTTCAGAGATCATGGATATCGAGGAGGCGCAGCTCGGTTACAAGACCTTCGAGATGGTCTCGAGCTCGATGCATAGCTACACCTTTCCGGGGCACGAATGGCGCTTCACCAATGCGCGCCGTCGGGTCTCGACCAGCTCGCATAACTTCACTCTGTACGAGGGTGAGTTTGGTACCGCGGAGATCAATGGCGTGATTTCCTCTTTTTCAGCCGGTTCGCAAGAATTTCGCACTCCTGTGCGGGTGAAACGCTAGAGCTTGCATCAAGGCGCTTAGGGAGTGTAGCTCTGTTCAAGAGCTATGCGGACGAGGCGCAATACAAACCCCATTTTGGCTGTTCTCCTGGCGTTGGTGTGCAGCGGCCTGCCGGCTTTTGCGGCCGATGATCTCATGACCGCGCTGGATAGCTGTGAAGTCACGGAAGAGCTCTTGCGCGGCCATTTGGAGAATGCGGCCAATATTTTGGAAGCCGAGGTGCGCTTGGAGGACCGCAGTTCCCGCGAGTTGAGTCAAACCCGTCGCTTTCAAGTGTCTATGGAGCTTGAAAATGTGAGCTGGCATAAGACCCGTTGTGTGCATGATGTGGTGATGCGCTTTCTGCCTCCGGACGAAAGCCTTCGTCGATTGCAGTACCGTAGTGAGAATGAAAAGGTGATGACTCAGCTGGGGCTTTATCGTGGGTTAAAAACCGGCGCTTCCCATTCTCAGAAGTGTAAGGATTTTTTTGATCAGAAGTGCATGCGCCGTCAAATGATCGAAAACATGCAGCGGCAAGCGGTGCTCAAGGCTATCGATCGCTTGGCCGGAGATCTCTATGAAGGTGAAGCGGCTAAGTCAGAGCTGACGTTACGGCAGATCGCCTTTCACCGTCTGGCGGAGATTGACTCACGCATTGATGGTTATGAAAGGCGTTGCTGCGTGCGGAAATAGTCGCGTATCACATCGCACATCTTTTCGAAGCTCTGCTTGGAGTCTTTGAACAAACCTACCTGACGGAAATGATCAATGTTGAGTTCGGCGATCACGCGACCGAAGGCCTGCGTGTCGCGCTCCACAACTCCATCCGAAGGCAGATCAAAATCGCGAAAGGCCCGCACGGTGTAGAACATCTTGAGCGGCGTGCACCAACGGGTGCGCGCGTCCCAGCACACTAGAGAAGCTGTGTCCGCGCGATAGCTGTGACCCGTGAACAAACGAACAACGTTCTCTTTCACCAACTCGTCGAAAAAGCCGCGTTTGCTGTGGATATCGTAACCAAAGGAGCGCAAAACCAGCGTCGAACCACGATAGTTCTGTGGCATATCCAGACAGACGCGGGCCAAGTGCGCGCCGGCGTGAGGTGACGCCACGGACAGACAGCTTAGAATCTTGCCGGTTTTTTTCTCTTCAAGCTCGCGCAACACCAGGCGGGACACCAAACCGCCCGCGGAATGCCCCAATAGGTGGATAGGTTCGCTCGATAGCCATAAGGGGTGGCTTTCAATAAATTCACACGCGCGTTTCGCCACTTCCGGTAGACTTCCCGCGCCCATGCCCAGCACTGGAACAAAGTGAATGTCGCGTTTTCCGAAAGCTGCTGCCAGATGTTTGTGAATGGGACCGAAGTCAAAGACAGACCACTTCGCATTGTCGTGGCCATAGGTACTCAGGCCACGCAGAAAAAACACATGGATCGGGGAATGTGACATTGTTGAAAATTAGCAGAGCGGAGACCGCTCAGGCCAGAAAAAAGGGACCGCTCGTGCAGTCCCCTGTTGAAACTCAAGAACTGGCTGATAACCGCGCCGTCTTACATGGCATCCGGTTGCATATTCTCTTCTGTCGAGGATTTGCTGGAAGCATGCGAGGGCACGATGATCACGTCCACTCGGCGGTTTGCCGCGCGACCGGCTTTGGTCTTATTGGAAGTGATGGGTTTTTGAAATCCCTGACCGACGGTTTGAATCTTATCGCTTTCAAACCCCGAGGTTTCTAGGTATTCAGCCACAGCTTGAGCGCGATCCTGCGACAGCTGTTGGTTGATTTGAGCTGATCCCGTGGCATCAGTGTGACCTTCGATCACGACTTGCTCCGGATTCAGCTCCGAAGCGATGCCTTTCACTTTGGCCAGAACAGGAAGAGCCGTTTGCGGCAGATCCGAGCGACCGCTGGCAAAGTTCATCGACTTCAGGCGGATCAAGAGGCGATCGCCTTGGCGATATACATCGGCTTCATTTTCGCCGAACTCTTTGCGCGCCGATTCGAGCGCGGCGTTCAACTTCTGATTGGCTTCCGCTTGGCTCAAGGCTGCTTGTTGCGTCGATAGATTTTGGCTCAAAGCTTGGTTTTGAGATTCGACCTCAGTGAGTTGCCCTTTCACGCTGGCCAGTTGACGGTTTTGCATCACCATCTGAAGCGCGACGTCTTCCGACAGCTTTTTACCACCCGGACGCTTCGTGGCCGCCAACACATCCACCAGCAAAACGGTGCTGGAGTTAGCTCTGTCTACAGCGGCTTTGTAACCTGCCGGGTTGTGGCGATTGGCGGCGACCAGATTGTAGGCGTTGGTCAAATCCAGTTCGGCTTGTTTCAAAATCTTCGGCGTGTTGGAGTCGGCGTCATCACGACGAGCGCCGGCCAAACGCGCTTGCGCGGCGTCTAACTGAGTGGCTTGAATGCCTTGTAGCTCGAGATCCAGATAGGCGTTTTGCAGACGGTTGTAGGTATTGGTGGAAAATTCGCGCTCATCAGAGATGTCGCGGAAATCATCATCTAACTTTCCGATGCGCGCCCGCTGTTTAGGGAAGTTTCGCGCGCCGGCGTTGACCGCCATTTGACGGGCATCGATCAGGCCCTGAAACCTGGCTTGTCGAGCCTCAGCTTCTTGTTTGGCTTTGGCTAAATAGCCGCGGGCATAGCCGATATCATCCAATATTTCCTTCTGACTTTCGCCATCAGCCAAGTCTGATTTGGCTTCTTTCTGCCAGCTTTGTGCTTTGCCGAATTCTTTGGGTGCGAGAACATCATAGTGCGCGGCGAAGCCACTATTGATGTCTGCATCGAGGCGGCTGATTTCCTCGCTTGGAACCGCGGTGGCGGGCATATCTACTTTATAACTTTTGCTAGCGCAGGCGCCGACAAACAATCCGGCTACGAGTGCGAGCCCCAGTTTGCTTTTGGACGTGGTCATTTTCATCTCTCCTTTAAACGACAAGGCGTTTTTATCTGACGTCACAAGACACAGCAGCTTCCATGCCATGGCGAGGTGCTAGATTTCACGCGTGACCCGGACCTTGGGCCGGGGCGAAAGTTCTTTTCAGAGAATGGTCGAGGTATTTTTGGACGTTCTACAGTTTGTCTCAAGTTTCACCGAAAACCAGTACTGAGGTGAAGTATGGGAATTGTAGGCGCGATAATCGTGCTGGTCAGCGTGTTCGGGGGCTTCGTATTGGCCGGCGGACATTTGCACGTGGTGTGGCAGCCGCTCGAGATGCTCATCATCTTTGGTGCCGCGATAGGGGGCTTCATCATCGGTAACCCGATGGGCACGGTGAAAATGGCCGTAGGCAAGGCCATTCACGGTCTCATGGGCAAAGGCCCTAGCAAGAAAGACTATGTTGAGCTGTTGCAATTGATGTTTCAACTCTTTCAGATTTTCCGTAAGGACGGTCCGCAAGCGGTCGAAAAACATATTGAAGAGCCGAACTCATCGGAGATCTTCAAAGCTTATCCTGCGTTTCTGAAAAACCACCATGCCGTGGATTTTCTCTGTGACACGATGAAGATCACCTTGTCTGCGGATCTGTCGCAATACGATGTGGACGACCTGCTCGATCAAGATATCAAGGTGGCGCATGAAGAGGAACACGCCGCCCAGCACGCGGTGCAAGGAACTGGTGACGCTCTTCCCGGTCTGGGGATCGTGGCCGCCGTTCTTGGTATCGTGCATACGATGAGTTACCTCGATGCCGGTCCGAACGTGATCGGTGCGCACGTTGCCGCCGCTCTTATCGGTACGTTTCTCGGGGTTTTGGCGTGTTACGGATTCGTGGCGCCTATTGCAAGCAAAATGAAGAGTGATATTGAGACCGAAGGTCGCTACCTGGTCGTAATGAAAGCCGCGCTTGTGGCTTTGCAGCGTGGCGCTCCTCCGCTGGTGTGCGTGGAGTTCGCCCGCCGTTGTATCTATCCCACTGAGCGTCCGAGCTTCGAGGAAATGGATACGGCAACTAAAGAAGCGAAGAAGGCGGCGTAGGACGTGGCTGATAAAGCACCCGTTATCGTCATTAAGAAGATCACGAATGCAGCAGCCGGGGGCCATGGTGGTTCCTGGAAAGTGGCATTCGCTGACTTTATGACCGCTCTAATGGCGTTCTTTCTCCTTATGTGGCTGCTGGCGCAAGCTCCCGAAACCAAGAAAGCGGTTTCCGACTATTTCTCAACGCCTTCTGTAATCGAATACAATTTTTCCAACTATGGCGTTGAGCTGACTTTGGAAAAGCTGTTTTTGGATCTACTCAATGAGCCGCTCAAAGTGCTGCAAGACTTCATGCAGCCCATGGACTATACGCCCAACTTCTTGCAGATGGGTTCGAAGAATATCGTGATGTCCGCGCTGTCTGAGGACTTGGGCGGATATGCCGAAGGATTTGAAGTCAGCGGTGATACGATCGAAATGAAGTTTCCCGAGAGCAAGCTCTTCGAGGATGGTTCGGCCACGCCGCGCGCTCAGTTCGTGCAGATTATGGATAAACTATCCAAGTTCACTGCGGGTCTGGAGGATGCGAACATCTATGTGGATTCACGCATCTACTTGAACAGCGTGCGCGGTCAAAATGAGGGGCTCGCCCAGCGCACGGCTGAAAAGCGCCTGGATCTAGTGCTGGCTCAAGTGGATGGCAAGCTCGAGCATCAGAGTGTAAGCTTACATTCCAAGGTTGAAGTGAAGCCGGGAACCCGCCGTTCTGATGGCCGTCCCGAAGAAGGCTATATCCGCGTTCAGATCAAACAAAAGGAACTCTTGTCCGACGGCACCAAGCCGCGCAAATTGGGCCAGGTTATGGGCAAGGACGATGAGTCGATGAACGTGTACAATAACTTTGTAAATAAGATGTCGACGGCTAAGCCTAAGAAGAAGCAATAGGGATTGTCCGATTTTCGCTTGTAAAGCGGCGGACTTTTCCCTTACATTCCTGCCACGTGGAAATCCTAAAAAACTCGTGGTTCGATACCACTTTAATCGCCATTGATTTAGAGACGACCGGTAAGTATCCGCTGGATGCCGAGATTTGCGAAATGGCCGCAGTCAAATGGCGGGGCGGGCAGGTGGTCGAGACCTTTCAATCCCTGATCAAGCCGACATTGCGCATGTCGGAAGAAGTGATCGCCATTCACAACATCACCAATGAGATGTGCGAGACCGCGCCGGTGTTGAGTGAGAAACTAGCTGATTTTCACCGCTTTATCTCCGATGGAGTTTTGATTGCGCACCATGCGCCTTTCGATTTGGGATTTTTGGCTTGGGAATTTGAAAAAGCGTCGATGCAGCTTCCGTCGAACCCGGTGTTCTGCACCAGTTTGCTGAGCCGGGCGATCAATTTCAATGTGCCCAATCATCGCTTGGCCACATTGGCCCAACATTTCAATATCGAAGCCGGAGCCGCTCATCGCGCACTTGATGATGCAAAGACTTGCCTGGGGGTGGCGCTGGCTTATTTTGAGAAGCTGGGCCGCGAGGCCAAGATCAGCGATATCCAGGGCGTGCAGATGACCGCACTTCCGTGGCTGCGTTTTTCGATTGAGGCTTTGACTGAGCGCGAGCACTTTCGCACGCTCGTGCGAGCGCTACGCGATCGTCGCGAAGTGATTATTGTGTATGAGGGTGGTTCGCGCCCTGGTGAGCCGCGCAAAGTGTTTCCTCAGGGTTTGGTGCGCAATCCGGAAGCCGATTTCTTAGTGGCGACCGAAGGCAATAACGAAGGCGACGACGTTTTGCCGAAGCGTTATTTCCTCGATAAGATCTCAGGCGTGCAATTTGCTCCGGGATATTAGCCGTTGCTGACGGCGGCGGATTTTCGCTCTTTCGCCTCTTTCATCTCAAGCACAGCGGCTGCGAGTAGTGGACGCAGACTCTCCGCCAGCTCTTCCAGCTCTTTGAATTCATCGCCTTTTCTCACGCGAAACGGCCGATCTTTGCCCTTCATCATATCGCGCAGCCAATGCTCGAACGCGTAAATGGGACCGGCGGTGCGGTGAGAAAGAATGCGCCCCAGTACGAATAGCGTGAGCATAAAGCCCACCGAGATCGTCAGGTAGGTGTAAATGAACGGCACGAGAAAGCGCCGCTCCATCATCTTGGCCGGGCCCACCACAAGGTCATCGATCGTGATCTTTAAGAAGGTGAAGGCAAACACGCCGGCTACGACGGCAAAGCAAGTGCCGATGGCTACGATGGTGAGGCTGTATTTCAGTTGATAGCGCGGATTCACCCAAACTGTCTTGCGTACATTGGAGTCGGGCCAGAAAAGGCTGCCATCGCGCACCAAACCATACACCACTAGGCCGTAACCGACCCATTGAATCGCATCGGCGAAGTTGAAAGCCGGCGAAGACAGTTGGCGCGAGCCGAGCAAGAGGAAGTCCGTCACGGCGCCACTCACGATACGGTCTGTGACGTTGCCTAAAATCCCGCCTAGCAAAAGCGACATGCCGGCGCGCAGTTGCAAGGAGCGCGACGGAAGCAGGTACTGAATGGCGGCATAGATAAAAATCAAGAAGGCCCCACCGGTGCTTAAGGACACCACGCGCAGAATGGGAGGCAGATCTGCGAATGTTCCCAAGATGGCGCCGGGATTGTGGTGCAATACGAAGCCGAATGGGCCGTAAAACACCAGGTCGGTGAGATAGTGATTGGCCCAATACTTAGTCAGTTGATCGATCAACCAGACGGACGGAACTAAACTTATGACTAGGAGCCAATCGCGCTTCTTCATGACTCTAGCCTATCGGTGCGAAAGCGCTATGCCTAGAGTCCATCACGAGATTTTCGCGGCCACCGTGATCTGGTTGCGGCCCTGACGTTTGGCCTGGTAGAGCGCGCGATCGGCCGCCTCGATCAGTTCGCCGGCGTGAGTGGCGTGTTCGGGAAACATGGCCAATCCCGCGCTCAGAGTGATGTAGGCCGCGCTGGACGAGAGTCCGGCAAACGGCGTGCGTTCAAAGTGTGAGCGGATGCGTTCGGCCAACTGCACGGCGCCGGCTTTGGTAAAGCCCGGTAAGATCATGGTGAACTCTTCGCCACCATAGCGCGACACATAGCCATTGCCGGCCGCAAAGGTCTCCAGCTGCTTGGCGACGGAGAACAGCAGGCGATCGCCTTCGGGATGGCCGAAGCGATCGTTGAAGGCTTTAAAATGATCGACGTCAAAGATCAATAAAGCCACGCTCTCTTTGTTGGTGTGCATCTCGCGGCGCAACTGATCTTGGAAAAAACGGTGATTGGTCACTTGCGTGACCGGATCAGTGACTGAGAGATGCTCGTAGTGAGCTTTCTCGCGTAAGGTGCGATGCAGTTGCAGCGCCTCCATCATTTGCACGGTCAGATACTCATTCTCCCAAGGTTTCAGGAAAAACTTGTGAATGTCATGATTGTTGATGGCGTCACTGACCTGTTGCAGATCAATCTGACCCGATAAAATGGCGCGTGAAGTGAGTGGATAGATCTGACGTACTTCACGCAGGAACTCGACGCCGTTCATTTCGGGCATGCGGAAATCGCTCAACACGACGGCACAATCGCTATGCTCTTTGAGCAGGGTGAAACCGTCGGCCGCCGAGGTGCAGGTCAGGACTTGAAACTGCGTTTTGAACAAGCGCTCGAGAGATTGCAGAATGCTCGCTTCGTCATCCACACAGAGGATCTTGGGTCGTGCTTGCGCTTCCGTGGCAGTCATTCCCTAGTGCTCCCTTTTTTCTACCTTCACCAGAGGTGAAAAATCTGACGCCAGAGAAGGCTTAAAGCCGAGAACTCCGTCTCGTACCACGGCCACCTGTTCGTCATACCACAAGGGTATTATGGCTAAGTCGTCATGCACAATCTTTTGTGCGCGCAAAAACAGCTCTCGACGTTTTTGCGCGTTTTCCTCCGCCCCGGCTTGGTCCAGGAGAGCGTCTAGACGGAGGTTAACATAGGAACCGCGGTTGCGCCCCGGCGGCTGTTCGCGCGAGTGAAAGGCCATGCGATAGATATCCGGATCTACGGTCCCCACCCAGCGCATTGTGGCCAGCTGAAAAGCTCCGCGCCGAACGTCGCCGTAGAATGTTCCCCACTCAAAACTTTGCAAGTCGATGTTCAACCCGCTTTCACTGAGCTGGTTGGCCAGCACCTTGCCGTTGTCGATCGCTTGCGGGGTGTTTGACGTCTTTAGGGTGAGCGCCCGACCTTTGAATCCGGAACCTTCAATGAGTTTCGCGGCTTTGCCAAGATCTGTTGGCAGATTTTTGAGCTCTGCATTGAAGTACGGATTGTTGGGCGTGAGAATGGAGGTGGCGGTTGCCGCCAAGCCATTGAGTTTGTATTTGATGATGTCTTCGCGGCGAAGCGCGAGAGCGAGGGCCTGGCGCACACTAAAATGCGCTAGCATCGGATCACGCAAATTCAACAGCAGATAAGTCATGGTCAGGCCGGGATAGCGGAAAACTTGAAACTCATCGGGGCGTTTTTCAAACTCGGCGACTTTCTCTGTGGGCAGGTCGGCTTGCACAAGGTCGATCTCGCCCTTCAGCAGCTTTTGAAAGCGCGTGAAGTCGTCGCGAATGATTTTGAACGTAAGGTACTTTACGCCGGCCCGCACGCCGGCCAAGCGGATCTCGTTAAGATCGGTCTTTACAAACTTAAAAGGTCCGGTGCCGATAAGGCGTTGAGAAAAATCGTTTCCTAAAGCCTCAATCTCGCGTTTAGGCAGAATTCTCACGCTCGGCAGATCGGCGATAAGAAATTTGTCGGCGGCGTTGGCCAGCTTAAGTCTTACGACCAGGCGATCGTTCTCCTGTGTGACTTTCACATCTTTAATAATTTTAAGAGCTGAGGCGGCGGGACTCTTATCACTCATAAAGTGCGCAAAAGAGAATTGCACATCCTCGCTCGCGACCGGCCGTCCATTGTGAAACTGAAGATCGGGGCGTAGGTAAAAAGTGTAGGTGCGGTCTTTGCGTTCCCAGCGTTCGGCTGCTTCGGCTTCCGGTTGAAAGCCGGGGCCCACATGCACCAGGGATTCAAAGATCAGTCCACCTATGCGGGTGCCATTGGCGTCAGTTGCATACCGTGGATCGAGAGTGGCAGGTGCTGCGCCAAGCCCCACCACCAATGTGTCGATTGGAGGTTTGTAGCCTCCGGTGCAGCCAAGCAAGCCTAGACAAGAGATGAAAAACAGCCGCAGCAATGAGTCTCCTTGGGCTTTAGATTTATCTTCATGCTATACTCGATCATTCGCGAACACAATTGGGGGAGGTTAAGGATGAGTTTCCTTCTGGCGCTGATCGTAGGATTAGGTTCGGCCCGCGCCGATGAGTTGCCCGCGCGACTCGCAAAGATCGTGAAAGGATCTTCACTGCCGGCCTCGTCCTTGGGGATTGCGGTTTTTGATCTGGCTCAAATATCACCCGCTCTCACTTATGGTTTGAATGAGCAGCAGGATATGATTCCCGCCTCCACCACCAAGATCGCAACCGCAGTCGCGGTGCTGGATCAGTTGGGCCCGCATTTTAAGTTTCAAACCACACTGTGGTCTTCGGGCGCTGTTAAGAACGGCGTTCTACAGGGTGATTTGATTCTGAAAGGCGGCGGTGACGCCGGTTTTGTTTCGGAAACCATGTGGTTTTTGGTGAATGACTTTTTGCGCTCGGGAATTAAGAAGATTGAAGGCAGCATCGTGGTCGATGATACGGATTTCGATACGATTCGCAATGACCCCAGCCGCGATCCCGAGCGTGTTGATCGCGCCTATGATGCCCCGGTGGGAGCAATGTCCTTTAACTGGAACTCGCTCAATATCTATATTCGCCCGACCCAGGTGGGAGAGGCGCCTTCGGTTTACCTGGACCCGATCGCCAGCGGATTTAAAGTCGACAATAAAGCCAAGACGGTAAATAAGAGCGCCAACAACTTGGTGGTGTCGCGCGTGGGTGATCGTATCGTTGTGCGTGGCACGATTGGGTTGAGCCACCCTGAGATCGCGGTGTACAAAAATATCGACGATCCCGCACAATGGGCGGGAGAAAACCTGGCGGCCTTCCTCGCGCAGCGTGGTATCGAAATTAAAGGCAAAGTCAAAATGGGTAAAAAACCCGAGGTAGCCAAGCTTTTGGCCAAAGCCGAGTCGAAGCCGGTCTCTTTGCATGTCAGCGATATGATGAAGTTCTCGAATAACTACGTGGCCGAAATGTTGACCAAGAACATTGCCGCGCAGAAAGGGACCACTCCTGCCAGCCTTGATGAGGGCATGAAGCTGGTGCGGGGGGAGTTGGAAAGCATGGGTATTGACGGCAAACGCTTTGTGCTGCTGAACCCTTCCGGATTAAGTCGTCGCAATCGCATCAAGGCCATGGACTTGGCCCAAATCCTAGTTCAGGCCAGTAAGAAGTTCCCGTGGTTCGCCGAGTTTCTGTCCTCCATGCCTTTGGCCGGTCAAGATGGCACGCTCAAGCGCCGAATGAAAGACAATGAGGGTTGGGTGCGGGCCAAGACAGGAAATTTGAACGGCGTCATCGGTTTAGCCGGTTACGCTGGACGCAAGGACGGTTCGATTCGGGCCTTTGCGTTTATATTCAATGGCAAGGGTGAGCAGGGGGAAACAGCTCGGCATCTGTTTGACGCCCTCGCCACCGAGCTGGTGCAATAGGATTATGAAAAGAAATTTGTATCAATGGGCCATTGTGGTTCTGCTCCTATGTGGCACTGGTTTCGCCGTTGCGAAAGCGGTCGATGTTGCCGAAGGCGAAGGCACGCTGGAATCTTCAGAAGAAACAAGCGATACGCCGGTGAGCGAAGAGGTAATGCCGGCCGAAACAGGGCCTGCACCTGTCGCAACGCCATTGAATCCCAAGTGGAGCGCTACGGATTTCGCCAAGCAGGAGCAGGCTCTAGGGTGGACGCCTGCGGCCTTCGAAGTTCCGGCGGGCATGGAAGAGCGTGTGCAGTTTTGGAAGGACATATACACCAAATACTCTTCTGAGCAGGGTGTTCTTCACGACAGCAAGTACGTACACCTAATGTATGACAACCTGGATTTCAGCGACATCACCGCGCGCCAGGATCTTACGCATCGGCAAAAAGAAAAGGCCCGCCGCAATCGCGTCGACGAGAAGAAAAAAGAAGTTATGGCTCGCATGAAACGTTTGAGCGAGTTGAAGAGCGGCGAGGGTCTTGAGGGCGAAGACGCGCGCTACTGGGAGATGTTCGCTAAAGTCGATGAGCCGAAGAAATTCGCTGAAGCGGCAAAAAAAGGACGTTTGCGTTTTCAATTGGGCCAGCGTGATATTTTCATGCGCGGCATTTACCAGTCGGGCCGTTACCTGCGGCAGATGGAAGAGATTTTTCGTGCGGAAGGCCTGCCGATCGAGTTAACTCGTCTGCCGTTCGTGGAAAGTTCGTTCAACCTTAAAGCTCGCTCACGCGTGGGTGCGAGCGGCATTTGGCAGTTTATGCGTTCGACTGCGCGTTTATACATGCGGATGGATGGCAGTGCGGATGAGCGCAACGATCCTTTGCGGGCCACCCGCGCCGCCGCCAAAAAGCTGCGCGATAATTACACGATGTTGAAGAGTTGGCCGCTCGCGGTGACGGCCTACAATCACGGGCCTGCTGGGGTTAGGCGTTTGACTGAGAGTATGGGCACTACGGACATTGTGGAGTTGATCGATGTGCGCAAAGGCCGGTTTAAATTCGCCTCAGCCAGTTTCTTTGCCAGCTTCCTCGCCGCGCTCGATGTGGAGCGCAATGCGGACAAAAACTTCGGTGTGCTGGAAGTGATGCCTGAGTTGCGCGGAGCGGAGATTCCGTTAGTTAAGAATCAAAACAGCAAAGACTTTATGAAGTGGTTCAATAACGACGTGGAGATGGCCAAAACTCTGAATCCGCATGTGGCGGACAGTGTGTGGAAGGGGCGTGCGCCGTTGAGCCGCAAGCACATCTTGCGTGTTCCGTTGATGCAAGAGCAGCAAGCCCGCGGCGAGATGCAATAGCTAGCGGCGAAAGAGCTCGCTCTCGGTGGGCTTCACTGAAAATTCGAAATCAGATTTATCGGAGTCCACGCGCTGAGGCGCACGGGCATTGACCTCGAAGCGGTAGGCCCCCGGTGGGAGTTTGCCGACATTCCAAGAGCCCGTCGAAGTGGCGGCCTCTTTCATCGGTTTAAAGTCTTTTTCATCCAGGAAGCGAAACAGCAGTCGGTTTTTGAACTCTTTGGCGTCGGCGTGGGCCGTCCACTCGAGCACATGCTCATCATTCACTTTGCCTATCTTGATGTCGCTGGGCTTGATCAGTTTGGGGCCGATCATGGTGAAGTGAAACACCGGCGGTGTTTGCGCATAGCTGATGTCATTGCTGGTTTCGAAGTTCACTTGCCAGTGATAATCACGACCGGTTTTTACCGCCAGCACCTTACTGGTGCTTTGGGTTTTGAACGTAAATGGCTTATCGGCGGCGTCATTGGTCCAAATGGTGATGGTGTATTCTTTGACCTTCTCGATCGGCGTCCAGCTGAGCGTCACATTGTCAGAAAGTTTGTTTTTGGCTTCGATCACCGCGTTGTCGGCGGGCGAGATCGGCTTCATTTCTTTGACCAGCACTTCCAGGGGAATTGGATCGCTCCATTTGCTGAACGACTCATCTTCCTTCGAGCGCGAGCGAATACGCAGCTGATAGAGGCCGACGGGCACTTGTTCGCTCAATTTGGCTTCGGGAGTGGTGTAGTAGAGCGGTTGGCCGGCGGACCCATTGTCGATAGGTGTAAGTTTGATCACGTAGGCGGATGCGTTGGGCACTTCTTCCCACTCGAGCTCAATGGTCTTCTGCACCGGTTGAGCGTGAGCGGAAAGAGCCGAGCAAAAGAAAAGCGCACTAATCCATGGCCGCATTTTTGACCTGCGGGGCAGCGGGGATCACGGGTGGCGTTTTTCCGATGTAGGAGTTGCGTGCCATGCGCACGGCGAACTCGAGCGCTTGGTTGCGGCCAAGGGCCAGCCCGCTCTCTTTCATGCCATAGGCATAGGCGTCCATAAAGTTATCGGGGGCGCGCGGTCCATGCTTCAAAATGCGATAGGTGAAGTCGAGGGCGGTCTTCACATCCATGCCGAAGTCGCGGTCTTCCCGCAGCTTTTTGTACAAGGTTTGAAAGGGGGAGCGGATGCCGTTGGGGAAAAGCGCGCTGAGCTTTGCCACTTTGACCGCGTATTCCGAGCAGGTTGTTGACGGCAGATCCATCTCTTTGCCGTCTTTGCACAATTGAGCTAGGTAGATAAAATCGTCGCGAACGTGCGCGGGCTCGCCTTCGTAGTCGCGCGAAAGCTCGAAAGCCAAGGCGACGGCGGTGGAGTGATCGTAGTCGAAGAATTCGGCCAAGAAGGCGCGTGAAAAGATCTCGCTGAAGTTCTTCTGCACGTCGGGGCTGTAGGATGAAAAGCGCAGTGCGGTCTCAAGCGATTTGGGGTCGGACAAGCCTGAGCTCTTCATCAATAGCAGAATCTTCTCAAACCGTTCGGCGGCACCGTTACAGCCTCGGGCGACTTTGTCGGCCACTTTGCGAGCACTGGCTTCTGGGATCAAAATTTCTTTAGTGGTGCGCAGAAACTGAAGGGTTTTGATGTACTCGTCGGTTGAGTTGCACAGGCTTTTGGCTTGCTCAGCGATAAGTTTTTCGCGTGGATCGTAGGGCACGCCATCTTGCGAGGCCGCCCAAGCGGGTGCAGAGCGATTTGCGGCGCCCGCTATCGTTGGAGCGAGCGCGAGGGCTGTTAGCGCGACGGCAACTGGCTTTAGAAATTCCATACAAGGTTCATGGTCGGCGTGAAGGTTTTGGTCGACGGGTCGTAGTGCATTCCGCCGGTTTTGAGCGGCGCATAGATTTTCTTTTTGTACTCAAGATGTTTCTCGTAAACGTCAATGCTGTGATCTGTAAACATCACCGGCAAGAAGGCGAACACCAAGCCAAGGCCGGCCGTCACTTTGCCTTTGTCGGTGGAGTATTGGATCAAGGCGGCGTTCAAGCCGGCGTTGGTTAGAATCGACACCCATTGCAAAACACGCATGGTTTTCGCCGGGCGTTCCAGGGCCTCTTCGGCCAGACGCTCGCGCAAAAGTTCGCTGCGTTGGTCTTTTCCTTTTACACGGGCTACTGAGCGGGCGCCGCCGGTGTAGGGCTTTTGCAAACCTAAGATAAGTCCGCCGACCACCCAGCCTGCGCCTACGGTGGTGGTGATGGTGCTGAGTGTTTGACCGTCGGTTTTTTCTTTTTCGCTCAAGTCGGTGCGCCGTACGTTTTTGGAGTTGTTGCCGACGTAGGCGGTCATTAGGCCGGAAAGCTCAATCGGCCAGTGGGTGATAAACCAGGATCCGCGTTCGGCTTTTGCTTCCATATTTAAACGCTCAGTGGCGCGTGGTACGACTTGCAGCTCAGGGTAGCCGACACTGCTGAGAATATCGGAGATCTCTGTCTCCGGTGCGTCGTCTTTTTCTTTGTCTTTGTCGTCTTCATCCGCAGCCCAGGCGGTCAGATTTAAAAGGATAAGGGCAATCAATGCGAGATGTTTCATCTGAGATGTCTCCGTGCTTTGCTTTTATAATAAAGATGGCTTTACTCCCTCACAACGGGCTTAGGTCCGAAACTGTCACAGATTATGATTCTTGACTGGCCTCGCCTCTCTGAAAGACTGGTTGCGACCAAACTAAAATCTAAAGGGGATTTTCGCTATGAAACTGCTCATCCGTGTTGCGGCCGTTTTTGCTGTGGGAGCATTCGTTCACACTACCTTCGCCGACCAGGTCAACGAGACCCTAATGAAGGTCGAAGACCTTGGATCGAACCAAATTTCTTCCGACGGTGACGTCGACCAGTTGATTACCAACAAGAAGATGCGGGCCGAGTCTGGTTCAAAATCGCGTTGGTCTATCAACAGCGATTGGTCCTACAACGCCGGTAGCGTGGAAAAACCTTTCGCCGACGACCGTCCCAATATTGCCTTGGCGTCTGGTACGACCGATGTGGTCTCGTTGGTGGGAACGATCAATACAAAGTACAATCTCAATGCCCAACACAGTCTTGCGGCCGGAGTGGGCTTGCGCTGGATCGCACCGCTCGCACAAAACTCTCCGAAGAATTATAGTGGTGACCGCGCGGACGCCGATAATCCGTATTTGACCTACCAGTATTTGTACAAATGGTTCGGTATCCAGTCGGCCTTTCAGGTGACTCCCACCCTTGAGACAAAATCCAACCTCAAGCAGTTGGGTTATGTCGGTAACTTCAGCTTGGTGCAAAACAATGTTTACGATGTGGGCACCAGAGGTTTGTCATTGGGTCTCTACACAAGCCTTATGCTGGGTTTCTACGATAAATCGGGTGCTTTGGGTACTCCGGGCACTGATGGCTACATCGCGGACCTGCGCGCTGAACAGAGTGACTATGCCATCAGCATTTGCCCTTTCCTCGAGTACCAGTTGACCGACAAAGTGAACTTGCGCACGGTTTCCAATGTGTGGAACTACGAACACATGCGCAACGAATCGCGTTTTTCGACGTTACGTTGGACCAAAGTTTTCCAGTCTGTGGGCGTGGGAATCTCTTTGACCCGCGATATTTTCATCTACCCCAACGTGCAGTTCTTGCCTGACAATATGCGCGCTGATCTGACCAACGTGGCGATCAATTCGAATATAAATATCTTCTGATCTTTGCCGTGCGGTCGGCGGGGCCGATCCGCCGGTCGATTCGAATTTCGGCGGCCAATCTCGCTCAGAAACAAAAAGGCCAGGTTAGACAACCTGGCCTTTCTTGCAGTTCTCTCACTCCGCCGGACCATGTGCGTGCCGAAGGAAAGGAGAACAATATGAAACCACACCAGGATTCATATCGGACCGCCATGGAAACATTTAAAGTCCTGATCACTGTTCAGTTTCTACTGTTCAAGCTGTTCTGGCTTTGGTGTCAAATGGCCATGTTTATCAATTAGGGCTAAAAGCGTCTAAAGGATGTCTGTGGGCAATAACTGATCAGCAGTCATACACGGAAGCACATCCATGGTCTGGCACTTACTCAAACCCGAACTAATTAATATTCGACACCTGTGCAATGTACGGCAGGTTTCGAAAATATCCCTGATAGTCCAGCCCGTAGCCGACAACGAAGTCGTTGGGAATCTTGAATCCAACTAAATCCACTTCGCATTTTTCTTTCAAAGCATCGGGTTTCATCAGTAGCGAAACCGTCATTAAATTCTTCGGCTTGTGCGCCATCAAATGCCGGCGCAGGTAGTTCATAGTCAATCCGGTATCCACAATATCCTCAACCACGACAACGTTGCGATCGCGGATCGAGCGGCTCAAATCCAAATTGATTTTCACCTCACCGGTGGACGTCATTTCGCTGTACGACGATACGCCCATAAAATCGCAGGTCAAATCAGTATCAATGGCGCGCACAAGATCGGCGTAAAATAGAAACGAACCTTTGAGCACACCGATAACAGCCAAATCTTGGCCCTTAAATTTATC
Source organism: Bdellovibrionales bacterium (assembly GCA_019637855.1). Lineage (GTDB taxonomy): Bacteria > Bdellovibrionota > Bdellovibrionia > Bdellovibrionales > UBA1609 > JALHOQ01. The sequence goes on from JAHBUX010000002.1 coordinate 242,138, forward strand.
GGTGATCGTTTCGCCCATCTTTTGAACGCGGGTCCTAATCTCTCGTTCCGAAATCAGCGGGGAAAGGCGGACATTTTCCATATAGTTATTCGCTCCTCAAAGTTCCGACAAACTTAGCGGCTCTGTCCGCTCTGTCAAGCGTCGAGCACCCAATTCGGGGTCAAAATGCCGGCGGCAACGGGCTTCATAAGCCTCAGTCGAACCCACCACAATGTCCTCTACGGCGGAAATCAAGCGTTGGGTGCGTGAAGCGGGGCCTCCACACACACGGCAAATCGCATGCTGCTTGCGCACAACCTCGGCCACGGCCATCAATTGGGGCATCGGGCCAAAGGGGCGGGCGCGCCAATCTGTGTCGAGTCCGGCAATAATCACGCGCCGGCCTTGCTCGGCCAGTCGGGTGGCCACATCGACGATATTGTCGCCAAAAAACTGTCCTTCATCGATGGCCACGACAACGGTGCTGGGTTCGAGCAAACGTTCAATATCGTCGGCGTCGGCAACGGGGATGGCTTCGGTGCGTGTCTGATTGTGAGAGGCGACATCTTTTTCGTGATAGCGCGAATCAATACGCGGTTTAAAGGTCTGCACCTTTTGCTTGGCAAAATGGGCGCGCCGCACTTGTTTGATCAATTCTTCAGTTTTGCCGCTGAACATGCAGCCGACAATCACCTCAATCCAACCGGGTTGCGGCTGTGGGCGGGTAAATCCATCGTTCACGGTTTGCATCCCCCTTATCCAGAGCAAAAAGCGTACGCGCAAGGGCCAGCTTGAGGGAAGCAGAAAAAGCGTGTTAAGGTTGGCGCCATGGCTAAAAAGAAGAGTGCGTCTAAAAAAGTTGTGAAGAAGAAACCAGCGGCCAAAAAAGCGGCGGCCGCTTCGACATCCAAAGTCACGGTGGGAAAAAGCTTGCCGGCGTTTTCCATTGCCAGCACTGGCGGGAGAACGGTGGCGTTGTCGGATTTGAAGGGCAAGAGTGTCGTGCTCTATTTTTATCCTAAAGATTCCACCCCCGGTTGTACGCTTGAGGGGCGCGACTTCTCACGTCTGAACGATCAGTTTAAAAAAGCCGGCAGCGTGGTGTTCGGCATCTCGCGTGACAGTATGAAGTCGCATGAGAAGTTCAAAGACAAAGAAAAGTACACTGTCGATTTGTTGAGTGATGAAGACGAGAAGGTGTGCAACCTCTTTGGCGTGATCAAAATGAAAAACATGTATGGCCGCCAAGTGCGCGGTATCGAGCGCTCCACCTTCGTGATCGACAGTGACGGTAAACTCGTTAAAGAGTGGCGGGGAGTGCGCGTCCCCGGTCACGCCGACGAAGTGTTAGCGTTTGTGAAATCGCTGTAATTTCGTGGGCACCCGTCGCGCGACGGGTGGCAAACGGCGGCGCAATCTGTTTTGGACAGCCCTTGGGTTTGTAGGTACTATGAGCCATGTATCAATACATGGGCTGGATCATGCTCGTATTTTTAATATGTTCTTGTTCTTCAACGTCGGAGAAATACAAGGCCTGCGAGAACTACAAGCCGTCCATGTGCGCCGCGGGCTCCTTGAAATGTGAAAAGAACATCTACGGATGTGAAAGCTGCACGTGCTCTGGTTCTTACAACCCCAAGGTGCAAGGGCCGTAGCTAAGAGTTACCTGCTATCAGGGACACGTTGGTGTGAAGTCGCTCTAGAAGTCCCGCCCACCCGTCGCGCGACGGGTGCTGGTTGGGTGGAGATAGTTGTCTCATTTTATCTAGGCAAAATCGGCGGGGATTTTCCGCCGGCGGGGGCCTTCGGGACTACGGTGGGTTGGGGCTCTCGTCTCTAGAGCTGGCCTACCTGCCTGTGGTTTTGTCCTCAAAGAATCATAGAGGAAATGAGGCCCTTCGGTGGTTATGTTGTCCGAGAATTTCGGCCGCCAAGGTAGAAGCCATTGCTAATAACCCAAAAAAACTTGTGAATCGCTGTCCGGTTGGCGGACGCATATCCGCCAACCACACAGTGGTCAGCCAGCTCTTGATCTATTTCAAATCCACCAACACAACCCACTCCGTCACACCATTGCGGAAATCCTCCGACGCGAAGATGCGCCATGGACCCTCACCCGCCTTGTTCAAATACTCTTCGCGCGGCATGCGATTGTTGGGCTCCAAAACGATCACTAATAAACCGGCTGCGCCCAATGCGGTTGAGCCATTTAATGTGGATTCAACCACGGCCTTCACTGCTGGAACTTGGGACGCCATCTCAGCCGGTGTCTCTGGCTGCGATAAAACCATCTGTGCAAACCAGCGCAAAGTCGCCTCGCGATTTTCCCACTTGGCCACTTGCAATGCCATTCCGAATTGAAAAGGCTCCGGCGCTGTCGGCGGCGTTTCGATCGTGAGCTGCGCACCCGTCGCCAAGTTGGCTAAGCGCGGCTGCGACACCCGCCGCGAACCCGCTCGAATTGCGTCGGCGATTTTGCCGCCATCTTTAAATAGAAAAACGCGGCCCGCATTGCTCTCGCCGACCTTCTCCGCAACAGTGAACAATCCACTCAACGTGTCGTGCGCCACTTCCCAAAAAACCGCCTCGATCTGCGTGGGCTCTTTCGCCGCGGCAACCGCCGCAGCAGCCGGCGCGGTCGATCCCGGTTGCGCCGTCAAAGCGACAGGCTCCGGTATTTCAGCCGCCACCGTTTCAATCTCGTCCGCACTCTCTTCGAGAGGGGTGGCACCTGCATCCGCCGGGTCCGCAGCCTCTTTCGAGGTTAGCGGCGTGCCTAACATCTGCCGGACTCCGCGCGACACCAAAGTGCTCTGTGTGTAGAGAATATAGCCCACCAACAAAACCATGAAAATAGCGATCAACGAAAGATGCAGATTGGGATTTTGCAGGATGCGAACCCACAGCGGCTTTGGTTTGAGCAAAAACGCATCCACGTCCATACCGCAGCTGGCACAGAAGCGGTCTTTTGGTTGCGAAAATCCGCAGCGTGGACAATCCATCATCATATTGATTCAAGGCTAACATTGTACCCGAAATCCATGCTACTGAATTTGTATGCACAAGCCTGTCTTGCTCGACGAAGTTGTTACGCACGCTAAAGAAATCGAACCACGTTGGATTCTCGACGGCACCTTTGGCCGCGGCGGTCACACGCGTGCGTTGCTCGAAGCTTGCCCACAGGCGCGCGTGATCGCCCTCGATCAAGACACCGAAGCCGTCACGCATGCGCAACAAACCTTTGGTCCCGAGATTGGCTCTGGGCGCCTTTCTGCGCGACACTTCAATTTTCATGCGATTGCTCGATTGACCGACCGCCCATCCGAAGGCTTCGATGTGATCTTGCTGGATTTAGGCGTCAGTTCACCGCAGCTTGATCAGGCCGAACGAGGTTTTAGCTTCTATCACGACGGCCCACTCGACATGCGCATGGACCCCACTGCGGATCTGACTGCGGCCGAGATCGTGAATAACTGGTCAGAGGTCGAGCTCAACGATCTGTTCGCCGCCTATGGAGAGGTGCGGCGACCACAGCGCGTGGTGCGCGCCATCGTGAATGATCGCAAAGAAAAACCGTACACCAGCACGCGCGAGTTGTCGGGACTCATCGAACGCGTAGAGGGCTGGCGTAAGAAGGGGCACCACCCCGCCACGCAGTACTTTTTAGCTCTGCGTATGGCTGTCAATGAAGAGCTGTCTGGACTTGAGGCCTGTCTCCCCGACCTTATGCGAGCCCTGCGGCCGGGCGGCCGTCTGATCATCATCACATTTCACTCTCTCGAAGACCGCATCATCAAGTATGCTTTTAAAGGGGCGACCGAGCTCGGCCAGCCGCTCTATAAGAAAGTGATCACACCCTCCCGCGAAGAGGAGCGTGACAACCCGCGAGCTCGCAGCGCCAAACTGAGGATTTTTCAGCGAGGACCGTAATCAGCATGAGCCGCTCACGCCTTGAGGACATCTTACCCTTTCTCTCCGTTCTAATTTTAGTCTCCACCTTGTTTGGACTGGTTCTGCTCAAGATGGAAGTGCGCCGCATGGGCTATTCGGTTTTGAAATCGAGCCACGAGTACAGAAAGCTGCAAGACCAGCGCCGCATGATGAGCATGGAGTACGCCAAGCTCACACGACCTGATCGCGTGCGTAAGTTTGCCGTCAGCAAGTTGAAATTGAACGACTCGCGTAATGGTCAGATTATTCAGCTTGCCGGCCAAACTTTGGCGATGCCGCAGTAAATGAAAAGCCGAATACTGATTCTATTCTCGGCCTTCTTGCTGCTCTGGGCGGTCCTGCTTCTGAGAGCGGCACGCTTGCAGATCTTTCCCGATGAACGCTTGGCCAGCCTCAAGCGTCGTCAATTCGAAACTTCGCTGCAGATTCATACGCGTCGGGGCGCCATTGTCGACCGCAACGGCACAGAGCTTGCCGCCAGCGTACCCGCCTATTCGCTCTTCGCCGACCCGAAAGTGATTCGCGATCCCTATGGTTTGGGAAAAAAACTCGGCAGCTATCTGGATATGCCGGCAATGAATCTGAAGCGTCGGTTGCGAGATAAACAGAGAAGATTTATTTGGATCAAGCGCCAGCTCAGCGAAAAACAGCGCGACGAGATCAAAAGTTGGGGCGAGACAGGGTTGGGCTTCGTCGAAGAGCCGAAGCGCGTGTATCCAAACGGCGGGCTGCTGTCACAAGTGCTCGGCTTTGTGGGCTCCGAGGGCAACGGTTTAGAAGGCCTTGAGCTCGAGTACAACAAAGAGCTGCTGGGCCAAATGAAAACCATCATTCTGCCACGCGATGCGCGCGGGCGCCCCTTGCTGGAAGACGGCCGCTCGCTGACTGAGGTGCCTGACGGTGCGGATTTGCAGCTGACCATCGATCACGAAGTGCAGTTCACGTTGGAGCGCGAGCTGGCCGGCGTGGTTGATCACTTCCAGGCCGACACGGCCATCGGCATCGTTATGGACGCGCAAAGTTCTGAGATCGTCGCGATGGCCACCTTACCCGTGGTCGATTTGAACGAGAGTCATCGCTATCCGCAAAGTTTACGCCGCAATCGCGTGGTGACCGATGCCTTCGAGCCGGGCAGCACGATGAAGAGCTTCGTCATCGCCGGCGCATTGAAAGAGAACTTGATCAAACCAAGTACGCGCTTCTTCTGTGAAGACGGTCGTATGAAGGTCGGCGACAAGTGGATCACTGAGGCCGACTCCAACCATCATTTTAAAACTCTGACGGTGACCGAGATCCTAGCTTTCTCTTCCAACATCGGTGCGGCCAAAATCGGTTTCGAACTCGGCGCCGAGCGCCTCAACCGCGTGATGGCGGACTTTGGTTTTGGTGCGAAGACTGGCGTCGAATTGCCCGGCGAAGCGCGTGGGATCATGAACCCGTTGCCGTGGCGCCCGCATTTGTTGAGCAATATTTCTTTTGGGCAAGGTATCGCCACCACGCCCATGCAGATGGTGGCCGCTTACGGCGCCATCGCCAACGGTGGTCTTTTGAAGCGTCCGTTGCTGGTGAAAGCCGTACGCCCCGCCCATCGTGACGAAGAGGTCATCGAGTTTCAAGCCGAAGAGATTCGTCGCGTGCTCTCGCCCTCTGAGGCCGCCACCATGCGCTTGATGTTGACGGCGGCGACGGAAGAAAAGGCCAGCGGTTGGAACGCGCGTATTCCCGGCTATCATGTTGCTGGAAAGACGGGAACCGCGCAAAAAGTCGATACGGTGAAGGGCGGTTATATTAAAAACGCCTACATCTCGAGCTTTGCCGGCTTCGTACCCGCATCGAATCCGCGCTATGTGATCTATGTGGCGGTCGACAATCCCAAGAAGGCCTACTATGGTTCGCAGGTGGCCGCCCCTGTGTTCTCTAAAATCGCCCAGTATCTGGTTCGCCGTGCAGGCATCCCTCCGGTGCTGATTTCTGAGCGCAACATGATCAACACTCCGGCGGGCGAAGAAAAACGTCGTTCGGCTTTGCAGGCGCGGGCGATGGAAGACCTCAAGCGCAGCAGTGAAGAGGATGCGAAGACGTTTCCCAATCTGATGGGTTTGTCCCTGCGTGAAGCTCTAGCCAAAATCCGTGAGCGCGCCAACCATGTGCAAGTGCGCGGGAGTGGAGTTGTGGTGCGTACGATTCCCATGGCTGGCAGTGAGATGAGCGGCAAACGCAATGTGGTTCTTGTTCTCGAAAATCCCGACTGAAACTTGCCTTAGCTGATATTTTTCCGTACGGTTAAGACCATGAAACTGGCACAGCTTTTTTCCGTTTTTCCGCAATTGCGCTGGGGCGAAACGGCGGGCAGTGATGTGCAAGAGATCACTCAAGACTCCAGGCAGGCAAAGCCGGGCACCGTGTTTGTCGCCATTCGCGGCAACAGTTCCGATGGACATCAGTTTTTGTCGCAGGCTGCGGCGTCTGGTGCATTGGCTCTAGTGGTGGAAGACGACAGCCGCATTCCTGTGGATTACAAGGGGGCTGTGGTTAAAGTGCCCAACACGCGTCGCGCTCTCGACGTCTTGGCGCAGAGGTTTTACGGCAATCCCGCGCAGAATCTCTTTTGCGTCGGCGTGACGGGCACTAACGGCAAAACCACAATCGCTTACATGGTCGAAGCGATTTTCACCCAATTTGGCTGGCCTACGGGAGTGCTGGGCACTATCGACCATCACTTGGGCAAACACAAATGGGAGAGTGCGCTGACCACGCCTGATGCGCTCACTCTGCAGCGGCGCTTGAAGGAATTCATTTCGCTCGGCGCCCGCGCGGCCGCGTTTGAAGTGTCCTCCCATGCACTCGATCAATCGCGTGCCGATAGCTTGCCTTTTGCTGTGGGGATTTTTACCAACCTCACGCGTGATCACCTCGATTACCATCACACGATGGAAAGTTATTTCGCTGCCAAAGAAAAACTGTTCAGTGACCTTCTCGGTCGCGCCACCACCAGTGTGGCCGTGCTCAATACGGACGACGCCTGGGTCCGCAAGACGCGAGTCAAAGAGGGCGTGACCACGTGGTCCTACGGTCAGCGCGCGGCGGATTTTACCTTTCGCGTTCTTAAGCAGGATTTAAACGGCTCACTTTTTCACCTGAGTACACCGCGCGGCAATACAGAGGTGAATCTACCTAGTCCCGGTTTGCACAATGTGTACAACGCCACCGCAGCTATTGCGGCGGGGCTTGCTGCCGGAGTTTCGCTGGAAACCGCCGCCATGGCGATGAGCGGTTTTTATGGCGCTCCGGGTCGCTTGGAGAAGGTGCCCAATTCGCGTGGCCTGCACATTTTTGTGGACTACGCGCACACGGACGATGCTTTGCGTACGGTTTTGCGCGCTCTCCATGAAACCCGCACGGCGAGCCGTTCTGCCGGCCGTATCCTTACGGTTTTTGGTTGTGGCGGGGATCGCGATCGCGGCAAACGGCCGTTGATGGCGCAGGCGGCATGTGAGTTCTCCGATGTGATTGTCATTACCTCGGACAATCCGCGCACGGAAGATCCGCAAGCCATCATCGCGCAGATCGAAGCCGGAGTGCCGACGGGTTGGAAGGGGCAGCGACTAATGGAAATCGATCGTCGTCAAGCACTGTCAACAGCCTTGCAAACGGCGCGCGAAGGTGATGTGATTTTGGTAGCTGGAAAAGGGCACGAAGACTATCAGATCCTAGGGACACAAAAGCATCCCTTTTCAGACCAAAAGATTCTGACTGAACTGCTAAAGGATTGAGCATCAATGAGTGGCGACAAGGTTTGGACTTGTGACATCGCGGATCTTGCGAAAGCGACTTCCGGGCAAGTTCTGTCGGAGACGCACAAAAGCTTCTCGCGCGTCGGTACCGACAGCCGCGCCTCGTTAGCTGGCAAACTGTTTATCCCGCTCAAAGGTGAGAATTTCGACGCCCACAACTTTGTGGCCCAGGCGGTAGAGAATCAAGCCGCCGTTGTGATGGTCAGTCAGTGGCGCGAAGAGTGGAAACCGCTTTTGGCTAAGGCTTCTTTTGTACAGGTGGGCGACACCTTGCAAGCGCTGCAGGCGCTGGCAAGGTTTTGGCGCCGCAAGATGGGCTTTAAGGTTTTGGCCATCACCGGCTCTAACGGCAAAACCTCCACCAAAGAATTTGCTTACACCATTTTGAAAGACCATCTTTCGGTTTATGCCTCCAAAGGTAGCTTCAATAATCACTGGGGCGTTCCCCTGTCCTTGCTCGACGCTGGCCCTGAACACACGCACGTGATTCAAGAGATGGGAATGAATCATTCCGGCGAAATCTGGCGACTGTGCCAGATCGCCGAGCCCGATGTGGTGGTGGTGACCAGTGTGGGCCGAGCCCACATCGGCGAACTCGGCTCGCAAGAGGCCGTGGCGCAGGCCAAAGAGGAGATATACTCGGGCGCTCCGCATGCGGTGCATATCTTCAACGGTGACAACGAGTGGACCATGCGCATGCAGTCGCGTTCACAGGCTAAACAGTTGATGTTTTCTGCCTTTAAGCCGGCCGCCGATGTGCACTTCCGGGCCCAACGTCTAACGTGGGAAGGGCTTGATATCGTCGGGCATATCCAAGGTGTCAAAGGTCACACTTGGGTGCACGTGTTGGGTCGGCAAAACACCATCAATCTCATGGCCGCGAGTGCTCTCGCTGTGGCGGCGGGTTTGACGCCCGAGCAGATTTGGAAATCGCTGGGCACCATTCACGACAGCGCTTGGGGACGCAATCAGTTTTTGCCGCTCACCAATGGCGCTCATGTATTGTTCGACGCTTACAACGCCAATCCCGACAGCATGACGGCGCTGTTAAAAAACCTGTATGAAATGGACGCAACCGGTCGCAAGTTTCTCATCGCCGGAGATATGCTCGAGCTTGGCAGTTTCGGTGACAAAGCTCATGAAGAGGTAGGCGAGCGCGCCGGCGCCGTTGGTTTCGAAGCGGTGTGGTACGTCGGCAAAAATCAAGAGGCCTTTGCTCGCGGCTTACGTCGTTCGGGCTCGGTGCCGCAGTATTTTCATTCCCTTGAACCCGATCCTAAAATCTCCCAGCAGCTCTTGGGCCTGTTGCGCAAAGACGATGTCGTAGCCGTAAAGGCTTCGCGTGGCGTCGGTCTGGAACGCGCTTTCGAAAACTGGCCCCTGAAGACACCGCTGGGAAAAAAGCCGTGATGGAGATTTGATGCTTTACCGTTTTCTGTACGAGACCTCGCATAACTTTCACGTTTTCCGCTACATTACCTTTCGCGTCTTCCTCGCTTTCTTCACCGCCTTTGGCGTGTGCTATCTGATCGGCCCCTATTTCATTCGCACTTTACGCAAACGCCATTTCGGCCAGAGCATTCGTGACGACGGTCCGCAGACGCACAAGAAAAAGCAGGGTACGCCTACTATGGGCGGCGGATTGATTCTGCTCGGTGTGTTGGTGCCGACACTGTTGTGGGTGGATCTCACCAACTCTTTGGTGTGGGGTACGCTGATCGTCACATTCGGTTTTGGTTTGATCGGCTATTGGGACGATTGGTTGAAGGTGAGCAAACGCAACTCGAAGGGCGTTTCTGGCAAAGTGCGCCTTTTAGCCGAGTTCCTGATCGCCGGCGGTGTGCTTGCGTTTTTGGTACACGAAGGTACGGTGAACACGGTTTTGACCTTTCCGTTTTTCAAGGAAGTGGCGCTGGAGTTGGACTGGTGGTACGTGCCCTTTGCCGCTCTGGTGATCGTGGGCTGTGCTAACGCGGTGAATTTAACCGACGGCTTAGATGGTTTGGCCATCGTGCCGGTGATGATTTCGGCCACCACTTTAGGGCTGTTCGCCTATGTGGCCGGAAACCTCCGGATTGCCGAGTATTTGGCCATACCTTATATCGCCGGAACCGGAGAGCTCAGCGTGCTGGCGGGCGCCGTGGTGGCGGCCGGCATGGGATTTTTATGGTTCAACACCTATCCAGCTCAGGTTTTTATGGGTGATGTTGGCAGCTTAAGCCTTGGTGGATTCCTCGGAATCACCGCCGTTATTAGCCAAAATGAGCTTTTGCTAGTGGTATTGGGCGGCGTCTTTGTGGTAGAAGCCCTGTCAGTGATCACCCAAGTTATATCGTTCAAACTGACAGGCCGCCGTGTGTTCAAAATGGCGCCAATACACCACCATTTCGAGCTTAAAGGGCTGGATGAAACCAAAATCATTGTACGTTTTTGGATCATCTCCATTCTGCTCGCGGTTCTGTCACTAGCAACGCTTAAACTGCGTTAATCGAGGTAAGTGATGGAGCTAACGGATCTCAATGGTAAGCGTATTCTCATCGTCGGTTTGGCCAAAACAGGCGTGTCGTTGGCGCGTTTTCTTGGCCAACATGGCGCTCATGTCACTATCAGCGATCATAAGTCCAAAGCGGAACTTTCCGGTCACCTCGAATTGCTCGAGGGTTTGAACGTCACCATGGAACTGGGCGGTCACACGCCCAAGACGTTTTTGAATCAAGACTTGATTGTCTTGAGCCCCGGCGTGCCTCCGCATCTGAAGATTTTCGACTACGCTCGTTCGCAAGGCGTGTTTGTTACCGGCGAGCTTGAGTTCTGCGCTCAGTTTATCAAAGAGCCGATGATCGCGGTCACCGGTACCAACGGTAAGACCACCACCACGCATATGATCTACACCTTCCTGCAAGAGTCGGGCGTGAAGACCTGGGCGGGCGGCAATTTCGGTGAGCCGTTGAGCGAATATTTGATCAAAGGCGAGAAAGCCGATGTTTTGGTTTTGGAAGTGTCGTCCTTCCAGTTGGAGCACGTGCAGAAGTTCAATCCCAAGAACATCGTGTTTATGAACTTGGCGGAAAACCATCTCGACCGTTATCGCACGATGGAAGAGTACGTGAATGCCAAACGTAAGGTGTTTTTGAATACCAATCAGGGCACCACGTCGATCTTGAATGCTGATGACAACGCGGTTGTGGAATTGGCGCGCGATCCGATGGTTCAGCGCGGCCGTATTTTCTATTTTTCGCGTAAGCCTTCCTTAGAGCCGCAGATCATGAACATTGGTGGCGCTGTCACCATTAAGCAGCAAGTGCGTGTGCGCACCGGCCCGGAGATCGAGTACTACTCTGTTGAAAACACCAAGATGAAGGGTAAGCACGCCTACGAGAACATCATGGCCGCGATCTTGGCCGCGCGTGAACACGGCGCCAAGCACGAAGCTATTCAACGCGTGATCGAGAACTACAAGGGCATGCCCCATCGTCTCGAGTACGTGCGTAAAGTGGGGGGCGTTGAGTTCTACAACGACTCCAAAGCCACCAATGTGCACGCTGTATTGCGCGCGCTCGATGCTTTCGAAGAGAACGTGATTCTGATCATGGGTGGTAAAGAAACCAATCTGAACTACGCTCCTTTGCGCGATAAGATTCAGCGCAAAGTAAAAACGCTCATCCTGGTCGGTGAGGCCAAAGAGCGCATCAACCGCGACATCGGCGATTTCTCGGAGACTTTCTTGATCGGCACCTTCGAGGAGGCCGTCTTGATCGCCTACCAAAAATCCCGCATCGGCGACACCGTGCTGCTCTCTCCCGGCGCCTCCAGCTTCGACATGTTCGACAGCTACGTCGAACGCGGCAACTACTTCAAAGAAATCGTAAACAAGTTCCGCTAGTTCCCGCTGTAGGGGCTAACATTTCCGGAAATATAAAGCATCTGACGTCCGTCCCGGACGCCAGATGCTTTATATTTCCGGAAATGTTAGCCCCTACCTTTCGAAGATGGGGCAGTTAGCGGTGTAGCAGTTGGCGGTAGTTTGGTTGAAACGTTGGATTTTTGAGTTCCAGGTGGAGACTATGTTGGGGTCGAGCAGCGGTGAGGTGAAGCTCTCGAACATGTTCATATCGAAGCGCGGGCGTTGGTTCACCGGGCGTTTTTGGATCTGAGTGATATAGTTGTCCGTGGCGCTGTGAAAAGCGCGGATTCCTTGAATTTCGGTCTGCACGAACTTACGCACACTGGCGGTCATTTGCCGGTCGAGATCCGGGTTGAATGGAATCACCATCTGCGGACGATTGGCGCGCAAGTTAAAATACATCTGACCCGCACTGATGTACGTGAGACGCAACGGCAAGAGTGCGGCAGAAGTCCCTGTGGTGTAGGCGTCCCAAGCGTCACCTAAAACCTCTTCTTCCGCCAAGCGCACGGGCAGATCAAAAATACCCCACGTGTTGATGATGCGCGAATTCTCACCATCCCAGCGCAACATGCGATAGTCGTACATCAACGGCATAAACTTGTTCGACACGCGCAAAATACGATAGAGCTCGCGTTGTTGAGGCGTGATCTCGACAAACTTCAAGATCTCCTCTTGCGTCTTCAACGCATCGGCGGCGGGCGCAATATCCGTGGTGCCTCTCACTTCAAGCTCTAAGCGATGTAAGCTAATCATTCCGCGCAAAACCGCGTCCCAAGTGGTCAGCGCCATAATCGTATCGCCAAACCAGTTGAGGTAAGCGCGCCCGGCCCCGCGCCGGAACAAGATCTGAAGGCCCGAGTTCACAAAGGCCTGCTCGTCCACGCTGTAAGGAATGATCGTCTGCATGGACTCGCGCACGATATCCACGTTCAAATCGAGCTTTTGCCCAAGGTCGGCGGTCACATGCGGCGCCACCGGCGGCAGGGTTTCGCTTTCAGTCGTCAGGCCTTGCTTCAAGTAGCGCGATATACGGATCATGGCGTCGATCTGTGAATAGTTGTATCCACCGTCGACGAACTGATCGTGACCGGAAAACCCGCTCGGCAAACCGGTAAAACGAATGCTGTTCAAAATGCGCTGCCGCTCGCTATCATTCAACGTCTGCGAGCGCAGCCGGGTCATACGGTGATGGATACTGCGTAGGTAGGCAGTCTCCATTTCAAGCAGGCGAGTGGCCATTTCCACATCACGACGGATGGCAGGCCAGTAGCAAAAGCCGATGTCGTCGTACCACTTTTTTGATAGGCGCAAGACTCTTTCGCGAGCGGCTTCCAGACGGGCGATCATGGTGCGCGTTTTCTTGGTCTTCTCTAAGATCTGGGTTTCGTTCAGCTGAAGGAGTTTCAAGTAAGAACGGTAAGAGGTCAGCATGGCGTTTGCCGCGCGCAAGCTATTTCCCAGATCTAAACGAGCGGTTTCGAGCAGCTCGGAGTAGCTTTTGTCCATGTACATCAATGCCGCCTCGGTACGCGCAATCGAGCCGGAGGTCATGCTCTCGGTCGTCGAAGCGCTGGCGATAGAGGCAAAAGCGGTGTCGATCAGCTTGCCGTAGTAACCAGAGCTACGGCTTTGCGTGAAATAGTAGGTGCGCGGGTGAAGCTTTCCGCTCTGGAATTCTTCACAGGCCTGCTTGAAGGTCGTATAGTCTGCGCTCTGATCGAGCCGATTAGCGATACGCCCCATGTTGCTGTCGATGACCGCCATCGGTTTTTGGCTAAGGCGTTGAACCGTGCCCGAAATAAAATCGTCAGGGTCCACGTTCGCGGCCTGCATGAGATTGGTGCGAATCGCCATATCGACGGCATGCAAAAGCTCCATCTGATTCAAAGCGACTTGCGAGTCGGCGTAAGAGAACAGCGGCGGGAACTGCTGCTCGAACAGCATGCGGATCAGATCCGAGGTGTCGATGGTGCGGCCATTCATCAAGCGAAGATGAAAGCGCTTTTGCGAGAGGATGTGGAATAAGACGAGTTCATGCGGGTACACCGAAGTCATGGCGATACTTTTGTCGACAGATTCAAATATCAACCGCAGGCGATTTTGTGCGGCCTCGGAGTCGCGACGGGCGCGGGCTGCGGAGATGGCGAAGTTTTGCAGTGGCAAAACACGGCCGCGGAACGTGCTCCATACGCTCTGAATCGACGCGCTCTCTTGAATTGCATAAAAGAAAAGATCCTCGACCTGCACGCGCGCTTCAAATATCTTTTTCGCTAACCGCGTGCTCTCAAGCAAGGAAACGACGAACTGCAAACGGAAGTAATTCTGCGTCGCCGTTTCCAAATCCTGTACGCTACGTTTGGAGCTGGCGAAAAGGCGTACGCCGCCATCGCTTGAGATCTTGCCGGTATAGACCGCATCGATCAAGTACAGCAGTTCATCCATTTGCGGGATGATCTTCACACCGATGGCGTCGACACGGAAGTCGGTCTGGGACTGCAGCCATTTTTGCTGTGCCATGTAGCCCTTAGGCTCGAGCGATTGTTCTTGAATGCGCTGGAGCAGGCCTGGATGCAAACCACCCTTTTCACCATAGAGCATACCGCTGTCCGCCAACATGGCATAAAGCGCATTGCCGCCCGCGTCCGAAAGCGCCCACTCGCGCTTCGAGATCAGCTTCCAAGCGTCAATGGAATCCAAAAAGCGGCGGCTTTCTTTTACGTCCTTGCGGTGATGTTGAATGCTCTGCAGAGCGACCTCTAAAAGACTCTGCGTCGCCTTGGCGTACTCGCTGTCCGCCGTAGTCTCGGGTTTTTTCAACAACATTTCAGCCAGTTCACCGTCCCAACCCGTCGGCTTTAGCTTCACCGCGTACAGCAACATCTTGAAGTAAAGCTGGCTATCGTGTTTGGCGATCAGCTTCGCCACTTGAGCGCTGGAAGGCGCCCGATCAAAGTACTTGAAGCCGATGCAACCATCGGCAAAACGGCCACAATCCGTTTGCAGTGCCTGCGCATAGTCCATTAACACGCGACGAAAAGCCGCACTCGACCGCTCTTCGGCGCTGGCGTTCAAGATCTTATTGTTCAATGTGATCAATTCATCTTGGGCTCGGCGGCTCGACAGATTTTTCGGATCACGCACGCTCTCCAAGGACAGCACGCGCGTGGCCAACTCTTGCAAGCTCATCGCGTCCAACGGCACTGCATTTTCGCTGGGCGAAATCTCGGTGACTGGGCGTGGACGCAGAGTTCCGCGTGCGCTGTCATGCTCGGAATAAGGTTTGCCTTTTTCCGTACAGGCCACGGCGGTAAGCAGAGTCAGAATAAGAAGTGCGCTCATGCGTCTCATCGTCGGCTTCAAAACGAATACCCCACTTTGAACTGAGCGATGCGGCGATGTTCGTCGATGTACCACAGGCTCACGCTGCCATCGTCG
Organism: Bdellovibrionales bacterium; assembly: GCA_019637855.1. GTDB lineage: Bacteria > Bdellovibrionota > Bdellovibrionia > Bdellovibrionales > UBA1609 > JALHOQ01. The sequence continues at coordinate 257,204 of JAHBUX010000002.1, forward strand.
GTAAAGCCGCCGTTATCATAGGCCAAAGCAAAACTAAAAGAATTCCATGTTTGCGAGATCATGATCGTATTGTTGTAAGCGTATTTGCTGCTGGCATCCAAAGCGCGCGTCAGTTTCAGGCCGAATGAATACGAGAGTTTGAAGGTACGATACAGGCGAACGCTGTGGCTCATCTTGTAGGTGTAGAACATATCCGGGTTGGAATTTTGCCCGAGGCTGTAGTCATAGGTGTTGAGCAATTCCGAGATATCCAAAACCTGGCTGATCACATAGCGTTTTTTAAAGAAACCGAGCGACAGAGCCGCGCCGAAACCCACAATACCTTTGTAGCCTTCCATGCGACTGGGTTCGTCCCATAGAGGTTCGCCATGCACGAACGTGGTGTAAGAGTGAGTGTCGGCAAAGCGCTTTTCGTAGTCTAGTTCGATGGCGGTGCTCGGATTCAAAACCTCGGCATGGGTCTCTTCAGGATTTTTCTCGACCTGGCCATTGACGGTGTCCATACGCAAGGCCACGTCGCCGGTCATGCTCCAATTCTCATTGAACTCATAGCGGGCGCCGCCGCCCAAAGCTTGCACGAACACTCGGGGCTGCTCGGATTGCGCATAGTCGGAGGCCACGTTGTAGCGCAAGTATCCGGACCAACGATTCTCTTCACTCTCTGCCCACTTGGGCAAAGCGGTGCGCGTGCGCAGAACCTGCGCCTCTGAGAGGGGCGCGAGGCTCATGCTCAGCAGGCTAAAGAGAATCAGGCCGGAAAGATGGTTCATGGAACCTTCACCTTCTCCTGCGTTTTATAGAGATTGCCGGTCTGCTGCGTGAACTGCTCGATCAAGATGCGAATGTCGGTCACCTTTTGGTAGTCGACCAGGTTGCCGCGGCCGCGATACCACAAATAGGCGCTGCCATTTTCTATATAAAACGGCTGAGCCAGTCGAGCATCGAGGCGAGTGGCATCGCCAACGGTCTGCTCCAGCTGATGAATGTAGCTGAAGAGATCGGCGACTCGTTGCAGGCGCAGGTGGGCGCTCTGGCCATAGATGGCAGTCACGGTTGTCGGCACAGCATTGGACGGTTGGAACACAAACGCTTGCATGCTGTTAAAGCCTTTGGCGAAGTCGAGTGCCTCTTTCACTGGCCCCGCATCTTTCATATTCAGCACGCCCAACTGGTTCATGCTGTTCATGAGGAAATAGAACAAGGGCTCGACGGTCTGACCGTCTCTTTGAAAAATGCGATCCAAGAAGAAAGCCTTCGGGTAGCGACCTTCGATACCGAAATCACGCGCGTTGACTTGATCAAGGGCATCCATCGAGTAGCTGGCGGTGATCTTCACATAGGCATCGACCACATCTTCTTTGCTCACTTCATAGGATTTTCCGTCCGAGCCGATGACAGAACCCATGAGGTAAACCTCTTGCAGGGCTTCGAGGTATTTCTCCAGGCCCTTGTCTTGGCTGCGTTGGCCTTGCCATTCGACGAACGATCCAACCTTCGCATTGAGCAAAACTATCCCTTGACGGATAAAGTCTTCGCGATCGGCCTCGCTGGTTCCACGCATGTAGATCGGAGCGGTGAGACCACGGCCGACCATATCGTCGCGTTCAAGTGCTTCCGGAATAACCACGCTCACGGGGCGCGGGCGATAGTATTCGGGGAAGCGGCCGTCGTAGGCTTTGCGTTCGCGTTCGGTCGGCGTACGAAAGACATCGCTAGAGATGCGCTCTTTCATGCGCATCAGCAGGTCGTATTTCGACAAGCGATAAGTGCGACCGGTCAGCCGACTGAAACGATAGCCTTTTTCCGGAGTGAAATAGGCGGCGTTGATTTCATTGGCTTTGGAATCCACACTCTCGCCATCATTCACTTCGAAAAGTGGCTTCATTAGATCGAAAACCTGGCTCAGATGCGCGCGCTCTTCGTCATACAAACGGTTAGTACGCCGGCGTTCAATTTCTTGCAGGGTCAAGGCGCAGTCGAAGTACTTTTTATGACTGCTGACAAAGATGGTGGCCAAGTGTGCTTGCAATTTGTCGAGCTCGCTCAACATGGCATTGGCGCGTGCGAGATCAGGGTGACTTTCGTTTTCGGCCTTGATCTTGCCAGTGCGCACCAATTCTTTCGCAATCACTTGCGCCATAGCCTTTGTGTACTTGCGACGCGAATCGATCTCATCACGCAGCAAACGGAGCGACGTGCCAGCCGCTCCCAGATAGTTGTTCAGAACACTGTTCACGCTCCAGTCGCCGATACCGCTATAGGTGTACTTGCTCAGATCCATAAACCCGATGCTTACACGAGGAGCCATTCCAGCTTTGGGGTTCAATTCGTAGCGGCAAATTTCGTCGGCCAGCGACAGATTCGGATTTCCTGCGGTCTCACGCTCAAAACCCGTGATCTTTTCGCGCAACACGGTCACCGCATCGTCGAGGTACTTGTTAAAAACTAGGTCAAAGAAGGCGCTGCGGTCGTTGGCGTTCTCACCGCTCTCTTTGGCGACGAAGCTCTTCAAAGCCTCGGTCGAGAGCATGTATTCGAGCGAATACAGCAACATCAAACGATCAATGCGCTCGGCATCCACGCCAAAGTGAAACCAGGGCGATGTCTCTTCACCGTTGAACAGAGATTTCAAGACAGTGCCGCCCTGAATCTCGAACTTCTGCCCCCACCACGACGTGAAATTGATCGAGCCGTTGGCTTTGGAGAGATAGTAGGTCATCACGATCATGTTCGGAAAGACCGATAGATAGTGAATGTTGCGGTTCACAGCCTTGATCGTTTTATCGGCTTGATAGTAAACGGCCATATCGGCGGCTTTCAAGTTGGCACCGTTAAAGTAGCTGCCCATCACCTGACGAACCAGGCCGATTTGCGATTGGATCTCGTGCCAGCGGCCGGTTAAGGCGCGGCTGCGGATCACGGCCTCTTCAAAAACTTTGTCGCTGGCCAGATTCTCATTGTAGATATCCGCCATGAAACGATTGGTTTCGACCACCATGTAGGCGATGTAGATTTTCATGTAGTCGGTCACCATGGTCGGAAACTCGGTGCGCATACGCTTGGGGTTCGAGTTGTGCAGAACCTTTTCGACCTCTGCGGTTGTCAAATGGCCGCGGAAAAGACGATCCACCACAAAGAAAAACTCGTTGTAAAAGCCCGAGTTCGGGTCTTCGATCCGTTGAATCAGTTCCAAGATACCGAGATTTTTGAACAGCTCGTTGCCATTGTGCTGACGCTTGATCTCGAGAATCATATTGCGGAACGATAGGCCCACGGTAGCCACGAAATGATCGGTGGATGCTTGCGACTCTTTGATGGCGTCGGTCACGGCTTCGCTCAGTTGCTGGCGTGAGGAGTCTTTGTATAGGCAGCACTTGGTTCCGAATTCAAACATGGTGCTGGCGCCGTTTTGGAAGAAGTCGGCTTGTTTCTTCGTGTACGTCCAGGGGTTGAAGTTTTCGACGAATGCACGGAATTCGGGACTGTTGTAGTTCGAGGGCTGATACTTGGCGATGACCGTCTGGAAGATCTGGCGATGAGTCTCGGACAAGTAGCTAAATGACATGGCGCCGGTGTCTGGGTTGCGCCCCTCGCTTTTACGCAAACGCTGGTCGCATATCTCGGCGCTTTCTTGTGGCCGGCAGGTGCGGTCGTTCTGAATAAAAAGCGCAAAAAGACGGGCGTACTTCAAATAGGCGAATTGAAATTCGGTCTCGTCATAGTGAGCGCGGTTGTTGTAGGCGGCCATGGCTAGGCGATAGTAACGCTCTTCGATGAGGCGGCGGCAGGCGCCCTCTGTCGTGGTCTTGCCGTTAGCGGTGAATTCAGCGCGCATGCATTCGCCGGCGGAGCCCGACTCTTTCAAAGCCGCTTCGATTTTTCCATCCAGCTCTTTCGCTAAAAGGGTGAAGATGCGGGCATGGCGCGGCTGTGTTGAAAACAGATCGGCGGTTGCGCAGTCGCGACGAAGATCGCGTGAGCAACCGGCGAAGACCGTGCGGTAGTATTCGTCCTTCATCTGCAAGAACTCAGGACTCTGGTCGTTCTTGTAGAGCTGCTGCAGGAAAGCCGCATTGAATACCGAGATCATCTCCGCCAGGCGCGTGGTGCGATGGGCGGGCGTCTGCGTGAACTTGGCGTTCAGCACGAAAGCGGACAAGGGCTTAAGGACCGAAGCCTTTAAGTCAGCATTCGGATTCTTGAGCTGATCATAGGCTTTGGCTAACGGGAAGTCGGCCATGGCCTTGACCTCAACGGTCTCGTCACTGGGTGCGACAATGGGCTTCCAAGTCTTCTGACCTTCGTGCTCATAGCGCGGGCTGTTTTTGGGAGTGCAAGCAGCCATCACTACGGATAAAAAGAGGAAAAATAAACGCGTCTTCATCTACTTCTCCACGTAGTCGGCGGTGATGCCGAGCCAATAGCCATTCATCAATCCGGCCGAAGCCGAGATCTGACCCACGCCGCGAATCGATTCGTCGCAGATCGTACGCATGCTCTTGATCGGAAAGTGAGCGGGGATTTTGGCATTCGCCCAGGTCTCATAGTTCTGAAACTGTTTCTCGATCGAGTCGTAGAAAAGACCAATCTTCTCTTTGCCGATCTCATTGGCGATGCCCGGAGGAATTTTAAAGCCTTTGAATTCCGCATTGGAAGTGTCGAAGTAGTTGAGCAGGCCACGGCCCTCAAAACCATTTACGCAGTTGGCGGCGATCTCGTTGTGTTTCTCCATCAACGCCGACTTCACTGAGTCTTCGATCAGTACGTCGCCTTCTTCGTAGTCGTAGCTGACCTTGTAAGCGATGACATATCCGGCCGTGTCGTTGAAGAACTTCATTTTCGTCACGGGATACAGGAACATCCCATTGGCCCACACAAAGACCTGACCCTTGGGCAGGATGAAAACATCGCGGGCTGTGATGTTCTGGCCGGTAAAGAAGTCATAAATCTTGGCGGTGAACTTCTTGTAGTGGTCGGCCTCGACCTTAGAGCCTGCATCGGGCGGCGTGGCGGTGATAATTACGGCCACCATGCTGTATTGGAACTCGGATTGCTGATCGAGCAGATCGTTGAATTCGCGCGGCAAGCGGGCGGCGTCGTTGCTCTGATAACGTTGCCAGGGCAATAGTCCACCGGTGGCGAGGATAGCGCGTCCCATAGTGGTGGTGTCATCGGTGCCGTTGGCCGCAAAACGCATATTGTGTTGAACGGTGTCGGCCACAAGTTTGGTGTACTCGCGCGGATAGAGCGTGCGGTAGAGATACTTGTTCTCTTCGTTGTCATAGTACGGGTTGGGCATCAGGTAGGGACCCCACATCAGATAGGGCGTCGAGCCTGACAACGTAAAGAGCGAAGTGAATTTCAGCGGCAGATTGCTCATCTGATACCAAGAACCAAATATATGTCCCCAGTTGCGAGTGGCGTCGCCCTCGAGATAACCACCGCTGATGTAGCGGTTTTTATGATCGATCTTAGCATAGTCCGCATCGGGCAAATTCAGGAAAAAGCGCATTTCATTGAGCGTGACCAAGTTGGCGCGGCACAGGTCCACGATTCCGCGATCGGCGAAAATGCGGCGCAGAGTGGCGCTTTGCACCTGATTCGGATCGGTGGGATTTTCTTTTTGGCAAGCCGTGCTGAATTCGAACAACGCGTTTTTGTCGTTGCGCAGTTGGTTCCACAGTGGTTTCAAATGTGGTTCGCTGCGCAGTTGGCGGCGCATTTCATCGTAGAACATGCGCGTGCGTGAAAAGCCGTTCAAAGCGGTGTACCACAGGCGTCCTTCGGCGCCTTGCGGATTGGCGCCGCCGCCGACTAACGAATACAGATTGGCCAGCAAATTATCGCTGATAAACTCGAAGTACGACTTCACGATGTCTTCGGCTTTGCTGCCGCGGTCCCAACGGTTGCAGAACGGATCGGCTCCCAGCGAGGCTTCATAGTCGTTACACTGCGGGAAGTACGACGTCGGCAGATTGGCCGACTGACCACTCTTCGTTTTGACGAAAGAATGCTCAGGGATTTTGCCATTCGACGGAACATCAGTGAAAACAAAATCATCGGCGGTCTTGTCGTAAGAGGCGTACTGCCCCTTGTATAAATAGCGCAAGACCAGGTGATCATGCGCGCCCGTGGTGATTTCGTTGGCCGGCACCACCATCTCTGTGCGCCCACTACGATAGCCCATGATCGAGGTGCTATTGGTAAACTCATTTTTCTCCGTCGACAGGCGCGACAGCTCTTTTACATAGCGTGAAGGAACGCTACCTTCTTCGGGGACGATGTTCTCTTTGAATTGGTGACCTAAACCCAAGAAGTGACCGAGTTCATGCAAGGCGAGATGCATAACCACGCTCTTCAGCATTTCCGGATAGGTGCGGGTTTTGCGCGCCGGGGAGTTCATCCACGAACCGGCCATGTTCTCGAGGGTGTACTCGGTCTCGGCAAAGAAGGGAGAAGTTTGTGGGCGCAGGGCCTTCAACAAGTCGCCACGGCGTTGCGGATTGGCCTCTTTAAGCATGGCGGCGAGATTTTTATCGCCTTTGGCTTCCGCGGCTTCGGATGCGCTCAAGGCCCCCTTATTGATGGCCGAAGAACCAAACATGTCTTGCAGTTTGTGCTTGTGAAAGTAGTCATTGGACTTGAACAGTTCTTCTTTTGAAGAGCTGAGCAGGTCGGCCACGATTTTATTCAGCTGGGGATCTTGGCTTTTGAAGTCTTCCAGCTGCATTTTGAGACGTGCCAGTTCGGTCTGATCTTTGGCGCCACGCAATTGCGCTAAGCGAGCAATCTCGCTGTTCAGATGATTGGTGTGATCTACGCGCAGGTTGCGTACTAGCTGATCGCGCAAAGCGGGATTCAATTGATCCAGATCTTTCATTGGACGCAGAGATGACGGCAGCAAAGCCGCCAAAGCGCTAAACGGTGAGACGCCCGGTGCGCCGTTTTGCATGCGCGAAGAGCCGTCAGCGCCGCCGCTTTCGACGGGCGTGTAGGCGTTGATATAGTGCTCGAGCACGCCGCCAAACATAAGCACGCTACCCCACAGGATTTTACCGTTGCGCACGTCGGCCGAGGCCAAGCCAATGCCTAGGGGCGCATTCATGGAAATGCGCTTGTCGCTGATCCAATTGACAGACGGGTAACGCAGGTCAAATGGGTGATCGAGATTCTTAATAATTGGCGCAAAAGCCACATGACCGCGTGGCACCACGCCGGCGTCTTGCAGAGCCGTGTTCCAGCGGTAGACAGCCGAGACCACGGTGCTCTCAAGCTCTTGCGGAACTCCGTTCAGATACAAGTTCTGCGTCTTGCGCAAGTCCCAGTGGGCGGCGTAGAGCTCTTGCTGAACGCCTTCCACTTTGCGACCCATGACGTGCAGGATATTCATTAAGCGCGAATTCTCTTGGTGATAGGGAACCTTTTTGAATGTGGGGTCGTGTTGGAACTCCATAAAGTTCACGCGGAACTTGGCTTGATACTCGCTGTAAATGCCCCACGACGGGTTTGAAAAAACACCTTCGAAGGAGAAGGCAAAGAAACCTCGCGCTTTGTCCCACTCGCGCTCGGACACCGAGCTAATCTGGAACGAGCCCCAACCCGGTACGCCCATGTCTAAGATGTGCATGGCGCTTAAGTTCAAACGCATCTTGGGACGCGCGGACCAGTGCGAACGGCCGTCGTTTTCGATCCAACGGTTGGTCTCGCGGCCGTGACTGTCTTTCTCACGTTCGTAGTAGAAATGCTTAGTGATCGGGATTTTCAGCCACTCTTTCCAGCGACCGCGGTCGTCTGGGTAGCTGGGGTTGATCATCTTGGCGATCAGGAAGTCTTCGGTGATTTCGAATTCCACGTTGCAATGGGGAGCGCTGTTCATCAACGGAGTCAGCAGCTCTTCGCCGAATTCGCCACGCGCGACTTCCGGAGCCCAGGCACACATGAACGTCTTCGGTTTGCCCGAGGGGTCAACGAAGAAGCTTTTGTCGACGTTGTCATCGTTAGGGGCGGGTGTTTCGGCCGCGCGCTCTTTGAACATCTTGCCGGAGAACAACCCGGTACAGCCCGTGGACACGAGGGCAAGGGTTCCCATAATTAATATAGATAGCCCGAGAGTCAGGCGGCCCGATCTCTTATTCACTTTAGGTCCCTCGCTGGTTCATCACAAAAGGGCATAAGAGCCCTGAACCATAGGGAGAGTTCAATTCCCGGGCCGGCAAAACCACCGTGGGGAGGCGTTTATAAGGCTTTGGACTTCCTTCCCGGCGGACACTGACATTGCCCGCCGACGTCCCGCCGTTTTTGGTCACTCTGTGCCGGGCGGATTGGGGTAAACCCTTGAAATCACGGATATAATGTAAATGAATCTTTACAGAAAGATTGTTTTATGGAGCCGCTCTCGCCTCGACCAAAGGTGTTCCCCAGGTGCTATTGCGCCGGCTTTTCTTTAAGCTGATCACATGCGTATCGATCGAGGGATTTTGCTCTGTGTGTTCTTCCTGATGGGTTTAGGGCTGGTTCAAGTTTACAGCTCCAGTTACATCTTCGCCACCGAGATGCATGGTGACGGGCTTTTCTTTTTTCGCAAACAAGTTTTGTTTTCTTTGCTCGGTATCAGCGCGCTGTTCACGATGTACCTGTTGCCGTGGAAAACCAGCTCACGCATCGGCTTTGCTCTCTGGGTGGTGGCGGTGCTGGCAGTGATCGCCACTTTCATTCCCGGGATCGGCATGCGCGTGGGCGGCGCCCATCGTTGGCTGAATCTGCCCTTCGGTTTTCGCTTCGAGCCGGGCGAACTCTTACGCGTCACCTATCCCTTCGTGCTGGCCCCTCTGATCTCGCAGTATGCCGCCGGCAATATCGATGGACGTTGGTTGACGCGACTCTTGCTTGCGCTTTCGCCGTTGGCACTGCTGAATTTCCAACCGGATTTTGGCAGCTTTGTGATCATCTTAACGCTGACCGCCTCACTGTTTGTGGCCTTCGGTTTGCGCTGGCGCTTTATCCTTGGCGGAGTGGCGCTGGTGGTGCCGACCTTGGCAATTATGATTTTGACCTCTCCCTATCGCCGCTTGCGCGTGGAAGCCTTTTTAAATCCATGGGCCGATCCGGCCGAGAAAGGCTTTCAGGTGATTCAGAGCATGCTTAGCTTTTACTCGGGCGGTTTGACCGGCGTGGGGCTTGGGCAAGGGCAAGGCAAGCTGTTCTTTTTACCCGAAGCGCACACCGACTTCACGCTGGCCGTACTCGGTGAAGAGATGGGCTTTCTAGGTTTTTTCATTCTGCTGATGGTCTTTGGCTTTGTGGTATTTCGCGGTTTTCAAATTGCCTTGCAGTTGAAACGGGTGCGCGAGCGCGCAACGGCTCTTTCGTTCAGCTTGCTGCTGACATTCGCGGTGTTCATTAATGTCGGTGTTTCTATGGGACTGCTGCCCACCAAAGGCCTGACTTTGCCGCTGATCAGCTATGGTGGGAGCTCGCTATTGTGCACCGGTCTGATGATCGGCTGGTTGCTCAATCTGCAGCGTCAGTCGTTGAAGCCGGTGTCCTTCCGCGAAAAAGAAATTGAGTGAAAGTGACATTGGTCGCGGATGCCGGTACGTTCTGATTCATGGCGAAAGTTCTAATCGCCGCCGGGGGAACGGGCGGCCACATTTATCCCGCGCTGGCCATCGCCGACGCGTTCAAAGCTCACCCGGAATTGACGGTAGAATTCGTTGGTACAGCCCACGGATTAGAAAATAGAATCATTCCTCCCAAGGGTTACAAAGTTCATCACTTGCCCGTTGGTCGTTTGAATTCAAATGTACCCTTGAGTGAACGTTTGAAGACCGTGCTGCTGTTGCCCTGGGCGTTCGTGAAAAGTGCGTTTTTGCTTCGGCGTGAAAGACCGGTTTTCGTTTTAGGTGTGGGCGGGCATGCCTCGGGTCCTCTGCTCTTGATGGCCTCGCTGCTGCGCTATCGCAGCGCCATTTGGGAACCCAATGCGATGCCTGGCCTCGCCAATCGTATTCTGTCGCGTTACGTGGACGAGTGCTGGGTGGTGTTTGATGAAGCCCGTCGCCATCTGCGCGGGGGCAAAATGCACTTGGCGGGAATGCCCGTACGCAAAGAAATCGAGAACACGGCCTTGGCTTTGCGGCCGTCGGAAAAATTTCGCCTTCTGATTTTTGGTGGTAGCCAAGGCGCGCGCGGGATCAACAATACAACGGTCGAGATGATCAAAGCAGATCCCGCCTGGGCGAGGGGCTTTAAGATTGTGCATCAAACTGGGCCCGTCGACTATGCCCGTATCAAAGAGGCTTATGGCGGTCTCTTGCAGTCCCATGACATTGATCTGCGCGAGTATCTGCACGACATGGGGGATCAGTACGCGGCCGCTGACCTGGTCGTGTGCCGCTCAGGCACGGGCACTTTGTCCGAACTTGCGGCTTGCGGAAAAGCCGCGGTTTTGATCCCGTTTCCGTTCGCCTCTGACGATCATCAGCGCAAGAATGCGGAGAGCCTAGTGAGCAAAGGGGCCGCCCAGATGATCATTCAAAAAGATCTTTCGCCCCGCTCGTTGCGTGGTGAGATCGATCGTTTGCGCAATCATCCCGAAGAGCTAAAGCGGATGGCGCAGGAAATTAGAAGCTTCCATCATCCGCGCGCAGCCGAGACTCTGGTGGAAGAGTTTGTAGAGAGGATTCAGTCTGATGCGTCTAGCTAAAGCTCGGGTTCATTTTATCGGAGTGGGTGGTATTGGCATGTGTGGTTTGGCCGAGCTGCTCCACAATATGGGCGCTCAGGTCACGGGCAGTGACGCCTCCGAAAACACGCAAACTACGCGCTTAAAACAGATCGGTATCAAAGTCTATAAAGGTCACGCCGAAGAAAATCTGGGTGACTGCGAAGTGGTGGTCTACTCCAGTGCGGTTCGCGACAACAATGTCGAATATCAAGCGGCTCGGCGGAACAAAATCCCCCTGATCCGCAGAGCGGAAGCGCTGGCGGATATGATGAGCCTCAAGCGCGGGATTGCCATTGCGGGGACGCACGGTAAGACCACGACCACGAGTCTTACGGCCTCAGTTTTTTTGAAAGCCAAGCTCGATCCCACCATCATCGTGGGGGGGCGTTTGGATGTGATCAAGTCGACAGCCCAATTGGGCAAAGGCGATTGGCTGATTGCCGAAGCCGATGAGAGCGATGGTAGCTTTACCCATCTCTCGCCTGAGATAGTGGTGATCACCAACATCGATAATGATCACCTCGATCACTACAAGACCTTCGAAAATCTGCAGAGCGCATTTTTTGATTTCGCCGCGCGCATTCCATTTTACGGAGTGGCGATTGTGTGTGGCGATGATGTGAATCTGCGCCGTATTTTCAATCGCTTTGGTAAGCGTTGGATTTCCTATGGTGTGGGTAAAGACAATGACTTCGTACTTGGCAAGCAGGGCGACCATTGGGAAGTGAAGAGCGAGGGACGTAAGCTGGGTGAGTTGCACCCGGCCATGCCCGGTCAGCACAATGCTCTCAATGGATTGGCGGCGATTTTAGTCGGTATGCAAGCGGGTGTTTCGTTTGAGACCGCGGCTGCGGCTATTCACGAATTCGGCGGCGTGGATCGTCGTTTTCAACACAAGGGCCAGGCCCGTGGCGTGGATTTTTACGATGACTACGGTCACCATCCGACTGAGGTCAAAGCGGTGCTCAGCGGCTTCAAAGAGAAGTTTCCGGAACGCCGTCTGGTAACGGTGTTCCAACCGCATCGTTATTCGCGCACGCAAATCTGCTGGGACGACTTTAAATCTTGCTTTCAAAATACGGACACCCTGTTTTTGCTCGATATCTATCCGGCCGGTGAAGCCCCGCTGGAAGGCGTGAGCAGCGCACAGCTGGCGCAAGAGATCGACCATTCCGATTGCCGTTATTTGAATCGTCAGCAAGATCCGCAGCTGTCCACCGTCGCCGCTTTTTTAAAACCCGGTGATATTTTGGTTACACTTGGGGCCGGCGATATTTCCAAATTGGGCGAGCAATTCACCGACAGCTACAGCAAGGGCGGCTAGTTGGATATCCTCGAAAACGTTGCCCTCAAAGACTACACCTTCTGGAAGATTGGCGGCCCGGCCGATTATTTCTGTTTACCCACAAACAGCGGGGAAGTGCGCGAAGCCGTGGAGTGGGCTCGTTCGCGGGGTGTCGCGGTCACGGTTTTGGGTGGCGGCACCAATGTTTTAGTTAGTGATCGGGGTGTGGAGGGTTTGGTTCTCTGCATGCGCAAATTCAGCGGGGTGAAAACCGAGGAGCGCGATGGGCGCCTGGTGCTTGAAGCCACGGCCGGTAGTCCCAAATCCGAACTTACCAAGCAGTTCTTGAAGCGCAAACTGGCTCCGGCACTTTTTCTGTGCGGCCTGCCTGGGGACGTGGGGGGTGGCGTGGTCATGAATGCGGGCGTGGCTGAAGCCGTTCAGCCGCGTGAGTTCGTCGAGATCACCGATTGGGTTGAGATTCTAGATCTGCAAACTCTCCAGGTCCGCCGTTTGCAGAAGAGCGAGGTCACCTGGACCTACCGGCACACCTCCGGTTGGCAGCCTGGAATCGTTTTGGCGGCGGGGATCAGCTGGCCCTTGCAGGCGGATGAAGAGATTCCACGCAAGGTGAAGGACGCGACCAAGGTTCGCCTCTCCAAGCAGCCGTTGGAACTTCCCAGTTGTGGCAGCACGTTCAAAAACCCCAAGCCACACTCGGCGGGCGCGTTGATCGATCAGGCGGGGTTGAAAGGCTATCAGGTGGGAGGCGCGCAGGTGTCTCCTAAACATGCTAACTTCATCGTCAACGTGGGCGGTGCAAAGGCCGATGACGTCAAAGCCATCATCGATCATGTGAAGGCCGTCGTGCGCGACAAATTCCGCGTCGAGCTCGAAACTGAAGTGAAGTTTCTCGGGCGTTGGGCCTGATCGTCACGAAGCGTTATCTATCCTTATGCTGTGCTTAAACGTGTAGATTTCCCGCATGTTGCGCGGGTTTCTCCTCCTTCTTTTTAGCGTATTCGTCTTTGCCGGCTGTGCCAGCCGGGGCGGCCGCATCTGCAATCAAATCTATTTGCGCGAAGGTAAGTTGGATTTGAGCGCCAATGAAAAAGTCCTCGTCTGCGGTACGGGCAAGGGCGATGAGGGCTGGCGAGATGTTCCCATTCCGCAAGCGCAGTATCAGTTGAAGGTCTTCCTGCAGAACGAAGGGTATTTGAATCCGCGCTTCGAGCGCGAGCGCGATGAGTTGCAGGTCTGGGCGGGCGAGCGGGCACGCGTAAAAGAGTTTATCGTCAACAATGCCGATGGGCTTTTGCACCCTGATAAAAAGCGCCAGGTTTTGGGCGAACCGATCACGCCCGCATTGCTCGATGATGTGAAGCGCTGGGCGGAAACCGCTTTGCGCTCGCAAGGTTATGCCTGCCCTCAAGTCGAAGTGCATGCGCAAGCGTGGGATGGCCGCTTGATCATGGATGTGAAGCCTGGTCCGCGACAGTTGGTGGACAACATCAGCTACGAGGGTTTGGGGGGCTTGGATGTGCAGGCAGTGGCGCGCTATCAGGCGATGGAGCCTGGAAACATGTACGACGTACGTCAGACGCAGGTGACCTCTGGTCGCTTGTTGAGTGATGGTTTGTTTCAGACCGCGTACTTTAAAACCACATGCAAGAACGATAAGGTCGATCTCGCTCTGCAAGCCACGATCGGCAAGCCGCGGCTTCTGCGTTTTGGCTTTGGCGGATCGACGGAAGAGTTTCCGTTTGCCCGCATTTGGTTTAAAAACGCGCGTCTCGATAACCGCGCCTCTTCGTTCACCGCGACACTGTATGCGTCTCCGCGTTTGCAGAGCGCCGATATGGTTTCTGAGTTCTATCGTTTTCCGTGGAGCCGGCGGGCGTACTTAGGGCCGCGTTTCTATTTCGCTCGCCAACACGAGAACGACTACGAGGTGTTGCGCGGTAAACTGGGTGGCGATATTGGTCGTCAATGGGACGCATGGAAGACGCGTTTCGTGGGCCGTGTAGGTCCCACGCTCAACTATGTCGACACGGTGGATGGGATCGGTCCTGAACGCCTGTCGTTCTTGAGTTGGGAAGGCTCGATTGCGGCGATGACTCATCACTACGAGCTCTACTCGCGCGATCAGTATGAGGGGTGGCAAACCATGTTCGAGTATCGCGGTCAGCGTGAGGGTGCGGGATCGCCGATCAACGTGGACCGCTATGAGTTGAACTTCAAGTACCTGTGGAATGTGGGGAGCTATGCTCCGCCGCTGTTTATTTTGGCGTCACGTCTACAGGCGATCGGGGTGGATACCAAACAGATCTCTGAGCTGTCGGAGAATGTGAACGCCCTGACTGCGGCGGCAGGTGACAACAAACGCTTGCTTCCGGTGGATTATCGCATCTTCTTTGGCGGGGATCAGAATCTGCGCGGGTTCAATCGTCAGAGTTTAAATAACGGCGGGCTTGGCTACACTACGGCTCTCTATTTGGGATTTGAGCTGCGTTTGATCAAAGAATTACCTTACAATCTAGAGCCGTTTTTGCTGTTCGATAGCGCTCAGCTCGGAGATCGACGCGTGACCTTGGATGCGCCTTTGTTCACCTCACAGGGTGTGGGGCTACGCTGGCCTTCACCTTTCGGAACCTTGCGCGGATCGGCGGCTAAGGGGCGGATTCTGGATGAAGATGAGCGCAGTCGTGAGTATCCTCAAGAGTGGGTCTATTTCTTGAGTTTCGGGCAGGAGTTCTAGGTGGCGCGACAAATGGGTAAAGTGTTTCTGAAAGTCGTCGCTTGGATTGCGGGCATCGCTTTCACCCTGTCGCTCATTCTGTCGGGAGTTTTGTATTGGGCCGTCACTCATCCCCAAGAGGCCTGGGCATTTACTGAGCGTCATTTTTTACCGGCGGATCTTAAGGTCACTTGGAATCAGTTTCGCTTTATCCCGCGCAAGATCACTTGGCTCCATTACAATATTGAACTTGAGGTTTTAGGTCTAAAGGTCGACAAGGTGTCGCCGCGGATTGTCGCTCCCATCGATGAAGCTTCCGCCACTTTTAGCTTCAGTATTTTCGATCCGGCGACCCGTATTGATTTTGCCAAAGTTGTTTTGCATGCCGACCAACCAATAGTGTTTCAACAAGACGGTAGCGCTGCGGTGGCTGAGCCTGAACTTAGCTTGTTTCAACAGATAAAGAGCTACTTGGACTATTTGGGTTTGGCTAATCGTTACGCCAGCGCGGATCAATTGGATCTACGGGTGAAGGAATTTCGGTTATTGCCTTCCTCCGGCCTGGATTCGGAGGCTTTGGTTGTTGCTGTGAACGCGATCAAGCCGGGTGACGTGCAAAATCCAGATGCCGCGCGTTTTGATTTGGCAGTGAGTTCGAAGGATTTCAGAGCGTCGGCGTCGGGTACACTGAGTGGTGCACGTATGGATACGCCGGAGCCTTTTTTGAAGGCTGTGGCGGAGTTCGAGGGCTTTGAGCTCAAGCAGGGCGTCGATCTGAGCGCGACATTTGACGACGGTGTTTTGCATGCGACGATCGACGGTGACACGCGCTATCGACTCTCGCAAAAGCTGCTAAAGGCTCAGCCCAAGTTGCGATTGCGCATGGATGAACAGAGTGCCGAGTTGAACATAGCGACTTCGGTCGCAGATCTGCCAGGTCCCATCGTGCGTTTGCAGAAACTTGAGGCCACTTTGATTTCACCTATGGAAAACGGGGTGGCTTGGAGTGAGAAACCATCGCAATTGAATATCAGCGGACCGGTGGATTTGTTTTTTGTGGATCGGCACATGCGACCGCCTTTGGAGAACAGTTGCAAGTGTAAGATTCCTGAGCGCCTAGTGGCGAAAGTGAACGGGGAGTTGTGGCTGCGTACTTTGTTGGCGTCACGCACTTCGGGGCGCAAGAAGGCTTTTGATGTACGCGCCAGTTTGGAGAGCGTGAAGAATCGTCTATTCAGCGCTGACCTGGCTGGGCGTATGATTGGTTACAAAGATGGCGCGGTCTGGACGTACGAACCCTCGTTGGATTCCGAGCTGCATATTCAGAGCTTTCAGGGGTTACGCAACTTTTTAGACGCTAAGAACATCATGATTCCGGCGCCGTTTGATGTTTTGGAGGGCCAGATTGATATTGTTGCCAAGGGCCCGGTATCGCGCGATGAAAAGCATAGCGAGACACCCATCACTGCGAAGGTGGCGTTGGCTTCGGAGCATCAGAAAATAAAGGGGAGTGCCGATGTGCGTTTGGCGCTCGACTCTTCTCTGAAAAGCATGGATGTGTTTTTAAAATTGAACATCGACGATTTTATCGTTGAGCTGCCGCCGCTTGATCCTGTAGCCGGTGTTCCTAAGATGGCGCGCGATCCGCGTGTGCAGGTGGCGCCCCCGCCTCCCAAAAAGCCGCCGACGTTTAAAGTGGCGTTCTTTTTTGAAGCCAAGACGGCGAAGCCTGAGGCGATTCGTCTGTTGTCGAAGTTGGCGCATCCCTATGTGCCGATCAGTTTGAATGTACAGCGGGCGATGAGTGGCGAGCTCACCGGCAATGTGAGTGTGGACCCGTTTGACATTCGTTACTTGCGTCGCACGGTTCACGTGGAGCAAATGCGGATTCTTTTGGATGGCAAAGAGAGTGCAGATTTTCCGGTGGACGGTCGCTTTCGCGTTGATCAAACGCAATATCGAATTTTTGTCGATGTCAGCGGAACTTTGCGTTCACCTTCGATCCGTTTGAGCAGTGAGCCCGAGCTATCGCGGCCGGAGATTATCTCGGTCTTGCTTTACGATCGTACAAGTGATCAGTTGATTTCTTCGGATGCGGAGACGGCGGGCTCGTTCGAGGCGGCTATGGCGGATCGCGCGATTGGATTATTTGGATTGTGGGCTTTGGCCAGTACGCCGATTCGTAGTTTCTCGTACAACCCGGTGACCAAGGTATATGCGGCCACAGTTCAGCTGGCCGACGGTGTTTCGGCGGGTGTGGGTACGGATTGGGAAGAGGCGGCGCATTTTGAATTGCGTAAGCGTGTGTCCAAGCGCTGGGTGCTGACGGCGGCTTATAGTCCGAGTGATACGGCCAAAGAGAATGTGGGTTCGGTGGTTCTGCAGTGGGAAAAGCGGTTTTAGAATGTCCCAGTCTGCGTGCGCGTCTAATTTTCGCCGCGCTGTTGTTGCCCTGGCCGAGCGGGGACTGAACGTCTTTGCTGGATGTAACATAAGAGATCTTCCAGAAGATATTGTGGTGGAGTTGGATCGTCAGGGCGTGAGTCTGAATTCCGCGCTGTTTGTCGTCGGCAATGGCGGTCGTCGTTTGTGGGAGGCGATTCATGAAGAGCAGGGCGGTGAGCTGGATTGCGCTCAGCACCCGATTGACAGGTTTTCGGTTGAGCAGGTCAGATGTTTTCAAGAGCAAGTTTTTAAGGATGCCAAGATTGAATGGCTCTATCCGCATTCACGCTTAAATATCCCGTTACAGCGCATCGGCCGGGCCTTAAACATCGCCCGCCGCTCGAACTTGGGGTTGGATATGCATCGCGAGTTCGGTCCATGGTTCGCCTACCGCGCGGTTTTTACGGTGGAAGTGTGCGAGGCTGTGGAAGTGAGGCGTGAGGGCGGAGGTAAGAGTCACGAGACTAGGTATCTCGCGCCCGAGGATCAGGTGGCTAACGATCACGCGGCTAAGGATCACGGGTTTAAAGATCATGAGATTCAAGATCATGGGCTTAAAGATTGCGGGCCTCAAGATCATGGGTTTCAAAATCATATATCTCCTTACCAAATTTCTGTCGATTGTGTGGGGCTTGCGGAATTATTTCCTGTCGCAGAGCCGTTCGATAGTCCTTGTGAGACATGTGTTACGAAGGCTTGCGTTTCTGCGTGTCCCGCCGCGGCTGTTTCCATTGCTGAACCATTGAACCTTTCGAACTGTGCGCACTTCCGCCTAACTCCAAACTCCACGTGCGCCGATCGCTGCCAATCGCGTATCGCATGTCCAGCCGGTAAGGAGCATCGTTATACGATAGAGCAGATTCAATACCATATGGGGCGCCCAGCTCATCTGCAGCGCCTAGCGGAATACCGAAAATAGGCAAAAGTGTAGTCGAAAGAATTCGCGCATAGTTGAGGCGCGAGATCTGATCAGCCAAAGATACGCCACTGTTCTCATAACCCCCACGAGCCTTGTCGATATAGCAGCCAGATTTCTAGTGTGATATATGCCGATCCATTTTC
>JAHBUX010000020.1 GCA_019637855.1 Bdellovibrionales bacterium
GAACTGGCGACCACACAGTGGTCGACCAGTTCATTGAGAGTTCGTCCTCTTCTGCGCCCGAATCAAAGCCCGGTCCACCTGAATTTCGCGCTCCACTCGATACAGCAAAGCCTTTTCTTCCAAGCCGTTGCTAGCCATGGGTTTGGGATCAGAGAAAAAATCCGACTGGAGCTGACGGTCTTTGAGAATCGTGACTTTGGTGGCGGAGTCGCCACCCTTTGAGCCTTTGATCACACGTACGGTGAGTTTATAAGTCTCTCCCGCCCCTTGCGATTCGGTCTTAAAGGGCAAAATCCATACGCGGCCGGGCCGCAGGACGTCGGTTTCCAAAATGCCTTGATCCATATTGCTGACACGTAGTGGATAGGGCTGCAAAACTAAATTCACTGCCTTCCAAACATCTTCGTAATTGGCTTGATAGACTTTTTCGCGCGGTCCGTGGAAGGCAGGTGGGCCTTGGCGCTCCTCAAAAAGAGCGCAGGCCGTCTGTCCCATCAGGACCGAAAGAAGAATAAATCTAGATATCAACCGAATTGCGTGTGGCATGCGTGATCGACTTCAAGTCTACACGGGGAGCAACGGGCGATTCACCAATAAAGTTGTTGGGACGACCTAAAAACAGAACTTCCCAACGGTATTTGCGATCGGCCTTGCGTTGAATGGTGAGCTTGGGCAGCTCAATCTGCGCGAGCCATGCGTCAGAAATCACCTCCCACAGACGCGTGCGGCGCTCGATGCTCACGCTGCCGTTCGGGATCGACTCGATCTCTGACAGACTGAGATACATCGCCGCCGCCGAAACACCGTTTGGCAATTGCGGGATTTCAAAAGAAATCACCTGACCGTTCACCGCGGGTTTGGCGATCAAAGGCATAAACTCAGGAGCGGCACCATTCACCGCGGAAGTGAAAGCGAAGCTCAGTTTGTTGAAGTCGGGAGTATCGACCATCGGGATGACCACATTGGCGGGAGCCAATGTTTCCACCATCAGAGGCGCCAGAAACTGACGCAAAATTTGGGTGGCTTGTGACGGATCGAGGGCCTTGCTGCTGGCATCCAACATCACGGCCAGCAGGGAAGGTTGTCCCACTGAGGTGTTGGTTTTCATATTGATGCTCTGGCCCGGCGTGAAGCGCTTCACGTCACTTGGCAAGAAGCTGCCGTTTTGTTCGATCAGGCTCAAAGCCAACATGGCATTTTTGGCAGCAAACGCCGGCGCCTTCACGGTGAAACTGCC
Source organism: Bdellovibrionales bacterium (assembly GCA_019637855.1). GTDB lineage: Bacteria > Bdellovibrionota > Bdellovibrionia > Bdellovibrionales > UBA1609 > JALHOQ01. Next base: position 1,238 of record JAHBUX010000020.1, read on the forward strand.
GGTGAACGGAATTTGGTTCACAGTAAGATCCATGCCGCTCACATTGCCTGTCACATCAAGAATGCGCTCGCCACCTTCCTTGAAATCAAAGTAGTTCACCACATCCAAGAAGGATTTGCCGCCGCGGATATCATTCACCACGCGTTGCAAAGGAAACTGTCCATGGGTCACACCGATGCGATATTGGCCCGGCGTGCGTACATACAGACGGTAATCCGGTTTGTTGAAGGTGATCGGGAAGATATAAGTCTCTCTTTGATCTGGCAGCGCGATATTGCTCGGAATATCGATCTGGTTACCAACGATCTCGATTTTGTCACTGCGCGGGCTGATGATGCTGGCCACATCGAAGGCCAACATTTGTTCGCGCCGCATGGCCGGAATCACCAAACCGAAATCCACTTTGCCGTCGGTGATCAGGCGACCGTAGCCGTTGGTCGAACCTTTGACTTCAAATTCTGTGGCTGGCTCCTGACGACTGATCTGAAGCGTGCGCATTCCCGGTTGGGCCACCGGAATGGTGTTGGCGATAAAACCTGGGGCTTGCACGGTGATGGGCAAAGCCGCCTTCCAAGTATCGGGGACACCGGTGCTGCCATTCGCGTCCGTAATGAACACATTGTCAGGAAACGGATTGCCAGGTTCGTAGCCTAGGAGAATGGTGGCCCCACTGACAGGTTGGCCGTGCTCATCGACGACGGTCAGTAACTGGACGCCGGCCAAGGCCGTAGAACTCAACATCACAACAGAAAGCAGGCTCAGCAGCCTGAATAGTTCTCGCATCGTTCCCCCCTCGAGAATCTGGATAATGGTCTAATATTGAAGAAAGGATTTGGACTAAGGTCAAGGCTTCATACTGACGCGAAAGCGATAATTTCCTGACATTCTCTGGTCTGGAATCATCATAATTATTAAGGAAAGCGCCGAGAAGTGTTGTGAATGCTCAATGTGAGGGCTTTACGACATTACGTCTTCGCGACACGTGCGATCTTTTTCGCTGCGGCCTTTATTTTTTTAAACGCCTGTACGGGCGGTTCTTCGTCGCAAGAGAGTATCTCGAGCGGAGGCCTCGGACTCAAGCTTGTTAAGATGTCGGGTGACAATCAAGTCACGACGCCGAGCGCTTCTTGGTCGCAACCTTTGGTCGTGCGAGTGGTCGAAGGCAACACCGGTTTGCCCTCGATCCCGGTGACTTTCGCGGACACGAGTGCCACCGGTGCTTCGGTGGTCAACACCTCCGTACTGACCGATAGCGAGGGGTACGCGCGCACCTCCGCTGTGGCTCCTGCCGCCTCCAACTTGAGTGTGAAGATCACGGCTTCATTGGCTGACAATTCGTCGGTGGTTTTCAATCTTGAAACGCGCAGCTTTCCAGACACGCCTGTGATCACTCTGCGTGATCCGGTGACTTTAAGCACCGCTTACGCTCAGCAAACGAATCTCGATCTATCGATCACCACAGTGCCGACTGCGGTGCGCTGGTGCGTGAGTGAGTCCATGAGCTCGCGTCCCAACGATGGATCACAAAACTGCGTGGGTGGCAGTGGTCCGTTCAGCGGTTGGTCCACGTCAAAACCTACGTCATTCAATTTGTCGTCGGTGAACGGCGCTAAGTCGCTGTATGTTTGGGTGGCCGACCAGTACAACCAAGTGAACCTGTTTCCGTCCAGCGCCACCATCTTCCTCGATACGATGGCGCCCAGTGTCCCGATCGTGACCTTGAGCGACGTCAACTCCGGATCGATCACAGACACTTCGGATCAGGCTGTGAACTTCACCGTCAGCAATGACGGCGATGCTTCTTATTGGTGTATCTTCCCGCAAATGTGGAACGACGCCATGCCCGCAACGCCGACGCGCAATGCGGGCTGTTGGGTCAATAGCAAACCTACGCTGTTGAATCTAGTTGCCCTTGGTTTGAATCGGGTCTCGGTGTGGACAAAGGACTTGGCGGGCAACGTAAGTCCTGGAGCTGGTCAGCAGTTCATCAACTACACGACGCTGACCATCGCCGATCCGGCGTTCACTTTGAAAGATCAGAACACAGCTTCGCAGGTGTATAGCCGTGGCGTTACGGTCGATATCGGCATCACGGGCGATTCGACCGCCACCAAATGGTGCGTGAGCGAGCAGCAGAGCTCGCGTCCCACCAATTCGCTGCAGGCCTGCACAGGTGGCGCGGGTCTTTTGAACGGTTGGAGCAACTCGCGTCCCACGACATTCACGCTATCAGGCGGGGATGGTTTGAAAACCGTTTATGTTTGGGTAGCCAATGCGCTCAACAACACCAACGGCAATATTGTCTCGCGCACCATCACCGTCGACACGGTGGCACCGGCCATTCCGCTTGCCGACTTGACCGATCCCAACACAGGTCAGCCGAACTTCACGAATCAATCCACTGTGAACTTGAGTATCACCGGCGACACCGACGCGGTGGCTTGGTGTAAATATGAGAAGTCCTCCTTGGCCGCGCCACCGTCTTTGCCGGCGTTCAACGATGTGTGTTGGGTTGGCGCTCGGCCGACCACTGTGGCCCTTGGCGCCACCGGTGCTCGCCGTGTTTACATCTACACTAAGGATTCGGCGCAGAACGTTTCGCCGGCGCCGGCCGTGGCGATGATCACGTACACGACGACGGCTCCGGCTAGTCCCGTGGGCGTGTTGCGCGATCCGGAGACCAATTCGACCACTTTGGCCAAAAACCAAACCGTGAACCTTTCGATTAATTCGCCGGCCGGCACTGTGCGCTGGTGTGTGAGTGAAACTCAGGCCAGCGCGCCGGCCACTGGCACCAGCACTTGTAACGGCGGCGTGGGCGCTTCAAGTGGTTGGCATACTTCGGCGCCGACGACATTCGCTCTGTCGAGTGGTGACGGGGCCAAGACGGTCTATTTATGGGTTGCCGATGGCGCCAACAACGTCAATGCGACGACGGCCACCGCGGCGATCACGCTGGACCTTACGCCGCCGGCTTTGCCTGTGGTGACGATCACAGATCCCAATAGCGGTTCGCCGGATGAGACCAACCAAATCATTGCGACCTTGGGTATTACTGGGGACACCGATGCCGTGCGCTGGTGTCGCATCGTGCAAGATGTGGTCGACCCAGCACCGGCGACTCCGAATTTGACTGATGTGTGTTGGGCGGTCAGCCGTCCGAACACGGTGGTGCTGGAACAACCAGGCACTAGAAAACTGTATTTGTTTACTCGCGATGCGGCTGGTAATGTGGGCACCCCGGGTGCGGCTGAGATCGTGTACAGCACCGGTGTTCCCAGTGATCCGACCATTATTCTCTCAGACATCAACACTTCGCTCACGACTTATGCGAACCAATTGAGCGTAGGTTTGAATATCAGCAATGACACGGGCGCCGTGAAATGGTGTGTGAGCGAAACGCAAAGCACGCGACCTTTGCTTGGAACCGCTGCTTGTAGCGGAGGACTCGGCAGCGCCAACGGTTGGTCCACCGCCAAGCCGACGACTTGGACTTTGTCCGCTTCTGATGGCGTTAAACGAGTTTATGTATGGACGGCCAACACCGCCAACTCAGTGAACAATAACCCGGCCTCTGGCGGGTTGACCTTAGATCGCGTGAAGCCGTCCACACCAGCGGTTGCCCTGCGCGATCCCAATACAAATTCTACGAGTGACACCAACCAGTCCACCGTCAGTCTTGCCATCAGTGGAGAAGATGCCGATGTCACTGCCTGGTGCGTGCTGGAGCAAGCGGCGGCAACGGCCGCACCCAGCGTGCCTTCTTGGAACAATGCCTGTTGGACGACGAGCAAGCCGGTAACTGCCACCTTGTCAGCTACGGGCAGCCGCAAGGTTTACGTCTATTTCCGTGACTTGGCATACAACGTTTCACTCAGCGCGGGACAGGCGACGATGGCCTATTCCACAAGCGCGCCGAACACTCCTAGCCTGGCTGTGACAGATGGAACCACGGGTTCTACGACTTATGCTCGGCAGGTGGCGGTCGCGGTCTCTATCACCGGCGACGGCGGCGCCGTAAAATGGTGTGTGAGTGAATCTCAGAGCACGCAGCCCACCCTCGGCACTTCGAATTGTGTAGGCGGGGCCGGTAGCGCCAATGGCTGGCACACCACGCGTCCGACGTCGATCAATATCTCTTCGGGAGACGCGGCTAAGACGATCTATTTGTGGACAGCTAACGCCGCTAACAACACCTCCAGTGCGGTGGTCAGTGATGCCATCACGCTGGACACATTGCCACCGTCTGTTCCGTTTGTGACTTTGAGCGACTCATTGACGTCATCGACCACGGTGACCAATCAAGCCAACGCGGGGCTGAGCATCCAGTTCGACACCGATGCAGTCAAATGGTGCGTGATCGAGCAAAGCTTTGCAACGGCGGTTCCGGCGCAGCCTCTGTTCAACAATGGCTGTTGGGTGGGAACACGGCCAACGGCTCAAACTCTGGGTGCCACCGGCATTCGTCGGGTTTTCGTGTACACGCAAGACGTGGCTATGAATGTGACACCGGCGGCTGCGGTCGCGCAGATCAACTACACCACCACTCCCCCCACCGATCCAGCTTTGACGTTGACGAATTCGACGACGGGTTCGACCACGGTCACTCGCGATTTGGCTGTGACACCCTCGATCACTTCGCCCACGGGAACCATCAAGTGGTGTTTGAGCGAAACGCAGACCACACGGCCGACCTCAGGTTCGGCGGCCTGCAATGGCGGTGCGGGTCCCTCGAGTGGTTGGTACACTTCGCTGCCCAATTCGTTCACCTTGAGCGGCGGCGACGCGGTGAAGTCGGTTTACATTTGGGTGGCGGATACCAACAATAACGTTAACGCCAATGTGGCGACCGGTACGATCACACTCGACACGGACCCGCCGGCCATGCCGACGGTAGTGATGTCGGACCCCAACAATGGTTCGACCACACAGACCAACCAGTTCACCGTGGATCTTGCGATCACGGTTGATACGGACGCGGTTCGTTGGTGCCCAATCATGCAAGCGGCAGCGGCGGCGGCGCCGTCATCGCCGGCGCTCAACGATTCATGTTGGCGCACTTCGCGTCCGACACAACAGCTGGTCGATGCCACGGGTTCACGCAAGCTTTATGTTTTCACCCGTGATAGTGCGGCCAATGTGGGCTCACCGGGTGTGGCCACTATCGATTACTCGATTTTGCCTCCCGCTGATCCCTCACTGACAGTGGCCGACGCTACGACCGCGCTGAGCGACTTTGCCAAGGGGCAGAGCTTGAACATCGCCATCACGGCCGATACTGGTGCGGTTAAGTGGTGTGTGAGTGAAGCGCAAAGTACGCGTCCTCCTCTGGGAACGGCGACTTGCAACGGTGGCTCGGGGGCGTCGAACGGATGGTACACGTCGCGACCCACCACGTTTGCTCTGTCTTCGGGCGAAGCGCTGAAGCGTGTGTATGTGTGGACGAGCGATGTCTACAACAATGTGAATGCGAATCCGACTTCGGCTTCGATCACTTTGGACACTTCACCGCCAGCGGCTCCGGCCGTGAGTTTATTGGATCCCAACACGGGTTCATCGACCCAGACCAACCAGAGCGGCGTGAATTTGAATATTGGTGCGACCGCTGATGCTCTGGCCTGGTGTGTGATCGAACAGGCCAGCGCCAGTGCGGCACCTGCAGCACCCGCGTTCAATAATGGCTGCTTCCATCTTAGCAAACCCACGACGCAAACCTTAGGCGCTTTGGGCGGCCGTACGGTGTATGTGTACACGCGTGACCGGGCTTACAACGTCGCTTCCTCCGCGGGAACAGCCGTCATCAACTATTCAACGACAGCGCCGTCGACGGCCACTTTGGCCCTGAGCGACGGGGTGACGGGGAGCACGGCGTATGTGCGCCAGAGTGCAACGACCATTGCGATCACCGGTGACACGGGAGCCGTACGCTGGTGCGTAAGTGAAGCGCAAACTACGCGTCCCACTCTGGGAACGTCGTCTTGCTCGGGTGGCGCCGGTCCCAACAATGGCTGGTACACCACGCGTCCCACCAGTTTTGCGGTGAGTTCGGGCGAAGGCGCGAAGAGTATCTATGTATGGACAGCGGATCTGGCCAACAACACTTCGGGCACAGCCGGTACCGACTCCATCACGCTCGATACGGTTACACCGGCCATTCCGACCGTGTCGTTGAGTGATCCGAATACCAATGGTACAGCTTTCACGAATCAATCGACAGTGAACCTAACGATCACACAGGACACCGATGCAGTCGCCTGGTGTGTGATGGAACAAGCCAGTGCTTCGGCCGCACCTACCGCACCGCTTTTTGACAATGGCTGCTGGGTCGGATCACGGCCGACGACGACCACTTTAGCAGCGCAGGGCAATCGTCGCGTTTATGTCTACACGAAAGATGCGGCCGCCAATGTTTCCTTGGCGTCTTCCATCGCTTCGATTGCATACTCCACGTCGGCCCCCAGCGATCCCGTGCTGGTGTTGTCGAACTCGGTCACCGGTTCGCGCACGTATACGGGCGATCGCAATGTGGCCGTAAGTATCAATAACCCCGTGGGGGCCGTGCGCTGGTGCATCAGCGAAACTCAGGCCACACGACCCGCAACCGGCACGGCGACTTGCACTGGCGGAGCAGGCCCTTCGAGTGGTTGGTATGACAGCATGCCTTCGACCTTCCAGTTGTCGACGGGAGACGCGACCAAAACTGTCTATATTTGGGTGGCGGACAATGCCAACAACACCAATGCGAACGCGAGTTCCACATCCATCATCTTGCTGCAGGTGCCGCCGGACCCACCGACCGTGGCATTGAATGACCCCAACACCAACTCGTCTGCGTACACCAACCAAAGCTCGGTGAATATGGCGATCACCGGTGACACCGCCGCTTCGGCGTGGTGTGCACTCGCGCAAGATGCGGCTTTAGCCGCGCCCGCGCAGCCGGCGAGCTCCAGTACCTGCTGGGTGCTGACACGGCCGGTGTCGGTGCCTCTGGGCGCGACCGGCAGCCGCAAAGTCTATGTGTTCTTGCGGGACGCGGCCATGAACATCTCGAGTCCGGGTCATGCCACTATCGCGCTGACCACGACATCGCCGGGTGATCCAAGTTTGGCTCTCACTCACGCGGTGACGGGGTTGTCGAACTATGCGCGTACTACGGCTTTGAGTCTTGCGATCACGGCCGACAGCACGGCCACTCGTTGGTGCGTGAGTGAAACGCAGTCTGTGAAGCCCTTGCTGGGGACGTCCACCTGCGCCGGTGGCTCGGGTTCATCCAGCGGCTGGCACACGACGCGTCCGACATCCTTCACTCTTTCGAGTGGCGATGGTTTAAAGCGCGTGTATGTGTGGGTTGCGGATGCAAGTAACAACACCAATGACAATGCGATTTCGCAGACAATCACTTTGGACACCCAGCCTCCCGGTTCCTACACCGTCACCGGTTTAACAGGCGCCTCGGATATCACCCCGGATGCGTGGTTGGGTACGACCGTTATTCCAACTGTCAGCTGGGCCGCCGCCAGTGGCGCTTCAAGCTACACGGTGGAGATCAAAAACGCCACCGGCAGCGCGACGGTTTGTGCGGCTGAAACCACTGCGGCCACCACTTACAATTTCTCTGGCTGCAATCTGGTCGATGGGACTTCGTACCGCGTGTACTTGAGCGCTGCGGATGAGGCGCAAAATACCGCGACGGCCAGCAACTCTCCTTTTACCTTTGTGGTGAAACTGACGCCGCCCGGTGCATTCAGCATTTCGGGCGTGACCGGATCACAAGACACCACCGCGGATCAGTGGGGCGGAAGCTCACTACCCACAGTTTCTTGGACGGCCTCAGCGAGCGTAAACTCCTACATCGTGCGCATCTTAGCCAATGACGGCGTCACGGTGATGTGCCCGCAACAGGTCAAGAGCGCAGGTACATTGTCGCACGAGTATTCGACCACGGGCTGTTCGGCGTTGACTGACAACACCCTCTATCAAGTCGAAGTGGTGGCGCAAGACGTGGCTGGAAATATTCAAACGGCCTCAAATAATTTGTTTTTATTCCGCACAGATTTAACCGCGCCCAATGTGAGCATCTCGGGCAACCCGGCGGCGCAAGCCATCACCGCCGCGGCGAATTTCACTTTCTCGGGCAGCGACAACATCTCCGGCATTGCGGCTATGCAGTGCAAGCTGGACTCCGGTAGCTTTGCGGCTTGCGACACCCTTACCACGCATGCCTATTCAGTGGCCGATGGCAGCCATAGTTTTACCGTGCGCGCGGCAGACAAGGTTGGCCTTACGCAGACGGCGACATATAGTTGGCAGGTCGATACGGTTTTGCCGAATGCATTTACGATCACGGGCGCGACCGGACCCACCGACAGTGTGGTGGATGGCCAATTGCAAAACGACACCACCATGACAGCCAACTGGACGACCTCATCGAACGCGGCGGACTATGAAGTGTCGATCTTGAACAGCGATGACAGTGTGGCCTGCGCACCAGTGATCAAAGCGGCGGGCAGCAACAGTCACCATTTCTCTGGCTGCACATTGGTCAATCCGGGTTCTTACAAAATCAAAGTTGTCGCGCGTCGCGGTTACGGCACCACCTACGCGCCCACGCCGATGGCTATCAGTGCGGTTAAAGATTCAGTCACTGCGGTGATCACCGCTTCGAGTGGGACGGTAAGCTCGGGCAGCAGTGTGACCATCACCCTGGTCGGCTATCAGAATTCAGTGCAGATGTCCTCGAACGTTCTGAACCCGAGTTTCGCGGTGGGCACTGGAACCTCAACCGGCACGTTTGGATCCGTCAGTTACATCGGTTCTGGAACTTACACAGTCAGCTTCACTGGCGTTTTAGCTGGAACGGTCTCGCAAGTCTCGGCGACCAGCGCCTACCTAAGTGGGTTTACCGGTCAAACACCTGCCAGTATCACTGTGATCCCAGGTGGAGTGAGTGCGGCGGTGTCCACGATCACTCTGGATAAATCTACGGTGCAGGCGGACAACGCGGATCTCGTGACCATATCTGTGGGAGTGAAAGATGCGGCTGGGAACCCTATCAAAGGTGCGACCATTGGATCGGCTACTTCGGGAGGTCTTTCGACAGGTGCGTTTTCAAGTTTCACTGAAACTCCGGCCAACTCAGGAACATACGTTGGCACTTTCTTAGGTCACACGTCGGGGACGGCCACAAGTCTGCAGATCACAGCGGATGGAACTTTGCTGAACGCCCATCCTACGATTCAGGTTTTGCCCGGACCTCCGGTGAAGGTCTCGGCCACGGGGCCTGCTAATATCAGCACGCACCAGTGTTCGGGACCTTACACGGTCACGCTGCGCGATCACTGGAACAATTTGGCCTCGGCACTGTCAAACGTGCGCTTGGATTTCGGCGGCCTGACCCTCGGCAATTTCTCGCTGGCGACCGACTGTGCAACATCTGCCGATAGAGCGGATATCTTCCTGGGCGGTTCAACAGCTCCGCCCGTTTATGTTATGCCGCGCGCCCCAAGCGTCAGTGCCTCTTTCACTTTTGAAGATCATGCGCATGTTCTGGCCACAGGAGCGGTGACAGTCACGGTCAATGGGACCTTGGCTTGGTTGGGAACATCGGGTCAGCTCAATTGGGGACCGGCGATAGGCTTGACCACCAAGTCCAGCCTCTATGGTTTACAGGAGCCGCGCGGTATTTGGATTAACACTTCAACTAATACTATGTACATCGCGGACACCTCGAACCATCGTATCGTGCGCTACAACATGACTACCAAAGCGCAGACTGGATGGATCGGTCGAGTGGATTCGACGAACGGCATCTCCTGCCCCTCGACTGCGGCTACGGGTGCTGCAGCCCCGGGATGGTGCACAGGGGGATCTTCTCAGGTCTCCGCCGGCACGAACTGGGATGGCATGTTTAACAATCCGACGGAGATCACAGGGGATGGCACGTACCTTTACATCAGCGACGCCTCCAATCATCGCATTGCACGCGTGCAGGAGAGCACCGGCGAATGGAAGGGTTGGTATGGTCGCATCAGTGTGGCCACGAGCATGACATGCGTGGGCGGCGGCGCGGCGGTGGCCGCGTCAGCGACGCCCAACTGGTGTTATGCGGGCACATCGGCGGCGGCGACAGGCACCAATTGGGATGGCATGTTCAATCTGGGCACCAGTGCGACGCTACGCTCATTCTATGATGCACCCACCGCAAGCAATTTGATTTTGGTGATCGATAACGGCAACCATCGCGTCGTCCGCTTACGCGTCAACTCGTCCGATGTGATTTGGGAGGGCTGGGCGGGACGTTCCGCTTCCACCGGGTTGACAGACGGAGAGAACTCCTCGGGCTGTTCCGGCGTGGGCATTGGTGATGCGACGACCGGTTGGTGTCGGGGCGGAAATTCACAGGCGGCACCTGTGGCGAGCACTCCGACCGTGAGCAATTACGACAATATGTTCAACAACCCGCGGGGTCTGGCGATTATTCCGGGCACTCCGTCCATGGCTTACTTCGGAGATTTGACCAACGGCCGCTTTGTCGAACTCAACGTCACGACGGGAAAGACGAATGCTTGGGCTGGCCGCCCAACCAATCATTTCCCCGGATCAGGCGGCACCAACTGCGGCACTTACAATACGGACACAGGGTGGTGCACGGGCGGTGTTCCCATCTACAACGCCTACTGCTATCCGAGTTGCGGCGGTTCGAATACGGCCAATCGTAACACTTACGCCTCCAACCTGATCGCGCTGGATACTGACGGCACGTATTTGTACGGCACTTTCTCGGCTACGAACCTTTACGCCATTTATCGGTTTCCACTTTCGTCTCCGTTTGCACCTTCCACCAATATCCGTTGGGTGGGACGGATTAACGGCACTCCCACATTGGGAGCAGGTTGTTCGACAACTCCGCTCGGTTTCCCAACGCCTGGATGGTGTGGTGGCGGCACTTCGCGGATTGGCTATGCGGACGGACAGTTCAGTCAGCCGTGGGCGCTGTCCATAAACAATAACAATGGTTTGATATACACTGTGGACCGCAACAACTCCAAAGTGCAGATGCACGATCTCACCACCGGTGAATCCATGGGCTTTATCGCCGCGCAGGCCAACGCTTCGCCCGCCACTTGGTCCACCACGTACGTTCCGGGATTGCAGGGAAATATCAATGTCCCCGGAGAAGACTTAAGTTTTGCTACGGGTTACAGCGGAGGGACCGCGGTCACAGCCATGTGGGGCATAACCAGCGATGGTACGAATTTGTTTGTTTCTGACACTGGCAACTACCGTGTTAAGCGTTATATCGCGGCGACAGGACAGTTCAAAGGTTGGTATGGTCGTACGCAAGTCGTACCGACTGGTGAAGATGATGCTTGCACTTCGATCACGGGCGGCGCTGTCACTCCGACCTGGTGTTTTGGCGGTTCTTCGCAAAGTCCGAACACCGCCGGTACGGGAGAGTTGAACTCGCCGCGCGGCCTTGCGACCGACAACAACTATCTCTACATTATGGATACGACCTATCATCGTATTGTACGCATCGCTCGCAACAGCGGCGGATTTGCCGGCTGGTTGGGGCGCACTGGCGCGACTCCAGGAGCTATGACCGGTTTTGATGGCCGTGGAGACGTGAACTGTCCAAACGCCGCCGGCAGCGCGTTCACGGGTGCTTGGTGTGCGGCAGGAAACACCTCGGCTTCTAGCAATGGCAATGGCGAAATGAACAATCCGCGCGGTATTGCGATCGACAAGGACAATGGCTACATCTTCGTGGCTGACACTAGCGCTCATCGCGTGAGTATGTACGGTACTTCCGGTCAGCACTTAGGATGGCTGGGGCGTCCCAGCACAGTGCCGGGGACGGCAGGCCCCACAACCGGTATGGCTGACACCACATGCTCCTCGCCGGCTCTGACTACGTCGTTAACGACGACCAACTGGTGTACGGGTGGAGCCTCGCAGTCGGGCAACTACACGGCGATTGCGTTTGGCGGCTTCAATACACCCTCTGGAGTTTCGTACGCCAATGGTGAGATCTATGTGGCCGACACGTCCAACAATAAGATTCACAAGTTCACCTCGTTGACTGGAGTTTACAAGGGTTGGATCGGTCGAACGATGGCAACTAAGCCCATTGGTGAAGGACCGGGTTCGACGTTGCCTGCCGGTGTCTGTACCACGGCACTGACCGCGCAAAATGAAACGCCCGGTTGGTGTATTGGTGGGGCAGCTCAGGTTTCAGGAGCCGGTATCTACGACAATTCCTTTAGTGGCCCCACTAGCGTTTGGGCCGATCCTAGCGGAACTTATTTTTATGTGGTGGATGCGGGCAATGAACGCGTAACCAGACATGAGAAATTAACTGGGAAATTCGCTGGCTGGCGTGGCGTGGCGTCTGTGGTGCCCACGGACGGTGACACCGGCTGTACAACGATGGCGGCAGGCGATCCCACCCCTGGTTGGTGTAAGGGCGGAGTTTCAGCCTCCAGCCGTAAGTTAGGTGGCTTCTATATTCCGGTCGCGATTACGGGCGATGCCAATTTCATCTATGTGACCGACGCGTTCAATAACCGTGTCGTCGCTTTGCCCAAGTAGAGCCAAAGTCGTTTCATGCAAGAGTAAAAGCGGTTGATGAGAGGCCAGGTTGGCGATCAGCGCGACAAAAGCTTCTGGTTTCGCGACCAACGCTTGGCGCGGAAGCACCAGGAGGTCAGTGGAGGAATGGTAACCGCGCGTGATCCAAATCTCCCAGCGACTGCGTCCGTCGGCGGTTTCTTGCAACTGTTCGATGGTCATTTCACTGTGGCCGATATCGGTAATCAAAAGCGCCGCGGAGGGAAGCTCAAGACGCCCGAGCAGATAAATCAGATCTGCGTTTTCGGACTCGGCGTGGACAAAGGTCTTGATGGGTTGCACGGTGGCGGTTTGCTCAAGGAAACTCAATTCATGAACCAACTCTGTAAAACGTGACGAGGCCGCAGGCGGATGGTTGATCACCTCACTGCCCTGCCACGGGCGCACATCCCAAAGCAGCGCCATTAGCATAGCGATATTGAAAGCGGCGAGGGCATAGAAGGCGAAGTCGGGAAAAATGCCGAAGAGAAAGACCGTCAGTGAGAGCATCGTCGTTCGAGAGGTTTTCATCGTGAGTTTAAGTATGCACGTGAACCGCTATCGACAGTACTAGCCCTAGCCTCGACGTCCGTCTGAGAATGTTGGGAAAACCTAATCTTTTTCTTAGAATTGTCCGAATTTTAAGATGATGAGAACTCAAATTTATTTCCTTTTGGTAATATTGAGCGCGACCACTTCAGGTTGCGCCAGTCATCTCTATTTAAAATCCGAACCCGCAGGCGCTCGTGTCGAATTGATCTCAGCGCAAAATCAAGCTGTGACTCCTCTGGGTGAAACGCCTCTGACGATGACCAAGACACAAATCACGCAGAAGCAAGTGCGCGGCCCCTATCTGATCCGCATTTCTAAAGATGGATTGTTGCCCAAAGAGATTCTGATCGCCTCACTGACGGGTATTGATGTGGATGTGAACGTGCAATTGCAAGCCAGCGCTTCCACTGCACGTTTGAACGATTTGGTGAACGAGCTTTTCGATGCCCAGAACATGGCGCAAAAAGGCGATGGTCCTTCAGCTCTGGAAAAATTAAACCAGCTGCAGAAGAAACATCCCGATATCGCTGCGGTCTACGAAATGCGCGGTTCCATCTATATGGTGCGTGGCGATTATGCCAGCGCGGCCCGCGATTTTGGCGTGGCCGTGAATATTGATCCACAAAACCGCGAACTGCGCGTGCTGCTCGAGTCCGCTCAACGTAAGGCGGGATTGAAGCGATGAAACGCCTCCTTGTAGTCTCCGCATTTGCCTTATTCGCCACCGGCGCGGTTGCCGGAGTGGTGGATCTGTCGCAACTGCAAACCCAGTTTGAGCAAAAGGTAATCGACCGTTTGCGTTTGGGTCTGGATCCGATTCTAGGTAAAGATCAATACAGCATAGCGGTGCGTGCGGACTATCGAGCCCCCAATGAGCAGCTGCGTCCTGTGGACACCTACTTTCCGAAGCTGGGAATAGCGGCGCCTACGCCTACCTCTGAGTCGACCCATGTGATTCAGTTCGAGCGTTGGGTGCAAACTCTTGAAGTCGATGTCTCGCGTTCGGAAGACGTGCAGGGCGTGGATGATGAAGCATTGCGGACGCGCGTGGGTTTGATCCTGAAATCGTTTGGTTCTTTTAAGCTTAAAGTGAACGTGACATCCTTTAAACCGGCCGCTCATGTAGTGACCACGCGCAACTGGCGCGATCATATTCCGTGGACGCCGTTGGCGATTGTATTGGGCGCTCTGTCGATCGCATCTATTCTGTTCCTGGCCGCTCGCTCCCTGGCGTCGGCGACGACGACGGCCGCCGCCACGACCGCAGCGGCGACGAACGGTGCGAATTCCGCCCGCAATGAAGATTTCATTCCAGACTTCAAACCGGAAGAGAAGAAGCCGGCCGATGCTGAGTTGCCGGAAGGCGAGCTTAAGCGCGAGGGTCTGGGTAAATGGCATGAGTGGTTGAAAGAAGATGCCGCTTCGGCGCGCGAATTTATCGAACGCCTGGCGCGTTCGGAAGCGCCAGAAGAGCGTGTTTTGCAATCCTATTTGTTTCAACATTCGGACTTGGCCTTGCTGCGCCCGTTGCTGAAGAAGGTGAGCAAAGACTGTCTGGCCGCCATTAAGCAGTCGCTATCGCAGGCTCTAGGCATGCCTGAGTTGGCGGCGGCCGACCGTATGCTTTCCCAATACATCACGCAGTACTATGTTGATGAGTCGTTGGACTCAGACAACTTGATTAAAACCGTGCACGATCTCTCGATCGAGGAGTGCGTGGTGGCGGCTGAAGCCGAGCCGGCTGTGTTGGCCGTGTTTATGCGTTGTTTGTCGACACCGCACGTGGAGCGCATCGTCGCTCAGTTGTCACAAGAGCAATTCCAATCGTTTTTGGATAAAGTCGATCAGTTGTCTCCTCCGGAAATGACGAAGCTTGCTACCCGGGCTCGTACCGTCGCTCTCGAGCGCCGCAAGGTGAGTGAAGAGCGTCAGGCTTTACCGTTGTCTAAATGGATGGTTGTGGCCAGCCATTTGGATGGTGAAAAAGAGAGAGCCTTCTACACTTCGGCTGCCGGAAAACTACCCCCGGCGGATCTGGTTCGTTTTGCCGCCGAAAATTTTCCGCACTTCTTGGCGGCCCGCTTGCCCGATCATATTTTGAAGGCGGTTTTGAATTCATACACTTTTGAAGAGCGCGCCGAACTGATTTTTGTGTGTGCTGAAGAAGACCGCCGCCGCTATTTGAGCTTCTACGAGAAAGAAGCGCGCGTGAACGATCTTTTGACGGTCGAATTGGAGCAGATCGCCAGCGAGCCTCAGCGGGAGCGCCGTTTGGGCCAGCGCAAAGCCGAGATGAACCGTGA
Organism: Bdellovibrionales bacterium; assembly: GCA_019637855.1. Taxonomy (GTDB): domain Bacteria; phylum Bdellovibrionota; class Bdellovibrionia; order Bdellovibrionales; family UBA1609; genus JALHOQ01. The sequence goes on from JAHBUX010000020.1 coordinate 16,702, forward strand.
TTTCCTAAACCGCCTGCGTAAGTTTGTGCGTTCGACGCCGGAGATTCAGTCCGCCGCCGAAGACTTGCTGCGCGGTTGGGTTGAGGAGCAGAAGGGATCAAGCGTTGACGCTGAGGCGGCTTAACCTTCTCTTCTTCACTCTCGCGTTCTGTGCGCTGGAAGCGCATGCGGCCGATCCGCATGATATCTTCGTACGCACCGGTGTGATTGCGGGAACGTACACGGGCAAGGATTTGTCGTCGGGAAGCTACTCGGCCAATATCAATGCCGAGGGTGAGCTGTGGCTGTATCGCAACCCGAGTGAGGCCATCGTGGCCCGTGTGGTGTTGGCGAATCAAAGCAGCTTGGGCCGCACGCGCTACTTTGCGGCAGGTGGTGGGCAGCGCTACTTTTTGTTTGCCGACGGAATGTCGACCGAGCAGCAGTTTGACGGCGACTACATTCGCGTTCGTCCGCACTCGTCGGTGTACATCGGTTGGGATTTGGGTTTGGGACAATATCTTGTGTTGCCCTTTGGCTCCGTTCTCTCGGCCTATTCGACCACGGTCGATGTAGGCGGAGTGGTGGGCGTGCGCAAGGGTATTAACGATCGCTTTAGTGTGGATGGCGTTGTCGGCTTCACGTACTCGTCGAGCGTGCTGTCGTCGACCAGTGTGACCGCCAGCACAGTGCGCGTTTTAGTTGGCGTTGGATATACGTTTTAGGGGAGAGGCCTATGCAGTTCGCAACTTTGATAGCCTTCATCTTCGGTGCCGTCGTTTTTGGCGCAGCGGCGCTGACGTCGGCAAAGAATCCTTTGATCTTCCTCAACGCGCACGCCGCTCTTGTCGTGTTCGGTGGAACATTTGCCGCCGCCGCCATCTCGTTCAGCTTTCAACGTCTATGGACTTTGTCTAAAGTTCTGGTGCGTCGTTTGCTGCGTGGTCACGGCGCCTTCGATGCGCAGAAGATGATCGAAGAGATCATGTGGCTGTCCGAAGTCTATCGTAACCGCCCTGATCAGCTAGCGACGCAATTGACTAATATCAAAGATCCTTTTTTGAAAGAGGCGATGGAGCTGGTCACTGACAACTACCTGTCGCACGAAGATCTCTTGCGCATTATGATGACTCGTACGGCTTCAATCTTTCAGCGTTACAATGAAGAGGCTTTGAAGTTCAAAGCGCTGGCCAAGTTCCCTCCGGCCTTCGGTCTTATGGGGGCGGTAATGGGTATGATCGGGATTATGGCCGAATTGGGCGCTTCCGGTGCAAACTCGTCGGTGGGACCTTCGCTGGCGTTGGCGCTGATCGGAACGCTTTACGGTGTGGCTCTCGCCAACTTGGTGATTTTGCCTTTGGCCGAGAATCTGCACGATTCCGCACGTGAGATTCGCTCGAAGAACATGATGATCACCGAAGCGGTCGGTTTGATGTTGGAGAAGAAAAATCCGATTCTGATGGCCGAAGATCTGAACTCTTTCCTTCTTGCGCACGAGCGCCTTGACTGGCGCACGTCCAAGAAGCGCGCGCGGCCTGCGGCATGAAGTCCATTGATCAAAAGTTTCGCGAACAGTTGGACCGTTTTCAGCCGACAGTGGTGGCGGAAGATGAAGAGACCATTTGGTTGCTCTCCTATGCCGATTTGATGACTCTGTTGTTCACTTTCTTTGTCATGCTCTATTCGTCCGCGCAAATGGATGAGGGCAAAACGCTGCGCAAGACGCTTGCGGCCTATATGCAAGGTACTGGCGGCTCCAATGAGGCTGCGACTGCCAATGCCGGTCCTGGTCCCGGCGGTGACGATATGGAAAGCATCCGTAGCTCACTGAGTGAGCGCATCGAGACCGAGCGTTTGCTCAAAGACGTGCGCATGGAGATTAAAAATCAGGGTTTGAATATCACGTTCTCTTCAAACCTCCTGTTTGATACTGGATCTGCGGAGTTGCGCCTCGATTCTATGGAGCCGCTCAATAAAGTGATAGGCACTTTGAAAGAAAAGGCTCCACAAATGAAGGTGAGAGTTGAAGGTCACACCGACGACGTACCTATCCGCGCAGGCCGACCTTACAAGAACAACTGGGAGCTCAGTGGTGCTCGCGCCGCGCATATTGTGAGTCTGTTTGAAAAGCTAGGCTACCCGGCCGAGAATCTGATTGCCGTGGGTTATGGCTCCAGTCGTCCTGTGGCGGCTAACCGCAAGCCTGCCGGTGGCGTGGACCAAGATGGGCGTCGCCGCAATCGTCGCGTGGTTCTAACTGTGTTCCAGGTGGCGCCTGAGGCGAAAGCCGGCACCACCGAAGATCCAAAATAGAGCTAGTGCGGAACTTGTGCCAGCTCATTTAATAACTGTGTGAAAGCCGGCGATTCGACGCCTCTTAGACTCCCACTCGGCATCCACACCTCTTCGCGTTGACGCAATTCCAGCTCGGAGCCCTTCGCAAAGGTCACACGAAAGCTAGCATCGTTCATTGAGGGAGCGGGCGGCATTAGGCGCGCGTCGCGAAAGCGAGTTACCTTTACCTGGCAGGCTTTGCTCAGCCATTTCTCAACGGTGGTGGCATCGATTGGGCGGCGAGCTTTGTTGTTGTCGGTCCACAGCCATTGACCTTTTGTATTTTCCAGCGCGAAGTCGCCGTCTGCGATCTGCACGCGCATCTTGACCGGTCGGTCTTCGCACCAGTTCCACTGGCGCGCTTCAAAAGCAAACTCACCTTCACTGAAAATGCGGCGAGTGTCTTGATCGGCTTTGAAGCCATGGCCTTTGTGCGTGCCTTCGGTCCATACGAAATGCTCCGAACCGAACGTACCTTTCCAAATGTTGCCGGGGCCGAAGTTAAGTTCGAGGGTTACCAGGCTGTCCGATGGAGCACTCATTTTCTCAATGGCCAACGTACCGAGCGCATTCAGTTTTTCTTGCACGGCTGCACTGTCGACAGCGGGAGCCCACGGTTGATTGCGATTAGCGCGCGCGAAGGAATGAGTCTGGTCACCGCTCGTCCAGCTGAAGCCGAGAACAGAGTCGGGATGAAAGACAAAGCCCTCAGCGATTTGATTTTGATGGGTAGGTTTGAGCCACCACAGGCCGATCCCGAGGATCAGCAGCAAAAGAGTCCCAGCCCCAACGGCCTTACGCATATTTCCCTCGCAGAGTCGTGTTCCCAGTCAGGATACATGTTGCAGTGCTTAACCGTAGCGGTGAAAAGATGCGTTAGGCTCGTTTTTCTAAAGCTTTAAGTCCGGCGGGAGGTTGACACCGAAGGAACGATCGCTATAACTTGACGCCTCTTATAAAGTCCCTGGTAGTGGCGGGGTAGCTCAGCTGGTTAGAGCAACGGAATCATAATCCGTGGGTCGGAGGTTCAAGTCCTCTCTCCGCTACCAAATTTCTTTCATATGCGTGCGCGTTCAACCCGAATAGGCAAGACCTGCAAAGGACACGGACGTGTACATGGTCTCTTCCGTCCAGCTCAATCCATCTGTTGAAAAATAGTTTTTGTTTGATCCGCTGACCAGCTGAAAACTTGTTCCGTCCCACATGGCATCCTTCCAGGTTCTGGAAGCAGGCAGTGTTCCGGATGTCCAAGAGGTTCCGTCGGTGGTCGTCGCGACCTTGTCTTCTGAGTACGAGATTGTCGTGAGGATTGTGCCACTCGAGCCTGTAATCAGCTTTTTCGGGTTGCTGAATTGGCCAAATCCAAAGGGATGATCCGTTTGAGCGGTCCAGGAAGCTCCATTGTCGGTGGAGGTCGCTACACTTCGGCCAATAGAAATGGCGACCAAACGGCTGCCTATTGAGGAAACATGCCAGTTTGCGGTGCCCGTTTTGGGGCGCGAGGTGGACCAAGTGACGCCGTCGGCGGAGAGGCAAACATCTTGGCCATCTCCTGCCACGCAAAAAACACTGCCGTTCCAAGTGACGCTGTTCCAGGTGGCTGATACCGGAAGAGTTTGTGCGCTCCAACTCAGACCATCGGCGGAAGTGGCTGCGGCGGTACCGGTTCCCACTGTGAGAAAACGCGTGGAACCCCAAGCAAGCCAGTCCCAAGCCGAGGATGAAGACATCGTGCCCGCCGTCCAACTCTTACCATCGGAGGATATGGCGCAAATATTCGCTCCATTCGTCACAACGCAAAAGCTTGTCCCATTCCAACGTACGCGTGTCCACGTACCGCTCCCCTTTGAAGGGGTCGTATGAGTGGTCCACGAGCCGGTGGTTGCTGTGGCGGAAACGAATGAGGTTCCTGCCGAACCCACCGTCACGTAGACGGGCGGAGGAGGACCGGATTTTTTCCAAAAACTGAAAGGCATTATCTGTGCCCAGGCTCGTCCTATTGCCAAAGTGTGCGCGGTTACAGCTGCCGTACTAAAACCCAGGACCTTCAAGAGAAAGCTTCGTCTCTTCATTGCTTAGTCGTTGTCCAATTGCGTTGATTGTTAAGAATTTAATATAATTTGAACACGGGATTTTTGCAAAAACAAGAGATGTTGAGTTTCAAAACTTCAGATCTGCCAAATTTCTTTAAACTTTCGATGCAGACCTTTGTCTTCATACGGGTCCACAGCTGCATTTAGGTGTTCCGCAGAGTATCCGCTGTGGATCGACTCGACTTGCACCGTTCTCGCCTCTTCATTCACTTGAAAACCCACTCGCCAAGTTCGATAGGCTAGGCGATAGCCATTATCGTGTGGCTCCACGCGCTTGCGCTTGTGGTCGAGAGGATCGAACTCCAACTGGCCTTTGATAAATCCCTGCAACTGCGAAACACCGTGTTCTTCAAGCCAACGCATTTGTTGCAAAGCTTGGGAATTGAACTCCACCAGCCAGCGTTCCGACTCGATATTCTCTAGCCACCCCACCCGCGAGTCAGGAAACGCATCGGCGTAGGGAATATACGGTTTAATATCCAGCACCGGTGTTCCATCCAAAAGATCATGCCCCGCCACAACCACGCGCAGGCCATCGACCTTCAGCAAATGCACACAGCTCAGGCCAAGAGCGTTCGGACGATAGGGCGCGCGAGTGGCAAACACACCTCGTTTTACGCGTGGTCCGCGTGGAGGCATTACCTTCGGCTTCCACTCATTGTTATGATGGAACTGATAGACGATCCAAATGCGTTCAAAACCTTCCAAATCCTCAAGGGCTTGTTCAAAACCCCGATCTGGATGCAGACGAATCTCGCCCAACGAATTTTTCTCATCGACCGCAGCTTGCCGTCTGGCTTCGTACGGATATTTGCTCTCGGTGTGGAAAAAACCGATCGGCTCCAGCGTCATAGCTTGGCCTCATATTGACGAAGCCATTCAAAGGCGGTGATGCCGAAGGCTACGCCCACGTTCATTGAATTTTTAATTCCGCGCACGGGAATACGGCAAACTGCATCCACAGCTTGTAGAGTGTCGCCTTCCAAGCCAAAGCGTTCATTGCCTAAAACGAAGGCTAGCGGCGCCGCCGTAAACTTGAAGTCGTGCAGCGAGACCGCATTCGCTGCAGTCTCCAAAGCCACGATCTTATAGCCCTCTTTGCGCAGTTCTTCACACGCTGTGCGTGTACGGTCCACTCGCCGCCACGGCACCATTGCCGCGGTCCCCATCGCTGTACGCATGGTTTTGTCGTCGTCTGGACCTGGCGTGTAACCGCAAAGAAGGATTTCGGAGATACCCAAACACTCCGAGGTGCGAAACAGGGCGCCAACGTTGAAAGCAGAACGTAGGTTTTCAACAATCAGTTTCAGAGGAACCCGATCGGCCACTTTGTCGCCGCCGTCGCCTTCTTCCACTAAGAACTCATCGTCCCGCAAAGCTCGGCTGGACAGCCGTTCGAAGGGCACAAGGCAAGCAAAGAAATGCGCCAAGGAGACCTGATCGTGTAGATGGGCTGCCGCCTTGGTCAAACGGCTCAGGCTCTCCGTCTCGGCGTCCGTACAAGCGGCGATTTCACGTTTCAATTCTTGATAGCGAGGATTTGAACTCTGATCTACATCGCTATGGCGATTACCGCTAGGCCACGTCAGTTCGATCTCGCGCGCGAGTTGCACAATGCGTGCAAGCTTCGTCTGATCGCGCGGTCCCAGACTCATTTCACTTTTTGGCCAGGTTGGGCGCCGCTATCGGGCGACAAGATAAACAGATCTTTGCCGCCGGGGCCAGCCGCCAGAACCATGCCTTCTGAAAGGCCAAACTTCATCTGACGCGGCTTCAAGTTGGCCACCACCACAGTCAGACGTCCAACCAAACCGGCGGGCGAATAGGCCGACTTGATGCCGGCGATGATTTGGCGCTCTTGGCCTTCACCTAAATCCACTTTCAGACGCAAGAGCTTATCGGCGCCTTCGACCTCTTCAGCAGAAACGATTTTGGCGATACGCAAATCCACTTTGCTAAAGTCATCGATTTCAATCATACCGCCGGCCTCACTTTTCGCAGGAGCCGCGGTTTTGGCGTCAGTCACTTTACTCTCCTCAACTATTTGCTGAATTTTAGGCATCTCGATACGCACGGCCAGATGTTCGTACTCGCCGATCTTGTGGTCAGTCAGCGTGCGTGCGACGTCGGCCCACATATAAGGTTTTTCGTTCATCAGTTGGGTCACGCGGTCCGCGTATTTCGGTAACACGGGCGCTAGATAGATGGTCAGCGTGCGGAACACATTTAAAATCGCCGTCAGCACTTCACGCGTGGCTTCAGGATCCGTATTGATCAGCTTCCACGGCGCGCGCTCGTCAAAATAGCGATTGGCTTCATCCGCCAAAGCTCGCACTTCCGTCAACGCCTTACCAAAATCCCGATTCTCATAGTGTTGCGCAATCTCTTCCGACTTGCCCTGCGCGGTCTGCACCAGCTTCAACGCTTCACCAGATAGCGTGCCCATGCGACCTTCCAGTCGCTTGCTCAGCATCTGGGCCCCGCGCGAGCCCAGATTGGTGATCTTACCGATCAGGTCTGAGTTCACGCGGCTAGCGAAGTCTTCCAGGTTCAAATCCACATCGTGCAAGTTGCCGTTGATTTTACAAGCGTAGTAGTAGCGCAAGTACATCGGATCGAGATGCTCAAGATATTTGCGCGCCGTGATCGAAGTGCCCTTGGACTTGGACATCTTCTCGCCATTGACTGTCAGCATGCCGTGCACAAACACTTCGCGTGGCAGGTTGTAGCCCGCGGTTTTCAGCATCGCGGGCCAAAACAAGCAGTGGAAATAGACAATGTCTTTGCCGATGAAGTGATAGTTCTCTGTTTGCGGATCTTGCCAGTAGTCTTTGAGATCGCGTCCGTGCTTTTTGCACCAGTTCCAGGTTGAGGAAACATATCCAATGGGGGCGTCCACCCAAACGTAAAAGAATTTGTCTTTTAGGCCTGGAATCTCAAAACCAAAATAGGGCTTATCGCGCGAGATGTCCCAGTCGCGCAGCTCGCCGGCCGTCCACTCACTGAGTTTATTGGCCACTTCGCTCGAAGTGTGCTCGGGCACCCAAGTTTTCAAAAAGTCGCGAAAGTGATCGAGCTTGAAAAACACATGGCTCGACTTGCGCTGCACTGGCGTGGTTCCGCAAATGGTGCAACGGGCGTCTTTCATCTCCACCGGAGAATAGGTCGAGCCGCACACATCACAAGAGTCGCCATATTGATCTTTCGAAGCACATACCGGGCAAGTGCCTTTGACGAAACGATCGGGTAGAAACATTTTGTCGTGTTCACAGTAGAGCTGCTCGATGTCGCGGATTTCCGTGTGACCGGCGTCGCGCATTTTGGCGTAAAACGCCTCAGCCAGTTGTTTGTTCTCCGGATCATTGGTCGAGCCGAAGTGGTCAAACTCGATGCCGAAGTCAGAGAAGTCGCGCACGTGCTCAGTTTTGCTTTGAGCAATGTAAGCTTCGGGGGTCACACCGAGCTCACGCGCCTTCACCATGATGGGCGTACCGTGCGTATCGTCGGCGCAGATGTACAAGCACTCATGACCGCGCAACTTTTGAAAGCGCGTCCAAAAGTCGACTTGCAGATACTCCACCAGATGGCCGATGTGAATGGGCCCGTTGGCGTAGGGCAGTGCGCCCGTGGCGACGATCCGACGTTTTTGCAAGCGGCCTCCAACGTAAAAAGAATCCACGTTAATCGAATTGGCGTGGAGCGGCAAGTTCACCCACTCTATGCGCCGCACCAAAACCCACTTCAGCGTGGGGCCGTCACCCGCTCAAGAAACTCGAGTGACCGTACTCCAAACCAGCTGAAGCTTTCCCCATCGACGAAGGCGTGCGGGAATTCTAGCTCAGCCAAGTCCTGCCTTCTTTTCAAAAAGGGATAAGGCTCGGTTGAAAGCAAAAGAAGGGTTTCCTGCGGATCGAACTGGTTAAGATCCACTTCGGGGTACTTTTTAGGAAACAGCGGGAGTTGCACGCCCACCGCGTGCAGCACGCTCCCGATAAAGGTATCGCGGCTAACGCACATCCAGGGATTCTTCCAGATCAGGTAGAGAACATGTTTGGGAAAGCGTGTGGGCTTCAAACCCCACTCAACAACACCTGGAAAGCCGTCGACGTTGTCAGCTAAGCGCGTCCTCGGTCGCGTGACAATGGACCGCCAGCGTTCGGCAAGTCCATTCAAGCTCTCGTTCTGAACAACCTGCGAAAGTCGTTCAAGAGTCGACGGCATATCTTCGATGTGCGTGACATGCGTAGCATGCCAAGGAATGGAGGTCTGCTCGGCCATGAATTTGGGATTTTCTTCTTGATCGAGAAGGATCAAATCGGGCTGTAGCTGAGTGATCTTCTCCCACTTCCAGTCTTTAGTGCCACCGACAATGGGCACGTCTTTCACTTGCTCCCGCGGGTGAAGGCAAAAGCGGGTCCTGCCCACAACATGGACGCCGGCACGAAGCAGTGTTTCGGTCCAACTGGGAACTAAAGAGACAACTCTCACGGGAGGGGCTCAAAGCGTTGCAAAAGATAGCGCCACACCGGTGCAAACACCGCCGTCGTCACCATCATATGGGGATCGCCGCCGCCGCTGTTAGAAACCAAAATATCTCCGTCCAACGCCGCCCCGTCGCGAAGGGGCGTGACGGCTCGCGATGCGCCCAAACGCAAAGCCTGCACGGCCGCGATTTGGAAATCGACGCCAAAGACATCTCCACGATGGAGCAAAGCCGTGTAGCGAGAGGCGCTGGTCGCACCGGCGGCCTGCAGCCAGGCGGCGGCACCACGCTCATCCACATCTTGAGGCCCTGCCAAGAGCACCACCCCATTCAGCGCAAAGCGTTTGGCCAAATACGCCGCATGGCCCGATCCTTGAGAGTGGCCGGCCACCACCACACGATCCCATTTCACCTCTCCGTGAAGAGAGACAAAGCTCTGCCATCCTTCGGAAGGGTACGTCCGCACCAAATGCCGCAACAGCTGCTGGATGCGATGACGAAGACAATTTGCATGATCGACGGACGTTTGTTCGCTCACGCTATCCCCAAGCACGATCTCTTGCCGAAAGCGTTCGAAGCAACCTTCAAACTTTCCCCGGCAAATGGTCGAGATCACTGAGTTTGGATAGTCTACGCCGATCACGTGAAAGCCGAGATCGGCCGCGACCTGACCGAGAGGCAATAGGTCACGCGGAAAGCTATTGGTACCGCCCAAGGTGATCAGCAAGCGCGGGTGTGCAGCGGCCACCGGCGGAACGAGCGCCATGTGCGGACCTCTCGCCATGGCGATTCCACTCCCGGTTACCGCCGGGGCGATTTCATGCTCGATCAAAGTCGCGCCGCTAGTCCAGGTCCAGGCCAGGACGGCCGCGACGACAGCGGCTTTCAAGCCAAACTTTTTCATGCGGCTCCTTGTATATTCCGAAAAGTGGGGGAATGGCCATACGTTCTTTAATCAAACCCGGCGACAAAATCGCGGGCTTCACCATGTTGAGCAAGATCGGGCAGGGTAGCCCTGTTGGCGAAGTGTGGGAAGCGTGGGAGACAAAAGCGCAGCGTAAGGTGGCGCTCAAGTTTTTCTCCAGCCCGATCTTAAGCGACAGCCAGGCTTTGCTGAGCTTAAGCCATCCTCACGTTTGTGCCGTTTACAACTGCGCACAGCATGAGGACACGCCCTATCTGGTCATGGAGTATATCGACGGTCTTCCTCTCGATCACTTTCTGATGAGTCACCCGTGCGGCCTAAAGGACACGCTGATCTTCTCCTTGCAGCTGGCGGACGGCTTAGCGGCCGCCCATGCCGCAGGCCTTGTCCACCGCGATCTTCGGCCATCCAATGTGATCATCGATGTCCACTTGAGCGCACGTTTGATTGATTTCGGCATCGCCATGCGCCGTGAGGAACAACACGCGTCGGACGAAATGGCCATGATCGGCATGACCAACTATGTGGCTCCCGAAGTGGCTTCAGGCAGAGCGGCCACCAGTGCTTCAGATATCTATAGCCTTGGTTTAGTTATATACCATATGTTGACGGGAGAGATGCCTTTTCAAGGCCGCACTCCGCTTGAGACTTTGGAGAAAATCCGCACATCCTCGCTCGCCTTCTCGCCGCGGTTGCAAACGCTCCTGCCGGACTCACTCAAGCGGCTGATTGCCAAAATGACGGCCAAGGTGCCCGGTCAGCGCCATGCGGATATGCAAGAGGTGATTGCCGATCTCAAGCGCGTTGATCTGAATGAGTGGCCCGAGGATTTGCGTTCAACCGGACGCCGTCGTTGGCCCGTCAGCAACTTCACGGAAGTTCGCAAAATGTGCGAGGTGGAGGGGTTTGATGTCTCTGAACAGAGGTTCATTATCAATCTGGCCGCACGTCTTCAGACCGAAGCCAGCGCGGCCATGGAGCTCGCCTCATCCACGGAGCCGCGGCCCCTGTTAAGGATTAGGAGCGCGACGTTGCAGGAGGCGATTCGTCGTTATGAAGAAGCGAAGAGTTGGCTGGCCGCCCGCCGAGTGGAAGAAACACCTGTTGTCGCTCGCTCTCTCTCGCATAGTCGCAAACGTGTGCTTTCCTGGCCTGCCACTTTGGTCGTAGCCTTTCTTCTGTTCGCGATATTTTTTGCTTTTCTCACCTTAAATCCTTAAACGGAATTCAAGCTGCGCAGTGAGCGTGCGATATCGCGCGCCTGGCGTAAGCTCATCCACGTCAATCCGATCCAAGCCAAAACCCAGGTGATTGAGAGAATGACCAACATGGCCGGCACGTCAAACTGCGGATGTGTACGAAAAGCAAAGTGCGCCAGCCCCCAATTGGCCGCGCCCGCCAGCAGTGTGCCCAGCAAGGTCCCCAGCAGCGCTAAACCGCCATAGATCAAAAGCTGCAGTTGCCAAATCTGCCCCGGTGTCAGCCCTTGCACACGCAGCTGCACCCAATCCTGACGCGACGACAGGAGTTGAAATAACAAGATCATCAAAAACACAAACACGCCTAGAGCCATGGCGAGACGGGATGCCACCTTCAAACCACCACTTAGTTTGGTGACGATGTCGGTGAGATTGTCGAGAGCCTCTTGCACATTGATTGAACTCACGTTGGGAAATTTGCCAGTGATCAAACGCTGCATCTGCGGTGCGCTCAAAGAGGCATGGCGCTTGACCGTCATGATCCAGGTTTTCGGCGCTTCGCCCAGCATTCCCGATTTGAATTGAATAAAAAAGTTGGGCTCGAAACTGTCCCAGTTGACCTCACGCAAAGAGCCGATGGCGGCTTCAATCTCGACACCTTGCACGTCGAACAAAAGTCTGTCGCCCACTTTAAATCCCAGGCGCTCGGCATAGTCTTTCTCTACGGAAACCTGATCTTCGGGCATGCTTTCGTAATCCACGCCCGCGACGATCTTTTCTGAGGGGGAAAGATGAGCGCGATAGGTGAGGTTCACGCCGCGATTACGAAAACGAGCTTCGTTTTCCTCTTCGCGCGTGGACCACTCGCCGGTCTGCGCACGCTCAAAAGGCGCGCCGTTCACCTGCAGCAAGCGCGAGCGGATAAACGGCGAGCTTTGTGAGATCTCCGCGCCATCCGCTCTGAGCATCGCGGTCAATGGCTCGGTTTGCTCCTCTTGCACATCAAATAAAAACAATGCTGGTCGTGAGCCTTGTTCAGGAGGGCGAATTTCACCCACGATCGTGCGTTCTAGGTGCGGCACCATTTGCGCCAAGAGCCCGGCCAAAGCACTTACAATCACCAAGAGCAAAGCCGTTCCGGGCCGTCCCAGCCATTGGGCGGAGGCCAGATGCCAGCGCCAACCTTGACGTTGGCGTCGAGCCGAACGTACGGCGCGCAAAAACAAATAGGCTACACCTGCAATCGCGATCACGCACCCGACGAGCGCCGCCAAAAACACGCCGGTCACATTCCAACTGCGCGCCTGCAAAAAGGTAAGAGCGACAAAAAGAAAAACCACGCTGCCGGCCAAGGCTGTTAATCTTTGCCAACTCAGCTCCACCCGCGCTGGGTTTGCATTGAGCAAGCTCAAAGGGGCTTCAAACGCAACCGCCCGCAGAGGCGCGTACAAGAGCAAAAGACCCGCCAGTGGCCCAATGACCAGCAACAAAGCCGTGCTTTTCCACGACCACAGCAAAACAAATTCCGGCGGCAGCGAGCTTTTGAACATCGGCAGCACCGCGTGCGCACCGACCCAAGACAAAGCGCCGCCCAAGATCACTCCCGCGCACAAAATCACGCTCAGCTTCAACAGCAAAAGATTTTGCAGTTCCAATGAAGACAAGCCGATGCATTTCAAAAGCGCACTCGGAGTGCGTTCCAGCGTCAACCAGCGTCGGCCGAGATAGTACACGCCGATCCAACCCAGCGACAGCGTCACCAGGCCGATCAGACCCAAGTAGTCCAAGACACGCGTCAACACGCGCAACGCCCCACGCTCCATATCTCTGGGCGAGGTGATCTCTAACCCAGGGTCAGTGAGCTGAGTATCTAAGCTCCGGCGTAACGCTTCGTTGTCCACATCGGGTGTCAGTGCATAAAGAGAGTTGGTGAACGTCGAGCCAAATTGAATAAGTCGCGCTGGTTCGAGCTGCGTACGATGCAGGTATACGCGCGGAGCAAGTCCGCCGAAGCGTAAAGTCTGCGACGAGTCCTTTTGAATAATCCCCGCCACTTCCGCCGTGATGGCCCCGAGCTTTACCTGATCACCCATCTTTAGATTCATCAGCGGCACCAAGTCTGCGGCGATCCACATTTTAATGGCATCACCGCTGAGTAGGTCGGCGCCTTGCACGTCACCGGCCCGTTCGCTCAGTTGAATTTGCCCGACCAGCGGATAAGCGTCGGTGATAAAGCGCACCATGGCCAGGCGGCTTTCTTTGTCGGTGCTGATCATGGCCATCATGTCATAGGACTCGGCCATTTGCGCTGGCTGCGGGACCGCGGCCGTAAAGGTTCGGCGTTCCGTTTCGTTTAGCTGCCGGCGCGCCGACATGCTCAGGTCACCGGTCAGGATCTTGCGTCCTTGCTCGCGGATCATCCCCGCTAAGCTTTGACGATAGACATCGATGATCACCAAGCCTGTGACCGCGAGGCACAGACTTAACACCCAGATTCCGTACAGGGTCTTTTGCCGCCGCAAAGAGGCCAGAATCAGATTTAAACTGGCCACAGCTGGCCTTGTTTCAGAGTTAAGATGCGGTGGCAGCGTTGCGCGACTTCTTGCGAGTGTGTGACGATCAACGCTGTTTGCTGGCGGCCTTCGAGTTGACGGAATAGAAGATCTAAAACCTGTTGACCTGTGCGCGCATCCAAACTGCCGGTCGGCTCATCGGCCAAAACCAAACGGGGAGAATGGATCAGGGCGCGCCCAATAGCCACGCGTTGTGATTCGCCTCCGCTCAACTGATGTGGCAAATGGTGCAAGCGTTTCTCTAGACCCAGTTCGCTCAGCATTTTGCGAGCTTCCGGCTCGGGATCGTCATGTCCCAACAAACGCAGGGGCAAAGCCACATTCTCAACGGCGGTCAGATAGGGAATCAGATAGTAATTTTGAAATACGAAACCTAGACTCTCTTTGCGAAAGGCCGCCCACTGCGGCTCGGTCCAATCACCGGCGGCTTGAGCGTCCCAGCGAATTAACCCTGCATCCGGGCGTTCAAAGCCCGCCAGCAAAGAGAGCAGAGTGGATTTGCCGCTGCCGGACTCACCGACAACAGCCACAATCTCACCTGATTTCATATCTAGAGAAAGGCCATGCAAAATGCGCAAGCTGTTTTCGCCTTGCAAAAACGACTTCGCAAGACCTTGTAATTGTACGTTCATAGTTGTTTTTGTACCGCTTTGAAGACTGTTTCAGCCACGATGCTGTGGCCTTTTTCATTGGGATGGATCCCATCGGCTTGATTCAATTCGGGCTTACCGCCCACGTTTTCGAGCAAGAACGGAATTTCAGGAATTCCTTGTTTCTTAGCCACACGACCAAACACGGCCGCGAAGTCGCGCGTATAGTCTGCGCCATAGTTGGGCGGCAGCCGCATGCCTGCGAGCATGACTTTCACTTTTGCGTCTTTGCATAGTTTGATGGCCGCGTTCAGATTCTCTTCAATGCTCTTCACAGTGGTGCCGCGCAGGCCGTCGTTAGCGCCTAAAGCGATCACAATCAAATCGGGTTTTTGCTTCAAGGCCCAGCTCACGCGTGAGGGCGCAGAGGCCGCGGTGGACCCACTGATGCCGGAGTTCACCACACGCCACGACTTATTCAGTGTATCTAACTTCTTCTGCAGCAGAGAGGGATAGGCTAGATCCTGACTGACGCCGTAGCCCTCAGTGATGGAGTCGCCAATGATGACCAGCTTTTTAAACTCTGCGGCAACCGCCGCGCAGCTGAACAAAAACGCAAAGACGAGGAAGGCAAAGCGCATGTCCACCATCTTAGAGGCAAAAAAAGGTCTGGGCCATGAAAAAATTTGACCAAGTCGGGCCGCTTTGCAGTAGGATGCGCACACTTTTACGGAAACCGGGGGGTACACCGTGCTTAAAGTTCTTTCATTTCTTATTGCCGTTACATTTGCACAACTCAGCTTCGCCCAGGATTTAGAGGGCAAGTCTGCACGTCGCGAACCGGGTGTCTCTTACAAGGCCTATCAATTGCGCGCCAAGCTGTTCAGCAAGCAGCTCATGCCTTTCAGCGCGGAAAAAACGGCGGTGGATTCGGCAGAAGTTTTTGGCAAAGCGACGCTACCCAAGGCCACAGCGTGGGATTCTGAAGAGGTGATGCTTGAGCGTTTCAAAAGTTTCCGTGATCAGCGTTTTCTCAAAGACAGCAGCAGTGGTCTGATGCGCCGCTCAACATGGCTGTATCCCGATGATGGCTGTTTTGCTCGCGCGGCATTGGCCGTGCGTAATCTGGCGCAGCAAAAGATAGCTCCACCCAGCAAAGTCTTTGTGTTCGGCGATTTGAATGTGAGCACAAAAAACGCGATCGGCGGCCAGGTGTCCTGGTGGTATCACGTCGCCCCGTTGGTGGAAGTGAACGGTCAAAAGTATGTTCTGGATCCGGCGATTCAACCGCATCATCCGCTCAAGCTTGAAGATTGGCTGGCCACCATGAGCAACACTCCGCAGAATTTGGAAGTCGCCGTGTGTGCCAGCGGATCGTATACACCCTATGACTCCTGCTCCACTATTTCGGATGGGCGTGAAGCTATAGCCGAGCGTGATCAGCAAGGTTACCTCCCCATAGAGTGGTACCGCTTGGAAGATCTGGGTCGGGAGCCGGCGCAAGAATTGGGCGATAACCCGCCCTGGAACTAATTCGAATTCCATTGTAGAAGGAGTGAATGCGCAATTTGCTCCGTCCTTTTCGGTTTATAGCCGTAATCTTTTTTATGTTCGCCTTCCTATTGACCATGACGGCCGTGTGGGCCGTCGTGCGCGGGCATTGGCGCCGAGTGCGTTGGAGCAACTCTATCCTCACGCGCTACTGCCGCCTGGGGCTTAAGGTTTTAAAAGTGAAAGTGAATTATCGAGGCTTAGAAAACTACGCTTCGGTTCCAAACGCGCTCTTTGTCTGCAATCATTTATCCTACATGGATGTTCTGGTAATCCATGCGCGCGTACCCGCCTGCTTCGTGACGTCCAGAGAGATCCGCGAGACGCCGGTTTTGGGTCAGGTCTGCCAAGTCGCCGGTTGTTTGTTCGTAGAAAGACGCAATAAGAACAATATTCACGCGGAAGTCTCTGAAATTTCCGCGGGTCTGCGCGAAGGTTTGAACGTTTGTATTTTTCCTGAAGCTACTAGTACCAATGGTGAGCAGATCTTGCGCTTTCGCCGGCCTCTCTATGTGGCAGCGTTGGATGCACCCGCTGCGGTCTTACCCATCTGTTTGAACTACCATACCGTAGGTGGTGAGCCGATCAATCAACGCACACGGGACAAAATCTGTTGGTATGGAGATATGGATTTTGTCTCTCACCTCTGGGCCTTGGCGGGCAGTGGGGGAGTGAATGCGGATTTGATTTTCATGCCGCCGATTCACCCGGTGTCGACCGACGATGCCACTCAGCTGGCCGAGCGTTCACAGGCGGCGGTCGAGTCCGTGTTTCGTCCGGTAAAAAAAGAGACGGCGTCTTCGCAAGACGCCGTCGTCTAGTCAGTGCTTTTCTGTCGTCTGAGGAGTGTCTGGCGCCGCAGTGCCTTTTTCTCCAGAGGTCAGGCGTGAGAACAAGCCCCCTTTTTCTTTATTGATGGAAATGGACTTGGGCTGGGCGACTTCCGCTTTGGGAATCAAAACTTCCAAAACGCCATTTTCATAACGGGCTTGGATTTTGTCCTGACTCACGTTTTGTGGCAGGGCAAACGTGCGCTCAAAACGACCATAGGAGCGTTCAATTCGACGGAACATGCCCTCTTCGTTCTTGATCTCCCGAGAGCGTTCACCACTTACGCTGAGGCGCCCCTGATCCACATCGACTTTGATGTTTTTCTCGGGCACTCCGGGCAAGTCCATGCTGACTAAATAAAAATCCTTACTCTCGTGCAGATCCACGACAGGCGAAAAAGACGCCAATTCGCGGCGGTTTTCGCCCCGGGTCTCCGTCGGATTTCGCCACACTTCATCGAAGGCCTTCTCGACTTCGCTCATAAAATCCCACAGGGATTCACGGCTTCTATAGGGTGTAATTTGTCTCATAAGCAATCCTCCTTGCTTTTCTACTTCTAAAGTGTGGTGGCTCGCCGTCCTGTCAAGCTGACGGGTTTTCGCACTCAGTCCCAAAATGGGGTGAAAAACTTACCCTTGCTGGGGGGCATTAAACACGCGAAAACTGGTGGCATCTTCACAGGTAAAGGAGATCCTGAATGCGTCGTGGGCCAGCCCGTCTTGTTGTTCTAGCGTTATGTCTAGCCACCCTGAACGTCTACGCTCACGAAGCCAAAAAAGAATCGCCAAAAACCGACGAGTGCAGTCGCTATTTGACCGGCACTCAACCTATGACCCTCAAAGCCCTGCGCGAGTTGACCTTGCAACGGATCGCGGCTGTTGAAGCCGTCGTGCCTAAGCCCGGTTTCGACAACATCGAAGAGGAAGCCCGTCACGAACAGATTGCCGACAGCCAAGTGCCTTTGGCTCTGCGTGAGATTCTCGGTCATGGTGTGGGTTACGTTTCGACACCTGCGCCCACCTCGCCGGATCCGGTGACTATCAATCTTACGGTTGAGAACCACTCGGTGCCCTTGCATGTGGACAGCTTGTGGAACGGACGTCGAATCAGCACGGCCGCTTATTTATCCTTGCCTAAAAATAAAATTTCTACGGCGGGTAGCTATGCCATCAGCGACGACTACAAAGTGGCGGTGGTGCATTTGCACGGCGGCGGTACTCCCACCGCCACGGGCAAGAACGCCATGAGCGTTGGCGAGAAGCTTGCTCCTTTGGGTATTCCCACGCTGGCTCTAGATATGCCGGGCCACGGTCGTGCCACGCGCAAGCCGGGCGGACTCGAGAGCATGGAAGCGCAGGTCGATTGGCTTTTGCAACAGATTGACCAGTTGATTCATCCGAACGTGAAGATCGTTTTATCGGGGCATAGCTGGGGCGGGATGTTTGCAGCCTATATGCATAGTCATTCCGATGAACCTAAGTACGCCCGTATCGCTCGTTTCATCTCCCTCTCTCCCGGCATCGACGTTTCGAACTCGGGTGACAATAAGAAAAAGCAAGAATGGGATCGTTGGTGGGAAGACAATTTTCATAGCTTTGAGAGCAAGATCGCTCCTGCCGATTTTGATTTTCAAGAGAACATGCTGGCCAACGGTAAAGATTCGGATGTTGGTGGCTACTTTACGACTTTCACTGATTTTGACTACGTTAGTGCGCCGTTAACCCCAGAGCGTCAGCATCAGCTGAAGCCGTTGACCCTTGTTGTGGGGAGCGCTGACGGAGTGGTGTACGTCGGACGCGAGAAGCAGTTTGCAGCGGCTTTTGGAAACCTAGAAGAACCGAACCAGTTTATTCTTCTTGGCCCGGGTCGCACTTGGAAGTCCAAGGGTCCGGAGGATTTGCAACCGACAGGGCACAATATCTTCGACCGTTACATCGACGGTACAGAAACTCTGCAAGTGTATGCACTGTTGGCTGATCTCGTGCGTGAGGTTGCGGGTGAGGATTTGACTGCGCCGTCGGCTGTGGCGGATCCTGTATCGACGACGTTGGACACATTGTTCCGTCACTACGCAAACTTTTTGGCTGTGCGCGAGATGATTGCGACGCAAGTGGAATTCGTGGATACCAATTCGCCGCAATTGGCGGAGCTTTCAGGTCGTAAGGTTGAGCTTGACGAGTACAAACGCCGTTTAGATCAGCAACATGTCGAGAATGGCAAAATCATCGAAGCCAAAGTGAACAAGGCCGTGGATCAGCTGCGTGCTGAAATCGGGCTCACGGATCAGGTTCTCTTCAAGCGTGCGCAGGAAGAGCTGGGTTCGGGAGAGATGACGCCTCAGCGCGAAGCCGAGCTGACGGACTATATCGAACGCATTCAAAATCTCGATAAAGAGATGCGTGGCAGTTTTCATGACCAACAGTACGATCGCGATATCGCGGGACTGACCAAAGAGTACCAGCCTTTGATGAAGAAACTCGGGTTCGACAAGATTGAGGACTATCGTAAGCACTTCGATCCGGGCAATACGGGTAAGAAGATCGATGGTGAGGCCGCTAAGGTGCGGGCTGATTTAAGCCGTTTGCATCAGCGTGTGGCTGACGCCAATCGTGGCCGTCAGGCGCGTTACGGTGTCGAGCGTGATCGTCGTTTGGCCGAGTTGCCGCGGCCTGAGGGCGTCTTGGATGTGCGTTCGGCTCAACGTGAGTTGAACACGGATCGCTCACCCGAACGTCGAGCGATGCTTGAGCAGTTTGTGGCGCGCTATCCGGAGATCGAGCGCAATGCGCGCCTGATTGCCGAACGTGAAGCTGACGAGGCCAAACAGGCTATTTCTCGCCCGGCGGGCATTGGCCGCTGGGAAGAGGCGGTACGGGCGAAAGAGCAGCAAGATGCCATTATGAGCATGACGTTTGAAACCGATGTTCCGGTGATTTCTCGTCTGGCCCATCGGATTGGCGAACTGACTGAGGAGCGTGAGCGTTTAGTGCGTGGTTCTCAAGGTCAGCAGAGTTTGGACGCTCTTTCTGCGGACGTCGAGAAGGTCCGTGCGAAGCGCTCTGGTCTGCTAAAGAAGTGGGAAGGCTTATGGAAGCTGGGGCTAGTTACTAGTGCCGCAGTGTCGCAAGATCAAGCCGCTTACGAACAGACATTGGCTTCTTACAAAGCATTGCACGTGGCTTATCAGGTGAAGATGAAGTGGTTGCGCGAGTTGAAGGAGCGCGATCGTTTGAGCGAAGATGTGGTCTTGGCCAGTACGCCGGAGTTGAGAGCTTTGCGCGCCAAAGTACAAAAGGCCCGCGCGGTGTTCTTGCAAACGCGCGATCAGTTGGAAGAGACGAAGTGGATTGAAGCGCTCAACGGCAAGATCGTTCCTGCGGAAGGTGCGAACACGGACCGCGCAGCAAAGGCTGTGGCTGAGGCGACAAAGATCGCCAGCGAAGTTTGGGGCACGGACTTCCAGTCGACGGGCAAGCCGTCGATGAACAGTTTGACGGCCCAGTTGCGTGCGCAGGACGAGTATTTAGAAGCTCGTCGTCGTGAAACCAGCTTATTGGAGCGCCAACGCGACGAAATGCGCTATCAGTACGTCCGCGAAATGCGCTCACGCGGCATCGCCGTTCCGTACCTAGTCGAGCGTGTACCGCTGTATCCGCTACTGAACCGTCCAATCCGCGAACTGCTTCCGATGTTACGTGAAAATCCAACGCTGCTAAAGGCCCTAAACCAGGCCATAGGCCGTTGGGACGGCATGCTCGCCGAACTCAAGCGCGGCGTCCAATCCAAAGACTCCAGCGGCTACTAACACCCGTCGCGCGACGGGTGGCGCCCCTCTCAAGCGGCCGATACTAAACCTTAGGAAAAACTAAGGAGACTATAGTTCCTCGGCCGATTCTACTTTGAATGGCAAGTGATCCGCCCATTTCCTCAACCGCTGATTTCGCATGTAAGAGCCCTAGGCCCGAGCCGCTTGAGGAACCTTCTTTGCCAGCACTAATCCTTTCTCGCCCCACCTTGGTAAGTACATCGTTAGGAATGCCTCGACCGGTGTCGGAAACTATAATTTGAACGTCGTGAGTAGTGGAACGTGTAGCGATCGTCACTGTTCCGGAAGGGCTGAGTGCCTCTACCGCATTATTCACTAGATTCGACAGCACTCGTGTGAAATGTGATTTGTTTATTCTACAGAATTGGGTGTCGGCATACACGTCCAATTTCAAAACAAGTCCATCTCGATCCTTAAATTCATACTTCTTCTCTTGGTATACTTCTTTAACCAGCTCACGAATATCGGCTGTATCTGAAGAGGGTATCCTATTCCTCTTCAGCAAATCATTTGCAATGTCATTGATTCTGATGACGGCAGATTGCAAGAGGTCCCACCTCTCGCCTGACATTTCTTTAAGACCATGAAGGGCCATGTTGATTGCTGAAACTGGAGAGCGAATATCATGTGCAATTTGCAGAGCTAGCCGTTGTTCAAATTCGAGTTGACGCTGCTCGATTATAAGTGCTTGGCGTACCTCGATGCGTTTTTTCATACGCAGAAATAGTCCGACGAATACAACGAGCAGAGCAATAGCGCCACCGAAAGCCATTGCTAGTGGATACTGCGCGGAATAGACAAATGTAAGCGTCGCTAAAGGTCGAGAAGAAGCCGCGTTTTCATCGCTATTAATCGGAATTTGAATGGGAATCTCTAGAAGCGAAAGGTCTTTTTGCACAGATGAAGTGTTCGGAATTCCAACAATTAGCATCTGGTTTGAGTCATAAATCGCAACCACATGAAAGCCGTCGTTGGTCGCCGGGGCTAGAGAGTTCACTGCCTGACGTAAATCACGAAGCAGTAAGCTGTGGCGCGATGCGCGTGCATAGGATTGAGCTAGTCTTAACCATTGTCGATGGTCGCTATACAGAAAAGTCCCCCCAAGTACCGCCACCGTAAGTACGTACAGAAGCAAAAGCTGAAGGCCAAGATTTCTCATTTCCAATTTAGGAGGGGCTGTCACGTGATCCTCAATTGAATGGGTGTGGGAGATGATTCAAATCATTCCACGTCAGTGGTCGGCCAGCAAAACGTCTGAGCCTTTCTAAGTTTACTACCTTAGCAGTAGTTGGACCCGTCCAAAGATTCTGTGCGTGATTAGAAAATGCGCGTGCAAAAACAAATGGACAGTTGCTCAAGTTTAATAAGTTTAAATCTATACGTTCGGATGAAAGAGAGTTTTTATCCAAGGGCTGACATTGCATTGGTTTTACGGAGGGGAGACCATCAAACAGATGGGTGACAGACTTCCAATATTCAATATGCAACGCCAATCTACCGTGATCTGTAAAATTAGGTTTTTCTAAGCTTTGGAAAGATTGAATGCTGAGGGCATCATCAGGATTTGCTCTCGAGATAAAGACTGTAGCTTGGCGTGCGGCTTCAACAAAGGAACTTTGGGCTGCGAATTCGATATTCTCATTGGCCGATGATCCAATAGTCATGCCGAAAGGAGTTTGTGACTTGTGGCCAGTAATTACGCATACCATGCATATGTTGGCGATATTGAAAAAGGTAGTTTCTATCTTCCGCTCGTTTGACCAACTATTTACAGCATCAATCCAAAGCCACTCTTCGGGCGGTAGAAAAGAGTGCATTGGCGTTCCAGTCAAATAGTGGCACAAAAAGAGATCTCGTTCGACCACTTCCATTTTCGCATTTTTGTGAGCCGCTTCCTGATGGATGTGTGAGGCGAATCCATTGGAAGTCTTTTGACCACTTTGTAAAAAGACGATGCGCTCAAGTCCCTCTGAAAATGCTTTGCAGAGGGCAAGATCCTCACTGTTCTCCCATCCCCAACTATCAATACGACGTCCATCAACGGTCATTGTGCAGTGAACATCCGAGGCCATTGGAAAAATGTCTCGGATCCAAGATGTCGACTCGATGGTGAGAGACAGTGTGGCGCTATTGGTTAGAATCCAATTTATTGCGCGGGTCTGATTTTCCATAGCTCCGTCCCCGCTGAAAATGTCGAAAATGGAAGCCGCCACTTGTGATTTGCAACAGCATAGTAAGGACTTACAAACGTCGGATATATAACCGCCGATTTGAGCAAATTGTAGTGCAGATCCTGAAGCTTAGAAATTCGTTCAGCTCGATCTTCCGTTGCCGCATAAGCTTTGATCCAACGATCGCCATCAACATCCGGAAGCTGGAAAATACCAACCTCAAAATTATGTCCTAACAAAGAGACACTCTCGGTCCAGGCAGCATCGCTAGACACTACGTAAATATCAGGCCTTTCGTTCATGGGCATTAGATACGCAGAAATAGGCGTCTTTACGGCTGAGATCTCGGGGTAATCTTTCAGAAATGTCACAAGAAGGTCATAAGTCGGTCCTGTTGCGCCAATGGTGATTGGTTTCGTGAAAGCTGGTCGTACTTGGCTCGCACGAAGCTGTTTTATCTCCATTTTCTGACCATCGTTCAGAGAGCCATCACTTAGCCCTTGGAAAAACTCGATCGTCACGCTCCTGCCAGGTAGCGAGAAAAAATCTGTGTTCATAAACTTTGCTAAAGTGGCGCCGGCGAAAAATCTCTGCTGAACGGAGAACTCATTTATCGCTCTGGGGGTAAAGCATGCCATTAACACTCGAATAGGCATACTTTCGTGAACATTGTAATGTGTTCGTTGGTTTAATATCCTGACCGCACTAGATCCAGAAAAGTAAACGGAGGTTGGTATGATATCGACGATACCTTTTTCTAGCATCTCTGCAGTATCCATAGTCGAGACCGGTACAAGTTCAATTGTAGAGGGCATCTCCTGGTTATAAAGATAGTGGTTAGGATTCGCTTTCAGCTGCCAAGCACCAGAATCCTTGTCGCTATCTACGTAGTATGGCCCTGAGGTATTTCGGTGATTGAGTAGAGTTGGTTCACGAGGGTTAGGATTTAGGGACTCAAGTGGAATAATGCTGAAGTCGGCGCTTTCCAATACTGCCAAAAGATGTGGTCTCATTGATTCATGGATGGGCGTAAGAATCAATCGTTCACCCTGAACTTCGATTCCGGGGCACTTGTCCTCTAAGGATTTAAGTTGAAATTCCGGGCACAGAAAATTGCGAAGATCGCCATGCCCAGTTCGCCTGAACATAATGGCTCTTTTCAGAGAACGGGCGGCGTCCTCGGCTCCCACTACGTTACCGCCGATCGTACGAACCTTTTGTGCGAAATGAAATATCAGCCGTTTGCCTTCCCAGTTGAAGCTTTGAGGAATTCCTGCCATGAGTTCGCCTTGCGTATTGTACTCGATAAGACGACCATAGAGATTTCGTACAAGTTCGTATTCTTGCACATTGGCTATATTGACAGGATCTAGGCTTTGCGAACCTTTTAGGTAGTTGGTAGCGACTCGTACCGGATTTGACCTGGCTGAGTTTGAAGTCGTTTTTGATTCATTTAACATATTAATCCCTATCAAAGCAGAAAAGGCCATCACTCCTATTGTGATGGCCTTCCATTTGAACGCAA
Organism: Bdellovibrionales bacterium; assembly: GCA_019637855.1. GTDB lineage: Bacteria > Bdellovibrionota > Bdellovibrionia > Bdellovibrionales > UBA1609 > JALHOQ01. The sequence continues at coordinate 40,782 of JAHBUX010000020.1, forward strand.
GGCGATTTCGCGTAACTGGAGTCGACATATCTTTTCCGTTAAATACTAGTTCGCAAAGCACCCGTTGCCGACTGAAGATCCACAGCCAGCGGCAAAGTCGGTAGGAGTTATTGGGGTCTTGATCAGCTCATAGTCGCTGAGGATGGAAGTGATCGAACTGGTGACAGTCAAACTTCCGCTATTCAAATCAAATGAAACGTGGCCGCGGGAAATCAGATCACGAAGCAAACCATCATTTGAAACGTTCGCCGTTCCTGCCACTATGCCGGATAAAACTGCACCTAAAACGGCCATCGAGACTTCAATTTTCTTCATTTTTAAACCCCTTATCCGAGTAAAACTCGGTGATATTTATCCCAGCTTTCTCGCCATATGCAAATGGCCTTAGTCAATGCTTCCCACAATACATTTCCGACGTCCGGATATCGGACATCGGTCGTCTAGAATGCAACTTCTAGACAACTTCGTTCTGGAGACGGTCGGGTATCTAATGTGAGAAGGCGGCGAAAGTGCGAGTCAGAGCTGTCGAAGACCACGACATTATCATTTGGTTTCTGTAATTGTTATAAATATAATAAATACGATAAAGTATTAGATATTCAAGGAATGTTTCAAGTAGACGTTGAGTTAAAGCTCATTGTTTATTTGCTTTAGATAGCTTGGCGCTCTTTCAAGCGCTCATAGGATTCGAACAGGCTTTCATCGAAAGTAGTGACAACCGTTGAAAGTTTATGTGCATCGAACGAACCCTTTTCCGATTTTCTAACAATATGTCCTGAAACAATGCCGAAGAGCTTCGGTTGTCCTTGCACTTCAATATAGGCTTGAGCTCCTGAAGACCCATCGCCAGTATCGCAATCCGTCCCGACTTTGGTTGATGGTTGGCCAGAGGACAAATTGTATACGCCATATCTTTTGCAAGTCGTCATAGTCAGCGAGTTGCGGTTTTTGGTATTCGTCGCATAGTTTGAAATGACTTTGATTGGCTGGGAAAAATCCTCATTGGTATCAATCGTCATCATGTCTTTAGTGACGGCGGCTGCATTTTTCGGTTTGAATTTAAGTCGTGCAATTGCGACGTCGCGATGACCTGAGTCATGTGGATCTTTGCCTGCCAGCATTTTTGGGTATTCAACGTCGATCATGGGTACCATTTGGCCACTCGCAATATGCTCGAAGAAGCAATTTTCAATTTTTGCAAATCTGCTGCCGTCATCTTTTAGAAACATGTGACGATTCACTATGACCATATCGCCCTCGAATGCAATTGTGGCATTGGCGATAAATGGGCGCTCCTTGAGAATATCTTCTTTCGATGGAATGTCGCCCGCTTTGGAGCTCAACGGTTTATTAAGACAGTATGCTCGCCCTTGCGCATTTTCGATGTTGTTGGCAACCATTCCTGGTTCTCGAGTTTGGCGATCATCGTCCCCTATAATCGCTATTTGATGGACAAGATCTTGTGAAGCTTCGAACTGACTAATCTTTTGGTTGCACAAAATCGGCAATGCACTGGTCGAGATCGCTAAATACCAGAATGAGTAAATAGCTGTTAATGTTGACATGTCCTACCTCGACAACGACCAAACTATCATCTTTGGCTGCCTCTGCTAGATCGCTTGGCGCTGTTTGAGTTGCTGATAAGCTTGAAACAGACGAGAATCAAATCGAGTAAGATAAGTTGAAAGCTTTCTCGGGTCCATTTCTCCCCCCTCGGGAGCCTTCGTTATTTCGCCAGATATAATACCAAACCATTTCGGCTTTCCATTAATCTCAAGATAAGCCTGAGCCCCGGAGCTGCCAAGTCCGGTATCACAATCCGTTGCGTTTACGTTGGAAAGGCTATTGTCGGGAAATTGATATCGACCACCGCGGTAACAGGAGGTCATAGTGAGAGCCTCTTTGCCGCCTTTACTGTTTCTGGCGTAGTTAGAGATAACCTTTACTCTGGCATCGCGATCATCCTCTAAATCTTCAATAATATCTTCCTCGGGTATAGCTTTGCCTCTTTTGGGGCTAGATTTGAGGCGAACAACGGCGAAGTCACTGTCTAGCCAATCCAGAAAATCGCCGGCTTTAAACTTGGGATAAGCAGCATCCACAAACGGAATTATCTCACCGCTCTGTACATGCTCGAAATAGCAGTTGGCCGCCCCATAGTTTTTTGATCCATCTTGATTTTTGAAGACATGTCGGCTGACGATGGCAATATCATTCTCGAAAGATAGAGTCGCGTTCGCAGCGCTCCCATTTTTTACTAAATATTCCTTTGTAGGCACGCCGCTTTTGTACGGTACTTTCAAGCAATATGCCCTTCCTTGTGCGGCTTCTATGTTAGCAGCTACAGAACTTGCACTCCGAGCTTCCCGATCGTCCGGGCCGATAATGGCTACTTCGTGGTAGAGGTTTTCAACATTTTTAAATTGGGAATTTGGGAGACAGGGGGGGAGGGCAACGGCTGCCACTGAAGCTAACAAGCATAGGTTCGCGAATAAAAATAAGCGCATAATGCCTTTTAGACCTTGGGCCTAGTCAATTGCCTCGAAATGAGACAAACAGTCGTTATTCTAATAGATCTATCTATGGGATGCTATTCTGAATCTTCTACGAGGTAAATTTCGGTGATTTCAGGGTCTTGGTCCCCGCAAAAAGCCCTGCTAGGGCTAATATTTTTTTCCATAAATTTTGTATGGGCTGAGCCAAATGGTTCAGTTGGTTGTCATACGCGAAGCACAAAAGAGGAGTGTTACTCCTGTTACACAGAGTCTAACAATTCTATTTTCGCGAAATGTTACAATGCAGCCGGAATTTCTAGAGGGACTACGTCTGATGCTCCGATAGAAGGGGCCAGTGCGATCGAGATATGTAAAGTTACAAATGGATATCGCGAAGAACATATTGTTGATCGGCTATGTATGAGCATTAACAAGCCGGCGTCGGGTGGAATTGGCGGAATAGATGGTGGCCATGGAACTATGGATTCCAACCCCCTCGGAACCACCGTGACTTCTAAGTCAAAACCGAAGTCTGCTTCGGCTACCGGTGGTAGCGCATTTAAATCCACCGACAAAACCAAGCCCGCCACGGGCACATCCACCGCCCCACAAGAGCCGGCTGCCGCACAAAGCGATGCTTCTGCCGACACCTCTCAATGTGAGCAGGCCACACGTACCGCGGTCTCTTGCTGTGACAACCCTGAGAGTTGTTTGACCGACTCTGAGCGCTCGCAGGTTCAGTCGGCTTCGGCTCAAGCCTATTCCACCACCCAGTCGGGCCAGGGGATCAATAGCCTCAATCAATCTTCGACGACGTTGAACAGCGCGGGCTCAAATGTAAACACGATTTACGCGACTGCGTGCTTTCGTAGCAAAGCGCTTTGTAACGACACCTGTAACAACGTGGGCAACAAGTACACTCAGCTCAGCAACAACTGCAGCGGCTGCTCCTCAAGCTCTGTCTACCAACAGGCCATCTCACGGGTGAACAGTGCGAAAAACACCTGTTCGCGCCTTTCCGCCAGCACCTACAGTGCGCAGAGTTTGAATAATGCCGCAAACCAAGGGCTCTCTGGACTAGGCGATCAGTTGTCCCAAGCACAGCCTTCGAATTCGGCGGCCGGCATGAACACTCAAGATC
>JAHBUX010000021.1 GCA_019637855.1 Bdellovibrionales bacterium
GCTACAACGGCCGCGGTGTGGCCAGCACAGGCTCAGGCGGCCGCATTGATCTTAAGCAATACTTGCCCGGGGGCGCTCGCGACCCTCGCCTCATGGGTGGGATGAGACCTCCCGGCACTCAGATCCATAACAAATTTGTGGATATCTGGGGACGCATCAGTGTGCGTATGGTTGAGAAATGCCGGCTGGGGATTCTTGCCGGTTGTGGCTGATCCCTCTAAAGAGGGTCGGATTGTTTGAGCAGCTCTACGCTACCGTTGGTGTCGTCTAGAGCTGCGATTGCGCCAGAGTATCCAATAAGACAAATTTGGTTTCGACGTGGACTCCATGTAAAGCTTGAATAGGGACTGTCAGCGCGATTGTCTGGCACAATTGGACTTACAATCCATACAAGCTCACCTTTGTCGTTGAAAGCGTGAACATTACTGTTTGTGAAGGAATTGCTGGTCGACCAAAACATAACGATATGTAGGCCCTTGTAGTCCGCTTGTAGAAATGGATAGCTACCTGGGGTCGGACCTAAAATTTCTTTGCCACCAATAACGAGTTTGTGACTAGTAATCTCAACTACTTTAAACGGCGGATTATTTTTCATGCATCCATTCCTTGAAGTTACGAATATTTTGCCAAAACTGGAGTCTGTCACCCCATCTCTCAAGACGTATTGCGCCGCTCCTGATGAGCAATTTTTCCGGCGTGGAGAGCTCTATTGACGATTGTTTTGTAGATACTCGTCTTAGGCATGGAACTCTCCTTCGTGGTTAGGGACAAGCTTGTGCAGAATTTGGGCCGCGCGGATAGATAGGCTAAGGTGGTGAAACCACTGGGGTGAACCCGGAAGATGTGCGTATTTCGAAAATGGAATCTGAGATTGGCGCAAAGTCTTGAAGAGTAATCACTAGAAGGCCGTTCCCCATCTGCGAATAGCTATACTTACTAGGCTTATCATTTGTAGGTTCTCTCTAGAAAATCCAAAATATTAGAAAGCGGAACGGAAGTATCGGGACTTTGCCGCCCAATGGGCTTTACGCCTCCTCGAGCTCATGCTCGCGTGGCACATCTTTTGCCAAATAAACAATCTTAGATGAGGTGTCCCGTGCGCTTGAGAGTCTACCGTATGCTACTTTTTCTGTGCCTTTCGCCTGCAATAACAAATGCGACCGACTGCCATACTGTTAGCAATGCCGGAAAGGAAGTCGTCTGGCAGCAAGAGAGAATCGGAATCGCCGCCGCCAAGCTGATAGTGGCTAAGAAGAACTTAAGTGAAAAACAAAGGCATTTCGACGATTTAATCTCTGTGACGGCTGAAATTAGGGATGATGAATCGAGGCTCCAGTCGATTCGCTTAGGGCTGGACAAAATTCTTACTTCCAGCGCGCAAATCCTTGAAGTGCTAGCAAGAAACGAAAGCTATCGGTCCGAACTTGTGCGCCATCTTTCGCTGCATAGGTTGAGCTCTGAAACGTCCATAGGTCAGCTTGAGGAAATGTTCACTAAGTTGGATTTACCATTCGACATAAAAAAGCAAATTTTGATCATGATTCGCGGTTACAAGGAGATGGAGCGTTTAGATGAGCACCTCTCCTATGGCGCGCTTGAACTGGCACTGGAAGCACTTCGCTCCGATGACCCACAAGTAAGCCAGAACTACATTCAGTATGTGCACAAGACCTTGGTGAGCGTACGAGTATCCCTAGAGGTTGATGGCAAAAAGAAAGAAGACTCCATCGCACAAAAGACCGGCAAGATTGAAAGTCTTCAGTCAGAAGTTCTAGCGCTGTCGAATATTGTCAATCAGCTCAATGATGAAATTGCCAAGAGAACTATATTGCTAAACAAAAATAAAGTTATCGCCGATGCCGGGTGTGAGCCTCGGGACGGCTTTCAACCTCACAAGGAGTACGCATTTTGAATCCGTTAGTTGGCTATATGCTCCTGATGCTTCTGATTACCTATAACGCATTCGGATTTGATCGGGGCGATCTTCGAGACGGCTATAGATCAACGTTGCGAGAACGAATGAAAGATAGAGACGCCTACCACGTATCAGTTAGGCAACGGCTAGATAACGTTAATCAACGACGCGAAGAATTGGTGGCATTTGTAAGTGCGGGTGCCAGATTGAGGGCATTGAGCAATGACCTTAAGGCTAAGTGTGCTTCAAAGATATATACGCTCAATGAAAGTGAGAAATGTCTTGTTAGTCTGGAGGAGTTAATTCGTGATTCTCTTGATCTTGAGATTCGCCTAGCGCGCTTCTCGGATTCCAATTCCATTGTCATTCGCGACCAGGCCGCACCAGCTTTAGCGGACATGCGAGCGCTAAGAGTCTATTTGTATAGAGTTCTCGAAGTTTGGAATAGAAATAAAGGACAGTTACTATTGGCGGCCGTAGACCGTCGAGTCCTGACAGCACGTGAGGCGGGTCGGGTACAAGCAGTATGCAAGGCTGCTCGTTTTGATGCACGTCGCGATACTTTAGCGCTACAAAGAGATTTGATCTTAGCAAGGCAAAGTAAAGACGGATTTATTTTATATCGAGCGGACAAGGAATCAATTTCTACTTTAGGACGAATTGCAGAGAGCGAGTCTCTTTGCCAAATAAATTTGGACGAAGAGAGAAAACAGTATTCCGCAGCGAGATCTGCAGTTTCATCAATGCTAGGTAGTCAGGACGCAAAAGCGTGGTTCGAGGAAGGTTGCGCAAAAGCTCAGGGATTTTATGGTCAAGATTTGAACTGTGGCAAGGGCATCACACCTGAACTTCTATTTACGATCCACAGCATGAAGAAGCAGGGCGTAAGATGAAGTTTAAGATCATTCCTCTAGTTCTTTTGGCCTTTATTTCCGGCTCAGTTATCTCCGCGCCTCAAGTGGTTCGTACCTGCGCCCAGGTTGGAGCTGAATTTGGCCAGTTCATTTGCACAGAGATTTCACTACCAGATTTCTCGCAAATCTTCCCACCTATTGCGATCAATCCCACCCTACCCAATTCGTACTTTGCTCCTGATCTAAGAACGATTTTGCCGCAGGCGATCCCGGGCTTCGACGGTAGTCAGTTTGATAATATTAGGTCATTTCAGGATCTGCAAAATATCCAGAACAGGCTGGTGACCAACCTTCCGTCCATCATGGATAGCTTCGTGAACCAATTTATGAAATCGTCGATCGAAATTCCGGATATGAACAGGTTTAGATTGCCGACCGCTTCAGACTCCGGATTAATGGCAGTAATTCCTCAAACGCCATCTAGTGACGAAGTTATCAGGATGGCGAAGGACCATTTGCGGTCAAGGGGCACACCCCTAAATATGGATAGTGGAAATCATATTCAAGCTATGTCGACACTCTTCTTTAGGTTGTTGAAGAGTGAGCGACCTATTTTTGAAAACTATGTGAGGATGCAAAATGAGATAAATGACAAGCTTGTCGCTGTCGCTACGGCTAAAACCTCCCAGACCTCTAGAGAGTTGATGACAGTACGGCTCGATGAGCAATCAGTGATAATTGGCGGAGAGGTTTTGGCACGCGAGGAAGTGGGCGCGTACGGTTCTCGCCCTAGAGACCCAAGTCTTCAGCATGCCTATGACAAGCTTGCGTCGATTCGAGATACGTCACCCCAAGCTTCTTATGCCGCAAGCAAGGGTCTTCAGTTACTGAACTATGCTGATCTCGCTTACGCTGCAGGTGATCGTGAGCTCGGAGATTTCTATAGAAGCATGGCGCTAACATTGGCGGATATTGGGATTGGATTTATCCCTGTAATTGGTCAAGCGCAGGCAGTTTATGAATTCACCGTCGGTAAAAGTGCTCTTACTGGTGACGAGTTGAGTTCCGGTGAGCGAGCGATTGCTCTCATTGGCATTATTCCTGCGGGTGGCAAGGTTGCAAAGATCATTGGTCAGCTTGCAAAAAATGGAAAAGAAGCTGCACATATAATTCAGGCCTACGATTCGCTCAAAAATGTCTTTAGCCATATAGATTTTAGGAAAAACAATTCTCTATTTAAGAGTCTTCAAAGGGCCATCATAAAACACATGGACGAGTTCGAGATCAAAAGGATATTGGGTGCCGATGAATTAAATGCATTTCATTTGAAATCTAATCCTGGACACCAAAGGCCTTTTCAGGCGTGGACGCACGGATTCGAAGTTGCGACCAAACGTGAGGAGAGATTCATACGTTTCTCCGAAGTCGCCGCGCCTGCTGGGCCTGGCAAGTCCTCTCCCATAGGTGGTTTCTTGGTTCGCGAAATAGATGTCCTAGATTTGAAGAATTCTGGCCTATCTCCAGAGCAGATTGGCATTGAGATCAAGAAGAGGTTTTCGCTTCCTGGAGATAGTCCGCTTTATGCGAGTGATGTTATGGTACCGAAAGGAATAACGATTCATGCAGGTAGGGTTGCAGGTCAGTTCGATGGAGGCGAGGGAGCGATGCAGTATGTATTGCGAGATCCGATTTCGCAGTCCAACTTTACCAGCAACGTCCGTAGTATAAAGGATTGGCTCAATGGAAAATAGACTTCCGTATACCTATACAGATGTATCGAAGCAAAAATTGGTTATCGGCGGGCGGGAAATTCCCGGGCCAACTCCCGGTAGTTATCCTTGGTTGAAAGTGGACTATAAAGGCTTGCACCTTGTTTTATTCTGGTCGGTGCAAAGGCCTTTCACCAACAGTAATATTCATGCGTTCAATGACCAAGGAGATCTTGTATGGATTGTTAGCCCCGTGGTCCCCAATGAGCGTGGTGAGAATCCTTATTCGAGTTTTACGTGGAGTCCACTTCGAAACAAGATCGGCTTAATTAGTTTTTATGGATCGATCGTTGTACTCGACGAAACCAACGGTCACGTTGAGTTGCTTGGACAAGAAGATCCCCTTTAAAAGAGCTGTGGCCGAAGCCTACAGCTCGCTCTCGGGAGGGCGTAGGCCTTTTTTCTTGATCTTTTCTACCAGCGTGGTGCGGTTCAACTTCAACAGCAATGCGGCTTGGTTGCGGTTCCAGCCGGTTTTTTCCAACGCACGCATGATCAAAGCGTTTTCATAGTTGTCGACTGCCGTATTGAAGTCCACGCCGTTTTCGGGGATGTCCACTTTGCTCGGGTCCGAGCTGGCCTGAACGCGGCGGTACTTTTCCGGCAGATCACCCACATCCACAATGCCTGCGCCCTTCAAAATCGACAAACGCTCAACCAGGTTTTCCAACTCGCGGATATTGCCCGGCCATGAGTAGTTCACCAACATTTCCATCGCCTCGGGAGTAATGCCCTTCAGCTGACGGTTACGCGTGCGATTGAACATCTCGATAAAGTGATGCATCAGCAACGGAATATCGCTGCGGCGCTCGCGCAACGGGGGAATACGAATTGGGATCACGTTCAAACGATAGAACAAATCTTCGCGAAAACGCCCCTCTTCAACCGCCAACTCCAAATCAACATTGGTCGCCGCGATCACGCGCACGTTCGATTCGATGGTCTTTGTTCCACCCACCGGTTCGAAACGACGCTCTTGCAATACCCGCAAGATTTTTACCTGCAAAGACGGACTCATGTCGCCGATCTCGTCGAGGAACAGAGTTCCTTCTTCCGCCAATTCAAAACGACCCGTACGATTGGCGATGGCCCCGGTGAACGCGCCTTTGACATGGCCGAAGAGCTCGCTCTCCAACAGTTCTGCCGGAATCGCACCGCAGTTGATGGGGATAAAGGCCTCTTCGGAACGCAATGAATTGTAGTGCAAAGCCTTGGCGATTAACTCTTTGCCCGTGCCACTTTCGCCCATGATCAAAACAGTAGAGTCGCTCTGTGCGACCCGTTCGATCATGCTCAGCACTTCGGTGATGGCTTCAGACTGACCGATGATGTTGTCGAACTGATATTTGCTATGCAAGGCTGTGCGCAGCTGTTGATTCTCGCGCGTCAGCTGACTGTGTGACAGCGCGCGATCCACCAACGTTACGATCTCATCCAAATTGCACGGCTTCGTCACGAAGTGAAAAGCGCCCTTGCGAGTCGCTTCCACAGCGGTCTCTATAGACGCATGACCCGTGAGAATGATCACTTGGATGTTGGGATGAAGCGCGCGCAAACGGCCCATCAGCTCGATGCCGTCGCCATCAGGCAGACGTAAGTCAACGATGGCGAGATCGATCGCCTTGTCCGATTGGCTAATCGTCTCGGCCTCTTTGACCGTGGCGCTGGTAATGACTTGATAACCTTTTCTGTCGAGGGTGCGGAAGAGAGCTGTCCTGAGTGAGGCCTCGTCGTCAATAATGAGGATTCTTTGTCCCTGCATTCGGCTCCTTCCTGGCTCCGGATCGGGTAAATTGTCTCTATGAATTCATAGTACGGTTCGCGTTTTGGCGGTGTCAAATTTGCGCGTCAAAAAGCCGTCAATCTAGAGATTGATCTAGCCTGGGAAGGGAAACAATTGCCTGCGTAAAGCCGGTCTGGGAAAGAATCTCCAGGTTTCCGCCGTGATCTGAGACGATGGTGTGGGCTGTCGTAAGTCCCATGCCGCTATAAAGGACCGGGTCTCTAGTCGTGAACAGAGGATTGAAAATTTGACTGCGCACTTCCGAGCGAATGCCAGTACCATTGTCGGAAATTTTTAGCAGGTATTTGCCTTGCTCGCTCTCCAACGTCACTTCGATTCGTCCGTGCAACTGCGGCTCGACCGTCAAGCGCTCCGTGATGGCGTCGATGGAATTCTGCAAAAGGCTGCATAACGCTTGCGACAAAGCGTTGGAGCTAGCGCGGACAAGGGCGGGCTTCTCTTTTATATAGGTGACGTCGATGCCCTTTGAGCGCGACTGCAATTCGATCAGCTTCACCGAGCGCTCCAGAATATGCCACAAATCGACTTCGGCCGAGTCGCCCAGGTCCTGCTTGCGTGCAAAGCTGAGCAAGTTCTGAATGATGTCACGGCAGCGCAGAGTGGCGCTCTCCATAGCTTTGATCTCACTATACAGAGGTTCGGTTTTCTGCATGTCCATCAAGATAAGTTGAAGAAACGACAGCATACCGCCCAAAGGATTGTTGAGCTCGTGCGCAATGCTGGACCCGATGGTGCCCAGCTCAGCCAGTTTGGAGGCCTCTAAGATGCGACGTTCGTAGCGCACCTCTTCGGTTATTGGGCGCAGTAAAATCAATTGCACGCTTTGATTGTCGTGTGTGAGGCCAAGGCGCTGACCCGCCACTTCATAGGTTTCACTCTCGCCGCGCGCCGTGCTGCGATTGTTGCGGAAGGTAAAGGGGCTGTCGAGCCGATGCGGCGGTTGAAATTCGCGGCCAAAGAAAACTTCAAAGCAGCGCTTGCCGATAAGATCGCGAAAGTTGTTCTCGCCGGCGCAAGCCTCTTGAAAAGCGCTGTTGAGTTTTAAAATTTCGAAGTCGGCAGTGACCAAACATAGAGGATAGGGGATCGAGTCGAACGTGGCTTGCCACTGACCCTTCACGGTCTCGGCCTGCTCGAGCTTCTGCAGTCGAGCCAATGCGAGCGCCAAGGCTTCAGAAAGTTCTTGTAGAAAATCGATTTCATCCGCCGAGAAGCGTTTGCCCTCGGCTTTCGCGAACATCACTTCACCGCGTGAATTGTCATACTGATAGGGCAGCTCCACGCTGAGAATATTGTGGCCGCTTTGATTCTTGAGAGAGGATTGGCTGTCAAAGCGCACGCGCACCCATTCGATTTCAACGGTGCCGTGCAGAGCTTCGTTGAGCATTTTCTCCATTTGCAAAACCGTCGAAGCGCGGTGAATTCCGAGCAAGGCTTTGTGAAAGGCGGCCATGCGGGTGGTGGTTTCATCGAGGGTGCGTAAAGTCTTGCGCAGCGTTTTATGGCGCTTTTGCACGCGCGATTCGAGTTCGCTCTTCAGGCGCTTTAAGCGCGTGGACTGATCTTCGAACAAACTGACCAGTTGGCGGCGCTGGGCCTGCTCGCCACCGGCTTCAAGCGCGGATTGCAATTTGGCCTCGAGCTCAGGGTCTTCAAAGCTATCAATTAGATCGTGCACGCGGCCCGCATTGGTCCATTCGATCAGCGCGGTGGGCGCAACGCCTTCGCTCGCTACGATCCATAGTGAAGCGGGCGCGCTCTCGGTGGCAAAGGCGCAGAACTTTTCCAAATCACCCTTGCGCCCCCCGCCGAACACCAGCACGGAGGGCTGGTGCAGCGCTAAATAGTCGCGCGCCTCTTTGAAGCTAGGGACAAAGGCGGCGCCGATATCCAGCCCTTCAGGCCGCGGATGTCCGATCACCAGCACGTTGGAGGATTGCATGAATGAAAGTGTATGCGTAAATCAGCGCGGCGAGGCGTCCAGGAATATCTCTCGCATTCCGCTTTCGAAGTTGGGCCAGACCTTGGCTTGCGCGGTCTCGTCGGCCTCTTCAATACAAATGACCGGGATTTTGTTGTCGAACCAGCCAAACTGCGAGAGCGAACCCGGCGTCGGGTAGCCGATCTCAGGTACCACTTCGTAGCCGCTCGAGCGACTTAAGCGCTCGGCATCCTTTCGTCCAGGATCGCCCGCACACACGACCATAGGTTTCCACGAATGGCAGTGAATGATCAGTCGAGGTTTGAATTCGGTGATAAAGCGAACGACCGCTTGAATTTCTGCCTCAGAGCCAGGGGAGGGGCCCGGATTGTAGCGCTCTTTCTCATGCTCGGGCGACCAGGAGGTGGACGGGTAGTTGCGATTGAGATCCACACCGCGCCCGTTGACGCGCGTTTGCTTTTTATAGCCATCGACGTTGAGGCAAGGAATCAGCGCCCAGGGGGCTTTGAGGAGCGGTTGTGGCAGAGCTGCATCGGCCTGCAACATCTGCAGTGTCTTTTCTGCCAAGTGCACACCCAGGGGCTCGTCACCGTGCACACCGCCCATCAAGAGAATCGGTTGCAAGTGGCGCAAATCACTCAAGCTGTGTGAGGCAAACAGCGCAATCGGCGAGCCCAAATCCGTGTGTGCCCATTGATCGTTGCGGTACATGTTTCTAACTGTAAACTCAATGCGTTAGCGGAGTCCAGCGGATTGCCAAAATCGACGTGAACCCGTTACTTTCTCAGCCATGTCTGCATTTTCAGCCATCATTTTAGCCGCCGGAAAAGGAACTCGTATGAACACCCCGCTACCGAAGGTGGTGCACCCGGTGGCCGGTCGACCCATGATCGAACGTGTGCTCAAAGCCGTCAAAGGTGCAGGCGCCCGCGAGGTACGAGTTGTGGTCGGATTTGGTGAGACCTTGGTTCGGCAGATCGTTGAGCCCATGGGGGCGGTGTGCTTCAAGCAAGAGAAACAGCTGGGCACCGCCGACGCCGTTCGTTCGGCCCAACCGGATTCTCTGGATGGCGATGTGGTGATCTTGAACGGCGACCATCCGTTGATGGAAACCGCTGATATCGAGAAGTTCCGCAAAGAGTTTCGTGAGAGCAAGGCCGACATCGCCGTCGTGACCTGTGAATTGGAAGACCCCGCCTCTTTCGGCCGCGTGGTTCGTCATGGCGGAAAGTTGCGCGCCATCGTCGAGATGAAAGATGCCTCGCATGAAACGCGCAAGATCAAAGAGATCAACACCGGCATCTACGTGGTGAAATCGCGCATTTTGAACTCTCTGTTGCCGGAAATTGAGAGCCGCAATGCTCAAGGTGAGTTTTATCTTACCGATCTGATTCAGCTAGCCGTTGACGGTGGATTCAATGTCGAAGGCTTGAAAGCCGACCCGCGCGTGGCTTTGGGTGTGAACACGCAAGTCGAGCTGGCCGAAGCGACGCGCTTAGCGTTCGCTCGCAAAGCCGCCCGCTTGCTCGAGTCCGGCGTGATGCTTTTGCAACCCGAAGCCACGTTTGTCGAAGACACCGTAGAGATTGAGCCGGCGGCGATTCTATACCCCGGGGTTTTTCTGCGGGGAGCGACCAAGATCGGTGCCTTCGCCGTGGTTGAGCCCGGTTGCGTGCTTACGGATGCGCGTGTGGGCGCGAATGTTCACTTAAAAGCCGGTTGCTACATTACAGATGCTTCGATTGGCGCGGGCTCGGATATGGGACCGTACGCGCAGCTGCGTCCCGGTACCGAAGTGGCCGAGAACTGTCACATCGGAAATTTTGTTGAAATGAAGAAAGCCAAGTTCGGCCGTGGCGCGAAGGCGGGGCACTTGAGTTATCTTGGTGACGCAGAGATCGGCGAGAACACCAACATTGGATGCGGCACTATCACTTGCAACTACGCCGCGGACCGCAAGAAGTACGTCACCAAGATTGGTAAAGATGTTTTTGTCGGCAGTGATTCGCAGTTCGTCGCTCCCGTGTCGGTGGGCGACGGCGCGGTTATTGGCTCGGGTTCGACGATCACCAAAGACGTTCCGGCTGGCGCGTTGGCCGTGACTCGCAGCCCGCAGATCATAAAAGAAAATTACAAACCGCGCGCTCCTGGAGAGAAAAAGTAATGTGCGGCATCGTCGGTTATCTTGGTCCAAAAAATCCTAAAGATGTCATCATGACGGGCCTGAAGGCGCTTGAGTATCGTGGATACGACAGCGCCGGCGTGGCCATCTTGCATGAAGGTAAGTTCAAGCGCGTGCGGGCGGAAGGTAAGCTCGGCAATCTGAGTGAGAAACTGGCGTCGGAACCTTTTAGTGGTCACCTTGGCATCGGTCACACTCGTTGGGCCACGCACGGAAAGCCCTCCGAGCGCAATGCCCATCCTCATTCCGTGGGTTCGGTGAGTTTAGTCCACAACGGTATTATCGAAAACTATGTAGAGCTGCGCCAAGAGCTGGTGCGTGAAGGTGCGGTCTTTGAATCTGAAACCGATTCGGAATTGGTGGCCCATTTGGTGGATCGCCAGTTGGCAAAGACCCCCAATCTTCTGGATGCGGTCTTGCAAGTGTTGCCACGTTTGCAGGGCGCTTACGCAATTGTGGTGGTGAACGAAAAGCAACCCGACACGATGGTGGCTTTTAAAAATGGTCCGCCGTTGATCGTGGGTGTGGGTGATGACGCCATGTATGTGGCTTCGGACATTCAGGCTTTGGTCAACTACACGCGCCGTATTGTGTATTTGGATGATGGTGAAGTCGTTGAAGTAAAAGGCCCTTCTTACAAAGTGTTCTCGGCCGCGGGCCAGCCTTTGCAGAAGAAAGTGAACGAAGTGAATTGGACTTCCGAGGTGGCCAACAAAGGCGGCTTCTCCCACTTCATGCTGAAAGAGATTTTTGAACAGCCGCGCGCCGTGGCTCAAGCCATTCAGCCGCATATCAATCTGGCCAAGAATTCGGTCGAGTTGAACGGCGTTGGCTTCGATGTGAACGATGTGTTCCGCGATATTGAGCGCGTGTTTGTCGTGGCGTGCGGCACTTCTTACTACGCCGGCTTAATCGGCGAATACATGATTGAGCGTTTGGCGCGTGTGCCGGTCGAGGTGGATATCGCCAGCGAATTTCGCTATCGCCACCCGGTTTTGCCTAAGAATTCGCTTTTTATTTCCATCTCGCAAAGCGGAGAGACCGCCGATACCTTGGCTGCGGTTCGTTTGGCCAAGCAAGCTGGCGTGAAGGTGTTGAGCATCTGTAACGTACGGTCGTCTTCCATTGATCGCGAGGCTGACGGGCATCTGTACATGAACGCCGGCGCCGAAGTGGGCGTGGCGTCCACGAAAGCATTTTCTGCCACGTTGGCCTTGTTGAACCTTCTGTCGTTAGCTTTGGCTAAGGCACAGGGGCAGTCGACCATTGAAGAAGAACAGAAGCTGGTGCGCCAGCTTCTGGCGGCGCCTTCGCAAATCGAGATCTGCTTGAACCTGGATAAGTTTTTTAAAGAAGCTGCGGATAAACTGAAGAACTACCGTGGCTTTTTGTATTTAGGTCGCGGTGTTCACTATCCGATCGCTTTGGAAGGTGCTCTGAAACTGAAAGAGCTCGCCTATATGCACGCTGAGGGCTACGCCGCCGGCGAGATGAAGCATGGGCCGTTGGCTTTGATCGATAAAGACATGGCGGTCGTCATGATGGTTCCGCATGATGAATTGTTTGAGAAGTCGCTGAGCAATTTGGAAGAAGCGAAAGCCCGCGGCGGTCAGATCATTTCGATCGGAACAGGTCATAACCCGCGCTTAGAAGAAATATCCGAACATTACTTGTCGTTGCCAGAGGTCGATTGGTTCACTCTGCCGCTGCTTGAGGTTGTACCCGTGCAACTCTTGGCGTTCCACGTGGCCTCGTCGTTGGGTCACGATGTGGATCAGCCGCGTAACTTGGCTAAATCGGTGACGGTGGAGTGAGGAAAGGTACCAGCTTCCTTTTTGGCATGCATTGCGCCACTTCGTGGCCGCGATGCATGCCAAAAAGGAAGCTGGTACCTTTCCTCACTCCGAATCCAAAAACCCCTTAAACTGATCCGATACTTGATCGGGCTGTGGGAGGCCGCGCCGGTCTAGAGTGAAGCGTATGCCTTTGACCCAATCGCGGCCGACGTGCTCGTTCACCTTCTCTTTCAGAGTCTTTTCAAAAAAGCGGATCTCTTGCATGCGGGCGGAACTTTTTACCCAAACAATCAGACGACCGCGTTCATACCCCACCGGCTCGCAATGCGTACCTAAGGTAGGCCCTACAATTTTGGTCCAAAAGCGCCAGATCTTCCAGCGCAGGAACTGATCGGACAGGGGCGACTTGCCATTTGCGAGCAAGGTCTGTAGAACCTTCGACGCAGGCAGCAATTCTCTCCGTTTCTTTTTATCATCGGCCATAGGAGTCCGTAGCATGTCCCGTTTAAACCCGCAAATCTCGATTGTTGGCGGCGGCTTGGCTGGCAGCGAATGTGCCTATCAATTGGCTGAGATGGGTCACTACGTGCGCCTATATGAGATGCGTGGCACCGGAACCACCACTCCCGCACATAAAACAGACCGGTTGGCTGAGCTTGTATGTTCAAACTCGCTGGGCTCCACTACGGACTATTCCGCACCGGGGCAATTGAAGTGGGAGGCCGAGCAGCTTGGCTCTCTAATCCTGCGTGCAGCCCGCAATGCGGCTGTACCAGCAGGTATGGCGTTGGGTGTGGATCGCGACGTGTTTGCAGCGGAAATCACTGAGACTTTGGAAAAGCATCCGCGTATTGAGATCGTGCGCGAAGTTGTGCGCTCGCTCGATGAAATTCCGCGCCCTGCGGTGATCGCCAGCGGTCCTTTGACCGACAGCGCATTGGCCGAGAGCCTGCGCCAGCATTTTGATGGCGAGTTCATGTACTTCTTCGATGCCATCGCGCCAATCATCGACGCCGATTCGATCAACAAGTTTGTAGCCTACAAAGCCGATCGGTGGGGTAAGGGCAATCGCGACTACTACAATTGCCCGCTGAACAAAGAGCAGTATGAGAACTTAATTAACGAAATCAAAAATGCGCGCAAAATTGAGCCAAAGGAGTTCGAAAAGGACACGCCGTACTTTTCTGGCTGCATGCCTGTTGAGGCGATCGTCGAACGCGGCGATCAAACTCTGCGCTTCGGACCGATGTCGGCCAAGGGACTGCGCAATCCAATGACCAACCAGCCAGCCTATGCGGTGGTGCAGTTGCGGCAAGACAATAAAGAGGGCACGGCCTTCAATATGGTCGGCTTCCAGACCAAGATGGCCTACGGCGAGCAGGTTCGGGTGTTCCGTATGATTCCCGGCCTGGAGAATGCCGAGTTTTTGAAGTTAGGCAGTATTCATCGCAATCTATACATACAGACGCCGAAAAAACTGACTCCGGAACTGTCGTCGCAAAAAGACGATTGGTTGTTTTTCGCCGGTCAGATCACCGGTGTTGAAGGCTACTTTGATTCGACTTGCATGGGCTTGCTGGTTGCCCATTTTCTCAATGACAAGTTGAATGGCCGCCAGATTTCAAAGCCACCCCGTGAGTCCGCTTTGGGCTCTTTGCTTAACGGTATCACCGAAGACAACGAATACTTCCAACCGACCAACATCAACTTCGCCTTGTTCCCGCGGCCTGAGGGACTAACAGGGAAGAAGAAGCGCGAACAAAAGGATTTGAAACGCAAATTACAATTGGATCGCGCCAAGAGCGCGCTGGTCGAATGGATGCGGGCGAAGGGCTTGCCCTTGAAGATCGCATGGCCGCCACCTGCGGAGGTTGGTGCTGCTGAACCGGAACCCGATAAATTGACAGAGACCTTGCATACGTAAAATTTAAGTTTTGTTAAAAAATTAGAAGTGGCTCGCAAACGCACTAGTTGTTGAATTTCGAAGGGACTGCGATGAACACCGAAAATATATTTGCTAACTTGATCTCTACTCCTCATGGAGCGCTTTACATGGGCGTGTGCCTGAGCGTGGGAGTGCTGTCAAGCGCACTGGCGATTGGTTACTACACGATCTTTCGTTATCCATCGCTCATTTACTTTGCCATCTCCGTACTGGTTTCCTACGCCGTATTCGGTTCGGCCGCCACCAATCCACGCATGCTGATAGAGCTTTCGCACCCTCCGGCTGACTTCTATTTCCAGCAGATTTCGGCCACCGTTGGGTTCTTCTTCTTTTTCAAGATGGTGACGGAAAGCTTTGTGCCGTTTCCCAAGGGCTTGTCATTGCGTGCGTTTCAAATCGTGATCAGCGTTTTGATTGCTGTTCGAGTCTACGCGACCTTTGCACCTCACCCCTGGGCATTCCGCGCGGCTTCGGTTCTTTGCATTACTTTTTTGCTCTATGCCAGTGTCGTGGCCTTGCGCTATCCCGCCACCACTTCGGCCATGCGCTTGGTCCGAGTTGCCTGTGCGTTTCCGTCGTTGCTGTTCGTTCTTTACCCGATGATCCGGCTTGGGATTTTGCCCGCATCGTGGGGTAATAGCCAAATGGCCGCGCTGATGGTGGGCGGGCTAACGTTGCATTCGATATTGTGGTTTTTAGGGTTGGTAGAACTCGCTCGTGAGGCGCGCGAAAAAGAGAAAGCCGCATCTCGTGACCGCATGGCTCGCACACTCGTGCAGTTGGGCGACATGATGGGAAATCCGTTGGATACCATCGAGGATACGGTGGCGAAACTTGGAAACAACAAAGAAGAACTTGTGCATGTGCTGGAGAAAATGGACAGCTCCGTCAGCCGTCTCCGTTTGATCGAAGCGGTGCTGTCGCGCTACGAAAAGAACACGCGCACGGTCTCCGACGAGGGGGCGTAGCTGCGGCCACGCTCCCAGGGTTACTTTTTGCTTTCGTTGGTTTGAATGGATTCGCGAATCAGCGGTTTTAAGAACTTGTTGCGGGGAGAATCTCCGAAAAAAGAGGTGATGCGGTTGTGCAGGGACGGGTCGTTGATTAAAGCGCCCAGAGTGCCTTGGCCGTTGTCGATCTTCCTCATCACGCCGGCCATAGGTTCGATCGCATCGGTTCTCATCAAACGGAAGGTTTCGCGAGCTTCCACCATAAACTTACCGAACTGATCGGTGCTCTCCACCAAGTTGCTCATCAGTTTGGCGCTGCGGCCGTCTTTGTTGATGTTTTCAAAGAGCAGGCGCACCTCTTTGATCACGCTGACGATCTCACCGAGCTCGGCGCCCTTGGAAGCAATCATATCAATCAGGTCCGGTGTTTTGTCGGTCTCAAGAATAGCGCCGTCTTTGAGCGGCGGATTGGTGGGAGATCCGGGTTCAATATAGATAAATTTATCGCCCAATGCACCTTGGGTTTTTACAGAGGCCTTTGAACCTTCGGTGATGCGTTTTTGCACGGCCTCTTGCAGTTTCAACGTCACTTCGACGTCTGACGAGTTTTCGATAAAGTTGATCTCGTCGATGTTACCGACTTGCACACCCGTCAATGTGACCACACTGCCACGGCCCAGGCCCTGCACCTGCGGCAAGCGCACCTTAAGGTCATAGGTATCCGTGAAGAAGGATTTGTTTCCGCCCAGTAGGACGATGGACAGGCAGAACAGCACTACGCCTAAAACTGCAAATACACCTACTTTAATCTGTGTGCGTAGAGATGTTTCCATATCAATAGCCTCCGTAATCTCCGGTGATAAAACGTTCTAGCGGACCCGGGTCTTTGCGGCTGAGCTCGTCGGCCCGGCGCTCGTCCAGCACGCGGCCCTCGCCCAGCATAACAAAGCGATCGCAGACGGCGATGGCCGTAGGCATATCGTGCGTGACGAACACTGAAGTGACGCCCTTCTTTTTTAGACGCAAAACCGTTTCGCGGATTTTCAATGTGTTGTAGGGATCAAGACCTGCCGTCGGTTCATCGTACAAAATGACCTTGGGACCAATCATCATCGCGCGCGCGAGGCCTACGCGTTTTTGCATACCGCCTGAAAGCTCGGCCGGCAGCTTACCCTCGGCCTCAAGTAGACCGAATTCTTCGAGTTGATCGTGAATGCGGGTTTGAATTTCGTCTTCATTAAAGGCGGTATGTTCGCGCAATGGGTAAGCCAAATTGTCGTACACGGACATCGAGTCGAACAGCGCGCCGTTTTGAAAAACGTAGGCTACCTTTTTGCGAATGGCGGTCAGATCGCGTTCTTTGAGTTTAGAAATCTCTTCGCCTTCGATCCAAATCTCTCCGCTGGTGGGCTTTTCAAGGCCAATCAGGCTGCGTAAAACTACGCTCTTACCGATGCCCGAACCTCCGACTAAACCGAGGCACTCGCCTTTCTCAACACGGAAGCTGACGTCCTTGTGGACCGCATGTCCATCGAACGATTTGTTGAAGTGTTTGACCTCGATTATAGCCATTGCTCGAAGATCCAGAAGAACTTGGTTAGAAAATAATCGCCGACCAAGATGCAAATCGAAGAGGTCACCACGGACTGACGAGTGGCGCTGCCGACACCCTTGGTGCCGCCTTTGACGGTCAGGCCAAAGTAGCACCCCACAATGGCGATGATGCCCGCGAATACCGGAGTTTTGAAAAAGCCGGCCAGAAAATCAGGAACCCAGACGGTGGTTAGAACTTTTTGTACGAAGAACACCGGGTCTAGGCCCAGGTCGTTGGCACCTACGAGTAGGGCGCCCAAGATACCGACGAAGTTTGCAGCAATGGACAAAATGGGAATGGCGATCAAAGCACCGATCACGCGTGGGATCACGATGCGTTTGATGGGAGATGTGCCCAGGGCGCGAATGGCGTCGATCTGTTGTGTGACGGTCATCGAGCCGATCTCGGAAGTGATACCGGCGCCAATGCGAGCTGCGAGCACCAAGCAGGTGAACACAGGGCCCATCTCGCGCACGATCGATAGCGATACGATCTTGGGGATGTAGAGTTTGCCACCAAATTTCTCAAGCCCTAAGCCGAACTGCAAAGCCATGACCATGCCGGTCGAGCCGGCCGTGACGATGACCAAAGGCAAAGAGCGAATACCGATTTGATAGATTTGCTCGACGATCAAGCGAAAGTACAACGGGCGGCGAAACAGTTCGCTGACCACCTGCTTGCTCAGGATGGTGGTGCCGCCAAAGAGTTTGAGAAAGTCGAGCTGAGCGGCCTTCATGGCGCTTGGAACCCTTCGACAAAGCGGCTGAAGTCGGCGCGGTTATCCGCAAAGGCTTTCTTTACGCCGACGTAAGACAGCATGTAAATGCACATGTTGCGCTTAAACACCAAAAGCTCGATGCCCGAGGGAACACCATCGACTTTGCCGAACGCCACCACGCGACGGCCTTCACGGCCTTGAACAGTGACGGTTTCGCTGGATTCGGTCTTCAAGTCCGACAGGCCGGAGACAATGCCTTGCACGATCTGGTCAAGCGGCGGATCTGACGGATCTTTACAATCCGAGAGGAACGAGATCACGTTGCCGTTTTTTGGGTTTTTCCAGGCGGCGTCCACACTGGCGCGAGTTTCCTCGGCAAAGCCATTGCCCGGAGCACGGTAAGTCACGCCCTCGGCACGACTGCCTTTGCCGCCACCATCAAGCTTCACGGTCACGCAACCGGATAGAAGAATGCTGACCAGAATGTAAATCAAAGCTGTGTTATTCATCGCTGTTGGCCCTTTGGCTAATTGTCTTTTCGGAATACAAACGAGGACTCTCAAGGTCGTGTCATTGATTTGTCGTGGGCCCTCGGAAACTGACGTGATCCGCCTGGCCTTTAGGCGCATCCACCGTAGTAAGTAATCGTAAATGCGATCGATGTCCAGCTGGCATCAAAGCTGCTTTACATCCAAACGGATCACTCTCACTTGTCGGGGGAAAGTTTTGACAGGACGTCAGGCTCACATGACTCTCGTCGGCCTAATACTTGCCGTTCAGCCGGTCTGGGCGCAGGTCAGCAAACCTTTGGTACAGGCCGATATTTCGCGTCTGGCGGACACAGCCCACGTTGAATTCAAGGGCCTAAAAAACTGGCACTATGACGTTCAGCGCGATGGTTCCAAAAAGATCACTGTTAGCGTGGCGCCCATCGACGAGGCCAGCGTGGCCCGTTTGCAAGCATTTACTGATCCGTTGGTCTCCGATGTAAAGGTGAACAAGTCGGGCCCGGACGGCAGCTACCAGATCTCCTTTCATCTGGCCGGTGACGATGTGGAATCTTTCGACTATCTAACGGACGAGCCCTCGCGTTTGATCGTGGATTTCTACCGTAAAGCCGACGAAGGCAAAAAGGATCAGATCCGCGCCGAGACCGCGCCTGCGGCCCAAGGCGGCAAAAGCGATGCTAAGCCCAAGGCCAAAGTGGCGGCGTCACTAAAGCCCAAAAACAAAGATGGCTATGAAAATCACCCGGTCAGCCGCAGACCTGCGGGCGATGAATTTTTAGCGGTCAATGCCCCGGCCAAAGAAGAATCCAATGTGGCTCTGCATTTCGGAATCTTCGATGCCGGCGATGAAAACTACGACCGTTTTCGTATTAAAGACTACGAAGTACGAGAAGAGGCGATCATCTCTTCACGTCACAACGTCTATTTGCCCTTTCCTTGGTTGAAGATGAAGGTTGGCTTGCTCGACAAGCTGATGGAACAGCAGCCCGAATATGTAATTCATCCTAAAGACACAAAAGAGAATAAAGAGGCGCGCCTACTTTTGGCTTTGTTCCAACGCAAACGCTTTGGCGTCTACATGAAGACGTACGACTACTTCACCAAGAAGTATCCCGAGTCCGAATACATGGAGATTTTAAAGAACACTACGGCCACCGTTCACTTGCTGAAGTGGCGCGAAGAGGGAAAGTCGGAAGAGTACGACAAGGCCCGTGCCATGTACACCGAACTGGTGCAGAAGTTCCCCAGCAGCCCGTTACGTGAACACAACTATCTGATCCTTGGGTTTATGCAAATGGAGCGCGGTGAGGCCCTCGCGAGCTTGCAAACCTTCGAAGGCTTCTTGAAGACCTATCCGAAGTCGACCGAGATTCCGCAAGTACGGCGGGCCTTGGCCGAGTCTTACATGATTTTACGCAAATATGACGAAGCTACGGCTGAATACAACGCCATCGTGCGCGACTTTCCGAAGACTGAACATGCGCAGGAGGCGCGTTACCGCTTGGGCGATGTGCAGTTCGCTAAAGGCGATTACACCCAAGCGATCCGCGCCTATGAAACTGCGGTTAAAGACCTTCCGGCTTTTGAGAAAGTGTATCCCAATGCCACTTACAATATGGCCGAGGCCCGTTTTTGGCAGAAGGACTTCAAAAAATCGCTCGAGGGCTACGTCAACTTCGTCAACCTGTTTCCCACCCATGAGTACGGCGGCTACGCCCTTACGCGCATCGGTGAGTTACTGGGAGTGCTGGGCGCGGATCAACGTCGCGTGATGGGAGCTTTTTTAGAAAGCTACTTCCGTTTTCCTAATCATCCCGGTGCTAAAGTGGCGCGTATTCGTATGCTGAGCCAGCAGATGCGAGGGATGAAAGAGAAAGAAGAGAAGAAAGCTCTTGAAGAGATCAATGGCTACTCTGACAAACTTGATCTGCCGGGCATAAAAGAATTCACCACTTTGATGGTGGCCGAGGGCCTAACTAATCGTGGCGAATACAAAGACGCGTTGGCTAATTTGATAGCTTACTATCAAAAAAATCCGACTTCGGCGAACCTGGATAGCTTTAAGAGCCGCATTCTGCGCAATATCGCGAATGAGCTGAAGACCCGTGTCGAAGCGGGCGAGTTTCTGCAAGCGCTGCAGTTTTATCACGACTACTCCAAAACTTGGTTGAAGAATTCAGACCGCATCGATGTGCCGTTCTTCGTGGCTGGCGCTTACGAGCGCGCCGGAGCTTACTCGGAAGCGGAAGCGATCTACAAAGATGCGCTGACCAAGCGTCGCCGCATCGTTGGCACGGAAGAGGAAAAAGAAAAGAAAGTGCAGGAGCACCTGCCTTCGGTTTCGAGTTTGCGCCTCCGCATGGCCGCCACTTCGATGCAAGATCGCAACTACATGGAAGCCTACCAGCAGCTTAAAGACATCGGCAAAGGCGACGATTTGACGCCTCCCGAAGTGATCGAGCGCGTGCGCTTGAGCGCCATGATCGCCGAGCGCCGCAATGAACCTGAAAAGGCGCGCGAAGCTCTGATGGAGTTAGCTAAAAAATGGCAGGGAGATCCCGCTTTGCTAGCGCCGGTCAATCTGCAGCTCGCGCAGACATTTATGAAGCTCAAAGATCCCAAGCAGGCCGAATACTACGCCGGCCGTGTTCTGGCGGCCGAAGGGGGCGAGAATAAAGTCCCGGAAAAAACTTTGGCCGATGCCTATAGCGTTAAAGCCGAAGCTTTGATGGGACAAAAGAAAAATCTGGCCGCGGTTGAGACGTATCAGAAGATGCTTGAGCGTTTTGAAGACAAAATGCCGCTGGCCAATGTCCGTTATCAAGCCGGACAAATTCTTTTTGATGCGGGCGATTTGAAAGGAGCTTCCGATATGTGGAAGCATCTCGAAGGCACGCCCAACGATTTCCTGTACAAGATCGGCAAAGAAAAACTGGAAGACACCAAATGGCGCGGCGACTACGACAAGTACATCTCGCGCATTCCGGCCATGGCTGAGGAGAAGAAGAAGTGATTCAGGCAGCAGACCCGAAGATGCGTAAGATCTACGAAGTGGCCGAAAGCGTGGCTGTAAGCCGAGCCTCTGTTCTGATCTCTGGTGAGAGCGGAACAGGTAAAGAACTTCTCGCGCGTTTTATTCATGCTAAGAGCCCGCGTGCCTTACGCCGCTTTGTGGCCTTAAATTGCGCTGCGGTTCCTGAAGGTCTGCTCGAGAGCGAACTGTTCGGTTATGAAAAAGGCGCCTTCACCGGTGCTGATCAACGCAAGGTCGGAAAATTCGAGCTGGCTCATGAGAGCACTTTTCTGCTGGATGAAATCAGCGAGATGTCGTTGCCTCTGCAGGCTAAGCTTTTACGCGTATTGCAAGAAGGCGAAGTCGAACGGCTGGGTGGCCACACTCCTGTCAAAGTGAATGTTCGCATCATCGCTACCACTAACCGTTCGTTGGAGAAGATGGTGAAGAGCGGTGAGTTCCGCGAAGATCTATTCTACCGTTTGAACGTCATCCCATTGCAGGTTCCGTCGCTACGCACGCGTCCTCTGGATATTGAGCTGCTAGCCCGTCATTTTGTTGAGACCTCCTGTGTGGAAAACGGATTTCCTCCGAAATTGATTTCGGAAGCGGCCATGTTGCGCATGAAGACTTATCGCTGGCCGGGCAATGTGCGCGAGTTACAAAACGTGATCGAGCGCAGTGTTCTTCTCTGTCACGGTCAAGAGTTGGCCCCTGAACAAGTCTTGTTGCCTGAGACCGAGCCGGTTGAGTCGACCTTGGCAGCACCTGGACCTTTGGCTCCCGGAATGACGGTGAGTGAAGCTGAACGTCTTCTGATCATGAAAACCTTGGAGTTCACACAGCAGAACCGCACCCGCGCGGCCGAGATGCTGGGAATCAGCATTCGCACTTTGCGCAATAAATTGAATGAATATAGAGGGGGATCGATTGAGCAAGATCTTCGATAAAACCACCGACGCGCTGGCCGCGTCGATGAACTTCCGCTCGTTGCGCCACAATGTGGTGTCGAGCAATATCGCGAACGCGGAAACACCCGGTTACCACGCCAAAGTCGTCGATTTCGAAGACGCCCTCGCCCGCGCCATCGATCTGGAAGGCTTGAACAAAGAGGCAAAGCTCGATGGAGATCATTTTGCATTGGGTTCAGGCGCAATCTCGCGCTCGCGCGCCGATGTGTATGACAATCCAGTGGCTAACATGACCAACGACCAGAACACGGTCGACTTGGAGCAGGAGATGGCCAACCTGCAAGAGAACACGATCATGTACAAAGCCGCCTTGCAGCTGATGAACAAGAAGATCGGTTCAATGAAATACGCGATCAGCGAGGGTAGATAATGTCGGACTATTCAACCGGACTTAGAATTTCATCAAGCGGTCTCTCTGCGCAACGTATGCGCATGAACACGATCTCTTCGAACATCGCCAACATCAACACCACGCGTACGCCCGAAGGTGGACCTTATCGTCGTAAGGACGTGGTGTTTGAGTCGATGCCCGATGCGCGCAATTTCGGTGAGTTGGTCACCATGCCTCCCAATGACAGTCTTCAGCGCGTGCAGGTGACGGACGTCATCTCAGACGACAAGGCTGTTGATCTGCGCTATGAGCCCGATCACCCAGATGCGAATCAAGAAGGCTATGTGGCGTACCCACGCATCAATCTGATGGAAGAGATGGCCAATATGATTCAGGCCACGCGCGGTTACGAGGCCAACGTCTCGGCGATCCAAGCCAGCCGTGACATGGCCATGAGCGCACTCGAGTTAGGTAGATAGTCGGGGTGAGGAATTTTCCTCCCACCCGGCAAAAAGGTTCTGTTAAACTTTAGGTAGAGGAGTTTAAACCATGGACGGTTTGACGATCTCAAATGCAGACACGCTGATCGATCGCGGTCAGACGCTTAAGGAAATTCGCAACTCGAATGCGAGCATTCCTAAACCCAGCGTGGGCGGCACGGATGCCGCTGAAGGCAAGTCGTTCGCCGACACCTTGAAAGACGCCGTCAATTCCGTCAATACAATGCAAAAAGAATCCGACGTCAAAATGCAAGAGTTGGCGACTGGCAAAACCAAGAATATTCATGACGTCATGTTGACGGCCGAGAGAGCCGACGTCTCCTTACGTTTGATGACTCAAGTCCGCAATAAGATTATCGAAGCCTATCAAGAAATCATGAAGATGCAGGTGTGATAGATAATGGGTAAACTGCTCAGCCATCTGATAGTTCAGTTCCGTCAGTTCTACAAGAATCTGACGCCGGTCAAGCGCCTGTCGATGATCGCCGCGACCACGATTGCCATCGTCGGTATGAGCGTGATCACCATGATGGTAAGCGGATCCAATATGGTGCCGCTTTTTACTAACGTGGCGCCCGATCAGCTGCCGCAGGTGGTGGATCAATTGCAGAAACGCGGTATTCCATTTCGCATTTCCGACAACGGCACCACGATTCTGATCACCAAAGAGCTTTTACATTCCACGCAAATGGCGATTATGACTGAAATGGGCGGCGCTAAAGTCGGTCAAATCGGTCTGGAGCTCTTTGATAAGCAGGATTTCGGTACGACTTCTTATGCGCAGAAGATCAACTATCAGCGCGCCTTGCAGGGCGAGTTGATGCGCTCGATCAACACTCTGACCGCCGTTAAGCAATCGAAAGTGATCTTGGCATTGCCCGCCAAAAAGACATTTTTAGAAGAGGGCGGCGAACCATCGGCCTCTGTTGTCCTGGAAATGCATCCCGGCAAAACTCTGTCGCCGGAACAAGTGCGCGGAATCACCTTCTTGGTCTCGAGCGCCGTTGAGAATCTTTCGCCCGAAAAGGTCACTGTTGTGGATTCGCGCGGTAAGGTGATGTCGAAGACCTATTCTTCCGACAGCGCTGTCACGGGTGAATTGCTAGATTTGAAGCAAAAGGTTGAGAGCGGATTTGAAGAACGCATTGAAGCGGTTTTGAGCAAGGTGGTTGGTGCTGGCAAAGTCGTAGCTCGCGTTGACGCTACGTTAAACCCGCGCACCAGCGTGACCAATGAGGAAGAGGTCAATGCCGACGGTACCGCGTTGAAGTCGCAGCAGACCGAAGAGGAATTGCTCGACGGTTCGCGCTCGAATCCGGCCGGGATCCCCGGTAGCCGTGCCAATCTGCCCGGCGCGGAAGATCCGACAACCACGGTCGGTTTTAGACAGAACGTGCGCAAAGAGTTGAAGACCTCGAACTTCGAAGTTCCGAAGACTGTGCGCAACACCAAAGAGGCTGCCGGTGCCGTTGAGCGCTTGAGTGTCGCCGTGTTGGTGGATGGCGTATTCAAACAAGTGACGGACAAAGACGGTAACGTGAAAGAGGAATACTCTCCGCGCGATCCGGCCGAAATGAAGAAGTTAGAACAGGTGATTCGCAGCGCTATTGGCTTCAATGCCAGCCGCGGTGACACTGTGACCATTGAAAATATTCCGTTCCAAAAAGAGGATTTCTCGGAAGCTGAAAAGATCCTCAGTACACTTGAACGCAAGAAGATCCTGCATGCCTTGGTGAAGTGGATGATCCTTGGCCTAAGCATCGGTCTGGTGTTCTTTGTGATCATCCGTCCGTTCATGCGTTGGATCACTGACAGCTTCCAAGATACTGTGGAAGATATGTTGCCCAAGACGATTGAGGAGCTCGAGGAGTTGCAGTCCGTGGACAACTCCTTGCCCGGCATGAGTGGCGCATTGCCTGTGCTCGAAGAGTCGTTGGACCCTGACAAGGCCGAGAGTGAATTGCTCAAAGAGCGCATCATGAATTTGATGGAACTTGATACCGAGAAGGCCGCTGGCGCGTTCAGCTTGTGGCTCTCTAGGAGAGACACATGAGCGGCGCACCTGTACGCCTACAAAGGCTTGAAGGCGTAAAGTACGAAGAGCTGCGCGGCTTTGAAAAGGCCGCCATTCTGGTCAACTATCTAGGCCCCGAAGCGGCGAAGAAACTGTTTAAGTTCGTCGACGACGGCGATATTCGCAAGCTTCTGGGCGTGATGCAGAAGTATCGTATCGTTCCGGTCGAAGTCACCAAGCGCGTGC
The DNA here is from genome assembly GCA_019637855.1 of Bdellovibrionales bacterium. Lineage (GTDB taxonomy): Bacteria > Bdellovibrionota > Bdellovibrionia > Bdellovibrionales > UBA1609 > JALHOQ01. Next base: position 25,054 of record JAHBUX010000021.1, read on the forward strand.
TTGAAGAGTACTATGAGATGGTGAGTGAATCGGCTGAGTACATTTTCTCGGAAAGCACCACCGCGAAAGAGACCGTGGTCGACGCCGTAGGCGAAGAACGCGCACGTGGGATCTTGGGTCACTTGTCGGCCGCCTCGCCGGCCGCCCGTCAGCTGGAAAGTTTGGAACTGGTGGACGCAAAGTCTTTGTCCAACTTCCTAATTAACGAGCATCCGCAAACCATTGCCGTGATTCTGGCGCACCTTGAGCCGGAGAAAAAAGGCGAGGTATTGAAACGCTTGCCGGAGTCTCTGCAAGCGGAAGTGGTCTTGCGTCTTTCCAACTTGGATCACGTGGCGCCGGAGTTGATTTCCGAGGTCGACCGCGTGTTAAAACAAGAGCTTTCTACTTTGGGTACGGTGGAGCAAGCGTCTCTGGGCGGGGTTCAACCGGTGGCCGAGATGCTCAACGTTATGGACAAAAACACAGAGACGGCGATCATGTCCCGCATCGAGGAGAAAGACCCGATTCTGGCGGAAGAGATCCGCAAACTCATGTTCGTGTTCGAAGACATCGTCAAGATCGACGACAAAGGGATTCAGACTCTGCTCAAAGAAGTTCCGAACGACAAACTCTTGTTGGCGCTCAAGACGGCCAACGAAGAGATTCGCGGAAAGATCTTCAAAAACATCTCTCAGCGCGCCGCCAAACTTTTGCAGGACGATCTGCAGAACATGGGACCGGCTCGTTTGTCGGATGTCGAATCCGCGCAGGTCGAGATCGTCAACGTGGCCCGCCGACTGGAGCAAGAAGGAAAGATCCTCATTGCTCGTGGCGGATCTGAGGACGCTCTTGTCTAACACCGGGGTGATGTGTGTCGCTTGAAAAGAGCATTATCAAAGCCAACGCCGCCGGCAGCAGCACGTTCGAGTACAAGGCTCGCGAGCTGACCAAGGAGATCTCAACGGTTGCCAGAAGCTTCGTAGATCAAGATGCGTTTCGCTCCCCGGATTTCAAAATCTCTGAGTTGGTAGCCAAGCAAGTCGGTATCTCGCAGCTCGAAAACGATGCACAACAGGACAAAATCAACGCTCAAGTTCTAGAGCGCCTTAAAGAGGTGCAAGAGAAGGCCTACAAAGAAGGCTATGAACTGGGTTTGATCGAAGGAACTGAAAAAGCCTTTCAAGAGAATAAGATCGCTTTGCTCGACAAGCTCAAGGTTATGGAAGGTCAGTTGAAACGCATGGAGGACTTGAAGCAGCACCTCCTTGTCGACAACGAAGCCGAACTGATCAAATTGGTTTTCTTAACGGCCAAAAAGATCGCTATGCGAGACTTGGAAGAGCATCGTGAAGCCGTATGGGAGATTTTGAAAGACGTGGTCGGTGAAATGCAAGCCGACGAGCGCGTGGTCGTGAAACTGGCCAACGAGGACCTTTATTTCATTGAGACCCTTCAGGATAAAGGCGGCGATCGTATCGATGCCTTAAAGCGCGTGAAGTTTGTCGCTGACGACTCGGTGAAACCAGGCGGCTGTATGATCGAGACCAGTTACGGCAATGTGAACGCCACGGTCGAAGAGCGTGTGGAGCGCACGTGGACCACATTGCAAGCGCGTATCCCCCGTAAACCGCAAGAACCTAAAGAATAGACATGGAAAGTTTGAACCTGACCAAGTATGAGCGCGCTCTGGAGACAGCTCAGCTGACCAGAGATATCGGGAAGGTGACTCACGTCACTGGCTTTCTGATTTGTGGTTTCATTCCTGAAGTGGCGGTCGGTTCTGTGTGCGAAATATTCCCGAATTCCGGTGATCCCAGCTTTCTCGCTGAGGTGGTTGGTTTTCGAGATCGCGAAGTGATGTTGATGCCGCTCGGTGAGATGCGCGGATTGGGTCTGGGTTCGACCATTTTGGTGCGTCGTCATACAGGTAGTATCGGCGTGGGCGAAGGATTGCTTGGTCGCGTGATCAATGGATTGGGTGAGCCGATCGATGGTCATGGCGATATCTTTTTGAACGAAGAGATGCCGATCTATGCCACTGGTGGAAATCCTTTGGACCGTCCCCCGATTCGCGAGCCGATGAGCCTTGGCGTGCGAGCAATCGATGCCTTGATCACTCTGGGCAAAGGCCAACGGGTCGGGATTATGGCAGGCTCTGGCGTGGGCAAGTCGGTTCTTATGGGTATGATGGCGCGCAACTCCCAGGCCGACGTCAATGTGATTGCCATGGTGGGTGAGCGTGGACGTGAGGTGCGTGAATTTATTGAGCACACTCTCGGACCGGAAGGCCTGAAGAAATCCGTGGTCATCGTGGCGACTTCGGATCAAAGCGCGCTGTTGCGTACGCGCGCGGCTTTCGTTGCCACGTCCGTAGCCGAATACTTCTGTCAGACTGGAAAAGATGTTTTATTGATCATGGATTCGGTCACTCGCTTCGCCATGGCCCAACGGGAAATCGGTTTGAACGTGGGTGAGCCTCCCGCCACCAAGGGCTATACGCCTAGCACGTTCGCGCTGTTACCAAAGCTTTTGGAGCGCGCCGGAAGTTTCGAAGGCAAGGGCAGCATCACCGGTCTGTACACGGTGCTGGTCGAGGGCGATGACATGAATGATCCCATCGGGGACTCTGTGCGTTCGATCGTGGATGGGCACATTGTGTTGACCCGCCAACTGGCGCACAAAGGTCATTTCCCGTCTATCGATGTTCTGCAAAGCAGTTCGCGGGTTATGCGCAATGTGGTTCCGCCTGAACACTTCAAACAATCTTTGCGCGTGCGCGAGCTGATGGCCACTTATCGCGAGGCCGAAGACCTGATCAATATCGGTGCGTACAAGATGGGATCGAACAGCAAAATCGACCAGGCCATCAAGGCCGAGGGCGTCATCGAACAGATGGTGCGCCAAGCCGTTGAAGAACCCAGCAATATGGAAGACGCGCAGGCACAGCTGATGCGTCTGGATTGAGATGAAGTTCAATTTTAATCTCGAAACCGTATTGAAGCATCGTCAGCGTCTGGAAGAGGCTGCACAAAGAGAGTTTGCCGAGGCTCAAGCTGCGGTCAACGAGGTCTTACAACTGATCGAGTCCATGTACCAGCGCATGGATGAGGCGCGCGAAGAAATACTGCAGGCGCAGAAGGTGGGAACACCGCAGAAGCTGGAAGAGGCTCGTGGTCTTGACGAATTCGTCATCAACCAGCGCCGGCGCATTGAGTACGCGCGCTTGCAAGCGCGTGAACGCATGGCGGTAGCTGAGGAAAAGCAAGAGCTACTGATCACGGCGGCGCAGGAGAAAAAGGTTTTGGTGAAGCTGAAAGAACGCCGTCGCCGTGAGTTTGAAGAGCGTATGCGGATGATTGAAGCCAAAGAGCTCGACGATATGACGATGGTCCGTCAGGCATGGGGGAAGAAGTGAGCTACCAACAGTTTTTTAAAAAAGCCCAAGATGTAAAGCGCGGGACCGACATGAAGTTCAAGGTGAAGAGCAAGCCGGCTGAGCAGTCCGAGCTTGAGTTACGCCGGGCCGTACGCATGAAGACGCGGCGAAAAAATCCGGTCCCATGGCGCGCCGTGATTGCGCTCGCTCTAAGTCTTGGAGCCTCGGGCTTTTATCTGGCTGCACCCGAATATTTTGAGCAATTGATTGATCGTATCGAGGTGCGCGCGATGGGATCGGCCTCCGCCTCTGAGGCTGGTAAGGCGGCAGAAAAATCCGCATCAGGCGCAACAAAGACGGAAAAAGCTGCCGGTGCAGAAGTGCACGGCGAGAAGGGCAAAGGTCCTGACGAGAAGCATGCCGGCACCCAAGATCTCAGTCATTTCGAAAAGTTAAAGCAGAGAAAAGAAGAGCTCGATATGCGTGAGAAGGAGCTCTCAGAGTTGGAAGAGGAATTGCAAAGACAGAAAGTCGAGCTCGATAAAAGGATCGTGCAACTGGAAGAGATGAGAAGCCAGATTGCCCAGGTTTTGAAAGATCGAGTCGAAGTGGACCAAGAAAAGGTGACGAAGCTCGTGGATCTGTACTCGAACATGAAACCTAAACAGGCGGCCGATGTGATCGGAACGATCAACGAGGATCTCGCGGTCGAGGTTTTGGCGAAGATGAAAAAGAAAAACGCCGCCGAGATCATGAACCTTCTGTCGCCCGAAAAGGCTCGCGTGTTGTCAGAGAAGTACACTGGCTACCGCCGCAACCACCCGGACCCGAAAGGCTAGTTGAACGTGAACATCGCTGGACTTAACAATTTGCTCGCCACTAAGCCGCAGACTGCGGCTAAAGGCACTTCGAGCAAGGATTCGAAAGGATCCTCGTTCGAAGACGTATTGGGGCAAGCCAAGTCGAGCGAACTCCCGGAGACTCGCGCTACGCGCAATGAGCAAGCTCCGCCGCGTGAAACACAACGCGCGGAACAGCAGCCCGAGCCGAACGCTGAGCAAAAAGGTTTGGACAGCGCAGGATTGCCCAACACACTTCCGCCATCTATCGGTACGCCGGTAAATGAGCGGGTAATGAGTGGTCCGATGTTGGCCAGTCCGCCACTTGCCAATAAGGCCATGCTTGGTAAGGCCGTTGCCGGCGAAGAGAATGTGGACTCTTTGACTCGTCGTGTGGTGTGGAACGATTTCCTACGTAAGATGAAAGACGAATTCGGCGTGTCGGCAGAGGATGTCTTGCAGGCTTTCGGTTCGCTTAGCGACGAAGACCTGGCAAAGCCGCCGACCGAGACCGTCGACAAGGTCGTAATGGCTCTTGGCCTGAACGATCAGCAATCTGTACTCGCCAAGCAGTACTTTCAAGATTTGATTCAAAAGACCCAGTCACGTTCAATCGGTGAAGAGCTTACGGCGTCGAGCAAGCAGATCAATCTGTCTTTGATGTCTGAGCGCGAGATGCAACGCAAAGCCATGGAGCGTTCACTCGGACAGATGAATTCGAACTTCTTCATGACTGGCCCCAACGCCCGCCCGCAAGTGGCACCCAATATGGAAACGCCGTTGCAGGCGAACAGCGTGAAGTTGTCTAGCCAAGAAATTCCCGTAGCTGACGGCAAAACGCCGTCGTTGGCCGCTTTGACTCCAAATCTAGATCCGATGGCGGTCCCGCTGCCGTCGGCCCCGTCGCCCGCACCGGTAGCCCAAGCAGCTCCGTTGAAAGCAGCGATGGCTCCACAACAGCCGAATCTGGATCAGCTCACGGCGCAAATGCAGCCAGTGACGCCGCAGGATAAGTCGGTGGATCAGCTTTTACAAAAATTTATGCAAGGTCAGTCGCCCTTGCCTGAGGCCAAAGGTATGCGTGCCGCAGTTTCTCAAGCCGTGGCCGCTTCTACAGCCATGACGGCGAACGCCGCCGCGGCACCCACACCTGCTCTTAGCGCCAGCACCATGAATGGTCTATTGGCCGCTTTAGACAAAGGCATAAGTGGTGATGGCGACGGTGAAGAAGAAAGCGGCAGTGATTTTACCGACGCGTCTTTCTTGAACATGCCGATCCACGACGCCAACTCCAAACTCAACGCTCCGATTGGAAGCGGCAACGACTTCCAAGCGCAATTGGGTTTAGTTAAACCGGAAGCAACTATGGCCCCCGCCGACCTGGTCGAACAGGCTCAAGTGATGGTGCGTGACGGTGGCGGCGAGATGAAAGTGACTTTGAACCAGGAAGGCCTGGGCGAAGTGGCGATGAAGGTAAGTGTTGATCAGGGCAAAGTGAATGTGCAAATGATCACCGAAAGCGATGAAGCAAAAAAGCTTATCGAGCGTCAGCTGAATGAACTGAAAACCAGTTTGACTCACAACCATCTGCAAGTGACCGACATCAAGGTCGACACCGCCACCAACATGGGCAAGCAGATGGAGCAACAGTATCAGGATGCGCAACGACAGATGGCTCAAGCGTCGTGGGAGCAATTCCGCCAAGACAATCAGGGTTGGCGCCGCAGTTTCTTCGATACGGCGAGTGCTAGACAATACAAAGGACAATCCGAAGCTCCGCGTGATGTGCAAGCTCCGACGTCGGCTGCAAGCCGTCGCGCAGCCGGATCACGCCGTTTGGACTTAGTGGCATAGGAACAGCGATATGATGAACGTCAAAGGCGGAACACAAACTTGGTCAACTTCGGCTCAACAACCGAGCTATAAATCGGATAACACGCAGAATTTGAGCGCCACCGATCGCACTAAAGTTTTGGGCGAGGACTCCGTCGGCGACATGCTCAACAAAGTGGCCGATCCCAACTATGTTGATACCAGTAAGAAGATGCGCACGGTTGGGGACAACCAATTGGGCAAAGACGCATTTATGACCATGCTTTTGGCGCAGATGAAAAACCAAGATCCGTCCAATCCGCTGAAGAGCCATGAGATGGCCGCTCAGCTGGCGCAGTTCACTCAGCTCGAAAAATTGAATAATATCGACGAGAGCATAGCGGGCATGCGCAAGGATAATCAGCCTACGCATAACTTCCAAGCGCTCACCTTTATCGGTAAATCGATCATGACGGACACAAGCAAGGTGAGCCGCATGGACAAAGACGGTCATCATGAAATCCGTTTCAACCTTCCTGCAGACGCGCCCGCATTGACGATGCGAGTGAAGGATGCGGAAGGCACCGTGATACGTACGATCGAACACAAGAACTTGAAAGCCGGAAAAAATGAGTTAGCTTGGAATGGTTTGACGGACGACGGCTCGACGGCGCCGATTGGCGAGTACTCTATCGAATTCGACGCCAAAGCTTCGAATGGTCGCGGTCTTTTTGTCGAAACAAAAACCGAAGGCATTATCAGCGGCGTGAACTTCACTCCGCAGGGGCCTCAGCTGATGGTGGGAAAACAAGTCATTAGCATGAGCGATGTGAAGTCGATTAGTGATCCGGCAGCTACGCAAGTTCCCGCAGCCACGCAGACTATGGGTTTACCAGTGATGCCAGGTATGCCTGCTCCGCAACCAAACAATATGATTCCGATCGGCGCACAGGACAACGTTCAACCTAAAGGTCCAAAAAAAGTAGAGGTTAAGCCGGAGAATAAACCGGATGCCGAGAAACGCGCTAAGATGGAAAAAGGCAATCTGAATGATGCGGCCATGGCTCAAGGCCTCATCAATAAGTTGAATAAAGAAGGAGCCAAGTCAGGAATGGAAGGCTAAGTGGAGAAGCTGAACGCGAACATCGCGAGCTTACGCACATCGATACCGGACGCGCGCCCTCAAGGCCCGCGCCCTGGGTCGTCGGGCGCCGCCGATTTTCGCAATCAGCTGAATGCTCTGCAACAGCAAATGCCGACGGCTGCGGGTGCAGCGCCGGTTAAACTTCCTTCCGTTTTGAAGTTCTCGAATCATGCTGTGGATCGCATGACCTCGAGAGGCATCAGCTTCTCGCCTGAGGAATTGGGCAAGATTCAAGGTGCTGTTGCGAAGGCCGCCGGCAAGGGCTCGAAGGAGAGCTTGCTGATCACGGACAACGCAGCACTTATAGTGAGTGTGAAAGACAACACGGTCGTGACGGTGATGGACAAGGCGGCTCTTAAAGAGAACGTCTTTACCAATATCGACTCGGCAGTGATGATTTAAAAGGTTTGATGGGCTGGTCCTCGTTGAGGGGGCCCTTCAGTTAACGACTCTGAATTCATGGATGAATTCGGGGAACAGACATGGAGGTCTGCAATGGGAGTTCTCTCTTCTCTCTATACCGGTGTATCCGGTCTTGCCGCACAAGGTGAAGCGTTAGGGGTTATTGGTGATAACATCGCCAACGCCAACACCACCGGCTTTAAGGCGTCACGAGCCGAATTTCAGGACATCGTGGCCAAATCACTCAAAGGTATTTTGGGTGGTAACCAGATTGGTCGCGGGGTGAAAATCGGCGCGGTCAACCCCATCCTGGTGCAAGGTAACGTCGACGCCACCGAAAAGGTGACGGACTTGGCCATTGCCGGTGATGGTTACTTCACGCTGAAAGGCACGGACGGTGAGTCTTTCACTCGTGACGGTTCCTTCCGTTTCGATAAAGAAGGCTATCTGGTAACGAACGACTATCAGCGCGTTCAAGGTTTCCAGACGGATGGCAAAGGCGTCATCATCAATAAACTCGGCGACATCCGTTTCCCACGCGCCCTTGTTCCGGCTCGCGCTACCAACAAGATCCGCATGGATCTAAACTTGGATTCGCGCGTTCAAAATTTGAAAGTATTCGATCCTAAAAATCCTTACGATTCTTCGCACTATTCAACGGGAATCGAGATGTACGATTCTCAGGGCAACAAGCACTTGGTGAACATGTTCTTCACTAAGACCGCCGATCGCACCTGGAACTACGTTGGTATGGTGGATGGCAAAGAAGTAACGGGAGCCAAAGAAGATGAAATGGCACAGGTCTGCACCGGTCAGGTGACTTTCACCGTGGACGGCAAATTGGACACCGAAACTCAGACGGTGAGCGCGTTCAATTTCAAGGGCGGTGCTCTGCAGAACCAGCCGATCAAGATCGATTTCGGCGATTCCATCACCACCGATAAAGGCACGGGCATCGATGGGTCGAAACAGTATGGTAAAGAATCTGACCTGATCTCGTGGCAACAAGATGGTAGCGCCGCAGGTACGATCAACAACCTGTCCTTCAACGACGAAGGCGTGTTGACGGCTCTGTACTCAAACGGTGAGACACAAGATATTGCTCAGATCGCTCTAGCGAAGTTCGAAAATCCGGAAGCTCTCTTCAAGGTTGGTAACAACCGTTTGAAAGAGGCGCGTGATTCCGGTGCTCCGGCGGTGGGTGCTCCCCAGCGCGCGGGTCGCGGTAAGATCTTTGCTAAGTCCCTTGAGCGTTCGACGGTCGACATGGCCCTAGAATTCGTTAACCTCATCCAGAACCAGAGAGGTTTCCAAGCCAACGCTAAGACGATTACGACGACCGATGAATTGCTCGGCGAAGTGATCAATCTCAAGCGTTAATCGTAAATGAACTCCCAGGGGAAGGCTTTGGAGAGAGGGCCTTCCCTTTTTTAATAGGGAATCTCTCAGGCGTATCAATATGAGATATTTGCCGTTGATAAAGATTTAAACTCAGGGATTTTTCTTAGTTCCAGTTTACATAAACTTTATCTATGAGCTGGGTTTTATTCGCTTTTCTGAACTGGTCGTGCCGGTTCTTCGGACGATAAAGTAAATACAATTCCATAACTTAGTTATATTGGTCTGTTTTGATCCATCTCACTTGTCCTATTTTCGAACGTTCTATAATCGCATGGAAATCTCGCCTCGATCACTAAGGTCCAGGTTACTAAACGCCGAGAAGTCTTAAAGGGATTCTTCAGATTCCAATGCGGAGTACGTTTGTGAAGTCATTGGGTACGACATCTGTGAATCGCCTGGCGAAGCCGCTATTGTTTGCCTTGGCGATGTTATTAGAACCGGCTGCAGCGCAGTCGGGTTCTCGCCTATTGAATATTAGCGGCATTCTTTATAACGCGACTGGCACCGCGATTCTGGACAACAGCGTTCAATTCAAATTGGAGATCCGTGATAAGGACGGTCTTTGCGTTTTGTATTCGGAGACTCACACGGCGGATTTATCG
>JAHBUX010000022.1 GCA_019637855.1 Bdellovibrionales bacterium
TCGGCTTTACGGTTCAGAATATTGATCGTTCTCATACCGCTGTTGCCCAAGTTGTCTGAGACGTTGAGATCCATTTGGATATAGCTCGCGTTTCTTACATTCATTGCTTTGACATAGAAAAGCTTGGCACGATCACCGCTACTCCACGGCATCATTCCGCCGAGCGAGCTAAAGCACTGAGCGTCCGAGTAGAACTGAATGTTGGCACCCATAAGTGCGCCAGAAGGACTGAAATTGATCGTGGTAGCCGTAGACGGCGTGCTGCGGCCGGCGGGATCTACTGCTGAGACCGCGAAAGCCTGACACTGATCTTCGATCATATCAGATAAACCGAGAACCTCATAAGTGGTGTGCGCGCCTGCGGAAACGGCGACTTTGGTGAAGTTGAAATCCAACGGATCAGCGCCGTAGCTACCGCCAGCGCTGAGTGTGATCGACTCACTTCCTGTCGATCCAGTCGACTTCACATAAAGCAGGCGAGCGGATTGATTCATTTCCACCAAATTGCCGCTGGTGATGGGGCCGCCTGTCGAGCAATCCCCGGTGGCGTAGAATGCCACCTCGGTGGCGCCAGTGATACTGACCAAGTTGGGCAGAGCATTGCCGCCTGATTCCGCCAGGAAGGACGGCTTATAGATGGTGCTAGTCTCCGAGATATAGGGAGTTATACCGTAGGTCATGATCATATGCGGCTGACAGTTGTTGGTCGAAGCTTCGCTATTGGTACCAGCGACCGTGGTCAGGTTAGTCGCTTTCAAAGGAGCCTGATAGACGTTCACGTAGGGCATATAGATTTGCGAAAGACCCCAGGATTGCATCAAGTACATCGGATACAGCTGAAAGCTGGTGGTCGCCCACATCGGAGTGATAGGCACACTGATCGATCCTGCATCGCTCAACAAGAAAGACGCGGTTCCATAAGTTGAAAACGGAGCCGAGCCGGAGAACGCCAGGCCAACGCCGGGAGGCGATGTGTAGCTAGTGGCTCTTTGGTAACTATATTGGGTCATCGCAATCACCGGAACTGTATAGGTCTCACCTACGAACATCGGAATCGATGCTCCACCTTGTGAAGTGCTGCCTGGCATAAATGTACGACCGGGGAAAAGCATGGAAACGGCGGCGACCGGCTCCGGACCCACCGTCACATCTTGACTGAGTGAAAGGGTCGGCGCCGACGAGCTGATATTGATTGTCGTCGGTCCTGAAGAGTTGGTCTTGAGATAAATCGTTTTCTGCGTGGTTTCGTCATCCAGCGGCCACGTCACTCCGGGAGATGAGCAGCCCGAATAGTCGTAGAATTGCAGACGTGAGTTCGTGTCTGTGGTCGTGATACCCATGCTGCCGCCGCCGGTGAGCGGTACCAGTTTGCCTGCGACATCCGTCGACTCTAAGACAAACGGTTGGCAAGTGCCGTAGCCTAAGTTCGAACCCAGACCGCGCAAACGCCATTTGATCGGGGCTCCGGGAATATTGATTGAGCCCGAACCATAGACGATGTTTTGCGAAGTGACTGATCCCCAGTTGCCGGAAGCCGAGATCGTGGTGTTGAACGCGGACGAGCTGTTGTACTTAAAGTATTTGAACACCGTTGAGATTTGGTAGGGCGGTGTGCCCGACATGTTGAAACCGGGCGAGGTTCCGTAGCTATCGCACATCGCCGAGTCATAGAACTTCAGAGCTGGGTTGCTGCTATTGATGGTCGACGTCGAGGGTCCGCCGTAGTTAGGATTTGCGGCTTGCGTGCTGGTGCTGCCATAGACCGCTTGCAGAGTGAGGGGATAGCACTCATAGGCATTGATGGTCGGAGGCGCACCGATCATGCGGATGTAGTTGGCTGCGCTGCCTTGATCCGTCAGAGTGACCGCCGCCGAGCCATAGCTGGGCATTCCGCCTGAGTAAGCGGTGATGTAGCGGGTGCTCGGACCTGAATCAGCCGAACGATACCAAAGGCGCATCGTGGGCATCATGGTCCCGGGAATGTAGCCGGCGTTGATCGGGTATTGGCAAGTGCTGTCGGAAGCGAAAATCTGCGAGCCTGTACCGATATCGGATGTCAATGTGATGCCAGACATGGCACCTGCACCCAGCGTTTGTGCCGCCGCACCGGTGTTGTCCACGGCTTGAATCGTGAGCGGAACACAAACGCCATTGTGCACGTTGTTGCCCGGGCTTGCTTCCAAAGTGACTTTCCAGGCCGTACCCATGACGTTGTTGCTGGGCGGGTAGTATTGGAAGGCGTAAGAGCCGATGTAGATACCTATGTCGTACATGCTACCATCGGTGCGCACAGCGCAGAGAATGGCCGCAGTGTTGTTGGCTGCGTCGTTGTCATTGATCGTGCTGTTGATCGTGAACGTGTTGGTGGAGTTATTGATCGTGCCTTGACCTGCGAACACATAGCCTGTGGGTAAGGCGTTGCAAGACGGATCGTTGAGCCACGAGTTAGGATCTACACCTTGTTTTTTATAGACTTTCAATGACGAGATGATCGAGCCCATGCCGGGCAGAACCGATCCGGTCAACACGCGGTTGGCGGATTGGTTGACACTGACCACTTGATTGCTGCCGTTGCCTGTGTCCATCAAACGGAAAGGACCGCGATAACCGGAAGCGCTGTCTTTACCATTGCCATCCACGAGATTTTTAACGATCGGGATGTACTTGATAAACTCATCAGCTGCCGTGTTGGGCGAATTCGGGCAGCCCGAGTTGTCGCCTCCCAGGAAAGTCACGTAAGAGTAAGGCGAAACCTGATCGATCAACTGACTTTCGCTTGGCAAAGTCAGACCAACATTGATCAAGTTGCTCACACTCAAAGGTTCAGTCGTGCCCCATTCAGCGGGTGTTTGGCTGTACTCATCCATGCGCGACAAGGTGCCGCTCAAGCCACTCTTACAAATCGAGCGTGTGGACCATGGTGCCGCGGCTTTGGCGGCCGCATTTCCCCAATATCCCCATATATAGTACTGCGCCTCTTCGGGGCGATAGCCACTGCTGCCACCGTCCGCTCGAATTGCTACGGGTAAGGCGGCCTTAACACGACGGTTCCATTCGGCACCGCTATTGGCGTTGGGGTCAAACACGGCGCTGTTCAAGGACACGGGCTCACCCCAAAGAGTTTCGCCGTTCACTTCATAACGGAAAGCCACGTTAGACAAACCGAAAGCCGAAAACCAGCCGTTGAGCATCAATGTGCTTTCGATCAACATTTCAGGTTTGGTAGAGCTGGGTAAAAACTTGATGTTCAAAACCCCGGTCGGTCCTGAGTCTGCGGCTGTTAGATAGCGGCCCATAATTTGACCGCCAATGGAGGTCGCGCCGTTGCTCAAGGGCGACACCACGACGGTGGCCGATTGCGGGCCTGGATTCAGAGATTGGGTCACATCGCCGTAGTAAAAATTCATGCTGCCCGAAGCGTCGTCTTCATACACAGCCAACACTTGGATCAAACGGTTGTTACCGCTCGGCACTTCGATATCGAATTCGGTGGGCAAGGTGTGGCCGTCGTTAGCATCCCAAACCTTCAGGCGTTGGCCGGAAATGCCCGAGCCGGAAACGTTCACGATCACATGAGTTAAAGAGGCCGTGCTAAATGCGGTGATGCCTTTGCTCTGCGCTTTGTTGTGTTGCGAAGGAACAGAAGTAGGTGGAAGTCCGATCGATAGGCGCGAGGTATCGCCTTTGCCGCGGGCACAACCCATCGAACACAAGAGTACTGCTGCGCTGAATAGCACCACGTTCCGCATACGTCCCCCATAGAGATTTGAATGTACGCACTGTACTTTTCGGCGCGATAACGCTGGGGATTTAATATTCTCACTGCGAGTCAGGTTGTGTGTGATTTCAGCACATGTCGCGCATTGAGACGCTAGCGATACATGTGCACAGAAGACCGGCAGCGTGGCTTTGCACTTTTTTACGCGACGCATTTTCTGGCGCTATTCCCTGCCTCGACCATTATATACTGCTGCATCTCACTTTAGAGGGGGGCTTCCATGAAACCGCAACCGGCTTTGAATTGGCCGACTGAAAACATCCATGTTCGCCGCTTTGTACAGGAAATCGTTGAGCTTTGCGAACCCTCCGAGGTTCACTTTTGTGACGGCAGTGAAGACGAAGATCGTCGTCTGCTGGAGCAAATGGTCCAGCGCGGAACGCTCAAACCGCTGAACCCGAAATTGCGTCCTAACAGTTACTTGGCTTTGTCGGACCCAAAGGATGTGGCGCGAGTCGAAGATCGCACCTTCGTGTGCTCGCAAGACGCCGTGTCTGCAGGGCCCAACAACAACTGGCGTGATCCATCCGAGATGCGCGAGAAAATGCAGCCCCTGTTCAAAGGCAGCATGCGCGGTCGCACCCTTTATGTCGTCCCGTTCTGCATGGGTCCTTTGGCTTCACCGTACTCCATCATCGGTGTTGAAATTTCCGACTCACCCTACGTCGCCATCAATATGAAACGTATGACCCGTATGGGACAGGCCGTATGGCAAAAGCTCGGCACGGAGAGCACCGATTTCGTTCGCTGCGTGCACACCGTCGGTGCGCCTTTGGCTGACGATCAAGTCGATGTGGCTTGGCCTTGTAACGCGGAAAAATACATCGTGCATTATCCGGAGACGCGCGAGATTTGGTCGTTCGGCAGCGGTTACGGCGGTAATGCTTTACTCGGCAAAAAGTGTCTGGCGCTGCGGATCGCCTCCACCATGGGCCGTGAGCAAGGTTGGTTGGCGGAGCACATGCTGATTCTGGGAGTAGAGAATCCGCAAGGCGAAAAGATGTACGTCACCGCGGCCTTTCCCAGCGCTTGCGGAAAAACCAACTTCGCGATGCTGCGTCCACCGAAGGCTTTTGCCGGTTGGAAGATCACCACCGTCGGCGATGATATCGCCTGGCTGCGCGTTGGCGAAGACGGTCGCATGTACGCCATCAATCCAGAGTCGGGATTTTTCGGAGTGGCGCCGGGCACCTCGGTCTCGACCAATCCGATTTGTATGGAGACCATTCAGCGCGACACCATCTTCACCAATGTGGCCATGACGGAAGACGGAGATGTGTGGTGGGAAGGCATGACCGGCGAAAAACCCGCGCGTCTAACCGATTGGCAAGGTCAAGAGTGGACGCCGGACTGCGGTCGCTTGGCCGCGCATCCGAACTCGCGTTTCACTGTCAGCATGAAGCAATGCCCTTCGCTCGATAGCGATTTTGAAAATGCCAAAGGTGTGCCGATTTCGGCCATCATCTTTGGCGGCCGTCGCGCACAGCTTGTTCCCCTCGTCACTGAGCTTGAAAGCTGGACCGCCGGCGTTTACTTCGGCGCTACCCTGGCTTCCGAAACCACCGCCGCCGCTGCCGGTGCGACCGGAGTTGTTCGTCGGGACCCTCTCGCTATGCTGCCGTTCTGCGGTTACGACATGGGTTCGTACTTTAAGCACTGGCTATCCTTTGACCGCAAAGATGTGAAGCTGCCCGCCGTGTTTGGCGTGAACTGGTTCCGTCGGGACGAAAACGGCAAGTTTCTATGGCCTGGTTACTCCGAAAACATGCGCGTTTTGGAGTGGATCTTCCGCCGTGTAAAAGGTCAGGCGAAAGGTCGCCCGCAGGCTCTGGGCACCGCACCTGGTTTTGAAGATCTGAACTGGCAGGGCTTGGAAGCGTTTTCCGCCGCCGCCTTTGTTGAGTTGAATAAGATCGATCATCCGGCCTGGCAGGCGGAGCTCAAAGAGCACCGTGAGTTTTTGAGTCGTTTCGGCGAAAATCTGCCGCATCAGCTAATGGCCCACCAAGAAAGCCTCAATCACAAACTGATCGACGGGGAGCCGTAAGGCTCCACCGTGATATTGATGCGGGGCATTGCGGCGTTTAGGGCGGCAAATCCGTCCATTCACTCCGCGTCAAGCACTGGACCTTGCTACCTTTCGCAACAAACGTTCAATATTATGATTTCAATGAATGGGTGAGTCCCCGTGGTAACGGTGGAGCCCTCCGAGAATGCGTATTTCGATATAGATATATAGAGGACAATCATGCAACCCGAGAAAAACACTTCCGAGACTTACGAGGTGCAAGTTGCTGGTTTGCCATTGCGGCTAAAGTCCTCACACGATGAAAAGACGGTTCAAGAGTTGGTTGATATGATTGACGGCAAAATCAAAGAGGCTTTGTCGGCGAACTCCAATATTTCCTTTCAAAAGGCGCTTTTACTCGCGTCCCTGCATGTGGCCGAGGATCTGGTGTTTTTAAAGCGCGCTGTTCGTAACCGTCTAGATACCTTGGAAGATAAGACCAAAAGCATTCTCACGGAGCTGGATTCCACACCACTGGCGCGACTCACTGTAGATCAGTAGTTTTATTGCGTTAGGAAAAAAGTGGAAGCGCTCTCAACCCAAACGGTCAAAGCGGACACGCGCCGTCGATTTCGCGAAGCCCGTCAAAAGTTTACCGCGGCACAGGGCCGTGAGGTCTCTGCCGCTTTATCCAACAATCTGAAGCGGTTGCTTAAAGACCTGGTCACTCCGGAAACTCAGGTGGCTTTGTACAGGGCCTTACCTGAAGAGGCTTCCGCCGTGTTGGAGCCTATGACCGACTACTTCTTTCCGCGCATCCGCGGGGAGACTCTCGAATTCCGTAAGCCGCTCAATGCGCACGGTTTCGAATTGAACTCGTTTAAAATTCCCGAACCCATCGAGCATTCCTCCCAAATCATCGACGTGCGCCGGCCGCTGCTGGTGTGTTGCCCGGCTGTGGCGGTCGATTGGCAAGGGGGACGCATCGGTATGGGCAAGGGCTATTACGACCGTTTTTTTGATGAACACCCGCACGCGTTGCGCGTCGGCGTGGTCTATCAGATCCAAGTCTCCAAGACCCGGTTGCCCGCAGAGAGCTGGGATGCATCTTTAGATTGGATCGTTACCGAAAAGATGATTCTGCGTACATCTGATAGGAGTCTGTAACAATGGATATGACTGCAATCGTGAGTTTGCTTGGGGGGATCAGCGTAGGGGCCTTTGGCCTTTACGGGATTCTGAAGCTCACCGGCCAAAAAGCCATGCTCTCGGCCGAAAAAGAAGCTGAGAAGATCATTCAGCGCGCCAAGGGCCAGATGGCCAAGATCGAAAAAGACGCCACTCAACGTGCCAAGGATTTCGAAGTCCGCGCGCGCAAGAACGTCGAGGCGGATATTCGCAAAGAAAAACAGCGCATCTCGCAAACCGAGAACACTTTGAAAGAAAAAGAGGCCAAGCTGGATCGTGAAGTGCGTCGCCGCGAAGAGCAGCTCAATCAAAAGACGCGCGAGCTTGATGAAGCTGCCGAACGCCTGAACGTCAGCGAGAAGCGCTTGGGAGAGATGGAGCAGAAGGCGCATCAGCAGGTCAGTGATTTGGAAATGAAACTGCAGTCCGCCGCCAATATGACGCCGGAGCAAGCCAAGAACGAACTGCTCAACGCCATGACCGCCGATGCGCAAAAAGAAATGTCGGCCCGTATCGCTCAGATCGAAGAGGAGACGGCGGGTGAAGCCAATCGCCGCGCTCGTCGGATTCTGGCCACCGCCGTAGCTCGTTACGCATCTGAAGTCGCAACTGAGCGCACGGTGAGCTCTATTCCTCTGACCGGAGAAGAGATGAAGGGAAAAATCATCGGTCGCGAAGGCCGCAACATTCGCGCTCTTGAAGCCGCCTGCGGTGTGGATTTGATCATCGATGAAACACCCGAGACGGTGATCATCTCGAGCTTCGATCCGGTCCGCCGCGAAGTCGCTCGCAAAGCGCTGGAAAAGCTTATGGAAGACGGCCGCGTTCATCCGGCGCGTATTGAAGAGGTGGTTGAGAAAGTAAAATCCGAACTCTTCACCTCGATGCGCGAAGAGGGTGAAAAGGTGTGCTTCGAGCTCGGCGTGCACAATGTGAACCCGAACATCATCAAAATTTTGGGTGGTTTGAAGTACCGTCAAGGCGAAGGTCAGAACATGCTTCACTACAGCGTTGAGGTGGCGAATTTGGCCGGCCTCATCGCCGAAGAGATCGGTGCGGATGACAAAACGGCTCGTCGCGCGGCTCTGTTGCACGCCATCGGCCGCGGTTTAGATCATACTTTTGAAGGCAGCTATGCTCAGGCCGGCGCGGAATTCGCCAAGCGCAACGGTGAGCGTGAAGAGATCGTGCACGCTATTCGCGCCCACGGCGATGAAGTGAAGCCGGAAAGCACATTGGCCCATATCGTACAAAGTGCTTATAATCTGACGCGTTCCAGACCCGGCGCGCGCCGCTCGAATTTAGATACCTTTATCAAGCGTTTGAGCGATCTGGAGAGTGTGGCGAATTCGTTTGATGGAGTGGCTCGCAGCTATGCCATTCAGTCGGGTAAAGAGATCCGCGTGATCGTCGACAGTGGCAAGGTCACTGACGATCAGGCCTCGATGTTAAGCCGTGACATCGCCCGTAAGATCGAGCGCGAGTTGAACTACTCCGGTCAGGTGCGCGTGGCCGTTGTGCGTGAAACCCGCATCGTTGAACACGCGAGGTAGACGTGTTTCGAGCGCCCGAAGAACAGCTCAAGCAACTAAAGAAAGGTGCGGCTGAGATCATCAGCGACGCCGAGTTGCTGGCTAAGCTCAAGAAGAGCCATAAAGAAAACAAACCTCTACGTATCAAGGCGGGCTTTGATCCGAACCGACCTGATCTGCATGTCGGTCACACGGTCTTGCTTAACAAGATGCGCCAGTTCCAGCAGCTGGGGCATCATGTGATCTTCTTGATCGGCGATTTCACCGCTTTGATCGGTGATCCTACCGGTAAGAATGAAGCGCGTCCGCCGCTCACTCCCGACGAAATTCGCCAGAACGCCGAGACCTACGCACGTCAGGTGTATAAGGTCTTGGACAAAGACAAGACCGAAGTGGCCTACAACAGCACTTGGATGGGCAAGTTTACGCCGGCGGACTTTATTCGACTGGCTTCGCAGTACACAGTGGCGAGGGTTTTGGAGCGTGACGATTTTTCGAAGCGTTACGCCGCCCACACGCCGATTCACTTGCATGAATTCTTATATCCATTGGTTCAAGGTTACGACTCCGTGGCTTTGAAGGCCGATGTGGAACTCGGTGGTACTGATCAGAAATTCAACCTTCTGGTGGGGCGTGAGTTGCAGAAGAGCGCCGGCCAAGAGGCTCAGTGCATTTTGACCGTGCCGATCTTGGAAGGTCTGGACGGCGTGCAAAAGATGTCGAAGAGTTTGGATAACTACATCGCCGTCGAAGATACTCCGCGCGATATGTTCGGCAAATCCATGCGTGTTTCGGACGAGCTGATGTTGCGTTACTATGAATTGCTGACCGATATTAGCGTCGAGGAACTGGCGCAGTTACGCGCCGATTTGAGCGGCGGGATTAAGCATCCGCGTGCGGTGAAGGTCGAGCTCGGGCGTTTGCTGGTCGAGCGCTTTCATGGCCCCGAAGCCGCCCAGCGCGCGGTCGAAGAATTTGACCGCATCTTTGTCGATAAAGGGTTGCCCGACGAAATACCGATTAAAAGCATACCCGCGCAGGCCGGAGTTTCGATCTGTAAGCTCATGGTGGAAGTCGGGTTGGCCGCATCCAATGGCGAAGGCAAGCGCCTGATCGAAGGCCGCGCCGTCGAACGCGACGGCGAGAAGATCACCGACCCGCAAATGAAAGTGGACCTGACAGTTGGCGAATCGTTCGTATTGAAGGCCGGCAAGAAGAAATTCGTGCGGGTTCAGGTGAACGCATGAAGGTGAAATTCGTTCCGCAAGATGTGGAGTTTGAAATCAAGCAGGGGCAGACGGTGATGGACCTGGCCCACGAAAAAGGCGTCCCCATCCGTTCAACTTGTAACGGTATGCCCTCTTGTGCGGAATGCCGCGTGCGTGTGACCGATGGCGATTGGAATGTGAATCCACCCTCGCGCAAAGAGCTCGGCCTGATCGGAACGGGCTACTACATCGATCAACGTCGTTTGTCCTGCCAAATGCTTTGCTTCGGCGACATCACTGTCGACACCACAGAGCAGATTGAAAAATCGGCGGAAGGGCCGGTGACGAAAAAATTCCTTACCAAAGTGCACAAGTCGAGTGCGCAAGAGTCCCACTCTTTGGGTGGAGTTTTGATCGAGCAAGACGAACAGCTTTTGCAAGAATTGAAAAAAGATGTGCCTGATGCGCCCCAGCCCAATACGCAAGCTTCACTGCGTGAGAAGGGTGGCGGCGGCGGTGCTCGTCGCGAGCGCACTGGCGAGAAGCGTGCGGATGGCGGCGGCGATGGAAATCGCGAACGCGGTGGTGGACGTGGTCGCCGGCGGCGTCGTGGTGGACGTGGTCGCGGTCGTAGTTAGTTAAACGCCGAAGGAGCTGCCGCAGCCACAGGTTTTGGTGGCGTTGGGATTGGAAAAGATAAAGCCTTTTCCATTCAGGCCGCCCTCGTAATCCAGGGTCATGCCGATCAAGTAGAGGAGCGATTGGCCATCGACGACCACTTTGGCGCCGTTGCCTTCAAAAACTTTGTCGCCCTCTTTGAGGTTCGAATCGAATTCCATCTTATAAGAGAAGCCTGAACAACCGCCGCGCTTCACAAACACGCGTAAAAACGCGTCTTGCGAGGCTCCGTCTTCGGATTTAAGAGCAGTGATTTTCTTGGCCGCAGACTCTGAAACTTGGATCATGTCCTTATATATAGCACAGTCGGCGGCTGGACGGAAGACCCAAGGCGCGGGAGAACTAGCGACTAGCGTAGGCTTTCTCTAGCATTTTCAGTACTTTATCGATGACCGTGGAGACTTCGCTTTCGGTGGTAAAACGGCCCATTCCCAGGCGTAACGTGGCTCGCGCCATGGGATCACTCACGCCCATGGCCTTGAGTACGTGGCTCGGCTTCGCACTGGCCGAATTGCACGCACTGCCTGAGCTAAAAGCAATGCCCGAAAGATCCAGGGCCATATCATCCGCATGCAGGTCGGGGAATGAGAGGCTGATGTTGTTGCACAGTCGTTGGCCTTCAGGCGGACCATTCAACTTCACTTGCGGAAAGCGTGCGCGCAGCGTTTTGAGTACTCGCGTTTGGAAAGCCTGCAAGCGAGTGCACTCGTCCTGCATCACCTGAGCCGCGGTTTCGCAAGCGGCCCCCAGGCCGACAATTCCCGAAACATTCAAAGTTCCGGGGCGCAGTTTTTTCTCCTGATCGCCGCCGAACAAGATCGGTTTCAAGGTGAATTCACGATTGAGCGCTCGCACCACAAGGGCGCCGATCCCCTTCGGTCCGTAAAGCTTATGGCCAGACAAAGAGACCAAGTCGGCAGGAATCGAATGTAAATCAAATTTATACTTGCCGACGCTTTGGGCGGCGTCGGTGTGGAAGATCAGTTTGTGCTCGCGGCAGATTTTGGCGATCTCCTCCACCGGTTGCAGAGCACCCACTTCATTGTTGGCCATCATGATAGAGACCATTACGGTATTGGGGCGAATGGCTTTGCGCAGATCATCGATTGAGATCAGACCCTCGGCGTTCACCGGCAAGACGGTGGTGTCGGCGCCCCAATCGCCACCGGCTTCACATACTTCCAGTACGGCTTTGTGCTCGGTGGCTTGCGTGATGATATGCGGTTTCTCTTTGCAGTAGGCGCGAACGACGCCGAGAATCGCCAGATTGTTACTTTCGGTGGCGCCTGAAGTCCAAACAATGTCGCCGGCACGACAACCCAAAAGATGCGCCACTTGCTCGCGTGCTTTTTTGACCGCTGATTGCGCCTGCCAACCATAAGCGTGCGAAGCCGACGAAGCATTGCCAAAGCTGTCTTCCAAATACGGGCGCATAGCCTCGCGTACGCTCGGGTCGAGTGGAGTCGTGGCGTTATGGTCCATGTAGATGGGTAGGCTTAACGGTTTGGGAGTCATTGCTCTACGAATTTAGGTGGCCGCCGCTTACGGAGCTATCCCTTTTGCGCGGCATTATGTAAGAATGAAGCATGGCGGGCAGAGACGAAGGGATTCTATCCAGGCATTTCACGCGCGGGGGCGAGAACCCCTATACGCGCTCGAACTGGAAGACGTGGGAAATTCCCGGCTACCCGCACCCGGTCGAGGCTCCTGCAAGTTGGAGCGCCAATGCTGTTGAAATCGCCGCTACCAAGTACTTTCGCCGTGCGGAGACGAGTGTCCGCCAGTTGGTTTATCGTGTGGCCAAAACTCTGCGCAGGGCAGGTGAATGGCAAGGCTATTTTGCAACAACCGCCGAGGCCCAGACTTTCGAAGACGAGCTGACGCATATCTTGCTCACGCAAAAGGCTTCGTTCAATTCGCCGGTGTATTTCAATGTGGGGCTGTTTCCCGAGTATGGAGTGTTGGGGTCGGGCGAGAACTTTGTTTTCGATGCCCAGGCTGGCCAGGCGCGTGCGCTGTCGTCGGCCTACCTGCATCCACAGGCCTCGGCCTGCTTTATTCAAGATGTGAAAGACGATTTGATCAGCATTTTTGATCTGCTTAAGAGTGAAGCTAAGCTGTTCAAATATGGCTCAGGTACCGGCACCAATTTTTCGCGCCTGCGCTCCAAGGGCGAAGCGCTCGATGGCGGCGGTGGGTCGACCGGTCTAATCTCGTACTTGGAAATCTTCGATAAGGCTGCCCAAGCGATCAAGTCCGGCGGTACCACTCGACGTGCGGCCAAGATGGTGGTGCTCGATGCCGATCATCCGGAGATTCAGGATTTCGTGCGCTGGAAGATGAATGAAGAGCGTAAAGCCCGCGTGCTTTTGGCCGCAGGATTTTCGGGCGGTATGGAAGGCGAAGCGTTTCGCACGGTCTCGGGACAGAATTCGAACAACTCTGTGCGCGTGACGGATGAATTCCTGCGTCGGGCGCAAAACGGTGAGATGTGGGCTTTGCAAGCGCGTAAAGGCCAGAGCGTGGTGGCCGAGATTCGCGCCGATGCACTTTTGCGTGAAATGGCGCGCGCTGCCTGGGAGTGCGCGGATCCGGGAATCCAGTACAGTGACACCATTCAGAGCTGGCATATGTGCCCGCGCTCGGGGGAGATCCGCGCTAGCAACCCTTGCAGTGAATACATGTTTCTCGACAACTCAGCCTGCAATCTGGCTTCGCTCAACTTAGTCTCCTTCTTGCGTGAGGATGTGCGTGAGCCGATCGATTGGCCTGCTTTCACGCAATGCGTGCGTGTGATGCTTTTGGCGCAAGAGATTTTGGTCGACTATTCGTCTTACCCCACCGCAGCCATTGCCGAGAACAGCCACGTGTATCGTCCACTGGGGTTGGGTTACGCTAATCTCGGTGGGCTTTTGATGCGTTTGGGCTTGCCCTATGACAGTGAAGAGGCAGCGCAGTGGACGACCCGTCTGACCGCCGCCATGCATGCTTTGGCCTTAGAGACTTCGCAAAAGATGGCAGCGACCCGTGGCGCCTTCGCCGGCTGGCAGGCCAATCGCCCGGAAGCTCTCGCCGTGATCGATAAGCACAAACAGGCGTGGCAGAGCTCGGGTGTGAAAATGCCGTGGGTGGAAAAGACGTTCTCTCAGACTTTGAAAGCGGCCGAGAAAACGGGCTTGAGGAACGCTCAGGTCACGTTGATCGCGCCGACGGGAACCATCGGTCTGTTTATGGATTGCGACACGCTCGGCATCGAGCCGGAATTTGCCTTGGTAAAACGCAAAAGCTTAGCTGGCGGCGGCGAGATGAAGATCGTCAATCATTCGGTAGAACCGGCCCTTCGACGCTTGGGCTATAGCGCTGGGCAGATTCAAACCATCGTAGCCTTCGTGCATAGTAAGGGCACGGTGGTGGGGGCCCCCGAGTTCAATGAAACCCATGCCGCCATTTTCGACGGCGCTCTTCCCCCGGCGGGGCGGCCCGATCGCCGCGTTTCTCCCGAAGGTCACTTGCGCGTGATGGCCGCCGCTCAGCCTTACTTAAGTGGCGCCATTTCCAAAACCGTGAATCTTCCGGCGACGGCCACCGTAGAGGACGTCGAAGCAATTTTTCTGCGCGGTTGGCAGTTGGGTTTGAAAGCGCTTGCCATTTACCGTGACGGCAGCAAGTCACTGCAGCCTTTGTGCGCGGAGTGCTAAACAAGTATCGTACTTGTTTCACGGGGCGAACATCCCTCGTTAAGAGAACAATTGGGACTTTGTCCACCGTCCTCTCACGTGTATTCGCTACCGCTCATGGAACGGGAATTGAAAGCGGGTTAGTACAACGAAGGGAGACCACAACATGCGTACAGAAATGCACATCAGAAAACCGGCAAAAGTGATTCCCATGCATCATCGTTGGGCTCAAGAAGACGTGACGGTTGAGGCCGAAATCGACCTGAAGACCCGTCGCGAAGACTTTTTGCGCGAAGAGGCCGTCAGCATCCTTAAAAACATGCTGGAATCTTTCCGCCTTCCGAAACCCAAAGCCTAAAATAAAAAGGCGATACCTGATCTGGTATCGCCTTTCCAGACGGTTCATTTTTGTTTCTCTCCTCATTTAAGAGGCGAAACGATGAGCCCGCCAATCCACGATCTGGCTAAGTAACTTAGATTTGATGTGCTCAAGCACATCTGTAAGTGCCGAAGCCTGATCAATGGCCTGCATATAAACACATTCCGAGGCGACGCGAATTTCCGCTAGGAAGCGGTCGTGCATTTTACGCACACTGGCTTTAATGTTCGCGTCCGAGGGACATAACTCACTTAAGTCTTCAATCAGCGACTTCACTTGGCCGCGCAATGTGGGACATTCGATATCTTCAATGGTGATTTGCGGTTCGAGCATAAGCTACCTCCCTTTTCTGACGGGATAGGATGTCCACATCATCATGAGTTCCTTGTAGAGCTTTAAGTGCAAGTGGCTTGCCAGGTGGGTCCACTGTGGGACCAGTTGCTTTTTGGTGTCCCCAAGAGGCATTGACGTTAATAAGCGGTGCAGCAATCGACGTGGATAAAACGTACTTTATGGCGGATTGCCCCATGGTTCCGAGGCGTGTTTGGGCTTTTTTGAACGGTGTCGCTTCCGTCTTCGCGCTTGAGAATGCGCTCACTTCCGATTAATTTCGTTTTTCATCGACATTATAAGGAGAATTCACACAATGGCCGACACGCAACAATGGCAGAGCTTTGATCTCTATAATCCCACCGAAGAGCATCGCATGTTGCGCCAGATGGTGCGTGAATTTGTCGAGGGTGAAGTCGAAACACAGGCCGCCGAATATGATCGCAAAGAGAACTTTAACCTCGACCTATTCCGTCGTTTAGGTGAGCTCGGCCTGCTGGGCATCACGGTCAGTGATAAATTTGGTGGTTCGGGCATGGATCCCTTGGCCGCGGTGATCGCGCACGAAGAGCTTTCGGCCAGCGACCCGGGCTTTTGCTTAGCCTACTTGGCGCACGCTATGCTCTGTGTGAACAATGTGGCAGCCAATGCTTCTGATGAACAAAAGCAGCGCTGGTTGCCCAAGCTGTGCAGTGGCGAGTGGGTCGGTGCGATGGCCATGTCGGAGCCGCACGTGGGCACGGACGTGCTGGGGATGAAGAGCACAGCCGTTCGTAGCGGCGATCACTACGTTTTGAACGGTCGTAAGATGTGGATTACTAACGGCACTTTGGATGAAAACCGTACCGCTTGTGATGCTGTTTTGGTCTACGCCCGCACCGGAGAGAAGAACGGCAAACCGCAAATCTCCACTTTCTTGGTCGAGAAATCGAATGCGGGATTTTCTGTAGGACAGAAGATCCAAGACAAACTGGGAATGCGCGCCTCCAACACGGCGGAGCTGGTTTTCCAGGATTGCAAAGTACCCGCCGCCAATCTGATTGGCAAAGAGGGCGAGTCGATGCTGCATATGATGCGCAACCTGGAGATCGAGCGTCTGACGTTGGCTGCCATGAGTTTGGGGATTGCCCGTCGCTCGGTTGAGATCATGACCAAGTACGCGAGTGAGCGCGAAGCTTTCGGTCAGCCGCTCAGCTTCTTCGGTCAGGTGCAGAAGATGATTGGCGACAGTTATGCTGAATATCGCGCCGCCAAAGCCTATGTTTATGAAACCGCTCGCCGCATGCGTTTGGATTCGCACGGTCAGCGTTTGGACTCCGATGGCGTGAAGCTGGTCGCTTCAACGGCCGGAAAGAACATCGCCGATCGCGCCATTCAAGTCTTAGGCGGCTACGGTTACGTGGGTGAGTATGTGGTGGAGCGTTTGTGGCGTGATGCCAAGCTGCTTGAGATCGGTGGCGGTACGCTGGAAGCGCACCAAAAGAACATCACTCGGGATCTGGCAAAAAACGGTCTGGCTGGTCTTTAAGATAAGACTTGAGTGCCGCCTCGACCGCGGGGCGGCCATCCATTTTGCATTTCAAAACCGAAAGAAAGATAAACACTCCGCCCAGCTTGCGATCTAAGAACACCAGCTCGCGCGGAGGAGCTCTGAGTTTATAGCTAACGGCAATGCGTGAGACTTTGGCGGCTACGCGTTTGGGCAAGTCACTTGCGCCCCAATCGTAAACGCTGTTTTTAAACGGCTCGGTCAGCAAGAAGCACAGGTCAACATAGTCCTTCACTAACTCAAGCGTGTCCTGCGGTTGCAGCAGACCGAGGCGACGACCGCCTTTTTCTACCAAGCGGGCTTGTTCATATATGCCGCCTTCGACCAATAGGGCGTAGCTCTTTAAGAACTCGGTGGGGACATCGCGAACCGCACCGAAATCAAACAGCACCAGACGATCGTGTCCGTCAGGCGAAATGTGAATACGGTAGTTGCCCAGATGTGGATCGGTTTGCATTTGGCGAATCTCGAACAGCTCGCGCAAATAGAGATGCAAAAAACTGAGACCCAATTGATTGCGTCGCTCTAGCGGCAAGGCTTGCGCTTGGCTTGAGTCCGCCGACACACCTTCGATAAATGCCGTCGTCAAGATTTTGCGGGTGCAGTAGCGCTCATAGGGCTTTGGCACAATGTAGCGTTCGTCGTCTTTGAGCAGCCGGTAAAACATTTGCGCGTACTCGAGCTCGCGCTCGTAGTTGATCTCTTGGTGAAACATCACGCGGATCTCTTCGAAAACTTGATCGAAGCGCGGTCCGCGCGGCACCAGATCGGAAACGTTTAAAATAAATTTAAGCAGCTTCAGGTCTGTTTCGACCGCGCTATCGACGCCGGGATATTGCACCTTTACGGCCAACACTTCACCTGTTGCTTTGATGCGGGCCCGATGCACTTGACCGATCGAGGCCGAGGCCACTGGTGTCGGCTCGATTTCAAGCTCTGAGAGTTTGTCGGCACCCAGCTGTTTTTCTAGAATCGGGAGGATGGCGTCCCAGTGCAGGGGCGGTGAGTTCGACTGCAAGGTCTTCAGCAGCTCATTCACTTCTTTCGGCAAAAGATGTTCGCCATACATCGATAGGGTTTGGCCAACCTTCATGGCCGTGCCTTTGAGCTGCCCGAGCTCTGCAATCAAAGATTCCACTTGGCCGAGCCAAATCGGTCGGTCGGTGAGTATTCCTTGGGCGGCCATACGACTCGCCTTGATGGAGGCTTTGGCCAGCGACAGCCCGCGCGATAGGATTCCGGTGCGGATTTGTCTCAGCGCCTCTTTCTTTTGCGGCATCCAGGTAGTTATGCCATAAGATGGGCCATGCGCAAGGCCCGCCTAATCACCATCGGTACCGAGATCACCAGCGGCGAAGTGGTGAACGTCAATGCTTCCTGGGTGTCTTTAAAGCTCGAGGACATGGGTATGCGGGTGTTCTCGCACCTGAGCGTGCGCGATCAGCGCGATGAGATTTTACGCGCATTAAAAACCTGCGGCGCGGATGATCTCATCGTAGTCACAGGTGGGTTGGGTCCCACGTCAGATGATCTGACGCGCGAGTGTTTGGCGCTTCATTTAAATCAAGTGTTAGAGTTCGATGAGAAGGTGTGGCGCGACTTAAGCGCCCTTTATGCACAACGGCAGTTGCCTTTGCGTGAAGCTCATAAGCACCAGTGCTATTTTCCCTCAGGCAGTGAGCGTTTGCGCAATCCGGTGGGCACCGCTCTTGGGTTCGCAGCGCAGTTCGGAGATCAGCGCTATTTCGTCTTGCCCGGGCCGCCGCGCGAGTTGGAGGCCATGTGGATGGCCGAGGTCGTGCCGCGCTTGCGGAGTGAGCTGCCGGTGAGCTCAAGGCAGTGGCTGCGCTGGACGTGCCTGGGAGCGCCCGAAAGCGAAGTGGCCGAGTTGGTGGAAGCGACAATCAAGGGTTTAGACCTTGAAGTCGGCTATCGCGCGCAAGTGCCCTATGTAAAAGTGAAGGTGTATTTGGATCCGCACAAAGATCGTGCGGTGGTCGAAGGGTTGGAGAAAGTCTTGGCGCCATTTGTCGTCGGTCGCGCCTTTGAAGATTTGGCTGAAGAGCTCTTACAGCGCTGGCCGCTACCTGACTTGCATGTATGCGATGCTTTGACAGAGAGGGTTTTGTTCGAGCGTTTGCTGAAAGCCGCTCCCAATAGAAGCCCGCGTTTGGCCTTGGACCTTAGCGCTCCAGTTCACGGCTTAGTTTTGCGTGCTGACGGCGAAGAGTTTGTTACTGAAGTGCGTTTGCCTTCCGGCGTGCATTTGGAGCGTAAGATCCTGCCCTACAAGCTGAAGCTGGATTCCGAGCGCGGTCGCCGGTCGGCGGTGGAGTGGGCTGTGTGGAGCGCGGTGCGAGCCTTGCGCAGCCAATCTTCCACCTCGACATAGTTGGCAAAGTTGGAGTGCTTCTCATATCCCTTAAGTAAAATTTCACATTTGCGCGCTAGAGACTTGGCCACATAGTCGCGGTTTACGCGTTCGTCGGAAAGAAATGGCACTAATGCTTTGGCACGAAAGTAGTCCATCGCTTTGTACGTCATCGAAAGCTGGTCAGCATGCCCCCCATGCCGCACAATCAACGCTTCAGGGATATATCCCACCTCATGGGCGGCGCAGACCTTCAGCCACAAGTCGTAGTCTTCGCACACCGGGAAGTCTTCCCGAAACCCTCCAAGGGCGAAAAAGAGATCGCGCCGGATCAGCGTGGTCGAAGGCGAGATACAGCACACATCCACGCAGCGTTCAAAAATGGAGCCGCCGCTTTTGGCATATTTTTTGGTCGCATTCACACGCACGCCGTGGCGGTGCCAAATCTCTTCGCTGTGGATCAGTGGATAGTGTTCTGCAAGTTTTATTTGTGTCGAGAGTTTGTGTGGCAGCCATTCATCATCGCTATCCAAAAAGGCCAACCATTCGCCTCGGGCGCTGCGGGCCGCCTGATTGCGGGCATGGCTGACGCCACGATTTTGCCGCGAAGATAGGTAAATTCCACGTCCGCTTTGAGTCGAAAAATCTTTGACGATTTCAGCGGTTGTATCACTGGAACCATCATCGGCAACAATCAGTTCCCAATCTTGGAAATCCTGTGCCAGCACGGATTTTAGAGCCCTCGGCAGAACAGATGCGCGATTGAATGTTGGCACGATCACACTAAATATTGGCAAGCCGAAAACCCTTTGTTAGGGTCACCATAATGTATTTTGAAGGCAGCGAAAAGAAATTCGAGGTGATTGCTCGGGGAGCCGCATTCCGCACCCGCCCTGAGTCCTATTGGGCCACATTGGTGGAGCTCGCCGGCGCAAAAATTTTATCTAAAATTTCCAATGAGGCGTGCGACGCTTATCTGCTTTCTGAGTCCAGTCTTTTCGTGTGGGATGATCGCCTGACGATGATCACCTGTGGCCGCACGACGCTGGCGCGATCGGCGGCCTATTTGTTGAAAGATTTGCCGAGTCTGGAGTTCATCAGCTTCGAACGTAAGAACGAGTCCTTCCCGCACCAGCAAGAGACGGATTTTCAAAAGGACGTCGAGATTTTGCGTCAGCATACGGATGGTCGGGCTTATCGCTTTGGTTCACCTGACGAACATCATTTGTTTCTGTATCACATGAACAAGCCGTTCCGCCCCCAGGGCATCGACTGCACGCTTGAGATCCTGATGTACAACCTGCAAGGCCAACCGTCGGAGATTTTCCACAGCGGCCAAACCATTGAGCGCGTGCGCCAGCTGACTCGAATGGATTCGATCTTCCCGGGTTTTCAGATCGATGATCATTTGTTTCATCCCTGCGGCTATTCACTCAATGCCATCAAGGGCAGCGAGTACTACACCATTCATGTCACTCCGGAAGAGACAGGCTCTTACGTGAGTTTTGAAACCAATGTGCGATTGGGTAACCGTATCGCCACCGCCCTACGGGCGGTGGTGGACGTCTTTCAGCCGCGTTCGTTTGATGTGATTTACTTTCATCCTGAAAAAGAATTAAAGTCCGTCGATATCTCCCCCTTTATCCAGCTCAACTATGTCCGGCAATCCTTGAACTGCGGTTATGAAGTGGGCTTTTCCACCTACGGTCAGCGGGTCGTTGAGCCTCAACCGGCGGTGGCGCTGGAGTTCAATCCATGATCGAAGAGCGTTACAAAGAGGGTTTGAGTTTTGGCCTAGGGTTGGTGCGCAAGCTGTTCGAAGGTCAAAGCGCGTTCCAAAAAGTCGAGGTTTTCGAGAGCACCCATCACGGCCGCGTTCTGCTCAATGATGGTTGTTTTATGCTGAGCGAGCGTGACGAGCGCATCTATCACGAGATGATGGTGCATGTACCGTTGAACGTGCACCCCTATCCACGCCGCGTGCTAATCATTGGCGGCGGTGACGGTGGTACGGCCCGGGAAGTTTTGCGCCACGAAAGTGTCGAGCGTTGTGTGATGGTTGAGATCGACGCCATGGTGGTCGATGCGTGCCGCAAGTTCATCCCGCAAACGGCTGGGCAGTTGGGCGATGCGCGAATGGATTTGCGTATTGAAGACGGCGTGCGCTTTATGAAGACAAGCGACGAGCGCTTTGATGTGATTTTGATCGACTCCACCGATCCGAATGGCGCCGCCACTCCTTTGTTCGGTCGTGATTTTTACAAAGATGTGGCCGCCCATTTGGCACCTGAGGGCATTGTGATCGCCCAAGGCGAGAGCGTGTTCTATGAACAAGAGACGCAAGTCTCGCTTCTTACGCTCGCTTCGGAGCTTTTTCCTTGTACGGGTATGTTTAACTTCACCAATATGACCTACCCGGGTGGTTTATGGTCGTTTCTTTGGGCGTCGCGGGGGCCGCATCCATTGCGCGATCTGCGCCCGCACCGGCTCGAGACCTTTTATTACAACGAAGATGTGCATCGCGCCGCCTTTCAATTGCCTGAATTCCAACGTCAGAGTTTAAAGCCATGGACGACGATTTAGATTTTAGCCGGGCTCGTTTGGCCTGGTCCAATCCCCTGCAGGTCGGCGATCTCAGCGTTACTGCAGAGCAGGTGCTGTCTTTACTCGACAACAACTTGACCGATGAGCGTCGCGCCCGTCTGCATGAAGTGGTGGCCATGCGCTCTTTGCATTTGGTGCCGGTGCTTGAGAACATCTACGACCGTGGCAATGTGAGTGCAGCCATGCGTTCCAGTGAAGCCTTCGGCTTTTTGCAGATGTGTTTGGTGGATGGTCCGGGTGCCAAGTTTAAGGCCGCCAATCGTGTTACCCGCGGGGCTGAGAAGTGGTTGGACGTGAAGTCGTTTTCAACCCCGGCGGCTTGCGTCTCCGACCTCAAGGAGCGTGGCTATCAAATCTGGGCGACGGACCTGGACACACAAGATTCCATCGACACTCTCGATTGGACTAAGCCAACGGCGATTGTTTTAGGTAACGAGAAGGACGGTGTTTCGGCCGAAATGCGCGGTTTGGTCGACGGGCGTTTTCGTATTCCGATGTTGGGCTTTTCGCAGAGCTTTAATATCTCGGTGGCCGCCGCCTTGATCTTCTATCGTGCTCATCTGGAGTCGCGCCGTTTGGGCGACAAAGCTTTGCTCAATGAAGAGCAGCGCCGTCAGGTGCTGGCCAATTACTATCTGCGCTGTTTTGATAACCCGGAGAATTTATTGAGAGCGAAGCTCGAGCGGATGAGCTAAGGGATTACTTGGTCACGCGGTTCAGTTCACGCTCATTCACCGCGCGCAATTTCTTAAGCTGAGCGAGCTCGCTATTGATACTGCGGTTTTCATAGCTGTCGGCGTGTGTTTGCAAAAGGCGCTCGGTCAGTGTCTCGATCTTGGCGTCCAAATCCTTAGCCCGCAGTTGCAGCACGCGTGCCTGTTGGCCTTTGCGAAAAGCCAGAAGAAAATCCTCTTCCATGGTGGAGGGGCAAACGTTCATGTAGGAAAGGCCCATGCGGCCGAGTTCGTAGGCATTTTCGGAGGCGCAAAACTCCACCAGGCCGGCGTTACGGCCGTTGGTGTAGAGAGTTTCCCAGGGACTTTCAAAACCACCGCAGTCTTTTTTGTAATTGCTCAAGCGTTCCAGGGTGCGGCCTTGTGAACCGTCACGGCGACCGACTTCATACCAATCGCGCTGGGCGCAGGTGACGCGTTCAGAGCGTCCGGCGCAGGCGCCAAGCAGCACCATCAGTGCCGTCCAAAGGCTCAAGTGAAAGGCAGGGGAGATAGAAATCATGCGCCCACTCATATCAATTTATGCATCGCAGCACAAGCCCTGTCGCATTGCTGTCAGAGCGCACTAAATGCTAGACGTTGCAAGGAATTACCGACTTTTTTCAAAGGTGTAAAGCATGTCTACAGAGGGCGGCTCCAAAGGCGGCGAACTCTACGGTGAGATCGCCATCCGCAACAACGAACTTGAGCGTTTCGAAAACCGCACCCGCGTGCGTCGCTACACGGTCGAGTTCACCTGTCCCGAGTTCACTTGCCTGTGTCCGCGCTCGGGCTTTCCGGACTTTGCCACAATCCGCATCAAGTATGTTCCGCACGAATTCTGCGTCGAGCTGAAGTCACTAAAACTTTACATCAACGGCTTTCGCGATCAGAAGATCTTCCATGAGGATGTGACCAATCGGATTTTGGATGATTTGGTCAAGTTGCTCGATCCTTGGGATATCGAAGTGGTGGGTGACTTCAGCGTGCGCGGCAATATTCACACCGTCATCACGTCCAAACACTCTAAAAAGTAAAACGGACCGGAGGGTCATCCGGCCCGTTTTGGGGTTGGCAAGGCCCAGGTTTCGCACAATCTCTTAGAGGATAATTGGCGATTGCCCTTATCTATTTCGAAAAACATGCCCAGCGGCACGCCATTTATTGCCGGAAAATTACCGCAAAGCGAAGACCTGGACGGCGCTGTCGATAACAGTGACAATGTGGGCAGAAGTAAGGAGCATCATGAGCGAATCTAAGAACGCGAAATCGCGCGCTGCCATCAAAGATCTGCTGTTTCAAAAAGTGGCGATTTTCGTGGATGCGGAGAACATCGAGATGTCGAGTCTCAAGCATCACGAAGGGCGCACGGACTATAAGAAAATTCTAGAGCGTGTCGGCGACCGTGAGATCATACGAATTTTGTACTATAAACCGATTTATAAAGAGATCTCCGCGGAGTTCGAAGCCTTCTGGTCCAGTCTGGGTGGTGAAATTCGCCGTCCAAGCAAGAATGCCGACACCTTTTTGGTGATCGATGCGGTGACCATGGCGGAAAAAATCGATGTGGCCATTATCCTTGGCGGCGATAAAGATTTTCAGCCGCTAGTCTGGTATCTCCGCTCGCGCGGTTGCAGGGTTGAGATCTGGTCCTGGCCCGAAACCACATCACCCGAGATGCAAGAAGCGTCGGATTTCTATCAACCGTTGACCGAAGAATTTGTGATCAAGATGCCGAGTTCCGGCTCACGTGGTGGGAGTGCTGGTGCGGGCAGCGAGGGGCGCAGTGCGGACCAAAGCGCTGAGACGCGTCCGTCATCCTCCAGTCGTGGTGGAGGCGGCCGAGGCGGTGGTGGGCGCGGCGGCGGTGGCCGTGGTGCAACAAGTGGGGGCACTACCCGCGGCGCAACAGGCGGCGGTCGGTCTTCGGGCGGTAGCTCCGGTGGTGGCCGAGGCGGCGGTGGCCGCTCGGGTCCCGGACGCGACGACTACTAAATACTCTTAGTCCTTGGGAGCCAAAGCGATGCTTTGGCTGACCTTGGCGTATTGATCTGCGAGCAGCTTTTCGAATCTTCCAGCCTCACTCGCATAGATGGCCGCCAAACGTGCGGCCAGTGATTCGAAGCGAGGCCCGGCATTCTGCATTTGGGTCAACAGGGCGTTGTTGTCCGCATCAGCCGCAGACAACACCTCATCCACATGGGTCACCATGTTGGCACCCAGTTTCATTTCATCGGTGTTGGATTTTGCGTAGTGTTTCCGCAAAACTGAAAGTAGTGCGGTTTTCATATTGGTGCGGGTGAAGCGCTGGGCTTCTTGCGCGGCTTCACCGTGGTGCGCTTTCATTGAGATGCTGGTCAAAGAGTAGCCTGTCATGACCAGCGCTAGATCATGATCAAGACCGGGTGTGGCTTTCAAACCATTCTGCTGTGCGAACTGCACGATTTGAGATCCCGTGCCGGCGATATTCTTGAGTGCGAGCTCGGCCAGAGCGCGTGCATTCAAGGTTGGGATCACTGGCCGTGGCGCCGTCCGTTTGGGTGGGGGCGGTGCGGGAATAGTGGCCGCCGGTTTGGCGTCTGCCGCGGGCGGGCTCACAGTGCGACCCGCGGGCGTAGGGACGGAGTCTGGAGTCGCAACACTTGTCGTTGTGGCGTCAGTCTCACGCTGCAAAAAACCTTTGATCTTGTCTATCCATCTGGGCGTACTCATTCAGTTTCTCTTCGGCCGTTGTTTTTCCAAAGTGAAGTCGCATTGACTTAAGGCCAGCCCATCTGATCAGATGTCGGCGATAACCGCAAGCACCCGTAGCTCAATTGGATAGAGTATCTGACTTCGGATCAGAGGGTTCCAGGTTCGAGTCCTGGCGGGTGCGCCACGTTGCAAAGCGGGAAGATGTGTGGATCTCTTGCAGATAAAAAATATTTTAGTGTTGTGCGTTGCACTTCTGCATCTCTACTTCCTTGTGCTTGAGATGTTTTTATGGACTAAGCCGACGGGGCTTAAGGTATTCCGCATGTCTCTTGAGAGGGCAAAAAGCACCGCTGTTCTGGCCGCCAATCAGGGGTTGTACAATGGCTTTTTAGCCGCCGGTCTTGTTTGGTCGGTGTTGGCCGATGGCGAGACTTCATGGCAGCTTTCCGCCTTCTTTTTAGGCTGCGTGATTGTCGCCGCTCTCTATGGCGGCTACTCGGTGGGACGAAGGATTCTTTTTATCCAGGGCCTGCCTGCGACCTTGGCGCTAGCGGCAGTCTTTACTATTCCGCATGAGTCTCATTCACGGGCCTTTGTTGTAGAACGGCTCCATTCCAAATTCGTCTTGCTGGTAATCTTGACGATGAGTCAGCCCCCATTTCACCGCGCTTCGGATCAGTGGTTTCAGCGATTCGCCTTTCACGCTAAGACGGTACATAACGGCGGGCGGGTAGGTGTCCGTGCTTTCGCGCACGATCAAATCGCTGCCTTCGAGTTCGCGCACGGCTGCCGAGAAGGCGGCAGGACTGATGCCAGGCAATCGTGAGCGTAGTTTTCCGCTGCGTTGAGGGCCGCGCCGCAGGAGCCACAGCACGATGGGCTTCCAGCGTCCGCCGATCAGATCGAGTGTGAGTTCTCCTGGACAGTTGTATTTCTTCTTAGTGGCCATGGCGCTAGTTAGTACTGAAAATCATACCAGTCAAATTTTTAGTACTATTGAATCCCCCGTGGAAGTGATCTACCAATGTCTTATGGATGCGCAAGTGGTGACCTACCAAGAGCAGTACAAAAGCGTTTTTCGGGATCTCAATCTCGAATGGATTCGCAAGTACTTCGCGGTCGAAGTTAAAGATGTCGAGCAAACCTCGGCGCCGGAGCAATGCTTGCGCGAGGGTGGGGAGATCTTTTTTGTGGTGGTCGACGGAGATGCCGTTGGCACCTGCGCGATGTACAAAATCGGCGACGGTGTTTTTGAGCTGGCTAAGATGGCCGTTAGCCCTTTGTTCCACGGCAAAGGCTTTGGCGACTTGCTGATGCAAGCCGCTGAGAACTGGGCGCGTGAACGCTGCGCGCGCGAGATCCATATTCTCTCCAACACCGTGTTGGAGCCGGCCATAGGCCTTTATAAGAAGCATGGCTATGAAACCATACACCTGGGCGCGCATCCGGATTACGAGCGCTGCAATATTGAGATGCGTAAAGTTCTCTAGGTGGGCTTTCGACTTAGTATCTGGGGCGCGCCACAGCTTGGCGATAGACGTTGATGGTTTGGCTGGCGCACTTGGCCCAAGTGAAGTGCGCGGCGCGCGCTCTTCCTTTTGCGGCCCAGGTGCGCCGTTCCTCGGGCGAAAGCTTCTCTACCGCCAGCATCGCGCGGGCGATGGCCGAAGTGTCGGCCGGGTCTACCAAAAAGGCTGAGTCCTCGGCAATCTCTTGCATCGAGGAGCCCTTTGACGTGATCACAGGACAACCCGAATGCAGGGCTTCCACCACTGGAATACCAAAGCCTTCAACCCAGGATGGATACACCAGTGCTGTTGCATGGTGATAGTAAGAGTGAATCTCCGCCAACGAGCAGTAACCTTGCAGTTGTATGCGCGCGACCTGAGGGCTCGCTTGAATGCGGGTTAAAATACGCTGACCTTGGAATCCGGGTTTGCCCACCAACACCAGATCCGCGGGGTCGGAGGTGCCCGCGCAGTAGAGTTCATAGGCGGCCACGATACCTTCGACATTCTTGCGTGCCTCTAAGTTGCCGACGAAAAGAAAGTACGGTTTCGTTCGTGCCCGGTTGGTCGACGCGGGCATTTGAATATGATCGCCGCCCAGATGTACGGCATAAGTAATGTTGTCCAGCTCGGGCCGATAGGCGATCAAGGCCTCACGCGTGGCATTTGAGACGGTGATGATTGCCTGTGGATGGCGCTCCAGTTGGCGGTCCAGATCTCTTTTTTTCTTGGCGGCGAAATCTGGTTCGGTCATTTCCGGTTGCAAGAAGGCCAGATCGTGAATGGTCACCACACGCGCCATGCGGGAGGTGGAGGGCACGCGAAAATCAGGTCCGTGCACCACCTCAGTCGCAAAGCCAAGCCCTCCGGGCCACCATAGTCTTGCACCGGGCACGTGAGCGTGAATCTGATCGCGTTTCTTGAATCGAGAAAGCCGATAGGAGGTGGAGAGAGAGACTTCACCTGCCGCGCGCAGAGCCTTGATTAGCTCGAGCGTGTAGACTCCTACGCCGGAGATGCGTGGGTCTGTCAGATGCGAAACATCCATGGTGATATTCATGGCCATACAGTCGGTTTGCCGTGTGGGCGGGGATCCGTCAAGCTTGCGCTTAATAACGGATGAGCAGAGTGACCATCGGACTTAACGTGGCGTCCTGCGCCTTTGAAAACAGCGAGGCATCGGAATAGTTTTCCGAGGCATTCAAGTTGTTGGTCTTTGATTGCTTCTTATAGCTCACAGTTCGGTAGACGAGCGAGGGGCCTACTTCCACATTCGAGAACATTCCGAATGTGTAGCCTGCGGTGATTTGAAAGCCGCTCATTTCTTTGGTTTTGATCGAAATGTCTCCGGTGATGCCCGTATTGTCGGCGTTCTTAGTGGCCACCGTTTGGCTGCCGCTCAAGAACAGCGTCGCCAAAAAGCGAAAGCCACCGTGCAAGTATCCGATGGTGGGGCCGTACTCGCTGCGTGAGGTGGTCTCATCCAACCCAGAATCACCGCCGCTCACATAGGCGCGTTTGGTGTTGAGTGCATAGAGGTTGTATGTGAAGCCGAGTAGAGCTTGCCCAAAGAAAGTGTAACCGATCGTTGTGCGGAAGTCGTAACCTAAGCCGGATTCCGTAGCCACGCCCGGGGACGTGGTCACGCTGCGCGTGTCATTCTTATTTACGTAGACGGGAAAAAAAGTCTCTTCGAGGTAAAATCCTTTGTCGCCTCCGGAGCCAGCGCTGCTGCGGGTTTGCGCGAATGTGTGTCCCGAGATGAGAAGGAGAAATCCTAAAGCGAATTTGGTGAATGTATACATGGCGCCTCACTGTGCGACTAAGTCTCATAATAATTCTGCGACCAATGTTCATGATTTTGTAGACGTTTGCGGCTTTCCCAATTTGAGGCGCATTCCTGTCGAAGTTCTGTACTTCGGTCGTGTTAGAATTAAAGGACTTAGGGCCGATCTAAGGTCGGAGGGTCTTATGGGACGTAAGTTCATATCTCCGCCAAGATTCCCTGCTGTTTCCGTTGTCTTGGCGGCATTCATGTTAACCCTAACTTCCTGCTGGCATGGTGGGAATGGGGATGATTGCGAAAAGCCTTTTGATAAACTCGTCGAGCCCGACGAGATCAAAAACTCTTCTCAAATTTATATTGGCATCAACAAGCTCGATTTCCTCGATGGCGGCAACTTCGTTATCGACGATGTGACTTTGGAGTCAGGCTTGAACGGCGCTCACACGCAGAACGAGGACATCACACTCGATATGAACGGGATAAAACTGTCCCGTCGTGACGGCGCTCCTTATTGCGACCGCATGGATCGTGATGGTGCCCATAGCCGCAGCTACCACAAGCTGCATAAGATGTATCTGAACGGCGGTATGAGCTTTGAGCTGTTCTTGCTCAAGCTCAAATTGCAGCGTGGAACTTTGCGTCTGTCGGTGAACGGCAAGAAGATCGTGCTGCGCGATGCTCTGGTGCGCTTTAAAGGCCGCCATTGGGGCAAATGCCCCAAT
Organism: Bdellovibrionales bacterium; assembly: GCA_019637855.1. Lineage (GTDB taxonomy): Bacteria > Bdellovibrionota > Bdellovibrionia > Bdellovibrionales > UBA1609 > JALHOQ01. The sequence goes on from JAHBUX010000022.1 coordinate 28,726, forward strand.
CCCGACCCGGGCAACCCGGCGCCCAAGCCGGCACCGGTGAGCGAGATCACGGCGGTGTCTCCAAATGAGACATTGACCGCTTCGTCTAATATATCCTTCACCTTTAGCGCCAATCAGACGGGTGTGACTTTCTGGTGTGCGTTGGATAGTGCAACTCCTGCGATGTGTACGTCGCCGAAGGCATATACGGGCGTGGCCAATGGCACACACACGTTTAAGGTCTACGCGGTGAACTCTTCGAATAAACAGGAAGACCCGCCGAAGTCTTACACGTGGACGGTGGATTCTGTAGCACCGACGGTGACGATCACTAACGCGGCTCAGCTGCCGACGCTGACCAAGCAGACGGCGATGAGCTTTCAGTTCGCGGCCAATGAAGCTTCGAGCTTCCAGTGCAGCGTAGACGGTTCAGCTTTTGCGCCTTGTACTTCGCCGCAAAGCTACTCGGCTTTGCAAGAGGGTGCTCATAGCTTCGCGGTTCGCGCTGTCGACAGCGTGGGCAATGTGAGCGGCACGCCGGCGATGTTCAATTGGAATATCGATTTGACCAACCCGGTGACCACCATCTTGGCGGTCGAACCGGCTGCTGCGATCAGCAACTCGCGCACCCGCAGCTTTGAGTTTGCCGCATCCGAAACTTCGACTTTCGAATGCTCGATTGACAACGGTCCTTTTGCCGCTTGCCAATCGCCTCTCGCCTTGGCGGATTTAGTGGAAGGTGCACATTATTTTGAAGTGCGTGCGACCGATTTGGCCGGCAATTTAGGCGTGTCGGTGGGTGTGGCTTGGAAGAACGACTACACCGCGCCGGTATTGAGTTTCGGCACAGTCACGCCTCCAGTCGGTTTGACCAATGCTAAAAATCTTTCGGCCGAATTCGTCAGCGATGAACCTGCGAGTCTGTATTGCTCGGTCGATGGTGCAGTCGCTGCGGAGTGTGCTTCGCCCTTCGTAATGAGTGACATGGCCGATGGCAACCACCAACTCACGGTGTACGCCGTGGATGTGGCGGGAAATCAGAGCGCCACCGGTTCGTTAAACTGGACTGTGGACTCGATGGCTCCGACTTTGAGCTTCGCAGCGATCATGCCCTCGGCTTCGACCTACCTGGGTTCGGGCTCGATCGGCTTTGAGTTGGCTGTTAGCGAAAACGCCGATTTGACCATGAGCTTAAACGGTGCGCCGGTTGTCACCAGCAATCCGATTCAATTCGATGGTTTGAGCGATGGGGCTTACATCTTTGAAGTGAGTGCCAAAGACAGCGCCGGTAACGTGTCGGCCACCATTCGTCATGAGTGGGTGTTCGATCGCTCGGCCCCGAGTCTGACGGTGACTTCGGATGACACTGCGGAGATCACGCGTTCCGATATGCGTACATTTGAGTTCGCTTCGGATGAAGCTGTAACTTATGAGTGCAATGCGGACAGCGCAGGCTTTGCGGCTTGCCAAACTCCGTTGGCACTCTCTGGTTTGGCCGATGGCGTTCATACGTTGGAAGTGAAGGCGATCGATCTGGCTGGTAACTACACTCTGGCGAGCAAGACGTGGAGTGTGGATACGCGTGCGCCTGTGACTACTGTGGTCGCATCGCAGACGGGTAGCAGCATCCTGTTCTCATTCACCGCCGATGAAGAAGCGACATTTGAGTGTAGCTTGGATTTCGTGACACCGGTTAGCTGTACGGACCCTGTGACCTACGCCAACTTGGCGAGCGGTCATCACAATTTCACTGTGTGGGCCACCGACGTTGCGGGTAACAAAGATCCGGCTGGTGCGAGCTATGCCTTTGACGTGCTCAATCCGATTGTGACTACGATCACTGGTCGTATTCCGTCGTCCGACGTCTCGAACCAATCGAGCGCGACGTTTGAGTTCAGTGCGAACCAAGCCACGTCGTTGTTCCTGTGTTCGTTGGATGGCGCACCGGCGACGGTGTGTAACTCGCCGGTTTCCTATTCGGGATTGAGTGATGGTCCTCACACCTTCAACGTGAAGGGTGTGGATGTGGCGGGCAATATGGATGCAGTGGGTGCTTCGTCGAGCTGGTCCGTGGACACCACGGCTCCGGTTCCGAACAACATTTCGCCGACGGCGACGACCAACTCGATCACTGTGAACTGGACGACGTCTGAGCCAGCCACTGAACAGTTGCGCTATGGCGTAGGTGTGGCAGTGACCAGCCAAACGCCTGAGACGGCAACGTACACGACGTCACATTCGATCCGCATCACCGGTCTATCGCCCAACACCATGTACACGATCCAGGTGTTTGGCCGTGACCAAGCTGGCAACACGTACTTGAGCGCGACGCGCACGGTTCGTACCAGCCGCTAGTCCAGACCTCTACTACAGCCGGGGCCAGTTTGAACTGGCCCTCGGTTTCAAAGCGAAGTGATTTACAATTGAAGGCATGAAAGCTCTCGTTCTTGCTTTTGCTGTGATGTTGGCGGCTCCCTCGGCCCATGCTGTATTGCCGGTCTTTGAAGCCGGCTTTTTTTATTTCAGCGACACCTTTAACTACTCGAGTGAGGACGCCAAGAGCAATCGCATGTTCTGGGACATCATGGTTGGTATGCCGTTGACCAAGAAGGGCCGTTGGATCTTGGGTTGGAACTACAACTCCATGAGTTTCTCCGACCAGCCGGCGGGCGAAGAGGCCACCAAGCTTACGGTCACCGACATGGGGCCGAAGGTGGTTTACTATTTGGACAAAGAACGCACCTGGGTTGTAGGAGTGACGTACAACTTGATCACGAAGGGGAAGTACACGGCTGCGGCGGCCTCAGCCACTGAGTTGCGCGGCACGAGCTTAAAAGGCGAATTCGGCTATGTAACCCCGATGAGCGAAAGCCTTTTGATGGGTGCCAAGTTGATTTATTACAAGCCGAGCTTAGCCGAAGAAATCACAAACGACACATCGATCGAGAAGACCTCAAACTCAAGAACGGTCATCTACCCAAGCTTCGCAATCACCTACCGCTTCGATTGACCAAGATCGCGCCCCCAGGGTGGGGAGCGAAATTTGGTCGAAACGAACCGCCGGGAGGAGCCGAGCCGTTGTTTTCTAGTAGCTTGTTTTAACGAACCCTAAATCTTCTATATAAATCTCCGAAATTTTACTGTTCCGAGCCCATGGATGGGCGAGGAATTGCGTTCTCATGGATGGAAAGGCCCTGTGAGCACGCGCACAGCACCTCGGAGATGTGGATTTTTCGCTGGGTACGATTCGAACGTTCACGTTGTGAAGGTTGGTGTTGTTGAGAGAAGTGTGGAGAGTGGAGCGGCGGGCGAGAGGAGAGGAGAGGAGAGGAGAGGAGGTTTCGTGTGAAGCATAGCTGCGTTGAACGAGAGAAAGTTGCGTCAATATCACTCCTCTGCTAAATCAAGATTGACGAGTGATTTGAGAGCTAATACATATGGCGACAACCCGAATCGGGTGAGGTTCGGTTTTGGTTTTTAAGGCTAGAGTCAGAATTTAGAGTCTTAGAGATGAAGCCTTAGAGCTTTAGCTAGAAATTAGATCTAAAAGGCGAAGCTGAAGTTAGATTGAGTCGGAGTTTTTAAATGGCGAAGCAGTTAGAAATGACAGGATGCACAGGCTGGGGTGGGAAGCGCTCTGGAGCTGGTCGTCCTAATAGAACTGGAACTGTTTCGCATGGTCGGCGTGAGACTGTGAACTTTAAGCTGCCGTTGAACTTAACCTTGCGCCTACGTAAAGGTATTCCCACCATTCGAA
>JAHBUX010000023.1 GCA_019637855.1 Bdellovibrionales bacterium
CATATCTGCAAAGGGAGGGGCCAGCTTTTAAACTACTCGCGGCGAGGCAGCAGTCCATAAGGATCGCTGTCTTTAAGCAGCGAGTAGACGTGATTGGATAGCAATCCCACAATCCTGCGATACTCACCCAGCACATCCAAGTGAATGCTCGACGTGCGAATAGACTCCGGCGTGCCTTTCACCAAACGAGTCATATGCGACTCGCGCATCTTCTGCTCGAGCCTGCGGATATTGCGCTTATGAAAAATTACCTTAGCCGCCAAGTCTTTGTCCTGCGTTTGGAAGCAAGCAATGGCCATATGAGCGATTTGGCCAACGGCGCTCGAAAGCTCGTTCAACTCGCGCCACCCGTCCTCTGAAAAATCCACCTTGAAGTGATGCTTCTTCTGCGCCAGCTCCAACAACTGATTGTCCACCACATCGGCGGCGGCTTCGAGATCCGTCACAAAGTACATCAGCTTCAGCATCTGTTCGCGAATGCCGTCGGGCGCTTGGTCGATTTGCTGAGCCAAGTACAAGTTGAGCTCACGCGCCAAGAGATCAGCCCGATCATCACGGCGACGCATGTTCTCAACCAACTCCGGATCGTCGGTACGGAACATCTTGAGCGAGTCTTCAATCATGCTGGTGACGATATCGGCCATGCGCAGAGCTTCGCGTTCCGCATGAGCCAACACCACCGAAGGTGACTCCCAATCTTTTTTGTTGAGATACTTTACCGAAAACTGCATCTCGTGCGGCGAGGGCGGGAAAAGGCGTTCGATCAAACGCGCGCCATAACCGAGGAAAGGATAAAAAATCAGCGCCGCCGCCAGATTGAAGGCCGTATTGATGTTGGCCACGTCGCGAGTCGGCTGACCCGAAGAGAAAAACTCCGCAATGTAAGGTGAAAAAGGAATAAACAGCGCGACCGATGCCACCTTGTAAAAAGTGTGCGCCCACGCCACCTGGCGACCGACATAGTTGCCGCCAGCCGAGGCGATCAACGCCGTCGCCGTAGTGCCGATGTTGGCGCCAAAGATCCAGTACATGGCGTCTTCCAAAGTGATGATACCATGCAAAGTCAGTAACATTCCGATGGAGATCGTCACCGCACTGGAGGCTACCAGCGCCGTAAAGAAAGCCGTCAACAAGACAGTGTAAAGCGGAGTCGCACTCAGCGCTTTGATGAAGGTCTGAAAGATTTCAACGTTTCTTAGTTCTTCCGTACCTAAGCGAATGACTTCGAGGCCATAGAACAAAAGTCCAAAGCCCATAGCCGCCGCCGCACAGGTCTTCACTATCCGGCGCTTACTGAACCAGAAGACGAAAAAGCTAATGGCAAAGAACGGCAAACCGAAGCGCAGGATATCAAAGCTGAGCACCTGCACGACCAAACTTGAACCGATAGCCGAGCCGAGGATGACGCTCATCACTTGCTGGGTACCGATCACCCCCGCCGAGCCCAGACCCACGAGCAACGAAGTGACCGCACCTGAGCTTTGCAGAATCATCGTCAGGCCTACGCCAAGGCCCAGACCCCAAAATGGTTTTTTTGCCAAGGTAGTGACAATGTCGCGGATACGATCGGCGGCGATCTTTTGCAAGTTCTCGCTGGCCATGCTCATTCCGAGAATGAACAAAGCCACGCCGCCTAAAGTTGTGACTAATGAAGAGTGGTCGCCCATCTCTTTTTATTTCACAGGTTTTTTACAGCCACGGCAAGCGTTCAGTGAGCGTCGAACAAAGCTTCGGCGTATTCACCCGGATTAAATCCGGTGAGCGCTTCCATCGACTCACCAATGCCAAGGAAGACGGTGGGGATCTGCAGCTGCGAGGCCAAACCCAGAACGACGCCCCCCTTTGCCGTGCCATCCATTTTTGTGAACACCGCACCGGTGAGCGCGAGCGTCTCGTTGAACTTTTGTGCCTGCACAAGTGCGTTTTGCCCCGAGTTGGCGTCGAGCACAATCAAGGTTTCATGAGGTGACTGTGGGTCCAATTTCTGAATCACGCGCTTCACTTTTTTTAGCTCGTCCATCAGATTGGCTTGCGTGTGCAAACGGCCAGCAGTGTCGATCAAAACCAAGTCATAACCACGCGCTTTGGCCATTTGAACCGCATCAAAAGCCACCGCCCCCGGATCGGTCACACCTTCCGGAGAAAAGATCTCAACCTGAGCGCGCTCGGACCACACCTTCAACTGCGACTGGGCCGCCGCACGAAATGTATCGCCGGCCGCGACCAACACGCGCGCGCCTTTTTGCGCCGCCAAGTGAGCCAGCTTACCAATCGTTGTGGTTTTGCCCGCCCCGTTTACACCCACGATCATCCAAATCTGCGGCTTCGGTCGCTGCGCGAAATCCTCCAGCGGGCTATGCCCCATCTTGGGCACGGCAGCCAGAATACTTTGCACTTCGGATTTCAAGGAATCCTTAAGCGTGTCCAGCGAACGCTTCTCTTTGCGCGACAGCTGCGACTCTACCGAGCCCAGTAAACGCGTGACTGTGGATGGCCCAAGATCGCTGGTGTAGAGGATCTCTTCGATCGTTTCGAGCTCGACGCCGTCAATTGAGCCCGAACCTAAAACGCTGCGCTGGATTTTTCCCCAAAAGCTATCCCGAGTCGAGCGCAGGGCCGTGTTGAGCGATGGAGGTTCAGGTTCTTTGACAACTTTGAGCTCCGCTCTCGGCGGCGGAACAGTTTCTTCGGGAAGCGCCGGTTCCGGTACCGGCGCCGGAGGAGGCATCACCTTCAAACGCGCTTGGCGGGCATAGTAATAAGCCACGGAGCCCAAAGCACCGCCACCAAAGATCAGGCTGCCAATCAAAATCAGGAGATCTGTCTGTTCCATCAACATGGCGTTTGATGTAACGAGTCGAACGTGACTCGGTCAAGGAAAGCCGTGCTAAAGGGAGTTTATGATTTTGATATTAACTCCGCTCAAGATGGAACACGATGCGCTGGCTACCGCTTTGGGAGCGGATTCCACAGGAAGAGGGCCTGGCTTTGCACTGGCCGTCGGTGGACACGGCAAAGTTCAGTTTGCACTGACCACTCAGCACTTGGTGCGCGAATTAAAGCCGCGACTCGTCCTCTGTGTGGGTGCAAGCGGGGCTTTAAATCCAAAAGTGGCGCCATTGGACGTGGTGGTGGGTGAAGAGACCATCGAGCACGACTTCCGCATGCGCTTTGTTCAAAAGCCCTCACCGCTTTTTGCCGGCTGCGCGCAGAGCCTGCAGAAACTGAAAACACAATCGTTTGCGTTCAACGTCCACTTTGGCCGCATCGCTAGTGGCGATGAGGATGTGATCGAAGAGTCTCGAGCCGCTGAGCTCGCCGGGCAAACGCAGGCCCTTAGTGTCGCTTGGGAGGGGGCCGGTGGCGCCCGTGCCTGTCGCTTTCTGAATGTGCCCTTCTTAGAGGTGCGCGTGGTCACCGATGGCGCCAATGCCCAAGCCCCTCGCGACTTCAGCGCCAATGTAAAACAGGGCATGCGTCACGCCGCCCAGGTGATTCAAACTTTGCTTTAAAATTTAGCGATAGTAGGGCCAGGGTGCGAAGCCCCCGGAATTCCAAACAGACGTGGTCCAAGCATTCACGCAGCGAATATCGCGCACATACACATCAGATGTCTTGGGGCCATCCCAATTGCCATGCTCATCCAAAAGCATGACTTCGTAACTTCCCCACCATGAACGTTTCATGTTGTAGTCCAAGGCGAGATCGAAGCCGAACACTTCACACAGACGATCGGGCTTCTCGACGCGGATACCGTAGTCAACACCGTCCACTCTCAGGCGAACATGATGGTAGGTGTAGGAACCATCGTGATGGGCGGTGGTGGTTTTATAAACCACATCGGCCATAGCCCATCCCGAAAACAGAGCCAGCATGGTCAGAAATGTGCGCATAGGTTCTCCCGAAAGGCTCTTCGAATAGCCGATCGGGAGGCCACCTAAAAGGGCATTGTTTACAAGATTAAGCGGTAACGACCTTTTCGGCCTGCTCAAGACTGACGGACACCATTTTAGACACTCCACGCTCTTCCATGGTTACGCCGTAAAGCGTATTGTTGACCTTCATGGTGTGCTTATTGTGGGTCACAATGATCAATTGTGAACGTTTCGCCATCTCTTTGACCAAGTCATTAAAACGGAACACGTTGGCGTCGTCGAGCGGAGCATCCACCTCATCCAGCAAACAGAAGGGCGAAGGCTTGACCAAGAAGATCGAGAAGATCAAGGACACGGCGGTCAAGGCCTTCTCTCCCCCGCTGAGCAAGCTGACGTTTTGTAGCTTTTTGCCGGGAGGACGAGAGACGATATCGATCCCCATTTCGCCGTTCTCGGGATCTTCAACCAGGATCAAGCGGGCTTCCCCACCCCCGAACAGAACCGGGAACACTTTGGTGAAACGCTCGTTCACCTGTTCAAACGTGTCTTTGAAACGACGTGAACAGATGCGATTGATACGGTCGATCACCTTCTTCAACTGCTCTTTGGCTTCGATAAGATCTTTGTACTGCTGATCCAAGAAGCCATGGCGCTGATGCAGATCCTCATACTCTTCGATAGAGCTTAAGTTCACATCGCCGATCTTGTTCAACTTGCTCTTGAGCTCGTTGACTTCGGTTTCCATGGCGGCCAGGTCAATCTCGGTATGCGCGTGATTGATGGCGACCTCGCTCAACTGCAGCATATAGCGCTCGTTGATCTGATCGATCAGGTACTGCTCTTTCATGCGCACTTGCTCTAAGCGCAAGGTGGCTTCGTTCATGCGCGACTGCAGCTGGTGATAGCCGTGATGAGTCTCGTTCAAACCGGTCTCTTGCGTGCGTAGCTCGGCCAACGAGCGTTCATGCACATCGCGGGCCGAAGCCAAGCGCTGCTGCAGATCGGTCGTCTGCACGATAGCGTTCTCCAACTCGAGCTTCTTTTGCTCGACCAAAACTTGATTCACCGTCAAAGTCTCGTGGCTGCGATCGGACTCGCTGGCCATTTGAGCCACCTGCTGCTGAATCTCACTTAGCGTGCGGCTGAGCATGTCGAAACGTTGCGTGAAGGACTCCACGTCTTTGCGGGTCGAGGCGGCCTCCACCTGCAGATTGGTCACCAGTTTCTGCAGATCATCGATGCCAACCCGTGACTGCTGGTATTCTTGATCCATCTGCTGAACAGAGGCTTCAAGCTCGATGCGACGGGTGCGCATTTCGGTCAAACGCTCATTCACATCCTGAGCTTCGCTGCTCAAACGCTGCAAAGTGGCGTCGTCGCGATTGATCTCGCCCTGCTGCCGCTGTAACGCGACGTTGGCGTTGTTCAATTCGTTTTCGGCGCGCTCCAAGTCTTTGCGCAGTTCCGCAATATGAATTTCTTTTTCGCTGTGACGCTTGCGCGAGCTCTCCAGCTCTTCGCCGACCTGCTTTTGTTTGCCTTCGAGCTTTTCCAAATACATTTTCGCGAGTGCGAGCTTGCCCGCCCATTCCTCACGCTGTTGCGAAAGTTCTTTGATTTCGCGCCGACGCTTGAGCAGTCCAGAATCCGCACTTTCGGCCGTACCACCGGTCAAAACACCGTCCGAGCTCAAGCAATCGCCATCCGCGGTCACAAACGTGCGGCCAGGGAATTCCGGGCGCAGCTTCAAGGCCGTGCGGATCGAGTCCACCACCACGACGCTTTGGAAAAAAGGCATAATGGCTTTGGACTGCTCGGCAGGAATGCTGACCACGTCACTTAACACAGTCTCGACACCAGCCTGAGCGCGCAAAGCGCTAAGACTACCGCCATCACCGTCCACCACCCAATCATTGGCGACAAAACTTGAGCGGCCCTTGGTGTTGGTTTTCAAGTAGTCCAAAGCACCAAGAGCGGTGGCACCGGAATCCGACACCAAGAGCTGCAAACGCGAGCCCAGAGCGGCTTCCATAGCCAGTTCGTATTTTTCCGGAACTTCAACGATCTCGGCCACCGGCTTAAGGCTTGCCGGCGTCACCGAGGTCGAACCATCGGCATGCATCTCGGAGCGTTGACGCTGCCACAGCATGACCTGCTTTACGCCCTCTTCGAAACCTTCGAAGTTGGCCTGTAGGTTTTCCAAACCGTAAAGACGGCTGGCGACTTCGTTCAACGAATCTTTAAACTCGGTCACTTCCTGCTGTTTTTCGCCCACCTGACGTTGCAGGATTTCGAAATTGGCCTGGAAGTTCTCAACGTCCTTCATGATATCGAGCTGCAGTTGGCGCTCGCCCTCAAGCTTGCTGAAGGTTTGGTTGCGGCGTTTTTCAAAATCGCCCTTTTGTTCCTGCAATTCGCTTTCGATCTGGCGCAAGTGCTCTAAACGCTCACCTTGCTCGCGCACTTTGTCGCTGAGCGATTGAAACTTGGCATCCAAATGCGTTTCGGATTGCGAAACCGTCAGCATCTCGCGGCGCTGAACGGTCAACTGCTGATCTAAAGTTTGAATGCGCGCCTGAATGGTCGAGAGCTCAGCCGCCTTGGTCTGATATTCGGCGCCCACTTCATCCGCTTTCACACGGATCACGGCCAGATTTTCTTCGACCTGCTTGAGCTCGGTTTCAAGCGCGATCTTGCGCGCCTGCGACTGCTCCAGCATGGAGCCGGTCATCTCTTTGTTGCGACGGGCTTGCTCGATTTCAAAATTCAACTCGCGAATGGTGAATTCCAGGTTCTGAGCCTGGCCCTGCGACTGCTGATGCTGCACCAGCAAGTCTTCCACCTGCTTCTCTTCTTCCACAGCTTTCAAACGAAGAGTGGCAAGGTCGGCTTCCATGGCAGCGACTTTTCCGCCCCAACCAGCCTCTTGTTCACGCGCACCTTCAACCTCGGCCCGCAACTGCTCGGCTTCAAAGTGCAAAGCCAAATAGCTTTTCGAAGAAACCAAGATCTCTTTGTCTTGTAAATCACGTTTGAGATTGCGATAGCGCTCGGCACGCTGAGCTTGGCGCTCCAAAGAATCGAGCTGGCGCTTTTGTTCACCCAAAATATCCTGCAGACGCACCAGATTTTGTTCGGTCGAAATCAGCTTGCGCTGAGACTCGCGCTTACGAACTTTAAACTTGGTGATACCAGCCGCCTCCTCGATCAGGGTGCGACGATCTTCAGGCTTAGCGGTGATAATCTTACCGATCGCCCCTTGTTCGATAATCGAGAAACCCTTGGAGCCAGCGCCCGTATCCATAAAGATCTCATGAATATCGCGCAAACGGGCCGGCTCTTTATTGACCAAATATTCGGATTCGCCGTCGCGATGCAAACGGCGCGTGATCATAATCTCGGAGAATTTCAAATATTTGACAGGAAAGGGGCCGCCGTCATTCTCAAGAGTGAGCGAAACCTCAGCCATTCCAAGGGGAGCATAACCTTCAGAGCCACCAAAGATAACATCGGACATGCTGGCACCACGCAAGTGCTTCGCCGACATCTCCCCCATAACCCAAACCAGCGCGTCCACAATATTGGACTTACCGCACCCGTTGGGCCCCACAATCCCGGTAATCCCCTTATCAAAGTGAATGACCGTGCGATCCTTAAAGGACTTAAACCCAACAAGCTCAAGCTTCTTAATTCTCAATGCTTAACCCTCACTCCTAGTGCTCAGTTCCTCGCTGCTGTATCGCCGCTTGCGCCGCCGCCAACCGAGCAATAGGAACCCTATAAGGAGAGCAACTCACGTAATTCAGCCCCACTTTATGGAAGAACTGAATACTGGAAGGATCCCCTCCATGCTCCCCACAAACGCCCAATTTGATGTCTGGACGAGTCTTTAGTCCTAATTGAACCGCCATTTCGACCAATTTGCCAACACCTTTTTGGTCGATAGAAGCAAAGGGATCGGCATCAAACAGGCCCTCGCTAACGTAAGTCGCCATAAAGCGACCGGCATCGTCGCGCGAAATTCCCAGAGTGGTTTGAGTTAAATCGTTGGTGCCGAAGCTGAAAAATTCAGCATGCTCAGCAATTTTGTCGGCCATTAGCGCCGCCCGCGGCAGCTCAATCATTGTTCCCACTTTGAAGTCGAACTTGGTTTTGCGCGAGCCCTGCACCTTCATCACTTCAACTTCGATCAGTTCGCGCAACCGCTTCAGCTCAGCCTCAGTACCCACCAAAGGCACCATGATCTCTGGCACAACATCGTTGCCTTTCGCGATCACCTCAGAGGCCGCCTCCGCGATGGCGCGGGCCTGCATCTGATAGATTTCCGGATAAGTGATGGCCAGACGGCAACCGCGATGGCCCAACATCGGATTGAGTTCGCTCAAGTTTCGCACTTTCGAACGCAGCTTCTCAGCGCTAGTGGAAAGACGCTTGGCCAACTCTTGAATCTCTTCTTCAGTGTGCGGCAAGAACTCGTGCAACGGCGGATCCAGCAAACGAATGGTCACCGGATAGCCTTTCATATGCTCAAACAGGCCGGCAAAATCCGAGCGCTGCATCGGCAGTAAACGATCCAAAGCCTCAATGCGTTCTTCACGCGTTTCAGCCATAATCATCTCACGCATCACATCGATGCGATCGGAGCCGAAGAACATGTGTTCGGTCCGGCACAAGCCAATTCCTTCAGCGCCAAAACGGCGCGCCACTTCTGCATCCTTCGGCGTATCCGCATTGGCACGCACACCGAGTTTGCGCTTTTGATCGGCCATGGTCATCAGCCGCGCAAAGTACTCATCGAGCTTAGGTTCGATGGTCTTCACTTCACCCAAGTACACTTCGCCAGTGGAACCATCGAGGGTGATCTTGTCGCCCTGCTTAAGCACATAACCTTTAATGCGCATTTCGCCCTTGCGATAGTCCACATCGATATCGCCGCAGCCTGCGACACAGCACTTGCCCATTCCGCGCGCCACCACAGCCGCGTGCGAGGTCATGCCCCCGCGCGTAGTGAGCACGCCCTGAGCTTTAACCATACCCTCAATATCCTCCGGGCTGGTTTCGATACGAACCAAGATCACTTTATGGCCTTTATCAGCCCATTCGACGGCCTCTTCGCTCGAAAACACGATCTGCCCCGTAGAGCCACCGGGTGAGGCCGGCAAGCCTTTGCACAACAGCGTCTTTTCGGCTTTGCTGTCGAGAGTCGGGTGCAGCAACTGATCTAAACTTTGTGCGTTTATACGAAGCAAGGCTTCGTCCGGCGTGATCATCTTCTCATCGATCATCTCGCAGGCAATCCGTAGAGCGGCCTTAGCGGTGCGCTTGCCGTTGCGCGTTTGCAACATCCACAGCTTGTTTCTCTCGATGGTAAACTCGATGTCTTGCATATCGCGATAGTGCTTTTCGAGTTTCTTGTAAACGTCGACTAGCTCGGCGTAGGCCGCAGGCATCAGCTCCTCAAGGGATTTAGTGCCTTTCTCCTTAGCCTCTTCTTTGGTGAGCGCGTTGGGCGTACGAATCCCCGCCACCACATCTTCACCTTGGGCATTCACAAGGAATTCGCCGAAGAACACCTTCTCGCCAGTCGAAGGATTGCGGGTGAAAGCCACACCGGTGGCGCAGTCTTCACCCATATTGCCAAACACCATGGATTGCACGTTCACAGCCGTGCCCCAATGCGAAGGGTAGCCATGCAGTGAGCGATAGGTGATGGCGCGCGGAGAGTTCCAGCTGCGGAACACCGCCGAAATCGCGCCCCACAGCTGTTCAAACGGATCGCTGGGGAAGGTTTTCCCGGTCGTTTCTAAAATCTGTTTTTTGTACTTCGTGGTCAGCGCCTTAAGATCTTCAGCGGTAAGATCGGTGTCATTCTTGTAATGCTTGGACTCTTTCAAGTCCTCCATCACCACTTCAAGCAAAGAGGTGTTCATGCCCATCACCACATTGGAGTACATGGTGACGAAGCGGCGATAGGAATCCCAAGCAAACCGCGGGTTATTGGAGTTCTTGGCCAAGCCCTCAACCGTTTGATCGTTCAGGCCCAAGTTCAAAATCGTATCCATCATTCCCGGCATCGAAGCGCGCGCACCCGAGCGCACACTGACCAGTAGAGGGTCGTTGGTATCGCCGAACTTTTTACCGATCAGCTTTTCGACCTTACCCATCGCTTCAAGCACTTTGGTTTTGAGCTGCTCAGGCAGCTTTTCGCCGTTGTCGTAAAAGGATTGGCAGACTTCCGTGGCGATGGTGAAGCCCGGGGGCACCGGCAACCCCAAAGAGGTCATCTCCGCCAGATTGGCGCCCTTGCCGCCGAGCACGTTCTTCATGCCGGCATTGCCCTCGCTATTCCCGGCCGCGAAAAAGTAAACGGATTTTTCAGGCAGCTTGACCGTTGAGGCCTTCTTCACATCTTCCATTTCTTTCATCACCTTTGCTCCATGGTCCGCTTAAGCGGTCTTTAGAAGTTCTTGAGCTTGTCTTGGATATACGATTTCAGTTGGTCGATATAAACGCGATCTTGAGTCATCTTGTCGCGATGACGAACGGTGACCTTGCGATCTTCCAGCGATTCGAAATCCACCGTCACACACAAAGGCGTACCGATCTCATCCTGCCGACGATAGCGCTTGCCGATGCTGGCGGTCTCGTCGTAATCGACGTCATGGTCCTTGGCCAGCTCGTCGCGAATTTTCATGCCGAGCTCTTGCAGCGGCGGCTTTTTGGACAGCGGCAGAACCGCAATCTCAATTGGTGCCAGTTCCGGCGGAAAGCCCATCACGATGCGCGTGTCGCCATCACCTTCGCCATCCGCGCCGCCCACTTTTTCTTCGCGATAGACGTCACACAAAATAGCCAAGGCCAAACGATCACAACCGACCGCGGTTTCAATCACGTAGGGAATGTATTTTTCTTTGTTGGCCTCATCAAAATACTCAAGCTTTTTGCCCGAGAACTTTTGGTGCTGGGAAAGATCGAAATCGCTGCGGTTATGGATGCCTTCGAGCTCACTCCAGCCAAAAGGGAATTCGTATTCCACATCAAACGCCGCGCGGGCGTAATGCGCCAGTTTCTCATGCTTGTGCCAACGCAGTTTGTTCTCGCGAATGCCGCAGGCCTTGTAGAAGTCCCAACGCGTTTGTCTCCAGGTCTCGAACCAGTCGGCATCGGTGCCGGGCTTAACGAAGTACTGCATCTCCATTTGCTCGAATTCACGCGTGCGGAACGTGAAATTGCCCGGCGTGATTTCGTTACGGAAGGATTTGCCAATTTGCGCGATACCGAACGGAATTTTCTTACGCATGCTGGTGGCGACATTCTCGAAGTTCACAAAAATGCCTTGCGCAGTTTCAGGGCGCAGGTACACCACCGCCGCTTCATCCTTCACCGGCCCCATGTAGGTCTCAAACATCAGGTTGAAATTGCGCGGCTCGGTCACTTCGGTGGATTCGCATTTAGGGCAAGTGACTTTGCCATTCACTACGGCCGTGTCTTGGCGAAAACGGTTTTTACACTTTTTGCAATCGACCAATGGATCGGAGAATCCATCCACGTGACCCGAGGCCTTCCACACCATCGGATGCATCAAAATGGCAGCGTCCAAACCGACGATGTCGTTTCGCCGGGTCATGGCTTTCCACCACAGCATTTTGACTTTGAATTTAAACGGGGCGCCCAGCGGACCGTAGTCCCAACAGGAATTCAAACCGCCGTAGATTTCGCTGCTTTGAAAGACAAAACCGCGGCGTTTGGCAAGAGATACAAGTGTCGATAAATCCTCGAGATATTTGACCTGCATGGATGCTCCGTTTGAAGGTGAGATAAGGGGTATCAAGGCAGGAGCAGGTCGTCAATTTCGGGGCGGGCTAACGCAAAGAGCTGGTGCTTCTGTACTAGGTTCCAGAGGCTCGGTACAACTCCCACTGCGCCTGAATGGCCTTATAGGCGGCCTCCAAGAAGGGACGCGATCCGATGTCGACCTTTTGCATGCCTTCTTTATAGGCGGCTTCGACGTTTTCCGGCGAGGAACCGGCCGGCAGTCCGAGGACTTCGTACGCATCCCACGAGTGCCCGTTGTAGTTGAAAACCACATTCAGAGGACGCTCACCGGTAGGACGAATATGGGAGAATTTTTCGGTGGACGGTCGGCCACTTAGAGACTCAGCCGCGTTTCCGTAGGAGGCGCCTTCGGCCTGAGCTGCTTTGCGGAAGGAACTACGCAAACGCAAAAGCATGCCCCGCCGCGGACGACGGCGCGTAAACAACAGCAGCGCGAGTACCAACGCGGCCGCGTAGTAAAGCATGAATTCCTTCGGTTGAAGCGGCAAAAGCCCTCCTCTCACAATCTTACATGACGCGAGGGCAAATCTGTAGCTTGTGGGATCTGAAGTCCCGCCCTTCGGTCAGTGCCGAACGGTCTTCTGGTCAAAGGCGGTGCACCAAAGGAGTGCGAGCGAAAAGAGGCCTGCCGCTAAGACGGTATAGAGTGCGACGTAGCCGAATTTATCAAACAAGAAACCGCCAGAAACGATGCCAACTAGGCCTAAGGTCCGCGACACGGCATCGGCACCGGTGTAATAAGCACCTCGCTTTTCTTGCGGAGCTTCGGTCTGTAAGTAGACGGCCGTGCTGCGATAGTAGGCCGTTATCATAAAGTCCAGGAGGAACTTCACACCCACCGCTACGTAAAAACCCCCTGAATGCACTAGGGCGAGCAGAAAAAATCCCTGTAAGAAAACAATCCCCGCCATCCAACGATGGAAGCGAAAGCGTCGAAACGCTCTACTTAAAAAAACGCCACCCGCGATGGCGCCCGCAGCACCCACAGAGAAAAACAATCCCACCTGATCATCGCTGACACGCAACATCTCTTTGAGTAGGGGTACCATCAGCAAAACCGACGTTCCCGTGAAAAGAGTTGTGGCGGCGTCCAAAGCAAGATAGCGCCGCCAATGTGAGGATTGCCAGATCTCCTTTAAAGCGCGAACCGTGTCAAACACCGGGGCACTCGGTGACACCGAACCAGATGTTTCAGTTTTGCGAACCACGCCGCAAAAGGATGCATAAAAGAAAACTAGGGCCGTTAGTTGAAAGACTGCACAGAAAGCCAGAGCGTTAATCGCCCCTAACCATCCGACTAGACCGGCGCCAATCAATGGACCACCAATACGTGAGATTCCGTGAACAGCTGCGACCGAACCATGGGCTTGAACCAAATCCCTTTCCTCAAATAGGTCGGCAATGGCCATTACGTTGTTCAATTTTGAGTAGTGATGAACAGCATCGATAAGAAACGCGAAGCACCAAATAGCTATTTCGCTAAGACCAATCTCACGTCCCCAAAAAAATAGAGAGATAAAGAGAACAACCTTAAGCAAAATTGTGAACGTGTAAATGCGAAGCTTACTGACACGATCCAGGTACCCGCCCCCAAAAAGACTGACCAAAATCTCAGACAAGTAGCCAAGAGCATAAGTGATCGCCCCTACCGAAGCCTTACCTGAAATCTGATAGGCATAGATGGCGAAAGCCAAATCATAAAGACCTTCTGAAAATAAAAGGAAAGTAGAGCCAGCCAAATAGCTGGCCAATCGCGCTTTTATTGGACGGTTGATCATCTGCGTTTATCTTCCTGGCGAAGTTAAGTGGTGGCAACTGAAGTTGCGGGGTCAGGCCAGATAAGACTTGTCCCGGGGTCGGGACAGGGATTACACCTACCCGCGAGGTGTCCAAATGAATCCGTTTCTGCAACAAGCTCCCATTGAAGGGGTGAAAAAGATTATCGCTGTCGGCTCTGGCAAAGGCGGAGTGGGCAAATCCACCGTCGCTGTGAATCTGGCGATGGCCCTGCAAAAGCGCGGTATGAAAGTCGGCCTGCTCGACGCAGATATCTACGGGCCCAGCATCCCGCGCATGCTCGGCGCACTCACCGCCAAGCCCGAAGTGAACGACGACAAGAAGATCATTCCCGTCACCCGTTACGGCGTGAAGACCATGAGCCTTGGCTACCTGGTGGAAGAAAGCCAAGCGGCCGTGTGGCGTGGTCCGATGCTGTTCAAAGCCATGGATCAGTTTTTCCGCGATGTCTTATGGGGTGAGTTGGACTACCTGATCATCGATCTGCCACCGGGCACGGGAGATGTGGGTTTGACCATGGCGCAGAAGGTGCCAGTCACCGGCGCTATCGTGGTGGTCACTCCGCAAAATATAGCTTTGGCCGATGCTAAAAAAGCCATCGATATGTTCGATCGCACCAACGTGCGCTTGCTCGGTATCGTGGAAAACATGTCTTACTACACCAGCCAAACGGGCGAGAAAGTGCAGCTCTTCCCGCAGGGAGAGTTGGATGCCTACCTAGACACCAAGAAGATCAAAAAGCTCGCGCAACTGCCCTTCTATCCGGATATCGGTATGAGCGCGGAGGCCGGTGTTCCGGTGCTCGAAAGCCATTCGGGCGACGAAGAGGCGGAAATGTTCCTTCGTTTAGCCGACCAAGTTCGAGACGTTTCAAACTGAGAATTCAAGAGTTCATAGATCCTTGTTGAGATGCTCGGCGCATTTGTGTGGACCGGCACGACACGTAGCGTTATCTTTAAGGTACGGCATGCTATGAACGGCGGCCGGGCGTAGGGAGGGATCCATGCACTTGACGCCTAGGGATTGGTGTCTCGATCCGCCGCCGAAGTGACGGGGCGACCGAGAGAACCACTTAAAGGAAGTCTCTCAATGAGGAGAGGCGATCAGTAACACTAAGTTGTTACTTCCTTTGCTAAGGGCAAACCGTTCGAAAGGGCGGGACGCAAAACCGACGGGGCTAATGTTTTTAAGGAGGCTATGCCGGCCGGGTTGCCAGAGGAAATGGGCCTAGCATAAATGGGAAGTTAATGACTGGGCCCGCGTAAGGGACGACGCGGGTTTTTTTATTTCTAAAAGTTCGACAGTTTTTTCCCAACTCAAGACGAAGGCCCGGGTCTACCGATACATCCTACGTAGAGGAGATCCCATCATGTGGCGTAAGTTCATCCTGTTTACCATTGCTCTCAGCTTTTTGAATGCACCTTTGCTTCAGGCCGACGATCTCGAAGACGAAGGCGGCGCTTCCGCCATTGAAGATCACGCCACCGATCCAGACTACCCGCCCCCGGCCGCACCGGAAACGAGCGGTATCGAACCCGCTCCCGTCGGCTCTGAGGAGTACAACTCCAACGCCGATATGGGCGAAGCCGTCGATGACGCTTTGACTGCGGATGGCCAATATCCCAATGCCACGCCAGAACCCGATGTTCCGACCGAAAGCACGCCGATCCCTGGCTATGACGATGAACCCGCAGCACCCAAGAAGGCGGCAAAAAAATCTGTAGCTAAAAAAGCTCCGCCCAAGAAGAGCTCAAAGACCGCGGCCAAGAACAGTAAGAAAAAACCGGCAGCGAAGACAGCCAAGAAAACCACCGCGGCCAAAAAGACGGCAGCTAAAAAAGGCAGCAAAGCGGCCGCAACCAAGAACAAAAAAGGTCGCGACACCGCCAGTGTGAAGAAAGGTGCAAAGGCACCCGCTAAGAAGCCGGCCAAAAAGTCGGCTAAGAAATCCTCTTAAAGCGCATACGCATGATCGCTCGTGCACGCGCGTTTCTCAAGAAGCTAAGCTGGCGCTCCCTTTTGAGTGCCGGCTTTGCGATCCTCGCTCTTCTCAATCTCGCGCTACTGTCAGCTTTTAGCCATACGCTCACGCAGCTGCAGCTGACCTTTCAGCTCGACACCGCGACTCTCCGCCTGATCGCGGGCAATATCTATGTGTATTTGGGTTGTTCGTTAACGATCTCTGTCGGCTTCGCCGTGTTCAGCGCTGCCTTGGAATTCAATTCGGGATCGTCAGCTTCTCGCCCGCCATCACGCGGTAATTGATCTTCACGTTGTTCGCTTTGGCCAAGTCGCCCATGGTGACGCCATAGCGCTT
This sequence comes from Bdellovibrionales bacterium, assembly GCA_019637855.1. GTDB lineage: Bacteria > Bdellovibrionota > Bdellovibrionia > Bdellovibrionales > UBA1609 > JALHOQ01. The sequence goes on from JAHBUX010000023.1 coordinate 15,826, forward strand.
GGACACATCCCACAGCGTTTCGCCGCGGCGGACGACGTGGCGGCGCGACTTCGCTGCATTCGACAGAGCGGCCACATTGCGGGAGTTCGGCGCCGAAACTTCTTTTTGTACGTTCTTCGCGCGACCGAATTGAGCCAACACGGCCGGCTTCTTCTTCACGCGACCCGCACTGTTGTCCGAACCTTCACGCACGCGCAGCTTCTGGCCTTTGCGCAAGATGCTACGGTTCGTAAGGCTGTTCATGCGCAAAAGATCCGAAACCTGAACGCCGTAACGAGTGGCGATCACCGAAAGATTCTCGCCATTGCGTACTGTGTGAAATTCCACATCGCGCGTTTGCACGGCCGGTACCGCTTCTTTGCCTGTGCTCGCGGTCTCTTCCGTCACGTACTGAATGCCCTCACCGCCGTTATCCGGAACTTTGAGCGAACGGCCCACGCGCAACATCGAACGGTTGGACAAATCATTTAAACGACGTAGGCGGGAAACCGTGGTGCGGTGCTTGCGAGCCACCGTCGACAATGTGTCACCGCGACGAATGCGATAGAAATAGTATTCGGCCTGCAACACTTTGGGCTGCGTGGTCACGCTCAAAGACAGAGCGGCCATGGCGTCGGTCGCGCGGCCTACCGGGATACGCACCACCGTCTCACCACCCCGACCCATAGGCACGAAGTCGGTGCGGAACTTAGGGTTGAGCAACTTCAACTCGTCGACTTCCACATTCAGGTTCGACGCCAGTTTCGAAAGACTGATCGGGCTCTGCAGAGCCACAGTGTCGTAAGACAGTGGGTCCGCGTACTCGATATCCGCAAAACCATATTTGCTGGGGTTCTTGGCGATCATGGCCGCGGCGATAAACTTGGGCACATAGTGCTTGGTCTCGGCCGGGAGAGCGCGACGCTTTTTGATCAACGCCCAGAAGTCACGCGTGTAGTGGCGAGTCACAGCGCGCTTCACGCGGCCCTCGCCCACATTGTAAGAGGCCATCGACAAGTGCCACGAGTTGAACATGCCGTACAGAGCTTTGAAGTATTCGGCGGCGGCGCGAGTCGACAAAACCGGGTCACGGCGTTCGTCGGTGAAGGTGTCGATCTGCAGACCGAAGCGCTTACCGGTGCTGCGGATAAACTGCCAATAACCAACCGCATTGGCTTTTGAGTGCGCACGCGGAGAAAATCCAGATTCAATCAAAGCAATGTAGACGAGATCTTCGGGCAGACCGTTTTCCCGCAGCACGTTTTTCATCATGGGAAGGTAGCGAGTCGAGCGCGCCAGGTACTGATCCATGTGCTTGCGACCGCGACCTTGGAAGTAGCGCAGCCACATGTCGACGTGTTCGTTCTGGTCGAGGGCGATCTCGCCGTAGGCGGCCTTGTAAGGCTTCTCGGCATTGACCTCAACCATTTCGGAGGAGTCTTCGTTTTCCACGATATTGGTGGGCGGTAGATCGGTCACGGCCGGCACGCCACCCTCACCCGCTGCGGCTGTCGTTGAACGTTTCTGCGTGGTCGCGCAGGCCGATAATAAAATCACGCTCGAGACCAAAAGTCCCTTCAAAGGCCAAGACATTCAACGTACTCCTGTTACTTCAAATAGCTTAACGCGCAACAGTCTTTGCGTCCACCCAGATTGGCTCAGAAAGAGACAGTTTGGACCCTTCGAGCATGCGATAAATCAGCAAATTGCGCAGAATCGATTTCACATAGTGGCTAGTCTCTTCCCATGGCAATTCGTCTATCCAGACCTCCGCCTCGGGAGTCGATGTGGGCGCGGCTTCCAGCAGGCTGAGGTCTTTGCGCGCATTTAGCCAGCGCTTTAATCTTGTCGGTCCTGCGTTGTAGGCCGCAACAGCTAACGGCATGTTTCCACCGAAATTTTTTAATAGGCGCGATAAGTAAATGCTGCCCAATTTAATGTTCGTCTCGGGCAGCAAAAGTCCATCTGTCGTATATTCTTTTAGACGGATGTCGCGGGCGATCTCGGCCGCCGTCGACGGCAAGAGTTGCATCACGCCAAGCGCGTTGGCCGGGCTTTTCACCTCGGGACGAAACGAGCTTTCTTGGCGAATCAGCGAGCGGATCAAATCTTCATTTAAACCGGTCGCCTTTGCTTCGCGCGCGATGTACGGGCTGTACTCTTTGGGAAACACGATTTTCAAAACCGACGACTGCAAGAGTTGCGGATTTTCATCGAAGGCTTTGTTCATCAACATGATGGCGTTGTCGTAACGAAGAGTGGCGGCCCAAAACTTCGCGCGCAACAATCGTTCCTCATTCGATTGTGGCTCCGGCAGCGAATCAAGTTCGCGTTCAGCCTCTTTGAACCAACCGGCCTTAAGCAAAATGTTGAACCGCTCCCACGCCAAACGTTCGCTCTCGAGCAGGCGCAGATCGGTCTTGATCGTGATTTTGCCATCGGGCAATTCCAACGCCCCGCCACCCAATTCCGCTTTGGCGCGCAGGCCGTAATAGGACAACGGATATTTTTCGATCAGTGGGGCGGCGAAAGCGGCGCTCTTCGCCGCATCGACCTTTTGTTGCGCCCGCCACTGCCAATACAACGCGCGGTACTCGAAGTCTTTGCCCTGATTCAAAGCCAATACACGCTCGAAGTAAGCGGCCGCTTGGGCATATCGCTTCAAGCGGAACTCAAGCAAGCCCATGCGGAATGTGCCTTCCGCCGCTTCCGCCGTGCCACCGTGCTTGAGCAGAAGTTTGTCGTAATCGGCGCGAGCATCATCGTACTCACCGGCGGCAACCGCCGCTTTGGCCGCAAGCAAGAGAACTTTGGTGCTATCGGGGTGGCCATCGTACTTAACGTAGGCTTTCTCGGCCAAGCTCAGGGCATCTTGGTAGTTGCCCTTTGCGTACGCGTTCAAAGCCCAGCGGCTCATGCGACCGGCATCGGCCTTGAGCATCTCTTTCACCGCCGAATCGCGAACGTGACGAAATTTTTCCTCACTGCGATTGGAGAGGCTCAAGTAGATCTCGAGGACCCGGTCTCCCGCTTCCGACGCGCGTTTACTGCCGGGAAATTTTTGAATCAGTTTTACCCCATCCTCTATCGCCGACAAAAAATCCTGCGAATCAAAGGCGCGGTTCATACGCGTGGCGATCTCTTTTTCTTCCTCACTGATGCCAAGATCGTCCGCACTTTTCTCGGCCGCCTTGACTACAGCAATCTCCGCCGCATCTTTCTTTTTACCCAACAAAGAGGAGCGAATGCTTTCCACCCGCGTGCGCAATTCAGCGCTGTCTTTTTCACTGAGTGAACGCAATAAGAAGTCTTGTGCGGCACCTAAGTTCTGTTCGATAAAAGCCAACTCTCCCGCCCAGCGGTAGGTGTTGGCGCGTTCATCCAGCGTGAGCCACGAACGCACCTGCTGCAATTTATCCAAAGTGGTCCACGCCGAACGGCGATCACTCTTCAACTGCTCTTCGGCTAACGCCAAGAGAGCCGTGGTGTAAGCCGTGCGCAGTTGCGGAACGCTGGGCCCGTAGAGCAGCCAGGTCGGCTGAGATTCCAGCTTAGCAATCGCCTTACGAAGCGCATCGACCGAAGCACGACCGGATTTATCGCGCAATGAGGCGCACTGGAGCTGGTTCCACACCAGCCACGGTCCTAGACTCTTACCCAAAGCGTAACTTTTTTGAATGGCGCTCAGACACTTGGCCCGATCTTTAGCGATGAGGGCCTTTTTGGCCTCCACCATATTGATGATCAACGCTCCACCTTTGACTTTGGCTTTGCTGTCAAACATCCAGCGTGGCGCTTCAACCGCTTGATCGAGCGAAACACTGACGGTCGTAACACCGGCGGCCCACGACGTGGAGACCCCCAATAGCAACGCAAGGCAAGTGGATGTTCTTAGCACTTTAAATCTCCGCCAGTTCGATGGCTCGACTCATCACCTTGTCGAATTCCTGGATGAGCTTGTCCATCTTGGTCTTCTCAGTCATATCGACAATCAGGGTTTCAGGCGCGAAGCTCAACGCTTCACACTGCGCGAGCAATTTTTGAATGGGCGTAGCCAGCTCATTGCGCAGACTGGGAGGCGTGTGTTCAAGCAATCGATTCAGCTCTTGATTGGCGCCGCCCTGCTCGGACAGCTGACCCAAGATATAGTAGGCCGTGTTGGTCAGCTCCACACCCACCTTGCGCCAATCTTTAGCGGCGACCAGGGAGCGCACTGTTCCCATACGACGCTTGAGCACAAGCTTGAGGCTCAGCTTTTTCGGTTTGTGGCGCAGTTTTCGCCAACCGTAGATCCCGAGGAAACCAAAAGCAAAACAATACATCGCTGCCGTGATCGCGATCTGCGCGCCAGCCGAGGTGGGACGACTGCCGATCTCCGTCGCCAAAGACGGGAGTTGCGGTTCCGACGGTGCCACAGGCCCCTTATCGCCAGGGACGGTCTGAGCTTGCGCGGGCGCTGCGGTGGTGGCCGTCCCTGAAACGCTCAAATCGAGAGGCTGCGACGAGACTTCGGTGAATTTTTGCGCACGTGGATCGAAGGTCGCGATGGTCACCGCGGGAATTTTGAAAACCCCCGGCTCGCGCGGAATGATCAGCACTTCGAACTCTTTAAAGCTGGTGCCGTCCTTCAAAAACTTAGCTTGCGATTTTTGATCGTAGAGCTCGAAGCTGGGCGGCAATTGCAAATTCGGCAGCTCAATCAGCTTGGCGTTGCCTTGACCATCAAAGCGCACGCGCAAAGTGATCGGTTGGTTCACAACACCGGTGGGTGGTTCGAATTGCGCCGTCACGCGAAAGCTTCCCACCGCGCCCGTATAGTTGTGCGGCCGATTGGCGGGAACATCTTGCACTTCGATATCTATCGGACGACTGGCCTTGGTGAACTGATAGGGCCGGCCAAATCCCAAGTTCGACGGAGTGAGCACCGTGCACTTGGCTTTGTAGGTATCAATGACCGCTTTGCCCGGCTTGATCGGGAACAAGGCGTAGGACACCAAAAGCGCGCGCTGGTAAGGCACGCCTTCGATCACCACGTTTTCAAAGTTCAAACGGGTGGCCATCTCCAAATCCTCTTTCCAAAAGCCTTTGAGGTCGGGATATTTCAGAGTGTCGATGTCACGGATCTGACCGCGCGTGACGAGATAGAAGTTAGCGGTGATCTGTTCGCCCACGAAGGCCTTTTTCTTGTCGACGTCCGCTTGAATAAAAAACGCCTCATTGGGATTGACCGGAGCGCCGTCCATCGCCATGCCGCCACCTGCGCCGCCGCCCATGCGCCGTTGCAACATCTGTTGAAACAGCTCCTCCATGTCATCCATCTGCTGGAATGGATCGGGTTGACCCTGACCGCGCCCTCCACCCCGTGCCACCGGGTTCTTGCGCGCATCGGACACAGTCACGTGAATAGGTTTGGTGCGATAAGTCTGGCCGTCCACATCAACGGCGATTTCAGGAATGGTCATGGCGCCTTTGCGTGCGGCGGCCAACATATAAGTGAACGTGCGTGATTGCGAAGTCACAAAACGGCCATTGTCATAGGAGCTGCGCGTTTCATAGCCGGTGGAAGAGTTGATCACCTCAAAGCCAGGCAAGCCGCCGATCTTCGGATCTCCCACATTCGAACTGTCTTTGCTGCTCACGCTGACAACTAAATGAACCACATCACCTAGCCCGATCTGGTTGCGATCGATGGTGGCGGTAACTTCAACACCTTCCGCCGCATACAGGGCCGCGGACCATATCAGCATCAAACTCAAAACGCTCTGTCTCATAACTCTACCAATCTTTACCTTTGCTCGCCTCTTTGCCGCCTTTTTGATACTCGTTGGCGCGGATGCTTTGCTCTTGGTTTTTGATCTCATCGAGGATTCTCTTTACGTCCTCTTTGCTTAAGTCTTCGCTATCAAAAGGTTTGGGCTGCGGCTTTTGCTTTTCTTCCTTCTGCGGATTCTTCAGCGAATCTTCGCGCTGCTGCTGGTTGTTGCCCTGCTGCTGCTCTTTTTTGTCTTTATTCTGATTGTCGCCTTTGCCGCCGCCACCGCCGCCCTGCCAGAGCAGCTCGATGTTGTTCTTCACTTCCAGCGAATCCGGTTTGATGTCGAGAGCGGCCTGGTAAGCCTTGAGAGCCTCTTCGATCTTTTGCTCTTTAGCCAAGGCACCGCCTAGATTGAACAATGAAGAAAAGCGTTCCTCACTTCCCTCTTTGGCGATGTGGGCGGCCCCCGTGTATGCCTTAACGGCCTTGGAATATTCCTCATTGGCCTCGAAAACCAAACCCAGGTTCATTTGCACTTGCCAGCTGAGCGGGTCGTCCTCGAGCGCCTTTAAAAAGCTCTGATAGGCCGGATAGAAATTCTTTTTTTCCATCTGGCGCACGCCTTCCGCGTTGCTGGTGTAGGCCTGCCAGGTGGTGGCGTGGGCTGGCAATGCGAAAAGAAGAACAAGTGCGGTCTTAATCAACGGCCACCTCGAAGCGGCCTTTCCAAATACGGCCTTCGCCCTTACGCTCGCCCAAAAACAGCTCGCTCAACGCCAGAATCAAACCGATAAACAAGAACGTTTGATAGTGCTCGTTGTAGTGGCTGACTTCCATGGTGTCGAATTGCGCTTTTTGCAAGTTATCGATGCTCGCGCGCAGCTGACGAATAGCATCGCCACCGAACGTCACGTGCTGGTAAGTGCCGCGCCCGGCTTCCGCCAGCTGTTTAAGAGCCTCACCGGTCGAGCGACTGACCACCGGCTGCCCGTTTTTTTCTTTTTTGTAGCCGACCAGGTTACCCACATGGTCACGCACGGGGATCTGTCCCCCTTGCTCAGTGCCAAAACCCAGAGTGAAAATGCGAATGCCCGCATCGGCCGCTTTGCGGGCGGCATCCAATCCGCCTTTTTCAGTCTCTTCACCGTCGGAGGCAATCACGATCACTTTGGTCAATTGGCGAGTGTCGTCGTTTTCCAAACCGCCGCGCTGAAGCGCGTTCATGGCTTCACTGATGGCCTTTTTAAAATCCGTACCTTGCGTGGTCACCGCATCCGGAGTCAGCGACTCCATGTACATTTTCAGTGCCGATTTGTCTGAGGTCAGCGGCGAGAGCAGAATGGCCGAGCCGGCAAACGCCACCAAGCCCACTTTGTCGCCACCTAAAGTGTCGAGAAAGCGCGACAGTTCCTTTTTGGCCAAATCCAAGCGCGAGGGGCGAGCGTCTTCGGCCAACATGCTGTTCGACACATCCAACACAATCATGATTTCAAGACCTTCACTCTTGGCCTTCTGTTTACCCTCGCCTGACTGCGGGCGAGCCAGCGCCACCACAAAAAACAGCAAGCTCAAACACTGCAGAACAAGCTTCAATTTGCGTTTGCGTGTCGAAACCGAACGCATCAAATAACCCGCGATGCGCGGGGCGATCTGCGCATTGATGATCTGCTTGGTACGACCGGCCGTCCACCAAATCATCAATAGAATAATCGGGATCAAACCCAAGAGTTGGAGTGCAGCCGTATCTTGAAAGCGGTAATCCAACATGCGTTAAGGCCCCTTCCGCAGCACAGTCGTGCCCAAGAACACCGCTAGCACATAGAGCAAAACGGCCCAGCGCAAATACGGCGGGAACATCTCCGCGTAGCGAGTGAACTGTGAGGTTTCGATCTTGGTTTTTTCTAACCGATCAATTTCCGCGAAAGCCTCGCGCAAGGCATTGCCGGTGATTGCACGCCAATACTTCCCACCCGTCGTTTCGGCCATCTTGGTCAACAAGGCATCATTGACGCTGGAGTGAATTGGGCGATAGCGCTTCACCTTGCGACCAAACACGTCTTCGACCACCACCGGGAGTTGGGCATCGCCATCGCGCCCCATTCCGATCGAGTACACCTTGATGCCATAGCCACGGGCGATTTCAATGGCCGTGTCAGGGTCGATGGTTCCCGAGTTGTTCTCACCATCGGTCATAAGGATGACAACGCGGCTCTTCGCCGTGGAGTCTTTCATGCGCGCCACGCCGTTGGCCAATCCGACGCCAATCGCTGTTCCCATCTTGATATTGCGAGCCGGTTCAACCTCAGCCAGATTGCGCAACAACAACGGATAATCCAAAGTCAGCGGCACACGCGTGTAGCTTTCACCCGCAAACACCACCAGACCGATGCGATCTGAAACCCGCCCTTTGATAAAGTTGGCCATGGTTTGCTTAGCCGACTCCATCCGGTTTTCCGGCTCCATATCTTCGATCAACATGGAGTCCGAAATATCGAACACGATGACGATATCAATGCCTTCCACATTGCGCTTCACTTTGGTGTCGGCCTTCTGTGGCCGCGCGAGCGCCACCACCGCCAACGCCAACGCCACAACCTTTACCACCGTCGGCAGCCATGAGAGCTGCGCCCGATAACCGCGATGAGATTTCAAGAAACCGGCGATATGGGAAAACTGCAGAGTGGCCGTGCGCCGACGACGCGCGTACCAAATCCACGCCACGGCCGCCAAGACGGGAAGCAAAAGCGCAAAAGCCCAAGGGCTCGCCCACACCGTCATGCGCGACCTCCCTCACGGGCGTTCTCTAAGCGCTCGGCCGCATCCAAGCTCATGGAGTGCATCTGCTCGACGTCTTTCAACAGCACGTTTTCTTGCGCGCGCAGGCGTACCAGCTCACGCAACGTTTTCTTCAGTGGGTCCGCCGCGCGCTGATAGACGGAGCGATGACGTTTGCGCAAATCCTTTAGAATTTCCGAATCGCTCCAATCCAAAGTGGGAATTTGAAACGAACGCAAAACGAAAAGACGGAACTCGCGATCCAGGTCCGCGGAAATGCCCTTCAATTCTTCTGTGGCCTTGACCGCATTGAGGCGTTTACGCAAAACCCTCGCATCCCGATAGAACTGGTGCAGCGGCGAAAGCGCCGTGCGATGACGTTTCAGATCCTCAAGCATACGACGGCGCTGATTGAACCGACGAACAAAGCGCACCACTGCGTACACCACGATCGCCAAGAGTAAGAGGGCGACGCCAATCACCCACATCGGAAATGGAATAAAGAAGGGACCGAGCGGAGGGAACGGCTGCGGCTGCTCGCCCTGTTTCAAAACCGATTTGATTTCCCACTCCGGCTTAGCGACTTCAAAACCTTTCTCACCCTGAACGATACGCACGTACTCCGGCACATGTTTTCCGGCTTTGTAGCCGGTCACGATCAGCTCGGCATCTTTGGCATCGAGCTTACCGACTTTCAACACCGCGAGCGAATAGTCGCCTTCGGGCTTGGGAAAGGTCACCTTCAACGGCTCCGCACTCCACTCCACCGGAATATCACCGCGGCACTTCATGGCGAAAGGCGTCCCCACGGTCAAATCCGTGAGTGGAGTTCCAGTGTCAGAAAAAAGACAGCTCCAAACCGGGACTTCCTTCATCGCCGCGACCTTCTCTGAAAGAACTGCAGGAGTGGCGTGACCAAATCTTCGTCGGTGCGAATATCGATGGTGTCGACCTGCGAGCGGCGCAGTTCCGTTTTGCGAACGCTTTTCAGGCCATCCAAGTACACCTTGTACTCTTTTTGAAAGATCGGCGACGAAGTGTCGACGGTGATCAACTCACCGGTCTCAGGATCTTCGAAGTCCACAACACCAATCTTTGGAATGTTAAGCTCAAGCTTATCCTCGAGCACCACAGCCACCGTGTCGTGCTTCTTGCTCAAACGACGCAATTGGCTTTCAAAGCCCTGATCCAAAAAGTCGCTGATCACAAAAACGTGCGCTTTCTTTTTGAGTGCGCTTTGCAAGTGCTCCAGCGCCAAGGTCATATCGGTGCCACGCGAACCGGGCTTGTGATAGTAAAGCTCGCGCAAAATACGCATCACCTGCCCACGCCCCTTCTTGGGCGGAACAAACAGCTCGATTTGATCCGAAAACAACAATAGGCCGACGGAATCCTTGTTGCCGACCGCCGCAAAACTCAACAGTGCCGCCACGTGAGCGGCGACTTCACCTTTGAAGTACTGGCTGCTGCCAAAATCCTGCGAGCCGCTGACGTCCACCGCCAGCATCACGGTCATTTCGCGCTCTTCATCGTATTGCTTGATATAAACTTTTCCAGTACGGGCGGTCAGAGGCCACGCGATTTTGCGCACGTCATCGCCGGGCACATACTCGCGAAACTCAGAGAACGTCATGCCCTGGCCCTTGAAGGCCGAGTGGTATTCGCCCAAAAACATGTTGTTCACACGCTTGCGGGTCTGAATCTCGAGCAGTTTGATTTTCTTGACCAGCTCTGGAGGCAGACTCAAGGCTACGGTACCTCTACATGGTTAAGAATTTCTTTGATTACGCCATCGGTATTCATGTTTTCGGCCTCCGCTTCGTAGGTCAGGATCAGACGGTGACGGAGCACGTGATAGGCGATCGCTTTCACATCATCGGCTGTCACGTAGCCGCGCGAGCGAATAAAGGCATGCGCCTTCGCCGCCCGAGTCAGGCTGATGGTCGCCCGGGGAGACACGCCCACTTGAATCAACGGGATCAACTGGCTCAAGCCGTGTTCTTTGGGTTCACGCGTGCTCATCACGATCTCAACGATGTAGTTCTTAATTTTTTCGTCGACATAGATCATATCGGCGGTCTCTTTGGCGCGCATCAGGTCTTCTTTGCTGATCACGGTCTCGATGCTAGGCTGCTTGTCCGTAGCCATGCGGTTCAGAATTTCCATCTCTTCGGCGCGCTTCGGGTATTCCACGTTGATCTTGAACATAAAGCGATCCATCTGCGCTTCCGGCAAAGGATAGGTGCCTTCTTGTTCCAACGGGTTCTGCGTCGCCAAAACGAGAAAAGGTTTTTCCAGAGCGTAAGTGGTGTCACCGATGGTGACCTGCTTCTCCGCCATGGCTTCAAGCAAAGCGCTCTGCACTTTGGCCGGCGCGCGGTTGATCTCGTCGGCCAAGACGATGTTGGTGAAGATCGGCCCTTGCTTGGCGGTGAACTCACCCGTCTTCGGATTGAAGATCATCGTACCGATCAAATCGGTGGGCAGAAGATCCGGCGTGAACTGAACACGCTGGAAACCGAGGGAGATCGCTTTCGACACCGATGCGATGGTCAGTGTTTTGGCCAAACCCGGCACACCCTCGAGCAGCACGTGGCCACCGGTGAGAAGGCCCATGATAATGCCCTCAAGCATCTCGCGTTGGCCGACGACGACCTTCGAAACTTCCTTCAGCATGCGGTCGACGAATTGCGATTCTTTTTTGATTGATTCGTTCAAGGCCATCAGGTTGAAATCCACTCGGGTGCTCCTTAATTGCTTGTCTTTCTGGCTCGACCATTTATTTTAAATACATTGCTAGCATAAGGCGAGGTCTGATTCTTGAAAACGTGGCTGAATCCGAAAATTCGAGTGATCTTGTTTTTGGTCCTAGTGAATGCCGCGTGGATGGCTCTCGCTTGGTTTAGTTTCGACCGCCCGACTTGGCTCTGGCTAACCCCTGTTGCGCTCAGCATTAACTTCCTGCTTTTGACCTATGACCAGGTTCTCACCTTCACTCGTCTACACACGCAGCCAGTTCTTGGTCACGACTCGTGGGGTCTATTAAAAACGGTTCATGAATTGAGTGAGAAGTTCCAAATCAACGCTCCGCAAGTCTTCCGTATCGAACATCCCAGCGCGCAGGTGTTCTGCTATGCCAAGACTGGCCGGCGCACGCGCCTGTTTGTGACCGAAGGCGCGTTGAAACTACTGAACGCACGCGAGCTGAGAGCTGTACTGACCTTTCAAATGTGCGTGATGACATCCAACTTCAGCGTGCTCAACTATTGGCTTGGTGCCGCCGTCGACCTGTTCTACCGGGCCGGTCGTGGACTGGAGAAAAGTTTTGCTTTCGTATTCGGCTGGACGCCCAATATTTCAGCCGGCTTCGTCAGCCCCTGGATTTGGTTGCTACATCACACATTGTTGAGCGCCAGCGATTTTCAAAAACTGGACAGCGAGACTGCGGCCAAGATCGAGCAGCCCGAAGATCTGGCTCGCGCGCTGTGGAAGATGGAAGCCTACGCTCAGACGCAACCGTGGGCCGAACCTTGGGTTTTTGCCCACATGTGCATGGTCAGTCCCTTGGGAATGCGGCATGTGCTTAAGGTATTTCGCATTCAGCCACCCTTGAAAAGCCGCATCAAGGAGCTGACGGGGCGCTACCCTCTATAAACTGCTTGCCAACCCGCCTGCGCCACTCCAAATTTGAGCTCTTTGGAGGACGCCCATGTCGTCAGATGCTTTGCCCGTCAGTTTCTCTACTTTGATTTTGTCTTTGGCTTCGAGCACGGTCTTAGCACTCGGCCTCGAGAAAAATCCGCACACCGGTGCTGTTGAAAAAGATCTTGAGGTGGCTCGCTTCAACATCGACATGTTGACCATTTTAAAAAGCAAAACCAAAGGCAACCTCACTCCGGACGAGCAACATTTCCTGGACAGTGTGGTTTCCGATCTGCAAATGAAATTTGTCAGCATCAGCAAAGGGGAGCAGGCATAATGAAGTCTTGGTTGGCGTGCATTTTAGCTCTGCTCACTAGCACCGGCGTCTTTTTGAGCGCACAGTCGCCGACCGCGACCTTGCCCAAACTCAAAGCCGGCGATCCACTGCCGGCCAATCTGTTCGTGGAGCTGGCCAAAGCGGTCAATCCGGCCGTCGTCAATATTTTCACCACCTACTTGCCGCGCGGACGTCAGCCCATGCCCGGTCCGCAAGCACGCGATCCGTTCTTTGATCTGTTTGAACAGTTCATGGGACCGCAACCCTACGGCGGCGGTGGACCGCGCGCCATGCCGCAACAGTCGCTAGGTACTGGTTTTGTCATTCGCGAAGATGGTTTGATTATTACTAACAACCATGTGGTGGATAAAGCCGACGTGGTGAAGGTGCAACTCGAAGAGCGCACCAAAGAGCAGTTCGATGCCAAAGTGATCGGCACCGATCCGCGTACGGACGTGGCGTTGATCAAAATTGAAACCAAAAAGAAACTGCCGTTCTTGCGTTTAGGTTCCAGTGCCGAAGTACAAGTGGGTGAATGGGTCGCGGCCTTCGGCAACCCTTACGGCTACGGCCACTCGATGACCAAAGGAATTATCTCGGCCATCGGGCGTGAGATCGATGAGCTGAATCTCAATCCCTTTATGCAAACCGATGCCAGTATCAACCCGGGGAATTCAGGCGGTCCGCTGGTCAATACCCAGGGGCAAGTGATCGGCGTGAACACGGCCATCGATGCGCGCGCGCAAGGGATTGGCTTTGTGATCCCGATCGACAACGTCAAAGCCATTCTGCCCACACTTGAAAAAGAGGGCACGATCAAACGGGGCTTCTTAGGTGTTCAACTCGACGACATCGATGAGGAAGACGCCCGCTCACTCAACATCAAACAGAGCGAAGGCACTCTGGTCACGCAAGTGATTGCCGGCACTGCGGCGGAGAAGGCTGGGCTTGAGGCCTACGATCTGATCACCGAGTTTGACGGCAAGAAGATCTCCTCCAGCGCCGAATTGCGCAAACAAGTGTCGCTCACGCCCGTGGGCAAATCGGTCTCGGTGAACGTGATCCGTAACGGCAAACCCAAAGCTTTAAAGGTCGCCATCGGCGGACCGCCTGACCCGAACGCCATGAAGCCCAGCCGCGGCCAAGGCTCAAAGGCCTTGGGCACCAAAGTCCCAGGTTTGGGTTTTGCCGTAGGTGACTACTCTTCGGCCATTGCGCAAGAGTACAACTTACCCAAGCTGCGCAGCCCGAAACCGGTGATCTTGGCTGTTGATCCCAGTGGCGAGGCGGCTCGCGCTGGCCTTGCGCCAGGGGATATTATTCTGGATCTGAATCGCACCGAAACTGTGCGGGCCAGAGATGTTTTAGCCGGTGTTCGCAAGGGTACAATCAACATCCTCCGAGTGCTCAAACAAGACCGCGTTGTTTTGGTTTCGTTAAGAGCGCCTTAAGCGGGCGCTCGTGGCACTCTTTATGCTGAGTTTTCGAATGATGATCTCAATTCCGTTTAAAGCCCTCGCGCAGCTCGCGCTGGTGTGCATTTTTACCATACCGTATGCATCTCTAGCACTGCCGGAGACACTGCACTCTAAGCGCGCTGCGGTTCGCAGTGTGGCCTGTGAGCTATTTTTAAGCTTGGATCGCAAAGCCACGCTGGCCGATATTCTCGGCCGCCCGGTGGCTTTGAGCCTTGAGGCCGAAGCTTATTACGATGTATTCGGCATCCTACATGATCTGGTGGGCGAAAAGCTCTCCGAGATGTCGACGGAGATCCTCAGCTCCCCCCGCCACCGCCAGGCTTTAGAGGCGCAAGGTGGAGCCAGCGTCGGCACTTTATTGAACACTCCGGTGTCGGATCTACGCCGCCTTGAAGACATCATCCTATTCCGCCCCGACGAGCGGATCGTCGACCTGGGTTCGGGCCATGGAGCGCCGGCGTTTTACTTTGCCACCCGTTATCCGGAGACAGAGTGGCTGGGACTTGAACTGGTGGATGCAAAAGTGCGGGGCGCCAATCGCGTGGCCGAGTTTTTGGATCTGCGGAACGTGCGCTTTGAGCAAGCCGATTTAGGCAGCCCGCAGTTTCACCTGCCTTCGGCCGACACCTACTATCTACTCAATTCGGTGCCGCCGGAGATCTTACACCGGTTACTGCTACAGATGCATGAGGTGGCAAAGACGCGCCGGATTCGCATAGTGGCCCTGGGCATGAATCACTCGCTATTGGGTGCAGACACCAACTGGTTGCATGGCCAATTCTTGGTGCCACGCAATGTTCTCGAAATGGGCATATTAATTCTCGAGTCAAAGTGAGATTCGTAAGGCTCGTGCGCGGGCCTCTGCACCTATCTGAAGTGCCTTAAAATTCCGATAAGTACATATGGCAGAGAGTGCTGAAATTCTCTTTAGTGACGCCACTTTCCTGGCGGTGCCGGTGAGCTCCTTGATTCACCGTAAGACCGCGATTGCGGACATGTTTGTGCGTCTCACAACGGATCGCATGGTGCGGGTCGCCGCCAAGGGCGCCGAGATCGACTCCGAACGCATTCACCGCTACGGTGAAAAAAACGTTCGCCATCTCTATGTATATAAAATAGATTTATCAGATATCGTCTCTGATCTGGTGCGCGGGGCCGAGGGCTTAAATCAGATCAAGAACGTGCCGAGCGATCTGCGTATCGCCAAGTTTTTCTCTATTGCCGAGTCGGTGTACCAGGAGCTGATGCAGCTACCGATCACGGATGAGTCCTTGGGGCGAGCCATTCGGCTATCGACCGAGATCTCGGACTCGATGCGCGAAAAGCCCGACTTCACCAAACTCTTGGGCACGGTGGTGAGCCTTGGTGATGAATTCACACGTCATTCATTGGGCACGGTGGTGATGGCCAATATGATCATGGTGCAGTTGAAATGGAAAGCGCAGAAGGTGGTGCAACCGGTGACCATGGGCGCGTTTTTCCACGATATCGGTTTGAAGGAGCTGCCGCGGGAACTCTTGGAGAAGAACCCGGTGGAGATGTCCCAGGCCGAAACGCAGCTGTGGCAGACACATTCTGAAATCGGCGTGCGGCTGCTCAATCCGATACCGTTCGTCACCCCGGATGTTTTGCGAATCGTGCAAGAGCATCATGAGCTGGCGAATGGCGCCGGCTACCCGCAGCGGCTACGGGGTGAACGCATCTTCCCCCTAGCGCGCCTGGTGTCCATGGCCAACTCGATGGCGCACGATGTGTTTAAGACCGGAGCGGCGGCAAGCCAGCCCTTCTCGATGGAAATGATGGCGCAAAAGGTGGAGCACGTGTACGCCACGATGTACGGAGGCGATCTGGCGAAAGCGGCACGCCGTATCTTCAAGAAGGAAGACGACGCGTAGGTCGCCGTCTCATTTTGAGACACTCTTTAGATAAAACAATCTCCGACTAAAGTCCCGCTCTTATCTAGCCGATAGGCTAGGTGGAAGTGTGTATTAACAACTATGTTGCAGATCAAAGGACGTCATTGAGCAACTCAGCTGGAGGTTACAGAAATGAAGATCACCGAAGTGAAGGTCTTCCCAGTCAATGAGGAACGCCTAAAAGCCTACGTCACGATCACCATCGACGGAGTGTTCGTCGTGCGGGATCTTAAGATCATCAAGGGCAACGAGGGACTTTTCGTCGCCATGCCGTCAAAGAAACGCAAAGACGGTCAGTTCAAGGACATCGCGCACCCACTCAATCAAGAGACGCGCACAGAGATCGAAAACGCGATCTTCGATGCCTACGAAAACGAAGTCCGCTCGATGGGCGAAAACCTAACCGACATCCGCCGTGAAGGCTCCTCGGACGACTACTAGCCTAAATAACCGTCACCAGGCCATTACCGCAACGCACAAAGCCGGGTTCTGAACAGGAATCCCGGCAAAAATCCTTGCCATCAAGCACGCTTTATTAGAATCCTAGTCCTTCGAAATTCTACCTGTGTTGGGGTGTCGGCAAGCTGGTAAGCCTTCAGATTTTGATTCTGACATTCGCAGGTTCGAGTCCTGCCACCCCATCCAATTAACCCGCCCACCTAGGGTTCTTCGGTTCTTCGGTTCTTCTCACTTCATGGTGGGCGTGCA
>JAHBUX010000024.1 GCA_019637855.1 Bdellovibrionales bacterium
GGCCTTCGCGTCATCCGTTCGGCCCTCTCGGAGACGGAGCCCATTCACGGCACTCCCGAGGCTAAGAGCTCTTAGTACGCCGAACCTTATTATACTCCCCAATCCCGTAATGCCCATAAATCTTGGCGCGCAACATATCCTGCACGTCCTGGGTAAGGTCCACACGAATGACATCTTGCATACGCTGGGGAATGTGGCCGCGTTGTCTTAAGGCTGTCCAATAAAAATCCACAACGTCACGAACGAAGTTCTCTACCGGTTGTTCATCGTACAAACCGGAGTGAAGATGTTCCTCGAATACTTGATACAAAGGATCGTCGAGTTGTGTGATGGACATGGGCGCTTCCTTTCTATAATTTATCGGTTGGACGAGGGTAAAAGTGAAAGCCTGGACGATTGCCGAACTTGAAAACGTGGTGGCTTCGCTTCAGCCGTTGGTCGGGACCCGCTTGCAAGAGGTTCAGACGGCGGAGAGCGATGTTATCTTAGGCTTTTACTCGGCCGACGGCCTGCTTTGGTTATGGACCGATCTTAACGCCATTCGTCCCTGTCTATTGCCCTGGTCTGAGTTGCCTTTAAGGTTAAAATCTCAAAAATCCCCTCTCCACCTCTTTCTGCGCGCTCACTTCGCCAACCGTGTTCTTCGAGAGGTCTATATGCAAGAGGGTGAAGGGCGGGTGGTGCATTTGGTGTTTGGCGGCGCTGGCGAAGAAGGCCGAGCCGAACTTGAAATCCGAATATTTCCCCATGGCCGCAATGTTTTAGCTCGGGCCGGCGGTAAGCAAGTTGCGTGGCAGAAACCAAAAGAGATGACGGGTGCGCCCGAGACCGAGCCGACTCACTTACCGAAGCGCACGTTGGACGTTTTGCGCGAGCAGTGGTTGCAAGTGCGACAGGTTAAAACTGCCAAGGGCAATCCTCAGGACGTCAAGCAGCGCTTACGTAAAGATCTTGAGCGCAAAGAGAAAGCCTATCTCAAAGTGCAGGAAGAGTTGGCGCGTAAACGCGATATGCCTTGGAAGGCGGTCGGTGATTGGCTTAAGGCCAATCAATCGCTAAATGTTCCGACGGAGTGGGAGCCTTTTGTCGACAAGCGCCGCAAGCTCGCCTGGAATATCGAGCAGGCCTACACTAAGGCGCGCGACCTGGAAGGCAAGTCCTTTGGCACCGAACAACGTTTAGAAGTTCTACGTAAGGATATGGAGCGGGTGCGCCAGATGCTGGACAAACCTGCGGCCGAGTTGCCGATGGAGCCTGAAAAGCCGCTGGCTCGTCCATTGAAGGATCTTGAGGCGCAGGGGCGCACGCTGCGCTTGAGTGACGAGTTGATGGCCGTGTCAGGAAAAAGCGCGGCCGACAACCTTAAACTCCTGCGCAAGGCACGCGCATGGGACCTGTGGATTCACCTACGCGACTATCCGAGCAGCCACGCTATTTTGTTTCGCAACAAAAACAGCAAGGTCAGCGATGCGGTTTTGCAGCAGGTGTTCGCGTGGTTTGTGCGCAATCATTTGGGTAATAAGTTTTCGCAGGCCAAAGGTGAGCGTTTCCACATTCTCGTCGCCGAGTGCCGTCATGTACGTCCGATTAAGGGCGATAAACTGGGGCGCGTGAACTTTCAAGATGAACGCGTCTTAATCTATCGAGTGCCTTAAGCGTTGCCTCTTGACTCCTCTTCCCCAGATCTTAAATTACTAGGGTTGGCATTTTAATCTTGGGAGGAACCCATGATCGAAGTTCGCGAACTCTCCAAACATTATGGAGAGCGTCTCGCCATTAATGCTCTCAATTTTTCGGTGAAAAAGGGTGAAGTGGTTGGCTTCCTCGGACCGAATGGCGCTGGTAAATCCACCACCATGAAGATCATCACTGGCTATATGGCACCGAGCTCAGGCTCGGTGACCGTTGCCGGTTTTGATGTGTTCGAAGATCCCATCGAGGTCAAGCGCCGCATCGGTTATCTGCCGGAGACGCCACCCGTCTATCACGACATGTACGTGGGCGACTATTTACGTTTCGTAGCGAATTTGAAGGGCTGCGATCGCACCCGTTTAACGGGGCTGGTCAATAGCGCTTTAGAAAAAACGGGTTTGCAGGATGTACGCGGTCGCTTGATCGGCAATTTGTCGAAGGGCTTTAAGCAGCGTGTGGGGCTGGCGCAAGCCTTGGTTTCTGATCCTGAGATTCTGATTTTGGACGAGCCGACAGTGGGCTTGGACCCTAAGCAAGTCGCCGAGATGCGCCAGCTGATTCGCACTTTGAAAGGACAGCACACCATTGTGTTGTCGACGCATATTTTGCCTGAAGTGCAAGCTAGCTGCGACAAAGTGATTATCATCAACAGTGGCAAAATTGTGGCTGAGAACTCTCTGGAAGGACTGTCTAAGCAGATGTCGAGCGGCGGAGGTCATTCGATCTCGGTGCGTGTGCGCCGTAATCAAGAGGTTATCGTACGTGGCCTCAGCTCGGTTCCCGGTGTGCGCGCGACAACCAATATGGGGAACTTTATCGAAGTGCAAACCGATGGCGATGAAACTACTGTGGAGCGTGTGGCTGGCTACGTCGTGCAGCAGGGCGCCGGCCTGCTCGAGCTGCGCGTCCAAGCCCTGGCGCTTGAAGATATCTTTATCAAACTTACGTCCACTGAGACGGCTCACTAGGAGTCTTTGAATGCGTGCGATATTTACCATTGCTTGGAAGGACTTGAAGGCTCTGCTCACCAATCCGCTGTTTTACGTGATTGGCGGCATGTGCACAGTGCTGTGGAGCTACACCTACATGCGCTCACTTCTGGAGTTCGCTGAACGCTCACGCATGTTCGCGCAACCTGGAATGGACAGTGGGCCCAATATCCAAAACACAGTGATTATGGCCCATATTTCGCTGACCAATCTGCTTTTCATCTTCGTTCTGCCGGCGCTGACCATGCGTCTGTTGGCCGAAGAAAAACGCATGCGCACTTACGATCTGCTTCTGACGTCGCCGATTACCGCCACGCAAATCGCGGTTGGCAAATTCTTCGCCGGCTGGGGTGCGGCTGTGGCGCTGGCGGGAATTTCGCTCTTATATCCCCTGGCCACGCGTTTGGTGGTGAGCTATCCGATGGGGCCACTGTTTAGCGCTTACCTGGGAATGATCCTGGTCGCGGGCGCTTATGTGGCGGTCGGTTTGTTCGCCTCCGCATTGACCGAATCGATTATGCTGAGCGTGGTACTCGGTCTGATTTTCAACATTCTTCTGTGGTTTATCTCGCAGGGTGCGGGCGAGGGACACTTTTATACTCCCGTCGTCGAATACCTGTCTTTAGGACAGCATTTCGTAGGATTTATCATGGGTGCGGTGAAGCTGAATTCAACCGTATTTTTGCTATCGCTGATCACGCTCTTCGTTTTTCTCACTCAACGTGTGGTTGAGTCGTCGCGCTGGAGGTAGTCATGAGTAAAGTGGCGAAAATATCTTTTCTCTGTGCTCTGCTGCTCGCAGTCTCTTCGTACGCGTTGAGTCTGATGGCCGGTGGTTGGATCAATCTGAACACGGTGATGGTGGCTGTTGCCGCGGGCTTGGCGGTGCTAGCTTTTGTTTGGGACTGGCGTTTGTACTGGGAGTTCTTCACCATGCGTACCACGAAGCATGGCATGAACATGGGCCTGATGATCGTCTTGGCGGTGGTCGGCATTGTGTGCGTGAATTATCTGGCCAACAAGAACAACAAGACCTGGGATCTGACGCAAGAGAAGGCCAATATGCTTTCCGATCAGACGCAAAAGGTGTTGGCGGGTTTGAAAAGCGACTTGCTGATCAAAGTTTTTTATCGCGGACAGCATCCCAAGATTGAAGAGAAAAAAACAAATCTGCGTCAGCACGGCAACATGTATAAAGACGCTTCGGGCAAGGTGAAGGTCGAATTCGTCAATGCGTATGTCGAGCAAGAACAAGCGCAGCGCTACTTGGCGGACTTACCCGATCGCGATCAGGCCGGTGTGGTGGCGTTCGTTGAATATGGGGGAAAGAAAATTCGCATTGATGAGCCCTTTGATGAAGCGGCGATCACTGCGGCATTGATCAAAGCCACGCGCGAAGGCCAGAGCAAAATCTATTTCGTAAAAGGTCATGGCGAAAAGGATGTGACTTCGGATGATGACACTGGCCTCCAAGATTTCGTGCGTGCTTTGCAGGAGGCCTCGTTCCAAGTGGAACCACTGGATCTGATCGAGAAGAAGGAAATTCCCGCGGATGCAGCCGTTTTGGCGATCATCGGTCCGACGGTTCCATATCTAGATGCAGAGCTTGAGTGGATTCGTGAGTTCGTCCGCAAAGGCGGCCGGCTGCTTTTGGCGCTTGATCCAGGGGTTCGTCACAACCTAGCCAACTTGGTGAAGCCGATGGGTGTTGAGTTTGCCAATAACTACATCGTGAATCTCTCGACTCAACTGGCAGGCGGTGGACCTGCCACCGTTCTTGGTCGCAGTTTCGATGCGCAATCAGATGTAACCAAGAGTTTGCCCGAAGGTGCGGGGTTTGCGATTTTTCCCCTGGCCAGCGAGGTCAGGCCCGCGCCGGATAAGCCCGCCGATCTTTTGGTGAAAGAGATTGTCAAGGCCGACAAAGCCTCATTTACGGTGGACGACCTGACCAAAGCTCCGACAAAAAAATCAGAAACACGGCCGGTCACGGTGGGTGTCGAAGTGTCGGGCACGATCGCTAAAGTCGAAGGCAAAGGCGAGGAATCTAAGCCGTTTGAAGCTGTGATTTTTGGCGATAGTGATTTTCTTTCTAACCGCATGGTGATGGCCGGAGTGAATCGCGATCTGGCGATGAATGCGGTGGCTCAGTTGGCAAACCAAAAGGATCTACTCAGCATTCGGCCGAAACTTCCGAAGGGCACTTTGGTCACTCTCACGCAAAACCAGCGTCTGTTTATCGTGATTGCCGGCCTGAGCTTGCCCATTCTGCTGCTTATCACAAGTGGCGTGATGTGGTACCGCAGGAGAGGCGCATGAAGGGCTTTCGCGCCACCTGGGCCATGTCGGCATTGGTTGTGGTCTTGGCGGGCTACACTTACTATGAGTATCGCAACGCCAGCCGTGACCTCGATCGTGCGCAGGGAGAGCGTCAGGCTTTCACGCTTAAGCGCGAAGACATCAATGAGATCCGCTTAAGCTCAAAGGGCGAGAGCACGCTGCTGCGTAAAGAGGGCGACGATTGGAAAGTGATCGAGCCGGTCGCCGACCTCGCCGAAGGCACGGCCATTGAGGGCTTTCTGTTTCAGACCCTGCCGATCAAGCTAAAGACATTTCGCGGTGAAGAAGACGGTCCGCCGAACTTTGCCGAGTATGGTTTAGAAATACCCGATAGCTCGATCGAGCTCGCTACAAAAGACGCGCGAGAGAAATTGGATGTCAGCGCCAAGCATGCTTTTGACGGCAGTTTTTATGTGCGATCCAACGGCGAAGCGTTGCTGGGCGACGCTGGTTTAGCGCAGATCGTAGGTCGGCCGCCGTCCAACTTTCGTTCGCGACGTTTGTGGCGTAACGACGAAGCTGCGGTGGAGCGAGTGGATGTGTCTTTTGATGGTGGCCGCGACAAATATACGCTGCAAATGACGAATGGAAAGTGGGATTTAGAGCCTAAGTCCGCTTTCCAGGTCGATAGCGAAAAGGTAGAGAAGTGGATCGAGAAGGTGCAGAATCTCTTGCCCAATGATTTCGAAAAAGAGGGCCTCACGGCTGAGGAGAAGTCGAAGTATCTTTTGGCGAAGCCGGCAACGGTAGTAACTTTTAAATACAAGGGTAAGGATGGCAAGCTGGCCGAGTGGCAAATGACTCTCGGACAGGATCGGGCCGAGGATGTATTTGTTTACACCGATCAGCGTCCGACAATCTACAAGACCAGCAAGGTCTCCACTGCCGGCATCAAAGTGCCGCCGCAGTTTTTCCGTGAAGGCAAGGCGCCCTTTCAGTTTGATGTTGAAAAAGCGCGTGAAGTTCGCGTCACCGTAGCCAAGGAGTCACACCTGTTCAAAAAAACGGACAAGGGGTGGGAGTTGGCTGAAGGCGCAAGTAAAGATTTGGAGTTGGATCAGGAAAAACTGGTGCAGTTGTTCCAGAATGTTCGTAACCTTGAAGCTCAAGAGTTTGTGCCCGGCGCAACGGTAAAGGCGGCGCCCCAGGTGGAAATCCATGGGGACGGTGGCCAGGTTTTGTTGGCGTTGGCTTGGGGGGATCAGTACAAGGCCAAGAGTCCTTGGAATGGCGCCTCGACCTTTCGCTTTGTAAAGACCAATCTCGGTAAAGAGGTTATGGGCATGGCGGCGGACAAACTCGATAAGCTGGTGGATGCACATCTGCTGGTCAACAAGAGTTCGTCAACGCCGGAGAAGAAGTGAAGATCAGCAAAAAATCGTGCACGCGGGTAGATCTGTCAGGCGGAACTTTGGACTGCTGGCCGCTCTATTTGCTGGTCGACAGTTGCGTTACAGTCAATCTGTCCATCTCGATCAGCACCTATGCCTCGATCGAAGAGCGTACGGATAAATCCATAGATATTCATATGCGCGATATGGGTTATCGCAAGTCCTTCGCCGATTTAAAAGCAGCGTTGAACTGTGCTGATCCAGAGCTAAAACTCGTCCAAAAGCAGTTGGCTTATTGGAAACCCACCAAGGGATTTAATCTCGAGACTTTCTCTGAGAGTCCGATCGGTGGCGGTTTAGGCGGTAGTTCGTCACTTTCGATCAGTTTGATCAAAGCGTTCTCGGAATGGCTGGATGTGAAGCTGAATGTGCAAGAGTCGGTGATCCTTTCGCACAACCTTGAGGCACAAGTGCTACACAAGATGACCGGCACGCAAGATTACTTTCCGGCATTGAGTCCGGGTTTGAATGCCATTCACTACACTCCGCAAGGGCCGCGCCTGGAGACCTTGAGCAGCCAGCAAGATTTTTGGAACGAACATTTGTCTTTGGTCTACACCGGTCAACCCCACCACTCGGGTCTGAACAATTGGCAGGTGATCAAGGCGTCATTGGACAGTGACCCGGGAACTTTGCGTGCTTTGGCTGATATTCGAAATGTGTCATGGGATCTTTATAACGCCGTCAAGGCGGGACAGTGGGACGGGTTACCGCGTCTTTTTGACCGTGAGTTTGAGGCCCGTGTGCGCTTAAGTTCGTCCTTCTCAAGCCCGCAGATCGAGCGTTTGCGCGAAGTTGCTTTAAAAGCCGGCGCGCAAGCTGTTAAGATATGTGGAGCGGGCGGCGGTGGCTGCGTTCTGGTGTGGTCGGCGCCCGGCCGTAGAAATGATGTGGAATCAGGATGTCGCGCACAAGGGTTCGAAGTACTCAACGCAAAAGCCGTCGTGTAGGGACCTCGAAAGAGGCCGGCGAATCCTTTGAGGCCGCTCTTGGCCGCGGTAAGAATCCAAAACATCATCGCTTTATCGGCGTCTCTTTAGGCGGCGGTAAAACCGACAAAACTTGCCTGTCTGTGATCGAGTACTACCCCGTACAAGGCAAAATCTTTTTAAGTCGTCTGTTCGATAAGATCCGTAGCGAGGGCGAAGTCTCCGCCGACCTGCAGATCCACCGTTTGATCACGCAAATGCCCCCGCCGGTGGAGAGTGTGGCCTTCGACGTGCCCTTGCAACTGCCTAAATGCCTGGCTTGCCCGCATCGCTGCGAGGGCTATGAGGATTGTCAGGAGCCCGAGATCCAATGGATGTGGAAACACTACCGAGCCCAGGCCAAGAAAAAATCGCCCGCTCGTCTGTTTACGCCCTACACTGAGCGTTGCGTAGAGCAGTATCTGCAAACGGAATTAGAAGAGCCGTTTCACCTGCCCCACGCGCTAGGTTCAAATCTGGCGCCGCTCACGGCGCGCGCTCAGTTTATCATTCGTCGTTTGCAGGTGCCGACGGTCGAGGTGTTTCCAAAGCTGAGTTTGTGGCGCATGGGCAATGCTTTACATTTGGCCAAGTCGCATCTGCGCTTTCATCGGCATTGGGAAGGCGGCCAGACTAGCCGGCAAGTGGTTCTAAATAAGATGATGGATAAGAGCCTGGCGTTTATTTACGATCAAGATGTGAAGACGTTGATCGAATCGCCGCAGGCATTCGATTCGTTCCTGTGCGCGCTGACCGGCCTTTTGTCCTTCTTAGGACATTGCGAACCACGGCCTAAAGGCTTCCCGCGTAAAGAAAGCTGGATAGAGTTTCCGAAAAAGGTTTTTCCCTGGCCTTGAGGCTAGGCATGGAGCTTACGCCTCTCGAGCTTTCTGCTACCATGACTTCTAGATGAAGATGCTTTCGCTTGCCCTTATTTCGTTGTGGACCGCTTGCGCTTCGGCCCAGACCGAACACGAGTTGATCCGTCGGATCTCCGTTTTCCCCATCAAAGTCGCGCAACCGGAGCTGGCCAAGTTTGCGGAAGAGGCGTGGTGGGAATTGCGCGAGGCCTTAACCCGCGACAAACGCTTTTTGGTGGCGAGCAAAAATTTTCTACAGCAAAAAGATGTCTATCAAGCGCGTTCCATACTCTCGCCCGCCGATGCAATTATTTTAGGTAAACTTCTCGACGCCAACGCGTTGGTCACCACCTACGTGGATGATCGCGTACTATACATGAAAGTGTATGAAGGCGAGTATGGTCGTCCGCTGTGGGAGCAACAACTGGTGTTGCAGCCCTCCTTGCCGATCGCACAGCAGCTGCAGCCGGGCGTGATAAAGCTGGTGCAGGATTTTATCGCTTCGATTCCCTATCACGGTTTTGTAGTGCTCGATCCTTTAAAGGGCCGCCCGGTGTATCAAGAGGGGCGTCGTTTGCTGGTGAAGGCCGAGGTGGGTGGCCTGGCGGAAGTCGATGTGGGCGATTCAGCCCAGTTGATTCGAGTGTATAGCGATCACTTAAAGCCGTTGTTCACACATGGCGCTTCGATCGAAGTTTTTGCTGAAGGCCGTGTGGTGGAGCACAATCGCGAGAGTATCGTGATCGAACTAGATCGTTTGAATCGCGCAACTGCTGTTCAAGAGGGCACGTTGGTGCGACTGCCGCGCGAGTTGAAGCGACTTGAGGAGCTGTACTCGATTCAGGATTCTCTGAAGAGCAAGATCGATCCCGAGTTTTTCTCTCCCGGCATGACCGCCGCCAAACAGAAAGAAAGCGAAACCAAGCCGCTGATTGCCTCGCTGGCCTTTATCGCCAACTTGGCGGCGTTTCTGCTTCTAGCTTTTTAAGCGGGGATTCGTATGCGCTTAACCGCCCTCTATACCGTTCTGGCTCTTGTTCTGCCCTCACCGGCGTTTGCCTTTTTCCAAATGGATTTTATGAAGGGCAAGACCGAATCCAAAGCGTCTTCGCGATGGACGCTTTCGGATTGGCTGTCGCAGAAAAATAAAATGAGATTGGCCGATCAATGGCTGATGGCCAATCGCGCCGGCGATGGTTGGTTTGAATTCAATCCCAGCGCCACCACCGGCAGCTATAAGGTCAGCGTTGATAGTGGCAGTGGTTCAACCAGCGTTACGCGCAACTCACAGAAGTATACGCTGGATATGTACGTGTCGTTGCTCAATCTCTACGCTGAGTACGAGAAATCGGGTGACGATCTTGAGGAGTACGGCGGGGCGGTGGGCCTGCGAGTTTTCGGCGCCTCTTCGCAGACCACCAATCTGGTTGCACGCTATGGTTTTCAGCGCAGCCAAAGCCTGTCTACACAAGAGCGTTGGGACAATCCATATGCGGAAGGCCTACTGCAGCTCTACATCTTGCAGAATTTCGGCTTGAACGGTCAGTATCGCTATTTTTTTCCCAAAGACAGCAATCATGGCGAACGCCTTGAAGGTCATCGCACGAGCGCCGGCGCTTTTCTAGAATTCCTGTTTGTTCGATTTTACGCGAATTTCTATCAACAGCCCATGAAACGTACAAGCGGCGGCACTGTTACGACGGAAAAGCGCGATGGCTATGAAGCCGGCGCGCGTTTTTTCTTCTAGAAAAGATATTTAGAACTGAAACAAGTGTGGGTACAAAATGCTCTCGCATTTAGTGCGCTCTTCCTCATGAGCTTTTGTTAGCGGAAGGGCGACCTCGGGTTCCGTTCTCTTCACCTGTGCCTGCGTCGCCTGGCGAAAGTCCGGCGAATCGACTAATGCTAGCTGCAGCTCTGGAAGCTCTGAAGAGTAGGTAAGAGTATCCGTCGAATAGCGCACCTGAGCGGCGGTGGCATTGATCAGAGCGCCGGAGACTTCTAGGCGACCGGCCATCGTTTCGCGCAAGGCTTCATCCACTGAACCGCGAATGGTCTCAGGAACATCATTGAGGTCCAAAAACAGATAGCCCGATACGGAGATTTCGTTGCCGCTGGCGTTCACCGCAAACTGCGATAGTGGAACCTTGGCTAGAAAATGCATCAAGTATCCGTGCACGTTCCAGCGCGGTTGATAGGGAAAGCGGATCTCCGCAGCCGTGGCCGTGAGGCTGGTGGCGGCGACAACAAACAACAGGATTATTTTCTTCATAGGTCTTCCTTCACGTTAATAACAAATTAAGTTGCTTCAGCCGCGCGTACGACCTTCGGGTCGAACAGATCGTGCATATGCGGCTGCTTGAACGGCGAGGTACCCGCCACCTTGAGCCAAGTTTCCGGGCTTTCCATACACATAAACAGGCGCCAAGCGGGATTGTGTGCATGAAAGCGCTGCAAAACAAATTGAAACATCTCTTGGCGAACAGCCGCATCGTAGCGCAACTTTCCATCGCGACCGCTGAACGTCTCGGCCTGCGTGACATAAGAATTCAAGCCAAAGCGCTCACGCATCATCGCGCGCTGCTCAGGCTGGAAGCGCAAAGCGCCAACGGACATATAGGGCAACTGCTCGGGCGTAAAGCGCGCCGCAATCTCGTCGACCAAGGCGCCGTAGTTCTCACGCCACTCGGGATGCCAGATCATCGGGTCGATATGGAAGGCCAAGCGATAGCCGTGGCCCACGCACTTATGAGCGGCTTCAAGACGTTCGCTTAAAGAGGCAGTGCCGTGTTCTTCGCGTTCAACTATGTGCTGCGGATTCACTGACCAACTCACCACCACATTGCCCGCGTGAGGGCTATTCAGAAACTGATCGACCTTGTTGGACTTGGTTTTGAATTCCAGCGTCCAAGCCGGGTAGTCACGGAAGAACTCAATCAAAGTTTGGGAATACAAAGTGAGTGGATCTAGACTCAAAGAGTCTACAGTTTCACCGGTCCCCACACGCAGAGCTTGAGCTTTCAGTCCGGCCTCGCCAATCTCA
Source organism: Bdellovibrionales bacterium (assembly GCA_019637855.1). GTDB lineage: Bacteria > Bdellovibrionota > Bdellovibrionia > Bdellovibrionales > UBA1609 > JALHOQ01. The sequence continues at coordinate 11,284 of JAHBUX010000024.1, forward strand.
CGCAACTCGTTCAAAGCGTCATCGAGATTTGAATAGATGGTCAGCATCGGCGTATTGATAAAGCTCTGCAGATAACAGTACGAGCAATTCATATCGCACTGAAGCCCCCAGTTGAGCACAAAGTAATTGCAACAGCTCAATCCAGGGCGTGAGCCAGGGCAGCGTTTAAAGAATTTGCCTTTAAACGGCGTCACATAAAGCAAGCGTTTGCTGCGCGAAAATTCGCGGGCCGAAAGTTCGCCGGCAGCGAGCGGCGGCGCTTCGACGACGGAAACGCGATCGTCAGGAAACAACTCGCGTAGGCGCCGCGCCAGCGAAGAACCCACCGCCGTCTGATCGATATACACATGCTCAAATTTAGCGACTAGCTCTTGCATGACCAGGTTTCACCAATACTGTTTAAGCGTTCGAGCTTTTTCTTAAGGTCATCCGCCGATGTTGTGCGGATTTTGATTTCGAGTCCGGCCTGATCGCCGAAACGCTGCCATTGACCTTGCACTTGTGCAGGCCACGGCCATTGCGCCACGTCGGTCCTCCAGGCTTCATCGTTTTCCGAGGTGCGTGGGCGGCGCCACTGTTCTAAACGCCGCAAATACAAACTCGGGCTATCGGTCGAAGGCAAAAGATCGTTCAAGGGACGCCCCAACAAAAACAACTCGACGCCGAGCTCAAGAGCCCGCACGCCTTCCACTTTAGAGATCGGCAATCGCGCCAACGCTTCGGTATACGGCAAAAACTCAGAGATCTCAGGCAATGCCAATAGGGGAGACAGATCACGGGGGCCGAGCTTTTTGTCATCGACCCAGGTTTGGAAGCTGAGCTGCGTTTGCAAAAGCGCCTGAATCGTTTGGCCGAGACGATCACTCCACCTTAGGGAGTAGGCGGTACACAGCGGATTACGAAACTCTAAAAAATATTCGGGAAAGGTCGCTTCCAAGGCACGTAACAACCGGGCAAGTTCGCTTAAACCGAGTTCTGGATAGGCGGCTTTATAGGCGTCCACCAGCCCACCATCGTCCAATTCCAGCGCCATATCGGTGGGTGGGCGGTGAAAGCCGGTCAGCAGATGCCCGCGCCACGCCAGGGCTGGAAAAACCTGTGGCCAAGGCCTTCGCGGTAGGAAATCCAAGCATTTACTGCATTGCGAAATCGGCTTTAAGAGCATAAGGCGGACTACCATAACGCTCCATGGCTGTCTATCATTGTCATACCCTATGTCTGAATGGCGAACGCGTGCTGAAATTACATCCGACGTGGTCCTCTTCCGTTATGTCACCGACCCGGTCGAGCGGCAGACTCAAGATGTTTATATCTGGGACCTAGATAAGACTTATTTGGATACGACCTTCGAAAGTCTACAGGGGTTGTGGCGTACAGTGCGTGAGAAAGCCTTTCAAAAGCGCAATGTGCCCGGAACCGCCACATTGGTGCGGGCTCTGCGTGACTATTGGCAAGAGATGCATAAGGGGCGCAAAGATTTCCCTATTTATTTCATCACCGCATCGCCGCCGCAGCTGGAGCGCAAAATCCATGACAAGCTGGCTTATGATGGCATCTATCCATTTGGTTTATTTTGCAAAGACAACCTTAGAAACCTAAGCCCGCGCCGGCTGTGGCGCTTAACTCAACAGATCGGCTACAAACTGCAGGCGCTTTTGCAATTGCGGCTGCACTTGCCGGCCGATGTACGCCAAGTTCTATGGGGCGATGACTCGGAAGCCGACGCAGTTATTTATTCGCTGTATTCGGATCTGTGCGCGCGCCGCTTGGAAGAGCGCGACGCGATTCATATCTTGCGGCATTTTAAAGTGATTGGTCAGCAGGTCGATTCGATTTTGAGATTGCTGGAAGATATTCCTAAACAAGATCCCGTTGAAAAGATTTATATCAACCTGGCTGCCGATACCGATGCGGACTACTATTTGAAGTTTGGTCGGCGCATCTTGCCGACGTACAACACCTTTCAGTTGGCGCTCGATCTCTATCAGGACCGGCGTTTAAGTCCGGCGCAGGTGGTGAACGTCGCTCTGGATCTGGTGCAAAATTACGGCTTCGGCGTGGAAGAGTTGGAAAACAGTATCGATGAGCTGGTTCGTCGCCCGGTCTTGGCGGATAAAACGGTCGAATCGATTCTGCCGACTCTACAAGAGAACCGGTTGATCCGCTCCAGCTTCGCGTTCAGCGTTCCGCCTAAAGCCGCCATCTCTAGTGATGGACCGCGCGTGTTTGAACTGGAAGGTGTGACGGAGCCTTGGGTGCAGGAGCATGTGGATTACCTAAGAGAAGACCGCTAGAACTGGCTTGCCACTGGTAAGCCGTCGGCTCTCATTCGAAATTTAGAGGATAGGACAGCGAGATCTCCGAACCCTTGAACGTTCGAAAATACAAACGCTCAAACACCGTGATCACACACTTCTGCAAAGCTTCGTCGTCGACCGCACTATCGGCGATCTTGACCTCGCGTACTTTGCCGCGGCGGCTGATCTCAAACTGCACGACCATTTGTCCCTTCAAACCGGGGCGATCTTTTAAGCGCGATAGCCAGCACTTTTGAAATTGCGACTGACGGCTCACAATCATCTCGTCGATGTATTCGTTAGATAGTGTTTCCGGTTCAAGCCCGCCCGCGTCCGGCGGGGGAGCGTCCTCACCCTCCAAATCCTCGGTGGGCGTACTCTCTTTACTATTTTGCGCGAGCTGCATATCTAAGGGCGCCGAGCGCAAGACGGTTAAAGCCATCGGCTTCTTGGTCGCCTTTTGGCCCGGTAAATACAATCGGCCTTCACGCACCACATAGGCGCGGCCACGCACTCCGGGTTTAACGAGAGTGATGTCACCGCTTAACACATTCAGATAGAGCGCCGAATTGGCATCCTTGGCGTTCCAAAGCTGCAGACTGACCGAACTTAGAGCCTCAAGCTCGAGTTCGTCCTGCGAATTTAAAATCAGCAGAGCATGGGACTTGTCATTGGTCTCAAGGCGATCACCATCGTTCAGATCAAGAGGCTGACCTAAAGGTCCCTTGATCTCCTGCACATCACCTTCATGAATGCGTTTGAGTTGTCCGTCGAGACGCATTAAGCGGCCGACTACGGGGCCGGGAATGGAATCACGCACAACTAAAGAGGTGAGCCAATTGGAACCGGGCTCGCTAAGAAACAACAGCCAGAGCAGGCCGACGATTCCAACCAGAACCAGCGGCCCAAGACCCTTCAGCCCGCGCACCGAAATTACTTCTTCTCGACAGGGGGCTCAGCGATTTGAGCAGGTTTATCCGTGGCCGGAGGAGCTTTGGTGTCCAACGCCGGATTTGTGCCGGGAAGCGACTGTTGACCAGGCACCGGCTCCGTCTGCGGCTGTACCGGCGGCGGAACGTAAGTGTCCATCACGCTGCCGCTTTTTTTTGCGGTCACGTAGGTCAAGGTTAGGCAGGAGATGGCGAAAGCCACAGCCAACCATTTGGTGGCGTCGGTTAAAAAGTTAGAAGCCCCACTGGCGCCGAAAAAGCTGTTCGAGCTCGAACCGCCGCCAAATACGCCCATGGCTCCGCCTTTGGGATCTTGCAAAAGAACAAAGAGAATAAGGCCGATTCCAATAAGGACGTGCACGATGGCCAGCAACGTTAACATGAGGCTCACTCCTTCAATGAAGCTGAAGGGAGAAAAAATAGAAGAAAAGGGCGGTGAAGTCTATGAGTTTTTGATGTTGCGCATCGGGAACACGAGGAATTGTTTGGCATCGTGTTTGATCCAGAAGTCCCCGGTATTCTTGTGCAATTCGTTGGATAGCACGAGCGACACGACGTGCGACACGATCTCGACAAAGCGGATTTCATTGTCCGAGATCGTCTGTTTTTCCGGCGGTAGACGTAAGGAAAGCACACCAAACGGATGCCCATAGCGCGTCACGGGACACACGATCATAGAATTGAAGGCGATGTCTTTAGCATACTGACGCACGTGGCGCAGCTCGGCGCTCTCTTCTAGGTTTTCAATGGCGATAAGACTCTGTGTGTTCATGACGTGCACGACTTCGGGATATCTATAGAGATCGAGTTGAATACCGGAGGCTTTGCGATCATCGTTGCTGATCACCACGCGGCCATCCTTTTGATCGAGCACGTGGATGATCGAGCAGCGCACACCGTCCACCTTAATACTGACCATGCGGGTGAGGTTGAACAGAATCTCCTCTAGGGATTGCTGACCGAGCGCTTGGCGTAGCACCAGATCGGTCAAGTGTAGCATCAGGCTGGCCTCATCCACTCGACTGTAATCTTTGGCTTGCAGATCGTTGAGTTGACGATAGCTGCGCGAATGGAAAATCAAACGCTTTAGAATATCCTCAGGTTTGATCGGTTTTACGATGTAGTCCTTAGCACCACGCTGCAGAGCCTGGCGCACGTTGGCGGCGTCGTTATGGCCTGACATCACTAGCACCGAGATAAACGAGTGACGCAGGCTTTTTTCATTCTTAATAAAATCGATGAGCTCAAGGGCGTTGCCTTCCAGCAACACTAGATCGGCCAGCACGTAGCGTGGCTTCCACTCAACAATCTGAGCGCGCGCGTCCTTGCCATTGGTCACTACACGCGCCTCAAAGCCGCGGGCCGAGATATAGTCGGCGAGGCGGCGGGATTGTATAGAGTCGTCGTCAGCGATGAGTACTCGAATGCGGTCCATACCTTCCTATCGGCGGAATAGCGGTCGGGCGTGAGCGCGTTTGCGATGCGTCATCAGGACCAAAGTGGGGGGAGATGGGCTAGCCTCCGGGCATGCGATTTTTAGCTTTTGAAGGCCTGGACGGTTCCGGCAAATCCACTCTTATGCAGGGTTTGCGCAGTGAATTTAAGAAACGCGGCCTGCCTTTTGTCGACACCCGCGAACCGGGGGGGACCCCTCTCGGTCAGCAGATTCGCCAGCTCTTGCTTACGGTTGAAGGGGAGGCGCCCGTCCCGCGCGCCGAAGCTTTGCTTTATCAAGCCGACCGCGCACAAAACGTAGAGACATTGATTAAGCCCGCTTTGGCCAAGGGCACTTGGGTGTTTAGTGATCGTCACGCGGCGAGTTCCGTCGCGTTTCAAACCGGTGGTCGTGCCCTGGCGGCAGCGGAAATCGAATGGTTGAATACGTTTTCCACCGGCGGCTTGAAGCCGGACCTTTATGTGCTACTGGATTTGACGGTGGAGGAAAGTCGCCGCCGTTTGGATGGACGTGGACAAGACGCCGATCGCTTCGAACGTGAGAAGAGCGATTTTCATGAACGCGTGCGCGGAGCTTATCTGCGCATGGCAAAAGAGGAGCCCGGGTTGTGGCTGGTGCTGGATGCCTCTGACAAACCCGACGCCATGTTGGGAAAATTGATCGAAGCTTTAAAGAAGAGAAAATGGCTCGATTAATCGATGAGATTTTAGGACATGCCAGCGCCTGGGAGCAACTGGAACGGCAACGCCGCGATGGCCATTTGCCGCATGCGCTGGCATTCACTGGACCCTCCGGTATAGGCAAGCGCCGCATGGCGTGGGCTTTGGCGCAAGCCTTACTTTGTGAAGGCGAGAACAAGCCGTGTGGCCAGTGTGGTTCATGTCGCCGAGTCGAACAGCAGCAGAGCGAAAGCGTGTTGTTGATCGAACCACAAGGTCCACAGATCAAGCTCGAAGCAGCTCATCAAGTGCTTGAGTTTTTATCTTTGCGCCGTCTAGGGGCCGCACGCGTGATCATTGTCAATGAGGCCCAGCTTATGAATGCGCAGGCTGCGAATTCGCTGTTGAAGGTGGTCGAAGAGCCTCCTCCAAACTCATATTTTATTTTTATCGTGCCGGAAATCACGCAATTGTTGCCAACCTTACGTTCGCGCAGTCAGGTGCTGCGTTTTTATCCTTTGAGCTCCGCCGAGCTGGCGCAAGGTGAAAAGGTGGAGGCGTGGATGCTTAAATCCGCACGTGGCAGCTTTGAACGTCTGGCCGCTTTTCAAGATGAAGAGACCGGTGAACTGCGCCAACTGGCTTTCGACTTTTTAACCAGTGCTTTGAGTGGTGAGCGCCGCGGACTAGAACGGATATTGGGTGAAACCAAAGATCGTGAGGCGGCTCTGCAGTCGGCGCGTTTTTTACAGCAGATCCTGCGTGACTGGACGCTGTTGGGAACCGGCGAAGAGATTCACAGCGATTTTAAAAGTGCAATGGCTGGCTTTCCGGAGCGCCTGCCTCGACACAAGGTCGAACTGTGGCGGCGGGCTCAGCAAATGGAGAGCGATTTGATCGGCAACGTGGATCGCGTGCTGCTCTTTGAAAACTTTTTTTACCGGTCCCACTCGGACTTAAGGTAAAATCAAAACATGCAGTGGATCGACGTGCACACCCATATCAATATGCTCGAGATGACTCCTGAGCAGGCATTGGCGTCGGCGGCTGAGCAACAGGTGAATCATATGATTACCATCGGCACTTGCCCGGACGACTTGCCGGTGGTGCTAGCTCTGGCGCAGAAGTTCTATCCGCAGGTGGGTTGCACTTTGGGAATTCACCCGCATGAGGCCGAACTCTATAGCGCTGAGATCGAGAAATTTATCCGCGCGCACGCCACCGCCAAAGAGGTGGTGGCCATTGGTGAGACCGGTCTAGACTACTATTACAACAACGCTCCGAAGGAGCAGCAGATCCACGCTTTCCGCGCCCAGCTGCAGATTGCCCAGGATCTGGGTTTGCCGGTTGAGATTCACACTCGTGACGCAGAGCCCGACACCATGACCATTCTGCGCGATTTTCAAGGCGGTAAACGTGGTCTCTTGCATTGTTTTACCGGCACTTGGGAGATGGCCAAGGTCGGCTTGGATTGCGGCTATGATATTTCCATCAGCGGCGTGGTGACGTTCAAGAATGCGCAAGCTTTGCGCGACGTCGTTAAACAGGTACCGCTTGACCGTCTGCATATCGAAACAGACGCCCCGTTTTTGGCGCCTATTCCGCATCGGGGTAAGAAGAATCAACCGGCCTTTGTCACCCACACGGCGGCCTTAGTTGCCGACCTGAAAGGTGTGACGCTCGAGACACTGTCGGCGCAGCTGCGCAAGAACGCGCAAGCGTTGTTTCCGAAGATGGCTTTTCAATAGCCTCAAGGGTTGCCATTTCCCTCTCTTGGGCCTAGATTGGGCTCGCGAAAATTAAAAAGGAGAATGACGTTGAAAAAAGTCCGCGTGGGCATCAATGGTTTTGGCCGCATCGGTCGTTTGGCATTTCGGGCCGGTTTCGAACAGGTCGAGTTCGTCGGCATCAACAACCTCAGTGACGCCAAAGGTGCCGCCCATCTCTTGAAGTACGACAGCACGCACGGACGTTTCAGCGGCACGGTTGCGCACGATGAGAAGAATCTGATCGTGAACGGCAAAAAGATTCCACTTTCGGCCTGTAAAAACCCGGCCGATATCCCGTGGAAAGAGTGGGGCGCCGATATCGTCTTGGAATGCACGGGCGCTTTCAAAAGCAAAGAGGATTTTGCCAAACACATTCAAGCTGGCGCTAAACGCGTTTTGGTTTCGGCCCCCGCGGACGGCGTAGATCTGACCGTGGTCTATGGCATCAATCACACGGCTTATGATCCGGGCAAACATCATGTGTTGAGCAATGCCTCTTGCACCACTAACTGTCTGGCTCCTTTCGCCAAAGTGTTGAACGACACGTTTGGCATCGAATCGGGTTTAATGACCACCATTCACTCGTACACCAACGATCAGATGGTTTTGGATGGGCCGCACAAAGATCTGCGTCGCGCGCGTGCGGCTGCTCTGTCGATGATTCCTACCACCACCGGTGCGGCTAAGGCCGTGGGCTTGGTGTTGCCCGAGCTCAAAGGTAAATTTGACGGCACTTCGATTCGCGTGCCCACGCCCAATGTGTCCCTGGTTGATTTGACTTTCCGTTCGCTTAAGCCGGTCAGTGTCGACGCCATCAATGAGGCGTTCCGTAAGGCCTCTGAAGAAGGTCCGTTAAAAGGCGTGCTGGCGGTTGAGAGCGATCCGTGCGTGAGCGTGGATTTCAACGGCAGCCCGTACAGCTCGGTGATCGATGTGGGCAACACGATGGTGATCGGTCAAAATCTGGCCAAGGTGTTCTCTTGGTATGACAATGAGATGGGATTCTCGCATCGCATGATCGACGTGGCTAAATACATGTCTGAGAAAGGCTTGTAAGATGCCCTCAAAGACCCTGGAAGGTATTAAGTCCATCGAGAACTTTCCTCTCGAGGACAAACGCCTATTCCTGCGTTTGGATTTGAATGTGCCGTTGAATGAAGCCGGCGAGATCACCGACGACACGCGGGTGCAAGCGGCGTTGCCGACCATTCGTTACGCCATCGACAAAGGCGCCAAGATTGTTTTGGCTTCGCACTTGGGGCGGCCAAAGGGCCCGCAGGATCGCGACAAGTATTCTTTGGAGCCGGTCGCAAAATATCTTACTGGCTTGCTAGGTAAAGAGATTATCTTGGTTGAAGAGTCGCGCAGTCATGCTCCCAAAGCTTTGCTGGCGGGGTTGAAACCTTCACAGATAATTATGCTCGAAAACCTGCGTTTTGATCCGGGCGAAGAGAAGAACGATCGCGATTTCGCCCAGTGGATTGCCGAATTCACTGACATCTATATTAATGATGCCTTCGGCGCCTCTCACCGCGCTCACGCCAGCATCGTGGCTTTGCCCGAACTGATGGAAAAGCGCGGCTTGGGTTTTCTGATGCGTAAAGAGATCGAGATGCTTGATCGCGTGCGCCTGAATCCTGAACACCCGTTTATCACCGTGCTTGGTGGTGCTAAGGTCAGCGACAAGATCGAAGTGATCGAAGTGTTAATGGATCGCGTGGACTCGCTGATTATCGGCGGCGCGATGGCGTACACCTTCTTGGCGTCACAGAATATCGCCGTGGGTAAGAGCTTGGTGGAAAAAGACAGAATTCGCTTTGCCGGAGAGTTGATCGATCGCGCGAAGGCGCGCGGCAAGCGTTTGCTTTTGCCCATCGATCATCGCATCACCAAAGATATAAAAGATACCGCTTCTTTGAAAGTCACCGATACGGCAGCGATTCCAGATGGCTGGATGGGCGTGGATATCGGCCCCAAAACCGAGGCGGCCTACGCGGCGGAATTGAAGCGCGGCAAAACCATCTTTTGGAATGGACCGATGGGCGTGTTTGAAACGCCTGAGTTTGCCCAAGGGACGTTTGCGGTCGCGCGTGCTATTACGGAGACGTCGGCAATTACCGTCGTCGGTGGTGGAGACTCCGCTTCGGCCGCACAGGCTTCGGGCTTGGCCGACAAATTTTCGCATATTTCAACGGGTGGTGGTGCCAGCCTCGAATTCCTGCAAGGTGATAAGCTTCCGGGAGTCGAAGCGGTGCGCGCGCCGAAACGGTCTGAAGCCGTAGTGGAGGAGTAGGGGATGACAGGGTTCTTCTGTGCCGGCAATTGGAAGATGAACAAGACTCCTGAGCAGGCCGCTCAGTTTGTGCGTCAGCTGAAAGAGTCTGCGACTGCCGAGGAACAAAAACACCTGGTACTGCTTCCCACTGCTTTGATCGCCTATGAAGTGGCACAAGGACTGAAAGGTTCCGGCGTGGCTTGGGGTGGTCAGAATTGTTATTTTGAAAACTCGGGCGCCTTCACTGGCGAGAGCTCGCCATCCTTGATGAAGGAGATGGGGGCAAAGTTCTGTTTGGTGGGCCATAGCGAACGCCGGCAGATCTTTGCGGAACCAGATGATATGTTGGCTAAGAAGACGGCGGCCCTCCAGAACCTCGGTATGATTCCCATAGTGTGTGTGGGAGAGACGCAAGATGATCGCCGTTGGAATCGCACTCAAGAAGTCATCGTGCGCCAAACTCGTTTGGCTTTAGCTTCGGCCGATCCGTCTAAACCAATTTGGTTGGCCTATGAGCCTGTGTGGGCCATCGGCACTGGCCAGGTGGCCACGCCCGAACAGGTGGAAGAAGCACACGGCATTTTACGCAAAGCTTTGAAAGAGTGGAGTGCAATGACCTCCGATCGCATTCCCATTCTTTATGGTGGCAGCGTGAAGGCGGAGAACTCGGCTTCGCTGGCGGCGTTGAACAACGTGAATGGCTTTTTGATTGGTGGTGCCTCATTGGCTGTGGATGATCTTTTGAAGATCTATCGCAATTCGCAGACCGTTCGTAGTTGAGTCTAACGACCGCAACCTTTGATCGCTCTTTTGCTGCAATAGTTCTTGTAGGCCGTCGCGCCGATGGAAAAAATCGACGGTCCGAAGGAGTTTGAGACGTCTTTTCCCGGATGGCCTTCGATCGCTTCGGCCGGCATGGGCTTTTTGGCGTCAAAACTTGCCGGATTAAAGGCGCCTGCGGATTCTCCGCTGCTGTCAGATCCGCCGTCACCGTCGTTTGTGCCGCCACCGCCACTACCAAAACCGCCTAGACTTCCTGCCTTTGTGGCGACTCCACGAGACACACCTTCACGAGTCCCATTAAGGCCGCTGGCAACCCCGCTGCCAGTGGCGCCGCTACCGCCGAAACTACCGCCGCCGGTGGAGGCGCCATAGCCCAACGTGCTGACCGCGGTGCTTGCGGATCTAGAGGCATCGGCGGCTTCAGACGCGGATTGGGGCGAGTAGCCAGTAGACACTTGTGCGTCAGTTCCGGCGGGTTTGCTGGCGGTCAAGAAAACGGGATCGGTCGGGCAGCTCTCGCGTGCGCGGTTTAACATCTCGGCCGAGTTCTCAGATAAGCAATTCACACCGGTGCAAGTGGACGCGGCATTGAGGCGCACGCAACTCGGGCATCCAGCGCGGCCGCTGGATTGACAGAAGCGATAGGCCACAGCGTCTTGGCAGAAGGCCGAACCCAAACCTTCACCGCGTTTGTCGATCACCAAATTGGTTTTTGCCTGCACGGCACCACTGTCGCTTACGGCGCTGGTGCTGTTCAAGGCGCAGTAGCGGTCGGCAAAGGCGATACAACGTGAGTCTCCCTGAGACGTTGCACAGCGCGCGACGTAGTCACCATTGCAGTCTGAAAACCTCTCCGAACCATTGGCTGAGCAATTCAAACTACTGCCGCTTTGAGCGGTCGTCGGCGTCGCCTCCGATGTCTGGTCGCCTTTGTCCTTCTGCTGTTGCTGCGGTGTTTGCATTGGAGCACCGGCCCCGTTTTGCGAGGCATCTTTCGTTTTGTTCGTGTCTTGTCCGTCTTGCGCCAGGTTGCCATCGGCCTGAGTGAGTCGTGTCAGTTCTGCATCGATGGGCTGTTCGCACTTGCTGCGTTTTACGCCGGGAATTTGCTGAGCCTCGCGTGCGGCCTGGGGGTTTTTGGCCGATGCAGCTTGCGCGCTCTTCTGTGCTTGATCACAACTTTGCGTACAGGACTTCTTGGCCGCGGCACAGGTGGTGCGGGCGTTGTTAATGGCCGAGCGTTGGGAGGCGATATCTCGTTGCAGCGAACCCGAGTTGGTATTGATGTTGGCACCGGAAGCGGCGCCGGTGGCGGCAGATCTGGCCGCATCCGTAGAAGCCACGCCAGCCACTGCCCCTTTACATTGGGAGTCGGAGCTTTGCGCGGCACTTTGACATTGCGCTAAGTACTGGGCCTTGGCCGATATCGAAAGGCCAAGCAGGAGGATAAACACAAAAAGCCGGTCAACCATACCTATTGCTTCTCGCTGGCTAGACTCTGGACGAGTGATTAGTGGTAAATAAAAACTGTCTCATTCTGATTGTCTCATATCGAATCAAAATGTCACGGTCACCACTCTTAAACGAGGCGAAGGATGAGGTGACCAGTAAATCGTCGAATTGTCGCGAATCCAGATGTGAAAAGCGCGAATTACTCTTAAGATGATTTTAGGGTGTTCGAAGTATTGAGTTAGTTAGCGGTACGTTTCTCTATCCTCACGTATGCGGGACAATTTCTGGGGTCAAAAAGTGGTTTGGGGGAACTGGAAATGAAAGCTGTTGTCGCACTGCTGTGCATTTTTTCCGCCGCGCAGTCCTTCGCGCAAGATAGATCTCCACAAGATGAAGCCCTTTGGATCCTGAATCGCCTGACTGGCGTTCGCAATCCGGCTGATTCACCAGTCGCCGCGCAAATGGCGACGTTGATCACTAATGGTGATAAAAAAGGCGCCGCCGCTCTGGCCACGCAACAGCCGCAGTTTCTAAGTGTCACCGTCAAAGAGATGGCCGCGCAAATGTCCACCCGCGAAGAGACGGTGGCTATCCCGTTGAACGATTTCGCTGCCGGCATTATCGGCGTGACTCGCGATGAGTCCGATGCGCGTGAGCTCCTACATGGCAATTTCTATTATACCGCTGACCCTGCGAAGATCGCTGCGGTCACGCCGGTGATTCCCAACAATCTGCTCACCGATATTTTATTGAGCAACTTGCATTACAATGCTCTCGAGCGTTCAAACCTCGATGTGGGCGCGACTTTGCTTCGCGTAGAAGGTCAGCAGATTCCCACCAGCGCCACCACGTCGATCGCCAATCCGGACCCGGCGGGGATTCTCACCTCACATGCGTTCTTAGCGGCGCATGCTGTAGCCGGAACCAATCGTCGTTTGGTCGAATACACCTTCCGCGAATTCATGTGCACCGAGATGATCGGTATGGCCGATACGGGGGCGCCGGATGTACGCATCGGTCGGGATATCGAGCGCTCTCCTGGTGGCGATCCGCTGAAGTTCCAAGCGAACTGCAAGGGCTGTCACACGGTTATGGACGGCTTTCGCGGCGCTTTCTCGAAGTGGGACTATGTTCCGACTTTGAGCAATGCCGCACAAACGCCCGGTGGCGCCATCTATGTGGGTAACGGCGTTACCGCTGGCAACTTCCAACCGCGTATCGATAACAATGCCAATGACAATGCGGCTGGAGTGATGTTCAAAATGAATCGCCCGGACTTTGTTCAGTACAGTGGCGGCTACATCCTGCGTGACGATTCTTTTATCAACAACGCGGTCCGCGGCGTGAACGCCACTCGTTTCGGCTGGCGCGGTTTGGCGCCGGACTCTTCGCCATTAGCGAGCGCGACCGGCGGCGTTCACACCTTTGGCCGCTTGATCGCCAACTCGGCACAGTTCAGCCGCTGCTTCGCCAAACGTGTATTTGACCAAATCTGTAAACATGATTTGAGTGACAGTGACAAAGACGCACTCTTTGCCAGCCTCGGTATGGAGTTCGAGCAGAACTCCTACAATCTCAAAAAACTCTTTCAGGCCGTCGCGGTTCACCCGCGCTGCCGGTTGTAGGAGGGCGGGTTATGAAGAAGCTCAATATGAAATGGAAACGCATTTCGCTGATCCTGGCCGCGATGGCGGGACTTTCGACTCTGAGTTTTAACTGTGCGCCGAGCATGTTCCAGGCGCCGAAAGGTCATGGCTTTTCATTCAGCTCTTTTGATGTGTTTGCGGCTCCTAAGGTCTCGCCGTACTCGCTGATGACTTCGCGTCAAACTTATAAGACCTTTTTGAATGTGACCGGCCAAGAAGGCGCGGCCACGACCGCACAGCAGAATGAATATGATCTGCGTTCGGCCACATTGGCCACGACCGATCGGTTGACCAACGTCAATGCGCCCTTGCAGATGGCCGCCACGTCTTTAGCGGGTGAAATGTGCAATGGCTTGCTGGCCAAAGAGATCGCACTACCGGCGGCCAGCCGTCGTTTCTTCGGACAAGTGGATTTCGCGCGTTCGGCGGCGCAGAACACGCCGGCCGCCTTTGATGCGGCGGTGGGAATGATGGCGACCTCCTTCTGGGGACGGGCTCCATCGTCGGAAGAAAGCAAGCTGCTCAATAGTTTCTATACGGAGTTCAGCGCGGGCGCGGGAACGGCCGCGGCGGGAACTCGCAATCTGTATCTCGCGGCATGCACGGGTATGTTGGCCGCGTTCGACACTTACAATTATTAAGATGAAGGCTGTTGGGGGAATAAATGGGTAAGGTTGTTAAAAAAGAAATGCCGATGTGGGCGAAGACTGGACACAGCAAACCTGTCTCGCGCCGTGAGTTTCTCGCTTCCGGTTTGCTGCCCTTCGCGGTTTCGGCCTTTGTGCCCGGGGCCCTGGGGTTGTTGGGAACACCGTTTGGTGCCCATGCCGCCACCAATTGCCCGACCAGTTCAGGAATTTTACCTTCGTTTATCACATTAAATCTTGCCGGTGGCGCCGGTTTGAACGCCAACTTCTTACCGCGCGATGCGGGCAATCAACTGCTGCCTTCTTATAGCAAGATCGGTGGTGGGACGGCGGCCAACCTGGTCACCAACAACACGGTGATGCCGTGGAATGGAATGGGGCCATTTCTGCAAGGCTCGGGTTTTTTGAACGGCCTGCAAGCCGGAGCCCCCACAGCGCTCGCCAACACTTCGGTGATCGGCGTGTGTGTGCAGTCACGCGATGATTCGTCAGAAAATCCGTTTGATGCTTCCGGGATGGTTTTTAAAGCGGGTTTAGTCGGCTCGATGTTGCCCAATATGGGAACAGAGAGAACTCCGAACGGCTTGAGCAATAAGTCAGCGGTGATTTCGCCACCTACGCCGTTGGTGGTGAGCAGCGTGACTTCGATTAACAACTCGATTGGTTACACCGCGGCTTTGCGCAATCTTTCGACAGCGCAAAAGGCTCAGATCTCGCGTCTGGTGTCTTCGCTCAGTACCGCGCAAGCGGCAAAGCTGAACTCATTGAGCAGCACTGCTCAAGTGCAAAACTTGATCGACTGCGCCGGATTGAAAAATAATGAGTTGATCGCGGCCGGCGGTGCACCAGCCTTGCCCGCGGCCCTTCAAACCGTGTGGGGCGTGAATGCCAATACAGCCGCCAACAATGAAGCCAATGTGTTTGCAAATATGGTGTATCACTCGTTGGCTGGAAATGGTGGCGTTGTGAATCTGCAGATGGGTGGCTACGACTACCACGATGGCTCGCGTAACACCGGCAACACCCGCGACACTGCGGCGGGTACGGCCGTGGGCCGCATTTTGGAGAGCGCCAAAGCGATGGGACAAAAAATATTTGTTTACGTGACGTCGGACGGTTCAGTGACCTCCAACGACAGTGCGAACCCGGGAGCCAACTGGGTGAGCGATCGCGGCACCGGCGGCTTAGCCTTGTTCTTTATGTTTGATCCGGCCGCGCGCCCGCAAACATCGGGCTTACAGATCGGCAATTTCACTAATGGTCAGGTGGCGAACGATAGCACTTTCGTAGGCTCGGATCCGGCGCAAGCGGCACAGGCCGTGTTTGCCAACTATATGAAGTTTGCCGGTCGTATGGATTTGTTCAATCGAGTCATTCCGACGAGCGCTCCGCTCAGCGGCGCGGTTTTAGAAGGCGTTTTAAGAGTCTAGGCTGTACGTAGGGAGTTCGTGCGATGAGAAAAATCTTGCTCGGCATCGGGCTGGCGGCGTTGCTGGTGGTTTACCAGAACTGCAGTTTGGACGCCAAACACATGGGTGCGGCCTCGAACGATTTCAGCAGTTTCGGTAAGGCTTGTGACGCCATTCTCAAGAACGCCTACATGTCCACCTATTACAATGTGTTTCGAAGCGGCGATGCCACTCGCAACTGTATTCCTTGTCATGCCTCCGGCGGCGAGGCGGGGCCTTCTCGTGCTTTTGCCAGCGCGGATTTTAACAAAGCTTTCGAAGCTTTCAGCACAACGGGACGCACCCGTGTGCAAGCCAATATGCTCAATCCCAATCACAAGCCACCACACACCGGCGCGCAGAATCAGTCCGTAGTTGATGGTGCCAAAGCCGCTTGGGACGCGGCCGAAGCGGCAGCGCGTGCATGTAGTGGCACGGGCGGTGAAGTGATAACGATCAACAAAGCCGCTCCGGCGAACGTGTACACCACCACTCCCGGTGACAATGCGGCGACAGCCTGGCCGCGGATCTCTTTTGATCTAGATACAGAGTTGGCGGATACCGACGCGCAAAACAAAGTGCATATGACCATCACTTTGGAAGTGCGGCGCTTTATGGACAACACGCGCCAGCCGCCGGCCGCGATCGGTTATCAGTTCCGTAACCCGACGGTGACAGTGAAGACAGCCAACGGCACCACGCCGACCTATCGGATCACAGGGCTTTCGATGAACTTGAATGGATCCAACTACACTTATATGACTGCCTATTCGTTGCTGGATGTGGTGGTGAATTCGACGACCGGTGTGAACATCGCGCCAGGGGCCGCATTTGCGGCAGCGCCGACGGCGAGTTTGAGTGTGGCTAACACAGATCAGTTCGCCTTCCGATTCACATCTATTTTGGACGCGGACGGGCAGCCGGTCACTCCCACTCCTGGAGGCGGGGGCGGTGGGGGCGGAGGAAATATTCCGACACGCGTGACCTTCGCCGATTTGAATTCCGCCAATCCTACGACCGGAGTGTTCTCACGCTCTTGCAACAACTGTCACAATGCCAACAACCGGCAGGGCAGTTTGGATCTCACCAACTATGCGGCGTCAGTGGCCGTAGCCAGTACCATTCGCAGCCGCATGAACAATGCCGGGAATCCGATGCCTCCGGCCGGCCTTTTGAGCAACAACGATCGTGCGGTCGTGGATGTGTGGGTGAACGGTGGCGCGCCCCAGAACTGAGCGCGATCTTTAAACGAGACGAGCTGCTCAAGTGTGCAATGACTTTTCGCCTGCGGCGTCAAGTCCAAGTAATCCTTCGAAATGCCGTGTATGGTCGTTAAATACTAAATCATCTCAATAGTTTATCTCATATGGGGATGTTGTGTTCCGGAGCTCTTCGTGCGACTCTATGAGTGTCTGTGGCGGCCCTCTCGTTGGCCGGTTCTGTGTTTCGGGAAATCAATGTGTGGGTAGAAAGAGTTCGAGTCATGCAGAAAACGCATGCCTATCGGCGTTGCCATGTTTGCGGCGCCACTTGTGAAGCTCCTTCCCAAGTGCGCCATTGCAGCAGTTGCAAGAAGCCGTTTGCGCCGTTCTACTATTTCAACGATCAATTCTCCCCCGTGCAGTACGATGCCGGATTGCGACCGACCGCTTTAGAGGGAGAATGGCGCCCCATTCAAGGCTTGACCGCCTACTGGCAGATGGATTGATATGGCCGAATGCCAATCCGCCTCGAAGATATCCAAGCCGCGCGTAAGCGTTTGCAAGGACTGGTGCAAACCACTCCGGTAAACTCTTCGCGTTCTGTTTCCGATCGTCTAGGCACTTCGGTGTGCCTCAAACTTGAAAACACACAAACCACGGGTTCCTTCAAGGTGCGTGGCTCGCTGAATAAGATGTTGAGCCTCTCGCCGGAGGAACTCAAGCGTGGCGTGGTCGCATCCAGTGCTGGCAATCACGCGCAAGGCGTGGCCTATGCCGCTACTCAGCTAGGTGCGAAGTCGCATGTGGTGATGCCCGAGACCGCTCCTCTGGCCAAAGTTTTGGCCACGCAAAAGTACGGCGCTGAAGTGATTCTGAAGGGCCGCATTTATGACGAGTCTTTTCAATACGCCAAAGAGCTAGAGAAAAAACACGGCTACACTTTCGTGCATCCCTACGAAGATGATCACATCATCGCCGGGCAGGGGACGTTGGGACTTGAGCTGCTTGAGCAGGTTCCGGATGTGGAGTCGATTGTTGTCCCGGTGGGCGGCGGCGGTTTGATTTCGGGTGTGGCTACGGCGGTGAAGGCTTTACGTCCCGAAGTTCGCGTGTATGGCGTTGTCTCCAATGTGTCGCCGGGCATGTTGCAAATGTTCCGTAAGCAGTCGGTTGAACCTCCCACACCCACACTTACCATCGCGGATGGGATTTCTGTGAAGAAGCCCAGTCAAGCGATGTACGAGGGCTATATTTCCAAGCTGGTCGATGACATGATCGACGTGGGCGATGAAGAGATCGCGGAGAGCATCGTTTACTTTCTCGAGCGGGCAAAAACTTTGGTCGAAGGTTCGGGCGCGGTCGTTCTGGCCGGAGCTGAAAAGGCCGAGTGGGATTTGGGTAAGAAGTGCTGCCTGGTTTTAAGCGGCGGCAATATCGATTTGAACTTGGTGTCTAAGGTGATTGAGCGTGGTTTGTCTAAGCGTGGCCGTCTAGTGCGGATTGCCGCCATTGTGCCCGATCGTCCTGGCTATTTGATGAAGCTGACCAATGTGATCGCGGAAAAGGGTGCCAACGTTCTGGATGTAAAGCACGATCGTGTGCGTGCGGGTGTGCGTCTAAGCGAAACGGCTATCGAGTTTCTGTTGGAAACGCGCAGCTCAGATCACATCGTCGAAATGCAAGACGCTTTCCGGGCCATCGGGGCCCGCATTCTGTAAGGATTTTTCGTGAAGGCACTCCCTGAGATTCAATCGCTGCATCCGTATCAACCCGGCAAACCGATTTCCGAAACCAAACGCGAGTTGGGTTTGAAACACGTTTACAAGTTGGCTAGCAACGAGTCGCCACTGGGCACCTCGCCGATGGTGCGCGATGCTGTTATTGCGGCTGTGGACGAGATCAATCGTTACCCGGATGGTGCTTGCTTTGAAATGCGTCAGGCGGTGGCCGCTTATTACGGAGTGCCGCCGCAGAATCTAATGTTTGGCAATGGCAGTGATGAGATCGTCGATATTCTGGTGCAGATCTATTGTGATCCGGCGAAGGATTCGATTCTGACCTCGCAAGGGGCGTTTAGTGCCTATCAGATTTCGGCTCAGAGTGTGCGTGTGCGTGCACAGACCACAGCTCTGACTTCGGATTTGCGTTTTGATCTGAAGGCCATGGCGGCTTTGATCGAAAAAGACCCCAGCATTCGTTTCGTATTTTTGCCCAATCCGAATAATCCCACCGGCACCTACTTTACTGCTGAAGAGTTTGATGCCTTTATGGCGGTGGCTAGCCGCAAAGATCTGTTTGTAGTTTTGGATGAGGCTTATGTGGAGTTCGTTCGCGCCAAGGATTTCCCGCGCGGTCAGGACTATCAGAAGAAGTATCCCAATATTTTATTGTTGCGCACGATGAGCAAAGTGTTTGGCTTGGCGGCTCTGCGTATCGGAGTGCTGATTGCGCCGCCGGAGGTTTGTGACATGTTTAATCGCGTGCGCAAGCCCTTCAACATTAACTCGCTGGCGCAAGTCGCGGTGGTGGCTTCGTTACGCGACAAAGAACATCTGGAAAAGATCAAGCAGGTGACCTGGGATGGTCTTGATTACTATCATGCTCAGCTCGACAAGATGGGTGTGAAGTACTGGCCTTCGCAAGCCAACTTTGTGCTGTTCGACTGCGGTCGTGATGCGGGCGAGGTTTTCCAAGAGCTTTTGCGTGAGGGTGTGATTCTGCGTCCGGTGAAGCCCTATGGCATGCCCAACTACTTGCGTATGAGTGTCGGTTTACAGGAAGAAAACGAGGCGGCCATTCGCGCTTTGCAAAAGGTTTTGCGTTAGTGCCTGTTCTTAAGCGCCCGGATGTTTCCATTCACTACGAATTGAAGGGTGATCAGGGCGACCCGATTATTTTTATTCAAGGCATTGGCGTGGCGGGTAGCGGCTGGGAGCCGCAGGTCGAAGAGTTCAGTCGCGATCATCAAACTGTAACTTTCGATAACCGTGGCTTGGGTAAGAGTACTCCGTATCAGGGGGCGATCTCTATTGAGCGCATGGCTGACGACGTGGCGGCGTTGATGGATGAACTCAAATGGGAGTCGGCGCACATCGTAGGTCACTCGATGGGCGGCGTGATCGCGCAGGATTTAGCGATTCGCCATCGCAAGCGTGTGCGTAGTTTGACTTTGATGTGCACATTTGCGCGCGGAAAAGACGGCGCACGGCCCACACCGTGGGTGATTTGGATGTCGTTA
Organism: Bdellovibrionales bacterium; assembly: GCA_019637855.1. Taxonomy (GTDB): domain Bacteria; phylum Bdellovibrionota; class Bdellovibrionia; order Bdellovibrionales; family UBA1609; genus JALHOQ01. The sequence goes on from JAHBUX010000024.1 coordinate 31,106, forward strand.
CGCACGCGCCTTGGGCCGCGCTCGTGGCGTCGTAGGGCGTTTTTAGAGATGCTCTTTCCACCCGCGCATTTGCGCATGGCCAACTTAGAAAAGGCCAGCCAAGAGATCGGTCGTTTGGTCGGTCGCGATTTGGCCGACTCACCACCTATTTTGATGAAGCAGTTGAAGGCGCTCGGTCGGCACGATATTTCACCTCGTTTGCCGGAGTTGGCGCGTTTGCCCACACTGGTGTTGAGTGGAAAGTTCGATCCCATCGCCAAGTCTCAATATGGCCGCATGATTGCTGACGGCATTCCCGGCGCGGTTTTCGAAGAGTACGAAAACGCCGCTCACGCACTACCGATCCAGTTGCCTGTCGAGGTAAACCGCCGTCTGCGCGAGTTTCTTTCAGCCATCCCCAAAAAATAACTGAACCCTAAAATCACACGACTGTCGCCCGAAAAAGTCCGGCAATAAATTCTGAAAATCAAGGCAGCAAACGACAAAATCCCGACACCTTCGAACATATTTTCTCCAATTTTTCTCTCTAACATCTCTCTCTAAAATTAAATCTCCGAAATTTTACGGTTCCGAGCCCATGGATGGGCGAGGAATTGCGTTCTCATGGATGGAAAGGCGCTGTGAGCACGCGCACAGCACCTCGGAGATGTGGATTTTTCGCTGGGTACGATTCGAAAGTTCACGTTGTGAAGGTTGGTGTTGGTAGTTGAGAGAAGTGTGGGGACGTGTGGAGCGGCGGGCGAGAGGAGAGGAGAGGAGAGGGGAGGTTTCGTGTGAAGCATGGCTGCGTTGAACGAGAGATTTGCGTCAATATCACTCCTATGCCAAATCAAGATTGACGAGTGATTTGAGAGCTAATAAATATGGCGACAACCCGAATCGGGTGAAGCTCGGTTTTGGTTTTTAAGTTATGAGTTTGAGAAATTGATTTGTTGAGACTGATTCGGATTTGTCGATTGCTTACAGATTGTAGATGCGGTTCAGCTTCCTGATGAAGCTAAATGGCGGGTTTAAATGGCGAGGAAATTGAAAGCTCCGAAACAGCTGGAGATGTCAGGCTGCACAGGCTGGGGTGGGAAGCGCTCTGGAGCTGGTCGTCCTAATAGAACTGGAACTGTTTCGCATGGTCGGCGTGAGACCGTGAACTTTAAGCTGCCGTTGAATTTAACTCTGCGCCTACGTAAAGGGATTCCCACCATTCGAC
>JAHBUX010000025.1 GCA_019637855.1 Bdellovibrionales bacterium
ACCGCCGATGTGAAGGCCTTTTTTCCCGGCTGCATCCATGAGACGTGTATAGGGAAGCGGGGATCGGTCACAGGACAGGGAGAACTCAAAAAGGTAAGGTTCGACCCCATCTTCAGCCTCAATCACACCTGCGCGATGCTGCGAGCGAACATTGCAAGATTGATCCGAAAGACCTGGTGTACGACTAAAAAACGGGAGCGTTTGGCGGACCATATCGCCATCTACGCCGTCTATCACAATCAACATTTAAAGAAGGCTTAGGAAAGCCAAGATCCGTCGATCAAAAATATCCCGAAGAGATCATCGCTCCGTCTAAAAACCACAGCCTAGTCAGCCAGTTCTAGATTTCGTGCACACCAAGACGGGCCAGCCATTTCTGCCGCCGCACTTCAACTGGTTCCTTGCGATCGCTTAAACGCATACCGGTGGCTGTTTCCAATCCTGTGATGGCCCACTTGTGTAAGCGCGTATCGGGATCAAGCAGAAGGCGTTCAAAGTTCTTCGCTTTCCCCGGACCTGAAAAACGCGAAAGGGCTTCAGCCATATGAGCGCGGATCCACAAACTCTCGCGCCCCTTATAGTTATGCTTTTCGTAAAGCGCCTTCCACAATGCCGGCTCGGCCTCCCGCGCATTCAATGCGATGATGTTACGCACCGCCTGCGTGCGCACGACCAGTGCCCGGTCCGCCAACAACGCTGTCGAAAACTCAACGGCGCGCGGGCGAGCATCATTCAACAACGCGATCAGGGCGGCGTTGCGTACGAACCACTCAGGACTGACCAACGCACGATCTATCTCTTTGCTAAAAGCGGCTGCATTCAAACGCCCCATCGTGGTGATCGCGCGCCAGCGAGTCTGCAAAGCAGCGTTCTTATCGAAAGCGATTTGGCCAAGGAACTTGTGGCCACCGTCTTTAAGCTGAGCGAAGGCCTTCACCCGCTGATCAATGGGGCGCTCCAGAAGACTCTCTGGAGAAGCCAAGGGTACGGCGACCGCGGACTGCACAAGTCCGGCGCACAAAAGCAAAAGGATCATGATTTTTTGGCTTCCATCGCCATCTTTTCGATGTCGATTGATTCTTCCAAAGCATTGCCGGAGGACGGCTCCATACCCACAAGGGCAGCCATCTCTTCCATCATCTTGTCCGTGTCGAGAGTCGAGGAACCTTCCGCCTCGGGCGCAGCCTCACTGGCGAATTCAGCAAACAGATCGTCAGCTTCCGTTGCCGCCGCTGCTTCAGGAGCGGCTGACGCAGGCGGTGTCGTGGGAGCTGCCGCGAAGGCGGCCTGAGCTTCAGGTGAGGGAGCCGGCGTAGGAGTGGGAGCCGGCGAAGGTGAGGCGGCGGGCGCCGGTTCTGCCGCTGTTGCGACCGCAGGGTCTGGTTCCGCAGTTCCGCTCAACTCACGCTCAAGCTTTACCGTCGATTCAAAATCCGCCATGGGGTTACCGGTATCCGGAATCGTCAACGCTTCGGCAGCCACACTCTCCGGCTGAGCTGCAGGTTCGCTACTCACCGCTTGTGCAAACTCAGCGACAATCGCTTCACCCGTTTGCGGTTCCGGCGTCGGCACTTCGGCCACAACGGCGGGAGCGGCATCCGGCGTTGCCGCGGCCGGTGCTGCAACCGCGCCGCCTTTGACCTTCTCAAGCTCGGCCCTTAGGCGCGTGTTCTCTTCTTTATAAAGAGAAAGGTCAGCAATATCGTCTTCTAAAATCTCGTACTCAGCGAGCTTAGCTTCAAGCTCTTTAATCCGCGTGCTAAGAGCCGTCGCATCTTCGCCCGCTTTACTGGGACCTGCGGCCTTCAGCTGCGCGATCTCTTCTTCACGCGACGCCAGGTCTTTTTTCAAGCTCTGCACTTGCGCATCGACTTCAGCCACACCGGCCGGGCCGACGTCTTTCAACGACACGCCTTCAAGTTTTGCGGTCTGGGCCATGATTTTGTCGAGAACAGCTTGCAGTTCGGGGCTCGCACCGGCACCGGCAGTGGCGCCGGCGCTGCTGCTAGAGGAAGACGAAGAAACCTCGTCCTTCCTAAACAAAGAACGTGCGATCAGCGTCCCCGCCAGCACAAGAATGCCCAGAAACAGCCATTGAATGATGGACTCGCTATGATGCGTGACATAGTTGAGAAAGCGCTCGAGATTCACTCTAATATATTCGAAGTGTTTTGCAGAGGGGTCAACAAGACCAGTCTATGGACCAGCTAAGCGGGCCGCCATACCCGAGCAACGTGCTGCCTCAACAGGCATTTCGCTCATCAGGACGTTGCCCCGATAGCAAACTTGCTTGCAAGGCGATTGACTTTCTCCCGAGGGGACATACTCCAAGGCGCATTCTGTACCGTAGGGACTACCTTCGACGGCGCCCACGCTCTCCATCGCCAAAGGTTGGCAACGTTGCGCAAAGCTAACTGAAGCAGAACCGCCCCAATCGCCGTCCACCACCAGCTGATAACTGGTTCCACACACCACTTGCTCTAAACCACCAACATGGGCATTAAAGCCCCCACTGGCACACCGACTTTCACCGCGCGCAACCACGTCTCCGCTGGTAGCCCAAAGCGTCCAGCGCAACTGAGCGCCATTGTGACTGCGACTACATAATCCATTGATATCGACGGCAGGAACATCTTCGCGCACCTGCACTTCAGAGGTGGCAAATTGCACTTGCGCCTTATTGAATTCATCGATCAAACGCGCATCCGAGCTGGAACTCGAAGCCTGCATAGCAGGTTGCACGGGAGCGCAGTTTTGAAACTGGGAAAGCGTGACGACAGTCAGGCTTAGGATGCTAAGAATAGAAACGTTCCTCGATAGACGCATCTTTCTCAGTGTACTGAAGAAGCGTCACACGCTCTAAAATTTTCGCTGACGATCTCAAATTAGGACTGTTTACTTATAACGGCGACGTAGAAGCCGTCGTGGCCGCCGGTTTGCGGCCAATAGGTCTCTTCTTTTTCGAGCTGGTAGGCCGTCTCATTACGCGACAAAAAAGCCCGTACCTGTTCCCCATTTTCCTCAGGCGCGATCGAGCAGGTGGCATACACCAAGCGGCCGCCGGGTTTCAACATCTGCGGATAGCCGGCCAAAATATCCGTCTGTAGTTTCTTAACCTGGGCCACATCGGCCAATGAAAGCTTCCATTTGCTATCCGGATTGCGGCGCAAAACTCCGAGACCGGTGCACGGCACATCCAACAACAAGCGATCCGCACTCTCCGCTTGGCGCTTGATCACCTTGGTGCTGTCGATCAGTCGGGCTTCGATACAAGAAGCTCCACCGCGTTTGGCACGTTCACGCAGTTGCTCGAGCTTTTTCTCTCCCACATCCATGGCAATAATGCGGCCTTTATTGCCCATCAAGGCCGCCATATGCAGGCTCTTACCACCGGCACCGGCACAAGCATCGATCACGCGCTCACCGGCTTGCGGCGCCAGCGCCAGTGCGGCCTGCTGCGAACTCCAGTCTTGCACTTCAAAATGCCCGTCTTTAAATATGCGGGTCAGCCACACATTGGCGCGATTTTTCAGCTTCACCGCATCGCCGTCCACCAGCGTAGCTTCGATTTTTTCACGCGCCAAATCGCGCACGAGCTTCTCGGGCGTAGTCTTCAGGCGATTGGCGCGCAGGTACACGGGAGCACTGGTGTTGAGTACCGGCAATACGCTCCCCCAGCGCTCTTGCAGCTGAGCGTAGCCCCACTGATCCAACCAATCGGGAACCGACTCCCGCACCGCGCGCGGCAACTGGGGATCATGAAAGCGAGCCCGCACGTCAGGTAAAGCGAGGCGTGGGATATTCTTGCCCAGCTCGACTTCGTTCAATAGACACCAGGCTTGAAGCACCGCCGGAAAAACCGAGGGATCGCTCCAGCGATCTTCCACCGGCCACTCATAGCCGCAGGCAAACAGCAACCGGCGCCACCAGCGCACGATATCGTAAACCCCTTCGGCCACAATCCGACGATCGTGACTGCCCCAACGTTTATTGAACTTCAGCTGTCGTTGAATCACCTTGTCAGCGGGATAACCGCCAACAAAAATATCGCTAAGGGCGCGTAAGAGGCCCTCGCAAACGGGCGCGTGCATTTGGCGCATCAGAACGCGAAGACGGTTCCAACGTTAATATAAATCCCGTTGAACTGTCCGTCGCTAAACAGGTGCAGATGATTTTTCATCCCGGTTTCCACTAAGAATCCTACCTGATCGATCACGTTTAAGAAGCGAGCACCGGCGATCAGCGAGTAATCCAGCGCTACGGCGGACTCTTTACGGATCTGCTTTAAGAAGAAACCCGCACCAAGTCCGGCGCCAAAATAAAGCGGAAAGCGGCTGTTGGCATCGGGAAAAGTAACAATCGCACCAATCGACAGTTTGCGGGCACTGCCCTCATCCAAAGAAAAATTCGTGTAATCGATACGCATGGCCAGATCGGCCGAATTGATCCATTCACCGATGCGATAATCCAGCCCGGCGTTCAGTTTGCCAATATTGCTCTGATCACCGTGGCCCCAGCCATAACCCTCACCCGTGAAATAGGTTCCCACCCGGAGGGCCAAATAGCGGGGGGCGGAGCCGGCGTCAGAGGAGCTGTCAGAAGCGACGGCGGTCGGTTTGGCGGCTTTGCGATCTTGAAAATAGCCGCCAGCCTTCTCTTTACCGGTCTGCGGGGCTGGATCCTCGGTCACTTCGACCATTTGCGCCCAAACAGGTGCCGAAACGAGAGCGAAAACACAGGCCAAAATGCGCATCATGAAGAACCTCCCCAAACTAGTTAAAGCTATGGTTCGAAAGAGTAAAAGTCGACTCTTTTGCATCGTGACATCGCTGCCGACTTCTTATACAAAATGTGTCCCATGAAATGCCCACAATGTGGCCACCTTGAGCATCGGGTCCTGGAAACTCGGGACCGCGAGGAAGAAATCCGCCGCCGCCGGGAATGCCTGGCGTGCAAGCTGCGTTTTTCGACCGTCGAGACGCTCTTGGTGTACTACCCGCATGTGATTAAAAAAGATGGGCGACGCGAGCCCTTTTCGAAAGAGAAACTGCGTCGGGGCATTCAGATCGCGTGCAAAAAACGCCCGGTGAGTGTCGGGCAGATTGAGAGTCTGGTGAATCGCATCTCGCGCTGGGTGCAGAATTCTCCCGACCGCGAATTGGCCGCTAAAAAAGTGGGCCAAGCTGTTGTTAAGGAATTGAAGGAGCTGGATGACGTGGCCTATGTGCGTTTTGCCAGTGTGTACAAATCGTTTAAAGACGTGAATGAGTTTATGCAAAGTCTTGAAGCCGAAAAAGCCGCCCAGGAACAGCAAGGAGCCGATCTATGACCGGCACCCGTCGTCTTAGCCGCGAGCTGGCCCTACAGGTTTTATTCCAACAGGAATTTTCACCGCAACAAACTGTTCACGCCGGCCTGGAGAACTTCCGCCGCAGTTTTGAAGCGTCTCCCGAAGTGTGGTCTTACGCTTTAGAAATGCTCGAAGGCGTCGAGAAGTCCGCGAAGGATATCGACGCGCTGATTTCCAAGAGCAGCGCCCATTGGACGCTCAAACGTATGGCGTTAGTGGATCTGAACATTATGCGCCTGGCCGTCTACGAGATGAAGTTTGCGCCGACCGAAAACACCACCCCGCCGGCGGTAGCTATCAATGAAGCGGTGGAGATTTCCAAAAAATTCGGCACTGTGGATTCGGCCGCATTTGTGAATGGCATTCTCGATCAGATCGTGAAACAATAATTTTCATGTCAGACAAGCTTCAGCTTGAAGCCATGGTCGCCGCGACCGATCTCTGGGTCATTCCTACTCCGCGCTATTCGCGCTGGTTCACGCATTTGGATTGGTATTTCAACTGGCAAATGTGCAAAGGCTTAGCCTACGGTGGCCTGCACCTGCCTGCCGAAACCTATCGTGTGGCTGAAGAGTACGGCGTTCCAGTGGGTGCGCATAAAGAGGGTGAAGGTGCTCTGCTGATCTCGTGTGCCGGCAAAGTTCCGGCCGCGAAATGCCTGGTGCTCGAGGGCGCCGACTCCCTGCGCGAGTGGCTAGGAAGTGCTCGCGACACGGCCGAAAAGCTACAGGCCCGCGATATCCGCGTATTTTTGCCAACCGGGGTCTCGGTCAAAGAGGCTGAGAAAACTTGGAAGAAGGCAGCCTTCGATGTTCATTTCTCGACCGATCTGGAGTCCACACCATGAATGAGCTTATCAAAGACAAGATCACCCGCTGGAGCTTGGAGCGCGTGCGCTTCGTGTTGGCGCATATCGAAAGCTTTGTTGAAGACGAGAATATGGAAGTGCGCGAAAAAGCCCGCGGCTTCTCCGCGCAGACAGGCCTCGGCGAAGTCGAAAGCCTGCTAGTGACAGAACCCAACGACCCCAAGCTGCCTTTGCAAGTGCTGACTGCATTGGCTCCATTTTTCGACTCGGGTCTTTTGCTTCAGCGCGGACCGAATGCCGAGGACTCCAATTGGTGGGTCACCGATCTGTTTTGGCGCGGCAGCACGTTTCACTTGGATTTAAAGGATCAAGTGCGGGCCGTAGGTTTAGTGCCTGAGATCACCCCTCTGCAAGTGCATCGCGCTGAGGCCGAGCGGGCCCTGAATACTGTAGGTATGGAGTTTCTGATTGGCGCGGCCGGCACGCAAGCCTATCTGTTCCGCCCGACCCCTTCGACGGCCTACGTGGTGCTGAGCTCTTTGGCCGCGCCCTGGGCTGTGGATCACGTGGCGCAAGCCCACACCCTGGTCAATAAGTGCTTTATCTACTAAGTTAGGCGGCTATGGATTCTCAAGGTCAGGCCACGATCTTCATTTTGAGCGATGGAACAGGTGAAACCGCCGCCACGATGATCCGCGCTGCCTTAGTTCAATACGCCTCGCAAGACATCAACATCGTCCGCTGCAAGAATGTGCGCACGGAAGAGCAAATCGATTCGCTGATCGAAGACGTATACAATAGAAAAGGTTTGATCGTGTTCACCATGGTCAGTCCGCAGATGAGCCGCAAGGTGGTTGAAACCGCAGCTCAGCGCGGACTTGCCGCCGTCGACCTGATGGGACCAATGCTCGCCGCTTTAGACACCTACTTCGGCATCAACTCCAGTGACACTCATACCGTGGGACTACTGCGTGCCGTCGACGATCAGTATTTCAAGCGCATTGAAGCTATCGAGTTCACAGTGAAGCACGATGACGGCAAAACGCTCACGCACTTAGATCAAGCCGATATCGTTTTGGTCGGCATCAGCCGCACGTCCAAGACACCGCTCTCGATCTTTTTAAGTCATAAAGGCTGGAAGGTCGCCAACATTCCGGTGGTGCTCAATACGCCGTTGCCGCCGGAGCTGTTCAAAATCGATCAGCGCCGCATCGTCGGCTTAACCATCGACCCCGAGTCCCTCACACGCATTCGTAAAAAACGTTTGGAGAAATTTGGCCAAGATCCCGGCGGCGAATACGCCAACATGGGTCATATTCAACAGGAAATCGAATACGTCTCGCAGCTGTTCAAAGCCAATCGCCGTTGGCCGGTCTTCGACGTGACCGACCGCGCTTTGGAAGAAACCGCGGCGGAAATCGTGCGGGTCGTCGCCTCGCGCCTCGATATTCCCTACACTTCGATTTTATAGCGGTCATAGCGACTTTAAAAACTCCAATAAAGAATCTCTTTCAGCTCCACTCAGCTCCGCAAAACGCTGACGTGACGTCTCGGCTTCTCCGCCGTGCCACAAAATCGCTTCTTCCAAAGTGGAGGCGCGCCCGTCGTGTAGGAACCCGGCGCGAGGATTCACGATCTGCGTAAGCCCCACGCCCCACAAAGCGCGGGTCTTCCACTCGCGCCCACTGGCGTGAAAATCAGAACGCCCGTCGGCTAAACCTTCACCCATGTCGTGCAAAAGCATATCTGTGAAGGGATAGATCGTTTGCCGCGAGAGCGGCGCTAAAGCATGTGCCCCCGTGACGAAGCTCGGATGATGGCAATTGGCGCATCCCACCTTATGAAACAATCGTCCACCCGCCCGCACGAGCGGTTTTTCAATATCCCGACGTGAAGGGACCGCGAGCGTTTGGGAGTAGAACACCAAAAGATCCAACGTCTCTTGGCTCGCTTCGAGACTTGGCCGCCAGCGCTCCTTAAAGGCGTCAAATAGCGGTGTGCCGGAAATACTCTCGCTCGGAAACAAAGGGTTGGTTACCCCCATATCGTTCTGAAGGGCGCCAGCCGTCTGATGCAAAACGCTCGGGGTGTTGGCCTTCAATCCAAAGCGACCCAAGCTGACAGGATAGGGATCACCGCTCAGCTGTTTGGCCCGATCGAGCACCCAATTGGGATGGCCGGAAATTCCCCAGGCGCTCAAATCACGCAGCGCCAAATCCAAAATGTCCTGCTGAGGGATGGCCTCGAGCAAGCCAAGACCAATCATTGGCGGTGTCATGCGCGGACCGAAACGCACATCTTTGCCATTCAAATGATTGGTAGTGGCGCTGTCATAGGGATTCTGAAATTTGAAAACTGGTCTACGCAACCGCACTTCGCGGCCGTCAGGGTATCGAAACGTGCTCCACTCCAACATGGCGTAGACTTCCGCTTGTCCCGTGCCGGGTAGATCGTCACGCACGCCAAAGCTGCCGAGATGAAAGAGCTGATTCCCAAAGCCAGTGACTGGTCGCGGAGCTCCCCAATTGTCCGAGGCATCAAAGCGAGAAGGCTCCGCTTCCGAACTGATGCGCAGAAACACAGAGGCGCTCGATCCTAATTTCACCCACTGGGAACCATCTCCCATCACCGGCAATGCCCCACGTCCGTCCAAGATGTGACAGGCCAAACAACTGATATGATTGAACACGGGCCCTAAACCGTAGTCAGGCCGATCCGGATCGTCGGAAAACTTGGCTTCGAAAAGACGATCCCCCCGAAAATGCCGCTGCACCAATTCATCACTGAGGTTTTGCGCAGGATTGCGAAAGGCTTGCACCGTCGGCACTTTCAAAACCACAGTGGTGTCACCTCCCAAGCGCAAAACGCCGGAATAATCCGGCGTCGCCGCCCAAGCCGAGGCTACAAGAAATATCAGCGCGAACATCAGTCTTGATTGTCTAAAATAGGAATCATGCGCCGTTCAAGTAAGGTCTTTAATTCGGCCAAGTCTGCCATGGCCGCTTCGATACGCACACGGGCAGCTGGGTTGAAAATGGCCTGACGGAAATCCATCTTCTCAGGGCCACCGATATCTTGGATCTTCTGCATCGCCTGATGCAAACGCTGCTCGATTTGAGCGGCCAAAGCCGGATTGCTGCGACGAACGACCTCGCGCAAACCAGGACCCGAGGTAGTTCCATAGTCGCCGGTGTAAACATTTAAAGCGCTGCGGATGTTATTGGTGAAGTCCGTGAGCGAATTCCATGAAAAGGGCGACTCCACCAAAGACGCATTGGCCGAGCCAATATCGCCCCCGAAGGGATCGGCGATCTTGCCGTTGCCGACTTCATCGACGATGGCAATCATGCCATGACCCAGCTCCAACAGGACCGATTGCTCTGAATTGTAGTATGGATTGCGCGGGCCAGGAGCGCTGATAAAGGTGATAAAGCCTGGCATTCCCGGTTTATCCGGATCGGCATTGGTCGTCCACGCGTGTGCGAGCGCGCCCGCGTGTTCGGCAAGCAAAGCCGTTGTAGCCATCAGGTACTCCAGTTGGCGTCCATTCAATTCACTGACCTTTTTCGTGTTGCTGGTTTCGCCGTTTCCAAACAAAAGATATTCGACGGTGTGGAAGCCCTGCAGGTTCACGCCCAGGCCGCGCACGAAATCCACCGTCAAAGAGCGACCCGATCCCAATACCGCGTCTAAATCTCTTTTATTTAGTGGCCAAGTGTCCAGCGTGGGATCGATGGCGAGAGCCGAGACGGGACCGAATAAAAAAGCTTCGGAGGATTCCCACGGAACGCGCGCCGCGCGCCAAGCCTGCTGAGCTCCGTCGAGATTCTCTTGCGTGGGCTGCGCCGCCAACTCCAGCGTCTTGCTGTGCAAATCACTCGTGGCTTGCGCCAGATCGGTGTAGGTTTTCAAAATCACATTGTTTGCCACATGTGAAATCACAGAGGCGTTCGGACCGGCATTGGCGTGCAGACTGAACACAGCGGTTGCCGCCAAAACAAGAGAAGACAGTTTCATATTTACCCCCTAAAGTTAAAAACTTCCCGTATCAAAAGCGAACTGGAGTGCGTACGTCGTGGTGTCGGGCATGCCCGCCAGCTTCGTCCATTCGCGGTACCACTCCAGTTTTACGGCGCAAATGTCGTCCCACCTGTGCGCTATTCCCCAGCCGTTCTGGCGCACGTCATAGCGAGGATCGGCGAACACGTTTCCGGTCACGCCGTAGAAGGTGTTGACATAACCCCAGCGCAAAAACAGCGAGGTCGAGTCGATCACGTCATAGTCCAACTGAACCGACTGCAACATAGCCCGTGAGCCCACATTATTGAATCCACCGGCCCCCGCCATACCGGGCAGGTTGTTGTTGCGCTTACTCACCTCATCCGCGTTTTCAAGCTCGCCGTAAATAGCTTCCGCTTTTAAAGCCAGACGCCACAGTCGCCAATTCATCATGGCGTTGAACAGCTGAACGTCGGCTTGTTTGGCTAAGCGATTGCGCTTGTAGCGCTGCTTTTGCGATCCACCGTTGTAGTAGGCCAAGGCCATACCATGCCCATGAGCCACATTGCCGTACTCGACGGAGGCGATCATCGCAGGTTCATCAAAATTCATAGTCTCAAACTGACGCTGCTTACCGCCGCCAACCCAGCTGTACGTGCGAAAAAACTCCGAGTTAAGTCCGGCAACAATTCCAGCGCGCACTGTGATGTCGCCCCAACGCTGGCGCACCTGCACACCGGGCTCAGTCCAATCCTCGGGAATCATCCGCGCTTCCAAATGGCCGGCATGAGCGGCCGAATACATTAGGGGCTTGCGCTGAATGGCCGAAAATCCCATATAAACGGGAGCGAGACCGATCACCAGATCGGTGCTTTCCGTCAACCGACGCAAATAGTAGGCTTCCTCCAACTCGACTTCGCCGCCCTTTTCTATCTCACTTTCAAATTCGCCGAACTCATCTTGCTCATACTCCATGGCCGTTCCCGCCCCGCCATGTTCGACTTCAAGCTCAAGCTCAAATTTGCTTTTGGGATTGATCTCGATGTCGAGCTTGGCTTCGACACTTTTGATATCTATGGTGCGCCGGCGCATAGGCGTATCGTCATTGGTGATGAACTGATCGAAATCGCGGACCTCAAACACACCCGAGTAGCGTTGCTTAACCGCGAAGTCAGCAGCATGGCTTGAAGAAGAAAACACCATCGCGAGAACGAGGACAGTGAGAGCGGTTTGCAAAAGGATATCTCCGAGTGGAGCTGAAATTAGAAAGCTCCACCCCAAGCGTCAACGGCGGCAGCCAAGTGATCGCAAGATGAGAATGCGCAATAGTTCCGCGGCGTGTCGCCGCGATGTTGACTACCCGCCGAGCGATTGCTGCTGCAGAGCTTTGAAGAACGTCTCGTAAAGCTCGCTCGACTTCTGCTCACGGCGGAAGTACAGATTCACATTGGTCATATACTTCAGGTCGTCGACCTGCACTTGCACCATGCGGCCCGCCCGCACCTGCTTGCGAATCGCGTGCGACGGCAAGAAGCCCCAACCCAAACCGCTTTCGATCACACGTTTCAGTGTACCGACGTTGTCGGTTTCGAACACGGGTTGCAACTCCATGCGCAGCTCCTGCATCTTGCGCTCGATAGCCATGCGGAAACCCGGATAGCGATCGGTGAACGAGATGATTGGCTTGGAGTTGAAGTGCTTCATTTCAATGCTCGAAGGCAATGTGGTGTCACGGCCCGAACCCACCAGCCACAGTTCGTCACGGAACAGGAACCTCTTTTCGAAATCGGGGAACTCAATCCCATATTCTGTCTTGAGATCCGGCAAGATCACCACATCAACCAGATTGTTGCGCATGTCGCTGATGATCTTCTCGCCCGTTCCATAAACAAGTTTAATTTGCAACTTAGAGTTGTGCTTTAAAAACATGCCAATGATCGGAGATACGAGATAAAGACCGATCGAGTTTAACGTTCCCACTCGCAGGTGCCCAGACACTTCTTGCGACATCGTTTGAATCGCCACCTGCGCCTGCTGAGTCAGATGCAAAATGCGTTTGGCATAATCAAAAAGAATCTGTCCTTGTAGGGTGGGTTTCACCTGGCGCACGCCGCGCACCAAAAGGTCGACACCCATCTCTTCTTCTAAGTTGCGGATCTGTTGGCTCACAGCCGGTTGGGTAAGGAACAGTTTTTCGGCAGCGGCCGTCATGCTGCCCTCGGAAAGCACCGTGCAAAAGGTGGTGAGTTGCTGAAGGTTCACGTCAATATTCTCCTGTGCGAGGGACTGGAATTCTTCTACCAGAGCCTGAGCAAAAAATCTCCTGCCTCATAACAGACACTTATGAATTGCCGCGTCAGAAATTATTTCGTGAATTCGTGAAATAAGGTCCAATCTGGGTCTAAGCCTAACCATACGAAAACTATCAATTAATTTCCGTTTGATAATCTTTACTTATGTTCGATGTCAAAACTACTTGTTTGTTAAAACTCGCAATTCCGACCAGATTCGCTGTCCAAGGGGAGGGGGAACCCAAATGAACATCATTCGCTTTGTGGTGGGATCGATCGCATTGACCAGCATCGCATGCAGCCAATCGGATCTGCTGAAAGAGCGGCAAAGAATGCACGCTCCGACGGCAACCAGCGATGTCGGTGTAATTCTGGAAGGAGCTGAAGCCGCGGAAGTCCAAGCGCTGCTCGCTCGTCACCCGGCCGCGGAAGTCCGCCTCCTCAATACAGAGCACGGCATGTACGAGGTGTTCGGGGTCAGCAAAGATGAGGCCCAAACACAAACCCGCGGCCGCGCGCTCGACAACAATTTTTTCGAACTTCAATCCCAGCGCAGCAACCCGTGGACGACGCTCTCTGTCGCTGGTCCTAACGGCCTGAAGCTCGGCAAACTCAACGCCTGTAAAGGTGGCACGGGCGGACCGACTGCGGTACTACAAGCTCTCGAACCGGCGAAACTGATGGGCCAAACAATAGACCTCGGCCAGTCCGTCAAAGTGAGTGGCGCGCAAAGCAAATCGAGCAAAGGTCCCGTACGCCAAGCGATTTTGGTGGCCGGCCCCGGTGCCTCAGTTCACCGCCAAACGATTGTAGACGAAAGCCAGTTTAGCTTCACGCCCGATGCTTTGGGTGTCTACCAAATTTATTTGGTCGTGCAAGATGATGCGGATCTCTGCGCCATGGACGGAGCCCGCTTCTTGGTCACCGCCAATCGCCCCTATAGCGGCCCGGCCGCCCGCGAGTTGAGCTTTGATCTCAGCAAACTCTCGCACTTGCGGCAGGTGTCGGCTGAAGCCTCTTGGCAGAGTTCACAGGGCGACGGCCTGGTCATCGCCGTGATCGATACTGGCGTGAACTACAATCATCCCGCTCTGGCCTCGGCGATCTACGTCAACCAAAAGGAAATCGCGGGCAATGGCCAGGATGATGATCACAACGGATTTGCCGACGACGTCGTCGGTTATGATTTCGTGAATTCGGACGCTTTTCCCTACGACGACGACAGCCACGGCACGCACGTGGCAGGACTCGCCGCGGGTCGCCCTTTTGGTTTGGCAAAGAAGGCTCAGATCCTTCCACTCAAAGCGTTGACCAGCATCGGTGGCGACATCGCCACCATCTCGGCGGCGATTCGCTATGCTACGGATCGTGGCGCAAAAATCATTAACATGTCCCTTGGTGCCGCGGCACCTATGGCGCACCCCTCGTTGATTGCCGCCGTCGACTATGCGGAGAGCAAAGGCGCGCTGATCGTCGCCGCAGCCGGCAACGGTGACCCGTCCACCGGACTTGGCTACAGCATCGATGATATCCCGACCTTTCCCGCAGCACTTCCGAACGACAACATCGTGTCCGTCGCCTCGTTCGATGCCGAAAATGTTTTGTCGACCTATTCGAACTTCGGAAAAATCGGCGTCGATGTGGTCGCGCCCGGAGGCTTGGCGCCGAACGATCCCATGATCTCAGCCGCCTATGAAAATCCTAAAAACGGACTGTTCATGGGCATGACTGGCACCAGCATGGCCGCACCGGTTGTAGCGGGCATCGCGGCTCAAGTGTGGAGTTTGGCTCCACATCTCACGGCCGTGGAAGTGAAAGAGATTTTATTGCAAGCCGGTCCTGCAAAGTCCGAACTGAAATCGGTCTGCACCAGTGGACGTCACTTGAATGCCGCTGAGGCTGTTGATTTAGCACTGCAAAAAGCCGCCCTCTACTAAAGCAGAACTCGCCGACCACTGTGTGGTCGGCCGGCTCTCTGGACACAGGTCCAGAGCTGAGCTGATGATTTTGAGTTCTCTTTCCCCTCGCAAGTGCCCTCCGTCTATACTTAAGGGAAATACTCGTCTTTCCCGGAGTTTACGATGTCCATTCGCAGTTTGCTGGTGTTAGGCCTCTTGGTGAGCGGCACCGCTCACGCGAAGCTCTTTCGCAATGCCTATGTGAGCTTCGAACTGCCACCCAACTGGAACTGTAAACTCGAAGGCTCAGAATGGGTTTGTGAAAATGATTTTGCGGCAAAAACCAAGGAAGCCATTATTATCCTGACCGCTAAAGAGGTCGGCGCCACCGACACACTGCCCGCCTACTTGGCGCACTTGCAGTCGCCGCGCGCCCTTCCCGGTCGTGGCGGCGCTCCCACCAAGTCACAGATTATTCACGTCAAAGAACGCATGATCGGCAACCATATGTGGATCGACGGGATGCATTTGGGCTCTGAGATCGGCCCCTACTTCACGCGCTACCTAGCCACGATCAAAGATCGTATCGCTATTCTTGTCACCTTTAGCGCACACAAAGAGCACTACACCAAATACAGCGCGGACTTTATCAAGGCGGTCGAAAGCCTTCGCGTGGTCGCCACCAAAGACACTCTGGCCGGGCGCGGAGGACATGATGGCAGCGGAATGGGTGGGCAAGTCGGCGTCAGCCCAGGAGCTGTGGTCGACTATCAAAACGAATTGCCGCTAGAAGCTCCGCCCCGCAGTGGCGGTGGTGGCGCCACAACCACTCTGCTCGGTCTCGCACTTCTCATCGGGGCGGTCGGTTTCTATTTCTTTATGCGCACAAAAAAGAAACCGACTAAGCGGTCCTCTTCCTCCTCCTCGAGACCAAAATCGAAATGAGGACCTTAGCCCTTCTTTCCATTGTCGCTTTCGCTCTGCACGCCGAGGCCAAGACGTTTCAAAATTCCTATGTGGCTTTTGAAGTTCCCGACGATTGGACCTGTGTGCAAGAGGGTGTGGCGTGGACCTGCACTCCTCAAAATCCCGTGTTCGCCAAAGAAGCGGTGATTGTTTTAGCCGCCAAGGTTGCCGGCCCCGAAGACAATGTGAACAACTTTCTGAGCTATTTGAAACAGCCAAAGAAAGTGATCACCAAGGTAGGAACCCCCGTGCCATCAAAAGTCATGTATGCGCAACAGCGCGCTCTGGCGGGTAACGTGTGGGTGCAAGCGCAACACATTGGCAGTGAAATTCAAGAGTACTACACACTCTATCTCGCTACAGTGAAAGAGCAGCTGGCAATCTTGGTCAGTTTCTCGGCGGAACGCAATCGCTACCAGAAATACAATCCCGTGTTTGATCGCGCCATTAAAACTCTGCGCATTGTCGCCACTCAAAAACTTCTGTTTCATAAAACGAACACGGCTGGCGCTGGCGACATGATCGGCATTCAAGGTGGCCCGGGAGCACAGGTCGACCCTGCCAACCTGCTTCCACCACCGGAAAAAAAGTCCAAGGGCGGCGGCGGATTGATGCTGTGGATCGGACTGGCAGCCATTCTTTTGGCCGGAGTTTATTATATGACTTCGCGCAAAGGCGCTTCTTCTTCCAAAAAGCGCACGTCCCGTCCAAAATAGAATCCTATGAATATCATTGAAGCAATGAATGTCCTGCAGGATTTCCGCGCCCGACTGGAACAGTGGGGCATTGGCAATGAGGCGCTTGTTTTCATCGGGCTTATTGCCCTGGTTGCATGGGTGATCTCCGCGCGCGAAGTGCTGGGTTGGTTCTTTAAAACCAGTGGCGTACGCGACGAAATCCGCGATCTGCGCCGCGAAGTTCTGGAATTGCAAAAATTGATTCAAGAAATGAATGAGATTAAAGAGCCGACGGATCTACAGAAAAAAGAAACGATCCACGCCCTTCGGCGCGAGGCAGAAGCAAAGCCGGAGGCGGATGAGAAAACCTCCGGCAAATTTCGTTTAGATCACTGAAGAGACTTGGCAAGCCTTAGCGCAAGAACTCTTTGTAGTCCTTCACCTGCACTTTTCCGACCGACTTCAAACTCTCTTCGCTCGCCTTGCGAGGTGCGTAGACCAGAATCCGCAAATTGTCCGGATCGAAGTACTTTTTGATCGCGGCATTCACGCTACTCTTGCTGATCGCGTCCACCGCCGCCAAATAGTTCTGCAGGTACTCGGGACCGATGCCATAGCGATTCAAAATCAGAAGCTGACGCGCTAAAGTCTCTGGCGTTTCAAAAGTGCGCGGAAACTGGCCGCGCATCAGGGCCTTCACCACAGCCACCTCTTCGTCAGTGACACCGTTTTTCACAAACTGACGATAGGTGTTGAGCGTTTCAGTCACCGTCTCACCAATCTTTTCAGCGCGGGTGAAGGTGTAGATGCCCATCGGGCCCGGCTTCAAGCGCGGATCGAACCAAGAGTAGATACCGTAGGTCAGCCCGCGCTTCACCCGAATCTCGTCGAAAAGACGGCTACCAAAGGATTCACCCAAGATCTTCAAGGCGGCGCGGATATCCAGATACTCAGGTACATTGCGCGGAACACCTTTGAATCCAATTTGAATCTGCGCTTGATTTAGATCGGGACGATCCACCAACAAAACTTCGGTTCCACTCCAGGCGGGGAAGTCCGGCACTTCGCCTTTATCCACTTCTTTCGTGTTCCAACCTTGGAAGGCCTCTATGACTTTTTGTTTCCAAGCATTGTCGTACTGACCCACAACGGCCAAGACCGAGTTACTGGGAGCGTAATGCCTCTTGTAGTAATTCTGCACATCCGCCCGGGTCATGCCTTTCAGGCTGGTCGGGGTTCCCGCCGCGCTATGACCGTAAGGGTGGGCGCCGTACAAGTAACGCGGCATCAGATATTCGCTGAAATCTTCGGGGCGATCCGCCAGCTTCTGCAAACCGGCCAGAGAGTTTTTGCGCTGACGCTCCAATTCCGCTTGCGGAAAGGTCGGCTTCAGCAAAATCTCTTGGAACAAAGTGAGCATATTGTCCTTGTTGAAAGACAGCGCAGACGAAGCGGCGACGGTGTAGTCGGGCTGCACTTCGGCGCCAAAGCCGCTGCCGATCTGCTCAAGATCTTCCGAGATCTGCGGAGCCGAGCGACGAGCCGTTCCTCTTTCTAAAAGCGCGGCTGTCATACCAGATACGCCTTCTTTACCGGCCGGGTCTTGAGCGCTACCCGTGCGCACCATCATTTGCAAAGACACATAGGGCAAGGACTGATCGGGAATCCATAAAATGGTTAGACCATTCGGCAACACTTGAGTTTCGTAGGGGCGAATTTGAAAAGCGGCGCTACCACCGGAAGGTTTACGACCGCCAGAGGCACAACCAACGGCAGTCACTAGCGCTGCTAAAAAAATCAATGCTCTTTTCATTTCGAACCTCCACCCTTCTTAGGAAGCACAATCACAATGTTGCGTTTGCTGGGAGTCAGATAGGTCATCGCTACACGAGTTAAGTCCTGGGGAGTGACGTCCTGATATTTCTTAAGATCACTAAAGATTCGCGTGTAGTCCCCATGCACAATCTCGTAGTTGGCGATCATGCGGGCACGGCCTGAGACCTTTTTCAAACCATCGACGTAGTCTTTCAGCAAAACGTTGCGCGCCTTGTCCAACTCTTTTTGCGAAATCGGCGTATGCCGCAGCTTGCGCATTTCATCATCGATCACTTTGACCACCACTTGCGGATCCACTTTCGGTTTTAGACCCGCGTAGACCACAAACTGACCGCCCAGAGCTTGGCCCCATGAGTAAGAACTGACACTCAGAGCGATCTCTTTCTTATAAACTAAATCTTTATACAAGCGACTGCTATTACCTTGCCCCAATACGATCGACAAAAGATCTAACGCGTAGTGATCGGCGTGCGAGATATCGGGCAAGCGATAGCCGATGGCCACAGTCGGGGCTTGCGCCTCACGCGAGATCGTGGCCGTACGCATCGCCTTTTGCGGGGGATCGCTTTCCACCACCGGGCGGGTGATGTTCTCACGCGGTAAACCACCATAATACTTTTCAACGGCCTTCTTCACACGGGCTGTATCAAAGCTACCGGCCACCACCAACACGGCGTTGTTAGGGCTGTAGAATTGTTTGTAGAAAGCGTGCAAATCATCCATCGAAGCGGCATTCAGATCCGCCATCGAACCAATCGGCAACCAGCTGTAAGGCGACTTCTCATACATCAAGCTGGCCATACGCTCGCGGATGCCACCGTCGATTTGGTCTTCATAGCGCATGCGGCGCTCTTCTTTGACCACCTCGCGCTCGGAGACGACCTCTTTAGGATCGATCAGCAGATTGCGCATGCGATCGGATTCGATTTCCAACAACAAGTCCAATTGTTCCGCCGGAGCATTGATGTAGTAACCGGTATAGTCATTGGAGGTGAACGCGTTCATGTCAGCGCCTTTGCTGTTCAAGAACTTGCCCCAGGTGTCCTTACCAAAAGCCTTAGTGCCTTTGAACATCATGTGCTCAAAGAAATGCGCCAAACCCGTGCGGCCGCGCGCTTCGTCTTTAGAACCCACGCGAAACCAGGTCTGCACACTTACCGCCGGAATGGAATTGTCAGGATGGAGCAAGACGGTCAGCCCATTGGGCAACGAGTACTTCTCGACGGGGAACTGAATGGCTTTTTCTAAAGCGTCAGGTGCGCTGGCCCAGACACTTGGAGCGGCCAACAGCAATGCGATGAGAAACTTCATGGATGATACCTCCGGGACTCATTGTCCCGGTCGGCATTTATGAGGTCAACGCGATTTACTGGACTACGAGTTCGGAAAAATAGACGTTCTTCACCACGCCCTTGCGCAGCGAAGAATTCAAATCGGCGACGATCTCATTTTTAAGGTGCAGTTTGCCCTGCACCGTCTCTACATCGGAGAACGTCTTCGAGTTAAGAATGCGCATGATCGAATCACGGGCCTGGGGGGCAATACCGATGACTTCCTCATAACCTTCCTCATCCATCATCTCTAGACTCAATTCGAGACGGATCAGCCGGCGAGGCACGCCCTCGAGGTTGGTATTGAACGGAGTCATCGTATAAAGGACTGGGTCTCCGCGCAAAGACTCCTCAAAAGAGGCTAGTTCTCGCGTGGCTTCCTCGTTAGACGTACTTTTCGCAACAACTCCAAGCGTAGACATATAAACTAAATAGGAACCGAGACCGAGAACTACAAGGTTGACTCCCATGAACGCGAACGTCATGAGCTTCTTCATATCGCGCGCGGGCTTGGGGCTTTCAGCATCGGCCATAGGTCTGTACCGTCCTTCTTACATTGCTTATCGGACGATTGACCTAGGCCTAAAGTCTTGTGTTAGCATGCGGGGACTCATGAGTTTTAGAACGGTAAAACAGCTTCTGATAGCAGGCACTACAGTGCTGGCGTTTCATTTCGCGACAGTTTCTTTGTGCTTCGCGACAGAGAGCACGAAAACTGACCAAAAGTCCGACCCGGTGGCCATTCCTCCGCCGCAAGGCATGTTGCCCACCGCTCTGCTGGGATTGAACAGCGAGACCGGCGTTTTCTCCAAATACGCTTTTGTCGTCGACAAAAAAAATCGCACACTCACCGTTTGGCAAACCGACAGCGACAAACTCAAATTGATGGGTGCTTGGCCTACCGATATCGGCGAGCGCGATGGCGATAAACTGGTGCAAGGCGATCGCCGTACACCTGAAGGCGTTTATTTCTTCCAAGAGGAAATGGATGGCCGCAAGACCAACTATGATCTTTACGGCGAGCAGATTTTCACTCTCGACTACCCAAATTACTTTGACCGTCTGGATAAAAAGACCGGCAATGGCATCTGGCTGCACGCTATTCCGGAAACCAAATCCCTCTTGCGAGGTTCACGCGGTTGTGTGGTTGTACGCAACGAAGTGGTCAAAGAATTGGCTAAGTACATCGAGCTCAACAAAACTCCCATCGTCATCGCAAAAGAGATCGAGTACGTGGACGCCGCCAAATGGCAGGCCACACGCGAACAGATCGGCGCCTGGTTAGAGTCGTGGCGCACAGCATGGATGGGCAAAGATCTCGACGCCTACATGTCGCAGTATTCAGAGCGTTTCAAATCCCAGGGTATGAACAAAGAGCGCTGGAAAACATACAAAAAAACTTTAGCTGATCGCTACAAGTACATTGAAGTGGCACTCAAAGACGTGCAGATCTTCAATCAAGGCCCACGCGTGGTGTTCCGTTTTCTGCAAGACTACAAATCCGACCGCAAACAGGATTTTGGAGCCAAGACCATCTACGTGCTGAAGAACGGCAATACCTGGGAGATCGTCGGCGAGACGTGGAACGGCTTAAAGAGTCCCTCGGCCGCCCCTGTTGAAACAGCTCCGATTGCCACCACGCCATCCAAGCGCCCGTCGGCAAGCAACAACGGTCTTCCCAGCGGCACTCCCGTAGCCCGTCCCGCATCGGTGAGCAGCCAAGAGGAGAACTTACCGAATCTTGAGTGGTAGCCGGGTCAGCTCTTGTTCACAGCTGGCCGCGCGTCCAACCTTCAACGTGATCTCGTCTTCCGGGTACATGAGTTTATTGGCCAAATAAGGTTGCGCTTCCAAAATGCTACCCGGGCGCATCGCTTCAAGCGCTAAAGCCAGACCACGATGGCGAGCCATCACATCAATCGCCTCTTCATCAATCACCGATTTGAACGGCAGCGACGTAAGATCCATACCTAGGCGCAAGCCCTCGCGAATCAAACGCACTTGCTCCAAGGAGACCAAGCCGGCGCTGTGCTTGTCGGCTTCTTCGCGCCCCACCATGCGCCACGCGGCGCGAATCGTGCGTTGAGCCCATACGGGCGCCAACTTTTCTAGATCGTCCCACTCCCATTCCAGCGGTCCATCACGTCCGAAGTAGCCCTGCTTTTCGAGCTGAGACGTAGCGAATTTTTCGATGCGAACGGCGATGTCATCAGGAATCAGATTGTGACGCGGGAAAGGCCTCACCGCGATCACCAAAAGAGCCGCACTCCAACTGGGAATCTCCCAGCGACTGCGCAGATCGAGCGGTTCGCTCGCAGCTTTCTCACGCATGAGAGCCCGCACGCTGTTCCACATAGTTTGATCCCAGGGCGAAGGTTGAAGCGCATAAAACATCACCTCCTGACAGGTGAAGTAGTACTCATAGCCGTGTAGGATCTTGATGGCTCTGCGCCAGAAGGGCAGCACCGAGCGCGCCACTAGCTGCGGTTTGTGACCAGACGAATCGGCGATTTCACTATGGAAGCCGCAGATAGCGAGGATGTTCTTTAGCGCGACGCCCACGGCCTCTGCCTGAGCTGGTTTCTGCCGCAGATACTCATCGCGCAGATGTAAGAGCTGCGCTTCGGCTTGGACGCGCTTAGCTTCAATCTTCGTAAGATCAGTTTCGAAACCGCTCGGCAACGCAACGGCGGACACGGGCAATACAAAAATAAGTGCAAACACCAGACGCATTCCTCCCCCATTAGGCTCGGTGGCTCTGCGTGTCAATAAACACTGGGGCTAAATAGAAAGAAAATGCCATGATGCATTATCATGAAGGGACTGCGGCGGCTCTGTGAGACGTGCGCACAAAAGCCAAAAATAAAAAAGCCAGGCTCACGAGCCTGGCTTTTTTTTCGATTCCAAATCGCTGCCGAAACTAATCGGCGAAATCACCTTTATCTTCCAAAGTCACCGGCTCACAAGCGTTGGAGCTGTCGTCGAGCGACTTCATGTGCTTTTCCAATTCATCTTGCGTCACCAGGCCATGCTTCAGGTAGTAGTCCTTCATGCGCTGGTCGAACTTCAGAATGTCGAGTGCCTTATTTAGATCCATTTGCCGAATCCTCCACGATCTTTATTTAA
Source organism: Bdellovibrionales bacterium (assembly GCA_019637855.1). Taxonomy (GTDB): domain Bacteria; phylum Bdellovibrionota; class Bdellovibrionia; order Bdellovibrionales; family UBA1609; genus JALHOQ01. The sequence continues at coordinate 22,283 of JAHBUX010000025.1, forward strand.
TTCCAGTATTTGGGGCCACCCTCGTCTCCAGGCGGCTTGCGGTCGTTGTTTACCACCAACTTGAGCTTACGTCCACGTTTTGAGGCATTGGGTGAGCGCGCCCTCTCGCGCATGCGAGCCACGATCGTAAGGAACAAGAATCCAACCACAATCCCGCCCAAATGCGCCAGGTTGGCCGTCTGCGAACCCATTCCGGAATCGAGCAGGGTCACCATCTCCACCGCACCGATGATGATGGCGAAATATTTAGCCTTCATCGGAAAGAGCATCATAAAGTAGATCTGGCGCTCACCGAACAGCAGAGCGTAGGCTAAAAGCAGTCCATAAGTGGCGCCGCTGGCGCCCACAAGAGGCGCCATCATAGATGTGATATTGCCTGTCGACAGATAGTAAATCAGGGCGCCGACCACATAGATCACACCTGCACCTGCCCCGCAGGTGATGTAGTAGGTCAGAAAAAAGCGCGGGCCCCAGCGCTGCTCCAGTTCGGCTCCAAACCACCATAACGCCAGCATATTGAACAGCACGTGAAACACGCCGTTCGAGTGCAAAAACATGTACGTAAAGAACTGCCAAACCCAATATTCCGTGATCACCGTGTGCGGGGTGAGGGCGAAATAGCGGAATAGGCTGTCGCCACCCAGGATCATCCCCTGCAGAATCAGCACGCCGCCGATCCATAGCACCAAATTGATGATGATCAGCTTCTTCACCACGGGAGTTAACGGCACGGACATTTGAAATTGCTGATTCATTATTTCGCGCCTCTGGGCTGGCTCAGCTCAAGCAAAATGCCACCGGTGGATTTGGGATGGATAAAGGCGACCTCACAATCGTGCGCCCCAAGTTTGGGTTCTTCATTGATCAATTGCACACCTTGCGCCTTGAGCGCTTTCATCACCGCGCGAATGTCATTCACTTTCAAACAGATGTGATGAATGCCTGGACCTCGCTTGGATAAATATTTGGCGATTGGGCTATCCGGATGCGTGGGCTCGAGCAGCTCGATACGCGCGTCGTTGCCCAACTCAAAGAAGCCGGTCAGCACCTTCTCGCTGTCCACCCGTTCTGTGGTCATCGGGCCAAGACCGAGAGTTTCCCAAAAGGGTTTTCCCTTTTCGAGAGACTCGACGGCGACTCCAATATGATCCAGCTCAAACGTCAGCTTCATGCCTTCACCTGTTTAGCAAAATGGGGCTGTAAACGATTGTACGTCTGCTCCAGCGTCTCGGGAAGCACTTTGGTTTCGGCAATGAGCGGGAAGAAGTTCGTGTCTCCCGCCCAGCGCGGGACGATATGCCAGTGTAGATGGTCTGGGATTCCAGCACCCGCCACAGCGCCGTGATTGATACCCATATTAAAGCCTTGGCAGTTCAAAACTTCTTTGAGGATTTGGGCGCTGCGCTTAAGCCACCACGACATGCGTGCCATCACCGCGTCGTCCAGGTCCCAGATATTGCCACAATGCTCAAGTGGCACGATCAAGAGATGACCACTGTTATAAGGGTATTTGTTCATCATGACCAAGACGTGGCCATCGTTGATCAATACGAGAGAATCCGCACTGGGTTTCGCCTCGACACCTTCGCAGAACACACAGGCACTTACGGGCAGAAGCTTACGCACGTAACGATAGCGTTCGGGACGCTCGAAAAAATCACGCTCTTGCGGCCATACGGCTTTCATAACATTCATGGCCCATGCGTGACTGTGCGCTTTTGCAGCCACCTTGGCCTTTTTTGCAACCTTGCGCTTTGAAGCCTTCGTTTTCAAAAGTGCGTCGCTCCCGGAAGAATAAACAGCGGTTGCCCACTCAGACGCATTTGCGTCAAACGCTCCACCACCGCTCCCATTTTTGATTCCGAAGCTTCCTCAAAAAACTCACGGAAGCCACGTGCCTTCTTCGCTTTGAAAACCTTGGGATCTTTACCCAAGCCCGCCATCTCACCCAAAGCGGCGCGCGCATCATCCCAGCTTCCCACTTGGTCGGCAAAGCCCAGTTTCACGGCTTGCGCGCCGGTGAACACGCGGCCATCGGCATATTTGTCGAGCTCTTCCATTTTCATTTTGCGGCCGTCCACAATGGCTTGCTTGAACTGCACCAAGACATCATCCAAAAGCTCTTGGAACAAAGCCCGAGCCTCGGGTGTGAGAGGCTTATATTCGGCGCCCGCATCTTTGAATTTGCCGGTGGTGACAGCATAACGCTGGATCTTGGCCCAATCGTATAGCTTCTCGAGATTCACAAACTCAATCAAGGCGCCGATCGAGCCCACCATACAGCCAGGTGTAGTGTAGATTTTGTCAGCGGCAACCGCGGCGTAGTAGGCGCCGGATGCGGCCACTGAAGCACAGTAGGCGATCACAGGTTTTTTGAATTCTTCACGCGTGCGCTTGATCTCGTCATGCAGCTCTTGGCTAGGTCCAACAACTCCACCGGGCGAAGAGATGCGAATTAAGACACCCTTCACGTTCGTATCTTTGCGATGCTTGCGCAGCAGTTCCAAAATATCTTTACCATCCAAAATCACGCCATCCAAATCCAGCGCCATAATGGAAGCCTTGCTAGCCTTTTCCTCAGGCGGATTGAAGATAGCAAAAATCCCCCCAACCCCAGCCAAAAATCCAATCAACAAAAACAGTCCAAAAGCAATAAACACAAACTGAAAGAACCGTTTCATGCAAACTCCAAGAAGTTGTAGATCGCCAAAAGCTTACTGCGCACCAACAAGGATGACAAAAACAAAAACGGCAGGGTCTCCCCCGCCGTTTTTACCAATTCTGATTTCCGAGGCCGGAGGCCAGAGGCCAGGGGCCTGAAACCCGAAAAGTCTCGCGTTTAATTCTTCTTATCGCCTTCACCCAACGAAGCCTTCAAAGTATCTCCAAAGAGATCCCCGAGGCTAGTTTTGGCAGTGGCGGTCGCTTTCTTAACATAGTCTTCAACGTCCGCTTTTTGCTCACGCAGTTTGACGAGCTTAGCGCTCAAGCCAATCTTACGCGAATCGCGGTCGATGCTAATGATCTCAGCACGCACAACATCGCCGACCTTGACCACATCTTCGGGCTTATCAACACGCTTGGTGGACAATTCCGAAATATGGATCAGACCTTCAATATCGCTCTCGAGCTCAACGAAGACACCAAAGTCCGCCATCTTCACGACTTTCACATCGTACTGATTGCCGATCTTGTATTTGTCTTCGATGTTGGACCACGGGTCGGCTTCAAGCTGCTTCAAGCCGAGGCTGAAACGCTCGTTCTCGACGTCGACGCCCAAAACCACAGCGCGGACTTTGTCGCCCTTCTTGAACATTTCCGAAGGATGATTGATCCGTTTGGTCCACGAGAAATCGCTGATGTGAATCATGCCGTCGATGCCTTCTTCCACACCGATGAACACGCCGAAATCCGTGATGGATTTGACTTCGCCTTCGATAATGGTGCCGGGCGCGTAGCCTTCTTTCATCTCGAGCCACGGGTTGGGCTCAAGCTGCTTCATGCCGAGGCTGATGCGACGGTTGGCTTGGTCCACAGCGATTTCGAGGACTTGTACGTCCACTTCGTCGCCGACTTTGACCACTTGCGAGGGATGCTTCACGCGCTTCGTCCAGCTCATTTCGCTGACATGGATCAGGCCTTCGATGCCTTCTGCCAATTCGACAAAAGCACCGTAATCGGTCAGGCTGACCACTTTGGCGCGGACTTTTTTGCCCACGGCAAATTCGGCGTTCACATTCTCCCACGGATCGGCTTTCAATTGCTTGATGCCGAGCGAGACGCGCTCTTTCTCGGTGTCGAACTTCAACACCTTCACGTCGATCTCGTCGCCCACATTCAGCATTTCCGAGGGATGCTTCACGCGGCCCCAGGACATGTCCGTGATGTGGAGCAAGCCGTCCATACCACCCAAGTCGATGAACGCACCGTAATCGGTGATGTTCTTAACCACGCCCTTAACGATGGAGCCTTCTTTCATTGCATCCAAAGTTTGAGTGCGCAGCGACTCGCGCTCTTCTTCAAGAAGGGCACGGCGGCTGAGAACGATGTTGCCACGTTTTTTATTGAACTTGATGACTTTGAATTTGTAGCGCTTGCCGATGTAAGCGTCGATGTTGCGCACCGGGCGCAGATCGATTTGGCTTCCGGGCAAGAACGCCTTCACGCCGATATCGACGCTCAAACCGCCTTTAACTTTGGCGATGATCGTGCCTTCGATAACTTCTTCGTTTTCAGCAGCACGACTGATGTCGTTCCAAGCGCGCAGCATATCGGCTTTGTCTTTCGACAGAACCACCATGCCGTTTTCGTTTTCAATACGGTCGATGTAAACTTCGACTTCCGAGCCGACGGCGATATCACGAGCTCCATCCACAACGCGGAATTCAGAGATCGGAATCAGACCTTCGGATTTGTAGTTGATATCAACCAACACGTAGTCTTCTTGAACTTCGACCACGGTGCCTTTAACGATATCGCCGAGCTTGAAATCACGCTCGCCTACACTTTTCTCGAACATATCGGCGAAGGATTCGCCGGGTTTTACGGTTAGGTTGAAGAGTCCCGGATTCTGCGGGACATCTTTGTCGGCGGCATCGAGCTGAGCCAGCAGTTTTTCCCTTTCAACCTGAGCTCTGCTCTTATTTTTGGAACCACCAGACGTGTTGACCATACGCAAACATACCTCCTCTTGGGTCGAGGACGCCTGTCAACGAGGTCCCGCCCGTATTGAATTTCCCACGCGATTTTGAACATAGTTCGGCCGTCATCTAACGGCTTTAATTACATGAGATAAGGGTTGGTTATAGAGAGTAACTTCTCAAAGTCAAAAGGATTTTACACTTTGGGCCATAGCTTGAGTGGCCCACGAATAGACCTTTTCAACGACTTCCGCGAGGCCCATTCCGCCCGAATCCACCACCCGTGCATCGTCGGGAATCTGCAGCGGCGCCGCGGCGCGCGAGGAGTCCTGCTGATCGCGTTTTTGTTGGCTGTTTTGAGTCTCTTGCACGTTTAGCCCATGCTCGCGAGCCCGGCGCGCAGCGCGCTCCTCCTGCGAGGCGGTCAGATAGATTTTAAGCAGAGCTTGGGGAAACACCACGGTCCCACAATCGCGTCCTTCGGCCACTAATCCTGTCACTCCAACGGCGCAATCACGCTGGTTTTCCAGTAGCGCCTGACGCACTTCGGGGATTTGGCTGACTTTACTGGCGCGCGTGCCGTTCTCTTCACTGAGAATCTCTACGGTTACATCGTCTTTTTTATAGAAAACGCGGGTTTGGTCTTCGTCCAAACGCACCGACCACACCCCCGAATGCGCCAGCCGCACCAGCTGAGCCGTATCGGTGGGAGCCACGCCCTCTTTCATCGCCACATAAGCCAAGCCGCGATAAAACGCGCCGGTCGACACCCATTTCCACCCCAGCTTGCGCGCCAGCTCGCGTGACACGGAAGATTTACCAGAAGCGGCGGGACCATCAATGGTGATGAGATTGGCAGTGAGGTTGGACATCGGAGGTCTAATCAATGACCTGGCGTCGATTTCGTCAAGGTGTAATGCGCGAGCTCGTGTGCTCTAAAAAGCCGCATGGGCGCGGTTGACAATCTCTTGGATGATCAGCCGCATTTGTGCAATCAGAGAAAAATCGCGTTGCTCTTCGGGGAGCGCCTGTTGGTCGATGAACAATGCGCGGTAGTCAGCGAGGCGGGCGAGAAACTCAGTCATAAAAGCGCGGTAGCCGTGTGGGTTTTCTTGCAAGCGCGGTGGCAAGAGCTGCATCCCGCAGTCTTCTATAGTCAAACGCCCACACTCAATGGCGCTTTCAATGCCAGCTACGGCAGCAGCGAGTGTCTCGGCGTTGGCGGCGGAGGGCGTGAGCGCCAACATATCGGCGCGCCTTAATGATCGCCCAAAATGACTCATCAATTCCGACGACGATTGCGGACAACCCAAGCCAAAAGCAGGAGCCGAGAAACCAGCGACAAGAAGCAGACCGGTCAAGATGTAGGGCATAGTGCATGGTCTTTGACTAAGCGGATGGATAAGGCAAACGCTTAGGCTAAGTAAAAACATATTGAGAATCAGTCGACGGCGCTGCTGCAAGCCTCGGCATCAGCCAACCCGCATCCAGCGCAGTGCAAGCAAGCGAGTTGAGTGAGCGAGCGCGCCGTTAAGCCGCCCCGCGTCCCGCTGCTTCCGTCGGCCGTTGGGCGGTAGGGGTTCTCCTCAAGCGATCAAGCTGCGCGCATCCACCCTTCACGAGCCAGCCAAGAGCGAGGCCGCGAAAGCCCAACTGTCTCAGGTTCCCGTGGTTTGGCACGTCCCTCCCAAGCAATCACACCCCGAAACTGTTTGCCCATGAGCTTCTTCCAATGCGGGAACTCTCCTGCGGAG
>JAHBUX010000026.1 GCA_019637855.1 Bdellovibrionales bacterium
AAGAACCGAAGAACCGAAGAACCGAAGAACCAGAACCGAAGAACCGAAGAACCCAACCTTGAGAAGATTGGAGGTGGCGAGCAGATTCGAACTGCTGTAGCCGCTTTTGCAGAGCGGTGCCTGGCCACTTGGCTACGCCACCTTTATTGAAAAGGAACCTTGGAGTGAAACAGATTCCGGCAGAAAAGACAAGAATTCCGGTTAGCTGCGCTGCAATCTTAAGCAAATAGGCGCTTTAAAGTCTCCATGGGCGTAATCACGAGCTTGGAAGCCCTCTGAAGATGGCTGTCTAAGACCCGAACTGAGCCTTCCAGATCCGCAAGGCCACGTGCTACCCGTAACAAAGAGCGCGTTCGGCGGTGACTAAGCTCCAGGTCTCCAAGCCAATCCGGTTCCTTTGTCGGCTCTGTACCGCGGGTGGCAGCAAATCTCCGCATACGCTCGATCCAACTTTTAACCTCCGCACTGGAAACCTTACGCCCCTGACGCTTGAGCCACTCATGTGAAAACAACAGTAGGTCAAAGCGATCCATCAGCGGTCCACTCAAACGCATACAGACCGAGCGGCAACGGATCAGGCTGTACCCGCAGCTCACCGCTCCTTCTGGCTTTAAGCGGCCGCACAAACAAAGATTCGTCGTCGCCACCAACTGAAAACGCGCTGGCCAACGTTGGCGCACTCCCTGGCGGGCGATTTCGACAACACCGCTCTCCATAGGTTCGCGCAGAGACTCTAAAACGTTGGATGGAAATTCCAAAAACTCATCCATGATCAACAATCCACCGTGTGCACGTGAGATCACCCCGGGCAAAATCGGATTGCCGCCGCCAATCATGGCTTGAGGGGTGGTGCTGTGATGAGGCTGCTCTAACGGACGCCAGCGCTTTTCCAAAACCTCATCACCGAACATATCGGCGAGTTCAAGCATAAGAGAAAGCTCCGGTGGCGGGGTAAGGGAATACAAAGCCCGCGCCCAAGTCGTCTTGCCGGAGCCCTGCGGCCCCGCCACCAGAACATTTAGATTCATATGTACCGCCAAGGCCAACGCCAACGCCGCACTTTCATGCATAGTGACGTCAGAAACAGACGGCTCGATCCAATGCTTCTGCCAATCGAACACCCGTCTATGGCGCTGCACTTCGATAGCGTGTAAATCACTGAGCTCACTCCACCGCCCGTCGCGGATCTTTTCTTCCACCTTACCGGTCAATAGAACGCGACCGCCGGTGGCGCGCAAAGCACGAGCAATATCGTTCGGCGCAAACACGCGACCATTCAAAGCGATCTCACCATAGACCACGCTCTTCTTAAGCTCGGTGTGCAATGCTTTCGACAACTGATTGGTCAGAGCTAAAACGCCGAGCGCTACGGCCAAGTCGACACCCGAGCTGTGTTTGCGAAGATAGGACGGCCTTAGATTCACCACAATCTGGTGACCTTGCGGCCACGCAAAGCCACAGCTACGTAACGCCGACTTAAGCTTGATACCGCACTCACGCATACTGGCATCAGGCAACCCCACCACATGCAGCTGAGGAATGCCGGGCAATAGTTTGACTTCGACCTCACCGAGCTCGAAGCGACCACCGTGTCGAAACAAAGTAGATACGATCATGCCGAGTCAGAAATGCAAATCGTGCCGCGGGCCCGTTGTTGAATAGATTCACAGATGAGAAGAAAAGTCCGACGGAAGACGGACTGTCGGATAGAAACCGTATCCGTCACCTGTTGCGCAACAGGTGAATTCGCCGCGCGTCACTGCCGCACGGCACGTAGCCTAGAAATCGTCGAGGTTCTTCGCGCCCGAAAGCGGATGATTTTTATCCACCTCTTCGCGCAACTTGTGCGAAGTGACGCTGGTGTAGATCTGTGTGGTCTGCAGGCTCGAGTGCCCTAGCAAAACCTGAATCGTGCGCAAATCCGCGCCGTTCTCCAATAACGCCGTGGCACAACCATGGCGGAACTGGTGCGGGCCAATGGGCTCTTCAAAACCCGCGCGTGCCGACCAAGCCGCCAACCAACGCCACACATCCACGCGCGATGGACGATGACCGCGATCGTTGATCAAAATGGCGCGGGTGTCGTCCTTTACCAAATGCGGACGCACCTCTTTGATATAAACTTTCAACTCTTGCAGCAAATTCTCGGAAAGAGGGACCAATCTTTCTTTGCCCCCTTTACCCAAAACCTTGAGCCATGCATCGGTGGCGTTGAAATCATCTAAATCTAAACCGCACAACTCGCTCACGCGGCAGCCCAAACCGAACAAAAGCAGCAAGGTCAGCTGATTGCGCGCCGAACGGTGTACGTCCTCAACCCGACAGGCGTCAAAAAGCTTGTGGAATTCGCCCAGAGTGATGGGCTTCGGCAAGTTGGGTTTGATACGCGGTGGGCGCAGCTCACGCAACTCCGGCGACTTATGCCCATGCATCTCACAGAAACGAAAGTAGGTGCGCAGACTGCTGATCACGCGCGCCTGCGAACGGGTCGAGAGTTTTTTGCTTTTCATGAAATCGAAGAAACGCGGCAGTTCGCGCCCCGTAGCTTGAAACTCATCGTAGAGCTCCAAGTCGCGACGATAGGCCATCACCGTGTTCTGGGAGCGGCCGCGCACATGTTGCAAATCTTCGAAGAATTCAGCCCAGAGCTTCAAAGCCATGCGAACATTAGCGCTAAATTTTAGAGGAAAGGCAAGGCTTAATAGTAGCCGATCAAAGTGGAGATCTTGCCCGCATATTTCATCGCGCCGCCGTCATTCACCCAGATCTGCAGCTGCACCACATCGGACAGTCCGCCATCTTCTGTGTCAAAGCTGCGCACTTCAATGGTGCCGGAACCGCCGGTCAGTGTGGCCACATACTCGTCACCATCCATTGCCGTCGTTCCACTAAAGGCATAGTAGCTGTAGCCGCTGCCTTGATTGATGCCAATGATCAATCCCGCTTCACCGGTTTCCCAGTTATCGAGGAAGAAAACCCGTGCTTCTTTGGTGTTGAAATAGTCAAACTGTTCCGCGCCCGCACCCATCCAACCAAAGCCACCTTTAAAAGCCAGAAGATTGGGCACCAAAGCCACATTACTGGGAGCATCGGCAAAATAAATAGTGGCCGACTCTTGATTCTTCAAAGCTGCCGAAAGATCACCACCCGTGAAACCAGAGCCTTGAGTGCTTTGCAACTCACCCAAAAACTGCACCACCTCTTCCGGCGTGCGATCGGGCTCACCTTCGCGCCATTGATTGGAGCAACCAACGACTAGCCATCCACAAAGTAAAATTAAAATCCAGTTGCGCACAAAATCCTCGCTTAAAAAATAAGTCCGTTAAACGCAGCCGTCGCGGGCATACCCGTGAACGTGCCCAGACGGGTGTAACCGCTATCGGGGTAAATATCGCGAATCGTATCCACGCCGTCTCCGTCCTTCCAAGCGCGGCAGTCGTAAGTCGGCTTGTTATGTACGAACCAGCAGTAGGTTGCCGGGTGCGGCGACTGGCTATAGCCAAAGTTTTTAAACCAAACACTGCCACTCACCGTGTCTTGTGCACTCACACCATCCAGCAATTGTGCGGCATCGTCGATCACCACCACAATGGCACCACGGAAGTCTTCAAAGAAACCGTGGAACACGAGTTGCGAATTCTTCGTAAAGAACACGTTGTAACGATTGGTCGAAGCGTCATTGCCCGAAGTGAAGAACCCCTCATAGGTCAGCCCTTGATGGTTGTACCGAATGGTGACCGTGCCGCCGTAAGTGCTGTTGTATTTGTCGAAGTTGAGGTTGATTTTCACATTGCTCAACTCAGCCAGGCTGCCGATGTTGCGCATAGTATATTGGTTATAAACACCTTTGCTATCGAACATGAAAGTGCTCGTACCACCGTAAGTGAAGGTGTGACCGGGGCCCTGACCAGGGCCATCCACAGGCGGAGTCCAAGGGCCGGTACCCGGCACAGCCACGATCGGCGCAGGGGCACCCGCGTCGTTCGAACCACTTTTGCTCGAACAATTGACCAGCACCACAGATAGAAGCGCGATGATCACAATCTTGACTTTCATACTCTCTCCCTCCCGTACACCTTGCCGTAATTGCCAGGCCCATGCCCTCGGAGGGGGCTCTCGTAAAACCGGGAATTTTCTGGGGAAACTATGTAAATGCCTCAAAATGAGACGGTTTTTCCATTGTCTAACTCAAACTTATGGGCCGAAATTCGTCTCCCGATTTAAGGCGTTGCGCCCGTATACGGGGCCATGTAATTTGCTGCGGTAACCACTATGAAGAAACCGAAAAGCACAGACGTAGAAGAGACTATTCTCGAGAAGCTCAAAATGCCCTCGACGAATCGTCGTCAAAGCCGGCCCCTTGAGCCCATTGGCGAAGCCATTGCCAACGATTTGCTGATGGCCGATCTGAAGCGTTGCGAGCTTATGCTGGACACCTCAGAAGACCGGCCCGAAAAAGGCCTTTGCGTCTATCGCGCCAAAGGCGCCGACATTCCGAATCTGTTGCTAGAGCTGGGACGTCTGCGTGAAGAGACTTTTCGCACCGTGGGTGAAGGCACCGGACTGGCCCGCGACATCGACAGCTTCGATCAGTACTACGATCAGTTTATCGGTTGGGATAAGAGCAAGGGCGAAATCACCGGCGCTTACCGCATCGGGCGCGTTGACCAGATTCTCAAAGAAAAGGGCGCTGCCGGCGTGTACACCAACACGCTCTTTCACTTGGAAAGCCTCTTCGACAGCGATTTCAAAACTGGTACACTGGAAGCAGGCCGCAGCTTTGTGCGCCCCGAATACCAGCGTGGCCTTACGTTGCTGGTGATCTGGATGGCACTGGCCCGCTTTATCGTTAAAAATCCCCAGTACAAATATCTAATGGGCCCGGTGAGCATCTCCGATGAATTTCAGGAGAACTCCAAACACTTGATGGTGAGCTATCTTATGAAGTATCACCCGCACGAGAAATCCAATCTGGTGCAATCAAAAAATCCGCCCACCTTCGACTCGAATCTTTCGCCGGAAGAATTGACCGCTCTGGTGGACGCTTCGCTGAACTTGCAAAGCCTGCAAGAGTTCGTGCGGCACGCCGAGGGACGGCCGCGCGCACAGATCCCGCAGCTGATTAAGCTTTATTTGGAATTGGGAGTGCGCTTTTTAGCTTTTAATAAAGACGATGATTTCAATTCCATCGACGGCTTGATCTGGCTGGATATTCCCAATATTCCACCCGATCTTTTGAAACGCTATTTTGGCGAAGACGGTTGGCAATCCTATAGCCGCTACCACGGTAAACTCTAAGTACGCTTCAAGGTCCACAGTGTGGCTTTTGGATAGTAGATTTTTAAGATCTCACGATAGCGCATGCCTTCTTCGGCCAGTGAGCGCGCGCCCGATTGGCACATGCCAACCCCGTGACCGACCCCAGTGCCGTTGACCTCGAGCTCATCACCTAGCCAGCGCAGAGAGAAATCCGTGCTGCGCACACGATTGAAGCCGAAGATACGGCGAAACTCTTGCGAGTTCAAAGTCACACGGTGAAGATTGTCACCGCTCACAACCGAGGCAACCACATCTGCGACTCGCCCCGAGGGAGTGCGGCCGCCAATGTGCAAGGCCCGCAACGAACTGTTGTCAGGTAAAGCCAACGCAGCCAACAGGCGCGACCGTACCTCGGCGCGCGGCAATGTGACTTTCCAGGTCATCGGCCGCCGTTGTTTACACGAGGGATCTTTGACCGAAGTGTAGACGTCGACCACGCCCCAAACGTATTTGGGATCTTCCGTCTGACAACCGCAATCGGCCGAGTAAAACGCCTTGATAGTGCGGCGATCGGCATCGACCAGAACTTCGCCGCGCGTTTCGCGGACCGCTCGCAAAACTTTTGTTTTGTATTCCGGGTGCGCTTCACTATCGGCCAAAAATTTATAGACCTGATCGATAATGGTCGAATCCACATCGAAATGCTGATCACGACGCTCAAAGGCGCTACGCAAAACAAATGAGCGGGCAGCAACCGCCTGCGCCTTTAACGCATGCAGCGGCCATGAGGCGGGCATCTCCGCGGGCAAAACACCCATCAAATAGCTCTCAAGGTCGAGGCGAGCGATCACGTCCAGGCCCTGCTTGGAATTCTCGTGCAGCTCGAGGGCGTACGGAACCGGTTCCACCCCCAGACGCAACATCTGCCCCTTGATCCACAGCTGATCCGCTTCGATCTTTTGCGGAGCACTTTGTCCGTCCCAACGCACCAACCACTGCCCCTTGCCCTGACGAACGATCTTGGCTTTCCCTAGACCGGTCGGGGGAATGGCAATGTTCATGGCATGCGTCGGCCCAGAGATTCTCAGCGCAAAGCCACTGACATCGATGAATCTCTGGGCTTTGCGCAGACGCACCCGCACTTCAACGCTCTGCTGGGCAGCCGAAGCCATCCAGCAGCTGAGAGCTAAGATCCAAAGCGTGAGGACACGCACAGGCACTAAGACTTCTTTAAGAACGGTGTGATCAGATCAAGCGGCAACGGCAAGATGATCGTGCGCGTGCCTTCACCAGCGATCTCGCTCAGCGACTGCAAATAGGCCAGCTGCAAAGCCGTCGGTGAAGAAGCCAGAATGTTCGAGGCCTCTTTGAGTTTTTCGGCGCGCTGGAATTCCCCCTCGGCGCTGATCACTTTGGCCCGACGCTCCCGCTCGGCTTCGGCCTGGCGAGCCATGGCTTGCTGCATATCTTTGGGCAAATCGACGTTCTTCAACTCGACGTTGGAGATTTTGATCCCCCACGCTTCAGTCGACTTATCCAAAATCTCCTGCACCGACTGATTGATCTTGTCGCGATGGGCGAGAACTTCATCCATTTGATATTGACCCAATACGGAGCGCAGAGTGGTTTGCGCCAGTTGCGAAGTGGCAAAATAGTAATCCATCACACGGGTCACCGCACCCTCAGGGTCAACCACTCGAAAGTAGATCACCGCATTCACTTTCAAACTGATGTTGTCACCAGTGATCACGTCTTGCGGGGGAATGTCCATGGTTACAGTCCGCGTGTCCACGCGCACCAAGCGCTCCACACCCGGGATCAAAATGATCGGGCCAGGACCGCGAATGCCGACCGAACGCCCCAGTCGCAAAACCACACCGCGCTCCCACTCGGGCAAAATTTTAACCGTGGCGCTGATAATCACCGCCGCCACAATCACCAATGCAATGGTTGAACCGCTAAGAATTTCCATCGTTATTTCTCCTTTTCGACTTTCAAGACCAAACCTTGGTGGCCTTGCACAACCACCTGATCATTCACTTGCAAATCTGCATGCGATTCAAATTTCCAAAGCTCCCCGCGCAGCTCGGCCATACCACTGCGACCGCCACTGTCCACACTCGTCACGCGAGCACTGACGCCCATTAAATCTTCGAAGCCGCCCTTTTTTCGCACCCGCGCACTCTTCAACACAAGAAAAGACAGGCCCACCAGAAGAACCGCAAAGACGGACACCGTGCTAAAGATCAAAGCGTAAGGCAATTGGTAACCGAAACTACGTACGGGATCGAAAAGAAACAGACTGCCCAATACTAAAGACACCACCCCGGCCGCTCCCACCAAACCAAATGTGGGCAAAAACATTTCGGCCACGAACAAGCCTATACCGATAAAGATCAACAGCAGTCCGCCCCACTCCACATCCAATTTATGTAGAGCCATAAGCGCGATCACCAAACCGATCGCACCGGCCACTCCAGGAAAAATGGCGCCCGAATGAGTGATCTCGAAATACAGAAGCGCAAGGCTGGCCAATAAAAGCATGTAGGCAAGCTCCGGATCGGTCAGCAAAGACAGCACTTTGAAACGCGAATCCTGCGCAAACTCTTTGACCACGCCGGTCTTGACGGTGACATCTTCATTGCCGGCAAGCTTACTGCTCCGACCGTCGGCGAACTTCAAAAACTCGTCTTTCGAGTCTCCAACGAAATCGATCGCCTTCAGCTTCAACGCCTCTTCCGCTGTGACGGCTTTGGCTTCGAGGATAATGTCTTCACCGAATTTTTTGTTGCGGCCGCGCAAACCCGTCAGGCTTTCCAACCAACTGCGCGTGTCGTTGAGAATCTTCTGACGTAGATCTTTGGGCATCTCTTGCCCACCCATCGACACCGGTGTGGCAGCTCCCAGATTAGTGCCGCGCAAACCTCCATTGACATGACAAGCCTGCAGAATAATAGCGCCCGCACTGCCGGCATGCCCACCGCTAGGTGATACCAAACATAAATATGGAATCTTGGAGTTCAGGATCTGCTCGACAATAAGCCTTGTGGTTTCAAGACTTCCTCCTGGAGTATTCACCAAAAGAAGAATCGATGAGCACTGATCTTTGGCAGCGCTGCGCTCAACCCGCTTTAACAGATCGAGAGTCGCAGGCCCGATCACTCCGGTGATATTCACTTCGGTCGTGCACGTCTGTGCCTGCGCCGAGAACGGGCTCAGCAGCAAAAGGGCGAGGACCAACAACGTCTGTTTCATTAAACCTGCTCCTTGCGAAACTGTTGCAGCAGAGCCCATGCTTCTTTTTTTGCAGCAACGACGGCTGCACCAGGCCCCAGCATGGAGGACAGTGAGGGAAAGCCCCACCACACGCGCCCGCCCTCGGTCCAGCGGCCAGACGCCTCTTGAAATGAAAGGACATGGGCCGCCTGCGCCGGAATCTCGTCCAAACTATAGACGTGGGTGTAAGCTTCCAATTGAATGCTACCCAGGATCTTGGCCAACAGGCCTTGCTCTTCCGGAGGTAGCGGAGGCGTTAGGATCGCCAGGGTGTGCTCTTTCGCGGGTGCCGACACCCGAAAGCCGTCCACGGAGGCACCCAAGACCTCTTCTATATATAGGAGTTGTTCCTCGGTGAACATGGGCGTCACTTTAAGAAAGACCCCCAGACCGGTCATCAAATATCCGCCGGGAGCACAGCGTTAGACTAGTTTTTAATCCACTGTCTCAAGTTGAAACAGGCCCGTGACGAGAAGACATGCAGAAGCAAGGAGGGGTTCTAGGATGGATACCTCAGACAACAAGCCCAAGACGATTGCGACAATAGACATAAACCTCGTGGTCCCGAAGATCAGCAAGAACGAATGGATGCAGGAGTCGCTGCAAGACCATTTGCAATGTGTGCTATGCGGCACCGCTCTTGAATTCAAACACAAAACAGATTTTATCGCGCAAACAGTGAGCGAAGACGCCCATTGCCCGTCTTGCCAAGTGCGCAACCGGCAGACTTCGCACCGCCTGCAGTAGGCACACTACTCGACGCGGATGCTGTTTTGCTGAATGCGCAGACTGTTGGTGTTTAAATACCAAACGCCCTGTCGGCTATGAATATCGATTTGCACAACAAAATTGGACGCGAACTGGGTTTGCCGTCCATTGCTCTGCGGACAACCGTACGACAAAGTCCCCTGTAGCGAGAGCAAAGCGTGGCGAAAGCTCAAATTGCTTGAGCGCTCCCACTTCACTGTCGTTATTTTTAAATTGCGCAAAGGCGTTTCAACTCCGGTCGAAGTGCTGCAGCTGAGCTGCGTCTCAAAGGGCACTTGAATGGTGGTGGCCAAATCATGCGTGTGGGTGTCTTCAATAATCAAAGCCGTCGAAGGCACGCGAATCAAACTGAAAGAAAACTGCGACAGATAGAACTCAGGCGCGGTCATGCGCTCAGATCCCTGCACCGCCATTTCACGCATACGGTATGCGAACAGGCGAGTTCGACTCTCGTCCCAACGCAAGCGACCACCCCATACCTGCGCCAGCAGATCCACAGCATCCGCATACAAATAAGGCTCAAGACCGCCATTGCGACCGATGAAGAGCATATCGCGATTAATGGCCACGACTCCGCCCGCATCCAAACGGTACAAATGATTGCCCAACTCACGCGCAGTCAAAAAGTTGAAGCTGGTGGTATTGTAAAGACCGGAGTCCTCCAGCCCCACCATCGCTGAGTCCAGGCCCTCGCGACACTGCGGCACATGCAAACAGGCATGGGTTAAACCGGAATAATTGCCCAAGGCGAAACGCAGGTAGAATTCGCTGATCCCATTGCGGCCTGTGGCGGCCAAAGGCCATGCCACAGTAGGAATCGCGAGCGCCACGCTAAGAGCGAAATATACGGTAAGTTGAAGGCCCATGTCCCTTGTACCTACCCTGCTGGCACCGCAAATGACAAGGCGCCAGCGAATTATTCCAGAATTGAGTATTTTTCCAGCAACTTAGGCTATTTGATATGGCGCTTGATCAGAGCGCAAACCTTGGCGCTCACTTGCTCAAGCTCCTCCGCACTTTTGCTGGTGGCGCCATTGAGCTTTTCCGCGTGGTATTGCGCCTCTTTCGCTTGGCGTGCCTGAATCGCAACACTGAGCTCGGCGTCGGCCTTTAAAAACTCTTCAGCAAAAGGGCGCTCTAAAATTAGGCGCAGCGCGATCTTGCCGTCGCCACCGCGACCATTCTCATGAAAGTAGCCGCCATCGCGCACCATGGACCAGTTTTCAATATCGATATCGAGACCATCCGTCACCTTTTTGAGCTCGCGAATCAACAGAACTTCATCGACATCCACAGCCGTCAGACGCATATCCAAATTGAGTTCGTTGGTGGGATCGAGGAGATTTCGATAATACTTACGCAAATCCTCAAAGCGTTCGCGCGGCAACGGATTAGGCAGACCGAACTCAGACATCACCGCGCCCAAGCGATCTTCTTTCTGCCGCTCGTCAAAGTAGGCCATGGTGAAGAGCTCTTTACTGGTAACATCGGCGTTCGACGGCAAAACGCCAAACGTTCCTCCCACCGAGGTGTCGCCTGAAATTTGGCTAAAAAACTTACGCTCGGCTTTCGCCGTGCACATTAAAGCTTGGGCAAATTCGTATTTGAGTTTTTGAAAGGGTTCTCCCAGTCGCTTTAAATCACCGACGATGCGGCGGCCATTGAGGTAACTGATTTGCACCGTGAAATCGCCATTCGGGCGCTTAAGTTCCTGTGAAACGTATTTGTAACGACCGTTCTTGGCCGGAATAGAATCAAAGCGCGCCCACATTTTGCTCTCGAAACTGTTGTAGTAGTTGCGAGCGTCGAAGACTTCATTGTTTTTAAGCGCATCATCGGCCGCACCGTAAAATCCGGGCCATGTATTGAACGTGTCCCAATTGGGACGCGCGGGTTGGCCGTGGCAGTTGGTGCAGGTGCGAACACCGCGACCGTTTTGTATCACTACGTACTTCTTAAGCTTCTCTTCCGCTGTAAGAGCAATACTGTTGAGCGCGGTCAACTCCGGGTTGGACGTGGTCGAAGCGTCCGGAGGCGGAGGTATGATCGGCGACTCTTTGGGAAAAACGATATCGAAGAAAGTGAACTTAGCTTCTTTGTCGTCAAAGCACATGGTTTGCAGACGATCGTGGCCCCGCTGTTTGTTGTGACCGCCAAAGTTCAAAACCATTTTGGCGTCGCCGCCATACACGATCGAGCGTGGGTAAAGCAGACTGGCACCATCAAAGGCCATGCGAGTTTCATAAGAAAACAGCGTGCGGGTCAGGAACTTCGGGCGAGTTTTCTGAATCGCCTGCAAGACCTCTTCGATGGTGGAGGGCTGGCGACTTTCCAAAAGCGCAAAAAACTCCGTGCACGAAAAATTGTATTCCGGCTGACTTTCACTCGCATAAAGGTCTTTGGGCGGAGGGTTCGTGGGGACAAGCGGCAGCGAAGCGGGGACGCGGGCGGCAATGGCCACATCGTCATTCTCTACGGGTTTCATGGCGCAACCGAGCAACTGGCCATAAACGAATGCAGCGATCAAAGCCGAACGCAGAATAAGCATATAAAACTAAGTGTCTTTGGCGTGGGCTTATCGCCGCAAGGAAAAGGCGTGCGCTTGGACGTTGGTCGAAGCCTATTCTTCCTCTTCGTCCAGCTCTTTCAGCTGCAAAAGCACGCGCTCAGCAACCACGCGATTCATTCCACCCACGGCGGTAATTTCCTCTATGGGAGCTTGTTTGATGGCTTCGATGCTGCCAAATTTTTTCAGCAAGGCCTTTTTACGTTTTTCTCCCAGGCCCGTGACGTCGTCGAGCACACTTTCAAGAGTGCGGTTTCCGCGTAACTTGCGGTGATATGTGATCGCAAAACGGTGGGCTTCATCGCGAATGCCCGTAAGAATATGCAAGGCCTCCGAATTCTGCGGAAAGGTCACATGATTCTGCCGGCCCGGAAGGAAGAAGCGCTCTTGCGTTGCTACGACCTCCTGGTCATGGAACTCACCTTGCGTGCGCGACTTGGCCATGCCGGCCAAGCAGACGTCAGGACGACCAATCTCCTTCATCGCCGCAATCGCCATACTGAGTTGGCCTTTCCCGCCATCGACCACGACTAAATCAGGCTCTTCGTATTCAGTGTGTTTAAAACGGCGAGTGAGGACCTCTTTCATCGCGGCAAAATCGTTGGCCCCTTCGAAACTTTTAATCTTGTAACGTCGGTAGTCGTCTTTGCGCGGCAGCCCATCTTCAAAGACCACCTGACTGGCGACATTCTCTCCGCCTTGAAAATTCGAGATGTCGTAGCACTCAATGCGACGCGGGAGGTTGGGTAGACCGAACTTCTGTTGGATTTGCTCAAGGCCCTTGCTCTGCTGATCAGCCTTAGAGACGGAATCTTGAAAATGGCTTCTGGCATTGGTCAAAGCCAGGTCTAAAAGCTTTTTGCCTTCACTGCCCGTGGCAGGCATCACCTTGGCGCGCTTTTTCTGACGCTCTACAAAGACCGCTTGCAGCAGCTTCACGATGTCACTTCCCAAATCGACGGGCAGAATGATCTCATCCGGAACTATGTTTTCCAGATAAAACTGGTTGATAAACGAGGTTAGCCAATCACGCGGATCTTCACCCACCGCCGTCGAATCAAATTTATTCATAAAGTGCGGGCGCGAACCGATCACGCGGCCACCACGTACGTGCAGGGTTTCAATCAGGGTGCCACGATGATCACCCACAAAGGCGATCACATCTTGATCGTAGTCCTTGTTCATCGTGACGACGGTTTGGCGCTCCCAAATGCGTTCAATGGCCTGCATAGAGTCACGCAGACGAGCGGCGAACTCAAAACGCTCTTCGTCTGCGGCCTGCTGCATGCGCCCCTTAAGATCTTTCAGGATCTTGATGCTACGACCTTTTAAAAACTGCAGCGACGATTCGATGTCCAAACGGTAGGTCTCCGCATCGATCAGCTTCACGCACGGAGCACTACACTGTCCAATCTGGTACGAAATACAGGGACGCGTGCGTGTTTTAAAAAAACTGTCGGAGCAATCGCGAATTTTAAATGTTTTATTCAAGAACCGAATGGTTTCGCGCACGGAAAGACTAGAGGAATAAGGTCCAAAATACATCGCTCCATCCGAAGCCACTCGCCGAGCCAAATAAAAACGCGGAAACGTATGCTCCAGACTGACTCGAATATACGGATAGTTCTTATCATCCTTCAGCCGGATATTGTAACGCGGGCGATGTTTCTTGATCAGCGAGGCCTCAAGTAAAAAGGCCTCCACTTCGGTTTTAGTGAGAATGTAGTCGCAGGCGATCACATTCATCATTAGGTACTTGTTCTTTAAGGACTGATCATTGACGTTAAAATAGGAGCGTACGCGAGCGCGCAGCGACTTTGCCTTGCCTACATAGATAATTTTGTCCTTGGCGTTCTTCCAAAGGTAAACGCCGGGGGATTGAGGAAATTCGGCGACCTTGGCCTTCAGTTCCTCAAGGGCGGGATTCACTCATCCCCCGCCACCGTCTTTTCGAAACGCTGATCGACCTCACCGTCGTGTAGGGACAGATCGAGCACTTCTAGACGCTTGATCTCATCACGAATCTTGGCGGCCTCTTCAAAATCAAGACCGTCTGAGGCTTTTTTCATCTGCTTGCGCAGCTTAGCGATTTGTAGAGAGATCTTTTTAGGATCTTGGGTGTAGGTCGAGATTTTCTCACGTAAGACCTGGTTCTTCTGTTGCGAATCCTTAGTGACGACCTCCATGCCATACATATCACTTAAGCGTTCCGCCACCCGCTTCTTCACCGACTGCGGAGTGATGCCATGCTCTTCATTGTACTTTTTCTGAATCTCACGACGGCGTTCGGTCTCACTCATGGCCTTCTGCATGGATTCGGTCATGCGATCGGCGTAAAGAATGACTTTGCCGTTCAAGTTACGAGCGGCACGGCCGATGGTTTGAATCAATGAACGCTCCGAGCGCAAAAAACCCTCTTTGTCGGCATCGGTGATGGCGACCAACGAAACCTCGGGGATATCCAAACCTTCGCGTAAAAGGTTAATCCCAACCAACACGTCAAAAATGCCTAAACGCAGGTCGCGAATGATCTCCGTGCGCTCAAGCGTCGCAATATCACTGTGCAGATATTTAACCTTCAATCCCAAGCCTTCATAGTACGCCGTCAGGTCCTCGGCCGTTCGCTTGGTCAGAGTGGTGATCAACACACGCTCTTTTTTCTTGATACGATCTTGAATTTCCTTAAGCAGATCATCCACCTGGTGTTTTACGGGGCGCACCATCACTTCGGGGTCAATTAGGCCGGTTGGACGAATGATCTGTTCGACCACAATTCCCTCAGACTTCTGCAGCTCCCAATTGCCGGGCGTGGCCGAGACATAAACCATCTTGTCCATCAACGCCTCGAACTCCTGGAAGTTCAGCGGACGGTTATCGAGGGCCGAAGGCAGGCGAAAACCGTACTCTACGAGGGTCATCTTACGAGCCCGATCACCGCGGTACATGCCGCCGACCTGGGGAACAGTGACGTGACTCTCATCCACAAAGCACAAAAATTCATCGGGAAAGTACTCAAGCAATGTCGGAGGCGGCTCACCCGGAGCGCGGCCGGTAAAGTGTCTTGAGTAGTTCTCAATCCCCGGGCAGGTGCCCATCTCTTGCACCATCTCCAGGTCATACTGCGTGCGCTGCTCGATGCGCTCGCGTTCAATGTACTTCATTTCTTTTTGGAAGTAGACGATGCGATCCCGCAACTCATCGCGAATGGTCTCCACCGCCACCTTATTGCGATCATCCGAGCTGACATAATGGCTTCCCGGATAAACCGCCACCTGATCCAGCTCTTGCAGCACTTTGCCGCGTAATGGGTCCACCCAGCTTAGGCGGTCAATGTAGTCACCAAAGAACTCGACGCGAACGGCGCGGTCCTCTTCGTAGGGCGGAAAGATCTCGACCACATCGCCACGCACGCGGAAGGTCCCGCGACTAAAATCAATGTCATTGCGCTTGTATTGGATGCGCACCAGCTCACGCAAAAAGATGTCGCGGCGGATCTCTTTGTTGGCCACGATGTGCATCATCATGCCTTCATACGCCTCCGGACTGCCCAGACCGTAGATGCAAGACACGCTGCTGACGATAATCACATCCCGCCGATCGAACAACGAGCGGGTGGCCGAATGGCGCATCCGATCGATCTGCTCGTTGATGGCCGAGTCTTTCTCGATAAACGTATCACTCGATGGCACATAGGCCTCAGGCTGGTAGTAATCGTAGTAGCTGACGAAATACTCCACCGCATTGTGCGGAAAAAGTTCTTTGAACTCGGCAAACAGCTGCGCCGCCAGCGTCTTGTTGGGCGCCAGTATCAAGGTCGGTAGATTGGTCTCGGCGATCGTGTGCGCCATGGTGAAGGTCTTGCCCGACCCGGTCACACCTAAAAGTGTCTGATGCTGAATGCCCTTACGGATGTTGTCGACCAAGCCGCGAATGGCGGCGGGCTGATCGCCGTCGGGTTTGAATTGCGACACCAGCTGAAACTTCGCATGCGGTTTACGCAGCGGAGTTACGCTCATTTGCTGACTTCCCACTCACTGCCCTGGGCCGAGTCTTGCACCGCGATTCCCAACTGAGTGAGTTGCGCCCGCATCTCATCGGACTTGGCAAAGTCCTTAGCGGCGCGCGCCTGCGAACGCTCTTGCACCAAACGATCGATGTCCTCGCGTTTTAGATTCTTTTTCTTCAACAGCATGTCATCTAAAAAGGTGAGGAATTTATCCGGCGTTTCTATGAACAGGCTGCTGAACCCACCCACCCAGTGAACGAACTCAAGAAAGGCTTTGGCAATCGCCGCCTTCTTAGGTGTTACCGGTCCCGGAGTCCGCACCAGATTATTGAACAAACGAATGACTTCAAAAAGTCGCGCCAACATTTCGGGCGTATTGAAATCGTCATCCAAAGAGGCTTCAATACCTGCCTTCGCCTCATTCACCGCCTTGGTGAAATCGGCAGGGGCCACTGCATCAGCAGGGGCTTTGGCGGCTTTTTCGGCCAAAGCGAGCGCCGAGTAGATACGCGCCAAATTGGCGATCACATGCTCGAGCTGCTCTGGCGAAAAATCCAAAATGCTGCGGTAATGGGCCGAGAGCATCAGGTATTTGAAAATCTCCGGATGATACTCCTGCATAAAAGAACGTGCCGTACGCACATTGCCCAGAGACTTCGACATCTTCTGCGAGCCGAAATTCAACATGTTGTTGTGCATCCAGTAGCGCACGAACGGTTTACCGGTGGCGCCTTCACTCTGCGCGATTTCGTTTTCATGGTGGGGAAAGATCAGGTCCAGGCCGCCACCGTGAATATCAATCGAATCGCCAAGCAAGCCGCGCACCATGGCCGAACATTCGATATGCCAACCAGGACGACCTTCGCCCCACGGTGAGGGCCAAAATGGCTCACCGGGCTTTGCCTTTTTCCATAAAGCAAAGTCGGCAGCGTGCTTTTTGCGAGCATCGACCTCGATGCGAACTCCGGACTCAAGATCCTCTAGATTCTTATGCGAAAGTTTGCCGTAGCCAGGTTGGGCGTGAACGTTGAAATACACATCGCCCTCGACCTCATAGGCCTTGCCGTTGGTAAGCAACTGCTCGACCAATGCAATAATCTCCGGCATAAACTCGGTGACCTTGGGATTGTGCGAGTGTTTCTTTAATTTGAGCGCATTGAAGTCCTTCTCAAACTCCTGGATGTAACGCTCAGAGATCTCGGTCGCCGAAACCTTGTCATCCTTAGCACGATTAATGATCTTATCGTCCACGTCCGTATAGTTATAAACGAACTGCACTTTAAATCCACGGTGCTCAAGCCAGTTACGCACGAGATTGAAGAAAATGGGACCGCGAAAATTGCCCACATGCAAGAGGTCGTACACGGTCGGTCCGCAAACATACATCTTCACTTCGCCAGGTGTGAGCGGAACGAATTCCTCTTTCTTCTGCGTCTGCGAATTATGGATCTGAATCGCCACGTCTTCCCCTACCCTTTGATTCGGCTCAACACTTGATCGGCGCGAGCCAGCAACGTGCGTTTATGCATCAGCGGCACCAGCATCTTCAACTCCGTGCCCTGGGGTTTGCCGATGACAGCCACGCGGATCGGTTGAAATAGCTGCTTACCCTTCACATTCTGCGAATCTTTGATCGAGTCCTGCAGTTTATTGAACTGCTCTTCTGTTAAATAGTCGCTACCGGCCTGTTCAATACCGGCCTTCCACGCTTCAATCACCGCGCGGGTGGTGGGAAATCCCAAAACCTCTTCCGACTCCGTTGCAATCGAAACCGGAGTTTCACTTAGCGGACGAAACAGCTCCACCGCATCTTTCAAAGTGGTCATGCTGGTCTTAAACGCATCCAACGCACGGAAGCGCCACCCGCTGTCGGCCGGAAGCTTTAACCCCGCTTCATTCAAAAACGGCTCTACCCTTTTCCACAGCTCTTCGTTCGGCAAGGCCCGCAAATGGGTGGCATTCACCCAGTTGAGCTTCTGCTCATCAAAGACGGCAGGAGAAGCGTTCAACCGGTCATAGTCGAACTGAGCGATCAGCTCCTCCATCGATAAAATCTCTTGTGCCGCAGGACTGCTCCAACCCAGCAGCGCCACGAAGTTATTCAGCGCCTCAGGCAGATAGCCATTCTGAGCGTAGTCATGGCAGCTAGTGGCGCCGTGACGCTTCGACAGCTTTTGTTTGTCGGAGCCTAGAACCACGGACAAGTGACCAAATTTCGGCAAAGGATAATTGAAGGCATGGTAAAGCATCATCTGGCGGAGCGAGTTGCTCAGATGCTCTTCAGCACGAAATACATGGGTGATTTTCATCAACGCATCGTCGACGACGCAACAGAAGTTATAGACGGGCATTCCCGTGGACCGCAGCAACACGAAGTCGCCCACCATATCGGAGGGGAACGTCACCTCTCCACGCACCAGATCCTGCAAAACGTAGTCGCGCTTTTCGACCACCTTGAAGCGCACGACCGCCTTGTCGCCCTTGTCCAATCGCTCTTGCGCCTTCTCGATCGGCCAATCGCGATAGGGTGAATTCACCTGCGGCGGGCGCCCCTGCTGAATGGCCGCTTGGCGCTGCACTTCGATCTCTTCGTCGGTCATAAAGCAATAGTACGCCTGACCTTCTTCAAGCAAACGCTGAGCGTGCTCTTTGTAGATGTCGAGACGACGGCTCTGACGGTAAGGCCCATAGGCCCCCACGTCGATAAGCGAATCCGGGTCAGGTCCTTCGGACCATTTCATTCCAAGCCACTGCAGATCCGCGATCTGCATGCGCATCGACTCTTCGGTACTGCGGGCTTCGTCGGTATCTTCGATACGAAGGATAAACTCGCCACCGGTGTGTTTGGCGTAGAGATAATTGTAAAGGGCGGTGCGGGCGCCTCCCACGTGCAAGTAGCCGGTGGGAGAGGGAGCGAAACGAACTCTTACGGTTTGATCAGCCATGGGCAAGTCCTTAAAACTAAGACCTTACCCGGAAACTCACGTCCTGACTAGATTTTGAGGCTTACAGATTAAAGATCGCGCGCACTTCGTCTTGCGCCCGGAGCTCTTCAGTTCCCGTGGCCAAAGACAGTTCGCGCAGCAGGAGACTGCGGGCGTTGTCGAGCATCTTGCGCTCGCCAAAGCTGAGTTCCTTTTCGACCTTCAGCAGAAACAGATCGCGCAAAACTTCGGCAATCTGGTAGACCGAGCCAGTTTTAATCTTTTCCATGTACTCGCGGTAACGGCGGTTCCATGTCTGATTGTCGATTTTAACGTTGGTTTCCTTCAGGATTTCGATAACTTTCTTGGCTTCATCGCGCGAAATGATTGGGCGCAGACCAACCGCTTCCGCATTGTTTTTGGGCACCATGATCTTCATGCCCGAATCTAAAATATTGATGCTGTAAAAGGTGTGCTTGGTACCGAGGATTTCTTTAACTTCGATAGCCGTTACCTTACCAACCCCATGGCCCGGATAAACAGCGTTGTCGCCGACCTTAAAAGAAACCATACCCTTTTGCCTCCAACAGTCTGCTTGTGGGCGTCCGCCCGCAGGAGTAGGGTATTTATCATTTTTGACACGCGCTATCAAACGTAGTGGGGGCAAATTCACAAATTTGGGCACTTGTCGTGAAAGTTTTTCAATATTGAGGCGAGATCGGCCTTGGTTTTTGGGCGAGAAGTACATTGATTCAATCGTGTACACAATTAGATACCATCACCTAAATACGTGGAAAAAACACGGCATAGTTCAAAACCCATTGAAAACAAGAGTTTAGGCTGTCTCAGCTTAGGTCGCACACTCAACTTAAAGTACAAACATTCCGAAGAGTTAACATAGCCAGTCGGGCGGAGCCCTATGGTTTAGGGAACATTGTCCGAGTGGCTGAAGCACTCATCATAAGGAACGTTTGTGAGATTCTTGAGTGGTTCGCTGAATGTCACGTTTCGCTGCCTAGCGATCGCTTTCGCTACAGCTCTCTATTCACTCAATACCTACGCTCAGCCTGGACCACGCTCCCTGAATATAAGTGGTTCGCTTTACGATTCCACCGGCACCGCAATTCTTAACAGCAGTGTCCATTTCCGAGTCGAGATCCGCGACAAGGCCGGGCTCTGCGTTTTGTACTCCGAGCTTCACAACGCGCAAAATTTGTCCGACACCAAAGGCGCTTTTTCATTGCTGATTGGTTCAGGCTCGTCACCGCAAAACTTTTTGAGCGGAACATCCACTCTGGATGCAGCCGTGTTCAAAAATCCAGGCGCCGTGCCCGCTTTCACAGGTTGTGCTTCCGGACTGACGATGACCACGGGCGATGAGCGTGTGATTCGCGTTTATTACAATATAGGTTCAGGCCTCACACGTTTAGAGCCCGATGTGCCCGTAGTGGCTTCGGCCTACACCATGGTCGCCGAGACTTTGCAGGGAAAAACTCCGGATGCGTTCTTGCAAGTGCAAGGCACAGCGACCAGCAATCTCAGTCAAACGAATGTTGAGTACGCATTTAGCCTGACCAATTGGCAGCGTTTGAAAGACTTGCTGGATGGCGTGTCCTCGCAATATTTGCCGACAGCAGGCACAGGAACATTTAACTTCGGCAACCGTGTGGTAACAGGCATCGCGACTCCCGGAACCACGTCGGACGCTGTAAACAAAGTCTATGCAGACACTTATATCGGCGGCAAGGGCACCGATCTGACCAGCGTAGGTAGTGGCTTTGGTGGCGGGCAAACTCTGGTCTGGGATCAAGGCCAGAACAAATGGGTGACCGGTGTAGCTGCCGACTCCACGAAACTACCGCTGCTTGGTGGAACCATGCAGGGTTCGATCAATATGGGTGGCTATGAGCTGGTCAACGTGGGTTCAATCAGCATGGGCTTGCAGAAGACCTTCGCTCTAGGCCGCTTTACCAATGCGCAAGAAACGACGTTGATCGCCACACTCGGAACCGGTTCGATCGGGACCTCGTGGTACAACACGGACAGCAAATTATATAAGATATGGGATGGCGCCAATGCGGTGGCCTCGGTGTCGTTGATTGACAATGGCACGGCTCCCGACACAATCGATCCCACTTGGATTCCCAACACGACAGTCACACCTGGTACTTATGGTTCGGCCACCGTTATCCCTGTATTTACAGTCGGTGCAGACGGTCGCTTGACCGCAGCTTACGGCACGACATTTTCAGGCGGTGGCGGATCGCCTAGCGGCAACGCCGGCGGTGACTTAACAGGCACCTATCCGGATCCGCAAATTAAAAACAATGCGATCACTGCGGACAAGATCAACAGCACTGGCGTCGCCATCAATCGTCTTATCGCCACCGATCCGTCGGTGCCCAACAATCTCACTTACTTTGAGTGTCCCGATCCTGACGATATCATGCATTGGACCACCAACGGTTGGCAGTGTACGACCGTGGGAGCCCTTTCTCCGGTAAAGACCGTGGCTAGTAAAACTCCGGATGCCGCAGGCAATGTGGCGTTGAGTGCCCTTGACATTACCGGCATCGAATCCGCCGCTACCAAAGATTATGGTACGGGCGCGGGAGAACTGGTTGAACTCGACGTAAACGGTAAAATCCCAGCCTCGCTTTTGCCGACGACAAGTTTGTCATGGCCG
>JAHBUX010000003.1 GCA_019637855.1 Bdellovibrionales bacterium
TGAGTTTTATGGAAACGACAAGATGGATGCATACCTTCAATAAGACTCTCGGTGGTGTTCGGCTTTCGGTGGCATTCAGCTTTCGACCCAGCCGGCCGGGCGCCCAGCCACGACTCTGCCCCCTACCGCCTCAGCCACGGCTGCCATCCGTCGACATATTGGAACTCTGGGCATATCAGAAACATTAACCCTCCGGCAGGCACAAGCCTTCACCCCCTCACCTATTGACCTTAATATCTCCGCAGCAAACCAAGGAATGGATGGACCCTACCAACCCCGAAAGGTATGACAAACAAACCACATACAGAGGCCCGCCACATGAATCTCTACAAGCACTATAAGAACAAATTTTATAAATACACCGGCATCGTGAAACACTCAGAGACCCAAGAAGAATTCGTCCTCTATGAAACTCTCTACGACTCTCCAGGGGGAAAAACTTGGATACGGCCCAAGGATATGTTTTTCGAAAAAATCACGATCGACGGGAAGCTTGCGCCGCGGTTTAAACAGGTGGACCTGGAAATCGCACAATTCACCGATATCCGCGCCGAACAGACCTATGAAATCGCAGCTCTCATGCAGCAAATTTTTACTGAATCGGACCCTACTCGCTTTCAATCTACGCTAACCGCCCACACACGTTTTCATCTCGCGCTGGCTCGTCTCGATAGCCACAATGTGGGATTTAAACTAGGCTACGCTATTGATGACTCCACCTTCTACAGCTGGCTCGGCGGCGTCGTGCCCGACTACCGTGGCTTTGGGATCGCCCGCCGCCTCATGGCCGTGCAACACGAATGGTGCCTACAAAACGGCTTCAACAAAGTGCGCACAACAGCGCAAAATCGCTTCAAAGCCATGCTTCTTCTCAACCTCCAACACGGCTTCGACATCCTCGGCGTCGAAACCCAGCCCAACAGCGAAGCTAAAATCATACTTGAAAAAAATCTGAGCAAAATTTAGGCAAGCCCAGCCCTTGGTCGGGACCCGCTTGCTCGCGTCGACTCCCCTTTTTAAGATGGTTAGCGAGACCATTATCCAGACCAACAGGGAGCCCGCATGTCCATCATCTCCGTCATCAATCAGAAGGGTGGCGTGGCCAAAACCACCACCTCTCTCAACGTCGCTTCCAGCTGGGCCGCTCAGGGCAAAAAGGTCTTACTGATCGACCTTGATCCTCAGTCTTCCGCCACCAAAGCCGTGTTCGGCGACCGCGAATTCGAAAAAACCATCTACGACGTGATCATGGGTCACGCCCAAGCCGAAGACGCCATCGTCAGCAGTGATGTGTTCGGCATCGATGTGATCCCCGCCGAAATCATGCTCTCTGGCGTCGACTTGCAGCTGGCCGCGCACTTTGGCCGCGAACAAATATTGCGACGCAAACTCGAGCCGCTCAACCGACGCTATGATGCGATCCTGATCGACTGCTCCCCATCACTGGGACTCATGACCATCAACGCACTTCTCGCTTCCAAAGACATCATTATCCCCATCTGCCCCGAGTACTTCTCACTCAAAGGCATCGACCTCATTCTGGCCACCTTACAAAACATCCGCACCGGCCTAGGCTACAAAGTCGGCATCCGCGGCGTCGTCATCACCCGCTATCGCGATCGCAAAGTGGCCAAAGACGTCATCCGCCAAGTGCGCGAACACTACCAACTGAACGTGTACTCCAACTACATCCCCGACAGCATAGCCGTCGAAGAAGCCCACCATAACCACTCACCGGTACACAAATACGCCCCTCGCAGCCCCGCCTCTAAAGCCTATATGGACCTCTCCAAGGAGCTCTGGTTATGACAAAAACCAACCCTCTCTTCATCGATTCCACCAAAACCCACGGCGATTCGATCGGCACCCATGTCGAACTGAAAAAAATCCTCGTCTACGACGACGAAGATCTTCTGATCGTGGTGACCAATCACCAAGGCGTGGCCATGCGTATACCCATGAAAGTCGCTGAAGATGAGACCTCCTACGAAGCCCGCGTTCACCTCAATCATCAAAAGGCTATCAGCTACCAATTCGTGGTCGAAAAGAATGGCCAATTGATTTTGCAGTCCGCCACCCTGCGCAGCCGCGCGCAATACGCCATTATCGAAGACTGGCAACCCCTTGGCGCCGACACTCCCGCCCCCGTTCCGGCCCAAGACACAAACGACGGCACACAACCCTGGCCGGGCGAGTATGCCAAGTCAGTAAAAGGTTTGATCGACAAGTGGGGGCTTTAGAATACACAAGAATACGGCATGCCCCACCGTCCGGTCCGACAATGTTTGTAAGATTCCTTAGTTGAGGTAATCTCGTTTAAACGCTAGTATTTGGGTATTCATGGGTAACATCTCCCGTCGGAAATTCGTGCTGCCTGGCCCGTGAACAAGAAAAGGAAATCTAAAGAATGCGCACCTTTGACCCTTCATCTTTGAAGGATCTGATCGAATTTATCTCTCACGCTCTTGTCGACGCTCCCGATGCGGTCGAAGTCAATGAAGTGATTGGCGACCAAACGACAGTGATTGAGCTCAAAGTCGCGAAAACTGACACTGGAAAAGTGATCGGACGCGAAGGCCGAACAGCCGGAGCCTTGCGCACGCTTTTGACTGGTGCCAGCGCCAAACTCAAGCGCCGCGCGGTTCTCGAGATCATTGAGTAATTAAATCAAATCCCGCAATGCCTTAGTGTAGCGGGCCAACACATCGTCGAACTGCCCCACATCCACAACTGTGGTGTTAGCGAAACGCTTGGATGGCTCGACGAATTTGTCGTGCATAGGTTTGACCTGCGACTCAAATTGTTTACGCACGCCCTCTGCCGTGCGACCGCGCTCTTTCACATCGCGCTCCAGACGCCGCTGAAAACGCAACGCTTCGGGCGTGTCGAAAAATATCAAATCGTCGAACAACGCACGCACCTCGGGCGGATGAAATATCAAAGTGCCATCGACCAAAATCACCGGCTTGACCGGCAACCTCAACGTCTTCGCCGATCGACTATGACTGTGGAAGTCATAAATCGGCAACTCGGCCTCCTCGGCATTCTTAATTTTGCTTAAGCATTTAACCAAAAGTGCGAAGTCTAAACTGTCGGGGTGGTCGAAGTTCACCGCACCGCCGTCAAAATCAAACTTTGCCGATTGATCGATGTAAAAACTGTCTTGGTAGACGATGGCACAGACACTTTCACCCAAAGCGCGTTGCACGGCGGAGGCAAAGTACGTCTTGCCCGAACCCGATCCTCCGGCCACGCCAAGGATATAAGGTCTATTTCGTTTGATAGAGCCGGTCACCCGCATCTCCCAATCCGGGCACCAAGTAGCCTAACTCGTTCAGCTCACGCTCTACATTCAAAGTTAAAATGTGCACATCAGGATGCGCTTCATGCAAGCGCTGCACACCTTCTTCACTGATCAAAATCGTGAGAATTTTAATATGGGCCACCTGATAGCTTTTCAAACGCTCAATCGCCGCAATCACTGTGTCGGCAGTCGCAATCAGAGGATCACAGAGAATCGCCTGCTTGCCCTGAATGTCCGCCGGCATTTTAAAGTAGTACTCAACAGTACTGTTAATGAACTTGTCACGGTAGATCCCAATGAAGCCGGTGGACGCAAAAGGGATCATCGACAAAATCGCGTCCAGCATACCGTTGCCTGCGCGCATGATGGACACCACCACCGGTGCATTCACGATGCGTTCGACCTTGGTGCTGGCGATCGGCGTCTCGATCTCGATCGTACGTAGGTCTTTCCAGTCGCGCATCACCTCATGGGCCAAGATGCGACTGATCTCTTTAACCAAGTCGCGAAACTCTGCCGATGACGTGTTCTTGTCGCGCAAATAGCCGAGCTTGTGTTTGAGCAGAGGGTGATCGAGCACAGTTAGATTTTTCATCCAGCATCCTATCTCAAAAAACAGTTCCATCACTTTCAATACGCAAAGGCGGATCGCCGCTCGCCCGCTTCTCTTTGGCCAAGAATCGGCCGGCCCACCAAGTTCCGCCTTCCAGCACCTTGGCAAGAGGGAATTCTTGCGGCGTCTTACGCAGAGCCTTCTGCACTTCCACGCCGATCAAATCCAAAAGATGCACGGTCAGCGCGCGCCACTCGATGATTAAATCCGAACCCGGCGCCCAAGCCTTGCCCGCATCCTCCGGGTTTTTCAGAAGCAGGACTTCACTGTCGAGCAAAAGGCCACCATTGCGGTACTCAGCGAGCCCGGTCAACTCTTCAATGCCCGTCACTTCAAGGCCCGCATCCTGTATCGGCTCAATCAAAGAGTACGTCATCCACTGCGAAAGCTTGTGTAGGGGTACGAGCCCCTGAAAACCTTCGCCTAAGCGCGAATGGCGCCACACATCACCCAGATTCACTCCATTTGAGCTCAAACGTCCCGGCCAAATCGGACCAAAACCGTCGAGCACCGCGCGCAACAAAGCCGACGCCGGGATCGAACGGCCATGACGCTCCATCAAATAGTCGATGATGTTGCCGGGGCGACCGTCTTTAAAAATCATTTTATTGGACAGGGCTCGCGACAAACCATTGAGCAAAGCCACTCGCCCGTCCACGCCGAGCAATGGATTTTCCGCCGTCACTTGAAAATGACGGCGCAGATCCTCAGCAGTCACGCGTTGAAGTCCGCGACTCTCCGCCTTGAGCGCCGTGCCATCACCACTCATCACACCACTTAAAAACATATGAAAGCTGGCGACGCCCAAACCCTCGGAGCGCTTGAACACCTTATCGCTGCTCTTCTCAATGTACTGCCATGAGGCCCCTGCCCCGGCATCGAGCAAAACGGATGTAATCACCAGATCCAACTCGACACGGGCACGCTCCAAAGGCTCCACATTGCTAAGACGCTGCTTCAGCGCGGCCGCACGATCTATCCCGCCGGCGCGAAAATGCCCCCAGCGCGAATGAAACGGAATTTTCCCCGACGGATAGTTCTTATGAATCACGTCCATGACATAAGCCACAGTCGACTTGAAGTTCTCAGGACGAAAAATAAAAGAGCCGTGCCCACCCTGGGTGAACGTGAACACCGTCTTCGCGCGTTCCCGTACCGCTTGCGGCGACAGCAGATAGTTCAGCTCAGTGAGGCTTAAGCGCAAA
Organism: Bdellovibrionales bacterium; assembly: GCA_019637855.1. Taxonomy (GTDB): domain Bacteria; phylum Bdellovibrionota; class Bdellovibrionia; order Bdellovibrionales; family UBA1609; genus JALHOQ01. Next base: position 5,123 of record JAHBUX010000003.1, read on the forward strand.
TCACTCATCGATTTGCCGTCCGCGAACTTTCTTTAAGCCAGCCGCCGTCTTCGCGCCATCTTTGCTAAAGTAGCCAGCCGCTTTTTTGGCCTCCATCTCCACCATCGCATCTTTCGGAATTAGATTGTCAGGAATCGAAATTCGGTTTTCCACTTCAATACCGCTCTTAACGATGGCGTCGTACTTCATATTGCTCATCGAATGCAGATTGTGGATTTTACGAATGCCGAAGAAGTGCAAAATATCGGGCATAAATTCCTGGAAGCGCGCATCCTCAGTCCCCGCTACACACTCCGTGCGATGGAAGTAGGTGGCTGCCGTGTCACCGCCCACTTGCCGTTTGCGCGCGTTGTAGACCAAGAACTTGGTGACCTCACCCAAAGCGCGACCTTCTTTACGGTAATAGGCGATCAAACCCACTCCACCGTTTTGCGCCGTGCGAGCGGCATCCTCAATGCCATACATCAGGTACGGGCGACAGGTGCAAATGTCCGAGCCAAACACGTCTGAACCGTTGCACTCATCGTGCACCCGACAGGTCAGCGTGACTTTGCTGTCAGACAGATCCAAGGGGTTGCCGAAAATATAAACCGTCGTGCTTCCGATCGGCGGCAGCCACACTTTCAAGTCGCGACGGGTGACAAATTCAGGATACATGCCTCCGGTCTCTTGAAACAAAATGCGCCGCAAATCACCTTCGTCCACGCCCAAACGCGCCGCCATCCCGGGCAAGTACCACACCGGTTCGATCGCCACCTTCGTGACTTTCACATCGCCATTGGCCAATACCACTTTGCCATCGCTCTTCAAACGTCCTTGCGAAATGGCCTGCGAGATCTCTGGAATCTGCAGATGTGCTTGCGTAACCGCGATGGTGGGCCGGATATCATAGCCCTTATCAAACAGGGGTTTAAAATGAATACCCGGATCAAGACCCCACGGATCTAAAGACACAATCTTGGTGGGATCATTCCACTGCGCATAGGGACCGAGAGGCACGGGGCTTTGCGTGTTGTTCAAATCCGGCCTGTGCAAGGGCGGAAACTTTCCACTGGCAATCGACATCGCCCGATAGACCGTATAGCTACCCGAATGCGCACCAATGGCGTTGCGGGCCTTGTTGTCGGTCATCGAGGCCACCACCGGCCCGCGCTGCAAAGGATCTTTGGCACCCCATTCGATCGGCAGCGTCTCTTTGAACTTCAAATTCGTATGTGATGCCAATATCAAATGATGCGTACGCTTTTTTCGGTTTTCCATCGCTCTAACCCATCCATGTCGAGTCGTTTTGCTTTTCCCACTTCACGGTGACTTTTTTAACGTCGCTCCAGAAATCCAAGGAGTGATGGCCGGTGATATCACCGTGGCCAAATTTGGAGGCGTTGATACCGCCAAATGAGAACGGCTCACGTGGCACCGGTACGCCCACGTTGACGCCGACCATACCGGCGGTCGCCTCACGCGCCACGCGCTCGGCCAACGGACCACTCGCGGTGAAGACGCTACAAGCATTGCCATACTCAACGCTGTTTTCGATACGCATGGCTTCGCTCAAGTCTTTGCAGCGAACCACACTTAATACGGGACCAAACAACTCCACCGTCGCCGCCTCGGAACCAGGCTGCACACCGTCTAGGATGGTCGGCCCCAACCAATTGCCACCCTCCATCCCCGCCGGCGCCTTGGCCTTGCGCCCATCCAATAGCAAACGCGCGCCCGCTTTCTCGGCGCGCCCAATGGCCTCGCGCAGATATTCGACCTGCGCTTTGGTGATAATGGCACCCATGTCTTTACCCAGCTCGAGCGCAGCGGCACGCTTCACGATGCGATCGATATGCGCCTGCACGTCACCCACAGCCAGAAGAACCGAAGCCGCCATACAACGCTGACCTGCGCAGCCGGTGAACGAATCGGAGATGCCATTTCCACTCAACTCCAAATTGGCGTCGGGAAGTAAAACGATATGATTCTTAGCGCCACCCAACGCCAAAGCACGTTTGCCCAACTGAGTGGCGCGCTGATACACCAGCCTCGCGATCTTGGTGGAACCCACAAAGCCCACCGCCTTCACCAACGGATGATCGATGATAGCCTCTACAGTCTCTTGTCCACCGTGCAACACCGTAAAAAGTCCCGCCGGCAGCCCGGCCTCGCGCAAAGCTTCGGCGATTTTAAATGCGGTTAGTGGTGTCTTGTCCGAAGGCTTCCATATGTAGGCGTTGCCCAAGGCCAGAGCGATCGGAATCGTCCACATAGGAACCATGGCGGGGAAATTAAAAGGCGTGATATTGGCAATCACACCCAAAGGTTCGCGGCGAAACTCGCAAGTTACCCCGCGCGAGATCTCTAGCTTTCCGCCCAAATCCAGATTCTGCAGCGAGAGCGCAAACTCAAGAACCTCAATGCCCTTAAGCAGCCCCGCCTTGCCCTCTTCAAAGGTCTTTCCACTTTCCGAGGCCTTTAATCGGGCGATCGCATCGAGCTCGCGTAAAAGCACATTGCGAAAGTTAAATAAAATTTTGCTGCGCTCTTTGATGGGCAAGCGCGCCCATTCTTTTTGTGCGATCGCGGCGGCCTTGATCGCGCCGTCGATCTGCGCGCGCGAGGGAACGCTATACTCCCCAAGCTTTGCCCCCGTATGCGGCGACAAAAGCGTATGCTTACCGCCTTCACCTGTGCGCCAGGCGCCTTCAATAAAACAATCGCATTGCATGGCTGGTCCCCAGTCCGTTGAGTGAGCCCAGCTTAAAACGATAAAACAGTCAGTTTAGGTTGGGAAGAGAGACTCTTGACGCAGTCCGCGTTAGGGCTTGCGGTCATCCGGCAGACTAGAGAACGGATCCGAATCGTCCACCGTGCTGCCTTCCGTATGTTCCGACAACGTTTTGTGTGCCGATTTGCCCGTAATACCCACCCACTCCGGGTAATACAGCATTAAGAACAGATAGGAGCCAAAACCGAGAGCCACCAGGGCCAAAACGATAAGTACAGCTAATTCCATAATGCTTAGCTTTAACACTTTCCCCGAAGGGACTCAATCAAGGACAGGCTTTATACTCAATCACGCCGCTGGTCACAACCGAGTAGAGTTTGCCGCCCGGACACCCCATCTTAGCGTGGGCACTGCAATCCACGCGCGGGACTGCACAATGCACATCGAGTGAACCTTTAAAGATCGCCGGTAAGAGGGTGGCCGCAGTGGCACTCACATTTTTGCCAGTGCCGTAGCGTACGCAACTCACACCGCTACCTGCCGAGGCCTGACAATCACTCAACGCCTGTTGCGCCACATCGGTGGAGGGATTGTTGGAATAAGCCGCGCCCATAGCGCCATTGTTGGCAATGTACACCGCACCGGCCACATTGGCGGCGGCGTCTACTCCGAGCAGATATCCCGCGGTGAAGTAGGTGGCAAAGTGGGCCGCACGCAATCCAGGGATCGAGTCTGCAATCACCGTTCGAGTGTAGTCGGTCGCTGGGATGGCGTTTAACTCTTTGCCTTTGAATGCGACCGTGTCATTCACGAATACCAACGTGCAGGGCACGATCATCGCCGTTAGTTCACAACGCTCAAGCGCCAACCGCTTGGCTTCCGCATCCGACTCAAGCGCTGTGCCGGAATCACTATCCGCAATCGTGAACACGCCATCCACGGAAACCGCCATGGCCTTAGGTGAAGTGCGGGCTTGATAGATCGTGAGCAGAGAGGCACGAGCTGGCGGATTCACAAACGGAATCGCGGCGGCCGACATAGTGGTCGTGTCACTGAACTGATAGGTGAACGAGCTATCCAAATCCGCAGAATTCAGCGCGAAACTCACACCACGCGCCACCAGCGCGCAGGGCAAACGCGACAAAGCGTAACAACCCTCCAGCGCCATTTTGTCTACATCCATCTGCTGAGCCCCAGCAAGAATGCTGACGTATCCCAGGCCATTTTGCGCAATCGCGACAGCGCGCGTGGACGTGGAGTTTTCATAGTTCCATTTACTCAGGAGTTTTTCCATCATGGACGACGGGTACGGAAGGTTGTAATAGCGGAACGTATCGCCGGCGCGGAAATCAACGATCGGCCTCGGTGCGTTGGGGTCACCTGACGACTGCTCCACGTTGGCTTTCATAGCTGAACCCACCGGCTTGCAAGCTTGAAAAGCGAAAACCCCTGCACCCAACGTCACACAAAGCAGAGTCAAACGTGCGAAAAGCCTCATTATCACTCCCCCTCAAAGACCCTTTCGATTATATCGATCTCAGTTTTGGATGGCCACGTTTGGAGCACAGGATGTTTCAAAATAGGAATCCCGCCCTAGACCTTCGCCCCTGATGGATCTAAGCTTTCTTTATGAGTCGTTTGAAACTGGTTATCACATCTCGAGACCGCGACCTGGGCGGGTTCAATGTTCGACGCGTTCTTCCCTATCCCACGCATCGAATGGTGGGTCCGTTTCTCTTTCTCGATCATATGGGGCCAACGCAGTTCGCGCCCGGGAAGGGTATGGACGTGCGTCCACATCCGCACATCAACCTGGCGACCGTTACCTATCTTTTTGAAGGAGCGATCCATCATCGCGACAGCCTCGGTTCGGATCAACGGATTGAACCAGGTGCCATCAACTGGATGACCGCCGGTCGCGGTATCGTGCACTCCGAGCGCATGCCCGAAGTCACCCGCGTTCACGGCGGCCGCCTAAATGGACTGCAATGCTGGGTAGCCCTGCCTGAAAATCAGGAAGAGTGCGAACCGAGTTTTGAACATCACCCCGCGGTGACCTTGCCGCAGTTTTTGAACGGCTCAATCAAGCTGAAGCTGCTTTTGGGAAAAAGTGCGGGCCACGAGAGCCCAGTAAAGGTGCATTCCGATTTGTTTTACATGGAAGCCCTGATGCCGAAGGGAGCGGTGCTGGAGTTTGATTCGGAGAATCGCGAGACGGCAGCCTATCTGGTGCACGGAGAAGTGCGCGTTGAAGAACAACGTATTCTGGCGGGCTCTATGGCCGTAGGCGATCGCACTCAAGGCCTGAAAATCGAGGCTCTACAGGATTCGCGGGTGATGCTGCTCGGTGGAAAATCCGTCGGGCCACGCTTTATGTTTTGGAATTTCGTCTCAAGCTCAAAAGATCGGCTGGAGGAAGTCAAACGCGAGTGGGCCAAGGGCCCGGGCCACAGCCCGCGCTTCCCTAAAATCCCCGGTGACGACCAAGAATTTATCCCTCTTCCCGATGAGGCGGCGCCGAAAGGAACGCCCCTTTAGGCGACGCTCCCAAAAATTCCCCGTCCTTTGCGCTCAAGTCCTCTTTTTTCACTTCTGCTTCTGGCACGGCGGCTGCTGTGTGTAAGCGCATCTGGAGGTCTTTATGCGCGAAATGCCTGCAACATCTTATGCCTCAGCATTGCGCGACGTGGTGGGTAGTGCCAAGGACCTGCTCCATAGCGAAGTCGGCTTAGTCAAAGCCGAACTATCTGACCATGCCCACCGAATCGCCCGGCACTCCGCTCGCGGCGCCATCTTCGGGGCGCTGGTGGCCTTAAGTGTGATTCCGTTCATGGCATTTCTGGTGATTGGCCTGGGCGAGCTGTTGGACGGCCGCTACTGGCTGAGCTCCTTGATTATCGCGGTAATATTTGGCGCCGGTGGCGCAACCCTCGCCTATCAAGCCTACCAGTTGCTGAAAGAAGAGGACTTTAGTTTACCGCGCGCTCGGCGCGGACTTGAGCGCCAAATGGAATCTGTGCAGGAAAAAGTGCAAGAAATTAAAACCACCGTAAAGGGAGAAGCTAATGAACTCAACAGAACTGCAAACGACTTCGGTTTCGGTCAACCGGGCCGAGCAGGCGGTTAACAACAGCATCGCCAAATTTGAATCCGCCATGGAGAACCTGGCCGACAAAGTCGAAGACACCTCCCAGCGCATTCAACACATTGTGGAACTGTCGCAGCGACCGGTGCAAGAACTCGTGCAATTGAAAGATCATGTGCAACGCGCAGCCACCCCCTTCATCAACGATATTCGCGCCAACCCACGTCCTTGGCTGATGACCGCAGGCCTGCTGGCAGCAGGATTTTTCTTCTTTCACTATGTCAAACCGGGACAACGCGCCTTGGAAACCTCGCGTGCGGTTTAAAATGGAGCTTCAGCGCGTTTCCTTTTGAGACTTGACACTCAAGCGCTCCAAACCCTGATAAACTGTTTAGGTGATCGACACTTTTTCCCTAAATGGAGGAGCCAATGCAAAAGCTGTATGTAATTGGATTGCTAGCGCTCGCGATGAACAGTTCAGGGGCAATTGCGGAAAGCATAGCCCCGAAAATCGCGCAGCCAGAGAATGCACCCAAAGTGGAAATCCAACTGAGCGACGCGACCGGTAAGTATTTGTTAGAGATGCCCAAGCTCTATCGTCGGTATATAAAACCGATGCTAGCTTAGATTAATTTTTACTCAATGCGAGTTCACAAAGCGCCGGATCCCAGCCGGGAAGTTCTTCGGCCGCTTTGGAGCGCGCCAGACTTACGCCCGCGATCACCGCCGTGGCCATGTTCGAACCGTTCGGGTCTAACGGAATACGCGAACGGAAGAAATCCGCCCACACAAATTCGGAAAAACGCTCCTTAGCTTTTTTAAAGCCTCGCGCCTTGCGCACTTCCGCAGCAAGCGTGCGATAAGGATCATCGACCAGCTCGTTTAGCGTGCGCGGTAGGGCTGTGGGGAGCTGGCAAGCGTCGCCCAAACAAGATAGGTACATCCAACGACGCTCGAGCATCTTTTCAATAAAGCGCTCAGGGCGCACATCGTGCCAGTTGCGTACGACTTCAATCACGACGTTATTAATACCGACCGCCGCGGCAGCCAGCGAAAAATGGTGACCGTCTACGATGTACACATCGCCGTCAGGTCCGATCACCGCCGGCACCGGATGCGTAAAGATATAATGATCCAGTTCGCCCTGCGCCTGTTTGCGGGCCATGGACAGGCTCTTGCGCTGAACCTGCAGAAATCCAGCCGCAAACTGCGTGGGCCGAAGATCGGCAATCGCAGCCCAGCAAAGATCGTCACGTTTAGACTCAGCCCCACAAGGCGGCAAATCGACAAGGGCAGAGGCCATCGAAGCATATGAAAACAAGCTTAGATTTAACATGCGCAGCCAAGCCTGTTTCATTGTGGCGTCTCCAGCTCGACTGCACAATTTGCTGAAGCCGTCAGTCTGGCGCGAGCCTCCGCATCGGACAAAAGCCTGCCTTCATCTTCAAAGACCGCCCGCTGCAGATCCGCTACTGCCGCCTCAAAGGGCTCTTCTAAAGCTTTCAAGTAATGAATCACGCGGCCGTGTATACGCAGCTCCAACAATGCCTCAACAAAGGTATGGACGTGATGAATGCGATCATCCACCGCCATCGCCCGCCGCGGACGAAAGCCCGTTTTGTTCAGCAAAGACTTCAAGACCAAACCTTTAGGGCTGCCATCCGTGAAGGCCACACCGCCATCCCACAAGAAGTCATTGTTGAGTTCGGGCAAACGAAAATCGACCAGGCTTTGCGAGGGAAATGAGGAGCGCGAAAAATCCACGCCCAACGCGCGCAACTGCCTTAAGGTGAGTTGGGCCATCAGAGGATGACGAGCGGTCAAACCAATCACCGCAACTCCGCGCTTTTGCAACCGAGCAATCAACTCCGGAAGCTCGGACTCCATCAATCGCATTTCGGTCCTATCTTTGATCGCAAAGTTTAACGGGCCTAGTTTTGTGGCCGCTTCCCGCCAAGAAAGACCTTGCGCCGTCAGCTGAAGGCTGGCGTGAGTGTACCATTCGTCCGTACCCAGAGTTTGCGCTTCACGAAAAACGGTGTTGTCCAGATCGAGCACCAAGAGATCGCCGCTCGCCAATTTATCAAAATCCTGCACCACACGCGGGAAGAGCTGGGTGAGCGCCATGACAGCCACCTCAGGCGTCTCTTCCAGTTCACTCTCGCGACTCCAAGCCGGAAAGGCCACCGACCAAGTCAGTAAGGACAGCAGTACGATTTTGAACATGCGAAGACCTAATCTAATGGGGACTCTATGGTCAATCCCGAGTTAAAATGAAACCTGAAGATCGGCAAACGTCGAGGTAAAATCGCGCTGAACTGAGCTTAAACCACGCTTGGCCTGATGATGAATTAATGCCAGGGTCGTGTTCTTAGCCAGCTGAAACTGCGCGGTGACGCGCGTCCCGCGAACATCCGTACCGCCGCCATTGGTATCGCTGTCAGTAAAGGCTCCGACCAAAGCGTCACGCCCCTTCATAATGGAGGCAAATGAGAGTGTGATGAACTTCCATTTCACGCCCACACCGGCCTCATAGGCCGAGCTGTCTTTTGAAACCGCCGTGTTGTGAATATAATCCGCAAACACCGTGTACTCAATGGCGTCGATCTTGTGTTTGAACTCAGTTCCAGCCTGTGCCAGCACGTACTGATATTTATAATAGTAAGCGGTCGGAGTGGTCACGTCGTCGGCGTAAACGGTGTTGCCTAAATAGCGCGCCTCACTGCTGCTCGAGTAGGAATCGATGCCGCTGGCACCGGCGACCACACTGCCGATCTTTTTGTCTTTGATATTCAGGTAGTAGTAGTTCCCCAAGTGAGAAGTCCATGTCCAATCATCGGACTTCACCACTACCCCCACATCACCTCCGACGAGGCCTGTGTCGACCACATCGGTTTTTGGCCGTTTGTCGTTGAAGTTCTCGGCAATGATGTAGGTGGCAAGATTAATAAAACCTGTCGTGCTCTCACTAAAGCGGGGCTCCCACTTGGCGGCTAGGCCTTCAAAGGCCAAATCCGCATCAAACAGACTTTGCACTTTGTTCGGTGACCAAAAGGGGTTGGCCGTCCGCCCCGCCCATAGGTGTCCTTCAGGCACAAACTTCCAGTCTATATACCCCCAGTCCAACCCGAACTCGCGCCGGGGCATACCGGGATTTTTCGCATCACCTAATGTCTGATTGCCGCTGATCGCGGAGGACGCGGTCATCAAACGCAACACCGCTTGAACGTCCTCATTCACATCGGCGCGAAATGCCAGACGGGCGCGCAGTTGTTGATAAAGTCGCGCTTCATCTGTCGACTCTTTGAGCTGAACGCCACGATAACGTAGATCACCCGACCAAGTTTGAGCAAAAGCAGGTCCACTCACCAACAACAACAGGGCAATTAAACTTTTCATAGCAGCGAAATATAGCAAATGGAAAACGCGCGTATTATCAGAATCGTGTTGGCTTTTTAATATGCTGCACGCGGGCGATAGCCCAAAGCCGGAGAGGTCTCCGCATAGAAATAGAACTCGAGCTTCTGCTCACGAACGGCATCCAGTATCGCTTCCGGCTTTTTTTCGCAGTTGAGCACAGTTTTCCAGGCTTGAATCTGACGCGGGTGATGCAGATCCGAGGTGGCGATCATAGGAAGACCGCTATTCATTACAGGCCCAAATAGCTCCGGTCCGCTGGCCACCTCCCATGCATCAAACTCCTTCTTAAGTTCTTCACGGTGATCCCAAAGATGCAGGGTTTGCAGCTCCGCTCTTCCTGTCGGTACCGGATGAGCGGCCACCGCCAGTGCACCTTGGGCCCGAATCGCGCGCGCCAAGGTCACCACATCGGCTTCAGCACCGACAAATTCGGAAATTCCTATTCCCAATATGTGAGCGTTGCGATGATGCGCAAACGAATTCTTGGACAACTCAAAACCCGGGATCACGACCATGCGGTAACGCTCCCAAGCGCGCTCGGCCTCGCGGTGAATTTCGGCCAGATAGGCGGGGAAACTCTCAGGTGTGAGAGTGTACTTTAAATATTTCGCCGCCAAACCTAAGAAGGTGTTGCGCTCACAGATATGATCTGTGATGGCGATGCAACCAAAACCACGCTGACCGTAGAAGTCGACAAGTTCCGCAATCGTGAGATGCCCGTCACTGTATCTGGAGTGAACGTGCAAATCGGCAAGGATCATTCACACCTCAGAAAAGCGCGACTTAAAGCGCGGGTTTAAGCGATTCCAATCCAAAATCGTCAACATATCCGTACATTCGAAATCGCGATCAAGCGCCGGGAAGCCGTACACCTGAGCGCCGGCATGGAGGTATGAGCGCAACAAAGGAGGTAGCAAAGCTTTGCGTTGCGCGGTCGTCATGGGCTCGCCGGCCGCCCGCGGAAAGCCCGGGAAATGATAGTCCTCCGTGGGGCGAATTTCGAACTCATCGCTCCACTGCCCGTCTGCATGCATAAGGTGAATAATCTGTCCCACCACATCGGCACTGGTCGATTTCACACTGGAGCAACCAAAAAGATATTCAGTTTTGGTCTTAGCGATATAGCGGCTTAAACCTTTCCATAGCAGCTCGATGGCTTGACCATTGCGGTAGGTCGGATGCACGCAAGCGCGTCCCAGCTCGAGCTTAACTGCTGGAATGCGCAAAAATTCAGTGAGGTCAAATTCAGAGGCGGAATAGAAGCGATTGGTGAAGTGCGAAGACAACAAACGGTAGGTCCCTACAACCTCAGCCAGACTCTTATCAATAATCAGAAGATGGTCGGCCATAAAATCATATTGGTCCACGTCCAGACCATGATATGCGCGGCGGCCTTGCCATTCTTCGACAAAGATTTCATGGCGCAGCTCGAGGACCTTCAGTAGTTGATGACTGGTGCGGGCCGTTTCGACAATGAACTGGTCTGTTTCATAGTGGATGTGCACAAAGCCGCGATACTCGCGCACCTGTTGCAGAAGGGATTTTTTCTGACGGGCCTCTTGGAAAGAGCGGAATAGACTCTTGGCTAAGACGGTCGCACTCATATTCACCTCCCTGTCTATACCTCATGAGTGTAGCCAAGGCCCCCGCATTCTTGCGTCAAGATCGGGTCGGGATTGTGACGGGATTTGTTTAGGGGTCTAGCTTGAGCTCATGTTCAAGCAGGCGATCGGCAATCCGTGCATGGCCACGGGCCGAAGGATGAAAGCAATCGTTGGCCAAATCGCCTTCTTGAAAGGCGATTTCACGGACCGAACTGGCCAAAAGCAAACGCAGGCCCGGCGCTTTGAGTTCGGCGATCTCCTCTTGCAGAACTTGAATTTGGGCCGCCTGCAACTCTTGCACCCGCGCCAGATGCCGAGCCTTATCCCGGGCCGGCTCAAGAACCGAAGGGCACTCATGGATCAACACCTTTTGCATCCATAAAGATAGCCGCGTCGATGCCTTACGGCTGTCGCGCAGTTCTCCACAAGTCGTAACCTCCCCATCCAAACGCACCTTCTGCGCTTGCAAGCCGGGATTGGTCAGCAGATTGGCCAGATCCAGGGGCGGCAGGAACAAAACCCGCGTGCCTTCAGGCGGTTTAGGCAAAGTGGCCAATGTCTGCAACTGCTCTCTGAGCGTGGCGCGATAACTGGCCCGAAAGGAAGTGATGGACTGTTGAAACACCAACGGGTCGCAAAGGTCATTGGCCACAAACGAGATCAGAAGCAAAGGCGGTAAACTTGGGCTGACCTCAAGCAACCGATGCAACTGCAGAGAAAGCGTTTCAAGGAGAGCACCATCTTGTCCGGCCACGGTGATCCGCGCCGGCGGAATTCCCATTTGCCGGCCCACCAAATAGGCGAAGGTCAACTCTTCACTGTCGAGCTTAAGTGCAGCCTTCGCTTCCATATTGCGCAGCCACAAAGACCTGAGGGGAATTTCCTGTTGAGCATAAAACACGCGGGTCACCGGCTCGAAACCCAAAACCAGTTCTTGCTGAGCGCTCGGCCGCCATAACAAATCCCACGCCTGTCCACCTAAGGCGCTCCACGAAGCCTGAATCTCTGGATGAGCCGCCGCACCCGTCACGCTGCTATCGCCCACAACCCCCAGCCACGGGCCCTGGCTGAGCTTCTGGGGCGCCGGCAAGGGCTCGCGCAGCTCGGCCCAAGGGAGTAAGCCGAGCAGCAACCCTACGACTAAAACCAGTACCAGAATGGGAATCACCAACGTACGACGCATCGTCTTTATTTTACCCTGGTATCAACTCCATTACCGCCCTTATTAAAGACTTGGAAAACAGCCGCAAATCCGCTGCAGCAAAGGCTCTCCAGCCACAAACATTTATGCATTAAATTAGCTGTATTTAGAGTTGTCAAAGCCAGCGCCAATATAAGCGTTTCATTTGTGGAACGCCGTCTCATCAGCGTCGCATTTGTCTACGAAATGCCGTGAGATGCGCGAAAATAGAGGGACTATGTTTGTGGACTCATATGCCCTAATCTCACAGCGAGACGGCGATGTGGGGGACTCCCTGCAGCGCGAGGGCATGTATGCGTTCGGCAAATGGATGCGCTATAACCGAGAGACCAACAGCATTGTTGTCGTCGAAATTCCCGAGCGTCGCGACTCTAAGAAAATCATAGCTAAGTTTGAAGTCGAACCTGGTGTCTATGTACGCCACCCGGACCCAACCCGCTGGTCATCGGAGCCAGCCACAACCTCGCGCGATCAACTGCTTCCCGTCATTGCCTACTGTGGGGCTTACCAAGACTATGAACGTCTCGGCCGACTGTTTGTGGCCGTAGCCAAACGCGGCTTCTTTGCGCAGAACCTGTTCAAAATCGCCGATCCGGAGCTAAAGCCCAAGATTCCCGACACCATGATAGGTACACTTGGTTTGTTTATTCGCGCTGGTGGTTGGTACACAGCCCCTCTTTACCCGCTTTTGCTCGTAACTGACACAGGCGACTTGATCTCCACTCTTCTTAATCTCATCCCAGTACACTGGGAAGAGAGCAATTTGCGTCTGCGTTGGAAAGAACCACGCGACGTCGACGACAACAACACTGTGATTTCACAGCTCATGGCCGTGGCCTTTAAACCCACGCCGATCTCTTGGTTAAATCGGCAGATCTACGCTTGGACGCGCTCACCTAACAACGGCAATTTGATTTTAGGCGAACGCAACCCGGTCATGGGCGCTTTGGTTTGGTATCACCGCACAGAGGCCGGCGGCAATCCAGAGATGGCCGAGTTGTATCGGCCGCTGGTCGAAGAGTACTTTTCGCCGCGCGAACGCTACGACGAGGCAGTTTTTCATATCGCGCATAGAATTGTGCGAATGACGCGAGTGCCTTATCTCACCACGTCTTTGTAAAATTCGAAGCTGGTTTACGTCCCTTAGGTGGAACCGTGGCCAATGGACGCACCACTTTCGAGGCTTTCTCTAAAGCGGTCTTGATCTCTGGCACCTGCATAAAATCCCGCCAAATCGAAGTCTGTGGGTTGGTGTTGGCCAGAGCCATATACTCCGGCCCCAAAGTGATTCCCAAAACCGTTGGCGAAAACCAGTTGTTACCGATATCCACACTGTCGGTAAAACCGTAACGTCCCCATACCTTGTCGGCGTAAGGGCCAGATCGCCAAGCAATCATATCGAGCATCACCTCAGGCATAAACATCACGGAAGCGGCGGTGCAACCGATGCACACGATCCCTTCATAGCGAGAGGCATCGAACACTTTGTAGGTGCCATTAGGCGCTTCACCAGCGCTAAATCCCCAAAAGCCCGCCGCCAGACTGGCATGAGTTGGCTCACGGCGCATCAGTTCACGATGCCACTGCGACATCAAGATGGAGTTGGAGTGATAGTTTTCATAACCATCGCGAAAGCCGCGGAAGTCGACGAACAATTGCGAGTACTGATGCAAGAACAAAGCGCCATTGAAGCCCATCACCTGCTCCCCGTTGGGCAAGCTGCGCAATGAGCGATCAAAGGCCAGCCAGGTGTCAACCGGAAGCGGACGACTGGGATGCCCAAGCCCTAAAAGCAAGAGCAACATCTGCTCGGCGTACATATCCCACTGATCGGTGCGATAGCCGGTGCCGTCGTTCCAATAGGCCATACTCAAAGTTTTCTTCTTCGGCTTCTTGCCGCCGTCAGTGAGCATGTCGTGAAAGTCCAAGTCATTATACAACTGATAGGCCAGGCTCTTGACCTCTTTGTCGCCCAGCACCTGAGCGGCGTAAAGAGCTCCTCCCATAAACAGAGCCGTATCAATGGTCGAGTATTCAGAGCGATAGCGCTGTTCACCGGTCTCCCAATCGACAAAGTGAAACATCCAACCTTTGTAGCGACCGACATGATCGCGAGTGAAACGCAAAGTCTTAATGGCGTATTCGCGCGCATATTCCTTCGTCACCAGGCCGCGGATAGAGGCATTGGCGATCACAGCCAAACCAAATCCGGTGGCGGCGATGGACGACACGCGATTGGAATCTGGCGTGCTTTTAAAATTCTCGGCCTTATCACGCACCATACCGGTCTTGGGATGGGCATGGTCCAAGAAGTACTGCAGAGTGCGCTCTTCTAAATCGGCTTTCAACTCTTGCGGGGCAGGCACATCCTCACCTCCGCCCAGAGTTTTACAGCCCGTCAAAAAAAATAAAACGACGACCCAATAACGCACGCTTCGACTCCTAGATGGATGACCGGCCGGCATAAATGATGCTGCCCTTGGCAAGACGGTTCACGACAGCCTCACGGTTTTCGGGCGAGACCACGATGCAGCCTTCACTGCGCCCTTGTTTGATGGCTTTCTCTTGCACATAAGCAGCGCTGTGAATCACGATGGCGCGCGAGCGCGCATTGCTATTGGTTGAAGACAGACCGTCCAGACGCAACGACAACCCGTGTTTGCCACTGTAGGTTTCCGCCGTTCGGTAGAAACCTACGGAGGACTTTTTCGAACCAGGAACATTGCCGAACGAAGTGGCAATGCCGTCATGATCCGGGTCCGATCCGTTGCCGTGGGAAGTATGCAACTTGGTCACGACCCCGGTTTTCATATTGATCAAGAACAGGCGGAAGTTTGCCGAGTGTGGCGCAAAGTCCACCACGGTCAACACGGCCTGATTTTTAATGCGCAATTTGTTGGTGTCGAAATAGGTGACCGCTTTTGTCAGCAGAGCATCGGGAACTTCATTTTTGGGATCGAGATGATTGTAGTTCGCTAGGACTTGCGCCTCTTCGCTGGCGCTGAGTTCAGGCTCTACAAAAGACTCCAGCTCGGCTTTCTCTTGCGGAGTAAGTTCAGGAATAGGAACGGTTTCGCCCTCTTCCCCCAGTTCCTCTTGCAAACTACTGGCACCACACCCGGCGATCGTAAAGACAAAGGCTGCGGCCAGGCACAAACGGGCGGCGCTCGTCCATGAGACGCTCTCCATGCTGCTCCTCCTGAGTAGAATGTCTTAGATATTCAGGATGCCGTGGAGAGATCTGAAATGCCGAGCCCAGGAAAGGCCCGGCCAGTCGAGTCCGGTATTGGTTTACATGCCGTAGTAAGCTTCGGCGTTGACACCTTTGTGGCACCAGCCGTTGTTATAACCGTAGCAGGCGCCGCAAGTGTACTGAGGCATACAGCCGCTGTAGGTTTCAACCGCGCCCGCACCGCAACGTCCAGAACAAATGTCGCCTTGACCTCCGGTCGGGGGATAGCTCGGCTGTTGGCCAGGGAACGGCCACTGTGTTTGTCCGCCAGTGACCTGCACGCACTGATTGTTGTACCAAACAGCATTAGTACCACACTGAAGTAAACAACCGTACTGTGACATCAGTTTACCAGTTCCGCACTGAGTGGCGGTGCCTTGTCCAAGTTGAGCGGCCGATATACATTGATTGTTGTAAAACACCATTCCGGTTCCGCAGCTGGGTAAGCAGCCGACGCCTGTCCACAACTGACCGGCCGCACAGCTGCCCGCAGGTGTAGAGCTATTTTGGTTGCTATCACCGCTCTTCGAGCAGTTGATCAAAGCCATGGCCACAAAGACCAATCCCAAAACTTTCAGCAAAAATTTGCCGTTCATATGAATTCTCCCGTTAGCTAACAGGAGTACAATCGCTATGCCCGCAAAAACTGGTGGCGAGGCCTTAAAAATGAAATAGGCCTCGTTTTAACGAGGCCCATTCGAAAAGCCGTTTTTTGTAAACGCCTGTCAGAGAACTTAGCGACCCAAGATTATATTGGGCACGCCCATATTGCTGCCGCCGTAAAGCGCGGGATTCACGCCCATCGCAGTTCCGTTATAGATATTCCCCTGCTGCATGGGATAGCCGCCGTAGCTGGGGCCCGGGAAGGGAAGAACAGCAGGGGCCGCGCCGTAGCCATAGCCTCCGCCATAACCATAACCACCACCGTATCCATAAGTTCCACCATAGCCACCGTTATTACCCACCGTCCAACCGGGCATATAGCCGCCGGTCATCCAGGGCGCTTGCTGAACTGGTGCCATCCACGGAGGTTGGTTGCCACCAGGGAACGGCATGGGCATGCCAGGCATCATTCCGCCAGGCATCCCGGGCATCATCCCCGGCATACCAGGCATCATTCCGCCGGGCATTCCGGGCATCATCCCCATACCGCCCGGCGCAGGATAAGCGCCAGGCAACTGCATGGGGCGAGGAGGCATCGGTCTCCACCAGGGATAACCTTGGCCGCCCGGTCCCCAACCTTGGCCCCAAGGACCTTGGTTGTTGTTATTGTTGTTCATGTATTTGCCGAGGAACAAACCGCCAATCAAGCCGATCCCGCCGCCAATCAAGGCGCTACCCCAGTTGAATTCGCTGGAAGCGGGACGCGCAAACGTCTCCACCACAGCCTGCTGGTGAGGAGCGAGCGGAGCCGCCGGCTGCGTGCCCATACAAGAACCGTCTAAGCAAGCAGCACCCGCCGCGGTTTCGTTGGGCTTGAAATCCTTATCTCCGGCGCCTTCATCATATTTGTCACTCGTGCGAACCGCCTTACGCGCGCGCGGCGGTGCCGCCGCTACAGGGCCACCCACTTCAACAGCCGATGCCGGAACTACGGGAGGCGGCAATGCGCCCACCGACTGTGCAGCCACAGTTTTCTTCGGCTTCTTACCGGTGTTAATCGCATCGTTGTCGATCATCGCCTGCACTTGCTTTAAAAACTCAGGATCGTCGGCTTTCTTTCCCGCGTTGAGATGATCGGCGATAAAGTTGCGGATGTTGGTGTTTGTGCTCCAACCCTTGGTAGCGACCTTGTTGCCCTTGAGAGCGGCCGGCAGCGCCGGCACAGTGGTGACACTCGCGGGTTTAGTTGCCGTGGACTTCGGGACGGACGGCGCCGTGGGAAGAGGTGTGGGCTTCGCGGCGGCCGCAGGGGCGGGAGCCGGAGGGGCCTTCGCTGCTGGTTTACAATCAGCGCCATCCAAACAGGTCTTCGCATCGACGACAGGCGGATCAATCGCGTAAGCAGGCGTCGCAAGACAGATAGATATAATAGAAACCACGAACTTTCTCATGGTAGAGCTCCTGATGCGTATGATCTCTATTATCGGTCGATCCTATATATTCCCAAACGGCAACGAGCGTCATTACGACGCTCGTCTCATTTTGAAACACTATTCTGGTCGAAGGTAGAGGTCGACTAGGCCGCTTTTTTCTCTTCCGTCATAGCTTGCGCCGCCAAACGAGCGACATGCAGCAAAGCTTCCCTCAAATCATTGGCCAATTCCTGCTTACGGATCACTCCTTTTTTATAGAGCTTCTCCAGCAGTTCGCCCGACAGACCGCTTAAGCGTAGCTGTAGGTTACGCGTACGAGCCGCGGCCTGGATTTGCGCCAATATCGGAACGGCATCCATTCCAATCTCGCTGACCTCGCCAAAATGAAGTACCAGAGCCCTGAGATCAGGATGCTCCAAGATTTCATTTTTGCATTTCTCCAGCTGGTCTGCGACGGAGTCGGCCAGGTTGCCGACAAAAGACACGACAAGAAAGAAATCCTTGCGCGCTACAAAGTACTTAAAGTTTTTCTCTGACTGAGACATTCTCAATCCTTTCCACAAACGTTCAACATTCACAGTTTACAGCTGTCGGCGCGAAGATCCGAACTTTTCCTGTTCGGGTTTCACAATCGTACACGGCGCTGAGGCACCCGATTGATTTGAGCTGAAGCTCCTTCTCCAAGTGACACGCTTCAAAAAGAAGCAGCGCGCTTAATTCTTGCCGGCCCCAAACAAAGCCGCTAAAACTCACCCATCATGACCCACATTCTTATCTCGTTTTTAAGCGCTGTCTTAGCCGTAGCCCAGCCCTCTGAACCCTGTCCCACCCGCGTGCGCGCCGTGTTTGACGTGGGCTCAGGCAGCACCAAGATGAACGTATCACAGGTTGAGCTCTGCCCCGACAAAACCCGGGTCGTGCGTGTATTGGATGATCGCAGCAGCATGGACGTGGCTCTCGAAGCGGGCAAAGACAGCAGCGGGCGCATCCCTGAAAAAACCATTCAAGCGTTGATCGGCGCTCTGAAGCAGCTGAAGGACAAAGCCATCACTTTGGCTAAAGAACTGCCGAAGGAGACCGGGATCGAATTTTCCGCGGCCGCCACCCACGCCCTGCGAACGGCGGCCAACAAAAAACAGGTCACGGACCGTATTGAAACCTTAGGCATTCCCGTTTTGGTTCTGACGCAAGAACAAGAGGCCATCGCCGGCGTGAGTGGCGTGCAAGGCCTGGGCTGTGCGGGTAAACCTATTCTTGTTTGGGATGTGGGCGGGGGCAGTCAACAATGGACCCTCCTCGGTTTGAAACCTGAATTCAGCGGACTCCCGTTAGGTGCTGAGGGCTTTAAAAAGAAACTGATTTCCGAGCTCGGCCTGAAACGTGAACTCAAATGCGAAGCACGCGGCCTCACCCCCAACCCCATCGGCAAAGCCAGCATCAAGAAGGCGGAAGAGATAGCTAGCAAAGAAGCCAGCGCCCTACCCGCTCCGCTTAAAGCCGGCGATCATTGCGTGATCGGGATCGGCGGCGTTCACAACAAAGCGATCGCCGCACAGATCGAAAAGCAGTGGAGTCAAATCTCCAAATGCGCCTGCACTAAGCCCGGTTGTAAACCACAAGCCGACAGCTACAACCGGAGGCAACTGGAATGCTTGGCCGATCTGCTTGCCGACAAAGATGATTGCGATAGCACCATCAAAGGTCCCTATTCCACCACCGCCGTTAGCAACCTGTATCTGGTCGCGGGCTTGATGAAGGCGATGAAGATCGACACCGTTCACACCGAAAACGTGAATATGGGTCATGGCTTGGTGCTCGACCAAAAGCTGCTTACCTTTCGCAATCATTCGTTAGGCCGCGACTAGAAGATGAGTGTGGTAGCAAAACTTCGCACTCTGAGCCAAAACCTCACTCTCAGCACCTTCGCGCTTTGGTTCTTTGCATTTTCTTTCACCATCTTTGCGATTCAAGCGAGCGATGTTTTCATGTATCTGGCCTTGGCGCGTGACTTCTTGCTCAAGTGGGACTGGAATTCCACAGACCCTTATCTTTACACCGTTACCGACACACCGCTTGTGTGGGCGCATGAGTATTTAAGCTACGCTTTGTTTTACGCCGCCCACGCCCTCGCGGGTCTACCTGGTTTGATCTTTCTAAAGTGCTTGATTCTAGCGTTGATGTTTCGTGTGGTTCTGCTCTTTGGCCCACGCTCACAAAACCGCTCACTTTTGTGGATGGGCCTGTGGGTGCTCGCTGTCATCGCCGCATCCTTCCGCTTTGTCGAACGCTCGTCAGCGATATCGGATCTGTTCTGCATTCTCTTGACGAGCTGGCTGCTAGCAAGCTCGCAGGTCTCGCGCGCTTTGCTCTTGCGTTTGACTCTGCTGTTCTTTTTTTGGATTCAATTTCACCCCGGCTTTCCCTTGGGACTCGCGCTTTTAACCCTGTGGGGTGTTTGGCACTGCTTCTTCACACCCGGATTTCAACGCCGCGACTTAGCCTGGTTGTTAATTCCGGTAGGAGCGCTGTTTATCAATCCGCTCGGGGTAAACGGAGTGATCTACCCGTTTCAGTTCGCCTTGAACGAGGCGCAAGTTTTAAAACTGCATAACTTCGAATGGCTCCCTTCCTACAGCCGCGCCTTTCGGTTTGCGCCGGAGATCTTGGCTTTTTGGGTTTTAGGCCTGGCGTGCCTCTCGCTCTTTTTGCGTGAACGCGTCTGGCGTCGTCTTCCGGCCTGGTTTGCGCTCTTCGCTTTTGTCGCAGCTGTCACCGGTGTGCGTTTTGTAGGATGGGCCGCATTCGCCCTTGTGCTCACCGTTAAACCGTGGGCCACACTTAAACATGTGCGCATCGCCTGGCCACTGCAAGCCATTGCGCTTCTTCTGCTACTGACGATCGCGGGTAAGAATTTACTCTACGGTTACAATAGTTCGTCGGGTCCACGCCATCCGGGCGTGCAACTCGATCCCGTCTTCTTCCCCATCGGCACCCTGGAGTTTCTGCGCCAGAAGCCCATTGCCGGTCGCCTGTACAACACGCAAGACTTCGGCGCTTACATGATCTGGAAAAACTATCGCCCCGTTTTTCACCATGGCTTTGTCACCGATATGGAGTTTTACAAAAATGATGTAGTGGGCGTGTTTGAGTCCCAGCAGCGTTTTCTAGAGCTCGCACAAAAGCACGGTTGGACGATGCTTTTGCTGGAGAAGAAAAACTCCTACGCCTACTTCTGGCAGATCCTCTCGCCATTGCCCGATTGGAAGATCGTGGCCGAAGACGACGGTTCCTACCTTATCTATCGCATCCCTTAGCCATGCTTATGAAAAATATACATAGCTGAAAGCCGAAAAGCGTCGTCTTTTCCATTGCATGCCGACCCTATTCCGAGTATAACGCAGTACGTTATATATCACTTCGGAGTCATGGATGTTCGTTCGAAGCACACTGTTTGCCCTTGCACTTATCGCCACTCTTCCCGCTTTGGCGGAACCGCTCAGCGAAATCAAAAGCTGTCATTTACAAGGCCGCATGCGCTTAAGTGAAGCCACCCAGATTTTCTGTGACGGCGATATGCTTATCGACGATGGCGCGGAGATCATCACCGAAGGTCACGAACTGCAAATTTGGATCAGCGGCAAAGCTTACTTCGGTGGTTCTTCCAAAGGTTTTCAAATTCGTTCATTTGATGAAGCCAGTCTGGGCCACGAAGATGGCGCGACTGCCGGCAGCCCGGTCGTTATCTATGCCGCCACCGCATCGGGTTTTTTACGTGTGGATAGCCAAGGGCTGACTGAAAACGCGCTCGGCGGAGACGTGGCCGTAGAGTACGGTTCGACCTACGACTACGACCACGAACTCTACACCGGTCGTGCCGCCAGTATTGAGATGGTCCGCGCCGGCGAGATGGTGGCTCTCACCGGTCCCAATCACAAGCCGTTCAATTGATCCCATAAACTCATTGTGGTAGCCCTTCTTCAGAGCAAGGAGGGTTTCTATGCAAGCCTATTTGGCCGGCGGATGTTTTTGGGGAGTCGAAGAGCTCTTGCGCAAAGTGCCCGGCATTACCGACACCGAAGTGGGCTACATCGGTGGCCATACGGAAAACCCCACCTACGAAACCGTAAAAACCGGAACAACAGGGCACGCCGAGGGCTTACGCATCAGCTATGATCCCGCGAAGATTTCCTATGAGCGCATTTTAGAACTGTTTTTTCAGCTGCACGATCCGACGACGCTCAATCGCCAAGGCGGCGACATCGGAACACAGTACCGTTCGGCCATTTTTCCGCAAACCGCAGAGGAAAAAGTCATCGCCTTAAAAGTGATTGAGCAAGAAAACAAATCGGGCCGCTGGACGCGGCCCGTGGTGACGACAGTCGAAGAGTCTAAACGCTTCTACTCTGCGGAGGGTTACCATCAGGATTACCTGCAAAAGAATCCGGGTGGCTATACTTGCCATTTTTGGCGAGGGCCGTCTCCGGGTCCTTCGTAACCAGCTTGGAACCAAAGCGCAGCAACCACGAACGCAAGATCTCCATATAGCTAAACACGGCGGGGATAACGATCAACGTGAGGAGTGTGGAGCTCAACACGCCACCGATCACCGCCACACCGAGCGAAGTGCGCTGATTGGACACTTCGTTCAGACCGACCGCGACCGGCACCATACCTGCGATCAACGCAAAGCTGGTCATCAAGATCGGACGCAGACGCACTTTACCGGCCTCAACGATGGCGTCGAGACGCGGCTTCCCCTGCTCGATCAACTGATTGATATAGTCGATCAGAATAATGGAGTTCTTGGTCGCAAGACCCATGAGCATAATACAGCCGATCATCGAGTACAGATCGAGTGACTTGCCTCCCAACCAGAGTGCGAAGAAAGCGCCGATTGCGGCTAGCGGAATCACCATCATAATGGTCAGCGGTGTGAAGAACGACTCATAGAGTGATGACAGCACTAGGTAGATAAAGATCAAACCTAAGAGTGCAGCCAAAGCCATGCTGGTCACAAGCTCCTGGAAATTCTCGGCTTGACCAACAAAACGGTACGAGATGCCGGGAGGCAATTCCAACTCACCACCAGGTGCGAACATCGTGTTCAAGTCGGCGATCACACCGCCCATACCCGGGCCTTTCGGCGCCAGATCGGCAGAAATCTGCACGTAACGGCCACGGTTCTCACGATCGATCGAAGCCGGACCAGTGATAGCGAGCGGCTTAGCCACCTGATTCAGATCCACTAGACGACGGTTCATGTTGGGTACCAGGATCTGATTGAAGGCCGGCTGCAGATCGCGCTGCTCAGGTTTCAAACGCACGCGGATGTCGTACTCCAAACCGTTTTCGCGAAACACGGCAGGGGTTTCACCCTCGACCTGGGCCCGCAACTCGCGCCCCACCGCCGAGCTGCTCACGCCTAAACGTTGAGCGGCGTTGAGGTCCACCTTCACTTGATATTCCGGCTTACCTGGACGGTAGCTAGTGTCCACATCCAGCAAGGCCGGGTGATGCGCCAGTTTCGCCATCACCTTCTGGGAAAACTCGTTCACCTTATCCAAGTCTTGGCCTACCAAGTTGAGCGTGAACGGACGCATACCACCACCGACGTAATCGATGTCTTTCACCTTGGGGTTGGCCGCGGTGAAAGGCTTGAGCAGTTCACGCATCTTGTCTTTGTAATCCGAGGTGCTCATGGAGCGCTCGCCGAACGGCTTTAAAAAGACATAGAACTCGGCTTTGTTCTTCTCAAGGGTTTTGGTACCCACGGTCAGAACCGAGTTCACCACTTCGCCACTTTCACGAATGACTTTGTCGATCTCCAAAGCCTGATCGCGCATCTTCTCAAGACTTGTACCCGGCGCCATATCCAGACCCACCGAAAACTCACCGCTATCTTGCGTCGGCAAGAATGTCTTCGGGACGCGTGAGAGCGGGACAACGCTCGACACCACTACAAGTCCTGTAACCGCAAGTGCTATCCAAGGGCGACGCAAAACCGTACGCAAGAAAGCAGCGTAGGCGTGCTCTAGCGCATCTTGCATGCGGTTGAACATCCGCACCGGCGTACGTACATAGTACATAAAGCCACCGGTGGGCTCTTTGGGATGACCGCCACCGAAGTAAGCGCTCATCATCGGCGCATTAGTCAAAGCGTCGAACAAGCTGAACAGCATGATAAAGCAAACGGTAAGACCGAATTGCTTGAAGAATTGCCCGATCACGCCGCTGAGGAAACCAATCGGCGCGAACACCGCGATGATCGTCAAACTCACCGCGATAACGGCCATGGTCACTTCCATCGTGCCTTCTAAAGCGGCACGACGCGGGCCTTTACCCATCTCAATATGACGGAAGATATTTTCACGCACCACGATGGCGTCATCGATCAAAAGACCGACAGCCAGAGAGAAGGCAAGCAAGCTCATGATATTAATGCTGAAGCCAGCCAACATCATCAAAGCAGCGGCGCCGATCAGCGACACCGGGATCGCCACACCGGTGATCAAGGTTGAACGCATGCTGCCTAAGAAGAAGTACACCACCAAGATGGTCAGCAAGATCCCAATGCCTATCGACTCTTGCACGTCGGCCACATTCAGCGAGATGTAACGAGCTTGGTTACTTACCATTCTCAGCTCAGGCTTGGCGTCTTTATATTGAGCCGCTAAGTCGGCATTGATTTTTACCAGGGCTTTCTTAACTGCATCACTCACCGCCACCGTATTGGCGCCGCTTTGCTTATACACATACAGCAATAAAGTGGGTTGGCCGTTGATGAAAGAGTACATCGTGGCGTCTTCCAGAGTGTCGCGCACCGTGCCCATTTGCGAAAGCGTAAGAGCGCGGTCGTTACCTAAGAAGCTGACCGAAGCGTCTTTGACCGCACGAACGGTTTCAAACTCACCCACCGTACGGAACACCATATCTTGGCCGCTGGTTTCGCGCGCCACAGACCCGGCAGGAATGTTTTGCCCGGTCATGGCCAAAGCGTCAGAGATCTGGCTCAGCGAAACGTTGAAGCGATTCAAGTTGTTGCGATCGACCTCAACGTGGATTTCACGTTTGCGGCCGCCCATCACGTCCACCAGGCCCACCTGTTTGATTTGCTCAAGGCGCGGCTTTACCAGCTCCTTGGCCATATCGTAGTGCTGGGCCATGGGCAGATCGGCGTAAAGGCTTAAGATCATAATCGGTTGATCGGCCGGATCGATACGACGGATAGTCGGCTCTTTGATATCGTCGGGCAGCTTCGAGCGCGTGCTCGAGGTGCGGTCGCGCACCTGCTGCTCGGCGTATTTCACATCCGTTTCAAGAGTGAACTCAGCCACCACCACCGACATGCCTTCACGGTTGATCGAGCGGATCGTCTTAAGGCCAGAGATCGTGCCGATCTCTTCCTCAAGAGGCTTGGACACCAGAAGCTCAACTTCTTTGGGCCCCGCACCCGGATAGGCCGTCGAAACGGTCACCACGGGAAACGTGACTTCCGGAAACAAATCCACCGGCAGTTTCGCGAAGGAGAACAACCCCAACACGATGATCATCAAGAGAACGCAGGTGATAAAGACGGGACGCTTGATAGAAAGCGCTGAGAGATTCATGGTACTTCCTCGAATTGTTTGATCACGTTATGCAGTTGTAAAAGACCGAGCTGCGCTTTCACGCGCTGAATCTGGGCTTCGGCAAGGCCTTGTTCGATGGTCAGGGACTGGTTGGTGGTCGAGCGGCCGTTCATCAGGCGACGACGCTCTTTTTGCACCAAGTCCGTCTGCAGATTTTCCAGATTCACGGCGCGGGTAAAGCGCCCTTGCGCTTCGCGATTCTGCTTGAGCAGATCATCCCAAGCGCGCTCTTCACTGAAGCGAGCTTGCTCTTTCATGTCGACAGCTGCCGACTTCTGCACTTTGTACGAACGCTTCATATTACCGATCAAGCTGTAGTCGAGCGGCACGCTAAACACCACGCCCACGGACCACGACGGATACTTACCGCGGGTGGCTTCACTTTGCGCATCACCGACCGAGCTCGCGTCCAAACCATTGGAAGCCAAGCTTCCGACCAAATCCAACTGTGGGCGCAAAGCCGAGATCGAAGCCGTGGCCCGGTTCAGGTTAGCTTCGGCCTCTTCATAGATTAAGCGGAAATCTTCGCGCGACATGCGCTTGGATTTATCGCTAGCGGCCTTTGTCAAAGCCTCTTGACTGGGTAACTCAGACAAAGTCGGCGCTTCATCGGAATTCTGACCACGCAAGGTATTGAAGGCGCGGATCATGGCGGCGCGCTCATCCATCGACGTTTCCAGTTCCAGCTCACGCTTCTCGAATGCGGCTTGAGCCTGCAAAGCATCGACATCGTCAAACAAACGCATATCCGCCCGCTGTTTCATCCAATCGCGCAGACGTTTGGCGCGATCCACGTTTTCCTCTTGCAGTTTAATGATCTGATTGTAGGACACCACGGACCAATAGGTGTTCTCCGCCTTCAACAGCAAATTCTTTAAAGCGAACTTGCTTCTCAACAGATTCACCCGGCTAGCGGCCAGAGCCGCATCTCGGTTGGAGCGCTCGACCTCACCGAAACCGTTGCGCCACAACGACTGCTGTAGGTTGATGCCCATGGTGGAGGTTTCATAGTCACTGGGGTTCAACATCGCCGGTGCACCAATGAGCGTCGTGTGTTGTGAGAGCATGTAGACATCGGCGCTAAGACCAAACGTGGTCTTGTCACGCACACCGACCTTCCATTGGCGCCCGCGCGTCTCTTTTGGACTAAAGCCATTGGTCGGCTCTTTGCCATCGTTGAACAGACGGTACTCAGAGTACAAATCCGGGCTATAGGGGGCGTCGGCTTCATCGAGACGTAAGCTGCTCATCTCGACGTTCTGCACGAGCGCGCGGCCCTCGGGGTTCCCCGACTTCACTTGCTCCATATATTGTTGCAGAGTCAACGCGGGCGCGGCCGCGGCCTTTTCTTGCGCTTGAGCTGCGAGCGACAACACGAGCACTGCGGTTAACATTAGATTTCTCATTTCATAACCCCATACATGAAGAGATCGACGATGTTCTGTGCGAATTCTTTGCGCCATTCCTCTTGCGTGAACGACACGTTAAAAAACCTCTTAGCCAAAATTTCCTTGCGAGCGGAATCGCAAGTGGTGGTGAACAGCATGGACGCCAAGATCAGCGGATTGGCGCCCTCGCGGATAAACCCACTTTTCTGAGCCTCTTTAAAAAATTCGATGGCCGAAGTGAACGCTTGCAGCATGGTCTCTTGAAAGAGCTGCAGCACTTCCGGGTTTCCCAGGCGCATTTCGCGATCGATGATATCGAAGCCATGCGGATCGGCCACGATGGAAGCCAGCATCTCTTCGACAAAAAGCTCAATGCGCAGACGAACCTCATCGCGATTGCGCGGCTCACTCAAAATACGTTTGATGGCGGCCATACGGTCACGAGCAAACGTCTCCATACAAGCGCGGAACAACCCGCCCTTGTCCTTGAAGTGATAGTTGATCAAGGAGTTGGCGATCTGGGCCTCACTGGCGATCTCCTTCAAGCTAGCGCCATTAAACCCTTGCAGAGCAAAGTGCTTGCGCGCCACCAGGATGATGTGCGCCTTTAACTCTTCCGAGGTCATCTCGGGCTTTTTGGGTTTGGACGGCTTAAATGGACACATTCTGAGGAGGCCCCCTTGAACCAGATTCAGACTATTTGAATTCGGATTCAAATTCATTAAACTTTAGCTAAAAATACCTGAATTCGTATTTAGTTATAGGTTCCGCCACTTTAGCTTGTCCCAATTAAAAACAGAGGCTTTTCTTGGCACTCGATGTCGAGTAGAGTCTGCCACCAAATGGAACTCTGTATCACAAGCTGTTATCGGTTTACGCCGCTCAAACTAGAGAATCTGCCCATCCTTTCGCAGCGACTAGAGGACTTTGCCGCACATTCTGGACTGCGTGGCCTTTGCCTGCTCGGGACAGAGGGCATCAATCTCACCGTCTCGGGCGCGACCTCGGTCATTGCCGAGTTCAAGGGCCTGTTGGGTGAAGTGTTGGAATTGAATGATCTGCAGTTCAAAGACTCGACGGCCAGCAAACAGCCGTTTTTAATTTTTAAAGTGAAGGTGAAGGATGAGATCGTCACTTTGGGCCGACCGGATCTTGCTCCCACTTCGCCGGTAAACTCCCACCTCTCGCCAGCAGAATGGCATCAGGCAGTGCAAGATCCCGAAGCGGTTGTGATCGACACGCGCAATGACTACGAAGTCGATATCGGTAAATTCAAAACCGCCATCGACTTTCGTACCAAAGAGTTCCGCGAGTTCCCTGAAGCCGTTCGTAATTCCGGCATCGCTAAGGACAAGAAAGTTCTGATGTATTGCACGGGCGGCATTCGTTGCGAGAAAGCGATTTTAGCCATGCAAGAGCAAGGCTATAAAAACGTGTTTCAACTCGACGGCGGAATTCTGAACTACCTCAAAGATTTTCCGCGCGCTGAATTCGAAGGCGAATGTTTTGTCTTTGATTACCGTGTTTCCGTCGATCAAGACTTAGCACCCACCCAAAAGTATTTACTGTGCCCACATTGCGGCCAGCCCGCCAATATCAAAATCGAGTGCGGCCAGTGCACGACCGCGGCCACAATCTGCCCGAGCTGTTACAAAGACGGCACCCTCACCTGCTCAAAGAATTGCGCCCATCATATGTCCATTGGTTCGGCGTCCGCCAAGCCGCATTCACAAGAGCTAGCCAAGCGGCGCAAGAAAAGCTCCAGTCCTGCCTGACCACAGCCCGAAAATAAAAAACCCACCGTAAAGGGTGGGTTTTCAAGGATCAGTGGCGCCTTTAAAGGCGCCACGAACTTAGCCAATAACTAGACGCGAATACGCATCGAGTAGAAAGAACGGTACACGAAGTACAGACCGATCACAAAGAGCACGCTACCGATAGTCATAGCCACGTTACGCTGAGCTTCCACAGCAATCTCAACCGCCAGCAAACCAAACAGAGTCGTGAATTTGATGATCGGGTTTAAAGCCACCGACGAAGTGTCTTTGAACGGGTCACCTACGGTATCGCCCACCACAGTGGCCGAGTGCAAGGCCGTGCCTTTTTCGCGCAAGTCGACTTCCACGTACTTCTTCGCGTTATCCCAAGCACCGCCGGCATTCGCCATAAACATAGCCTGGAACAAACCAAACACCGCAATCGACACCAAGTAGCTGGCAAAGAAAGTCGGATCAAAGCAAGCAAAAGCCAGTGTGAAGCAGAACAACACACCGAAGATATTGATCATGCCGTTTTGAGCATAGACCGTACAGATCTTCACAACCTCTTTCGACTTCTCAGTCGAAGCGGCCTCTTGGCTGTCCAAACGGATGTTCTTCTTGATGTACTCAACCGCGCGGTAAGCGCCAGTCGTCACGGCCTGCATCGAAGCGCCAGTGAACCAGAAGATCACCGCACCACCGGTCAACAGACCCAGCATCACGCGCGGATCCAAAAGATCCAACTTCAAGTTCAGCAACAAGATAATCGAGAAGATCATCGTGGTCGCACCAATCACAGCGGTACCCACAAGCACCGGCTTAGCGGTGGCTTTAAAGGTGTTACCGGCCGAATCGTTCTCTTCCAGCAAGAGTTTGCCTTTTTCATAATCCGGCTTGAAGCCGTACTCGCGCTGGAAATCCGCGGGAGTGACTTGTTCAATCTGGGAAAGTTCGAACACCGACTGAGCGTTGTCCGTCACCGGACCATAGGAGTCCACAGCGATGGTCACAGGGCCCATACCCAAGAAACCGAAAGCGAGCAGACCGAAAGCGAACACAGCCGGGTAGACCATGATCTCAGTCAGACCCAAAGTTGAAGTGTAGTACGCCACGAACATCAGAGCCGCGATCGTCATACCCTTCCAGAAGGCCGACAAGTTACCAGCCACAAGGCCGGAGAGGATGGTCAGCGAAGCGCCGCCCTCACGCGAAGCATTCACGATCTCGCCCACGTGACGTGAGTGCGAGGAAGTAAATACTTTGGTGAATTCGGGAATCAAAGCGCCAGCCAAAGTGCCGCAAGAGATGATGACAGAGAGCTTCCACCACATGCCGTGGGGCAAGTAGTTCAACAACTCGTAAGACACCAAGAAGGTCACAGCGATCGAGATCACCGAGCTCAACCAAACCAGGCTAGTCAAAGGAGCTTCGAAGTTAAACTTGGGCGTGCCTTTGAACATGCCGGTCGTGATTACGCGATTGATCCAGTAGGACACAATCGACGTTACAACCATCAAGATACGCATGGCGAAGATCCACACAATCATCTTGGCTTGCAAAACGCCGCCATCTTGACCCAAAGCCAAAGTGCCTTCGGGAGTCATCGACATACCGACGGCCAAAACGATAAACGAGATCAGAGCCACACCCGTCACGCCGTAGGTCTCAAAACCATCGGCCGTCGGGCCTACCGAGTCGCCGGCGTTGTCCCCGGTACAGTCGGCGATCACACCCGGGTTACGAGCGTCATCTTCTTTAATGTTAAATACGATCTTCATTAAGTCCGAACCAATGTCGGCAATCTTAGTGAAGATACCGCCGGCCACGCGCAGAGCCGAAGCGCCGAGCGATTCACCGATGGCGAAACCGATAAAGCAAGCACCGGCCAAATCGGACGGAACCACCAACAGAATCACCAACATCATGATCAGCTCTGTGCAAATCAGCAAAACGCCGATCGACATACCCGAGCGCAGCGGAATATCCATGATATCCCAGCCGTTGCCACCTTTGAGCGAAGCAAAGGCCGTACGCGAGTTGGCGTAAGTGTTGATGCGGATACCGAAGAAGGCCACCGCGAAAGAGCCCAAAATACCAAGCACCGACCACAAGAGAACCAGCAACACGCGGTCCACTTCCATATGGCGCAAGAAGTAGAAGTAGTAGATCATCGCAGCGCCAATCAGCACCTCGAGAATGATCAGGAACTTACCCTGTTGCCACATATAGGTTTTGCAAGTTTCATAAATCAGATCGGAGATGCTCAACATCTTGCGATGCACAGGCAAACGCTTGATGCCGATGAACTCCCACAGGCCGAACAGCATACCGAGGGCACAAACCACAATGCCCATATAAAGGATGCTAGTGCCGGAGACGACGCTTCCAAAGAAGTTCATCTCAACCGAGAGGTCTGGGATCTTGAGGTCCGCTTCACTGGCGAACGCAGGGAAGGCAGAGAGCAAGAGTGTCTGCAACAGCAGACCAATGCTCAAACGACGCGGAATGGTGCTCATTAGGTGTTCTCCTAGGGCTTGTGACAGATTTGTGCTGAGGTAAATTGTTCGAGAACTGACAGCGTGTCAATTCTCTCTCTTCATTTATGCGACAGGTTAAAAATCTGTAATTACCGACTAATCGACCGATTCATCGGGCATATCTTCGCCCTGAGTTCCATCGGGAAGAGCCGGAGTTGCAGGCTCACCCTCAGCCGGAAGCTCCCCCTCAGGCGTCGGACCAGGCGAGAGCTCTGCCGGAGCTTCGGGCGGAGGTGGTTGAACATCACGCGTGCACTTCGAGCAACCGTTCAATAATGCAGCGAAAAACAGACCCACGAGCAAAATACGTTTCATCTGACTGTCTCCTTCAAAACGGCGTTCTGAGCGCCGCATCTTCGGCCATACGCTGCATCAGCAGACGATTCAAGGCCTGTGTAATTTCTCCTGCTCGGCCCACGCCGATTGGATCCCCGTCTAAAGTGCTCACCGGCAATACGCCGAGAGTTGTACCCACAAAAGCGGCCTCGCGCGCACGGCGCACGTCGTCTTTGTGTAGGTCGGCCAAACGCACCCCTTTCACACCGGGAAGTGTTTCGGCCAGCTTCATCACCACGGACACCGTGGTGCCGCGCAATGTGTAGTCGAACTTCGGCACCAAGACCTCACCATCTTGTGTGACGATCAAAAGATTCTCAGTTGCGCCCTCACACACCCAACCCTCCGCATTCACGCTGATGGCGAAGTCGAAACCTTTGTCGACGGTCTCTTTCTTCATCAACACGTTCTGCAAATAGTTGCAGGATTTGATCTGACTCCAAGGCGTCTCTTTGGCCGGAATGCTGGAGAACATCGCTCGCACACCCTGGGCATAGAGTTCTGCAGAAGGCGGCTTCATGGTCGTGATGGCCGCGTAGACCTGATGACCCACGACTTCCGCAGGGCTCGGAGAGAATCCTCCGGGCCCACGCGTGACGTAAAGGCGCAAAATCCCCGTCGGCGAATCACAAAGTTTAGCGAGATTCACACAGATGGCTTCGATCTCTTTTAAAGGTTTCGGCAGTTGCATTTCAATGGCGCGGGCCGAACGCTCGAGCCGCGCCAAGTGCGCCTGCAAGTCGATATAGGCGCGGGCATGTATTCTCGTCGCTTCAAACACTGCATCACCGCGGTGAAAACCATGATCATCCATCGGCACATTCATAGCCCAGGGCTCTTTGAAGTATCCACCCAACCAGCTCGAGTAAAACCCGAGATAATTATTCCAGTGCGGGTGACCAGAGCGGGTTAAACGGCCCAGCGCCTCTTCCAGCGAGTTCCAGCTCATCCCTTGCCTTTCGTCTTCGAAGCTCCGGGTTTGGCGTTCTTTTCGATGTAATCGATGACCATCGAGGCTACATCTTTGCCGGTGGATTTCTCAATGCCCTCTAAACCCGGCGACGAATTCACCTCGATCACCAGCGGCCCGTGCTTGGAACGAATGATATCCACGCCGGAAACATTCAAACCCATAGCTGTGGCCGCCCGTTGAGCGGTCTTGCGTTCTTCCGGTGTCAGCTTCACTTCCATGGCCGAACCGCCGCGATGCAAGTTGGAGCGAAAATCCCCGCTCTTCGCTTTACGCATCATCGCCGCCACCACTTTTCCACCCACGACAAAACAGCGGATGTCGGCGCCTTCAGCCTCTTTGATAAACTCTTGCACCAGAAAGTACTCATCCAGATCGCGAAAGGCATCGATCACGGACTCGGCCGCAGCTTCGGTCTCGGCCAACACCACACCTTTGCCCTGCGTGCCCTCAAGCAGCTTGATAACCAAAGGGGCGCCACCCACCAGCTTGATCAGCTCGCTCGACATTTTGGTGGAGTGAGCGAAGCCGGTGACCGGCATGCCGATCCCTTTGCGCGCCAGCAGTTGCAACGCGCGCAGTTTGTCGCGCGAGCGCGAGATGGCCACCGACTCATTTAAGCAATAGACATTCATCATTTCAAACTGACGCAAAACCGCGGTCGCATAAAATGTAACGGATGCGCCGACGCGAGGAATGATCGCATCGAAGTCGTCCAGTTTGCGACTGCGATAGTAAACCATCGGTCGATGCGAGGTCACATCCATGTAGCACAAGAGCGGGTCAATGACCTGTACGCTATGCCCGCGCTTTTCAGCCGCGGCGACGAGACGGGACGTGGAGTACAAGGCCGCGTTTTGCGATAGGATCCCAATCTTCATGGTTCAACTCTTTCTTCGCTTTGCAGAAAACTGCGAGCCGGATGAACAAGAAACCGGCCCTTTAAGGCTTGCCGGCCGAGCAGCATCCGAAAGCCCATGGGATCGCGATTTACCAGAGTGACCTCCACCGGCCAAGTCTCTTCCCCAAGCTTTAACGAAGTCATGATGACCGGGCGCAAGGTAGAATGGCCTAAAGAGCTCTTTACCCGGCGCTTCTCGATCAGGCGGGCACGGGTGCGCACCCCGTGATGAGGGTTTAATTGTGTGGTGACGACAAAACTCACCCACCTTTCCTCACCGATACGAAGATATTTGATTTTAGTGGCATGTAGAGCGCAAGTGCGAGCGCCGGTATCGACTTTGACTTTAATGGCCTCAATGCCCAGATCCGGAAGCCCCACCCATTCACGCCAGCCGATTTTTTTGTAATTACCCAGAGTCATGCTCACCAGATTAAAAGAAAAAAGGGGTTTCGAAAAACCCCTTCTTTGCAAAAGACAGAATTTAGCCGGTCACTAATTAGTGGCCAGTGTGTTCTTTCTTTTCTTCTTTCTTAGCTGCGCCTTTTTTGGCGGCTTTTTTAGCATCTTTAGTAGCAGTTGCAGCAGCGTCAGCGGCCGGAGCAGCAGTTTCTGCAGTCGGAGCCGGAGTCGCGGGAGCAGCCGGAGCTTTGTCAGTAGCGTAAGCAACCGAACCCATAACCATCATTGCGGATACTACGAATTTGAACATGAAATCCCTCCTTATTTCTAGGTGCATGTTCGAGTATTGATGTCTGAATGCTAGACCTAGGGCTGGGCCATTGCAAACAGCATCTTTCTATCTAATGCGTCGCGGTTCCTCGCTGCATTTGGTCTTTCAGATTCTTCAACCGCGCGCGCTCTTCCAAGGGAAGGTTCGTTCCCGCACTGCCCGAATAGCCCATATAGAGACTTGCCTCCAAGCGACCGAAGCAGCGCTCGGCCAACGACGATTTGGGATCCTTGAGCGCACAAGCTTCGTAATAGCTTTCATGCAGATTCCATGAGCCCAATTCGTCGAGCACTTCGTAGGCGCGGCCCAGCATGTACAGCGCCCGCGCTTGATCTGCCGGCGCTTTGAGCAGTTTCATCCCCTCGTGCAGAGCGGCCGTAGCGCGCAAGTACTCCACATCGCCGGCGTGGTCCTTCTCAAAATGCTGAATGGCCGCAGCCTTCTTGAAACGACTGTCGACTTGCGCGAATAGATCCTTGGCATTGCGAATCGGTTGTTTTTTCTCCTTGGCCCATGCCGTGAGGGATTGGCGCCAACCATTGGCTTGCTCAGCGATGTAGTGAGGTGTAGCACCGCGCTCAAGGATCTTATCCAACTCTTTCAGTGCGCGCTGAGGAGCGTTCTCAACCCGAATGATCAAAGCCAGATAGCGGCGTAGCAAAGATTCGAAATCAAAAGCATGATTCTGCAAAAACTCAGGCGAGTTGAGCAGACCTTCCATATAGGCGAGAGCTTTGTCGTATTTACGAGTGGCCACCAAGAGGTCGGCTTTCTCGAGTGGCTGCAAGCCGAGGTTATGAACCTGCTCTAAATCCCAGCCTGCTTTGCCCCCGGCTTGCGTCACCGAGTGACACTGAAAACAGTGCGACAGTGAAGCCTTGGCGGCTAGACGCGAGTATTCGTATTGACCCGCATCGAAGCTCTTCGAGGCGCGTGTCAGATCGTCTTTCAAATTGCTGAGTGAATACTCCAGCAGCAGATCATCGCCGATAAAAGGTTTGCCCTTTTCCGGATTGATATGGTGAGCGACTTGCGAAAACTCGCGCAAATAGCTGCGGATCTCATCGCGATTCTTCGGATCACGGTAGGCTTCACGGTCATAGAGGAAGGGCAAAAGCTTCTTCACGTCTTGAGCCATGTTCTGCATCTGCTTCGGCCAGGCCGCATCTTTCGCAGTCGTTGTAGAATCATTCGTGGTCGATTTGCAGGCGCTCAGAACGGCCAGTGCCAACAGAGAAATTACCGCCAATCTCATTGTGCTCCCTCCGGGTTAGAAGTTACTATTTTAGAAACGCCGGAGGTCAAAATGCAATGGCGCTGTTTTTTAGCGGCAATCCTCATCACTGTCGGCGGCTGTGCCAGTGTGCGCACCTACGACATGAAAAAGCTCGAACGCGACTTTGGTCAAACCGTCCAGACCAGCGAAGCGATCGTGCAGAAATCGCAGAGTGACTACCGCGAAAAATCAACGCTGGTCGAGAGTTTAAAGAAAGGCGGCGATCCTGGCTTCAAAGAGGTCGAAGATAAGCTGCGCCGGCACCTGGGGATGATGGCGCTTAGCCTGGATAAAATGAACGCTCGTCATAAAACCATGCGCGAAGCCAATGGCCGCTTAGCCTCTTTGGGCTACGCCCGCCCCGAAGTTCAAAGTGGTGATCCGCAGTATGACAAGGTCACCGAAGCGGTGACCGACTTCCAGCATGCGGCCAAAGATGTGAACGCCGCGGTTTTAGACTATTCGCGTGAGAGCAACTCACTGGCCGATGAGGTGTCCAAGCGCCGGCTGTTTTTCAACTTTGATATCGCCGACTTTCAAAAGCGTGTGCAAAACGCCATCCGGGCCTCGCAGACCAATTTGACGGCGATGAACAAAGACGTGCAACGTTCGCAAGGCGTTGTGCTCAATTGGAACCGCAAAGAGTCGCGCAAGTCCCACGAGGATCTTTTGCAAGCGATGGTCAGCGGCTCCCAGGAGTACGCGCAGAAGGCCAAGGGGCTCTCCGCCGCCTCACGCGAGATGAGTGATGCCACCGACGGCGTGGCCAAGATTTCGACCATGGACCCACGCTGGAAGGATGCGCAAAAAGCCTCCGAAGCTTTCGAACAGACGGTTTTGGAATTGAAACGAATTGCAACCAAGTTTCAAAACGATCTGGAGTTGTTTCGCCGGCCGGCTAGACCAGCGCCATAGTGCCGGCTTTGGGATTTTTGAGCCCGTAGACGATCTCATCGATCACCGGGCCAAAGCTCTTCTCGCCTGAGATCACGCGATCAGCAAAGCGCCGTGACGGCTCCACAAAGAGATCATGCATGGGTTTGACGTGATTGAGGAATTGATCGCGTACGCCCTCAGGCGTGCGCCCACGTTCGCGGGTGTCACGCCCCAGACGCCGCTGAAAGCGCAAGTCTTCTTGTGTGTCGATAAAAAAAGCAAAATCGAGAAGGGGTCGCAGTTCGCTCTGGGTCAGCAGCAAAATCCCGTCGACAATTACAATCGGGCGACAGGGAAAAAAGGTCGACTCGAAAAGGCGCCGATGACGGGCGAAATCGTAGTTGGGAACTAGGATATCGTGACCACTTTTAAGCGCCTTCAAATGCTCGACCATCAACTCGAACTCGATGGAGTCCGGGTGATCGTAGTTCACTGTTCCACCGTCGCGATCGAAGTATTCATGCATGTCGCGATAGTAGGAGTCCTGCGCAAGAATGCCGCAGAAGTGATCCCCCAGATTGGCCTGAAGCATGCGGCCGAACGTGGTTTTGCCTGACCCGCTACCGCCGGAAACCCCGATCAGCAGCACAGCCGAAGTTGGAACAGATGTCGTCATTCGTATTTGCATTGATAGCGGGAAGTTCTGAAAAGTACCAGGTTCCTTTTTGGAATGCTGTGCGCCACTTCGTGGCTGCACTGCATTCCAAAAAGGAACCTGGTACTTTTCAGAACTCCCCCTAAGTCGCCGAGATGCGAAACTCCAGCTCCGGGTTTTCCTTCTTCAACCAGTTGAGATCCCACTCTTTTTCTAGCAGGACCACCGGACGCTCATTTTCGTCGTGATAGAGCTTGGCGCCGCCACCGATGGCGCCCTTGGGCGGATTTCCCGCCTTGTCAACCGGCCAACGGGCCGCAGTGAACGGCAGGCGGTCAAGACGCACATCGAGTTGATACTCATCATTCAGCCGGAACAGCAGAACATCGAACTGCAGTTCTCCCACCACACCGACAACCGGATCTTGTTTGCCGATCAAAGGATCGTAGAGCAGCTGAATAGTTCCCTCTTCAGCCAACTGCTGCACACCTTTTTGCAGAGTCTTGCGCTTCAGCGGATCTTTGATCGACAAGCGACCAAAGATCTCCGGCGAAAAACGCGGGATCGGATCAAACTTCAAATCCTTACCCGCCGTAATGGTGTCACCGATTTGGAAATAACCGGTGTCGATAATGCCGACAATATCGCCCGGAAATGCATTCTCAACGGTCTCGCGTTCACGCGCCATAAACTGGTTGGCGTAAGACAAACGCAGTTCACGATCTAAGCGCGTGTGATGCACCTTCATGCCACGCTCAAACTGCCCCGAGCAGATGCGCAAGAAAGCCACGCGATCGCGATGTTTGCGATCCATGTTGGCTTGAATCTTAAAAATGAAACCGGAGAAACTCTTCGATGTCGGCGCGATCTCGCCCGCCGTGCTATGGCGCGCTCCAGGCGGCGGCGAATACTGCGCGAACAGCTCTAAGAAAATATCCACGCCCCAGTTGTGTTTGGCGCTACCAAAGGTCATGGGTGACACTTGCCCGTTCATAAACTCTTCCGGGCTGAACTCACCAATGGCGACTTCGAGCAACTCCATCTCTTCTTGCAGCTTATCAAAGAGGTACTGACCGACACGCTCTAAGATGACCGGGTCGTTCCAACCACTGACTTTAACCACCTCAGGCTCAACACGGCCGCGCTCAAACAGCAGCATCTCTTGACGCTGACGATGATAAAGCCCGCGAAAGCGATCGCCGATCCCAATTGGCCAAGTCACCGGATAGCACTTAATGCCGAGAGTGTTCTCGACGTCATCGATCAGTTCAAGCGGATCTTTACCTTCGCGATCCATCTTGTTGGCAAAGGTGAAGATCGGAATTCGGCGCAGGCGGCAGACCTCATACAGCTTGCGGGTCTGAGCCTCCACCCCTTTGGCGGCATCAATCAACATGGCCGCGCAATCTGCGGCGATCAACGTACGGTAGGTGTCTTCACCGAAGTCTTTGTGGCCGGGAGTATCGAGCAGGTTCACGCGCAGGTTATGAAAATCAAACTGCATCACGCTGGAGGTGATCGAGACCCCGCGTTGCTGCTCTAAGGTCATCCAATCCGAGGTGGCCTTTTTAGTGCCCGACTTGCCATGCACTTCACCGGCTTCACGGATCACCCCTCCGAGCCATAGGATCTTTTCTGTGATGGTGGTTTTACCGGCGTCAGGGTGAGAGATGATCGCAAATGTGCGCCGACGGGACACTTCTTCTTCAAACGTCATGTAGAGGGGTTAGCCTCTTTGCCGGCAAAAGACAAGATGACATAGTGAGGCAAAAGCCGTAAATTCCGAGCCATGGCCGACAAAACCAAGAAGTTCGAGGACAATATCGCCGGTCGATTTTACGTCGACAAAGAATGCATTGCCTGCGATGCCTGCATTTTGGCTGCCCCGGACCATTTTAAAATGCATGACGAAGACGGCCATGCGTTTGTGATCAAACAGCCCGAGGGGGAAGCCGAAGAAGCGCAGTGCAAAGAGGCGATGGAAGGCTGCCCGGTCGAAGCCATCGGCAACGACGGCGAAAAGCCTTAAACCCCCACCCCCATCAAGACCGAGCCGGGCATCAGCTGCCCGCGATTGAAGCCCTTTTCAAAAAGACAGATCACCGTTGAGCCTAGGTGAAAAATACCGAGCTCATCACCAGGCTTCACTGGCAACGGTGGACTATAATGACGTTCGGTCGGCGCATGCCACATCCAACGGTTAGAAATAATGCTGGGATCCAAAGTGATGGTCATATGCCCCACATTGGTTGCGCCCACAAACACCAAGGACCAGCGCCCCAGCGGGTGTTCGAAGTTCAGCACCACACGCTCGTTTAAGCAGAACAGGCGACGAATATTGTGCACGCTCCACTCATTCACCGGCCACAATAGACCGGGAATATGGCGCGCGCTGACCAGATCTCCCGAGGTGGGCGAATGCACGCGATGGTAGTCGGCCGGGCATAAATAATAAGTGTAGAACTGCCCATCTTCATAAATACGGGCCAGGTTTTCATCGCCTAAAAACTCCGCCACCGAGTAGGTCCAACCCTTGGCTTGAATCAGCTGACCTTGCTCGATTTTCCCCTGTTCGGTCAGTTTACCATCCACCGGATGTACGAACTGCCCTCCGACCGGGCGAATGCCAGCCTTCAATTTGCGTGTAAAAAACCCATCCAGGCTGTGATATTCGCCGGGCTGTAGTTCGGCCTCGGCCGCGTTGATTTTGAAAAATCTCGCAAACAAAGGCACCAAAAGCGCGGCCAGAGGGCCTGGCAGTGGCAAACGCATCAATAAACCGGTAGCTCGCGACAGCAACCGCTTGGGTACCCAGGGAAAAATCCACGCGAAAAAACCATGCTTTAAAGCTTTCATTGCCCGCTACTTTAGAAGGTGGATACAAGAGAGTCCATGAGTCGCACTCTGCGCAATATTAAACTTGGACTGGACGAATCCCTAGAGGAGCATCTGGCATGGCTTGCGCCAGACCATGGGGATTTTCGTATTTTGCGCCAGAGTGTGGACGCCCGCACCCGCCATTCGCCTCACTTCGTCTATAGCGTCGAAGTGTTTGATAAGGGCGAGACGGCTGAACGCCCGCGCATCGACGTCGAGCCTGTGGCCTTCAGTGGACTCCCCGTGGTCATTTTAGGTGCGGGGCCGGCGGGCATGTTCGCGGCTTTGCGCTTGGGCGAGCGCGGAATTCCCACCATTTTGCTCGAGCAGGGATCTGAAACCAGCAAGCGTGTGCGCGCCATCACTAAGTTTTGGCGCACGGGCGAACTCGACCCGGTCAACAACGTCGGGTTCGGCGAGGGCGGGGCCGGTCTATTCTCCGACGGTAAGCTCATCACGCGAATCAAGAGTGAGCATATCCCCTATGTAATGCAACGTTTGGTGCAATTCGGAGCGCCGGCTGAGATTGAGTATCTGTCGAATCCCCATGTGGGCTCAGACCGCATTCGCCGTGTGATTCCGAAGCTGCGCGAACGCTTGCGCGAGTTGGGTTGTCAGATTCGTTTCGATAGCAAAGTGGAAGAAGTTTTAACTCGGGATAAGAGGATCACCGGCGTGCGCCTAGCTTCTAGCGGCGGCGCAACAGGTGAGGATGGCGAAATCATTCCCTGCGAGCGCTTGGTCCTAGCCTGCGGCCATTCCTCCGAAGACATGTTCAAACACCTGCACGAGCTCGGTGTATTTATGGAGGGAAAATCCTTCGCTTTAGGTCTTCGCATCGAACACCCGCAATCCTATATCAACCAGGTGCAATTCCGCGAACATGCCGAACATCCCTTACTGGGCGCCGCCAATTACAAACTCGCCTATCATGACAAAGAAGATGACAAGGGCGTCTACAGCTTCTGCATGTGCCCGGGCGGTTATGTGTTGTCCAGTGCCACCGGCCCCGGCGGAGTGGTGGCCAATGGCATGAGCAACTTCAACCGCAACTCGCGCTTTGCCAACGCCGCCATTGTTGTGAGCGTGAATCATCAAGAGAGTTTCGGTGATGATCTTTTCGGCGGATTAAAATTCAGACAGCACATAGAGGCCGAAGGTTTGCGTTTGGTGCAAGAGGCGGGCGGCACGCGCGAACTCCCCGCTCAACGCTTGGTCGATTTCTTGGACGAGCGCAGTGGACCTGTGGTCGACACCTCGTGCCCATCTGGCGTGGTGCCCGCTCGCCTGGACAGTTTGTTCTCAGCCGACTTTCGCAAGCACTTCCATGACGGCTTAAAAAAATTCGACCGTGAGATGAACGGCTTTATTTCCGACAGCGCTTTGTTGCACGGGGTGGAATCGCGCACGTCATGCCCGGTGCGCATCACTCGCGACGCCAATACGTTTCAATCGTTGTCTCATCAGGGGCTTTATCCGGCCGGCGAAGGTGCCGGTTATGCGGGCGGCATCACAAGCGCTGCATGTGACGGTATTCGTATTGCGGAAGCAATCGTATCTGAAGTCAGCGCAAATGCATTCATGGTTGCAAAAATATAGGAGATGTTTATGAAACTCATTCTAACCCTACTCACCCTGCTCGCCAGCCCGCTTGCTTTCGCCGGATCACAGGCGCCTTGCGCGAATGCAGCCGCAGTCGCCGCCGTAGACTTTGTACGCGAGGATTTTCGCGGCGGCCCACTTGGCTCTTTGAACGTTTTGCAGCAGTGGTATTCGGATCGCGTGGACAATGTGATCTATTACGGCGTCACGGTTGAAGTTGAAGACTATGAGTTGAATATCAACATTGGCTTAGAGGTTCCGACCTGTAAACGTGTAGAGGCGAGTTATATTTTCCAGGAAGACGAGGTTTAAGAACGCAGCGAAGCACCGCTGCGTTTCAAAGGCTTAGACTTCTAACGGACGATCGTCCTCTTCTTCGACAACCGCCTCGGCGGTTTCAATCACGGCAACAGCTTCACTCTCAGCGGCTTCGACACCTTCGGTGACAAAGGCGACCTCTTCACTGGCCGCCTCTTGCTCCACTAAAGAGCGTTCATAACGCTCCAGCCATTTGCGATCTTTGTCTTCAACGGCTTCGCCAACCAGAAGGGCTTCGCGCAAGCTCTGAGCCCGCTCCTGATCACGCTTCTCGCGCATGCGCTGCTTTTCTTGCTCGAAGAAATCCGAGCTGGTGGAAATGGTGGTGAGTTCGTCGGTGATTTTCAGCAGCTCATCTTCCGCTTCCGAATAGCTCTTACCGACTTCGTTCGACAGCTGACCGGTCAGATCACTCAAAGTCTCTTTGTCTTCGACTTCGCCAATACCTTCGGGAATCAGCTGATCGATCTCAGCTAAAGAGGGTAATTCTTGTAGATTGCGCAAGCCAAAGATCTCTAAAAATTTTCGGGTGGTTTCATAGAACATGGGCTTGCCGGGCAAATCGCTTCGCTCACCAAAAGTGACCAGATGCTTTTCCATCAAAGCGCGCAGCAAGTGGCCAGACTCCACACCACGGATCTCATCCATCTGCGCTTTGGTCACCGGCTGCTTGTAAGCGACGATCGACATCACCTCAAGGGCTGGGCCCGAGAGTTTAAACGGACGCGCCTTCACCGACTGACGCAGGTATTTCATATTGTCGGCCTTGGTGCGCAGCTGAAATCCGCCGCCCACTTCTTCCAGCGAAAAACCACGGGCTGAGCCAGCGTACTCTTCATTGAGGAAAGTCAGCGCCTCACGAATATCTTTCGACTTCGCGTTGGTTCCTTTGAAGGCCTGTTTGATCACAGCAATGCTAAGCGCTTTGTCGGTCGAGAACAAAATGCTTTCGACTACAGAGCGAATCTGCTCGGCTGTCAGATGCTCCACATCTTCGATTTCAGCGGATTCAAAGCCAGCCAGTTCCGTATCGGCGAGATTTCCTTCAGCAGGCGCTTCCTCTTCGTCCTCTGCCATTTCAAGGTTGTCTTCGCTCTCATCGGCCGGCGAGACTTCACCTTCCACATGCTCTTCTTCCGACATCGCAAGATCATCGGGGCCTTCATTGTCGGAGTCGACTTCGTCTTCGGCGAACTCAAGGTTCAAGCCTTCGACTTCAGCCATCTCCATCAAGTCACCTTCTGCGGAGGCGCCGGCCGGTGCGGCTTCTGCTGTCCCGGTGGTCTCGACCACGGCCTCATCGACGATGATCTCTTCGGTCTGCTTTTTCGACTTTTTGCTCTTACGGCTCATGACTTCACCTCAGGATCATCTTTAAACGCATCAAAGGCCGACAGCGCGGCACTCATGGCACTATTCAGTTTCTCTTTCACAACGTCGGTCTCATCCGGCGCGGTCAAAAACGCAATGTCAGCCGGACTGGGACGAGACTTCGCAGGCTCTTTGGGCTCGTCAGTCACCGCAGCTTCAACAGGCTCTTCCGTTGCCGGAAGCGGGATAGTATCTAAAGAGGCAGTAGCCTCAAGGTCAGATTGCTCCGTCACCACTTTGAGCGCTGCTTCAACCGCTGCGGGCGCAGCTTCCGCAGGTTCGGGACCCAGAGCAAAACTCTGCGTCAATGCCGCCAATTCCTCAGGTACAGAATCCACCTGTTGCGCAACAGACTCATCTGCCGCGACCACTTCAAGAGAGGCCGTTTCAACAACGGCTTCCGGCGCACTCAATGTTTCCGACTCAATCACCTGTTGCGCAACACCGATATCCACGGCGGCAATTTCAGTGACACTCTCATCCGCCGCCGTGTGCACCACGTCCACCACCGCATTGATCGCCGCGCCATCAACCGGTGTGCTGTTTTCTGCGAACAAACGAATCTCTTCAGCGGCGATATCATCGTCGGAAGCCGCGTCGGCATAGCCCTCGCCAACAACTGGACCTTCTTCACCCTCAAGCTCTGCGACCGGCTCATCCAGCGTCAGCTGAGCTTCGTGCATGATTTCGTCGGCTTTGGCCGCCGCATTCACCGATTCATAGTTTTCAGCTCGCGACACAGCCGCATTGTCGATGGCTTGCTTCGACTCAATGTGAATGTCGGCAAACGGCTCAGTCTGAAAAACCGAGACAAAGCCCATCTTCGCGAGTTCCAACAAAGACAAGAAGGTCACCAAAACCTGGCTACCCACATTCTCTTTCGCCGTGATCAACTCGCGAAAAACCACACGCCGACCGACGACCAAAAAATCCTTCATTTCCAAAATGCGCGCCGCAATCGATTGCAGTTCGCCCGCAACACGGTGAACTGTCTTCTTCATATTACGAACAGCGGTGCGATAGGCCGAGATCAAAGAGAAGAGCGGGTTTTCGGCCAAAACCAATTCGCCCTCGTCCAAAGCCTCGACATTGGTGCGCTCGCCGCGCGTGAAGACATCGCGACCAAGCAACGGGCGCTTATACAAATCCACAGACAGTTCGCGGATACGCTTATACTCAACCAGCTTTTGCACCAGCTCTTTGCGCGGATCTTCAGAAACCTCTTCGCCCTCTTCATTGTACTGAGGCAAAAGCATGCGCGATTTGATGTGCAATAAAGTGGCAGCCATGGCTACGAACTCGCCGGCCACTTCCAAATCCAGACGACGCATCGTCTTGATGTATTCGAGGTATTGACGCGTGATTTCATGGATATTGATGTTAAAAATATCCATCTCTTGCTCGCGAATTAAGTGCAGCAAGAGGCCCAGCGGACCCTCAAACCGCTCTAACTGAACGTGAATGCTCAAGTTTTGTCTCCAAGCCTTGGACGTCAGTCCAGGCCATTAAATTCCACCAGCGTGGGACAGGTTTTTCAAGGCTTTTCTGGGATTAGAGCAGAGAATGCCCAATGAGTGCGGAGACATACAGCAACTTTTCAGAGACGTAATGGACCGGCACCGCGAGGATTGGGCCGCCCATAAAAATCACCAGCAACAATCCCATATTCAAAGCCGCCTGATTCTCCTCCAGCCAACGATTCCAGGAGTACGGCAGAAAAGGCTCGATGACCTTTCCACCATCCAAAGGATGAATCGGAATCAGATTGAACACGGCCAAGAACAAATTCACCGAGAGGAAAACGCCGAGCAGCTTGATCAAGCCACCGCTTGGATCCGAGCCATAGGCAAGAGCGACACCAAGCCCAATGGTCGCAACCAAAGCCAAAAACACATTCGACATCGGGCCAGCAAGTGCCACCCAGAACATATCCCACTTGGGCTTCATCAAGTTGCGCGAATTCACCGGCACCGGCTTGGCCCAACCAAAGAAAAACGGGCTACTAAAAGCAATCGCAAGAATCGGCAGCAGCCAAGTGCCGATGGGATCGGCGTGCACCATGGGATTCAAAGACAAACGGCCGCTCAATTCG
This sequence comes from Bdellovibrionales bacterium, assembly GCA_019637855.1. Taxonomy (GTDB): domain Bacteria; phylum Bdellovibrionota; class Bdellovibrionia; order Bdellovibrionales; family UBA1609; genus JALHOQ01. The sequence continues at coordinate 49,734 of JAHBUX010000003.1, forward strand.
GCCGTGCGATCACCGCGCATTTTGGCCACATAGCCGTGCGCGAACTCGTGAAAGCAGAGAGCGAATAAAAACGGGATAAAATAAATGGCGAGCTTGGCGCCGATCTCTACGAAGTCCATGCCTCAACCTATCCTACTGCGCATTTAATGACAAAGAGCCTTTGAGCGGTTCGACCAGAATGCCCGTACGATAGAAGCAGCGCTTCGTCTCCGCCTGCAAGCGCTTAAAAGCCGGAGTGCGGAACTCCTCTTTCCTTATATAAGGCTTTTTCAAGTCCACTTGCTGAGAAACCAGGACATCGCGGCCCTCAGACTTCACCACGCGTTCAAGCGTCATCCACTCGGAGTCGACACGGCAGGTGGCGGGAACCTCTTGCACCAAGCGCGTGTCCTTCAAACGGCGAACGCCCTTGAAAGAGTATGGCTCTTGCGAAAGTTTCAAATCGCTCTCACGGTCTTCGGTCTCATAAAAGGGACCGTTTAAAAAACCATCGGGAATAACAAAAAAGGATCCTTTGCCGGCGCTAAAGGTCACCCGTCCCGAATCGTAGTCGAGCACAATCGGCATATCGGCAATCGCCCGACCTGTCTTGGGCTCCTTGACGTACTTAAACGACTTCACTTCCAATCCTTCACTGAAATAATCGAGTGTGTTGGAAAGCACCGCTGAACGTGAGCTGAGCATAAGCTCATTGGCGATATTGTGCGAAGCTAGATTTTTGAGCGTTGCATTCACGCGTACCGCGACTTCATCATCTGATTTAAAGCGATATTCGTAGTCATGCACATGTTGAAAGTCGTCTGGCGTTGAAGGCGGCGTGCGGTCGAAGTAGGCGCCTTTAGGATCTAAGATCCAAGCCGGGCGACCGGCAATATCCGGAAACGGCTTCAGTGACGACACCGGGTTGGTAGGGTCCAGCCAAAAGGTTTTTCCGTCTGCAAGCTTCACCTGCACAATCGCATGATTGAAGCGATTGACCGCCGGCAAAGCGTAGTCGGGCTCATGGCCGTAGGGGTTGTCGCCCCGCCGGATCAGCGCCACGTTGGCGGGGATTTTCATCGCCCGCAGCATAGCCGTCAGCAAAGAAGAGAGATCTTTGCAATCGCCATAGCGGGACTTTTCAATCTCATTTAAGGGGCGCGGAACGATGCCGCCGTTGTGCCTACGCCAGTCGCCGAAGTAGCGGAAGTCACGCGACATGCGCTCCATCAATGCCAAGATCTGCTCTTCCGGAGTTTTCTTCTTAGCCGCTTCCTTCATCCATCCGGCCAGTTTCACCGGCACGCCCGAAGCCTGAATTTTGTCGAAGTCGCTATTCACAACTGACATAAATTTAGGCCAGTCTTTTTCGGTCGAAATCCATAGGTAGGTGTTGCCGCCTGGATGGAAGTACGCATCTTTCTCCGCATGAACCCAACCTGGAATTTCGCGCTTGTTGGAGGCTTCGAGATGCATTTTGTCTTTTTGCTTCACGCTCACCAATCCCCGCGGATCACTGAGATCGTAAAACAACGGTCGCTCCGAAACGATGTTCAATTTAAACGCCTCAACCCAAACGCCTGGACCCAAGGTCAACACATCCGACCAGCGATCTTCGATGATCGGTTTGCTGGTGCTCATGCGGTACTTGATAAAAAGACGCGAGCCGATCTGCACCTGTGGAAACACCACGGAGCGCACCTTCATCGCGTCGTAGTCGCGCGCCTCACCCTTGTCGCGATCTTCGATCGCAGAAGCTTCTACGTCAGTGCGCGTTTTGCCATTCAACGTGTAGGCCTCAAGCACATCCACTTTGTCGGTCATGGAATTGTATTCGATGGTGAACTGGCTGGCCGAAGTCTTGGCATCTTCCGATTGCACACGCACCGAATAATCTATGACTTGAGACCAGGCGCCGTTCTTTTTCACGTCGTAGGAGACGTTGAATTTCTCAATCACGCTGCCCGCTTCTTTTTTGCTCATCCATCGGGCTTCCGATACGTGCGCCCATAGGAGCAGGATCACTAAAAATCTGGTCATGGTGAATTCTCCAAGGAGCCCTCATAGTATGGCGAGCTAGCCTTTTTGGGTAGGCTGGAACAGCACCATGGTCCAGCCGCAGCACTTGTTCTGGCGAGAAAGGTTCATTCGCAAAAGGCTTTGGCCGATAATGTAAGTAGATGAAAAAAGTCATCTTTGACAACATCCACGGCTACATCACGCTCAACCGTGTCGAAACGCGGATCCTTGAAACTCTGTATTACCAACGCCTGCGCTGGATTCGTCAGCTGGGATTTAGCTTCTACATTTTCCCCGGCGCCACTCACACCCGTCACGCTCACGCACTAGGCGTGAGCCACGTAATGGATCGCATTTTGCGTAGCCTGGGCTTGGCTGCGTCTGACGAAAAGTTTTTCGACCCCAAAGCACGCGACGAACGCACAACGTTTCATCGCATGATGCGTTTGGCGGCTATGCTGCACGACATCGGCACCTTTCCGTTTTCGCACTCAGTAGAGATGGCCTACATCAACCACTGGCGGGCGCAAAACCAAATGGGCAAACCGAAGTACGTGGCCAATCATGAAGTCTTGGGTTCGCATATTATTCTGAACACAGACTTCGATGGCGGCATCACGCGCATTTTGCGTGAAGAGGGTATCGACCCGGTCGAGTTGTCTAAGATTATCGCCGGCAAGAGTGAAAACCTGCTCGCCAATCAGCTGATGCACGCCGATGTGGACGCGGATCGCATGGATTATTTGATCCGCGACGCCCATCACACCGGCGTTAAAATGGGATTGTTTGACCTAGACTTTTTGATCCGCGCGCTTCGCCTGCACACGCAGAACGGCCAACAGATGCTATGTATTCATGAAGACGGCATCAACGTGGTCGACTCATTTCTTGTCTCGCGCTACTTCTGGTATTCGCAGATCATTCACGAAGGTACCGGATATAAGTTTGATTTGTTGGCGGCCAAGATCGGCGAGTACTTCTTAGAGAATAAGCTCTCCGCTTCTTTTGATACGTTGATTGAGAAAGTTAGTCTAAATCCCTACGAGTATTTCACCTTCAACGATTCGTACTTTATGGCCAAGCTGCACGAATACTTGGCCGGTCGTGCTCGTCATCCAATGATTGGCGAATTGAGTGAAATGCTCGCTCGCCGCATGCCGCCCGCTCAGATTCGCGTGGCGCCGGTGAAACCGACGGTGATTGTGGATGAAGAGCATCGCAAACGTCTGGTGCGCGAGTGCCAGAAGGCCGTGGATTGGCTGAAGGAAGAGCTGCGCGCCATCGACAAGAACGCCTGGATGATCGACGACATCCCCCACCGCGACGTGATGTTCACCAAGTCCATCGAGTCTTTGAAAAAGGACAAGAACGGCCCGGTGCTCTCACGCGATTCGGTGAAGGTGCTGACCCGTCACAACGAGCTGAAGCTATTGATCGACGTGTCGCAGTCACTGATGAAGATTCTGAGCCAGTATCGCAATTTTATCCCGCGCATCTATGTCAGCCCCGAGTCCTATGACAAGCTGGAGAAGCATGGCGTGTTGGAGAAAATGCGCCAGATGAAATGGGATTAAATCCGCCTTCAATTCACTGAAGTATGCTAAACAGTTAGAAGAGGCCGGTTTTACTCGTGTGCAGGCGGAAACGCACATGATGATTATTACCGAAGTTATGGAAACTCACTTTGCGACTAAACAAGATTTGAAAGATACCGAAAGTCTTCTTCGTCAGGACTTGAAAGACGTAGAATCCGTTCTTCGTCAGGATATAACTGCATTGAAGCACGACATGAAGGCGACGGAGGCCTCCCTGCGCCACGAAATTAGCTCTCTACGTCACGAAATCAAAGAAATCGACGTTTCATTACGCCAAGACATAAAGGGAACTGACATCTCTCTACGCCAAGAGATTAGAGAGTTATCCCACAAAATCGTTCAATCCGAATATCGAATGACTGTGCGCTTGGGAACGATTGTCGCCGTATCTGTGAGTGCTCTCGGCGTGATTATTAAGCTTTTCTAGCTGTTCACAAGCGTAGGCCAGCTTAAATCAAACCAGCCAAAAATCAATCTACTACATATATAAGAAGTTGATTTTACTTATTATTTTACACATATCTAGTGGTCTAAAATACTTTACATTCAAAGAGAAATGTCCGATAATTAAAGAGTATGAAACCAGCATATCTCCTAACCTTAAAAAAGCAGGCTGAAAAAACGGGCCTAAGAGAATTGGCGAAAAAGACGGTCTCACGCCAATCTCTCTACAACCTTTTTCAAAACAAAGATGTCCGCCTGTCCACTTTGAAGTCTGTGGCAAAGCATTTGGGATACGACTTAAACGTTGAGCTCACTCCCAGGAGAACACTGGATACGAAACATCTCCATTCGGCACTTCGAAAGCTCGGTGCTCCCCTCTATGACAATGAGGTGACCGATTTCTCATTGGAGCAAGTGGTTGCCTGGGGTTTGAAAGCAGCGCTCAAAGACAAGACCGTTGCCGATGTGCTCCCCTATGTTTTGGCCATGAATGCGGCTGATCTCGACATGCTTACGCTCCTGCAATATCTGCGAGAAGACCAACAGCGGCAGCTATTGGGATATTTTTCTGACTTAGCAAATCAGTTTGCTCCAAATGCAAAACTGAACCTTCTCGTCGACCTTTTGGACAGACAATTTCCCGTAACTGATCTAACGGGAAAAGCGCATGGCAAATTTGCCGAAAGATATTTCCTGAGTTTGAAGAATGCCACAGCACAAAAATGGAACGTCCGAACATTCAGCACGACAGAAAATTTGCTAGAAAGATATAGAAAATGGCAGCGGCTGAATACCTGAGGCGGCAACTCGAAAAATTTCTCTTGGCGCTGGATTCAGTTCTGGACGAAGAAGCTTCTGTGATCGTCATCGGAGGTACTGCCGTCATTCTTGGCTATGGAATTGAACGGGGTACCACGGATATTGACTGGTGGATGTCCGCCTCAAAAGAGTTGCAGGAAAAGTGGAAGGTCGCCGTCGAGAAGTCCGGAGTTTCTGTAAAATTAGATACGGCAGGAGTTGCACAAGGTCCCGAAGACTTCGAATCGCGACTCAAACGTCTATCGAGTCCCAAGCTCGAAAAGCTTAAAATTTTTTACCCAGAAGCCCATGACTTAGCAATTATGAAGATCTGTCGAAACATGGACGTCGACGCCGAGGACATCGATGCACTTCATGCCTCCGTGCAGCTCGACTCTCAAATATTGCTTAAGCGTTTTCTCGAAGAGTTGACATACATTGGTTCACAAAACGACATCGACTTAAAATATCTTCTAACTATCGAAAGACTGTTTGGCGAAGCTATCGCGGATTCTCACCAAACAACCCTTAAAAAACGACGAGCACGCTAGCGGCCCACAACCCGATGAATTTCCGTGACGATGTCCTTCATCGCTGTGCCTGGCCCAAAGACCGCAGCCACCCCTGAAGACTTTAGAAGCTTCGCATCATCACCTGGGATAATGCCGCCGACGAAAACCGGCGTCGACACTCCCCGCTGTTTGAACAGCTCGAGCACGGCCGTGACTAGCGGAATATGAGCGCCGCTTAGGATCGACAGACCTACGATGTCCACGTCCTCTTGAATGGCGGCTTCGACCACCATTTGCGGCGTTTGGTGCAGACCTGTGTAAATGACCTCAAAGCCTGCGTCACGCAGAGCGCGAGCGACCACTTTGGCGCCGCGGTCATGACCGTCCAGTCCGGGTTTGGCTATAAGCACACGAGAGGGAGTTTGCATTCCGAGAGACTTTAACCTAACAATTATACCAGTCAACAAAGGAGCTTAAGCACCATGAGCGATCTGCGCCCCGCCCTGACCACAATGGCCGATGATGAAAACGCTTTCCGCGCCGCGATCCGCGAATTCGCCGAAGGCGAAATCAAGCCGCTGGTCAATAAAATGGACGAAGAAGCCAAGATGGACCCGGGCCTGATCAAAAAATTCTTCGAGATGGGCCTTATGGGCATCGAGTCGCCCGAGCAGTTCGGCGGCGCCGGCGGTACCTTCACCATGGCGTGTCTTGCGGTGGAAGAGCTTGGTCGCGTCGACGGCTCGACCAGCGTTTTGGTCGATGTGCAAAACACTTTGGTCACCAATGCCTTTTTGAAGTGGAGCAACGACGCGCAAAAGAAGAAGTATCTGCCGCGACTAGCCGCTCAAGAGGTTGGTGCCTATGCTCTTTCTGAAAGCGGTAGCGGCTCCGATGCGTTTGCTCTACGCCTGAAGGCCGAAGAAAAGGGCGATAAGTGGATTTTGAACGGTCACAAACTTTGGATCACCAACGCCAACGAAGCCGGCATTTTTCTCGTGTTCGCCAACACGGATTTCAGCAAAGGCTATAAGGGTATCACCGGCTTTATCGTCGACAAGAACTTTCCCGGTTTTAAAGTCGGCAAAAAAGAGGACAAACTCGGCATTCGCGCCTCGTCGACTTGCGAACTCATGTTCGAAAACTGCGAGGTGCCAAAAGAGAATGTGATCGGCGAAGTGGGCAAAGGCTACAAGATCGCCATTGAGACTTTGAACGAAGGCCGTATCGGTATCGGTGCACAAATGCTCGGTATCGCTCAAGGAGCTTATGAGGCTGCACTGGGCTACGTGAAGCAGCGTGAGCAATTCGGTAAAGCTATTGCTCAGTTTCAAGGCGTTCAATTTCAGTTGGCTGAGATGCGTTGCTTGCTGGAGAGCACTCGTCTGCACGTGTACAACGCCGCGCGCTTGAAGGATTCTGGCAAAGACTTTGTGCAAGATGCGGCGATTGCAAAGCTGGTCGCTTCCCGCAATGCCGAGCGCATTTGCTCGCTAGCGGTGGATCTGTTTGGTGGTAACGGTTTCACCAAAGAATATCCGGTGGAGAAATTCTTCCGCGATTGCAAAATCGGCCAGATCTACGAAGGCACCAGCAATATGCAGCTGCAGACCATCGCGAAAACCGAGCTCGGCGCGTAAATCTAAAGTTTTCAGAACCGGCGCCGAACTGCTTTGCCGCGCCGGAAAACTTCTTCAAAGCTCACCTTTTTGAGCGCTTTCATTCCTCTTTTCGCCTATTCCAGAAGCTGGACGATCAACAAAAGGGGAATTTTCAATGAAAGCTCTATTTGCACTTATCGCCTTGTCATCGATTTCGCTGCCGGCCTTCGCCACAGTGGATGCTATGACCAATGTGTACATCGTGACTCAGAACGTTCAAGATCCCGACGACTTTTCGGTTGAACGCGGTCCTGTGATCGGATGTTACGGTTTGGCTCGTGGTCCGCAATTGGCTCAGTTCACCGCCGAATACAAAGTCACTTCCAACATTGGCTGCGGTGGCCCGGTGATGCAAGAAAACATCAACTATTTAACCTGCGCCAAGGTGACCGACGCGATTGAGTCGGACGATTACATGGGTTTCAAAGAGATCACGCTCGACATCTCGAAGTGTGATGCCAAAAACAACAAAAAGCTGATCACCATGATCCGCACCGCCGCCAAGCGCAACTTCCCGCTAAACAAAGGCGAAGTGAAGCTGAACCTGATCAAGTAAACTGGCGCTCTAAGAAAGGCACTTGCAACGTGCCTTTCTTGCTTTCCACGGCAGTTTCACCTAACACTGTGTAGGTGAATAAAATTCGCGAGTACTTTTCCTATCTAGGTTTGCGCAGTCGGTACATCTTTATCGCCATCACGGCGACCATTTTTACGCTACAGACGACGACACTCGTCTACTATGCGTCGCAATCCGTAGACTCTCAGCCCATTGTGGCAGCGTTCGACAACGATGCCTCTAACGCCATCAACGTTGCTGGTCGCTCCTACCCCATCGTAGACAATGGCTTTGCTAGCTACGGTCCGGTGTATTTCCGCATTGCCAACACCTTGTCGTGGGTGCTCCCCGACCTATCCGCGCCAGGCGCACTTCCACATGCAGAAGCGCGTACCAAGACTTGGAACTTCGCTCTTGTACTCACTTCGATTATTGCCGTTCAAACGCTGAGCCTGGGCCTTGCGTCCCTTCTCACCTCACAGCTCTTTTTAATCTTTTTATTCGCAGCCGGATTGTCGCGGGTGATGCTCTCTCTTGAGCCTTGGCAAGACATGCTGTTGCGTGCTCACCCCGATCACACACTGACACTGCTAACAGCACTGGCCACATTTCTAACGATTCGCTACTGGCAACAACCACAGGAGGAGAAGCCTTATCGTACCTCGGCTTGGGCCTGGGGCGTGGCTTTTGCCACTAAGCTCTCTCTTGTTCTCTACACCCCGTTTATAGTTCTCGGAGTTCTTTGGTCTTCTCGAAGCGTGAAGCGCGCCGCGATCTATGTCGGCCATATGCTAATCGCCTACTTTGTGGTCGGATTTATTCAGAACTTCAATGTTCCGCGCACGCTTCGCTTTCTTTCCTATCAATCACAGTACAGCGAATCGGCTACCCTGGGTTCAGTTTTAGACTGGCTGCAAATTTATGGGCCGCAGGCCCAATATATGCTCGGGTTTGGGCTTTTACTCGTGATTTGGTCTTGGATGGGCGGCTCCAAACAAGAGAGGCCCACGCCGCGCGTACTCGCTCTATCCGCGGGACTTTTCTTTGGCCCTTTTCTGCTGATCCTTTTGCAGAAGGTGACGACGGTTCATACCCATTACACCATTCCCATTCTAGCCACCCAGTTGACGATTTTATTTACTTTAGGTGCACGTAAGGTGAACCAGCTTCCTGAAATCCGCAAATGGGGCCTGGCTCTAGCGGGCCTTGCTTTGTTCTGCGTTTTTAAAACAACGCCGGATTCCATGGGCGCGTGGCTTCAGTCGCAAGCGAAATGTCGTCCTGAGGCGCGCGAAGTCTACACGCGTATCCAAGATCTGCAAGCCAAGGGTTTGTTGATCTATGTCGACCAATACGTACCTGTTTTGGATAAGACGCCCGGATTCTTCTCTACGTGGAAGCCGAGCAAAGATTTTATTAAAACGCAGGATTTCAAAGTGATGGTTTTGCATATGGGTCGGGCCCAAGCTTACTTGCAACCCAAGGCAGAGAGCTCCAACTACATCAAGAATTTCAATCCGGAGATCCAGAAGAGCACCGACTTCTATTCCCTGTTCAATAAACAGGACCGCGTGTCTGATGCGGACATAGGAAGCTGGGAGCGCACTTACAAGAACGATTGCTCGTGGGAGATTTGGGAGCGAAGATAGATCCTAATGGATCTTCGTGAGTTTCTCAGCCGCACCTCTGAATTACGTCATCCTTGGGAGATTTCGCGTCGTCGTTTCTTCGAACATCAGTTGCGATTGTTAGATCTCAAAGAACAAGCAGTCACAGCCTTGGATGTCGGTTCTGGCGACACATGGCTAGCGCGACGACTATACAAGGTATTGCCCAACGGATCATGGATGACTTGTGTGGATGAGTTCTACACGACCGATGTCATGGCTAAATTCAATCCACGCGTGCCCGTCGAACTGACCTCGGTTTTACCCGATCGCCAATACGACCTCATTTTGATGTTGGATGTTTTGGAGCATGTGCAGGACGACAAAGAGTTTTTGAGAAATGTTCTTAAGCACGCAAAAGCCGAGAGCAAAGTGTTAATCAGCGTTCCCGCCTTTCGATTTTTGTTTGGAAAACACGATCGCGGCCTTTTCCACTTTCGGCGTTACAGCCGCCGGGATCTGCGCGGACTCTTGGATTCTTGTGGGCTTGAGATCGAACGACAGGGTGGTTTGTTTCATAGTCTTCTATATGTCCGGATGGTTCAGCGTCTTTTGGAATGTTTCACCTCCACTGAGCGCCAACAAGCGGGCGTTAAGGATTGGCAGGGTGGACCGGTTGTGACCCGGCTGCTTTCCTGGGCATTGGACTTTGACTGGCAACTGGGGCTGATGCTAGGGAGACTCGGTGTCCGTCTTCCTGGTCTAAGCTGGTGGTGTGTGTGTCAAAAGCGTTAGTAATTCCCTGCTACAATGAAGCCACACGTTTGCCTTTGGCCGAGGTCGATCGCCTATTGGCATCGACTGCCGATTTAGATTTAGTCTTCGTGGACGACGGTTCTACGGATTCCACTAAAGAGATCTTGCTAAAACTCGCTGCCGGCAATCCGCGTATTCGCGCACTCATACTCCCGCAAAATAGTGGGAAGGCCGAGGCAGTACGCCAAGGTTTGCTGGAGGCTCTAAAGCATAGATATGAGTGGGTCGGATATGCCGATGCGGACTTCGCTACACCCGCTTCTGAGCTCGCCCGTCTTCTGCGTGTGGCCGAGGAAAAACAACCCGAGGTCTTACTCGGTTCACGCGTTCTTTTGCTAGGCTCGACGATCGAGCGCAAACATATGCGCCATTACTTAGGCCGCGTATTTGCCACCTTCGCCTCAATTGCATTGGATTTGCCAGTTTACGACACTCAGTGTGGAGCTAAGGTTTTTCGTGCTGGCCCGCAGCTGCGAGAGGTTCTAACAACGCCTTTCAGCTCGCGCTGGGCTTTTGACGTCGAGCTCTTGGGTCGACTTTGTCTGCAGTTCCCAAATCGTAGGCTGAATACCTTTATCGAGGTACCACTTCTTGAGTGGCGAGATGTTCAAGGCTCTAAGCTTAAGTTCACGTCGATGGTTAAGGCCGGCTTGGATCTTCTGACGATTGGCCTCGCACTTCGCCGCGGCCGGCGGCACTTAAGCACAGTAAAAGTGCCCACGTGAACACGATCATGTGATTCACTTCACCGTCGATAAAGTTCGCTTCGGTGAGACTGCCTAAGTGCCAATAAATCTGGCTTAAGAGCAATGGCCATCCCCACTTTGAAGTATCACGAATGTCCCATGCCTTTTTTAGAAACACCCACGAAATGTAGACATAAATTAAAAGAGCAAAGATTCCCGCTCCGGCCGCCCATTGCAGAGGAATATTATGGGCATGCGACACAAACTCTTGCGTGATACCGAGCTTGTCGTAGTATTCGGGCAAAAGTTTGTCGCCTTGAAAGATACCAATCCCCAGCCAGGGGTGGTCTTTAAACATTTCCCAATAGCCGCGCCAAATGTCGACGCGCACACCTGCGCTGTGGTCCATTCTTAGCAGAGCAATATTGGTCAGTTTAAATCGAAACGCCGGCGACAATGCCGCAAGGGCCGCACCTAGCCCTGCGAGACCGGCGACAAAGGCTGGTACCCAGCGCGGACGCATACAAGCGAGATAAAAGAGCCCGGTAACTATGGCCGCAAGCCATGCACCTTTCGACATGGAAGCCAGAAGGCCAAGCACGCCTACAAGCAGTGTTGCAACTCCGAGATAGCGAGTGGACTCTTTCAACCTGGGAAGGACTATTAGGAAATAAGAGATTCCGATCGAGTAAGCGTAGGTCAGCGAGATACTGAAGAAGCCAGTGGCTTTGTAGAGATATTCGTCCTGTGGATATATAACCTGATGACGATGAATGGGGTCCAGACCAGTGAAGCACTGAAGCGTGGCATAGAGAGCAGCGAGAAAGAAAACACCTGTCCAAACATTCTCAAAGCGCTTTTCAAACTTCGGGTCCCAAACTTCTTTAAATACCCAATAGAATGCCCAGAGCAAAAAGATCCAGCGCATAAATCCGAATTGGTACCAAAAGCTCTTAAGTGGAGGGTTAAAGACCAAACTGATTGCGCAAATAGTAACCAATGCGACTAGTGGAAGGGCCATCGGAAAATCAAAGCGTGACTTGCGAGTAAGCTTGAAAGCCACGATGGCGAGGAAAGTAAGCCACGCCACAACTTCCATCCCAGCCATGGAGAGATGAAGCGCTACGACATACAGCAATAGCAATACGGAGAGAAGCGTGTGCAGACGGACCTCTTTGAAAGCTCAAAATTAGCGGAGCCGCATCTCAATGTACAATAGAGGCCCCATCATTGACAAAAGGCGACATGAGGCAGTTAACTGAGGCTTAAGGAAATCTTATGTATTGGAACCATCCGACAGCTGTTATTGATCCGGGCGCGCAAATCGGCGAAGGCACAAAAATTTGGCACTTTTCGCACGTCTGCGGAACAGAGACCTATGTCGGCGCTAACTGCTCTCTGGGCCAGAATGTCTACGTCGGCCCGCGGGTGCGTATCGGAAATGGCTGCCGCATTCAGAACAACGTGTCTGTTTATGATCTTGTCGAGCTAGAGGACTACGTATTCTGCGGTCCTTCGATGGTCTTCACAAATGTGGTCAATCCCCGCGCCCACGTGTCGCGCAAAGAAGAGTTCAAACGCACGCTGGTCAAGCGCGGCGCCAGCCTTGGCGCCAATTGTACGATCGTTTGTGGAGTTACCGTGGGGGAATTCGCTTTCGTCGGCGCGGGGGCCGTGGTTTCAAAAGATGTTCCCGCTCACGCTTTGGTCGTAGGCGTTCCAGCCCGCCGGCTCGGATGGATGTGTCAGTGTGGCATTCAGCTGACAGCCGACCGCGGAGATGTCTACTGTAAGGCCTGTGAGTCCAGCTATCATATTCAGGGCGAAACGTGCCGCGCCAAAAAGCTTACTGGCATTATGGCTGACAAAAGCTGAGGCAAATTCCTTTAACCAGCCATAAACCTTCGACAGCTATCAATTTTATACAAACTGCTCCACCTCACCGACGATTTTTATAAACGCCCACTAAAAATATAGTATTAATTATTTATAAATAAATAACATTAGTATTTGCAATAACGAAGAGGACGTCGGAACGTTGTTAGAAACCAACCTTAGTTCAAATTCAAAAGGAGTTGAAATGAACAAACGAGTTCGTTACCTAGCAGTAGCTGGCATCGGCCTGATCGCCACTGTCGCACTTGCACAGCTTAAGCCCAATAGCTTGAATTTTGTTGCACCAACAATAAATGACAAAGCAAACGTGTACGAACCGAGAGTCGGCGAAATAGTCTACGATTCATCGGACTCTACTTTCTACGGTCGCTTCGATGTCGGCGGAATTCCCGACTGGCAGCCTTTTTCAGCAGGCGCATCGACAAGTAATCCATCTGGAACAGTTATAATTTTCGCAGGTACGACCTGTCCCAGCGGTTATCTTCCCGCAGATGGAAAATCTTATCTTCAATCAAACCAAACTTCGCTTTTCGCCGCTATTTCTACTGCCCACGGGGATGGTAGCACCGGCTCTACCGGTGACGTTGGATGCCCCTCTGGCTCTGGCTGCTTCAATGTGCCAGATTATCGCGGACGTTTTTTGCGCGGCGTGGATGCATCAACTGGACGTGACCCAGATGCAGCTACTGGACGCGTCGCTATGGCCGCAGGAGGAAACATCAATGACAACGTGGGCTCCGTCGAAGAAGATGCGTTTCAAGGTCACTACCACAGTATCCAAGGTGGCGTTTCAAGTGGTCCCGGTACTGTAACTCTACGCGCCCAAAATAGCGGTTCAGCCGGCGCTGGTACCTTTTTTACCATAGGCGCTCCAATCTCAGATGGCTCGAATGGAACTCCTCGCACAAGCAGCGAATCTCGTCCCAAAAATGCATTTGTTAACTATTGCATAAAAACGTAAAGGATTTTGAGCTGGAAGGGGCATCTCTTCCAGCTCTTATGGATGGAATCCGCCCCTAGCTTTTGGCCAGGCGACGGGAAGCGATCGCTAGTGTCGAGTCTTCGATAATATGAAACGGGAGCTGTTTAGAGTTACAAAACTCCATTACCGCGCGAGTAGACCCTAAATGGTTCCGATCTACATCGTGCCAAACAATAATGCCATCATCATTCAAACGCGAGAAGACCTTGGCACTGTCCACATGCACCATTTCATAGCTATGATCTGCGTCGATGAAAGCCATATCGATTTTTGGAATTTGCGAAAAGTCATAAGTGCGAGTATCGCCCCAAACTTGAATAATTTTGGACTCGAAAGCTGTACCTCTAAAATGCTCTCCGACAGGAAATGAACATAGCTCCTGCGGCCAATTAAATGTGCGGATCTCAGAGTTGGGGAGCACATTGGCAAAGTTAAGCGTGGTACGACCACGGAAAGTTCCGACCTCTAAGAGTCGTTTTGGCTGTAAGTGGCCTGCCAAATGACAAAGAATCGTGAGCTCCCTGGGGGACACTCCACCGGGCGTGAGGTCACCACGTAAAAGCGGTTTGCACGTAACTTGGTCTGGAAGACCTAAGCGCTCACAAAGATCTTCGAAAGAAATCATGACCTTCGAATCAGTGAAAAGAGGCTTCGCAGCAGCGTGCAAAACATTGTTCCATGGAAGATCGTTGATGCTGGCAAGAGAGGATGGCTGACTTAGTACTGCCATCACCTGTTTAACCCGTTTTACAATCTGAAAACTGCGCATGGTAAGACACCCCACTTTTTAATCGCCTACCTTATCCATCCCCCGTTTTGGAGGCAAGATCAATGCGACGGAGGCGTTAACCTTAGCATAGAAAATAGGTTGATACGGATCCCCAAAGGTCGCAATACCGTGAGTACGATTACGACCAGGTCACTTACCATTCCACTTTTCTCAGCGTACTCGAGGTTTATTCGAATCTTTTCAGGCATTAGGGTCTGCAGGTAATATGCTTCTGGATCATTAACACCCCCTAGAATTTCTGCCTCATTGTAAAATGCGAACGAAGCCGGATCAGTTATGCCAGGCAACAACTGCAATACCCGTTTCTGCACTGGAGAATATTTATCCGTGTACCTCTGAACCTCTGGTCGAGGCCCTACAAAACTCATTTCGCCCAGCAGCACATTCCAAAGCTGGGGCAACTCGTCCAACTTCGTCTTACGTAAAAAGTGGCCCATAGCTGTGATACGGGAGTCCGTTCCAATCGTAATTGCAGGACCCAACGAATCAGGTTGAACCCGCATACTCCGGAACTTCCACATCCGGAAAGGTTTGCCCCCCAAACCTGTGCGCCATTGGCCAAAAAAAACAGGGCCACCATCGCCCAGCTTAACTGCGATCGCACTAATTAAAAATAAGGGAAACAAGATGATGAGCCCCAAGAGAGCCGCCATGAAATCAAAAATTCGCTTCATCTCGCAAACTTCTTACAAATATCATCCACCGCTTCGACCACGTCTTCAGCGTCGGCCGTGGTCATCTTTGAACTCAAAGGCAAACTCACCATGCGCTGGAAAGCCCAATGTGCATTCGGAAAACTCTCCGGCGTCCAACCATATTTTTTGGCGTAATAGGTCAACATATGTACAGGCAAATAATGAACGGAGCTTCCAATGTTGCGCTCGCCGAGTTCGACGATGAACTGATCACGATCAATGTTTAAGCTATCGAGATTTAGCAAAATAACAAACAGATGATGTGAGGACTGAACATCCGGACGAGTGCGCACCAGTTTCAGATATTTTGAATCCTTAAAAGCGTTTTCATAGAGGCGAACGACGGCCATACGCGCACTATAGAGTTCATCCAACCGATTGAGTTGCGCCAAACCCAAAGCAGACGCCATATCTGGGAGATTATATTTATAACCAGGCTCAACAACGTCATACTTCCAAGAAGCACCCTTAGAAAAACGGTTCCAAGCATCTCGGCTAAGCCCGTGCAGTGCCAACACGCGGGCTTGATCGACAAGAGCTTTACTTCCGGTCAGCATCCCACCTTCACCCGACGTGATATTCTTGGTGGCATAAAATGAAAAGGTGGCCAGGTTCTCTGTATCCCCTACCCATTTCGCACCAATTTTCGAAGGCATGCAATGAGCCGCATCTTCAACCACCTTAACGCCATGCTTTGCCGCTAAAGCGTTGATCGTATCCATGTCACAGGGCTGCCCCGCATAATGAACAGGTGTGATGACCTTGGTCTTCTTGGTGATCGCACGTTCAATTTCTTTAGGATCGATAAGAAGCGTTTCTCGATCAATATCGGCCAAACGAGTTGTTCCGCCCAGATGCTCAACTACGTTGGCGGTGGCGCAAAACGTGAGAGGTGTAGTGATCATCTCATCGCCCTCACCCACTCCGTGGACCGCCATCGCCAAATGTAGACCCGCAGTACAAGAGTTTAGAGCCAAAGCGGCAGGAGCATTTACTCTCTTCTGAAACGCTTGTTCGAACTCTTTGGTCTTGGGGCCAGAGGAAAGCCAAAGTCCCTCTTTAACAACCGCCATTACGGCTTGCACTTCGGCTTCGCTCAATGCGGGAGGAGAAAAAGATAAAAACGATTCACGGGCCATACAACACTCGCTCTTGTTTCGGCCAGTCTGTGACCAAGCTTTCGCAAATGCAACAGGCTCCGGTGACTCGGCGGGCCACATCGGCTTTACTCTTGCCTCACCGACCCCAAGCCCGCATAAATATTGAGATCTATGCGAGTTATCGACCATATCAATGCTGCCACTGGGCCGTCATTTTCTGCTGAAATTATTCCCCCTCCACGCGGCCGTAGTGTTCGCGATTTGATTGAGGTTGTGGAATGCCTAGGGCCCGTACGACCACGCTGGATCGATGTCACTTCGCACTCTTCCACCGCCAACATCCATGAAGATGCCAAAGGCAACTTGCGCCGTAAGATTTTTAAGAAACGTCCTGGCACGATCGGCATCTGCGGAGTTATACAAAATCGCTTTAAGATCGACACTGTCGCCCACGTACTCTGCCAGGGCTTTACTCGCGAAGAGACCGAAGACGCTTTGATCGAGCTCAATTTCCTAGGTGTTGAAAACATTCTCGCATTGCGCGGTGACGGCTCTAACTACGACAAACCCGTCGACAAACATCGCTCGGTAAATACCTATGCTTGTGACTTGGTAAAACAGGTCAAAGATTTGCGCGATGGCCAATACTTGGAAGATATCAGCAACTCTGTGGCTCTCGATTTTTGCGTAGGCGTTGCTGGCTACCCTGAAAAGCATTTTGAAGCCGCCAATATGAAAACCGACCTTATGTATCTTAAGAAGAAGGTCGATGCCGGCGCCGAATACATCATTACGCAGATGTTTTTCAACAACGATCGCTTCTTCAGTTTCGTGAAAGAGTGTCGTGAAATCGGCATCAAGGTGCCGATCATTCCTGGCATTAAGGTGTTACGTTCGCTCAGTCAGCTACGTTCAATTCCCCGAACTTTCCATATCGACTTACCTGACGCTCTCGTAGATGAAGTTATGGAAACGCCTGAGCATGTTCAGACGATTGGACGGCGCTGGGCCGAAAATCAAGTCAAAGCCTTGCTGGATAAGGGCTTCAACAATATTCACTTTTACGTCATGCAAGACGCGAATATGGTGTCACAGATCGTTCAGACGGTAAGCTAATGGTTTCAGCCGGTACATTAAAAGAACTCACTGAAGCCATGCGCTCGCGCATCCTTATTCTGGATGGGGCCATGGGTTCGCTTATGCAGCAGAACAAGTTTGTCGAAGAGGACTTTCGCGGCGAACGCTTTAAAGACTTTCCAGTTTTAGTTAAAGGAAACTTCGACCTTCTGAATCTAACTCAGCCTAAAGCAGTACAAGATATCCATTTAGCCTACCTAGAAGCAGGCGCTGAAATTATTGAGACCAACAGCTTCAATGCCAATCGCATTTCACAAGCCGAATTCAAAATGGAAGACTTGGCCGCCGAGATGAGCCGCGAATCGGCTCGCCTTGCTCGCGAGACCGCCGATGCTTACACGGCTCGCACCGGCCGGCGCGTGTATGTTGCGGGTTCATTGGGCCCGACCAATCGAACCGCTTCGCTCTCTCCTGACATCAGTCGTCCCGCGTTTCGGGCCGTCAGCTATGACCAATTGAAAGAAGCGTATTTTGAGCAAGCCGAAGCGCTGATTGCCGGTGGTGCAGATCTTCTGCTACCCGAGACGACCTTTGATACATTGAATCTCAAAGCGTGCTTGGCTGCGATTCAAGAACTCGAAGCAAAGCTTGGCTTTAAACTTCCGGTCATTGTCAGCCTTACGGTTTCCGATAAGTCTGGTCGAGTTCTCTCGGGGCAGACCCTAGAGGCCGCTTATATTTCGATTCGCCACGCTCAACCGATGGCCGTTGGAATGAATTGCGCGCTCGGTGGCGAGGAAATGATTCCTTTAATGGCCGACATGTCTCGCTATGTGGACACAGCGATCAGCTGTTATCCCAACGCCGGCCTACCGAATCCGTTGGCCCCTACCGGCTACGACGAAACACCGGATTCTTTTTCGAGCTACCTCGAAAAAATGGCCACTGAGGGCAATATCAATATTGCCGGTGGATGCTGCGGCACTACGCCCGCGCATATCCAAGCATTGGTAGAGAAACTAAAATCAGTTAAGCCACGCACCATGCCCGCATTAAAACCGACTCTGACCCTTTCAGGACTCGAGCCCGCACGCTTTCGCGAGGATATGGGCGCACCTTTTTGGCTCGTGGGGGAACGCACCAATGTGACTGGATCCCCCCGTTTTGCGAAGGCCGTTAAAGCTGGCCAATGGGAAGCTGGACTTGAAATCGCACGCCAGCAAGTGAGTGCCGGCGCCAATGTTATCGATGTGAATTTTGACGAAGCCCTGCTTGATGGCGTGGCTTCCATGCAGCACTTCCTCTACTTAATCGCTTCTGAACCCGACATCAGTCGCATTCCGATTATGATCGACAGCTCGCGCTGGGAGATCTTGGAAGAGGGCTTGAAATGCATTCAGGGCAAGTGTGCCGTAAATTCGATCTCGCTTAAGGATGGCGAAGCGGCATTTTTGGAAAAAGCCCGCTTGCTTAAAAAGTACGGCGCCGCGGCCGTGGTTATGGCCTTCGATGAAAAAGGCCAAGCCTGCACTGTCGAAGAAAAAGTGTCGATCTGCACACGTGCTTATAAGCTCTTGGTCGAAAAAGCTGAATTCCCTGCATGCGATATAATTTTTGATCCTAATATCCTAGCCATTGCCACCGGAATCGCAGAACACAACGAGTACGCAAAAAGTTTTATTGAGTGCATTCCGCTGATTAAAAAAGCCTGCCCAGGGGTTCGGATCTCCGGCGGCGTATCTAACTTATCCTTTAGCTTCCGCGGGCAAAACTTGATTCGCGAAGCTCTCCATACTGTATTCTTGCATCATGCAATCAAGGCCGGGATGGATATGGCCATCGTCAATGCCGGAATGATCCAGGTGTATGAGCAATTGGATCCGGAATTGCGCGAGCTGTGCGAACGAGTCATTTGGAACAAAGATTCCGAAGCAACAGAAGCGTTGCTCAACTATTCGCTCACTCATAAAAGCGATAAGTCAGCCAGCACTGCCACGACCAGTGAAGAGTGGCGCGAAAAACCCGTGGCTGAGCGTTTATCACACGCTCTTGTCAACGGCATTGAGAAATACGCCGAAGCCGATGCACTAGAAGCCTTCAAGAATTTGGGCTCAGCCTTAAAAGTCATCGAAGGTCCGCTGATGGACGGAATGAAGGTCGTGGGCGATCTTTTTGGCGACGGCAAAATGTTTTTACCTCAAGTGGTCAAAAGCGCGCGCGTGATGAAGCGGGCTGTGGCCGCACTTGAGCCGTTTATGCTCAAGGATGCCAGCAATGCTCCGGCAAAAGATAAATTCCTGATCGCCACTGTAAAAGGTGATGTTCACGATATCGGCAAGAACATCGTTGGCGTGGTCTTGACCTGCAACGGCTATCAAGTGATCGACCTCGGCGTTATGGTTGCAGCCGATAAAATCATCGATACGGCCATTAAAGAGAAAGTTCAGTTCGTAGGACTTAGCGGCCTGATTACACCTTCGTTGGACGAGATGTCCTTTGTCGCTCAGCAGTTTGAAAGCAAGGGTTTGAACATGCCGATCTTTATCGGCGGGGCTACGACCTCCCAGCTCCATACGGCGGTGAAGATCGCTCCCAACTACAGCGGGGCCATTCAACACGTCAAAGATGCCTCACTAGTGGTTCAAGCGTGTGCAGCGCTGACCGGAGATAAGAGCGAAAGCCAAACCGCTGAGATCAAAGATATGCAGCAGAAGCTGCGCGACAATTTCGCCAAAAGAGACGCCGCCTCCATTCTTCCTTTGGAAGAAGCCAGGGCGCGCCGCTATTTGCCCGATTGGAAGTCGGTTCCTGTCGCACGCCCTACTCGCGTGGGTGCTTTTGATCTGAGCATTTCATTTGATGATTTACTGAAGTGGATCGATTGGTCGCCATTCTTTTGGACATGGGAGCTTAAGGGCAAATTCCCAGGGATTCTGAATCACCCGCAGTATGGTGTCGCGGCCCGAGATATTTACGACGAAGCGACCGCAATGATCGAAAAGATCCGCACAGAGGGTTGGCTAAAACCGAGGGTTCGGCTTGGGATCTTTAGAGCCAATTCTTTCAACGAATCTGTTCGTATCTTTCGCGGCAATGATCCGATGGACATTCATTTCCTGCGCCAGCAAGCGAAAGACTCCAAGTCCAACCTCTGCTTGTCTGACTATATTGCGCCGCTAGACAGCGGGCGTGAGGATTATATTGGTGTATTTGCCGTCACCTCTGGCGATGAGATCCAAAAGCGCGCGATCGCAATGCAGGCCGCAAATGACGACTATGGCTCGATCATTATGAAGTCTTTAGGCGATCGCTTTGCCGAAGCACTTGCCGAGTGGGCCCATCACGAGTTCCGCACAATTTGCGGGATAAAAGAGAACTTCAATCTGGAAGAGCTGCTCGAAGAAAAATACCAAGGTATCCGCCCGGCGCCAGGCTATCCTGCCTGCCCGGATCACGCGCTTAAGGTCGACATTTGGAAGCTTTTAGGTGGCTCTGATGCCATCGGTGCACGTCTTACAGAAACATATGCGATGGATCCACCGGGGACTGTTAGCGGCTTTATATTCCTCAACCCCGACTCCAAATATTTTCGAGTGCAGGGCGTCGGCGACGATCAAGTGGCAAGCCTTAGCAAGTTACGCAATCACGCACCTGAGCAAGTCAGCCGCTTCCTTGCAACCTTTTTGTAGTCAAACTGAGTAAGTTCATATCAATGCACAGGGAGTTCTCACGACTTCCACCGATAACATATACTTAACGCCTCGCACTGGCCATTTCTTAATTTTTCATATAAATAAACAAAATTAAATGATTTGAAGTAAGTGGCTAATCAATAAATAGTTACAAAACAAAAGTTAGTTAATCCCAAATAGGAGGGGAAATGAAGAGGTCACTAATTGCGATTTTATTCTCAGCTGTCACTGCGCTGACTGTGCAGTCCGCGCTAGCCGGCGACATGCGTCTTCTGGGCGTCGGCTTCGGCGCTCCAGAACTTGATGGCACCGCAGCTATTCCAAATCCTGAAACCGGTGCAATTATCTTAGATAGCAGCGGTCCTGCCTTCAAAGGATTTGATGGAACCGCATGGCAGACCTTTTCTGGCGGCGGGCCAACAACAACCCCTACCGTTCAGAAGTTCACCTCTGGTTCAGGTACATATACAACCCCGGCAGGCACTCGCTACATTCGAGTCCGCATGGTTGGCGGCGGCGGTGGCGGCGGTGGCTCAGCAACTAGCAGCGCGAACAACGGCGGCACAGGCGGTACAGGTGGTACCACTAGCTTCGGGTCAATCCTGTCTTGCGATGGCGGTGCTGGTGGAGCGGGAGGTACTAACAGCGGTGTAGGTGGTGCTGGTGGGGCGGTGACGGTAAACAGTCCCGCAGTGGCAACAGTTTCCCTTCCTGGCGCGCGTGGCGGGAGCGCTACGCAGATGAACGGCACCGGGGTATTTTATGCAACTGGTGCCGCCGGTGGCAATTCCCCCTTTGGCAGCGCAGGAGGAAGCTCTGGGGCTGACACCGTAGGAAACCCGGCGCACGCAAATACAGGATCGGGCGGCGGCGGAGGATCCGGTGGATCAACAGCTGCGCAGAACGGCGGAGCTGGTGGCGGTTCCGGCGGTTACATTGAAGCCCTGATATCAAACCCCTCCGCCACTTACGCCTACAGCGTCGGAGCAGCTGGAACCGTGGGCACAGCAGGAACTAGTGGCCGTAATGGTGGAGCCGGCGGCTCAGGCGTCATCATCGTAGAGGAGTTTTACTGAATAGGTGCAGATTAGATCCCAAGACTGGGCCTGAGGTTTTCCTTGGGCCCAATAACAAAAGTCTGCCGAGATAGCCGTCTCTAAATATGTAGAGATAAAAAATAATAAATAAAACTGGTGTCACTCCGACCTTTCTTAGGCAACAATGCGCCTGAAAAAGGACTAAAATGAATACAACCTCCACATCAAGTTCGATCCATCAGGCTCTAGCCAATGTAGCCGCCGTAGTTATGGACGTAGACGGCGTCCTCACCGACGGAAAAATCTGGCTAGGTGACGATGGCGAATGGCGCCGCTTCTTTTACATTCGTGATGGTCACGGGATTAAAGAAATAATCGCACGTGGCTACAAAGTCGCCTGGATCACGGGCTCGAAATCTATCGACATATCTGAGCGAGCCAAACGACTTGGGATTCACTATCTCGCCGAAGGCCAAAAAAACAAAGTGGAGGCTCTGAAAGAGTTCTTCCGCCAACATGATCTGACAAAAGAGCAAACCGTTTACATTGGCGATGACACTGTCGATCTACCAGTCATGGAAATGTGCGGACTACGCGTTACTGTCCCCGACGCGATTGAAGAGGTCGCCGCATTTGCCCACCACACCACGACCCGGCGCGGAGGGGATGGGGCGGTTCGAGAGCTCTGCGACCTCCTTCTAGCTTTTGGTCCCTACAAGTAGTAGAGTGCTTACAAAAATGAGGAAAATATGAGCCCTTCTTTGTCACCCCTAGCCAATCCTGTAACGCTTGATGTCGGTGGCCAAAAAATCACCTGGGGTGACTGCTCCAATTGGGTTTTATTTGCCGGCCCTGACATCATCGAAGATGACGGCCTGGTCCTGGAAACAGCACAAGAAATTTCGCGTATTACGAAGAGACTCGGAATTCCTTGGATTTTGAAATGCTCCTATGACAAGGCTAATCGCCAAAGTGTTGGCAGTTTTCGTGGCCCGGGCGTTGATTCTGCTCTAACCTCGCTTGCTCGCATCAAAGCAAAGGTGGGTTGCGGTCTTCTCACCGACGTCCATGAAACAATTCAAATTCCACAAGTAGCAGAAGTCGCCGATGTAATTCAGATTCCCGCATTTCTCTCGCGCCAAACAGATCTCGTCATCGCGACGGCAAAAACTGGCAAGGTCATGCACATAAAAAAGGGCCAGTTCTTAGCCCCATGGGACATGAAGTCCATAGTCAAAAAAGCAGTCTCCGCAGGCAACGACCGCGTCCTGCTATGCGAACGCGGAACTACTTTTGGCTACAATCGCCTAATCAACGATATGACCGGCTTAGTGGAAATGCGCAATCTCGGCCACCCTGTTGTCATGGATGCCACACATTCCACTCAGCTCCCAGGAGCAACGGGAGAAAGTAGCGGTGGACGCGGCGATATGGTTCCGGCACTTGCTCGCGCGGCTATGGCAGTCGGTGTGGACGGACTCTTTATGGAAGTCCACCCAGATCCAACAAAAGCACTATGCGATGGACCAACTTCACTGAAGCTTGGGAACCTCGAGCCCTTGCTCAATCAACTGACTGCCATTTGGAAGACTCATTTCAGCGAGTATTAAGATGACTAAGACCGTATCCGCGCTATCTTACCACTTCGGTCTTCACCGTAAGTTTCTTGTTTACAACTTGATTCTACGGAACCTAAAAGTCCGCTACCGAAAATCCTTATTTGGAATGATTTGGACTTTACTGATTCCGGCCGGCAGCGCGGTCGTCTACTATATTATTTTCTCATACGTTCTAAAGGTAAATGTCGAACATCACCTACTATTTATCATGGCGGGCATTATCCCTTGGACGTTCTTTTCATCATCACTGATATCCGGAATGGAGTCTTTAGTCGGCAACTTTTCCTTGCTGAACAAAATCCCTCTTCCAATTCAAATTCTACCGTTTTCTGAAATACTCACTCATTTTATCACTCTACTGCTAAGCCTTCCAATAGTAGCATTGGTAATGCTGATTTCCAGTGTGCCGCCGACGTGGGCCTTGATTCAATATCCGCTTCTACTAGCGATACTATTTACGACTACTTATTCCCTAGGCCTTATCTTTGCGTTAGTGTTTGTATACTTCCGAGATTTGCGCTTCATAGTTCAACTAGCTTTGCAGTTTTGGTTTTATCTTACACCCATTATGTATACGGCGAATATGATCCCTGAAAATGCTCGATTCGCACTCTATTTGAATCCTGTTGGAACACTATTTATCGGCCTTAGTACATCAATATCTGAAGGCTATTTTATGACATCCCGAGAATGGTTAGTCTCACTAGGATGGTGCACGGCCCTCTTTCTAATCTCCATTTTTGCTTTTAGGCGAGTTCGCAATTCAATTGTGGAGTTTGTATGAGCCAGGCAGCAATCGAGTTCGCCAATGTCGCCAAGTCTTTTCAGACCTGGCATGAACGCCCGCACTCTTTAAAAGAGGTTTTAGGCGACTTGATGATGCTTCGTCTTAAGGCAGGATGCGTTGAGCGCACTTCTGTTTTACGAAATATAAATTTGTGTATAAACAAGGGCGATTTTGTCGGCATAATGGGACGAAATGGAGTCGGAAAAAGCACCTTATTGAAGATGATCGCCGGAGTTTATCGCCCAACAGAAGGCACAATTCATACACATGGAAAAATTGCCCCCTTACTAGAACTCGGCGCTGGATTTGCACCCGAACTTAGCGGACTGGAAAATATATATCTAAATGCCTCGATTCTTGGCTTCGGCCACAACGAGGTAAATAGAAAAATAAACGAAATTCTCGAGTTTTCTGAACTCAAGGAGGCCATTAACCGCCCAGTTCGAAACTACTCAAGCGGCATGCTTGTTCGACTAGGATTTTCTATCGCAGTTCATTTAAATGCAGATTTACTTTTATTTGACGAAATTCTTGCTGTAGGTGATGTCGGTTTTCAAAATAAATGCCTACAAAAAATTGATGAGCTGCATAAACTAGGAAAGACTATTATCTTAGTTACTCACATTCCCGAGCAGGTCGAGGCATTCTGTAGCCGCTGCATCGTACTTGATCAAGAGGGCGTAATTTACGACGGGCTGCCGAATATAGGAGCAGAAAATTACCGCCACCTATTTCATCAACGGTAGACTTCGAACGACCTGTAATAACCGCTCATTAACTCGAAACAAAGTTTAAACTTTCGGTAGAAAAAACGTCCAACTCGCATCAAACGCGGTCTTGATGACAATCTCCTCATAGCCTTGGTTACTATCAACGATTTCTTGCTTATAAAAGGTCTCTCCGACCGCTCGCGATAACTAGACTGAAAAAAGTGTTCGGCTAAATAGTCAGGCGTTAAATAGAAAAGTGTCTTATACCCCTGTGTTGTCGCCACATATGAAAATAATCTTTCAAAGGCGTGGGCCAGCGTTCCTCCAACTCCTATTGGCTCCTCCGGAAAATCTTCGTAAGAAATCGTTTCATTAAACAAAGGATTAAGTGCTGAGGTTCGGTACCAAAGCATTGTTCCTACCGAAAACACAAGCTCATTCCGGTTCGGTATTTGGGGTAGCTTAAACTTGTCGAGCAAGACACCAATAAGGTCTTCCTCCTGAATCGCTGAGTGCCCAAAAGCCGAATGGATATCAAATATACCCTTGAACATAGGAGGAAATATTGTTCCGATAGACTTATCTCGGCTAAACATAGCTACAATATCAATTGTAGCCTGAAGAGATAAAAGATTGTCGAGCAAATACCGACGCCATATTTCTCCCATGTTACTTTCATATTGCACAGATTTTTTAGAATGAAAATGACCGCAAATATCGTATTTTTTGTGAAACGGCCTCATCTCAATCAGCCAAGGAGCGATATCCCTCCCCCGATTTGGAACCTGAATGACTCGCACTTGATCTACACATGACAGAACTCGCACTGAAAATATAGCTTCAAGAACTTTGACACTATTCTTGTCCGTTGTCGTAATAAACAAATCTAAATTATATTTAATCGCCTGTAAATACTCGAAAAACTCCCACGCCAAATCTAAATTATATATATGCAAGTGAATCGCGATTCTTGGCTGAGGCCTGAGGAGACCCTGACTATCTATAGAGGCTGAGTTTTTTCCATACTTAAGCATACTAGAATCAAGAAACAAACTGCCCTGAAATACATTTTTGTTTGCCCTACTCATTTTATTAAGCAAGGTATCCTGGCGAATGTGATTAAAATCATCTGCGGAAATAATCTTCGATAGTAGGTTTATACTTCGATCTTTTGGCTCAAACAGTATCGCCATAGAAGCCCTATAAATGGCAAAAAGATCGACATCGTAGACCAACGGAAGGTACTCGCTCTTGAACGTTAGACAGAACTTTTCAACAAAATCGAATATCCCGCGGTGAATATCCTGCATCGCCTCATTCGTTGCATGATCAAAAAACTCAGTTTCGTCAAACATAGGCCGATGGTCCCGCGAATAGCCCATACAGGAAGGTTCTGCAGAGGAAAACACCTTCTCAAATAAAAGAGGAAAGGGACCACCTGGCAATTTACCAAGCAGGCTATAAGTTTTGATTTTATAGCCACGATCTCTTTTCTTGTTTAAGGAATCCCAGAGAGATATTTTGTCAATTTTGGTATTCACCAGATTCATAATGTCTAGAGGGACATAGCCATCATTACTATGATCGAAGATGGCAACCCTCTTGGACTCACCAAAACAAGTTTGAAAATACTTTTGCGCGCACCGCAGGTTTTCATTCAAAATCTGAGTGCATCTGGCGAGGTCGGTTATAGAAGCTTCGATCTTCACCTTAAGATTTTCTGGTTTTATCTCTAGAAGTCGCTGATTTTCTGATTCTTTAAAATACTGTCTGAGTCCACTCAAGTAAAAAAGAGTTCGAAGGTCACAATCTGAACTTCTAGCTTCCTCTGCGGCAGCCAAAAGAAACTCGACAACAGATCCGGTGTATTTCGACACCAACAAAGATCTATAGCTACAATATAGCTGTTGAGCCTCACAACCGGCATTCAATTGCCTACGAATGAATTCATAAACCTTCATCGGTATAAAGCCATTGCGTGAAGTAAAAAATATTTTGTCGTAGCCTTTCTGAACAGCCGAAAGATGGAGAACTCTCAAAGCGATTCCTAAGGCAAATGGCCCAAGAGCGTAATAACCAAAATCGTATAGATTATGGAATTTTTGATCGGCGGCCTTTGACTTCAAGGCCCTTTCTTCAGCAGCGAGGAATCCCAACACAAATGAAGATCGATCTGCGCCCCGTAAGTGATATCCACGCTCAAGCCTTACTTCTCTATAGTGATAAGCCACTATACCTTTCTGAAGTGGCACCTTGAAATCGGATATTTCGTTGTCTCCTATGTGAAGCATCTGCGCAGGTTCTATGCCCTCTTTCGCAAGCACATGATCAAATAGAGCGCCAGAATCTTTCCTCTTCTTTAGATCCGAAGAAACGTAAAGCGCATCGTAATCTATTTTATGTTTCTTCAGTATCGCTTCAATCACAGACGACGGAAGATAGATATCCGATAAGATTACGATTCGCATATTCGCCGCACGAGCCTGCTCTAACAAGTCCACCATGTCGATGTTTTTTAATGTTAGATCGATCTCGAGCTGAATCTCTTTGCTCTGCAGAAGAGCTCTTTGTGCATCGGTTAAATCCAGCTTGGCCTGAAGCCGATCATAAATTAGGTCCAACGTGACCTTTTCAACACCAATTTCCTCTATAAGAGAAACCTCAGATGATCGCCGAGCAGATGAAAATAATTTTTTACCGCATACGACTTTTTTGTAGTAGTCGTCCAAAAACAAAAAGAGATCGGCTGGATTCAAACAAGGGCGAAAAAGGAGCGTATCGAAAACATCAAAACTAACTACTTTAAATAAATCAGACTTAATATGGTTCTTTATGTCAATCATGCACCTCAATGCCCCCAAGACCTTATGTAAAAATGAGGTGGTCGTGAAACTCAAAGGCCGGCTTTGCCTGGAGCAACTCACAAACCTTAAATGCCAAGTCAATGGCCTGTTCATCGTTCAAACGAGGGTCACAAAATGTCTCATATTTCTCCGTCAGATCAATTTTTCTAGGACCGCCCAAGCACTCGGTGACATTTTTTCCTGTCATCTCCAAATGAAGGCCGCCGGGATAAACTCCCAGCCTCCGGCACACCGTAAAAAACTCCTGGATTTCCGATAAGATCTTCTCGACCGCGCGATACTTAATTCCGGCCTCATTTTTCTCTGTGTTGCCGTGCATAGGATCGCACATCCACACAACCGACAGACCACGAGCTTTCACGGCTGAGATTAAGCCCGTTAGGTATCTATCCACTTTACCAGCACCCATGCGTGAAATCAGAGTGATACGACCGGGAGTATTATGAGGGTTGAGCGTCTCAATCAACTGCAGCAAATCTGAGTTTGAGAGTGACGGCCCGCACTTAATGCCTATTGGATTTTCCACGCCTCGCAAAAAGTCAACATGAGCTCCATCTGGCTGGCGGGTACGGTCGCCAATCCATAAGAAGTGCGCGGAGGTCGCGATATATTTGCCAGTACTTGCGTCCAGCCGGGTTAAAGCTTGTTCATAGGGCAACAACAACGCCTCGTGCGAGGTGTAGAAGTCCATGCGTTCTCGAGCACTTTGCTGGATGTTGTATTTTTGTATGAAATCAAACCGCTTTTGAATGAGGTGTGCTAACTCAAGGTACTTTTCTTTTATGGCCGCATTTTCGACAAAATCTAGAATCCAGTTCGGAGCCTGCTGAGTGTCGGCAAATCCACCGGCAGCCATAGCTCTTAAAAAATTGAGAGTCGCTGTAGACTGGAAATAGGCCGTCAGTATTCGGTTCGGGTCTGGGACTCTTTCACTCTCGGTAAACTCACTGCCGTTAATAATGTCACCGCGATAGGCAGGCAAAGTAATGCCATTGATTGTTTCTGTGTCAGAAGAACGCGGCTTAGCGAACTGACCGGCACAGCGGCCAATTTTAACAATCGGCTTCTCACTCATAAAGGAAAAGATCACACTCATTTGCAGGAGGACACGAAAGGTGTCACGGATCGTTTCGGTATTAAACTCGGAAAAGCTCTCAGCGCAATCCCCTCCCTGCAGAACGAAAGTTTCGCCTTGAGCGGCACTAGCTAAAAGTTGTCTAAGTTGGAATACCTCGCCGCCAAAGACCAATGGAGGTAGGGTTTCGAGTTTAGCCTCAACACGCTTAAGTTCGTTCTTGTCCGGATACGTGGGAAGCTGATGCGCCGCCCTGTCCTTCCAACTATCCTTGGACCAAAATTTTACTTTCACTTCTAATCTCTTCTCAAAATATATTCTTAAAAGGCTTGACTATGAAGTCTAGGCCATAGCTCCTCGTGAGGCAAGCCACTATCAAGAAAGGGTATATATATCTCGATCTAATAGAGACTTATATCCTTCTACAAGAAGGTCATGTGAATGCTGTTCGCAAAATAAAATACCCGCCCGAGTTCCCTGACGCCCAGTTAAAATCTGACCAATTGTTTGCAAAGGGAAAAAAGCACGTACATTAACAGGCGGCGAAAATTTAATGCCACAAAAGATCAAAGTATCCACGGAGGAAACGGTATGACGAAGAACATGTCGCTGTTCAAAAGATTGGGTTATCAGCTGCGTACCAACAAAATAAGATGCGTATTTGGCGGCGTATTTAAACCCGGTGCTATATTCAATCAACAACGAATAAAGATCGCCAGGACAACGGCGAGTCAACTCGATGATCCACGGACCAGATTCATTTAGAATAAACTGAGTGTGCAGCAATCCGTCCTTCAAATTCAAAAATCCACAGAGTTTTTCCAAACTTTTCTCGAGCGTTACCATGTGCCGCTCGGGAACTGCATGATCTATATAACTTGTATCGACAGCAAATTCATATGCAGAAGAACCTTCCCGTACATAGAAAGAGTTAGTAAGTTTACCATTTTCAACGAAGGCACTACAGCTATAAAGAGGTCCTTCAGCAAAGGTCTCAAAGATGGCTCCTGCACTCGGACTAACCTCTATAGCAGCTTGATATGCAGCCACCATTGCAGATTGATCGCCCCCATCAAAAATGGTGACACCCCTGCCGCTAAAGGCATCAACCGGTTTACAGATAAACCGTCCACACAAAGGAAAGCTCTCCTTCGCAACGACGAGCGGCGCGGGCATACTAAGTTCTTCACATAGCCGCCGGAACTCTAGTTTATTACTGATTTTCCGATTGATTTCCGGCGAGTCCGCATACGATGAACTCACCTTCAGACGTGAGCATGTTTCAAGAGATACGTCAGTGCATCCTGGTACAACACGTTCTATGTGCAGGGCCTCAATGTGCTTCTCTACCTCGAGGTAATTTCGATAGTCCTGCTGAATCCAACGCGAGCCAGCCCTTCGAGCGAGAATATCGCCCTCACGATTGCCAATTACCCAAACGTCATGCCCCTCTTGGACTAGATAGTCATATATGGGAACCGCAGCAAGTGCCGTATCAACAAGAAGAACCTTCATGATGTTATTTTTAGACTTAGACGGATGAAAAAGCATGCAAAACCTGACAAGTGCCCAAGCTTCTCAGAAGGACTCTCATGAATAGGGCTTGCCTTATTATCGCTGCCCAAGATAAGTTTTTCAGGTTGTTTGGAGAAGACCATTTATGGCTAAGCCCTTGTATGTAGCCCAGCCTTTACTTCCCGCCTTGTCTGATTTCCACACACTTCTTGGCGAGATATGGCACTCCAAAGCTCTTACCAATGAAGGGCCTTTTCACCAACGGCTAGAGGCTGAAATTGGAAAGTATCTAGATGTCCCAACGTCGTTGCTATTCAATAATGGCACCATTGCACTTCTTGCTGCTTTAAAACTTTATGACTTGCAGCCTGGTAGTGAGGTTATCACGACACCTCTGACTTTTGCTGCGACAGCACATTCTATTTCTTGGAATGGTCTCGTGCCTGTTTTCGTTGATGTCTTGCCAGAGAACTTAACGCTTGACCCCAAAAGTGTCGAGAAGGCAATAACCAATAAAACCTCCGCGATCATGGCCGTTCATGTTTATGGCTCCGTTTGTGAACTGGAAGCTTTACAGGAAATTGCAACACGGAATAATTTGCGTCTTTTGTACGACGCCGCCCATGCCTTTGGTGTTACTGTAAAAGGGCGCTCGATTGCATCTTTTGGCGATGCTTCTATTTTTTCATTCCACGCCACGAAGCTCTTCAATACTTTTGAGGGCGGACTAGTGGCTACTCCAAAAGAGACGGATAAGGCATCTCTACGTTGCTTGAGAAACTTTGGAATCAAAAATGAAGAAGAAGTCGTATCCATTGGAATCAATGGCAAAATGAACGAGCTTCAGGCTGCAATTGGCCTATTGAACTTGCCGCTCATAGAAGAAGAGAAGCGACTGCGGTCGAACTTGCGGAAGAAATACAATGAAGTCCTAGGACATCTACCAGGCATCACGATTCAACAGCCACAGGATGGAGTATCGAGCTCCGAACAATATTATCCGTTGATTATAGACGAAGGCGCCTTCGGAAGATCTCGTGATGAAATTTACGGTGCGCTAAAAGAACACTCGATTTTTTCAAGAAAATACTTTCATCCCATTTGCACTGACTTCAGCCCCTATAAAAACTGGAAGGTCACTTCGACTAGACCTAGTCCATATGTTAACACAGTAAAATCAAGAGTACTTTGCCTTCCATTTCATAGCGGCGTGCTGGATGAACACTTTGAAAAAATATCGAAAGTGTTCGTTGGTTGATTTTATAGCGAATGGTTAAATTGGGAAGTACGGAATGGGAAAAATGCAGAGCGACCTAGGCTTTAAAGGAGCAGTAACAGGATCTACGACCTTCTCAACATTTTCTAGTTTAGAACTTTTGATCCTTAAGCCATACCGTTTTATAATTGGCATCGCGCGCCGTTTCGTTGCGTCATTTGGATTTTTGGTCTATCGCAACCTCCCCCTTTCAACACAGCAAAAAATACGACTGCGACATTACGCATTCAAGTTCATGCCCACTTTATTTGTGGGATTGTCATCCTATGAAGCCTGGGCTTATCAGACTTCGACCACCCGGCTGCAAGACATCCTGCTTCCCAAAGAACTATCTGCAGCCAAGAGAATTATGATCTTCTTGGTGCCAGAGCACAACGCTATGAGCGGGGGTATATATTCAATTTTCTCAATTGCACATCAGATGTGGCGCTTTCGCCATGTGCATGGATATGAAGTTCTTGTTATGACCAGACCAACTCCTGCTAAAATGTCATACTTTCGCAATAGCCATTTCAGAAACTTTGAGAATGTTTTTCGGTTTGATCAAATACTCAGGTTCGTAGAGGCTAGAGAAATATATCTGCACATTCCTGAATACGCGGCACCCACCTTTTTAGACTACCTGACAGAGGAAGAGTCTTCTTATCTGAAAAAACTAGAGAAGCTCCATATTAATATTCTGAACCAAAATATTAAGCTTATGCCCAGCAAAACTCAACTCCGTGCGCTGAGACATTTTTGTAAAGACCTAAGTCAGTCGGTCGCCCACCATGCTTATTATAACCAAGGAATAGCCAATACCTATAATCTACCGACGTTGTTTATGCCCGCCTACACAGATCTTAGCAACTATCCGCCGGCCGATCTTAGTAAAAAAGAAAAATTGATCATCTATTCGCCCGACGAATCTCCCCATAAGAAAGATTGTCTGGAGCAGATTTCTCGTGAACTTCCTGAGTTCAAGTTAGTTGAGATTCGAGATATCACGTTTGACCGCTTTATGGACTATGCAACCAGAAGTATGTTTTCAATTACGTTCGGCGAGGGCTTCGACGGCTATTTGGCACAGCCGATTTTACAGGGTGGTATTGGATTTGCGATCTACAATGATGACTTCTTTCCGTCGCCTAACTTTAAGAATTACAGCAATATCTTCGATAGTCCTGAAGATATGGTGACAGGTATTTGCGCAAAAATAAGACATCTCAGCAAGGATCAACAGGCATATAAAATGCTGAATGTTCAGCTTTCGAATGAGTACAGTAAGCTGTACTCATTCGATGAGTATGTTGAGCAGATCAAAAGCCTATCCGTTCGTAGATTTGGGCTGCTTCCTCATTCTTGAGGTTATGCCGACGTCGCCTTTTCGGCTAAGTTTAGAAGAAACCCCTACGCAGCTAGTATTTGACACCCTATTGATGGCCTGCGTTCTTTCAAAGACCTTACATACGCCGTTTAATCCAGCGCAGAGGGGCAGCGATTCTCCGCGAAGCTTTATTCAACCGATGGAGCAGAAGACGGCCCGGGAATCGCGCTGAAGGGCCGCGCGCGTGAGCAAAAATCACAGTTTCATCGCCATGAACCGTACTGTGCTGCAGATAGAACTCGTAACCCAATTTCAGTCGATCGATTTCTTGTGGAATTTCAAAGAAATCAATTAGCTTATGATAGACACTGATCGCTAAGGTCGGTCGATATTTTATAATCGTCTCGAGACCACCTCGTAACGCCATCATCTCGGCTCCCTCAATATCCATCTTGATAAGATCAACCCTCGGCAGCCTCTGCTCCCTAACAGTCTCATCGATTGAAGTAGCAGTGAATTTAAGACTACCTGATCGTAAAGACGTAGATGCAGATGTTTTGCCGCTATCTACATGAACTTGTGTTGCAGGCCCACTACCTTCAATTGACATAGTGGCGCCTGGCTTTATCCAAACCGGTCTTGGTATGACCGTAATCCTCTTGGCAAGATCAGGATTTAGCCTCATATTCTCTTCGAAGATTTTTAAATTTCCCGGAAAGAATTCATAAGAAATGACTCTTCCGGTTGAACCAACAGCTTGGGCGAAATTTAAAGACGTACCCCCAAAGCAAGCGCCACAATCGATGACGTAGTCGCCCTCCTGGGGGCGAATTACATTTTCACGCCCACGCATATAGTATTGCGAGTATATAAACTCATTGAAGACGCCGAATGCGTCGGAATATAATTCTACGTTGTCACCTATTGCGCGTAGATTCATCTTATTCATTTTATAGGGACTCAACCCGGCCAGAGCGGTTTCGTCAAGACTTTGGCCGTCCTTTTCGAGCGTTACCAGATCGCTCAAACAGTCCCAAAAATTCTTGCTATCTAGAGGCATCTGAACGTAGCGCCAACCAAGAGATCGATAAGCGAGTACAGTCAGCAACAACATCTTAGAGTCTGAGTCAGCAAGATGCCGATAAAGCCAATCTAAATTGTTTTTATATTGGTCCACCACGGAAAGAGCATGACGAACCAAAGCGCTTGTCTTAGCGTCCGTATCCTGAATCGACGAGACATCGATACCATATGGCTCTGGTGACATTCCAAAGTTTTTTCGGTGATACCGGTCGACATTGCCATTAATCGCGCACCACGAAACCACATTCGTAAAATCGACCAGAAAATCTCCGGATGGTTCCTTGATAGCACTCCATGCAATTGGGTTTTCCTCAAACGTTCGATGGGGATTTTTTATAGCAATCATAATCCGCTCCCTACTTTACCCTCTTGCATCGATTCCCACTGTTGCGTCTCGGCAGAGGAGTTTATGGTTTCCATCATCTTGAGACCTTCAAGCGCGGTATCAAGACTATAAATGTCGAAGTCTTTCAAATCCTGCTTCGCCGCTTTCTTCTCCATTAGGATGGCAACATCCCAATAAAAATTGGCAAGTGCCTCGATAAATCCTGCTGGATGACCAACTTTAAACCGTGCATAGCGGGACTCAGACGCGACTACAATAGAGTTATTCCCCCGATCGATCACGGTGCGATTACCATAGACATCAGAGAGCGCTAGCTCTTCTGGATATTGTTGGACCCATTCGGCGCTGCCAATTTCACCCAAGACACGAACGCTCAAACCGTTACTTCGGCCAAGTGCGACTTTGCCATACCAAATGTTGGCAACCAGCCCCTCCTCGTAACTTGCAAGGCAATTAACGTTGTCGATAATATCCGAGAAGTTCCCAAGGCTATCGCATTTAGCAACGAGCCTCTCAGGTGAGAGGCCTGTAAGATATCGAATGATAGAATGCACGTGAACACCTAGATCCAGGGATACAAACGACACTCTCTCTGGATCTCTAAGGCGCCAGCTTTGCGGCACCATGGGTGTATTATCCTTTTTTAGCTTAGCAAAGCCTTCTTGCGGCATTTCTATATGGATTTGATGAATTTTGCCCAAGCGCCCCACTTCAATCAAATGTTTGAGCTCACGCAACATGGGATAACCTAAATAATTGTAGACTACCGCAAGGTCAAAATGGCCTTTCGGCATAATTTCTTTGAGGCGAAGAATCTCTTGTACCGACGTAGCAAGCGCTTTTTCACAGATCACGAAAACTTTTTTTTGTAGGCACTTCTCGACTTGTTCGAAGTGCAAATCGGTCGGCGTGATGATCAGAGCCGCATCAATATTGCCCGCTTCCTTTTCCAACAACTTGTCGACATCTTCATATACGCGATTGGCGGGCACTCCAAAGCTTTCAGCTGTTTCTATATTAATTTTGTGATCGCGACTAAAGCTTCCAGATACAACTTCGAATTTACGATCCATACTTAAAGCAATACGGTGGGCGCGGCCTACGGCCGATCGGATTGACCCACCGATACATGCCACTCGAAAAGGTCTAGACAATTCGTTGCTCACGTTCTCTCCCCGCCAGCAGGCTGCAGCGCTGCAATTGATCCACAACAAAAGACCATTTAAGGCTGGTGGACCCTTCCTTATACGCGAAAAATAAAATATAAGTATTCAGACTCGTATGGAACTAAATTTTAATAAAATTAACGTAAATGTCCCTGGTAACAACTACGAAATTCAGATTTCTGCAGGTGGACTCGAGAGTTGCCTTGAATTGATTCTAAAAACCCACAGTCCCGATCGACTTATAGTAATTACGGACACGAACGTAGCCCCCCTTTATCTTAAGTATTTTCCCGAGCAGTCCAGCTTACCTATGCATGTCATTACGGTTCCTGCAGGGGAAGCGACAAAGTCATTCGATAACTTTCAAAATATTTGCGAGGATATTTTGCGTTTCGGTGTGACCCGAAAATCTGTTCTCGTGGCCCTTGGCGGAGGAGTGGTTGGCGATCTGGTAGGCTTTGTGGCCAGCACTTTGTTGCGTGGTTTACGATTTGTACAAG
Organism: Bdellovibrionales bacterium; assembly: GCA_019637855.1. Taxonomy (GTDB): domain Bacteria; phylum Bdellovibrionota; class Bdellovibrionia; order Bdellovibrionales; family UBA1609; genus JALHOQ01. The sequence continues at coordinate 85,923 of JAHBUX010000003.1, forward strand.
TGCCAACTACCCTTCTCGCGCAGGTCGACAGTTCGGTCGGGGGGAAAACTGCCATCAACAGTAAGTATGGCAAAAACCTAGTCGGCGCTTTTCACCAGCCGAGCTTAGTCATCATCGACGTTTTGACTTGTCACACGTTGGCTGAGGCAGATTTCATCGACGGTTATGCTGAAATTTTAAAGTATGCGCTGATCGACGATGGCGATTTTTTTATCTGGTTGAATGAGAACTTGCAGGCCATTCAGAAGCGCGACCCACAGTTTCTTCAAGAAGCGGTACATATAAGTTGCCTAAAGAAAGTTAAATACGTAGAGGCCGATGAGCGCGAGCAGAATGTTCGTGCACTTTTGAACTTTGGGCATACATTTGGACATGCAATAGAATCCCTATCCAACTTCTCCATTTCACATGGTGCGTCTGTGGCCATTGGGATGTGCATGGCCTCTGAATTTAGTTTCTCTCTCGGATTAGTTGGCGAGGATGTCCATCGGAAGATCCTAGATCATGTGGGTAGAGCCCGTTTACCTACGCGCTGTGCCTTTTCAATTCAACAGATGCTGCCTTTCATGCGCAAAGACAAGAAGGTCGTTTCTTCCGATGGTCTAACTTTGATTTTGCTTGAAGACCTCGGACGAGCTGTAGTTCGCTCTCGATTGCCCGAAGAATCACTTGTTCGCCACTTTGGATCCTCAGATTCTCAGACGAGCCCTCTACCACAGTAGTCGTCATCAAGTAGGACCTGACGTAAGGTCCGTGATTCCGACAAATATTGCCTAGAGGCAAAAAGTCCAAAGATCTCGGTAACCATCTCACACTCAGGCCTGAGTGTCGGCGCAATGGTTTTCCTCAGCCTCACAATGTCATCAACATACTGATCAATACCACTTTGGAGCTTAGCTCTCCACGGGCGAGTCGCCAACTCACCGGACCTAAGTTCTTTATAATTGGGTATTCCCGCATGGTAGTTCACAACCTGGGCTTCATCCGAACTCAAAAGCTTTTCCAGTTCAAAACTATTCGCCAAAACTTTACATGACAGTCCATCAACAATACCTTCACCGAAACATCCGGCTACCCGAACTTGAAAGCGGTCGCGCACCATCAAACTCTTGGAATTTGTTGCGAGATAAAATCCATGCACTGGCTTGTCCAAAATGACATTGAGTGCAGCCTGAATCGTTCCCGCGTAGCCTATATCAACAACACCAACATCCTTGACATCACCAAATTCGGATAAATATCGCAGCAAACACGGCAACTCTGCGTCCTTCTGCGCCTCGATTTCAGGCCACAGCTCTTTCAGCAAAGGCTCAATGGGATGCACATCTTCATTCTGAATGACAAAACGCGAATCTTCTACCCACACCCCTTGATCGCGCAATTCGCCAATTCGTGCAGTGGTCAGGCTGATTCCAAAACGCTCTCTTAGAAAAGCAGATCCCCCCCCCGAATGATAGCTGGACTTCGCAATATTCAGAACATCAGAAAATGAACGGATTGACGGCACACCAACAGATCTCCGCGAAACGACCATGTACCTGGACTCGGGTGACTGCGCATCTCTGCCGTAGAGCTTATCATACACGCGCTTAATCACTTGTCCTTCACGGGAAAGAAACCAAAGCTTTTTTATCCCAGACGCCCGCGCTTCGTCATAGAGCCACGCCGCAAAGTGAACTATTAGCGGACCTACTACGCTATAGCCAATGTGACTTACGTCGTTTGATACGGGAATATGACCGACAGAGCCTGGGTCAAGACCAAGAGTTTGAAAGTTCGCGTTGGCCAGCAACCCGCCCGTTACCTGATCATTTACCAGGTCGGACTGAAAAGCGTGCTCCATAACCACACTTAATCGCGGCCAGCCTCGGGACAGTTCGGCGGGACGCAAAATGTGGAATGCCTTCATTCCCAGGGCTGAAGGTAGATGAAAATCGGAGAACTCGTCATCTCCGATCATCAGGCAGTCTCCAGGCTCTAGATTCTCTTCTTTCAAAATGCGCCTATAAACGTCGCCCGTGTATCTACCAAGCTCACCGCCTTCGGACAGATAAAGAGAGTTCCATCTACGGATCCCCGCCTCTTCCAGCATTTTTTCGATCGCCCCTTTCGGAAGAGAACAATCGCCGATCAAAATCACACGCTTATCAAGAGACAAAGCCTTGTTGAAAGCCCGTATCAGATCATGTCGCGGCTGTGCGAGTGCCCTTTGATGCATACCGAAGGTACGAACAAAATCAGGATGCATAAACGGCTGTAATAGTAGCGTATCCGAAATATCAAAAATCACTGCTTGTATAGCGCGATCCTCAATCTGCTTGTCCAGCTCAGCGGCCGGACGCGCGACATATTGATCAAAGTTCCAAAGCGACCAATGTCCTGGATCCTTGTCATCGGTCAATACAACTCCGCTATACCCTTGTTTTTGGGCTACGAGAAAAAAAAGACGCTCCAAGCAATCGGCTAGGGATCCCTCTGCTGGGTCAGACTCCTCATGAAAGTCGCCGGGCTGAAGCCCCAGATGGAATAAAGGCTGAAGAGATTGGGTACGAGCCCAGAACATCGAGCCTCCAGGATAATGGAAGTATCCGGACGGCGTACGAATTCCCAGTCTCTCGCACAGTTTGACACCTTCGACTCTATTCGCGAGCCAGGTGCCGGCCGTATAAGGAACCAGCGAAAAGCTTTGCGGATACACAATGCCAACGCGTTGATCACGGAAGAGATGAAAAATTTTACGAATGTCTTCCACTCCACCAATCAGTGCCTCAAGAAGATACTCACGCCAGCCCCTGAGCAAATTTTTAGTATGAAAATGCCCGATGAAATCATGCTTGAGTAGTCGCACTCCGAACTGACAAAATAACGGTGCAATATCCCGACCGCGATTCACGACAAATTCGATAGCCAGCTCGTCAATATTGGAAAGATCTGAAAATGCCTTTAAGCAAGTCTCTCTCAATGAGAGATCTGCAACTGAAACGTATAGAGAAAACCTAAAAGGCATGAGACCCAGGTGCCTACGCATTTCAGATATCGAGTCAACTTGACAAATGTGAATGTGAATCCCGATCGATCCAGGAGATTCGGTCGAGACACCAGCGACGGACTTGATATTTATAATATCCAAATCCGCGAATGAAAGCTCTGGCGACAAAGATGTCTGGCTTGAGCGCCAAACCCTATAGTGAGCCACATCAGAAAATATAAACCCAAAATAGGAATAGACGAAATCAACGGCAAACGCCCGCAACCGTGCCGGCAAAAGCCGGTAAAACGATCGGCCCATTTTAACCACTTCCGACTTAAGCACTTTTTTAACCAAAATGGCCTACCCCACACCGCGACGCAACAGCAGTTCTTTAGATGGATTAATCTAATGAAAAACAATAAGAATATCAATATGGCTGCAGATCAATACAGGCGCCATTCCCAGGAGCTTCATGGAAGTTGTACAGACGCATCTTAACGGCGTTTGCCTTATCATCCCTCGATGTTTTCTCGACCTAAGAGGTTTTTTTACGGAGAGATTTCGCGTCGACCTATGGCAACAACACTTTCCTGAACATGGTGGCTTCATTCAAGATAATTACTCGTGGTCGAAAGCCAAAGTCCTGCGTGGTTTGCACTACCAGGCCGAGCCAGTCCAAGGAAAGCTGGTAACATGCGTAGCGGGATCCATTCTGGACGTCGTTGTCGACCTTCGTAAGGGCTCCCAAACCTACGGTGAGTACGACGCGTTTTCCCTATCGGCTGAAAAGCCTCAGTGGCTTTGGGTTCCACCAGGCTTCGCCCACGGCTTTTTTGTCACCAGCGACTCTGGCGCTGGTGTGGCCTATAAAGTGGACAGTCTTTACAATCCAAAAACCGAAGGCTCTTTACGCTGGAATGACCCGACACTTAACATAGACTGGCCCGATAAAAATCCGATTTTGAATGAGAAAGATAAGCTCGCCGATCTATTTTTGGACTACGATAAAAATCCTCGCTTCCGAACCTGAATCCCCCCCCAGACAAATCAGATTCCGATCCACTTATCGTACGATTGACTTCAATGAAAATCCCGGCTTAATTAATACCGGTCTGAGTATAATCTTTGTTAACACTCACACAAACTGCGGGGCGCTGCGTACGGCCGCCAAGTTCCCCTCGCCGGAGGCGTTATGAAACGATTGCAACTAAAGAAACGGATCAAGAATTTTCTCCATTTTGCAATATCATCTTCAACTCCAAAAAACGTTAGGGAGAAACTCTTAAAAGAAGAATTAGAACAACATGCCTATTCCGTAAGGCAGTTGATCGCACAACGCAGCCGTCTCTTTGCCACAATAAACCTGGCAGGTCAGACAGATCTCAAAAAGGTGTTGGACTGCATTGAGACCACCCAGTCGCAGTTTCTCGCGGATATTTTCTGTCTGCTATTGAACGGTGGCAAAGAAAATGGATTCTTCGTGGAATTTGGGGCCTGTGACGGACGCATAATCAGCAATACCTCACTACTTGAAAGTCAATTCGGCTGGAAAGGCATTCTTTCTGAGCCTTCAGTCAAGTGGCAACCGGCTCTGCGCGACAATCGCAAATGCGCCATCGAAACCCGCTGCGTCTGGTCTGCCAGCGGAGAAAAACTGGAGTTCGTCGAAGCCGAGGAAGACGCCTACGGAACTCAATCCGCAATACTGAAGACAGCACATAAAACAAGAAAGCATCGGACGAACGAAAAGTATTTAGTAGAATCGATAACACTAGCCGACATGCTTCGTGAGCACTCAGCACCTAAGCAAATAGATTTTATTTCCATTGATACGGAAGGCAGCGAATACGAAATTCTGAAAGCTTTCCCGTTTGATGAATACAAATTTGGTTTTATGGCCGTCGAGCATCTTGGACCGGAAGAAGAAGGCCGAATTAAAACGCTTTTGGAGTCCGTAGGTTACAAGCAGGTCCTTCGAGATGCCTCAGGACACGATGGGTTCTATGTTCCTGCGAATACTTGAAGCGATCGATTATAGAACGGCAATCCTACGCCTTTCGCGCACAATCCTCTAGCGCCGACGTCCAACTGCGTAGTCCTATCTGAAAATCGGTTGATATTTTTTCTAAGGAGAGTCGTGAATTTAGTGGACGTTTTGCTGGTGTTGTATATTCACTGCTCTTAACCGGAATGACATTTTTTACTTTGAGATCTTTGCCTGCCGCTTTCAACAGCTTGAATATTTCGACTGCAAAGCCATACCAAGACGTGACGCCACCATTTGCCAAATTATAAATGCCGTTGAGAGCTAAAAAATCGCGATGTTCAACTATCTGCCGTATTGCTCGAGCAAGATCCAGAGCATATGTGGGCGCACCTATTTGATCATCGACAATGCGTAACTCTTCTCTCTCACCGCCCAATCTAACCATAGTTTTAAAGAAATTATTTCCAGTTCGACTATATACCCAAGATGTCCGCAGAATTATGTGATGACAGTCGCTACTTTTCACAGCGACTTCTCCGGCTAGCTTGCTCTCTCCATACACGTTGATCGGATCTGCAATATCGTTCTCAAGCCATGCCTTTTCGCCATTACCGCTGTAAACATAGTCGGTAGAAACATGAACAAGCGAGCAATAATTAGACTTACACCATGCCGCGATCTCACGCGGAGCCTCTCCATTAATAGCAAAGGCGCTTTGCCGATCGCTTTCGGCCTTATCTACGGCGGTATAAGCCACTAGATTGACGACTACTCTTGGTCGCATACTATCCAATATAGAATGAATATCTGAAGGTCTCTCAAAGTCACATTCCAAGCGAGATACATAGCGGGCATTCTCTAGAACCTCGCGCAGAGCAGTGGAAACTTGGCCTGAATATCCAAATACCAATATTTCCTTCTCATTCATCTTAGAGCAATCCGTGTTTTAATAGTCCACGCAAGTAGTTCCCATAAGCTCCTATAGGTAGCTTTTCGACAATTTCAAGTAGCTTTTCCTTATCGATAAATCCTTTGTGAAAAGCAATCTCCTCAAGGCAAGCGATCTTCAGGCCCTGACGTTCCTCAATAGTCTGAACAAAATTAGCGCTCGATAGCAATGTCTCAGGAGTTCCAGTATCTAGCCAAGCAACTCCGCGACCCATAAGTTGCACATCCAACTTCCCCATTTCCAAATAGCTTCTATTTAAGTCAGTAATCTCAAGTTCTCCACGTTTCGACGGCTTTAATGCACGAGCATAAGATGTTACATTACCATCATAAAAATATAGTCCCGTAACTGCCCAATGGGACTTAGGCTCTTTAGGCTTTTCTTCAATCGATATCGCTCGCATTTGGTCATTAAACTCAACCACGCCGTAGGCTTCGGGATTGCGAACATGATAAGCAAATACTTGAGCTCCATCAGTTAACTTTGCAGCCTGATTGAGTGTCTGTGAAAACTCATGGCCATAAAAAAGATTGTCGCCCAGAATTAAGGACACCGGCTGCCTATCGATAAAGCTTTCTCCTATGAGAAAAGCTTGCGCGATACCAGCAGGTTTTTCTTGAACACGGTACTCAAACCGCACACCAAGTTCACTACCATCTCCAAGAAGCGATTCAATCATCGGGAGATCGCGAGGCGTGCTGATAATCAATATTTCGCGGATTCCCGCCAACATCAAAACCGACAACGGATAGTAGATGGTTGGCTTATCGTAGACCGGCAGAAGCTGCTTGCTGACAGCACGAGTCATCGGAAACAATCGAGATCCGGAACCTCCGGCTAAAACGATCCCCTTCATTTTTTTTGTTCCATTACAGCTTCAGTCCATTTTTTGTTGTCTATGTACCAACCTACTGTTTGATTGAGCCCATCCTCAAAGCTTTCGTATTTACGTTTGAACCCTAGTTCGTCTTCGGCCTTACTATCGTCAATCGCGTAGCGCCAATCATGACCCGCCCGATCAGTAACAAATGTGATCAGTTCGTCATACTTTTTACCATCACCGCGTGGACTGACTTCGTCGAGGATTGAACAGATACGGCGAACGACTTCCAAATTTTTGCGCTCACTACGACCACCAAAACAATAGGTCTCCCCGACCATACCCTTTTGCAATGCCAGAAGAATTCCGCGTGCATGATCCTCCACATGGATCCAATCACGTACATTTGCACCCTTACCATAGACAGGCAGCGGTTCACCTCTGAGCGCGCATGTGATCATACGAGGAACCAATTTTTCAGGCAGTTGTCGAGGGCCATAGTTATTCGAACAGTTGGTGACGATTACTGGCAACTTGTAAGTTTGGTGCCAGGCTCGCACAAGATGGTCCGAGGCCGCCTTGGTTGCCGAATAGGGGGAGTTAGGCTGATACGGACTTCTCTCCGTAAAATATCCCGTATCTTCAAGTTCGCCAAAAACTTCATCCGTGGACACGTGCAGAAATCTAAAATCTCTCTTCTCTTGCTCACTCAACTCGGAATAATACTTGCGGGTTGCCTCAAGCAGACTAAAGGTTCCGACAACATTGGTTTCAACGAACGGTTTTGGTCCATGAATGCTGTTATCGACATGTGATTCGGCTGCGAAATTAACTATAGCCGTAACTCTAAAATCTCGCGAGGTTTGCAAAACCTTATCGTAGTCGCGAATATCGCCCTTAATAAAGTCACATATACCTGGCTCTAAACAATCTTGTATATTGGACTTGTGGCCTGCATAAGTGAGCGCATCGTAAATTACGGTTCGCGCTCCGAGCGCCTTAGCCTCACGAATAAAAGCACTTCCAATAAATCCTGCAGCTCCCGTGACCAGAATTACTTGCACGCCCCAACTCCCAAAATTAATTACCGAAGTAAGCTAGTAACGAAACGCGTCGCTGTCAAACGCAGCTGCGAAGAAGCCTAGTGACACAAAGCATTGTTAAAGGCTGATTTCTGTAGACGTGTGTACCCATCAAAATCACCTTACAATTTGAGAGGAGTTTCGCAAGAACGCGACATACTCATAATGAAAAATCTAGGTTGCGATCAGTCGAAGAACTGGCTACACAAGCAAGATTGTTGACGACAGAACAAATCTAGCTTCACACCTGCAATTCAGTCGCCCCTGCGCGAGGGCACTTTAGCGTTCATTGTGCAAAAGGATGCTTCGCGATACGAAGACCCTAGATAACAAGGCCGCCCAGTAGACTTCAAGTCCCATAAAGCTCGTCACTGGATGCAAAATGACGTTTCTGAAAAATGCCAGGTGCTTGAATACAAAATAATCTAAGCGCAAATCAAACTTCTCAGAAAAAGCCAGTCCCGACTGCTCCATCACTTTCAACCGTTGCCACGTAGACCAGACATTGCGAGAGCAACCGCCTTTATGATGGGTGATAACCGTTGGAAGAGTAGTATTGGGAATATCTGCGCGAATGCACTTATAGAAGAAATCAATATCTTCCCAATACATAAAATAATCTTCACTAAAGCCGCCGACGTTCCAAAATGTCTCCGGTGATACAAGAATACTTGCACCTATATGCCAGCGCTCCACTGCGTCAGGTGCTACAAAAAGGTTATACATATTCTTCAAGGTCGGAATGACGTGACTGGTTTTCTCAATCTTGCCTTCGACGTTTGCCAATTTAGTAGTGAACGTGCAGTTTTTCTCCGCCTTCAAAGCAGTCTCATAAGCTGCATTGATAGAACCATCCACCTGAGTGTCAGGGTTCAAAAAATGAAGCACCGTACCCGTAGCTGCGCGGGCGCCTCGATTACACCCCTTAGAAAACCCGAGGTTTGTATTCTGAAATAGAATTTTGACTTTACCTTCACACGGCAGGTCGACCGTAGATCCATCGGAGGAACTGTTGTCGACAACAATTACTTCGTAGGGAACTCGAACGTGCTCCTCAATACTGCGAAGGCAATTGCGAAGCAAATCACGCGAGTTGTAGTTGACCGTCACGATGGAAATCATGACCTAACGGTAGCCTTTGATAGACAAACCGTCACGTCGGCAAACCATTTGCTCATTGCGTTGATAGCTTCCGTGTAAATGAAACGACGCGGTTGGTAATTCCTAAGACCAGAGAAACAAAACGAGAAGCCAAGGAGCTCCTATCAACCCGTCCCTCCCTGGCAACATGTTCAAAAATCCCCAACTCTTTATAGACTGTCTGCTGAGCGCCAAACTTTCGTTTTAGTTCTGTCCGACTCAACGTGACCGTTGGTAGCGCAGGAAGCCTAGGATCTTCATTATTGATGTAGCTCACATTTTCAAACTCACCCACCATGAGCTTACAGATCGGGATGTCAGACACCACAGTCGGCATACCAAGGCACGCCATCTCGCACATCACCACACCTTGGCTATCCCAACGCGTGGGCAAAAGACCGACACGGTATTGATTGAAAAGCTCCGGCATCTCAACCTGGCGGAACTTTTTCTTAATCACCGTGAGATTTGATGGCGGAGGATTGAAATCGAAATACTTTCCAGTTCCATAGACATGAAATGTCCATTGAGGATTTCGGCGCGCCAACTCGACCACAACATCAACCGCATACTTTGGAAGATCGAAGGATCGCAAGGTAACAAAGTCCGCAAGTTTTGGCGAATTGGGGTCATAAGTCGACTCTTGAAAAGCCGGATGGATGGGGTTGTTGATAACAGAGACGTTCACGTAATCATCAAGCTTGAGCCGTAAACATTGCTCAACATTTTTACGCAACCACTCCGACACGAACACCAATGCCAGGCGCGAATCTTTCTGCGAGCGAAAGTACCATGCCCAAACCCGCACCTTGAGCCAATCATAAAGGGCCAATGCCTTGAGCTTTAAACGCATTTTAAAATTCAGTTGAAACGCGTATGGCTGTCCCGACTGATTTGCCGCATCGATAAACTCATGCCCATGCCCGATGATGACCTTTGCACGAATGGCCGCACCATTTTTTAGCATAAACCTCAAGTGATTGCGGAGGTTCGGCGCATGAAAGACCAGCACGTCAAACTGCGAGAGCTGAGCCGCCGTAAAATCGCCCTCCGGCAACACGGATAGGTCATCCCATAAATAGGCTTCTTGGGCTCCGAAACTAAGTACAGTTACCGCGTGACCGGCCTCGCGATAAATAACATTGCGAGCATGAGTGAATGCCATCGCATCCGGACGCGCGGGAGTAGGATAGTCCTGGCAAACTACGCAAATATTGAGTCCGGTCGTGGGAAGATCTCCACTACGCATCTAACGACACTTCCTTCGGCAAGAAGAGGAAGTTCAGCAGGCTTTGGTTAGGTCGAATTGAAGTTACCGGAACGGGGCCTTCATTGGTCAAATGATAGTACTTGTAGTCTAACCCACGCAGCAAAGCTTCGATTTCATGCGCCGCCTGGTCACGAATGACCTCACAGACAATTTTTGGACGAAATCTAGCAATCGTTTTTAAGGCACCGCGAATAACCGCCGGCTCCGTAGTTTCAGTATCAATTTTGATCAAGTCGCAGCTCTGAATACCCTTGCTCTCTACGTAATGATCCAATGTGGTAAGGCGAATTTTCTCCGAGAGCATCTGGTCCGAGTTGTCGAACTTTGCAGAACCCATGGCAGAGCTTCCCGTCGGTAGCATAATGCCCTTTGGAACCGCGAGTTCCAAAACTCCCTCATGATCTCCCAACGCAAGTCTATTTAAGCGTACGTTATGAAAATTATTTTTTTCTACGTTGTTTTGCAAAATTCCAAACGCCGTGGCCATGGGCTCAAACGAATGAATCTCTTTTGTCTGCGGAAACGTCGCCGCCATCAAAGAGTATATGCCCGAGTTGGCCCCCACATCGAAAAAGGCGCCGCCCGTTTTAAAGTATTTGGTGAGAACCTTTGACGTAGCTTCTTCAAAACCCATAGCGCTGCCAAAAAACACACGCGAAGCAATCGAATCCGAGCCATCCGAATACATGAAAAAATCTTTGCCCAACGGATAACGCACACGAATTTCACCGCGTACTGGAAAGACATACTTCCCTTTATACAGCGATGGAGATGAAGACTTAGATAACAGGAACCGCCCAATCGCGTTGATTGGTTTCAGTCGCAGAAACGAGTACGCCATTAAGCGTATCCACTGAAACAGCGATCCTAACATTCCCATTCGCTCCTTTTGCAAAACGCGGATACTATCATATTGATAAGTCTTGACAATCAAAGACTCGGGCCGCGAAATCACATTGTTCATGTCAACCCGAGAAGCCTTTAAATCACTGTATAAGCATCAGTTTTTTTCGCTCTCGGCGGGCGTCGCGGCGTCTAATGTCATCAGTCTAATAGCCATGCCTTTCTTAGCTCGTCTCTACGGGACTGAAAGCTTCGGTATCTTCGCCCTCTTCTATGCGATCACCGCGGTGCTTGGCACATTCTCTACGCTGCGCCTAGACCAAGCTATTCCGATCATAGAAGACGAGAGGGAACGCACCGCTATTTCTCACATTTCCTTGGTATCAACAGTCGCTATAGCCGCAATATTCTGGCTAACTTGGACGGCGACGCCAATCAAAGATCTTATACATGCTCCGCCCGATGCCCTCTTTGGCCTCTATACTGCGATCGCAGTAGCTCTTCTAGGGGTTTTGAATATCGAAAGTCAGCTCGCAATTCAGAGCGGACATATGAAGGTGATTTCTGCCCGCTATTTGGGCGAGAAGATTACCACCGTGGCCTGCTCATTCGCCTTTTTTAAAATGTCGTCATATGGTCTCGTTCTCGCACAAATTTCCGGATACATCATCTCGATCACCATTTTAGCTATCGGCAACAGAGGTATCCTCTGGCGCGGTTTTTCACTCAATCGCAAATATGCTCATAGTGTTTTTATAAAATATCGAGATTTCCCCCTTCACAACGGGGCGTCGACTGCGTTTCAGATTCTCACCCTGCAAACGCCAGCCCTAATCTTCTCGACCCTGTTCCCACTACAAATCCTCGGACTCTACAACCTCGCTCAACGAATTATGGACGCGCCAAATACGATCGTCGGCAGCTCTTTAGGTACGGTTTTCTATCGGCGCCTTCTTGAGGCACCGAAAAAAGATTTGCACCGCATTTATTGGCGAACAATGAAGTGGGCAGGAACACTTCTTCTCGGCGCAATGATAGTCGTCGCTGGTTTTGCCAAACCGTTAATTGAATTTGCATTCGGAGATGGATGGAAAGAATCAGCTACAATTCTTATCCTACTTATGCCGGCGGGACTGTTCCGTATGCTTTTCTTTGTTGGCCAAAACTGCTTGGTGATTCTACGCCGGCTCGATTTCGGTCTCGGGGTTGCAGTTGCGACCTTCATTTCGACCGTCATCGGGATTCTAGTTGGCTATTCAATCTTTGGAACCATCGAAGGCGCGGTTGGAATCTCGAACGTAGGGGTAGCCCTCAGTCTTTTTTTCGGTCTCTATCTGATTAAACGTGAACTCGAACGAGTGATTTAGGGCTTTCTTGCTCGAATGGCCAATATCGCCATGGAATCAGCGTCTGCCACACCTTGCGACTCCCAGTGACGAAATGCATAGGCACAGCGCCAGATCCATGAAGGAGCTGAATGACCCGTAAAGCGAATCCACAATCGCTCTACGAAGCTAAGACAGGACTCTGACCACCGACCATAGCCACTAATTTTAACTTCAGAAAAGCCGACTGCTTTAAGTAGTTCAGTTAAGCCCGACGTCGAGAACTGCCAAATATCTGTTAACGGAACTTCCCCCTTAGGTCCGTGTTTTTTGCCAACTAACGCCAAGAGGCTGCGTTGAATCAGGTTTTGCCAATACATGTTCGAAGGACTCGGCTCACCTGTAATACAAATCACACCACCAGGCTTTAGTATCCGACACATCTCAGCCAAAAATGTTTTGGTGTCAGGAATGTGATGGAGAAAGGAGTTTCCCATAACACAGTCAAAACTATTTGTAGGAAAGTTTGTGGACATGATGTCGCCACTTTGAACTTCAACGCCATTCACACCTAACTCACGAGCACGATTTTCCAAAATTTTGAGAGCATCCTCATTGAGGTCAAAAGCCACGCATTTTTTGAACAAGCCCCCTCGCATCAGATTGAGGCTCACAAAACCTGTTCCGGCACACACGTCTAAAATCGTGCCATACTCTTTTGGAGGAAGCTCTTCGAGTCGACCGCTTAGCTCTCGAAACGACCAATCCGCCACAGGAAGAAAATGAGCTTTCGCATAGTCGCCATCCAGTTCGGCATTGGCAGATATAACCTTCCTCTGGCCCTCCTGAGACAAAGTGTAGCGACTCGCTAAGTAAGGCGCGAGTATTGGCCTAACGAAGTCATTAAGCTCCTGTGGATCCTTCTCAATCACGTCGTCATACTCTGCATAGAAGCGCGCGGGCGTGAGTTGTTAATCAAGAAATCCCAGATTCCTAGCCAGTAACCGGTGCCATAGCCCATATGCAGGACGAAACAGGCACGGAGCGCGCGTACCCGGTCTATCAAGAGCAGATTGGGGCCCGCTAAGAGCAAACCCAGAGTTACATAGGCAGCGGCAGTCCAAAACAACAGCGGCCAGAAAACTCGTGCTTTCCACAGCATCAGTGGGCCTATCAGCACTAAAAAGGCGACAAAAATCGCCGGCGCCAACTGACGAACCGTGGTGACTGCGGCGTGCTTCTTGTTCACGTAAACTTTGAAATAACCGTACTGCTGATATTGCTTAAACGCTTTTTCTAGGCTCGCGCGAACCAAGTACGTGGCCTTGGCCTCATGAACATACATGATCAGAAAACCTTTACGACGTAACCGAAAGTTGAATTCGTCGTCCTGATTGCGCGTTAGCGACTCATCGAAATAACCCAGTTCTTTAAAGATCGACGCGCGATACATCGGAATACCGACCGTGTCGACATACGCATCCGACTTCAATGTGCGGTAATTGCCACCACCCACTCCAAACTTAGATTCCATCGCCAAGCTGATGGCCTGCCCGTCGGTTGTATCATGCACATGTTGGTAATCGCCACCCGCGCACGCCACGCGCGCACGAGTCTGCAAGGTCTTGAGCAACAAAGGAATATAAGATGGCTCCAGGATATTGCGGGCGCCAACGATCTGAATGTAATCACCAACCGCATTCTTAATTCCAATGTTAAACGCGAAAGGTGTGAGCTTATGAGGATTATCCACCAGCTTTACTCTTGCATCCTCACCCATAAGCTCGCCCACGATCGAGCGCGTGCCGTCGGTCGACATACCGTCGACCACGATCACCTCCAGATTGCGATGCTGGCTGCGCAAAATGGCATTTACGGTCGCGGCAATTGATTTGGCCTCGTTACGACACGGAATTACGACCGATACCATTTCTCCGCTCATGCTTTTGCTACCCCCCTAAATACGCCCACCACTCGCTTCATTTGCTCAACCGTCATCTCTGGAAAGAAAGGCAGACTTAAAATGCGGGCCGACATCTCTTCGGAAACCGGAAACTGCCCCTCTTTATAACCCAGCGGCGCAAAGGCCGGCTGACAACTCAACGGAATCGGATAATGAATGCCGCAGTCAATGTTCTCACGCTTAAACGCATCCATCACCTCTTGGCGATTGGACACTTCAACCACATACAAATGGTAGACCGGCACAGACTCGGCACGCGGCTGCAAAACTCGAAAGCCCTTCAAGCTCTCATCGTACTGTTTGGCCACCTCGCGACGACGCTCTGTCCAGGCCGCAAGCCGAGTCACTTTGGTCGCAAGCACCGCTCCCTGCAAACCGTCCATGCGGTAGTTAGAGCCGAAGAACTGGTGCAGATATTTATCCTGACGACCATGATTGATATAACGTTCAATGAACTCAAAATGCTTGGCGTTCTCGGTCAAAATAAATCCCGCATCGCCAAAGGCACCCAAGTTCTTACCCGGATAAAAACTAAAGGTCGCCAAATCCCCAAATGTGCCGACCGCCTGCCCTTTCCATTTGGCCAACTGCGCTTGAGCGCAATCCTCAACGACTTTCAATTTATGCTCGCGCGCAAAAGCCATCACCTGGTCCATGGGCTCCGGCAAACCATAGAGATGAACCGGGAGAATGGCTTTTGTTTTCGCCGTCATTCGCCGAGCGGCGTCTTTGAGATCCAGCTGGCGGTATTCGCTATCGATCTCCACCAACACAGGCTTAGCGCCGACTTCAACCACCGCCTCGGCCGTCGCGATAAATGTGTGATTCGGCACAAGCACTTCATCGCCATGCCCAACATTTAGAGCCCTTAAAGCAACAGTGATTGCCCCCGTGCCATTGGCGCAACCCACGCCATATGTCCCACCATGTAGGCGCAGAAAGTCTTTATTGAAGCGCTCGACAGGGGCGCCCTGAATAAAGCTTCTACTTTGCACAACTTCAGCGATAGCCGCATTCAACTCCGACTCCAGACTCTTGTTCTGGGCCGCCAAATCCATAAACGGGATTTTTTCCATTTACACCTCGATGTCGCGGATAACGCCCAGACGACACATCTTCGGGACAAAACGCAAAGAGACCTCTTTGCCAGTCTCCACCGATTCATAAATCGCCGAGATCAGCTCAAGAGATTTGCGGCCCTCAAGGCCATCCACCAAAGCAGCGCGTCCCTCACGAATGCTTTCGACAACCTTGTTCAGGTATTCAGTGTGACCGAAACCGTACACATTCGGCGGGGCCACGCGATACTTTTCAACGACTTCACCATCATCAGGAAGTGGCTCACTAAAGTTCCAAGTCTTCATTTCATTGACGGCAAAACCGCCGATTTCTACCGTGCCTTTTTCTCCTAGAATAGATAGAGAGCCTTCAAGGTCTTTAGGACGAGTGGCCGTCGTGGCTTCAATCACACCCAGTGCGCCGTTTTTGAAACGTACGATCACAACGCCCGTGTCTTCGGTTTCGATATTCACGAGGCTCGTCGATGTCTTTGCGAACACAGACTCCACATCGCCCATCATCCACTGCAGTAAATCGACATGGTGCGATGCCTGATTGGCAAACACACCGCCATCATAGGCCCATGTTCCACGCCAGCTGTCTTGGTCGTAGTACTTCTGAGTACGGCACCAGCGCACACGCACCGTGCCCAGAACCAGTTTGCCGAAACGGCCAGCTTCCATGGCCTGACGCAATTTTTTAACCGGATGATTGTAACGGTTTTGCTTAACCACAAACAGACGAACACCCGCCGCATCGCAAGCCGCAATCATTCGATCCGCATCTTGCAGAGTGAGCGCCATCGGTTTTTCGACGACCACGTGCTTACGGTACTTAGCCATATCGATCGCGTGCTGAGCATGTAAACCAGACGGAGTCAGGATCACCACCACGTCGATATCTGATCCCATCTTCTCCATCATCTCGAAACGGTCAGAAAAAGCGGCGACACCCTCGTGCTTTTCAGCGATGACTTTGGCGCGCTCGAATTTGTCGTCGCACACAGCCACCAGGCGGGCGCCACTGACCGCTCCTGAAGTGAGAGCGTCGACATGCTTAGGGGCAATCCGGCCGCAGCCGATAAGCGCAAAATTCAGCTTGGACATCGCCAATCCTTTTGAAGATTTAAAGCCGGATTCTTACCAAATTCCATGGGCCCACGCACGAACTGCAAAACCCTGCTGACGCTATGCGTTTTTCGGTTTGACCAGAGGCCCGGGAACAGGAATAAACTCCTCTAATGCACCAGTTCCTCAAACGCTTCTCTCCCAACCGGTTCAGTCTGCTGCACATCGGCCTGGATGCCGTTCTGCTGACCTTTTCGCTCTACTTAAGCTTGTGGATGCGCTTAGGCGAGGGGCGTATCGATCAGCACTTGTTGGCACTGAACAACTTCGTGATTTGGTTGGTACTAATTCGTCTCGGAATCTTTTTATGCTTCGGCATCTATCAAAGTCTGTGGCGTTACATCTCCACCCACGACGCATCTCGTTTGGCAGGTGCCGTACTGTTTTCCGTACCGTTCTTGTATTCGTTCGTCTACCTGATGCCGTCTTTGGGCTACCTGCCGCGCTCTTTATTTTTTATCGACGCCTTCGTGTCCACCGCCCTGCTTATGGCCGCGCGCCTCGCCCGCCGACGACTGTTCGAATGGCAGATGCGGCCGCAAAAAGGAGCGGTGACTCTTGGCAAGATGATCATTTACGGCGCTGGTCAGAACGGGCGCCTGCTCGCTCAACGGCTGCTTAGCGATCCCGCCCGCGATCGGGAGTTGCTCGGTTACATCGATGACGATCCGGCTAAGCGCAACAAGCAGATTCAGACCCTGCCCGTGCTAGGTCACCATGATGAGCTTGAGAATATTATCGTGCGCTCGGGCTGTACGGAACTAGTGGTGGCCATCACCTCACCGCCCTCGGATCTAATGCGCGAGCTTGTGGTGCTCGGCCGTCGCCTTGGTGTGCGCGTGCAGCGTATCGCTCACTTCGATGCTTCGACCAATGTGAATCGCAATGAAGCTTTATACCGGCAGGTCGAGTTAAAGGACTTGTTGAACCGCGCCTCGGCCGATGTGGATTTGCCTTCACTTAAAGGCTTGCTGGAGAACAAAGTCGTTCTCGTGACCGGCGCCGGGGGTAGCATCGGCTCAGAGGTCGCGCGCCAGATTGCGCGTTTTTCGCCAGGTAAACTTTTGCTGCTCGATCATTCCGAATTCGCGCTTTATGAAATCGATCGCGAACTCCGGCCGTCGGCTCAGGACTTTAGCCATATTCATCCGCTGATGGTCGACATCAAAGATCAGCGCATGCTGGAAAACGTGTTTGAGAAATACAAACCCGAGGTGGTCTTTCACGCCGCTGCCTATAAACACGTGCACCTTGTCGAAGCCAATGTGGCCCCGGCCGTGCTCAACAATGTGCAGGGCACGTGGAACCTCATACAGCTGTGCGAACGCTTTGGCTGCGAACGCTTCGTGATGATCTCGACCGACAAAGCGGTCAATCCGGTCGGCGCCATGGGTGCAACCAAGCGAGTGTGTGAACTCCTGACCAGCTTGACCGGCAAACGTACCGGTAAGCCCTACTCCTCCGTTCGCTTTGGCAATGTGCTAGGAAGTTCAGGTAGTTTGATCCCTTTGCTCAGCAAACAGATTCAAGATGGCGGGCCGGTCACAGTGACCCACCCCGATATGACCCGCTACTTTATGCTGATCCCCGAAGCGGTTTCTCTGGTGTTGATGTCGGCCACTCTGTCTGAGCCCGGCGACATCAACGTTTTGAAAATGGGGGAGCCGATTCGGATTTTGGATCTGGCGCGAAGCCTTATGGCCTTAATGGGCAAGAGCGAGTCCGAAGTCGGCATTGCCTTCACCGGCGTTCGCCCCGGCGAGAAGATGTTTGAAGAGCTGTATCTGACCGGCGATGAACTCACTACCCGCCATGCTGAGATTCTGACCGTGCCACGCGGGGATTCGAGCAGCGAGCAGTTTATGCAGGGATTGGTAGCTCAGGTTGAGCGCTTGATCGCGCTGGCGGAGAATGATGAGAGCGAGCTGCTATCGGCCTTAAGGCAGATGGCGAATCCGAGTGGCGCTACCGGTAGCGTAGCGGCTGGTAGCGCTGCAGTAGGAACGGCTGACAATAATCCGCCCTCGGGTTCTGTTCGTATTCATTAAAGTGGGCTCCCCAATACGCCGAAATCTACTACGTCTGGTTGAGACATTTCGATGATAAGGCATTGCTTGACCTCCCTTCGTACGAAGGGATTCAGGCTCAAAAGGCGAGCGGGAAACCCACCTCGCCTTTTGCATTTTTAGAACCACGCTCTAAAGCAAATTAGCGTTCAATGGTAAGACAACGGATCCGGCGCTCGGCGGACCGGCCCCGCTGGGGGAACCGTGGCAGCAGTGCGGCGGCAGAACAACGGCCGGACCTCACTTTTACGCTTTGGAGTTGTACCCGTTTTTTGATCTTGTACTCGTTTTCACTTCCGCTGCGGAAAACCGGTGCGTCAAAAAGCGGCGATATCGAAAACGGCTAACTATACGCATTCATTCTGACCCAAAAAGTGGGCTCCCCGCTCGCAGCTCCGTGAACGCTTACCCTTCTGACTTACGCCCAGTCCAGTGAACGGCGACACATTGGAGCAACGTTCACTTAAACCGTATTCAGATTAGATCCGAGATCCGCCGCAGCACTTCTAGAAAGAGAACGAGGACAGACAGAAGCGCTTTAGCAAATCCCACAATACGCCGAAATCTACTACGTCTGCTGAGGACGTTTCGATGATAAGGCATTGTTGACCTCCCTTCGTACGAAGGGATTCAGCTCAAAAGGCGAGCGGGGAAACCCACCTCGCCTTTTGCATTTTTAGAACCACGCTCAAAAGCAGATTAGCGTTCAATGGTAAGACAACGGATCCGGCGTTCGGCGGACCGGCCGCGACTAAACTTGTCCCAGAACCGGGCCGCGGGTATTGAGCCAATCGCAGCCGCGAGAGTAGGCACGCTGAAGATCGGCGAATTTTTCTGACGTGCTCTCATCCAGCTTACAACGCTCAAGCTCTTCACAGAGCTGACCCAAACGCGCCAACCCCAAAGTGCGCCCCGTAGACTTCAAAGCGTGCGCCAGATGCTTGAACTGCTTTTCTTCCCTCGCATTCAAAGCCTTCTCCATCTCCTGCAATTGCTCACTGCCCGAACGCAAGAAATCGTCCACCAACACATCCTTCAACGGACGATCACCCGATTGATACCCCTCCAAATGATCCAAAACATTTTGGTCGAACTCAGGCCCTGAAGCCAGAGGAAGAAAACGCTCTAAGATAGTGCGCAAGCGGTCAATGTCGACCGGCTTGCTGATAAAATCATTCATCCCCACCGAAAAACAACGATCACGATCCGCACTCATACCCTCAGCCGTAACCGCCACAATCGGGATCGGCTTACGCCCCTCACCCGCCTCCCACTCGCGGATCTCAAGCGTCGCCTCATAACCATTCATGCCCTGCATCTGGCAATCCATTAAAACCATGTCGTACACGCGCTTCTTCACCGCCGCCACCGCCGCGTAACCATCTTTTACCAACGAGTACGACAACCCAAAACTCTCTAAGAACTTACCCACCACCGCCTGATTGATCGGCTGATCCTCAACGATCAACACATGACCCGACAGCAAGCGAGCACTCGGCCCGCGTGACACGCCCGAGGTGCGCGGCGATTTGGCCGGCTCGGCCATAAAGGTAAACCAGAAACGCGAGCCTTCCCCCTCTTCGCTCTCCACACCGATCTCGCCACCCATCGCCGCCACCAACTCGCGCGCGATCATCAACCCCAAACCACTACCGGTCGGACCCGCCGGCGCCGAACGATGCACCTGCGAAAACTTCTGAAACAGACGCGACTGCAGATCGCGCGCGATGCCCCGACCGCTATCATGCACCTCGACCATAAATTCATAGCGACCGGCCTCCAGAAAAACCGCCGAAACAGAAACACGCACAAACCCCTGATCGGTGAACTTCAAAGCATTGCTCACCAAATTCACCAACACCTGGCGCAGCCGATTCGGATCCCCCCACAAATTCTGCGGCAGATCGGCCGGCCAATCGAGCTGCAGCTCCACGCTCTTCGAACGCGCCCAGTAGCGCAGCAAATCCAAAACAGACTCGAACACGCCCTTAAACTCAAAATCCTGAAACTCCAGCTCCAGACGACCCGCCTCGATTTTGGAGTGATCGAGAATGCGATTGATCAATCCCAACAACGAATCCGCTGAAGTTTTGATGGTCTTCACATAAGAACGCTGCTCCTCGCTCATCGAGGTATTCATCAATAACGTCGCCATACCCATCACACCGTTCATGGGCGTGCGGATCTCATGGCTCATGGTGGCCAGAAAGTCCGACTTCAAGCGCGACGCCTCCAGCGCCGACTCGCGAGCCGCTTGCCACTCACGCGACGTGGCCTGCAAAAATCTATGACTGCTTAATATAAAAAACAGCGCCAAGCCTGAACCCAAGGCCAAAAACACCGCCGCCACACGCGCCAAACTGGCCGCTTCCGCCTCTTGCTCGGCCAGCAAGGCCCGCTCACCGCGCTCAATATCGCGGCTCGCCCGACGAAGCTGAGTCACTGTCTCCAAACCAAAACTCTTGGCCAACTTAGCCGGAGGCTCCTCACCCACCCGAGACAAAAGGCTTTCCAATTCCGCCACCCGACTTTGCGCCAAAATACTCAGCTTATCGACCAAGTCAGGCTGAGAAATTAAAGGCTTCAGATCTTGAATCTCTTTGGTCAGTCGATCGCGCGAACGGTTGTAGTTGGCTAGAAAATCCGGGCTGATGGTAAGGACATATCCGCGCGCCGCCGTCTCCAAACGCTCGACCACGTTTTGCACCTGATTGACTTGATAAATCGTCTCGTTCAAATCCGAGATGGCGCGGTTCATTTGCAAGAAGCGGAAAATACTGGCACCGGCCAGCACGCAAACGATAACGAAGGCGGTAATACCGACCGGGAATCCCCAGCTGCGTATCCAGCTTGCCACTCGAGCAGCGCTCATTCACTTCACCTCAAATGTTGCGGCGGTACTTTCCGCCCACTTCGTAAAGGGCTGTGGTCATCTGTCCCAACG
The DNA here is from genome assembly GCA_019637855.1 of Bdellovibrionales bacterium. Lineage (GTDB taxonomy): Bacteria > Bdellovibrionota > Bdellovibrionia > Bdellovibrionales > UBA1609 > JALHOQ01. The sequence continues at coordinate 107,469 of JAHBUX010000003.1, forward strand.
AACACACGCGCGCGGCATTCATCAAGGCCGCAAAAATGTTCTTATTCTGAACAGCCGCCGCCTTCAACTTCTCCAGTTCGCTCTCGGCCTCAGTCTTCAAACGCGCTTGGTACGCATGCACGTTGTCCAGCTGCTGTTTTTTCTCAGCCAGCGTGGCCCGCGCCATCTCGATCTTCGGCGGCACATAGGCCGGATCCAAAGTCTGCGGATCCACAAAGGTGTTCACGCCCACAATCGGCAAAGAACCGTTATGTTTCAATGTCTCATAGTGCAGAGATTCATCTTGGATGCGACTGCGCTGATACTGCGTTTCCATAGCACCAAGAACACCACCGCGTTCGTTGATACGCAGGAACTCCTCCAGCACCGCCTCTTCCACCGCTTCAGTCAGCCACTCGGTAAAGAAGCTGCCTTGCAGAGGGTTCTCGTTCTTAGCCATGCCGAACTCTTTGTTGATGATCAGCTGAATGGCCTTGGCACGACGAACGCTCTCTTCCGTCGGTGTCGTGATCGCCTCATCATAGGCGTTGGTGTGCAAGCTATTGCACTGATCGAAAATCGCGATCAATGCCTGCAGCGTGGTGCGAATATCATTGAACGCAATCTCTTGCGCATGCAAAGAGCGACCCGACGTTTGAATATGGTACTTCAGTTTTTGCGAGCGCTCATTAGCGCGGTACTTATCGCGCAATGCAATCGACCAGATCCGGCGCGCCACCCGCCCGATCACCGTGTACTCGGGATCAAGACCGTTGGAGAAAAAGAAGGAAAGATTCGGCGCAAACTCATCCACCTTCAGACCGCGCGACAGATAGTACTCAATATAGGTGAAGGCGTTGGACAAAGTCAGCGCCAGCTGAGTGATGGGATTGGCCCCCGCCTCTGCGATATGATAGCCGCTGATACTGACCGAATAGAAGTTGCGCACGCTGTTCTCAGTGAAGAACTGCTGAATATCGGCCATCATCTTCAACGCAAAATCGATGGAGAAGATACAGGTGTTTTGTCCCTGGTCCTCTTTTAAAATGTCGGCCTGCACCGTTCCGCGCACGGTGGATAACGTCCACTTACGAACTTCATCAGATTCCGCCGCAGTCAATTTCCGACCAAGCTCTCGTTCTTTCTTCGCCAATTGCTGATCGACGGCCGTGTTTAAAAAGAACGCCAAAATCATCGGCGCCGGACCATTGATAGTCATCGAAACGCTGGTCGACGGATCACACAGATCAAAACCGTCGTAGAGCTTCTTCATGTCCTCGAGCGAAGCGATGCTCACACCACTCTCGCCCACTTTGCCATAGATATCCGGGCGCAAATCCGGATCTTCGCCGTACAATGTGACGCTATCAAAGGCGGTGGATAGTCGCTTGGCCGGTTCACCTTTGCTTAAGAAATGAAAGCGACGATTGGTGCGCTCGGGCGGGCCTTCACCGGCAAACTGCCGCGTGGGATCTTCTTCTGTACGCTTCAAGGGGAACACGCCGGCCGTATAGGGAAAGGCGCCAGGAACGTTTTCCAATTTCAAATAGCGATAGCGATCGCCCCAATCGGCATAGGAAGGCACCGCCACCCGTGGAATATTCAAACCGCAAAGACTCTGGCGCACCAAGGCCTGGCGGATCTCGCGACCGCGCACTTCGTACACAAGTTCATTTTGCGAATACTCTTCGTGCAGCCGATCAAAGCTGCTGAGCTCAGCCCACTCGTCGTCACTAAAACGTTTGCGAAACTCCTCACGCTTTGACGCCAGCTCGGCGGGCAAACGGCCACCAGCTAAACGCTCGACCTGAGCCAAGGCGCCCAAATTGGAAGCCACCCCGGCCTTATCTTTCACATCGGCTTTGTATTGGCGAACTGTGGAGACGATTTCGGCCAGATAATTTTGCCGTTCAGGCGGAACCACAGTCTGCTTTTCGCTTCCGATCAACGAAGCCTTTTGCGCCGCACTTAAACTAAATCCGGGTGCACCCTTGGCAACCAAGGTTTCGGTCAGCGCCACAAAGAGCTGATTCACGCCGTTGTCATTGAAGTTTGAAGCCTGCGTTAAAAACACCGGCACAGGAACCGTATGATCAAAGATCTTACGCGCACGGCGATACTGCTTTTGCACATCCCGATGCGCGTCCAAAGAGCCGCGCCGATCCGCCTTGTTGATCGACACCAAATCGGCGTAATCGATCATATCGATTTTCTCAAGCTGGCTCTGAGCGCCAAACTCCGACGTCATCACGTAAAGACTTAAATCGCTGACTTCCAGAATGCGCGAGCTCGCTTGGCCAATGCCAGAACTCTCCGCAATCAAAAGATCGAACTCATACCCTTTTAAGAAATCCAAAATTCCCGGCAAGGCCAAGGCGATTTCAGAGCCGGAATTGCGCGACGCCAAGGAGCGCATGAACGTTCCCGGTCGTGCCAAAGCATTCATACGGATGCGATCGCCGAGCAGGGCTCCACCGGTACGCCGCTTGGACGGATCCACGCAGACCACGCCAATGCGACTTTTCGGAAACTGATTTTTAAAGCGCACCAGAAGTTCATCGATCAAAGACGACTTACCGGCACCACCAGTCCCGGTGATCCCCAACACCAAAGGCTTTCCGGATTTACGCGCGAACGCCGCCAAGGCCTTATCGGCCACCGTCGACGGTTTGCCGTTTTCCAAACCGGTCAGCGCCACACCCAATGCCGTCATCGGCAAAACCGCGTTGGCCACCGACTTCTTATCCACTTGCAGTTTAGCAGCCGCTTCGGTCAGATTGAAATCGCAAGCCTCCATAATCATACGGATCATGCCTTCCAATCCCAAACGACGCCCGTCATCGGGATGAAATATCTGAGCAATGCCGTAGTTTTCGAGTTCGCGCTTTTCCTCATGCACGATGACGCCGCCACCGCCGCCGAAAATCTTCACATAGCCCGCGCCAGCTTCATCCAAGAGATCCTTCAAGTATTTGAAGTACTCCATATGACCGCCCTGATAGGAGCTCACGCAAACACCCTGCGCGCCCTCTTGCAAAACGGCTTCCGCCACCTCTTGCACCGAACGATTGTGACCAAGATGAATGACCTCAGCACCCATGTCCTGCAGGACCCGGCGGATCACATTGATGGCGGCATCATGTCCGTCAAACAAAGATGCGGCCGTCACGACTCGGATGGGGTTTTTCCAGCTCATTTAATGTCCTTGAAAATCCGCGGGGCGTTTTTCAACAAAGGCTTTAATACCTTCGAGATGATCTTTGGTTTCAAAGGTGCGGCCGAACAGATCGGATTCCAGTTTCAAACCTTCGGCCTGTGTACGATCACTGCCATGATTGATGGCCTCTTTGACCCAAGCCATGGCCATCGGCGCACGTGTCGCCAACACGCCCGCAAGCTTGCGCGCGGCAGGCATCAGATCGGCGGGCTCACACAGCTGCGTGAACAGTCCCCATTCGTAGCCCTGCTGCGCGCTGAACATCTCGCCACTCAACGCCACACGACGGGCCAGAGCGCGACCGAGGTTACGACTCAAACGCTGAGTGCCGCCATAGCCCGGAATCAATCCCAAAGTCACCTCGGGCAAACCCCATTTGGCTTTGTTCGACGCCAACATAAAATCACAGGCCAAAGCCAGCTCTAAACCGCCACCTAAAGCAAAACCATTCACAGCCGCAATCACCGGAAACGGCAAGTCTTCAATTTTTTGCATCAACGCCTGACCCTGCACCGCCATCTCGCGGGCCTGGGCCGGCGACAAGCCTTCCATCTCTTTGATATCGGCGCCGGCGACAAAAGCCTTTTCGCCTTCACCGGTCAAAATGCAGGCGCGCACCTCGCGCTTTTGATCGAGCTCATGCAAAAGCACGCGCAGATCGGTCAACACCTGCTTGTTCAAAGCGTTCATCGCCTCAGGGCGAGCGATGGTGATCGTGCCGACTTTGTTTTCCACCGAATAGCGGACGCTCTTGAGATCCATGCTCTACTTGCCCTCGTAGGTGTAAAAACCACGGCCGGTTTTGCGCCCCAGCCAACCAGCCTCAACGTACTTCACCAACAGCGGACACGGGCGATACTTAGTGTCGCCCAATCCATCGTGCAGCACATTCATAATCGCAAGACAGGTGTCCAGCCCGATAAAGTCAGCCAAGGTCAAAGGACCCATCGGTTGATTGGTGCCAAGCTTCATGGCTTGATCGATATCACCGACAGAGGCGATGCCCTCATGCAAAGTGTAAACAGCTTCGTTGATCATCGGCATCAGAATTCGATTCACGGCGAAGCCCGGCATGTCTTTGACTTCTACAAATGTTTTACCCAGCTTCTCGGCAAGGGCGGCCACTTGTGCGAAGGTGTCGTCGGAAGTTTGCAGGCCACGAATGCCCTCCACCAACTTCATCAACGGCACCGGATTCATAAAGTGCATGCCCGCCACTTTTTCCGGACGCTTCGTGGCCGCAGCGATCTTGGTGATCGAGATGCTGGAGGTGTTCGAACACAAAATGGCCGACGGTTTACAGATCTGATCCAACTCTTTAAATGTTTTGAGTTTAAGATCGATGTTCTCGGCGATGGCTTCCACGACAAAATCACAATCGCGGAAATCGGCCAGCTGAGTTGATGTGGTCACCAAAGCCAGAAGCTCTTTTTTCTTCGCTTCCGTTAAGGCCTCTTTTTTGATCAAGCGATCACAGCTCGAAGAGATGGTAGCAATCCCCTTGTCCAAAGCGCCTTGCGCGATATCGACCATCTTCACTTCGATGCCGAAGCTGGCGACAACTTGCGCGATTCCATTTCCCATTTGGCCTGCGCCCAACACACCCACGCGATGAGGAAGCATGTGACTCTCCATGTTAGATTTGTGGGTGAAACTATATAACTAGCGCGTGGTTAACGTCAAAAGCGAACCACACCGCTGGGGGAAAGACTCCACACCAGACGGATCTCGTCATTAGGGATATTGGCCCCTTCTTCAATGACTTTAGAGCCCACCAAAATCAGGTTGGAGGAACGCGTGCGGTTGGAAAACACCAGCGCCAGGCTGGCCTTTTGCTCCAAATCCTTGGCCACCTTGAGATTGGGGTCAAAACGGTCATAACGAGCCACGGTGGTGAAGCCCTTTGACCACTCATAGCTGACGTCCAAATGGCCGGTATGGAACTTTTGAACCTTGACTGACTGTTCGTTCTCGCCGACATAAAATTCGAGCACGAACTCCCATTGCCGCTCGGTGTAGGCATTGTAAATCCCGCCCATGCGCCACTTGGCATCACGAGAGGTGTCGATCCCCGCCAACGTGTCACCGGAAGTTCCCGTCGAGGTGGGCTTGGTCTCACCAGTTTGACCGGCAAAACCCAACTCAAAATTCTCTTTGCGAAAGCCCCAGCGCGCCGTGTACCAAATCTGCCCGTCCACGTCAGTGTCGCTCTCGCCGTTATGTACGACGAAGCCGGTGTACCATTGATTGTGCGAAACCTCGTAGGAGAAGCCCACATCCCGTAACATCATAATCCGCTTTTCAAACAGAAAGCTGCGCGGGAAAATCAGATTGCGCTCCCACTGCCGACCCTCATAACCGAACTCCACCGGCACGCGGCCCAAGCGAAAACGGCCGTAAGGGTCGTTGTATTCGGCGTAGGCTTCCACCAGCGTGACATCCTCCGCGACAGTCGGTTGATAGCGAGCAACCGGATTGAGCAAGGTGCGTGGGCCAATACGAATCACGCTGGAGAATTTCTCTTCCAGCTCCCAACGCAGAGCGAATGAGCTTTCGCCGATGGAAAATGCGCCTTCACGGCGCTCGCGGTAAGTGAAGTTGGGACGTAGCAGGAGGTCGTGGATTTTCAACTCACCGATATCCTCGCGGATGACGGCAGCCTCAACGGGCGCTGCGGCTCCGAACAGTGCGAGAATAACTAAGAAAAATCCCATGCGTTCATCGTATCCGAAGCCAGCCAGAGGCTCAAATGACGCGTGGCTTAACTAGACTAAAACACGCTGCCGAGCCCGGGCTCTTTGGCGAGCTTTGTACTCATCGTGCGACGCCGGTCCAGACAGTGAGCGCAAGTAGTGCTCATAGTCGAGGATTTGCACCTCATAGGGATAGAAAAAGCTGAAGGACTTTTGCGTTTCCGGGTGAGTGACCCGGACCAGCTGGCGCGTGATAAACTTGATAAAGCGATAGTCGCGACTGGTGAAGCTGTTGTGCTTTTCGAGAAAGCGCGCACGCTCGGCTTCGACCGCCAAGCGTTCATTCAAAACCTTGTCCACTTCGCTGACCGGCATATCCGTCAGCCGCGGCAAACCCTCCACCACCTCTAAGAAAAGATTGGCCGGGAAGAGTGTGTTGTTGGATTGATTCGGAATCACATTGGCCGGCGACACTACATGGTTGTTGACCAGAAAGCGCATCACGCGAAAAACGTCGAATAGAGTCGCGGTCACAAAACGCACCCCGATTTTGTCGAGCAGCCCGAAGGCCACCTCATCGGGTTTGGCCAGCAGCTTGGTGATGGCCGAGTCAGAATCTTTAAATGGTTTAATATCGAACTTCTGCAGGGGGATGACGTCTTCATCGCTGCCGCCCGCAAGGCGGATGCCGCTGACTGCATCCTTTTGCACGAACTGTCGATATGGACGGAAGATCTCTTCCTGAATCTCGAGAGAGAAGTAATTGAACAAATCGTTATGCAGCTGCGAAATGACATGCATCACTCTTAACAACGCACAGGCCCAGCTATGTAGGCTGCCCTGCGAAGAGTCACGCATCGAGGCGATCAACAGGAGATTGGAGATATCACTGAGTTGCTTGGGATCCGAAAGCTCTTCGGGGACAGATTCTCCCTCTTGTAAGAGCTGAGTGCGAATGTAGATCACTGCGCGTGAGTGGATTTGCCACAGCTTTTCGCGATCGGCCTCCACATCGGTGTCGTAGCCGTAGGACTTCAAATAAGCGCGGGCCTCGTCCTTCGACTTCAGATTCAAACGCGGTGTTTCGATAACTGCGCGACCACCGATGAGCGAATGAAATGTTTCCGGATCGAACTCCAGGTTCAGTTTCATCCCCTAAGGGTAAAGGCACACTTTTCGACTTGGCAACCTTTAGTTACAGACGAAAAAGCCGCACGCCGGAACTTTAAAGTTGCCAAGCGGGCGTTGTTGGCCGTTGACCGTATAGGACATCTGACCGGTGAAATACTGTTGATTGATCGTGCCCTGCATGATGACGCTTCCGATATTGTCGGTAAATACTAGGTTCACCTGATTGCCTTGCACGGAACCCTGGGCGCCGACAAAACCCTCTTGATCATAACCGATATGCACAAAGATCTGCGGACGCACGCTGCCGTCAGAACGAGTCATGCCCGTTTTGTCGTCAAAAATCTCGATGTGTAGGCGAGCGCGTGATCCGTCGAGCTGACCCGACGACATCTGCCCCATCATACCGGGAGCGCCGTTGCCACGCATAGCCGCCTCACCCCAGAACACCACACCGGTCTGTTGACCCGCCTGGGCGCTGACATAACCAACAGAGTCCTCCGGCGAGGCACCGTTCAACATCGGAGAGGTGAAGTAAAACAGCTCTTCTTGAAACATCTGCTGGTTGTTGTTCGTCACCTCACCCCATTGGGTGCTGTAAGAACCGGAACCAAACGGAGTGGGATAACCATTCGGGTTTACACGCAGCGAACTCGCGCGGCCATCGCGACCAATGCGAGTGCGGTCACGCGGAGTTTTTTGTTGGCAACCGGTGGCCACCACAGCGATTCCAAGCAGTAAAATAAAGGCAAATTTTGATGGAGACATGATTCTCCCTCCCGTTCACTGTATTTACATTGGCAACGCCGGTGCCACGGGAGCTCTGCTTATTTTCGCTTTGGAGGCGTGCTTGAGACCGAACTGACATTTCCTGTCCTCACCCGTCGACCCCGTTGACGGTCGTCTCATTTTGAGACAACGTCTAGAGCTTGCGGAGGAATATATGCGTCGTCTGAGTTCAGTTCTCCTGGGCCTGATGCTGATCTGCGGTTTAAGCGGTTGCGCCAGCTATTTCATGCGTAAGGATTGCGAGAAAACCAACTGGTATCAGTACGGTTATGACGTGGCGATGTCGGGCAAACGCCTCGATGCCGACGACAAAATCAAGCAGTGTCAGAAGGTCGAAGCCAAGATGAGTTTCAGCGAGCTCGACACCGGCTTTAAAGCAGGTATGTCCAAGTACTGCACTGGCGACAATGTGTTTGCGGTGGGCAAGGCGGGAAAGCCGTTCTCTTATGATATGTGCGATGGCGAAAGCGCCAGGAAGATGCGCGCACAGTACGAAAAAGGTTTAGCCGTTTTCTGTACTACTTCGAACGCTTATCGTTTCGGTGCGGATGGCGGCCTGTATTTGAATGTCTGCCCCAAAGAGGTTGAGAATGCGTGGCTCACCGAATACCGTAAGGGACGCAAAATTCACTTGGCGGCGGTGATTGAAGAGAAAGAGCGCGAGGTCACGCGCTTAAGTCAAGAGCTCAGCCGCTTGGAAAATCAACGCAACATTTTGAACATGCGGCAGGCCTCACTGTTAAACCGCACGGTCTTGAAACGTGAGCAGGTGTTGGATGCGCGTACGGGCACCTACCGCGAGCAGGTTTCGCAGGTGCCGGATGAATCCGCCAGGCAACAAAGTGATCGCCTGCAAACGGAAATCTCAGGCGTGGATTACGACATCAAGCGCACGCGCGAGAAATATGAAAGCCTGACTTCGGAAGTGAGCAAGCTACGCACCGAAATGGTGGCTTTGTAAAGGCGAGGTCAAAATGCCCTGCTGGAAGCGATGGCTTGTGTGCGTATTCGCAGCTTTCTCCGCCCTGCCCGCCGCCGCCGACGACGCCGCCGCCCAGGCCTCTTCGTTCACTGGTCTTTTGCGCTCCTCCAACGATTACTATCCCTATCATTTAGGTGGTGAGCCGACGGCGGATTTGGTCCCTTACGTCAGCACGGAACTTTCTTTTAAAACTAAGCTGAATCAGACTGCTCACTTCAGCTTAAAGCTCTTTGCCTTAGCCAATCCTGAATCTAAAAGTGCGCCGGAGAAACTCTATGCTGATCTGCCGGAAGCCTTGCTTGAATGGAAGATCGGCGATTTTAAATTGCGCGGTGGCATGAATACGTTGAGTTGGGGCATCGTGGATACCTCAAGCCCTTCGGATGTGACGAACACGCAGGTGCTGTTTCATCCTTTGCGTACTTTCAAGCAAGGGGCTCCGATGGTGGAGGCGACGTATGGCCAAGAGAGCTTTGGCATTCACGCTCTTTATATTCCTTGGCAACGACGGCCACTGTTGCCATCGGAGGACTCGCGGTGGTTACCTCGCCGTTTTTTGCTGAACACTGTCGAGGGGCATACGCGAGTGAATTTACCGACGCTCTCTGTGTACAAGTATGACCCTGCGGAGACTTTGAATGAGGCGCTTTCGAACAACTATGGGTTGAAACTGCACTCGCATTTAGGGGCGCTGGCTTTGCAGCTCACGCACTTCGAGGGCGCATCACCTTCGCCCAAAGTGCGGACGATGGTCACGGTTGTCGCCTCCGGCACCGATGCACAAGCGCAATCTCCCATTCGTATTTCTCCGGTCACCTATCGAGTTCGCACCACAGGATTTGGTGCAGCCTATGCGTTTGAGAATTTGATTGTGCGAGCCGAGTCCGCCTATCAGCATACGATCTCAAAGGACCCACTGCTGCAACCATGGAGTTGGGCGAGTGTTCTAGCCTTGGAGACGAATGTGGATGTGGGTGCGAGCTCTATGATTTGGCTGCTGCGGTACTATCACACGGAGAACCCGCAGGCGCCGGATGGCTTTATCTCATCTTCCTATCGTTTGTTTGATGAGACGGCGGTACTCGGAACGCGATGGGCCTATTCGGATGATCTGACCATCAACGGATCGGTGCTCTATGAAGCACGTGACCGAGGCTGGTTTTTGACGGCTGGCTTTGATCAAAAGCTCAGCAATGTTTTGAATTGGGGTATGGCGTGGCGGGAGCTCTCAGCCTCCCGCGACGGTTGGATCAAGACCTACGAACGCAATGACCACGCCAGCATGGAAATTACCTATTACTTTTGATGGCCAGCGAGGCACCTCAACGGTTCGACTGCCAAGGTTTTTCCCAACCCACTAACGGCCTATCCGGCAAGAATGACTGGCTGCTAACGCCCGACTACTGGTCTCATGAACCATCTTGCCTGTGGGTGGACCTTCGGCTCCGCCAGCGATTGACTCGATACTGTCCGAGTTTTTGCTCTGCCACCAGTTGGTTGTGAGCTCGGCATAGACATCGATAGTTCTTCAGCCGATCCTCACCACCCATTGCGCGTGGGCGAATATGATCAACTTCGACCTGAAAACTTGTGCCACACACCTTTCCAGTGGTTTCGTCTTTATATTCGCAGCGCCTCTGAACACGGTGTAGAGAGACCTTCTTCGCCGTTGCACGCCTCTCGTTCTCTGGTGCTTTTTCCATCGCGGAGGTTGCGCGTTGACCTTGCTTTTCAATGCGGGCGCGAAACTCTTTAAGAAGTCGAGCGAATATCTTGCCCGTATCACCCTTTGGCTCGGCGTGAGAGAGATAATTTTTCACCCACTCCAAATCCTTAAATCCCTCGGCGCTTATATTAAAGGACAATCGAATTTGGTCAGCGCTAATCACGGTTTTGCGTTCTTGATAGACGTCGTCCGAAATCTCCGGAAACATAGTTACCAACGTCTGTTCCGCCTCAAAAATGGTTTTGTTTTCGACCTTGCTGACAACCTCAGCCTGCTCTTCCTTCGACATCTTTCTACCGGAACGTTTTTCTTTAGCGCGAATAGCGCTTTTGGCCTTGGCCATGGTGCTAAGATTCAGTTCACCAGTCTCAAGCTTAGCGGCGGCCTGTGGCACATCACGCAGCAGTCGGGCTGCTTCAATGCGGCGATAGGCCGAGGACTGAGCGTAGCCGAGCCCATGAACGAGCCAATCAAACAGACTGGAAAAGCCACGCTCTAAATGAAGTTTGCGCGCTTCCGCCAAGTTGATCAGGACCAGCACTCTATTTGTCGCTCGACGCTCATCAGAGAGGGCCGCTCGCATCTGTCGTTCAATTTCATCAATGGTCACAATCACCTTCCGCGTTTTTCGATGTTGTTTTTGTATGACAAGGACTTGGGGAGGTCAAATTTTTGGTTAAATAAATTGTATTTGACGCTTGGGTTCTATCCGATTTTCGGACTAATCTTTTTATGTTTATATTAAGAAATAAGTTGCCAGACAAATGCTATGTTCGTACTTCTGTTGGCTCGAAAAATGTGAGCGCTGGGCTTTTCAGAGAAGCCGTGAATATATGATGCGAGTGTTCAGTTGAGTGCACGGAAGATTGATTGCTGAGTGATGTGTGGCGTGGTGATTCAGGTGTGATTTCGGGTGGCGATTCGGGCGACATGATGACTTCGGCGGTGAATTTGTTGGTCACTTCGAGTGATGGCATAGTGCCTTCGGCGGCCACTTCGAATTCCGACCACGAAAGCGCCGTCGAGAAAGTAAGAAGGCGACTAGAAGCGGTCCGAATTCCTCTTCTTGACCTCTCTCAGAAAAAACCGTCCGAACTATTACCCTTCCATGCGCGCGGATGCGCATGGAATAGCCTTCTCATGGACGGACAGCCTACGATGCCAGTAGGAACAGCACCTCGAAGACGCTTTCCTCGGCCAAGCTCTACGTTTATGACGCACCGGTTTTCCGCAGCGGAAGTAACAATTTTTGTTTATATAAAAGAGAGTTGAGATAGAACTACGACCCATAGCACTCAGCCCACTGAGTAAGCCTTGTCTTCGAACAGCCAACTCACAGCGCCATCAAGACGCAATCATTAGGGCCATTAAAACAACTGCATCAATACACATCGACACCCCCGATAGGCTATCGCTGCCATTGATCTTTGCCCATCACTCCACCCCGCTATGATTGGGCACTACACCACCAGCCGCACCGTCGCTTCGATCACTCCATCGCCCTCGCCGCATCACCCACCAATCCGTCACCACTCACGACGCAACGCTTTCCAAAAAGGAAACTGGTACCTTTCCCCTTCCCGTGCTCCAATTTTTAGAAGACCACGGAAGGGGAATTCTTATGTTGCGCAGGCTATGTGTGTTTGCAGCGGCACTCGCAGCGGTGAGCTGTAGCGGCGGCAGTTCCAGCTCAAACAGCAGCAACACGCCCGAAGACGCCTACACCATCCCGGAAAAAGTAGAATTGGATGCGAAGCTCTTCCCCGTGATCACAGACACACAATTTATCGAAGCGAAAGAGCTACTCAACGCCATCCACTCCCTGAACTCACTGCGCGAACATATTCTAGTCGACCCAGGCGAAACCGATCGCTCCAAGGAAAACAGGGATCTGTCCTTCGCTAAACTCACCACTGAGCAAAAAGCCGCCGTCCTCAGCATCAACTCGCGCTGTCAACTTTCCGATGAACCCGCCGACCCCAAAACCCTCAGCAGCGAACTCAATATGATCGAAGAGCTGCGCACCGTAGGCCCCGACTGCCCCGCCCTGCTCTCCGACCGCACTCACCTACGTTGGACCGTCCTCAACACAGACGCCAAAGGCGAAAGTGGAGCCGTTCGCATCTACGTCCACAACATCCTGCAATCGATTTATAACGAAGACGATCTGGCCCGTGCCGCCGGCGCCTCACGTTTTAGCGTCGAGCTCGTGGCCCGAGGCCGAATGGAAATCGAACCAGAATCCTCACGCACCTTTGCGCGCGTCACCGGCGGCGGCAGCGCCGAGCTCGTCAACCCCGCCCTCGGACATATGGATATTCGCCTGAAAGGTGAGTACCTAGACAAAGACGACACGCGTGAACTGGTGCTCTACGTGAACTTCTCGATCAAAGAAAAAACCCATAGCCTGGCCTTTCATTGCTATGAAGACGCCGATGGCCTGATCAAAGTCGATCGCTTTGTGATTGGAAATCGCGAACTCAACGCGGAAGAAAGAGAAGCCGCGGGCGTGAATGATCTCGCCCGCATTCTATTGAACTAAGTCCTGCTCTTAGGAAACCAAACCTCTATCAAACCCCGCGCTCAGCCTGAGCGCCGACACCATTTTCTACGCCGCCCTTATGGCTGGTCGCATAGAACTTGCGATTGGTCTTCGCCAAGTTGGCCAAAGGCTGCGCCGGACGCAAACGCGAACCGCACTTGCTGGCGTAAAGTTCAAGCTCTTGCGCCACATACTGCGTTCCCAAAGCATCCGCGTACTTCAACAAGCCACCACGGAACGGCGGGAAACCGGTCCCCATAATCATCGCCAAATCCACATCCTGCGGCGTTTGCACAATGCGATCCTCAATCAACGCCAACGAAGCCTCGTTGATCATAGTGAACACACCACGCTCCAAACACTCTTTCTCCGTCAGCGGATTGGTCGGCGCGCCCAAACCTAACTCTCCATATACCGCACGATCCACCGACAGCTGCTGCCCCTTGGCATCGTAGAGATAAAACCCCCGACCGTTCTTCTTTCCCTTACGCGAAGATTCATTCAACGCCGTGATCAGCTTAGGCACCTCGATACGATCGCCCAAAGACTTGTGGAAAATCTTTACCACTTTAATGCATACATCGAGTCCCACTTCGTCCATCAGACGAAACGGCCCCATCGGCATGCCAAACTTGTGCGTGTACCAACGGTCAACCACATCAATGGCCATCCCGTCTTGCATCAAGAACATCGCCTCAATCATGTACGGCATAAGCAAACGATTCACCAAAAAGCCAGGACCGTCTTGCACCACCACAGGCGTCTTGCCCATACGCTTGGACAATTCGAAAATCGTCGCCGTCGCCACATCGGAAGTCTTCGGGCCACGAATCACTTCCACCAACGGCATTTTGTCCACTGGGTTAAAGAAATGCATACCGACAAAATTCTCGGGATGAGGATGAGCTTCCGCCATCTCCGTCACACTCAAGGACGAGGTGTTAGTGGCAAAGATGCACTCAGGATTCAGATGTTTCACGGTCTCCGCGATCACCTTCTTTTTGAGATTCATATCCTCGATGATGGCTTCAATCACCACATCCATCTGCTGAAAGCCCGAGTAATCCAAAGTGCCCGAGATGCGCGACATCTTGGCGTCGAAATCGTACTTCGTAATGCGTTTGCGCTTCAGGTACTTGCCAAAGATCTCGCTGGCGTGACGAAAACCCACCGCCAACTGCTCATTGCTAATGTCCTTCATGCGCACCAAAATCCCTTTGTCAGCCGCCACCTGGGCGATACCACCGCCCATAGTGCCCGCGCCCAACACGGCGATGCTCTGAACCGGCAAGGGCTTAACGTCTTTGCCCTCCACCCCAGTCTGCTTTTTCACCGCTTCCATCATGTAGAACAGATCGATCAGGTTCTTCGAAACAGCGGTCGTTGCGACCTCGATAAAGCATTCCGCTTCAATGGCTAAGGCGCGCTCGCGCTGACTCATGCCATAGGTGCGCGACACCACTTCGAGTGCCTTCAACGGCGCCGGATAAAAACCCTTCGTCTCTTTCAACACACCTTTTTTAGCTTGGCTGAACACCACCGGGCGACCCAAGAACGAGTCCATAAACTTGTTCATAGCGCCCACCGGACGATAGGTCTTGCGGCGCTTTTTCGCACCGGCGGCGATCTTCTCACGCGCCCACGCCAGCGCCCGCTCCTCCAGCTGCTGAGCCGGAACACAAGCATCCACCAAACCGATCTTTTCGGCCTTCCGTCCATCGACCGCTTTGCCCGCTAAAATAATATCTAAAGACGCCGGCAAACCCACCGTGCGCGGCAAACGCACACAGCCACCGAAGCCCGGCAAAATGCCCAGCTTCACTTCCGGCAAACCAATCTTGGTGTCAGGAGAATCCGAAGCGATCCGGTAATCGCAGGCCAGAACCATCTCACAGCCGCCACCTAGACAGGCGCCATTGATGGCCGCAATGGTCACCAACGGCAGATCTTCCAGCGCGTTGAAGATCTCATGCGCTTGAGTCAGAACTTTATTGAATTCCTCTTTGGTGTTGATGCGCTTGATCTCTTCGATGTCCGCACCAGCAATGAAGATCTTCGATTTGCGCGACACCATCACAACGGCTTTGAACGAAGATTTCTTCAGCTCCTCAACCACTTCACGCAGACGAAACATCACCGGAGTGGAGAGCTTGTTGACCTTCTCGCCAAACAAATCCCACTCAAGCAGAGCGATATCGCCTTTAGGAACAATACGCAGGCTTTCTTGGATGCTCATCTTTAGTTCTCCCTCTCCAGAATCACCGATCCGCCCTGCCCGCCTCCGATGCACAAAGTGGCCAGGCCGAACTGCACGTTGCGTTTCTTCATCTCTTTCATCAACGTCACCACCAAACGCGTGCCGGTCGCACCCACTGGGTGACCAAGCGCTATGGCGCCGCCGTTGACATTCAAGGTGGCCGGATCAATGGTGCCTACCTTTTTGTCCAAGCCCAATTTGTCTTTAGCGAACTGATCCGAGTCCAAAGCTTTCATACAGGCAATCACTTGAGCCGCGAAAGCTTCGTTCAACTCAACCAAACCAATATCCTTCAAGGTAAGGCCGGCACGTTTTAGGGCCACCGGTGTGGCATAGGCGGGACCTAGTCCCATGCGTTCAGGCTCCAGACCAGCAAAAGCATAACCGCGGATCGAAGCGATGGGCTTATAGCCCAACTCACGTGCCTTCGCACGGCTCATCAACAACACGGCACCCGCACCGTCGGTCAGAGGACAGGCGTTGCCGACTGTGATCGTTCCGTACTTGCGATCGAAAAACGGTTTCAATTTGGCCAATTGCTCAATGGTTTGCTCGGCCCGCGGACCGATGTCCTCAACCACAAACTCTTTAAAGGAGGGTGGCAAGAACACCGACGCGATCTCCTCACCCAAACGACCACTTTTTTGCGCGGCCACGGCCTTTTGATGACTGGCCAGCGCAAACTTGTCTTGCTCTTCGCGCGAGATGTTCCACTCTTTCGCCAACAGCTCGGCAGTTTGCCCCATATTGATGCCAACAAACGGATCGGTCAGGCCTTCGACCACTGAAACACGCGGTTTGTGCGGAGACGCCACCAACGGCGAGGTGGTTACCAGTTCCATCACCTGACGCAAATCGGTTTTGATCAGATTGAACAGTCCCGAAAGCTGCTGTCCCGTCGAGCGGGCCCCCATCAGGCGTTGAAACGCCTGCACAAACGGTTTGCTCATAATCAACGGCAGCTGCGACATATTCTCAGTACCGCCGGCGATCACCGTGTCACAAGTGCCGGCGCGAATACGCTCGAAACCGGTGGTGATGCTCTCTAAAGCCGAAGCGCAATTGCGATGCACGCTGACAGCGGGAACATTCAACGGCACACCTGCCCTTAGCGCCACCACACGAGCGATATTGACCGCATCGGGCGGATTGCCGGTGTTACCGATGATAACTTCATCCACCATATTCACATCGAGATTGGATCGCTCGATTAACTCATGCACGGCCACGCGGCCGAGCTCAGCGGGATGAACATCTTTAAACTTGGTGTCGGATTTCACGAACGGTGTGCGAACACCTTCGACGAGGACGACGTCGCGGTCTTGAGCCATGCTTGTCACTCCTTAGTTGCTCTATGACGGTGCGCGCCTCTCCTAGAAAAGTCAATCCGAAGGTGTCTTGAAACAGAGATCCAATATCCGATGCTTAAGATTGCATTTTCGTCCGCACCCACTCTCCATCTTTTTTCCCGCCGATAATGTCCGGCACCACCCTTGCTCACTCAGGATTTGACGACTTCGCACACCTCGGGAGGAGGGGGATTTTATGAAAGCTATGTGGATTTTGCTGCTCACTTTAGCAGCTATGGCGCAGGCGGCCCAAGCGCAAGACATGTTCTATGACAAATGCGCCGCCACTCTAAACGCAGTTGGTTATAACTCCGAACTGGACCCATACACTACGTCGTTCAAGCAAACACTTTTACGCTAAGAAGGAGTGCCTTCTATGTCCACCACCACTCTCTATTATGTGTTTCTAACATCCGCAGCCGTCACAACCTACGCTCTCTATCCACTGTGCGCGAAGTTTCCGCAGTTGCGCTGGCGACTCTATTTAATGAATGTCGGCATGCTGTCCTCCATTGGCTTTTGGCTAACCTTTGGTGAACCCTCCGACCGCTGGCTCGCGCTGCTGATCGTTAATGGCGTTTTTCAGAACATTCTTTTGGCCGCCGATCACCGCCCAGGCCGTGCCCTGATTCCAGGCACTTACGCCCGCTCCGCAGATTGACATTGCCGTCTCCCCGCCCATAAGCTTCGAGGGTTGGGAGACATCATAAATGAACCGCACCAGTCTCGATAAAGAAGCGCTCGAGTACCATTCCAAACCTCGTCCTGGAAAAGTGGAGGTCATCTCCAGCAAAGAGTGTCAGACTGAACACTCTCTTTCGCTGGCCTACTCGCCTGGGGTCGCGGCTCCTTGTAAGGAGATCGCCAAAGATCCAAGCAAAGTCTACGAGTACACCACCAAGGGCAATCTGGTGGCGGTGATCACCAACGGCACCGCGGTTTTAGGTTTGGGCAATATCGGCCCGCTGGCTGGCAAGCCCGTGATGGAAGGTAAAGGCGTTCTGTTCAAACAATTCGCCGGCATCAACGTTTTCGACATCGA
Organism: Bdellovibrionales bacterium; assembly: GCA_019637855.1. Taxonomy (GTDB): domain Bacteria; phylum Bdellovibrionota; class Bdellovibrionia; order Bdellovibrionales; family UBA1609; genus JALHOQ01. Next base: position 125,173 of record JAHBUX010000003.1, read on the forward strand.
GTTGAATGCTCCGGGTGTTGAGGAGTTTATCGCGGCGGTGAAAGCGCTGGAACCCACCTTCGGTGGCATCAACCTGGAGGACATCGCCGCTCCCGAGTGCTTTGTGATCGAAGAGCGTTTAAAAGCCGAAATGAAAATCCCGGTGTTTCATGACGATCAGCACGGCACCGCCATCATCAGTGGCGCGGCCTTGATCAACGCCTGCCTTGTCACTAAACGCAAAATGTCCAGCGTGAAGGTGGTTTTTAACGGCGCAGGCGCCGCGGCGATTTCATGCGCGAGAATCTTTAAAGCGCTGGGCGTGAAGTCGCAAAACATCATTATGTGCGACTCACAAGGCGTGGTTTACAAAGGCCGCACCAAAGGAATGAACAAGTACAAAGAAGAGTTCGTCGTCGACACCGAAGCCCGCACGCTGAGTGATGCGATGAAGGGCGCCGATGTTTTCGTAGGCCTGAGTGTGGCCGGCGCTGTCACGCCTGAAATGCTTTTGGGCATGAACAAAAAGCCCATCGTGTTCGCCATGGCCAATCCAGATCCAGAAATCCTGCCCGATGTGGCCAAGCAGGTGCGACCCGATGTGATCATAGCCACGGGTCGCAGTGACTTCCCCAATCAGGTGAACAACGTGCTCGGTTTCCCCTCAATCTTCCGCGGCGCCTTGGATACGCGCGCCACTCAGATCAATGAGGAGATGAAACTTGCGGCCGTGCATGCGCTGGCGGAGCTGGCGCGCGAAGATGTGCCCGACAGTGTGTCGGCCGCCTACGCCAACCGCGTGTTTCATTTTGGTCCCGATTACATCATCCCGAAGCCTTTCGATAACCGTGTGTTGATTAAGGTGGCGCCGGCGGTGGCAAAGGCCGCTATGGATTCAGGAGTGGCGCAACGACCGATCGAAGACCTGGACGCCTACTCCTACCAGCTCGAACATCTACAAAGCCGCACACGCGGTTTTATCCGCACCATCATGAATCGCGTGAAGGCCGCGGCCGCAAGCCGCAAAGAGAAGCTGCCGGTGATTTACTTCCCCGAAGGTCGCTCCACTAAGATTTTGAAAGCCATCAACACCATCGTGGGCGAGAGAGTGTGCACGCCCGTGCTGATGGGAGATGAAGAACAGGTGCGCGCCAAGATCCATGAACTGGAACTCGATGCGCTTGAAGACGTTGAGATTATTCAACCGTCACGCCACAAACTCTATGAGACCTACGCCAAAGCCCTTTACGATGCTCGCAAACGTAAAGGTGTCATGAGTGCCGAGGCCGAACGTTTAATGCTCGACCCGAACTACTTTGCTGCGATGGCCGTGCATCGTGGGGATGCGGACGCTCTGGTGACCGGCGCGACCATGAACTATTCCGAATGCGTGCGCCCGATTTTGGAGATTATCGGAGCGGGACGCTCGAAAGTGGCCAGCGGTTTGAACATGGTCTTGGTGAAGGACAAAATGCTGTTTTTCGCCGACACCACCATGAACGTAAACCCTACGGCCGAACAGCTGGCTTCGATCTCCATCCATGCGGCCAAGGTGGCCAAGTACTTCAATATGGAACCTAAGATCGCCATGCTCAGCTACACCAATTTTATGAGCAAGCTGGAGACCCCACGCAAAATGAACGAGGCGGCGCGCCTGGTGAAACAGCGCCACCCCGAGTTGATCGTAGACGGGGAAATGCAGGCCGATACGGCTGTGAACCCGGATATCGTCGACCGGATTTTCCCCTTCTGCGAGATCAAAGGGGGTGCAAATATCTTTATATTCCCGACTTTGGACGCCGGGAATATCGCCTACAAACTGGTTCAACAGCTGGGACAGACTGAGGTTTTGGGACCGTTCCTTATGGGCGTGAAAAAACCGGCTAATGTGCTCCAAAGAACTTGCACGGCCGACGATATAGTCAATACAATTGTAATAACCGCTCTAGAGGCGCAAGCCTATAAAGAGTGATCCATTTTGAGAAGGAGTAAAGGAAACTGAGTACGAAGAGCACTGCTAAAATTCGCGCCATTGTCGTGGGTGTTGGGCTCAAATCAGATTCCTTCCCTGAAATCAAAGAAAGCTTAGCCGAATTGGAAGACCTTATCGCCGCCTGGGGTGGTGAGGTCGTCGGCAACGTCGTGCAAATTCTGGCGCAATACAACTCGGCCACTCTGATCGGCTCGGGCAAAGTGCAAGAGATCAAAGAGATGGTGAACGAGAGTGCTGCCACCGTTGTGATCGTCGATCACCATTTGACCGGCGTTCAAGGTCGTAACCTTACCCAAGACATGGGTGTTGAGGTGATGGACCGTAACCAGGTGATCGTGGATATTTTCGCTCAACGCGCCAAAACCCATGAAGGTAAATTGCAAGTGGAACTGGCGCAGATGCTGGATCAATTGCCGCGCATGGTGGGAGCGTGGCTGGGCTCCCTCTCACGCCAAGGTGGCGGTATTGGGACGCGTGGTCCCGGTGAAACGGCGCTAGAGAGCGATCGTCGGCGCATCAAAGAGCGCGTGAAGGCGATCCGCAAACAGTTGGAAGGTGTGCGCAAGCATCGCAGCCAGCATCGCTCCTTGCGCAAGAAACAAAAAATCCCAACCTTTGCTTTGATTGGTTACACCAATACGGGCAAGTCGACTTTGCTCAATCAATTGACGAATTCCAATGTGGAAGTGAAGGACCAGGTATTTGCCACTTTGGATCCGACCACGCGCAAGGTGTTCCTGCCGGAAGTGGGTGATGCGGTAGTTACCGACACCGTGGGTTTTATACGCAAGCTGCCCACGCATTTGATTGAAGCTTTTAAAGCAACTTTGGAAGAGTCCGGCGAAGCCGATGTTCTATTGCATGTGATCGATTTGTCCTCGCCCCAAATGGACCAGCAGATCAAAGTGGTGGACGAATTGATCCGCGAATTTGGCTGGGAGAAAAAACCGATCATCTATGTGTTCAACAAGATCGACCGGGCGCCGTTTGAAAAGCAGTTTGCGGTAAAGGCGTTTCCGCGTGTTTTAGTGAGCGCTTTAAAGGGCGACGGCATTGATAAATTGCGTAAGCAGATGACGGTGGCGGCCCAGGCCTTGAATGAGCAAGTGGAGCTTTATTTCCCCAAAGAGGAAGAGCACAAGATCTACGAGTTGGGGCGTGAATCGCAGATCGTGAAGACCGAACCAGCGTCGACAGGTACGATTTGCTATGCGAGTTTGACTCCGGCGCAGGCCTCGCGCTGGAGTTCGTTTATGGTGCAGAATAAGAAGTATTAATCCAACAACGATGCCGACGCCACCGGCGGCGGTATCGCTGTCATAAGCCGCCCCATAATTGAAAATTCCCGCCGTAGACTCTTGCCCCGAAACCCTACTTCACACAAATACGAACGCTCGAATTCCCAAACGCCTTCCGGTAAGCCGCCACAGTGCTGTAAACGTGTCGAGCCGCAGGTCCGCTCTGTCGAACGCAGCCATGCGAGGCCGGGCGACCGAGAGCGCTTACGTAAGGGGTTTCATGCAAGGCATAGCCTTTGTAAAAGAAAACCGCCCAAGGCATGGGCGAATTGTTGTACTTGCGCGATCTGTGTCGCGGGCTCAAGACCGTAGGGTTGAAGCACCCACGCACGGTGCCGCGGCCTTGAGATCCGGTGCTCACCTGTGTAGCGAACGGCGCGCTATGACTCCCCTGCATAACTAATGTTTGTTTAGCAATACTGACATTGATATGCAGCCAGCCGCCGCCATTGGCCGGTTGAATAAGGTCTTCGACTGGCAACTCCGCAGCGTCCGTCGGCAGATCAAACTCTTGCTCTAGCTCTTCAGGCGTCATGAACTGAATGGCCTCTTCCAAGGTCTGAGCCTGACGTAAACCCTCCAGGCGCTCGGCTTCCGCCCGCGGATCGATTTCAGACGGGGACATGGCAAACGAACTCGACGCAAACAGCGCCAACATAACCACTGCGGCTCTCATGGATCTTCCTCACTTCTTGAATTTGGGATTTACCCGGGCGCAGGTATAGAAAACGACTTGGGTCTAAGGCAACGTATTCGTGGACCTTGAGAGTTCTTTACAGGCGAACCGGTTAGTCCTTCACGATCACATGATTGGGAAGCTCATTTTTATCGCCGACTTGCGGAGGAAAATGCTGGCGCAAGTGCTGACCACAGAGCTGAATGGCTTTCTCTAAATGCTCCACCCACTGCTTGGTTTTTGCGCCGCGAACAATATGGCCGATCACTTCATTCCAGGTTTCGGGTTTAAGCTTTTGGGCAATGGCCTTATCTCCCAGAACGACCGCCTGATGCTCGAATAAAGACAGGAAAAGCAGAATGCCCGTAGCCCCGTCCGTATGATTCAGGCCTTCGCGGTAAAACTCGAGCTCGGCTCGAGTCCACACCGCCGCCGCCATTTCAGCTTTGGGTATGAATAACCGCTTTAGCCACGGGATTTGGCTGAGTCCGTAGGCCAGAGCACCACTTCCCCCCAAAAGGGCCGGCACCAGCCACCACGGCTCGTGCAAGACGATGGGGCTCTCATGCAGCCAGAAAGCATGACGCTCTTGCCACAGAACCAAGAGAGACAAGAGTGAAAGAGCGAGCCACAACATAGGGAAGAGATAGGACGCGCGCGTGGAATTCTTGACGATGATCAAACGCATTTCGCCAGAGGTGGTTTTTTCTGCCTCGGTGATCGCTTGTGCCAAACGGTCCAACTCTTGTTGTGAGAGATTTGCCATTACCAACTCCCTGAGGCGCCGCCGCCGCTAAATCCGCCACCACCACCGGACCAACCGCCGCCGCCGCTTCCGCCGAACCCACCAAAGCCACCGCCGCCCATGCCGCCACCAAAACCGCCGTCCCAAAAACCGCGGCCGCCGCGACGCCGACCAAAAAGCGCCGGCAAAAGAAAAATGCCAAAGCACAAAATCAGGATCAATAGCTGAAGTTTATTCCCCGCACCTTGGCTGCGGGCCCGCTTTTCCAATGGCGCACCTTCGCCTGAGCGCAATGCCGGATCGGTGTAATGCACGATCGCCAGCACACCATCGCTCACGGCGCGGTCGGGAGAGCCTTCACGCAAACGCGGGAGAACGATCTCGCGCAAAATGCGGCTAGCGATAATATCGGGCAAATCGCCTTCACGCCCCTGCCCGACCTCGATGCGCGCGCGACGATCATTGGGCGCGACAATTAAAATTACCCCATCGTCTTGCTTCTTATCGCCGAGCTTCCAGCTGTCGCCAAGTTTAATGCCCGCCTCTTCGATGGAAAGACCACCGAGCGACTTCAACGTCACCACCTGAATCTGCGAGCCGCCCTGATCACGCAGCCGTTGCAGATACTTGGATAGCGCCGTGATCGTGCGCGGATTCAAAATGCCCGCTTCATCGACCACAGGGCCGGTGAGCGCGGGCACTTGAAACTGGGCCCAGGCCGAAACGCTGAGCAGAAAGCTAAGAGCGAGCAAACTCAGTCGCATGAATTAGAATTTCACTTCCGGCGGCTTCTCGTTCTGCTCTTTTTCGCCAGCTGCAACATCCCACTGAGTGCGCTTTTCTTTTTTGTAGAACAGCGAATTGGTCCAGCTGGTGGGTGGTACTGTTACAAGGTTGTTAAAGCCCTTGATCGATTCGATCAAACGCTGACGGGCCACGGTGATGCGGTTTTCCGTGCCTTCAAGCTGCGCTTGCAGATCGCGGAAGTTGGCATCAGCCTTCAAATTGGGATATTGCTCCGACACCACCATCAAACGGCCGAGTGCTTGCGACAACTGTCCTTGCGCCTGCTGAAACTTAGCCAGCTGCTCCGGCGTAGCTTTGCTGGGATCAATGCTGATGGCGGTTGCTTTAGCGCGCGCTTCCGTCACATCGGTGAGAGTTTGCTTTTCATGCTTGGCGTACTCGCCTACCACTTTCACCAAGTTCGGCACCAGATCGGCGCGCCGCTTGTACTGATTGGTGACCTCCGCAGAAGACGCATCGACATCGTTTTCCGCCTGCGGAATGGACTGAATGCCGCAGCCGGTCAACCCGAGCGCCATAACGAAACACACAGAGATCATAGAGAATTTTGACATGATGCATCCTTGTTAAAGGTTGGAAGAAGTCTATCAGCAAGTAAGGCCTTCGTCCAACAGCCCCCTCAAAGTTCCCGGTCCGATTGCCGATATATAATGATATGAGCAACCAAAAATTTGTCGTGTCGCATATGGAACAGCAGATGGGCCCGTTCGACGAACAGGAGCTCAAATCCCTCTGGGCAAAAGGAGAAATCCTGCCCATCGATTACATCTTTGATGAGGTCAAAGAGGACTGGGTGACGTTGGCTGAGCACTTTGTGTGGGCCAAGGCTCCGGAAGTTTCTCCGCCTCCACCGGTACGCACCGATGCCGGGGTCGCTCGAAAATCCGCAGCCGCTTTGACCAATCCGGCGGTCGCTCCCAAAGCAGAAACTGTGAAGCTAACTCCGGCCTCAGCCCAAGCGACGGCAGCGATGCCTGCCGCACCTGGAGCTGTCGCTATGCCTGCAGCCACGAAAGCGCAAACACCGGCGCCGACGCCAGCACCCGTAGCTGCTGCGGCGCCCGCGATGATGCCGGTACAAATGCACACGGCTCAACTGGCCGTGCAAGAGGTCACTCAGCCGCAAATCACTCTGCGCAGTGAACCCTCAAAAGGTGGCGAAACCATCACTGTGGAAACCAAAGCTCTCCAGCGCGCAGCCGCCGCTCCCACAGCCGCACAACTCACCATGGTAGACGGCGTGGGACAAATCGAACTGAGCTCTTTGCACCCCGGCCTTGTGCAACTCGTTCCGAAAGAAGGCGCTTTGCAAAAGAGCGAGCCGATGAAGCTCGAAGTGAAGCCGGCCGAGCCGGTCTCTGTCGAATGGAAGATCGCCAAAGAAAATGTGGTCGGTACGGATCTCGAGATCTCGCTACGTGCCATCGACGAGTTTGGCGATGTGTGCTTGCACTACACCGATCAATTTGTGATCCAAGTGCGTGGTCCCACTCCGCGTGACATCACTGTCACCACGGAAGATGGCCAAGCGATTGTGAAAATGAATCACACCAAAGCCGAAGAATGGACCTTTACTCTGCACTACGGCGGGAAAAAGAAACTGCGTCTACCCGAAGTGGTGGCGATGGAATGGCAACCGGGCCAGGCCGCGCGTTTAGTTCTGGATGGTCCGCACGAATACATCGCCGGTCGCCCGGTGAAAGTGGCTGTGAAAGCCGTCGATGCCTATGGAAATGTGGCCAAGCATTTTCAAGGCACCGTCGCCTTGGACGTTAAAGCCAGCTAGCCTGTCTATGACGCAGTGGTTTTCCGCTGCGGAAGTAACATATTTTGTTTAGTACCCAACCTCCCTGCCCGGCGGGGAAATTCGCCTCGTCGATCGGCACCAGCCCTTTCGCAGGCCGGCTTCACGCTGGTCTAAATCCTGCTGTTCCATGCCCAAATGAAAGTCGCCTTGAAGCTTACTCTGACCGTCGTAATTCTGCTGAGCGTGGTTGTTGTGATCGCCATCCTCAATTTGAATCAGCTCGCTCCATGGGCCGAGCGCCAAGTGCGCGAAAGGGCCAAAGAGCGTTGCCCTACTTGCACGTTCAGCTTGGACAAGCTGTCTCTCTCGTGGCGCGGATTGAATCTCGAAGGCCTCGGGCTTTCTGCGGGGGCTAGAGGTGGCCAAAGGGTCGAAGCGCTGATTCCTAATATGACCGTCGACTTGAAATGGTCTGCTCTTCTCAACCGACAGCTGGTGGCGGAACGCTTAGCAATGCAAAATCCCAAGATCGTCTTTTTCGACGGAGAAAAGACCGGTGCCGGCACCGGCACCGGCACGAATGACAGCTCGGAAGGCTTCGCAGTCAATCTCAAGCGCCTAGACATTCAAAACGCCGAGTTCTCTTATATCCGCGATGTGAAAAACACCCACGCCGAACTGCATATCCACGACATCGATGCGCAGATCCAACTCACCTCGCAAAACATCCTTGCTGAATTCAGCGGGCGTATCGGCGGAAGCGGGCGCGTGAACGTGGCACTCACGTCACAGCGACCGACAACACCTCTTCATATTGATTGCGACGTGCACGTCAGGGATCAGGATCTGGCCGACCTCAGCCGCTTCTTTAAACCCAATGCCGGCGTGGAGTTGAGCGGCCAGCTCTTAAAGGGCGAAGGCCATATTGAAGTGCGCGGTCAGAAACTCAACGCCACACTCTTCACCGAGTACAAAGACTTTAAACTCACCACGCATAAAATGTATGACCGCAATGATCTACAGGCCTTCTTTACCAATGTGGGAGCTGACATCGCCATGCGCGCGAACAACAAGGATCTTCCGGCGGCACAGAAGCGCGAATCCAAAACCCTTGAACGCGAGGGCGATGAATCCATCGTTAGCTTTATGCTGAGAGGACTCAAAGAGGCCGCCATCGACGTCACGATGTGAGCGCGGTTTAAAGCGTCTCTGGTGTTAGGCAGTCCGGTAATTCTTTCCCAAAACCCTTCGTCAAGTGCCCAAAAACGGCTCCCTTGCTGGCACACAACGTGTACTAAGGGCCTTACGTAAATGAACCGCATGGAGGTGGTTTTATGAAATCCAAGGCTTGGATTGTTCTCGCACTGGCCACAGCGACTCTGCTGTCGGCGTGCTCAGACGATAAAAAAGACGAACCAGGTTCACCCTATGCAGGCTATTGGCTGCGCCAATCCGCTTGGGCGGCCTACAATGATTCGGCCGCGAATCTTGGCGCCTTTTGCCCAATGGTGATGAGCTCACAACAAGCGCACGGCATTCAACGCGATTCGATTCGCGATGTGGCTTGGTACATCAGCGCTAGCGGTGAAGTGTATCACTGGACGCCTAATCTGCGCTGGGATGTTCCCACTCATCGCAGCTATTCGATCGGTCGCTTGGGTGGCAACGGTCGCTTTGCGATTGAACGTCCCGCCTCTGGCGCTTACGCCTATCAGAACGCCAATCGCTTGAGCAATCCGTACTCGGGCGTAACGTTAGATCGTGGTCTCTTGGTGTTTGACGGTTGGGGTGGTCAGTTTGAACCATTCGTTCCCGTCTCCCTCGAGCAACTAAAAGGCTATTCGATCGCCTTGCGTCGTTGCGGCTCGTGGACCTTTGCTGAGTATGGTTACGGCCAACAGTTCCCTCCCGGTCGCGGCTATACCGGTGATCAAGGTTTTGCCGATGGTCCATCTCCATACGGCCCGAATGGCGCGCAGCCCTTTAATCAGATGCAGATGCCGCCGCAAGGTCAGTTCAATGATCAAATGCAGTTGCCACAAATGCAGATGCCGCAAGGTCCTCAGTTCGGTCCGCGCGGTCAACTGCCGCAGCAGATGCAGCCGCAGATGCCGGGCAACCTGCCTGGCAATCTACCGCCGCCGGAATTTCCTCCGGACCAGCGCTAAGGCTTTCCCTCTTCGCGCTCTCTTAATTCTAAACGAAATTGGCGGCGTCTTTCCGCTGCCTTGTAACGCCGGATCTGTTCCGGCGTTTCTGCTTTGACGGGTGGAATCGGCGTGGGCTTGCCGTCTTTACCCAAGGCCACAAAAGTGAGATAGGCCGACGCTGTATGGAAAGTCTGCTTGCCGATGGGGTTTTCGGCATCAACGCGAACGCCGACCTCCATCGAAGTGCGCGACACGTAGTTCACACTGGCTTTCAGATTCACAATCCAGCCTTTATACACCGGTGCCACAAAATGAAGAGCATCGATGGACGCGGTCACCACCGGCAAACTTGAATGGCGTTGAGCGGCGATGGCGGCGCAAATATCTACCCACGACATAATCACTCCGCCAAAGATGCTGTCTAAAGCATTGGTGTGCTCGGGCAGGACAAGTTCAGTCATGGTGGTGAAAGATTGGGAGACAGGGATCGGCTGTAGGCCTTCGGCTTTCTTATCGGATGGCTTCACGATGCATTCCTCAAAAATAAAAAGAGCCCTTTCGGGCCCTTTTGATCTGCGTTTACGTTCAACAGGACAGGTGCCCGGTGAAAGGCACCTGTTTCAGGTCGCAGGTTGATAACTCTTAAACTCCGGCGTCGTTGCCGAAATCATTGCGGCGGATGTTGGCGATATTGCCAGCACCGGTCGCAAGGCTGGTCGTTCCGGCAGGGATCGACTGGCCCATGTTGATGGTGTTTTCTTGAGCTGCCGGCTTCTCTTCTTTTTCCACGAAGCCCAGGTGAGGCAAGCACCACACGATCAACTGTGCGCGCGACTTCACGTTCATTTTTTTATAGATGTTGGTCAGGTGAAACTTCACGGTTTTTTCCGTGACGAACAACTGGTTGGCAACTTCCTTGTTGGACAGTCCTTTAGTCACAAGCTCTGCGACTTCGGCTTCTCTATTGGACAAACCTTTTTGTATTAGGACATCTCTGAGCATCCTTGCTCCCTCCCCTTAATGGTTATTGTACCCGCGACCCTTGGTCAGTGGCAGCCATGTCAGTTTCCGTACCAGCACGACCACCTGTATTAAAGTCTACAGATTTTAGTTTTTCGCGCAAGCGGGAAAATTTCGTCTGGACTGACTTTTGGACTAACCCTTTCGGCCTGAAAATCGAAGTGTGCGAGTTTATTGGTAAACGCTTATGTTACAAAGCGCTTGCGTAAGCGCTCCAGCAGCGCTTGGACCTCACCCAAAGGCCGGACTGAGAAGATATCATCGACCTGATGACCCCATGTATGAGCCCTCGCCCATCGCAAACTTAAGTTTTCTTGATGAAGCGCCTGGGCCGCCGAAAGTAAGAGGCCGCGCTGATCGCGACCGCGGAAGCTGAAAATCCACTCGTGCTCATCACTCGACATAAGGTCGATGGACTGCCACTCAACAGTCGGAATTTTGGGCGGCTGCTGTGGGGTCAGACTCATCCACTTGGCGATTTGTCGAGCTGGCTTTTCGGTCCGTAAGCAGAACCAATCATACACACCCACACCTTCGATGGTGTGCACCGACGACATCTGCACACTCAAGCCGAAGCCGAACAGCTGACTGACAAGCTTTAAAAACAGTCCGGTCTCGTCCTGCTTGCGATGAAAGCGCACCCACACCTTGCGCGAGCGCGTCGCGATCACCTTGGGCGGCAGATCCCCCTTAGACTTATGGGCCGCCTGCAGATCTTCAATCAAAACCCGCGGGGAAATCATTTCGAGCAAGACCGGATCCAGTTCGAGTAGCCACTTCTCCAGCTCACGCGGGCGGGGGCTTTTGGCGATCAGCTTAAGATGGGCCTGCAGGCTGCGCGCGCGCGGCGAACGCAAATTCTCCACTAGATCGAGCAGCAGCTTCGCCTTCCAATCGGTCCACGCCTCCGGATTGGTCGAACGAATATCGATGGCCGTAAATAGCGCCAATAGAAGCAGACGCCGCCCCTCCACTCCCCGTTCGAACAAGCGCTTCCATGTGGTTTGCGCCTGGGGATTCTGACGGAAGGCCGCCGTGCTGAGAATCAAATGGTTTTCGACCAACCAGTGCACATCGGCTTTGATATGCTCGGGGTACTGCCATTCCTCGAAGTATTTGTTAACGAGTTTGGCGCCCTCGCTGGAGTGATCGCCTTTGCGGCCCTTGGCCAAATCGTGAAACAGAGCACTGAGTTTAAGTATCCACCAATCGGCCGCACCCAACTCTTTGGTCAGAACCTTGAGCGGCCCCAAGGTGCGCGGAAAACTTTCCGCCCGCTGCACTTCGCGTAAGGTTTGCACCAAGTGGGCATCGGCGGTGAAACGATGATAGTGATCGTGCTGCACCAAGCCCCTGATCTTTTTAAGATCGGGAATAAAGCCCTCAAGCAAACGGGTACGGTAGAGCGCTACGATAAAACCATCTTTGACCGGACTGTACAAAGCCTTGTGCAGGGCCTTGCCAGTCTCTATCGCGGTGAGCGGCTTGAACCATTCGTTCACCGTGCGCCGTACTTCGAACTGACGCAGCTGAGTCGGATCGTCTTTGAGCTTTTGAATCACATCACCGAGCGAATGAAAAACCGTGGCTTTGCGCGCGCGGATGGATGCCGTGCAGTTGGCCACCACCCAATCGGCGTAAAAACTCGCGCGCTCCAACTCACTTTGAATAAATGTCATCAGGGCGCGCGGGGATTCCATATTCAAACGCTTGGCCAGCTCCAGCTGGTCATGGGCGGTGAGTATATCGCCCGAGCCCAGCAGGTGCAGATAGCTTCTTAAGAATAAAAACTCTTCCTTCAACTCCGTCAGCACTTGGAAGGGATAGGGATCGACGTTGGCGAACTGCTTTTCGAACAGCGGTCTTAAGGCCAAGGCCTGCTCTATATCGCGCAAGCCTCCAGCGCCGAATTTGAGGTTCGGTTCGAGATAGTTGGTGATCGAATCTTGACGTTTGCGACGTTCTTCGCGCTCGCTGCGGATGGCCTTGAAAATAGCGCGGCGATTTTCGATCACCTTGCGGCGATGGGCGTGCAAGAGCTCGCTAGTCTTGGCATTGAGTGCTTGGGCATTGAACAGCGCCAGGATATCGAAGGGCTCAACGCCGACAGTCCAATCCTTAGCGCTTTCCGGAGTACGGGCACGGAGCTTAAGGCCGGCGCGAAAAGCCTTGGCCACAAACTCTTTGACCTGCTCCTCGGGGCCCGCGAACAAAAGGTCGATGTCGGATTTCGGCGTCAGCTCGTGGCGCGACCATGAACCCAACAGCACGGGTTGCAGGCTGTGAAAGTCACCAAGGGAATTCAGGCGCTGTAAGAGCTTGCCTTCAAGCCAAGTTGAAAACTCTTCGCGCACCTGGCGCACGTCGGCCGGAAAACCAGCTTTCGCCAGAATCGCAAGACCTTCCGCACGGTCGGGCTCTAAGAGGAAGCTTCGCGCTGCCATTCAAATAGCTTATTCAAAGCTTCGAGCGGAGTCATCTGCGCTAAATTCAAAGCCTTCACCTCTTCCAACCAGGGCGGTGGTGCAGGCGCCAATTCCTCCATATCACCGAAGCTGAGCTGCTGACTGGCCGGCCCGGCCTCAAAACCCTTCAACAAAATTTGCGCCCGGCCGGTCACCGCCGGGGGAAGCCCCGCCAGCTTCGCTACATGAATTCCATAAGAACGATTGGCCGGCCCCTCTTTAAGGGTGTGCAAGAATTGAATTTGCCCGCCTTTTTCCTGAACACTCATGTGAGCGTTGTAGATCTGCGGGTACACTTGGGTCAGACGCGTGAGTTCGTGGTAGTGGGTGGCAAAGAACAGATAGGGCCGCTTTTGCGCCACCAAATATTCGAGAATCGCTTGCGCCAAGCTTAGGCCATCGTAAGTCGACGTGCCGCGACCGATCTCATCCATGATCACAAGGGAGCGTGCATTCACCCGTTTTAAAATCTCAGAGGTTTCCGACATCTCCACCATAAAGGTTGAAAGGCCTTCATTCAAAGCATCGCTTGCGCCAATACGGGTGAAGATCTCCTCGAACACCGGCAACGTGGCTTGCGCAGCAGGAACAAAAGAGCCGATCTGTGCCATCAGCGCAATCAAAGCCACTTGTCGCATCAGCGTGCTTTTTCCCGCCATGTTCGGGCCGGTCAAAAGCAGCGCTTCACCGTCGGTCAAGCGGATGGTATTGGGCACAAAACCGCTGTTGAGCGTTTGTTCCACCACCGGGTGACGACTGAGTTCGATGTGCAAAGAGCCCTCTTCGCAAAACACCGGGCACACATAGTTGCGCTCAAGACTGAGCCAGGCCAGAGCGCTCAAAACATCCCAGCGGGTCCACTCGCGGCTCAGCCGCAAAAGGTCGGGCGTTAGCGCGATCACGTCTTGGCGCAGTTTGGAGAAAATCTCGTATTCAAGAGTGTCACGACGCGATTTGGCCGAAAGGATTTTTTCCTCCAGCTTATCGAGCTCGTCTGTGGTGTAGCGTTCGGCATTGGCCAGCGTTTGCTTGCGCCGGTAATGCTTCAGCGCTTTATGCGAATGTGTATTGGTCAGCTCAATATAAAAGCCGAACACATTGTTGTAACGCACCTTTAGTGAAGCCACACCCGTCGCGGCCCGTTCGCGCGCCTCCAACTCAAGCAGAAGTTTTTGCGTGTTCTGCGTGAGTTCAATCAGCTCATCGAGCTCAGCGACCGCTCCCTTACGGATAAGCCCGCCCTCTTTGACCGACAACGGCAGCTCGTCATTCAACGTGCGTTCGATTTTAGTGGCAAGCTCCGCCGCCGTATCCAAGCCTTGCAAGATCGGCTTAGCCGGATGCATCTCACTGACGGCGCATCCCGCCTGTACTGACTGCGCAATGGCCAAGAGATCACGACCATTGAAAGTGGTGCTATGAACTTTGCCCAGGCGACGCTCAATATCACCTAAGCGAGCGAGGGTCTGACGAAAAGTCTTTAAGACCGAGCCGCGCTCCATCCATAGGCGAATTTCCGCTTGCCGGCGCTGTAATTCGTCCACCTGCCGTAAAGGGCTGGTCAACCAGCTTTTAAGCAAACGCGCGCCCGCACTGGTCTGCGTGCGATTGATGGCTTCGAACAGACTGCCCTGTCTTTCACCGCGGCTGTTTTCGAAAACCTCAAGATGGCGCAAAGTGATCGAAGAGATACGCAGTAAAGTCTGACGCTGGCGCACCTCGAAGACGCCCAGGCCCTTCAACACCTCCGCGCCTTGCATCTTTTCGATATAGGCTTTTAAACGCTCAACACAAACTTGTTCGGACTCAAACTTCGCGTCAAGCGGCGAGCCCATGGTTTTGAAAGCCAGCAGATCGCGCTTCAACATCTGTTTGCTGGTCAACACCAACTCCACCGGGCGCAGCAAACTCAAAAGCTCTTCGCGCTCATTCTCGTGAGCGAAATCGTAAACAAAAGCTTCGCCAGTGGTGATATCGGCGAAGGCCACACGGCTCTCATCGTAAGCGGCCATGTAGTTGGCGGTAAGCTGATCAAGCGTGTCGGGATCGTACACCATTCCCGGTGTGAGCACACGCGTGACAGCGCGTTTGACGATACCCTTAGCCAGCGCCGGATCTTCGATCTGATCGCAAATGGCCACCTTAAAACCGGCTTGCAAAAGTTTGGCAATAGGACCGGCGATGCTGTGATGGGGAACACCGCACATCTTGGTCGAATCGTTGGACTTCTTGTTGCGTTGGGTGAGCGCGATATTCAAAATCGGTGCGGCGGTTTCAGCGTCCTGGTGGAACATCTCGAAAAAATCGCCCATGCGGAACAAGACGACTTCGTCTTGGTGCTGCGATTTGATTTCCCAATACTGCTGCATCAGAGGTGTTAATTTGGGTTGCATCCCTAAGGGCTAGCTCGGGATCGAGGGACGGTCAACGATATCGCAGCTTTTTGATTGCCGAACGTAGAGCGTTGTGACGACGCGCTTCGAGCTTGCGGCCAGCAAAACGCACCTGGATCAGCTCGTCTAAAATCGGACGCACCTCAGCGCCGAACTCAGGGTTGGCGGACTCGATGCGCTTAAGCAGGTCCATAGGCCCTTCATTGGCGCGTTTTTCCAGACGCCAGCCTTTGAGACGGCGCAGAAAGAGGCGATACAGGCTCTCCTCCGGGCTGACCGGCTCACGGCGCTGCGCTTCGAAATAGTAAAGCACAGCCAAAATCAAAACGATGGCCAGAATCAAAAACACCGGCAGCGCACGATAAAGCACGCCCTCCATACCGAGTTTTTCCAAAAGCTCCTTCTGCTTGGCTAAATCGAAACGCAAAAGAAAACCTGACCAGGAGGCATCGATCTCATCGAACACCGTGCGGCCATTTTCAAACAGCTTCAAAATCGACTTAGGTATCCAAGACACATTTTCTTTTAGGTAAGATTGAGAACCTTCGCTGATGCGCAGAGGGTCGACCTGAGCCGTGGGGTCCACTCTCAACCAGCGCCGTGTGCCGCGATCATAGTATTCAACCCAGGCATGCGCGTCCTGGGCTCGAACAGTGATGTAGTTGTCGAGGAAACTCGGTGTTCCCCCTTGAAAGCCCACCACCACTCGCGCGGGGATATCCATATGGCGTAGCAGCGTGGCCATAGTTCCCGCATAGTGCTCGCAAAATCCGGTGCGCGTTTTGAACAAGAATTCATCGACACTGGAAACCGGCGGCGGTTGCATCGAGTAGGCAAAACCGCCGTCATTGAAGCGCTGTTGAATCGCACGCACCGAGCCGGCCGTGGTCGGTTGGCGCAGCTTCGTGATCAGCTCGCGCATCTTTTCCGACGGTTTGTCGGCCATTTGAAGATAGCGCTCTTCATCGATGATCTCGGTGGGGCGTTCCTCGGCCGCGTGAATATAGTAGCGCTGACGTGACTGCAGCGGTTGGTCCAGCTCGAAGATGCGACCATCGCGCTGAGTGAGGCGCGTGCCTTTAGGAAAATCCAAGGTGGCGGTGTCGTCGAGCGAGAATAGGAATTTCTCAAAACCCATTTCCAAATACACTTCGATCTCACCCGGATCGCCGATCGGCCGCGGCCGTAATCGCGTGTCATTCTGTGAGCGCGTCCAATCGAGGCCATCCACAGTGTCCAGCACAGCTCCCCGCCAATACAACGACTGTCGTGGCGGCATCATGCCGTCCAGAAAAGTGGCACGAAAAACAAGCTCATCGGAATCAATAAGGTTCGATACCGAACCCGGTTTGAGCGAATCCGTCACCCCGGTCTTGGCCTGCACATTGGGACCTGTGCCGAAACCCGTGGAAAAACGTGGGAACAAGATGAAGATCACAGCCATTAGCGGCAAGGCCTTGGCCGTCAACACCAGGGCCGGACGCAAACTGGTTTTCCAACCCTTCCACCGCCACGCCTCTTCTTCGAGCGCAAACATATAGGTGGTCAGCAAAATCAAATCGGCCAACAAGAACAGTGTCATCACCAGGGTTTGATCGAGCAACAGAGCGCTCATCAACACCAAGAAACACAGAACGACCGTGATAAAGTAATCGCGCTTCGCTCTAAGCTCATAAACCTTAAGACAGGTCAGCAGCGTGAGGAACGTGCCCGCCGCTTCATCGCCAAAGAACGAGGTGTAATGCTGCCAAATCGCCACGGCGACAGTCAGCTGGATCACCACCATCAACGGACGGGGCGGCATCTTGGCGTCGATCAGGTGCAGCCACAAACGGTAACCGAGCAAAACCGAACAGAAAATCACCGACCATAGCGGGCGTAGATAAATGCTGGGCAGAACGTTGATTCCCACCAACAAGATCAACGGCAGAGTGAGGTGCTTTAAACCCTTTTCACTCATGCGCTCTTGCCTTGCTGCCTGGGCACTGCGGCCAAGGCGCGCCAACAGGCCTTGGCTTGCTCCATTCCACGACCCGGCTCGACTTTGCTATCGGGCGTCTCCAGTTCAAAGGACGCGTCTTCCTCCAGAGCATTCATCACCCAACGGCTCAACTGCCTTAAGTACTGCTCGGGATCACGACCGGGAGACCACTTCAAATCATAGTGTTTGTGTTCCGCGCCCCAGTGCACTTTGCTATAGAGATCGCCGGTTCGGGCGTAATGCTTCCAGGCGATCTGGTGATAAGACTCACCCACTTGATAGTTCTTAAGTTCGCCAAAATCGCCATCGGGCGTGGTGCGCAGTCCCGTCTCTTCTTCACCGTGCTCCGAATGCACGGAGGTCAGCTTCACATCCCCTTCCGGGCGCGGATAGACAATCAGCGTGCCCTGCGGGCGAAAGATCTTCCAAGCCCGGAACATACCGAGTGGAAAATAAGTCTCTAAAATCACTTCGGGCAAGGCATGGACCCCGCGTCGCCAGGCCAAGACTTCAATGCGCGCCGCCTTCACTTGCTCCTCGGGCAAAATGTCTTCACGCCGCTCAGAGAGCGTACGGAAGGTTTTTGAACGCGTGCGGATCTCAAGTCCACGCTTCAAGCGCGAACGCTTTTGGGTCAGATGAAACAGCAACGATTGCGGTTCGCCCTCAAAAGCTTCGTCGGCACCCGCGAATTCAAGGCGCGCGCCTTTTAAGTTGTAATGCGTTTGCAGCATGGAGACGACAAAGAGCGCGAACAGAATAAAGGCGAGAATAAAAATCAGGTTGTTCCCGTAGGTGGCCGCCGTCAAAATCATAACGACCACCGCGCCAAGAAAGAGAAACCCGCGCGGACTGGGCATAATGTAAATGCGGTTTTCTCGCACTAAGCGACGGCGCACACCTTCAAGCATGCTTACTCCACCGGCAGGCTGAGGATAAACTCCTTGGACTTATCGAAGGCCGTGTTCGACGGCAAACGCATGCGATGATTGATCACCCACGGACCCACGGCTTGCACATCCTCCGGCATCACGAAATCGCGGCCGGCCAGATAGGCCCACGCTTGCGACACCGCCAGAAGAGCCAGGCCTGAGCGCGGCGAGAGACCGGAGAAATCCGAGCGCAAGGTGCGACTTTGCGTCAGTAGGCGCTGCACATACTTCAGAATCACTTCGGAAACATGAATGCGAGTGACCGCCTCTTGATGAGTCAGCACATCGGTATGACTAAGTAGCGAAGGGATCTCGTCTTCCTTTTTGCGATTTCCGCGTAAGAGTTCAAGCTCATGTTGCGGCGAGGGAAAACCCATATGGATGCGCACAAGAAAGCGATCGAGCTGGGATTCGGGCAGCGGATAGGTGCCGATCTGCTCGCGCGGGTTCTGCGTAGCCACCACAAAAAACGGTAGCGGCAGGTCGCGGGTGTTTCCGTCCAGGCTCACGCGACGCTCTTCCATCGCCTGCAAAAAAGCGCTTTGCGTGCGCGGCGTTCCGCGATTGAGCTCATCGGCGATCAACACATTGGTGAACACCGGCCCTGGGTGGAATTTAAAAGTGTGCGAGCCCGAATCAAATATCGACGTGCCAAGAATATCGGCCGGCAAAAGATCGTTGGTAAACTGAACTCGTTTGGTATCAAGTCCTAGCACCTTGGCGAGGCTACGCACGAGAGTGGTCTTGCCCACACCGGGCACATCCTCCACCAAAAGGTGACCGCGGGCGAGCACGCAAGCCAGGGACAGGCGAACTTGTTCAGGTTTGCCCAAGATCACCGCATCTAGGGTGTCGAGGACGTTTTGCAGAGGCGACATCGTTGCTGTTTTCTTGAGTGAGATCATGCCTTTCTTATCGGGAAAAGCTCGTCTCAAAGCAAGGTCCAGTGCCGCTAAAAGACTACTCGCCTAGTTGCTGCAGCAGCTTTTGATAAATGCCGTCGAAACCACCGTTGCTCATAATCAAAATAACGTCGCCTGACTTGGCCGTCTTTGACAACTGCGACAAGAGTCCAGGCACATCGGGCGCCGTTTCGGCGACTTTGCCTTTGCCACGCAGCTCGGAAATCAATTGATCGGTGGAGAATCGGTCGCCGGCATCGATCTTCGACTGGTCAAAGGGCTGGGCGATAAACACCACATCCGCCTGCGCGAAAGCTTTGGCGTACTCGTCTTGAAACACTTTACGACGTGAAGTGGCCGAGCGCGGTTCAAACACACCGATCACGCGGCGACCGGGATAACGCTCATGCATGCAGCGAAGGGTGAGATCCACCGCTGTCGGGTGATGGGCGAAATCCTCGAACACCGTGATGCCCTTGATATCACCCAAGTGCTCTTGCCGGCGCTTCACGCCTTTGAAATCCGCAAAGGCCTGCAAGATCTTGCTGTGCGGCCAGTTCAGCGCATCGGCCAAGGCGAACACAGCCAGAGCGTTGAGCGAATTATGCTCACCAAAAATCTTAAGCGCCAGATCGGCGACGCGCGTTTGACCTTTAAGCACGGTGAACTGATTGCGCCCCTGCATCACCTCACGCTCAGTCATGCGGTAGTCGCCGTTTTTCGACCCATAGCCAATTTGCCGTTTGGCTTTGCAAAACGGCAACAGGCTGACGATGTTCTCATCGTCGGCGTGATACACCAACGTGCCATCCTCGGGAATCAGCTGCAGCAACTGTTTAAACGCCGACTTTACGTGTTCGAGATCTTTGTAAATGTCGGCGTGATCGAATTCCACCGAAGTCAAAATCACGTGCTTAGGGCGATAGTGAATAAACTTAGGAACTTTATCAAAGAAAGCCGTGTCGTACTCGTCGCCCTCGATCACAAAGGCGTTGCCTTGCGGAGCGCGGAAAGACTGGCCGTAGTTCAGCGGAATCCCGCCAATCAAAAAGCCCGCCCGCAAACCCACGCTGTCGGTGATCCACGCCATTAAGGACGTGGTGGTGGTCTTGCCGTGGGTGCCGGCGATCACAAAGCTCTCGCGCGTGCCGATGGCGTACTCACCCATGGCTTTCGGCAGGCTGGTGTAAGCGATATCGCTGGCGAGCAAAGCCTCCACTTCCGGATTGCTGCGCGAAACCACATTGCCGACGATCACCAAATCTGGACGCGGGTTCAAATTCTCTTTCTTGAATCCCAATTGAATGGGAATGCCCAGCTTTTCGAGCTGGGTGGACATCGGCGGGTACACGTTTTGATCGCTTCCCGTCACTTTGTAACCTAGGTCTTTAAGAATTCCGGCCAGTGAGGCCATCGCTGTTCCGCAGATACCGATCAGGTGAATATGGGCGCCTTGCTTCAATGTGCTCATGAGGTCAATCTTAAGGCTTCAGTGCGCTTGAGGGCAACCGGCAAAACTGTCATACTTTTCTCATGCAAGTGTCTAATCGTTATAGCAGCCCTAATTTTTCGCCGGACCTCATTCCCGTCGAGTTTGTGGTGCTTCATTACACGGCCGCCGACCTGCGCCGCACGATGGATATCTTTGGCGACCCTGCTCGCAAAGTCTGTGCGCACTTTGTTTTGGATACGGACGGCACGGTGTATGACCTAGGCGGTTTTTTAACAGGACCAGTAAAGAAAGGCGCTCACGCCGGAGAGAGCTTTTTGACCATCGATGGTACACAGCACACGGCACTCAATGCCAATTCCATTGGCATCGAGATCGTCAACTTGAACGGCAACTTGTTTCCTTACACCGACGCACAATATGCGGCTTTAGAAGAGCTGCTCAAAGCTCTAGTGCAACGCTTTGCGATTCTCAAACAACCCAGCCGTATCATCGGGCATGAGCAGATTGCCGGTCACCGCGGTAAGTGTGATCCGGGCGTGCAATTTCAATGGGAGCGCGTGCTACTTCCGCTCGGTATTCCCCTGCACGCCAATCACCGGCACACGGTGTTTAACGAGGACGATCTCAAATTCGCGCAAGATTTAATGCGTAACGAACCTCAGCGCGATGAGCACTTTTGGTCCAAGCTGTCGGCAGGTCTTGAGCAAAGAATTAAAGCTCGCCAACAGGGCTAATACCTGACTCCACGACCAGCTCAGGCTTACGTCCCATACGCAGCACCGAAGGCGTATAAAACGGCAGCGGAAACTGCTGTTTTGAATTGTGGCCCACTTTGAGGCCGGCCAAAACCGGCAAGCGTTGGGCCTCGGCAAAGCGCGGGATGACATCGCTCCACAACTGACGGCGGTCCTTCGGGTCACTCAACAGGAAATGACCGAACACCACGGCCCGCGCGTTTTTAAACCAGCCCGCTTGTTCGAATTGGGTCAACATGCGATCCACCCGATGCGGGCGTTCGCCTGTGTCTTCAAAGAAGAGGATATGACCTTTGCTTTTGAGCTGCGAAGGGGTGCCTAGTGAGGATTGCAGAACCGCCATATTGCCGCCAAGAATGCGACCGCGAATCGTCCTCTCGACATGGGCGGCGCGGTTGAGCGCTTTTAGATTTTTAAACTGCGTGTGCGTGTTCCGGCCAAAGAGCAGGCTCAAGAGTTCGCGCCGCTCGCCGGCCGACATCGCTCCCCGCCCCAAACGATCGAGCAGTGGGCCGTGCAAGGTCGGCCACTTCCATTCTTGATTCAAAAAGCTGTGCAAAGTGGTGATATCGCTATAACCGAGCACGATCTTCGCGTGCTTCGGGCGCGACATCTTGTGCAAGGCGGGCAACAGTCTTAGCGAGCCATAGCCGCCACGCACACACCAGATCATTTTGCTATCGGGAGCCTTAAGTGCCGCTTGCAACTGGCGCAGTCGGACGGCATCTGAATTGGCGAACAACAGCGAAGGCGCAAATAGGTTTTTCGGCACACGCGGCACTAAACCCAGCGCTCTTAGCGCCTTTAGTCCGTTCCGCAATTCGAGATTCGAACAACGACTTGCCGGCGCCACAATATCGACGATATCGCCTTCTTGTAAGGGCTGTAAAAACATGGCTCCCCTCGAGCAGTTTCGTTTTGCAACCACGTCCGGTGTCGCTTCGCATTCCAAAAAGGAAACTGGTACCTTTACGATACGCGCCTTGTTAAACCGTGTCTATGGACAAGCTGATTTGTGTTGGCAAAAACTATTTGAAGCATGCGCAGGAGTTGGGCGATGCGGTTCCGGAAGAGCCGCTGTATTTTTTGAAACCGCCCAGCACACTGTTTGAAATGAAAGACGACTATGCGGAGGTGGAATGGCCCGAGCATGGTGGTGAGTTGCACCATGAGTTGGAGTTGGTTTTGCGGCTTAGCCAACATGGTTCGCAGTTTTATTTTACGCATTACACTTTTGGTTTGGATATGACCTTACGGGATTTGCAGGGGCGCTTGAAGAAGGCCGGCCAACCCTGGGAAAAGGCCAAGACATTTCAAAACGCTTGCGTTGTCGGCCCCTGGCGCCCGCTTTCCAATTTGGAGATTGTTTTGGATATCCCCTTCGCCTTGGCAGTGGATGGAATTGCCCGCCAGACTGGTCACGGCCGCGATATGCGCTGGAAGCCTGATGAGCTTTTGAAAGACGTGGCGCGCTGGTTCCCCTTACGGGACGGTGATCTTCTTTTTACCGGCACGCCCGAAGGAGTCGGCCCGGTGAAGAACGGCGAAATCTTAGAGATCCGCGGCGGCGATATCCACTACAAGGTGAAGTGTCGGAGAGCATAGTATGGCAAAGAAAGTCATCATTGTCGGGGGTGGATTCGGCGGGATCAACGCCGCTAAGATTTTAGCCCGCGATGAAGACGTCGACGTGCTGGTTCTTGATCGCCGCAACCATCACTTATTTCAACCTCTGCTTTATCAAGTCGCCATGGCCGGCCTTAGCCCGGCTGAAATCGCTTTCCCCATTCGTAGCATCTTCCGCCGTTTCCCGCGCGTCGGCGTGTTGATGGCCGATGTGCGCGAAGTGCGACCGCAAGAAAACAAGCTGATTACCGATCAGGGCGAATTCTCCTACGACTATTTGGTTTTGGCCTGCGGTTCGGAACACTCCTATTTCGGCCATAACGAATGGGAAGACTTCGCGCCGGGCTTGAAAACTCTGGAGCAAGCGACGGAAATCCGCCGTCGCGTTTTGGTGGCCTTTGAACGGGCCGAAGCGGAGCGCGACAAGTCCACGATCGCCCCGTGGCTGACCTTTGTGATCGTCGGGGGTGGCCCTACGGGAGTGGAGCTGGCCGGAGCCTTGGGCGAGATCACGCGCTTTACGTTGGCGCAAGATTTTCGCCATATCGACCCCAGTCATACGCGCGTGATTTTGATCGAGGCTGGCCCACGCATTCTCTCGGCTTTTCCGGATGAGTTGAGCGAGCGGGCGGAGCGCGACCTGCGCAGTCTCGGCGTTGAAACTGCGGTCAACACACGAGTGACTTCGGTGAATGCCGAAGGCGTGCGAACGGCTGATCGTTTTATTCCTGCCAAGACGGTGATTTGGGCTGCTGGGGTTAAACCTTCGCCTTTAAATGCGCAGCTCGGTAGTGAACTCGACAAAGCGGGACGCGTGGTGGTCGATGCGAGCTTGGCACTGCCCCACTTCCCCAACATTTTCGTGGTGGGTGATCAAGCCCATGTCAAAGATGAGAGGGGCCAGCCACTCCCCGGACTGGCACCGATCGCGATGCAAGAAGGTCGTTTCGTCGGCCGCCAAATCCGCCGTGATATCGACGGCCGAGAGAGGGAAAAATTCAGTTACTGGGACAAAGGCACGATGGCCACGATCGGCCGTAAACGGGCCGTGGCCATGATCGGGCGGCTGCGGGTCAGCGGTTTTGTGGCCTGGCTGATGTGGCTGTTGATTCATATTTACTATCTGATCGGCTTTCGCAATCGAGCGTTGGTTTTATGGAATTGGACTTACTCTTACCTGACCTATCGCCGCGGAGCCCGGCTTATTACCGAGCGTGACTGGCATTTACACCAGTAGCTGGCCCGAAGGGGCCAGCTACTGCGTCTCATTGTGAAACAACTGTCTCTTGCCACTCGGTTCACATTCACGGCGCTGTTAGACTAAACCTCATGCGTCCCCACATGATTTTTAGCGTCCTGGTGTCTCTTCTTTGTGTGACCTCACTACATGCCACTGAAGCTTACACATCCTCAGCCCCGCCGCCGCCTGCGGCCAATGACAATTGGCCCTCGGCTCCCGAGCAAGGCGCGACGGGAATTCAGCCCAACAATGGCAGTGAATCCTTACTGCAGAGAACGCTGAGCGCCTGCCAAGATGAGCTCGCCAATACTGCTCGCACTTGTAAGCCCAAAGCGGTGGGTAGCGGCGCCGGTCAAGACGTCAGCGGCTTGAGTGCGCACAAGATCGCCAAAGCTAATTCTAAACTGATGGAAGGCATCGCCAACGAAGCCGAGGCGCAGATCAAAACCTGTCGGGAATCGGCGACCTCTTGCCATCGCCGATGCGGAGAGTTGCGCATTCAGTTTATCAGCGAGTGTACGGGCGAGAGCTGTCTGTCGGACTCCGCCCGCTTTGATCGCGAAATGCAATCTTGCTTTGCCCAGTACAGCCGGCAAAGACCCGTGCATCAAGCCAAGGATGAAGCCGATGAGGCGAGGAAGGAATCCGACACGATCGCCCAGCAAAGCGGCGATCAACAATCGACGCGACCTTCGAAGGGCGATGGTGAAATCACGGCCGGCGGCTCACGCGGCGGTGGTTTATACGATGGCTCCTATGGTGGCGGCTCAAGCGGCGGCGGAGATTCTCTCCCCGTCGGCAATGTTTCGACTATACCGGGGCAAAACAGCGCCAACGGGATGACTCCAGCCTCGACTTCAAACACGGGCAACAATGCGGGAGCAAATCAAGCACGCGCCCAAGGCGATGCAATGCCAGAGACCAGCACCAATCGTTGGGCTCAGTCGCAAGGTCTGCCTCAGGGAATGATGGGCCTTCCCTCCACGGGGATGAATAGCAACTTGGCGCATGCACAGCGACTTTACCAAGCTCTTACCGGTGGTGATGGCAAGAAGAGTGGGGCGACAAGTGCGACAAAGAGCACGGCCACACAGACAGACTCTTCCTATGCTCCGACGGCGCGTGGACAGGGCGCTTTTGTCAACGGCTCAGCAGCCCGGGGACAAGTTGTTGGAAGCGGCAACACGGGCCTTCGTCGCGACAGCACCGGCGCATGGGTACAAGCGCCCATTGCCAACCGTGGAGCTCCGTCGGCGGGCGCTACCAACACTCCTGTTGCGCAGGTTCCAAACGAAGGATGGACGACGGCAGAGTCGCAAGCTCTAGGCACGCGGCGCGCACCGGCCTCGGCCGATACAAACTATGCTGAACTCAACGATCGCCTGCGGATGCAGCGCGGAGACACCCCGTCGGGGGCCGGAACGGGCGGTGCGATTCGCCCTGCGGGCAGCGCCGGCGCAAATATTCCCCTCTCCGAATACCTACCCAATGGCAGTCACTATCAGGGGGCGCGCGGTACAGCCGGCGCCAGTGCTCGCGCCAACGGCATTCAATCTCAGCACACGGATATCTGGGGATTGATCTCTAAACGCATGCGCTCCGCCTGCCTAGACGGCCGCCTGCGCGATTGTCGCTAAAAACGGGTAGCTAAAGTCTCATGCGACTAGGACCGGCGACTTCACTTTCCAAAGCAGCGACGGTCCATCTGAAACCTATTGCGCCGCCAACGCGTCGGTGGGTGTTGGGTATTTGCCGTCAAAGCACGCGGCACAGAATTCCTTCTCATCACCACGTACGGCTTGCATCATTCCCTGCGTGGTCAAGTAGGCCAAAGAGTCCGCATCGATGAATTCACGGATCTCATCCAGCGTGTGTTGCGCGGCGATCAGCTGCGATTTGCCCGGCGTATCGACGCCATAATAACAAGGCCCCGTGGTGGGCGGCGAAGCGATACGAAAATGCACCTCTTTCGCGCCGGCCGAACGAATCAAACGAATGATCTTCTGGCTCGTTGTTCCGCGCACCAAAGAATCGTCCACCACAACCACGCGCTTGCCCTTAAGCACTTCGCTCTGCGGATTGAGTTTAATCTTCACGCCGAAACTGCGAATGCTCTGGCTAGGTTGAATAAACGTACGACCGATATAATGATTGCGAATGATCCCGAGCTCAAAAGGAATTCCACTCTCGCGTGAATAACCGAGAGCCGCCGGCACGCCTGAGTCCGGAACAGGAACAACGATATCGGCATCAACCTTGTTCTCGCGCGCCAACATTTCACCCATGCGTTTGCGCGATTCATACACGCTCAAACCAAACACTTGTGAATCCGGCCGTGCAAAGTACACATGCTCAAACACACACTTGGCCATGCGTTTGGTGTCACCGGGAATACGTTCGCGATGCTCGCCATTTTGGTCGAACCACACCAACTCACCCGGTTCAATCTCGCGCACCAGTTTGGCGCCGATCAAATCAAAGGCACAAGTCTCGGAAGCCACCACCCATGAGAAACTGCCGTCACCAAGAGGACGGCGGCCTAAAACAAGGGGACGAAATCCATAAGGATCGCGCGCCGCCACCAGACGGTCATCGGTCAACAACACCAAAGAATAAGCGCCCACCAATTTGGGCAAAGCCTCTTTCAAACAACCAACGATGTCATTGGACGGAATGCGCGCCAACATGTGCAGCAAGCACTCAGTGTCGTTGGTGCCCTGAAAGATAGCCCCTTGGGTCTTCAACTCCTCACGCAGATCATGCGCATTCACGATATTGCCATTGTGGGCGACCGCCACCGGGCCATTGAGCAAATGGGCCGATAGCGGCTGGATATTGTACTGCAGACTTGCGCCCGTCGTGGAGTAGCGATTGTGACCAATGGCCGCCGCGCCTGAAAGACGATTCAGGTCAGACTCTTGAAACACGTCACCAACCAGGCCCATGCCTTTGTGGACGATATGCTGCTTATCGTGCAGCGAAACGATTCCCGAAGACTCTTGGCCACGATGCTGTTGAGCATACAGGCCTAAGTACGTCATGCGTGCGGCTTCAGGATCACCCCAAACGCCGAACACCGCGCACTCTTCATGAAAGCCCGGGGAAATGTTTTCTCCATCCGCTTCTGTAAAGCTCATGCAATCCTTTAAGGTCTTTGGTGTCTGAGCCCAAGCTCAACACACCTTTGGTCACCGTTCCAATTTTCCAAGCTTCAGATCCCGTACGTCCCGCCCGCGGGGTCACTTCTTCCAGCAGCCCGGCAGGCCCACTGAGGAGCACTTCGTATAACCGTTCTTGATAGAAATCGCCAGGCGCCTCGGCCCACGCGCCGGTCGCGACTTTGGCGCCCAACTCCTCACCGCACATGCGATAGAGCGCATAGCCTAAACCAAATTTACCCACCACACGGCTTGCGCTCACGTGTTTGGATAAACCCATCTGGAACACTTCCATCAACCAGCGGCTGGTCATTTCGGGATCGAGCGCACCACTGAAGGCGGCCTCACGCCCGAACTGATCACTGGTGAATTTCACCGCCGGCAAACGCCACAGCACGATCTCGTCACCGTCATTCACAAACTGCGAGCGCGGAATGCCTTCAATCGAATCGCGCAGCCCCACCACACCGGTGGCCGGCGTGGACGTGATGTTGCGGTTTAAGGTTTCATTGTAGAAGCTGACGTTGCCGCTGATCACAGGCGCATTCATCAGCTTGCTGGCATCAGCCAGAGCTTCCACCGCCGCCACAAACTCACCCATGATCTCGGGCTTCTCCGGATTGCCGAAGTTCAAACAGTCGGTCAGCGCCAACGGTTGAAAGCCTTTTGCGGCCAGCTCAAGAGACGGATAAAAGGCCGCATCGTAACCGCCGAGCTGAGCATCCACACGCATCAGCGACGGACGGCATCCCAACACCAAACCAAGGCCACGACCAGACGGCAAGCGCTGAATAGCGATACTATCGTCACAATCGCGTACCGTCTTCGCCCCCACACGCTGATCGTACTGCTGATAGATCCAGCGCCGCGAACAGCCTTCGGCAGAAGACAAGAGTTCTTCAAGTTTAAGCGCAGTGGTCTCTAGCGCGTCACGCTTACGTTTGGGCACCCACGGTTCATAGGGGCGTTCATACATGGGCGCGTGATCGGTCAAAAGCTTAGGGTCGATCTTGCAAATCAGATCCTTCTTCCAGAACAACTCAATCTCAGGACCTTTGATCACTTCACCAAGCACCGAAGCATCTAAGCCCCAACGATGGAAAACCTCTTGAATGGCTTCGAGCTTCTTCGGTTCGCACACAAGTAACATGCGCTCTTGGCTCTCGGAGAGCAGAATCTCTTCCGGCCCCACCGAAGAGTCGCGCAGCGGCACCTGATCCAAGTGCAGACGCAGACCCACGCCACCTTTGGCCGCCATCTCAAAGCTCGAGCTCGTGATCCCTGCAGCCCCCATATCCTGAATGGCCACCACAAGGTTTTCTTTCATCACTTCCAAGCAGCTCTCAATCAAAAGCTTCTCGTAAAACGGATCCCCGATCTGCACCGTCGGACGTTTGCTTGCCGAGTCCTCTCCGAAAGCTTCGCTGGCCATACTCGCCCCATGCACACCGTCGCGGCCGGTCTTCGCACCCACGTAGACCACCAAATTGCCCACGCCGCGCGCGTTGGAAGTGACAATCGGATCGCTCTCTGTGAACAAACCCACCGCCAGCGCATTGACCAAAACGTTTTTGTCATAGGATTCGTGAAACTCGGTTTGCCCCGTCACCGTCGGCACACCGACACAGTTGCCGTAACCCGAGATTCCGGCCACCACGCCATCCACGATGGCGCTCATGCGCTCGGCCTGCGGACGACCAAAGCACAGATAGTTGGCCAAAGCGATGGGACGCGCGCCCATGGTGAAAATATCGCGCAAGATACCACCCACGCCGGTGGCCGCCCCTTGGTAAGGCTCGATAAAGCTCGGGTGATTGTGGCTTTCCATTTTGAACGCCACCTTTTCGCCATGACCAAGATCGATCACGCCGGCGTTCTCACCCATGCTCTGCAAAACGCGTGAGGAGCGGAACGCGAATTTCTTCAAGTGCACGCGCGAGCTCTTGTAAGAGCAGTGCTCACTCCACAGGGCGGAAAACAGCGCCCATTCCACACCTTGCGGATCACGGCCGAGCAGCTTTTGCATCATGCCGTATTCACCGCGCGACAGTCGGTACTTCTTTAATTTGTCGGCCAATTCCTGTTCGGTCATTATGCCCTCAATAGCGCGCCCATAATGGCTCGCCCGTCATCGCCGCCCATCCACTCATGCATGGCTCTCTCTGGATGCGGCATCAAAGCACACACGTTTTTCTGGATATTGCTCACGCCAGCGATGTTCTCCACACTGCCGTTGGGGTTTTCCGAAGCGTATGTCCACCAGATCTGACCGCGCTCTTTCATACGCGTAAGCTCGGCCGGCTCCACATAAAAGCGCCCTTCACCGTGCGCCACCGGCAGACGGATCTTTGCACCCCGCTCAAGATTGCTCCAGGCGTTGCTGTTCTCAAGCTTAAGCTCGACCCATTTGTCGACAAACTTACGGCCTTCATTACGCACCAAAGCGCCCGGCAAAAGCTGGGCCTCACACAAAACCTGAAAGCCGTTGCAGATTCCTAAGACCGGCAGGCCCTTTTCCGCAGCCTCTTTCAAACTCTGCATCACCGGCGACTTAGCCGCCAAAGCTCCGCAGCGCAAGTAATCGCCGTAGCTGAACCCGCCCGGCACCACAAAGGCCGAGTAGTCGTCCGGAGTAAACGTGTCGGCGTGCCACAACCACTGCGGCGTCAGATCGAGGTTCTCAACGGCTTCCCACACATCGCGGTCGCAGTTGGTGCCGAGAAAGCGGACGATGCCTACAGGCTTGCTCACCGTCTCACCACTTCCAATTCAAAGGTTTCGATCAAGGGATTATACAACACGAACTCGGTGATCTCTTTGGCGCGCGCCAAAGCCTTGCTCTCGTCAGTCTCAGGGATTTCGAGTTGCACGTACTTGCCGACCCGGCACTGCTCCACGCTGCGATTATGCGCGCGCAACGTACCTTCAACAGCCCGGCCTTGCGTATCCAAAACTTCGTTCTTCGGTAGAATCTTTACGCCAATTTTCATTTGCTCTTCTCCTTCAGTCGCTGAAGAACCTCTTGATAACTCTCTTCGACCCGCCCCAGATCGCGGCGGAAACGGTCTTTGTCTAATTTCTCTCCGGTCTTTAAGTCCCACAGACGGCAGGTGTCCGGGCTGACTTCATCGGCCAACACGATCTCACCGCGATCATTGCGGCCGAACTCCAGTTTGAAATCCACAAGTTCCAGACCGGCCTTTTCAAATTCGGCCCGCAGCACTTTGTTGATGGCCAAAGCTTTGGTTTTCAAAACTTCCAGGTCTTGGCGGTTCTCCACCGCTCCCATCAACATGGCCTGATCGTCGCTGATAAACGGATCACCCAGCGCATCGTCCTTGTAGTAAAATTCGACGAGCGGCGCGCGCAAGGGCGTGCCTTCCTCTTTACCGAGCTTCTTCGCGGTTGAGCCGGCCAAACGATTACGGGTCACAACCTCCAGCGGGATGATGCGCAGTTTTTCGCAGATCATCTCGTGGTCGTTGATGTTCTCAATAATGTGCGTGGGAATGCCGTTGTCCTTCAGGCGTTGATACAACAAAGCTGTGATCTGCGCGTTGATCGCACCTTTGCCGCTAAAACTTCCCGTCTTCTGAGCATTGAAAGCCGTGAGAGAGTCTTTGTACTCCACCCACACCTCCTGCGGACGCCCTCTAACGGCGTACATCTTCTTGGCCTTACCCTCGTACAGCAGTTCGCCTTTTACTTTTTCCATTTCAGCCTTTCGCGGCGAGCACCTTTTGCCGGGCGTCCCGTTGTGGCCGCACCACCACGTCCGCCTTTCAAAATAGAACCCAACACGGAATCGATGCGTTTTTTCTGGGTTTCGCCAGAAAAGATGGCGCGTAGAATTTTTTTGTCGACGTAGCGGCTAGCTTCCGGATCAGCCATCAAGCGGTCTTCCAAGGAGTCACCCGGTTCCAGATCATGGCATACGCGCTGAACGATTTTGTAAGCCTCTTCGCGCAGCAACCCGCGGTCAATCATGGCCAACAACACTTGACTGCTGAACAGCTGCCCCTGTGACAGATTCATATTGCGCTTCATACGCTCGCTATCGACATAAAGACCCTCGAGCAACCCGGCCAAACGATCTAGAGCATAGTCGGCCAGAATAAAACTGTCGGGCACGATCACGCGCTCAACGGACGAGTGTGAGATATCCCGCTCATGCCAGAGCGCGACGTTTTCCAAAGCCGCTCCCGCATTGGCGCGCAAGATCCGCGCTAGTCCCGTAAGGTTTTCCGCACTGATCGGGTTTTTTTTGTGCGGCATCGCGCTTGAGCCTTTTTGGCCGGGCGTGAAACTCTCAATCACCTCGCCGACCTCGGTGCGCTGCAAGTGGCGCATCTCGACCGAGAGACGCTCAATGGCCGCACCGGTCATGGCCAAAGTCCACATCAGCTCGGCATGGCGATCGCGCGGCACCACCTGCGTGGCCAAAGTCTCGGGCGTAAGTCCCAAAGCCTCGCCCACCAGGCGCTCCACTTCCGGAGGCTGGGTGGAGTAGGTGCCGACCGCACCACTCAACTTCACCACCCGCAATTGATCGACGGCGCGCTCTACACGCGCGCGAGTGCGGCGGAACTCGGCCAGGTGACCCGCCATTTTAAAACCAAAAGTGGTGGCCTCTGCATGCATGCCGTGGGTGCGGCCCGCGCTGAGCGTGTGCGAATGACGCTCGATCAGCTTGCTGAGCGCCATTTCCATACGATCAAAGCGCGTGAACAAAATCTTAGCGGCCTTTTGCACCTGCAGACTCAAAGCGGTGTCGAGTACATCCGAGCTCGTCATCCCGTAATGCAGGTAACGACCACTGGGCCCCACATTCTCGGCGACGGAAGATACAAACGCGATCACATCGTGCTTGGTGGTTTTTTCGATCTCATCGATACGAGCGACGGAGAATTTAGCTTTGGCTTTGATCTCTTTGGCCGCTTTTTCCGGAATAATTTTAAGCCGGGCTTGGGCCTGCGCCACCGCCACCTCAACCTCCAGCAGACACTGAAAGCGGGCTTCCGGAGTAAAGACAGCACCCATCTCAGGGCGCGTGTACCGAGCTATCACTCGAGGCTCCTTGCTTCTTGATTTGATCGTTACGCCATTGCTCCAAACGCACAAAGCAATCGGCTTCGCGCTCCAAGCGCGCGCCCATATCCAGGCGCTCTAAGCGCTCGGGCGCGATCCATTCGAAATTCTTCCAAGCCGGTGCGCCCCAATCTTTATGGTGCGCTTCAAAAACGGGCGAATGCGGGCAAATGCCCCACTGAGCGCTGTCCACATTCCACTTGGCCAACGACAGGCGCGAGTTCAACAGTGTCTCCGCTTCCATCGACCAGCGCCGGCGCTGGTCCGCATCGCCCAAAGTTTTGCTCGGCACCTTCATCCACATCTGGAAGTTATCGCCCTGCGTGCGGCGAACAATCACGCTGTTGGCGTACACCCAGGGTAAAAACACATCGCCGATCACCACCATGTAGCCAGGGAATCCATCTAGCCAGGGCCCCGCTTCGCAGGCCGCATGGAACGACACCCACGACCACTCGGGCCGCCAGATGCCGCGATTGAAAATCTGCTCGGCGATTTCAGCATTGAGCATTTCGGTTTCGCGCGAAGAGAGACACCAGATCCATTGATCGGCGCCATAGGCCATGCTCTGCCCAGCGCTGACGACGATCTCGGCCAAGCGTGAACCATCGATGCCCACATCCTCAATCGTCTGACAAGAAATCACCGGATGGCCCTGCGCTTGAAAACGCTCAAAGGTCATCACTTGTTTTTCTTCGTAAGACGGAATCAAGCCGAGTTCAGAATCAAAGGGAAACATGGAGCGCGTTTCCAAAGCCCACGACTCCATATGCAGTGGCGATGCCCACTGCAGCAGAAAACGGCGTAACCAATCGTTTTTAAATTCGGCGACAGGATGGTGCAGGGCTTTTACATCGGCGCGCGTCTCGGCGTAAAACGGAGTCATCGCGCTGTTCAGCTCCAGCGGCCCATCGGGCAACCAGAAAGCCAAGCCACGCTCGAGCTTTTCACTCTCCGCCAAGAAAGTCTTGGCCTCCGCTCCACTCACTTCATTAGCAATCGGAAACGGACCAGGCCCACGCAAGTATTCACGCGGAAAGGCGGCGGTGAAATCGAGCACACGCACATGAAAGGCATTGTTTTGCAGTTGCTGGGCGAGGGTTTCGCCACGGCCGAAGGCGGTGACCAGATTCACTTCCCATGGAATCACAGGTCGAGCCCCTCCCATGACGGATCGGTCAACTCCCAACCCGCTTCCTGCCCGGCCTCTGCCTTTTCAACAGTGCCGAGGTCAAAGGCTTTAAAGCCGTGTTGCACAACGATCTTGCTTAAACTTTCGAAGGATTCAGGGCTGACTACCCACACCATGCCCACGCCACAATTCAACGTGGTGAGCATCTGCGACCAGCTCATGCCCGAGCGTTTCTTCACTTCCAAAAACGGAGCCGGCACCGGCCATGGCTTGACCCGCGCCTTCGTGCCCTCAGGCAAAACACGCGGCAGATTGTCCATACCGCCGCCCGTGATATGGGCGACCGCCTTCAACCCCTGTTGTTCAAGAGCCGCCAATACCACTTTCACGTAAAGAGCGGTGGGTTTCAGCAAAACCTCGCGCCACTGATCCAAATCGGCCGCGAACACTTTGCGTAGGAGCGAAAAACCATTGCTATGAAAACCGCTGCTCGACAGACCCAAGAGTCGGTAGCCCGGTTGGACCAGGTGCGGACCAAGCGCTTTCGGGCGATCGACCACGCCGACCGAAAATCCAGCCGCATCGAAGTCATTGCCCTCGTAAACGCCCGGCATTTCGGCAGTCTCGCCCCCGATCAGGGCGCATTCAGACTCCACACAGGAGGCCTGAACCCCCGCGAGGAAGTCCTTGGCGGCCGGCAGGCGTAGCCGGCCGCTAGCATAATAATCCAGGAAAAATAGAGGCTTAGCGCCGACACAAACCATGTCATTGACGCACATGGCGACTAAGTCCTGAGCGACCTCTTTGTAGCTTTCGAAGTGCACGGCCAGCTTTACTTTGGTGCCCACTCCATCGGTGCAGCTCACTAGGCATGGCTCTTTGTAGTCTTTGAAATCAGCGCGGAACAAGGCGGCAAACCCGCCGATGCCGGCGACCAGGCGGTCCTGGTGCGGCCAACGCTTGGGCGCATTGGACTTGAGCCAGTCCACCAGGGCGTCACCGGCCTCAACGTCAACACCGGCCTGCTTATAATCGATCACCGGGTATTTCCTCTCTGTACGGAAGAGCCCTGATACCTATCAAACCGGCTGGGCGAATTCAACCTTTTGAGGCCTGTCTCAAGGCGATACAGCGGTGATTCTTTTTGGAACTCACCCCCTTTCTGTGGCTTAATTTAGGATAGGGATTCCCGTGTACGATTGAAGGGCGATTCATGACGAATATGGTGCTTAGAAAAGCCGCACAGTTACTCTCACTTTGCCTGGTGCTGGCGGGCGTGGCGGCGCATAGCTCCTGGGCCGCGGCCGATCAGTACCGCCTGTTGGAAGGCACGCGCCTGGCCCAGTTCGATGCCGACGATGCCTACGACCCGTTTGCCGATTACTCCGAGTTTGAAGAGGCGCAAGAGGAAGAGGCCGACATCAACTTTTTCCGTAACGGCCGCTTTGTGACTTTGGGCTTTATCGGCGGTATGCGCGGCTGGACCGGCGGCTTATCGGAGATGTACCGCACTTCGCCCACTTTCGGTCTGTTTTTGAGCTACTTCTTCGACCTACGCTTCGCTCTGCAGTTCTCCTTCAACACCGGCGACCACGCTTTTTCCGTGAAGTCGAAAAGCGGAACGGTCGCCAACGGCAATATCGGTATCACCAACTTCGCCTTAGACGTAAAGTACTACGTCAACACCCAGAATGTGACGAAGGGTTTGGCTAAGTTCAACCCGTACATGATCGCTGGATTCTCACGCGTGGACCGCACCACCAACATCGAAGGCGTTGAGGGTTTCGGTAAAGAAGGCGCCATGGCCTTCGATCTGGGCGCGGGTATCGAGCTCCCTATGATGCGCAACAAGATGTTCTTCGGCGCCCAGGCCATGTACCAAATGGTCAACTTCCACGACGAGAACACCGAAGTGGAATTCATCGACAACAGCCGCACAGGCAAATACCCCAACGGCGACAGCTACACTCTAATGGCCATCATCGGCGTCAACTTCTGAGGTAGGGGCTAACATTTCCGGAGATATACGCGATCTGAGGTTCGGAATTCGGAATTCCGGACGAAATGGCGGTATGGCCGTGACTGCGGTGGATGCCGTGGGCAACACGATGCTCTGAGCAAGCAGGCATTTAGAATCGTTAAATCGTTAGAAAAGGGCGATCAGCTGGAGGACGAGTGCGAGTACCACGACGGGCGTGACGACATAGCGGAGCACGAAAATCCAATGCTTGAACAATCGCTCGCTGCCGGGAAGTTCCGGGTCGACGAACTCGGCCCGCACCAAATCTTGCTTCAACATCCAACACACCGCTTGGCTGATCAAAAGAGCCGCAATCGGCAAACACCAGTTGATCAACGCCGCATCGAAGAAGCCCAACAAACCGTAACTACCGATACGCACATTGCTCAGCACGCTGGTCGACAACGCCGGCCCCACGGCCAGCACGAAACACACAGCCGCAACCAAAAAAGCGCCCTTCGGCCGCGGCATACGGCGAGCCTCGCGCCAGTTGGCCACGACCGTTTCAAACAAACCAATGCTAGCGCCAAGCGAAGCCAAGTATAGGCAGAGGAAAAAGCCGACACCGAACCAATTGCCGCCGGGGATTTGCTTCACCAGATGAGGAACGGTCTGGAACAAGAGCTGCGGTCCGGAGAACTCCTGCCCACCATACACCACCAGCGGAAAAATCATCACACCGGCCCACAAAGAGATCAGCGAATCCAGCGTGCTCACGCGAAAGCCAGCCATCGGCAGATAAGCTTTCTCCGACAGATAACTGCCGAAGGTCACCATGCTGCCGAAGCCCACCGACAAAGTGAACAGCACGTGGCCTAAGGCCTGCCCGGCGGAAGCCAAGGTCAGCTTGGAAAAGTCAGGGTAAAACAAAAAGCGCAGAGCCTCGTGGGCCGACTCAAGGTTGAGCGACTTCACTGCCAACCCGATCACCAGCAACACAAAAGCCGGCATACAATAGCCGACCCATTTTTCTAAACCGAACTCCAAATCCTTGGCCACAATAATGCCGACGGTGAGCAAATGCACACTGGTCAACAGCAGCTGCAGCCAACCGTTGTCGAGCAAAACTTTAAGCGCACCGTCGGGACGAAACCTTTCGGGATCGAAGGCCGACACCAAAAGCTGCATCAGAAAATGCAGCACCCAACCGGAGATCACCGCATAATAAGCCAGCACGATAATGGTGATCGCCATGCTGAAGCCACCCAAGTGCCTTAGCCCCAACCGCAGCCACGCCGGCGGTTGGCTGACCCGCTCACGAATATCGCGCACCTGGTACCGCTCGCCCAAGAGCTTGCCGACAGCCGGAATCAAAGAATTGCGTGAGATTTTGCCGAGCGCGAGCTCAGCGATCAGCAGAGGCATGCCGATCAAAAAAACCAAGAACAGATAGAGCAACACGAAAGCGCCGCCCCCGTTTTCCACCGCCACGTAGGGAAAGCGCCACAGATTTCCCAAGCCAAAGGCCGAGCCAATAGCCACCAGGTAAAATCCAAAGCGCGTTCCAAAAACCGTGGTCTTGGAATCCCCCACCTATTCGCCGCCCTTTTTCATAACGAAAATGCGCATGGGCACGCCTTTCAAGTCCCACTGTTCTTGAATCTTACGAATCAAAAAGCGGCGATAGGCCGGAGTTACCCCATCGGGATGATTAGCAAAGGCGATAAAGCTCGGCGGAGATTGGTTGGTCTGCGTGAGGTAGTAAAACTTCACGTTTTCGGTTCTATACACCGGCGACGGCGCCTGCTTGATCACTTCCGTAAAAAACTTGTTCAACTTCGACGTCGAGATACGAATCGCCAGTTTCTCGCGCAGGTCTTCGATCTTGCGGAACAGTTCCTCCAAGCCCGTTCCATTCTTGGCGCTGACGAAGGCCAAAGGAATATCGGAGAAATAATGGAACTCACGCTCGACACGTTCGCGAAACCAATCACGAAAATTCTCATGCTGTTCACGGCCCAAATCGGTTTTGTTGGCCACGACGATAATCGCCTTATGCTCTTCCAAGCACATCTCAATAATGCGCGAATCCTGGTGCGACGGACCTTGGGTGCCGTCAATCACCAGAAGGATAAGATCGGATTTATGAACGGCATCGCGCGTCTTGAAGCCGGAGAGAACTTCAACCCCATCCTTCTGCTTACCCGCCCGCCGCAGACCGGCCGTGTCCGCCAGGATGTACTCTTTGCCATTGAATTCAAATTCCGCCTCCACCGCATCGACCGTGGTGCCGGCTAGTTCGGAAACGAGCATGCGCTTTTCACCCAGCAAGCGATTGGCCAAGGAGCTCTTGCCCGCGTTCGGTTTGCCCACGATGGCCAAGCGAAAACCATCGCGCACCGTATGCTCTTTGTCACCTAAGTGAGCCAGCAGCCACTCGACCACCACATCCACGTTGTAGTCGCGCTCGAAGGCCGCGGGGATCAGGTCCTCACCAAACTCATAGAAATCGGCCAAGTACTCATCGGGTTCCAAAGTGCGATCGCATTTGTTCACCACGGTCACAAATGGAAGACCCGTGGCTTTGATGGTGCGATAGGCAACGCGATCTTCGGGCACAATGCCAGCGCGGCCATCGACGACAAAGATCACCAAATCGACGGAGTTCAAAAAATCCACCACAGTCTCGCGGATCAAAGGCGTGAAGCCATCTTTGCCTTCACTGATCCCTCCGGTATCGACCACTTCAAACGACTTACCCCACCACTCGGTAGGCTCGATTTGAATGTCGCGAGTGACACCCGGTTCATCCTTAACCACAGCTTTACGACTGCGGGTCAAACGGTTGAAAAGAGTGCTCTTGCCCACATTGGGTCGGCCCACAAGGGCGACGCGCTTAAGCTTTTGGTACGACATAGCCCAAGTCCTTCATCATGCCGGTGTTTTTCTGCCAGTTGGTTTTCGAAGTCACATTCAAATCCAAGTACACTTTACGACCCAAAAGCTTCTCCATCTCCTTGCGCGCCTCCGTGCCGATCTTCTTCAGCACAGAACCGCCCTTACCGATCACGATGGGGCGATGGTTCTCTTTAGCGACCATGATTTCTGCGATGATCTTCACCAACGCATCGCTCTCTTCATCAAAACGCATGATCCGCACGGCCAAACCGAACGGCACCTCTTGGTGCAGAGTTTCGAAACATTTCTCACGCACGATCTCAGCGCACAGTTCGCGTGTCGGGCTTAAAGTGTAGAGCTCTTGATCGTAAAGAGGCGCGGTCGCCACCGGCAGCAGGGGCTTAATTGCCGCCAAAATCGATTCGCGAATGCTATCGGGTTCAGTCATCGCCGAACCCTGCACGACCTGAACACCAGAGTCGCTCAACCGTTCGCGCAAAATCTGCGGGCGATGCAAGAGCGGCAAGTCCGTTTTGTGAATGAGGGCGATCCAAGGCTTGCCCGACTCGCGCACAAGCTTGAGCATTTCGTCTAGGTGCTCGAGGCTTTTCTCATCCACGTTAAGCACGGCGATCAGCACATCGCTTTGCGTGATCACGTCATGGGCTTCATCGCGCAGAAACTGGTTCAACCCCGACTTGGCTTGCACCAATCCTGGAGCGTCCACGAATACCGCTTGCATATCTTCGCGCGTGACGATGCCGATCACACGTCGACGCGTGGTCTGCGGCTTGGCGGTGACGATCGACACCTTCTCGCCGACCAAGGCGTTCATCAAGGTGCTCTTCCCCGAATTGGGTAAGCCGATCAATCCGACAAATCCGGCGTGATAACTCATAAACTCTCTCCTAATTTTTCAATCGCTGAACGAGCCGCAGCCTGTTCGGCGTTTTTGCGCGAACTACCCTCTCCACTACCCAAAACTTTTCCATCAACGATAACTTCAAAAACAAAATGTTTGGCATGCTCCGGCCCCTCACTCTGGGCCAGGCGGTACTCCGGCGTGACGTGAAAGCGCTTTTGCGTCCACTCCTGCAAGCGTGTTTTAAAATCCTGGGCGAACTCATTGTCCAATGACAAGGCCTTGACCTTGTCGTCAAACTCGCGCGCGATCAGAGCCCGCGCGGCCTCCATCCCACCATCCATATAAACCGCGGCCACCAGCGCTTCAAATGCGCTGGCCAGCAGGCGCGGACGAGCGTTGTCTCGTTGCGCCTCTTCACTGCGCCCCAAGAACAAATAGCGGCCGAGCTCCCAGCTCTTGCCGATCTCAGCCAACGCCGCTTCATTCACCAGGCTGGCGCGCCATTTCGACAGCGTGCCCTCTTCCACATCGGGATAGGTGTTCATCAAGGTCTCTGACAGAACCAAATCCAAGACCGCATCGCCTAGAAATTCGAGGCGTTCAAAATGACCGGAACTGTCCTTCTTATGTTCAAAATGATAGCTGCGATGAGTGAGCGCCACGCGCAGCAACTGAGTGTTTTGAAAGCTATGGCCAAGGCGGCCCTGCAAAGTCTCAAACATGAGGTAGATCATCCCGGGCTAAACAGCCCAACTTAGAGGGCTTTATAGCCAGGGTTAGGCGTTGCGTCAATAAGGGACTTGGCCGAGCAGTTGAGCGCCTTCTCCGACACCTGTAATGCGGATAAAGAGCTCCTTATTCATAGGGTAAGTCTGATCGCTCTTCACGCTCCAGTAATCCCTGGTCAGCAGACCGCCATTACGCAGGCTGAGGGCCTGTTTCAGCGACCCAACTTGGGCTGCGGCTTGCTCTGCCAGACGCGAGGCCGAGAGCTCGCGCAGCAGCTGTGCCCGCTTCTTGATGGAAACCGGGGGCACTAAATCCTTACGGCGAGCCGCAAAAGTGCCAGGGCGCTGCGAATAGGGAAATACATGCAATTTAGTCCACGGCAAACGGTGCAGGCGCTCAAGCGAGTCAAGAAACTCTTCGTCACTCTCGCCGGGGAAACCCGCGATCACATCCATCCCGACGTAGCTACCGGGGACTTTCTGATGGATAGCCAACAGCGATTCTTCGACCGCTTCGGCCGTGTATTGTCGCTTCATCTCGAACAGCACTTTGCTGTTGGCGCTTTGAATGCTCATATGAAAATGCCGGCACAGGCGTTCGTCGCCATAGAGCTCGAGCAAACGCGGGCTGAGCTCACCGGGCTCAAGGCTGCTCAAGCGCAGACGCGGAACCGTGGTTTGCTTTAAAACTTGCTCCACCAAATCCTCGAGCCCGTTTTCACCATCGCGATAGTCTGCGATATGCACTCCGGTCATCACAATCTCGCGCACGCCAGAGGCTTCTAACTCGCGCACGCGCGCCACGATCTCGCGCACGCCCAAACTGCGGCTCTTTCCACGCGCGAAAGGTATCACGCAGAAGGTGCAAAATGAATTGCAGCCATCTTGGATTTTCAGAAACGCACGTGTGTGCTCACGCTCCTCACCACCGCCGGCTTCCAGGTCTTCTTTCTTAAAAATATTCGACTTGTGCACGCGGTCGCGCAAGGCGCCGCTGTAGTAATCGCGAATCAATTGCTCGAGCTGGCCTTTATGCGAATTGGCCACCACCAAATCCACACCAGGAACATGAGTGAACTCTTCCGTGTCGACCTGAGCCGCGCAGCCCGTCACCACCACCAGCGCCAGCGGATTCTTAGCCTTCAAACGACGCGCCGTCTTCACGGCTTCGCGCGTGGCCTCCTTAGTCACTGCACAGGTGTTGAGGATATGCACCAATGGTTCTGGACCTGCCGTAGTCTCGGCGGCCGCGTCTTTAAATCCACTGCGCCGCAAGCGCGCTTGCAAGAGGCCAGAATCGTAGGTGTTGACCTTACAGCCATAAGTGTGGAGACGAAAATTCATACGATCCAGCCGCCGCCGATCAGCTGCCGCTCACGATACAGAACGGCCGCCTGGCCGGGCGTGATGGCCCGTTGAGGCTCGGTGAACTCGATGTCCAAAACATCTTCCCGGCGGCTTTTTACCCGAGCCAAAGCGCCTTTGTGTTGAAAGCGGATCTTCACTGTAAATTCATCGCCTTCCCGCACATCGCTCAACCAATTGGTGTTTTTCACGGTCAAAGTGCGGGAGTAAAGATGCTGCTCCTCACCCAACCAAACCGTATTGGTAGTGGCATCGATGCGCACCACATACAACGGTTGACCCGTGGCCACGCCCAAGCCTTTGCGTTGCCCATAAGTGAAGTGATGAATCCCTTGATGCGTCGCCAGTTGATCACCGGACGGGTAATGGCGAATCGCTCCCGGGCGCAGCAAATCCTTGGCCACGTGCTCTTCAATAAACTGGGCGTAGCCGCCCTTACCGATAAAGCAAATGCCGGTGGAGTCTTTCTTTTTCGCCACGACCAGGTCACGCTCCGCCGCGATCGCGCGCACTTCAGGCTTTTGCAAATGGCCGACGGGAAACAAAATATGCTTCAAGATATCTTTGCTCAGCGTGAACAAAAAGTAAGTCTGATCTTTCCACGAGTCTTCGCTGGACACCAAGCGCGGATCGCCGTCTCGATCTTCGATCCGTGCGTAGTGGCCGGTGGCGATGTAATCACACTCGAGCTCCCGCATCTTCTGGATCAAATGATCGAATTTCAAATAGGTGTTGCAATTCGAGCAAGGGATCGGCGTACGACCCTCCAAATAAGACCCGATAAAATCATCGATCACGTAGGCCTGGAATTTGGCTTCGCAGTTGATCACATAAAACGGAATGCCCAATCGGTCGGCAACAGCGCGCGCATCATCCACGTCAGTGCTTGAACAGCAAGTGCCGTTGCCCTCTTGGATATCGCAAGCGTCGGCCGAGTAGTCCCACACTTGCATGGTGGCTCCGATCACGTCATAGCCTTGCTCCACGAGCAACGCCGCCGCCACGGAGGAGTCCACGCCACCGCTCATGGCCACGAGGACCCGGCCTTTTTTGCTTTCGCCGAATTTATACGCCATAGGCAAAACACTCTCCATGTTTGAAGCCGCGCAAACGATGCACGACGTTCTTCAGCTCATCCACGAACAGATCTATCTCTTCGCGCGTGGTGCCCCAACCCAAGCTGACGCGCAAACTGCTCTGCGCCTCCTCCCTAGTCAGGCCCATCGCCAGCAAAACCGGCGAAGGCTCAGGACTGCCCGAGCTGCAGGCCGCACCCGTGCTTACGGCAAAGCCTCGCACATCCAAGTTCATCAACAGAGTTTCACCATCAACGCCGTTCAGAATCATGCTTGAGGTGTTGGGCAAACGGCTCCCCAGCGGGCCGTTGACTTTCACGCCGCTGATTTCCGAGAGAACGCGCGCTTCCATGTGATCGCGCAGTTCGCGTAAACGCAGAGCTTGCGGCAAAATCTCATCGGCCAAACCACAGACCCAACCGAAGCTGGCGATGCTCAGCAAGTTTT
Organism: Bdellovibrionales bacterium; assembly: GCA_019637855.1. GTDB lineage: Bacteria > Bdellovibrionota > Bdellovibrionia > Bdellovibrionales > UBA1609 > JALHOQ01. The sequence continues at coordinate 168,052 of JAHBUX010000003.1, forward strand.
CCGTACCCGCGCGCCGACCACGCTCTTGAGCGCCGCCATCGATCAGACTTTTTAAATTCAAACCGCGCCGGGCATACAAAACCCCAGAGCCTTTTAACGAGTAAAATTTGTGGGCCGATAAGCTCACCAGATCCGCGCCAAGGTCGGGCAGATGCAGCGGAATTTTACCTAAAGCTTGAACCGCATCACAATGCACCCAAGCGCCCACGGCATGCGCACGACGGGAGACATCATTGACCGGCATCAGATGACCGGTCTCATTGTTGGCGAGCATCACCGAGACCAAAAAGGTTTTCTCTGAGAGAAGCGCCTGTAAACCATCTATGTCGAGCTCACCATCACGGTTGACACCGATCACGTCGACGCGAAAACCGCGGCCGATCAGGGCTTCCGCCGTTTTGCGCAAAGACGGATGTTCGACTGCCGAGATCACGATTTGATCGCGACCGTTCACCGGTTTTTCGCACAGGCCTTTTAAAGCCAGGTTATTTGACTCACTGCCGCCACTGGTAAAAATCAGCTCCAGTGGCTGAACCCCGAGCAGACTTGCGATTTTTTGTTTACTGTCGCGATATAGACTCTTCGGGCCACGACCGGCCCAATGAATCGAACTGGGATTTCCCCAAAACTCGGCCCACTCCGGCAACTTGGCGCGGATAGCGGGATGCAGCGGGGTAGTCGCATTATGATCTAGATAGATAGTTCTGAACACGGGGGGACGTTTAACACAAATAACACCTCGCTTCAACCGCCGTCCCTTGGTCCAGGAAGTCCCTACTCACGTTAAGACTCACCCGCTTAAAGCCGAAGAGATCCGTGGGCATGAATAACTCGCAGACTTGGGTGGAAGCCCTTAATATTAATCCGGAAAAGCTAAACGAGTGGAGCTCGCAAGCGCCCTCGGGCAAACCTTTGTTGGTATGGTGCCTGGAGGAAGGCCACGTGGATCTGCAGGAGTACCTCCTGTGGGCTTCGGAGCGTTTTGGTCTGCCCGTTCTTTCTAGCGCCTTTTTTGAATCTGGCGGCATGGACCCGCAATTCATGATCAGCCAACGTCATACCGGCAACTGGAGTCCCTGGTGTTTTCCTATCGATCGTTGGGACGGCATCACCTATGTCGCTTGCGTTGAGCCACCGGAAGAGCGCCACGCCGATGTTCGCTATGTACTGGCCGATCCACGCGTGATGCTTGATGCTTGGGAAATGACGGGCACAGGTGTTCCAGTAGGTGAGGAAGCACCGATGCGTGAGTTGGATGCTCCGATCGGTATGAACCTGGAGACCAAGGCGTTCACGCTGAACTTCGATGATTCCATCATGCAACCGTCCACGGTAGCTGCACCAAAAAAACCCGAGGTCGCAAAGCCAACACCACAAGCACCGCCGCCGCCGACGCCGGCGACTCCGGTAAAAACAGCACCTGTCGAAGAAAAAACCACCGTCGCCCAAATGCCTATTGTCGCCAACGACGATCTCGACGCCACCCAGATCGACATGTCCGGAAAAACCATGCTGGTGCGACCGACCGCGCCGGTTGAAAAGCTCAATCTGCCCAGCAACGAAGCTCAAGCTTTACAAAAGGCCTTCGACTATCTAAACAAAATATATAAACACAGCTGTGTATTGCGCGTTAACGGCAACGACGCCAGCTTCTACAAAGCCGATGCCGCGCTGAAAGCGGACCCCTCCGCTCATATGGATCTGGAACAGCCCAGCTGCCTGCGCATCGTAATCAAAACCGGTTTGCCTTATCACGGCTACTTGGTCGACTCGCCCACTCACCGCGAGTTCTTCCGCGCCTTGGCAGGCAATGAGATGCCCGATTGCGTGACGGCGGTACCGCTCAAAGTGAATGGTCAGATCTGGGGCCTGCTGATGGCGCTCGGTACGGAAGAGCTGCAGAATCTGGAAACGCTAGGCATGGTGGAAGGCACTGCGGTGCAATTGATGACAGCGCTTGGGCCTACTTGGTCCCGGGCTTCTTAAGAGTTACCGTCAGACGTCGTCCCTGCTCGCTGATTTTCTCCAAATTCAAAAACAAACGCTGCCAGGACTGCGGCCACACGTCTTCCGGCAAACGATCGGCCCACTCGACAAATACCAGGCCTTGATCGGCCGCAAACAGATCCCAAAAGCCAGAGGCTTCCAAATCGCCATCGCTCTCCACGCGGTAAAGATCGACGTGATCCACACCCCCATAAGCGGTGCCGTACTCATGATGTATGGCGAAGGTGGGTGAAGCCACTTCACTGGCGCCAACCTCGCTGAGAAACCAGCGTACGAACTGAGTTTTTCCGGCCCCCAAAGGCCCCGAAAGAAGCACCACGGAGGGCCGCTTCAATTCAGCAGCACAGGCTTTCACCCAAGCATGGGCCGCAACCAGAGACGCAAGCTCGAACGAACCGTTTTGCAGCGCCATCAGAACAAGCTTCCACCCAGACGCAAGCGCGAAACCACCTGCGGCAATAGAGCACGCAAATCCGACGCCGTCATTGACGACTTGTCGTTGCCTGAACGCACCCACTCATCGGCCAAGCGGCCGTGCAGATAGGCTGCCGTCCCCGTCGCTTGCGGAGTATCCAACCCCTGCGCCAAGAGACCGCCGATCATGCCGGTCAGAACATCTCCGGTCCCCGCTTTGGCCAAAGCCGCATTGCCCGCATGCACGATCATGCAACGCTGGCCATAGGCGATCAGACTGCGAAAGCCCTTTAAAAGCACGTGGCACTTCGCTTTTTCATAGGCCGCAAAGGCAGCCTGAAAGCGGTCACGCTCAATGTCTTGAACATGGACTTTCAAAATACGCGACAGTTCACCGGCGTGCGGAGTGATCACCCAGTTCTCCGGCAAAGGAAACAATCCGTGGTCCACACAGGCATCTAGCGCATCGGCGTCTACCACCACGGGCACGCCCTGAAGCCCCTTCAAACGCTCAATCACTTCGGCTGTCGCCTTACCCGATCCCAGGCCGGGGCCGATGCACACGGCGGAGATCTTTCCGCGCCATAGTTTATCGTCATTCACCTGCGCCGTCAGAACCTCGGGAACTTCACGCAAAGATTCATAGGGGGCTTCGAAGCTGGCCCAGGTCACATAGCCCGCACCCACGCGAAAGGCGCTGCTTGACGCCAGTATACCCGCGCCCCACAAGCCGGGACTGCCAGCAATCACCAGAAGGCGGCCATGATCCGATTTGTTCGAGGTCTCTTTGCGCACCGGCAAATAGCGGCGCACCAAACGCTCAGTAAACAAAAAATGACTAGTGGCGATGCCGCGCAAAGCTTCATAGGGAAAACCAATGGGCAACACGCGCAGTTTACCGATATGCGCAGGGCCTTCGCTGACAAAAAATCCCGGTTTAGCCAGACCGAAAGTGACGGTCATTGAAGCCTTCACCGCCGCCCCTTCCACACGCCCCGTACCACAGTTCAAGCCTGAGGGCGTATCGAGAGCCACCTTGGGCGCCTTGGCCGAATTCATAACTTCGATCACTTTTAAATAGGGCTCCGTGATCTGACCACTAAAGCCGATGCCAAAAACACCATCGACGATCAACTCGGCCGATTTGATCTGCTCCACGCGTTCTGGAATTTCCAACAAATCCACACAGCGGATGCCTTGCAGCTCGCAACGCTGTCTTTGCAGCTTAAACAAGGCCGATTGTTTTTCGGGCGGCGCGACCAGATAGATTTGCAGATCGCGAAAGCCGGCCGAATGCAGGTGGCGCGCCACCACTAAGGCATCACCGCCATTGTTGCCAGGGCCACAAACAACCGCCACCGACCCGCGCGTCAGCTCGGGCAAATAGGTGAGGTCGATCTCGCGTGTGGCCAGTGCGCCCGCCGATTCCATCAATGACTCCCCGGTCAATCCGTAAACGGACTGCGAGATCTCATCGATCTGACGGGCCTGGCCAACCGTGGCTAAACGCATGCACTAACTCAATTCGGTTTGTAGGAACTTGGAAATCTGTTCGGCCAGACGGCTGATCTGTGACTTGTCCCGTCCTTCGACCAAAACGCGAATCACAGGCTCGGTGCCCGAAAAACGCACGAAAATTCGGCCTTCGCCCTTGAGCTGGGCCTCGGCGTTTTCAATCAGCTTCGTGTAACCATTAAGGCTCGAGAGCTCTTTGCGTGCACCGACCCGTGTGTTGATCAACACCTGAGGGACGTCCTCCATGGTGCTCTTCAGCTGCGAGAGCGAGCGGTTTTCGCTGCGCATGACCGCAAGCACGCGCAAGGCGGCCACACAGCCATCGCCGGTGGTGGAGTGAGACATATGAATGATGTGACCACTCTGCTCGCCGCCGAGCGAGTAGCCGTTTTGGCGCATGGCCTCGACCACATTTTTGTCACCTACATCGGTGCGCACCACGTAAATGCCATGTTTTTTCATAGCGTGATCCAGGCCGACGTTACTCATCTGGGTAGCCACAATCGTGTTCTGCGGGAGCATTTGATTTTTAGCCAAGTGAATCGCACATACCGCCAAGATATGATCGCCGTTCACGATCTCACCGCGATCGTCGACCATGATCACACGATCACCGTCGCCGTCTAAGCTAATACCCACATCGGCGCGATACTTCAAAACCGCCTCACACACCCGCTCAGGGTGAAGGGCACCGGCCTTGTCGTTAATGTTGTAGCCGTCCGGTTCATCTCCAATCACCACCACGTCGGCGCCAAGCTCAGAGAAGATCGCCGGCGCCACCTTGTAGGCCGCACCATTGGCGCAGTCCAAAACAATGCGCATGCCTTCCAAAGAAGAGTTGAGAGGAAAAGCGTTTTTCACATAAACAATATAGCGGCCAGCCGCATCGTCAATGCGACGGGTGCGCCCGATGGTATCGCCTGAGGCCAGCTGCATACCGCCTTCTTCGACAAGACGCTCGATCTCGCGCTCTTGCGCATCGGGAATTTTAAAACCATCGGCGCCAAAGATCTTAATGCCGTTGTCATTGTAAGGATTGTGCGAGGCCGAAATCAAAAGCCCCGCATCCACACGCATATTACGCGCTAAAAAGCCAATTCCCGGCGTGGGCAGCGGACCCGTCAGCTGCACATTCACACCCATCGAATTCAACCCACTGGCCAAGGCTTGCTCAAGCATATAGCCAGAAAGCCGGGTATCCTTGCCAATCAAGACCGTACGACGGTTGGCTTGACGGCCCGGCATCTTCTTAAGCAAAACACCCAAGGCCTGCCCCACCTTCAACACCACGTCGGGTGTCATGGGGAATTTATTGGCCTCACCGCGAATACCATCGGTTCCAAACAAACGTTTAGCCATCTACTTCTCCTCCGCCGGGCGCGCTTGGCGGATCTGCACAGTGAACGAGTCCGGTGAGATGCTCAAGACCTTGGCGCCAATGGGAAGGTTCAAACCTTCGCGACTGAGTTGCACCACTTGGCGACCGGGTTGAGCCGAGGTCAGGTCCAAAGTGAACACCGGATTCAATTGATTGAGTTTTTTCAAAGCCACGCGCGGACCGGCCACCTCGACGGTTACCACCTGCGGGATCTGCGTGGTCATTTCAAGATTCGATCCGAGCAGGACCTCCAACCGGAAGTCCTTGTTCAAAGTGGTGTCTTTGCGTCCCAGCATCGACATCCACAGAATCACCGCCACACCCAAAGCCACGAACTTATAACTGAGATTGTCGGACACACGCCAATTCATACCTGCACCACCCGCTCGCGCTCGAGCTTCTTCGACAGACCATACAGTTCATACAACGTCTGACGAATCGCCAAGTGATCCATGTCCATCTGCAAGATGCCCGAATGCGCAATGCCGACGGAGCGATTCTCTTCGCTCACCACAAACACATAGGCGTCGGTCTCTTCGGTCAAGCCAATGGCCGCGCGATGACGCGTGCCCAGATTCTTATCGAGCGCGGAGTTCTTACTGAGCGGCAAGAAGCAGCCCGCCGAAACCAAACGCCCTTGGCGAATCAGCACCGCGCCATCGTGCAAAGGCGCTGCGGGATGAAAGATCGACTGAATCAGCTCGCTAGTGACTTCCGCGTTGATGGGTCGACCTTCCTCGATGAAATAATCCAAAGAGATTTCGCGCTCGACCACAACCAGTGCGCCAAAGCCGCGCTGAGCACAGGCCACCAAACCCTTGGCCAACTCCTCAATCATGTAGGTCTCTTCCGCCTGACTGCTGCCGCTTAAGAACGGATTGCTTCCGATCTGAGCCAGAGCCCGACGAATCTCACCCTGAAACAAGATCACCACGATCACAAACAGGTTGGAGAAGAATTTTTCAAGAATGTAGTTGAAGGTGATGAGCTCAAGCCAGATCGACAACATGTAGGCGATGGCCAGAATGCCGAGACCCGAGAGAATCTGCACGGCGCCGGATTTTTTGATGAGCAAGAGAATGCGGTACACCACCAGCCATACCAGAAACAGATCGACAAAGTCCTGCACCCGCAATTGCGTGAACAGGCCATGCCAGTTGTTCCATATGCTGCTAATCACCGCTGTCTCCCACCCACGTTCTGTTAACGGCTTACCTAAAATTTATGCAGTTACAGGACCCGATTGACCGACCGGATCACTTCCTCCACCAGAACCCTGCTGGGCTTTCTTGGCGGCGGCGGCAGCGCGATCCAGTTTCTCTTGCGCTTCCGCAACCTGTTTACGATCGCGCTCGACTTGCTCTTTTTTGGTGTCGCGCAGTTTTTTGAGTTCTTCCAATGAGCCGCCCTGAACTAAAAGATTCACTTCATCGGCATCGATGGTTTCGAACTCAAGCAGCGCTCCTGCCATATTGTGCAGAACTTGCATATTGTCGCCCAAGATCTTCAGCGCCACCTCGTGACCTTCATTGATCAAGCGATAAACTTCGGCGTCGATCTCCTGTGCCTTCGACTCGGAGTAGTCGCGGCTCGACGACTGCTGCATGCCCAAGAACACCGGGCCTTCGCGCTTTTCATAGGCCAGCGGACCCAGCTTCTCACTCATGCCCCATTCGCACACCATCCGGCGGGCGATCTCGGTGGCTTTCTCGATATCGTTGCCGGCACCGGTCGTGTAGTCCTTGAACACCAGTTCTTCCGCCGCCCGTCCCCCAAAAGAGAACGCGATCAAATTGGTGGCCTTGCTCTTGGTGAGACTGAGCTGGTCGTCTTCCGGTAAAGTCATCGTCAGACCAAGCGCCATACCACGCGGGATAATGGTCACCTTGTGTACCGGGTCCAATCCGGGCAAAGAGCGACCGACGATGGCGTGACCGGCTTCATGATAGGCCGTTAAGCGTTTCTCTTTCTCGCTGATCACCATCGACTTGCGCTCGGAACCCATCAGGACTTTGTCTTTGGCTTTTTCGAAATCTTCCATCTCCAAGCGCGCTTTGTTCTCACGCGCGGCCTGTAAAGCCGCTTCGTTCACCAAGTTTTCCAAATCCGCACCGGAAAAACCGGGGGTTCCGCGAGCCACACGGGCCAGATCCACGTCGTTGGCCATGGGCGTGCGACGGGTGTGCACTTTCAAAATCTCTTCGCGGCCCTTTAAATCAGGTTTGTTGACCACCACACGACGGTCGAAACGACCCGGTCGCAACAAGGCCGGATCCAAAACGTCAGGACGGTTAGTGGCGGCGATCAAGATCACGCCGTCGTTGGATTCAAAACCATCCATCTCAACCAGCAACTGATTGAGCGTTTGTTCGCGTTCATCATGACCGCCGCCCATACCGGCGCCGCGATGGCGTCCAACCGCATCGATCTCATCGATAAAGATCAAGCACGGGGCGTTTTTCTTTCCTTGCTCGAACAGGTCGCGCACGCGGGACGCGCCCACACCAACGAACATCTCAACGAAGTCCGAGCCCGAAATGGTAAAGAACGGCACATTGGCCTCGCCGGCCACAGCCCGCGCCAACAGTGTCTTACCCGTGCCCGGGTGACCTACGAGCAGCACGCCCTTCGGAATACGGCCGCCGAGTTTGGTGAATTTTTTTGGATCTTTGAGGAATTCAACGATCTCGCGCAACTCTTGTTTAGCTTCTTCAACACCGGCCACATCTTTGAACGTGACGCGATTTTTATTCTCGGTCAGCAGGCGCGCGCGGCTCTTGCCAAAGGCCATGGCCTTACCGCCACCGACCTGAATCTGGCGCATAAAGAACATGAACATGGCGATGATGATGATCAGCGGCAACCAGTTCAGCAGCACGCTGGCCATAAACGAGTTGTCTGAGTTAACGAACGAAGGAGTGATCTTACGCTCCACTAAAGCGTCATAGCCCTTTTCGCCGGGAGGAGCTTTCACTTTAAACTGTTTTGCTCCGCCATTGGCTTTGCTGCCGGCATCGTTGAAGTGGCCTTCGATCTCGCCGTTTGAGGTGTTCATCACGAAGCTGTCTTTGTCGACCTGCTCGCTTTCGATTGCGGTGATCAGTTGACGCCATTCGAACTTACGGGCGACCTGACTGGCTTGGCGTTCCCAGATATTGAAAAGCAAAACCGCCAGCACGAAGAGCAGTACCCAAAGAGTCATTGTTTTTGAGGGAGAGCGCATTCGGCGTCCTTTCAAAGTTTAGTCTTGAGAATAACATTGAATAGATTCGATCTCAAACTCGACTCGCCCACAGAAGGTCGGGCGTGACACGAAAACGAAAGCCTAGCATGTCGAAGTGAAACTCGCGTCGATTTGTGTCGAGCCGCTTCAAAATTTCCTCGACGTGCGCACGGCCATAGCCCTGAATCCCCAGCGCGCGCAGGTATTCGGCCACTACGGCTTGCTGACGCGTGAATGAAACACGCTGTATATCTTTGCGCCGCAGTCCGACATACTGCCCTAACTGCGTGTCGCCGATGTCCGGAGACAAAATCTCCAGCGAACGACTAAGAGCTTTCAATGCCCCTTTTTGCTTGCTTTCCAATTTCGGAAGCCATTCCTGCCGCAGCCAGTTGCGCAGCGGCCCGTGCGTGCCGTTGGACGGATCTTCACACCACTCGAGCTGACGCTCACGCGCATAGAGTTCAAGCTCTTCCCGCGTGACCGAGAGAAGCGGACGCAAAATGGTCGGCGCACGCAGGCGCATGGCGGTGAGTCCTTGCGCCCCTGACCCGCGGATCAAACGCAGCAAACGAGTTTCCAAAAGATCGTCGCGGTGATGAGCTAAGACGGTGAGATCGTACCCGTAGTGTCGACGCCAGCGTTCAAGCGTGCCGTGCCGCAAAGCCCTGAGCTCAGCTTCTGAATTCAGAGCGCGCGGCCGCGCTTTCAGAGTGTAAAAACGCAGTCGGTGCGCCTTTGCCCAAGCCCGCACCTGCGCTTGTGCTTTGGCGCGATAGGCATCCTGCGGAGTGTTCGCAAGGCCGTGGTGAATATGGCCGATGGCCAGTTCCACTCCCAAATAACGGCGCCAACGATACAGAATTTCCGCCAGCACCATGGAATCGAGCCCGCCAGAGACCGCGAGCAGCCAGCGCGGCGGCAAGGCTTCGCGTTTCAGGGCTTTGACCACCCGATGTTCCAATCGCAGGCTCAGCTGACTCATTCTGGAACATCTAATACAGCGACTTTGCAGAGTAATTTGGCGCTGCGTTGCGGAGTGATCAAAACACCGACACTGAGCGTCTCAGAACGATGCTACGTTACGCGGTAAGTTATTGATATTTCTAGACTCTGCCCTTATGTCGCATGGCCCTATAATTGCTTTAATAAAGGCCAGGAGGACGCGATATGCGCCTGATTGCTTTAGGAACCACACTTTTGACCTGTCTCAGCTTGAGCCTGTCCGCCCTGGCTGCTGAGCGTTCTGTCATTGAAGTGAAGTCGGATTCCTTACGCTTCCTCCAAGATCTGCGTTCGGAAAACGTGAAGCGTCTGAAAGAGATCGATCAAACTTTGTCGCGCAAAATCGAAGAGGCGACCTCAGCCACTTTGGAAACCGAAGTGGGCAGCCTACGCAGCGCTAAACGCGAACACACTCTGCGCCAGGAATTCCTGGATCGTTTGATCTTCCAAATCGACACCAAATTTGCCGGCGGTGATTTGCGCGCGTTCTTGGAACGCTCGCTTACCGATATGGCCAAAGTCGACGCTGTTTCATCGGCAAACGAAACTGGCTTGTGGAAATTTATGAAGTACGCGGCCGATGCCGTACGCCGTTTGCCTGAGAAGAAAGAAAACGTGTTGGCTTTCTTGGAAGGCTACATGACCAAGTCGGTTTCCAATCCATTGCGCCCTGAGGACTATCTTTCGGCCCGCAACTACACCAATGGTTCGAAGAGCGAAGAGGGTTCTCCCCTGAGCCGCGAAGACGTCGGCGCCATCGCCGATCGCCGTCTGCAAGAGTTGAATGAAACCCAGGCTCCGCAGAAAAGCCGCGTCGGTGGACAGCAGGCCCCGGCCGTAACCGAGACCCTGCGCTAATCTTGAATTTTCACCTTAGTTTTTAAGTGCAAAGCGGAATCACTGGATTCTTTTTTGACCACTTCGATTTCGGCATTGATGCGGAACTTGTGTTCTTCCACAAAACGCGACGCCTCTTTTACAAAATCGATTTTAGAAATCAGCTTGATCGTTTCGTTACCGATGCGGTTGAGCAAATCTTCCTTGCCGCGATTGGCTTGGCTGAGAATCGTACTTAAAACCTCTTTGGGAAGGTTCAAACCGCCAAGCGCGCTGCGCACCGATTCTTCCGTCATAAACGCGGCGCCAAGGCCCACGCTCATCACTTTGCGCACCATCTCGCTCCATTTAGGAGCATCTTCTTCTTCACGCTCGTGGTGGCGCTCTTTGTCGTGCGGGTGTTTTTTATCCATATTTGCTCTTCACACGTTGCTGATAGGCCTTCATCATTCCAGGCAGATTCACATTCACCAAGGCCTTGGCCACCGGGCCCGGAACGAAGACTTTAAAGGTCGCTTCGACCGCATACTTGGCTTGTGTTTTCCCACCATTGTCGGTCAAGTCCCATGAGCCTAAGGACGTCTTGAACAAGTCACCAGAATCGAGCGTCCATGACATACGCTTGGGCGCCTCTTCCGTGACCCAAAGCCGATAACTGAAGGTCTTAATCACGGCGACTTGAAACTCCACTAGCTTTTTATTGCCCTTGGTCTCCAAGACTTTGCATTGCTTCACTTCCGTCAGAAATTCCGGATACTTTTCGAAGTCAGAAATAATCGTGAAGAACTGTTCTGGGGTACAATTAAATGTCTCAGTGGTCGATGCGGCAGCCATAACTCTCCATTACTTAAACTGGCACTGTCTGAGAGATACGATAATACGATCTAGCTCGTTGGCCAACAGTTCCGAATTGTCGAAGGCCAAATTAGTGATGTTGGAGATTTGCTCCGCACCGCTTTGCAGAGGTTGAAACGTGTCGGCTGGAATGGCTTGAGTCGTCCCCTCCAACGGCTGTAAAAGCGAATACCAGTTCATCACCCTCTCCACCACTTGGCTCAAGAAACCCGACACGCTCTGGTCATGGCTGCGGGCCATGTTGTTGTAGTCCACCAGGCGATCGGCGATTTCCGCGCAAGCGTAGTTGGAGCCATCTTCTTTATTGATGGGCAAACGGTCGGTCGGCGCCTCAGGTAGAGGTTCGAGCGTGAGTGCATGAACGTTGAGCGAGAAAAACAGCAATAAAAGCGTACGGATCATAACTACCCCCGTTAACGGATTTAGGCCCCAGCCGATGGGGAGTCAAGGCACCCACCCTCTATATATTGCGGGCCAATCGCCGCCGAAATTGCGCTTCAAAGCCAAGCTTTGTCACCGCTTGGGGCCTGGCAGCGAATTTAATGGGGGCCGAGCATGGTCACCCCCTTGCATTTTTTGCCCTATCGGAGCTCCCCCTGATTTAGGGGACGGCTCTATTTATGAGGTAGTTATGAACAAGCTAACGTTTATGGCCGTGGCCTCCCTCAGCATCGTGCTGGCGGGTTGTCAGAAGGCGAAAATGACCAGTGCTCCGGCAAGTTCGCCGGCTCAGTACACTCCGGGTCCCGTGGGTCCGGGTGGTCCGTCGCTGCCCCCTCCGATGCCGCCGCGTTATCCGGAGCATGAGCCCATCGACGTACCGCCACCACCGCCGCCGCAGCCGCCCGTGGTGATTCCTCCTCCGCCGCCTCCGGTTGTGATTCCGCCACGTCCGACCGATCGTGAACCGATCGATCCGATTCGTCCGTCGCCGCCGATTCCGCAGAATCCGCCGCCGACCGTATATCCGCCACAGCCTCCGACGATGACTCCGATTGACCGTCAGACGCCGGTGGTTCCGCCACCCCCGCCGGTGCGCCCGCCCGTGGTGAATCCTCCGGTTGTGAATCCTCCAGTCGTGAATCCGCCGCCGGTACAACCTCCGCCGGTTGTGAATCCGCGACCCACAGTTATAAACCCTCCGCCGCTGCCGACAACGCCAATGGCGACGCAAATTCCTGAGCCGCCGCGCCGGCCATTGATCAACAATCCTCCGGTTCCGGTTCCCAAACCCGTGAGAGAGACCGAACTGCCGTCAAATCCGCCGCTGCCCGTGCCCAAGCCGGCCGAGCTGCTGAAGCCGACGCCGATCACGCCGACGCCTGTGTCAACTCCGATCGCCAAACCCGTGCCCGTGCAACCGCCGCCGCCTGTTTATGACCCGATCGACGGCCAGTGCGAAGTGGAGCCAGTGACGATTCCGCCCAAGCAAGAGAAAACCAAACTGGATATTCTCTTCGTGGTCGACACTTCAGGCTCCATCCGTAAGGGTCCGAACAACAATCGTTCCGAAGGTGGAGAGCTCGCCAAAATGGCCGAGCAGATGGATAGCTTCGTGAACAATCTTAAGTCCGGCACGGATACCAACATCGGTGTGATGTTGGCGCACGGACCCAAGTCGCCCTACTTCGGCAAGCTATTTAGCGCTGGCGAAGTGGCTGTGATTAAGAGCGAGAGCTATAAAAAAGATCGCGCCGGTATGTGGAAACTCCTGCGCAATAAAATGACCAAAGTGCCGGATGACAAATGGAATCCCCACCAAGGTGAGGCTCCGTTGATGGGCATTTTCGCGGCGATTGCGAGCAATCAACGTCGTAACGCGATTATCGAAGCCGGTCTGTTCCGCAAGGACGCTAACCTGGCCATCATCATCGTGACCGATGAGAACGACGTGTGCTGGCAGTATCCGAAACCTTTGTCAGATTTCGTGGCGGATGACCAAGCGGCGTTCCTCGCCGGCAATGCGCCCGTGCTCAAGAAGTATGTGGTGAGCAAAGCGAAGTCGACGATCTCGCCCGATCGCTTAGAAATGCAAGCGCAGAAGCTGTGCTCTATCAAAGGCACCGACGGCAAAGAGCGCGTGATTGACTACAAAGTCGTGGCTGAAAAGATCCGAGCGCTGACTACACCTGATGCCAAAGGCCAAGCCTTGATCGAAGGCAAGGTCATGGTGAACGGTATCGTTTATCTGAAGAACGACGGTTTGAAGTCGCTCCCGGGTAACGAAGACGAGAACGAGATGGCTCACGGTGTGCTGGAGCTGATCCACGAAGTCGGTGGCAAAGCCGCCGATATGGCTGAAGTGCGCCAAGGTGGCGAATCGAATTTCGCCAGCGCCCTCGATCTGCTTGGCAAGACGACCAGCTTCCAAGCCAAACACAATGTGAATTTCGTGTGCCGCTCGGGTCTGAACGATGGCAAAGGCTTTCACGCTAAAGCCATCGATATGGAGACCGTGGACCTGCAGATCATTGAATCGAACCGTAGCGAGTTGGATAGCTTCAACAAAGAGCGTCCGAACTTAAGCGATTTCGGTACGAAGATCGCGACCTACTCGACTCGTTGCTCAGACAAAGGCGCTTGCAACACAGCCAACGGTGGCCTGCGCGTTGAATCCATCGCCGGTAACACCATTCGTGTCACTCCGGCCAATGCGACTGAGTACGAGAAGGTGATGAAAGAGCGTGGCATCGACACGGCCAAATACAAGATCACCTTTAAGACCAAGCGTGGCGTAAACCCGCACACCGGTGTGGCCGCTGAGCAAGAAGGCAAAGTGAAGAGCGAAGCTCCGGGCCCGAAGGTGCCGGTTGAAACCAAGGCTTCGAAGGCAAACACGTCGTCGGCAAAAGCCGCGACGTCGGCCAAGACGCCTGTGAAAACCTCAGCAAAAACTGCGGCGCCTTCACCTAAAGCGACCTCGACCAAAGCACCTTCGACTGCCCCGAAAGCAACGTCGAACAAACCCCTCGATATCAAATCGAGCGCCGCTACGACCGGGTCCAAGACGTCCACCGTAACGAAAACCGCGGACGTATCGGCGGTCGCCAAGAAGGTGACCACCAGCCCGGCGGCTAAACCCACGGCCAAGAAAATCACCCAAGGCCCCCTACCGAAACTCTAAAAGATGGCCTTTGTCCGTCCGGGGACCGCGTAGGTTTCCGGAAATGTTAGGCCCTACCTTTTAACTTTGAATTCGACGCGGCGGTTGAGTTGGCGGCCTTGGAAGTTGCCGTTGTCGGCGATGGGGCGGGAAGCTCCGTAGCCGATGCCGCGTACGCGAGCCGCGGGCAGCCCGAGCTCAACCATGGCTCGACGGACGCTGTCGGCGCGACGTTGGCTCAAATCCAAATTGTAGATAACGCTACCGACGGAGTCGGTGTGCCCCTCAATCACCAGAGACTTAAAACCCGGCGGGCGACGCAAGTAATCCACCAAGCGCTTCAGGCTAACGATCGCCTTTGGATTCAAAGTGTCTTTGTTAAACTCAAACAACACGTCGCGAGCGATAAAGGCTTCGGCCATCTCGGGCTGACCGGCGAAGGGATCGGCGCTGGAAAGGTCTTCGAGCGAACGCAGCGGCTGATCTTTCACCCGCACAAACACTTCATTGGGCCTTGAAAACAGTGGGCCGATCACCCAGTTGATACCCGTATAGACACGCCAATCCGGAGACGATGTTCCGTGAATCACTTCGGTGCCCGCACCGGCATGGAAAGCCAGAGAGCGATTGATGTCATGTTTCATACCGAGCAGAAACTCGGCGGTTTGATCGTCGCGATCCGAGACAAACTCACGCGATTTGGCCGGCCAGCTGGCAAAGATCTCGGCAATCACTTTAGTGTCCCAAGAAGGAATCAAATAGCTGGCGGCGGTCGAAGCGATGTACTGATTGCCAAAGGGCTGAATGGGAATTCCCGGCAGCTTCTCGCCCGGATCACGCAAGCGAATGCCGGCGTTGAGACCAACCGCAAACTTGCCGAAACTTTTGTCTCCCACCAACTCAAAGTTGAAGGTAGGCCCGGCTCCCGTGCCCAAGAAGGGGTTGTCACCGATCTGGTTGATGTTGACCGAGAGCACAGCGCCAAAACCTTTATCGGCATCTCCCCAAAAACGCGCTTTGGTCATCGCGCGCAACTCCGTCAACCCGGTTTGCGAATAATAGCCGCGGAAAGTGTCCACATCGCTATCGACCTTCTGGCTCAAAACGGCCGGAAAACTCAGTCCCGCCTCCCAACCCCGGCGAATACCAAACGCGAAGTTCAAATCCGACGAGATGAGTGAATCACGAAAGTTCGTGCGCTTCTGTGTGCCAGCGTCTTCGTAGTTGGGCAAACTGTTGACCGCGTAGTTCAGAAAGAAACCCATGTTGAGCAGACCCGGAGTCAGCGTCTCTGAGGAGTGAACCGTCACAAAGTCCAGGCCGTCATTGGTCGGATTAAAATTCTGTGTGTCCGCACCGACCACGTTGGCGAAGGCCGAAAACGGTAGAACAAGGCCACTGAAAGCCAATATAAGTACAGGAAACAAGCGCTGAATTTTCATGATGATCATCTTGTTTAAGGATCGCGAGAACCCAAGTCTGGGTCAAGCGGGTTTGTGAATGCGCAATGAATTCACTTTCACTACAATGGACGAAGCTGGAAATTTGAACGAGGATCTTCGGATGGCTAAATTTATTGTTGTGATGGCAGTCGTGCTCCCGTTGTTGGTGGCCGCAGCTTTCATTCGCACCTAGTGCGACACGTGTTCCAAAAGGCTGTCGATCAGTTGGCGACGACTGATTGGCTTGGTCAGATGACCTGAGCAGCCGGTTTGCATGCAGCGCTCGCGCTCTTCGTTAAGAGCGTGAGCAGTCAACGCAATGATGGGTTTGTCATAGCCTTTCTGGCGCAACTCAGTCGTCGCCTGATAGCCATCGACTAGCGGCATTTGAATCTCCATCAACACCACTTCGTAATCATTGGCCAAGGCTTTGCTGATCCCCTCGCGCCCATTGCTGGCGGTGTCGAGAATCGCTCCCGTGCGGCTAAGAAACTGCTTAATTAAAAACTGATTGTCTTCGGCATCCTCAACCAAAAGGATGCGCTTGCCCTTGAGCGATTCGGCGCGATTGGGGTCGGTGACCTGCTGCGGTGTCGGCTGTTCGGGTTGCGAATGCTCGATCCATTCGGTGTGAGGTGGAACTTCCACCGCGATCGTGACTTCAAAGGTGCTGCCCTGACCGGGCGAACTGTTGAGCAAGCGCACGTCGCCGCCAAGGGCACGCGCCAGCTTGCGCGCCAAAGCCAAACCTAAACCCGTACCTCCGAAAAGGCGCGTCGTCGAGGTGTCCGCTTGCGAGAACGGCTGAAAAATGCGCTCGGCCGCGATGCGATCGATGCCCACACCGCTGTCTTGAATCAAAAAATGCAGGTGTGAAACTTCGTCCACTCGCGAACTGAAGGAGGTGATCAATGCCACTCGCCCCTCGCGCGTGAATTTGATGGCGTTGCCGATCAAGTTCAAAAGAATCTGACGCACGCGCGTGGAGTCTGTTTTCACCAAAGTCGGTACGCGGGAGCCGATCTCAAAGGCCAACGTCACGTTCTTTTTCGCCGCCTGCACGTTCATCAAAGTTTTAACTTCGTTGAGCATATCGAAAAGCGGCAATTCCACCTCTTCCAATTCAAGGCCGCCCGCTTCCACTTTGGAAATATCAAGGATCTCATCCACGATCTTCATCAACGCATGGCCATTGCGACGGACAATGGAAACGCTTTTGTTTTTTTCCTCATCACTGATGTGCGGATCGAGCAAGAGTTCGGTAAAACCCATAATGGCGTTAAGGGGGGTGCGAATCTCATGGCTCATATTGGCCAGAAATTGTGTTTTGGCGTGATTCGCCGACTCCGCCTTTTGCTGCGCCTCTTTCAACTCATCTTCGAATGTCTTGCGATCATGGATATCTGTACAGGTGCCAAGCCAGGCCATCACTTCGCCGCGATCATTTAACTCCGGCTCGGCTTTCACCCAATGCCAGCGGAAAACGCCATCATAACGACGAATCTTACACTCAGTTTCATAACGCGTGCGTTTGCGCATGGCCCGATACCAGACACTCAAAACACTTTGCAATTGGTCGGGACAAATCGCCGATTGCCAGCCCATGCCCAAACTCTCAGAAAGACTTAAGCCGGTATACTCAGTCCACAGGTGGTTGTGATATTCCAAATCGCCATCGGGTAGCGCGCGCAAAACGATATGGGGGATGGCATCGGCAAGATTGCGGTAGCGCCGCAGATTCTCCATCTCGACGGACTGAATCTGAGCTTTGCGTTCCATGGCCTCGCGCTCGGCCAAAAGACGCGATTGCAGCTGTAAACGCCGATTTTTCAAATGCAATTCAGCGAAGACCGCGACTTTCTTCGATAGAATCACCGGATCAAAAGGCTTAAAAACATAGTCTACAGCACCTGCTTCAAAGCCGCGATAGACGTAACGTTCGTCTTTGTTAATGGCCGTAACGAAGACGATCGGCACTTGTGCGTAGTTCGGTTGACGACGAATCAGCTCCGCAGTTTCAAAACCGTCGAGCTCAGGCATCTGAACGTCGAGCAAAATCAGCCCAAAATCATATTTATCCAAAAGCGAAAGTGCGGCGCGCCCCGAAGTGGCCTTGACCAAGCGGTAGCCCGGATTTTCTCCAAGTACAGCTTCAAGGGCGATCAGCCCGTCCTCCCGATCATCGACCAGGAGGATATCCACTTTCTCGTCAATTTGCGCGGGCATCCGATCTCACCATCAACCAATCGTAAATCGTTGCAAGTAGCGTCTCTTCATCCACAGGCTTGGTGATGTAATCGGAAGCGCCGGCCTCTAAACATTTCTCGCGGTCACCCTTCATGGCTTTGGCGGTCAAAGAAACAATCGGTAGGTTATGATACACGGGATTCTCACGGATGCGACGAGTGGCTTCCAAACCATCCATCTCGGGCATCATGGTGTCCATAAGAACCAACTCCACATCGCTGTGCTTGTCCAGCAGGTCCAGCGCGTGCTTACCATTTTCGGCATGCATGATGTTCATTCCGCGCGCCTTCAATATGGAGTTGAGCGCGAAAACGTTGCGCATATCATCGTCCACAATCAGAATCGTGCGACCGGTGAAGTCAATACCTTCCGGCATATGCAGCCGCGGGGTGATCGTCTCGGAGTCAAAGTCGCTGCTCGCCACCGTATCCGGTCCCGAATAACGCTGCGGCAAAAACAGACGGAAAGTCGAACCTTGGCCAGGCACGCTCTCCACCTGGATGTAGCCGCCGAGCAGACGCGCAATCTCGCGACTGATCGTTAACCCCAAACCGGTACCGCCGTATTTGCGGCTGGTCGTGCCATCGGCCTGTTGGAATGCTTCGAAGATAAGCTTTTGCTTTTCCATCGGGATGCCAATGCCCGTGTCGGTTACCGAGAACACCATCATGCCATTGCCTTGTCCAGGCTGGGTCAAGCCGATCTCGAATTTGACCTGCCCCGAGTCGGTAAACTTAAAGGCGTTAGACAGCAAATTCTTAAGAATCTGCTGTAATCGACTCTCATCAGTGAACATCTTCGACGGCACTTTGGAGTCAGCCACGATCTTGAATTCCAAATTCTTGTGCTCGGCCACGGGGCGGAACGTTTGCTCCAGGTAACCTACTACGTCTTGGGTATGCACGTCTTTCGGGTCAACCGGCATTTTTCCGGCTTCCACTTTGGACAGATCCAAGATCTCGTTGATCAACGCCAACAGATCATTGCCAGCCGAGTGCACCGTTTTGGCGTACTTGACTTGTTCGGATGACAAGTTGCCATCTTTGTTCATGGCCAGCGTCTTCGACAGAATCAAGAGACTATTGAGCGGCGTGCGCAGCTCATGTGACATATTGGCCAAGAATTCCGACTTATATTTGGAGATAAGCGAAAGCTGCTCGGCTTTTTCTTCCAGAGAACGCGAGGCCAGCTCGACCTCCTGGTTTTTGACCTCCAGCAGACCGGCTTTGTCCTCAAGCTCGGTGGCTTGCGCTTCGAGTTCGGCGTTGGAGCGTTTCAGCTCCTGCAGCAGCTCCTCGGTACGCATCGAGCTTGAGATCATATTCAAGATAACACCCACTGAATCCATGAGCTGATCCAGGAAGTAGATGTAGTTTTCAGTGAACGGCTTGAGCGAGGCCAGTTCAATCACCGCCTTCAGCTCACCCTCGAACATCACAGGCAATACGATCACATTGCGCGGTGTGAGCTCAAGCAGCGAAGAGGAGATTTTCACATAGGTCTCATCCGGCTGAATGATCAAGATACGCTTTTTCTCAAACGCACACTGACCGATCAGCCCCTCTTTGAGCTTGAAGCGGCTGGACACCGAACGGCGCTCGGTGAAGGCGTAGGTCGCGATCAAATTGAGCGATGCCTGATCAACATCGTCGTCACCCATATCGGCAAGATAAAATGTCCCCTGGCGCGCATCCACAAGCGGCGTCAGTTCAGACATAATCAACTGAGCCACGGCCGTGATCGAGCGCTGACCTTGCATCATCGAGGAGAAGCGCGCCAGGTTGGTCTTCAACCAATCTTGCTCGGTGTTCTTGGCCGTGGTGTCTTTCAGATTGGAGATCATCTGGTTGATATTGTCTTTCAACGCCGCAACTTCGCCTTGAGCTTCCACTGTGATGGCTCGACTCAAATCGCCTTTAGTCACCGCGGTCGACACTTCCGCGATTGCGCGCACCTGCGAGGTCAAGTTACCGGCCAGCTGGTTCACGTTGTCAGTCAAATCTTTCCATGTACCCGAAGCGCCTGGCACTTTGGCCTGGCCACCCAGCTTGCCCTCAATTCCCACCTCACGTGCCACCGAGGTCACCTGATCGGCAAAGGTCCGCAAAGTGTCGGTCATCGAGTTGATGGTTTCCGCCAGAGCGGCCACTTCACCTTTGGCTTCGATAACGAACTTTTGGTTCAAATCCCCGTTCGCAACGGCCGTCACAACCTTAACGATACCACGCACCTGCTTGGTAAGGTTTGAGGCCATGAAGTTCACGTTGTCGGTTAAGTCTTTCCATGTACCCAGAGCACCAGGCACCTTGGCCTGACCGCCCAGCTTGCCTTCAATTCCCACCTCACGTGCCACTGTAGTCACCTGATCGGCAAAGGTCCGCAAAGTGTCGGTCATCGAGTTGATGGTTTCCGCCAGAGCGGCCACTTCACCTTTAGCTTCGATAACGAACTTTTGGTTCAAATCCCCGTTCGCAACGGCCGTCACAACCTTAACGATACCGCGCACCTGCTTGGTGAGGTTTGAGGCCATGAAGTTCACGTTGTCAGTTAAATCTTTCCACACACCGCTCACACCGCGCACTTCGGCTTGTCCGCCTAGCTTGCCTTCCGTGCCCACCTCTTTCGCCACACGAGTCACCTCGGCAGCAAACGAGTTCAGCTGATCCACCATCGTATTGATCGTGTTCTTAAGCTCGAAGATCTCACCGCGTGCATCCACTGTGATCTTTTGCGACAAATCCCCGTTCGCCACCGCGGTTGTCACCTTCGCGATGTTACGAACTTGGTTGGTCAAGTTACCGGCAAGATGATTCACATTGTCGGTCAGGTCTTTCCAAGTGCCGCTCACACCGCGCACTTCGGCTTGTCCGCCTAGCTTTCCTTCCGTACCCACCTCTTTCGCCACACGAGTTACCTCTGCAGCAAACGAGTTCAGCTGATCCACCATCGTATTGATCGTGTTCTTAAGCTCCAGGATCTCGCCACGCGCATCCACTGTGATCTTTTGCGACAAGTCTCCGGTGGCCACCGCGGTCGTCACCTTAGCGATGTTACGAACTTGGTTGGTCAAGTTACCGGCAAGATGGTTCACGTTGTCGGTCAGATCTTTCCACACACCGGAAACGCCTTTCACGTCGGCCTGACCGCCAAGCTTTCCTTCCGTGCCCACTTCTTTCGCCACACGAGTCACCTCGGCAGCGAACGAGTTCAGTTGATCCACCATCGTATTGATCGTGTTTTTAAGCTCGAAGATCTCACCACGCGCATCCACCGTGATCTTTTGCGACAAGTCTCCGGTGGCCACCGCGGTCGTCACCTTAGCGATGTTACGCACCTGAGCAGTTAAGTTGCCAGCAAGGTGGTTCACATTGTCGGTCAGATCTTTCCAAGTGCCTGAGACACCTTTCACATCGGCCTGACCGCCAAGACGGCCTTCCGTACCCACCTCTTTCGCAACGCGAGTCACCTCAGCCGCAAACGAGTTCAGTTGATCCACCATCGTGTTGATGGTGTTTTTTAGTTCCAAGATCTCGCCGCGCGCATCCACCGTGATCTTTTGCGACAAATCGCCTTTCGCCACCGCGGTCGTCACTTTGGCGATGTTACGCACCTGCTCGGTCAAGTTGCCGGCCAAGAGGTTCACGTTGTCGGTCAGATCTTTCCAGGTGCCTGAGACACCTTTCACATCAGCCTGACCGCCGAGCTTGCCTTCCGTACCCACCTCTTTCGCAACGCGTGTCACCTCAGAAGCGAAGGAGGATAGCTGATCCACCATCTTATTGATCACATCTTTAATCTGCAGAATCTCACCGCGCACATCGACCGTGATCTTCTGCGACAAGTCTCCGGTCGCAATGGCGGTGGCCACTTTCGAAACGTCGCGCAATTGAACCGTCAAGTTCGAGGCCATCGCATTCACGTTGTCGGTCAGATCTTTCCACGTGCCGGACACACCTTTCACATCGGCTTGTCCGCCGAGCTTTCCTTCTGTGCCCACCTCTTTCGCCACACGAGTCACCTCAGCAGCGAAGGAGCGCAGCGTATCCACCATCGTATTGATGGTGTCTTTGAGCTCCAAGATCTCGCCCTTCGCATCGACCGTGATCTTCTGCGACAAATCGCCGTTCGCCACCGCAATGGTCACTTTCGCGATGTTACGCACCTGAGCGGTCAAATTGTTGGCCAAACCATTCACGTTGTCGGTCAGGTCTTTCCAAGTGCCGGAAACACCTTTCACATCGGCCTGACCGCCAAGACGGCCTTCCGTACCCACCTCTTTTGCAACGCGCGTCACCTCAGCAGCGAAAGAGCGCAGCTGATCCACCATCGTGTTGATCGTGTTCTTCAACTCCAAGATCTCACCGCGCGCATCCACCGTGATCTTCTGCGACAGGTCCCCGTTGGCAACAGCGGTCGTCACCTTGGCGATGTTACGCACCTGAGCGGTCAGATTGTCGGCCAAGCCATTCACGTTGTCGGTCAGGTCCTTCCACACACCGGAAACACCTTTCACGTTCGCCTGACCGCCCAGTTTTCCTTCCGTACCCACGTCCTTCGCAACGCGCGTCACCTCGGCGGCGAACGAGGACAGCTGATCCACCATTACGTTAATGGTGTTCTTCAACTCAAAGATCTCACCACGCGCATCCACCGTGATCTTCTGCGACAAATCGCCTTTCGCCACCGCGGTCGTCACCTTAGCGATGTTACGCACCTGATCGGTCAAGTTGCCGGCCAAAACGTTCACGTTGTCAGTGAGGTCTTTCCACACACCGGAAACGCCTTTCACCTCGGCCTGACCGCCGAGCTTGCCTTCCGTACCCACCTCTTTCGCAACGCGTGTCACCTCAGAGGCAAATGAGTTCAGCTGATCCACCATCGCGTTCACCGTGGTGCCGATGCGCAAGAACTCCCCTTTGACCGGGCGCGAATCCACTTCCAAATACATCTTCTGCGACAAATCGCCCTTCGCCACAGAGGTGATCACACGCGCCACCTCTGTGGTCGGATGCACAAGATCGGTGATCATCAAGTTCACAGAGTCCACCGAAGTGGCCCAGGAGCCTTTGACCGAGCCCATATTCACCCGCTCAGTCATGCGCCCTTCCAAACCAATGATGTTACGCACACGCACGAACTCATTGGCCATGTTCTCGTTCTGCTCGATGATGTCGTTTAACACTTCACCGATCTCCGACACGATTCCTTCGCTATCAAGGCTCATGCGCACGGAGAAATCACCGGAACGAACGGCTTTCACCACCTGATGAAGCGAGCGCAGCTGCCCGCGCAGCTTTTGCGGATCGAACGCCGACACACTGTCAAAATCAGAATGGCGCGCGGCCTGGTAAACTGTTTTTACATTAGCCGCGCGTGGTGTGGGGGGGACAGGACGATTGGTGGAAGTTTTTCCAGCATCGTTGGGGGTGCCTTTATCCTTGGAACTGCGTTTCGAAGACTTCTTCGGCGGTACCGCTGCGTTAGGCTGCATAGATTACTCCTCCCATGCTCCCTCAATACAATGTGGAACGACTATTTTTGGTCTCGGCCGCCTAAAAAGTTAATCTAAAATATTGTATGTGCCCGAAGTGACTGCAGCAGATGCGTGGTTTCATACTTGCTATGTGCGGAGAAATGTCCCGTGAACAAAGGCACCGTATTTTGCAATAGACCGCTGCTGCCCCAAGTTGCTCAAATACTAGGCTGCGAATACGTTCACTAAACGAACTTAGTGAATCTTAAAAATACTTTCGGCGTGGTGAGCCAAAATCAGTAGGCTTTGTCGGCGGAGTTGAGAGCTGGCAATTCATAGCGCGAGTAGTCCTCCAGCGCGCCTTCGATCTGATAGATCGACTCTTGACTCAAGTGAGAGCGCTGCTCAAGCAACAAGATGCGCAGGCGCTTTCCCAGCGTACCGAAGTCTTCGGCATCATCATAAAGAGCGGCACGATCAATCGTGAAAGCATAAGCGGTTTTCAGCTTTCGGGCCTGCCAGTACAAGGTTCCGCCCCAGGAGCGATAGAAGCGAACCACCTGGCTTACGACCTCGCTGAGACTGTCAGGGTTGACATAGACGACATGAGCCGCCGCAAGCGACCGCTCACACTGCTCAAGTGTCGTCACATCCGCCGCTGCGAAGGGACCCGAAACTGCAACTGCCAGCGCAACCACAACCTTCAACAATTTGATCATGGGTGCTCTCTAAGCAATCTCAGTGCCTAGTTTTTCTTCTTAAAGAGGGCTTCCGCCGCAGCTAGCATTGCATCGCGCGTATTGGCCCCGGAACCGACCCCTTTTCCAGGTGAGAAGTACTCACAATGGTTGGCGCGGTCTTTTTCGCGCACGCGTTCGGCCGAAGGTTCGCGACATTCATTGTAGGCCTTTTCATCGTAGAACTGGCAGTTCTTACAGACATGCACATCTTCGTGACACTTGGGACACTCCTCCCTGAGACCGATGCGATCGGCATATTTGAGAGGCGATGAGCAATGAAAGCAGTTCAGTTCGATCACTACACCTTCACCTTGATATTGAAGTTGTGATCAGCTTCGATACGACGAACGGTGCCGGTGGCCGAGCGCATAACGATCGAATGCGTTTGGCCACGATTGCCAGGCAACATACGCACACCTTTAAGCAAGGGGCCATCCGTCACCCCGGTGGCACAAAACATCACCGAGCCGCGGGCCAATTCGTCACGCTTGAAAATCCTATCCGGCTCGGAAATTCCCATCTTCAAAGCGCGCTCCCGTTCTTGAGCATTGCGAAATTTCAAGCGCCCTTCAAAATCACCGCCCAAACATTTCAAAGCAGCCGCCGTAATCACACCCTCCGGCGCGCCACCGATGCCCATAAGCAGATCAATGCCGGACTCTTCCCAGCAAGGGGCGATCCCGGCGGAGACATCGCCGTCTCCAATCAAGCGAATGCGGGCGCCGAGCTTGCGCACCCGCTGGATAAGGTCGGCGTGGCGCGGACGATCCAAGATCACCACCGTCACATCCTCTACGCGCTTGTTCAAAACTTCAGCCACGACACTCACGTTTTCTTCCGGCGTTTTCTCCAAAGACACACGCCCGGCCGCACGCGGACCACAGGCGATTTTCTCCATATATGTATCGGGGGCGTGCAAGAAGTTGCCGCGTTCCGCAACAGCGATCACGGCAATCGCGCCCACGCCGCCATTGGCGCAAATCGTGGTGCCTTCCAAAGGGTCCAGAGCGATATCAACCGCGGGCGAATTGGCCGCCCGACGCCCCACATTCTCGCCAATATAGAGCATAGGCGCCTCATCACGCTCACCCTCTCCAATCACCACGGTGCCTTCGACATCAACCGAATCAAACGCCTTGCGCATGGCATCCACCGCCGCCTGATCGGCGCGCTTCTCATCACCTCGTCCCATCAAACGAGCGCTGGCAATAGCAGCGGCTTCGGTGATCCTTACGAATTCGAGAGCCAGGTTTCGATCCATGCTTCCTTCTCCAATTGGGCGGACAACTCGGGCGCCGGCTTCATCGGCCTTAACGCGCTGTTGACCGGAATATGTAGGGTCTCGGCTTCGGCGATGCGTTCGCCGTTCTTTAAAACCGCGTACTGAAAATGAATCTTGGCACCCTCGCGCCGCACTTGCAGCTGTACCACCAAAAGATCGTCGAACGTGCAGGGCTTCATATGCCACACTTGAAAGCGCAGCACGGCTAAGACGTGATCAGCCTTCGGATAGTGAATGCGCGACAGATCCTTGGATCGCATCCAGGCCACCCGCGCCTCTTCAAAGTAGCGCACATAATTGGCGTGATGAGTGACGCCCATGGCATCGGTGTCGGAAAACGCGACCCGCCGTTCGTAGGAAAACAAATCAAACTCCCAAAGCGAAAGTGCGGACGAATTCTTCCATAGGGAGATCGGGTTTGTCCATCTGCGAAAGGACCAGCAAGGCTTTGCGTTGTTCCCGTGAGAAGACCACGCGGGGCTGACCGCGTTCAAAAAATACAGATTCTGTGCCGAAATCGACGTTGATGCGATCAATCAGACGGTTCGAGTTCATCCAAACGAACACATGCACTCCTCCAGGCCCCTGATACCAAGAGGTGAAGCTTGAGCTAGCTGAAAACAGCACCTTTTCCACCGGACGCATGGCCGCCCCGAGCAGCTTAGCATCTAAAAAGTCCGTCATAGCTTGATGGCCTTCGGCGGGCACTTCATTGAATTCCAGGCCCACCCACTCCAGATTGCTCCAAGCCACACGGGCAAACACCTCAAAGGGCTTATCGATGCCGAGCTTCACTTGCACTGGCATCTGGTTTTGCACCGCCACAGGGAACATCCCCGGTCGGCGCACGGCCGCACCTTTGTAGCTTAAATCGAGCACATCCGAAGCTTCATCATTGGGCCAAGTGACCTGTGCGCCTAAGACCGCAATCACTTCGGCCAATGCGGGTTTCAGCAGAGCGCGCGGATAACGGCGTTGCTCACGAAAGTTCATTTCATCACCGTTGCGCGCGCTGCGGCCTCCGCCTGCTGGCGTAAACGCGTCGCGATTTTCTGGAAGACCACTTCCATTCCGAACTCCAGAAAAAACTTGGGGATCGGAAATTCATCGTAGCTATAAAAACCTTCGATTCCAACTTCTGTTTTGCCCGCGCTCAAAGGCGTAAAGGAGATCGTGTTACGCATGCCCTTCAAGGGCCCTTCAACCACAGTGAATTCGACACGCTTGGGCTCGGCCTCCGCTTGGGCCTTGACCTGAAGCTTGAGTTCGGCCCGATGCCCCATGGCCGCCACACTCAGACGCAAAGTCTGTGCGGAGCTGTCATAATAAGATTTCTCAATAAAACCACTTAAGCGCGCGACCTGAGCGAAGTCTTGAGCGTAGTTAAAGACAAAGTCACGCCCAGCGCGCACTTGGCCACCACCGTTGATCGACAGCTTGCGCTTAAAAGGCGGTTCGGGCTTAACCGTGGTAACGGACACGACGATATCGCCGTTTTGAATGCGCTTATAGACTTTCTCTTTGGCTTTCCAAAACGGTTCGGCGGCGTCCGCCGCAAGCGCGATGGTGGCAAAAAAGAGGACTAGAATTCCCATGGGTGCGCGCATCCGCTCGACTCCGTTCCCGAGTTACGTTATAAAAAACTAAATGCAGACCAATTGGAAGCACAACCTGCCGATGGTTCTTACCTATGCCCGGGCCGCAACGGCTCCGGTGATCCTCGGCATTTTGATGTCAGGTTGGGCTTATGCCGGATGGACTTCGGCGATTTTGTTTATTCTCTCTTCACTGACCGATTGGCTGGATGGAGCTTTGGCGCGCAAATACGGCGTTGAAAGCAATATGGGACGCTTTATGGATCCCATCGCCGATAAAATTCTCGTGCTCGGCGCGATCGTTATGCTGCTTTCCATGGGACGAGTCGACCCCATGATGGTTTTTTTAATGCTTGGCCGCGATATTTTTATCGGTGGAATTCGCGCCGTGGCGGCCTCAAACAATCAGATCATTGCTGCCAAACCTTTCGGCAAATGGAAGACCGCCTTTCAAATGGTGGCCATTCCCTGTCTTCTCATCTACGAACCGCTGTTCGGTGTTCCGCTTGGCGATATCGGCTACTACATGCTGTGGGTGAGTGTGGGCTTGAGTTTGATCTCCGGAGCCGAGTACACAATCGGTTATTACAAGAGCCGCCCCTAGAATTTTGCGTTGCTTCACGGGTTTACAGCGAGCCCAATCATTGAAACAGTAATTGGCTTGGAACTTCTAAGAGCCAATCTCTACGAGATTAAAAAATCCGGATCGCTCAAAACGCTCGGCGGCCTGCTGGCGCTGTTTCATTTGCTGCAGTTTTACCTGTGGTACGACCAGGGGCATTTGCCGCTGAAGTTCGTGCAGCAGGGACTGCCGATGTGCCGCTCGCTGTTTGAAACCTGCGATTGGCTGAACGTCATTCCCTTTGGCCTATTGAGCACTTTCTATTGGACCTATGCCATTTTTATGGGCATTGCCGCTTTGGCGTTGCTGCTCACCGATCTGGTGGCACTTGGTTACTATCTCATGCTGATCGCCTCACTCTGCGGTCTGGTTCTTTACTTTCAAGATCTGCGCTTAAGTTCAAACGAAGGTTATTTCATTTTTATGATGACCTTCGCCTACATGTTCGTGCCTTCCAAACATCGCTTGATGCGCTGGATGGTGGTCTCCTTCTTTGTGGCCCGAGGGATGTCCCAGGCCTCACCCGACTGGCTGACCGGCAACTGGTATATGGAGCATTTGTCCCTACCGGTGAAGCTAGCCGAGTGGTTGGCGGCGGTCAGTGTGTTGGTGCAGATGATCGGCGGCGCGATTTTGTTGTTCCGCGACGGCCGCTACTTTTGGACCGGCTGGGTTTCCCTGTTCGCCTTTGAGTGCGCCAATCTCTATATGGGAGAGGTGTTGCAAGGCTCGATCTCTTTGGGTGCACTTCTCTACGTGGCCTTCGATGAACTTGAGCTACGCAAGGCCGAGCGCGAATATCTGTATCAATCCTTTATTCGTCCCGAGCCGTCTTTTGTATGGGGCGGAATTCTGCTCGCCTTTTTCTGGTGTGCGCAGTTGGCGCCGATGGTCAGCATGGGTAAAGCCGGTGGCGGTGTGAAAGCCTTCTTGGATGTGTTTGCTCTACACCCTGAGGCCGCGCATGAAGACTGCGAACAGCATACCTTTGCCATCTATAAAGATCGGGTCGAAGAGATCGATGTGAAGGCGCAGATCTCCCGCCAGGCTTCGATGGTGTGCAATGTGTATATGCGCTTTTTGGATTTAAAGGGAACCTGCAAACAGTTGCAAGAGAACTCCAGCGACTTCATCACTTTGGCGAGCGAGCTGCAGGTGCGCAACTATCGCGAGAAAACCGCGGTCCGCGCCTTTGAAGTGGCCGACTTTTGCAATCCGGATTTGACCTTTAAACGTTTGAGTGAGGTTGAGTGGAATACGAATCGCGACAAGTAAAATGGTATTGGCTGCTGCTGTTCATTTTGTTCTGCAGCGGTGTCGTGTACCTTTTATTTTCCGGCAATCCGTATCTGTACTCGCATCACGAGCTGCGCTCCGCCTTGAGCGTGGGAGACGTCAGCCAGCGCCAAACTATTCCCAGCCGCCCCCAAGCGCCGGAGAAGCTAAGCCCGCCAACGTTTTATTCACGCTTCAACTTTGAACGTACGGCCATGGAACCTGGCACCTCACCGCGCAGCCGCGTTTATCTCGAGCATGAGCACAATGTGGTCAACATGGGCGATAGCGCCTTTGAAGTGCAAAATGTTTCAGGCGACAGCTCGGGCTTTTATCTAAGCGGAAAGAGCCCGTGGGTGCTGGCGGTCGGCTTGGATGGCAAAGTGCGCTGGCGCTACAAGTTTATCGAACTGCCGGCAGAGCGGGCGCTGCTGCCCGTGTTGCTGGATGATCATAGCGCGTACCTTATGCATCCCACCGGCGACTTGGTGGCGCTCTCGAAGACCGATGGCCGTATTCGCTGGGTTTTGGATTTGGCGCAGGAAGTTGTGGCCAATCCTTTTATTTACGGCAATGACTTGATGGTTCCGGTGAAGGCCGAAAAGAGCGGCATTCAACTGATTCGCGTTCAACGTGGAAACGGTAAGCTTGAGGGTCTCACTCCGCGAATGGACGTGAAGCCTCAGTTCAGCGTGAGCCGGGCCGGCGCGGACACTTTGATTTTTGCCGCCGACAACAAGGTTTCGGCCTTTGACACTACAGACTGGCGCCCGGTGTGGACGCAGACCCTCACGGACCCCGTTAAGGGCCCAGCGGTTGTGGTCGACAATCAGATCTTCGTTTCCACTTTGGGCGCGAAGATCGTGAAGATGGACGTCAAGAAGGGCAAGGTCGAGTGGGAGACCGATTTGGAAAAGCCCGCGGCAAGTCCTCCCGCCTATTTGCCCATCATGCACAAGCTTTCGTTCCTCGACACTTCGGGCGCGCTGGTGACGGTGGATGCGAAGACCGGCAAGAGCGTTTGGCGCTATGGCATTGAAAATCGCAATCCGTTGGTGGAGAGTTGGTCGGCCCGCCTTAAGGGCACCAATATCGAAGAATTTAAAATGGATTGGCTGCACAAGGGATGGACGATTTGGAGTCCTTGTTCTGAGCGCCGTTTCTGTATTTACACGCCCGGCAAGGGGCAGCTGATCCAGCGTGTGCCGTTGTCGGGCTCACCGATCGCGTTACCGATCTCTTTAGACAAGCGCTTGGTGTTCTTTACGCAAAGCAAACCGGGCCAATACGTAGTTTCACAGGCTGTAGAAGAGGCGGAGATCAAGCGTTTGAAGGCGGAAGAGGCTAAAGCGTCCGATTGACAGCGTTTTTCCTTAAAAACGCTGATTGACGGCCCTCTTATCACCCGCTATGACTATCCCCTCAATACGCGATCGCGGGAGTAGCTCAGTTGATAGAGCGTCGCCTTGCCAAGGCGAAGGTCGCGGGTTTGAATCCCGTCTCCCGCTCCACTTTTCACACCTCACATGCTTCGTTCGCTTTGCTCACTACGCGTGGTGTTCGGTTCCGCTCTTTGTTAGCGCGCGCCCTGCGCGCTAGGAGACGAGTTCCCAACCCCGCGACCATCGGTCATGGTCTCCAAAAACAGTATCGATCTCCTAAGACATCAGATGCCTTCTGACCACATGAAGAAATTCGTTGATACGGAAATCAATAATCACTCAGCCGATCAGCTGCCTCAACCGGACCTCGTTGAGTACAATTTATCGCTTACGCCTGAGCAGCGCCTGACCCAACATCAGAATGCCCTAGATACGATTAACGAATTAAAAAAGGCAGGAAAGAAGCTCTATGGAGAATCTGAACCTAC
Source organism: Bdellovibrionales bacterium (assembly GCA_019637855.1). Lineage (GTDB taxonomy): Bacteria > Bdellovibrionota > Bdellovibrionia > Bdellovibrionales > UBA1609 > JALHOQ01. The sequence continues at coordinate 198,935 of JAHBUX010000003.1, forward strand.
TTCTGAAACGTCTACTTGAACACCAGATAGACTTCGTTTTGATCGGTGGATATGCAGCCGTTGTCCATTCTTAACTTCACCCGTCGCGCAACGGGTGGCTGAAGTCTAAAGTAAGTCCTCACGACAACTGAGGCAGATAGATCTCGGCTGCAAAATTATTTGGACATTCAAACCAGAGGTAGTCAGCCCTGGCAGCATGTATTGTGATTTGTCGGCGCCGGAGCTCCAAGCGAATCATTTCTAGGTGATCCGCGTCCTTCCCCATAAACGCAATATGGTTAAGTCCACTACCTCGCCTATCATTCTTAATAAGCGAAGCCTCTGGCGATAACTGCACAAAGACAATGTAGGTACCGGATTGATGTCGCCAGCTTATGCCACCATTCCATTTTTGATTTTCCACATACCCGAGGAACGGCAGAAACCAGCCCCAAAAATCTTTGGTGCGTTCGAGATCCTTTACGTAGTACTCGATGTGATGTAATTGCCCAAAGTTCATTCGCCAGTGAATATGTCGGTGATCAAGCCTTGGCAAGAGCGAATAAAGACAAAACGCTCAAGACTGAAGGTCAACCCCACGCCCTACAAACCGCCATGAAGCCAATGTACGCAGTAGTTCTCTTTGATCTCCTGCCATCTCGACTTGGGAATGTAGTTCACACAAGTCATCAATAAAGTAAGAGCTGGCGGACCACTGTGTGGTTGGCGGATAGACGTCCGCCAACCGGACGTCGTTTTCTAAGTTTTTTATGGGTCTTAGGCACACCTACCCATTTTGTGTCCGAGACTTTCGGACAATATAGTCCTCACAGACCTACGTTTCCTTCTGAAAATTGGTGTGCAAAACCACAGGCAAGTCGGCCAACTCTAATAAAGTACGGGTGCTGTTCATGTGGCGATGAGCCTGGCCGACTCAATCCGGTGGACTAATCAATAACTGTCGGCAACTCGAAATGCATTGGCCATGCGATTCTGCTCCGAGGCGCCAATCCCATGTTTACTCGCACAAGCGCGCCAACCTTTTACGACGTCCACGATCTGCTTACAGATTTCAGCAGCGCGAGGTTTACTGAGACGGAAATAGGGAGCCACGTCCAGAGCAAGATCGAGATTTTGCGAATTATCGTCTTCCGAAATGTTGAGCTTGAGTCCGTCACTCACTTCGCTGGGGTTCATATCATAAGCTGGCGAGAGCTGCCACCCCTCCGGACGGAGTAAGAAACCGTGATTTCTGAGATGGTCATCCACGTTCGAAATACAAATAGACAAAACAATCCGCCGCCAGAGCTGCTCTAGATCCTCATTGGGGTATGCGCCAGATGTGGCCAAGAGCTGTGCGAGTTCGAGGTAACTAGCACCAGTGGAAGCATCGTCGCCTTCGCTCCTACGCAAGAGAGTCATGGCAGAAGCAAAGTGAATACGCTTGCCCTTATCCGTACGATCGAAACGCTTCGTCAAAAACGTGTGGTATTTGCCCGAAAAAATCTGAGCGCGCACCGAAGGGATCGAAATGCCCGACTGCCCGGCTAAGGCATGCGCCACAGCCTCCCAGGCTCCTTTGTCCTCAGTGTCACTGCGGCTTGGGAACTTGGCGATCCATAGGTGGCCACTCGGGTCGATCACGCTGGCTTTCGGGCGGGCTCCGCCCAACGAAGCTCCCGGCATGATCAACATCTTTAGCCATTTTGAATAGTCCGGATCATTTTCGGCACCGTCCTTTTCCAATTGTAAACTAGCATGCTCGAGTTCACGCAACGACGTCCATGGTGGTGAAGCAAGTGACGTATTGTCATCAAGAAACGGCCCGTTCGATTTGGTTTTAAAACGAAGTGCACCGATGCGATGCCCATCATACACACCCAGAAGATAGTCTGATTCACGCAAATCACGGGGCTTATGCCCTTGCTCCTTAGCGTTTTGGGCTTCACGCCTTCGCATGAGAAAGCGCCCCCAACGATCAGGTGAGGAATCCAAAAACAACCCAAAATTATTCTGCTCCGTGGGTGGATACTGAGGCCCCTCATAAAGTTGCAATGCGGGATCGAGATTCTGCGCGAGCCCACTCGACAGCCAATCCTTGTCGTAGGTGAATGAAAATACGTCTTTTCCTCGCCCAGGCATCGCTGCAAGAAGACCCATTCGCGTTGGATTTGGGAGTTCACTCCAGTCCGCCCAAACTTCGATTTCTAACTTCTTAACCTGGCTCATGCGGCAGCTTCCTGGTACGCGGAGCGCGTACCCTCACAGGTAGATTCACATCCTGCAACTTTCTTCCCAAAATGTCGTTTCGAGCAATTCCGGCGAGTTCCTTATCCAACCCCAGGGTCATCAACACTATGGCGTAGGCCCCTAATGTTACCTTCGGGTCGCCTCGTTCGATGGCTCTCAAAGTGGGTCTCGAAATCCCTGCACGACTTGCAGTTAAACTCGCGGAAAGACGCCGGCGAAGCCGTGCGAGGCGGATGTTCTCACCCATATCTTGGAGGTGCCGTTTGACGCTAGGTAAAAGAGAGTCAATCTTGCGTGGCATAATGGAAACTATATTATCCAATAACTATATTAATGGCAATAATAATTTCCATTACGACCTGGACCTAAGGCTCGTATTGGAAGCTATTGTTGCCAATAATGTATTTATTGGCAACAATAGTTACCAATTCAAAAGACCAGTCTATTTAATATCTTAGTCGATATGCCGAGAGCTAAAAGCCATAAAGCTGGTCCCTTTTCGTGCAGATAATCTGCACCGAAAAAAGCACCTCTACAGTCACGAACAGACGCCTTTGTTTCGACGTTTACGCCAGAACCTTCCAAACCCATCGACCATAGAGCTACAAAGGGGACGGCCGGCCGGATCTGTGATCCGAGTTTCGGATGACCAAGATTCTGCGGAGCAAAATAGGAATATTCGAGCTTCCTCACGCCCGTGACTAAAGCAAATCCTCAAAAACAGTCCGGCTACGAAATCTGCACGGCGAGGGGCCAGCTAGCTCGCTTCAAATTCCTTGTTGCGGTCACACGTATAAAATACGATGCGCTCATGTCATTTTTCATCGACTTAGCTAAATCTACTTTTCGACGCCTAGTAAAAAGAGGTGTCGATATTGTCTTTAGAGAGTCGTCGAAAAAGCCAAAGAAAAACGAAAAGCCATCTACTGATCAAGAAAAACAGGTTTCAAACAAAAACCATCCTTGGCGCCTATGCCCGACAGGCGAAAGCTGGGTCCGAACACATCCGCTCACTGTTCCAGTAAGCAGTGAAGGCCCCAGACGCAAAACCACTCGTCATGGACACTGTCGCATCAACGCCGGAAAATCAGAAATATATACAGCTGATGAGCTAAAGGACATCGCTGAAAGTCATTTTGATAAACTGATCCAAGATACTGAGCTCATGCCTATCCCCGACTCAATGGGTTTTCAAAACGGCAATAACTACGATCACCTGATTGCCGGCTGGACCAAATTCTGGAACGAAATACTAAATCCGAAAACTCCCCTCACTCCTGATTTTGTAAAAGCCCTGATTGCAACCGAGTCGAGCTTTGAAACTCCTAAGGATAGGAATAGCTCTGATGGATCTGCAAGAGGCCTAATTCAAGTCACAGACAATACGCGCAAAGCTCTTAAAGATCTAAAAGGAGAATTGCGCAATCATTATATCGAACTCAGCGTGGAAGAAAGCCGCGAACCGACGACCAATATTGCAGCGGGTATTCGATGGCTGCACCACAAAAAGAAACTAGCTGAGCATAGACTCAAACGGGAGATCACATGGGAGGAGGCTGGCGCAGAATACAAAGGTATTTTCCCACAAATAGGAAAGAACAAGACAGCAGACGGGATTATGAGAAAACTCAGAGAATATCATGGACGTCTACAGAACCAGCGCAAGTGATTTCACTTACGCTCCTCCCGCTAGTCTTTGGATTTTGCAATATGGCGAGCTCGACTTACTCGATAAGTAGTTCGCCCGCTCAAACATCAACAGGCGTAACGCTTCACAAACACATCTCCAATTTTGTCGATATAGAGGCTCCCAAGGATAAAATCTGGATCGGTTGTGCAAGCAAATATCCTGAAGAAAAAACCGCATTCCTCTTGTTCTACATATTGGACGGTAAAAAAACTTGGGAGTTTCACTACAGACGAGCACTGAAAGATTCTCAGTGTGAAGAGGACGAACGTGAGTATAAGAATCTTATAAAGAGCGCCAAAACAGTGCGGTTTGTTGGAATCCAACCAATAGAAGAAAATGGCCCTCAACCAAAGGATAGAGAAATTCCTGGCCGCTTTACTAAAGTGAAAAAAAGAACATTTTCAACCTTTATAAGGCTGCAGGCTGGCGACAAGTGCAAAGCTTTTTTTGAACACCATTGCGATCTTCCGCAAAATTATTGGGGTGGCACTACTCCAGAATAAATTTGTTCCTATTGTTGATAGCGATGCTGATGTTAACAATCACCCCGTCGCGCAACAGGTGGTACCGGCGTTAGGGTGAAAAGTCCGCAACCGCTCAATCCTACAAACCGCCATGAAGCCAATGTACGCAGTAGTTCTCTTTGATCTCCTGCCATCCCGACTTGGGAATGTAGTACACACAAGTCATCAATAAAGTACGGGTGCTGTTCGTGTTCAACCTTCCATCCGGCAAATAATACCGGGGATCGGGGCGGAATTTGGCGTTGCTGATCATGAAATCCCGGCCCTCATATTCCACCGGAGTTACAAAGGGAACCTGCATGGAGTCGGGGTTGTAAAGTGTCGAAGTTACCAGCCTGATCTCCTTAGTTCCATCCTCTAGCACGTATGTCTTTTCGTCATGAAAAATTCCCTGTCTAGCTGTTCCTATCACGGTCGGCAATGAACCTACCGCGCCGGCACTGAACGCGATTCGTTGAGCCGATCTCCTGCTCAACAATGGACGTTTGATCTGAATACCAATCACCATCGTCTCGTCCATACAAAGATAGGTGTAGCCCCAGTTAGAAGCTTTCATCGCCTCAAGGAGATACGCTACCCTCTGCTCTCCAACCGGGGTCATTTTTTCGGTGAGGGCGAATGCAACTGGTGTGGCCAAGACAAGGCCAAACACAAGGATCAGGTTTTTATGCATGAAATCTCCTTGGCCTTTGGTAACGTCGCCGCCCGGGAAATTCAATCTGCGCCTTTGCTATATTTTTAAGGTTTAGGCGAGAGACAGAGTGAGATCAAAATGACAACTGTCTCAGCGGTTCCATCAGGTCACGAAATCCAACCTCACCCGTCGCGCACCGGAGAAGAATACCGCGGACTACTGCGAAAATGGTCAAAGTTACAATGCCAATCCTCAAATTGACCGGACCCAACTCGCTGGTTAGAGAAAGCCGTAACTCTGGGAGGGGCTATGAAGTCGTTTGTTGCGTTGATTTTAGGACCACAGATATCGTCCGCTGCATTCTTGGGAAACGACTAATTGAGGGATCTAATCTTAACCGTACTTGGATCACTCATTGCGACAGGACTGGCAAAAGTTCTCTTTTCGACCCCAGTTCGCAAATGGGTTATCGATAAATTTTGGCGGCTTCTTGCAAAGAGGCCGTGGACACGATTTACATTTGTTAAAAATCTTCACCAAGAGCGATACAAACGACGGCTTATCGCAGCCAGCCGACGGCAATATCTGAGATAGCGACGACGTCTACTTAACCCAAGCCACTTCGAACAAAACCGACTTCAAGCGGGAGTGCTCGATCCAGTAGTAGCCGCCTTCACAGGAAGCCACCATGCGTTTGTCATAACCGGAGCAGTCCGTGCCCCAAGAGTTGCGGACTTTGTACTCACATGCGCCTGTCTTGGGATTCTTCCGCCGTCCCACAACCACGCTCACATGATCGCAGCGCTCGCCCTGCACCTTACGCGCATCTGATTTCGCAACAATCCGGCAAGAGTCGTAGCCGATTCCCGCCGACTGTCCTTTGTCACCACTGCCGAGCAACTCATCTAGACGTTTCATTCCCAACGTTTTATCGCGCGGAGTTTCCGTCGGCAGAGCGTTGGAAACCACCGGATTCATGGAGTGTCGTGGTTTACAGCGCTCGTCGATCGATCGGCGCACTTCCGTGAAGGCTGACGCGTTCACCACTTCGGCCAATGCTTTTAAATTGCCCGGAGAACCCCTTCCCTCATCACAAAGAGCAGTCTTGGAAACTGTTGCCGTGGTCTCCAAGCGTTCAATCTGCCGGTAAACATAGTCTCGCGAGCTCGTATCATTCGGATCCTGCGAGGGGAGCTGCGACTCCAAACAATAGCCACCGAGCACATTGTAAGTGGCCACCGGACCAAAAAAATCTCCGCCCTCTCTATCCGCAAGGGACCTACCTGCGTAGGCCTGATTCTCATCATCGATCTGCGTAACAATCTTCGTAAGCGCCGTTCGAGCCCTCTTTCCGTCGGAGAGACCAGAAAAATCCAAAGCCGCGATGTTTTTGCGCGCGTCCTTAAGGTCCGTTGCATAGTAACCAGCCGCCAAATCAAATGCCGACACCATGTCCGGAGGCTTTACGCCAAGACGTTCACCAATCAGATCGGCTCCGGCAAAGGCATAGCACCATCCGCTCTCTCCCTGATCGCGAACGGGACCAAAACGCGCGCTGTGATCCACAGGCGCGCAATCCTGAGATTGCGCTGCGAAACCGGAAAACAAGAGAAATGAAAATACAAAGGTTCTCATTTCTAAATTATAGAGTTTTCAGGCAGAGCTGGCACCTTCTGCGCGGTCTAGGAGTAGACCTAAGTAAGGCCAGGTGAAGAAGGTCTAAACCTCAACCGTTACACGTAAAAACGTGGCTGGGATAGAGGTGCCCTCTCCGGTGGGACGACGATTTTGAGCGCGGAAGAGATCCACCAATTCGCTTTGCAAATCAGCGGCACAGCCGCTCCTTGATGCGGCCTCAAAAGCATTCATTGTAGGGCCGTAGTAATTGCGAAACTCAGTCACAAAAGCGTCGGGTGTGCCGGGGAAATTGAAATGGTAAGTATCGCGGGCAAACGCGATCTTCTCGGAACGAACGCCGGCCGCGGTGAAACGCTCAACCACCTGACTCTCAACACCCCAGAGCATGGGACTCACAAATCCTTCGGGCGGCGGTGGCATATAAGATGTGCTGATTTTTAAAACCTGCGCGACAAGTGTCGGATCATTTGGAATCCAATTGCCCATCACGAGGCGCCCTCCCGGCTTCAGGACGCGCACCATTTCTCTCGCCACATCCAAGGGCCGGGGCGCAAACATGGCCCCAAAGATACTGACGATGAAATCAAAACTACGATCAGCAATGCCCTCAAGATGACAAGCATCGCCTTCTTGAAATTTACAGTTCGTTAAGCCGCGCTCGCGCGCACGTCGATTGCCTGCATCAACTAAGTTACGGGCGATATCTACTCCCAAGACATCCGCACCGAGCTGAGCTTCAGGAATCGCCGTCGTGCCATCGCCACAACCTAGATCAAGTACGCGCTGACCTTTTGTGATTCCCAGGCTTTTTACCAAAGCCTCACCGCTATCGCGCATGGTGGCGGCCAGTCGCGTAAAATCACCTTGTTCCCAAAGTGCTCTGTTTGGATTCATAAAGCCGCCTTTCTCTAGATCGCCAACTTAAGACTTTAACCGCGAGAACGAGTGGCGAGAAGGCGCCCAAGATAAAAAGCGCTACCTGAACTTGATTGTAGACTTAAATACTAGCACCTGGATAGCCGTGGCTATGTGCGAGATGGTAAAGGCCCCAAAGTCGATCTCAAAGTCCGGACGGGTGTAGTCAAAGTCAGTCGATAAGATCGACTTCCCATCCGCAGACTACATTGCCGGTGCGAGCAATAACTCCGCACAGCCTTGCATTGAAAAAAAACGTTCGACGGTGTAGCCGCGCTTCCGTAGCATCTCAACCAATCCACCCGGGCCTGGCAGATGTCCCACACCGACGGCAAAGAAGACGCCGTCTTGCAAAAGTCCGTGCTCGATGTCGGGCAGCCAGAGCGCATTGCGCTCGGTTATATTCTCGTTGAAAGAGTCTTCCGCCATCTCGCCTCGAATGTAGTCCAAGAACGTGTCCGCATCTCCATCAAGGTAAGCGGCCCGCTCTTTGGTCATAAGCTGAAAAACTTCAATCAACGACGCATGAATCTGTTCATCTGTACTCAAGAGCAGTTTATCTAACTCTCTGGCTGCGTCTCTTTCCATGCCCGGGCGACGCACATGTTCGCTATCTAAGAAACCCAGAGGCGTTCCGCGCTGGCGCGCCTGGTGATACAGCTCCTTGTCCATGGAAGCCTTGCGGAACTCTTGCCTTATGTCCTCAACCTCGACAGGAACCGTGATCCCGCGAATCTCATACACCATCGAGATAGCGCTGTTAGGTGACTTGCGCGCCACATCGGATGCATCCAGTCCATACAGCGCCAACATCTTCACCAGCACTTGCCAAGCTGACGCTGAAATCTTGTCTTGCAAGCTTTCCTCTGCGGGCAAGGGCGCATACTGTCGGTTGATAATCTCTTGGGTCTTCGAAAGGTCGAGCTCCATGTAGAAGCTTGGCGCCGTCGCAAACAATTCCAGTACGGATTCAGGCAAGGCGTTGGATGGGACGCCCTGGTGCATAGTGCCCAAGATATAACCGCTACGGCCGTCTTTGGAGATCTTCCAGAAGTGATGAAAACGCTGCCCCTCTCCGGGCCGAGCAAAGGCGACGGAGGATAAAGAGGTCAGAAGCAGTGCAATTAGGGCTATTCGTAAAGCCACAGAGTTCCCTTAGAGATTTCTGAGAGCTATCGGTAGCAGAAATTTGACTCTAAGCACCGATAATGTTTTCAAAAAAATGTGCGGGCTCGCGTGCCTTGAAACTTTAGGGGGCATTGCCTACAACTTCGACGATGAACTCCCTCCGTCTTAAGGCTCAACAGCTCCTAGAACGCGCTCTACTCCGCTTACACACCTCCCTCAACGACTCTGCCCATGTTCAAACCGTTGCCCTATGGGTCTCGGCAATCGTGGCCGGCCTCATCTCCGTCGCTTTTGCGTGGCTGTTCAGGCGCGCCGAATCCGGATTTGTCGAGCTGGTCGCCGGGCATCCCTTCACCACTTTTCTACTGACGCCGCTTCTTTTCTTGGCGGCGTGGTACGTGGTGTGGAGGTTTGCTCCCAATGCCGCCGGTAGCGGTATCCCGCAAATCATGGCCGCCAACTCTTTAGAATACACCGGTGCCAATCGCCCTATAGTGGATCGCCTGCTGTCATTGAAAACAGCGGGTATCAAAGTGCTTAGCTCTTTGCTCTGCGTGTTTGGCGGCGGCGCCGTCGGCCGCGAGGGTCCGACCTTGCAAATCAGCACCAGCGTGTTTCATTTTTTTGGCAGTCTGACCCGACGCTTTGTACCCGGTGTCAATGAGCACACCTGGATTGTGGCCGGTGCCGCCGCGGGCTTGGCTTCGGCTTTCAATACACCGCTCGGAGGCATCGTCTATGCCATTGAAGAGCTGGGCCTTGTTCATTTTCATAAAGTGCGTACCGCCTTGATCAGCGGAGTGATCGTCTCCGGTCTGGTGGCGCAATGGTTGCTCGGCAGCTATCTCTATCTTGGCTATCCAACCCTGACTCAGATCACCTTTTCGTTTTTGCCAGTGGCTTTGCTCAACGGGATGGTAACCGGACTTTTCGGGGCGCTCTTTGGAAAAATCCTTTTGTCACTACTAAATCGACGCTTGGCTTTGCAGACCGGGGGCAAGCTGGCTCTTGCAACACTATTCAGTGGATTGCTGATGGCCTGCCTGACCGTTTACGATCCACGCGCCTCTGGAACCGGCATCGACCTAACGATGAGCTTTTTGTTTCAAAGCGACACCGCCACCCTCACCACGGCCGTATTGCGTTTTGGAGCCACACTTATTTCTTACTTGTCGGGAGCCGCCGGCGGTATTTTCTCCCCCTCTTTGTCGATCGGTGCCACGATGGGCTCGGTCCTTTCGACAGTGGTGGGACAAGCTCATGCGCACTTAATGGTCTTGCTCGGTATGATCGGCTTTCTTACCGGTGTGACACGCACACCGTTCACCTCATTTATTTTGGTCTTAGAGATGACCGATCGTCATTCCGCCATCTTCCCGATGATGCTCGCCGCATTGGCCGCTCAAGGCGTAGCCCATCTGGTGGATCAAAACTCGTTCTACGAGAACGTGAAGATCAAGTTTTTGCCAGCGCACGTTGCTGCACGTTAGCTACGTGTTTTTCTAGAACTTCACACACTAGGTGTGTTACCTGCTGCCCTCATGTTTCGTACACTCACGTTCTTTCATGTCGTCTTTGCCGGATTTTTCTTACCCGCCGCCGTCGTATTTTCCATAACAGGCGGACTCTACACCTGGGGAGTAAAAGGCTCCTATGAAAGCAAATCGATCAGCAAAACGTTGGAGCTTCCTGCGGACCCGGGACTAGATCAGCTCACCACCCTGGCGCGTTCGTTGATCAACGAGGACTTTCAACAGCAAGTGCCCAGCGGCAGCGCAGGCCTACGCAAAGTCGGGACCTCGTGGGCCTTTGACTGGAGTGGGTCGCGCGCCGACTTTTCACTGGAGCCCACCAAAGAGGCCGGCGTCTACAAAGCCTCCTATAAGCAAACCGACCCGCATCGCTTCTTCGTGCAACTGCACAAAGCCAAAGGCGGGTGGCCGTTTAAGGTTTTAGCCGCAGGCCTGGCCCTTGGATTTTTGATTCTGTTTGCCACCGGCGTCGCGCTTGCATTTATCAATCCGCGCCTGACTCGAGTGATGGTTTACAGCCTCGCTTTCGGTGTCGCGATCTTTACAATTGCCGCATGCTATAGCTAAGCGTTTCGGTTGATTTTCAATTGAGTTGAGCTTTTCGATCAACTGCGTTCGTCTGTGGACTTTGCACGCACGCGGTTGGATACCAGAGCCTTCACATACCTGGGGAGGAACTCTGTGAAACTTCTTAGCCTTGCCGCTATTTTCAGCTTTAGCCTATCTGCTTTCGCTCAACTCACTATTTACACCGACCGCCCGGCCTCGCGTTTTAAAAATGCCGCCGCCGCCTACACCCAAGCCACCGGTGAACAGGTGGTATTTGCCGAGATGGGCTTCAAAGATATCGTGAAGCTTCTTGAAACCGAAGGCAGCGCCACACCGGCCAATGTGGTGATCACCAAAGACGTGATCTATCTGGCCGAACTCAGCGATAAAAATCTCTTACGTCCCATGACCCCGTCGCCGGCTTTGGAAACAGTGAATGAGTTTATGCGCGACAAAGATCTGAAGTGGGTGGGAGTGACTTTCCGTGCTCGCAGTGTGGCCTATTCGCCAAGTCGTGTGAATCCGGCCGAGATCGTCGGCTATGAAGATCTGGCCACGGAAAAATGGGCAGGTCGTCTGTGTTTGCGCACAGGCAAAGCGGCCTACAACGAGGCTTTGGTGGCCAGCCTGATCGTCTCGCATGGCGAAGCTAAAACCACCGAGATCTTAGAGGGCTGGTTGGCCAACTTGGCCACCGATATTTTCCCAGATGATCTGAAAATCGTCGCCGCCATCTCCAATGGTCAGTGCGATGTGGGCATCATCAACCATTACTATCTGGCCATGGCGCTGGACAACAATCCAAATCTGGATGTGAAATATGCGTTTGCCGATCAAGCCGGCCTGGGTGTGCACACCAACGGTATGGGCGCCGGTCTGACCGCCGCGAATAAAAACGCCAATGCACAAAAATTCATCGAACTTCTGCTCACTCCCGAAAATCAGCTGACGATTTCAGCAGCACATTTCGATTTTCCCGCCGTCAAAGGCCTAGCACCCAATACCTTCATTAAAGAATGGGGCAGCTTCAAAATGAATTCGGCCAACTGGGGAGAAATCGGTTCCAAGGCCACGGTGGCCCGTGACCTAATCCGTGAGGCCGGTTATCAGTAAAAGCTCATGAAACGCAATCCGGCACTCTATCTCTGTCTCGCTTTGTCAGGCTCAGTGCATCTGGGCCTGATTTTGCTTTTGGCCTGGGGTGGAGTGAAGGCCTATCAGGTCTTGCAGCAGGTGGAAGTGAGCTATGTCGCGGGGGCGACAAAGTCGCGATCGCATTCCGGACCCACAGTCATAAAAACGCCGGCGATTGTTAAGGCCGCCGCAGAAAATTCTCCTGCGCCGTCTGAAACTACGACAACACAAAGTGAAGTCACGCCACTCGTAACTGCAGACGTAAACGGCGGCGGACTTTCCGCGGAGATGCTCAAAGCCTATGAAATCTACGCTTTGGAAGTGGCGTCGACTTTGAACCGACGCAAAGTATATCCGGAAGTGTCACGGCGCCTGCGGCAACAAGGTCGCGTGAAAGTGCGTTTTCGCGTTGAGCGCAGTGGGCGAGTGATGGAGGCCGAGGTGATTGAATCCTCGGACTTTCCACAGCTCAACATGGCGGCGCGCCGCTTGATTGAAGAGATTCGTTCGTTTCGTCCGTTTCCAGAGGACGTGAAAGAGACCACTTGGCTCTTTACCGTACCTATTGAGTACACCATGTAAGGGGGAATCCATGCGTTTTGTTTTTCTGCTCGTATTGAGCGCCTCGCTTTTGTCCTGCAGTGATTTTACCAACAAGTCTTCGAACAACGGCACCTCCGGCGGCGGACCGATCGCGCCCAAGCCCGAGTCGGGAAAAAATCCTTTTCCGGAAGGTTTTGATCCCAATGCCGGTGAATTCTCTGAAGCCAATATGTTGGCCAATATCGGTTTGAATGTGATCGCTCCCCAAGCGCGCCTGTTGCGCATGAATGCGGAGTTTCTTGAAACCAGCATCGCGCAGATGTGTGAAGGACTAAAAACCGGCAGCAACGAGTCCGCTGGCCTAGAGCAAACCGCCCGCGCGCGCTGGGAACAGACCATGCTGGCGTTTCACAAACTCGACGCTGCTCCGGTGGGACCGATCATGGCCAACGGTCGTTTTTTGGCCGACAACATTTACGGATGGCCCAATTTCAACGGCTGCGGCATTGATATCGAAGTCGTGAAACTGAAAGACAGTGGTGTTCCCAATCACCGCCTGCTGTTCACTACCCGCGGGCTAGGCGCAGTCGAATACCTGCTGTTCGAAAACACTTTGGGCACCATGTGCAATCCACGCAATGCCAGCCACAAACCGGCACTTGAATGGGCTAAGCTCGACGCCGCAGAAAAAAAGATCGATCGTTGCGGCTTCGCCGTGCAGATCGCCCGCGATCTGTCGGAGCACTCTCGCCTGCTGGCGGAAGAATGGGATCGTAACAACGGCAATTTTAGCAAAACAATGATCGATGGTACACGCTACAAATCCGTACACGAGGCGGTGAACGCGCTGAGCGATTCGATCTTCTCTGTCGAAACTATGAAAGACCAACGCTTAGGTCGCCCGCTCGGTCTACACAAAGACTGTCTGTCGGCGGATGGTAAGTGTGCGGAGTTAGCCGAACACCCATGGTCTGGCCTAGCTTTGCAAGCGATGCAAGCGCGGTTACAAGGATTTCGCGCGGTTCTTCTGGGCAAGAGCGATTTCCGTGACGGTTATGGCTTTGATGATGCGTTGAAGGGCATGGGCCGCAGCGATGTGACCGAACATCTTTTGCAGTGGACGGACAAAGCCCTGACCACCGCCAATGAAACGTCCAAGCTCGGAAGCCTGCAAGAGCAGATCCGCGCCATGAATGCGGATGAATGCAAAGCCACCACCGTGGACAATAAACTCGTCCCGATCTGTGCTCTCTTCCGTGAAGTGCGACAACTCACTGTGATGATGAAGACGGAGTTTTTAACCGCCCTGTCGCTACGTGCGCCGATCACTCATCAAGGTGACAATGACTAGCTGGCTTCTTGTCCTTGGCCTGCTTGCTGGCGCAGCTCAAGCGCAAGACGAGCGGGCTACGGAGCTTGCACCGGTTCAAGTCTTTGGCGAGGGTGGCGAGTTACTCAACCGTCCCCTCGCACCCAAAGTGGTGGATCGCAAAAAGGTCGAGGCCTTTCAATACACCGACGTCAATCGCGCTTTGAAGCAAACCACTGGTGTTTATTCGCGCGAAGAAGACGGCCAAGGTTTAAGGCCCAATATCGGCTTGCGTGGCACCAATCCAGATCGCTCTAAAAAGGTGACCGTGATGGAGGATGGAGTGCTGATTGGGCCGGCGCCGTTTTCCGCGCCCGCTGCGTACTACACACCCGGGATGAACACGGTCGAGTCGCTGGAGATCTACAAAGGATTTACTGGTCACCCCTACGGTCCGAATTCGGTGGGAGGTGCGGTCAACTACATCACGCCACCTGTTCCATTTGAAGCACAGACAAAACTCAGCGCCTCCTACGGCAGCTTCAACACCCTCAATCTCAAAGGTCTCACCGGGGCGCCGACTTCGTTCGGCGGCTACCTGCTGCAAGCCACACGTCTGCAAACGGATGGATTCAAAAAGCTCGATGGCGGTGGCAAAACGGGCTTTGTACACAATGGGATTTTAGGCAAGCTGCGGTTTGATCTTCCGGGAAACGGTCACAACCTGCAATTCACGGGCGGCTATGACGACGAAGACAGCCATGAGACCTACTTGGGTTTGTCGCGCGGTGATTTCGACGCCTCCCCTTACCGACGCTACTCTTCTTCCGCCGAAGACGAAATGAAGTGGAAGCACCACAAAGTGCAACTACGCCATCAGCTGCAACTGGGCGATGGTGGGACATTGGAAACAACACTTTACCATCACACCTTTCGCCGCACTTGGTACCGGCTCGATCGCTTTCGCAATACGGCCATCAGCCTGAGGGATGTGATGATGGACCCGACTTCAGCCGGCTATGCGCCCTACTTTGATATCGTACGGGGTACGACCGACAGCTCCACACTCGGAATCAACGGCGAATTGGTGACCGCGGGCAATCAGCGTGTGTTTTTGAGCGAGGGTCTGCAGACACGCGTGTCGCAGGAGTTTTCACTGGCAGGTAAACATGCGCTCGAGGGTTTTGCTCGACTGCACCACGACCGTATTCAGCGCAATCACATTTCAGACCGTTATCAAATGACCAACGGACGCTTGCAGCGCACGACGGACCCAACGCAAACCGATGCGGTGAACCGCGATGAAACCAAAGCCCTCACACTGATGGTCTTGGACAACTGGGACGCAGGCCCTGTGACGCTCACACCGGTGGTGCGCTGGGAATCGGCGCAGTTCGAATACTCAGATAGCCTGTTGCAGAGCGGCCGCACTCGTCACGACGAGGTCTGGCTTCCAGGCCTGGGTATTTCCACCAAACTGTCTTCCACACTCTCTTCGCGCGTGAGTGTGAATCGCGCCGCCACTTTGGCCGGCCTATCCAGCGACGGAAGCGAGCAGCGCGAAGAGGCTTTGAACTACGAGCTTGAATTCAAACACGCCGACCCCTATGCCGGGCGCGAAGGCAGTTTGATTTTTTACTACAACGACTATCGCAATATCACCGGCACCTGCACCGCCTCAGGCGGTTGTACCGTGACGCAATTGGATCAAGTGTTTAACGGCGGCAAAGCCCGAGTGATCGGTATGGAGGCGCAGGCGGCGCAAAGTTTCCGTTTCGGGGCAACACGCTGGCCGATTCAAATCAACGCGTCTCTTTTGCAAGGCACGTTTCAATCGCATTTCAATTCTAAAATGCCTGATTGGGGTATCGGAGATGTCGAGCCCGGCGATCCACTCCCCTATATCCCGCAGGTTCAGTACAGCGTGTCGCTAGGCACTGAGTACAGAAATTGGCGCTCCGATTTGACCATCAGCTATCAAGGCAAAATGTACGATCAGGCGGTCGCCCCGCGCGCCGAAATTCCCGGTCATGGCTTGGTCGATTGGGCCGGAAGCTACTCCTTCAGCAAACACCACCGTCTGCATGTGAAAGCCGACAATCTTTTGGCCCGCAACTACATCGCCGGTGCTCGACCCTACGGCTATCGCCCCGGCAAACCGCAGTCGTTTCAAGCGGGCTGGATATGGCAGTTCTAAGCACATGGGTCGAGCGTTTTTTAGTGCCACTCGACGATCCAGGATCGCGACTCTTTCATATGAACATTTTGATCGCCGCTCTTTTGGTGGCGGGATGGGTGTTTGCGATCAGCGGGCAAGGGGCGCGCTGGAGCACGTTTCGCCGTCTGGTTTTGCGCAAGAAGTATTGGTGGAACCACAGCACGCGCCTCGACTACAAGATCTACATCTTCAATTCGCTGCTTAAGGTATTTCTACTCGTCCCGTTTCTCGACTGGAGCTTTCACATTGCCCGCTTCACCGCGCAACGGCTTGAGCGCTGGAACGGCGACTTTCTAGGCTTTACGCCGAGCTACCCCGCACTTTTGCTGTTCACAGTGGCGGCCTTCGTGTGGGACGATTTTTTGCGCTTTGGCCAGCATGTGTTGATGCACAAAGTGCCGTGGCTGTGGCGCATTCATTGCGTGCACCATTCCGCTCGCATTCTGACGCCAGTCACACTCTACCGCAACCATCCCTTAGAGTCCGCCATCGCCACCGTTCGCAACTCACTGAGCTTGGGTGTGGCCACGGGGATGTTTATTTTTATCTTTGAGTCGCGTTTCTCCGTGCTGACTTTGTTCGGCGTCAATGCCCTCGGTTTTCTGTTCAATCTGGCGGGGGCGAACTTGCGCCATAGTCATATTCCCCTCAGCTTCGGCCGGCGCATCGAAACGGTTTTGATCAGCCCCTTTCAACATCAAATTCACCACTCGCGCCATCCGCGCCATTTCAACAAAAACTTCGGTGTCTCACTGGCGCTATGGGACCGCCTCTTCGGTTCTTTGGTCTATTCGCGCGAGGCGAGCCGCATTCGCGTGGGTTTAAATCGGCGCCAGGGTGGATTGTGGCGCCTGCTTTTACTGCGTTAGAACTGGTCGACCACTGTGTGGTCGCCAGTTC
>JAHBUX010000004.1 GCA_019637855.1 Bdellovibrionales bacterium
TTCGGACCGGGTGGACAAGGGTGCGGTTCTTCGGTTTAGCCGTGCCGACGAAACTTGGCGGCACGTTTTTCTATTTTCTTCAGCTCCGAGGTCTTTTCAAACTTTCCGTTCGGATAGAGAAAGATCATGGGATGCACATCTAAAGCGGCCGCGAACATTTCCGCGTAGTGCTGGCTCATCTCGATGCGGTCGTTTTCAATGGCGCTCAAATTATTATCGCGAATGCCCGTAATCTGCTCCATATCTTCGAGCGTCAGCCCTTCGCGCTTTCGCAAAGCCCGCAACATTTCACCCGGTGTGGCACCTTCGGGAACCAACTCATCCAAAACATCCATCATTCTTTTACCCATAGCCTAGCTCCTTATTTCTTATAATCATGATCCGCCGTCACACGGACTACTCGCACAATGATTTTTTCATTCTCAATCCGATAAATAACCCGGCCGGAATAGGAAAATGAAATCGCCCTGTGCCCCTTCCATCGACCATCCAGTTCATGGTCCCGCCAGTCGGATTTACGCTGGGCAAATTCCAACCCTTGCTCTTCGACATCCACGATCCAGCGCTTAATAACCTTAATATCCTCAGATGTGACTTTGCCGGCCTTAAAATTCGTTCGAAGCTCCTTTTCCGCTTCATCCGTCAACTCTACCGACCAGCTTTTCTTCACCCAAACCCCGCCTTTGATCCTATATTTATATATATCCTATATTATAATATAAGTAAAGCATTAAGCCCCACCCACAAACATCCGAAATGCTTATAAAAGGCGGTAATATGGGTTACTACATTCGAGAACTAAAGAGTAAAAATCAAAATCCACGCTGGAAAATTCAGTTCATCTCCTACAAAAAGCAATATACCGCCCAATCCAACGCCAAGAAACCTCGTAAAGATTGGGACATATCGAAAAGGCGGTGGATTGCTTTGGGGTTCAAAGATTCGATGAGTCTTGAACAAGCCAGAGCCAGAGCGCGCCAAATCAACGCCAAAATCGAAATGCGACGCCAAGAAGAGCGAAGGAAACAAATTGAAGAGGAACAATTTGTACTGGAGCGCAAGTTCACTGCGGTACTACCAGATATCTATAAAGAAGAATTTGAACAAAAATATCTCGTGGGTCGATATAAAAACCCAGGATGGCAGAAACGATTCCTCACAAGCTGGCGAGCCACCCAACGCATGCTGACTGAGTTACAAATTGACCCCGTTGATTGGAACGAAGACGTCCACCTTTTTTATGACTATTTCCAAAAGAAAGCTTACAGCTTTTCCTATATCAAAAAGATTCTTCTTGTGACCAATCTTTGGGGTTATTTCCTATCTCGCAGGCTGGGGCAGAACTTTATGCGAATCCCAAGCCCTCGTGGAAATGAGAAGGCTCGACTGCTTGATGCCTATTTTGGCAAACGCGGCCACCGACTGACCCCCTCGGATCCAATCACTCCGTCGCAACTCACGCAGGTCAAGCACAAGTTCAAGAAGGAACAGTATAACTGGCTTTATCTTTCGGTCTGGCTCGGCCTTCGCCCACAAGAAGTCGACCAACTCAAAAATCCACAGATGGTGCGCCTGCAAAATTCCACAGAAGGTACGCCGACGCTCTGGATTTATCAGACCAAACTTGTCTCCGTCCCACATCGATATCGCTGGAAACTTATTCCTATCATCTTTAAGGAACAGAAAAAGGCCTTACAAATTATCCGCTCTAAAAATTTTCAAAGGCCGATCGTCAAAACCGTAAAGAAGCATTTCGGAGCGCACACGACACTGTATGGCGGCAGGAAGGGATTCACTGACCTCATGCTTAGCCATCAACAAAATCTATTTCATATAAGCCAGTGGATGGGGCATTCGTCCATCAAGAGAACCTGGAGGAATTATAAGTCGAAATGCATAGCGCATCACTTACCGATAAAAAAATCAGCGTGATCGCGTAAGACATATTGCTTGAGATAAGCTATGAGTGATCAATTAAAATTGCCGGGATCTTGCCATCTTTTGAAGACTCATACTCCCCGATGATTTCGCGCGCATATTCTGATTCGCGTTCTCTAACGTGAATAGCTTCAACGAAACGGATGTCGGCAAAGCCATCCTCATCCAGCCCCCTGGTGACAACCAAGGACTCAGGATCAAAGGTTCTTAACTTCTCTATCAGTTCCTGCACTTTCATCAGCCGCCCCAACCGCTTGATTCGTTCTAATAATAAATCAATCCTGAAATTCGGGACTTTCTTCAAATAAATTCCAGTAGCCGCCAACGCCCTTCAGCCGATTAATGTACCATAAAGATTGCGGCAGATCCCCATCTGAATCCAAATCGACGTCGGGCATATGAGCGGCGAAGATACAAGCTTCACTCCCGCCAGCGAGTAATTGCCGCCAGGAAGATAAAGTCTGTTCGCAATCCAAGCGGTCCTCCACATGCGTATCAAAAAGAAAAATCTCTCTTTCGGTCGCGACGCTGATACTTGGAACCAAAGTGCCATGGTCATAGTCGGCACAGGTGAGTTCGACCTGAGACATATGGAAGCAGTGCCATTGATTGTAAGATCCCCATGGATGCTCGCTCTTCAGTTCCGAGCCTAACGCCACACCACTGGCGTTGTCGATACGCTGAAATTCCATATCACTCTCGCTAAGTAACTGGGTATATGTGAAGCCAAAAGCCGAGGCACATCCAACAAGCACACCCAGAACCACAAGATATTTTTTCACTTCTTAAGCCTTTCGTAAAAATCCACCAATCTATTCATTTGCTTATGGCCAGGGTCTTTCTGCCATTGCTCAAGATACGACTTGTAATCGGCAGCAGCTTCAAGCCATGTCGCCTGACGCTTCAATTTTGCCGACGCCGTCTCACGTTTACGGTGCAACCATCGGACACCGGCCGCGATATTCAGAGATGCGTCCGTCATGTCCTTTTGATCTAAGTCGATGAGATGATCCCGCAGCTCACCCTTTTCATCTTTTAGAATTTCTAACGCCCAGTCCGTGACCTGCATAAGGCCACGAGCCCAGCCCGCCTTCTTACCGGCTCGTATTTTCGCCTTACGATCAAACCCGGACTCGGAGGCAATAAGAGCTTTTACCAAATTCGATTCCAACGGCTCATTCGGCGACAGAACCTCATTCCAATACTTTGTCCATCCCGCAATGGCTTCATCATACTTATTCCCGCGATATTTAAATCCAAGATTGTCGGCGGTGGGCCCTCCCTCGATATCAGAAAAGTAGTCATCCGAAATTTGCTTAAGCTCTCCGGAATAGATCTGATCTTTACGGGAAGGATTGGTTCGACAATGGCCGGCAACCTGAGTCGCCCCACTTTTCGTGCGCCGCAAATGGGTCGTAACCCAATGTTCACCGCCCGGGCATATGCGCCATGGGTGCGTCTTCTGTTTCTTTGCAGATTTCTTATTCGCCATAGCAATCTCGATTTATGAAGAGGTGGCCAAATTGCTATTTTATGGAATTAAGTGGAGTTTTCAATCCTGCTGTATCGTTCTTTGAGAAAGATGCGGCGCCCAACGAGACGTTATTCGAACTCTAAAAGTGGGGACCAAACTGACGAGAACAATGTTCTCCGGGTAGATTTGGGCTCTAGTGCTTGTTCGCCAAAGGCGCGTGCAGCCCGCGGCGAAGCGGAGGGGCGAGGGCAGGAGCCCGAGCCAATCTCAACGGTGTAATGTCCGAACTCCGTTCCCGCCGAACGCTCAAAACGCAAAAAAGCCAGGTCTTAACAACCTGGCCTCTCTTGCAACTCCCTCTTTCCGTCAGGCCATGGTTAGGCACCGAGCGGAAAGGAGAACATATGAATCCAAAACACCAGGATTCTTATCGGACCGCCATGGAGACATTTAAAGTCCTGATCAGCGTACAGCTTCTGCTGTTCCAGCTGCTTTGGATTTGGTGTCAAAGGGCCATGTTTATCAAGTAAGGGCTTACGTGCATTTGATGTCTGTGGGCGCAAACTGAGAACAATCTAACCCCCTCGGCCCGACCATGGCCTGGCACCTTTTCGCAAAATCCCCGGTCCTCAGCCCTGATATCTCTCTGACATTCGGGTAATTCCGCCAAAAGCCCTCAGGCATAGCCGAGAGTCCTTTAGAAATCCCGCCCACCAATGCTATAGATAGCCCGATTTACCCTCTAAGGACCTTATGAAGCCCTCATTTAAAGATTTCGCTCTGCTGCCTTCGTTGCAAGCCACATTGAAAGAAAAAGCTCTCACCATCCCCACTGAAATTCAGCAAAAGGCCCTACCCGCTATTTTAGCGGGTAAATCTATCGTCGGTGTCGCAGAAACAGGTAGTGGCAAGACCTTGTCTTATGTGCTTCCCATTCTCGATTTGATTAAACGCCAAGAGAACGATGGCGACAAAGTTAGCAAGGAAAGTCTGCCGCGAGGATTGGTCATCGTGCCGACGCGTGAACTGGGTGAGCAGGTCAGCAAGGTGTTTAAGGTCTTCACTCATGGCACTCGCCTACGCGTGCGCACCATTTTGGGCGGTACCAAACTGCAAGTGGCCAAAGAGAATGTGAAAGGTCAGTTTGAAATCCTAGTGGCCACCCCAGGGCGCTTGTTGCAGATGATTCAACGGCGACAAGTGGCACTGACTGATGTGCGCCTCTTGGTCTTAGACGAAGCCGATCAAATGATCGATCCTGGCTTCCTCGCTGACGCCAAGAAAATCATGGCCGCGGGCCCAGAGAATGTGCAGATCGCGTTGTTCTCGGCAACCGTTTCCCCCGAAGTGCAGGCCCTGATGAACGAACTTGTTCCCAGCGCCAAAGTATTTCGTACCGCCGGCGCGAGCCGCGTAGTGCCTCAGCTCAAGACCGAAAACAAAACAGTTCAGAATGGTAAGCGCTTCCCCCTACTGCAGAACTTGATTGCCAATGATAGTGAAGGTGGAACCCTTATCTTCACTAACACGCGCGAGCAATGTGATCGACTAGCCGCAGAGCTCAATAAAAAGGGTGTCAAGTGCGCCATTTATCGCGGTGAGATGGACAAAATCGAACGCCGGGCGAATCTAAAAGCCTTTCGCGATGGCGATGTTAAGCTTTTGATCTCCACCGACTTAGCCTCACGCGGGCTCGATGTGGAGCATGTAGGACGCGTGATCAACTATCATATGCCGCAGCACCTGGAAAACTACCTTCACCGTGTCGGTCGCACCGCACGCGCCGGCCGAGAGGGGATAGTCATCAACTTCGTCACCGAACGCGACCAAGAGATTATGAATCAGGTGCAGAGAGTCTCAACTCGCAATTAGAAATTGTAGCCCATACGGAATACCATACCAGGCAACGTCCCCTTACCATAGTTGGCTGTGGCCGCACCGTTGGTGGCGTTCACATTGGTCGCAACCACCATAGAGAGTAGCTCCAAACGCACTTTTTCCGAAGCATAGTAGCCAATACCGACCTGTGCGCCCATAGAGCCCGAAGTTTCCACCGTCTCACCCGTGCCCTCTTGTTGTGTGTAGGCCGGGATCGAGTAGTTGATGCCAAACGGAATGTAGATCTGCGACCAACGATAGATGGCACTGAGCTCAAACAGCGTGAATTGAATGGTCGGCTTCGTCCCTACATAGACGCCGGTAAAAGCAGTGCCACCATCCGCATTGACAGTCACCGTTTTGAGTTCGCGCTTGCCCTCGATGATAGCACCGAAGTATACGCCCCAAGAATGTTCGGCGGAAAGAATCGCACCCACGGTGATTTGGCCAGAGCCTTCAGTGTCAAAGCTGGCGCTACCCTTACCGCTGTTCACACCGTTATTGGCGGAGACGGATGAAAATGTGATCTTGCTCCCAGTGTGATAACCAAGGCCAATGGAAAAGCGCGGTTGCGCACGGCCATCTCCTGGCTCCGCATTCGCATGCGGGCTTGCCTCTTTTACCTCAGCAAACAACGGGCGCGACAAAGGAGAGCCGGCTTTGATAGCGTCGAATTTCCCGCAGGCACTGAAGTCCACCAAGGCTTTGCCGAGTTGCGCTTGCAACACACGACCTTCACAGGCCTCGCCGCTAGCAGCAGTGAAAATCACAGTCGGCGGCACTTCCGCATCGGCGACGTAGGCGTCCACAGCCATCACCACTCGTTTTTTATCGCGGAAAATCTGCCCCACCTGACCAATTCGCTCCGCGCCAGTAGTCGGTATCGCCACCACCGCAGCAACGGGTGCAGGCTCTGGGGCTGGAGTCGCAGTGGCCTCCGAAGGTGCTTCCTGAGCCCAAACTTGAACTGTCAGCAAAAGGGCGAAGACCTGCATAGCCGAGCGCATGAACGCCTCCAATAGGACGAATTTTATTTAGTATAAAGTAGCCGACCAGACCGTCAATTTGCGCCGACGACGCGGCACGTTCCCAAAGGCATCCGAATATAGACAAAAGTCCGTGCCCGGAGGAGAACAAAATCTGAATTTCCGCTACGATAGGCCCCCATGCCCACCGATCTATATAAGCTCGTATCCGCTCGCTTCTTCTTTACTTTTGCTGTTCAAATGCAAGCCGTCGTTTTGGGCTGGCGCATTTATGAGCTGCTCAAAGATCCACTCGCCCTCGGCTTGATCGGACTTACCGAAGCCGTACCGGCTATCGGGCTTGCGCTCTATGCCGGCTATTTGGTCGATCGCTCACGCCCACTGATTACCTATCGCCGTGTGATCTATGTCAGCTTTCTCTCCGGCGTATTGGTTTTGGCAGAGCATTTACTCGAGCACCGACTCAGTCTGCATTCGCAGGTGGGGATGCTCTACGGCGCCGCTTTTTTAACAGGATTGGCGCGCTCATTCGCGCAACCTTCGATCTTCGCCTCCGTACCCCGCATGGTCGAACGCGGGGATCTGCTAAGAGCCACAGCTCAAATGAGCTCGGCGCTACAGGTGGCGCGCATTGCCGGCCCTGCCTTTGGAGGGCTGGTGTTTGGATTTTTCGGCGCTGTCGCTTCCTCAACCCTGGTGTGCTTGATTTTGCTCTTCGCCATTGCCGCCATGTTCAGCATCAAGATCAGCCTGTCACCGCCATCTGCCAATCACCGCCACACTTCGATCAAGGACGAGCTGCTCTCAGGTCTGCATTTTGTTTTTAAGCATCCAATTCTTTTACCGGCACTGACGCTCGACATGGTGTCAGTCATGTTCGGTGGGGTCACCGCCCTCTTGCCCATCTTCGCCAGCGAAATTCTCATGGTCGGCCCCAAAGGTCTCGGCATGTTACGAGCCGCGCTCGCAGTCGGTGCAACGATCATGAGTCTTTACCAATCGAAAAAAGAGCTTCGGGGTCGATCGGGTACCTGGCTTTTTTCCGCCGTGACCGGCTTTGGCGTTTGCATTCTCGTATTCGGACTCAGCCAAAACTTTTACCTGTCACTGTTCGCCCTGTTTATGAGCGGAGTGTTCGATAGCGTCAGCATGATCATTCGTTCGAGCGCCGTTCAGCTCTCATCGCCGGATGATATGCGCGGCAAGATTTCCGCCGTCAACTCCATCTTTATCGGCTCATCCAATGAGATAGGCGAGCTTGAAAGCGGAATCGCGGCAAAACTTATGGGCACCGTACCGTCTGTGGTATTCGGTGGCGCGATGTGCCTGATCACAGTGGCGTTTGTCGCGTGGAAATCCCCACAGCTCAGACGACTTGAGCTAAGTCGCCTTGCTTAACGACACAGGCGTCGCAGGACGAAACAACAACGTCAGGGCTTCAAGAAATTTCTTATCCAATTGTTCGGCGAGGTTGACCTTTAGGTCCTGCAAAGCCTCAACAGGCGTTAAGTCCTTGAACTCGGGACCTTTGATAATCCGGTAACAGAACTCATCGGCCACCGAAATCAATTTGGCCATCGGATGTATATTCGATTTTCGAATTCCAGCCGGGTAACCATGCGACAAGCAGTTCTCATGGTGCTGTTTCACCACCTCGCGCACGTCTTCAGGAATACAATCGATGTCATTCAAAATGGCGATTCCGCGCGAAGGATGAGTTTCGTAAACTTTAACCTCTTCCCTACTCCATGCGTAGCGAGGCCTATCTAAGATCGATCGACTGACCTCCTTTAGACCGACGTCGTGGAAGAGTGCGCCCATTGCCACCTTCAGTCGATTGGTGGGCAGATTCCAACCCATACGCTGCGCGATCATCAACGAGTAAAGACTGACCCCCACACTATGAACCATCATGTAATCCGCATGGTTCCTAAGCGCATCCAAAACATCCAAAGCGCGCGGGTTATCCGTAAGAATATCGACGGTCGCCCCCACAAAAGCTTGGGCCGATTCGAACGCCTCTTCGTCAACGCCATCATGCCGAATTTGCTCGTTGAGAATCTCTCCCGTATGGCGTAGCAAACCGAGCTTTTTCTCGGTGTTGATAATTCCTTTAGCCCGGGCCGCTTGATTCAGCTGAGCGCTGAAACCTACATATTGGCGGAAGTCCTCTCGTCGCAAATAAAGAAAACGCAGACCCTTCTCACGATAGAAACGTATGCGCTCCATCGAGATATCTTCACCCTTATGCGCCAGCTTGATATGTTTGTTACCGGTCAAACGCACAAAAATATTGAATTTGATCGTACGGCCGGTCACGAAGTCGTTCAGCGCAAGCTTGCAGAAGTCCTCACTCTCATCGACGCTCCTGGTGTTGAAAACCAAACAACGATTGATGGCCGTGGATAAATCCTCCGTACTAAATGGCTTGGGAATAAACTCGTTGGCACCCAGACTATGGGCTGCCTGAGTCTCAATAATCTCAGAAAAACCCGTCATAAGAATGACCGGCAGTTGCCCCTGGGACCGTATCTGCTTGAGCAGCTCAACGCCATCCATCTCAGGCATGCGAATATCTGAAATCACTACGTCGAATTTAAGCCGCTGCAAAGCATCGAGCGCTATCCTGCCGTTGGCGGCGGTGGTGACTTCATGCCCCAGGCTGCCCACGCTCATCTCTACGGCGCCGCGGAAAATCTCATCATCATCAACAATCAGAATTCTAGCCAAAATCCGCCTCCCATTTTCCCAAACTAAGGTTACGGTTTTCGCGCCAAGCAGCAAAGGCCAAATCTTCACACCGTCAAACATAGATTAAATATGTTTATTTAATTCGTTCTGAAGATGAGCGCCGCATTCAAACTTTGGTCCATATGCGTTCCAAAACGATATTTACGCCCTCTTATTTTGTAAATAAAATATTCCGATAAACATTTATGATTCATAAAGTTGAATCCATACGCATCAAACTTCTCTGGGAACAAGGGCTTTTAACTCAGGCCACCGGGTTGATCAATGTGTGCATCTTCGCTTTTGTAGCGAAGGACGTGGTGACACGGCCCGTTCTACTTATGTGGATGGGGACCGCAGTCACCATCTTTTTTATGCGCTTTGGCGTCGAGCTGTGGTTTCGCTCGGTGTATCTAAACAAAGGCCGCGAGTACACTACAGGTCTCTGGGAAAACATCTTTTGCATTGGCGCGTTGCTGAGCGGTACGAACTGGGCCATTGCTAGCACCGTTTTGCTTTCTTCGGACATGGTCGTCTATCAAGTCTTCTTAGGATTCGTACTGGCCGGCACCACTGCAGGAGCCGCCGTCGCCTACAGCAGCTCCTATCGCGCGGTGGCGGCGTTCCTTTTGCCAGCCCTCCTGCCATTCGCGGCAACGCTTATTTTGAACGGCGATGGCATTCAACATGCCATGGCCACCATGCTGATTCTCTACACAGTTCTGCTTATGGTACTCACCGTACGCGTGAACTCTTACCTCATTAGTTCTATCCGCTTAGCTTGGGAAAAAGACGACCTCATGAATCGACTGCACGCATCCCAGTCGCAAACTGTCTACTCTCAGAAAATGTCTGCACTCGGCACCATGGCTTCGGGAGTGGCGCATGAGATCAATACCCCGCTTTCATCGATCAACCTGTTTATGGATCAGCTTCTACGCAGCTCCAAAAATGGCAGCGTCAACAGCCAGGAGATCGGAGACGTAGCCACCAAAGTCACCGCGATCGTGACCCGCATTTCGAAGATCATCTCTTCGCTGCGTACCTTTGCGCGCTCTTCAGGACGGTCCGACTTCGAACCGGTGTACATGGGCACGATTATCTCGGACACACTGGCTCTGTGCGAGTCCCATTTCAAGAGCAACGGCATGAGCATAGTCATGCCGGAAATTCCACCGAATGCCATATTCATGGGAAGAAGCATTCAAATCAGTCAAGTGCTCTTGAACCTCCTCACGAACTCTTTGGAGGCCCTGCAAGGAATGGCCAATGGTTGGGTGAAAATCGAAGTGCAAGTTGACGAGCGCCTGATCACTCTTTCAGTCACCGACAATGGGAGAGGTATTAAACCCGAGCTACGTGAGAAACTGATGACGCCATTCTTTACCACAAAAGAAGTCGGCAAGGGACCGGGACTCGGTTTGACCACCGCTCTCGGAATCGTCAAAGATCACGGCGGTGATTTGCAACTCGATACCGATTGTGAGTGGACACGTTTTGTAGTCACGCTAGAAAAAATTCCAGGAATGCAATCGCTAGCGGCAAGCTAGTTTTTTTCTCGATCAGATGTCCAGGCCCAGCGCGGAACAAAAATCGCACCAAGTAACGCACCCAAAACTGCGCAAAATACGGGCACTCGCCAATCCCGCATGTCGGTTACTAGCGCTATCAAACTGACCAAGAGAAACATCGCAACGGCACCGAATGTAGCACCCAATAGAGATGAGAGTGTGGCTTTGATTTCGGATCGAATCACTTCGGGCATAGCTTGCCTCCTTTTCAATTCCAATTTGACGAACTGCAAATCGTGGACCCAATACAGCTTGAAGCCGTGAGTTCCATCCCTCCCCACGGCAAGGCGAAAATCCCCAACACGACGACGCGACAGAGCCGAGAAGGGAGTGCTTCAGTGGCATAGCACTTGCCTCCATTATTATATCAATCCAAAGGAGGTTCTTGCATGCGTGCACAATCTGGAAAACGAAACAAGCGTGACTATCGACAGAGCCGCGACGAAGACGACTACGCTCTTAGAATTAACGACGAATTCGATAGCTCCGATGAAATGCTCAGTGCTGATTTTGACAGCGAGTTTGCTCCCGCAGACCTCCGCACACGTGGCAGCTATGGCGACGATTTCAACCG
This sequence comes from Bdellovibrionales bacterium, assembly GCA_019637855.1. Classification (GTDB taxonomy): domain Bacteria; phylum Bdellovibrionota; class Bdellovibrionia; order Bdellovibrionales; family UBA1609; genus JALHOQ01. The sequence continues at coordinate 11,152 of JAHBUX010000004.1, forward strand.
CGGTTTACGCGATTTCGATGAAACTGCCACCGAGCGACGCAGCCGCGGCCATCGCTGGCAAGCCAATGAAAACTGGACACCTACCCCGACAAACTATGAAGGACGAGAAACGCGGCAGGCCAGTACCATGGAGAAAGTCGGTCGCTTTTTTGGTATTGGACCAAAGGGCTGGAAGCGTTCAGACAGCAGTATTTTAGAAGATGTGTGCGAGGCTCTGGCTCGCGACGGCGAAGTCAATGCCGCTCATATTGAAGTGAAAGTGGACGACGGTATTGTCACACTTTCCGGGTCAGTTGAAAGTCGAAAGATGAAACGTCAGGCCGAAAGCTGCGCAGACGATATTTCCGGTGTGCAGGATGTGAACAATAATCTACGTGTGGATTCCACGCTTGGCACTTCACCATATGCACGTGAAGAAACCAAGTCGGCAAAGCCGCGCAAGACGCATTAAGCAGGTGGTTTGCACGCTTGTTGCAAAAGAACCGCTGTAGAGAAGCACCGCTAAGGTGAAGGAGATCGACATGGAAAAAAAGAACGTGAACAGCTCAGAAAAAGAAGGATTGCGTGATCGTGTCGGCGATCTGATCGAGAAGGCAGGCCACAAGATATCAGAAGCCGGTATGCCCGGCCTCGGCCAGAAAATTCACGATCTCGGTGACAGTGTGGAGAAGAAACACAAAAATCCGCAACACCCTCACAAAGTCTGAGCTTGCGCGCGCGGTTCAAGCGCTTGAACCGCGCGTTTAATATTTTTTTAACAATTCCTGAATTCTCGCTGCACCTTCGTCTAAAGAGCGCTAAAAAAGTAGAGGCCGCCATTTTAAGCTCTGCTGTAACTGATGTTAGAATTTAGCTTCACGTTCGCACAGGAGCTAGATAATGAGATTGTTTCTAAGCGCCGTTCTTTTTGTAAGCACCACCGCTATCGCGTTTATGGCTTGCTCGTCCTCCAATAGCGCCTCAAGCTCAAGCAGCACCGATGGATGCACAACGGGTACCGACGTCACGGAAACCCCTCTTACGACAAGCGTAAACGCAACCGCGCTCTCTTGTGTGACTAACATCTCACCGGATGCGCCGGACTGGATAAAAGATAACTTTCACTGCGTGACTGTCAAAGTTTGTCCCACCACATATGTTTTTATCACTAACAATCTGCCGCCCTACAAAACGGCTTACTACTCTTCGAGCAGTGGGAATACGGCAACATTTCCCACCACGGGGCTGTCAGACGGCGCCGGCGGGCGACATAAAAATCCAAATACCATCATCACTCAGTCCATCACGATGACTATTCCCAAGACACCCACATTGAAAACGAGCGGTCTTCAGGTGACGATGGGCTCCGGATTGGATTGCTTAGGCTTAAGCACCTACGGTGTGTGTCTGTTCAACAATCGTGCGGCTCCTCCCGACTTGCTCGCAGATGAATTCGAAACGATGGACAACGGCGACGGCCATCCGCAAAACACCGGTAAGTATCACCATCATACCGAGCCCTGGTTGATCTCGCACAATGACGACAAACTCGTTGGCATCATGCTCGATGGCTACCCTGTCTATGGCAAGTATATGCAAGGCACGGCCTCTTACCCCACTCTAGATGCCACCACTCATTCCGTAGCCTGCACGACGACAGAGTTTCCCGATGGCACTTACTGCTATCACGTCAATCAGGGAGCCGGCGTCAATGCTGATATCATCGGCGACTACTTTCGCGGCGCCATTGGCAGCGTGAACTAGTGATTTCACTCTGCGCACGCCTCTCCGCAGCAACCGCTGTGCTTATATTCAGCGTGAGCTGTAAAAAAGCGGTTTCGATCGCAAGCGAATATCCCACGGAAGTCACCGCCTTCGCCAGCGAAGGCGGTGAAGGGCTTCCTTATTTTGTAGGGCAGGATCTACGACCCGCCTGGAATGTGCAAACCGGACCTGCTCCACGCTCGCTCTCTTCTTTCCATTTGACTGATCAAAACTCGAAAAATTTCACAAGCCACAAGCTGCAAGGAAAAGTCACGATCGTGTCGTTTTTCTTTACCAAATGTCCCGGCATTTGCCCAGTAACCACCGCACGACTACGCCCGGTACAAAAAAAATTCTTGCAGGAAAACCGTATCGAAATGCTATCCTTTTCCATCACTCCCGAAATCGACACGCCCGAACAACTGACTAAGTTCGCCAAAGTGCACCACATCAATGATCGCCGCTGGCACCTGCTGACCGGTGACAAGACGAGCATTTATCGCCTGGCACGTGAGAGCTTTAATGCCGACACCTTCTCTCCCAAAGCCAACGCGCATAAAAAGATCACAGCGAGCGATTTCCTACACTCAGAAAATGTTTACCTTCTCGACGGTGAACTCAAAGTTCGCGGCATTTATACTGGTCGCGACACCGCGGCGATACAGAACCTAATTCGCGATGCCGAAAGCCTCCTGCAATGAACGCGAGGCTTTTCGCATTGCACCTACTTCTTCTCACCGCCTGCACACAGACAATCACTCGTCCCTCACAAGATATCAGTTTCTCCGGCGATCGCCTTCTCTACAAAGGGCAAGCGTTCAGTGGGGTCGTACAAGAGTCTTTTACCGCCGCAGAAATCACCCGCCGCACACACTATAAAAATGGTCTACCGAACGGGAGTGAGGAGGAGTTCTTTCGTGACGGTCAACTCGCTACCCACAGAGAATACACGGATGGCATTAAAACCGGCGTGCATAAAGGCTGGTTTGCGAGTGGTCAACGCCGTTTTCACTACGAGTACATCGCAGGAAAGTTTCACGGCGAAGTCTGGGAGTGGTATGCTTCTGGAAAACTGTCGCAATACATGCGCTTCGAAGAGGGCCAAGCCTTAGGCAAGAAAATGTGGCGCGAAAACGGTCAGATCTATACGAACCTCGTTTTCCCTAAAGGCCACTTGCAAGGATTACCCGGCACCAAACTCTGTTACCAAACTCGCGACGGGAAGTTCTAAGGAGAACCATGGATTTGGACGCGATTGATCTCAACGATCCGCTGGCATTGCTCAGCAGCTTTTCACTTTCGGCCCTGCTTGCTGCTTTTGTTTTTGGAGTAGTCGGGTTCTACCTGTTTTTGCATGGCCGCCGCCGCACGAACTACTGGTGGGTTTGGACTGGCGTTGGTTTGATGATTTACCCGCTATTTATCAGTGGCGCCTGGAGCAGCTGGGCCACCGGAGGCGCCCTATGTATCTTGGCCTATACCCGCCGAGAGTAAACTGCTGACTGCTCACAGCAGTTCGGTAATTACGACACGGATCAAAGACCTTCCCTCCATAAAGACCAAGAAATTCTTTCGTTGATAGTCTAATTCTTTATTGCCTACCTCATCTGCCGTACAACGACGGAATCAAGGGGGGGGAATCATGAAAGCAATTTTAGTTATATCCGCATTTCTGGCTTCGACAGTGGCCAGTGCCGCTCAGTTTAAGACAGTGAAAGAGTCCAGCAATGCCAACCGTTCGGAAATTGAAATCAGCTATCCCGAACTGTTCAGCAACTCCGTACCGGCCTACGCGACTATCAACGCAGATATCGCAAAAAACGTACGCAATGGTTGCGGTGAACCCGAAGCCGATCAACCCGGCTTCTACTACGAAGCCGAGGCCCGCGTGGTGGCTCTAAATAAAAATTATGTCGGCATCGGCGTCAGCGGTAACGACTACTGTGGTGGCGCTCATCCGAATAGCTGGAGCTATTATCTGACTTACGACTCTCAGAGCGGAAAGAGTTTGAATATCGAGCGCGAGTTCGGTTTCACCGACTACGATGCGCCTGACTATGACTCCGATATGAACGACGCTCTTCGCACCAAATTGGCGGGAATTCTGGTCAATCACATTCCGCCTGAAGATCAAGGCGAGGAAGGATGTTTCCCTGGCACTCGCCAAGAGAAAATCGAAGCTCTCTTGACTTTCTACCCAGTGGTGCACGGCTTGGCCAAAGACAAGACGATCGTACTCGGCATCCAACCTCCGCACGTTGCCGCTGCATGCCGCTTCGAAATCCGCGTAAAATTGCAGGACGTAAAGTCGATGCTACCTGAGAGCAGCTACCTCAATGAATGGTTAAAATAAAATCCAAAGCTATAGCTCGAAAGTGGACGGCGTCTTTTCCAGACGCCGTTTTCTTTTTAGCGGCGCTTGAGAACTACCGTTCCAAGCTGTTTGAATTGATCTAACCCCTGTCGCTGATAGTAGTTCCCCACCAAAAGCGCATCGTTTTCCGTCGAGTAAAGTTGAAAGTAGCCTTGGTCCCCATAGACCGCGACAAAAATGGCCGCTGAACCGTCTCCACCTACGGATAAACCGCGATCAATCTTGCCACGACCGGAACTGTGGGAAAACATTTTGCCGTTCTTAGAAAGCTTGATGTCATTGCGGCCCTGGATCTCACTGCCATCGGCGCGAGCGCGCAATGTCCAATCCACTTTCCACGCTGTTGAATTGTCGAAGAACGTAACTTCCCCAGTATAGCGACCACTTAACTCACGCGCCTGCTCAGCATTCAAAGGAACAGAGCGCTTCAATTCGTTAAATAGATCACCGATTGTCGCTTCTTTTACAGCGTGCACGGCTTCGCGTTCGTTACGGGCATGTTGAATCGCCGGCTCGGCGGCCAACCACGCGCGCACAGGCGGTGCCGGTGTGGCCTCCTCTTCCTGTACGGCAGCAGTGGGAGCCGCATTGACCATCGCTGGTACATCTGCCGGCGAAGAGACCGCCGGACGCGCTGAAGGCCCCTTATTCAACCTTAAACCTAAGTCAGCTATAAAGAGCTGCATGATCTTAGTCAGCAGCTCGTCGGCCTTATGCGCCTTTTCAGGCGAGGCCTTCATCGCCAAATAGTCTTGATATTCTGATGCGCTGATCTTCAGCAGCTGATCCCGGGCCGCCTTCAGATCCTGTGCACTGTCCTCTGGGGCCATCGGTATCGGAGATTCGGCGGTCCAGCGACCGAAAGTGAAGGCCAAGGCTGCCACCAGGCATACGATCGCAAGCCAACGTAAAGTCATACTTCTAGTCTGGCGCGAGGGCGCCCTCTAGGCAAGCCTCGTCCGCCCGTGCCGGAGTCACCGCCAAACCAGGTAGCATTTCTTTGCCCGCAAGTTTACCGGCAATCACTACGCAGACCCTGTCACGACCATGCCTTTCAATGTGAACGATTTTGGGTTTGCTCACAATGGCTACCCAATCCCCCGGGCGGGTAAGACTGCCGTCATCATTGCGCACGGCCTCGCGGGCTCGCTTTATGCCCTCTGAGCGCGAAGTCACGAGCAATCCGGGAGCCTCATCGTCGGAGCTCCAATCCTCCAATGCCTGCGCAATTTCGTTCTGATCGTCGTCAAAGACGCAGTTAATAACATAGGTACGAGAGGGCGTGGCCGCAAAAGCCGTCGAACCAATAAGAGTCGCAAAGAGAATCAGGGCTTTCACGCAGTCTCCAAAACTAAGTTCACCACAGATCATAGCGAGGACCATGCCAGTGAGGCATTGACCTTACGGACTCCTCGCGAGGACTTAAGGGACGAACGGGTCAGATTCGACTATTCAAGCGAGCCAATGCTCGACAGTGCGTTTGGCGGCCTCATGATGCTCTTTCTTAATATGAGCTGCAAACAACGCAAGGGTGGCCACCATCACGCCCAAATCATCACCAAAGCCGATTCCAGGCAGTGGGTCAGGGATCGCGTCTATAGGGGATATGAAATAAACCAGATCGCCGAAAATAAGGGCCTTCACCCGGGTGGGCGTAGCCGAGTCAATCATGGTGTACCAGAGGGTCAAAGCCTTGATCAGGACCTCACGTCCCGCTTTCTTACCGACAGTCTTTAAGCGTGCGAACAACTGGTCACGCGTCATCTCAGGAAGAGTGCCTGAAGCAAAAACAGGTGTCAAATCGCCTCGCCCTGGTAAACTTGAACTATGAACCTGTACTTTCGTTTCTTCGCTCTTTTGATCCGCCATATCTTCCCCCGCCCCGCACAAGATCCTTTCTCCGCCTGCACCACGCACTTTCGCGTCAGCTTAGGCGATTTGGATTTGAATATGCACATGAACAACGGTCGCTATCTCACGTTGATGGATCTCGGACGCTTCGACCTACTGCTTAAGGCACGAATCTTTTGGAAGCTTTTGCGCCTCGGCTATTACCCCGTGGTGGTCTCGGAGAGCATACGTTTTCGCAAATCCCTCGAACCATTTCAGCGCTTTGCTATCGTAACGCGTATGGAATCGTGGGACGATCGCGACATCTTCCTGCACCAACGCTTCGTACGCGCCGATAAAACGGTGGCGGAGGGCTTCTTAAAAGCCCGTTTCAAGCAACGCGGGCGACAGGGTTCCGTCCCTACCGCCGAACTATTTAAGATTTTGGGCCTTGCGTACACCGGCCCAAAGCTTTCACCTCTGGCATTGGCGCAAACACAAATCGAAAGCCAGTTGACCGCACCTTAACGTGCCTATCTTCCACACTAGTGCTTGCCAGGCTCGAGCTTAACGCCTTTACGCTCGGAAACCGCGTAGGCAATGAGCGCGGTCATTTCTTTTGAGCCAGGCTGCAAGTCCTTACCTTGCAACGGATTGCGAATGCACCAATTCACCATCTCCCAGAACTGGGTCACCTTGCCCAATTGCTTTTGAAACTTAGGATAGGTTTCCGGGTGTGAGTTCGCCCCATTGGGGTGACATTGGGCACAGGCGACACCATTGGTGCCGAGCTTAATCTTGGCAGAATTGGTCCACAGCGTGCGGCCGTATTTTGCCACCGAATCGTATTCGCCCTGCCAGCGCGCCACATCTTCCTTGCTGAAGGTGTCAGCTTGTGAGGAGAGTGCTGCGAACATTAAACTTGCAAGAATCCATTTCATCTCGGAACTCCTTAGTAATGATTCTGCGGAGGAATGCGCTTCGCGGGATCTTGGAAGCTGACGTCCTCAGGTTTGTCAGTCTTGGTGTTGTAAGCCACCTTGCGCGTGTCATTATCGGGCAACTGAAAGGTCGCATTCACGCGTCCAGAGTTCATACCGATAAACTGCCAGCCTGTGGCGTCGCGCTCGAAGAACGGATCGGCGCGATTCATCGGCACGGTCAACACCGGCAAATGGCTTTCCGCCAAAGCGTAGGACTGCGGATAGGGCCATGGCCAGGCCGTGGCCATTACCGAGTTGAACGCGATATTGCCGATCTTGTTGTACTGGATCTGGTGAACGTGTCCGTAGAGCACATTCACCTTTTTAAACGGCTTCAAGATCGCCTGCACTTGCTCGGCGTCATCCGTCCAGAAGTTCCAATTCTTAAAGATCTTCTGCAGCGGCGAGTGCGACAGCACCACGAGCGGCGTGTTCTTGTCCACTTTCTCCAAATCCTTCTTCAGCCACTCTCTTTGCTTTTCGCCCACCATGAAGGGTGAACCGTTGGGGTTGTCGAGACCGGCCATTTCATCCATACGCTGCTTGGCGGTGGGCCAGCGTTTAAATGTCCACTCATCGGTGGTCAGAATGCTGTTCAAAACCACAAAGTGAACGCCTTTATGGTCAAAGCTATAGGTGTGCGGACCGAACAGTTTGGACCAGTACTCGCCTAAGTCTAAGTAGTAGTCATGCTCGCCCATCACGTAATGCACTTTGTGTTTGCAGGCCGACATGATTTCGGCGCCGTGATCGAGTTCGGGCTTAGTGCCGAGCTGGGCTAAATCGCCACCGTAAATCACGAAATCCGGCTTAGGCAGGAGCAAGTTGCACTCAGCCACCGCGCGCTTCAACCCCTGGTCCCAGTTGCGCACGAACTCTTTACCCTTGATGTGCTGAATGTGCGAATCGGAAATGTAGGCGAAAGTAAAATCCTGCGCGCTGTCCGCAAAAGCCAAACGCACCAAACTGATCGGCAGGGTCGCCAATGCTCCTGCAGCCAGTCCCGCTTTACCGAATTCACGACGTGAAAATTTGAAACTCATCGTTGTCTCCTATTTTTTGGCCACGAGTTTAGGACTGCTCAGGGCTTTCATAAATGCGACTAGGTCTTTCTTCTCTTGCGCCGTCAAGTTGAGCGGACGAATACCACCGCTCAAATATGGGTTGATGACTTCTTTCGGATTGGAGGCGCCGCCCAGATTGTAGTGCTCGACAACCTCATCCAAAGTCTTCAAGCTGCCATCGTGCATGTAAGGTGCAGTGAGATCGATATTACGCAAAGTGGGAGTTTTAAAACCACCCATCTCGAAAATATAACGAGTGACTGCAAAGCGCCCGAGCTCGGAGCTCTTCTCGTCGGTCAAAGCTTTCTTGTCGACTTCGTTCTGGTCGTATTGCGCGCGCAGATACTCTTTCGACAAACGATCGATATCGGCTTGCTTCATCTTGTTGATACCTACACCGATATTGTGAAACTTGTTGTCGGTGAAAAGTGCTTGTGTTTGCTCGATAACATGGCAAGAAACACAGCGGCCGTTTCCGATAAAGGCCTGAAAGCCGCGCTTCTCAGCCGCATTTAGCGTATTCTCGCCACCATAGTACCAACGGTCGAATTTCGATCCGCCAAAGAGCTGCGTGCGCTCAAAGGTCGCAATCGCTTGCGTCACATGCTGAATCTTGATGTCATTCGGCTCAAGATTGAACGTTTTCTTGAAGGCGTCCACATAGGCTTTGTCTTCACGAATGGTCTTTAAGATCGGCTCATGATTGGCTAAGCCCATCTCCACCGGATTGGTGAAAGGGTGCAGAGCTTGATCTTCAAGATCGGGCGAACGACCGTCCCAAAACTGCGTCGTGCTGAACGCCGCATTGGCCACCGTCGGACTGCTACGCGTCCCGGTCAAACCATTCACACCTTTGGAAACCGCCAAGCGGTCGGTGAAACCCTTATTGGGCTCATGGCAAGTGGCGCAAGAGATCTTGCCAGTCGAGCTAAAACGCGTGTCATTGTACAAGCGCTGACCAAGCGTCACCCGCTCCGGCGTGATGGGGTTGTTCGCAGGAACTTTAAGGGCCGGAAGTCCCAAAAGATTGGCATCTTCCTTCGTGTCCGCCACCGCCGGTAAGGCGAAAAGCAAGGCAGCAAGCAGAGAACCAAGTTGTAAGAACACTATTGCCTCCTTATGTCTTCACAAATGAATGCTAAATGAGAGTATTTTTAGATTCAATCTAATATTAAATTCCGTCTAAACGTTAAGACTGCTAAATTATTGAACGATGAATCAGCTTTTAGAAAAACGCGGGTTGCGCGCGACACCGCATCGTGTGCGTATCGCTCAAAAAGTTTTGCAGGAGCATTGTCACTTTACCGCCGAAGACATCTGCGGCTGGGCTGGCGGGCTTAAGAAGCGATTGAGCCGTGCGACGGTCTACAACATACTAAATGAGTTTGTAGCCGTCGGACTGTTGAAGTCGTTTTACTCGTCCGCTCTGGGCAAGACAATCTATGACTCGAATACCGAGAATCACTTTCATTTGTATGACACCGATAAAGATCAAATTTTGGATGTGGACCCTTCTCTGGTGACGGTCAACACGAGTGGTTTAAAGGGCTATCGTATCGATCAAATCGAAATTTTAATGAAAGGCCGCCGGCGCTAGTTCGGATGAGCTTCTAGATATTTGCGCACCGCTTGAGCCATATCGTCTTTCAGTCCCATTCCCGAAGCCGTGAGAATAGCTTGCTCTACAGGCATCTTCTCATCACGCACTAAGTGAATCGCCAAATAGGCAGCAGCTCGATTTCCGGTTTTGCAAAAAAGCAGTATGGGTTTCTGCCCGGCCTCTTTGATCACCTTGTCGATGCCGGCGATGGTTTCCGGATGAATTTCCGCTTTCTTAGCAAACACCACACGGTTGTAACGCAGACCGAGCTTGCTGGCTGAAGCCGGCTGAGAGCAACTACCCAACTCATTGAAATCGCGCAGATCCAAAACTTCAGCCCCCTTCTCCTTCTTAAAGTGGGCCAGCGCCTGGTCACTTGGCTCGCCGGAAATATACAATCGCCCGAAGCGCTTGGCCTCGTCGATGGACGAGGCTGGCCCGGGGGCCGCAAAAGTGTTCAGGGATGTAAACAGGACCAGTGCGGAGAAGAGTGTGCGAATCATACCTCTATGGCTAGGCCAGATCGCAAATCTTGTCGAGACAAAATCCGCCCGCTCGGTAAAATTAAAATGGAACTTTGAGCGGAGGGGAAGCTTTGAAATACATTCTGGCGCTACTGTTAGTTGCGACCACTAGCCCCGCGGCATTCGCCAAAAAGATCGATGAATTTCTGGCCACAGATGCATGGTGTTTTGCAGACCGATCTGGCCAATGGGACAGCGGGCGCTTTCGTTTCACGTGGGACTATTGGGGACCAAACATCGGCATGTACGATGTGGTCGATGCCCCTGGCCCTGGCGCCGCCGAATTCCACTGGAACACATTTTGGACCATCTCGAATATCTATCGCATCACCCTCTGGGATGCACAAGGCCGCACCTATCAAGCCGATATGGAAATCCGAAAAGACGGCAACAGCATGGTTTGGTATTGGATCGGCCCTGACTACCGACGTTCGACTTTAAATCGCTGCAAATAGCTCACAAACTGCGTTTCAATGTGAGTAGAGTCACCTCGGGTGTCGTGCCCAAACGTAGCGGCGGTCCCCACGTGCCGGTGCCATGACTGACATATATCCACATGCGACCGACCTGACTTAAACCTTCATGAAACTCATGTACCGCACGCACCACCAGGGTCCACGGAAAAAACTGACCTGCATGCGTGTGGCCACTCACTTGCAAATCAAATCCTACCTGCGCCGCCGCACGGGCCGCACTGGGCCGATGTGAGAGCAAGATCCTAAAATCCGCGCTTTCGCCTCCGCGGATCGCCGCCTGCACATCCGGTTGAACATCGGCCTTCATCTGCGCGCCCGCTTTGTCTGGAATGCCACCAACGAGGATGCGAGCACCGTTATGTTCCACAATCTCACCGCGGTTGTGCAGCACACGTGCCCCCAGCTCGCGGAACACCGTCAACCATTCATCGATATTCCAATAGTATTCGTGGTTACCGGAAACGTAGAACACGCGACCGCGCGGTTGCAGGTCAGCCAAAGGATCGATCCCATAGCGCGAGCGCACACTATCACCATCACCAATATCGCCCGTGAGCGCCACGACATCCGCGGCTAACGAATTCGTCTTTTGCACCACGCGCTCGACATACGTGCGCGTGATCGGCCCGCCCACATGTAGATCTGTGATCAATGCCACCTTAAAGCCTTCAAGCGTTGAGGGTAGTTCAGAATACTTCACGTCGATCCGCTTTATCGTGGGCCCTCGCAAGGCCACAACGGCGCCCGCCACTAGCGCAAGAATGCAGGCGACGAGCACATAGATATTTCCGGCCCGATAGCCAGTACTCAACCACATCAGATCGCGCAAGACGGTGAACACGAATATATAAGTCAACAAACCCATCGCCGAGTAGGCCACATGGGCAATGCTGTCCTTCAATCTGACATTGTCGCGACGATCACTCCCCCAAACCGTGAGCGGCATAGCTAGGATGCAGAGAAAGGGAACGGCTAAAATAATCTGCAGATAAAGTTCGCCTTGGGCCAAACTCCAAACCAAGTAGGAATATGCCAGGGCAAATAGCGCCAAGGCCATAAAGAAGACGCGTGCAATGCCCAAGAAACCTCCGATCCAATCAGTCTAACGACGGCCGATGGAGGCGGCAATTTACATTTGCAACTGACGATCAGGCCAACCGGCAGGGCGGTCGACGCCTTCTATCGCGGAGATGTAGGGCGCTTGCAGCCTTAGGAATGTATCGAACAGACAGACAGTCGATTGTTCGGGGCGAATAGCGGGAAACACGTAAGTCGACCGCTCCATCTCCGGACCGCCACACGGTCTCACTTGAAAGATCTCGATAGTTAGTCCGCGCGGTTCACCTCCCCTGTGTTGAAGAAATGGTGCCGCAATCACATACGCGAAAAGAGTAGCGCGGTGGCGACGAAACAACGCCAGCTGTCCATGCTCACTCAGAAAACGGAGCATAGCCTCATCGCCCTCTGGGAATCTGATCTGGCGAAAGTCATTAGGCCAATCCTCTGCACTGACCTGAGCCGCTTGCCATTGTGGAATTACGTTTTGAAATCCGGGCCGTATTCTCGCTATCTGCAGACGCAAACCGCCAACGACCTGATCCCCCTTCAGCATATCTATCTGCAGAAACTTGTTCTTCTGTACGCTTAGACGCGCCTTTAACTCCTGCACGGTCACCGGCATGCGACTGGCTATACCAAGAGCCGACAGATCCGTGTCGGACAGCGGCCTTTCCATCTGCTGATGTTGAATTTCAGCAAGGACACGTTCATGCGTCGGCAGTGGCAAAGAACGAATCATGTCCAAGTGATACCGATCGCTGCGTTGCTTTGCTTCTTCGTAGCGTGCACGAACTGCTTCGCTATCTTCCCCTTGCTTGGCGGTGAACCAAACAATCTTCGGATTCAAAACAGAAGGGTCCGGAGCTTCGCGCCCCGAGATTTCCACTTTACGCGGGTTCAGAAAAGTCACCGTCGGCAAGTCGCGCAACCAAGCCACAGCATCGCGCACCATTTGACGACCACCGCGACCGGCCAAATACTGTTCGCAAGTCGCACGAGAAAATGTAGCGGGACTTTCATAGTCCATAGCGGAGGCAAGACAAGGCGCGAGCATTGAGAACAGGAACACGGCCAATGAGGGGTGAAACATGCTGGTCCTCCATATTCCAGGTGACGGTCTGGCATCGGGCTAGGGTGCAAAGGATGTGCACAACATGTCAGCGCGGTGTGAGTGTCGACTCTCTAATGTGGGGCAAAAAAGAATTCGTATCCGATGAATTCCACCCCAGAGAGAAGCGTGAGTGCCGCGGTGCTAAAGGCAAGGCCTATACGCCAACAGCCAAGCGCGAGTGTTGAACGACTTCGCTCAATTCGAGCATCTGACCGGCACCGGCCTCAAGCAAGGCGGCGCAATTCATACGCTCCATCGGAGAAACCAGGCCCAGGAGGTTAAACACCGTGCGCACCAAAGCGTAGGACGGGCTTTGGCGGTGAGATTCACGCGCCGATTTCACCCAGCGAGCCACGACACTTTCATAAGCCGCCACGAACTGCTCCGGAATCAAACCCTCGCGGCGTGAAGGCTTTAAGAAGAATGTATTGTAAGAGTCATGTACGCCAAACAAGATAACTTCGCGATGCTTGGTTTCCAAACTACGCGAGCGGCCCATATGATAGATCGCGAGCAAGTAGATTTGAAAGACCTCTTGTTTGTATTCGATATCGAGCTCCACACCTTTCTCATTGTAGAAAGCTTGCAGAGTGTGTTCATACAATTCAAAAGCCGAAGTGAAACATGCGAAGCCCATCTCATGTAAAAGAGCGATATGGCGAACGCCGGCGGGAATTGTGCTGTCCACCACATTCAGCATTTGCGTGCCAAAGGACTCTTCACTTAAAGACAGAGAAAACTTAAGGTGACGCAAGACACTCAAAATGCGGCAGCGCGAGAGAGGCGAATCTTTATCGGGCCACGAGCGTACGATGCGCAGCAGTTCCTTATGAGCCGCAGCCGTCGAATTCGGCTCGATTACAGGACGTTTCAATTCACGAACATAGTCGGAAATAGACATGTGGGGGGAACGGATGGAATCAATCAGCAGTTCATCAAGTCGGTCAATCATAAGCACCTCTTCTGTCCAACCACTTGTGCAACCGGTATTCCCCGCAGGCCCTCGAATTTAAGCGATCCTAGACTGTGTGTTGCCTTAGCTTTTGACTGTGCGGAGCGCTTTTGGTCCCTGTCTCATTTTGAGACAGGATTTTAGACCTTGGTCGGGTGACTTCCGCCCAGTCGAGTCCTTACAATTGAGAGCATGTTGCGCACCATTCGCCTTCTCCTATTCGTTGGTACTTTCCTCTATATATCTAACGCCAATGCCGCGATCTCGCCGATTTCCTTGGGCATTGTGCCCCCGCTGCAGTTCCCGCCCTCGGACTTCACCATTGCGGGTGCTCGTTTAAGCCTGCTGTATGGGCAGCAGCGCGACGTCTACGGACTGGACGTGGGGGTGATCGGCAATATCACTGAGGTGGCCTTTGTCGGCGTGAGTGTTTCTGGCGGTTTCAACTACCATAAGGGCATGACCACCGTCCTCGGCTTGCAACTTGCCGGCGGCGCTAATGTCACTACACAAAAGACACGAGTGTTTGGCCTGCAGGCTGCCGCCGGCGCAAATTATATGACCGCGGAATCCTCGGTGGTGGGCGTACAGTTGGCTCTGGCAAATTTGAGCGACCATACCACCATCTATGGACTGCAGGTCGGCGTCTACAATCGCGCCTTGGCGGTCTACGGCTTTCAAGTTGGACTTATCAATGATGCCACAAATCTGCACGGCGTGCAGATCGGCTTGCTCAACTACAATCGTACCGGTACTCTCCTCGTTTCCCCGATCATCAACGTAGGATTCTAAATGCCCACTGGGATTCACAAGAAGATACGGCTGGCCGAAACAGGTCAGCTGCCTTCTGTTATTGTTCGACTGTCTTCAGGGTGGGTGGTGGCCGGTGATGTTCAACCTCTACGCGGCTATTGCATGATCCTGGCCGATCCGGTCACGCGCGATTTCAATGCCCTGAGCGAAGAGGAGCGCGTTCGTTACGCTCTCGATATGGGCCGCGTGGGCGATGCTCTTTTGCAAGTGCTCGGTGCCTATCGCATTAACTATGAAACTTGGGGCAACTTGGATCCGGCTCTGCACACGCATATCGTCCCTCGCTACAAAGATGAGCCTGACGCTCAACGAATCCTGCCTCCCCGCCAAGCCTATGATTGGGGCGCGGGTCGCCCATTTGATCTGGCCGTCGATGGCGAATGGACGGAGGCTCTGGCCGAAGCTTTAAGGCCGTGGAAAAGTCCTGGGCATCTTTGACGTGTAAAAACTTAGGCTCTGGCAGCTAACGTAACAGAGAGTACAGAGGAATCGTGTCAAATGTGGCCACCGGGCGGAAACCGGCGGCGGGAAACATGCGCAGCGAAAGTTGCGGAATCTCCGTGGCGCTAAATACGGGAAGCGGATTATGACGAACAACGGTTTGCAAAATCTCTGCGCCGTAGCCGCGACCACGCAGTTCGGGACGTACCGCCAGGTGCATCAGCCTTGATAGGCCGGCGCTGTGAATCAGGCTGACTACAGCGGCCGTTTGCCCGTCTTTTTGAAATAAGAAGAAGCTACCGGTATAGCGGCGAAGCACGCGACCCATCCGTTGATGAAATGAGAACACAAAGTCCGTCCCACGCCCATAGCATAGGCGTGCCGCTTCCGCGAAGGCCCCAAGCTCCCCCGCCGCGCACCGGTGCATCGTAAGTGCGGGCGGGAAAGCCAGAGCGGTTGATGTTTCCGGATCAAAGTACATATAGGTGTAGGTGCCGAGACTCTTACTTTTAAAGTCACCGTGGAAGTCGCGCAAAAATCCTTCAAGTCCATGAACCTGATAGAAGGTTTCTAAGCGGTTGGCGTCCACCAACTCAAAGCGATGACCGACATCGGGAGTATAAATCGCATTGCTCCACAAATGGGTCGGACTCAAAACGTCGTACACCAAACAATGGCCTTCGACTTCATGATGTTGAGCAAAGACGCTCCATACATCAGCCTCAGCCTTGTTGATGCGGTTCAATACCTCCTCGTCCGTCATCTCTGCTCTCCTACTTGAGAAAAGTGAGACCGGTAGGCGCAGCTCAAAAGGCCGTTGTGATGAAAAAGGGTAGGCGCACTACCGGTCCCTCGGGTTGCGCTTAGACAATACAACCGATGTGCCACGTCCACTGACATTCACAGCGAGTTGACGACACTTCCCTTCCCAACCTGTCGACGGCCGCGTGACACATCCACGTTTTTGGTAAAATTCGTGTGTCGAGACGAGACGCTGTTCTGCTTCTTTACATTTTTCGGAGAATTTGTGACGCTAACTGCGTGAATCGCGTTCGCGGCGTACTTATTTTGCTGATTCTTGGCATCAGTCTCTGGTTTGTGTGGAATAAACCACGCACCAATACGGTGATTAAGAACACTGAAAATGAATTCGCGGATGAGCGCCCCTCAGCCCCCGCTTCGCAGGCCATGAAGACGAAGAGCGTGGTGGTAACCTCACCCGCGCCTCGCGTGAGTCTTCCCGTGCAAATGCCTGCTGCCTCCGCCGATCCCCATAAACCACCTGACAACAGCATGCCCTTTGAAGTGATCAAAGGTTTTGTCGTGGCTTATGGTGATATCCTCTTGGGCAAGCCTACGCGCGACGACTTTCCACCCACGGGCTTTATCAAGGCGCAAAAACCGCAGCTTTGGGCGCGAGGTGAAATCCCTTTTTCTTTACATGAGAGCCTGCCTAATCCCGAGCGTGTCTTGCGCGCGATCGCTTATTTCAACGAAAACACCAGCGTGAAGTTCGTCCCTTATTCAGGCCAAGCTGACAATATCGTGTTTATGCCTTTCGACGGCATCTGCTTGTCCTATCTGGGCAAAATCGGCGGCAACCAACCCATCTACCTGGACGATCGCTGCGGCGATCAAGAGGTGATGCACGAAATCCTGCATGCGCTAGGTTTTATTCACGAGCACTCGCGCCCCGATCGCGACGCTTACGTTCAGGTGAATTGGGACAATATCGAAGAAGACAAACAGAGTCAGTTCATGGTTATGCCTGACAGTATCAGTGAATCCGCTAGTGGCCGACCTTTCGACTTCAATTCGATAATGATGTATTCGCCGGACATCTTCGCACTCGACCGATCGCGCCCCACCATTCAATCACGCCGTGACACCGCCATCGCCCCCGTTCAAGAAGGCCTAAGCGCTGAAGATCTAAATCGCCTAAGGAAAATGTATCCACGTTGATTTATGTCGGCCAAATTTTTTAATACAATTTTGATTTCAGAATCCCAGGCAAGGAATTCTAAGGAAGAAGTGCGCGCGGGCAGCCAAGCCACCCGCACACGTCTTTGCTACTAACTAGTAACGGTTGCGTCCGCCGCCGCCGCCACCGAAACCGCCACGACCACCGCCGCCTTCGCGGGGAGCTTGCGGGCGAGCTTCGCTGATGTTCATTGCACGGCCGTCCATAGTGGCGCCGTTGAACTGCTTGATCACTTCTGCAGCTTCGTCATCGGTCGACATTTCGACGAAACCGAAACCTTTGCTGCGGCCAGTGTCGCGGTCAGTGATGATTTTCACCGACTCAACAGTGCCGCACTCAGCGAACGACTGCGACAGATCTTGTTCAGTGGCAGAGAAGGGCAGATTGCCCACGTATAGTTTTTTACCCATGTTAACCTCCGTTGGTCCAGGGGGGCCGCTACGGAGGTCAAAACGGTATGCTTAGATCCTAGTAGACGACGAATTCTTAAAACTGCGGGCAATGTAGCAGACGGCCCTGTTCGACGCAAACTGAAAAGCCTACATCGAAAGGTATACCCAGAGCGCCTAGAGCCTGGGCAGCAGGCTCGTTTTAAAGCCTCTAAACCGTCATTTCTTTGAGATGGCGGCGCAACTCACGCCTCTGCCGCCGGTCTAAGCCGGTGAACTCAATGCCCACGCCCGACGGATATATCCCCCGGGCTTCCGTGCAGCGAACCACCCGGCCCTCACAGCGTAACCGTGCAAAGGTGCCAAAAGACAGCCGCAAGGTGATACGGTCATCCACGCTCAAAGGAGCGCCTTTGAGCGGAATAAACAAACCTGTTTCTGAAACATCGAAAGTTTCCGCGCGCAAGGAGACCTTGCGCGGACTGCCGATGATCAAGGGTAAACTTAAGCGATGGCGATGCGAGCGCATCCACCAACGACGGTGCGGCTGACGAATCAACTCCGTCACCTCCGGCATCCACAGTGGACCGTTTAAGGCAGCAAAGCCTAAAGTCCCTAAGGCAGCCGTAAAGGGCGAAAAATCAATAGCGTAGTAGCCGACAAAAAAGTTGTTCATGGCCACCACACCGGTCAACGCCAGCATGGCTCGACGACTTAACGGTGAGGCATTGGCGACCAAGAAGGCTGTGACTAAACAGCCCGCGATCACCAGCCAATTCAAGATCGTCAGCTTGCCAGCAACGGCGCTGAACTCATGCCATGTGTGTCCATAGAGCACCATGATTTGAGCCGGTAGAGCTAACCCCACCGCAACTAAAGCGAAAGACAACGCTAACAACGGACGTGGGCGGCGTTGCATTCTTCACTCCTCCTTGTGCGCGAAGTACGAGCAATAGCTCGTCACTCGCTTAACATACTTGCGGGCCTCACCCAGTTCCTCATCCTCGAGGTAGGCGGGGCCACGATTTACCAAAGCCGCGGACACCCGCTTCGCTCCGGAATTATAACTAGCTAAAAGAACCTCACTGAAGGCTAAATCCGAATCACCTAAGTTCTTCTCAATCAACGCTCGCTTGTCGGGTCGACTCCAGTATTCCGAAAGATAGGCCAAATATTCAATTCCGCCCTTGATCGATAGCGCCGGGTTTAAACGCCATTCGTTGGTAGCGTTGATCTTGCCATTCAGAATCGCCATACGCAGAACCGGCAACGGCATCTGATCAATGCCCGCATAGCGCGGCCAACCGTTGTTGGCCCGTACCACTTCTGCCTCACCCAAGGCGGTCACCTGGGTCAAACCCAGCGCGCGCCCCGAACTGATGGCACTGGGATCAAAACCCGACTCCTGCGCAATCAGGCCAGCCACATAAAACGGGTTGAGATTACGCGAAATCGCCTGCTGATTGATGATTTGAACCATCAAAGATGGCGGCTCGAATTCAGGCACACTGGCCAGCGCGCGGCTCGCTTCAAAAGCTGAGCAGCTGGGCGGCTCGTAGTACGACCAAACCGGCTTGCTCTGCGCCTCACGCTGATAGGTCGCCTTAACGCGATTTTCACTCAGCGCACTTAAGCGCACATGCGGTACTGTCAGCCGCAAACGACGACGAGAAGAATCTAAATACGTGCGCTCAGCCCGCGCCAGAAATCCGTGTGTAACGTCGAGACCGTTGTAGGACAATTGCATCCAATGGTCCTTAGGAACACCTTCAGGATCTTCGACAATAATAGAGAAGGATGTAGGGCCGTGCAGAACTTGATGTGAAGGATAGAAGCTCACGCGTGTATCGCGCCCG
The DNA here is from genome assembly GCA_019637855.1 of Bdellovibrionales bacterium. Classification (GTDB taxonomy): domain Bacteria; phylum Bdellovibrionota; class Bdellovibrionia; order Bdellovibrionales; family UBA1609; genus JALHOQ01. The sequence goes on from JAHBUX010000004.1 coordinate 30,348, forward strand.
TTCCACGGCTGAACTTTGCCGTCTCCCATGGAAACGAGCTTGGGAAGACCATTGATGGCGCCAAAAGGCGACATTGGTCCCGCGCACGCCGTAAGCATGATCAAATTGAGACAACCCGATAGGGCGGTTGTAAACGTCCTAATGCCCATGCTTTACTTTTCGGAAAGATGGGCCCGACGTTTGACGGGTGATTTCACCTTGAGTCAAAGAAGATGTACGCGCGTAACAAACGGAAACGCGAGTGCACTAAGCTGATGCGTTCGAAGGAAAATGTTTAGTCAGATTCGGCTTGCGTCGTCGGACGGCAGCCGTTCCAATCGTTCTGATTTTTGTCACTATGGCGGCAAAAGTACTCTTGCCCGCCGCAGGTCACATACCACGAACGGTACCAGCCGTGGCTAGTGACTTCCACCGGCTTAATCTCTTTGGGGTCGCAACTTACATATTTGGCGCTAATTTTCTCGTACTTGGGTACTGACGAGCAGGCGCTGATAGCCAGCGCAGCAAAAGCGAGAAGAACTGTCCGAGTGAGTAAGGTCATATAAACTCCTCGGTCAAAGAATAGCAGGAATCTTTAAAAAAGCGTCAACGGACTCAGCAAAACACTAAGTCCGTATCAATACGAGACGTTTACAGGAGCGTAAAACCAGCTTCCTTCACATTGTCAGAAGATGTGCCTACAAAAACTTTGAAGTCGCCCGGCTCGGCAACCCACTTCATGTTCTTGTCATAAAACTTCAGGTCTTCTAACGCCACTTCGAAGGTCACTTGTTTGCTCTCACCCTTTTTAAGAAAAACCTTTTGAAAGCCGCGCAGTTGCTTCACAGGACGCGTGACAGAAGCCACCATATCGCGGACGTAGAGTTGGGCTGTCTCTTCTCCATCGTGCTCACCGTTGTTGGTGATGGTCACGCTCACCTTCAGTTTTTGCGTCGGTTTGATTTTAGCGCTGCTCAACTTGAGATCGGAATAATCAAATTTACCGTAGCTCAAACCGTGCCCAAACGCATACAGCGGAGTATTGGCCACATCCAGATACTGCGAGCGGTATTTGTCTTTGCCGTCATACGGGCGGCCCGTGTTTTTGTGACTGTAATAGATTGGAATCTGCCCCTCATTGCGTGGGAATGTGACCGGCAGTTTGCCCGAAGGGCTATGGTCACCAAACAGCACATCAGCGATAGCATTGCCGCTCTCGGTGCCGGGAAACCAAACGGCCAGCATGGCATCGCTCTGCGCGGCTTCTGCCTCAAGAGCCAACGGACGACCACTGAAAATCAGAGTGATCACAGGCTTGCCTGTCGCACGGACGGCCTTAAGGAGTTCTTGCTGAGGCTCAGGCACGCGAATAGAGGTGCGCGATGCGGCCTCACCGCTCAGGCCATGCGACTCGCCGATAGCCATCACGACAACATCCGCCTTCTTCGCGGTCCTCACTGCTTCATTGATCATCTCTTCGCGCGAGCGCTTATCCTTGGTCAAGTTGGCGCCGTGCTCGTTCTGCACTTTCAACATGGCCTCGTCATAGAAGAACTCAGAGCCCTTGGCATGCAGCACTTTCACCTTAGAGCCGCCCACTTGTTTGAGGCCATCAATCACAGTGATGGCCTTTTTCCACTCATCCATAGCCGAGCCCGCTGCTGACCACGCACCAATAAGATCGCGCTGATTGTCCGCCATAGGACCGATGACAGCAATCGTACCCTCGCGCTTCAGCGGCAACGCACCGTTGTCGTTCTTCAACAACACCAAAGAGCGACGAGCCACATCGCGAGCCACCGCTCGGTTCTCCGGCGTCAGCATGGCCTTCTCGGCCCGCTTCTCATCACTGAAGCGATACGGATCATCAAACAGCCCCAGCTTGTACTTGGCCTCCAAAACACGGCGAACTGAAGTGTCCAACTGAGCCTTGGAGATTTTGCCCTCTTTCACCAATTGCGGCAGATATTTCGGATAAGCCCCGCTCATCATGTCCATTTCCGAACCGGCGCGGAAGGACTGCAAAGCCGCATCTTTCAAATCTTTGGCGACACCGTGCGGGATCAGTTCATAGATAGCCGTGTAATCGGTGACCACAAACCCTTTGAACTTCCACTGCTTGCGCAAAACATCGTTGAGCAACCAATCGTTAGCAGTAGCCGGAACACCGTTAATATCATTGAATGAGGTCATAGCTGTCGCCGCACCAGCATCGATGGCGGCTTTATAAACAGGTAAATAGCTCTCCCACAACTCACGGTCGCTCATGTCCACAGGATTGTAATCTCGACCGGCTACTGGAGCGCCATACACCGCAAAGTGCTTCACACAGGCCAGCACGCGATCAGTAGCGCCCGGTTTATCGCCTTGAAAGCCGCGCACACGAGCGGCCGCGATCTTCGAACCCAACCATACATCTTCACCCGCGCCTTCCATAATACGACCCCAACGCGGATCGCGTGAAATATCGACCATGGGCGCAAAGGTCCAATGAATTCCGTCGGCGGACGCCTCTTTGGCAGCTACTGCCGCCGCATCTTCGATACGCTTCATGTCCCAACTCGCGGCTTCACCAAGCGGAATTGGAAAGATCGTGCGGTGACCATGAATCACGTCGTAACCAAACAGAAGTGGAATTTTCAGCCGCGTTTTTTCAACCGCCACCTGCTGCAACTCGCGCGTGAACTTAGGCGTAAACGCATTTAAGAGGGAGCCCACGCGGCCGGCGATGATATCCTCACGATAGTTCTCGCGCACGGTGTTTCCGGTCTTCGACATATCCGCACTATATTGCGTGAGCTGCCCAGCTTTCTCTTCAAGAGTCATCTTGGACATCAGATTGTTGATGAATTTGTTCATCTTCGCAGTGTCCGTGGTTTTAGCCGTGGGGGCCGCGAAAGCGGTGTTCATGACGAGAGCGGCAAACAAGCCGACGACGATGCGCATGCAGACTCCTTGGAAAAGGAGTTGGATTAGCAAAGTCAGCGGCTAAAGGCCAACACCGATAGTGATCTTCGCCAAGGCGCGGCTTAGCTGTCGACCCGGCAAGAGAGGGGCAGGGCAATCTCCTCCAACGCCTTACCCTCAGCGTCGATACCATAAATCCACTCTACGATGGCGGCACCGATCATTAAAACAGCCGCCGCAGCGTAGCCGTAAAAAATCGCGTAACGTGAGCCACTGCCGATCAACTCACCAAAAAGATACGGCGCCACTATGCCGCCTGCCCCCGTTCCCAGCGCAAAGAAGAAAGCGATGGCGAGACCGCGTGTTTCGAGTGGGAATATCTCACTCACCGTCAAATACGCCGAACTGGCTGCCGCCGAAGCGAAAAAGAAAATCACACTCCATAGCGCTGTCTGCGTGGTAGCTGTTAAGTATCCTTCCGCAAAAAGATATCCGGTGATCGCCAGCAACACCGCGGACATCGCATAGGTCCCAGAGATCATAATGCGGCGACCGACGGTATCGAAGAAATGTCCCAGCAGCAGCGGACCGAGGAAGTTTCCGATCGCAAAGGGCAAAAGATATAGCCCTGTGTCCATGGCCGGCACATTGTAGAAATTGGTGAGAACAAGTGCGTAGGTAAAGAAAATCGCGTTATATAAAAAAGCTTGCGAAGTCATCAGTGCTAAACCGAGAAAAGACTGTCGGCGATAACGCGTGAATACCGTGCGCGCGATTTCGGTAAAGCTCACTGGTCCACGCGGATGCACCTCGATCGAATAGCTAGGCGCGGGCAATGGCTTCCCCGTCTCCGCGACGGCAATCTTCTCCACCCCACTGACAATCTCCTCAGCCTGCCTGGGATCGCCGTGAATCATCAACCAGCGCGGACTTTCCGGAACGTGTTTGCGCAACGCCAGAATTCCGATGCCAATAAGCCCGCCCACAGCGAAGCCCACACGCCAGCCGTGATCGACTTCGAAATATTTGGGATTTAGAATCACCAGTGTCGAAAGTGAACCCAAAGCTGCGCCCAACCAATAAGATCCGTTGATAATCAAATCCACGCGGCCGCGCACGCGCGCCGGGATCAACTCATCCACCGCCGAATTGATTGCCGAGTATTCGCCGCCGATCCCGGCCCCAGTGATGAAACGGAAAAATAAAAAACTCCAGATATCCCAAGCAAAAGCACTTAGCAGACAGCCAGTCAGGTAAACGGCCAAAGTGATGAAGAAAAGTTTTTTGCGCCCCAAGGAATCGGTGAGTCTGCCGAAGATCAAAGCTCCAACGACGGCACCTGACACATAGGCTGAACCTAAAAGTCCAATCTGCGCCGGCGAGAACCCCATAGAGGCAGGATCTTCCAACACTCCACTGATGGCACCCCCCAGGGTGACTTCGAGACCATCGAGAATCCAGGTGATTCCGAGGGCAAATACGACCATCCAATGAAAGCGCGTCCAAGGCAGGCGATCCATGCGAGCAGGAATCTGACTGCGAAAAGAATTCAGCGCCGCGGGACGATTTTGTACGCTGTCACCTGATGAGGTGACCGGTGTTCGTTGATTCGTCATAGAGTTGAAGACTATCGCAATGACCGTGCCACTTAAACGAACTGAACTTTTATGATCGTGGCACCTGGGCTCGATTCGATGGCCAGCTGCCAACCGTACTTCTCGCAAAGAGCTTGCACCCAAGCTAAACCGAGCCCTGAACTACGATGCCCCGAACGCCGAGCATCGCCGCGATTAAATGGACTACCTAAATGCTTGAGGACTTCTTCAGGAATGCCAGTTCCTTGGTCTTCAACACTCAGACCGAAACGGGAAACACGGCACACCACCTCTTTGTCCGAGTAATTGAGCGCGTTGCTCAAAAGATTGCCCACCAACTGGCGCACATGGTCCGGAAGCGCGAACACCTGCACCTCCCCTTCAAGCACAACACGTAAGCGGCCGGCCGCCGCGGCCTTATGATCGCCCGCCGCTTGCTGCACAACCTCTGAAAGCTTCACCGCATAGATCTCAATGGGCTGGGCCGGATTCGAGCTCAACACACTCCACTGCAAATAGTCGTTGATCAGGCGCGTGAGCCGATCGATCTCGGTCTGTGCACCCGATCCCAACTCTTTCACCTTCGGCATATCTTGGGCACGCTTCAAATCCTCAAGATAGTTGCGCAAAACGGTCAACGGCGTCTTGAGTTCATGCGTGAGAATGGCGGTCTGCGCATGGAAAGAACGCGTGTAACCTTCCAGCTTCTTTAAGAAGGCTTCGATCTCCGCGCATAAGAGTTCGAACTCATCGCGCGTGTCTTTGCGCTGGGCCAAACGCGCAATTTCCGGTCCGACAACAAATCCCGTCAGCGACTGCCCCAGCTTGCGCTCCAGCTGCTGCGACATAGATTGCAATTCAAGCGTGACCGCGCGCAAAGGGCGAAACAACACCATCGAGCTCACATAAGCGGCCGCCACCAGAAGGGCGAACACAAACAGAGTGAAAAGCACAAAGCGCGAATTGATGAGCATAAAGCGATTCAACCACCCTGGCCCAAGCAGCGCCCCAACCTGCACAACCAGACGACTGCGCTTGATATTCAGTACGCGCACAGCTTGATTGTGCACCTCATAGGTCTGGTGGATCTCATCCTTGTCGAACTTCAGCGGAAACTCCAAAGCGGTGAAGTTTTGCGCCAGCACTTTGCCATCGATGGCGTAGACATTGATAATATGATCAACTCGCTCTTCGCCCAATAGATCGCTGATCAGATCATCGGTCGACTCCAAATTTTGAATCATGTTCAGAGACAAGCCTGAAGCCAGAAGTGAAGAAGCGATAGTCTCTAGACGTTGATCGACCAGACGCAACCGCTCATTCTCAAAGAACAAAACCTGTAGGGTGCTAACCACCACTATGGTCACAATCAAAAAGCCTAAGACGATAAGGAAGAACTTACGTCTCAATCCAGTAGCCCATATTGCGCTTGCTCTCGATGCGCACATCGGCGCCGGCTTCCTCCAGCTTGCGCCGCAGATTCTTAATGGTGGTTTCAACCACATTGGATTCGGTCATACGTTCGATCTCCCAAACACGATCCAGAATTTGAAAGCGATTGTACACTCGACCGGGACTATCCATCAGCAGACTGAGCAACTGAAACTCTTTGCGTGTCAGATCCAAGCGCGCGGATGCCACTGTGGCGTTTTGAGTTTTCAAATCCAAAACCAAATTGCCCAGCGCGCGCACAGCCGCATTCTCGGCCCGTCCCGAGCGCCTTACCACCAAACGCAGACGAGCCGTAAGTTCATCTAGGGAAAATGGTTTAGACAAATACTCATCGGCACCGGCATCGATCACGCGGGCTTTTTCCGAAGGCATATCGAGCGAAGAAAGAATCAAAATACCCGCATCGGGATAACGCGATTTGAGCGCGGGAATCAATGTAGCCCCATCGTCCCTGCCCAGCATTCGATCGAGGATGATGACTCTGGGCGCTTGGCCTTGTAGAGCCATAAAGGTTTGCGTCTCTTCGATACTGGCGCATACGTCCAACGTGTAACCTTCGCGGCCTAGGGCCTCGCGCATGTACTGGGATAGGCGTGGGTCGTCTTCGACGAGGAGTAGCTGCATGCCACCCAAGATAGTGCTCCTTGATTTAGGAGTCTAGAAAGGAAAAGGCGGCCCTCTTACCAAGGCCGCCTTTGAGAACACAAGATCCGCTAGGGACTACTTGCCTTCTTCTTTTTTCTTTTTGGTCGTGTGGGCTTTTTTAGCCTTCATGTCTTTTTTGGCCGCGTGATCAGCATGCTCAGCGGGAGCGGCGGCAGCAGGTTGCTCAGTGGCGGGGGCGACAGGTTGAGCAGCTTCGTTAGCGAAAGCAGAAAGACCGAAAGCGAACAAAGTAGCCAGCATTACGTTTTTCATGATTCTCCTTTATGGCACACCGGAGTGCACCTGTGTTGAATACAAGCATAAGGTGGCTACATAGATCCAAGATGACGGGAAGATAGTTTTTTCTTTATTCCTGCTCGAAGTAATTCGAGCTGAGAGGTTCAGCGCCTCAAAAGGCAGCAGTTAAACCACGTGGCTCAGAGCAGCAGGACTAAGCGCTAGCTTTCTTATGGGAGTGCAGCCATTGGCGAACAGACTGCAAATCATGAGTGGAGAGGGCGATGAAATCGAGCTTCAACGTGTATAAACCTTCGCTCAACGACGAAGGCTCGCAGCTCACCACCCGCACTTGCGGCGTAGTGATGCCAAGGGATTGGAAGATGTCGCTGGCAAAACAAAATTCATAAGCTTCAGGCAACGGCACCGGGCTATCGATACGCAATCCGGACTCAGAAACTCCTGTCACTTGTAGCATGGACGTCGAAAGTGCTTTTTCACGCACGGGCATTTCTCCTAAACGCAGCGCTGGCCATCCGAGCCAGGTGTCTCCATTTTAACGCGAAAACTTCCGGTTGAATCGTCCTTCATCACCTAGACCGGACGAAGGCCTGTCTCATAGTGAGATGTAGATCCTATACGCACTGTCGTCTCGCTAACGCCCGTCAGCCCACCAAAGCCGCAATGCCCGGCCCCACCTTTGCAATCTCATATATCGATTGAGCTTCATGGGGGTCGCATGAAACTGAAGCTTGGCTGGTTACCGGCCAAACTTAACGATTTGATCGAACGCGGTGAGGAAAGCTTGCCCGAGCGCCGGATCTTCGCGCGTGCCGTGGTCGGATCGGTCTATTTCAAAGGCGAAAATGAAGCCATGGCAGATCTGACCGTGCGCCTGGCCACTGAGTACGGCATGGTCGTCCTTAAAAGAGACAACAAAGACATTCAGTTCCTGGTGAACTACTTCGAAACTGCCAATTGGCCATTAAACTTAATTTGTTTTTTTGAAGCCTTGATGCAGCAAACCTCCGGGCGCGCACGAGGCGCGGTCAGCCAGGGCCCAGCCACGCTCACCCACGACGATAATCGCGGATTCCAGCTAGAGAGCGCCGAGTCCGAACTGGCGCCTCGACTCGCACGCGTGGCCATGCCCGGCCAAATGGTTCTAACCTCGAAAGTCTGGCACGCTTTGGCGGATGCTCTTGAGGGTTGGACGAGCGCCAGCGTGCTTCATGAGTTGGCCGGCTTCTCGGCCCCAGTGCCCACGTTGCATCTGCATTCGCGCCTGGCACACGCACGCAAGTGCGCTGCCTGCTCTAGCTCTCTAGAAGTTAAACAAACAGCGGAGGGATATATCTTTGTGGCCTGCAGTCAAGGTCATGAACAGATCCCCGAGCTGCCTATCAAACTTAAGCGCGCCGCCTAACGAGCCAGCGCTGCCACCACAGCGCCCTTCTTGGCGCAAACCGCAGTCACTCCACAAATCGCCACTTTGAAATGATCGGCCACGCGCCTTAAAAAACCGCGACTGAGCTGCGAGTCCAAACGTACATTGACGTTCACGTTACGAATATCGCCGGCAGAATTCACAGCCACCACCACGTTCTCGCCATTCTCGCGCAAAAAGGCAGGCCCGCCTGAATCCCCCTGGCATAAAATCGCTCCATCTTTTGACGCCGACAGAATGTGGTCCTCATCCATACCGATCACTTGCGTGAGTCCCATGCGCAGCTGTCCCGGTTGTCCGCCGGGATGTGTACACCCAAAGCCGGCAAAGAAAATGCGGCTACCATGGCGCAAGCCCGAGCCGATCACGCCAAACTCGGCATCCTTGATGTCTCGAGTGGTGAGCGCCACCGCCACATCGTGCTCTTTGTTTTTGTAGTCGCGACTTGAGGTGAACTTCACCTCGTAGCGCTCTCCTTTATAAATAAAAAAAGAGTTTTTCAAATCTGCGCAGTGAGCCGCGGAGAGAACTACCCGCGGACCAATGATTGTACCGGTGCAAACCTCACGCTCCGACTGCAGGCGCACGATCTCCGGAAAGGCTTTGTGCAGATTATCCGGTAGATCCTTTGTGGCACCGATGACGGCGCCGGCTTGTAAACTCCAAGTCAGCAGGGCGACTGCCGGCCAAAGACGTGAATTGTGTGACATGCTTTGACCGTAAACGAGAACGCGCGGTGACGGAACGGGCCTAACACACGTGGTTTAGATTATTTTTTGCGGCGTTTTTTTCCAGCCTTGCCGCTGGCTTTCTTCGCGGTGGTCTTATCCGGCTCGGAGGACTGGGCTTCGGACTCGATATCTTCTTTCAAACTCGATAACTGCTTTTCAGAAACAGCGCCAGGATAGGTCGGCCCTTTGTAAACTACAGGCGGTGTGACAGACGCAGGACCTTTGGCCTTCTTCTTCAGAATCAACTGTGTTTGTACGGCTTCCGCCTCTTGATCAGAGAACGTAAATTCCGCTCTTAAGGGAACCGTGTCGCCCAACGCAGCTTCAACCTCAGAGGGATTAAGCTCTGGAAATTGCTCATACAAATTGATCGGCTCAGCCACAATCAGAGATAGATTTTTAAACCAAAAGTTATCTAGAGATCTCTTAACAGTTTTCTTTGTGCCTTTAACTGAACCGCCACTCATTGCGGCTTTAAAGTTCCACTTCCGCACGTCTTTAAAGGCGGGGTTCTTGACCGAAGTCTTGGTGTCACCGGCATAAACCACGGGCCATTCGCTCTCGCTGTGTGGACGGAAAAGCCGCGGCATCTCACGGTCTGGGTTTTTAACCTCTTGCAAATCGAGAGCATTCAAAACAAACATGCGCCGATTCGGTTTTAAGAAAAAAGTGGCTACGCCATAATCTTTTGTTTCAGTACGCATAACTATGGGTCGCTGAGTGCAACTCTCACGCAGCTCGCCATTCTTATCAACGTGAGCTATTTGATTGTCGCGCCAAATGAACCCAAAGCGATTCCTTTTTCCCGCAGAATTTTTAAACCAGCCGCGGCAGACCTTTTCGTTTAGCCTTTTTTCGAGGATATTAGCCATCACGTTCACGGAGGTTTCGCCATTTTCGTTGAACTCGATGTCTTGCAAAACCGTGATATCAGCTGTGGCGATCACGCTAGCCACCCGGTCCACATCGTACTTAAACGAACCCTTCTTCAGCTTCCACGAAACAATATTCAAACGATCTTTGGAGTTCGAGTAGTCTTCGCTGCCATCCGTACGGTGCGTGGTCACCTTGAAGTCTTCATCGCTTTCCAACAATGCCTCTTCAGCCGGTTCCCGCCTCTCTTTCTTGGTTTTTTTGCTCTTGCTCGCAGCCGTGCCGCCCGTTGCAGGAGCATCGGCGGCTTGAACTTGCAGAGCCATCGTAAAAATGGAGATGAAAGCGATCAAAGTGTGCACGTCTCTTTATCGGTCCCGTGCACAACGCTCTTTACAAAAGGGCACCTAGGCCAAGGACCGTTTTCCAGTGCAACTGTCCGTCAACCCAAACAAGGAGAAAAATATGCTGCCTACGGTCTCACCAAGTCTCGGTGGAGTTCCCTATCCTTACGACATCCGCTTCGCGGATTGTGAGAACTCGCCAGCCACGCGCACGTATATTGAGGAATATCTCGAGCGCATGGCCCATTTTTATGACCGTATCACTTATGGACGCGTCACGGTTCGCATACCGCACAAACATGGGGGAGTTCGCTTTTTCCATATTCACGTGCAACTCGATGTGCCCGGACGCCGACTGGCCGTCAGCCGAGAGCCCGAGGCGAACGAGAAACACACCGACATCCGTCTCGCGATTCGCGACGCCTTTCATAAGATGACGCGACAGCTGGAGGACTTTGTTAAAACCCGCAACGAAAGCAAACGGAAAGGGGTCGCTTAAAAGCTTGAGCGGCTGTTGACAGCGGCTCGGATTCGCCAACTAATGAGTATATGAAGATGCGCCAAGTTCCCGGCGAATACTCCATTGGGCGCTACGAGCCCAACACGGATTTCAAGCCGCTGTTCAGCCGAAGCTTTTGTTCTATCACCCGTACACCTGATGAAGTGACGATCGTTTGCGAAAGCGATCTTCTGCCACAGGGATTTGCCAAGCGAGAGGACGGTTGGGCTTGCCTGCAGGTGGAAGGCATCATGGATTTCAATCTCACCGGAGTTCTCTCCAAAATCGCAGGTACACTGGCCGGTGCGGAGGTCAGTATCTTCGCCATCTCCACTTTCGATACCGATTATGTATTGGTAAAAGCCGCCACCCTGGAGAAGGCCCGCCACGCGCTAACCGAAAACGGCATTGCTTTACGCTGAAAACCGGCTGAGCAGCCTGTCCTCACTCGACGATTTGAAAACGACTGCGCACTTCTTCGCGCGGAAGCGCGTCGAAGTGCCACCACTCGTGCGGCAGCTGACGAAATCCAGTGGGTTGCATGGCACGACGAAGAATATCCCGATTGGCGATATGAGCATTTGTGAGTGTCCCGTCTTTTAAAAACTGCTGCTCCAACTGGGGCTGGGCGACGGGGCGAAAGTCATCAAAGCCCGCACCCATATCGAGCTCTTTACCGTTCTCATCAAGGACCGAAAGATCAACGGCAAAACCAAAATTGTGCAACGACCCCTTCTCGGGATTGGCGATGTACTTCTCGCCGTCGGTGCCGACCACGTGCTTCCATAGCACGCGTTGGATCGAGCGCGGCCTTAAGGCATCGTAAATTATAAAACTATACGCAGGACACTCGGCCTTTAGGCGCTGGAGCGCAGCAAACAGCATTTCGGCCGCAATGTTGTGCAGAAAAGCCCGATTGAAAGGGCCGTACATATTGTGACCGACAAAGTTATTGTCCGAGGCGTAGCGCAGATCGATGCGAAAATCTGGCCCGGGCTTGAGCTCGGTGAAGTCACTAGACTCAAGTAGAAAGCCAAGAGAATCGCTGATCGACGGCACGCCTATAACCTCACTTCAACAGCAGAAAATGAATCTTACCTAGCTCATGCTGGTACATCGCCGCAAACATAGCATACTCATCCGAGCCAAAGTAGATATCTACACGCGCCTTACCGTTGATCGCACCGCCGGTGTCTTGATCAATAAAGAAGCGCGAGAATGGCATAAAGGGAACATTGGATTTCAACTCTTCTTCTTGGTTGTAGTTGCCGTTTTCAACGGGGCGCTCTGATTCAATATAGGCCAGTAAGCCTTTAAACGGATAGAATGCATTGTCCTGCGCGATGGTGCGGCCATCGGTCACCGGTACAACATCGCTGCCCTTGGGCACATTCGGAGTGGCTTTCGTGTAGATATATGAAGGACAGTAGCCATAGATCTCTCGCTCTTTATCTGGGTTTTCACGCATGAATTTGCGCTGTGACGGTATGGAGCCGTTCACAATATAACCCTTCTTGGCCATGTACAGAGAGATGAAGGCCCAGCGTTGTTTGTTGGTGCCGTCGTACTGCAGAAAAAAATCGTTGGCGGTACCGTCAGGGTTGTTGACCGTGATACGACCGCTTCCCTGCACGTGCATCATATAGACATCGAACAAGTTCTTCACGTAGACGATCTCAAGGCCACGGCCCGCCAGAGCGTTATCGAAATCAATCTGCACCCGTGTCTTACCGTTGAACTTGGTATTCTTTGGATGCGCGTAGATGGCGTGTTTGAACTCCGCATCCGGCTGCAGGCGGCCTTCAATGCGATGGGTGTTGTAACCGGTAAACATGGCGAAGTTCTCTTTACCGTAGCGCGGATCTTTGCTGGTCAGGAGCGGTTTGAAGACATAAAATTTCTGCCGAATGGCGGCGTTGAACTCTTCATAGCAGCGATCCTTAGCTTGGCGGTTCACACATTCTTCGAAAGCATCGATCATTTCGTTGAACGTCTCTAGCGAGGTCTTCACTTTTGTGAGCGGATAGGAGACGCCGCCCATAATAATTTTGCCGGTGAGCGATTTTGATTTGAAACGCACCAGCTGACGCGCAATCGCGAGCTTCATTCCGCGCAGGTCGTAGTCGTCAGAGAATATAGGGTAATTCGCCTCTTTCACCATGGTCGTTGGTGTGCGATAAGTGCCGGCATCGACCTCGTACTCGTAAGGACCGCCGAGGGTGTTGAGATTGCTGAATTCCAAACCAAAGGCTGGGGAAGCACAAAGCATCGACATGAGAAGGAGGCACATCCTGTGCGGCGCTTTCATATTTATTCACCTCTTGTTGTGCCTCAATTCTAAGCTGACTTGACACAGGCGAGGAAACAGCAATCTGACGTCCCAGGACCATGGTCGGTGCAATAGAACGCTTGTAAACAAGAATTTCTTATCCTGGTTATTAGCAGTCCTGCTACATTGCAGTCATGATCACCAGTGACCGCCTTCGCAGCGAAGTGTTTTTCAAAGCCGTACGCAGTCGTGGCCCCGGAGGCCAAAATGTCAATAAAGTGTCCTCGGCCGCGATCATGTATTGGGACTTCCTCTTCTCTTCTTTGTTGAATGAAGATCAGAAGCGCCGTGTCCGCCTACGGCTGCACGCCATGATCAACTCCGAAAATCAGCTCTATGTGCGCAGCGACGAATTCCGCGATCTAGGCCAGAACAAAGCGCGTTGTCTGGAGAAAATGGCGGCGCTGGTGACGGCGGCGCTGCATGTGCCGAAGAAGCGCAAAGCTACAAAACCTACATTTGCCTCCAAACAGAAACGCCAAGAGAGCAAACGACGCCGCGGGGAAATCAAAAAACTGCGTGGCCGCGTTGACGACTAAAAGATTCGCCTTCGCGATTGCAGGCGAGCCACGCTAGAATCGGTCATGGCAAAACCGACCTTTTGGAATCTCCTGTTTAAAGATCGTCGCATGATTATCGTTCTCCTGCTCGGCTTCTCCAGCGGCCTACCGCTTGCGCTCGTAGGGGGAACTCTGCAGGGCTGGCTTACGGACGCCAAGCTGAGCGTGGGAACGATCGGGCTATTTGCACTGGCGGGCTTGCCCTACACTTGCAAATTTTTATGGTCGCCCTTCTTGGACCGCTACGCTCTTCCTTTCCTCGGACTGCGCCGGGGTTGGGGCGTACTAAGTCAGATCGGGCTCGCTCTTTCCTTGGTGGCACTGACCACCATTGACCCGGCGACTCAGACGGATTTGTTCGCGATGATGGTTATCGTCATCGCTTTCTTTAGCGCCAGCCAAGACATCGTGCTCGATGCTTACCGCACGGAAATATTGACCGATGAGACTTATGGTGTCGGAGCCGGCATGTACACGACGGGCTATCGCTTGGCCATGGTCGTTTCTGGCGGTGCCGCACTCTCAATGGCTCAGCGTATGAGCTGGAATCAAGTGTATGTGATCATGGCTACGCTTTGCTTGGTCGGTGCAATCACTCTTTTGTTCTCTCCCGAACCGCAGGTGGCACGTACGTTGAAAACTTCGGGCTTGCGCGAAACCGTCGTGCGTCCGTTTGTGGAGTTCTTCCAGCGTTCAGGCGCAATGGAGATTCTGCTCTTCGTGATGATCTACAAGCTATCAACATTGATGGCGACGGCGCTCACCACAAAGTTTCTTTTGGATTTGGGCTACACCAAAGATGTGATCGGGATGGCCAACAAGACGGCCGGGTTGGTGGCCACCATCCTTGGAACCTTGGTGGGCGGCTCGATGATGATCAAAATGGGCATGAAGCGTGCGCTCTTCGTGTTCGGCATTGTGCAATCCTTAGTGGGCCTGACTTTCTATGTAATGCCGCACTTGGCACAGCTCGATCCCGTATGGCGCGACACCAGCTTGGTGAGCGTCATTTTCATCGATTACTTTATGATGGGCCTGGGCACAGCCGCCATCATGGGTTTTATGATGAGCGTGATCAGCAAGCAGTTTAGCGGCACGCAATACGCTTTGCTGAGCAGTTTAACCGCTGTAACGCGCGTGATCCTGACCGCGCACGCAGGCCACATCGTAGAAGTGATCGGTTGGGACCTCTTCTTCCTGTCCACAATTCCGTTGGCTATTCCAGGCTTACTGCTACTGCGTCACTTTGATGACTGGCAAAAAGGCTCAACTGTCCTTAAACATGGCATCGGCCGCTTCGATCTCGGCATGGTGATCACGTTTATGATCTCACTCCTGGCCCTGTCGAGCGATCCCCTGTGGCGCTGGCTCGACCACAAAGAAGCAGGAGACGTGGTGGTTCTGATCGGCGCGATCGGTATCGTGGGTGTGGTCTTCGCCGGTTTAGCTAAACCCTACTTTACGTCGGTATCTTTAGATAAAAAGCCAGTGCAGTAGTCCACCAGTTAGCGATAGGACAATTGCACCGATAATAGCAGAGAACCAGCCGCTGATCTCAAAATCTTTGAGAAAGGCGGCGCTCAAGCGCAAGATGATCGCGTCCACCACGAACAGAAAAAATCCCAAAGTCAGAATCGTCAGCGGAAATGTCAAAAAGACTAAAAACGGACGCACGAAGAAGTTGGCCACGGCAATAAACAATGCCGCCACCATCGCCGTACTAAAACCCTTCATTTTAAAGCCAGGCACCAGAGCCGAGGTCAAAGACAAAGCCACAGCGGAAACCACCCAATGGGCCAACAACTCCAACCAACTCATTTCAGCGACCACGTCGTCCTCCTAAAATACCCTGTTCAAAAGGAACGGCGTACCTCAGCCCTCACAGCCTGTCAAAACATAGGCTCACGCGCGGCCGGAGACGAGCCGCACGGCCTATACATTCCATACTACAAATACATTGACCCCGCCCCACTCGAGGCCTAAGTCGGTGGGCGAACGATGGAGAAAACATGAGCAAATTTATAATATTAGTTTTTTTGTTTACAACGGGTGTTAGCTACGCCGACTCTCCTCTTACATCGACAAACTTCTGGCGTGAACATCTGGACGTCGAAAAAGACACTCGCGCGCGTGTGCTGATTATGTACGCTTATGATAGCGCTGTTCTCACGGATCAGATGATGGACTTCCTCTCATCAACGAAATTTCGCCTGGGATCCAAACTCGCACTGGTGAACGCCCTTTATCATCAGGGTCTATACCATCAACCGAGCGTCAGCCCCAACGCTGAACTGTACCTGCGTTATCTCGAAAACAAATACCAGATAACGATCGTACCTCAGCCGCCTTTCAGCAAAGAGCGTTCATTGACTTGGGATTTGGTGTACGGCAGTCCGCGTTTTGAATATCCCATTGAACTCACGACCGATGAGCTTACTGTGCTCGGTTATCTAATTGCGCTGAACAAATATGATATGCCGACCGATGCGCTTGGCTTTCTGATGGGTGGCGTACACAAGCGTCCGAAAAGCTTGGCGGCGCGCACCGCACTGGCGCTGGCGCTAGGCAATATGGTCATGCTGGGCGACGAGGAGCTGGCGCCGCTGGCCCACCACGCACGCTGGGGATATGTGTACGCGCTCTTCGTTCCGTTACTTGAACAATCCAAACTTTTTGCCGATCTGCCACGCGCCCCGTTTAACAAAATCATGGAATATATCTCAAACTACAAAGGCGACTACGATGAGTGGCTGCAAGAGCAGGTAGGCTGCGAGGCAAAGCTAAAACCGAATATATGGACTCGGCCGTAGACTATGCGACACTGTGTACGCGCCCTGCTTTGCCTCTCTTTGACGCTCACGCCTGCTGCAAGTCAGGCACAAAACTTTAAAGAGCGTTGCGCACGCCTTTTGTCCTCGTTCGCTTCGTTCTTTGCGGCGAAAATCCGTCCTCGCGAATTGCGCGTCTATATCAAGCCAGCCAGTCTCAATCGGCACCGTGGTGATCGTGTCCGCCTGACCGACGCATGGCTAGACCGAGAAGCCTTTGTGCGTGGAGAAGATCTTTTTGTTCAGAATGAATATGTCTTTACGAGAGCGAAAATGACCTCGCTTATGAATCAAGGTCGACTTGGCATCGAAGGCCTTTTGATCGCCGTGGATAGCAATGGCATTGTGGTTCTTAAAGACAACGGTCAATTGGCCAGAATAAAGACCTATTCCAGCAGCCGTTATATAGGCGTATACGCTTTGCTCGTACTGGAAAGAGAGGTCCTTCAACTTCCGGGTCGCGACGAATCGTCTTAGTATTCGATTTCGATGCGCTTAGCCGCCTGCTTAGCATTCCTGCGAGCACCTTCCACAGTCTTCGCGCGCGCCAACGCCACCGCCATGCGCCGATAAGGTCGGGTCGCCGGCTTGCCAAACACGCGAGCGTCAGTGCCTTTGATCTTTAAAGCCTTTTCGACGCCGATGATTTTGAATGTCTCGGCGTCACGATCGGCCAAAACCACGGCGGAAGCAGAGGGGCCATAATATGTGATCTCAGGAATCGGCAATCCCAAGATCGCACGTAGGTGCAGATCGAACTCCGACAGATTTTGCGAAATCAGTGTCACCAATCCAGTATCATGTGGACGCGGCGAGAGCTCAGAGAAATACACCTCTTTGCCGTGAATAAAGAACTCCACACCAAAGATTCCCGCACCGCCAAGATGGTCCGTCACCTTCTTCGCCATCTTCTGTGCCTTAAGCAACGTAGAAGGCGACATCCGGGCCGGAATCCAGGACTCGCGGTAATCACCTCGCTCCTGATAATGACCAATGGGTGAAACAAACAAAGTCGGTCCGCGCTTTTGTTTCACGGTCAGAAGGGTGATTTCAAAATCAAACTTAATAAACTCCTCGACGATAATCTTCGCCTTGTCCCCGCGCATGCCTTCGACCGCGTAGTCCCAAGCTGCGGGCAAGTCCTCGGCCTTACGCACGATGGATTGGCCTTTACCCGACGACGACATAACCGGCTTTACCACATTTGGAAAACCAATGTCGCGCGCCGCTGCTATCAAGTCGGCTTTCGCAGTCGCATAGGCAAATTTGGCTGTCTTCAATTTCAACTCGCGAGCCGCCGCATCTCGAATAGCGTCGCGATTCATGGTCAAGTGAGCCGCTTTGGCCGACGGAGTGACTTGAATGCCTCGCCTCTCGAACTCAAGTAGCTTTTCCGTGCGGATCGCTTCGATTTCAGGCACGACAATATGCGGCTTATGCTTTTCAACCACGCGCTCGAGCTCGGTTGGTGAAAGCATATCAATGACCTCATAGGCATCTGCCACTTGCATGGCCGGAGCCATGGGATAACGATCCACGGCCACTACATGAAGCCCCAAGCGCTTGGCCGCGATGGTAAACTCTTTGCCCAGTTCACCTGAGCCCAGCAACATGATCCTGACATTTGAATTCATGCCGCCATCCTTGCCGGGACCAGAGCTGTTTGTCAGCCAATAACGGCTATGCTAACGTGAGCCCAACGAAGGCAGGTCCCAATGAACCCATGGCATGATGTCCCTCTCGGCGAGGCAGCCCCTAAACTGGTGCCCGCGATTATCGAAATCCCTAAAGGTTCCAAAGTGAAATACGAAATGGACAAAGCCACAGGGCTAATCATGGTCAATCGTATTCTTATGAGTTCGGTGATGTACCCCGCCAACTATGGCTTTATCCCGCGTACCTACTGTGAAGACGGAGATGCACTCGACATTCTCGTGCTGGGACAAGAGCCCGTCGTGCCGCTATCGATAATGGTGGCAAAACCCATCGGCGTAATGAACATGAAGGACCAGGGCGATGCAGACGACAAGATCATCGCCGTACATGCGAACGACCCAGAATATGCACACTACAAATCCATTGAAGAACTGCCGCCCCACCGTATGGCGGAAATCCAGCGTTTCTTCTTGGACTATAAGACGTTGGAAAAGAAAGTGGTCGAAGTTAAAAAGGCGTTGGGTTGCAAAGAAGCCTACGAAGTTATCGAAGAGGCGATTCGGTTTTACGACAAAGAGAGTAAGAAGCTAAAGGCCGACGTCATCAAATAACTTCGACCTTTGCGCTATCACTTGCGATCCGCGGGCGTTACGATTTCACCGGGTTGAATGTATTGGGGCTCACCGGCAAAGAAATAAAAGCGTTCATTATCGAATGGCCAACCGAGGTTACGGCGATAGATTTCCGCCAGGACCATACCAGACATAGCTAAGCGCTGGGCAATCAAGGGTTCGAACTTAAAACAGGTGGCGGTCAGCTTGTCGCGCTTATTGGCTTTGTCGATAGCTAATAGCTCTTTCACTTTCTTGTCCGAATCGTTCGCCAAATCCTGCAACATCTCCAGCAAAGGTTTGTTCTGATTTTTCAGCTTGAACGCAGGCCATTGCACCTGAGCCAGATTTTTTGCCTTCACCGCCACACCGGGGTAAACCTCATCCACACAAGTGTCTTCAAAAAAACCATGAAGCCCTTTTTGTCCCGTCAACTGACCATCATAGTTCTCCGAAACGTGCAGCGGCATGCCCAAATCGCCAATATAGTGGCCAAGCAAACCTGCCTGCAGCAGCCATTTCTCCTGCAACGCTTGGCGCGCTTTACCTTTCGGCTCTTTCAATTGGCGCAGCTCCTCACTGATCTTCTCAAGCTCAGTCACCATTTCGCGCACGCGCCAAAAAGCCCGGCCCGCATCTTTAGGGATGTCGGGAAACTGGGCTTCAAAATCTTTGCGCGACAGTTCTAGCGGAGCTTTGATGTCAGGCTTCTTCTTGAACGCGCGCTTAAAGATCTCCATATCCATAAAATGCTGAGGCTTCTCAGTCTCGTATGTCGCCGGGCGCTTCCAGATAAAATCAGGCACATTGCAATAGTAGCCAATATCGTAGGCATGAGCTTTTAATCCCGGCACATTTTTATCTTTTGCAGCCAATGTTGCAGCGATTTCTCCCACCGTATGATGGCCATGACGGCCCCAGGCAAAAGCGGTCCACGGACTTAACACGAGCAAAATCAAAATGTATTTCATGCCGCCAGGTCTAGCGGAAAGGCGGTGGCTTGTCCAACGCTAGAACAGCGTCAATTGATCGCCGGGCCGGCAAAAATGACTGGAATCTAACTGCCAACGCTCTCCCCGATTTAAACCGTATTTACGGCAGTACAACTCGAACATTTGGCGCATATTGGCGGCGATGGCGCCCTGCCCGCGCATCCGCGAACCAAACTCCCCGTCGTTCAATTTGCCTCCGCGCATATCGCGGATGTTGGCTAAGACCTTTTCTTTGCGCAAAGGACGATTCACCTCGAGCCACTCTTCAAACAGCGGTGTCACTGCCAGCGGCAAACGAATCGGAACAAAACCGGCACCACGAGCGCCCGCATCCGCGGCCGCTTTGAGAATCTCCGGCATTTCATGATCCGTCAGGCCAGGAATACAAGGTGCCACATTCACCGAGACCGGAATTCCCGCGGTCGCTAACTGTTCGATAGCTTGCAAACGAGCGCGTGGCCGCGAGGTACGCGGCTCCAAAGAGGCACACAGATCATCATCCAGTGTAGTGATCGAAAGCGTAACCCAGGTGGCGTTCAATGCGGCTAGCTCCTTCAACAGGTCCATATCGCGCGTGATCAAAGCATTTTTGGTAATCAACGAGCAGGGGTTACGAAACTGCACAAGCACTTCCAAACATCGTCGCGTCAGTCTCAACTGTCGCTCGACCGGTTGATAGCAATCCGTATTACCGCTGATGGTGATCTGCTCACCCTGCCAACGAGGCGACATCAGCTTTTCACGCAGCAACTCCGGCGCCTCGTGCTTAACAAAAATCTTCGATTCAAAATCCAAGCCGGCCGACATCCCTAGATACTCATGCGTGGGCCGAGCGTAACAATAGGCACATCCATGCTCGCAACCCCGGTAGGGATTGATCGAATAGGTAAAAGGAATGTCCGGGCTGTTGTTCTCGGCCACAATGGTGCGCGAAGAGTCCTTGAAAAACCGCGTCCGCAGAAGAGGTTTTTCCTCCTCAGCAAACTCCTCGCCCTCGTAGGGCTCTAGGGCTAAACTGTGCCGCTCGAAACGATTGTCGGTGTTGGAGCTAACACCACGGCCTTTGATGTTGTTACGAAAGTCCTTCATCGGCCCGCCAATATAGCAGACCTCTCGCTAGGTAGGAACGCCGGTCTTTTGCACGTAGTAGTCCCACGTGCCGTCGTAGACGGTGAGCTCATGGTGATCCAGGCGGAAAACCCGCGTCGTCATCTTACGCAAGAAGTGACGATCGTGACTTACGATCATTACAGTTCCGGGAAAGTTGACCACCGCGTCCAGCAAGACCTCACGCGATTGAATATCCAAATGGTTGGTCGGTTCGTCGAGAATCAACAGGTTCACTGGTTTGCAAAGAATCGTGGCCAGAACGACTCGGCTTTTCTCACCACCGGACAACACCGAAATTTTCTTTTCCACTTCGTCGCCGGAAAACTTAAACGCTCCAAGAAGACTACGCACATAGCCTAAATTGGCAGTGGGAATGCGCGAATGCACCTCTTCCAAAACCGTGAGCTTCGGGTCGAGGACATCCAAAGAGTTCTGACTGAAATACCCCATATCGATGCTCGCACCGACTGCCACTTTGCCCTCGGTGGCTTCTGTTTGGCCGGCGATGATTTTTAGAAGTGTCGATTTTCCAGCCCCGTTCACGCCCACCACGGCCACACGATCCAAGCGCTTCACCAAGGCCGATGCCCCCTTAAAGACTGGTATCTGTTTGCCATCGCTGCGGCTCCAGACTTTGCCAAGATTTTCAAACTTAACGACCTCATCCCCACCTCGCGGGGGTTCTGGCCATACAAAGCTAATGGCTTTTTCTTCGCTGGGGATTTCGATGCGATCAATCTTCTCTAACTTCTTAACCCGTGACTGCACTTGCGCCGCGTGGGAAGCGCGAGCGGCAAAGCGCGCGATAAACTCTTCTTCTTTGGCCAACATCTCATCTTGACGTTTGGCGGCCGCTATCAACTGCTCACGGCGCAGTTCTTTGTCTTTTTCGTAGAAGTCGTAGTTGCCACCGTAGGTGGTGATCGCTTGGTTGGCCACTTCGACGATTTTGCTCACCAGCCGATTCATAAAATCGCGATCGTGACTGGTCATCAACAATGAGCCTTTGAACGAACGCAGCCACCCCTCCAGCCACACGATAGACTCCAAGTCCAAATGGTTAGTGGGCTCGTCCATCAACAAAACGTCAGGATTTAAAATCAAAATTTTGGCCAAAGCGATGCGCATTTTCCAACCACCGCTGAAGGTGGAGGTGTCGCGGTGATGATCGTCCGGCGGAATTCCCAAACCCGTCACGATCTCCGCAACTCGAGCATCTAAATCGTAACCACCCAAGCGCTCGAATTCACCCTGCACTTCGCCATACTGCTCGAGCACGCGCGCCATCTCATCGTCGTCCATGGGCTCAGCTAGCTTTTGCTCATATTCAAGCATCTGGTTCTGCAAAATCGGCAAGCGCCCGGCCGCGGACTTCACCTCGTCCAAAACAGAGCGGCCCTTCATCTCTTCAATGTTCTGCGAGAAATAGCCGACCACAGTGCGCTCGGGTTTTGCCACCTGACCGGTGTCATAGCCTTCTTCGCCCGTCAAAATACGAAAGATGGTGGTTTTGCCCGCTCCATTGGGTCCAACCAGCCCCACCTTTTCACCGGGGTTAAGTTGGAAAGAAGCATTCTTGTAGAGCACTTTGTTGCCATAGTGCTTGGAAATTCCGGCGACATGTATCATGTCGCCAGATTAATCATCGTTCTTGGGGACTTTCAATTACAATTCGCGGATCTGCAGGGCTTGCTCGGTGGCATTGAGCACGGAAGCGATTTTAAGCGAAGCCTGAATGCCTTCGTTGCTGATTCCCGCTTTGCGCAACTCTTGTAAATGCGCCGTCAAGCACTGCCCGCATCCAGCCAAGGCCGAAATCGCAAAACACATTAGCTCAAAATCGGCCTTTTCGATGCCGGGTTTGCCGATGATATTCATTCGCAAACGGGCCGGCAGGGCCTTAAGCTCTGCATCGCCCATTAAATGCTGCGAACGATAATACACATTGTTCATCGCCATAATGGTGGCCGCCCCTTTTGAGGCATTGCGGATGTCGTCGTTCAACGCATCCGCCCCTGCGTCGAGAGCCATGCGCACCAAGTCCTGCGACTTAAGGGCATAGGCTGAAGCCAAAGCCACTCCCCAGATTTGGGGCGGGGTTAGGCCTTGTGCGCCCTCCGCACTCAACACTGCTTCCAGATTGAGTTTGATGTCGCGACCGTAGTCGGGAATGAGTTCTTTGACTTCAGCTAATTTCATATTTACCCCACATGTAGAGTTTCTTGACCTTTTTCCCAGTTGCACGGGCACAACTCATCGGTTTGCAAACCGTCGAGAACCCGCAAAACTTCTTTGGGATTACGTCCCACGCTTAGATCGGTGACATACACAAAACGAATCGTGCCTTCCGGATCGACGATAAACGTTGCTCGTTGAGCCACGCCTTCGTTTGGATCCAAAATACCGAGAGCGGTTGTCAACTCGCGCTTTAAATCTGAAACCATCGGGAAAGCCAAATTGCTTAGATCTTTTTCACTCTTGCGCCAGGCCAAGTGCACATGCTCGGAGTCAGTGCTGAAGGTCAATACTTGAGCGTCACGATCTTTGAACTGACCATTGAGCTCGTTGAAACCTTTGATTTCGGTAGGACACACAAAAGTAAAATCCTTAGGGTAGAAGAAAGCCACCAACCATTTGCCTTTAAATGAGTCGTTGGTGACGTCGGTAAACGCTGTTTTGATATCGTTGTTCACTACGGCTTTTAAGTTAAACTGCGGAAACTTTTGACCAATGCCTAACATTCTTAGAACCTCCTGTTATGACCTACTTTCGGCTCAGCCGAGCCATAAGTAAAATCGATTGTTTAAATAGGTCGATCAATGTTATCTATTGATATATGCCTTCACTGACCCAACTGGAATACATCGTGGCCGTCGAGAAGCATCGTCACTTCGGCAAAGCCGCCGAAGCCTGTCACGTCACCCAACCGACCCTCAGCATGCAGATACAGAAGGTCGAGGAAGAGATCGGCTATCCGCTTTTCGACCGGCTCAAAAAACCCATCGTACCGACCACGAAGGGCACACGCTTCATAACCCAAGCCAAAGTGCTTCTACACGAGCACCACAAACTGGTGGATTTGTCCCGCAGTCAAAGCGGCGAGCTCAGCGGTGATCTTCGACTCGGAGTCATCCCCACCATTGCGCCCTATCTGCTGCCTCTGTTTCTCGAGTCCTTCTCGAAGGAATTTCCTAAGGTACATTTGTTTGTGGACGAGTTGAAGACCGACACCATCTTACAAATGCTGGCGGAGGACCAGCTGGACGCCGGAATTCTAGCGACTCCGCTGCATGAGCCCGGTCTAAAAGAACGGCCACTGTACTATGAGCCGTTTTCCCTGTACGTATCGAGAGCGAATCCACTCAATGCACGTAAGCGCATCAAAGAGGATGATTTGGACGCGGAACATATGTGGCTCCTAGAAGATGGTCACTGTTTTCGCAATCAGATTGTGCGTTACTGTTCGCTCAAGGGTAAAGAGGGCGTATTTCCCAATGTGCGTTTTGAAGGCGGCAATATCGATACGCTCCGTTATCTCGTACGCAAATCCAACGGTTATACTCTTGTGCCCGCACTGTTTGTAGAAACGTTGACAGAGAGTGAGCGACGCGACCACGTACGCGAGTTTGAGAAGCCGGTACCCGCCCGTGAAGTCAGTCTAGTCTATCGCCGCGACCAATGGAAAAGCGATGTGCTGAAAGCTCTGGAAGAGGCCATTCGTAAACAGCTCCCAAAGGGACTGCAAACCTCCGACCCTAAACGCATGGACGTTCTCGATGTGCGAAAGTAGGCTAAAAGCATGAGTTTGAAACTAGAAAGCTGGCCCGCGCGAACGGCGACCTTCACACTGCCCATGCGTTACTCGCTTTGGGGACCGAGCGATAAAGGCGTGGTGATCGCGCTGCACGGTTATCAAGACCATGCGTTGTCGATGATGAAACGTATCGGTTGGTGGGAGAAAGAGCTGCCCTTTCAAGTGTTGGCGATCAATGCGCCCTTTCCGGTGCCGATTTGGACGGCGGATGGGTTTAAAGAGGCTTATGCATGGTACTTTCGTGACACCGATCGCGGCTTCACAATCGTCTCTCCCAACGAAACCGCGTTGCGGGTGTATGAGTTGATTCAGTCGCTAGGTTTGCAGAAAAAGCCCACGATGATCTTTGGTTTTTCGCAAGGCGGATACTTGGCGCCATTTCTTGGTCCACACCTAGAAAACCTACGCGGCATTGTCAGTCTGGGAAGTGGCTATCCGATGGAACCGTACAAATCCCTAAAGCCCACCTATATTTTTGGCCTGCACGGAGACCGCGACGAGCGCATTCCCTGCGATAAATCCGCTGAAGCCCACGCCGCGCTTCTCGCACAAGGTTTTAAAGGAGAATTTATCGTTCTCCGGGGACTTACTCACAAAGTCGATCCGCAGGCCGAACCCATCGTGCGCCGCTTGCTTGAAGAGCATCTGTCATGAAGGTGCTAGTGATCGGCGGCAATCGCTTTGTCGGACTTCGCCTTACCCACGAACTGGCGCAAGACAAATCTGTGGATTTAAACATCGTCAACCGGACAGGCCAGGCGCCGCACGCGCCGGGAGCCGCGGTCTACAAAGCCGATCGTGCACACTGGAAACTCTCACACATCGATCGCGATTGGGACGTTATCGTCGATTTCGCAGCCTTTAACGACACAGATGTGCACGGAGTGCTCGACTATTTTAGAAACATCAAACGCTACATCTATATTTCAAGTGTCTCGGTCTACGATGGCGGGTCGGCGCTGAAGGAGTCGGCTTTCGATGCCGCAAGTTTCGATCTTACACAAACGCCCCGTCCCGCACCTCACGCCTATCAAGATGGCAAGCGCCGAGCGGAAGCCGCCTTCCTGAAACTCTGCCCATTTCCTACATTGAGCGTACGTTTTCCCTTCTTGCTCGGCCCGGATGACTACACTCGGCGCCTCGAGTTTCACGTGCAACGGACTGAGGGGGGCCAGCCCATCTATGCCCCTGCACCTGACAGCAGATTTTCCGTTCTACACGCGGAGGATGCTTGTCGCTTTTTAAAATGGAGTCTCACACAAGACTTCCACGGTCCGCTCAATGTGGCGGCCGCAACTCCCCTGTCACTCACTCAGCTTTTTAGTAAGATTGAGAAACGCACCGGGCGTAAAGCGTTGCTCACCCAACACCAGATGCCAGAAAATCGTTCGCCCTATGGTATTGGTGAGGACCTCTATGTCGACGTGGACAAGCTCACTGAGCTTGGGTTCACTGCGCGCACCTGGGACAAGTGGCTGGGAGAACTGATCGAAGGAGCCAGCCGCAACCCGGCCAGCTCCAATACAAAGCTACACTAGGGCTCGCAAGCGCCCAAAACCCTAGTATTTAACGCTACAGCCGTATGGAGTGGTTGAAGCGGTTTTTACCGGCTCGCCTTTTTCCAATGAAGTCAGAGCGGCGGTCACATAGTTCTGAGCGCCTTCCAAGCTTTTCATTGTGGCCGACGGGCGATCATCAATCGCGCCTTGGTAAGCCACTTTGCCTGCTTTATCGATCACAAACATGTGGGGAGTGGTTTTTGCCGAATAGGCTTTACCAACTGAGCCTTTGTCATCGAACAAGAAAGCCGTGGAAGCGACGCCTTTTTCCGTCATCAGCTTTTGCGCATCAGCGGCCGCCAGGTGGCCTTCTTTACCGGCCGCGGAAGAAATAATAGTCAACCACACCGTGCCTTTAGCGACCTGCTCTTTTTGCAGGCCTTGCATCGTTTTAGAATCATAGAATTTCTTAACGTAAGGACAATCCTTATTGAACCACTCCAGAACTACGGTTTTGCCTTTAAACTGGCTAAGTTTGTAGTCCTTGCCATCCGCACCTTTCAGCGCGAAGTCCGGGGCCACATCGCCGTTTTTCAGCACGGCTGGCGCAGCCGCCGCCGCTTTCGACGGGCTATTGGCCAAAGCCAAAGGCGAAACGATCAGGGCACAAACAAGCATAAGAGCACGCATTAAAGCCTCCTTGTTGTAAATCCGAGTTCATGGGAACTCTTTGTGTATCCAATCCATGAAGGTACTTTTGGTCAGCACTTCAGGCAAGACTTGCCCATTCGGATGCTGAGGCGAATAAAGAACATAAAACGGAACACCCACACGCTCATAACGGTTCAAAAACAGCGTGATCTCTTCGTTCCGCTGCGTCCAATCACCTTTAATCAATACGATGTTCTTCTTCTCAAACAGCCCGACGACTTCCGGATCGCTGAACACCAGTCTCTCATTCACCTTGCAGGTGAGGCACCAGTCCGCCGTCATGTTGACAAAAACATTTTTGCCACGCAGGGACTCGAGCAACGCCGGCGAATACGGCTGCCAAATATCGGGACCTGCATCCACACTGACGGCGCGCCTTTCCGCGCGATAAATGTAAGTGAGTCCACCCACTACAGTGATCGCTGCAATCAGAGCCGCAATCAAGCGACGCCAAGCCGATAGCCAGAAAGCAAAACCCAAAGTCACACATCCGGCCAATACAAAAGCCACCGCGTTCGGTCCCCGCACTTGGCCTAACACCCACAATAACCACACCAAGGTCAGCAAGAGCGGGAACGCCATGGCTTGCTTTAAGCGCATCATCCACATTCCCGGCTTAGGTAAAATGCGAATCCATGACGGGAAAATAGCAAACACCAGGTAAGGAAACGCCAAGCCCAAACCTAAGCAGGCAAAGACCGCAAACAAAACGTAAGTCGGTTGCGAGAGTCCAAAACCCAACGCCACGCCCATAAAGGGCGCCGTACAGGGTGAGGCCACAACCACGGCCAAGACGCCGGTAAAGAACGAACCCGGCAATCCTCCCAAACGGGTTAGCTTCTGTCCGAAACCAGCATCAAAGATATCCAACTCAAACAGACCGAGCAGATTGAGTGCGAGAACGAAAAATAACCAGCTCAACAGACTTAAAAATACCGGCGACTGCAGCTGAAAGCCCCATCCTACCAAAGTTCCCGCTGAGCGCAGACCCGAAAGTAAAAGCGCGATCAGCACGAAAGACACCAGCACACCGGCCACGTAGGCGAAGTTGTTGCTACGCACTTCATCCGGATGTTTTTCCGCCAGCTTCAACAGGCTCAAAAGTTTGATCGACAGGATCGGAAACACACATGGCATGAGGTTAAGAATTAGTCCGCCGACAAAAGCCGACAACAACATCCACCACAGATCTGCCAACGAAGCTTTGGGCTTGCTCTGCTCAAAGGACCAACCTGAATCGCCAAATTGCCAAGCCTCGACCTGCCCACTCTTGTTACGCATCACCAGCACACCGGTGCGATCAGCCTTGGCCTGTGGCACATTGGCTTTATGCAGTTTGAGCAGCAAGCCCTCGGCGGAGGTCGACACCACCGGCGCTTCATTGGTCACACCTGAGTTCTTGAAGGGAAAGAACTCAGCAAAATCACGATCGGCAGGCCAATCCTTCACCATCAACGCCATGTTCTCGCCATCAGCGATATACTGCGGCGCTGATGCCCTCACCTGCGGCACACGCGCACGCACCTTTTGAAAGGCATTGAAATGATCGGTCGGTTTTACATCTTCAAGGCGGCCAATAGGGACATCGAGTTTAAGCGTATCGATCGCTGGAATACACACGTCCTCACACACCAGCCACTCGGCATCCACTTGAATGTGTGCGGTGTCGCCGATCTTCGCATCCTTGTCCACATCGAGCTCGATGGGAATGATCACCTCTTTGTCGTAACCAAACGAGATCAACGGGCCTGTTTCAAAACGTTTAGGAATGGGCATCATCACCCGCACGACACGCAGGCCGTGACTGTTATCAAAGTTCAAACGAATCGCAGTTCCACTGTCACCGGGGTTTACCCAGTAGGTGTGCCATTTGGGCGCCAAACGAATGCGGAGGCCCACCGTGGCGGTAGCACCGGGAGTAAGCGCAGTGGTTTCACTGATCAGTTCGCCCTGCGAAAACTTGCGCCAGGATGAAAAGTCTTTCTCGGCACTGGCCAGTGGCGCCGCGCAAGTCAAAATCGTCAGAACTAATTTTTTAAACAAAGTTGTTCTCCCGTTTTACGGGAAGACAAAGACACTCTGCTCGTGAAAGGCGCCTTCAATCCGTCCCGGAAGCTTCGAGCCGATAAAGCAGCTGTTTTTGGATAAGCTCGATATACTGTCCTCAGTATAGACCTGTTCCGGCGCATTGACATCCACCCAAGCCGCATGAAAAGGCGCGTCCAGCGTGAAAGTTCCAAAGCCGCCGGGCAAACGCAAGAATTCCGCGGGCTTCGAAGCAAAGACCTCAACCAAGCGACGCTCATTCAACCAACCTCGACGATGACCAAAAATGAGAACGTTCATCGTGGTTTCCAGTCCTAAAGTGCCGAATGCCGCTTTATCAAATGAACCGATTTTCATAACGGACTCATGGGGCGCATGATCCGTGGCCACAAAGTCGACCACACCTTCTTGCAGCCCTTGCCACAAGGCTTTCTGATCTTCAGGCGAACGGATCGGCGGATTCATTTTGAACGCCAAGTTGTCACCATCGATGGTTTCCGTATTGAAAAACAAATGGTGAGGGCTGACTTCAGCCGTGACTAGTAAACCCTCACGCTTGGCCTGACGAACCAGCTCCAGGGTTTTACGACTCGAAACGTGCAGCACGTGATAGCGCGCACGCGGATGTTTACGCAATTCACGTAGATCGCGCTCGACCATCTTCCATTCAGGCTCATCCGGATAGGGCGAAGCACCGAGTTTCTCTTGCACCGGGCCGGGCGCCAAGCTGCCACCATGGCCCAAGAATTCCGCATGCTGCAAGAGCGGCACACCCAGCTTTTCGAGCTGCGCAAACGCCTGCTCCATCACCTTGTCATTCGTCACGCCAAGCCCGTCATTGGTGAAGGCGCGCACACCGGCGCGCACCAAATCTTCATAGCTTGTCAGATCATCGCTGTTTAATTTCTTCGTGATCGCTGCGGACCAAAAGACATGTACGCCGAAATCACTTTCAAACGGACGCACTTCCTCCTGACCGCGCTTCAACACCTCCACCGAATCAATGGTGGGCTGCGTGTTGGGCATAGTCAGGATTGCCGAGTAACCACCCTTGAGGGCAGCCAACAGGCCGGTAGCCGGAGTTTCTTTATGACCTTGCCCCGGGACACGCAGATGCGCTTGTGCATCCACCCCGGCCGGCATCAAGACTTTTCCACCGCCGTCGATACGCTCCACTTTGCCCGTAGGCGTGGCGTTAATGCCGCGGAAGCGACCATTCTCAACCCACACGCGAGCGTTTTTAATTACACTCTCGGTGGTCCATACATCGACGTTTTCAATCAGAAGGGAGCGAAACTCGCGTTTGGCAAATCGGCTTTTGATCATGCCTATGGTGTTATCTGACTTGGGCGGGATTTTGAAGCCCTATTTGCCGGGTTTTTGCCCAGCAAGAGCAAAGCGCCGGCCCCGCACCTCAAAGCGCACCTTGTCGACAAGCAGCCCTTTGGAATCTCTCAGTTCTAAAGTGTAGAGGCCTGACTCGGGTTCCCACTTTAGAAAGGGTTCGGCACGGCCCAAGCGGCGGCCGTTCAGGTAAACGTTCTGGTCCCCTTGCGGAGCCGCGATCTGAATCAGCAGGCGGTGGTCAGGCCGCGAAGACGATTCCAAGTCCAGCGCGATGATGGCATTGTTTTTGGGGTAGGAAATGGAGCTACGTCGCTTTGTGGTGTCGGCGGTCGAAGTGAGACTGGGCTGAGTGCCGCTGAGAAACCATTCTTCTCTTTGACCGGAGATCTCACGTATCAGTCCCTCGGGCAGGCGCGGACTTTCACTGGGTTGGCGGCGGTGCAGGTAACTCAAGAGTTCCTGCCAGATGGCGGCGTTATGGGGTCCACTCACGCCGATGGTGTACCTATCGGAAAATCCGATGGACCATGTGTCGCGATTGTCGGTCGCCGGCAATCCATGCTTTACCATGGACCACAGGTTGTGATTTTCATTGCTAAGAATATCTTTGATGATAAAGGCCGCCGCCGGGCTAAACACCCGGCGCGCTCCGAATTCACTGGGCACATCGGGAGAAAAGCGCAGCGGCGTCCAGATCCCATTGTTGGCCAGTGCGCGATAGGCATTGGCAAGGTCACTGAGCTTTACCGGCGCCGAGCCAAGGGCCAGCGAAGGTCCATACGCTTCCGGGGACTGCAGATCCGTGAAGCCAAGGTCTTGCATCGATTTGACGAAAGTCTCCGCACCTAGTCGCTCAAGAGTGCGCAGGACAGGAATCTCAAGCCCCCCTCGGAGCGCCACGCGCATATCCGATCGATCGACCTCGCCGAAATCACCTTCTAGCGCGGTGGCGACAGTAAGAACGCGTTCGTCGAGCGCTTTGGCAAAAATCAGCGGGCGGAGCATGGAACCCGCAGCACGAGGGTCGGTGGCTGCGTCCGCAGCTGAAGCGGAGACATAGGCAAGCACGTGCCCGCTGCTGTTTTCAACAACGATCACCGCGCCATCGATCGAGTTCTGTTTTTGTAGCGCGTGAATCGCGGTCCACTGTAGCTCACGGTCCAGCGTAGTGCGAACTAGTCCCAATGATGTGAGTTTAGGTTCGTTAGCAAGGCGTTGCATAACATGCGGAGCCAAGCGGATATAGGGACGAATACGGTAAGCTCGCTCAAGGTAAGACAAATGCTCAGGCGTAAGAAGAGCGCACTCCTCTGGGGCTCTCATTTGAGCAAGTATTTCGCAGGCGCGGGCACGCACTTCATGGGCACCCGCCTCAGGTAACCGGATCAGTGCGGCGAGCACGGAAGCCTCACGCAGGTTCAATACGCGCGGAGGTTTTTCGAACAGACCAAATGCGGCGGCGTTGAGCCCCTGCAGCTCTCGGCGATAGCGCACAAGATTGATATAGGCTTCCAAAATATCACGTTTGCTCCAAGCAAGCTCGAACGCCAGGGCTTTCGAATAACGATCGAGAAGAGATAAGAGCGGCTCTCTCTGGAATCTCAACCACGAAACGTTGGCATTTCTCACTTTGTCCCGCTCGATCAGCTGCACCAGTTGTAGTGTCAGACTGCTTTGCTTGTTCAGTAAAGAAAGCGGATCAAGCCCAGGATGGTAAAAAAAGCGCCGGTCTTCGCTGCTCAGAACAGCGTTGAGAAAAGACGATGGTACATCGGCAAGTGAAATCCAGTTTAGACGCCTGGCGGACTTTTCCGCGCGCACGCCGTCGAGAACCTGACCCTGCCGATCCAAGAGAGCACGATCGGAAGCTTTGAAATCGTGTTTAATTTGCGCGAGAGACGGCGTGCGGCTGACCTGGAAAAGCAGTGTCATCGCCAATACGGCAAGAGCTATCGACAAAGTGCAAAAAAAGAAGCGTCGCAAGCCTGAACCTCTTAAGGTTGAACCGTAGGGCCAGTTAAATCTCTCATTGAGGTGCTTGCAACTAGTAAACCACGGCCCTCCACCGTCAATCCGCCATGGCCGGGCCGTGTGAATCGGATGGGCTACTTGTGTTTGCGCATCAGCTTCTTTTTACGAGCCTTCCGACGTGCATGCAGCCTGTTTTTCGTACGCTTTTTGCCTTTCATAACAGCACTCCCGTTGTAAAAAATTTAGATCCGCCTAGAGGATACTTTGACTATTGAAGGTTTCCCAGTTCATTTAGTCAATCCACAAGAAAGGTGCCCGTAGCTCAGTTGGATAGAGTGTCAGCCTCCGAAGCTGAAGGTCGCGCGTTCGAATCGCGCCGGGCACACCAGATTTTTCACAGAAAAAATCCGTCATTTTTCGACTCCCGACTTCTCTAAATTTCCCGGCTCCAAGCAGTTGCCCGACAATCCAGTTCAATGTTTTGTCGTGCGCGCTTGGTTTCCATAAATATACAGCGGATTATAGGTAATATGCGCAGCACTCTGTTTACCAAGCAAAGTGCTGCCAATGGATAGTACGTCGAGGGGCCACCACCGATTATTGCGACGACCAAGGATCACATACATCATGTCGAGCCTACAGCTATGTTTACTGATATCTGGATCGATAGGGACGTGGCGCAACTTTCTTCCATCTTCCAGGTGAAAGCCGATTGTATTTTTTGTGAGGTCCGAGATAACGGCAGTCCCTTCATAGATCTCATCAATTTGGCTATCATCGAATTCAAGATGGACCTTCATTAGATATGCGATCCAGGCATCAAAAAGGACAGTTTTACGATTGTCTTCGCTGGTAAGTGTTCGATTCATGAAATTCCTCCGCGAGGAGGGATATCAAACGCAACGCCAGGCTCTCCCTCGCTGTATTGCTTTTCAAGCCCGCTATTCGGACAGAGTTCCGATGTTCGGATCGCTTAGACTTTCTGCGGGTTCCACGCTTTGCAGTTTGCTTAAGAAGCCGCTTAGCGCCTGTCGATCACGGTCGTACCACTGTTTGAATCACCACTTTTCAGCGGTTACGTACGGGCTAGGCTTGTGCTCATCGAGCCACGGGCATGGCTCATGCTCACGGCTCATCGGCTCATCGGCTCATCGGCTCACGGCTCATCGGCTCATCGGCTCACGGCTCATCGGCTCACGGCTCATCGGCTCATCGGCTCACGGCTCATCGACTCACGGGATGCCTACGAAGAGACACTACGCCCAAGCTGGGGCCGTATCTTCGAATGAATAAGACCGCGCTTCCCTCTTTGCACGCCCGCGCTGTTTACGGAGGTAAGCGTTCATCTCCGACAAATACTCCTCACGCCGGGCTCGCCCAGCCAAACCTTCGAGTCGGTTGGCGCAGAAGTAGTTATGTAGCCGCATCTCTTCCACTGAACTCATCAAGACGCGCGTGTAGGCAAGCCCCTGCCAAAAGCGGCCGAACTTATTTCCTCTACGCGCGCCAGTGACCTTTCTTGCGATTCTACCCGTCACTGATTTGAGAAATTTCTGAAACTGCCCTCGTGAACTGCAGCGTGCCTTGATGTGCAGATGATTCCCCATGTTCACAAAATCCCCCACACTCACGCCGAATTTTCGAGCCTTGGAATAAATCAGCTCGCGAATAAATGTCTGATTGGGCGCGGCCTTGAGACTCAATTTTCCATAAGCCTTATCACTCTTTAAAACCAAATGGATCCATTTGCGGGAGTAAAACGGGCGCTCCAACTTACGATGCCCCTTGGTCTTCAGCCCACCGTACTCCGTGCGCCCATATCTTGACTTGGTTTTCGAATCAAAAAGACTTTGCTGTTTCATTCTCGGGGCAATATATTTATATGAATCAAATCATGCAATTAAGAACGCTCCGTGACACTTTCGAACCTTTAGACCTGCCGTCACTGAGGCCTGTCCAATCGCTATCACGCTAGTCCCGTACAGCCCCGCATCACCGCATAGCCCGCATCAAGATGAATCTCCTTGGCACCCAATCCTCAGCAGAATTTTAGAAATTCGTTCGGGTAATCTGTGGATTGGCTCCATCTAAAATACCGATTAGGACGGCAAATCGCTCAATGGCCGCCGTTCTCCCCGCCGCCCGCTCCCCCCGCCGCTCCCCACTCCCGGCAGCCCCAGCCCCGCCCGCGATAGAAGCTACGGCGCTTGCCGCGCCCCTGCTGCCGCACGAGATCTCACCTTCGAGGTGTTGCACCTGCTGGCCGCAAATTCTGACCGTCCATGTGAGGACTATTCCGTGCGCATCCGCGCGCACGGAAGGTAAGTTTTGAAAGCGATTAAAAATCTAACTAGAGTTTTAGAAACCCCTTAATGCTACGCACTTTTGAACCTCTTAGCTTGGGCACTCAAAACATCTGCGCGCCGAGAGATGACCGCCTTTGCCCCCTTTTGTTTTGAATCCCACTATTTTAGACCCCATATTTTCAGGCTCGCACGGCTACACCGGCTGCGCAGCTTCACCCCTTACCTTCAAATCCGCAGTGCACATATCGCGTTTCGCAAACGCGATGTGTGAGGGCTTGCTTGTTTTAGCTTGTGAACGCAGTATCTGCTCATGGAACGCGCGGGGCTAGAGCAGCTTCTTCGAGAGCAGATGCCGTTGGCGCTCGCTATGGATGTGCGAGTGGCTTTGGCTGACGCCAACTCCATCGAACTCACCTGTCGGTTGGCGCCCAATCATAACCATCTCGGGTCAGCCTTTGGCGGATCACTTAGTGCGCTTATGATTCTGGCCGCCTACTGCCGACTATTTCACCTAATGAACGGGCAAGGCCATGTGCTGCTCAAAAGCAGCCAAATGGAGTTCTTCAAACCTGTACATGAAGATCTGCGTGCGATTTGCGGTCCGCCAGACCCACGCGAAGCGCAGGAGTTTTTGAAAACCTACAACAAGAAAGGCCGGGCCCGACTCACGCTAGTCAGTGAAATTCGTCTCACTGACGGCACCGTCGCCGCCCGCATGACCGGGGAGTTTGTGGGGCGCGAAGAAGCTTCCGGGAAGTAGCCTTTCACCGTAAACCGCCCCTATTCCACTCACTTACCGCTCACCACATCCCGCGCCTTAACATATTTTAATAACCAACAAAAAATCCCTCGCAGCATTGCCAGGTCAGGGGCCTTGCGCTAAAACGGGCTCTATTGGGAAAGGGGGCTGCCGTGAAAGTAACTATCGCCGCGTTTGTTCTTACGATTCTCGCCGTTGTCGGTTGCGCAAAACCGTATGCTCCCATGAGCCTTCAGCACACCACAAAAGGTGTCGAGTTTCTTAGTGGCGACGTAGCAC
Source organism: Bdellovibrionales bacterium (assembly GCA_019637855.1). Classification (GTDB taxonomy): domain Bacteria; phylum Bdellovibrionota; class Bdellovibrionia; order Bdellovibrionales; family UBA1609; genus JALHOQ01. The sequence continues at coordinate 65,876 of JAHBUX010000004.1, forward strand.
CCGCCTACTGCAGCCAAGCCGCCTATGAAAAAGAACCAGCCTGCTTTGCTTCTGCACCAGAGAAAGTTTGCGAACAACCCTACTACTCCAACTCTCCCGCCTGCCTGCTTTCAGCGCCGGCCTTTTGCTCCGAGCCCTCCTACGGCGACACCCCAGCCTGCTATGCTTCGGCTCCGCAATACTGTGAAGATGATTTTTACGCCAACAAACTGGCCTGTCTGGGAACTATGCCCAACTACTGCGACCAGCCGGAACACTCAACTAAGCCGTCATGCCTGCGCCTACGTGAAAGTAAGCTGACCTATTATTGCCGCCGCTTAGACACACTCGGCATCTGCCCCGAGGCTTATCGCTATTGAACCGCATCGCAATTGAAGTTGACCACCAGCTCAGCCTGCTTGCTGGAATCGACCGACGATGTCGCATTCTGACAAGTCAACTGACCGGCCAAATGACGACCCACCATTTGCACTCGCATCTCACAGCTCTCGACCTGCAACGGACTGCCGGGCGCGCTTGAGTTAAAATCAAACGTCCCCTGCGGCGAGCGGCCATCCAAGGTCACACGCGCCAAATCCGTGGGTCTATATTCCTCACGCGTTTGGCGCACATCCAATCCCGGAAAGCGAATGCGCAAACGGTCCGAAGGCCCATTACGCATCACCATCGTGAAACCATTCGCGTTCAACAAGCAGCCGAACACCGCAGCGGAATTCGTCGGCTGATAGACCGACTGTTCAAGCACAACGCCCGACAGATCACGATATTGAACGCTCGAGTTAAAGGTGCGCGGATAATCTATGTCCAACTCTTGAATCACAGGCTCCGTCAGCAAGCTCTTTTGTTCACCACAAGCACTCAACATAAGCAGCGCGGACACCGTCAACAAAACTCTCAGTTTCACTATAGACTCCTCCAACCGTCCGCATCCATATCAACCTACGCCCACCTCTTCAACTGCCCTTTTAGTCCACAGCCGCTTCTGCCGATCCTATCTCTATGAAAGCACTTATACTCTGTCTCAGTTTGATACCTATTGCAGCCGCAGCCGAACTCGATGAACACCAGAGAAAAGGTCTTTCTGACACCAAGAAAATGCTAGTGAATCCCTCCGAACGCAATGAAGCCATCAAAAACGACAAGAAGGCCAAAGAGGTCGACGCCAAAGTCGACGCGTTGGCTGGCTCCCCAGAAAACAAAGAAGAGATCTATGGAATCGCAGCCTCAGTGATGGAGAAGATCACCGTGGAAGCCCAAGGCGATCCAGAGAAAATGCAGCGCCTTTTGCTTGAGGCGCAGACCAATCCGAAAGCATTTTACGATAAGTATTTTACGGAAGCGGACAAAGCGCGGGTTCGCGCCGTCTCAGGCAAAATCGAGAGCAAAAAAACCAGCATGCCCCGCAAGTAAGACTACTTGCGGATCACGGCGAATTTGAACTTAGTAAATCCAGCTTGCGAACCGGCCAAGATCACAGGGCTCAGGGCCTCGTAGTCCATATTGCGGTCAGCAACGATCACGATGCCTTCTTTTTTCGCTATCGTAGCACTTTCATTCAAACTCTTGAGCGTGCTGATCAACTGCGCTTGCTCCACCGGTTTCTCATCAACGACGAAACGACCGTTTTCTACACGCACCACGATGCCTTCCTGAATGAACTGGCTCTCAGCGGCCATCGGCAACTGCACCTTATCGACGTTCACCACGTCTTGTGAGTTGGCGTTGTTCATGATCAAGAAGATCACCAAAATCGAAAACGCATCGACCAGTGAAGTCAGCATCAACGATGCGACCATCGTGCGACGGAAGCGCGAACCGTTAGGCTTGATGCGCGAAGTACCGCCCAAAGCGGATCCGAGCTGCGTTTGACTTAAAGGTTGAGCAGAGTTCAACATACAAATCACCCTTACAAAGGCGCTATGCCGATTTGATCCATCGACGCAGTTTTAAACTGCGCCATCAGTTGGATCAGATCGTCATATTTGGAAGACGGATTGGGCATCAGCAAAACTGTCTTCACATCGCTATATTGTGAAGCGAAGGCCTTGATCCACTCTTCCGTGCGCTTAAAGTTCACTTGACCAGCATCACCCGAGATCGTTGTCATGGCTTGCGAACCGCGCAAGCCTTTCACGTCTTTCACTTCAAAGCGGATATCACCGCGACTACCGAGGGATACCGTCACCGATCCCTGTTTCTCCTCTTGCTTCGTCTTCTCACTGCCGACGGCCTGGCTCACATGAAATGAACCGAGGTTGATAAACACGGCAGTGACCAACAAGAAACAAATGCAAGTGGAGAGCACATCGATAAACGGCACAAGGTTCAACTCGAAGTTCATATTCTTCTTGCGACCTTTTTTATTTCCCGCGAAGTGCATGGCGATCTCCTCTTAATCCTAAAAATTACTTCTCAACCGAACGCTTCGACGGAACCGAGTCGTAGTGGAAGCCGAGCAGGTTGTAGATGCGCAAAGCCGCCTGAGTCATATCGTCAGAAAGCTTGTTCACGCGGTTTTGCAGAACCGAGTACATAACCAGAGCCGGGATGGCCATAATCAGACCGTAAGCTGTGGCGTGCATGGCTTCCGAAACACCGGCGGCGAGCATGGCAGCTTTAGTCAGTTGGTCAGCTTGCGAGATGGCAGCGAAAGAGCGAATCATACCGACGATCGTTCCAAGCAAACCGAGCAACGTACCCACGTTACCGAGCATGGCCAGAAATTCGATGCGGCTTTCGAGTTTGGACTGTTCGCGCACCAAAACTTCGTCCATTTTGGCTTGCACTTCTTCACGACCGCCCATGTTCTGAGCTGCGCTGGCGCCAGCTTCAACCACGTTGCGGAGAGCAGAATCGCGATCTAAGCTACGAGCTTGCAACAGCACGCGGTCCAGATTGCCTTTTTTGATATCTGTTTCGAAAAGGTTGGCTTGTTTGCGCAGGTCGGGTTGACGTTGCACATACAAACGGATTACGCGCTCAGCGATAATGGCGAGCGAGACCACTTGAGCTGCAGCGATAGGCAGCATCCAGAATCCACCGGTAGCAAAGAAGCTAACGATTGATCCGAAAAAGCTGGTGTTGGTTTCCATGACTTCTCCCTAAAATTTGATAGTCCACCACGAAGTTCACCATGAACTTCTCGAGACTCCGGGGCCATCAGGGGCAAGGTTCAGGCCAGGTCGGGTTGTCGAAGTTTTGGATTTGGGGCAGAAAGAGTGACTTTTTATGGCACTTTTCGCTCAAACTGCGCTTCTTTCCGGAGTCTCTGGGGGATATAACTTAGAACAGGGGTGAATCATGATTTTAAGGGCGTTTTTCCTATCCTCGTTTATAGCGATTTTAGGCTGCGGCACACTGGTCACAAAACCACAGCCTCCGTCCCAAGCGAAAGACCTTCAACTGGGCGATACGACCCCGATGATCCGCGCCGCCGCCTATGGCGATCTGGCGGTGCTTAAAAAGCTGATCGACGAGGGTATGTCTGTCGACACGCCATCCCCACATGGAATCACGCCTCTGATGGGCGCCGCTCGCAAGAATCAGGTGGCCGCCGTAGAGCTGCTGTTAAGCAAAGGTGCCAATCCCTTGCTAACCGATATTCAAGGCTCAACGGCGATGCACTTTGCGGCCCTTGGCAACTCGCCCGGCTCGATCAAAGCGCTCGCTGCTAAAAAGGCGCCCCTGGAAGTGAAAGACGATTTTGACCTGACACCCCTGATGATGGCCGTCCGCTTTGCCAGCCCAGAGACGGTCAAAGCGTTGTTTAAAGCCGGCGCCTCGGTGTACACCGCCGACCCCAACGGCTGGACGGCTTTGCATTTCGGTATCCCGCGGGGCAACGCCGAAATTTTTGAATTGGTGCTCGATCAAAATCCAACGCTGGATCAGCTGGACAACGATGGCGACTCTCTGCTGATCATCGCGCAAAGCTATCAACAACCTGATCTAGTCAAACGCCTGCTGGATGCCGGAGCTCCTCCCGGAAAAGCCGATGCGGACGGCAACACGCCTCTGCATCACGCGGTGAAAGCACGCATGCCAGACATGGTGAGCTGGTTGATCAAGGTGCGGGCGCCTGTCAATGCAGTCAATCGCCTGGGACAAACACCACTGACCTTGGCACGCCAGAGCCAAGATCGCGAGATCGTGGATCAGCTACTCAAAGCCGGCGCCACCGAAGACGCTCGCGCTCAATGAGAAGCGTCTTCTTAAGCGCTCTCTTACTGTGCGCATGTGTGTCCACCCATTTGCCGATAGAAAGCCGCATTCCTTACCCACGCCCCGCGGATTTCCAAGACCACCTCGACTATTATGCCTTCGGTCTAATTGGGACAGCCTCCGTCGATTTGCAACGTGTATGCATGGAGCGCAAACCGCAAGCGGCAGAAAAAATCCGCACTTTTGAAGACGCTGTCATTACGCTGGCGACACTGGGCGTGTATGCGCCCCTCACAGTGAGGGTATGGTGTGAGTAAATTGACTCTTCTCACCTGTGGTTTAGTCGCAAACCTCCTTCTCAACTCGTGCGCGCATTTAAAGTTCGAACGGGGCGAACCATCTGAGAGCGGTTCTCAACACGCCTACAGAGTGCATCAGTTTTTATGGGGAATGACGAAGATCGAAAAATTTCCCGCTCCGCTGTGTGCAGGTTCCTCTTTCAAAGAAGCCTATGTTTGGATGTCTGCACAGGACGTTTTGCTTGGCCTATTTACGCTCGGCATCTATGTCCCACATCGAGCCACGGTGACCTGCTCAAAGTTCAGAAACACAAAACTAACTCTTTGGCGCTAAACCAAACTTAGTGAACTCCCGAAGAGCTCTTGCAACCTGGAGAGTTCAATGGACGCATCAAAAGAAAGTAACATCGTTTCGTTCAACCCCGGCGATTTCGTTATTCGCGAAAAGACCGGCTGTGACGCTCTTTTCATCATCAAAGAGGGGCAGCTCGAGGTTTTTAAGACCGGCGGCAATGGCGAGAAGATTGTTCTTGGCTTGGTATCGTCGGGCCAATATATCGGCGAAACCGCTCTGCTGCTGGGCAAAGCCCACTCGTCCAACGTCGTGGCACTCACTCCGGTAAAAGCCATCAAGCTGCAAAAAACCTCCATTGAAGCTCAATTGAAAGCCGTTCCCGCGTGGCTAATCGCCCTGACCAAAGGCCTGATCGAGCGCCTGCAGAACCAAAACGAAATCATGCGCCGCAACGGTTGGATCGACGAAAACCTGGCCGCGCGCGTGAAAACCATCGAAGAGAAATTCAAGAAAGAGTAGTCCATCGGCCGATAAGAAGGCCATGGAAGACTCCATCCGCAAGTTCAAGCCACGCGCCTTTCGCTATGTTCTGCGCCCGCAGGACAAAACGGCGATGCGCTTTAGCTTGGAACACACCACGGGCAGCGCCCATATCGAGCAGACTTTTCTGATCAATATGTCCGAGTCTGGCGTCGCCTTCCTGATCGACCCAGGAACACAAGTGCACATCAAAGAGCGTTTGAAGGTCGAGATCCCCGTCCCCAGCGGCGAAAGCATCGCTTGGTGGGGTACTGTCGTGCGCATTCAAGAGTATGAACCGCGTTCATGGTTCGGCCGCGATCGTTTCCGCGAAGACAAAAAAATCATGGTGGCCGTGCGGTTTGATGAACTACCAGATGGTCACAGCCGGGCGATTCGTAAAGGCATTGAGCAAAGTTTTATGAAAGCCATGCGCGAGCAACAGTACCGCAACTGGCTATATTACCGCGTGCTGGTTCTACAAAACATCGGCAAATTTCTTCTCTATATTCTTCTGTTCGCGGCCGCCATCGGTTTTATCTGGTACTTCTCACTGCCCTCGGACAACTACGATGCCAAGCGCGGAGCCCCGTGGGGCGAGCGTTTCAAGTAGATCTACTTCGCCGTCTGCAACTCTTCGGCGCAGGTACGCTGCACATTTCTGTTCACGTCGAAGGTGGACTCGCGATAGGCCTCATCGTTCAAGCGAAAGCGGCCTGAGAGCGAATCAAAATCAAGATGCACATCCACGGACTGACTCCAGCTGTTCTGATATGTGTCCTCAGGAAACAAAATCTCTTTATGCATAAAGATCTTTTCACGCAAATGGTGCGGGAGCGGCTTGGCATAAGCCTCGTCTATCGCGTATGCACTGCCGCCAAAGACTTTGTCTGGCTCTGGCAAAGCACCACGAAAACGGCGTAAATAGAGGCTCACGTTCAAACGCGAAGTGTAGGGATCAATCGCCTTCTTTAAGGTCTGGAACCGAAACGGGTCCCTATCGCCCCCATTGGTTTTTTCGAACACCAATCCGTCATCGATGTAGGTCATCACATGCTCAAGCAATTCGATCTTGCGGTCCGAATGAAGCAGCTGACGCTCAGTCACCAGCAAGATCACATCACCCATCTGCAATTGGTTGAACGGGATTTTCTGACCGGCATTCATAAAATAATCATAGGCCTGAAAGCGGCCGGTGAAGAAGACGTTGAACTTGAGTGGAGTGACCCGTGGGTTGCTGAAGCTCTCCTGCTGCAACAACGCATAGGCCGTGCTAAAGCAGTTCATGCTCGTTCTGACAGAGTCGTCGACCGACCGGCTGGAATCGCCGCGCAAGCCATTCACTCGCGTTTCTGCAATCTTGAAGTTGTGTCCGTTCAAGGCCTGCACCAATGGAGGCATAAAATCCACGAAGTTGTAGTCATGACGGCCACGCTTGGGCCGCACTCGGCTATGACCACCATACAGACCCTTCACAGCTAAGAACTGCTCTTCGCTCAAAGAGAAGAAACGAAAGTCCAGAGCATCTTTGTCATCGGGCAACGACAGACTGTAGGCCTGATAGGAGATCTGTGGACGACCGAGACGAACCGCCGTTTGATTGTAAGAGTCAACTTTGCCTAGCTTCACATCGACGGCAACAGCCTTGGCATCGCGGGCCACATGGATAAACCTTCCCGGAATGGACTCTTCCGCAAGCACCGCCCAAATGGGCAAAGCCACAAGCAAAAAAAGGCCGTTTCGAATGGCAGATCCAAGCGCCAAGCGCATAAAACCAATCCCAAGGTTTCAAATTGTATAGACGGAATGTGTTTTACAAGAAGCGTGCCCAGTCAAGGGACTTGGCCACAGCTTTGGACTTTTCCAAACGTTTAAGGAATTCATCGCGCGAAATATACACGCCGCCCATGTTCTCCAGTAGCGGTGTTACCATTTGGATGTCCATCCACTCGAGCCCCTGGCTCTGCAGAAACTCGGCGACTTTCACCAACGCGAACTTGGAAGCATTGTCGCGCTTGTAGAACATGCTCTCGCCGCAGAACAAACCGGCGACATAGACGCCATAAAGTCCTCCGACAAGTTCCTCATTCTCCCACACCTCAATGCTGTGAGCGTAACCGGCCTGATGAAAATCCAAGTAGGCCCGCTCGAGCTTAGAGGTGATCCAAGTCCCTTGCTGATGCGGACGTGAAGCCCGCGCACAGGCCTCGATCACCTGAGCGAAAGCACGGTCGCACGTGACGGTGAAGGGCGCACCGGCAATAAACTTGCGCAGAGAGCGCGACACATGCATGTCGGCGAAATTCAGAATCCCGCGCTGCTCAGGACAATACCAAATGGTGGGAAGATCTTCGTGCGGCCACGGAAAGATACCGAAGCTGTAAGCTTCCAGCAGACGTTCGACCCGCAGGTCATCACTAAGGTCCACGATGCCCTCAGCCATCGCTAAGCGCGGTTCGGGAAACGTGAGGCGCTCCCGCGCAAACAGCTTCATACGCCAGCCTCGTCACAGCGATCGCAGAAACCGCAGGGCTTTTGATCTGGCCAGCCAAAGTAAGCATAAATCCCGATCTTGCGGCAGACGGGCGAGCGAAACCACTGCACCAAGGCCATTAGCTTTTTCTGCAACTGCAACCGTCGGGCCTGCCATAGCTCCGGGGCCAAATCTTCGCCGGTCAAGGGCCGCACGAACTCCAAGCGGTCCAGGCGGCGCTGCGGATAACGAATCACCTCCCAGCGATCCAGAAAACTCAAAGCGGTTTCCAAGCGAAAGTCTTTTTTATTTTTAAAGCTCAGTTGCTCGCGCAGATCATCCAGACGCAAAACATTCAGACGATCTTTCCACGACAGCAATAGATTATAGACGGATTGAATATATGCCGGATCGGGAGTCAGAGTTTCGATAAAACGCATCTGAGTTTCGAGATCCTGTTGCACGTATAAGAGCTGGCAGTGCGATGGCGCTCCATCCCTACCCGCTCGTCCCACCTCTTGAAAGTAAGCCTCCAATGAACCCGGAATTTCAAAGTGCAGCACACCACGAATATCCGGCTTGTCGACGCCGAGGCCAAAAGCCGGAGTGGCGAGCATCAGCCGGCTCTCACCGGCCAGAAAACGTTTTAGGCTCTGCCGGCGCCGACCGTCGTCAAGATCGCCATGATAGACATCGTGAGCAAATTTCTTAGCGCGCAAATTCTCCGACACCTTTTCCAAAGTGGAGATAAGCGTGAAGTAAACGATTTTTGGCCCTTCGGTCGCGCTCAGCCAGCGTAACAACGCTTCCTCTTTGTCATCGCGTTCGTCGAACTCCTCCGCCGCCAAATGCAAATTGGGTCGCTCCACACCAGCCCACAGCACCTGCGCGTCAGGTCCCATTGCGAGCTGTTTTAAGATGTCGGCCTGCACTTCATGGGTCGCAGTGGCGGTCAACGCGATCACCGGTGGGTTGCCCAGCTGTTGACGAATCGCACCCAAGCGCGAGTAGTCGGGGCGAAAATCATGACCCCACTGGGAAATGCAGTGCGCCTCATCCACAGCCAATAGCGCAATCGGGACCTTCGCCAAAAGCTGGCGAAACTCCTCTTGGCGAAAACGCTCCGGGGTCACATATAAAAGCTTGATCTTGCCGTCTGCCACCAAGCGCAGGCGCTTTTCGCGGTTTTCGCGCGTAAGGCCGGAGTGCACGCACGTAAACGGCCATTTCAAAGCTCGCGCCTTTGCGGTCTGATCGTCCATCAGCGCGATCAGCGGCGACACCACCACGGTTAAGCCGGGCAAATGCAGCGCCGGCAGCTGATAACATAAGGACTTACCGGAGCCAGTCGGCCACACGATGAGTAGATTTCGCCCAGCGCAAACGTCGCGCAGCGCTCGTTCTTGAGACTCCCGCAGCGGGAAAAAGCCGGCTTGGCGCGCAGTTTCTTGGAGGGCTTCCATGGTCAGCATAACTGAGGGAAATTATAAGCCTTTCGAGGCGCCCGGGTCTATATAATGGCTTTGCACTTTTAGAATTGCCGTGTTAACCCATTTTGAATTCATAGAAATGATGAAGGCCGTTGTCCGTGGAAGCCTCGGATTTCTTTGGCCTCAGCCGATAGATAAGGAAGGAACAAATGGCGCATAAATGGGTCCTCGAGAAAGTCAGAAACATTGGGATTTCAGCCCACATCGATTCGGGTAAGACCACTCTGACCGAGCGCATTCTCTTTTACACCGGTCGGATTCACGCCATTCACGAGGTGAAAGGTAAAGACGGCGTCGGCGCCACCATGGACTCCATGGATCTCGAGCGCGAGCGCGGTATCACCATTCAGTCAGCCGCCACCAACGTGCAGTGGAAGGACACGGAGATCAACATCATCGATACCCCCGGGCACGTGGACTTCACCATCGAAGTGGAACGCGCTTTGCGTGTTCTCGACGGCGCCATCCTCGTTCTTTGCGGCGTGGCCGGCGTGCAATCGCAGTCCATTACCGTGGATCGCCAAATGCGCCGCTACAAAGTTCCGCGTCTGGCGTTCATCAATAAACTCGATCGCGCTGGTGCGAACCCGTTCCGCGTGGTTGATGCCTTGCGCGAAAAGCTGCGTCACAACGCTGTGTTCATGCAGATCCCGATCGGTTTGGAAGATAAACACGATGGCGTGATCGACTTGGTGAAAATGAAAGCCTTCACGTTCTCTGGCCCCAACGGTGAAACCATCACCGAAGGACCGATCCCGGCTGAGATGGCAGAGCAAGCCAAGAAATACCGTCACGAGCTCGTCGGTAAAGCCGCCGACTTCGATGATGCTTTGGCTGAGAAGTTCCTGATGGAAGAAGAGCCGACCGAAGCCGAAGTCATGGCCGCTATCCGTAAGGGCACGTTGAACTTGGATTTGACTCCGGTGTTTATGGGCTCAGCCTATAAAAACCGCGGTGTTCAGTTATTGCTGGACGGCGTGACCAACTATTTGCCCAATCCGACCGAAGTGACCAACGAAGGTTTGGATCTGGACAAGAACGAAGAGAAAATCGTGTTGCCGTCGGATCCCGACAAGCCGCTCGTCGCTCTGGCGTTCAAGTTGGAAGAAGGCAAGTACGGCCAGCTGACTTACATGCGCGTTTATCAGGGCACGATGAAGAAAGGCGATTTCATCACCAATATGGCCAATGGCCGTAAAGTGAAGATCCCGCGCCTTGGTCGCATGCACGCCAGCGACATGGAAGATATCGAAGTCGCGCATGCTGGCGACATCGTGGCCGTGTTCGGTGTGGACTGCTCCTCCGGTGACACGTTCACCGATGGCACGGTCAATATCGCGATGACTTCTATGTTCGTTCCCGACGCGGTGATTTCTCTCGCCGTTTCGCCGAAGAGCAAAGAGGGCGCTGCCAACTTCTCGAAAGCGCTGCAAAAGTTCCGCAAAGAGGACCCCACTCTGCGCGTGCATCGTGACGAGGAGTCCGCTGAGACCATCATCTCGGGTATGGGCGAATTGCACTTGGAGATTTACATTGAGCGTATGAAGCGTGAGTTTAACTGCGAAGTGGTCTCTGGCCAACCGCAGGTGGCGTACCGTGAAACTATCGGTGCGGCGACTCCGTTCGATTACACGCACAAGAAGCAAACTGGTGGTTCCGGTCAGTACGCAAAAGTGGTCGGAACTTTCGAACCGCTTGAGAGCATCGACAAGACCTACGAGTTTGTGAACAAAATCGTCGGCGGTAAAATTCCGAAGGAATTTATCCCCGCGGTGGACAAAGGCTTCCAAGAACAGATGACCAAAGGTCTTCTAATCGGCTTCCCGGTGGTGGGCGTGAAAGCGACCCTCACCGACGGCGCTTACCATGAAGTCGACTCCTCCGAGATGGCGTTCCGTATTTGTGCGATGACTGCGTTCCGCGAATTCTACTTCAAAGCCAAGCCCACTGCGCTTGAGCCGATCATGAAAGTGGAAGTCTCGGCTCCGGAAGAGTACCAAGGTAACGTTCTCGGCCAAGTCAACCAACGCCGTGGCATTATCATGGGCACGACGACAACTGACGCTTTCACAACTGTGGAAGCTGAGGTTCCGCTCTCTGAAATGTTCGGTTACTCGACAGAGTTGCGTTCAGGCACACAGGGCAAAGGCGAATTCACGATGGAGTTCAGCCGCTATGCCGCCGTTCCGCGCAACATCCAAGAGGACCTGGTCAAAAAGTACGAGAAAAAGCGCGCCGACGAAGCGAAGAAATAAGGTACCCGTTTCCTTTCCGCTTTTCGGCCGCCTAGCCGCTAAGTTTTCAAAGCGCGCCCTTTTAGGGCGCGTTTTTTATGAAGGTTGAAAAATGATTTTGTCCGACAAAACGTTAAAGAAGATGATCGACTCCGGCGAGCTTGGCATCACGCCGATCAATGAAGAGTCCATTCAACCCGCCTCCATCGATTGCCGACTGGGTGATCACTTTCTGGTGGTCGAGGATCGCCAGATGCAAATCATCGACCTGAATTCGGAAATCAAATATCGCGAGCTCGATGGTCCCTCGATCACCATTCCTCCGCACTCGTTCTTGCTCGCCACGACGATGGAGTATGTACGTTTACCTAAAGATCTGACCGCCTTTGTGGAGGGCCGCAGTTCGATCGGTCGCATCGGCCTATTCATTCAGAACGCAGGTTGGGTCGATCCGGGCTTTGAAGGTCAAATCACTCTTGAACTCTATAACGCCAACTCTTTGCCGATTCGCCTTGAAGCCGGCCGCCGCATTTGCCAGCTGGTTTTCTGCAGCATGGACCAAGCTGCCGCTTCCCCTTATCAAGGTAAATATCAGGGACAAAAACGCGCTACCGGCTCACAAGTGTTTAAAGATATCGAAAGCAGCCGCTCCTAGTCCGGTGACGATCGCTTTTCGCGCCTGCTTCCTTTTTGGCCTACTCTTTGGAGGGATCTCGACGCCATTTCAGGCGTGGGCCGATCGTTCTTGTAGTGAACAGCTTAACAACGTCGCCACTTCACAGCCTCTTCTCGGCATTTACGAAAACCTACGCGCTTTGGGACACGAACATCGTTCGCTCGAGGAGTTCCTCCTACAACAGAATTCACTCGCCGAAACGGTGTGGAAACGCCTTCCCGACAAAAGTAAGAACCATGCACTTGCGATCGAAGATTTTAGCTACTATCAGAGACAAAGACTCCAATACCGTTATGACTACCACGGCCTGGAACTAACCGATCTCATTCGCCTGCTGCCATTCTTAACAGCCAAAGGTCTCATCGAACCCGACCGGCTGGTGAACCATCTGCTTAAAACGGTACCGGGTTTGAATGCCTTTTTTATCCGTGGCCCCTACATGCGAACGATTTCTTTATGGTCAAAGGGTCCTCTGGGCGAAGAGAATTTGCGTTTGGTCTTGAATCACGCCAAGTCGGTGCAATTGCGTCTTCTTGAACGTTTTAGCCAAGATCCCAAGGCGTTAAGGCAGGCATACATCGCGCGCATCCTAAGAGAAATCGATGAACACGAGCTCCCGCACGACGCTTTTATCGACTCCGACCTCCGCAGCGTCTACAACACCGCCCACCCCTATCTGGAAATTCTGTCCAATCTACCCTTGGCGGAAATCCCACCGCTGATCATGCAAAAGATCAGCACCACGTGGTTGGATCTCGAGACCTATCCCGCCATCACCATGCCGCAAGTTCAATATATGGAGATGGGCGCGCGGCACTACGGCAACTGTCCGATTCGCCGGCTAACACATGTGGAAAGCCTGATCTATCCGTTCACTCAGTCCCCCGATCAGAAGTCGTACTGGCAAGGCTGTGGAAAACTCGCCGCCGTGATAGTCGATGGAAAAATGGTCGGTTCAATCAAGTTTGTCTCTGAAGATGCGGAGTTTAGCTTCCTGGCCACCCGTAACGTACTCGACCAAAACGGTTACCTGGTTCTTGCTATGGGTGGAGTGTATGCGCTCAAACGCAATCTGGCCGACACTACCGAGCGGAGTTGGCGAACCACAGGAAAGCCTCTGTTTATGCCATTGTTCTTACCTGACCTAAAGGTTCAACCCACGGACTTCCTGTTCAACTCGATGGAAGAGCAGGACGAAGTCCATGCCCAGGTTTGGTCGCAGTTTCTGCGCGATGTGAACACGGCAAGAATCCAACTTGAAGCGCGATTTCAGCAGCTTTCACCCTAGGTATTGCGGCGCATTATTGGGGTCGGGAATAGGGTAAGGCCTCGAAACTCCCGACCGTTATGGGCCCGACCTTTGCCCAGCTATTAAGCACCCGCAGCGGACTCAAAAATGAAGGTCCGCTGTGCTATACTGAGACATATATGAAGTTACTTTCCTGGTTACAAGATACGAACATTACAGACGAATCCGGCGGTGAATCCGCCGAACCTCCGCTTAGTCCCTTACTGCAAGAACGGCTAACTGAGCTGGCAAAAATTCCCATCAAAGACGTCATGACCGCGCGAGCCTTGGTCACCGCACTGGATGCCGACGTTCAACTGCGCCGTGTGCGCCGTTTGAAGTCTGCCAAAGTGGCCTACTTCCCGGTCTACAAGGGCGACCTCGACTTGATCATCGGTTGGGTTTCCAAAGCCAAAGTTTTGGAGCTACTGAACCTGCAGACCACAGACGAAGTCGAGATCAAAGATCATGTAAAGCCCGTCGGCGAAGTTTTGGAGGATGACTCCGTCGCTTCTATGGCCGATGCCTTCTTGAAGGCCGCAAGCCCCTTTCTTGTCGTTAAAAACCCGCAAGGAGTTACGACCGGGATCATGCCGCTGGCGGAGTTCATTGAACTGGTTTTTGGTTTTGAGTTGAGCCCCGCCTCGCAGCCGCAGACCGGCGATCTGGCTCTACGTGGTTATGAAATCTAAGGATTTCGTTTTAGCCTACTGCACTTTCCCCAACGATGACGTGGCCACCCGAACTAGCGAACAGCTGGTGGCCGAAGGTCTTGTCGCCTGTGCCAACATCTTCCCGGCTCACAAAGCCGTCTACCGCTGGCAAAATCAGCTGCAGCACGAGAGTGAAGTCGCAGTGGTGATGAAAACGGCTGCCTCTAAAAAGGCAGCGCTAAAGGAAAGAATCCTGGCAATACACCCCTATCAAACTCCCGCTTTGGTGTTCGTGAAAATCGACGACGGGCTGCCTGGGTTCTTGCAATGGATTTATACCCAGAGTTTTTGAGCTTGGCCTTGATAGCCTTCATCCTTGAGCACTCCTGAGTTCAGACCGAGGATTGCACCAGGGTCTTTGTGGCGACCACCATCAATACTGTCAACAGCAGCAAGATCAGGTAGATGGTCTTGGCATTCATTTTTTCCATGTTGGCTTGCCCTTCATCATGAAGAGCCCCCCTTGAGCCGCTATGGGAGCATATCCTATGCCACTAAAGAATCCCCGCTTTGGCCCTGAAAGGCATGTCAGGAGAGCTACAAGTACTTGTCAGGGCGACAGAAAAAAGCCAAAAGTACACCTGCTTAAGTGTCAATCTGGCCTCAGGAGGATCCGTGGGAAAACGTGAACTAGCGCAAGCGATCTACAAAATCGCGCATCTGACCGGCGAATTCAAACTGCGCTCAGGTCTCACCTCGAAAGAGTATTTCGACAAATACCGTTTCGAATCCGATCCGCATCTTCTAAAGGCCATTGCACAAGAAATGCGCGTACTCGTGCCCAAAGGCACTCAGGTGTTGGCCGGCCTAGAAATGGGTGGAATTCCCGTCGCCACGGCCTTGTCTCTTGAAACCGGGATTCCGGCGGTGTTTGTGCGCAAAGAGGCCAAGGCCTACGGTACGG
The DNA here is from genome assembly GCA_019637855.1 of Bdellovibrionales bacterium. Taxonomy (GTDB): domain Bacteria; phylum Bdellovibrionota; class Bdellovibrionia; order Bdellovibrionales; family UBA1609; genus JALHOQ01. The sequence goes on from JAHBUX010000004.1 coordinate 80,928, forward strand.
CACGTGTGGCCGAAGGCTTAGAGTCCTTAAAAGGCATGCAGGTGTGTATCATCGAAGATGTTATTACCACCGGGGGGCAAGTGGTGTTGAGCACCGAAGAGCTGCGCAAAGAGGGTGCGCAAGTGAACCAAGTTCTGTGCGTGATTTCACGGCAGCAGGGCGGCGAAGAAAATTTGAAAAAGGCCGGCCTGACCATGACACCACTCTTCACCCAAGAGCAATTGAAACAGGCTTCACTCTAAGAGCTAAGCCTCGCCGACCACATAAGACACCCAAGCATCGCACTCCTCGCCGTCTTCGGCGCGTTTGAATTCGCCATTGCCGTCGCCATTGCGTTTGGTGCCTTCCCAATAACAATGGGTGCGAGTAAACCCCGCCTCCATCATGATTTCGCGGATCTCCGCGATGCTCCACATGCGCCAATCATAAGTGAATACCTTTTCGCGCTTGGCTTCGCCTTTGCGTTTGAAGTGGATATGAAACAAAGCTTCGTGCGTGATCGGATTGAAATTCTTCTGTTCCCAAAAATAGAGGAAGCCACCGATTTTCGTTTTGTCTTCCTGCGCTTCCATACAGCTTGGGCCACCAAAACAGTCGACGATCAGAAGGCCTTTGCCTTTCAAGCCGCGCAAAGCCTGCTTGAAGTAGTGACGCAACATCAGACGTGACTTGAACAGGTAGAACGAAAAGTTAAGCGCGGCAATCACGTCCACCTTCGGCACTTGTGCGGTCAACACACTTGCTTGATAGGTCTTTAAGCGAGCTTGTTGCACAGGCTTGAGCTCGGTCAGATAGTTCTGACGTCCGTAATTCAGCGGCTCGGGGTCGAGGTCGATTCCGATGGCTTTGTTGTCTTTGTGAGAGCGGACCCATTCGCAGCAGATGGCGAAGGTTCCACAGAAATCCTCGCGCAGCACGCGCGGGCGGGTGCCGCGCAGCTCTTTATAGGTGTCGGATATGAATTCGCAGTCCATTTCGGGGGACTGCACAGCCTTGCGATAGTAGGCGTACTTGTCGAACTCTCGAGCAGATTTACGGCGCTTCACGGCACCTCAGCCAAAATCTCCCGCACGGCGCTTTCAATCTCGTGAGCCTGCGGAACCGAGTTGTCTTCCAAATGCGGATGCAATCCAATGCCGGGCAGATTTTTGCCGGCCAGCACCCGTGGAGGCGCATCGATTTCATAGAATAGCTCTTGAGTCACGCGATACGCCAAATGCTCCGCAAAGTTGGTAACTTCAGTGTCTTCATTGACGAACAACACGCGGCGAGTCTTCTTCACCGAGCGTTTGATGGCCTGCCAATCGTAAGGATAAATGGAACGCAGATCGATGACTTCCACGGAATGTCCTTCCGCCTTCAGTGTATCCGCCAACTTATTGCACAATAAAACGTGGCGTCCCCACGACACCACGGTGATTTGCTCTCCGGCACGAGTCACTTTCGCCTCGCCAATGGGGACACGATAGTCTTCAAGCTTCGGCCATTTGGGTTTCCAAGTGTGGCGCGCATCAGTGACCGGTTGATCAATCATATTACCCAGCTCACGTTGATCCTCCGGTTCTCCGGGGATCAACTCATCACTGCGCACACGCATCAGTGCCTTGGGTTTAAGATACAATACCGGATTTGGATCAGCCACCGCCGACAGCATCAAGCCATAAGCATCCAGCGAATTGGACGGCATCACGACCTTCCAGCCCGGCAGACGCGAAGCCCACGAATCGAAAGAGTGCGAATGATAAACCGAACCGCGAATGCCGGCACCCACCGGAGTCATCACCACCATAGGCAAAGTGTAATTGCCATTGCTCACCCAGTTGGTGTTACCCGCGATCTTAAGCAGATCAATGGTATTGAAAATGTAGTCGCAAAATTGAATTTCAGCCACGCAACGTTCGCCGGTCATGGCAATACCCATGGCCATACTGATGATGCCGCGCTCATCGAGAGGCGTGTTCCAGGTGGTCTTCAGCCCCTGTGTGACCGTGAACACACCGCCGAGAGGCGCGCCCACGTCTTGACCGAAAATATCGCGTACGCCCATGTTCTCTTCGGCGTAATGCAGGGCCATACGAATGGCTTGATTGAGCTTGGCCATTAGAATTTCCTCCAGTCACCGTTCTCGCTGTTGACGTAGATATTTTCCCACACGCTTTCAGCGGTCGGCGCCGGTTCCGCACGCACTTGCTCTTGAGCCGCGCGGCCTTCTTCCTCATACTCGGCCCACAAGGCCTTGATTTCTTTTTCCGTCAGCAGATCATGCTCCAGCAAAGTCTTCTGAAAGCGCTTCAAGCAGTCTTCTTCCGGAATCAAGTTCGCACCTGTAGCGGAAGAGTGACCATACAAACGCGACACACGAGCTTCCAACAAAACTGGCTTACGTGTTTTGCGGATATAAGCCATCTCGCTCTCTAGAGCCATGTAGGTCTCAATGGCGTCGTTGCCGTCAATCACACTGGTGCGGATATTGAACGCCTTACCGCGATCGGCGATATGGGTTTCGCCGTGCTGACTTTCGAAATCTGTCGAAATACCCCAGCGGTTGTTCTGCACAGTGATGAGGATGGGAAGCTCGCGTTTAGGACGCGAGGCCCAGACCAAACAGCTCGCAAAATCACCCTCGGCAGTACCGGCATCGCCACCGGTCACGATCGAGAGGCCACGGCCCTTAGGAAAGCGCTTCTGCACCTGAGCTGTACCCAAAGCCAAACCATACTGCACTTCGATGGGCGACGATACCGGCGTGACGTTCCACTGCGGATAGCAATAGTGGTTCGAGAAGTTGCGGCCACCGGTGGAAGGGTCCGTCGCACGATTCATAATCAAACGAATAGAATCCACCATCGGCATGCCCATGGCCACCAACGTGGGCGTACCACGGTAATGCAGGTGCAAATAGTCGTACTCGGGCCCTTGGCCCTTATGGACAAGTAAACCCAGCGGCACACCGAAAGCCTCTTCACCGGGCGCACCAATCCAAAAGAAGGCTTCACCGGCTTTGTAGATCTTGATCAAGCGCTCTTCCAAAACCCGGCTCTTAAGCATCAGAGAATGCATATGCAAAAGAAGGTCTTTGGACAATGGGAGCGTCTTGCGCGTCTTTTTCTTAGCCATCTTAGATTTCACGGACACACTGGATAGTGCCATTGATCAAGCCCCCTCGGGTTCTCTTTGGTATCCTTTGAGGGATACTGAGGAGGCCTATTTTTGTCAAAAAAAACTAGGCGTTAGTTGTCCACCGATTGAGCTTTTGCCTCTTGCGGGCTGGTACCCTTCACTCCCACCTTGATTGTGGGCGATTTCAGCTCTACAGCCAGATCGGCCGCCACATTGACGGCCTCGAGTACATCGGCACGCTCGAGATATTTCTTCTTGCGCTCTTCACGCGAAAGATTGGCGGTTTCATCCTCTTCGCCCTCAGCTTCGGGATCCTTTTTCTTCTTCGACGGATCCTTGTTGGCCTCTTGGTCTTTCACCAAGTCACCAACAATGATCATCTTACCGCGCTTCTTGTTTTTCTCGATGTCCTCGCGGATCTTTTTGAAGCCGTCAGCAGTTGCCACACGCGCCGCGGATTTGTCTTTCAACCGCTTGATGACATCTTTGCTCAACGGCAACCAAGCACCCTTACCTTCGCTCACGTAGGCCGCAGGCGACAGGAACTCTTGGATCTTCTTGGGCGGCAAAGAGTAGTCCAAAGTCTTCTCACCCACCTCATCGACCGAGTAGGTCGAGGGCAATGCCAGATCCGAGTTCACACCGCGGTGTTGAGTAGATTCACCACCCGCCGTAAAGAACATACCGACCGTAGTCTTGATCGCACCTAAGCCCGGCGGCAAATATTCCACCGATTGCACAGTGCCTTTACCAAAAGTGTGATCACCACCGACGACAACCGCTCGTTTGTAGTCTTGCAGAGTTCCCGATACGATCTCTGAAGCCGAAGCGCTCACGCGGCTAATCAGCACCACCAGAGGTCCAGCCCAGTCCACAGTGGCATCGGTGTCACGCAGGGTTTCGTAGTTCACCTGCTCCAACTCCGAAGTCACGCGCTGGCTCTGCTTAACCACATTGCCAGTACCGAAGAACAAACCCGCGATATCCACAGCGTCACGCAACGAACCACCACCGTTTTGCGACAAATCCAAAACGATAGCGTCGGCTTTGTTTTTTACTGCGTCAGCCAACAGCTTCTTCATATCAGTTGAGGCCGAAGGACCGTTTTTGCGATTGTCCGCGTAGAAAGACGGCAGATTCAACAAACCGACTTTAACTTTTTGGCCATTCACTTCGCGATCCATATAGGTGATTGCCGCGGCGTCGTCTTCCAACTTGATCTTGTCACGCACCAAGGTCACCTCAAAACGCTGAGGATCTTTGGTGGACTTGCGCAGGATCTTCAAGCGCACTTCCGAACCCTTGGGGCCGCGGATCAGTTTCACGACATCACGCAATTCCATCTCGATCACATTGGTGAAAGCGCCGTCTTTGCCTTGGCCGACCGCAATGATGCGATCTTTGTTCTTCAGCTTGCCACTACCAGCCGCTGCACCGCCCGGGATCAGCTGTTCGATCACAGTGAAACCATCTTGAGAGCTCAGAGTGGCACCAATACCTTCCAACGACAGGCGCATTTGAATTTCAAAATCCTGCAGTGCGTCGTCAGACAAGTAGCTGGAGTGCGGATCCAGGGCACGGGCAAAAGAATCTAAGTAAGAGGCCAAAAGGTCCTCTTTCTTGAATTCCTGAACGCGCTTCAAAGCACGCTCATAGTTGCGCACAATCTGTTGTTTAGCTTCTTCTAGCTTCATGTCGGTGGCAAGATAGCTGGCCACTTGATACTGCATGTAGTTCTCGTGGAACTTATTGGCTTCAGCCATCGACTTGGGACGCGGCCGATCCTGCGGATCACGCTGAATCTGCGCCTTCGGATCGTATTTGAATTTGGGGCCTAAGAACTTCTTCGCATAGGCAACGCGTTCTTCGACGCGCTTAATGAACATCTCGTTGGCTTTGTCCAGCGCCGAACAGTCTTTGCCTTTTGTGTTGTCGAACACTTTGCCCATCAGTTTGGTCAGGTCTTTCACGTCTTTATCTAAAAGATAAAGTTTAGATCCATCCAAGCGTTTGATGAATTGTTCAACCGTGCGATTCTCCAGGTTGGGATTTAGCTTGGAGAAATTGACGTGCTTCTCAAGGTACTTCATCTGGATCGGATACAGATGAACGCAGCTGAGCTCGAGTGCCTGCGGGCGCTGGAACTGCGCATAGGCGGGAGCGGCGGCAAAATTAATGAGAAGTGCCAGGTAAATAAAAATCCGCATAGTCTGTCCTTGCAAGATGATCTTGCTTCTTGTCGGCAGCTTCATAACGTAAGCTGACGGATTCAGTGATTTTCTCACTTTCAGACGCAATTTACCAGCCGGACGGCTAGCATTCTAGGTGTGTTTACTCGTCAAAAAGAGACAATTGCGCTTCGGGCTGAAGACAGCGGTCAACCACGTAATCTGCAAAGACTTCGTGTTTGATCATCTGCTCGCCATGAGTCTGGATGACAAAAAAAGACACGTTGGGATGCTCTATCTTTAACTCTCGCATCTCAGCCAGAATCCATTCGATATTACGTGGATCATCATCGGACATACCAAAGCGATGATGGGGACTGGCACCGTATTCTTGAAAAGCGCGCTCAACCGCCTTGCGCAAGGCCCTCTGCTTCAAATGCGGGATGGATGTACTTTCATCCATTTTTAAGTCGCGTTTAATCTGTGGATGGCTCACCGGATAGATGCCCAAATAGTTCGGCTCGGAGGGCAGATGCCCTTCATCCACCCACAGCCGAATACCGGCACGAATGGTATTGGGGTGATGGCCACGCGCCGTGATTAAGGCCGTCGGACGAGCGTTGAAAACGGCATGGTAAAAACAATTCCACGATGGGCCTTTCCAGTTCACTTCCGGCAGACCGAGCGCCGCGGCCAAATCCTTCACAAACATTTGCCGATGGCCAAGCATGCGCTCAAGCCAGGTGAAGTCTTTGTCGCGAAAGCGGCGGAAGGATCCTACCCGCGGATCGTGATCCATTTCATAGTCAGCATAGACGCCTTCCTTACCGATAAAGCGACTTTGCTCAGCGAACTCGCGGCTGGAAATTTGGATCTCTTGCTTAGTTTCACGATGAAACAAAAACATCGGCGTGGTGAGAAAGGCCACATTGTCATCGAAGTCGAAGAAGTAAAAGCTGCGACCACCCATGTGGCGGTTGCGATCCGGCTCCGGTTGGCGTTCGAGCGGCAACTCCAGCTGCGTGGGCATTGGTCGGAAAATGTTTTTCCACTGGCGCACCATTCCCACCAGCTAAGCCGCCCCATGACGTGAGTCAAGAAGGAACGGCGTACTTTCTAAGCAGTGGTCGCTTTCGTTTCTTTTTTGTTTTTAGCGCTCTTTTTAGCGGCGGCGCCGCGGGCAGGACCCGCTTTTTTGCCGGGCTTTTTGCCTGTGGCCAGCTTGTCGCGAATCAGCGGCAAGACAGCATCCAAGGTCAGATCTTCGATCTTCATTTCATCGGCCAAAGAGATATTTTTGGCGCCCACCTTGATGTACGGGCCGTACTTACCCGTATGCACCTGCACCGCCTCCTGCGTGTCGGGGAAAATGCCAAGCTCTTTGAGCGGCGCCGACCGACCCCGCATACGCTTCGGTTGAGCCAAAAGTTCCAATGCACGTTTGATATCGACCGCAAAGATGTTCTCGGTCCGCGGAATTGAACGGTAGTCACCCTCGTGCACCACATATGGTCCGAAACGGCCAAGGCCCTTCTTCACATCCTTGCCCGAGTCCGGATGTGTGCCTAACGTCTTCGGCAGCTCCAGCAGCGCCAAAGCTTGCTCCAAACTGAGCGATTCAGGTGTCAACGTTGCCGGAATCGCCATACGCTTCAACTTTTCCGAATCATTGTCTCCCATTTGCACATAGGGACCATAGCGACCGGTCAACACATAGACCGGCAAGCCACTGACCGGATCTTTTCCAAGAGCATCGGTGCCGTTGATCTTCTGGTCGATCAGTTTATTGGCCATGTCGGCCGTCATGTCTCCCGGCACCTGAGTTTCGGGCAACGAAGCGCAAACTTCCTTTTCACCCTTCTCTTCAGGACGACACACGTAAGCGCCATATTTACCGATACGGAAGTTCAGATTGTCCAGGCCTTCAAGACGAATCGAGCGGGATTGGTCGGCATCGATAGCTTTCTCTTGCTTCTCAATCTGCGATTTCAGGCCCGTGTTGCCAAAATAGATGGAGGTCAAATACTTCACGTAATCCATATCACCTTGAGCGACCGCATCGAGTGCGCGCTCCATTTCGGAGGTGAAACCTAAATCAACGTAATCCGGCAGCGACTGTTTGAGCAGCTTGGAAACCACCAGTGCCGTAAACGTAGGTACCAAAGCATTACCCACTTTGCGCACATAACCGCGATCTTGAATCGTGCTGATGATCGTCGCGTACGTGGAGGGACGGCCAATGCCCTCTTTCTCCATCGTCTGCACAAGGCTTGCTTCCGTAAAGCGCGCCGGCGGCTTGGTTTCGTGCTCGTTGCTCGTGATCTTCGAGCACTTCACTTTATCGCCGACCTTCAACTTCGGCAGGCGCACTTCGCTCTCATCGGCAGTGTCTTCTTCCTTCTCCTCAACATAGACTTTCAAAAAGCCCGGGAACTCAATCGACATACCCGAGGCGGAGAAAAGCGCATCGCCCACTTTGAACTTCACGCTCACTTGCTTCTGCTCCGAGTTGTTCATCTGGCTGGCTACGGTGCGCTTCCAGATCAACTCGTACACTTTTAGCAATCCACCGTTCAGTCCGGTTTCTTCCGGTTGTTGAAAGGCTGTTCCCGCAGGACGAATCGCTTCATGCGCCTCTTGTGCGCCCTTGCTCTTCTTACCCGAGTACTCGCGCGGCTGGGCCGGCAGATACTTATCGCCATACAACTGCTTGATGGTATCACGCGCCCCTTGAACGGCTTGCGTCGACAAATTGGGCGAATCCGTTCTCATGTATGTGATAAAACCGCGTTCATAAAGCTTTTGCGCCAGCTCCATGGTCTCACGCGAGGTGAATCCTAGTTTACGGTTAGACTCCTGCTGCAAAGTCGAAGTGATAAACGGCGGAGCCGGTTTACGCGAGATCGGCTTTTCCTCAACGTCATCCACCACCCAATCTTTGCCCTTCAAAGACTCTTGCCACTGAGCGGCCTCAGCCTCTTTCAACCAAACGGTGCTACCCACTTTGTCTTTGAGTAGAGCGCCCGTCTCGCTATCAAAATCCTTTCCGCTGGCCACGCGTTGGCCCTTCAAAGTGTGCGAACGGCTTTCGAACTGGATACCGTCTTTCTCATTGCTGCCCGTGAGGCTCCAATATTTGGAGCGCTTAAAACGCAGACGCTCGTGCTCGCGCTCGGCGATCAAACGCACAGCCACGGACTGCACACGACCGGCCGACAGACCGTAAGTCACCTTCTTCCACAGCAGCGGAGAGATGGAATATCCAACCAAACGATCTAAAATCCGACGCGCCTCTTGCGCACGCACCAAATGGTCATCGATTTCACGGAAGTGCTTTAAAGCGTTTTGAATCGCTTCTTTGGTGATCTCGTGAAACACCATTCGCTTCACGGGAACTTTTGGTTTCAGAACTTCAATCAAATGCCAGCTGATCGACTCACCTTCGCGGTCTTCGTCGGTCGCAAGAATCAGTTCCTCGGCCTCAGCCAGTTTCTCTTTCAAAGTCTTAACGATACGAGTCTTGGTTTTCGGCACACAATATATAGGAGTGAATTCTTCATTCACGTTCACGCCGAGGTTGGCCCACTTCTCTTTTTTAAACTTCTCCGGCACATCCTTGGCGGACTGCGGAAGATCGCGCACGTGGCCCATGCAGGATTCGACCGTATACTCTTTGCCCAGAAATTTCCGAATCGTTTTGGCCTTGGTCGGTGACTCGACGATGACTAACTTCTTACCGGTGCTTTTAGACATATGGTTTAAGATTTGGACTTATTGTGTGTTTGAAGCAATCGTTTTCTCTTGACTCAATGCTTCTGTCTTGGGCGGTATGGATTGATGAAATCACTTGCAGAGTTCCACGCGCGCGGCGTTCGCATCCTTCTCACGGACATTGACGGCACACTCACAGAACACGGGCGACTGCCACCTCACAGCTACGAGGCCCTTAGTCGATTGACGGCCTCCGGATTCCAAGTCATTCCGGTCACTGGACGTCCGGCCGGGTGGTGCGAAATGATAGCTAGACTTTGGCCCGTACACGGAGTGGTGGGCGAAAACGGAGCTTTTTATTTTCGTTATGACGGAAAGAAAATGCGCCGTCATTTCGTGCGCGGCAAAGCTGAGCGTTCAGCCGATAGGAAGTCTCTGCGCGAAATCCGCGCGGAGGTTTTGAAAGAAGTCCCCGGCTCAGCCGTAGCCTCGGACCAGTTCAGCCGCCTTTTTGATTTGGCCATCGATTTTTGCGAAGACGTAAAGCCTTTATCCAAGAAAGACATCCAGCGCATCGTCGACATTTTCCACAAGCATGGCGCCATCGCCAAAGTCTCTAACATTCATGTTAACGGTTGGTTCGGCGACTACGACAAGGTCTCTACATGCAAACTCTATCTCGAACGCCAGTTCAGCTTAAGCCAAGCCGAAATGAAGAAAAAGTGCGCGTTCGTGGGAGACTCGCCGAACGACGAACCTATGTTCGGTTTTTTACCTTATAGTTTTGCTGTGGCGAATATTCGCGCCTTCCTATCGCAGCTTAAAGACAAGCCCGCCTACATCGCCTCCCGGGAGGAAGGCGCCGGCTTTGTACAAATCGCGAATAAGCTGCTGGCTTTAAAAGATTAGGCCGACCGGTCGCTATTTTTTTAGCTGCGACAAAGCTGCAAACGGATTATTGAACGCCGGTTTCTCTGGACGTTTGGTGATTTGAGCACCGCTGCCGCCAGCATGCTGCGGACGCGGTCCGCCGCCTTTTCCACCGCTACCTTGCTGGGGACGACGGCCACCATCGCGACCTTCACGGCGCGGCCCATCGCCACGACCACCGCCGCGCGGACGATCCGCACGAGCCTCGGGCCGAGGACGAGCTTCCATCTTGGGCTTCTCTTCCAGCTTCATGGTCAACGAGATCTGATTTTTATCCAGATCCACTGCCAACACCTTCACCTGAACCTGATCGCCTGGATTCACCACTTTGCGCGGATCATCGACAAACTGATGGCTAAGCTCAGAAATATGAACCAAACCATCCTGATGGACGCCAATGTCAACAAAGGCACCGAAGTTCGTCACGTTGGTAACGATACCCGGACAAATCATGCCACCTTTGAGATCTTTGAGCTCATGAATATCATCGCGGTAGTTGAAGACCTTAAACGGATCGCGCGGATCGCGCCCCGGCTTCTCCAACTCGCGCAAAATATCATCAAAAGTGAACTCACCGATCAGCTTTCCCCATTTTTCGCGCAAGCCCTTCAGCTTGTCCGCGCCAGGTCCCATTAGAGCCGAAACAGTGGCGCCGACTTCCGTCGCCATTTCACGAACGGCCGAGTAGCGCTCGGGATGAACACCGGTACGATCCAGAGCCACCTTACCATCGGCAATACGCAAAAATCCCGCAGCCTGCTCGAACGCTTTGGTCGAAAACTGCGGCACCTTCAGAAGCTCGTCGCGCTCTTTGTAAAGCCCTTGCTGTTTACGATAGGCCACAATGTTTTTCGCAATCGCAGGGCCAATACCGGACACGTACTGGAGTAGAGATTCCGAAGCGGTGTTCAAATCTACACCGACTTGGTTCACGCAAGACTCCACTACTTCGTGCAAAGATTTCTTCAAGCGTGTTTGGCTCACATCATGCTGATACTGACCCACACCAATACTCTTAGGCTCGACCTTCACCAGTTCAGCCAGAGGATCCTGCACACGACGGGCGATCGAGATCGCACCTCTTACAGTCAGATCCAAATCCGGAAACTCTTCACGCGCAATATCCGAAGCCGAATACACACTGGCACCCGACTCGCTGATCATAATGACCGGAACTTCCGTACCAATCTCTTTCAATACCTTGCGAATAAAGCCCTCAGCTTCACGTCCGCCAGTGCCATTCCCGACGGCGATGGCTTCGATCTTGATTTTCTGCACGACTTCACTGAAAAGCGTTTTGGCTTTTTCATGGGCGCCTTCACCGTGAATATGCAAAACCGTATGCGAAATAAAATTACCGGCTTTGTCGATCAACGCCACTTTGCAACCCGTGCGCAGGCCCGGATCTACGCCCAAAACAACTTTGGCGCCGAAAGGTGAGCTCATCAAAACGTTACGCACGTTCTCGGCAAACACCTGAATGGCGTCCAAATCGGCGCGCTCTTTCAATTGCGTGTGCAACTCATTGGTGATCGACGGAATCACGTGTACGGTCAGCGCAGTTTTCGCCACCGACTTCATAAACTCACTGGCGATCGAAGACGTGGTGATGGTGACCGATTCAAAACGCTTGGTCAGCGCCTCTTCATCAGCCTCCATAGTGACTTTCAGCTCGCCTTCCTGCCAGCCACGACGCAAGGCCAAGTAACGGTGCGAAGCTTTGCGGCTGTCCAGGTTCTTCACCGGTTCGCTGTACTCCGCGTACATTTCGTACTTCGAGTGCGGCTTGAACTCGCTGGTCTTCTCAGACTTCACTTTGCCTTGATTGTAAAACTCATCGCGCACCAAAGTGCGCAGATCGCTCATATTGCTGACCTTCTCGACCAGAATATGCTGAGCCCCGCGCAAAACCTCTTCGTAGGTAGCATACCCCTTGGCAGCCGAAACGTACTCCTTGGCTTTGACCTCCAGAGTGGTTTCATCTTTGCCCTCGCCATGGCTCAACGCCCAAATCCAATCGGCCAGCGGCGTAAGACCCGCTTCGCGCGCCAGAGTGGCTTTGGACTTTTTCTTTTTCTTGTAGGGGCGATAAATTTCTTCGATCTGGTTGAGGTCCCAAGATTCATCGAGCGACTTCTTCAACTCGGGAGTCAGATTGCCCTGCTTCTCGATCTCTTTGACCACAAACTCGCGGCGTTGAAGGACGGCATTGTAGTCATCGTTAGCTTCGATCACAGTGCGAATCTGAACTTCATCCAAATTGCCCGTACGCTCTTTACGATAGCGGGCCATAAAGGGAACGGTCGCACCTTCCCCTTGCAAGGCCAGCACAGCCTCGATCGATTTTGCGTTTACTCCGGGAACACGCTTGGAAATGAATGTATTGGCTGAAAGCATAGTTATTATTTGTGACGATACATGATCAGACCGTGAGTCGGATCATAAGGCGAGACTCCCACCGTGACCTTGTCTCCCACCACAACTCGAATATTGAATCGGCGCATTTTTCCGCACAGCTTGGCGGAAATTTCCAAATTATTCTCCAGCAGCTTCACTTTGTAGATGCCACCGGCGGCGGCATCTACCACTTGCCCTTCGAGTTGCGCGAGATCGTCTTTGGCCATTCGTTACTAGTCCTAACCTACGGTTTATAATTTGAAATGAGGTACTTTATGCCATCTTTAAACAGAACTTCCAACCGATCATTTCGATTGGCCAGAATGTAGCCCCACCCCAAAACCTTGTGGGTGATGGCCGTTTTCTCTTCGAAAACGTTCTTCATATTGTACGGTTTGGCTTCAATCTGCTCGGCCTTCTTGTACAAAGCCGCCCATTTCTGCACCAAAGCGGAAGCCGCCTCATTGGGATTGATATCAATCGAGATTTTACGCGCCCGCGCCTTGCTCTCGGGTTTAGCCGGAGCGGTCGCTTGAGCCGCAGTCTCCTTCTTCAAAGCGGCCTTGGCCTGCTCGATCTGCTTTTCGGGTTTAGCCGCTTTCGCGCCCTTGGCCACGGCCGGCTTGGACGTCGGCTTCGCGTTGAGCACCACCGCTTTGGCCGGCTTTGCCTTCGCCTCAGCTTTGGTGGCTATCACGGCCGTCGCTTTGCCTCCTGTGGTCTTTTTGACGTTGGAAGCTTTCCCCTGCTTTGCCCCATTCGCTTTCAATGAGCGAGACTGCTGTGCCGCAGCCTTAGTTTTCTGCGCCATTAAATTCTCCATGCCAAAAGAGTGATCTATATATCAAAATAAGTTGAATGGCTAGGACCTTAAGTGGCATGAACGAGAGGCAACATCCGGTCACTATTCAGCTTTTTACGTTTTTTTGATCATAGTGTGAGCAGGAGTGGGAAATGGCAGTGCAAATCCGCGAAATACTGGAAAATTTTCCTGATCTACTGAGTTTGAATCGCGGCGCACCGGACCACAGTGTCACAGATATCCAAACAGGAACGACAGCGTCATCGCAGAGTTTGATCTTCGTATCCAATCGTCAACAGCTCGAAGCGGCGCAAGAGTCGCAGTCCACCACTTGGGTTGTTGGGAAAGATCTGGTTACGCTCGTCCCTGCGAAAGTCACCACCCTCCTGGTCAGCCCAAATCCTTACTTGGCATTGGCACAAGTCGCGAAACGTCTTTTCCCCCTGACTCGCCACCATCAAATTCTCTCCGGCGCCAAAATCCATGACAGCGCACGTGTGTCGAGCAGCGCTCAGATTGGACGCGAGTGCATCATTGGCCCCGGCGCTGTGATTGGTGACGACTGTGTTCTCGGCGATCGCTGCATCGTAGGCGCCAACTCCGTGTTAGAGCCCGGAGTGAAACTGGGCGAAGGCACACATATTCATCCCCTGGTGTTTATCGGCCACTCCTGTGAACTCGGTAAGAACTGCGAAGTGCATCCGCACACTAGCATCGGCACCGAGGGGTTCGGTTACGCACAAGATGCCAAGTTCAACCACTACCGCATCACCCATTTTGGCCGCGTGATTTTAGAAGATGGCGTGCACATCGGCGCCGGCGTAAACATCGACCGCGGCACCTTCGAAGACAGCCGCATCGGGGCGGGAACTAAGATCGACAACCATTGCCACTTTGGTCACAACATTCAGATCGGCCGCAATACTTTGATCACGGCGGGCATGATCACCGCCGGGTCGGTCACCATCGGCAACGCTTGCGTGTTTGGCGGACGTACGACCGTGGGCGGACATATTTCGATTGCGGATCAGACTCAGGTCGGCGGACATTCGGTCGTCCAACATACGGTCGAAAAAGCGGGACAGTATGCAGGCTTTCCCCTACAGCCGATGAAAAACGAGCTCCGGCTGCGCGTTTTACTGAAGGACTATCCAGAGGTGGTCAAGCAGGTGCGTCGACTCAGCAAGCACCTAGGCATCGGCCAAGACGTCAACCCGGAGTGACTAGCGCAACGGATAGTGCAAAAGCCGACACTCGATGGGCCCGTTCCACACAGGAACTCGGCGCGCGGCCTTAAGGCGTAAAGCCGCGCTGGCCTCCGCATTGCCACTCAAAATCCAAGCGTCCCAACCCTTGAAGCTGTTCTTCAACGTGGCCGACGTGTCGTTCATGAGATTTTTCACCTGCTCAAGCTCGCCCATACGCTCACCATAGGGTGGATTGGTGATGATCATTCCGTTCTCACAACCGGCTGGCGCTTTCAACTCACGCACGTCACGCTGTTGGAATAAGATCCAATTCTCGACACCAGCGGCGCGCGCATTGGCGCGGGCTTTCTCAATCATTCCCGCGTCTTTGTCATAGCCAAACAGAAATGGCTTGGCGGGAGGCGCCTTACGAGCACCGCGCTTACTAGCCTCAGCCCACGCTTCGGCCTGGAAACCCGCCAGTTTTTCAAACGCGAAAGGCCGCCGACGCTTGGACATCGGAAGTCCCGCCGCGGTGAGTGCCGCTTCAATCAATATCGTGCCCGAGCCGCAAAAAGGATCCACCAGTGGACGTGGCGCTACCCAACCGGCCGAGCGCAAAAGTCCAGCCGCCACGTTCTCGCGCAGGGGCGCAAGCCCCACATGCTGACGATAACCGCGGTTCGACAAACTGTCCCCAGTCACATCGATCGAGACCGACACTTGCGTTTGCACCACCCGCACCACGATTCGCAGATCCGCCACATCTTCGTCACCCACATTGGGCCGTTGATCGAATTTCTTCCAAAACTGATCTACCACGGCATCTTTGACTTTGAGGGCGACAAAGCGCTGATCGCGCAGCTTCATATGCTCACGCACATGCGCCTCTACACGTAGGGTCTGCTGCGGCGTAATGTTCTTTGTGAAGTCGTGCTTTTTGAAAACGCCATTATAAAGATCGTCTTCGTTGTAAGCGATGAAGTCAGCCACCGGCAGCAAGAAGCGCGTGGCGATGCGACTGTGCACATGAGCACGGTAAAGGTCCGCCCACGAGCAATCGATATCGACGGCGTCGGGACGCGCTCTTACTTTCTTGATTCCGATGTCTTGAAGTTCGTTAGCGAGTTGTTCGGTAAGGCCTCGTGAGGTTAGGCCTAAAAAACGCGGCATCTACTCTTCCACTTCGTCGTGCCTGTCTTCCTTGAGTTCTTGGTTATAAAGCTGCTTATAGACATCACGCTGCAGAGTGCGTGAGTCTGTTTTCAGAGCCGCTTCAGGTAAGGAGGCTTGTACACGAAGATCCTCTTCGTCACCGCCTCCGGGATAGCTGCGCTTTTTCAGAGGTACGACTAAAGCGGCCGGGTCGCGGTCAATCTCCGTAACGGGAGCGAAATCCTCAGCTACGGCTACACTTGCGATACAGGCGGCCAGACTGGCCCAATACATCCAAAGTTTCATAGCCCCACCATAGCACACCGGCTCAGGGCTTCAAAGCCGCCGATGATCCGACATGGGGATCTGGCGTCTAACTTTATGGATGGCTTCCCGCTGAAGCTCCACCACTCGAACCTCAGGCGAACCGGTAAGATCAGCTAAGACTTGCCCCCACGGGTCGACGACCAGAGAGTGGCCATAAGTGTGACGAACCTGCCCTCTTGAGCGATGTTCGCCACTTTGCGCGGGCGCCGCCATGTAGCACTGATTCTCGATCGCTCGGGCGCGTAACAGCGTATGCCAATGGGCTTCACCCGTGGGCACCAAAAAGGCCGAGGGGACCAGGATCACATCGGCCTTTTGCGCGTACTTTAAATAAAGCTCCGCAAAGCGCAGGTCATAGCAAATGCTCAAACCAAAGTTCCAACCATCGATCTCAATCTGCTTAGGCGCTTCGCCGGCCTCAAAATGATCGCTCTCACGCACAGGTGGCGCACCGGGAACATCGACATCAAAAAGGTGTATTTTGGAATAGAGCATTTCCGGAAGCTGGCCGGCACGGAACAACAGGGTGCCGTTACGAAACTTCCCCGTTTGCGTCGGCAATGCGGTGGTTAGCATCAATGCGGTTTTACCCAGATCTACGGCGCGCTGCAGCTGAGCCATCTCCTTTTGCCCCGGGCCGAGAAGCGGAGAGCCGGATTGAATACGGAAGTAGAGAGTGTTCTCAGGAAACACCACTAATTGCGCCGATTCGGTGGCAGCTTTCGCATAAGCCGCCTCGACCGCGGTCAAATTGACGGCAATGTCATCGGTGGACGTCAGTTGCGCCACAGCCAAACGGAAGTTATTCATCGAAAACTATTGTACGCCGGCGGTCATCCGCGAGGCAGTGATGTCACGGCAAGTCCAATTGGACTTTTCCAGATTGGTTTTAATGTTGTTGAGCCAATTCACGCAGCTCTCTTGGTTCTTACCCGAGCCGACGGCCTTCTCTTCACCGAGTTTGGAATAGATAGTGGCGCAGATACCTTCGCCATTTACATGCACACGAATGGTGCGGACTTCCTTTTTGCTTTTACACATCCAGTAGGATTTGTTTTCGACGTCGACAACCTGCTGGCCATACGCCGAAAAACAAAGACCGAATGCTATAAAAAGAAGAGTCCTAAACATCACGCTCGAGACTAACATGAAGACCATATCGGCACAAATATGCCGAACTTTTAGGCCTTCTTGGATGCAGCAGCTTTGGTCTTTTTGGCAGGAGCTTTAGCAGCAGGACCATCGACGAGCTTCAGGTTGGAGTAGTGGATCAAACCCTCTTTTTTCTGCAAGCCATCTTGCTTAGAATAGTGGGTCTGGACCCGTACGCCCTGAACGCGAACGCCCATTTTGCTCGTCACGATCTCCAAGACCGTGCCTTTTTTACCTTTGTCCGCGCCAGCGATCACCTGAACGGTGGAGCCTTTTTTGATCTTCAGTTTCATGGCCATGACTTACTCCGCCTTTTTGCTTTTGGCTTGGCCGCGCAATTTACGCAGCATGCGAGTTTTCAGAGTTAACGCCCGTTTCGACAGTGTCTTGTCGGGCTGGGTGAGAACAAATTTATCGAGGCTTCCCACGTGGTCGATCGAACGAATAGTCGAAGTCGCCAGTTTGAGGTTGACCATCTGGCCCAGCAAGTTGCTAAATAGGCGTTTTTGCTGAACATTGGGCAAGGCCACAGACTTAGTCTTAATGTTCGAGTGGCTGACCAGATTTTTAACTTCAGGGGCTTTCCCTGTTAATTCACAACGAGGCATAGCTGACTCCGAGTGCTGATTTAGGCAAAAGGCATCTATAGAGAAAAAGGGCTTGGCTTGCAACCTAAAATCATAATAAATCTAGCGGGCTCAAACGGAAAAGGTGAAAGACAAATGGATAGATTCTCCAACGACAATGGCAGAGGACGTGATCGTGGTGACCGCGCAGAGCGTGGTGATCGTGGCGACAGAGGCGATCGCGGACAAGATTTAGACGCCGGCGCCGGCGAAAAAGGCATGAAGAAGAACTACCGTTCTAAATTCCGCCCCGACTACCCCGCCGATTTCGAGTTCGATTATAAAGATCCGGTGACTCTGGGCCGCTTCATTATGGAAGGCGGAAAGATCGTCCCGTCGCGCATTAGCAAACTGAGCTCGGCTCAGCAAAAGAATGTGGCCGCCGCCATTCGCAAAGCGCGCAGCTTGGCTCTGTTGCCTAACGGCACTGGCGCCTATGACACGTTCGAGCGTCCTGAGACCGTTTCGGCCAAGCCGTTCTCGATCGAATAGTCGCTGAACTGCAATTTGTATTTAGGAATTAAGGGTTGCGTTCGCGCAGCCCTTTTTTCTTTGTCTTTAGATGCACGCGTACAAGGTCCAACACTGTTGAAACCATCAACAGACTGAACACCGTGGTCGACAGCCGATGAAACTCAGGCCCTTCGAGCCCTAAGATACGAACCTGCTCAAAAGGCGTATCCACATTCAAAAAGCGAGTGATCACTAGCGGCAGAGAGATGCCGAAGAGGTGCGCCAGCACGGCATACCAGGTGGGCGACGCCCACTTATCGGACCAGGTCCACACTCGGTAGGCGATGTAAGCTCCCGACAGCACAAAGTAGGTGCCGGCAAAGGCTCCTGCCATCACCCGGCTGCTAAAGAGGCTAAATACGGCGCCCGCCCAGATGACTGCGAACACTTCCAAACCTAAAAACCAGAGCAAGTCTTTGCGATTCATGACAGAGGCTTACCACTTAGGGGTAGCGGGCGCAATTTTCAGAGAAAAGGATCATCTCCCACACTTGATTGCGGTTCAGGTCACGGGCGCCAGGCAATTCAGCCATCATTTTCTCACGGAAGCTATTCCAAGCCGGCTCGCCGTAAAGGTAGGTAATGCGCGCCTTAAGCTTACAAAACAAGTTGATATCGGCCGCATCCAACCAGCCAAATTTCTGATGATAGCTGGCCGGAGGCTTTTCCCCCCAGGCCAAGCGCACCAAAAGCTCGGCCGTCTCCCACAGAGCGCGGTTCACCTCCGTGACGCCACCGACCGCACTACCACATTCGCTGGGAACAGCGCTCAGATCCTGCAATAGCACCTTCATGTTTTGGAAGAGCTCATAGCAGCCCCCCGGATTGTTGGTGGCCTTACAGCGGTCGCGCAGAGTTTGATATTTGGTGGTCTTGACCAGTTTGCTTTTGGGGTCGGTGTAGAGAAAGGCTTTCTGCGCCTCTTTGATCACTTCAATTTGCGAATCACACACCGAATGCGGCGGACTGGTGAGCACGATAAACAAGATGCCGCCGACGATAGCCACAAAAGCGATGGTATTCTTGGAGAATTGCGCGAGCCATCTGTCCATGAGCTCCAGTGTGCCATGCGCTTCAGGGGCCGAAAAGCAAAGAGCCGGGCAGAACCCGGCTCTTTATTGGAATGATACTTAAGTCGTGGCCTTAGAAGCTGTAACGGCCTTCGAGGAACACTTCAGTAACGGTCTTGTCTTGCTTAGTGGCAGCGTCTTTGTAGACATCGCCGGGCATGAACATACCGAGGCGCAGAGTGGTCGTCAGACCGCTGTCATACTTGTGGGAAGCCCACAGGTCGATTTCGTCGCCGAGTTTGGTTTTGTCAGCGGCTTCAGCAGTGAAACCTTGGTTCAAACCAGCGGTGGCACCCGAAGTTTTTTCGGTCTTGCTGAACATCCAGTAGTTAAGGCCAACTTCAGTGTTGTCAGCCGGTTTACCCGTCCAACCCACTTGAATGAAAGTCAGGTTGCCGAAACCAAGGATATCCATGTGGCCGGCAGAAGCATGCTTCTCAGTGTAGAAAGAAGAGTAACCTTCGTTCTTGGTGTTACCGTTACCAGTTTTGTCACCGGTATCTTGGTGGTACTTCACCCACACTTTGCTGTTCATGAAGTTGGCGAAGTTCGCGCCCACAGCAGCAGCCATCAAGCTACCGGCATGGTCGTTTTTCACGCCAGCAGTGCTAACGTCTTTGCCAGTGTGACCTTCATACCAGAGGCCCAAATCGATGATGCCGAAGGCCAAGTTGGCGTTCAAACCGTAGCGCATTTGGCTGGTACCGGTCGAAGCAGTCGTGGCATCTGCGTTGTTTTGCAAAACGTGTACGTTCAAGCCTTTGAGAACTTCCGGCATCGTCTTCAGGTCGAAGTTAACACCGTAGAGGTTATCTTCAGGATTGCTTCCGCCCATGCCAGCAGTCACAGCCTTTTCGTCAAATTTGAAGGCGAACACTTGGAAACGGCCGAATTCGGCTTCCCAGTTGCCCATGATACCTTCGTAAGCGTACGGCACGTTTTCCCAGTCGTTGAGGCCCATGATAGTGCCATCGCCGATTTGGTAGTTCATGCGACCAACTTTGATCGTCAGGTCATCGCTAGCAACCCAGCTACCGAAAGCCTGATTCACGGTGAGATAGTCTTCCGTACCGGCAGTGCCGTCGGGCAAGTTGGTGCTGCCGTTGTAACCGAAAGTCGAGTTGTGCATTACGGTCAGGTTCGCCGATAGCTTGTCACCGGCTTTAGCGCCGATATCGAGCTTGAAGCGGCCGTAAGCCTTGTTGGTGTCGCTGTCTTTAACGCCAGCGCTGTTCATCATCCAGCTGTCACGAACGCGGAACTCTCCGCTGTGAGTGAACTGGCTGTTAGCTTTGTCCTGCGCGTGTGCAGTCGGCAGCATGGCCAACAACACTGCAGCAGCAAGTGCTCTTCTCATGTAGTAACTCCTTTTGTTGCTTTCTTTGTTGTTTCTAGAAACTGTGTTCTGTTCCAAAACCAAATCCATTGTTGTTTTCTGGTCGATGGTCGAACCCTAGGTGGCGCGTAGGGTTGATTTCCTACCGCTAGGTACAGACCACGACATCTGTCGCAATTCAACGCACTAAGTAAATGGTAAAAACCGTTTTAATTGGTTTGCAATAAAAAATTAGTAGCTACATTCTAACGCGTCAAATTTCGTGGATTTGACTTGATCTTTAGAGTTGCTTAGCTTGCATGTCCCACACAACATAGATCAAAGTCGTGTGGCCAAGTGTCCACAGTTCGGGGAGTAGCGCAGTCCGGTAGCGCATCTGCTTTGGGAGCAGAGGGTCGCAGGTTCGAATCCTGTCTCCCCGACCATTTTTGAACCTATTGGTTCTTCGCTTTTTCGGACAACAACTGTTCCAGCCACTCGCAATGATTGTGTTCCCAAGTACTGGAGTCCGTGGCTTTTGAACAATGCCCCGCTATACAAAACTCCTTACCTAAATTACCTATAAGATAATCTTTGATGGATCTATCATTTGTGGCAGCACGCCAAATCGTCAGTTCGGAAACTTTCTTTGTATAGCCGTGAACTTCAGCTCTTTTGCCATTTTTTAGGTCTTCCAAATAACATAAATGAGGGGCCGCGTGAGGACTAACCATAGGCTCCCTAATAACCCTCCAGTTTCCACGAAACTCTTCGAGTAGAGTTTTGATATCCTCGATCGAATCGCCTTCCCAAATAGACCAAGACGCCGAACTTAAATTGTCGTTCTCGAAAACCAACGACAACCTAGGCGTTCCTCTCAAATAATAAATCCATTGATCGGAATGGCTTTCATCCGGCGTGCCCAGCTTACCTCTTAGACTCTCCTTACTATCGACGCCCACCCGAAGGTGCGTAAATTCCTTTACGCCAAATTCATTAAATTGCTTTTTCTTCACTAACGAACAACTCGACAAAACTGAAATAATAGTTGTTAGAAGCGTGATCGCTCGTATTTTATCTTTCATTTATTTTTTACCTCTTGGACTTTAAATTCTTTACCGAACTTAGTCTGAATCCATCTGTGAGCTTTTGGAGAGGTCGCCTTTAACGATTGTTCTCTAAAGAGAGAATGCTCGATATGATTGGCGAAATCCTCAGAAATTGAGTGCCGACTATCCGACTCGATAAATACTGTCGAGCCAACGAGTCTTGTACCGGAAAGACAGCTTTCATTGAGGGTAAACAATTTGCCGCATAACTCGTTTTGATATGTCGCGCCAAATTAAATATATTTGACGGTGATTTTCGAAGCAATAACATAACCGATATGAAGCTGGTTTTTCTAAGCCTTCTCTGTGCCCTCGGCCCGTCCACATTAGCAGACCAAAATTTGAAATTGGATTCGATTGGCCTAGGAAAAGAACTATTAATCGATGGAAGAATTCAACTGCCTTCGGGCCAAAAACTGAACTCGCACGCACCCTCCAAAGTTGAAGTTTTCGAAAAGGAAGGCTCTGAATGGGTTCTCGCCGAAAATGTAGACCTGAATCAGTTTTTCAGCTTGACGGAGCTGATCGCTTTTCAACGCTCAGTAAAACTACGCTCTGAAAAATCTGAACTCATGCTAAAAGCGAATCTTTACCATTGTCCGCGCACGGGGCGTGGCCTTTGCGTAATTGATGATTACGTAGGTCTTGTCCAACGAGACAAAAAGAAGCCAAACACTAAACTACGCCTGGCGCTCAATGGCAGCTCTCCGAGGGCCTCTCGACAACAATAAGGCCCTTCTCGGGCCTACCTCATTTTTTGCTCTTCCATCTTCGCCACGTACCAAGAACTCAAGGCTGCCGTGACGAGGATCGAGAAAATGACAAGAAGAGAAACCCAGCTCGGGATCTTGAAAACTTCTAAGAGCAGCATCTTAATACCGATAAAACCTAAAATTGCCGCAAGCCCCGGTTTCAGGTAGCGCAGTTTTCCAACCCAGTCGGCAAGCACGAAGTAAAGTGCGCGTAATCCTAAGATCGCTAGGATGTTTGAGGCAAACGCCACAAAAGCGTCTTGTGTCACAGCGAAAACGGCGGGAATAGAATCAACCGCGAAAATTAGATCGGTCACTTCGATAACGACAACCGCCAAGAAAAGCGGCGTCGCCTTGCGCACTCCATTTTCAACTAAAAAGAAATGGTTTCCGTTAAAAGAGTTGGTCGTGGGCACAACCCGCTTAAGGGCACGAACGGCCCAGTTTTCTTTGGCATCTACTTCAGCGTCGGACTCACGGAGGAATTTGATCGCCGTTAGAATAAGTATTCCGCCGAAAACGTAGAGAATCCAGTGGAAGAGATGCAGGAGCTGCGCGCCCAAAACAATGAAAAAGCCCCTCATTATGATCGCGCCAAGGACGCCAAAGAATAGGACTCGGTGCTGATATTGGGCGGGAATCCGGAAGGAGCTAAAGATCAGGAGAATTACAAACAGGTTATCGACGCTGAGACTTTTTTCGACAAGATAGCCCGTCAGGAACTCAAGACCTAACTCTCCACCAAAGCGAATACCAAACCAAATATTGAAAGCCAGTGCGACCGCTATCCAAATACCACTTTCAATAAGAGCGGTCTTTGTGGAAATCTTATGAGCGCCCCGACCAAAGAGACTTAGGTCAATGAAAAGCAAGGCAAGAACGCCGACAGAAAATGTGATCCAGAGCCAAGTCGGCGCAATGGAAATATCAGTTATAAGATCGCCCATATTCGAAACCCGCTTTCAGCTTTATGACTTCAACTTTGAAGAATGAAGAACCTTTTCAGTGTACGCGAGCATTAGGGTCGAAAAAAGGAAAACGACGTGAATTATGATCTGCCACTTCACCTGCTCGAAGTCCTTTTGCCCAATGCCTATAAAAGATTTCAGCAAGTGAATTCCAGAGATGCCTACCAGCGCGCCCGCGAGCTTTACCTTCAACGTTCCGGCGTCAATTTTTTGTAGCCAATCCGGGCGATCCTCATGATTTTCAAGATTTATCCGGCTCACAAAGGTAGCGTATCCGCCGATAATCACCATGACGAGAAGGTTAAGGACCATCGAGATATCAACGAGGGTCAATATCCCGAGCATAAGCACTTCTTCTTTAATTGTACCGACCGTCACACAGAGGTGAACCAGTTCAACGAGAAATTTATAGGTGTACAAAACCGCGCCCACGATCAAGCCACCGTAGATCGGCGCCTGAATCCAGCGGCTGGAAAAAATAATTCCTTCAAACAAGTTTTCTAGTTTCTTCATTAAGCCACTATAGCTTTGACAGACACCTCTTTTAACTCGATAAATAGGAACAAATCGTTCGGTATTTTAGAACGATTCTAAAGGCTTTCAGATGCAATGGCTCAACTATCACCATCTATTTTATTTTCGAATGATCGCCGCGGAGGGCGGGATTGCTAGAGCCGCAGAAAAACTGCACCTCGGCCAGTCCACCTTGAGCGCACAGCTCAAGCAGCTTGAAGAGATTGTCGGGAAGCCTCTCTTTGAGAGGCGTAACCGCAAACTGGTACTAACTGAGGCGGGCAAGGCCGCGTTCGACTATGCAAATGAGATTTTTCGTCTAGGCGACGAGATGCTGGAGGTGCTTAAAGATCGCACGCCGGAAAACCAAACGCATCTTCAGATCGGAGCGCTCGATAGCGTACCCAAAGGGGTGCTCCTATCGATTGTAATGGAAGCCTACAAGATCGCCCCATGTGCAGTTTCTATCCTAGAGGGAAAAGGAGATGAGCTTTTTCGGGAGCTCCGCGCCCACCGCATCGACTTGATCGTATCGAACTATCCCGCCCAATTGATGGAAGAGGCGAAGGTCCATTCAAAGTCGGTCGGTAAGCTTCCCGTATCGGTCTACGGAGCCGAGAAATTCAAAGGCCTCAAACGGTCGTTTCCTCAATCACTGGATGGAAAGCCATTTGTGTTTCCGACCATTCACAGCCGACTCCGCCATGACCTGAATCACTTCTTCAAGCTTAACAACATCAAAACGGAGTCGATTGCCGAAACTCAGGATACGAGCCTACAAAAGCTCCTCGCTGAGCACGGGATCGGGCTTGCTCCATTTTCGGAAGTTAGAAACTTCAAGGAAGAAAATCTTGTGCGGCTCGGACGGCTTGACGGCGTATTCGAGGAAGTATGGCTCATCTCGGCTCAACGAAAGCTAGAGAATCCTATTGCCGCAAAGCTGATGAACACGTTCTCGCTGCAATAGTTAGAATAAATTCTGTGTCCACTAAACTGGGGCAACTTCAATGCTGCCCCTTAAATTGAATTAAATACGTTTTATTTAACTATGAACATCCGGAGTATTGAAAGATAGACTACTGTCTTGCTTTAGCGACAGACGATTTAGGGTGAGTTCAAATATATCGGACTACCACCTGGTCTTGCCCTTGCAAATTCCTGCCTGGGAGAACGCGTACTTAACGCTAATCTGAGGAGAAATGATGCGCGCCCTTATCCTGTTTGCGGTGGCTCTTGTTGCCAGCCCTGCTTTCGCCCACTCGCTTCTGCCTGCCGCGGGGAATCTGATGAAAGTGGCCGCGATCATCAAAGATGGTCAATCTTCAAACCCTGCAACCGCTTCGGAAACTCGCAAGCGCCTCAGTATATTATGGAGGGAAACGCTGTTACTTCCCATCAAGAGCCAAGACAAAAAAATGACTACGTTTGGGTATTCGCTTGCTTCTACCCCGAGTACCTTTGGCTATCACATTGAGCGAAATGAACAAGCCAAGGATCGAGACAAAGAACTATATGACTTCTATACCTTTCGGTGGACGGCGGTCCTCCCTGTGATCGAACAACAGATTGAAGATGTAAGCGCATTAAAAGCGTTTCTCGCTGAGCCCGACAGCCTTTTATCGATTGAATGGAACGAACGTAGATTCATCGAAGCCCAACTCTGGCGACTCTCGACTCTCACTCGTTTCAAGAATTACGTTTTGGACTCCATTCACTGCGTCGAAGCCATGAGCAATCGCTATCGTGAGACTGGCCTTCAGCCGCTCAAAATGAATGGTGAAATCATCTGGCGGTCCACTGACCTACACCGAGTTTATGGCGTCGGCACAGCACATGCCCTTTCTAAAGAGCAACAAGCAAAGATGGCAAAAGATATCGATAGCCTCATGACTACATCAGCTCAGAATGACGACCTTTGCATGGAACCCGAAGTTCTCGCTTTCTTTTCAAACGAACAGCAAAGACTCGAAGGAAACTAACTATGCGCAACTCTTTTATTCTCTTTGCAATCTTCATCTCTCCACTCACCTTGTCGAACTGCTCCACCAATTCCGGTGGGAAAGATACGCCTAAGCCAACCATCACGCCGGTCATGCCGAAAGATTCGCCAACGCAGCTACAACAAATCAATCTATATCTAGATCAGTTTGAAAAGAAACTTGAAGAGTACAGATCTTGTATTCGCAACGATCGACAAGATTGCTCGGAACTCGCTACCTCCTTGAACGAACTTGTTTTGAAATAGGTGTATCAATGAGAACGCTCGCAACTCTAACCGCCACAATCCCGTTTCTCAGCACGCCCCTCACGCTCCAACAGCGATAGGATAAAAGCCCCCGCGCCATAGCCACTCATAGGGATTGATCCCGTGTAGTTGCCGATCGTCCCGCGGGCGGGAATGGAGTTGTACATTTCAGGAAGTAAGTTGAAGTTCTCTTTCGCCCTCAAGGTCAAACGCTCGATAAGCGCACGAGCCTTTTCCGGCTGACCCATACGCAAGAAAGCGTTGGCCATGCGGTAATTGACGAAGGCCCACTCATTGACTTCATAGTCCGTCACGCCGCCTGTGCGCTTGAACCCGCCCGTCGGCAACGCCAGGTTCTGCAAATGCGCAAACGTGTGGCGAGCTAAATCCGACTTCAAATCACCGATCATATCCAACGAAAACGCCTCGATCACCGCTGCATCCATGTCAGTTTCACGCGACCGCTCTTTGGCGCCCACTAGATAACCTTCATCCACCTTGAACGCCCGATTCATATCGTCGCGCACCTGTGTGCTTAGCTGTGCATATTTGCGCTGGTCCGCCTTTTCATTGACCTGCGCTGCAAGCCAAGCGAAATCACACAGCCCGCGGGCCGCAGTGAGCGAAGAGTAAAAGAAGTGCTTCGCGTTTTCTTGATGAGCTTCCCAAATGGAAGAGTCTGGTTTCATGATACGTGGTCCAGGCTCCAATTGCGCCTCGATAGCCCGCGCCACCTCATCGCGCAGAACCTGGTAGACGTGGCCCTTGCGTGTTTTCTCTTTCAACCACGCCACATCGCCGGAACTCTCCACGTACTGGCGAGCAGCCCACAAATACAAACCCCAACCGTCAGTTTCAATATTCGGCGTTTTGTGACCGGCGTAGTCCGACTCTTCTTGTCCATTGCCATAATAGCGAGTGAGCGAAATCCGGTAAGGAACATTCCCCACATACTCTTTAAACAAACCCACCGGCTGCGCATTCAAAAAGAAGTCGAGGGACTTCTTGGTCTCGGCAAAATAGCCCGCGCGCGCCATGGCCACTGTGGCATAAACTCCATCGCGTACCCAACCGATCGACCAACCGCCTGGAGAAAGACCCGCCAACACCATTCCATGATTGGAACGCTTCGGCCCGTTGACCTCCTGCACTTGCGCCATCCGCAACACAGCTTCGCTCTGCCGCCACAACTTCCGCTCGGCCTCATTTGCGAGGGGAACCGGAGGCACCTTGCGCCACTTCTGCCAGGCGATTCTTTCGTTCTGCAAAATCTGAGGC
Organism: Bdellovibrionales bacterium; assembly: GCA_019637855.1. Lineage (GTDB taxonomy): Bacteria > Bdellovibrionota > Bdellovibrionia > Bdellovibrionales > UBA1609 > JALHOQ01. The sequence goes on from JAHBUX010000004.1 coordinate 108,266, forward strand.
GCATCCTGTTGCCCTATCCAACGCACAATCTCTTCTGCTTTTTTGCGAACGTCGGCGGGACGCTCGACATAGGCAACAACCACACCACTCCATTTTTCGGGACGACGACTTTTTAACTCGAGCAGAACATGATCGGCGCTACAGCTCGGCAAACAGCGACTGTCGCTCTCTTCAAGGGCCACGTAAAGCAAAGCTCCATGCGTCTTCCCCGTCTCAACCCAAACCTGACGGGCGAAATCCTTGAGCTCTTCTACTTTTTCTCCCGGTACAAAGCCCACCTCGAACGGACTGTCCCAAAAGAATTTACTCTTCACCTCTCGGCCCAAATGAAAACCTAGCTTCGTACTCACCACCGTGGGTTTTTTAAACTCGGTCAAAGAGATCCATGCGTTTTGCGCCAGAGAAAACGGGGCAAAAAGATAGCGTTCGGTTTCTTTCAGACGCACATACATGATGTTGGATTCATCGAGATACTCGGCCGATTGAGCCTGCAAACTTTCTAACCACAGAACCTGCCCTTCAGGAGATATCGCACCCACTGAAAACTCCTGCAGCAGATTGCGGCGCTCTTGCCCAAACTGAGTGAGATCTTTCGCCGGCGTCAGATAGCGATACGGATGATCCAAAAAAGCATACAGCTGATTTTTCTTTGTATCGTAAAGCTGAAACCCATGTCCATTGCCCGACGTGAGCGTAAAGTACGTCCGCTTTGGCGCCGAACTACAACCCATCCAACCAAGAATAGAAACGCAGAAAAACAACTTTTGCAGTACCAACATAGGCACACTTTTTAACAGGTGCCGTGCTTTCGTCCACACATTTAGAGATTACATATCGCGGCCAAACCGTGCTACTAAACGCCATGTCCTTAGAAGCGTATTTCACACAGCTTTTAGAGCGCGTAGAGTCAACCGACGACGTGCAAAACAACGGCAAAAACAAAGACGGTTTTTATCTCCCGACCCGCACACTTCTGCTTCGCCACCTGAACTTACTCAAAGACCTGCACGCCAAGCCTGGAGCCAAAGCCATGCTGCGCGACGCTTGGCAATTCGTGGTCGAACACCTCCCGCCGGAATGGCTGATACTCAATGAAAAACAAAAGGCAGAGATCAAGAAGATGCTCAGCTAGTCTCGTCTCAAAATGGTGGATCTCGCTACAATCGCCGCACACGCCCTGGGCTGGCGCGCAAACAGTCTCTTAGACTTGCGTCAACTACGGGCCAAATAGCTTCGGAAATGAATGACTTAAACCGGCGACGAACATCTGAATGCCGATACAGAAAACCAAAAAGGCCATCAGACGATTTAACACCATACTGCCACTGTTCCCGATCCGGCGGATCACTACATCGGAATAGGCAAAGCAAAAGTAAGTGATCACCATAGTCGCCACGAGCGATAAACTTAAGACCGCCATATTGATAAAGGTATCAGTGATGTCAGGCGCATGCGAGTGCGCGCTCAAAGTGATCAACGCCGAAATACCGCCAGGTCCCACCGTCAGCGGAAACGCAATCGGATAAAATAAAGATGAACGCACGTTCTCATGTGAGAAACTGGGGCTATCCTGCCCCTTAGAGTTCAAAAGCGACAAACCCATGTGCGCGATGATCAAGCCCCCGCCCATCTGGGTGGTCGGAATAGAAATCCCCATCGCCTTCAAACACCAGCTCCCCAGCAACAGCGTGGCCAATCCCAAAGCCGTACCAGAGAGTGCTATAGTGAAGGCATAGGACTTACGGTCGGCTAAAGTCAGACCGGTAAAGTAGGAATTCACGATCAATGCTGTGCCTATGGGGTTCACCAAAGGCATCAGGGAACTGACACCCAAAGCGAACAAAGACAGGTGGCTGGTCAAATCCATTTACTGATTCAGCTCCAGTTGAACCGGCGGTTCGTTAGCAGGCTCAGGATCGGTTCCATAGATCAAAGGGAACGCGATAATGGTGGCCACGAATACGATGATAATTATCACTGCCACGTTACGCATGGTTTTGTTGCTCATTTGCAGTCTCCTCAAATAGTCCTATATCGTTCATATTCAGCCGGCGGGTTTACTTCAACCGGTTTCTCAGATAACACCAAAGAGTGTTACATATCTACCTGGCTTGGGCCGTCTTCGCCTTCGATTTGTTCGTCAGACTCTATTTCTGCCTGCGTATTATTCAGCGCCGCCTTCCCGTGGGTACCACCTGGGCCTGGTTGAGCTTGATTCTCTTTTTACCAGCGATAGGGACTGTGCTTTACCTCCTTATTGGCGAGTACCGGCTAGGCCCCAGACGCCGTCGACGACTGGCACAGAGTGCCCATGAGGTCGCTAGCCTCTCGAGCGTTGCGGGACAACCTGGTGCGATTGCCGCTCTACCTGAACCGGCACGCTCGGTGGCCAAGACGGCGGGCGGACTCTTCTCCGCACCGTTGATGACGGGAAACGACATTGAGCTTTTGGGAGGCGCGGATGCCGCGTTCCCCCGCCTGATTGCGGATATCGACGCAGCCAAAGAGTCTCTCGACATGGAGTTCTACATCTGGAGTGACGGAGGCCGTGCTGATCTGTTTGGAGAAGCCCTGATTCGCGCCAGCCAGCGTGGAGTACGCTGTCGAGTCCTGGTCGATCAGATGGGAAGCGACCGCTTTTTAAAAGGTGAAATGGCGCGACGATTGAAAGAAGGCGGCGTCGATCTAAGAGCCGCCCTTCCCTCCGGATTCCTGCGTTCATTGATCGCTCGCCCCGATTTGCGCGTCCATCGCAAGATCATGGTGATCGATGGGACCCTTGCTTACACAGGAAGCATGAACCTGGCCGACCCTATCTTCTTCAAGCGCGAAGCCCATGTAGGCCAATGGGTCGATGCCCTTTGCCGCCTACGCGGTCCGGCAGTGCAAGCCCTGAGTTTTGTGTTTTTAACCGACTGGAGTGCAGAGACTGGCCAGGACTTCCTAACACTGCAGCAGTCGGCCCCGTTTCGCAACAGTGCCCAACGTGGCAGCACGCAGATCCAATGTCTGCCCTCGGGCCCTGCCATCAAGTCTGCCCCTATCGAAGAAATTCTTATTTTGTCTCTGTACTGCGCTCGCCAAGAGCTCATCCTCACCACACCCTACTTTGTGCCAAGCGAAGCCTTGCTTTACGCTCTCACCGGGGCCGCCCGGCGGGGCGTGAAGACCACGTTGATTGTTCCCGCCAAAGTGGATTCAAGGCTGATTCAATACGCAGGTCGCGCTTTCTTGCAAGAGTTGGCAGAAGCAGGCGTCAATGTGCAACTGTACAATGGCGGCCTGCTACACACGAAGTCGATCACGATTGATGGGGAAGTCAGCCTATTCGGTTCACTCAATATGGACCCCCGCAGTCTGCGCATCAATTTTGAAATTACCCTAAGCATCTACGACAAAGCTTTCACTCAAGACTTAAGAGCTTTACAAAAAAGCTACTTGGATCAAGCGAGCCGCCTAGACCTTAAATCCTATCAGGGGCGCACCCATCGTCTGCTAGAAGATGTGGCACGCCTTGCAGAGCCTTTGCTTTAAATCTGTTCAAGACTCGCATCAAGAGTGATCTCGGCATTGATCACCTTCGACAACGGGCAGCCGGCCTTTGCTTTTTGCGCCAACTCTAAGAACTTAACCTGATCGGTGTCAGGCACTTTGCCGCGCAGAGTGAGATGAACAGCCGTGATCTCAAAGCCATCGCCCCTTTTCTCAAGGGTCACATTGGCCGAAGTCTGTAGACTATCCGCACGCAAGCCCGCTTCGCCTAAAATCAACGACAACGCCATGGTAAAACAACCGGCGTGGGCCGCGCCCAAAAGCTCCTCGGGGTTTGTGCCTTTGACGCCCTCGAAACGGCTGGCAAAACCATACGGGTACTCTTTCAAAGCCCCGCTCTCCGTGGAGATCGCTCCGCGACCGTCCTTAAGACCACCACTCCAAAATGCCGAACCTGTACGATTGATTTTCATAGATCCTCCTTTAGACGTAGGCACTATCAAACATGCATACCAAGAAGGCAAAGTGAAACTGGCCGGCCCGCCCGTGGCTTTACAGACGTTTTCCAACGAGCAATTCGTGTACGTCTTTAAAAAAATAGCACCGGCTTGCGGCCGGTGCTATCCAGAAACACAGTTAACAAAAAGCAGTTACTGAACAGTCCAAATATCCGACTTCTCTCCGTTCACATAGAGATCGGCCGAGTTGCAGGCGTAACGGATTTCATAGTCCGAGTTTCCATCATTGATCACAATGGAACCCGAGCGATAGTAAAACGTGCAACCACCCGCTTGATCGTACTTCAGGTCTTTGCTCTTGTAGGAAATAACCCAAGTGCCATTTTGCTGGAAGTGGTTACCCTGACCGTCTTCGGCCATAAACTTACCTGAAAGCGAATAACTACCGGAGAAGTCCTGCGAACCCGCATCCCAGGGGGCGGCTGCATTGGTCGGAGTGCTTGTCCAGCTCCAGGTGTAGTTATAGTCGTAGTCGATGTCATAGCTATCGGCGGGCGAGTAATAACGATAGTGGCCGTCGAACTCCGAAGTGGATTTCAGCGAACCGCCGCTACCGGTATAAACCCATTTGCCAACATAGGAGTTATCCGTCTCAGAGCTATCCGATGTGTTCGTCGAATTGAACTTGGTCACCGCGAAGTCTACTGAAAAACCCTTTTCCGGAAAATCCACGCTGTCATCCTCGTCCTTCACCGTGTATGAACCTATACGCGTGAGCTTAGACCCACCCACAGTGGAGTCCGTGCAATCAAACTTAGAGGTTTTTTCCGCGGCGATGTCATCACCGTCGGCATCGACGATCGGATTCGGAGTCACAGTTTCGCAATCGATAGCCATGGTGGTTACTTTGGAATCCAGTGTGGCACCTGCCATCGGTAGATTCACTGTACCCGAACGCGGCATAGCTTTGAGGATATTGTTAAAGTTCCCCAAAATCTGCCCGGCGGTCATTGCATTCATCGGTTCTCCACCGTTGCCGCCGCAGCTGAGCAAGCTCAGTGCGGCTGCAGGTAGGAGCAACGCGCGTACTAAAGTCGCTGTCATGCTCCCCCCTTAAATTAGAACGTGTAGGTCAACGAAGCTTGCGACAAGAACTGGTTGCCGTTGATGTTACCGTTGCTAGCAGCGGTCAACGAGCCATCAAGAACCATGTTGTTCCACTTCAAACCAAGACCGGCAGATACCGCGGTGTCGTTAGCAATGCCAGCTTCGGTAGTTACAGGCGGAGTGGCGGCAGTCGTCGTCTTCGTCTGGCCAAGCAAAATGTTCTGCGACACGGAAGCGCGCACAACAGCCCAAGTGGTGGCCGTGTACTCGATACCCATGAAAGCCGGGAGGTTGTAACCCGAAGCTTTAGCATCGCCAGTTTTGCGCTCGTAGTAGTTGGCACGGATACCGTAATAGATATCGGCAGTGTCCGTTTTCAAAGAGCGATCTTCGATACCAACGGTAGCGGCGGTGTCGCTGATGTTCGACTTAACGCTGCTGACTTCGTCTTTACCTGAACCGATGTTCAACTCACCAAACACGCGCATGTTGTCCATAGCGTGGCTGCCACCGACTTTGAAATAGGGGCCAGCATTGAGTTTATCAGTGCTCGTACCGTTAACTTCTTGTGCGGTCGAGATGGCGTGGACGTGAGCGTAAACCCAGTCATCACCGAAGTTCATACCCCATTTGAGGATAACGCCGGTTTCTTTGGTCTTGTTGGTTTTGTTGTCGAGCATGGACAACGAAGCGCCGAAGGCCATGTTGTTCATTCCGTACAAAACTTCGATCGGGTTGTTCTGACTCACGTAACCTTGAGCCGTGCGGATATCAGCCAAACCATTGAATGCGGTCGTGTTCTGGTGACCTAAGTAAACAAGCAACTTGGAACCGTTGCTGAGCGAGCGCATGATACCGCCCTCAGCGCCGGCACCGGCAGCACCCATTTCATAAGTCAAAAACGGGCTCAACAAGAGCATATGTGAAGGAGCCGTGAACACCGTCTGGGTATCAACCAGGTGGTTAGCGCCTTGAAGCGAATTTACACGGGCCTTAGAAGCGAAAACAGAGCTGCTGAAAAGAGCAGCGGCAATCAGAACAAACACGCGCATGATTAAACTCCTTGGGTAAGAACTGGTGTTTAAAGGATTGCAAACTTGCTCTGTTAGATTGTCAACGTGTTCTTAAGAACCGTATTCAGATTCGCTTTTCTTTTGCATGTTCAACTGCTGTTCGATTTCGTCTTTGCTCCAGCGCTTGCCTTTGCCTACGCCGGGGCAAAAACTCATTACATCGCGCATCCAGGTGCGCGGCTGCAAAACTTCCGGCCAAAAAGGCCATGTTCGACATTGGGTGGGCCGCGCCTCATAAATCCCGCACTTCCGCTCCTGCAGGAACGGACAAGCCGTCGTCGGCCCATCTTTTAGCTTCCAAACCTCATTCTTCTGATCACAAAAGCGGCGGGTGAAAGCGGTCGTCGATAAACCGAGCTGTTTGGCCATTCGACGCCGATCTTCCAAGGTCAGATAAACATGCCCGTAACCGCCGTGCGACACACAGCATTTACCAGAGCCCTGACATTCAAACCGAAGACCATCATGCCAAAAAGGATTTTGCTTCATTCTTGTGCGCCTAAAAAGAAGTCATCTTGTAGCCAACGCCACGGATGGTGCGAATATTCTTACCAACAATCCCCAGCTTCTGACGAAGCGAGGCAATGTGAACATCGATGGTACGATCGGTAACATGATCATGACTCAAGGCCACATGCCGTAAGTTCTCGCGCGATTGAACGGTGTCGAGGTTGGTATAGAGCTGATGCAGCAGCTTAAACTCAGTCAGTGTTAAGATCACCTCTTCGCCCTGCATCATGACCCGATGAGCAACCATATCTAGTTCAAGCAGAGGTTGAGTTTCATTGATCTGTGCACGACGAGTGGCCGCCTTCACCCTACACAACAACTCTTTTAGATAAAAAGGCTTAGTAACGTAGTCATCCACGCCACAATCAAAGGACTTCACAATCGCATCTTCCGTCCGCTGCGCCGTAACCATAATAATGGGAACATTTTCGACATTGGGCTCGCTGCGCAGCCGACGAACAAACTCATCGCCGGAAAGCCCGGGCATAAGATTGTCGACCACGATCACATCGGGAGGATTTTGCACCATACTGGGCAGAGCTTCATCGGCGCGCAAATAACCTTCGACTTGCATGCCACTGGAGCGGAGATAGTTGACGGTGAGATCCAAAATCTCCGGCTCATCTTCAATGACCGCAACTTTTAGCGACTCGGCCGCTTGCATTTTCACCCCGCGGCTTGAACCGTACCATAGGTCTGTGGAGATGAAAATTACTTGCGAATATAAATCCAGGTGTTCGACGTCCCGTAGCGCTTCACGGTGTCGAACAGGATCATGCCGAAGTCCGGTTCAACAATAATTGTACCGCTGGTTTGCACTTTGTCCGTGGCCATCTGTTCGAAGTAACGACTGGAACGCAACGAGCGCGAACCATTGAATGAAATCATATTTTCCAAGTACGTGCCGTTTCTAGTTGGGCGATACACTTGCTTCACACTGGAAGGGCGGTGCCAACCCGCCTTCATGGAATCTTTAACTACCGGAAGCGTGCGCGAGTCCAAGTGCTTTTTAGTGTTACCGCTGAGCTTTTCGACCCGCAACATGCGCGCGCTCAAGTCCACTTGAATGATAACCTTCGTACCCATCGCTGGCGTCGTGGCCGCCAAAGCGCCCGGGCCAAGCACCAGCGTAAGAACAAACGTGAATAGGAATAGGACCAGTTTCATTTGTCGAACCTCTACACAGGAGCGCCATTTGGGGGCTCATAGGGCACTCAAATGGAACCTATCCATATGCCCCGGCGCCACAGTCGTGTTTGCTAAGGCTTATGTACAATCCCCGTTCCAAGCCACGTCGATTGCGTTTACCATTGGCTTATGGCCTCCAATCAAACGTTTATAGGGATCAGTCTGTTAGCTCTGACCGCCGGGGTGATTGCCATGGGCCAAGCCTGCAGTGACGTGGGTGGAGGCTCTTCGAGTAGCGACCCTTTCGTACAAATCGCTTTTGCACCTTATAGTGCCGGCACAGTTTCCTCGCTTTCGATGTGTTTCACCCGCATCAATCTCAAAGAGAACGCCGGGGACATTTCTGCCACTTCAGTCGATTTGACCTCCACCGAAGTATTCATGAATGCCATGGGCGGAGATGTGCGCGAAGTCTCGCTACCGACGGGAACCTACGCGCGCGTAGAACTAGTGGCCAACGCCAGCTGCGCCAGTGGCCAAAGCGCGTATCTGATCAACGGCAACGGGATTTTCTCCAGCAGTGAATCAATCACGCTGGCCTTTAATGGCAACATCACGATCAGCGCCGATTCGGCCTTACTAGAACTCGACCCGCAAAACATTGTAAGTGCGCTTGCAACGACTGCCAGCGTAGGGCAGATCAAAACAAAAGCCCAATCCGTGAGTGGTTCTTTTTAACAACTACTGACGGGGGCGATAGTTCAAGCCCAACTGCACAATCTTTTGAATCACCTGTGCGTAGTCCACACCGCCCGCCAGCGCGGCAGTGGCAAAATCTTCGGTCTTCGCCAAACAGGGATTGGCATTGACATCGATCAAGAATGGCTTGCCCTCCGCATTGATACGAAAATCCAGGCGCGCATAACCATTCATATCGAACAGCATGAAAAGCCGCCGAGCTTCTTCTTTTAAATTCTTCTCCGCCGACGCATCGATCCAGCGGGTGGCGCGAATGCCTTTTTTAAAACGATAGCGAGCGTTGAACTTCACTCGCTCTGTCGCGATGTCATTGACTGAAGGTAAATTCAACCGCCACGGCGCTAAGGCTTCCGGCTTGCTATTACCCCATAGGCCCACGGAGATCTCTTTACCCGGAATAAACTCCTGCATTAGCACATCGCCATCAAAACGCTCTTGGAGACGCACCAATGACCGGGTCAACTGCGCCCGGGTGCGCACCACATTGGCCTGAGTCATGCCCATGCTGGCATGCTCACGATTGTACTTCACCAAGAGAGGAAAACCTGTTTCTGCCGCAAACGAACTCCGCTTGCCGTGCACCAAGCGTGAAGCCGGCGCTGAAAGCCCCTCCCCGCGCGCAATATGCGCGGTCCATAGCTTATTGCGCGTCACAATCAGCCCGCGCGGGTTACAACCCGTATAGGGCACACCCAGCGCTTCCAGATAGGTGACCAGATGAAAATCAAAAACGCCACAACCGCGAAACTCCTCCAATAGATTGAACACCAGGGAGGGATTGGAGCGAGCCAGCTGTCGATCAAAAGCTTTCAAATCAGATTCAGCAGGCGCAATCTCAACCGCATGGCCAAGGCGACATAGGGCTTTCCATACGTCGTACTCGGTGGCCGAGCGCGTACGCCCCCCTTTTCGCGGGTCAAACTGAGGGTGCACAAGCACCAGAATGCGTTGAGGCTTCGCCATTGGTTTTAAGCCTAAGCGCCTTTGCGTTCACCCGCAACCTTTGGTACGGGAAAGGCGTGCGAGAATTCAAACCCGAGCGCGTTCCGCGCCCTCAACACTTAGACGTGGCGCCCCCCTTGCCGCCGACGCTTGACTTGGAGATCGGCGCGGGCCGCGGCCTGCATGCCATTCAGTATTGCACCCGCCATCCCGAGCGCACCCTATTAGCTGTCGAGCGTACACACGCCAAGTTTGCTGGCCTTGAACAGCGCAAGCAAGCACATCCCGAACTGGAAGGTTTAATCATTCTTCAAGCCGACGCGATCTCTGTAGTCACTCACTTGTTAAAGACGGAAAGTTTAGAACGCGTCTTCTTGCTCTACCCAAATCCATACCCAAAAACCAAACACGCGAATTTGCGCTGGCACAACAGCCCGTTTCTTTCCCAGCTCAAACAAAAGATGAAACCTGGCGCCGAACTGACCCTCGCCACCAACTTAGAGTGGTACGCCACTGAGGCGGCCGAACGCCTGGCGGAAGTTTGGGGATTTCGTTTGCTGGAAAAGCGCCAACTGGGCGTAGAGCATGTGGACCGCACGCACTTTGAGAGAAAATACCGCGCGCGCGGCGAGACCTGCTTCGATTTGAAATTTACTTTGGACAGTTGAACTTCAGATTCACGCGCGTGCCGGCCGGCAAACCAGGTTGAAAGTTCAAACGATTGGATGCATCGACTTCAAACGCCGTCGCTTGAGACGGTGCGGGTGAATAGTTCACCTTCAAACTGCTTTCATCGGGAGTGCAGGGCAGCTGTAGCTGTTCCGCCCGAATGTTGGCAGCGACATTTCCCATCTCTTGCGTAAAGTTCGACGAGCATATGCTGCCCACGGTACCGGTCACGATGTTACCCAACGCCTGCAGTGCCTGTGAGGGAAAGCTCAACAAGGCGTACTGGGTTCCATAAAAACCCTTCACTCCACCACCTTGGCTATTCTGCTGTTGCCAGCAGGCTGTGTCCGCACCTGCACCGTTAATAGCAGGACGAATGATAATGGAGTGCACACTCACCGATTTGTTCGCGGGCAAATAAGCCTTGCTATTGGCCACAAACGTCGAAGGTAAATCATAATGCTGAGCCGTATAGGCGCTGCTCAAAGCTCCGCCATTGATCTCCGAACCGGCGGCGCCACCGCCGGAGGAGCGTTCGTCTTCATCCGAAAGAATCACAATGGCCAGATGACCGCCTTTACGGAAAAATGAGGAGTTCTCAGGGCGCTCCAAAGCTCGGTTTAAAGCATAGATTCCACGTTCATCGCCGGAGGGACAGCCGGGTCCACTCGGGCACTGCAGAGTCTCTGCTCGCTTGATGGTGTTTTGGAACTTTAAAATGTTCGCGGCGTGCAGCGAATCCCTCTGACGCGAATCATTCTTCAGAATTGTTTGGCCACCGAAATCCAAAAAACGACCGTCCTTGCCGGGCGCACTGCTATCCACGTCGGTAGTGGTGATCGCGATCTGATAAGAAAAATCAGAAAGTGAATCCAAAAAGCCAGGAAACTGATTGGCCATCTTTTCTTGCTCACTGTACATCGAGCCGGAATTGTCGTCGACGAAGAGCAGGTCCACTTCACCGGTTTGCACGCTGTAGTCGAAATCCAATCCACCGTTAACGGCATTGCGGCAGGCACCAATCCCGTAGGTTTGATTGGTGGCAGCGCAGCCCTGTGCGGTCGGGGCCTGAAAGCGCACACCGGAACAACCTGTTATAAAAACAACCAATAAGAGCTGAAGTGGCGTAAAACGCAGCATAGTTAAGCTCCCTCCCGTACAGCTCAGAATTCCAAAGCCTATGCCATGCAGCGAATGCGAGCCAACCCCTTGGCAGAACTGGGCAATTTGCCTATCTCCTAGCGCCTATCCACTGTCTATTTCGTGCCTTGGCGACATTCTATGGCTACAATGCCTACGATGAATACCAAACGCTTCTCTCTGCTTTTGATGTGCGCCGCCACCGGCCTTCTGGCATTCCTACTGCTGGACATGTACAGCGCGCGCAAAGCCCCGCTGTATAAACGCCTCGAGCGTCAATGGGCCGCCGACGTGCAAGCTTTAGAGGCCAGCGGAAAACTCCCCGCGTCCTGGGCGCAAGTAAAGGACATTGTGATCATCGGAGGCACGGCAGAGACAAAAACCTGGTTGCAGCGGATTCAGATTCCGCTAAAAGAGAATCCGAAGGGCGTGCACCGCATGGAAGTGTTGGTCGTCGCCTGGGAAGAAAACGGCAAACGAGGCGCCATGATCCAATACAATATCGAGGACGGAAAAACTCGCAACACGCTGCTCGAGCTGGGCCGCACATTGATCTTATCTTCTCCGGCCAGCGATAAACCCTGGGCTCCTTTGCTGGAGGTTTTCTCTCCGTGAGATGGTTGGTTCTCCCGCTCCTCTTAACCCTCACCGTAAGTTGCACGCGTCAACGTGCCGAGCTCGGCAGCACTGAAAATCCGGTGAAATTCTTCTTTGTCCCCTCGGTCGATGTGAAGCTTCTCGAAGACACCTCCAAGGTTTTAAAAAACTATATGGAAGCCAATACGCCTTACAAATTCAAAGTGGCCATTCCTCCGAGTTACATCGCGGTCGTCGAGGCGTTCGGAACCAATCGCGCGGACGTGGCGTCATTGAATCCTTATGGTTATGTTCTGGCTCATGAAAAGTATGGCGCCGAAGCCCGCTTAGTGACCGTGCGCTTCGGAGAAACAAAATACGAAGCTCAGTTCCTGGCGAAAGTGGGCGGCAAGATCAACAAGCTTGAAGACCTTAACGGCAAAAAGGTGGCCTTCGTCGATCCGTCCTCAGTCTCTGGCTATCTGCTGCCCATGAAGTACTTGAAGGACAAGGGCATCAAGCCCAAAGAGACCGTGTTCGCCATGCGCCACGACAGCGTTATCTCAATGATCTATCAGGGCCAAGTGGATGCGGGCGCCACATTCTACTCACCGCCTGCAGAGGGCGAAATCCAAGACGCGCGCCGCTTGGTAAAAGCGCAGTATCCCGACGTGGAAAAGAAAGTCAAAATTGTCACCCTTACATCTTCCATTCCCAATGACCCCATCGTGTTTCGTAAAGATATGCCCGAAGACATGAAGGTCAAGATCGTGGACACGCTAATTAAATTTGCCGCCACGCCCGAAGGCTTGGATGCACTGAAAAAGCTAAGCTCAGTTACAGCTCTCCAGCCAATCACCGATAAAGACTACGACAGCACACGCGACATGGTGAAAGCTCTGAGCGCCATCGATAACGAGTTGAAGAAATGAGTGCCAGTGGCTCACCGCTGCTGAACGTGCGCAGTTTAGGTAAGACTTATCCAAATGGCACAAAAGCCCTTAGCGATGTTAGCTTTTCCGTCGATGCAGGCGAATTTTTGGTGGTGATTGGCCTCAGCGGTTCGGGCAAAACCACATTGTTACGTTGCCTCAACCGACTGGTCGATCCGAGTTACGGGGAGATCGATTTCGCCGGCCGCCGTATTGAGACTCTGCAAGGCGCCGAGGTACGCTCTGTGCGCCAAGACATGGCGATGATCTTTCAACAGTTCAATTTGGTCCCGCGCTTAAGTGCACTGACCAATGTGCTGACTGGCCAACTCGCTCATCAACCCACTTGGAAAAGTCTCCTCGGCCTGCACTCCTCAACCGAGCGCGAGGCGGCCCTAGAGTTTCTTAAGCTCGTGGGTATCGCCGACAAAGCGCGGGTGCGCTGTGATCAGCTTTCCGGCGGCCAACAGCAACGGGTGGCCATCGCCCGCGCACTTTATCAAAAACCCAAACTCCTATTGGCCGATGAGCCGGTGGCCAGTTTGGATCCGGCCACGTCTCATTCGGTGATGGACTATTTGCGCAAGGCCAATCGCGAACTCGGCATCACAGTCATTTGCAATTTGCACTATCTCAGTTTAGTGCGCGAGTACGCCACTCGCGTGATCGCTCTCAAAGAAGGCCGTTTGGTTTTTGAAGGTCGCCCGGAAGAGATCGACCGCGCCTGGTTTCAGCGCATCTATGGCGAGGAGGCCCGCGATGTCGGCATCCAGTGAGCGCTGGCCGCTACGCAAGTTGATCTTCGATACGCTCTTCTTCGCATACGGGGTAGCCCTGTTCGCCGACGCCCTCGGCGCTATGGGTGTTTCCGCATTTCATTTCACGCAAGATGATTTTATCCAGAACTTCTCGCACTACGCCACATTCAGCCTTCTACTTACCGGAGTCATGGCGATCGTTGCGCTCGTCGCCAATCTCCGCGGTTGGACCACGCCGGGTGACGCCCTTTTCGCCTCACCCCTTCGCAAACTCGAACTCTCCGCACGACCGTGGAGCCGATCTCCCTGGCTATGGCAGGTGGTGATCGTTTTCACGCTCACTATCGTCGTCAGCGTGCGTGTCACAGAAAGTTCAATCGGAGATCTGCTCGACGCCGATGGTTTGCAAGGCGCCTGGCGCTTGTGGTCCGGATTGTCACAACCCAACTTCAATTTGCTTCCGCGCGCCCTGGCGCTAGCCGCAGAAACGATTTTCATCGCATTTCTTTCCACGGTGCTTGCAATACCGGCGGCTTTTTTTCTGGCGTTCTTCGCCGCCAAGAACCTGATGCAAGGTCCATTGGCGCTAGCGGTGTACGCGGTTTTGCGAGCGCTCTTGAATCTCTCACGTTCCATCGAGCCCCTCATCTGGGCTCTGATCTTCACTGTATGGGTCGGGGTGGGTCCTTTTGCGGGCATGTTGGCGCTCACCGTTCACTCCATCGCCTCGCTGATCAAATACTATTCTGAAATCATAGAGTCCGTCAGCGACGGACCGATCGACGGCATCCGTTCTACCGGAGCAAATGCCATTCAAACCGTATGGTACGCCGTGGTCCCGCAGATCGTGCTTCCGTACATTGCAATGACGGTCTATCGCTGGGACACCAATGTCCGCATGGCGACCGTCATCGGCCTTGTCGGAGGAGGCGGTATCGGCACCCTCCTCATCCAATATCAGGGCCAAGCCCTGTGGCCTGAAGTCGGCTGTATTGTCTTAGTTATCGCTGTCATCGTATGGCTCATGGACACGGCTTCCGCCTATGTCCGCGAGGCCCTCAAATAATTAACGCGATTTCTCTCCTGAGATTAAAATTTAAACCAACGAAACTATAACCGTTTTCAGCGCCTTCACTGTCAGGCCGCCCTTGCCAAGCACCGAGGCACCTGGCTAGAAGGTGCCTATGGATTTATTTTTAGTCGGCCTCTGCTTCGTCGCAGTCATCACGATCTATTTCCGTCACAATCCCCTTCATCACAGCCGTGCCTTTATCATGCGCCGGTTCGTGAACTGGTTTCCCCTGGGGATGACCTACGCATTCCTCTACATGGCGCGCTACAACCTGAACGTCTCCAAAAACGCTTTAGGCAATGCGATGACCAAGGAGGACTTCGGTATCATTTTCGCTGCGGGAACGATCACCTACGGCCTATCGTTCTTACTCAACGGCCCACTGGTCGACCGCATCGGCGGAAAAAAGGGCATTATTATCGCTGCTCTTGGGGCCTGCTTGGCCAACATGGCTATGGGCCTTGTGACCTACCTCTTCTTGCATGACCGACTGCACACCAATCTCACGGTCACCTTTTCCGTCCTGTACGCGCTGAACATGTTCTTTCAGAGCTACGGCGCCGTTTCCATTATCAAAGTGAAGGCCTACTGGTTCCATGTGCGTGAGCGCGGCATTTTCGGCGCTATTTTCGGTACTTTGATCTCTTTTGGCGTGTACTTCGCTTTCGACTGGGGCCGAGCGATCGTCGACGCCTCAAAGGTTCATCCGGACGGAGAGCCCTCGGCTCTAGGCAAAGTGTTCCAATATCTCTTCGCCGTGGACACCGGCGTCACTGACGCCACTTGGCTCGTTTTCTTTATTCCCTCATTCCTCCTTATTATCTGGGCGCTGATTGATATGTGGTTGATCCGCGACACCCCGGGAGAGGCTGGCTATGAGGATTTCGACACCCATGACGCCTCTTCAGGCGAAATGGACAAGGACTTCACCATCAAAGAACTTCTGCATCGCGTATTTACCAGCCGAGCGATGCTGATTGTTTCTGCCATTGAATTCACCGGGGGAGTTATCCGCAACGGCATTATGCAGTGGTACACAGTCTTTGCTGCCGAGGTCCCACAGGTAGGAGCCGAGATATTTTCCAAACACTGGGGCTTGCTGCTCTGTTTCTTCGGTATCGCCGGCGGATTTGCGGGGGGATTTCTCTCTGACAAGGTTTTCCAAAGCCGCCGTGGCCCTCCGGTGGGTCTGGCAAAAGCCGTTATTTTGGTCTCGGCAATTATGATGGCTATCTTCTTATTCGAAGCTCCCGCCGTGGTTGCTCTTTGTGCATTGGTAATGACCGCTGCAGTGATTTGTGTGCACTCACTAATGTCTGGAACCGCCGCTGCTGACTTCGGTGGCCGAAAAGCCACGGCCACCGCCTCAGGCATTGTGGATGGATTTGTCTATTTAGGAAGCGGTCTTCAATCGTTGTGCTTAGGCTTTTTGATTTCCGAAAGCTGGTATTTCTGGCCATTATTCATGGCCCCTTTCGCTGTTGTCGGATTGATTCTAGCCATTCGCATTTGGAACGACCTTCCGGCCGCCACAAAACGCTATCTGGCTACAGTCGAAAAGATTGTGATCACGACCCGCACAGAAACGGTCATCACAGCAACGATCACATCGACCAACCCGAACAAAAACTAATCAGCGATCTAAGCTGCGGCTAAATGCGGCCGCAGCGACCCAAGCGACAGACCTCTCCCGGCCGGCAATCGAGATTGCTCGAACAGCCCCCACCAACGGACCGGACACACTGCCCGCCATAGCACATCTCCCCTGCCCGACAGTCATAGTTCGAACGGCAACTCACACTTGGAGTTGCGCCCTGATCGGAAGAAAAACACGCCGACCCCATCAAAAATGGAATCAACACTGTACCAAAAAGTTGTGTCATGAAGCCCCCCTTCATCGCGGCTATAAATACCACTACAAACCACCGTCATATACGTGGAAATGCCCACATGAACAAAATTTCGTAACGAAACATCCTTACCTCCACAGCCCAAGCTTCCGGAAAACTTGGAGAACTAGCACGCATCGGCCTGGCAGGAGAACGCTCAGCAAAAGGTTAAACAAAAGATTTTAGAGCAGAATTTTAGGCAAAAAAAATCCCGATTAGTTGCCTAATCGGGATCACAAAAAAAAGCTGGCATCGTGCTACTCTCCCACAGTGTCACCACTGCACTACCATCGCCGCTGACGAGCTTAACTTCTGAGTTCGGGATGGGATCAGGTGTGGCCTCGTCGCTAGAGACACCAGCAAAAATCTTGAATAGCATATTCTTTGTAAGAGCTAGCAAACTCGCTGCTCAATTTAAGTCATTCCTAACAAAGTAAGTTTCGACTTTTGAAATCCGAAGTGAATCGAAGCACGATGTCACTCGGAGTTAGTTTCTTACTTAAGAAACTAAAGAAGCCTCACGACCAATTAGTATGGCTCGGCTGAATCAGTTGCCTGACGTACACCCGCCACCTATCACGTCCTAGTCTCGAACGAGTCTTTAGGGAACCGAAGTTCCAGGGAAATCTAATCTTGTGGTTGGCTTCCCGCTTAGATGCTTTCAGCGGTTATCCATTCCGAACATAGCTACCCTGCAATGCCGCTGGCGCGACAACAGGAACACCAGGGGTTCGTCCATCCCGGTCCTCTCGTACTAAGGACAGCTCCACTCAAATTTCCTACGACCACAGAAGATAAGGACCAAACTGTCTCACGACGTTCTGAACCCAGCTCGCGTACCTCTTTAAATGGCGAACAGCCATACCCTTGGGACCTGCTCCAGCCCCAGGATGAGATGAGCCGACATCGAGGTGCCAAACTCCGCCGTCGATGTGAACTCTTGGGCGGAATCAGCCTGTTATCCCCGGAGTACCTTTTATCCGTTGAGCGATGGCCCTTCCACACGGGACCACCGGATCACTTTGACCTGCTTTCGCATCTGCTCGACTTGTTGGTCTTGCAGTTAAGCTCGCTTATGCCAATGCACTCACCGCCTGGTTTCCAATCAGGCTGAGCGAACCTTCGTACGCCTCCGTTACTTTTTTGGAGGCGACCGCCCCAGTCAAACTCCCCACCAGACAGTGTCCCTCGCCCTGATCAGAGCGCAGGTTAGATCTCAAAGCCAACAAGGGTGGTATTTCAAGGTTGCCTCCACCAGAGCTAGCGCCCTGGCTTCAAAGGCTCCCACCTATCCTACACATGCCGGATCTAAAATCACTGCCAAGCTAGAGTAAAGGTTCACGGGGTCTTTCCGTCTTTCTGCGGTAACTCAGCATTTTCACTGAGAGTTCAAATTCGCTGGGCATCTGGTTGAGACACCGGAGAAGTCGTTACGCCATTCGTGCAGGTCGGAACTTACCCGACAAGGAATTTCGCTACCTTAGGACCGTTATAGTTACGGCCGCCGTTTACTGGGGCTTCGATTCTCGGCTTCGCCTTGCGGCTAACCAATCCTCTTAACCTTCCAGCACCGGGCAGGCGTCAGGCTGTATACGTCGTCTTGTGACTTTGCACAGCCCTGTGTTTTTGATAAACAGTCGCTACTCCCATTTCTCTGCGACCACCTCGGGCTATAAACCCTACCGTGGCACACCTTCTTCCGAAGTTACGGTGTCAAGTTGCCGAGTTCCTTAACCAGTTTTAACCCAATCGCCTTAGAATATTCATCCCACTCACCTGAGTCGGTTTACGGTACGAGCTGTCCTAACAACATATCGAAGCTTTTCTTGGAATCATGGTTTCAACCGCTTCCGGGAGCAAGCTCCCTCGCATTCATGGCTCAATGTTAAGTCATGCGGATTTGCCTACATGACCATCTAACCACTTACACCCCAATCCAATAAGGGGCCGGTTTAACCTAATTCGTCACTCCTATACTTACATCAGGACAGGTAACGGAATATTAACCGTTTATCCATCGACTACGCCATTCGGCCTCGTCTTAGGTCTCGACTAACCCTGGGAGGATTATCCTTGCCCAGGAACCCTTGAGTTTTCGGCGGACAGGTTTTTTACCTGTCTTAACACGCTACTTATGTCAGCATGATCACTTCTCGTTCGTCCAGCCGTGCTTGTCGCTCGACCTTCAGCCTACGCGAGAACGCTCTCCTACCGCTCAATAGATACGAATACCTATCGAACCCGCAGCTTCGGTAATGCGCTTGAGCCCCGTTACATCTTCCGCGCGGAGCCACTAGACCAGTGAGCTATTACGCTTTCTTTAAAGGATTGCTGCTTCTAAGCCAACCTCCTGGTTGTCAAAGTAGCTCCACATCGTTAACCACTTAGCGCATATTTAGGGACCTTAGCTGGCGATCTGGGCTCTTTCCCTCTCGACGTGTGACCTTATCACCCCACGTCTGCTTCCTCGAGTAACTATCACTGGCATTCGGAGTTTGATTGGGTTTGGTAATCTGGTAAAGACCCCTAGCCCATTCAGTGCTCTACCTCCAGGATAGAATTTATCGAAGACTATACCTAAATATATTTCGGAGAGAACCAGCTATCACCCAGTTTGATTGGCCTTTCACCCCTAATCACAGATCATCCAAAGAGTTTTCAACCTCAACTAGTTCGGTCCTCCACGCGGTGTTACCCGCGCTTCAACCTGTCCATGATTAGATCACCGGGTTTCGGGTCTATTCCTGCAGACTAACGCCCATTTCAGACTCGCTTTCGCTACGACTACACCTGTTACGGCTTAATCTTGCCTGCAAAAATAACTCGCTGACTCATTATGCAAGAGGTACGCGGTCACAGTTTACCCATTCGGGCATGCTGCTCCCACTGCTTGTAAGCAAACGGTTTCAGATTCTATTTCACTCCCCTCTCGGGGTTCTTTTCACCTTTCCATCACTGTACTTGTTCACTATCGGTCACTAGGTAATGTTTAGCCTTGGAGAGTGGTCTCCCCGGATTCCCACAGGATTTCACGTGTCCTGTGGTACTCGAGATACTTCCCGAAGACATATGCTTTTCGATTACAGGGCTATCACCTTCTTTGGCCGCACTTTCCAGAGCGTTCTTCTAAACATATATTTTTAACTTCGTGGAGCAGTTCTAGCTACCCCTGAAAGTCTCACGACACCTCGTACACAACGCCTAGAAGCTATCACGTATACAAGGTTTAGGCTGATCCCCGTTCGCTCGCCACTACTGGGGGAATCTCGGTTGATTTCTTTTCCTGAGGGTACTGAGATGTTTCACTTCCCCTCGTTCGCTCGAAACGCCTATGAATTCAGCGTTTCGTACCAGATATACTGGTGGGTTTCCCCATTCGGAAATCTTCGGATCAAAGTGTGTGTGCCACTCCCCGAAGCTTATCGCAGCTTACCACGTCCTTCATCGCTTCCTAGTGCCCAGGCATCCACCGTAGGCTCTTAGTAGCTTCAAAAAATCAAAACTTGCTTTGCTAAGAATTACTTAAATCGATCTTGCGGGTCGATTTACGAAAAATGCATTCCATAGCTAGCTCAGATCGTTAACTAAAAATTGAACTCAAGAAAAATTCTGAGATCCGTAATTAAATACAGTATCTCTCGAAAATCTTAATTGTGCCTTCACAGCCTTGCGGCTTGAAGACATTCAACTCGTTACTTGCCTTACACCAATGCTCTTTTGAACTTCGTCTCGCTAAAGCAAGACTCTGCTCTCAAAGCATCGATCTAAAAATATGCTATTCAATTTTCAAAGATCACTCGCTTCTTCGGCCCCTACAAATCTCTTTCGAAACTTGGTGGGCCTGAGAAGACTTGAACTTCTGACCCCACGCTTATCAAGCGTGTGCTCTAACCAACTGAGCTACAGGCCCTCAGGCCTTCACTCTTTCAAAACTAAACAGCTAACATTCACATGGACGGGTATGACCTTAAGAGTCTTCTGACATTTACGAACCGCCGTTAGGCGATTTGTAATATCAATTCGAACTCCTTAGAAAGGAGGTGATCCAGCCGCAGGTTCCCCTACGGCTACCTTGTTACGACTTCACCCCAATCATCGTTCCTACCTTGGGCGTCTGTCTCCTTGCGGTCAACGCAACGACTTCTGGTAGGCACAACTTTCATGGTGTGACGGGCGGTGTGTACAAGGCCCGGGAACGTATTCACCGTGGCGTTCTGATCCACGATTACTAGCGATTCCAGCTTCACGAAGTCGAGTTGCAGACTTCGATCCGAACTTAGATCGGTTTTTTGGGATTTGCTCCAGTTCGCACTCTTGCTTCCCTCTGTACCGACCATTGTAGCACGTGTGTAGCCCTAGATATAAAGGCCATGAGGACTTGACGTCATCCCCACCTTCCTCCGACTTAACGTCGGCAGTCTGTCTAGAGTGCCCAACTGAATGCTGGCAACTAAACATAGGGGTTGCGCTCGTTGCGGGACTTAACCCAACATCTCACGACACGAGCTGACGACAGCCATGCAGCACCTGTATATCGGCCCTTGCGGGCGGGGACATTTCTGCCACCCTTCCAATATATGTCAAATCTAGGTAAGGTTCTGCGCGTTGCATCGAATTAAACCACATGCTCCACCGCTTGTGCGGGCCCCCGTCAATTTCTTTGAGTTTTAATCTTGCGACCGTACTCCCCAGGCGGGATACTTAACGCGTTAGCTTCGGCACTGAAGGGGTCAATACCTCCAACACCAAGTATCCATCGTTTACGGCGTGGACTACCAGGGTATCTAATCCTGTTTGATCCCCACGCTTTCGGGTCTCAGTGTCAATGTTGGGCCAGATCGCCGCCTTCGCCACCGGTGTTCCTCCAGATATCTACGTATTTCACCACTACACCTGGAATTCCACGATCCTCTCCCACATTCAAGCTTTGCAGTTTCAAAAGCACTTCCCAAGTTAAGCTCGGGGATTTCACTCCTGACTTACAAAGCCACCTACACCCGCTTTACGCCCAATGATTCCGAACAACGCTTGGACCCCTCGTCTTACCGCGGCTGCTGGCACGAAGTTAGCCGGTCCTTTCTCCTCAGGTACAATCACTTTCTTTTTCCCTGAGAACAGAGCTTTACAACCCGAAGGCCTTCGTCACTCACGCGGCGTCGCTGCATCAGAGTTTCCTCCATTGTGCAATATTCCCTACTGCTGCCTCCCGTAGGAGTCTGGGCCGTGTCTCAGTCCCAGTGTGGCTGGTCGTCCTCTCAGACCAGCTACCGATCGTCGCCTTGGTGAGCCATTACCTCACCAACTAGCTAATCGGGCGCAGACTCATCTTAGAGCGTCGTAAGACTTTAACCCCTTGAGCCGAAGCCCCTGTGGTCTTATGCGGTATTAGCTAATCTTTCGATTAGTTATTCCCCACTCTAAGGAAGATTATCCACGCGTTACTCACCCGTGCGCCACTAGTACAATCCCCGAAGGGACTTCCTCGTTCGACTTGCATGTATTAGGCACGCCGCCAGCGTTTGTTCTGAGCCAGAATCAAACTCTTCAATTAAAATCTGATAAATCAAATTTCAAATTCAGACTTTGTTTTGGCGTCATTCACATAAAATGAATTTCGCTATCAAAGTTATTAACAGTTACTCAAGCCGAAGCTTGAGACCCATCACATATGATAGTTAGCTATTTAGTTTTCAAAGAGCAAAAGTGAGAACTCAGGGTTCTATTTCAGGCACCGTTTGTGGTCAATGGCTTTTTCAAAAATTTCTTTTTGATTTTTCGTGGTGAGTCGAACCGAAGTTCTTCTCGTCACGAAGACGTTCGGGCTTTCGCCTTCCCGTCGCCACCGCCGGAATCAGATTCCGGAAGTACGTACCTAACCGAGAGAGACGCGAATATGGACTACCTAACTTGGGATTGCAACGCCTTGGACTGCTGCGGCAAAAGATTTTTTTACGAATTTTTGAGTGGTTTCCGGCTGATATGCCCGCAGCTTGATCACTTTGTGTCGGATTTTTACGGTTATCGCCGTATACGGCCCCAGAAAGCAAAAAAGCCGCTTTTGAAGCGGCTCTTGAGTGGTCTGGAAAGCTTTTGGTGGAGGCAACAGGGATCGAACCTGCGACCTTCTGAATGCAAATCAGATGCTCTCCCAACTGAGCTATGCCCCCATTAGCATTCCAGACGAGGGGGTAAAATCGCTTATACGGATTGTGAGGTCAAGAGATTAAGCGCTGGCTTTGTTATTCCGCGCCAGGCTCTGCATCCATACACGCTCGGAAGTGGTGTCGAAGCCTACGGCCTCAGCACCGCGCAAGACGGAATCGAAGACCTTTTTGAGGACATCGAGCTCTTCAGGTTGGCTGGGCAAGCTTGAGAGAGAGTCTTCAATAGCCTCCACCACAGAGAGAAGATCAGGTGTGGTGACGACTTTCGGAAGTTTGGTGAGATCAAGGCCTCGGCTCGGAGCCGGCTTGAAGCCGATCAAGTTCTGAGTCAGCAGAATCTTTTTGCCTGAATTGAAGTTCACTTGCAGAAAAACGTGGCCATCGGAATCAATGCGCGGAATGACCTCTTCCAAGTCCGAGATCGGCAAGAGAATCGTCTTGCCGTCCGTGCATTGCAGGATCTCGATCGACTCGGCCTGCTGCCTAGACTTAAGACCCGAGCTCTTGGATACGAAATCGTTGATCTGCAGTAGCTGCTCGGTCTTCGAATTTGGATCCGGTTGATGGCTCAAGGTTCCCCCGTGATATTCACATTTGCTCCATCGACCCCTTGAAAAGAACACTTGAGACGAGGCCCTTATTTTTAGAGTATTGTCCTGTATCAAACGGATGCGCGGAATCACTTCGAGACAGTTCTTGCCTTGATTCCGCGAATCCTGTTTAGAGAGTTGACGATGAGGAGACTGTTGAAATGCTCGTAAGCCGATGGCAAGCCCCGATCCTGCCCACCCGACAACAGATGGCGTTGATGCTGGAGAGCGAAGGCCTGGAACCGCAAGAAGAAACGATCCCTCAGGGTGGCGGGGCGTCTGAATTACGCCATCCCTTTGATGAGGTCCGCATTGTGGTCTCGGGGCAATTGCGTTTAGACATCGCGGGCAATCGCATGCTGTTGCGGGCAGGCGATCGAATCTTGATCCCCGCCAACACTCGCCACTCCAAACAGGCCGACGGTGACGAAGCCTGCGTTTGCTTCTATGCAATGAAAGCGGACTAATAAAAAGCCTCATAGAGTTCTCAAGATTTCTTGAGCGGATTGCCACGCGGCCCGCGAACCCGAATAATCTATTGGTCGGGCGCTTTTTTGCCCTTCATCCAATCTAGATATTGTCTCATGGTTTTTTCAAATCCGCGGTCCGCAGGTTCGAAGAAGATTTTGCCTCTGAGCGGCTCCGGTAGAAACTCCATCTCTTGCCAGCCCGTCTGTCCGTCGTGGGCGTAGCGATAGCCTTCACCATAGCCAAGATCTTTTGCCAAGCGCGTGCGCGCCGATCTTAGGGCGAGCGGAATAGGAAGTGTGCCTGTTTTCTCCACCAACGCCTGAGCTTCCTTCAGGGCCATGTAGCTAGCGTTGGATTTTGGCGCGCAGGCCAGATAGGTCGTCACTTGGGCCAAACTGATCGCGGCCTCCGGCATACCCACCAATTCCACCGCCTGCAGTCCTGCGACGGCAACGGAAAGACCGCGCGGGTCGGCGTTGCCAATGTCTTCTGAAGCCAAGATCACTAAACGGCGGGCGACGAAGACCGGATCTTCTCCGCCGGCCAGCATGCGGGCGAGGTAATAGATAGCTGCATCGGGATCACTGCCGCGAACGCTTTTGATAAAAGCCGAGATCGTGTCGTAGTGCTCATCGCTCTTTTTGTCGTAGCGAAGCGAGGGCCTCTGTAGAATACGGCTGAGATCTTCGGGGGTAAGTCGCGGGACGCGACTGTCTAATACGGCCTCTGTTAATGCAGCCGCGTCGGAAGCCCCCTGCTCCGCCCCTTCTTCGGCCACCACGGCCGATTGATAATGGGCGAACACGACCTCCAAGGCCGATAGCAGTTTTCGACCGTCACCGTCGACGAAGTCAAAAAGAGCGATCTTGGCTTCGGAGGTGAGCAAGCTTTCAGGATCTACTCCGAGGGCGACGCAGCCCTTCTGCAAAATGGCTTCGAGATCAGAGAACGAAAGGCGGTGGAAAACAATCACTCTGGCCCGACTGAGCAAGGCGGAATTGAGCTCGTAACTGGGATTTTCGGTAGTGGCGCCCACCAGCACAAAATCGCCGCTTTCGGTGAAGGGCAAAAGTACGTCCTGTTGCCCGCGGTTCAGTCGATGGATCTCGTCGATAAAGATGAGTGTTTGGCCCTGGCCTTGGATTTTACGGTAATGAGCTTGCTCACCCAACTCACGGATCTCTTTGGCGCCGGTCTCAACCGCATTCAAGTTGATGAAATGCGATTTTGAACGCTGAGCCAGCAGCCGCGCCAAGGTGGTTTTGCCACATCCCGGAGGTCCCCATAGGATGATGTTGGGCAAACGGTCGGGATTTTCTAAGAAAGGTTTTAGGGCGGCAAGCACCTGCTTCTGACCGTGAAAGTCGGCCAATTCTTTGGGTCTTAGTCTTTCGGCTAGGGGCTGTGGAGCGTGGGCGGCACCCATTGTCTCAAAAAGATCCATAGGTCTATGGTCTAGCGGGAACGGGTTCCTGAAGCAAGAGGTACACTTTCGACGCTATAATTCCGATAAGACAACCGGAGGAGTCACCTAATGCGGACCTGGATTTCCCGCCTGAAACTGGTCACCTTAATCGTACTTGCGGCATTGCTCGCTCAGTGCGGTGGTAAGAAATCGCGCTCAGCTGAAGCCTCGACATGGGCGGTTCTTCCGAATGAACCGATCGTGATTTTGGGTCCGACGAAAGATAGTACTGGCGCGGATGTGCAAGGTCCTTGGTTCGCGTTCCGCTTACAGATGTCCAACAGCGATACCGAAACTATCACAATCATGGCGATCGACCTGACCATCACCGGCACGGACCCGGCGGGAGGGATCACCACGAAGTCGATCACTTTCACGCCTACGATGTTTGATCATTCATATACGGACAATGACGTCGAAAAACAGTGTAAATACTATTCATTTGGTGAAATTCCGGCAGGAGGAGCGAACATAGATCTAAGCCTCCCTACAGCGGACGTAAACTGTACTTTGCAACCCTATTTCGTCGTCGGTGATCTTGGCAGAAAAGACGTTGGCTCTAGCTACCGCTACAGAGTGAAAGCTCGTCCCCTCGGTTGGTTTGGTCCCTTTGCCAATCCTAAAGACCGCTACGACATGTCCTTCGATTTCAATACTAAATAGTTTTAAGTAATTTGCGAACCTGAGGTCCCCGGCGCTTATTGCGCCGAGGCCATTTGCGCGCGGGTCTCGTCTGCGGCGAGAACGCGCGGGGTGAGGAAGATCAGGAGTTCGTTTTTCGTGCGCTCAACCGAGCGGTTTTTGAACAACCAACCTAGCACGGGAATATTCATAAGGCCGGGAACGCCGTTGCGCGCTTCGAGCTCATCGTTGGTGTAAATACCACCAATGACCGCGGTTTGACCGTTGCGCACCAATATCTTGGTTTTCGCTTGGCGCGTGTTGACGGCGCGCGCGTTGGTTTCGTTGTCGACGATCGGGCCCAGGAATTCACGCTTCACTTCCAAATCCATAATCACCGCACCATCGCTGGTGATCTGCGGAGTTACCCCCAATTCCAGTGTGAAGGGCGTGCGCTTTTCACTCTTAGTGATGGCGCCCGTCTGTTCAGAGCGTGTAGTCGACACGGACACGTTCTCACCCTTTTGCAGGATGGTGGACTTTTCGCGGTTCATGGTCGAGATACGCGGCGAAGAGATCACCTTTGCAAGGGAGTCTTTTTGTGCGAGCAACAAAGTGGCCGACAGGTTTCCAAACACATCGACCGTACCTAAGCCGATGTTCAAGGCCAACGGACCTGCACCGGCAAACTCTTGCGTTAAACTGGCTGAACGACCGCTTAGATTGAGGTTGACCGGAGCGCCCTGGAAACCCGAGCCATTGCTCAGAGTGACATCGGCGCCTGAGAATCCCCAATTCACACCGACGAAGTTCGAGAATTCCTCCGCCGCCTCGACGATCTTGGTTTCGATCGACACCTGAGCCGGTTGAATATCGAGCGTCTTGATCAGCTTCTGTACACGATCCACGGCTTCAGCTTTGTCGGTCACGATCATGGTGTTGGTGCGGCTATCCGCCACAACTTTGCCGTCTTTAGAAAGGAATGGAGTTAGGTTCTTTACCAGGTCATCCAAGTTGGCGTAGTTGACCGGAATCACTTGAACGATCGCGGGAACGATAGCCTTTTGCGCCTCGATAATTTTATTGGCGGCTTCGGTTTCACTCTGTAGGGCCTTAAGAGTCGAAATGCGGAGCACATTGCCTTGCCGCACATAACCCAGTTCTTTGGTGCGCATCACAGTGACCAACGCTTGGTCCCACGGCACGCGACGTAGCTTCAAGGAAATGCGGCCCTTCACATCATCGGACATAACGATGTTGGCACCGCTTTCTTCCGCCAAAAAGTTCACTACATCGCGTACATCGGCGTCCTTGACCTGCAAGGAAATCAAACGACCGAAAAATCTCTGATTGCCGGTGAGAAACTCATCCAAGGTGCGCGCGGAAAGCGCGGACTCATTTTTAGCCGTCGGCACGGGAGCCGGCTTTTGCGCAACCGGGGCCGCAGGCGCAGGTGGAATCACCACGAGTGACGTGCCTTCTTGCTGCACCACCGGTTCGCTACCACCGTTGCCGTTCAGTTGAATCACCACGCGAGCCGTGTCGGAACCAGCGCTCTGATACGCATTGATACTGCCCACCCGAGAATTGAAATCTTGTGTCAGATACGGGCGCTGCAAATTGGACGGTAGCTCAACGCCGGCGATCTCAATTACAAACTGCTGAGTGGCTGCGTTCATACGCGTCTGGTAAGAGACCGGCTTTGTCGTATCGATCACCACAGTGCCGCCGCTCGAGTTGGCCATATAACGGATGTCACGCACTTGGGCTTTTTCTTCAATCACGGGTGCCGGTGTCGGAACCGGCTCTGCTTCAGCAAGGTCCGGCTCATCCAGAACGGGGTCACTCTGCACCGTCTCTTCCGTCGGTGCCGGAGAACTTTCTAGATCGTCACCCGCAAGGTCGCCTTCCAGGGCGTCCTCGCCAGCGTCGGCCTGCTGTTGCTCGGGTTCGCCGTCAAACTCAGACTCAAGATCCTCATCGCCACCACCCGCGTCTGCAGGTTCACTGGCCGCTTGGTCTTCAGCCGCAGGTGCAGAGTCATCCATCTCGTCTTCCAAGCCATCTTCGGAGGCACCGGAGGTGTCGTCAGCTGCCGCAGCAATATCGTCTTCGATCGGCGACGAACTGGCGGAAGCATCTTCATCTTCTGGCGCCATAGTGCAGGACACGAGTGGCAAACAAAGATTGGCGATTAAAAGGAAGGAAGCTATGAAGCGTATCATCCGTGACACCCCTGATGCGTGAATCCTATCTTTATTATTTAAGCAGACTTAGCGTTCGATGCGAAGCACTCTTGTGCGGTAAATGATGTCCCCGCGCTTGCGGATGGCTTCAACTACAACCACTTCGCCCTCGCGGATTGTGGCGATATAACCATTGCGATTGCCAATACTTTCGTCGCGTCCAAGAATCATCACTTCTTCCTCGGGATCGAGGAACATGGCCTTGGGATCTTTGATGTCCCACATGATGCCGATCAGCTTCAACTGCTCCAACTCCCAACGTTGAGCGGGGGACATCGCACGCGGAGGCCCCTCAATGTCCACCGGAACATACTCAGCATACGCTTGAAAAGGATCGCGGCGATTGACGATGTCGTAGATGAACGGCTCCAGAAAGCCCTCGAGCTCCGCGATACCCGTGTTCGCCGTGCTCACGGCTTGAGCCGTCTGGGCATCCATCGTCTGCATATCCGGCGCAGCGGGCGGAGCCCCGGTGGAGTCTACTGGCGGCGGTGCGGTTTCCGGAGGCGCATTTACAACCGCCGGCGCAGCGGGCGCGGCCCCTTCATCCTGAGCGCGGGCGACAGCTAGAAAGCGTGACGAAATCAGAAAGGCGCCCCCCACCGCGAGTGAGGCGGCGACAATGTAGGCGCTCAGTTGAAATATTTCATCCCGTTTCATACTCACCTATTGTCCCGGCGGCTTGGGTTCTTCGGCCGCCGCGGTAGCCCCGCGATAACGGAAGGCCACGATATCCGCAGCCATCTTTACGACCGCAGCTTCTTCGCCCTTGGCTTCACGAACCACACTTAAATCAAAGCGCTTGATAATCAAAATCTGAGGGATCTTGGTTAGATTGGACAGAAAAACCATGTGCTGCAGGAAACTTCCATTTAAGTTTACGCTCACATTGATCTCTTCAAACTCTTTGGCGACCGGAGAGACTTCTGAGCTACCCGGTTTAATATCTTCTAATGAAGAACCGGCGACTTTGGCTTCATTGGAAACGATCCGCATCAAATCAGGCATGCTGAAACGTTCCGGGATCAGGCTCAATAACTTGTTGATCGTGCTGCCGACTTCGGCGGCGGTCTTTTTATAGACCATAGCGCGGTCGAGCTTGCGCTGACTCTCCTGAATCTCGTTCTCCAGTTCAGTCATACGCGACTGCGAAGCCGCGATCATGGCTTTCTGCGTATCCCCGCTGTCAAACACAGCAAAGTAATAGAACACGGCCACCAAAATGCCGAAGATCAGAGCCCGAGTGGTGGTAAGACGGTTCATAAGGTCGACGAAGTTCACGGCTTCACCTCCACTTGGGCGGTGAATTGGAAGTCGCGCATCACGTTCTTCTGACTGGGAATCGGGACCTCTTGGTTCTTCATCACGATAACTTCATACAAGTAAGCACTGTCTTCCAAACGCTTAACGAACTCAGTCAGGTCCTCAGTGGTCACGGCATTGCCGGCGAAATTAAACTTGCCGAATTCAACGCGGTCTTTGTCGGACTCATACACCAAGGTCTTCAGCCAAACTTTTTCAGGAATCGAGCTTTGGATAAAGTCGAGAGTCTTCACTTCACGCAAGCGCAGACGCGACAACAATCGCAAGATCTTTAACTTGTCTTCGAGTTCGCGGGCCTGGGTTTCGATGTCCTTTACAGCTTCAACCTCTTTCGCCTTCTCGACCGCTTGAGCCTCGAGCTCGGTCACGCGCACGCTCAGGCGAACGGCCTCAGCCTGCAGATTGCGTAGATTCTGCGACTCGAAGAACATCAGAATCACGGTGAACATAAGGAGGAAAGCGACTTTAATCAGCGCTTCGCGCATCTCGGCGCTGGCGCCACTACTCGATGCGACGTGTGAACCACCAGGCCCCACGCTCTGTAGTGTGGGCCCGTCATTCACCTTATTGCGCAATAAGTTGACCTTAATCATGTGTCTCCGGCCTTACGTAAACCGAGTCCCACGGCGATAGAGGCAAAATCGCGAATATCATTGATGTAGCCCGGGTTCATAGAGCTATCGTTCACGCGCAACTCTCGAAACGGATCAAAACGCTCGAGGCTGAGTTTGCTGTGTTGGCCGATGAAGTTCACCAGGCCCGTCGTACGCGAGGCACCGCCGGTGACAAAACACTGCTGCACAGGAAGCCCTGGTGTGGTGTTTACGAAAAAGTCCAAACTGCTCTGCACTTCTTCAGCCACCATCTCGTGCGTGCTGGCGATGACCTTGGGCACTTCATCCGGTGCGGCTTGGCCCGTGCAGGCAGAGATCTTCATCGTCTCAGCCTCTTCGGGGCTGATACCCATGCCCTTGGCGATCTCCGCAGTGTACGTGGCCCCACCTACCGGAATGTCACGACAGAAAATGACTTCACCGTTTTCGAGCACGACAAAGTTAGTTACCGCGGCGCCGATATTCATCAAAGCGATGGTTTGACCTTTCTGGGTTCCCCAGTTGTTGAGGAAACAGTTGGCAAAAGCAAAACCAGAAACGTCGATCACAGCACATGTAAGCCCTGCGCTCTGTACAATGTCTTGATAAAGAAAAGCCATGTCTTGACGAGCCGCTACCAGCAGCACATCCATCGTGTCGGGAGAGCTATGAAACTCGCGCAAAGTTTTGAAGTCGATGTTCACTTCGTTGATGTCGAAAGGAATGTACTGTTCGGCTTCCCACTTGATCTGGCCGGCCACCAGCTTTTCGTCCATCTGTGGAATGGCGATACGTTTTGTGATCACCGAAGTGCCCCACAGACCAATCGAAACGTTCTTACGCTTGGTCCTGCTGCTTTCGACCATCATCTTGAGCGCATCACTGAGCGCCGCAGGATCCGTGATCTCACCACCATTGATGGCACGCGGGGGCGTCGGCATAATATGAAACGCCGTCAGAGTCGCACTCTTGCGCGAAACATCGAGCTCAGCCATTTTGATATTGGCTGTGCCAATGTCGAGTCCGATTAGTTTCTTGGACTGGAAAAACATCATGTGGAACTTGCCCCAAGCCGCGTTAAGCCCTTAACCCTATTAAAAATTAGATCGGACCGTCAAAACCTTGTCAATTGACTGAGGTCGAGGCTGGAAGAAACAGACCAATGTACCAAAGACCTAAGCTATCTCCGCCCAACATGTAGAGCAGCGCGGCCGCTGCCAGATAGGGGCCGAAGGGAATTACTGACTTTAGGCCAGCCTTGGAGCGTGCGGCGAGCGTGAGTCCGACAACGCTACCGACCACACTCGAGGCAAGAATCACGAACGGGACAGAAGTCCAGCCCAGTACAGCGCCGATCCAGGCGAGAAGTTTGATATCACCGCCGCCCATGCCCTCTTCTTTACGGAAGACTAAATAAAGATAGGCGATGAGCCAGAGAAAGCCCCCACCCATTAACACGCCCGTAAGAGCCGACAGGAAGCTACGCTCTGGATTCAGTGCCGCACCGAGGAGACCGATCACGACTCCCGATAACGTGAAGACATCGGGAAGAATCATATGATCGAGGTCAATGAAGGACACCACGATCAAACCCCATGCGAAGATCAGATATTCGAGCGTAAGCCAAGTGAAACCAAAGCGCGCGTAAATGGCAGCGAACATAAGTCCCGTCAGAAGCTCAACAAAGGGATAGCGTGCGGAAATGGGGCTTTTGCAAGAACGACAGCGACCACGCAAAAAGACCCAGCTTAAAACCGGGATATTGTCGTACCAGCCGATCATTTTTTCGCATTCGGGACAGCGACTGCGCGGCCGTACCACACTGAGGCCAAGCGGAAGGCGGTGAATCACCACATTGCCGAAGCTGCCCCACAGCAGACCGAACAGAAATACCAGGGCTGTTTCAACCCACATCTTTCCTCTTAAACAGCATGGCCGAGATACACACGCAGAAAACAAACCAGGCCAAGGCATACCCTAGAGCCATCAGTTTACCCGGCATATCGATGGGCTGATTGTAGAGAACAAGATCTTTCCAATTCACACGATCCAGGTCGGGAAGAGCATGATTCACAACCCAGGCCACCGCAGGCAAGACACCGCCCTCCGCCTTTTTGGCGAAGAATTGCAAGCTACCCTGCCAGTGACCGATCAGAAAAATTCCGACCGAAAAACACACCACCAAGAGCGGCTTCGTAAACATCGAAAAGACCAAAGTGAAACCTAGAAGGATCAAAGCTTCCGCGAAGAGCCCGGCTAACACGATGGCAAACCGCTCATCGATCTTCATATTCAGACCATAGAAGACCAGCATTAAAATGGCCGCCAACGCCGCCGTCATCGCAGCAATAAGCATGGACAATCCCAGCGCTTTGCCAAGAATGAACTGCAAACGGCTTATGGGGCGGACCAAAATGGTGAGAATGGTTTTTTTCTCGATCTCTTTGTAAACCAGGTTGCTGCCGATAAAAATAGCGAGTGCGATGGCCACAAGATGGATGGCGCTAAGGCCGAAGTTGGCGGAAATGCGCTCTTGCTCGGCAAAGCTAAGCTGTCCCAGCGCCAAACTCAAACCAATCAACATCACCGCAAACAATAAGAGTGCGTACAGGATGCGATCGCGAATCACTTCCTTAAAGGTGTTTTTGGCCAGGATCCAGATCGGTCTCATGGACGTGCTTCCGATCCGCGCAGGGCCATGTTGACGAAAATCTCCTCAAGGGTGGGGCGCAAGCGGCGCACCTCAATGATCGTGGCGCCGGCAGCCAACAAGCGCTTGAGCTCAGGTTGTAGCTGTTCTTGCGTGGGAACTTTGTGCTGCTTGCGCTGTCCGCCTTCGACAAAGTTGATCTCAAACTCAACGCCGCCACGATCCAGGAGCGCGTCCGTAGACCCCTCATATATAGTGGCGCCACCTTTGATAACGATCAGGCGTTCGCATAGGCGTTCTGTGTCGTGCAGCAAATGGCTAGTGAAAAACACAGCGGTGCCTTTCTTTGCCGTTTCGACGATGATATCGGCCAACGCCATACGGCCATCGGGGTCCAGGCCCGACATCGGCTCATCCAAAATCACCAACTCGGGCTCGTGCACCAGAGCTTGGGCCAACCCGATCTTTTGCAGCATGCCTTTGGAATACGTACGCAGCAGACGATCTTTAGCGAAGGTCAGATCCACTCGCTTCAGCAGCTGATCGATGCGAGCTTTGAGGTCGGCCTTTTTCCACTTACCGCTGAGATTGGCGTAAAACTCAAGGAATTCAACACCACTTAAATGTTCATAAAAATAAGGACGTTCCGGCAGAAAACCGATGCGCCGACGACCTTCCACATCCAACGGCTTGCCGAAAAAATCCACTTTGCCGCCATCGGCGTAATCATGGCCAAGAATACAGCGCATGGTTGTGGTCTTGCCGGCGCCGTTCGCACCGAGGAAGCCGGTCACCGTGCCCGCAGGGACGGAGAAGCTCAAACCTTTGAGCACTTCCGTTTTGCGCGGAATAAAGCCGCGCTTATACGACTTGGTCAATCCTTCGACTTGCAGCAGATTCATAGTGGGTTCACGCTAAAGTCACCTTGTTTTCGCTTTTTTAATGCTAATACAAAGGCTTTAGCGGCGTCACTCTCTGTGATGCATGGAATCGAATAGTCCACACAGCTTCGGCGAATACCAAAGGAGGCCTCAATCGAGGTCCGACCCGACGTGGTATTGATCACAAAGGCGACTTCACCTGAACGAATACGATCGACACAATGGGGACGCCCCTCATGCACCTTCTTAACGGCTTCACACTCCACCCCTTGCTCATGCAAGTAGGCCGCAGTTCCACGCGTGGCCGAGAGAGTAAATCCC
The DNA here is from genome assembly GCA_019637855.1 of Bdellovibrionales bacterium. Classification (GTDB taxonomy): domain Bacteria; phylum Bdellovibrionota; class Bdellovibrionia; order Bdellovibrionales; family UBA1609; genus JALHOQ01. Next base: position 142,096 of record JAHBUX010000004.1, read on the forward strand.
ATCTGACGCAAATCCTGAATCAAGGGGAACAAATCGCCCTTGTCTTTCTCACGTAGCGACAAGAAGACCTCGCCCTCGGTCGGCAGTTGCAGATCACACGCCACCACCGCTTTGAGTAGAGCTTCCGCATAATCAGGACCACGACCCATGGTCTCACCGGTGGATTTCATTTCGGGGCCTAGAATAGAATCGGCCTCGGGGAATTTTTTAAACGGAAAGACAACTCCCTTAACAGCAACACCTTTAACTGCATGCCAATCATAGCGCTCGGGTTTTACGTCTTTCGCTTTCAGTCCCAAAATGCCCTTCACACCCAAATCGACCAGCGGAATGCCGGTAGCCTTGGCAATAAAAGGAACGCTTCGCGAACTGCGCGGATTGGCCTCCAGCATAAAGATCTCGTCGTTTTTAACGGCAAGTTGCAGGTTCAAGAAACCCAAAACATTCAAACGATCAGCCAAACGACGACTTAGATCTTCAATGCGCCGGCAAGTTTCATCTTTCAAACGTTGCGGCGGGACCACTCCCATGCTGTCCCCGCTATGCACGCCGGCCGCCTCGATATGCTCGATCACGCCGCCGATCACAGTCCAATCGGGGCCACGCACCAAATCCACATCGACTTCCAGGGCCTGATCAAGAAACTGATCCATTAGACAAGGAGCTTCTTTGGAAATGTAGGAACCGTGACGGTCGAAGTAAACCTTCAGCTCTTCTTCGCTCTCGACAATTTCCATGCGACGACCGCCGAGCACATAACTGGGGCGGCAAATAATGGGATAGGCGATCCTCTCGGCGATGGTGCAAGCTTCGGCAAAATTCGCGGCCATCCCTGAACGCGGAATTTGAAACTTCAACTCTTGGCAAATACGCACGAACAGAGCGCGATCTTCCGCCATGTCGATGCTCTCAAGCGAAGAGCCGAGAAGTTTCTGACCCACCTTCACCAATTTATGAGCCAGGTTGATCGGCGTCTGCCCCCCAAGCTGGGCCACAAAACCGATGGGCTCGATAAAACGCATGATCTCCAGCACACTCTCTGTGGTGAGCGGCTCGAAAAACAAAGCATCTGAGGTGTCATAGTCCGTCGAGACAGTTTCCGGATTCGAGTTGATCATGGCCACTTTCAAGCCATTTTTTTGAAACTCACGCACGCTGCGCACGCAGCTGTAGTCGAACTCCACGCCCTGTCCGATGCGGTTGGGCCCGCTGCCGAGCAAGGCCAGCATCGGTCGGGCCAGCTTCATCTCTTGTTGAGGGCTGAAGTAGGTGGAATAAAAGTACGGAGTCTCGGAACGGAATTCACCAGCACAGGTGTCGACCTGAAAGTAGGCCGGAACAATCTTATTCTGCCAACGCATCTGGCGCAATTCTTCCACGGAGTGGCCGGTTTGCTTGGCAATGGCCGCATCGGAAAAACCGCGTTTCTTAGCCGCGCGCAAGAGCTCCAAGGTCAGCGGCGTGTTGTGCATATGTTTTTCAAAATGCGCGAGCTCTTCAACCTGCTCGAGGAACCAAGGATTGATGGCCGTTTTAGCCATCACTTCATCCACCGTTTGGCCCTCGCGGAAAGCTTGAAAAACGTGATAGATGCGCTTGCTATTGCCAGAAGCAAGAAGCGCCTCGTCCAAAATCACCGGCGTCGCACCCAAGTCATTTTCCTCGAGCGAGAGGAGAGCTTTTTGTAACGACTCTTTGAAGGTGCGGCCGATGCCCATCACTTCGCCTACACTGCGCATCTGTGTGGTGAGCTGATCTTTGGTGCCCGAGAATTTCTCGAAAGCGAACCGCGGGATTTTGGTGACCACGTAGTCGAGGGCAGGTTCATAGCAGCATGGCGTTGTGCCCGTGATGTCGTTACGCAGTTCTTCTAGGTTGTAACCGATGGCCAAGAGAGCGGCGATCTTCGCAATTGGAAAACCAGTCGCCTTGCTCGCCAGTGCCGAAGAACGACTGACCCGCGGATTCATTTCAATAACCACGCGCTCGCCGGTCGCTGGATTGACAGCAAACTGGATATTGGCGCCGCCCGTTTCCACTCCTACGGCCTCAATGATTTTACGGGCCTCATCGCGCATAGCCTGATAGGCCACATCAGACAAAGTCTGTTGGGGCGCGACGGTGATGCTGTCACCGGTGTGCACGCCGCAGGGATCGAAGTTTTCAATCGAGCAGATCACCACAAAGGTGCCGGCCTTATCGCGCATGACTTCGAGTTCAAACTCTTGCCAGCCGAGAATACTCTCTTCCACCAGCACTTCTGAGGTCGGGCTCTCATGTAGGCCTTGAGCGATCTTGCTTTGATATTCTTCGCGCGAATAGGCGATGCCGCCGCCGCCGCCGCCCAAGGTGTAGTTGGGGCGCAGGATCAGGGGGAAGCCCAGATCATCAGCCACTTGCATACCTTGTTCATAGGTGCGCACCATAAAGCTGCGCGGATAGCGCGCGCCCACCGTGTCCAAGATATCGCGGAATTTTTCGCGATCTTCGGCAGCCCGGATAACTTCGGGCGTGGCGGCGAGGAGCTCAATGCCAAGCTCTTTTAAGATGCCGGCTTTGTCCAACTCAAGCGCCAGGTTCAGAGCGGTCTGGCCCCCCAACGTAGGAATAATCGCATCGGGTCTTTCTTGGCGCAGAATCTTCTCAACATAAGTGAGTTTCAAGGGCTCGATGTAAACTTTCGAAGCGATCTCCGGATCGGTCATGATGGTGGCTGGATTGGAGTTGATCAGCACAACCTCCAAGCCCTCCTTCATCAGCGCCTTACACGCCTGAGTTCCAGAGTAATCGAATTCGCAGGCCTGCCCGATCACGATCGGACCGCTGCCTAGAATCACCACTTTTTTTAAGCCCTGTTTCCTCGGCATTTTATAACTTCAACTTCGATTCGTTAGAGTAAATGTGTTGAATATCTAGGTGCCGGTACTGCTCGTGCTTGTTCTTCATTTTGAAAAGGCGTGAGATCAGCTCTTCGCGCGCTTCGGACTGCTCTTCCTCGGGCAGCTTGTTCACCCGCTTCACCTCTTTAAGAATGAACTTAGAAACAGGTGAAGGGTGAAAACAGAAGGCGTTAGAGAATACAAAACCGCCTTCAAAGGGAATCAAACGCGCCTCGAAATACTCATCTTTGTTAAAACCCTGAGTGAGGCGCGATTTGCGAATCACGTATTTGAAGCCGGTGAACAAATCGCGGATATAGACGTCATCGCCTTTGAGCTTTTGAAACTCGAACAAGCTGTGACGCGAATTGCGCAGATTTAAGTACAGAGGACGATCCGTTTCACTGATCACGAAATGAGGATCATCCAAGACCATCTCGATAGAAGCGCGACTGGTGGTCTGCATGGGGCGAATGAATAGGTACCAGTCCGTGAACTGGGCCATTTTCAATTCGAAGTCCACGCTGGCCTCATCAAAGGTGCCGGCGCGCTCGAAGAAATCGCCTTTGGCCGCTTCCACCTCTTTGCTGTAGTGCGCGCCTGTATAATGTTGCATGAGCTTTTCGATCAACGGTTCGTAATTCATTGTGTTTGCCCTATGAAGAAATCAAATAGCTCTGAAGCTTCATGCGGGCCCGGATGACTTTCCGGGTGAAACTGAACGCTCATGGCTTTACGGGTCGGGTCGAAAATTCCGGCCACCGTGTTGTCGTTCAGATTGACGTGCGTCACCTGCACCGTCTTGGGCAGGGACTCGAGCTTCACGGCATAGCCGTGATTCTGGCTTGTCATATATATTTTATTTAACAAAGAGTCTTTGATCGGATGGTTCGAGCCGCGATGGCCAAACTTAAGCTTGTAGGTCTCCCCACCTAAGGCACGACCTAGGATCTGATGCCCCATACAAATGCCGAAGATCGGCTTCCAACCCACCAATGCACGCACCGTCTCAGGCGCTTGTTGAACATCGGCCGGGTCGCCGGGGCCATTGGATAAAAAGATGCCATCAGGATTGTAAGCGCGAATTTGCTCAGGAGTAGCGCGCGAGGGGAAGATACGGATCTCGGAGCAACGACGCTTCAACTCACGCAAGCTGTTCTCTTTGCACCCCAGATCCAGAGCTGCGATGCGCGGCCCGCGTGGATTGTCGCCTTTGAGCGTCTCTTCCTGGCGGCGCGACGTGAGATGCACCCAATCCTTCTCACCTTTTTGTTTTTCAGCAATCAGCTGGCGAGCACGTTCGAGTGCCTTTTCAGGCGACGATTCGTGCACCAAGGCGCCCCACATAGTGCCGCGCTCGCGCAGCTTCAAAACCAGGGTGCGGGTATCGATGTCCGTCAGAATGGGGACACCGTGTTTGATCAGTTTTTGTTTCCACGTTTTTTCGCGCCAGGAGTTCTGTAGCTCGACACATACAAAGCCTTCGATCCAAATACGACGTGACTCCCACCATTTGTCGTCTTCGCCGTAGTTGCCCTGTTGCGGCGCCGTCAATACAAGGATCTGACCAAAGTATGAAGGGTCAGTGGCCATCTCTTCATAGCCACTATGACTGGTGTTGAACACCACTTCACCGGCGCGCTCAACACGCTCTTCTCCCTGCCAAAGCCCGGAGAATGTTTCTCCCGACTCCAGAACCAGAAAACCTTTCGTCATACTCACTTCTGCTGAACCTCAAGGCCGAGCATAATGGACATGAGAGATGCCCGGACAAATACACCGTTAGTCACTTGGTCTAAAACTTTCGTACGCTTATCGTTCAAGACAAAGGCAGACAGTTCAATCCCGCGGATCACAGGTCCGGGGTGCAGGAGAATGCCATCACTGCGCAGGTGCTTCAGCTGATCTCCGCCGATGCGATAGCGCTCGCGGTACTCCGCCATAGAAAGGCCGATACCGGTCGAAGCGTGACGCTCCTTTTGTACACGCAGGCCCATAACCACAGAGGCCCACTCCATACCTTCATTTAAGCTGTCAAAGTTACGAACGCCTTTCCAGGCCTCCGTAGTCGGTTCAAATTCTTTGGGCGCGCAATAGGCGACCTCTACGCCCAAACGACGTAGCAGAACCATATTGGAATTGGCCACACGGCTATGGGCCACATCGCCAACAATCAACATTTTTTCGCCCTTAAGCTTCCCATGCGCCTCTTGAATGGTGAACGCATCGAGGAGAGCTTGGGTCGGATGTTCGTAAGCGCCGATACCACCGTTGATCACCGGACAAGGCAATTCGCGAATCACTGCATCCGCATCCAAATTGGTATTGTAGCGCACGACCATCAGATCAGGCAGCATAGCGGCGATATTGCGGAACGTGTCTTCTAGGGTTTCGCCCTTTGACAGACTGGAAACCTGCGGGTTGTCGAGCGACATGGTACGAATGCCCAGACGAGCCGAAGCCATCTGAAAGCTCATACGAGTGCGCGTGCTGGGTTCGGAGAACACCATCGCCACCATTTTCTGGTGCAGGGCCTCGTTATGCGAAACCAGATGATCGAAACGCTTGGTTTTTTGGAACTCTTTTTTAAAGAGAGCGGCCCGCGAGAAGATCTGCTCGATATCTTTCTCAGAGAGTTGTTCTGAGCTCAGGAAGGATTCACCGACTATGGACATTGAAAAAGAATGTATACCCGGCCATTTGCCGGAGTCAATCTATGCCCCGCAACATTCGCCCCCAACGCACCCGCGGCCACGCCCGCACCTCACCATTCTTCTCAAACCAATCCAGGGAGAGCCAAATGCGCGAGGCGCGCCCCTCCACGAGGTCAGCGGGAAGCGGCCCCCAGGAGCGGGAATCCTCCTCATCGGCGCGCTTATCATTCAAGACATAGACGTAGGCGGGAGGCACAATGATAGGGTCTTTAGAGTCTAAGCTCTTGTCGCCCGGCCATATCGCCCAACTGGCGTCTCCCACCTTCTCTTGCACGAACTCGGAGCCCAATTCTCGTGAACGCGCCGGCAGGCCATTGACGATCAATTGACCGGCTTTGAACTCAACACGGTCGCCAGGTATGCCCACGACCCGTTTTAAGCACACGCGTTCTTTTGAACCGGGACAACGCAAAATCACCACGTCGCCACGCACCGGTTCGTTCATATGCATTTTAGTGGCGACTAAGAAGTCCCCAGGCCACACGCTAGGCAGCATGGCTGAACCGGACATCACGTAAGAAGAGATAAAAAAGATACGGACGAGAACCGCGATCAGCAGGATCAGGCCAAAAGATTGAAGTGCATAGCGCACTACAAAGTCGGCCTGCTTTTTACCCGCATCGGTGCTCATCGCTCAGTGCAGCACGTGGCCGAAACGTCCCCAGCGCAGCTCAAGCGGATTACACAAGAACGGGAGGAAAGGCACAGTAGAGTCACAGCTCAACCAAACGAACATGGCTTTGCCGAGCAGGTTTTGCCGCGGCAGCGGCCCCCACCAACGACTGTCTTTAGAGTTGTCGCGGTTGTCGCCCATACAGAAGTATTCGTTTTCACCCACCGTGGTGGCGCGATCGTAAAAGCGGGCGATATCTTTTTGCAGAAGTACGCGATGCTGGACGCCGAGGAGATTCTCCTCATAAAAATCAAAGTTCGAATAGTTGCCCTGAATGTCTTGCTCCGTCACCGGATACCAAGGTTTCTGTGAAGCGGGATCCTCGGTCACCATCAGCTGCTTGGTATCCACTTTCTCGCCGTTGACCTTCAAAAATCCGCCTGAGTCGACCTCAATTTTGTCGCCGGGGACGCCGACCACACGCTTGATCATAAAGTAGCCCGCGTTATCCACCGCTCGGAACACCACGATGTCACCGCGCTTAGGGCCATCGAACTCCATCATCCAAGATTTACTGAAGGGCCAGCGCACTCCGTAAGCTAGCTTGTTGACCAAAATATGGTCGTGCACCAGCAAAGTGGGAATCATGCTACCGGAAGGAATCACATAGGGTTCGAACAGCAGCCAGCGGAAGGCCAGAATCGCCAGCACCGCGAGGAAGAATGAGCCAAGGCCTTCACCAAATTTCTTCTTCTGAGTACCAGCTGCAGGATCGGCGGACATAGGTGTGCCTTTCTAATTGACCGAATGGAACAAGCGTTTCCAGCGAACCGTCAAAGGATTGCATATAAATGTCAGCACAGGCAATGTGGTTTCGCAGCTGAGCCACACGAAGGAGGCGCGACCGATCAAATAGTCGCGCGGCACAAAACGTTTGTCCGCGTCCCAGGCCCGGCTGTCTTTGGATTGGTCCCGATTGTCGCCCAGCACGAGATATTGCCCCTCGGGCACGGTCACCGGCCCAAAGGTTCCCTGGCTGCCACCGTCCTTGCGCAGCAGCACCGAATAGGCACGTTTGCCCATATGCTCTTCCCAATGCACATAAAGTGAGCGACCGCCGGCAGCTTCATCACCGGGAAAATCTTGATCCTTCAACCACAACCACTCCTCTTTCAAATCCTGAGGAATTGTTTTGTCGACCAGCTTTTCATTCACGTACAAATTGCCGTTTTCGTACAGCACGCGATCGCCGGGCAGACCGACCACGCGTTTGATAAAGTATTGGTCTTTGTTAGCGGGATATTTAAAAACCACCACATCACCACGCTGAGGATGAGCCCAACGCACGAACCATTTCTCCGACAGCGGGGCACGCACGCCGTAAATAAACTTGTTCACGAAAATAAAGTCGTTCACCAGCAGCGAAGGCAACATGCTAGTGGAAGGAATCACATAGGCTTCGAAAAAGGCCCAACGCACAAACAGCGCCAGGGCGATAGCGACCACGAACGATCCCACGCCCTCGGTCCAAAACTTGCGCGAGAGCAGCGACACTAGTCGTCCACCTTAAGGATGGCCAAGAAGGCCTCTTGCGGCACTTCCACATGGCCAATGGCCTTCATGCGCTTTTTACCTTCTTTTTGTTTCTCTAAAAGTTTGCGCTTACGGCTGATGTCACCGCCGTAACATTTGGCAGTCACATCTTTACGAAGAGCGCCTAAAGTTTCACGCGCCACCACTTTGGCGCCGATGGCGGCTTGGATGGCGACTTGATACTGTTGTCGTGGGATCAGCTCTTTTAACTTGGACGCTAAAGCGCGACCGCGCGTGGTGGCTTTGCTTCTATGCACGACCACTGACAAAGCATCCACCGGCTCTTGATTGATCAGGATGTCCATCTTAACCAGATCCCCAGGTTCGAACCCCAAAAGTTCGTACTCCATGGAGGCATAGCCTTTGGAGATGGATTTTAGTTTGTCATAAAAGTCCATCACCATTTCGTTAAGCGGCAGCTTGTACTCGATAATGACCTTGGTGTCGGTGATGTACTCCATCTTAATCTGAATACCGCGACGGTCCTCGCATAGCTTCAGCAAACCGCCGATGTATTCGGACGGAGTATGCAACGAGAGCTTAACGTAGGGCTCTTCGATCACCTCGATTTGGGTCGGCTCAGGCATATGGGCTGGGTTTTCGAGCTCGACGATTTGACCGTCTGTTTTTTTAACCTTGTAAACCACTGTTGGCGCCGTGGTGATAAGGTTTAAATTGAACTCGCGCTCAAGGCGCTCTTGGACGATCTCCATGTGGAGCAAACCCAGAAATCCGCAGCGAAAACCAAAACCCAAGGCCGCCGATTTTTCAGGCTCATAGTTAAGGCTGGAGTCATTCAACACCAGCTTTTCCAAAGCCTCTTTCAAACCTTCGAAGTCGGTCGCGTCGACCGGGAAAATACCGGAAAACACCATCGGCTTGATCTTTTGAAATCCGGGCAAAGCTTCGGTGGCCGATTTCTTGGCCGCCGTCACCGTGTCGCCGACCTTCACGTCGCGAATGTCTTTAATCCCGCAAATGATAAAGCCCACTTCGCCAGCCTCAAGCTGCTCCATCGGAGCGGCAAAGGGCGCAAACACACCGAGCTTAAGAACCTCGTAGTCCTTGTCGGTGGCCATGAACTTTATGATATCGCCCTTTTTGACTACACCATCCACTACGCGCACCAAGGTGACAACGCCCTGATAGGCATCAAACCACGAGTCGAAGATCAAAGCTCGTAACACTTTGCCACGATCAGCGACCGGCGGCGGCACCTTCTCAACGACGGCCTCGAGAATCTCGTCAATCCCCTTCATCTCTTTGGCGCTGGCCAAGATGGCACCGCTGGCATCCAGACCAATATGGTCTTCGATCTGGCGTTTGACGCCCTCGGGATCGGCCGCAGGTAAATCAATTTTATTCAATACCGGAATGATCTCAAGGTTGTGATTGAGAGCCAGATACACGTTGGCCAACGTCTGCGCTTCAACTCCTTGCGAGGCATCAACCACCAAAATAGCGCCCTCACAGGCCGCCAGACTGCGTGACACTTCGTAGGAAAAATCCACGTGCCCGGGGGTATCGATCAGATTCATCTGATAGGTTTGGCCGTTACGCGCCTTGTACATCAGGCGCACGGTCTGCGCTTTAATCGTGATGCCGCGCTCACGCTCAAGCTCCATATTGTCGAGGAATTGAGCCTTCTTCTCACGGTCGGACAAAGTCTTGGTGGCCGTCAAAAGACAGTCGGCCAGCGTCGACTTGCCATGATCAATATGGGCAATGATGGAGAAGTTGCGTATGTTTTCCGGATTCATCGTCAGTCAGCGTTATCATACGTTGTGGGCGAATACTTGGTTTGACGCACTTCACCCCCAAATGGACCGCTTCGCCTTAAAGCGAAGCGACCGCATCTTTAAGGGCGTCTACGCGATCCACCTTTTCCCAAGTCAGTTCCGGCAGGTTACGGCCGAAGTGACCGTAGTTACATGTCTTGCGGTATTTGGGCTTGAGTAAGTCGAATTGCTCGATAATGGAGGCCGGCTTCAAGTTCCATACGCGACGCACTGCCTGAGCCAGTTTTTCGCCACCATGCTTGGAAGTGCCATAGTCGTTGACCATAATGCTCACGGGCTCAGCCACGCCGATCGCGTACGCCAACTGCACCAAGCACTTTTCGGCCAAACCTGCGGCCACGATATTTTTGGCCACATGGCGAGCCGCATAGGCGGCCGAGCGATCCACTTTTGAAGGATCTTTACCTGAGAACGCGCCACCACCGTGAGCACCATGACCACCGTAGGTGTCGACGATGATCTTACGGCCCGTGAGTCCGCAATCGCCCTGAGGGCCACCCACCACAAAACGACCGGTCGGATTGATATGAAACTTGGTTTTGGAATCGATCCATTGCTTAGGAATGGATTTGGCCACCAACTCTTCGATGATGAACTCGCGAATGCGCTTTTGATCCACATCGGGAGTGTGCTGAGTGGACAACACGACGGTATCGATGCGCGCGGCGCGCCCTTCTTTGTACTCAACGGTCACTTGGCTTTTGGAATCAGGGCGCAGGAAATTCACTACGCCTTTTTTGCGCATCTGCGCAAGATCTACCAACAGACGGTGAGACATGGCGACTGACAGGGGCATAAACTCAGGAGTTTCGTTATTGGCATACCCGAACATGATGCCCTGATCGCCTGCACCTTGCTCAGCGGCATCGACGCCCATAGCGATATCGGGGCTCTGTTTGCCGAGTGCAGACATGACGGCGCAGGATTTGTAGTCAAATCCCATGTCGCCACCGTCATAACCGACATCTTTCACCACATCACGAACGACAGATTGATAATCGACAGTGCCTTTGGAGGTGATCTCGCCCGCCAAGCAGACAAAACCGGTCGAAACCATAGTTTCGCAGGCCACACGCGAACGAGGATCTTGCGCTAAGTAAGCATCGAGAACGGCATCACTGATTTGATCCGCGAGTTTGTCGGGATGGCCTTCGGAAACCGATTCACTGGTAAAGAGATAATTCTGCATAAAGCTTGTACCCTTTTTGGCGTGGAATGATCCACGAGGTTTATCCCTGGTACAAGCTTAGGGTCAACTGACTTTCGGGGCCTTGTGGCTTTGCACCCGCGACTTCTTTTTGGCCAACTGCTTGGCCATTTTATCGAGGGCGTGATCGATACCTTCAAAGAAAGTTTCTGCCTCGCAGTGCGCATGCATTTCGATATGGTCACCTCGCACGTGAATGTCCACGCGCTTGCTGCCTTTTTCGTGAGTGAATGTGAACTCCACGCGCACGGGCTTCATCTCGAACTTCTCAAGCTTGCTGATTCGTTCTGAAACATAGCTGGTGAGCTCATCGGAGGCTTCTAAATGACGGAACTTAAAATCTATACGCATAGAGAGCTTTTCGGCCAGCTCTAGGTCCAGGTTGAGTTCGTTCCTGACAATTCTCAACTCGGTATAAAGGGCAGCGCAGCATATTGCGTGGCAGCGGAGCTGGTGTGCCGCCCTGTCTCATTTCAAGCTGTAAATATTGATACACGCTGTTGTCTTCTCTCTACTACTGACGGCTCTGGCCGGCGCCGCCGATCGCGACGGCTATGAATCGCTCCCCCTTCCTGCACCAGGAACCAAACGCATTTTTCTTGGTTTCAAACTGACACATGTGGAAGCTGGGTCGATCTATCAAAAAGTGGGGCTGAAAGAAGGCGATCTACTGAAATCCATGAATGGCAAGCCCGTCAACACGCCAGGAGATCTTAAAGAGCTGCCGAATATTTTAGATCGCGACAAGAAAGTCGAACTCAAAGTTCAGCGCGGCAATAGAAAGGTGACGCTGCGCTATCGCCTGACCGTAGTGAAGGCCCCGGCCGCAAAGGCCAAGACCCGCGGCGCTGGCGCCAAAAACTAGAACATCTTTTTACGCTTGGATGAGGGCAAGATCTTGAGCATATCGCGATATTTGGCGACCGTGCGACGAGCGATTTGAATGCCATCTTTCTTCAGGAGCTCAACGATCTTTTGATCGGAAAGCGGATTCTTGGCGTCTTCATCACTGACCAAGTTTTTAATCTTGAGCTTAACGCTCTCACTGGCCAGCGAGTCGCCGTCGGTCTTGGAAATACCGCTGTTGAAAAAATACTTCAGCTCGAAAATCCCGCGCGGTGTGTGCACATATTTGTTAGTCGTCACACGCGAAACAGTCGACTCGTGCATTCCGATATCATTGGCAATATCGCGTAAAATCATCGGCTTGATGTAGCCGGGGCCTTTCTCAAAAAAGTCCTGTTGGTGCTTCACGATGGATTCGGTCACTTTATAAATCGTACGCTGACGTTGATGAATGGACTTGATCAACCACACCGCCGAACGCAGTTTGTCCTGAATGTAATTCTGCGCCGTTTCGGTGCCCCCTTGGGTAGCCGCCGTCTGATCCCCCTTGAGGATGTTTTTGTACAGGTTGGAAATGCGCAAACGCGGCAGACCGTCTTCGTTGAGCGCCACCATGTACTCTTCACCGACCTTGTAGACGTAAACGTCTGGAGTCACGAACTGAGTGTCTTGCGGCATGTATACGCGGCCCGGCTTGGGATCCATCGTATAAATGATCTTACACATCTCGATCACGTCATCGAGAGGGATGTTCATGGTTTTAGCAATGCCGTTGTAGTTCTTTTTCTCGAGATCTTTGATGTGATCATTGATCAGTTTGACCAAATCGTTGGTGTCTTCTTCCAAGTGTTTGGCTTGAATCAAGAGACATTCTTTGAGGTCGCGGGCGCCAATGCCGGGAGGATCGAACTCTTGTAAGAACGGAATCATCTCGCTCAATTCCTCAACCGTAACTTCTTCCTCGGCGGAAATCTCTTCGAGCGGAGTCTTCAAATAGCCGTCCTCATCCACATAGGAAATCAGGATGGCCATAATATGTTGTTCTTCGTCGTTAAAGCCGCCCAAGCCCAGCTGCCAATTCAAGTGATCGGTCAGCGACGTGGTCGTCGAGATCAGATTCTCGTAGTTCATGATCTCGTCGGTCCCACCGGCTGGACCTTGCGGAGGCTTGTAATTGGTGTCCAAGTAGTTTTCCCACTCGAACTCCTCTTGTGTGCGCGGGTCGGAAGCATCTTGTGCCGCCGGAGCGTCGGGGGCCTCCGCCGCGCGTGTTTCGGCTTCAGTCTTGGGTTGATCGTCATCAACCTCTTGCAACTCTTCAAGCACCGGATTCTCATCCAACTCTTTGCGGATAGCGCCCTCAAGCTCCAGGCGGGAGAGCTGCAGCAGCTTGATGGCTTGCTGCAGTTGCGGCGTCATGCGCAATTGCTGCGATAACTTAAGACTGGTTTTTAGCTGCATGGCCATGTCGTAAACTCCCTACCTTATAATCTAAAGTTTTCGCCCAAGTAAAACTTGCGAGCTATTGGTGAAGCGGCGATTTCATCGGCCGTTCCGGCCACTTCAATATGTCCATCTTTCAAAATATGAGCGCGGTCGCAAATGCCCAACGTCTCGCGCACATTGTGGTCTGTGATCAGTATCCCGATGCCGCGCGATTTCAAACCACGCACGATATCCTGAATATCGCCCACCGCAATCGGATCGATACCTGCAAACGGTTCATCCAAAAGCAAGAACTTGGGATCACCAGCCAATGAGCGGGCGATTTCCACGCGACGGCGCTCGCCGCCCGAAAGTGCGTAACCATAGCTATCACGAATGTGCTGAATACGAAACTCTTCCAGCAAAGACTCTAGGCGTTCGGAGCGCTCTACGGCGGTGAGATCCTGAGCGTCTAGGGCCACCTGAATATTCTCATTCACCGTAAGACGACGAAAGATGCTAGGCTCCTGCGGTAAATAGGAAAGCCCGGCGCGCGCTCTCTTGTACATCGGCAAATGGCCCACGTTCTGCCCATCGATATCGACTTCACCCTCGTCCGGTTTTACTAGGCCCACCACCATGTAGAAGCTAGTGGTTTTGCCCGCACCGTTGGGCCCGAGCAGACCGACAACCTGCCCCGACTCCACTTCGAAGGAGACATTGCGCACCACCTGACGGGCTTTGAATTTCTTGCTGACGTTTTTAATGACCAGCCGGCTCAATTGCTGTTCTCCAGTCGTTTCTCATCCACTTTGGCGCGGGCCCCTTTGACCTGCACGCGTTTGCCGCCGTCGAGAAAAACAATTTCCTCGCCGCGCAACTCATCGTTGTTCTGCACAACCCGCGGATTACCGCGAAAAACAAAGCGGTTGGCATCAAAATCCACTTTCACATTCTGTGCAGTGGCCCATTTGTCCGCATCGCTGACACGGGCGCCGCCGGTGAACAGCACGGATTTTACGGTGTCACTACCTGCGGCATATTCAAAATTGGCGGCAGGCCCGGTGATGCGCATTGAATCTACGTCCAAAACGACGTCGCCAAAAAATTTGGCGGCGCGATCCTTACCGCTGAATGTGGCACGCTGACTGCGAATAAAAGCGTGACGACCGCGATCCAAAGTCTTCTCAGCCTTTACGTCGCGCTTCACTTCCATCGTCGAATCAAGCAACGAGGCTTCCATGGATGCGCCCGTCAGGCGCAACGAATTGCCCTGCTCATCTTTGGGGCCGGTCATATCCACTCGTGCGGGGGCGTTCAAGCGCTTGGTAGCCGAGTTGTACTCCATGCTGGCCGTGCGAAATACGTAGCCGTTGGACGAGCGCGTGACGGTATCGCCCTCAACAACAAGATTTTTACTTTTAGTCTGCACTTTGCCTTTTTTTCCCGTCACGGTGAACGTCACTCCTGAATCTGAAAAGAAAACGGCCTTCACCGTTTCCAATTCCCAAGTCTCGCGGGCTTTGAAGCTCATGGCCTTATCTGACCAGAGCTCCCACTCTTTTGCGCCCTCTTGTGTGCCCGTCATATGCATGCCGTCCATGACTTGATCCACATCACTGGTCCCCGGAGCCGCAGGAGAAGTGGTCACCGACGGCGTCGGTAAAATCGCAGCCGCCTCTTCGACCCGGGCGTCTCGAATTCGGCTCGGTGCGACGAGTACGACCTGGACCAAAAGGACCAGGAGAGCCATGCTGAGTGCGATCTGTACGAGCCTGTTCCTCACGCCCTACATTAGCACAGTTCTTGCTTAACGATCCAGTTTTACGACTCTATCTCAGACTGGTACATGCAACGTATCAAGACTCCAGTCGTGTTTTCCGATAGAGATTCTATGAGCGCGAAGTGGTTTATTTGCCAAAACGAAAATGTCACTGGTCCCTTCTCCACCGAGCAGGTGCAGAACCGGTTGCAATCGGCTGACGTGGCAGCCGGCGATTTGATCTGGGGCCGCGGCTTGTCAGCATGGCAGACTTTGCGCAGCTGGCAAAATGATCTGCCGAATCTCAACGCGGACACCTACGTAGAACCGGCGCCTGAAGCGTGGCACTACGCCCTGGCGGGGAAATCCTTCGGTCCCTACAATCGCGCCACTCTGATCGGTGAACTGAAAAACGTGCATCAGATCGGTGAAGTGATGGTGTGGACAAAAGGCATGAAGGAGTGGGCTCATCTGTTTGAGTTCCACGAAATCCTCACCGAGATTGGCGTCAACAAACGCTCTTTCCCGCGCACCGATCTAAATGGAAAAGTTATCATCAAAGCCGACGGTCAAACCCTTATCGCTCCCACCTTAACGGTCAGCGAAGGCGGTATGGGCGTGCAGTTGGAAGTGGGGCTCGTTCCCGGCCAGGGTGTTTCACTTGAAATCCAAAGCGCTGTGTTTCGCGAAACCTTGCACGCCAAAGCCGACGTTCGTTACGTCGCGGGTGGCGTTGTTGGGTTGAAGTTCACCCAGCTCTCCCCTGAAGCTCGCGGGGCGATCGTGCAGCTTGTTCGTCAAGCCACAACTCGTTTCGTTCTCAAAGCGGCATGATGGCGGCTGCCGGAAGTGCGAGACCTGAGGGACCAAAACGACTTACATAGGCGCTGAGTCCTCAGCCTTCTTCAACACAGCAAAATTGATCTCTTGCATTCCACTGTTGGTCACAGTGTACATGATTTTCTTGATAGTCAGGAAATCCACGTTCTTGTCGGACTGAACCGTCACCTTGCGGAAATCATCGATCTCTTTGGGAGCGGCTTGATTGTTCGCATCGGCCACGGCTTTCTGCAACTGTGAGCCGAGAGTCTTTTTCTTGGCTTCACCTTCGCTAATCGCTTTGGCGATCTCGTCGGCGAGCGGTTTGATCATCCAATCTTCTTGCTCTTTGACCGCGCGGAAGTCGGCAACCTTGATGTTGTTAAGCATCACTCCGTCTTCGGCCACGATGACAACGTTCGAGGGTTTGAGTTCCTTGGTTTCATGCGCAGCCGGCAGATCCACTTTGTCGGGCATGGGAAGGATCTGATTGGTGGTGGCGTAGTTCTGCAGCAGGAACACGCACAACACGGTGAACATATCCACCATCGCGGTCATGTTGAGGTAGGCGACAGCACTTCTTTTGCCAGCGCCCACTTTGCCGTGTCGATTCCGTAAACCTGGTACCTTGATAGCCATAATTAACCCCTTAAGGAGCCGAGCCGCCGGTTGCCACGGAGATTTCCGGGAAGCCAGCAACGAGGAGTGCGTCCATGCCGCCGATCAGCGTTTCGTACGGCAACTCGTCGAGCACCGTCACCACGCAGTCGTTTTTGTCAGGATACAGTTCTTTGATTCTCTTTAACTCACCGGTGAGCTTGTCCTGGTCGTACTTGCCGCTCACCTTGGGAAAGCGCATCTCTTGCCGGCCAATAATGACCCGGTAACCGTCTTTAAGCACGTCGAGTCGGAAGGGAATCTCGGCGCGCTTATCCGGTTCTGCTTTCTCCTCGGAAGTCTTCTGTCCATAGATGGAGCTTCCGATTTGAATCATAGAGACTTGCGTCCACACGGCAGTGATTAGAAGAAAGATGATACACACCGACATCAAGTCGATGATGGGGACCAGGTTTAGGTCCACAGTCTTACTTCGGCCATCACCACCGTCATCAATATGAGCCATGAGTTAGTCCTTAATTTTCTCTCTGTTGGCGCAGACCAAATTCATAAGGGTCATTGAGCTCTCTTGCATATCAGCAATCGCGCGGCCGATGCGGACCTGGAAGAATCCGTAGGCCACAACCGCGATAATGGCGACGATCAGACCGAAAGCGGTACAGTTCAGAGCTTCAGAGATACCTTGCGAAAGCTTAGCCGCTTTAGTTGCGGCATCGGCTTCAGCCACACCACCGAAAGCCACGATCAGACCGATGATCGTTCCCATCAGACCCACAAGAACGCCGATGTTACCGAACACGGCGAGAAAGCTGACCCAACCTTCCAAATGCGGTGTCTCGCGCAGAACGCTGGCGTCCATGGCGACTTGCACTTCTTCATCCGGGCGGCGGTTCATGGTCTGTACCAAACCGGCCTTCAGAGTGTTGGTGAGCGGAGTCGGACGCGAATCGCAAAACGCGATCGCTTGGCGGATATCACCGCGCAAAATCATCGTAAATAAGTTCTCTTGAATATTGATCTTGTCGACCGTGAGCTTTTGCAAAGCCATCATACGGTTAACGATCAAGAACGCTGTGCAAAGGCCGATGAAAGCGATGATCCACATCACCACTCCGCCATGGCAAAACGCTTTACCTATAAAGTTTTGATAGGCGGCACACTTGTCGATCAAGTGCACAGCGCCATTCGCTGCTGCTTGTCCTGCTGCTGTCGGTTCCAAGAAATCCCTCCCTGTTTTTTACGGCCGTCCTCCGGACTGCCGTTTCAAATCCATTTAAAAATCTTCGCCCTTAAACCCGCGACTATTGCGAGCTGAAGACGAAGGGAAAGTCCACACGGCCGATTTGATCTTTCGGCGGATCGGGGAACTTCCAAGTGCGTAGGCGCGAGAGAATGCAGTTGGCCACGCGATCGTTACCTAAAGCATTGCTCTTCACCATGGAGTGACCCACGCGGCCACCCTCTTCGATGTCCCACTGCAAAACGATCTTTCCGTACAGATCGGGCGAGCGTTGAAGTTCGCGCTCATAACAGCTGCGGATCTCGCGAATATGTTCGCGGATCACGCGACGGATGGCCTCTTTGTCCATACCCGCCGAAAACTCACCTTCTTGCCCTTGGACGTTGATAGCCACATTACCTTTTTGACCGATACCACCTGTGCCGTAACCCGTGTTGCCAGTGCCACGACCTTGCGTACCTACACCATTAGACAAGCCAACTGTCGCACTGCCTTTACCTGAACCCGCGTCTTTAATCTTGCTACCCAAATTGTCGCCGTCGCGATTTTCCGAAGAACCAGCCGTACCGGTGGCCGCATCAGCCATCCCTTGCAACTCGCCGGAACCGGAATAAGCTTTGTCGATTTGCTTTTGCGTGCCCTTGCTCGAGAACACGCCGAGCAGGCCCACTTTGGTGGGATCCGGCTTTTCAGCTTTCATGTTGGCGCCGTCTTTGTTGGCCGTCTTAATGGCCGCGCCTGGCTTCGCGGAAACCTGTTTGTTGGGCTTAGGCTTCACGTTTGGATTCGGAGCCACCTGAGCCGCCTTACCCGGATCAGCCTTCTTCTCCTGCGCCGGTTGCGGAGTAGCGGCGGGCTTCTTCTGCTCCACCACTTTTACTACCTTCTTTTCCGGCGGCGGTTCCTCTTTGGGAGGAGCTGGTGGCTTCTCTTGACGCTGGAACTTCACGATCGCCTTGCGAATGGGCTCCTCTTGCTTTGCCTCGTCTTCAAGCAACGACGAAGGCGTATAGATATTCATATAGAGGCCGAGGATCATCGACACGGCCAGAGCCAGGATGATCCCGGTCACTTCCGATGAGCTCATATCGAGCAACGGAGCGACGAGCGGCTTGGGCGCTTCCGGAATGTAGCGCACGTAAATCGAGATCAGATCATTTTGCAGGCCGACGCGCACCATCTCGCCCTGGCGTATATCCAGTTCAAAGTGCGTACCGACGTTGCGAATCTTGTTCTGGCGCGCCAGTTCGGCAAAAGTCACCGACTCATTGTCGCGGATGAGTTCACCCGTCATCTCTTGGGTCAAACACAGGGTGATTTGACCGGAGATTTTGAGCAGCTCGAATTTGCTCTTTGACGAGATGATTGGAACGATCACATCGGCGTCTGGATTCGAACTGATGTAAACGCTGCCAGCCTGATTGAAGTGATTGCTAGAGAGGATCTTGTTGTTCCAAGTGACCAGCACTTCGACCAACGATCCCTTCTGCGGCTTCACGATCTCTTTTAGATCTTTGTAAGGATTGGCCGGCGCAAAAGTCTTCTTAGCGCCGTGTCCACCACCGGCCGAGAAATTCTTGGCCGTAGCCGCAGGCTTCTTAGCGGCGGCAGGAGCCGCAGCTGGCATCGGCATAGGAGCCGCTTTGACTTCCGACTTTTCATTCTTAACATCAATCTTCTTTGTCGCGGTCGGTGGCGGCGGCACATCGGCCGGCACGACAGGAGGCGGTTCTGGAATCGGACTCGTGAAGGTCACCGCTTGCGGTGGAGCTTCCGGTGCGGGAGCCGCCGCGGAGGCCATCGGCTTGGGAGGTGCTGCAGGTTTCGGAATACCGACAAAAAACTGAATACGAAAAGGTCCGATCGTCAGGTCATCGCCCGATGCGATCTTGTCTTCCAAAACTCGATTTCCGTTTTTGAAAGTTCCGTTTTGCGAACCGAGATCGGAGAGAAAATACTCGCCGCCACGGTCCTCGATCATCGCGTGCAGAAGGGCGACCCCTTCATCTTGCAGTTGCAGCTGCACATCAGTATTACGACCGATGACGATTTGGCTGTGCTCGAATTGGCGAACCGATTCAAGCTTGTCACCCTTATAGACTCTGAGAACAACGGGCTGTTTCAAGTTACTTGCTCCTGGTCCTTTTCACTTCGTCTGCATCCCGGCGCATTTCCGGCAAAAAATCTTCGCGCAACTTAATAAGGCGTTTGAAGTTGAACTGTTTTTTCTGCAAGAGATAAAACAATTCCGGCTTCTTCAATTCGCCCTCTACCAATTCGTCTTCGAAGTCGATCTTCGTCTGCTTCTTCGGTTTAGCGCCGCCGCCCGCCGACTTCGTTTGGCCTTCTTGTTCTTGTGCAAACGCCTGTGTCGCAAGGTTGAAATTCAATGCGGCTAGCACACAGGCTATACTTAATAGTGTCACTGCCTTTGGTCGCACGGCAAGTCTCCGTATGGTCTAGGCCTGTTACAAACGTCCGGCCTCTAGTTTTCGCTCAATACCTTGTCCATCGCCTCGATCGCCGAACGCGTTTTCGAGTCGTCAGCCAAGAACTTAAGCCTGTTCAATTGCTTCTCCCCTTCCTTCTTGTCCTTGAGTTTGTGGATAAGGAGGATGGAGTAATTCAAAAGTGCCGTCACGCTACCGCTGTCGGCTTTTAAGATATTCTGATAGATGTCCTTGGCACGGTCCGTGTCGCCACTACCGCTCAAAGACAGAGCGTAGTTGTTGGCGATGTCGATGCCGAGGCCTTTCTTCATGTCAGACTTCACGGCAGAGTAACCGCGCTCCAGCAAATCCTTAGCGCGACCGTAGTCTCTATACTCGACGAAGATCGAGCCCAGGTTGGCCGAGGCGATCTGATAGCTGCTCTTCATTTCCAAAGCTTTGCGGAAGGCTGCGATGGCGGGACGCTGTTTGTCTTCGGATAAGTAGAGAACGCCTTGGTTGTTTTCAAGCGCTGGCTCATTGGCATGCGCCTTCTGCGCACGCGACAGAATGATGCGCGACAAACCGTATTTGCCGTCCTCGAAGTAGTGCACAGCCAAAGCGTTAAGCGCTTTCAAATCATTCTGATCTTTGCCCAAACGTTTCGACACCGCTTCAACCAGCATGGTTTCGTCTTTGGAGCGGAAGGCGGGACCGAGATCGCTTTCGCTCTCCACCTCAAGGGTGTCGGGCATCTTGGTCAGCATGGCACGTTCGCCATACTCGGGAAACTTAGCCGGGTCCAAGCGATTCAGTTCGCGCTCGGCCGTCTTCAGGCCTTCGCCATATCCCTCAAGTTTGAAACCCCGTTCGATCGCCGACTCGTAGCTCTTAACCGCCTCCTCTTGGAAGGGTTTGGCGAACTTGTCGATACCGGCCATATATTGCTTCAGCAACTCAGGATCTTTTTTGATCGCCGCCGGAACCGGCACCTTGTAGATGCTGGCCGCCATATGCTGGTTGGCTTGACCGATCAGCGCCAACGAATTCACAACGTAAGGTCCGTCGTCATAACGGATCACGTCTTTTAACTGCTCTTTCAAACGGTTCAGAACAGAGAGCTTCTCGTTCAACGTCTTTTGCATCTTGGCCGGGTCGGCCGAAATGCGCATCGCTAAGAACTCTTCGAAAGTTTTGTAAACGCGGTTGTACGTGCACTCCGCAGCATAACTGGCGCCGAGAGGTCTTTCCGGGGTCGAGAACTTCTTGTGCCGGAAGATGATCTTACCGCACCACTCTTCGTAGTCCTTCTGCTTGTTCTTCATCTTGTAGATCTTGGCGATGCGATATGCCGCCTCGATGTACTGCTCGGGATTTTTCGGGCCGGCGTCGGAGTACTGTTGATACTGTTCTTGCGCCTTGCTGATGCTCTTGCGGCGCTCGTTCATTTTGGCGCTCAAGTAGAGAGCATCCCACTTGTCGGCAGACTTACTCTTATCAAAGTAGGCCTTGTAGTTGGCTTCGGCCTGATTATAGCTGTTCATACCGTCGCGAATAACCGCGGCGTTGAAGTAAAAAGCAATCCCCGCCTTGTCTTTCTCATGCTTACGAGCGTAGTTTTCGAAGGCCTCGGCGGCTTTCTTGTACTGGCCGGTCTTCTCATAGAGAGAGGCCAAGAACTGATTGGACTTCTCTTTAATGTCGGCGTTTTTGTCGGAGCGATCAGCGACCACCACCGAGTACATACCAATCGCCTTGAACAAATCGCCGGCGCGCTCATAGTTTACGGCAGCGTTGTATGAAGCGGAGGTGCCCAACTCGGAACCGCGATATTTGGTTGCAAACTCTTCGTAAGCTTTGGCAGCGCCAGGATAGTCCTTGGCCGCTTCCAAATCATTGGCTTTCTTAAATTGAGCGCGCTGGATAACGCCCTTCACTTCGGAGCCCAGTTCGGAATTGGCCAAATCTTGGTTGGCAAGGATGCTCTGACCGGCATTTTCCATACCGGCGTAATCCTTCTTCAAGTTGAACATATCCAAAATCAAGCGCGCCGAGAACTTAGCGTACTGCGATTTGCCATTCTCTTTGATGATGTTGTCGAACATCGCATGCGCTTTGTCGAACTGGTTATGGTAGTAATACAAAGCGCCCAGCTTGTACTTCATCGCCGGAACGTTTTCTCCCTTGGGGAATTGCTTGGTGTAGCGCGAAGCCGCAGCCTCGAAAACCGCCACGGGTTTGGAGAACGGAACCGGCTCCAAACTGTCGCCCACGTTCTTCTTCAGATCGGATTCTTTGGGCAATCCTTTTTCCGCCGCCAACACAGTGTTGAGTGCTGACTTCTCAAAGTAAGGCGAGTTCGGTGCGTTGTCGACGATCCAACCGTAATGCTGAGCGGCCGCATCGAATTCCCCCATGTCGAATAAAAGTTCGGCATAGAAGAAGTGCATCTCGTCGATCTTCGGACCTTCTTTAAAGGTGCTGAAGTAAAGTTCATAGCTCTGCTTGGCGGCCTTTTGAGCGGCGGCCACACGAGAGTTTTGCGCTGTCTGGTGCTGCTGCAGCGTGAAGTTGCGCAAGGTCGTTTCGATCAACTGATTGGCTCGCGCCACCAGCTCTTTGTCCTTGGCGTTGGCCTGTGCCCACTCACTGCCTGGACGATAATTCTGAATCCAATTGTAGAGTTCATTACGGAACACTTCATTGCGGTCAGACGACACGTACATGGTTACGATTTGATACTGATAATCGTAAGCTTTGGGCGCCGTCGGACGCTCGCTGATCAGTTCACGAAAGATCTGGCGTGAACCGTCGCGGTTGCCGGTGTCAGCATAGTAGTAAGCCAACTTTTCCATCAGATTGAACACCTGCGATTCGCCGGCTACTTCCGCGAAGTAGGCACGCGCACCACCGGGAGTTCCGGCTTCGGCATAGAAGATCACAAGATCGCGTTGGGCCTCAGTGGCCAGACGGATACGGCTTGCGCCACCGGCGGTGGCATCATTAGAACCCTTAGCTTGGCGGCCGGCGCGAATCACGCGCTCCAACGACACCAAGGCCTGCTTCACAGCACCGGTCTTGTATTCACACCAAGCTGTCTTATAAAGTGCGAACGCATACAGGCGGGCACGCTTGTTGGCGGCCACGATGCGGTAGTGCTTCAAAGCGTCGGCCCACTGCTCGCGTTCGAAGTAGTATTCGCCAAGCGCGAAGTTGGACTCCTCAATATACGGGCTTTTCGGGAAGGCTTTGGTCAAACGCTGATAGTACTCTTTACCCTTCTCCGGCTGATTCAACTCGAAGTAGTTGTAGCCGAGGAAGAACAAGGCCTGATCGCTCTTCGGATCGTTGGGGAAGTCGCGCAGGAACCATTCGTACAGCTGAATGGCTTTCTTATTGTATTCTTGTGCGGCAGCCAGGTTCAGCTTGGGTTTGATCTTGGTTTTTCCAGTTTGAAAGTCCTTGATCTGATCGTCGTACTTCTGTTGAACACGATATTCAATCAAACGAGATTTTTCGACGTAGAGTTCGGCCAAACGCAACCACAGTTCGCCCCGGCGTTTACTGTTACGGAACTGATTGGTCAGCTTGAACAACTGCTTGATACCCTGGTCGGTTACTTTTTCAAGCTGAGCTTCATCAGTGCCTTCTTCATAAAACGGATTCAAACGTGAGGGCGGCTTGACCTGATAAAGATCGACGCGCTGAGCGGGCTTCGCTAGCTCTTGGCTCTTTTGAAAGGTCGGCAAGGCGCTCTTCTGCTTTTGCAGATTCACCTTCTGCGTATTCGACTCAATACGCTTCAAGATATCGCCCACGGTTTTACGCGTGCGCTTATCTTCGGCGCGAACTCCTTCGGCCGAGACCAATACCAATGCTAGAGCTATAACAATCCTAGTTACAACTTTGCGTGCCGACATAATGGTAATTTCCTAACTCATCCAGCCAGTACTCGCCGCGGAAGGGCCAGTATTCATAACCGTTTTGAATGTAATAATCGCGCTTGTTCGACTCATCGATCTGCTGATCGGGCAAGTCTTTACCCGCAATACGTTTCTTCAAACTCTCCTTACGACCATTGATCATCTCGTAGCGAGCAAATCCCTCTTGTTCGATCTGATCCACCAACTCTTCGCGGATCAACAGCAAGTGATTGCGCACGATCTTGCCAGCGCGCTCTTTGGCCTTCGCAATCCGAGTGTTCAGGACCTTAATCGAGTACTGACCGACAGGAGATGCGCCCCATCCACCCGGAAGCTTCTTGATGCGGTTACGCTCTTCCATAAGCTTGCGGATATATTGGAACGAGTTCTGGAAGTCCGCTTCGCGCACGATCTTCTGCGCCACGATGTATGGAATTGGCAGACTCATCTTGTCCAGTTTACCTTTTTTGTTCATCTTCATCATGTCGTTGATCATGTTGAAGTAACGATTGGCGTTGTCACTCGACTGCAAAGTGCGGTCGATCTGCGTGTACACCGGCTTATAAATGTTCGAGAACAGAGTCAGTGTTTTATCCATCTCGTCGTACTTACAGATGTACAGGTACACGATCGAACGCAAGAGCAAGGACTCAGGCATGTAATTGTCTTCGTAGAACGCCGAGTGCAGAGTGTTGAAGTTGCTCAAAGCCGAACGGAAACGGCCAGAGCGCAACATCGCCCAGCTCGATTCGAAGACCGTGTCATGCCAGAACTCCGAGTCGCGCGGAACATCGCGGTAGACTTCGAGTGACTCATCCCAGGCTTTCTTTTGATAGAGCACCCGCGCTTTGCCCATTTGGGCAGCGACCTTAGTTTTATCGTTCACCGGCGCGGCAGAACGTGCCTGCATCAGCTCTTCGAAAGCAGCCAAGGCGCGATCCAACTGATTGGACTCAGCCAGAGCCAATCCTTCTTGGTACTTAGCGATATTGTATGTTCCTGCGCCACGGGCCACACGCGCGAAACTCTGCGCCGCCTGTTCGTATTGTTTGTTGCGCATCTGGTACTCACCGATCCGATAGTGCAGCATATCGCGGTGAACACGCGGGAACTCATCCACGTTGATACGCGAGATGGCGTAATTCAATAGGGTGTCGTCACCCAAACTATCGGCAGCCAGAGACAGTTTCTCCAAGCTCTGCTTGATGTATTTGTTGTTGCCTTCTTTGACCACGCCGATGAACTGGAAGGCCGCCACCTGGTTGAGCTTCATCTGGTGCAACGTCATACCCAAGATGTATTTGATCTGCATACGACGATCGCGGTAGCGCGGCGAATAGCTGAGTTGAAACAAGCGGCGCGAAGCCTCGGCATATTTACCGGACTTAGCCAACATCAAGGCGTCAGCTAGGTCACGATCGGTACCGACCGCGGATCCGCGGGGCCGTTGTTGTTGTCCGACGGCACCTAAGGGTGCGAGCGTAATGACTGCGAGTAAAAGTATTAAACGCTTCATCTGTAAGTCGCCTCTGGGAAGTAGAAACTCATGCCGACACCTAGGAAAAGATCGTTCTGCGTGATTTTAGACTTCACACCACCGGCATCCGTGCCGTCCGCCTGATAAGTGTTCCAGATAATGTCCCAGCGGAAGGCCATACCTTTGCTAAGTGCGAATACCTGGCTGCTGCCTAAGTGTATAGTCGGAGCTTGCTGGTTGTCGGTCGTAGTGGTCGTTCCGAAACCGGCATTGAAGTTTAAATCGAAGGGCACGATGCCACGATTCAACCAAGTGATCTTGCCATAGATCGGATTCCACTTGAAAGCGACCGCATAAAAACCTTTGGAGCTCACCACGCTAGAGGTGGTGATTTTACGGTTCGCCTCTAGATCGTTAGTCACTTGACGGGCCGAGTTGGTAGCGAAGGCCGCGATACCTTCGATTGCGTATTGCTCGCGCAAGTAGTACGCCGCACGCACATTCGCGCCCAGGATGTTAAAGAAAGGATTGTTCAAGTTATTGAAGAGACCCGCAGTCAACTCAAAGCGTTTAGTCTTCGGCAAGAAGCGGCGCTGGATTACCGCCACGTCTTCAAACGGCGCCAAGGTGGCAAGGTCAGAAAGGTTCTGCACCTGCTTCGGCGCTTGCTTCATCACTGGAGCCGGCCGCTTTGCTTCAACCTTTGTTTCTTCTTTGTCATAAAGCTCTTCGATTTGCCCGGGTTCGGTAGTGGATGCTCCACCTCCCGACGAGGACGGCGGTGAGCCTTCAAGATCTTGCGCACGCGCGACAAACGGCAGCGCAAGGACGAGCGAAACTATGAGTACACAAAGATGATTCAACAAGCCGACATCCCCAAGTTGAAGAAATCCCTGACTAAAGGATACAAAATGCGGGTTTTAAATTGAATATATATAGATCGAATCTAGACCCAAGCCCTTCGTCGGGCTTGAGCTCTACAGTACGAATACGGCGCTAAGACCGATTTGAGAATTGTAGTAAATGCGATTGCCGAACGCGCTGGCGGCAGGCGACGGATCATTATTCGGAGCAACGGAACGCAGTTGTTTGGTCGTAGCGTTAGGACCTTGGAAGATCAACCAACGTACATCCGCGCGCAGGCCAAAGTGTTTGGTGAAGAAAAAGTTCTGCCCCAATCCCAAGTTCAATGCGATCGCATTGGCAGTATCCATATTAATGTAACCAAGGCCAGCGATACCAAAGAGATTTAAGTTCATCACCGTCTGTTTGGTGATCGAGATCTTTCCATAGTAAGCGATGAATTCGTAGTTACCGAATAGACCCCACTTAGGATGAGGCGCCTTCATAGCGTCAAACGATTCAACGACAGGCGCCGTCTGGCGTCCCAGCTTGAGCTGTTCACCATAGCTGGACAAACCGTCCATCCACATCAACGCCTGGACGTTCACGGCACTGACGTTGTCTATATTGTATGTACCCATGAACTGCAGCATGAAGTCGTTATAGTAAGGCTCGTTCATTTCCAAACCGGCGCCGGCGCCGAATTCGAAACGCTTTTCTGTCTCCACCAAACGATTCATTACAACGCGACGTTTTTCGAACACCGGAAGAGTTGTCTCGCGAGCCAATTCTTCATCCGGAAATTCGATGTTGTCGGCGTGAGCGACCGTAGTAAAAAGGCAGGCCAATAGAATGAAGAGTGACTTTGTCATGCTGCTCAAATCTCCGCTGACTGATTTAAATCTTAGGGGGATTCGCTAGCTTTGTATATTCACTGCCGAGGCTTCAGGTCTTTGGTCGGTCCACTCAGACCGCAGTAGACGAGCGCGAATGCATAGGATTTCTGATAGTCCTCAAAATCATATTTGCCTTGATGCCATTTACTGAACCACTGGACCAGGCCCTGTTTCTCCACGCACTGTCGCCGGAGCGCGACCTCAGCTTTACGGGTCTCCTGCCATTTCTGCGACGGCTCGCGCTCCAGAAGCGTTCCCCAGAGCTCCGCTTCGCGCGGAAACGTCCGCTGAGCGGCGGTCGCCTTGTGGTTGAACGGGACCACGAAGTTGGGTGTCATACCGATCAACTGCAGTGGCAATCCCCCCTCGGGGCGATAGTAGCGCGACACTGTATATATTAGACGCAGCTCCGCTTTGCCATTCACCGCCACCACGGCTTGGGTCGAGCCTTTGCCAAAGGTCACTTCCCCCACCACCCAAGCTCGCTTTTGGTCCTGAAGAGCCGCAGCCAACATCTCGGAGGCGCTCGCAGAGACCGCATTCACCAAGATCACTAGAGGAAGGTCGGGGAACATCGCCTTGTCACGTAAACCGTAACGCCAGCTTTGCTGATCTTCCGCTGAAAAATCCATTGTCAGCGGAAACTGCTTTGGAATCGGAGTTTCCAAAGACCGCTTCTCGACCAACTCACCCTTGGTGATGAACAAACTCTTCAAACAGGCGGCTTCTGCGACCTGCCCACCGCGATTTCCGCGCAAATCCAAGAGCAAGCCATCGAGCTTTAAACCCGGCACACTCAATTGGCGCGCAAGATCTTCGCACACGCCCTCGGAGAACTGTCTTAGTGTAACCACCGCAAGAACCCGCGCCCCAAAGGGGATGTAATCCACACTTACATTGCGAAGGCTTAGACGTGCAATGACCACAGTGGTCGCATAGATCTCACCGTCACGCTCAATAGTCATCTCCACGGTTTTACCGGGGGCTTGCGCCAGCTCTCTCATTACACTAATAGCCTTTACACCGCCTGGTACGGTCTTGCCGTTCAAAGAGACGATGCGATCGTTGGGCATGAGGTTGGCCGCGGCAGCCGGCGTGCCGGGATACACTCGGCGCACGTACACACCGCTGGCACTGATTTCTTCCTCAATTCCAATGCTGCTGACCTCTTGCGTGGCGCCGCTGTAGCGAAGGCTGAGCAGATCTACCGGTGCCAGCGAAGCATGGCTGTCGAAGGTGCGCAGCTGATCATTAATGATCGAGGCATAAACCATTTCGGAAGGAAAGCGCGTGAAGGCTTTAACGCTCTTTTCAATGTGCTCGACGGCGGCATCAAAATCCACCTTATCCGCATTGGAGAAGCTGGTGCGAATCTGCGGCACAAACGTCTTCTGTTTCAAAACCCAGTCGGCCTGAGTGAGCGCACTTAAGCAGGATTTAAAAAGCGCTTCGTTTTCCCGACAGATTTTGTTCGAAACGAACTGCTTCAAATAGCCCGCATCGACACCTGTGCCTTTCCAAAAGTCGGCATCCTGGGTGGGCTGAAAGTTCCCGCGAGCCACAGGAACAGCCATAAAAAAGAGGATTAAAGTCAAAAACGCGCGCATTTATAACCCGTTGAGACGATTAATAGCCCGCCGACATCAGCATAGCCCAGGCCAGCTGCTCTTCCCTGTCGATATCCACAGGTGGTGCAGGAGGGCCTTTAAGGAACGAAGCGCAGCTGTCCTTTGCCCGACCAAAACGCGCACGCACATTGACCGCCGTGCGCTTGGCCTTGCCCACGATGTGATTCTTCCACATCGCCACCTTGCGCTCGAAGGACGGACCTTTCAGTAAATAAATGAGCCCCACGGTCACAAGGGTGCCCAACGCCAAGCCCGCGAACGGCACTCCGAAAAAGGTGGCGATCTCAACAGAGGCGGTGGCCAACTGCATAAGGGGCATATAGGCTTTAAGGAAACCATCTGAGATCTTGCCTTCGCGTTTCCAGCGCAACATCGTGGGGTCAACCACGTTGCTGTTCAATAGCATTCCGTACCAGGCCACCTGCGCTATCGCAGCAGCCCCATCATAAAGGCCGCCTGACGTATAGAGAGTGAGTAAAGCCAACATCGAATTGGCGGCCAGTGAGCCAAGGAATTGGCCGGTCGCATTCCACTCGCGACCCTTTTCACCGTCTAAACGCCTGCCGGCCAGCGAGGCCAACTTCTCAGCCAGCTTCCCGGAGGAATCCAAGTATTGAAACCATTTATTGGTATAGATGGTCAAAAGCGCCGTCCAAAATAGAGTAGGAATGAATTGGGCGACTGCCGCGTCCACAGAAGAGGTTTGATAGTAGGTGAAAATAGAAAGGCCCGAGGCATAGGCCACTGTGAAGATCACACCGAGCGGATTGTCCTTCAAATTACGGCCGAAAGTCTTCACCTTCGAGGTCACAATTTGACGTGTTTTCTTGGGTACGGATTCGTCTTTTAAAACAGGGATATCATCGACTTTGCCGAGGATAATGGTTTTCAAACGCGAGAAGAAACCTGTGCGTTTGACCTTGGCCAAAGCGGGGTCTTCGCTGCCCGTCGCGCCTACAATGGTATTTTCGGGATCGCGTTGAGCCAGCTCCAGAAGGGTGTCGGCTTCCTGCTCGGGCTCAACGGTGGCCATGGTGACATGTAGCTCTTCACCATTGACGTTGTACTTTTGCAAAACAACGCCGGACTTGGCATCCACCGCCTCTTCCTTGAGCGGTGATGCCATCAATCCAAACAGCGGTGCACGGGCCTTCTTGGCCTCGGCCTGCTCCGCCAAAGTCGGCAGCGGAATGATGAGCGTCGTGCTCACCATAAACGCGATTAATTGTCTGAGGAGGCGTCCCTGCAACATACGGAGGGAGCGAATTCCAAGCTTTATGCCATGCTTGGCCCCCGCCCAGGATCAATTGGTTTAGAGACGAGTGAATTTTGGAAAGGGCTAGGCCGAATTACGGCACCGGCCGCCTCAACTTTGGGCGACGGCGCTTCTTAGAGCTGATAAGAAGGAGTTGAGTTCAACAAAGCCGCCGCTACTTACCGGTCGTAAATGAGCAACTTTAGGAAAGCCGCTGAAGACAACCAAAGTACGCCCGTCGTCCGTAACAATGGACCCATCCTGTTTAACAATAGCTTTTAGCGCTTGTACCGAAAGCCCTGACGTATTTCCCGTGCCACCTGTTTTAGTGAACTCCTCAACCCAAGCGACAAGCTTCGTCTTGGTTTCTTCGATCTTTGCAAGAAGGTCGGTCAGAATAAAAGAGATCGTCGTCATCTCCTCATTCCAAATAACGTATCCTTCTTTACAGTTTTCATGCATCACAACGGCGATGATAAACTTGTGATTTTCATCGAAATATTCAATAGCAACGGTCTCACCAGTTACATCCGAAATGCGGTCATAAGACACTAGCGTTGTCATTCAATCCTCCAATCTTGATGTTTTCGCTCAATCTTCGGAAGGAGATTGAAGTAGAGTTGAAACATGTCACCACTTTCACGCAAGTATAAGGACAGTGTTTCGATCTTCTTTTTACGACCCTCGAGGGCCTGCTCTTGTTTTTCGAACTCACGATTTGCGCATAGGTAATTGGCTGCCTCCAGTGGGCTCGGATTTCTAAGATCAGGAATAAGCTTTAGGACATAGGACTTACAGAATTCACTGACCGCCATCCCTGTGGATGGAATCAAAACTAAAATTGTTATTAAAGACCGTAGGGTTAACCGTGTGACTGCTTTCAAACTTTGCATCTCCTTGAAAAATCCCAAGGAGAGTGAATTGCCACTAACGTGCCTAAAAAACTAACGAATGCCCGCGTTCAGCAGATCCTGAAAGTGTATAAGCCCGACCGGATGCTGCGGGTTCGCGCTCTTGCGGTCGATGGCAAACAAGCGATCGATTTTAAACTGCTGCATAAGGAAAGCTGCCTTTTCAGCCAGTTCGTTGCAGTCGATGGTCTTAGGATTGCGCGACATCACGTCCTGCGCCTTTTCGTTCAAAGGATTTGAGCTCTTCTCCAAACGGCGACGTATATCGCCATCGGTGATCACACCGATCAGATTGTTTTGACCGTCCACCACACCAGCCACACCACGCACCGAACGCGAAGTCATCAGTGTGATCACGGTTTTCATATCTTGCTCTAAAGGAACGATCGGACAAGCGTCACCGGTGTGCATGACGTCCTTTACCTGTAAGGTCAGTTTGCGACCAAGGCTGCCTCCGGGGTGAACTTCGGCGAAATCCTCTTTACGAAAACCGCGGCGCTTTAAAACGGCCATAGCCAACGCATCGGCCAAGGCCAGACTTGCGGTTGAACTTGAGGTCGGCGCCAAACCAAGAGGGCATGCTTCTTCACGCACAGAAATATCCAAAACCGACTGTGCGTGTTTGGCCAAAGACGATTCCCCACGCGCGGTAAAGGCAATCAACGGCACGTCTTTGCGGGCCACATAGTTCAACAAGTGCCCGAGCTCCGCCGACTCGCCTCCGTAACTAAAGGCCACCACAATATCGCCCTTGGTGATCACGCCCATATCGCCGTGAGAACTCTCGGCAGGATGCAGGTAAAGCGCCGGCGTCCCCGTCGAGCTAAAAGTCGACGCCAGCTTGCGCGCAATCTGACCCGACTTACCGATACCGGTGACAATCACCTTACCGGTGCACGCGTGCACCATATGAACAGCCTTCTCAAAAGAGCCATTCAACTTCTCGGCGATATCTAGAATACTTTGGGCTTCAATCTTTAAGACCCGGCGGCCTTCTTCAATATCCAAATTACACCTTCATCATAGAAGCTTGAGCGCGGCCCAGTTTGCGCCGAGCCGATGTCTTCGCCGACTGCGTTTTGTCGCCGGCTTTGCGCTTATGATCTAAGCTGGCCGACACGAACTTGCGGAACAGCGGATGCGGCGCCAGCGGCTTGGACTTGAATTCCGGATGGAACTGCACGCCCACAAACCACGGGTGCTCGGTGATCTCGATAATTTCAACCAGATCACGCTCTTCACAAATACCCGACATGGTCAGGCCTTTTTTCTCGAACAACGCCTTGTATTTGTTGTTGAACTCATAGCGGTGACGATGACGTTCTTGAATCAAAGTTTGCTCGTAGGCTTCATAGGTGCGCGTGTTCTTGGCGATCTTGCACGGATAAGCACCCAACCGCATGGTGCCACCCATATCGCGCAGATTTTTTTGATCTTCCATCAGATCTATGACCGCATTGCGTGTGGTCTTCTTGCTTCCCACGAATTCGCGTGAAGTCGCATCTTTGATTCCGCACACGTTGCGCGCGAATTCAACGGCCGCCATCTGCATACCAAAACAAATACCAAAGAACGGCTTCAGGTTTTCACGGGCATAGCGAATAGCCGAGATCTTACCCTCGGAGCCTCGTTCGCCAAAGCCGCCAGGAACCAAAATGCCGTCAACGTTCTTTAGGGCTTCGGCCACATTGCGATCGCTTAGAGTTTCCGAATCGATGTAGACGATGCTGACCTTAGCATTGTTAGCGATCCCGCCATGCACCAAAGCTTCATGCAAGGACTTGTAGCTCTCTTTGAGATCGACATATTTGCCTACGATCCCAATCGAAATCGCGCGCTCGGGCGTGTGCAAGGTTTCGACCATCTTGCGCCAACCATTCATGTTCGGCTTGTCTGCATCTAGATGCAGACGCTGAACAACTTTCTCGTCCAAGTTTTCTTCCAGCAAGACAAGGGGCACTTCGTAAATCGATTTCGAATCGGTGGCAGCGATCACATTCTCAGGGCGCACACTGCAGAACAGACCGATTTTACTTTTCAAATCGTTGTTGATCTCACGTTCGCTACGGCACACCAAAAAATCAGGTTGAATTCCCACCTGCATCAGTTCTTTCACCGAGTGCTGCGTGGGCTTGGACTTCAATTCACCGGCGGCGGCGATATAGGGCACATACGTGACATGTACAAAAATAGAATTCTCGACGCCAACATCGACACGCATCTGCCGAATAGCTTCGATAAACGGCAGTCCTTCGATATCGCCGATGGTGCCACCAATCTCAACGATACACACTTCCGAGCCTTGAGCCGCTTCATAAATACGCGACTTGATCTCATCGGTGATATGCGGAATCACTTGCACAGTTCCACCGAGGTAATCGCCACGACGCTCTTTGCTGATCACACTCTCATACACCTGGCCGGCCGTAACCGAATTGGCGCGCCGTAAAACAACATTGGTGAAACGCTCATAGTGACCCAAGTCCAAATCGGTTTCAGCGCCATCGTCGGTGACATACACCTCACCGTGTTGCAACGGCGACATGGTGCCCGGATCCACATTGATATAGGGATCGCACTTCATCAACGTCACTTTCAACCCACGGGCTTCGAGCAAAGTGCCGAGCGAGGCCGCCGTCAAACCCTTGCCGATCGAACTCACCACGCCACCGGTCACGAAGATGTACTTCTGGCTCATGGCTTCAGAGGTCGAACGTATGGCGGATTTTTTGACGGTCTTCTTCATTTCCGATTCCTCAAAAGAGCTTCCACTCGGGCCACGTCCTCAGGCGTATCCACGCCGACAGACTCATGGTCCACGGTGACCACTCGGATGCGCGCGCCCAAATACAGGGCCCGCAATTGTTCCAGTCCTTCCGCCGATTCTAGTAAAGTTGGAGATTGAGCGCAAAACTCGGCGAGAAAAGATTTGCGGAACGCATAAAGTCCAATGTGCTTAAGACATACTGCTTCCCGCTCCGGTGCGTCAACGCGGGAGTAGGGAATAGGCAGCCGTGAGAAATAAATGGCTTCCCCCCTACAATTCAGAACGATTTTCGCAGTGTTAGGGCTATGTAAATCGCCCTCTTTTAAGGCCCGCCCGAGGGTGGCCATCGGGAGCGTCGGGTCCGCCAAGAGTGGTTCGACCAGCTGATCTAGTAACCGACCGGAAATCAAGGGCTCGTCGCCCTGTATATTGACCACCACTTCCACATTTTCGCCGCGCAGGGCCTGATACACGCGGTCACTGCCGGTCGGCAAATCGGAGGAAGTCATTACGGTTTTAACGCCTAAACCCTCAGCCAAAGCTTGAATCTCAGGATGGTCCGTCGCCACCCAGATCTCTGATAGACGCTGGCTCGAACGCGAACCTTCAATCACCCATTGCAAAAGAGGCTTACCGGCCAAGAGCTTAAGCGGTTTGCCCGGGAAACGAGTCGAAGCATAGCGAGCGGGAATCACACCTACGGCTTTCACTTTATCCACTCCTTGAACAGCAGAGTTTTGACTTCATCGAAACCGGTCTTCTTCGCCGATGAGAGTGCATACACCGGAACACCGAGCTTTTTCTGAATGGCGTTTTTCTTGTTGAGCATCTGGGAACGCGACAGCTTGTCCGTTTTATTTAGGATCAGCGCCCATTTGATGTCGTTGTGGGCGAACCACTCAGCCAACATCTCCTCTTCCTCATCCCAATCGCGGCGAATATCCATGATCAGCAGCACACCCTTTAGGGTCTTGCGCTCTTTCAAGTAGGTTTCAATCATGGTGCGCCAGAATTCGACCTCGCGGCGGTTACCGGTGGCGAAGCCATAGCCAGGCATATCGACCATGTAAAGTTTGTCGTCGAGATCGAAGAAGTTTAAGAGACGGGTCTTGCCCGGCGTCTGACTGACCTTCGCAATCTTCTGCTTCACTAGCGCGTTGATAAAGGAGGATTTGCCCGCATTCGAGCGCCCCACCACAGCCACTTCGGGTTGGTAGGGAAACGGATACTCCTCCGGCTTAACGCCGCTTTTCAGAAATTTGACCTTCATGGAGGGCCATCATAGTCGTTCCGGCCGACGAAGCCAATTTCCGAAAATCCGGACGGACAAATCCTCTCAGCTGCGAATAGCCGGGGTTTCAGCGAGGCACGGAACTTGTTCTAGTGCCTTCCCCAGGAGGATCCACTCATATGATCACACGCGCCTTGTCCACACCGCAGACCACCATTGGCTATTTGAACTGGAAAGACTCGGGCCGCACCGAGCAGCTGGAGGTCGGCGAATTCGTCACGCTGGGCCGCGACTCAGTCAACCAAGTGGTTTTGGACGACGAGTGGACCTCTGGCCGTCACGCCCGCATCGAACGTAAGAACGATGGCTTCTTGATCCGTGATATGCGCAGCCGCAACGGCACCTACGTCAACGGCACCCGTGTGGTGGAGGCCGTGTTGAACGATGGAGATCGCATCCGCATCGGCCAAACCGAGATCGGCTTTGCCGCACAAAAAGTTGAAAACCCTGACCCCTTCGCACTCAGCAGTCGTAACCCGTGCTGGAATTTACAGCTGCAACGCCTTCCCAATATCGCCCTCTCGCAATTCCCCGTTCTGCTGACTGGCCCGTCGGGTTCGGGCAAAGACGTCTTGGCCCAGGTGCTGCACCAGCGCTCGGCCCGCCGCAACGGCCCGTTTGTGAGCGTGAACTGTAGCGCTTTGACGGAGTCCTTGGTCGAGAGCGAGCTATTTGGACATGTGCGCGGGAGCTTCACCGGCGCGACTTCCGATCGTAAAGGCGCCTTCGAAGCCGCTCGCGGCGGCACCTTGTTTCTGGATGAGGTCGGCGATCTACCATTGGTGCTGCAACCCAAACTGCTACGAGCTTTGGAGAACAGCGAGATTCAAGCGGTCGGAGCCGATCGCCCCATTCAAACGGATGTGCGCATCATCGCGGCCACTCACAAAGACCTTAAGCGCAAGGTGTTTGATGAGAGTTTCCGGGCGGACTTGTACTTCCGCTTGCACGTGGTGCAAATCCAAACTCCGGCTCTGTCCGAGCGCATGGAGGATTTTGAGGATCTGATTTACATGTTCGCACGCCAAATGCGCGTGCGCTTCTCTGTGGGGGCCATTGAACGGTTAAAACGACACAGTTTTCCCGGCAATATTCGCGAACTACGCAATATCGTGGCACGCGCCAAAGCCTACTGCGGCTCTGAAGAAGTCAATGCGATCGATGTGGTGCGCTTTATCGACGTTATGCCGGAGACCAGCGATACGCCGGTGGTTTCAAGCTATCGTCCCAGTCGCTCGGTGATCAAAGAGATCGAAGTCGAGATGATCAAATCTCGCTTGGTCGCCAATCGCGGAAATCAGCGCAAGACCGCAGCCGAACTGGGTATCCCCAAGAGCACGTTGCATGATCGGATTCGCACCTACGGCATCAACTTGGAAGAGCTGTTGAAGCACCTTTAGTGACAGAAGGTCTTTTTGACTAGGCCGTTGTTTAGCTCGGGCGCCACGCGCACGGAGAGCACGGCCAGCTTTCCCGCACAAGTGGTGCTCGTGCGATCCCGAATCACCAATGAGAAACGCTGTCCGTCTTCACTTAAAAGCAGCGCCGGCACTCCACTTTCGCTTAATTTCCGCGTCAATGTGGGAACGATCTCGTCCAGAGTTCCTTGAAACAAATGACGACGCAATTCGCCTTGGAGGCTGAACACCTCTTTGTCATCCACCGGCAGCCAATGTTTCACGCCCTCAGGCAGAGTTTTAGCAGCGACTTTTTCGTATTTAAAAGAGCCCGTGGGGGATTTTGTGACGGCGTCAGGTTTGACTTGCAGTTGGGCAAACTGCGAGAACACGAAGCCGCGTTCGGGGACTATGCGGTGGCAAGCGGCGCAAGCTTGGGCTGCGGCTTTGGGCTCGCCGGGAAAGGTCTTTCCTTGCTGATCGAAGAGGACATAACCCCATCCGTCCGTGTCCTTGAAGCGCTTACGATCGCGCACCATAAATTGAAAGCGCTTCGCTCCCGACGGCACTGCCGAAGAAGCAAAGGCCGGATCGGGCTCTGTTTTACGGCCGACTTTGCCAAAGACAGCGCCATCCGGATAGTCCTTACTGCCTTTTTTAAGCGCCTCTGCAGCGACTTTGTTGGCATAGGTAAAACGCATCTCGGCGGTGTCTTGGCGATAGCGGACAGTGATGAACTCCCACTGTTCAGGAAAGCCTTTGAAATCCTCAAGACGATAGCCGTTGTTCTCTTTCAAACCTTCATATTGCGCCAGCACGGGCGACCCAAGAGAGCCAAGCAAAAGCAGTACGATCGTGAGATATCGGTGATTTGTTCCGCTCATCAATACCCCTCATTGCTGAACTCTGGCCCCTCGCCGGCACGGCTCAGAGCAAGAGGCGCCGGCTTCCCCGTGGCCGAAGGGGCAAGGTAGATCTCGTCCGCGATCGCGGATTGAGGGCGGGAAGAAACCGCGCGCTGCTCGCCCTTGGCCTGCAGACCGAGATAGGCCAGAATGGATTTGCTTTGCGGATCGATCTCGTAGAAACGCACCGGAGTGTCATCGGCGCCGGATTGGTAGGCAAAGATTTTCCCGTTCGGAAGCAGAGTTACGCTGCCACGATATTCGGATGCGGGCAGAGGCAATGGGAACGAGGTCTCCACATGAGCGGTGTCGCCCTCGAGTTTGAGAATCTTGACCGCGTTGGGGCGTTGGCCGCCGCCGTAACCCTGGAAACGAGTTTGGTTGTCGAAAAGCAAAAGACGACCATCGGGCAAAAGCTGAGCGTCGTGCTGCATGCCCAGATGATCGGCGACATCGCGGATGCGAAAGGTGTCGCGAGCTTCATTGCCCACGGTCCAGCGCAACCGGCCGTCTTCACCAATCAGGCTGATGCGATTTAAATTGCGCTGCGAAATCAAATAGCCTTGCTCGCGATAGTGGCGTACCGAGTTTTCGTGACTCCAATCCGAATGGCATTCAAAACCCCAATTGGTTTTGAACATATCTCTGTTCAGCGCGCGCTTATATTGACCTCGACGTTCAACATTGGCGAAGCGATCGCGATAGTAGCCCAAGCTGAGATTGGGAAAATCTTTGAACGAAAAACTCTGCCATGTGGACCAAAGCCTCTCTGTCTTGGCGGTTGGAAGATGAATGCGCACTAGACTCGAGCCCGCGTAGGTGCGGCGAGGAAGAATCAGGCGATTCCACCAACCCATGACTCCCTGAAACGGCGCTAAGAACTCTTGCGTGTAACCGAGCGCACGGCACTCAAAAGCCAAACTGAGAACACTCTCGCTGTGACTGTCATAGGTGAAGAAGTGATGCAAATTCAAATCGGGCGTGCGCAACTCACGTTGTAGCTGACCGGTGCGCGCGTCAACAATGCGGATCTGACTGGTGCTCCCCTGGCCGACCAGCATATAGGTTTGCGGCGATATTTTTTCGACCAAGGCACTCAACAAAATATGGCCATTCCGTTCGGCAGGCGCGGCCCATACGATTTCACCTTGGCGGTTGATCACAACGGGCAGAGCGACCACATCACCTTGAGGAATCCAGCTGGTTAAAAGAAACGGAGCGGACAACTGTCCACGCACTTCCGGCTTGAAGTCACCGAAGTGTTGAGCAAACGGAGACACGTAGGTTTTGCTACCAAGGCGAAACTGCTTTCCGTTTTTCAAACGCAGCTGATAGTCGACCGGGTATCTGTAACTGGGAGGAAACACTTCGCTACGTACACGGCGCCCTTCGATATTTACCTTGGGCAACGCGAAGTGGCCGATCTCTTTGTTGCCGAAAACAATCGTGTCCACATCAGCAGCGTGCACATGTGCGGGAAGCGTCCATGTTTCCGTGCGCAAAGCGCTTTGCGGCCAGGAGGCCGCGGCCTGCAAGCCGTGCACCGGCGACGCAAAAAAGCAAGCGAACAGCGCGATCCACATAGACATACAGGCTAGGGCTTGAGAATAAAGGTTTTGTAGTTAACGTCTTTCACCCAACCCTGGGTGAGCTTCTGATTCAACTCACGTTTTAAGCGCGACTTGAGTTTTTGTTTTCCTAACTCTGTCTCTAAATCGACAAAGGTTTCTTCTTCGAATACGCGCTGAAGCAAATCGAAAAACTCCACTTCGCGATCGCGCACTTCAATCGCCGTGTCTTTGGAGTCCAACAGCACGATGATTTCAAATGCGCCCATGGGCAGTGGGTTCTCCGCCGTGCGCCTCAGGTTCACTTTCATCCTCTGAAACAAAAACTCATGACGCTCTTGCGGAAAGGCGGTGTAGAAACTCTCACCCTCTTGCTTTGGGTCATAACTTTCCACCCATTCGGCATTTTGGCCCAGATTGCGCAGGATGGGCTCCGTCAGTTTAGGCAACCAAATACCTTTGAAATTCGCGGCCAAGATCCACAAACTCACACCAGCCATGGCGAAGAGTAAGAGCACAAGAATCTTTTGCGAGCGCTCGGCGTTTCTGAAGGCAACAAGCGGAACCGCCGACTTTTTAGCCAGCACTTTTGCCGTCGCAATGGAGTAAAGCGCATACTCCTTCGGTTTGACTTTGAGCCAGACCAGCGCGCTTTTAGCGAAGTTAATGATGCCGTTCTTTAAACGCTGACGGAAGGCAAATATCGAAAGCCGTACGCGCGTGCGCATGCGACGCCAACGGCTCTCTGTCGGCGATGCCTGCTCACCGCCTTCGAGCTCATCGTCGGTGATGGTGGCTTCGATCTCGATGCTTTTATCCACCTCGACCGCCCGCACTTCATCAAGCGACTTCGTGAACTCAGGGTCGGCCTGTTCTAGCAGACGATCGATATCCTCGAGCGGAACTTCCGCGCCTTTGGTCTGGCCGTCTGATGATGAGGGTGGCTGTGCGTTACTCATGGCTCAGACCATTATGGACTCAAACTTTCTCAAATTGAAACCGAAAAGCGGGAAGTGTACAGGAGGTACCCCATGCGATGGCTTGCTCTGATCCCGTTCCTCGGACTTTCGGCCTGCGCGATGCTTGAGCGCAGTGCTCGCAGCGGCTATTACGAAACCTATGAAGGCGATGGCGGCCGCGCCGCAGACATCTACGAAATGAAACGTCAGAACGTGCAAAGCGAAGCTCGTGAAGAACTCGGGATGCAAGGGCGCCCGCTGAACGACGGCGAAAGCGAGGCTGTGGAAACACGCGTGCGCCTAAAACGCATGGAAACCAAGCTGGCAAGTAAACGCGATAAGAAGCAGTACTACAACGTACGCGGAGCTTTGAAGAACGACCGCGAACGTCTGTACTTCCTCTCCTTGCCGACCTATGAAGCGCGCGAGCGCTGGGCGGCCAGCCGTGGTCTTGGTGCCCAAGATGAAGTGCGTAGCGAAGAGATGGCTAAAGTGATCGAGGGCAATGATATCGCACTTGGCATGAGTCAGAAAGGCGTGCTGGAAAGCTGGGGAGATCCCGACGCGATCGAAGCCGCCGGCAATCCCCTCTACGGCTATGAGCGCTGGAAATATAATCGTTATGTTTCAGGTAACGAAGGCTATCAAAAAGAAATGCGTATCGTGTATTTCGAAGGGGGCCGCGTGGTCGGCTGGGAGCGCCCCTAGTAAATCTTGCCCTTGCGGAGGGGCCGTGTGCGGAGTACGGCTCCTCTATGAGATTGCTATTACTTCTTCTCATCTTTTTGCCCCTCCCCACTTTCGCCGTCGATAATCTTAGCTGCGCAAAGACGCTGAGTGACCTCCCCGTATCCTTAGACGAAAACGACGTGGTTTGGCGCGGCCGTCTCTACGCCCATTGGGAAACAGGCATGGAGGACCAGATCGGTTGGAGCGTTACCGATGACCAATTGCGCGATTTGATGCCTCCGGATGTTTGGCTTTGGACTCGTCCGCTACGCGAGGGAGATCGGATCATTGTCCTCGATCAGGATGGAAAAACGAAAACATGGGGTTACTTCCATGAAATCCAGGGACATCCGAATATGCCGGCGCTTTATCGTGACCAAGAGCTGAGCCATTTGGTTATGAGTGCGGAGGAGTTGCGCAAGCTCTTTCAACACGAGAGCGCGGCGGTTGTGATTCAACGCTTTTCAGTGCAGGAAAAGGCCGCGCTAAAGAGTCGCCTCAATCCTCTCTTTGACCGGCAGCGAGCGCATCTCGACGATCCGAACCGCTTTGTATCGATCGGCAATTTGACCTATGAACGCCAGCACTACGAAACCGTGCTGCGCGGTCACCTGGAACTGAAATCCCACGACCATTGGACCCAAGCCCACCTAGTACACGAGGATGAACGCGAACCCTTAGAATGGGGCGATCGTCTGTTTTTGCTGAATGAAAAAGGTCGCGTGTTTTTTGAAACGCTCGTACGCGGACAGGACGTAACCAAGATGCACTACGAAATCTCACGCGCCAAAACCGCTGTGGTGATTCGCGCCTCCGCGCCCGCTATGGCGCCATGAAATCACTACTCTTTGTAGTCGTATTCCTATCCGTCCCCGCCTTTGCTGTCGAAAACCTCGGTTGTGAGGGATCGCTGAGGATCGAACGTGCTCGCATCTCTCACGCATTGAGCGTGCCGCTGAGTGAAAACGATGTGGTTTGGCACGGGAATCTATACACCTATCGGAAACGCGGTATGGCCGGGCAAATCGGCTGGGCATTCAGTGATCGGCAAGCGCGAGCCCTTTTACCGTTAGATGCTTGGGTGTGGAGTCGAATCTTGCGGAACGGCGATCGTATTTTTGCGGTCGACCAAAAAGGACGGATTCAGATTTCCGGATACTTTCAAGAAAACCCGGGTCGCCTCAATACCCCTGAGCTCTACCGCGATCCAGAGTTTACCCAGTTAACAATGGCGGCGGAGGAATTCCGCACACTCTTCCGAAATGGAATCTCAGTGACCGTGATCCAGCGCCTAACCAGCAAAGAGAAAGCCTGGCTGAAACTGCGCTTTGATCCTCTTTTCGCCCGTCAACGGGCTCATCTTGAAGATCGTTCGCACTTTGTTGTCATTGGCGATCGGCTTTATGAACGTGGGCAATACGAGATTGTTCTACGCGGCCATGTAGAGGTGAAATGGCAAAACAGTGGGCATAAAATCCTGCTGGTACAGAACGGTGAGAGCACCGAGTTGGCCTGGAAGGATCGGCTGTTCTTGCTAAATAACAAAGGACAGGTCTTTTTAGAGACCTTGATAAACTTGGAAAACATAAAGAAAATACGAGCTCATCTCGCTCAGTCCACAGAGGCCGTGATAGTTCGCAGCTCTGTCCCCGCCCGCTAGCTCAATGAGCATCGTCCCAGTTTTTGCCAGTACCTACGTTCACCTTGAGTGGCACATTGAGTTTATAGGCAGACTCCATGATCTGCTTGATCTCAAGACACATCTCTTTGGCGTCTTCTTCCGGGCACTCGAACAGCAATTCATCGTGCACTTGCAGAAGGAGCGGAATCGGTAAGCTCTCATGCACTTTGATCATGGCTAGCTTCACTAAATCGGCGGCAGTTCCTTGAATGGGCGCGTTGATAGCGGCGCGCTCCCCGGCCCGCCGCTGCATCGGATTCTTGGATTGCAATTCATCGATATAGCGACGGCGGCCGAAGAGCGTCGATACGTAACCAACCTCCATCCCCTCGCGCACGGTGGTTTCCATAAATCGTTTCACGCCGGCAAAGCGGGTGAAATAGCGATTGATGATGTCCGTGGCCTCACCGCGGGGAATACCCAGCACATCAGCCAGACCGAAAGCACCTTGTCCGTACGCAAGTCCAAAGTTGACGGCTTTGGCGATACGACGGTGATCGGCAGTCACTTCTTCAAGAGAGATATTGAAAACCTCACTAGCCGTGGCCGCGTGAATATCCAAGTCATCTTGGAAGGCTTTGGTAAGGCCTTCATCACTGGTGATGTGGGCTAGAATCCGCAGCTCGATCTGCGAGTAGTCGGCGGAGATGAGCACATTGCCTTCATCCGCGATAAAAGCTTTGCGCACCAAACGCCCACGCTCGGTGCGAATGGGAATGTTTTGTAAGTTCGGATTGGTGCTCGAGAGGCGTCCTGTG
Organism: Bdellovibrionales bacterium; assembly: GCA_019637855.1. Classification (GTDB taxonomy): domain Bacteria; phylum Bdellovibrionota; class Bdellovibrionia; order Bdellovibrionales; family UBA1609; genus JALHOQ01. The sequence continues at coordinate 185,028 of JAHBUX010000004.1, forward strand.
CTGGTCGCCGCCTGGTTCATGCTAGTGTGCACACGGCCAGTTTGCGGATTGACCAACGCGGGCAAAGCATCAACGTAGGTGCTCTTTAGCTTAGTGAGTTCACGATAGTTCAGAATATGGTTCGCGATCGGGTGATCCTTAGCCAAACCTTCCAGCACATCGCTATCGGTGGAGTACCCGGTTTTTGTTTTGTGCCCGACGGGTAGCTTCAACTTTTCAAACAGCACGTGGCCCAGCTGCTTGGGGCTTCCGATATTGAAATTCTCGCCCGCGGCTTTGAAGATCTCCGTTTCCAAAGCACGGATGTCGGTCGCAAGATCTTTGCTCTGACGTCTCAATTCCTCTTGATCGATGCGAACGCCCTTAAGCTCCAGGTCCGCCAGCACCGGAATCAACGGGAGGTCGAAGCGTTCAAAGACACTGATACCTTCTTGCTCGACCATTTGCGGTTTCAACAACATCTCAAGCTCTTGGTGGGCCGTCATTTGATCGGCCGAGGTGCAAAGGTCGGGAAGTTTTTTGTTGCAGTACTGTTCGTATATTTTCTCAAACGGCGGCACTAGATTGGGACGCACGACGTAGGCCGCCAGCAGCCCATCCCACACCACGATCGAGTGGGGGGCATTGAGCGCCTTAAGCACTTGCTTAACGTCGTAGCCTTTCCAGCGCAGATTCTTAGGGCGCAACACATCGCCGATTTCGGCGTCGGAAGCATCCACGCGAATCACTTTGCCGTTATAGCCAAAGAACAATCCGCGCTCGGTCAATAGGGCCCAGAGATCTTGATAGGGTTCGATATTTTTTTTGAGCTCCTCCAGGGTCCATTGCTCTTCCACCCAAGCGGTGAGCTGGTCGCCGGAGATTTTTTTGGGTTTTTTCTTATTAGTAGCGACTGCACCCGCAGTCGCTACCGCCGCCCCCGCAGCAGCGGAGCTACCCGCAACAGCACCCGTCCCGGTGGGCGGGGCTTTTTCCTCAGTAAACAGCTTACGCTCAAAACTACCAAAGCTAAGCTCTTGCAAAAGCGCGCGCAGCGGCTCTTTGTCGAAGGGCTTCATCTTCAAATCATCGAACTGAACCTTGAGATCCACATCCGTTACGATCGTGCACAGCTTGCGCGACATAAAGGCGTCGTCTTTACCCTCAATCAGTTTTTTCTGAGTGGCTCCCTTGATCTCCGCGATGGAGTCATAGATCTTTTCGAGATTTTCGTAATCGTGCAGAAGTTTCTGCGCGCCCTTCGGACCGATGCCGCGCACACCGGGAACGTTGTCGCTGGCATCACCCACCATAGCCAAGTAGTCGATCATTTGATCCGGGCGAATGCCGAACTTCTCTTTCACGCCGTCAACGTCGGTACGCACCTCTTTCATCGTGTCGTATAGTGTGACCCCTGGCCGCACTAGCTGAGCGAAATCTTTGTCGCCGCTAACGATCACCACATTGACGTGATTCTGAACGCCCAGCATGGCCAATGTGCCGATGCAGTCATCGGCTTCAAAACCAGCCGCTTCGACCTGTGAAATGCCCAACAAAGTGGTGAGTTTTTTTAAGTAGGGAACCTGCGGTTGCAAGGCGTCTGGCATCTCTTCGCGGTTGGCCTTGTAGTCCTTGTACATCTCGGAGCGAAAGGACGGCTCCTTACGATCAAAACAATAGACAAGGTATTCGGGCTTCACTTCACGTATCAGCTTGAGCGACATGGCCAGAAAACCGTAAAGCGCGTTGGTGGCCATGCCCTTGTCATTGGTCAAAGGCGGAATGGCAAAAAAGGCGCGAAAGAACATATTGCTCGCGTCGACGAGGTACAAATTCTTCATGTAAAGGGTTCTACTAGCTGTCTTTTAAAAGGTCACGATGCGTGAGCTGAGAAAGGCGTCCGGCTTCCATACGGACTTCGGCCACCGGTTTTTGCAATGTGCGTTCGGAATTGCCATCGGCGTGATCGCGCAAATAGCGCAGCTGATTCAAAGACTCGGGTTCGGGGACAAGAGCGCCAGACTCCCACTTTGTGACGAGATCGGTGCTACAGCCCATGCGGCGAGCCATCTCGGCAACACTCCAACCCAAACGCTGGCGCAGAGTACGTATATCTTGTGCGTTCAGGGACATGTAAAAACTCGCTTTGTGAGCCATCAGTTATAGGTCACGAGAGAGCGTTTAGCTATCTCTCGTGACGCATTGAATAAACTACTGGGTTACCAGCCGATTAACTCGACGTTATGCGCCTCTTGGCCGCCTCGAGTTTCAATAAGGTCGAAGCTAACGTCGGCGCCGGGGTTTAAATGATCGATCAAGCCTGAGTGACTCACTGAGCTGGAGTGAAAGTAAACTTCAGTTCCATCCAAGAGCACTATGTAACCGTGGCTCTGGAATGCGTTGTACCACTTGATACGACCTGTTCTCACCTAGACCTCCTTGGTTAATTGGCGTCCTCCTCATCTGAAAAGACGAAGACAAGATCGCCCTCACTCACTAAGTCGAAGCGGTCCCGCGCCTCGCGCTCAAGGAAAGCGGGATCCTTTGCTTTCTGCAGCCGTTTCTTCAGGTCTTGATTCTGCTGCTGCAGAGTTTGAATGTTTTGTTGAATGGAGACGTGATCGCGATGCAAGCTCCACAGGCGGAACAAACTGCCATCGAACACCACGTTCAGGGTCACGAGGCCTAGACAAATCCAAATCACTTTTTGAGGTGCTTGTAAGAGATCGTTTAAGCCGCGAAAGAACCCGATGAGGAAACTTCTCACCCTTTTAGAATAGCAGATTTTGCGGATTCGTGAAGCGGACTGGATGTTGGTCCAGTCCCGTCCGTGTTTCGAACTTGAATGCGATATTTAGAGAATCCATCCACTCCTAAATAGTACGGCAGCATGGTACTACGAATATACAACTAAGAGGCATAAAGGACTGCCATGAAAGTAATCGTAGTCGTTCTCTTATCGGTTGTGGTGCAAGCCTGTGCGAGCCAGCAAAAAAAAGAGACAGACTTAGGCCTTCTATCCGTGAATTCAATGTTCAATGAATCAACAACTAAAAATGACGTACTTAAACGATTAGGAGCGCCCAATAAGTCTCAGCAAACGGCAAATGGTGAACGCTGGAGCTACACCGACCCAAAAGATGGCGGGCAAAAATTAACTGTGACTTTTACCAAGGACAATACAATCAAATCCGTATTGTGGCTGCCTTCAGACGAAACGGAAGCTAGCTTTTCTATAGCGCGCAAAGCCCTCAATCCCAGCATGCTGGACGTCGTGGGTGGAAGCGGTAAGCTGGTTCGCGCAGGAGCGCAAACCAGCTCGATCTAACTAATTCGAAAAAGCTTTTTTGCCCCAGTACTGGGCTTTGCTACCGAGCGTTTCTTCGATGCGTAGGAGTTGGTTGTATTTAGCGGTGCGTTCACCACGGCACAGGCTGCCCGTCTTGATCTGTTCGCAATCGAAGGCCACCGCAAGATCGGAGATGGTGACGTCTTCGGTCTCACCGCTTCGGTGGGACATGACCGTGTGGAAGTGCGCTTGCTTGGCCATTTGAATGGCGTCCCAAGTTTCGCTGAGCGAACCGATCTGATTGACCTTGATAAGAATCGCGTTGGCGGCGTGCTTGTCGATGCCGTCTTTTAAGCGCTTGGGGTTAGTGACGAAGAGATCGTCGCCCACCAGCTGCATTTTGTTGCCGAGAGTTTTGGTCAGATGAATCCAACCGTTCCAGTCGTCTTCGCTCAAACCGTCTTCAACGCTGACGAGCGGGAAGTCTTTGGCCCAACCAGCGTAAATCTCTGTCACTTGTTCGGCGCTGATGGTCTTGCCTTCCCAAGTGTACTTGCCACCTTCATAAAGTTCCGTCGCCGCCACATCGAGCGCCACACTGACGTCTTCGCCGGGCTTGTAACCCGTTTTTTCGATGGCCTTCATCACAAATTCAAGTGCGGCGCGATTGCCTTTTAGTTTCGGCGCAAAACCACCTTCGTCGCCCACAGCGACGGAGTGACCTTCTTCATCGAGAATCTTTTTGAGCGTGTGGAAGATCTCGCTACCGGCGCGCAGCGCTTCGCGGAAACTTCCGCCGCACGTGGGAACGATCATGAATTCCTGAATATCGAGGCCGTTGTTGGCGTGGGCGCCGCCGTTGATGATGTTCATCAGCGGAACCGGCAGGCGCGTGGCTTTACCGGCGCTTAAAAATTGAAACAGATCTTGTTTGTTCGTCAGCGCTGCAGCTTTGGCCACCGCAAGGCTAACGCCAAGAATGGCATTGGCGCCAAGCTTGGATTTGTTCGCTGTGCCGTCTAGGTTAAGCAGTGTTTGATCGACCTTCTTCCAATCGGTGACGTCCATCCCGATCACCGCGGGCGCACACTGCTGGCGCACGTTTTCAACCGCCTTCAAAACACCTTTGCCCAAATAGCGCTTGCTGTCCTTGTCGCGCAATTCAATCGCTTCGTGCGCCCCGGTGCTGGCGCCCGAAGGCACCGCCGCGCGTGATTTGATACCGCCATCGGTTTCAATTTCGACTTCGAGCGTGGGCGTTCCGCGGGAGTCGAGAATTTCACGAGCTTTAACGGATTGAATCTTGGCCATAGATACTCCCTCGGTTTTTGTTACAGAAAGGTTTTAATGACTAGTGCGCTTCGAGGTCAAGCGTGCGTTGAATGGGAGCTTGGAGCTCAGGCTTGTGAGATTTATTGTTCGAGCGCAAACGCTGATTCAATTCGCGTTCAAATAGCGTGAGAAGATCCGCCGTCTCTTGTGCCGCTTGCGAGGATTGGGTTTTTACATAGTCCCAATCCACTCGCCGCATGGCCTCTTGCACCTGTCGATTCAAACGATCCTGCCCGATCAACAGAGTGACCAATTGCTGCGAACGCACCAGATAGTCCGACAAGCGCATCATATGACCGCGCGTGCGCACCACATGAGCACGCAAACCTTGAATAAACTCGGTGTCGGTGGCGGGAATAGGCTGCGGGGAAGAGGCGCTTTCACCGCGCGACAGCTGATTGCGCAGATCTTCCACTTGGCGCTGCGACTCTTCGAGCGCTTGCATCAGATTCTGAACGAGCTCTGGTTTGTAGTTGGGCGAAAGGTCTTCTTCTTTCAGAAGATCGCTCTGTGATTCCGACCAACTGATTTGGATGGTGGTGTCACGCCACTCGACCTGAGCTTGATTGCGCCCCAAGTACACCGGCAGCACTTCGAGAGCGCTGCGGATAAACTCGCTAATAAACGGAAACTCTTGATTGCTGATCGGTAAATCAAAGGAAATAGATTCTAGTTCGCGCACCACATTGCCGACGGGTGGCGCGGGCGACACGAAGTAACTGACAAAGCGATGCGGTTGCAGAAAAAGATCCTGCGGCTTACTCATCATTTTGATGACGCTGTCGAGGACACCCCAAGCGCGCAAAGTGTGGCATTGGTGCCCCACCAGAGTGGGAAGACTCTCGTGAAAAATAGATCCGAACTCGCGATCGATGCCGGCGATAAATTTCTCGGCATCTTGCGCCGGTATCCAGCACGAAGGATCGCGCAAGAATTCGGTCGGCAAATCCGTGAGTTCAAAAATTTTTTCCGAGTCCACTCCGTGGCGATCTAAGAACACCAAAAATGAATTCGTAATTTTGCCACTGAACAGCATTATCTATATTAGTACCGAAGCTAGACTTTGGTGCCAACGGCCGATTTATGGATGCGGCGTATTAGAAGTTACAGATTCCATAGGGGGCGGCGCGTCTCGATCTGCTAAATCTTTACGCAGCTTGAGGTTTGTTGAACTTACCTCGGGGAAACGGGATCTGGTTGTCCTCGATCTCTCCCATAAAGGTCGGAATCGTGCCGGTCGGCAGAATATCGCCTTTGAGGCGGCCATCAGGCTGTTTTACCAAACGCGGAATTTCGAAGATCGGTACCACTTCATAGGCGCCATCTTTATCGAAGCCGAGCACTTCGCTGATACTGCCCAAGCGGCGCGAGCCGTCCGCGTAGCGAGAGATCTGCACAACGATATCGATGGCCGAGGCGATTTGATGGCGCAGAGCTTTTTCTGAAAGGCCTTTGTCACCACCTTGAGCGAGAGCTTCTAAGCGCACCAACGCATCTTCGGCCGAATTGGCGTGGATAGTTCCCATGCAACCTTTGTGACCGGTGTTCATAGCCTGCACAAGATCGAGTGCCTCAGCCCCACGCACCTCTCCGACGATAATGCGATCGGGTCTCAGACGCAGAGAGCTTTTGAGCAAATCGCGAATGGTGACTTCGCCGATGCCTTGCTCGTCAGGTTGTTGGGTTTCAAAGAAAACCACGTGTTCGTACTCCACTTTGAGTTCTTTGGAGTCTTCGATCACGATCACGCGCTGACCTTTGGGAATACGATTGGAAAGCACCGACAGCAACGTTGTTTTACCGGAACCCGTGCCACCACTCACCAACACGTTCTTTCCGAGCTTCATGCAGATATCGAGGAACTGAGCAGCGTCGGGAGTCATGGCGCCGATGTTGATGTAGTCTTTGAAAGTAAATTGAGTGGTAGCGAATTTGCGGATGGCTACGGTCGTACCTTTGCACGCCACCGGATAAAGAACTGCGGCCACGCGAAAACCGTTGGGCAAACGCGCATCGAGACGAGGCTCTTCGTCGGTAATACGACGGCCGACAGACTGTGCGATATTGTTTACGGCTGAGCGAAGAGCGTCCTCATCTTTGAAGCGCACGCCTTCAGCCTTTTGCACCTTGCCTTTGATCTCCACCCACACTTCGTCATAGCGATTGATCATGACTTCAGTGACCTTCTCGTCCTGCAGCAACGGCCATACAGGTGCGAGAAAGTTCTTAATGGTGTTTTCAAACAAGGCGACTTTTTCGTTGGACATCTATTACTCCGCCGAAGCGGGCATACGCTGATCCGCGGGCTGACTGGGAATCACCACCAGTTTGCCTTGTGCACTCGTCTCCGGACTGACGAACTTGTACACGCCCTCTTTTTGCGGACGAATCACAAATGTCTTGAGTTTGCCATAGTAGGTGGCGTGATGTTCAGAGAAGGAGTCGAGCACGAAACTGACGTTCTTCTCTTTGTCGTTCACGTTCACAATGTGGATCTGATAGTTCAAACCCTTCTTCACGCGGATGGTGGAAGGCACAAAACCCTTTTCGGTGTTCAGCACAACGATCTCCTGGGCCACGTCACCGGGTTGAAACAGCGACTCAAAGAAACTCGGCTGTGAATTGACCGCTGATGGCGCAGAAACGCCGTTTGCACTGGGAACAGCCATCGGCATTTCTCCCGTGCTGGCCGGTTCACGCAAATCTTGTATGCGCGTTTGCTGCGCGCGACGTGAGAAATCCACGCTCCAGTCGGCATGCGTGGCGAGAGGAACCAGCATAGCGATCGCTACCGCAGCAAGAGCCGCGCGAGTGCTTCGCTTAGTGAAGCGTTTCGCGAGAGTGATAGTCGGCGTACTCACGAGCAACCTCCATGGCTAGATAGCTCAGCGTTTGCTGATCGAATTTTTTCAGATTCGCCATCAGTTCCTGAACATCGTCTTGGTAATTATTGGCAACGACCATCACTTGGAAAAAATCATCCGCGTGGTCGGTCATCTCATCGAGAGCTTGTCCCCAATCCATCTCGAGCACGGGATCAATAACACCCATGTGGTAGAGAGCATCGAACACGGCTTGTAAATTCCCTTGGAGATACATACTTTTGACCTCTTTGGTTCTAAGGTACGTATCGGCTTGATGCAGGTATTTGCTGAGGGCTAGTTTGGGTGACGAACCACGGGCCTCAGGCCCCGGGTCGCGGGACTTTGGTCTAGGATTTGGCGGTGCGGGTGTGATCAGTCAGAAGAGGGAAATCTTGCCGATCACCGCCGTCCTTTGAGACGACGGTGAATAGATTTTTTATAGAATATTGGCGGCGAGTTCAGCTAGCTCGGAACGCTCACCTTTGGAGAGCGAAACGTGGGCCGAGATCTTTTGGCCTTTGAAACGCTCGACTGAGTAGGTCAATCCTGAGTTCGACGAATCGATGTAAGGGTTGTCGATCTGATAACAGTCGCCCGTCAGAACCACTTTTGTTCCCTGCCCTGCCCGTGTGACGATCGTTTTGATCTCATGCGGGGTTAGGTTTTGCGACTCATCCACGATCAAGTACTGACTGGGAATGCTACGCCCGCGGATGTACGTGAGCGGTTCGATGTTCAACATGCCCTGGTTGATCAACTCTTGTGCCCGGCCAGCCGCTTTTTTGTCGGCGCCTAATAAGAACTCGACGTTGTCGAAGATCGGCTGCATCCACGGATTCAACTTTTGCTCGACGTCACCGGGTAGGTAACCGATATCGCGACCCATGGGGAAGATCGGACGCGAAACCAGCAAGCGCTGAAAGCGACCTTCATCGAGCGTTTTGTGAAGTCCTGCCGCCAAAGCCAGCAAAGTTTTACCCGTTCCCGCTTTGCCTACCAACGAGACGAACAAGAGCTCATCGTTCAAAAGGGCGTCGAAGGCGAAGCTTTGCTCCATATTGCGCGGGTGAATGCCCCACACGCTCTCGGTCGGAGAGATCAACGGCACCACGCGGTTTTGTTTGCCGTCGTAGCGGCCAATCGCCGAGTGATTGGGGTTGGCTTTGTCCTTCATAATCAAATACTGATTGGCGAAGAACTTAAATTCCCCATCGTCCGCAGTGATCTCCAAACCACGATCGCGATAGAACTTGTCGATCTGCTCAGGGTTGAGATCGATCTCTTTTACGCCCTTGTACATATCCTCGAGATGCGTGTTCTCGGGATCATAGTCGCGAGCATCGATACCGAACACATCGGCTTTGATACGCAAGTTGATGTCTTTGGTCACCAACTCGACCACGGCCCCCTTGTTTTGCTGCATCAGCGTATAGGCAGTGGCCAGAATGCGGTGATCGGGAATGCTCAAGTTCATTTCCGAGGGTAAGCCGGTGAAGTTGAAATCCGACACCACGTACACGAAGGACTTGGTGGCTTCCAATGCAACACCCTGAGCGAGCGAGCCTTGGTCACGAAGCACGTCCACAAAGCGCGAGAAATGGCGCGCGTTGCGGCCGTTCTCGCCCAAGTCGCGCTTGAAACGATCGATCTCTTCAATCACGGAAAACGGGATGAAGATATCGGCACTCTTGAACTTGTTGATAGCGAGTGCATCGAAAAGAATTACGTTTGTATCGACAACGATTTTACGGTCACAGCGGCCTGGCAAAGTCATAGGGAGAATGGCCCTCCTCTGCACTTATTCGAGCGCAAATTAAGACCAATGTATAGGGATTTCTAGCGGCTTAGGGGATCAACGCACGACGCTGGAAACTTGCAAGTCACCGTGGTCGATTTGCAAGATCGCACTCACCGTCTCTACGAAGCGGACGAAGTGGTGTAGAGCTTCGTCATTAATGCTTCCTTTAACGAAGGCGCCACCGTGGCGATAGGTCATCTCATCATCGATGCCGCGGATGTTTTGAATCTTAACGACAAACGAAAAATAGGTCTCGTGATTCAGGTATACGCGCATGGCGACTTCCTCGCCCACGCTGAAATGGCCTGCCGCTTCGGAGACGTCAAAGCCCATGCCGTTTTCTGAAATGTCATAGAGGTTGACTTTAAGCAGCCCTTTGCGCGGAACGAGCGCGAAGGCGCCAATGAACTCGGAGAGAATGGTGCGTTTTGTCTGACGGCGCTCTTGCTCGATAATCTCGGCGCGTTTTTCCGTCATGTCGATCACCGCGGCGGCGGTCGTACCTTTGCCTTTGGCCGCTTTGCTTTTGGATTCCTTCTTCAAACGGCGTGTAAGATCGATCACATTCTTCATTCCGGCGTTCCCTCCCTAACAAAGTATTTATCGGAAGCCGACCGTCTCAACTTTAGGCAGGACTTCCCTTGACTCATTTTGAGACGGACCGAAGACTTAATAAGCATGGTGCTTAATTTCATACTCGGGACTGCCGCCGAGCTTATTAAGGTCTACCCGGTCATCCGTCTAGCCCGCGAGGGTGGCCATAGCGTGCGCCTGATCGCCAGCGGGCAAAGCCGTGAAAACCTGCTGATGCAGTTCCGCGATTTCAATCTGCCCGAAAGCGAATTGCTATGGTTGGTGCAAAGCCATGGCGATCTGGAAAAGTCATCCTCCGCCCTAAAGTGGTTTAGTCGCGCGATGCTTGTCTCCACGGCCCGCGCCCGAAGCTTGATGCCCGACGGTTTTGTGGTGGTCCACGGCGACACCTTGTCCACTTTGGTCGGAGCCCGTCTGGGTCGCAAAATCGGCTTACCCGTGGTGCATGTGGAGGCGGGCTTGCGCTCAGCCAGCCTGTTCAATCCATTTCCGGAGGAGATCAATCGACGGCTGGTCTCTCGCCGAGCGGCCTATCATATGGCCCCCGATGTCACAGCCGAGCAAAATCTCAAACGAGCCGGTGTCACTGGCACAATCGTCAACACCGGTGGCAATACATTAATGGATGCGGTTCGCTTAAGTGGCGAGACGGCACGGGCCAAGGCGCCATTTGCCTTGGCCAATATCCACAGATTCGAGAACTTGAATTCGCCTGCACGTTGGCAAACGATCATTCGCAGTGTGCTACGGGCATCAGAAAAATTGCCAGTGGTGTTCGTCACTCATCCGCAAACTCGGCACAAACTAAGTCAGAACAAAGAGGCGCAGGGCTTGCTTGAAAACTCACGCATCGAAATCCGCGAGCGCATGCCATTTTCGCAGTTTATAGGCTTGCTCAAAGACGCGGACTATCTGCTTACGGATGGCGGTAGCAACCAGGAGGAGTGCTCCTATCTCGGCAAGCCATGTCTGATCTTGCGCGAATCCACGGAACGCGTGGAAGGGCTCGATGGCTGCTGCGTGCTTTCGCGTTTTGATGAAGGGGTGATCGAGGGCTTTATGTCGAATCCTAGCGGGTATGAGCGGGCGCCTGCATTCACCAGCGCCAGCCCTTCTTTAAACATCCTAAATTTCTTGGAGAAAAATGCGCATGCGTGATTTCTCAGTCATCGTGCCTACCTGGAACATGGGCCGCTTTCTAGCTCCCCTTTTTGAATCCATCGTGAACTCCGATCTGCGTGATCAAATCGAAGAGGTTATCTTTGTCTGCGAAAAATCGAGCGACGGTTCCGAGAAAGTTATAGAAGCACTGCAGTTACGCCAGGGCAAAAATCTTCCGCGCGTAAAAATGATCCAGCCGGAGGCACGGCGCGGGAACTTTATGGCCCGCTATCTCGGCGCCAAAGCCGCTCTCACGAAAAAGATTCTGCTCATCGATTCCCGCGTGCAATTGCCGGTGGCTTCGGCAAATGCGCTGGCGAAACTTATGCATAAGTACCCCGCCATGAACTCCAATCTAGATATCGACATTGATAAGAATATCTATTGCCTCTACTGGCAACGTTCGCATGAAAGCATCTTCCGCACGGCCTATGAAGCACGCCGGGGTGAATATACGATAACCGCAGAGAACTTCACTCAACACGTGGTCGGAACGACCTGCATGTACTGCTCTCGGGATCACTTTGTTTCCCTATGCGAAGACTACCTAAAAGCAGGGCCACTATTCAGCGACGACACCTTCCTACTCGCCGACCTGGTGAAGAGAGAGCCGATTTCAATGCATCCCGACTTCCGTATCCTTTGGGAGCCGAGAGACCACGCCAAAGCCTTTTTGAAACACCTCTACATGCGTGGCCCCGGATTGGTGCAGTATCGGTTCTTTCGCCAGCCTGGCCCTCTTCTTTATCTCACTATTCTTGGGACCTTCTTCCTTCTCGCCATTGCCGTACTACTGTTTATCAGTCCGGTTTTGAGCTTGGGTATTTTGGCGTGTGGGGTCCTCACATTGATGCTGTCGACAGCCTTCATTGTGAAATCGGTGGGAGAGTTTTTTCGGCTGGCGCCGCTTCACGCAGGTGTAATTATCGCCTACGGTCTAGGCGCCCTGCGCGGTGTATGGATTGTTTGGCGCGCTAGCGGGTTCACCGTTCCAAAGGCCATGGAGCCTAACCCACAAAAATAATACGGCTGCCCAGCTTTTCAAGGCGTACGTCAAAGGGGCGAAGCTCTTTCAACTCGGATTTGATACGCTCACGCTTCTCAGGAGAGCACATAAACATCAGAAATCCGCCACCACCGGCACCAAGAATCTTTCCGCCCCAAGCGCCGGCGGATAGTCCTCGTTCATACCATTCATCGATCGCATTCGATGACACGCCCGAGGCCATGCCGCGCTTAAGCAGCCATCCTTCATGAAGAATCTTTCCCGCCTCTTCCATTTTGCCGTTCGCTTGCAGTAGGTCTTTGAAACGAACAGCGCCTTTTTTCATCTCGCGCAGCACTTCCACCTTAGATTTTGTATTGCTCTTCTGCTCCTGCAGAATAGTGGAAGCATTGCGCGAGAATCCCGTGAAGAAGATCAGCATCGACTTCTCCAAGTCGCTGGTCGTCTTTTCGGAGCAGATAACCGGGTCGGCAACAACACTGCCATCGGGGCGAAAACGAATGAACTGAAGGCCTCCTTTAGCCGCCGCATACTGATCTTGCTTTCCGATCGGCTCCTTTAAAACCTCGATCTCGATGCGACTGGCTTCCTTGGCGAGTTCATCTGCAGTCTGGTTTTTGCCTAGGAAAGCTTTAAGAGCGTGCAATAGACCAACAGTAAAACTGCTGCTGCTACCTAAGCCTGTTCCCGATGGAATATCGGCCATGGAAATCAGCTCCAGACCTTGCTGCTCCGGCGCATGAGCGGAGAGCACCGCCTTGAAAATCGGATGCTCAATCTGATCAAGGCGATCACAAATCTCAGTCTTGCTGTAGGATAGGCGGTAAGTCGAATCGAAACGATTGTTGATGGTCAAATAGACATACTTGTCGATCGTGGTGGAGACCACAGCTCCCTCTTCCCCCTCATAGAAGGAAGGTAAATCCGTGCCACCACCCATAAAGCTAATGCGAAATGGCGTTCTAGAAATAATCATCCAAATGCTCCTCGAAGTACTGCAATCGCTCCGGAGTTCCAATGTCGAAAAATCTTTGCGTTATCGGATAGGCGACTAGTTTTCGGGCCTCTATAAGAGGCGGCCACAGTCGCTCGAGGTCGAATTTGCCCTCGGGCGTGGCTTCAATCAACCGGCGGTGCAGAAGGTAGATGCCCGCATCCACATTGGGAAAACCCGAGGCGGCGCCCGCACCTTTTTGATAGGCCGAAATGACGTTCTCTTGAACGCGAATATTGCCCGGTACCGGAACCAAGCTGAGATCCGTCAGTACCGCCATCGTCGCTTCGGCATTAAACCGACGGCTGTGATCGGCCATCTCTTGCAGATCCAAGGGTAAAAAGGAATCGCCGTTAATCAACCAAAACTGCGAATCCAATTTAGGCAGCGCCAGGCGAAGAGCTCCGCCTGTGCCCAAAGGCTCAGGTTCCGTGGAAAACCGAAGCCTCATCCCGGGCATTGGATTCTTAGAAAAATAATCTTCGATCACATGGGCTAAGTGAGAGACCAACAGCAATACGGATTGAACACCCTGCCGCTGAAGGTAGGTCAGTTGCCATTCCAAAAAGGGTCTGCCTGCCACGCGCACCATGGGCTTCGGAATATCTTTGGTCAGCGGCATGAGGCGGGTACCTTTGCCCCCCGCAAGTATTACGACCTGTTTTGCCACTGCAAAGCCTCTCTCACCGACATCTCAACTGCGACACTGCTTTCCACCTTGGCTTTCCATCCCAAGTTCGCGAGCTTACCACTGTCGAGCCATGAGTAGGGAACATCGCCACTCCAGCCACGATCTTCCGATCCGTATTCGATACGGGCAGAGGCGTTGACTTGGGCCACGACTTGTTCCGCAATCCAACGAACCTCAGTCACACCACGGCTGGCGAGATTAAATAGATTCACTTCATCTTTGGCTGTGTGAAAGCCAAAAAGCATGCCTTCAATACAATCTGTCACGTGCAGATAAGACTTTCGCTGCCGACCATCACCCAAAACTTTGAGCACGGACGGATCCGCCTTCAGGCGCTGTAAGAAATCATGAATCGCACCGTGGGTGAGATGAGCACCCACTACATTTGCGAAACGATAGATCCAAGACCGAATGCCATAGTGATGAGCATAGGCACATATCAGTGATTCTGCGCTGAGCTTACCGGCTCCATAAAATGAGATGGGGACAAGTGGACCATAAGTTTCAGGAGTCGGCTTTAGCTCGGCTTCGCCATAGATCGCGCTGGTAGAGGAAAATATCAACCTCCCAACGCCGGCACCACGCATAGCTTCGAGAAGATTATAGGTAGCCATCACGCTCTGCTTGAGATCCAAGTCCGTTCGACTTGAACCCAATGAGATATCTGAGTTCGCGGCGAGATGGAAAACCAGATCATAGCCTTTCAGCCTTTGCGCCAAATCCACGTCTTTGAGCAAATCATTTTCGACAAAAGAGAAACTCGGCCGACTCAGCAGAGGCTTCAGGAATTCTTTGCGACCCAATGACAAATTGTCATAGGCCGTAACCTCATCACCCCGATTCAGTAGATTTTCGCAAAGATGGCTGCCGATGAAGCCGGCCCCACCCGTGACAAATACTTTCATTCTCTTAAGGGTAAGGCGGCCGCAAAACGCTGTCCAGCCGCCTGCTGGACTCGACCCGCCTAGGGTCCGGCCAGGCAGGTTTCACTATAATCTCAATGTGAATCAGCCGAAAACTAAAGTGTATGCGTAAGGCTCGCTCACGTTCCAAACTCAGCATTATTGTTCCGGTTTTCAATGAAGCCGTGCAGATTCAGAACAATCTCGACATGCTGTTGGCCGAGGTCGAAAAATATTTCACCACCTTTGAAGTCATCGTGGTTTCTGACGGCAGTACGGACGGGACCAATCTCGCGCTCCTGTCCTTCACTCATCCGGATATGCGAAGCGTGATTCTCGACCGCAATACTGGCAAGGGTAACGCCGTTCGCGCCGGCTTCCAGGCGGCTTCTGGCGACTACATCCTATTTATCGATGGCGGTATGGAAATTCACCCAAAAGAGATTCGCATCTTCATGGGGTTAATGAATCTCTATGACTGCGATATCGTGATCGGCTCCAAAAGACATCCGCAGTCGAAGGTAGAGTATCCATGGTACCGCAGGGTATTGAGCTTTGCATTTCAGAAGCTGGTACGGCTTCTCTTTCATATTGACGTGACTGACACGCAAGTCGGGATCAAGCTCTTTCGCGGCGAAGTGATAGATGCCGTACTCCCTCACCTGGAGATTGATCGCTATGGATTTGATTTGGAACTGCTTTCGATGGCGAAGCACTTTGGCTTTGGCGATATCCTAGAAGCGCCGATCAAGATGGAGTACTTTAATAAAAATCAAAAATCCGTCGGCCGCGAGTTCGCACATGTTGTGCGTGTAGGCCTATCGCTTCTGTCGGACACCTTTCGTCTCTATCGACGACTCAAAGCGCTGCCCGCCACGCCTGACGCCCACGCCTCTCACGAACGAGCGTCATGAACTTTTCGAACTGGTCGACCACTGTGTGGTCGACCAGTC
>JAHBUX010000005.1 GCA_019637855.1 Bdellovibrionales bacterium
TTCGTCGCCATCGAACGTGTGCACAGGCTTAGAAAGGGATCTCTGTGTTAAACACAAAAAAGAACCCCGCCTGGGGGAGGGAGTGGCGGGGTTCACGGACTATCTATTCGAATTTAATAACTACAGCTTATTTCTTCAGCTCAGCCGATTCGACCGTCTGAGTTTTGCTGTTTTGCATCTTCTTGTTCGCGATGCTGGCTGCGCGGACCTGTTTAGCACCGTTGGCGCGGGCCTTTAGCGTGGCGTTCTTTGTCGACATTGTCGATTCACCACTCACAACCGTGTTCTCATTGGCGCGAGCTTCTTGAGTAACCACTTGTTTAGCAGCCAGCGAAGCCTTCGTTGCGGCAGCAGCTTCCGCGGCGCGCTCGGTGTTGCGGATGGCAACAGCGGCAGCTAACGAACCGGAGCTCTCATTACCTTTGATCGCGAACTTTTGAGCGGCCGGCGACAGAGTGTTGGCTTGGCGGAACTCGAGCGGCTTAACAGCCTCTTGCGTTGCGCTGCTTGAGATCTTAAACAAATTACCCGTGCTCGGAGCGACACCGGCTTTGGCCATCTCAACAACCGAACTTGTAGTCTGCTCGGGCAGGTTCAACTGATTCTTCGCAGCCTCAGCCTGTTGACGGCGTCTAAATTGATCAAACGTCTCGTCATTTTTGGCGCTAACTGGCTTAGCCACCTGCTCTTGACGAGCCGCCGCGACAACACCTTGATCACCAGCATCTGCCGTCACAGCGTCATTTTTAGCGCGAGACGATTCACCAGTCACGGGCCCCACTTCAGCGTCGCCCTTCAAACCTTCCGTTTTAACTTGTTCATTCTGAGCGCGGTCAGCAAACGGCTTCAGGTCAGGACCAAGGTTGCTTCCTACGATTTTGAAAGCCGGGGTTTTACCGTCCTTCGCATCTTTAACAACTTCCAAAATAAACACAGCATAAGAGCGACCGCTCTTGGTGGCGAAATCAAATACCACCTGCACAAAACCGCAATCCGCAGATGGGCAGAATGCCAAAGCGTAGAGGGCCTCGCCTTTTTTCATCGGTTCGCCGTTCATCTCACGCGTTTCGTGCAACTCTGCGTCCAGGGGAATTACATCGCCGTCTTTATCGAAATCAACGGGCGCACCTTCAACAAACAAGAAGCGCTCCTGACCATCCATAGCCAGGGCCGCTTTCAAAGACAATTGCAATGGGCGCGTAGAGGACACACCGCTAAAGCTGATCTCTTTCACGAAAGCCAAAGCTTGCGCATCGGTACCACCGACTTTTCCGTCCACCAGTCTAGTCAGAGTTTCGCGCTTAGTGACTTTACGCTGTTCAGGCTCGAGCTTTTCAAACTCCAGCCAAAACTTGCTCTTCGGCCCTTCGACCGCCTTATCACTGGGAGTCTGAGTTCCAGCACCTGCGCTTGGAGCCGGCGTTGTTCCATTCGAAGCCGGAGCACCCGGCAATTTCGCTGGGTCCAACATGATATCACTAGGCGGAGCATTCCTATTCAAAGTCGCGCCTTCAGGATTTTGTTCAAAAAGATTCTTGTCCCCATCGGCCCGCATGCGATCGGCTTCCGCCTTCGCTTTAATACGAGCGGCATACACTTCGGGAGCTTCACGATAGGATTTAAAAGCCGTCGAGCCGCGACCATCACAGGCTGCCAAAAGGCTGATACACATTGTGGCCGCCAGGCCGGCACGAATTACGTTCAACGACGATTTCATAATAGTCTCCCTGTTGGAGCCCGATGCGGCTACAACCCGTTGCCCTGTTGAGCAACCGCAATGCCACCGGCCTTTGCCCTTTAAATGGAAATAAGAACAAGGGGGCGACAATTCTCGTCACTCGCAGACGTAAAGGGCTGGTTTCACGTCACCGAAGGGGCTGACAAAGATATGACAAGGAGCTGATTGCCTAGCCGGTCACATCGCCTTAAACCGTCTATTATATGAATGAAATCTCCCGCCGACAGTTCCTGGACTTTATGGGCCGCGCCGCTGCCCTAAGCCTGCTCCCTGCCTGTGCCCTCCCCTCGCTAAGAGGTCAGAACACCAATCTGCCGTTCACCCCACTAAAGCCAACAGGCGCCGACGATCTGATTCTAGCCTCAGGCCTCGAGTATAAAGTGGTGACCAGCTGGGGAGATATTCTTAACCCCAAGCAGGAGCGTGTGGGATTCAACAACGACTTCTTGGCCTTTATCCCCCTCGATCCACGCTCATCCAACGAAGGCCTGCTGTGGATGAACAACGAATACCACGATCCGTATTACACACGTGGGTGGCGCCCCGGCCAAGAGTACACGGCGGCCGACATTGTTAAAGATCGTAAAGAGGTGGGTGGCACCATCGTGCATTTGCGCAAAAGAGAAGGCGAATGGACGGTCGTTGTGAACTCAAAATACAATCGACGACTCGATGGTTTCACGCCGATCCCCTTGATCAGCGAGCAACCCATCTTCGGAACTCACCGTGCGATCGGCACCATGGGCGGATGCGCGGGAGGCGTTACGCCGTGGGGGACCATCTTGTCGTGCGAAGAGAACTATCACAATTTCGTCGGCGAGGTTGAATTCCTCAATGGCAAACGCACACACGTTCCTGCCAAACCCTATCTTTCATGGGCCAAGGGCCCGCCACTTCCACCCGAACACTATGGGTGGGTGGTTGAAGTGGACCCGCGAACCGGGCGCGCCAAGAAGCTCACCGCGCTTGGCCGCTTCGCGCACGAGTCCGCAACCTGCATTCAAGCCGCCGATGGGCGTACTGTCGTTTACTCCGGTGACGACTCAGATCAAGAACATCTCTACAAGTTCATTTCAGCGAAGCCTGGCAGCTTGGAAAAAGGCGAACTCTTTGTCGCCGATATTCCCGCTGGCCGATGGCGTTCACTCGCACGCGAGAAAGACTTGCGTCTCAAAGCCTTTTTCAAAAATCAAACGGAGCTGCTGGTGCGTACTCGTGAGGCGGCCAAGATGATCGGCGCCACGCCACTCAATCGCCCCGAAGACATCGACATCGATCCGCTCACTCGCAATGTGTTTGTTTCGTGCACGGCGGGCAGCAAGGGCGGCGCAGACATCTACGGCTCACTTCTTAAAATTGAAGAGAAAGACGCGGATCCATTGAGCCTGGAGTTCACAGCCAGTACGTTCCTCGCCGGTGGACCCGAAAATGGTTTTGCCAATCCCGACAACTTGCTCTTCGATCCCAAGGGTAATTTGTGGATGTGTACGGACATCTCAGAATCTAAACTCAACACGCCAGCCTTCGCCAGCTTTGCCAATAACGGCCTGTTCTACATCCCCTTCAGCGGTGCACACGCCGGCAAGCCGCTGCAGGTAGCCTCTGCACCGCGTGGGGCAGAGCTCACGGGAGCTTGTTTTTCACCCGACTTCAAAACTTTATTTCTGTCTGTGCAACACCCTGGCGAGCGCGTTCATAAACGCCCGCAACTGGAGAGTCATTGGCCCGGCGGTGGCGACTCGGTACCGAAGCCGAGTGTTGTGGCCATTCGCGGCCCGACGCTAGAGTCTTTGCTTCGTTGATATCTGGTATAAACAACGGCTTATAAGTCGGGAGTCCACAGCTTATACACACGAGAAATAATTACTGAAACCCAGTGGTTTCGCCCCGTTACCCACACCTGAAAGCACGCATTGCTTTAGTTTTTTGTCGATCCGCGGTAGGACGGTTTTGTCCGTAAACAACACACATGCCTCGTCAGGGAGATTTGCGTGAACCGTTCCCTCCGCAAAACACTGAACCTAATTATCGCCTTTACTATGGCCGTGCCCTCTATGGGCTTGGCACATCCGTCGACACCTCCATCGCCGATCACTCCGCAGATGCAAAACAGTGCCGACATCTACGGTACGCAGTTCGCGAACCTGGAACAAGCCGGTGCAGGGCAAGTCAAAGGTTCATTGCCACCTGATCGTTTCTTACTGATGGAGCAAAGTGTTTTCCGCCGTGAGATTCCCGTCGTGCGCACGTTCCTCGGCCACACGTTTCGCAAATGGCGCCTCGAAGCTTTGCATCGCAAAGTGGCCGCCTTCGCCGTTCGCTTACCGGACAGCAGTGCCGAGTTGAACACCGATGAACTGGTACATTTTGCCAAAGCCTTGCTGCCTATCTACGCCAATATGAAGTGGATGCGTAACGAGCATCCGATCAACAAAGAAGTACTGGAAGCCATCACCCATATCTCTAGCTCCGGCACCCTAGCTGACGCTCTTTTACCCCTCCTGTCTCTTGACGGGGAAAAACTGGTGGAAACGCAAGCCATCGCCGATGGAGAACAGCGTTTAGACGCCACTGTCACTCTTATGCTGACGGGTTTGACGAACGATCACCTGACCAATGGCCGTCGCAGCGACACTCCGCTATTCATCTGGGACTCGCAAAAAAGCTCCGGCCGTCTGACCCGCATCGCACGTGTACTGACTGCTTTTCAAGAGCGCTGGAGCAGCAACGAACGCCTGCAGGTGGCCAATCCCACCGAATCTCCATACGAGCGCAAAACCCGCGCCATCAACTGGTGGGACACGTCCGTTCAGATTCAAGACAACGACAAAGTCTTGCAGACTCTCAACATGCGTGACACCGCTGCCGGAGTCGATTCTTCACAGAGTCAGCCCTTCTTTTGCGCGCAGGAAAAATGCCGTTTCAATATCGTTAAGGATAAAACCGTTCTGCACAGCTTCGGCATCCCGTCGAAGGTCGTCGCCACATTCAACGAATTCGTCGTCTTCACCCATGCCGACGGTTACGATGCCGAAACTGGAACTCAATATCTCCTCTTTATGGACATGAAGACCTACAGCGGCTTGATCGGCAACGAAGACCTACCCATCTTCCGCTTGCCCCTGAAGATCGATCAGCCCGTGCGCTCCATGGATATTCGCGATGGCCGCCTGACGTTGAATGGTCAGTTCGGCGTGGACGCCAGCTTCTTCAAGCAAGCTTCCGAGATGCAACAGGTGGCTTTCAACCTACAAGCCAATTTGCTCAGCCCCGACTCGTGGGCTAAAGTTCTGCCGTTGGTGGATTCGGTGCAAGAGTTCTTCTCCAAGTCCGTACACAACGAACTGCAAGAGGCGCAGAACAAACAAACCGGAATGAAATCCGCGACCGTTCTAATGGAACGCTTGGGCACTGAGTTGCAAGCCCATCTGGACGCGCAAAAACAGTTGAAGCCGTTGAACGCCGATGAAAAGGCGGACCTGAAGGCGATCACCTCGGCACCCGCCATCCTCGAAAACGGTCAAGTCGACCAAGCAATTGCGTCGCTGAAACTGTATCATCAACGTGTAAGCCAGAGTGAAGTCCTCGGCCAAATCATGCACGAGTCGCAAGAGCGCCTTCGTATCTCGCGCAAACTCACCGCACGCGTGCGACTGCTCGGTTCGGCTTGGGTTTCGCCTCGTCCCTTTGCTAGCCAAAAGATCAAAGAGGCTCTAGGTGCCTGGTACGTCCGTCATCCAGGTAAAGACGGTGTGATGGAGCGCTTGTTGCGCTTAACCGATCGTCCGTATGTGAACGCGGGCGTAATCGGCGCCGGTATTATGGCCGCCGTGGCTCCTGATTCTTTCCACAGCATGGTGAATCTCGGCTTAAGCGCCGGCACTTCGATTGTCGATTACATCACTTTCGCTTTGGGCGGAATGGGTGAAGCTAGCGTTGAAGGCACGAAAGCCACTGGAGCTTTCTTCACCGACATAAGCACGATTCCGGAACAATACTTCAATGACGGTGCCTGGATGCGCACGCTTGTGGCCATTCCAACCTATATCGGCTTTTTGGCCGGACTGTATTTTACCGGTCACTTTGCTTTTAACTTGGCTCAGCTGTTCCGCGATCTAAAGAAACCTGGGATCAATGGTTTCGTCGATCGCCAACAAAAGTTCAAAGAGGAGTACTACGCCAACCTCGCGAAGGACGAAGCATCTCATCGCAATTTTGGCAGTGAAGTCACCTTCACGCCGGAAGAAGATGCTCAGATTCGTCAGTGGACGGATGTGCGGCGCGCCGAGTTCCGCAAAGGCGGCGTGTTCGCGCGCATGGGCAACGCCATCAAAAATACATTCAACAAAATCGTCGATACAGCCGTCGCCCCGATGCGCAGCCTGATTGATGCTTCGATGGAAAGTCAGAACGAAGACATTCTCAATGCCATGGTTCGCGCCGAAACTTCTCCGGCCGTACAAAAGGGTCTGACCGACAGCAAAGAAGACCATCACACCTTCTGGACCGCGTTCATGCGAACTGCGGCTGGCAAAGCCCTGGGTGACGCTTCGGGCAGCGTCACCAAATTCATTGGCAAGTACGGTGGTGCCGTAAAAGACCTGACCTTCTCGTTGCCCGCTCTGGAACTAACACTCTCGCGTTGGGTACATGTATGGAACGAATGGGCCATGTGGCGTACTGCAGTTTTTGGTTGGGCCAAAGTTCGCGTACTAGGTTCAGATATTCCCGTATTCATCAAAGTACGACCGCTTAGCTTTGCGGCCAAACTGCTTTACCCTGAATTTCAAAAAACCGTCGGTATGCGCCGCACAGGCCAGCGCGTTTTACCCACAGAACTCAACGGAGGCCTGCGTAGCCGCTTCGGCACCATGTGGGACAAGGTCAGCAAATACAATGCTTCGGGTATCTCTGACTCTTCATTGCAGACAGATCCCGACACGTCGGCTGAACTCCTGCATCTTCCCGGCAACTGGAATCCACAGCTCCAATTGCAGGCGCTAGAGAAGTTTGAAGATCAAATCATCGATGTCGAGAAAGAGATCAGCGAAGTCGCCTTCCGCAAGTCGCTAGAGGCTTTGTCTGATTACATGACCGACAAAAAAGATTTGAAAATTCTGTTCAACGCCAAAGGTATTACCAATATCGTCGAACCCGATATTCGCGAGCTCAGCTGGAAATCGCAAACCTTCGTGCGCGCGCATTACGATTCGGCGTACACCGCGGCGATGACCAAGTATTTGAATGAAGAAGTCGAACGTCGTGAAGCGGCCTCCAATGTGGAGAGCGTGGTTGAACTCGATGCAGCTCCCACGCCGATCCCTGTAGAAGCGCAAACTGAGGTTGATCAAACCCAGCAAGATGCACAGGACAGCCTGATCGATTTGAAAAACCATTTGGCACGCTTGAATGTATCACCGGATGGCGTGGTGCATGACTACGGCTTCGACCTACTTTCTGCCCGTAGCGCGGCGCTTGCCGTGGCTGGCGACCAATCCCATATCGAAGCAGCCAAAGTCGCGGTGGCAAAAGGTCGACTGTCGCCGAGCAACTTCATACGCAACACCAAGTTTGGTCTGATCGCGGATTACGATCCCACTCAGAACAAAACCATGAAGCGTGTCGAAGAGGTGCATCGTCGTCTGCAATCACCGTCGGCAATGGGTCGTGCGGTTCGCGCCGAACTTGTGAAGCTGGTGTTGACCGTTCCGATTGAACTGACGGCGCGCTTGATCTTTACGGCCGGTATCTTCGAAGGTGCTATGAAGCCCTTGCAAGAGCATTTCTGGGGACCAAACTCGGTGTTCTTCCTTTCTGAGACATCCTTCATGATGATTTTCGCCTCAGGTTTCGTGATGTCGATGATGGCCGATGCTTGGTTGAAAGTTCAGCAAGATGCCCGTCAGGATGAAGCCGGTGAATTCGGCGCCATTCCTGTAGGTGAAGATGCCGAGAAGAGTTTCTTGCGCTGGTACCTCAAGCAGTTCAACGAGGAAGAAAACTCATTGATGAAGAACTGGAAGCAAGCCAACTCACTGGCTTTCTGGAACATGCCGGCGGCAATTCCCAACATCCTGTTGTTCTGGGCCATGTTCTCTGGTCGTTTTGATCTGTCCTTGTTGCTCGCGGGCTACGTACTCTCGTTCGGTACTCCGCTTTCGGCAATTCACTATAAAGTGGATCAAGCCTTCGAACGCGCCGTGCACTTCGCCGCCCGCGGAATTAAGGAAGAAAAATGGATGGCGCATCCAGAGGTACAGAAGCTTCTGGTGCCTGAGATGCAGAAGTCGCGCTTCCGTTTCTCGATCTATAACGATCTGTGGAACACCATTCAGGGTGACTGGTTGAATAACGTTGAGTTTATCCCGACCAGCCTTGGGACTCGCGGCTTCCAGCGCGCCATGTTCGGCGGCGGATTGCTTGAAGAGTACATCATCAAAGGCGCACTCAGACCGATTCAGCATGCCGTGACCGGGATTCCTGTACTCGAGCACGTCGTAAAGCCGCTGGCCAAGGGCTGCGAGTTCCTGTTGTCGAACGGCAATACGGATCTTAAGCTTGGGAAGTAAGCTGTTTTAAAGCCTCATCTTTAGAGCGGGCCGGTTGCAAACACCGGCCTTCTTCGCAAATGTAAATCCCCGTTTCACTCTTACCGGTTGCGACGGGCCAACCGCTGTGCGGAGTGGTCCAGAGCACGTAAGGCGATAGTCGCCGTTGCTCAGCCGCACGCAGCTGCTCGGGCCAATCGCCTCCAACCACAACCGCAACACGCGGATGAGAGAGCGACCAATCCAGAGCCAAGCCTAAAAACGGTAAGCCCGACGGATATTTCTTCAATTTGGGAAAAAGCTGAGTGAACAGCTGCTCGGCCTTATCGCGAAACTCAATGTCACCGGTCAGAGAAAAAAGCCGCGTGAGATTATAAGCCGCCATGGAGTTGGCTCCCGGTGACACTCCATCGTAGTCGTCCTTCGTGCGCAAAGGCAAAAGCGGGTCGCGCCCGTTGCTGGTGAAGTACCCACCATCTTGATCATCCCAGAAAAGGCTATCTAGCGTTTTCTGCAGTTCGCGCGTGAAGCTCACGATCTTGGCGTCGGGGGTGATCTGCGACAGCTCAAGGCCGGCCATAATCAACGCGCTGTAGTCCTCCGAAGTGGCCTGCGCTTTGGCTTCGCCCTCACGCCAGAAGCGGGACAACCCACCATCTGCATTCCACAAAGCCTCTTGCATAAAACCAAAAGCACGCAAGGCAGCTTGAGTGTAGCGTGGTTCGGCCAGTTGAGCTCCAGCACGAGCGAAGGCGCAAATCATCCAGCCGTTCCACGCCGCGATCACTTTGTCGTCTAAATGAGGAGCGGGACGCTGAGCCCGCATTCCACGTAGTTTAACTAAGGCCGAGGCGATCTCGGGTTGCCGCTTCACCGTTCCATCGTAACCCTCTTGTAGGTGCAAGATGTTGCGCCCTTCGAACTGGCCTGCGGCTGTCACGCCATAGGCTTTCTCTAACGCCGTCAACTCCTCGGCGCTTAAATCCCGTTTTAACTCTTCATAAGAATAGGTGGCAAAATAACCCTCTTCGTTATGCCCGGACTGCGGGTCCAGCGAATCCGCATCTTGAGCGGAGTAAAAACCGCCGCGCTCATGAGTCATCTCACGCAGCACGTAGTCCAGGGTTTCACGCACTCCACGCTCAAACTCGGGTTCACCATAAAGCGCCAAGGCGTCGAGCAATGCCAGCGTGATCATGGCTTGGTCATAGAGCATCTTTTCAAAATGCGGCACCAGCCACTTCGCATCGACCGAATAACGATGAAAACCGCCCATCAGGTGGTCATACATCCCTCCCCGCAGCATATGGGACAAGGTGGAAGTGACCATAGTTTCGGCATGATTCAAACCGGATTTCAGATCCTGGCGCATCATCACCATAAGGTTCATGGTCTGCGGAAACTTGGGAGCACCACCGAAGCCACCATTGATCTCGTCAAACGCATAGTGAAAATGATTGGTGTAGGCCGCTAGAAACTCTTTACGTTCCGCCACACCGAACTCCTCGGCTTCGCCTTTTTCCGGCGCCGAAATCGCCGCCAGCAAATGATCACCATCTTTCAAAAGCGCGGATTGATCGCTCTTCCAAATTTCACTCACTCTGCGCAAGAGCTGCAGAAAACGATATTTGGGAAAATAGGTGCCCGCAAAGAAGGGCTTGCCTTCAGGAGTCAACCAAACGGACATCGGCCAACCACCCCCACCCGAAAGGGTCTGCAGCGCCTTCATATATAAGTCATCGACATCGGGGCGTTCTTCGCGATCCACTTTAAGACACACATAATCGGCATTGAGAACGTCGGCCACCTCTTGGTCCTCAAAGGACTCATGGGCCATCACGTGACACCAGTGACAGGTTGAATAACCGATCGATAAAAAGATCGGCTTCCCTTCCTGTCGAGCTTTATTGAAGGCGTCCTCTCCCCAGGCGAACCAGTGGATCGGATTGTCCTTGTGTTGTTGTAGATAGGGCGATTTTTCAGTGGCGAGTCTGTTTATAGCCATGCCTCCTTATAGGGGCGCCTAAGAAGCGCTGTCCAGTCCTTTGACACCTGCCCATGGCGCTGTTTTCAGATCGTATAGGCTCAGGGCCAAAGTGCGAAGGCAGGGCACCGTGGTTGCAATTTCCTCGGTCGTCCCCAAACACTGGAGAGCAAATGAAATTCGTTGCTTTGGCAATCCTGGCCGCCCTAACAACGACCACAGCCTTTGCCGATGTACCAATGTGCGGAGGGGAAAAATATTCGAATTTAAGCAAAGACGTCTTGCAGTCGACTAACGGAATCTTGAGTCTCTCGGCTTCCTTTGCGGGCAAGGACACCGGCTACGGGCTCTCCGTCATCACTAGCGGCAAGAACATCAAAATCAGAGCCCGCGGCGCCACCTTTCCCGCTAAAATCTGCAAAAAAGGCGCAAAACAGTTCGTCGCTGTCGTAGACACTTCCGCCAACCTATTTGCCGGCGCCAAAGAGTACAGACTAACAATCAACGTGGTTAGCCCGACCGAGATGCGCATCACGGAGTCCAACGGCTCCCTCAACGACACTTTCATCGCGAACTAGGATCGTGCGACATGAGATATGCTATTTTCCTGGCGTTGCTGTTGGCGCAAACTAAAGCTTTTGCCACCCTCGATTTCGAAATCAAAAATGTTACGGGTTGGAAGGTGGCCGAAATCTCCGATCGCGATCCGGTCAAAAAGCTTTCCGGCGGTGCCGAGGCCACGATCGTTCGCGAAGATGCCGCCACGGATCTCACCATCAATATATTCGTACACACTCTCAAAAGTTCCAATGACGTGAAGCCCACGGGCACCGACCTGGTACATTGGCGCAAGGCCCTTTTTGGCGACCGCCTTCCGAAAGGCCAAAGAGAATCGATTATTCGTAAAGACGGGGTCGATCGCTATATAGTGGAGTTCCAAAGCGATTCGGGCACGGCGACCATGTTGCACAGCTTGGTGATGGTCACGACTATCAATGGGAAGCTATATGCCTTCTCCTATGAAAACGAACGTGGTGACTATTTGAAACAGGCCGAAGAGATTAAAGAACTTCTGCGCGCTTTGGTGTTGTCACCCAAACCTATGCGCCCTTCCGAGCCAAAAACTTAAAGTAGCGCTCGCGCAACACTTCCATGGCCATAATGGCTTTGCAGCCCGGGCACGGGACTTCTTCAGCAAAGGAGATCAGGCCAGTCGTGTCGAACTCATGGCCGCGGGTCAAGAGTACGCGGTCTTCATAGCCGCAGCCCTCGCAGTAATAAGGCACATAAAACGAATCCACGCGGGCGTATTCCGGTAGAAATCCAGCCAGAATATTAATCTGATTCATAATGGCCGGGCTGCATTTCACCAAACTGACGCCTCCCTTCGTTTTTGCCTGGGCTCGGATCCAGTGAGCCCACTTGCGACAGCCTAGAGAGTTGATCATGGTTAGTTTTTCTAAGCAGATCTCAAGCTCTCCTTGAATAACTTCGGGAAACTCGGGCAACTGGCAATTCTCGTCCAAGACGCCCTCCAGGGAAAGATGAACGTCACGACCGACATTGGTGATTTTAATCGTTAGGCTCATGTCACATCCTTACAGCTGAATGATTTCGCCCTCGCGGGCAAAGCGCCACACCAAATCCGATGTTTTCAATCCAGATTGCCTGCGGGCTTTTAAAAGCTGATCAAAGTATTGCCGAGTTTGATCCTCAGCCTGGCCGATCGCTTCACAGTCGGAAGACGGATCGTGGTGAACGAACAACGCCAGCTTCACTTGTTCGCGAAGAGCGATATCGATTCCCGTGGGACCACTCGAATGCCCCCAATTGATTTTCTCGAGAGCTTCCCCAAAGGAATATTGGGCATCGAACACCATAAGATCGGCATCGCGATAAAGGCCCACATCCGGACCTAATTCTTCGCGCGTGATGCGTGTGCACTCAGTATCTACCGCCCAGGCCAGACTGCGGCCACCACCCTCGACACGAACACCCCAACACGGATCTGGATGATCGAGCTGATATGGAGTGATTTCGAGCTCGCCGATGCGGGCTTTTTCGCGCGGCTTGAGCTTGTGAATCCGAATCTGCTTTTGCACCACTTCGTAAGGCACAGGGAAGGTCGGTTTACGAAACACGGAGCGCAACGACTCTTCTAGATCGTCATGGACAGCGTAGCAGTGAATCGTCCTGCCCTTCATGTACAACGGCGCAAAGAATGGAAGACCGATCAGATGATCCCAATGAAAGTGCGTGAAGTAGATATGAAACTCGTTGCACTGCGGTTCGGTCTTCATGATGAGATCCGAAAAAACGCGCAATCCGGAACCGCTATCGATCAACAGCCGCGTCGAACCATGGGTAACTTCAGCACAAGAGGTGTTGCCGCCGTAGCCGCCCGTGAGATGTGTGGGTAAAGTCTCTATGAATTGGCGAGCGGTGATAGGAAGGTTCTGATCTTTCAAACGCTCGAACTGCGCCAGCACTTCTTCCAAACGCAAACGTAGGCGCTCCGGCGTTACCGGCGCCGGCAACGAACCGCGCACTCCCCACAGTCTAACCCGCATGAATTCCCCTTAAGAATCCATTTTAAACCATGAGGAGTCAGGCACAACCCAGACGCGACAAGAGGCCGAGTGAGCGACCTAGGTCTAGCGGTTGAAGACCAAACGATGGCGCGAGTTCTTGTTGCCGCGGCGGATTTTAAACGCCAACGCCATTAGGCTTAGCGCCGAGACCAGCACCAACCAGAAGCGCCAGTTGCCGGCTGTGCGAGCCCACAACGAAGAATCGACTTGAGCCGACTCCATAAACGGCGGCGGTGGAATCACCGGCGCGCTGACCACAGGGGACGGCGCGATCGATCCCATACCCGATCCGCCGCCCATATTGATGTCATTACCCACTTGAGCCACGGCTAAAGTTTCTTTCGCCTTCACCCGCTTAGCGATGTGTTGACGCGTGGACTTGCCTGCCTTTTTTGCGTACTTAGTACGCTTCTTTTTCTTATTCTTGGCTTTGAAATGCGAAGACTTTTCGAATTGAGCCGGCTCTTGGTAATTATAAGAGCTTTCTACGATAGGCTCTGGAGTTTGGAAGGCTTGTGCATCCTGTTTCACTTGTTTGGCCGAACAGGCACCCAAAAGAACAATCGACGTCACTAGTGCGCCGATCTTTGTCGTCGAATTCATCGTCAGATTAAACATAAAGCCTTCCCTTCTTGGGTAAACACTTCTGAGGGGGGAAGTAGCAAGATCGAGTCCAGCCTGATAGAATGGGAAAACCTATGCGTAAGATCATGGTCTTCCAGCATGTGGCTCACGAACTTCTGGGCACGCTCAATCCGATGCTCAAGGCGGCGGGTTTTCGTATTCGTTACGTGAACTTCGGCCGCCATCCCGACTTTGTACCTTCTCTTGAAGGCTACAACGGCTTAGTGATCCTAGGCGGTCCCATGGGGGTCTACGAGAGCGCTCATTATCCTCATATACAGGTCGAACTCAAACTGATCGAGCAAGCGCTTAAAATGGACATCCCCATATTAGGTATTTGTTTAGGTTCGCAAATGTTGGCGCATGTTCTGGGATCAAACGTGCGTAAGGCCGATTCCATGGAGTTGGGATGGCACAAGGTTCACCTGCATGAGCCGGGCAGTGCAGACCCTTTGTTTGGCGCGTGGGCGAAGTCAGAGAGCATCTTTCAACTACATCAAGATGCCTTTGAGCCGCCACGTGACACTCACCACCTTGCCTGGTCTGATTTGTGTCCTGGACAGGCCTTTCGCTATGGAACAAAGGCCTATGGATTTCAGTTTCACTTGGAGGTCGACAAAGCGATGATCCACCGTTGGCTCACAATTCCGGCCAATAAGAAGTTTTTAACGGAAGGTGGAGGACTGTTTAGTGGCGAACAGGTGGTGAGGGAGACAGAGCAGCACATGGCCAGGTCATTGGCTTTGAGTCAGCAAACGTTCGCTAAGTTTATTGAGATCTTCCAATTGCCCGAGCGTCCCGAATTGCTCGGCTCGGATCACGGCAAACCCCGCCGCAAATAGTTCCTAACGCGCGCACATCAAAGCTTTTTCCATCCAAGCCAAACGCTTCTGCCAACCGTCGGTCGTGCCTTTGATACAGCGGGTGACACACTTCACGGCCCACTCAAGATATTTCTTGGAACGGTAGGCCTCACAGGGTTTGAACTTGGCGAGCAACGCCATATCAGAAGATGCATCGACATGCTGGCCACAGCGCCCGCGCCAATAGGCCATGGTGGCGTCGACCATCAGTTTTTCGGAGGCGATCTTGCGCTTGGTGGTCGGATCTTGAATTTCCCACTTCACCACAGCCAAGCGCGAGGGATCATCCAAAATACCGTAGAGATTGGCACTCATCCCTTGCGTGACCAGGTACTCATCCTTCATCGCTTTGATGTCAGCTTTGTTACAAACTTCCTCGATTTGCTGCCGCTTTCCCTTGGGCCCGTACTCCCAATAGGCTTTCCATGTCGGCGTTTGGCCGGAGTACATCTGATTCAGATAGTGGATGGTTGAAAAGTAGTTGTCGCAGCGGGAAATCTGAATAATCCCCCGTCCACGAAAGGAGCCAAATTTAGAGGACACTTTGGCGCCTTTCTGCGCTTTGAAGTGTTTGTCGTTGGTATCGGCCATAATAAAATGCGCGATCGGATCGGCGCCGGCCTTCACGAATTGTTTGGCTTCGGTCATTTGCGTAAAGCCACCGGATTCTTCAATGGCTTGCGAGTAAAACATCGCCCGCTCAAACAGAGAAAAATTGAACTCTTTAAAGCCATCTTCCATGGCTTGCGAGAGCACTTTGATCATCGAGAGTGCAGCCGGTTGCTTGATCATCTCGTGGTTGTTGTCGGTACGCAGGCGAATGCACTCGAACTCACGCTCCACATCATTGGCCGCCGACGCCGAAGGGGCTGGTGGAAATATTCCCAAATCGGCCTTACCGATGCTATCGGCCTGAGCGGAGAATGCGAAAAAAAGCAAAAAGAAACGCATCTTTAGAGTTTACGCAGGCGGCGCAGCGCTCTCAAGCTTCGCTAGGCCTTGCCAGGCCCATGGACTGGGCCTAAAACCAAGAAAACGACCACGTAGCTCAGTTGGATAGAGCACTAGTTTCCTAAACTGGGGGTCGCAAGTTCAATCCTTGCCGTGGTCGCCATTCTCTTCGATGAAGCACCGCTTAACCGCAGCGGTTAAGCAGCGCACCGTAGCCCCCTCAAACCAAAATGACAACCGGTCATGGGGCGATATTTGCCTAGAGAACTTGAAGTGCACGACAGAGATTGTCGGCATATCTGTAAGCTGGCAATTGAATATGAGCCACTTTTGATTGAAGTACGAGCTCGGGCAAAATAAAGACCGGCACTACGAACTGTTGATCTTCAAACTTACGTATGGCGCTCGCATAGCGGCCTAGGCGCCGATTCATATTCTGGTCATGCCTCACCTGTTGCAGGCTCTTAAGAAGCTTTTCTCCGGGGAAAGGAAAAAAAGAATTTGGAATAGCGAGAGACCAAATATGCAAAAAAGAATCGGGATCCGAAAAGAAAGAACCGGTATCCGTCGCAATTATGTCAAAACTCTTCCTATCACCGACAACTTCCTTCAACGGTCGATAGTCCACTTGGGCCAATGCCCTGCCTTTCCATGTGAAAGCTGTTTCAATGTCTTTTTTAAATATCTCAGGAAAGACGTTCGATGGCAGCCAAATGCGCAACACTTGGCCGCTCAACTCTCTCGCCAGCAGAGTAGGCTCACGTGAAGTCGAGTCTACCTGTTTTCCTTGATAGTAGGAGGGGGGTAAAAGGCCCGACGGCATCAATCGCGCTTGAGACGCGTAGATCGGATACCTAGTAGAGAGTTTTGCAGCCGCCTCTTTGAGAAGATGCGCGACCTCGATACGTACCTGAGACTTAGCAAATATTGGATGGCTTTCGCGCATTTCGAAAAAGACACTATTTAAACTATTGAAAGAGCGTGAATCATATCCTTCTGGTTCATTCAGAGCTAAGCGATCCCTCGCAGTTAAGCCAATAACTAAGTCCACATCCTTCGCCATTAACCGTGTGCCTAAAACACTTGGTTCATCCACAACGTCCACTACAATTCTCGCACGTTTGGTCTGGCGCTCAGTCACTAGGTACCGTTTGTTGGCAGCTATCCGTTCAATCAAAAAATCAGGATGATGGTCCTTAGGCCAACGTTCCTTCGGAATCTGAAATTCAATAGAAGAAAGAAGATAGACAAAAGCGGCATAAGGCTTTCTCAAAGAAAATACGAGCTCTGAAGAATCCCTCCCTACCGACACTCCCTTGTGCTCAAGAAGATCAACCAAAAGCTTACGATGAAATCCGGAATCCGGACGTTCCATTAACATTTTTATCCACTCGATTACATCTTTAGCAACGAAGCCTGACTGCTTGCGAAGTCGGATATGATACTTCTTTCCCGAATCGGTAAGCTTCCACGACTCCGCCAACTCGCCCTGCACACCTCCCTGATTGTCTAATCGAAATAAACGCGGATGGATGCAAGCACCTAAAGAAAATTCATATGGGTTATAAGCTCGTGTGGGATCTAAGTCTGCCCGAAATCGGCCGTATATAATGAGACGGATAGGATCATTAGCACTAGCCGCACTGGTGACAAAAATCAGAGTGGCGCAAATCATTGATCGCAGTTGAAAACGACTCATTGCCTAATGTATAACGTCCGGGCCAGGAGGCGTCTAATGAATAGATATCTAGTGCGAATTTCAGGAATGCTAATGCTAGCTTTATCCTTTGTTTCATTTTTGAAAGCTGCGTCGACTTCCGAAGAAAACTCCGCATCCCCAGTCTTTTTAGATATCGATGTCCTTGAAGCAAGACCATCCACTGCACCCTTAACTATGGCCTGCGTTGAACATCTATCTGTAAATGAACCGTCATAGTCTTTCCGAGCCCCATAACTTCGGTCGCCGCGTTACTCTTACTTCCAGTGGCGATCTAGTTAAACCAAGGCCACTCTTCTGGGAGTGGCTTTTTTATTCGTCTAATCCATTTCGCCAAGCGCTTGACAACCTAAGTATTGCTGAGGCACTTCCGCTTCTAAAATATTCAGGCACCATCATCGCCGAAGGCCAAGTAGAAAGACTCTTACTAACTCCAATCGAATCAGTATCGAATCTAAACCTTCATTCCGTCGGCTCCTGTATAGCCATATATTCATTTTTCGGCATCTCTGATTTGCACAGAGAAAATATGATGTTTGGCAAAGATGGTGCTGGCACTTTTCGTTTTTGCGCCATTGATATTGAAGACTTCTTCGGCGACTTCTCAGATGCCGGTCAAACAGGACTACTTCCTACCGTCAGTGTCCCGCGGGCACTTTGTGGGCTCAGTGAACTTTTGCAACGGAATGACACAAAAGACAGTTTGAATGCGGCCGCCGCATGCTGTGCCGGCTTTATCAAAACAATGGCCACCCTTTCAGAAAACGAAACCTACCTAACACAACTGATGCTCAGCCTTCTGACCGGCCAAAATATTCCCATACGTATAGTGGCGAGAAAGACCCTTAGCTATACCCGCTTCCTGCAATCCGCAACTCTACCCCAGCCGCCGGAGTCCCCTTTTTGTGAGCCCGAGCTTGAACAGCTGACTCGAGGGGACGTGCCTTACTTCTTCCGCTACCCAAACAGCTCTCAAATTCTGATGTGGACGGAACCGACACGAACCAAAGATGTAACCGAGATAATGAACGCACAGTTTGATTTTTTGCAATGCCGACTAGTTAAAAATGGGCAGCTTCAGAAGCGCCGTTTTCTGAATGATCTTCTCCAACGCGGAGCTTTACAGATCTTGCGAGCGTACTTAACAAATGCAAAACAAAACTCATTGGGACAGTTCGGTGACATCATCGTAAAAACCATGAATGGCTTAATTCACCTCGATACCGGCCGTCTGAAGCTCTCTTGCAAACCTATGGCCTAACGGCCTCGCAACAAATAATCAAATTGCGGCGTTACAAACGAAAATTCGGGATAGCTTTCTTTGTCTTTTGTCTCACCATCCGTACGCGCCATAACTAATGGACATGTAGAACTGAAGGCTTCCTTGTTTACAATATACAGGTGATGCGCCTCGAGTTTTGTCTCGATGCTATCAGGAGCGGTCGTAAAAGTACTAACAGCGCCGGAAGGAGTCTTGTAGTCAACCTTGTGCGCAACAACGGCCACGAGTTTGTACCGCTCTTTAAATGTGCCCCTCAAGAGTTGTCCAAGAACATCTATATTCTTAAGATAAGCGATACTGGATTCCAATTGACGAGATTCGTATAACAAGTGACCGAGATGAGCCCACACCACCGCTTGTCTATCCGAGACCACCAGATCCTGTACCATTTTAAACATGGCGACATCCCGTGCAGAAAAGATCGACTCCATGCCTCGGCCTGCCTTCGAGTAGACATCTGCCCACATTCTTACGATGCGGTAAGCACGTCTATGTGCATCTGACTTAGATCCATCGAGATCATTCACCTCGGCCAAAATCTGATTGAGATCCGTTTGTGTTTGTATATCCAAGCTCTTGGCCAAAGCTCGACGCTCAAAATCTTTCAAGAATACAGGTTCTGCAAAGCGCGCCAGCGCAGTACGCTCTGGGAACGCCCGAGACAGTTCTTCAAACTCAGCCGTAGGCTGGCGTATATCAAATCCCTTGAGCTCAATTCTCCCAGGAGAAGACTTATTGATGTTAGAAAAAATGTTAAGGGCCTCCAGCATGCCGGGTGTTTGCCAAACTAGATAAGTCGCATTCAAGTCATTGGCGAGAACCTGCTGTCCTTGCTGAACTTTCCTAGCCGCAATAGACAAGGTTGCATGTGGCGTCTCCAAAAGAACACGTAGGGGTTTAGATCCATATTTGGCCAGTCCGAGAACCACCTCAGCCGCCAGACGGTGAAGCTCACTGCTGCCATGAGCAGATTCCCCCAATCCCACAAGAGGCGAAGAAATGAGCCCCTTATCAGGTTGCAGGCCGGGAACGGAGCTAACTTTAGTAAAACCTTTGGCCACCATGTTGACGCTCCTTGCCTCTAGATTGAAAGAACATTCTAACGTAGGATAAGATGTGCAAAACCAAATGGAACCCAATCCCAAAATTGTTAGTGCGAAGAAGGCGAATTTTCGCAATTTAACCCTCATCCAATCTACTGTC
This sequence comes from Bdellovibrionales bacterium, assembly GCA_019637855.1. GTDB lineage: Bacteria > Bdellovibrionota > Bdellovibrionia > Bdellovibrionales > UBA1609 > JALHOQ01. The sequence goes on from JAHBUX010000005.1 coordinate 19,502, forward strand.
ATTCCAGTTTTGATTCTAACCTCGCTGGTTATGGGCGCGCTATTGCTATCGCAATCGCTAAGAAGTTTTTCTAAACTAGAACAGCTTTATGAAAGCCAGATCGATCTTTTGCAAAAAGCATTCACGCAAAACATAGCTCAGGATGTGCTTTTGGGACAGTTTGGTGAGGTCCACCGACGATGTTCCGAATTTTCTCAGTCCACACTCGTAGAATCGGTCTTTGTTCGTACACAAAATGGAGAAACGATCTGCGAACGCACGACCTCTGAGGAGAAACCGTGGCGAAAAAAACTCACGTCAGCGGTCTTCTTTTCAGCGGATCATAGTGCTAAAGCCGCGGATATCGAAGTGGCCTACGATCTTAAGGAACTTGCCGTGGAACGACGGCAAACATTGATCTTTTATGGGGCCCTGATGATTTTAGTCATAGTATCGAACCTCTTAATTTTTCTGCTACTTAGGCTATGGATTGTTCAGCCTCTTTCCAAAGTACGAACTGCGTTGACCGCAATGGGTACAGAGGAACTTGTTCAGGATTTGCGCGTTCAATCTTTTCAAGTGCGAGAGTTAGAAAGCCTTCGCTTAAGCTTGATGGAAATGGCCAGCCGCCTTTCGCTATTCCAACGTCAAGAATTAGAAATCGAGTCACGCTTAATCACTGCTCAGATTGCACAGCAGGTGGCCCATGATATCCGCTCGCCTCTTTCGGCACTCAACCTTGTGGCCGGCATCCTACAGCGCAAAGGACTTTCCGAAGCAGACGTGTTGACGAGCGCAGTTCAACGAGTTCAAGAAGTCGCCGAAGAAGTACTGGCTTCGACTCGCGAAGTCGCAGGAATTGCTAGGCCTAATTCAGTTACGAAAGTCGTCGAGGATTTAACTGACACAGTAAAACGGTCTGCAAGCCGATTCGGCTTTGGAAAAGTGCAAATGGATGTAGGTTCCTTGTCATCCGGGCTAGTAGAATTAAATCATATTCAACTATGCCGCTTAGTGGACAATCTGCTGCAAAACTCCTTCGAAGCCAAGAGTCAAACAGTCACAGTAAGCTGCAGTTGTGAAAATGAACAATTTCTCCTACGGCTTCGAGACGACGGCCAGGGGATGCCTCCTGATCTGGTGAACAAACTTGGTCACAGCCAGGTCACTCAGGGAAAGACGAACGGAACAGGCCTCGGTCTGATTGGCGCTTTTCGTCGCATTCAGGAGTGGCATGGCAAGATCCAAATCACCTCATCACCCGGGCAAGGTACAGAAATCAAAATTACTCTGCCGCTGAAATAGCTCAGGCGCCGCCGGCTCCCGTTAGCGGGAGTTCAGATTCAACTGCGGATGTGCAAGAATAAACGCCCGCACCGCCGCCAGCTCTTCTGGAGCCGCACCGGCGCTGTTTTGGCGATCGGACTTCTTCCATCGCTCAAGCCACGCGGCGCCTAGCGGGTGTTCAAGCTCCGCTAAAAGCGTCGCTGCTTGGGTGGTCTCATCCTTAGCACCTGTCGCTGTTCCAGTGCCGACGAAAAAACCGGCAAGGAACATAGCGACCCGAATCGGAGTAGCACGGCTGTAAGTCAGAAGAAGCGCTCCTTCATCCTCAGAACTCACACAGGCACGGTGAACTCGTTTAAAGGCCTGCGCCGTCCACATATCCATGTTCTTGGCTGACGAATAAGGATCATAAAAAACCAAATGCGCTCTGGTCTCCTCGCGCTCAATCAATTCCAAAAAATCACCGTGCCGCAACTCCCATACAATACCGTCGCCCTGCCAACGACCAGTCGCAAGAATCGACCGCACCGCAGACTCGTAGCCTTTAAAGTGAGCAAAGTGATGAGAGTTGTCCAAAGCAAACTGCAATAAGCTAAGGTCACGTTCAAAGCTAACCAACCGCAAAGGCCGGCGCTGAGGCAAAGTACGAGCACAATGAAGAGCTGCCAAAGCATTCGCTCCCGCACCTAAACCTACATCAAAAACAACCAGCTCGCGCTCCACACACAGGCTCAAACGTTTCGCTAGCTTGGACTGCTCAATATAAAGCGAATTGGCCTCAACCCAAGGTCCAACGGGATTGTGCATGATCTCCATGGTAGCGTTGTCGCGGATCGAGAGAACACCCATACGCGTGGTGACGATTTCAAAATCATAAGACTTCACTTCACCCATTCAAATAGTCTCGCAAGACCTCAAAATTATCGGTTAAAGCGATAATCTCGTCATGAGTGCCGCCCTTGTCAGGATGGAATACCCGCGCCAGCAATCTTCTGGCATTTTGCAACTCCCCCATCTCGGGTGGATCAAGAGGAAAACCATTGCCGCGAAAATATCGAAGTGCTTCTTGCACCGGCTCCGGAAAGGAAACCTGCGGGATCGAGTCCGCCTTCTTCTTTTCTCGCCGCATCTCTTTGGCGCGCGCCTTTTGCTTTTCGTACTGCTGCTTTTTAAATTCGTTGCGCATTTTGCTGGCCGCGGACGGTACCACATCGACTTTGTTCACCGAAGTCTTGCCGACAATAAAATCCGACTCTTTGCCTTCAAGCTTCAGCAAAACGGCCCATAAGTGTTTGCACAAGATTCCCTTGCGCGACGGCGGGCAGGAGCACTCGGCGGTGAACGACGGACTCGCCACATCCTCAGCCGTCAAAGTGACCTTACATGCGGTGGAACCTTTGATAAAGGCACGTACGTGAGTGTCGGACTCACTGGAAATCCCCACCACATCCTTCGCGGCGAGGGCACTGCCTTTATTGCGTTCTTCGGGCCGGAAAGCATCAGCAAGACTTTGTTCTATAGACATAAAAGTGCCCTACTTTGCCAGGCCGAAGCGTATAAAAGCAACAGCGATTCCATGACTCCGCATAGTTATTGACCACGCCTGTAGCCTAGATAAGAGTTGATTAGAGAAAGCCTTCTTTCAGACGGGATTCAACGTGGAACTATCCGTACGTAATGTCAGTAGCGCCGAGAAAACAGCCATTATGGATTTTGCGCGCGAAAACCCATGGTCGCCCAGCTACCCTGCCGCCACATTGAAACGTTTTCTCTCAGAATTGGTCAGTAGCAATCAGCTTATCTTCGATGTCTTTCGGGGTGACGAGCGCGTGGCCTCCGCAGTCCTCCTGGACAAAGTGAACAACCCGGACAACGACGCCTGTTTAGAAGTTTTAGGTGTTCGGGCTGGTATTGAAGCACGCCCATTGATTCTACAAATCATCGATCTCGCCAAAGAACGCCTGCCCGATCGTCGTTCAGGAATTCAGTACACCCGTGCCGAATCTTCCCCTCTCACCGAGATTGATCTGATCACAAAAGAGTTCGTTCTCAATTTCTCGACCTTCACCATGGAAAACAATGATCTCAAGGAAGAGCCGCTTTCCACGGACGACAAAATATTGCTGGCCACCAAAGCGGACGGCGATTTGATCTATCGTCTTCTTTGCGAATCCTTCGTCAGCAATCTGGACACAAGTATCCCCGATCCCGAAGTATGGAAAGCCTCATTTTTGACGTCGAGCAAATCGCATTATTTCTTATCACGCCAAGGCCTCACGACCGTGGGCTTCGCCCATCTCGTCGAAATCGAGGATGCCGATGAATGTGAAGTGCGAACAATCGGCGTGCTTCCTGAATTTCGCAATCTCGGCTTCGGATATGCTTTGCTCAAGCATTGCCTTAACGAGGCCTCAAGCCTAGGCCATAAAAAATGTCATCTTTCCGTGGCGGTACAAAACGAAAAGGCGCTCGATCTATACACACGCGCCGGCTTCAAGGTGATCAGCAAATACAAGTGCTTTCGCTATTCAAGATAGCCGAGATCCAAGCGTTGAAATTATTTCTGTGATGGACACATTCGCCTTGATGGTAAGACAGGGCATACATGTCGAATTCGAAAATGTTTTTTTCAACCCTGCTCATACTGGGGTTATCGATCTCTCCTGCCACATTCGGCAACGAAGTCCAACCGGACTCGAGCTTCATGACAACCTGTGCGCAAGCCTTGAGCAAAGGCATGCAATTTCTCTCTTCTAAACGACATGGCCCCGTCGCTCTCCTCTTCGGTATCAATCGTCAGCATCAGCTACGGCCGATACGCGAGCATCTGCAAAGCCAATTGGATCGCCCGTTAATCGCGTGGGCGCAGTTCGCGCGCTATGGTCTTATCGTTGATCGGCCCGATATCATGTTCACAGACAAATTCCTGTTGGCGCTGGAAAGAGCCGTTCAACGAAATTCCGGAAGTGAGCCATTTATTCATTTTGTATTGGATGGCATCGACCTAAAAGAAGTCTGGTCGTCATACCAATATCATTTTACCAGCCGTGAAATTCAGTTGCTGTTTGAGCACCCACATTACCTCAAGTATACGCGCTGGTACTTGAACGGCGCTGAAGTCGACGGCGCCGCCCTTCTCAAACCGTTTAGTGCCCGCGAATCAAAAAAATAATTAATAAAATAGATGCTGGAACGCCCATCATCCAGGCAATCAGATAACCGATTTTACCGTTTTGATTGTTGATACGTTCCAAGACAGACAGTTTTTCGTTCATAACGAACTCCTTTCGTTGCCCATTATGAACGCAACCTACGTGCCTGAAGTCCGCTGCATTTCATCCAGTCCTGACTCTTCTTTCGCACCTAAATTGCCCCAACCAAGTCCCGTAAGCGGACGGCTAGGCGGCGCAGTGCTGTTGAATCATGGCGATCAGATCCGAACGTCGATAGGGTTTGCAGAGAAAGTCATCACAGCCGACCAAAAGACATTTTTCTAGGTCTTCCTTCATCGCATGCGCTGTAATTCCAATGATTGGTACTTTAAATCCCTCTTCCCGCAACTGCGCAGTTGCGGTGTAGCCGTCCATCACGGGCATTTGCATATCCATCAAAACCAAATCATAAACTTTATGTTTCAGCTCATGAATGGCCGCAAGACCATGCCCCACCATTTCCACCTTGGCTCCCTCTTTGGTCAGATACTGCTCAGCCAGCAGCTGATTGTCGAGCGAGTCTTCAACTAGCAAGATGCGCTTTCCCTGCAGCGACTGCACGGATCTATCGGCCACAACCGTAAGGGACGAGCGCTTTGTCACCACCCGACGCTGCTCCAAAGCGGCATCGGCAATGCGAATACTGACCACGAACGTGCTTCCCCTCCCCGGCTGACTCTCCTCGAGCACCACGTCGCCGCCCAGTAAGCGAGCCAGGCGTCGCGACAGAATCAAGCCCAGGCCCGTACCACCGAACTGCTTGCGGATGGAAAGGTCCACTTGTGAAAATGGTTGGAACAGCTTATCGCGGTTCTCCGCTGCCACTCCTACGCCGGTATCGCGAATGCGGCAATGCAATCGCCCGTCGTCAGTCGTAAAACTCACATGCACTTCACCTTGATTGGTAAATTTGACCGCGTTGCCAATCAGGTTCAGTAGGATCTGCTTGTAGCGCGTAGGGTCGGTAACGATCAAATCAGGTATGGGAGGAGATTCAATGTGTAGCTCGATCCCCTTTTCCGACGAGCGTAAACTCATCACGGCTTCAACGTCTTTTAGGATCTGCTGAATCGAGCAATAGGCCTTTTCGATCTCAAGCTTTCCAGCCTCAACCTTTGAGATATCCAAAATGTCGTTGATAATCGTAGCCAAACCAGTACCTGTACGTTCGATGATTCCGACGAAGCGCTGCCGGTCACGGCGCGAAAGCGACTCGTCCTTGAGCAGGTCTACAAATCCTAAAATTGCGTTCAAAGGAGTGCGGATCTCGTGACTCATATTCGCCAAAAACAAACTTTTGATACGATTCGCCCCCTCAGCCTCTTTCTTCTCGCTACTTAAGTCTTTGAGATCCGCGGCCATACGGTTGAGCGTTCTGGCTAACTGGCCAAGTTCATCATCTGAACGCACTGGCACCGTTTTAGAAAAGTCGCCCGCCCCGACGCCAGCCGCGAAAGCATGCAGTTCATTGAGTGAATTTTTAAGGCCGCGACTGAAAGCAATGGTCAAAAGCAACCCGGTGCTTTCAACCGTGGCTACCGCAATCACCAATAGGATCATTAGCGTTTGCTCGAGCCAACGCGAGCCCTCTCCCAACGTGGATGAAAATTTGTTTTCCTGAATGGTCAACTCGCGATCGATCAGATAGATGCGCTCTAAAATCTTGACGATCTCTATCGTCTGCTTGCGACCCTCCGTCCCTTCAATCAGTCTTTTAAGCTCTTGCGAAACCTGCACAAGTTGAAGCATCAGATTGTCGGCGGCCTCCCAAGCCTCGATCGCGCGCTTAATGTAGTCAACCTCATGGAATCTGCGCATCAGGTCGACCATTGGCTGGATATCGTGAGGATGAACACCACCTTCTAGAAAGCCGTTCGTCACCACGCGCATGTCCATTGCGTCCTTCTTCATCTCAAGCCGAGCTTTATGATCGCCCAAGGGGACACTCAAATGCTCATGAAAAGCGTCATAATGCTTTTTCTCTTTGGTCCATGCGTAGTTTTGCAGTTCAAGTACGGCGGCCTTTTGCGCCTTGGACCAGCTACCTTCACCGCCCACAAAGGCTCTGAGCGACGACAAAGTGCGCATGGCAAAAAGAAGGGTGAAGAGCTCAATGGCAATCAGAAACGCCATCACACCGACAACGACATACAGTTTTTTTGAAACAGAAAGGTTACGCCAGAAAGATTTTGGTTTTACAGCCGCCGAGAAGTCCATGTTTTCTCCTATGCGATTTTGACCTCATAAAAAGAGTCCGACGTCATACAGCCCACGACTGCCGCCAAAAGCTCCTTCTTGCGAGCCGGTTTAGCCAGATAACCCGCGAAACCACAGCGTTTGGCCTCGGCAATGTTTTCGGGAAAGGCATTGGCGGAAAAGCCTAAAATCTTACAGCTCTGTCCTCCCGGGATCTTGCGTAGACGGCGGGCCGTTTCATAGCCATCCATGCGCGGCATTTGAATATCCATCAATACTAGGTCAAAATTTTTGGCCGCCGCCAACGTCAAAGCATCTTGCCCGCTGTGAGCAAAGGTCAAATGGTGCGCTTCGCTCGCCATAAAAGCCGCGACCAGGTCACGATTTTCACCATCATCGTCGACAACCAGTATGTGCAGCGGCTGCATCACCGCAATGACATCTTCAACACTCCCGGAAGTCGGCGGGCTCTTCCGTACCAAGGCCACATAACGCCTTGGTGAGAATGGCTTATAGATATAACTGTCGACGCCCAAACGTGCGCACTCGGGGATATCGTTTTTGCGATGCAAGGCGGGTAGCAAAACTGTGATCCTTGAGCGCGGAAACTCAAAGTCCTCGCGGCTCAAAAGCTGCAAAATACCGAGATCGTAACTTTGCATATCGATAATGGCGCGACTGATCGCGCTTCCCGGGCGCAAGCGTTCTAGAGCCTGCTCAGCGGATCCGGTCCACTCCGCTCGTGCACCGAGACGTCTTAGTTGGTGAGCCATCGTTTGGCCCTCAAGTTCGCCAGAAGTCACGATCAGAATATTTTCACCTGACAACTCGCCCACTGCAGCCGCATCCAAAGTGGCCGAGGGCTTGAATTTCAAGACCACCGCGACCGTCGTACCGCTTCCCTTAAGCGACTGCATCTGCACATCACCCTGATAGTGCGAAGCGATCGCTTTGACCAAGGACAAACCCAGGCCGCCTCCACCATAGCGGCGCTCCAGTCCGGCCTCACTTTGGTGGAAATACTGAAACACGTTTTTAAGCTCGGCGGAATCGATGCCGATACCGGTGTCGCTCACACTCAGACGCAAGGTGGCCGGCGAATGAGGTGTAGTTTCCATCCGCAGTTGCACTTGTCCGCTATGGGTGAACTTCACGGCATTGTTGATGAGATTTAAAAACACCTGGCGGAAACGCAGCTTGTCCCCCACGCACAGTGACGGCACGTTCTCACCGAGGAAATAGTCGAACTTCAAACGCTTCGAGCGGCACAAGACACCCGCGATGTTACACACCTCCATAAACACTTCGGTCGGATCGAATTCGCTCTCGACACATAGGAGGCCGCGCGTTTCTTGACGGCTAAGATCCAGCAAGTTGTTCAGCAAGCTCAGCAGGTGATCACCTGCATTCGCAAACGTACTCACCAATTTTTCTTGTTGCGGCGATAGCGGGGTGTCGGCCAGAAGATCGGCACTACCAATAATCAGATTCAGAGGAGTGCGAATCTCATGACTCATATTGGCCAAGAAGGTAGTCTTGGCTCTGGTGGCGCGATGAGCTTCGGCACGAATCGCCGCACGTTCACTCACATAGGCCAACAGACGCTTCAACGGCACCGGGCGCGAAAAGACCAAACAGTCGTCCGCACCCGCCTTAAGCGCGGCTGTCTCGCGCTCAATCCTCTCTGTTTCATATACGGCGATGATCGGCGTACTTCCCGCCGCTTTACGAACACGCGCCAGATCGGAAAGCGTGTCTTCGTCAGCCGACTCCATTTGCAAAAAGATGCAGCCATAGATGCCCTCCTGCAAACTCTCAAGAGCTTCACCAAGAGTGGATCGGCAATCCATGTCCTCTTCGCTGGCCAAGCCACCGCCGAGGATCTCTCCACGCAGCTGGGCTACACGCGCCAGATGCCGGTCGACTATTAAAATCTTCATAAGTGAGCCCGCAGGTGAGCCGCCAATTGACCGAGTTGGTCAATCCAGCTTCGGATCTGATCTGCGGCTTGGTTTTTAGCGCTTTCTTCTAAATAGCGACCAATCTCAGAGACGGCAGGAAAGCCATAGCCGAGGCCAGTGCCTTTCAACCGATGCCCCACATGTTGTATGCCCTGAAAGTCGCTGTCCCTCAGCAAAGCGTTGAGCTCTGTGATCTCTGCCTCTCTGCGATCGATAAAGCCAGGAATCAAGTGCATCAACTCCTCAGGTACATCGCGGAACGGATTGTCGGTCAAATACACTGCGGCTTTCATACCCATATCTCCTTAAAGGATCGTTACTGAATGGCCATTAGGCCCGAAGCGCGGGCCACCATTTCATGGAACGGCAACGGCTTTTGCCAGTGATCAATGTGTGTAAAGTATTTGTCACCTTCGGCGGGCAAGATCACATCTTTACGCTCCAACACAGAGTGCGTGATAATGCGCGGCTTGCGACCTGTAAAACGATCGCGCAGATCAGAGAATGCGTCGATCAAGCGCGCCGTTCTGGTCATCACCGTTTCGGCCGTCACTCCATTGTTCAACTGCCAATCCAAGAGAATAAAGTCGATCGGAGACGCCAGGATCTTGCGGTGCAAGTCTTCGTGTTGAGTGGCGACCTCAGTTTTATAACCGAGCTTGCGTAGGGCAGCCTGCACCGACATCGCAAGATCCACATCATCTTCCACGATCAATACACGTGGTACGTGTCGCTCCTCAGCGGTGGTCACGTAAGGCATCCCCTCGGTTTCGAAGCGGCGGCTGTGCCACTCACGCACTTGCTGCCGCAACATATGACGCCCCAACATAAAGGCCTCGCGTGGCGTGCGTGCGGTTGTCTGCGCATGAAAGCGTCCCTCCGCAAAATTACACTCCAGTTCAAACCGCCACTGCCCCATGTCCTGACTAAACTTCTCGCGATACCAGCTGTTGTAAGGGAATCGCTGAGCCAAGTCCGGTATATCCACCGCTTTCAGAGCGGCGATCTGCTCCTCAGCTGATTCCATCTCCTCCTCCCGTTCCCATTCCTCACCTGTACCACCACCATTGTACTCTCCTGGAATCAACGCCTCATCATCCATAGGAGGGCCGTCCAGGCTAAGTAGAATAAGTGTGGCGCCGGCGTAGGTGACTGCTGCTATTGCGGCCATAGCGAGCGCCCATTCCGCCGGCACCAGAGATAAAGTTAAGGCCAGAGCAAAAACAAATATTAGTGTGTCTTTGAATTTCATAAAATCCTCCTCTCGTTCAGCGCTCGATCTGTTTCAAAAGCTGAAGCACACGTGCCAATAGCTCTCGTTGACCGATCGGCTTACGCCAATGCGCCAGATGCTGAAAATACGGGTTTTCCAGTCTTCTAATCTCGGATTCATGCAGACCGGAGTACGTTATAATTTTAGGCCTCGGCCATTGACGGCGTGAGCCTTCCCCAAACTTTCTAAAAGTCCGCGAACACTGATCGACGATATCGCTGGCATCAATATGCCGATCCAATTTCCAGTCCAAAATGATGATGTCCGTCTTTAGAGAGCACATCTTCTTTTTTGCTTCCAGCCATCCTAAGGAGCAGGTGATGTCGCAACCCAAATGCGAAAACACCGAGCCCATCTGCAGCGCCGAATCCACGTCATCATCAACAATTAATACGCTCGTTGGCCTGTTGGCGCGCTTCTCGTGGTTCGGGCTAAGCTGACCGTGCAATTCTTCCTTGAACATTCGTCCCCCCTCGTTAAAAATAGTATCTCTAAACAAAATCAGATGTGGTGCCGTAAGACTGCAGAGATGTCGCAACAATTCCAAAAAAGAGACAGAAATCGTCTCGTTCCAGCGAACCAAAATGGGCCAAACTTGGAAGCGGGCATGGGCATTGGTAGAATGGTCGGATGGCAAAAATTCTACTTATCGACGACTCTGTCGACATAGGGGTTTTGGTTGAGCATGGATTGAACTCCTATATGACATTCCAAGCCTACTCTCTGGCTGAAGCCGAAGAGATGTTGAAACGGCCGGATTTTGCCTTGATTTTGATCGATGTGGGTTTACCCGACGGCAACGGTTTCGATTTCTGTCAGCGCCTGATGCAACATCCCTTGTACATGAAAACTCCTAAAATTCTGCTGACCGCCATGGATCAGGCTTCAGAAAAGGTGTATGGATTTAATTGCGGTGCCGACGACTACGTCACCAAACCATTCAATCCCATCGAGCTGAAAGCTCGCGTCGATCGCTATCTGCAGCGCAAGCTCACAAATTTTGGAGTGGAAGTTCACGGTCATTTCGAATTTAATCTCGAATTTCAAAGATGCACCCGTCTCGAAGGCGGACAGCGGGTCGAAATGGACTTAACGCCGACCGAATTCCGCCTGTTTCTCACTCTTATCAAAAGTGCAGGACGAGTGCTTTCACGCAAGACGCTCGAGCAGGTTGGATGGGAAGGTTCGGTTATCGAATTACGCGGTATCGACACTCACATCGCCCACCTGCGCAAAAAACTAGGCCCTTTTCGCAAGCAGCTCGTATCGGTCTATGGCCAAGGCTACTCATTCTCCCTAGACCAGGTTAAAAAAGCCGCCTAAGCCCCACTCGACCTGGACCAATGTCCGTACGAAAATCTCGCTGAAGCTCCGAATAGTATAGAGAGGAGCGTAGCGTGAAGTGGTCGATAAGAACCAAATTTCTGGCCGTAATGAGCACCCTTTTAGCCACATGCTTGGGTGTCTATCTGTTCATGGCCATCACGGTTTTCAAATCAGACAAAACACAGCTCGTCTTCGACTTGAACCGCAGCCAGGTTTCAAACTTAACCAGCGAACTGGAAACTCAGTTTGGTGGTGTTTCCGAAAAGCTCAAAATTTTCGCTCTTCTTCCCCCAGCTATGCAAGCCAAGATGGCCGCCGACCTTCTGTCAGAGAACTCGGATATCGTAGCCGTATCGATCTTCAAGAGCGCGGAAAGCCAACCCGAACGCTCTTACTACCAAGATAAATTTCTAGAAACCTACGGTCTCGACAAAGCCTTCTTCGGCAAGGTGGCTTCCGAGAATCCCATCCCGTTCGCACAGATACTGCAGCGTGGGGAAGATATCTGGAACGCCTCAGCTGTTGGCGGCCCGCCGCTGATTGGTTACGGCCGCCTTGTGGTGATGCAAGACGAGCGCGGCATGCCGCTTGAACAATGGGCGGTGGTCGGTTTTGTAAAGCTCGATCGCTTCTTGAAGTCCGTATCAATCGTGCGATTGAGCGAAGTGGTCGTGGCCAATCGCGACGGTGAAGTGTTGGTACATCCCGATGCCGCTTCTTTGATCAAACGTCCTCAGGTACGCGACGACGTGCTTTTTAGCGAAGCTCTCAACATGAAAGCCAAAGTCACAGTGGTCAATCGTGAAATTGGACATGATCGCGTCCTAGGTGCTCTTGCGAAGGGCTTTAACGATCAGATTTTTGTTGTCGCCAAAGCCTCTGAAAACCAAGTGTTCCAAGTGGTGCGCGATCTTTCTGTACGCACGGCTCTGTTCGGTTCAATCGTACTTACCCTGGTTATCCTTGCCGCCTTCTTGCTGTCACGCTCGCTGACCGAGAATATTGCTATCTTGGTGGACGGTATGGAGTCCGTCGCCAAAGGCGATCTGACAAGTAGCATTCACCTGCGTGGTCGCGATGAAACGGTGCTACTCGCAAACTCATTCAATCAGATGATTCATGACCTCAAAGAGTCGCGCGATGCGCTTGAGACCATGAACCGCGAACTCGATCAGAAGGTCAAGGAGCGCACCCTACAACTCGAGGAGCAAAACAAAAAGGTGAAAGAGGTTCAAGAGGCATTGATTCATACAACACGCCTCGCTTCCGTCGGTGAAATTGCAGGCCGTACCGCCCATGAGGTGTTGAATCCGCTGACTATCTTGCTCACGCGCGCTGGTCTTGTTCAGAAAAAGGTAGCCGAGGAATCTCCCTTGCCGCTGCTTGAGGAGATCCGCCAAGCCTGGAGCAAAGAATTTTCCGAAGGAGGCTTTGCAAAACTGATGCAGAGCTGGCAGACGGCTTCCAGCGTGATGCCGGGCAAGAGTCTTCTGCAAGAGGATCTTGAAAACATCGAACGCCTAACCGCTGACCTAAAGAAACAACAGAAGTCCCTAAGCGGAGATATAGAATTTATCCGCATGGAAGGCGAGCGTATCGGCAAGATCATCAACGGAATGCGGCGTATGGGGCATTTGAAGTCTGATGTCCAACCGCACTCGGTGCACGCCATTCTCAGTGATTGCTGCCACATCATGAACGATCTTTTCGAACAACGCGGCTTCAGAATTGAACAGGCCTTCCTCGCCAATCCGGATGTGTGTCCCGTCGATCGCGACGAAATGATTCAGTCCGTGACCAATCTCATGCGCAACTCTCTACAGGCTTTGGAAGATGCTCATCCATCCAATCCCACAATGACCGTGCGCACAGAGTCGCATGGTGAACAACTATGGATCGACGTGGAAGACAACGGCGTCGGCGTACGCCCAGAACATCAAAGCAAACTTTTTGAATCCAGCTTCACCACCAAATCCGCGGATCAAGGCACGGGTTTGGGCTTAGGCATCGCCCGTCGCTTTGTACGCGAATTCGGCGGTGATATTGAATTCGTCACTTCCGTCCCTTTAAACAAAACCGTTTTCCGTATCCGTTTGCCTCTGAAAAAGGCTAAAAACACAGGAGCCGCAGCATGAGCACAGCCGCAAAGCTCATTCGAGACCAAAAAAACCTTTTACCCAAGAACGCGCCTGTTCCCAATCGCCGCGTTCTTGTGATCGATGACGAACCTGAAATCGGTGAAGGCATCCGTCGCATCCTCTACCCGCAGCCTGCAGGTAACGTCTCCGCTATCCGGTCGAGCCGTAGCCCCAGCGCTTCAACCCCAACGGTTGTCAAAAATGCGGCCGGCCCCGAGTTCGACGTCGTGGTGGTCAGCTCGCCGGAAGCCGCATTGGAAGCCGTCACCCATGCTCTACGCGAAAGCCGACCGTTTGCCGTGGGTTTTTTCGACGTGATGTTGGGCGCCGAAATGGATGGTATCGAGTTGGTGAAGCAAATCTTGTCGGTGGACCCGAAAATGTTCGCCGTGTTCGTTACGGCCTATCACGATCGTACCGTGGACACTATCGGTTCTTTCTTGGGAGAGGAGAACCGCGAAAAATGGGACTATATAAACAAACCCTTTAGTGAAGGTGAGATTCTGCAAAAAGCCCGTAACGCCTCGAGCCTATGGGATTTGCACCGCCTCAAAGAATGGCAAGAAGAACGCCTCAGCGAAGCTCACCAGCTACTTTTGCACGGTGAGAAACAAAATGCCGTAGCCGCCATCGGCCGTTCGGTCGCCCATGAGTTCGGGAACTTACTTACGCATATCGTAGGCAATGCCGAGATTGCCCTTGAGAACAAAACACCCGAAGTGATGACGAATGCTCTGGACATCATCCTTAAAGCATCCGACACCGCTTCCAATATTCTCTTACGCTTTCGCAAACTGCACGGCTCCGAAGAACAGGCCCCAAAGGCGGAAACTGTAGACGTATGGAAAGCGATCGAGGAAGCGACGGAGCTTCTGGAGTTCCAGTTTCGCAAACACTACATCCATATATTTAAAGCCAAACAAGAACCGGTGACCCTTGAGGGCCATCGTCATTCTTTAGTCCAGGTATTTGTGAATCTATTCTTAAATTCAATCCATGCCATGACCGATGGCGGAGAGATCCACATCGCAGTGACGCAAAAGTCGAAATCCGTACATATCTCCGTACGCGACACCGGCCCTGGAATTCCCGAAGATATTCTACCCAAAGTAACACAACCGCTATTCACCACCAAAGGCAGTGGCGGCAGTGGCTTGGGACTCGCCATTTGCAAAGAGATTGTTGAGATCGAGCACGGGGGTGAACTCTCCGTGCAAAACCACGTGAAAGGCGGCACTGAGGTGACCATCACGTTCACGGAGGAGGACGAAGAATGAAAAACGAACCCGTAAACTCAGTCAAAGCCGCACATCTGGCTGTGCTGGTCGTCGACGACGACACCATGATTCGCCAGATTATCATTCAGCAACTGAGAACCATCGGCTTTCAAAGGTTTCTCGAAGCCAACGACGGTACGGAAGCTTTCAAGTTTATGCTCGATCCTTTGCAGAAGGTGGACATCATCATTTGCGACTGGGAAATGCCGAAGACCGACGGACTCACCTTCTTGCGCGCCGTACGTAATCACCGGACCCGCTCGAAAACACCGTTCATTATGGTCACCAGTCAACAGAGCCAAGAACGTATGAAGATCTCCAAAGCCAAAAAGCATCTAGTAGACGCTTATATCGTAAAGCCGTTCCGCGCGGAAACTTTGCGCCAAAAAGTATTTCAGGTGCTGTTTGATGCCTTGGAGAAGAAAACGATCGCCGGATGATTCGTTTCGCCGCCGCCCTTCTTTTCTGTCTGCCTCTAGATGCGCGCGCGGCGCAATTGGTGGAGACTTTCTCCACCCGCACTTTCTATGACAGCGGCGCCGCCTCTACCAACGAGGCCGTGTGGAATCAAACCCTGGGAAAAATCCATCCATCCCTCGTGGTGGTCAACTGGACCGTAGGAGTTTTCGATCCTCTTACTGATACCCGTCACATCGACGTCGGTGACGGCAGCGATGGTGCCTTCGACAGCACAACGTACGCCAATTTCGGTAGCACCAGCGGCGCAGTCATCTACTTGAACACCACCGACCATCCCGTGCTCAATGTGACCCGTTTTGAACTCGAGGCAGGGAAAATTCTTGAAGTTAGTGGACCCAACCCACTTATCATTCGCAGCCAATCCGATGTCTTCATCCGCGGAACAATCAATTGTGCCGGTGGCAACGGCGAAGACGGCAATGGCGCCACGGCCGGTAACGGCGGCAGCGGACGCTGCGGCGGCATGAACGGCGGAGCCGGGGGAACCAGCGGCGTAAACAGCGGAAATGGAGTCAATGGCGACGACGCTACGGGCGCAGTCACCGGCGGTGGCGGGGGCGCCGGAGTTGACCAAAGCGGCGGCGGCGGAGGTGGTGGATGGAACACGAACACCGCAGGT
Source organism: Bdellovibrionales bacterium (assembly GCA_019637855.1). Lineage (GTDB taxonomy): Bacteria > Bdellovibrionota > Bdellovibrionia > Bdellovibrionales > UBA1609 > JALHOQ01. Next base: position 35,250 of record JAHBUX010000005.1, read on the forward strand.
GATGGTGATACGCCCACCAATGGCGGTCAAGGTGGAGGCTCAGATCCCGATGAATCCTTCATAACTATCGCCGGAGGAGCCGGAGGCGGAGGTGGCGCTAGCGTCACCGGAGATGGCGGCGGCGGGGGCGGAGCTGGAGGCGGCACTGTTATCATTCATGCCGCGGGAAATTTTGAACTCGGAACTTCCCCTACATCAAATGACGGCTACATTTTGGTCAATGGAGGCGACGGGGGCAATTCAACAGCCAACGGTGCCCCCGGAGGCGGCGGCGGGGGCGGCTCTTTGCAGGTTTTTGTCGGCGGCGATGTAAGCATCTACACTCTTGATATTGACGGCGGTGCCCAGGCGTTGGGCGGCGATGGCGGCAATATCAATGGCGCCGGCGGCAATGGTGGTTTTGGTCGCAACTGGATCACTGGCCGTTCGTATCACCGCGGCGGACCCACCGGCTATTCCCCTCAAGAAGAAGGCAACGTGGTAGTCAGCGGCGATTGGGTGGAGTACAGCACTGAAAAACAATCCGTAATCACCAAGGCGTTTGACCTCAACAGCACATTAGCGATCCTCGGTGGCTTCGCATTTTCACCATCGTCACCCGATTTCAGCGTGGAATACGCAGGCAGCTCTGATGGCTTCGCCAACGACAATACCGGATGGGTGCCTTCGCTCGCAACGATTCAAGGTAAACGCTACGTGAAATTCAGATTTTCAGTGGAAACAAGCGCAACGGCTCCGAATATGATCGACAGTGCCACACTCGACTACACGCCCGGCATGAAAGAAGACTTCGAATTCATAAGCGCAGGATGTGGACGCGTGAACTCGACTTCTCATCCACCGGTAGGATTTCTGTTGTGCGTGCTTTCGACACTGACGATTCTTATGGGCCTAAAATTCAAAGCCCGCCAGACCAAACGCACTTCCGACAAATGACATGGGGCTAGTTGAAGTCAATTCGCCCTGCACGCCACCACCCACGCTGAACCCACGATAAATATTCCAGCGCATCGAATGAGCGGATTGCACACCGACCCCGCTTTGCGAGGCCAGTACACTGAAAGATCCGTTATATAGCCATCGCCCGCCACGCAACATAGCTGCAACCGACGGTCCACCGCCAAATGAACTTACACCTTGAATCGTCTCGTCGCCCTCGCGTTTCACTAAAAGCGACTGCTGCATTACGAAGCCGTAGCCCCATCGGCTTTTGAAATACAGCGCCGATCCACGCAGGTCCTGCCAGCTTAAATCCTTTTGATAAAGATAGTCCTCAGGCGGATTTGGCTTGAACTTGGCCTGGGCATAAGAAAGGTCGACTTTCCACAGCCGTTGTTCGTCGATAACGATCGGGCTTTCAACCGTCAGAGCCGCCAATGTCCCACCGCTCAGTTTCGATTTCACTTTTTCTTTGGCGTTAAGGACTGCCGAAATATAGCGCGGACTCCATCCCACAAAGTGACCAAATTCAGGAGGCTTCTCCGGCACGACGACCGCTCTCTCCACAATCGCTTTCTCAACCGTAATCTGGGTTTCCTTGGCTTGTAATTCGGCGGTCGATTTCGCGGCCTTCGCCGACGTTTCCTCCGACGACTTTTCCTTCTTTACTTGGCGGAGCGAAACTCCATCGACTTCTTGCCCATCGACCATTGCCTGAAAGTCCACTTCCGCCGGCTCACTGAACACACCCAGACGCCCACTCTTAGTCCCGCCCGCCACACGCCAATAGTACACCTTGGCCGCAAAGCCGCGCCACATGAACTGCGCTTTGCTAAGCGTGCGTATCACTAAAGGCTGACGAAAATCTGCTGTCTCAGAAATCTCGATCGTGTATTGGTCAGCACCCTCAACCGGCTCCCATGCAAAGGTAGCTACGTTCTCTGAGCTTTCAGCCGCGTAAGCTTGCGGCAACAGCCAATGATCCAAACGCCACCAATAGCTAGCGCCATCCAAACTCTGCGCCGGTTTGCGCAAACTCGGACTTTTCAGCTTCGGTGCCGCCAAAGGGTTTTCTCGAATGAACAACGGATTTGAATACAGCGGCGGAATATCAAATCCTTCAGCATCGCGGCCGTAAATTGACCATTCCAAATCCTGCGGCTCCGCAAATGTCGCAGAGGTAACGTTGCCCTTCACCTTTACGTCGAGCGGATGACTTCCGCCCTTTGTGACCAAACGGAATTCTTGTACCCCTGGGATCTGCATCCAAACAAATTCCACTTTCTCACCAACGGCGGCTCGATTACGCGGAAGTGGTCTTAATAGATGAATGACAGGGGCTCGCCACACCTGCACGTTCAGCGCCGGCGACGTGCGCCCTTCTTCCCGCAAGTACAAGCGATGCTGTCCCACCGGAAGCTCGAGCTTGCCCTCTGGCACGGGCATCGCCACCTCGGGTTGACCTAAGGACTGCACCACTAGCTGCTCTGCCTTGCCTTTCCAATGCAAAGGCACTTCGACTTTGTCCGAGTGAGCATAAACCCGTTCGGCGGGAGCCGTTTCCCATACCAGCTCCTTGTCCATCTCCATCTTCTTGGCGTTCTCTGCGTCAATGCGCAATAGCTCGCTCGACTTCACCGTGCTCTCACCATTGTCGGACTTAAACGTAGCCTCGCCCTTCTTGACCTGCAGCTCGTAGTCCCCTTCACCCACTTGGCGGAACTCCACTTCGCTGCCTTGATGCACATCCACCGTCCACGCTTCACCATCAATGCGCGTGGCCTGATAAGGATTGCGGGCTTGCAGATTTCCCTTCACGAATTTTAAGCGGATCTCTCCGTGCTCACGCTCGTGCTGCGGCTCAATCGTGACCAAAGTATTTTCCGAAAGCGAAATCTCAGTTTGCTGTATCCGCAAGGTCGCTGTGCTCTGCGCAAGAGTGAGAATGGAGTCGTGAAAGTAAACCACTTCATCGTTGGTGGACTTTTCCCAAACCAGACTGTTGATTCCACGGCGGCGCAACTGATTGTGCGACTTCACGATTTGGCCAGCGACAGCCTCACCAGAAGTGGTGCGCATGCCATCAAAGGTAAAAATCCCCAGATGCAACAAAAGCAATGCCGCCTCGATGGCCAAAAGACCAATCAAGCCCGCGATGATTTTGCTCTCGGAGAATTTGCTCCTCATGCATTATCTATCGGAAACTAAACGATTTTTAGAGAGTCTAAAAACGGATCACACGACCTTAGGCGAGGCTTCCAAACGACGCAAACTATAGCCCGCGCCATACACCGTCCGCAGTTCCAAATCACTGCCCTGCAATTTTTTACGAAGTGCATTGATGTGAGGATCCAAAGCGCGCGAAGCCGGGCGGTTTTCACCCCAAACGAAAGTCTCGATGTCCTCACGCGAGCGCAACTGACCCAAGCCACGAACCAAAATGCTCAGAATTTTAAATTCCACCGGCCCCAGAGGAACTCGACCTTCGCCGATACGCATCTCTACCCGCTCGAGATCCAGACGCAGACGTCCCACTTCTATCACATGATTCGAGATACGACGTTCTTGGGCTTCACGTAGACGTGAAATACGTGCCTCAACCCGGGCACAAAGCTCTTCCGGGTCCGCAGGCAAAGCAAAGTAATCGTCTGCGCCGGCTTTAAAATAAGCGATACGTACACTCGGCTGATCCGCTTCAGCCATGACCACGATCGGAATCGCCGGATTGTGCAAAGCCATACGCATGGAGCGACAAAGATGAGCGCCACCTTCTACATCCGCGCGCGCATTAATAAGAATGGCATCGGGATTCTGTACGGCTAAATCCGACAAGGCTTCCGCCGGCATCGCATCGCTCAGACGAAATTTTGTCTGCAGCGCAGGTTTGAGAACATCGGGAGCAACGACCGGGTCGATAAACAGAAGTAGGGGCTTAAATTCCATCCGACTTTTCTCTCTCTAATCGCGTTTAGGTTTATTTAAACATCCTAAACAAAAACAATTGTTGCGCACAAGTTACTCGTTCACAATCTTTTCACAATCATGACCTAAGATGAGTGCTGTATCAAATACTCTATTGTATCCTTATTCGAACTCACTCAATGTTTCCAAACAATTGCGCGCAGTTGACGCAGTCACGAAGCAAATGACCGCCGGTCCGAGTGAGATTATGATTTCTCCTATGATGTCGCGAACAATTATTTTGACTTTGAGTTTATGTTTTCTTGGATGCGTAAGCACTACCGAAGGCGGTACTGTTGCTGCCGATCGCAAACAATTCCTTCTCATTTCAAGCGAAGAAGTAGCACAAGCTTCGGCCCAAGCTTATGAACAAACGAAGACGGAAGCCCGAAGTAAGGGGCAACTCGACCGCAACCCAGAACAAGTGAAACGCGTGCAAGAGATCCTACGTCGTCTTGTACCCAAGACGGCGGTGTTTCGAAAAGATGCTCCTGCTTGGCCGTGGGAAGTTCACGTGATCACTTCACCAGAAATCAACGCGTACTGTATGCCGGGCGGAAAAATTGCCTTCTATAGTGGCATTATCGAAAAACTAAATCTCACTGATGGCGAGATCGCCGCGATCATGGGGCATGAAATCGCGCATGCTTTGCGCGAGCACGGCCGCGAACGTATGACGGAAGCGATGATCGAGCAGGGCGTGATGAGCATCCTGGTCGGTTCGGGAAAACTGAATCCAAAATATGCTGGCGCTTTGAGCATGCTGACCCAAGTGGCAGTGAGTCTGCGCTTCAGTCGGGCGCAGGAGCTTGAAGCCGATACGGTAGGTCTAGAATTGGCCGCGCGTGCAGGATATGATCCGCGCGAGGCAGTCACCCTATGGAAGAAAATGGCCGCCGCCGGCGGAGGCAAGCCTCCGGAGTTCCTCAGCACTCACCCGGCCGACACGACTCGCATCCGCCAGATCGAAAGTCTGTTACCAAAAGTGATGCCTCTCTATCAGTCCAGCGTCCAGTGATTGCGCCCTAGACTCGACCGCGCGGAAAGCTTAAGCGACAATTTAAGGAGATGCGTTTCCTTACACACACATGGCGCCTGTCTTTGGCCCTTGCCGCTTTGGTCGCCCTCCTTATTGCTGGCTACATGATCATGGTCGGCCGCGATTTCGAGGCCGAAAAAACAGCCACCGTTCGAGCCAGCCAACGCTTGCAAGTCCGAGCGGCCGCAAAGGCCTTTGAGCGTCTGACCGAACAAGCCCTCTTCGATGCACGCGCGGTGATGGCGGGCTACAACCACAAACACGGCGAACTCAGCCCGGCCACTCAACGCGTCTTCTGGGAAAACGCCAACCTCTTGGCTATCGAATACACACATCCGCCTGCCCATATTCATTTGGAAAAGCTCCCCGGTTTCTTGGAACAAGCTCGCGGCATCGAACCCGGCAATGCTAAACCACGGGTACAGGCGCTAGGCGACGATCGCTTTGTGGTGGCCGTACAAGAGGCGGGTGGTCCCACTTGGCGCGTGGTTTTTGAAAGCCACGATCTTTTGCCGGCTACACTTAATGGACAAGTTCTCGCTCTCAGTCAGCGGGGGCGCCTACTCAAACGCACCGCCGACAAAGAGCTGGCCGACGAAGCCTTACGCACCTATCTCAAACGCAAAAAACGTGAATCCATTGAAACCCGCCGCATCGATGGTCATCGTTATTTGATCTCCTCGGCCCGACTCGGTACGAGCGACGTACTTATCGCGGCGTTGACTCCCCTCCCCCAACCTGTGGGCGGGTTGTTTGCACGCGCACTCCTCTTTCTCGCCTTCGCTTTTTTCTTCGCCATCGCGCTCTTGGCCTTTTTGTCGCGCCGAATGCAGGCCGACTTCACTCTTGAAATGCAGGGCGAAACGGCCCTTCGCATTCAACAAACCGCCGAACAAACCCGGCGCGAGAGTGAGGAAAAATCCGCGGCACTCCTTAGTCAAAACGTGTATCCTCGCCAATCTTTTTACCGCAGCGCTAGCGTGCGCCTGGCAGGACCGTCATCAAGCGAGCAAGGCGGCCAGTGGTGGTACTATTTCCAGCGCGACTGGGAGCTATTTATCTTCAGCGCTTCGACCACCGAAGGCTTAAGCCCGATCTTACTTCCCGCCTCCCGCGCTCTGTTCTCTCACCTGCAACGCGAGAATCTATCGCTCAAAGAGATGGCGCGTTTGTGGGATCAAGCGATCTACGACTGCAGCAAGGGCAAGGCCACGATGAAGGCTCAGCTCCTGCAAATCAATGTCGAACTCGGCCACGGTCGCTGCATCAACGCAGCAGGGGGCCCGATTCTGCTATTCAATCCGGGCGAGAACGGCTTTAACGGACGCACGCTGCCGATGGAGGAAGGCTTCTCTTTAGGTGAACTCAAAGGCCTCTATTTGGAGTCCGAGTTCGAATTGCAAGCCGGTCAGCGCCTCTTGCTTGGAACTCGCACCACAAGCCCCGCCGCTGCCCAACAAGCGCTGTTCGCACATCGCGCACCGAATGAGTGGCTAGAAGCCCTAGCCGCAAAAGAAAGTTTAGTGGCTGTGGATTTTAAAGCGACCCGCTTTTAACGACAGGCGAGTACTCGGTCAGCTCACCCTTTGCATCCACGCCGCGCGCCCGTAGATATCCTAGCTGACGCATATCCCAAGCAAATTCCGTTTGCTGCGTATGAAATACAAAAGTAGAAGCGGACGCAAACTCTGGCTGACGTGAAAACTCGAGAACATAGGTCCGTATTTTTGTAGAAGAAGAAAAGTGCAGGCGGCCTTTGCTTGCCTTAACGCGAACCTGATCCGGCAAGGTTTCGGGCTCTACAACGAAACTCAAACTTTCAGACCAGCGCAAGCCGTCTCGACTGATGCGCCAAAAATTCTCTCCTAAATACATTTTATCTATAGAAAAACCTGCGGCAGAGGTGACAAAATGGATGCGACTGCCGCTAAAGTGACGATCACCGGAAAGTTGTAGTCGCGTGGCCTTTCCATCATCCCAAGCCAAATCGAAGACCGCCGACACTTGCCTGCCCGGTTCCGCACGCCGGCGCCAGCGGCCGTTCTCACGTTCGTACAGATCCGTCATTTTCCAAACATAGGGTAGATAGCGCTCGGAAGGCACTGGAGCCGGGATCGTGGCGTCGATAGTCTCGACATTTTCGATGAAACTCATCGCCGCCCGCGGCACATATTGATACGAAAGCACCACCGTCGCCGAGGCACTTGCCAGTGCCAGTAGCGAAAACAAGATCATCAGATGTGAATCCGAAGGCTTAAGCAGCTTCATCATTAAGTTGATCGGCTTAAAACGAGACACAATTGAGCGCCGAATCGCAAAATTCCTAGTCGCTGCCAGCCCGCTCAACACAATCCCCGACTTTCATCCACTCTGACTGCACATATGGGAGGGAGTCTTGCAGTCCTTAAGTCCGATGGCGCCCCAGAACCCAGGCTTCATTTTAGTCGTCCTAGCCCTGATCGCGATGATCGGCTGCGGTCCCGTAGGGCGCGAAAGCATCAATAGCAAAGGCGGCACCATCTCCAATCCAGAAACTGAAATGTACAAAGCCGAGCCGCTGTTGTGGGAAGGCCAAACCAAAGATGGTCTCTTGTGGTCCGCTTTCGTATTCCAGGTCATTGGCGCCGAAGCAGCATCGGTACTTCTGCCCGGCAGCGACGACGTTCGTGAGTTTTGTCCCGCCTACGATAACATTAGCAATGCACAACGAGTGAACTTTTGGGCTTTTCTCATTTCCGCCATCGCCAAGTACGAAAGCGCTTTCGATCCGCAAGCACGAGTTATGTTGAGCGGTACGGACGAAGTCACAGGCAAACGCACCTATGCGGAAGGTTTGATGCAACTCTCTTACCGCGATATTCGCACCTATGCCTTTTGTGCTTTCGACTGGGAAAAAGACAAAAAACTTTCGCTACAAGATACGGCTCGCACCATCTGGGACCCGCTAAAGAGTTTGGACTGTGGTATTAAAATACTCGCTACGCAGATCGAAAGCGTAAAAAAGATTGGCCACGCCTCGACCTATTGGAATGCTCTCAAACCGAGCGGCATTAAGAGCCGGTTGACCGAAATCAAAACGGCCAGCAAAGCTCTTCCCTTCTGCAAAAACTAAGGACCGGCCGCGGGCGCGGGAGGAGTGGGTACACCACGCGCTTGCAGCACAGAGCGAATGATCGCCTGCTCGGTACGGCTCACGCGATCCAGTGGCGTCGGAAATCGCAAGGTCGCGTGCAAACGCCCCAGGTCGTCGTATTGAAACGACACCCGCGGCTCTACACGCGGCAAATCTAGGCCTTCACGTAAAGCCAAGCGCGCCATCGAATGCCGCGCCCCTTCTAGAAAGTGAGCACACTCTTTATTGGCAACCTCGAGCAACAGCCGCTCCAACGCTTTCCAATCCTCACCGGGCGACGGCATCAAGCGTATGGTTTGCAGAACATACTTTTGCTGCAGCGATTGATTGTGCACCGGATTGGCCAAAAATAGACTGTTTGGAACAACGACCTGACGACCAGAGAGCTGGTTGACCTCGCGAGCCGGTCCGATTTCAAGCAAAGTGGTGCTCAACAGATTTTGATCAATAACCTCGCCGCGAAAACCTGCAATCTCAATGCGATCGCCAAGCTCGAACGGCCGCACACTGGCCTTCCACAAGCCGCCCATAAAGCATTGCAAGATCTCTTTGGTCGAAATCGCCACCGCGGCGGCCACAGCCACCAAAGACAGAGCAAAGGCGCGTAGTTCAGTCGCCCAAATGCCAAACAATCCCGCTGCCAAGATGATCAGTGAGATGTTCTTGATCTGCAGAATCCAACGCCGTTTTTCATCAAAAGTCGGCGCCGACCAACGCCGGATCGAAAAAATCACGCCCCAGCGAAATGCCAAAAAGGCGATCAATAACCCTAGAGAGGAGATCGACTGCCGGTGAATGTCCCATGTCTGTAGGGTGGCCAGTGTTTCGTTAAAGTAGTCCCAGTTAAAACTCATGTCTTCAGGCCGGATGCAAAACAGGTGCGAATCCACTCCTCCAAGCTGACGCCGCTCTTCGCCGCTTCAGCTGTGAGAACACTGAACGGCGCCGGACCAGACTCGCGCACGTTTTTTTCGAGGAATGCGGCCACCCACTCAAGGTGACCGACCGACGGGCAGTGCGAAATCAACACTTCGACTTCGCCATCGCTCATACTTTGGGTGAGTTTTTGAAAGGTAGAATTCCACACGGCCTTGCGCCAACCCTCAGGCTCTTGCTGCAGAGTTTTGGCGCGTTGATCGGCAAGATGATCAAAATCGAGCATAGAGATAGCCTAAGGGCACCTGGCCCACCAGGCAACCCTCAATTTTGAACGCGACTGTAATCGTCCTGGTAACGAACGATATCGTCCTCGCCAAAATATTTTCCCGTTTGCACTTCGACAAAGATTAAAGGCTGTGCCCCGGGGTTACGCATGCGGTGCTTAGAGCCCTCGGGGATGTACACTGATTCGCCCGGTTTCAAGGCAATGGTTTTCTCGTTCAAGACCACTTCGCCTTGGCCGGAGATCACCACCCAATGCTCGGATCTCTGCGCGTGACTTTGATAAGACAACTGGGCACCTGGATCGACCGTGATCTTTTTGGCTTTATAGTGTTTATCGTCCGCGAGGATTTCAAAACGTCCCCAGGGCCGTGTCTCAAACGGATGCTCGGTGGCTTCCGACTGCCCCGCCTCGCGCATGGCATCGACCAACTCTTTCACCTTCTGCGAAGAGCCTTTGCGCACCACTAAAAGAGCATCCGGCGTATCCACCACCATAGTGTCCGTCACGTCGATCAGACCTATCACTTTGTTGTTCACGGAATAAACGTAGTTGTTTTCCGAATTCACGTTGAACACTTCGGCGCGCGAGGTGCTCTGCAATTTCTCAGACTCTTCCGACAGACGCGCCATCTCATCCCATGAGCCCACGTCACTCCACTCCATATCACAAGGCACGCAAGCCTGAGTGTCGAGCTTCTCCATGATCGCGTAATCCAAAGAGATCGAATCCACCAATGCGTAGTTGTACTGCGCGTTGGACATATCAGCATTGATCGCCGCGATCTTGCTCCATAGCTGTGGTTGAAACTTTTGAAAGTGCGCAATCATATCGCACACACGAAATACAAACATCCCCGCATTCCAGAAGTGGCGGCCCGAATCCAAATACGTTTTTGCAGTGGCCAGATTGGGTTTCTCGCGAAACCCCGCCACACGGTGAGCTTTAAGTCCATCACTAGAGCCAATACTCTCGGGAGTGACTTCAATATAACCGTAACCGGTCGCAGGACTGCTCGGTTGAACGCCCAAAGTCACAACGTAGCCCTGACTCGCAATCGACTCAGCGAGCCGCACAGCCTTATGAAACTCCTCCTCGTTGCCAATCAAATGATCCGAAGGAAACACCCCAGCAATCTCATCCCCTTTGCCGCGTGTATCCAGAAAATGGCAGAGTAGCGCCACAGCCGGCGCTGTGTTCTTACCCATCGGTTCATAAATGACATTCTCGGCCTTTAAACCCTCGCGGCTTACGGCCCGACGAGTCAGAGCCTCCATTCCTTTGGTTGTGAGCACATGCACCTCGCCTAAAACCTTTAGGCGATCGATGGTGTTACCTAAAAACGAACCATCAAAAAAGTCACAGAACTGCTTTGGATAAGAGGCTCGCGATACGGGCCAGAGGCGAGTGCCGCTACCGCCGGAAAGAATCACCGGAATCATCTCTTAAACACTCCTCGGTTGACGGCGCCTGTGGCCGTCATGCAAAACCAAATCAAAGGAATCACTATGAAAACTATCCCATTTATTGACCTAAAAGCGCAATATCAAGCTCTTCGCGAGCCTATCCAAAATCAGATCCAAAAAGTACTCGAACACGGGCAGTTCATAATGGGCCCCGAGGTCGAGGAGATTGAGCGCCGACTGTCGCAATTTGCGGGCGTAAAACATACGATCGCCTGCGCCAGCGGTACGGATGCGGCCGTGATGGCCATGATGGCCATGGGTATTGGCCCCGGTGATGAAGTCATCTGCCCGGCATTTTCTTTCATAGCCACCGCCGAAACGGTCGTTCTGGTGGGCGCCACACCGGTCTATGTCGACGTGGACCCAACCACCTACAATCTCGATGTGCACGCACTGGAAAAAGCGCTATCGCCGAAGACCAAGGCCATTCAACCGGTTTCACTTTATGGCCAAGTCGCGGACATGGATGAGATCAATGCCTTCGCTGACAAGCATGGGCTAATGGTGCTTGAGGACGCCGCGCAAAGTTTCGGCGCAACTTATAAGGGCAAACGCAGCTGTAATTTGAGTACTGCAGCTGTGACCTCTTTCTTCCCGGCCAAACCGCTCGGCTGTTATGGCGATGGTGGGGCTGCATTCACCAATGACGATCAATTGGCCGACGCTATGAAGGAAGTGCGCAACCACGGCCAAAAAACTCGTTATTACCACACGCGCATCGGTATCAATGGTCGCCTAGACACTCTTCAATGCGCGATTTTGCTTCCCAAACTCGAACGTTTCCCTTGGGAGCTTGAGCAGCGGTCACGCCGAGCCGATCGTTTCAATAAAGCCTTCGCTGAGCTTGAAAGCTGGGGAGTGCAACTGCCGAAACTCGGAACCGAGCGCACCAGTGCCTGGGCGCAATACACTCTGCAAGTGCCGAAACGCGATGCCTTCCAAAAAGGCATGCAAGAGAAAGGCATTCCCACCGCTGTGCACTACCCACGCACCATGCCTGACCAGCCAGCCTACCAAGAACTCGGCCGAACACTGAATATCGAAGTCAGTCGTCGCTTGGCCGATGCCGTTGTAAGCTTGCCTCTGTACCCCGATATGACGGACGATATTCAAGACTACATTGTTGATGGCGTGCTGAACCATTTCGCGAAGGAGTCCAATCGATGACCTTGCTGCTTAAGCAGGTGTTCGCGTTTCTGAAGATGTTGAATTCAGAAACCGGGCACAATCAGATCGCCGCGGGGATCGCGGTGGGCTTTATCTTGGGCATGAGTCCCATGCTAAGCCTGCAGACCTTCCTAGTTTTTATGTTGATCTTCTTCTTCCGCATTCAAGCTGGCGCGGCCTTTCTAGCAGCTTTCTTCTTTGCCTTTATCGCCTATTTGCTCGATCCGGTTTTTCATTCGATCGGAGCTCAGGTTCTACAATCGCCCGGACTGCAGCCATTCTTCACAACGCTTTATAATATGCCACTCGTTCCACTTACTCGCTTTTATAACTCCGTGGTTATGGGAGCCGGTGTGGTCGGTATTGTCGCCTTCCCCTTTGTTTTCTTCTTCAGCCGCATGCTGATCTTGAAGTATCGCCAAACCATCGTGGCGCGCGTGAAGCAAACGAAGTTCTGGAAGGGCCTGCAAGCAACCTCTCTCTACAAGTGGTACTACACCTATGACAACCTCTACGGATAACGCACAAAAGACCACTAAGCCGAAAAAAGCCAAGGGCCCGCTCCGTCTTGAGGCTGTGGTCCCCGCCACGATTCTCACGCTATTGCTGGCTCTTTACTTCGTCATGTTCTTCGACGGTCATATGCGCCGAGCGATTGAATACGGCGGTACTCAAATCAACGGCGCTGAAGTCAACGTGGGCTACTTGCGTACCAGCTTTCTACGCGCCGAGCTCGAAATGGGCGGCATTCAGATCACCGATAAAAACCAACCCACTCGCAATATTTTCCAAGTGGGCAAAATTCACTTCAAGATGTTATGGGATGCGCTTTTGCGCGCCAAAGTGGTGGTCGACAACGCCTCGATTCTCGATATCCAGGCCCTGACGCCGCGGAAAAAGCCCGGATATGTCGTTCCGCCCTCACCGCCCTCCACAGGACCTACCGCTCTTGAGAAAGCACAAGCGCAAGTGCTTGATCAAACTCGTAAGAAGTACAATGAGAACTTCTTAGGTGACGTGGCCAGTGTTCTCGGCGGCACAGACTACAAAGAGCAGCTCAAAACTATCGAAGGCAATCTGAAATCCGATGCCCGCATCAAAGAGCTGCAAAAAGAATTGGATGAGAAAAAGAAGAAGTGGGAGACCCGCCTTAAAGAGCTTCCTCAAGGCCCTGAATTCAAAGCCTATCAAGATCGTATCAAGGCGCTGAAATTCGATATCAAAAACCCCGCCGAACTGGCGCGCAATATCGGTGAAGCCGATAAGATTCGCAAAGAGATCGAAACCAAGGTCAAACTGGTTGATCAAACCAGCAAAGACGTGAAGAGTGAATTGAACGTGTACTCTCAAGAATTCAAAAATCTTGAGAAAATGGTGCAAGAAGATTTGGCCGATCTGCAGAAGCGCTTGAAGTTGCCGAATGTCGATCCCAAGGAGTTCTCGCAGCAGCTGTTCATGCAAATGATCGAGCAAAAACTGGGCAGCCTGGCCAAGTACATCGCCGTCGCCCGCAAGTACATGCCACCGCAGAAGACTGCAGCCGAGAAGCAAGCCAAGCGCGAAGAACAGATCATCCCGCCCAAACGCGGCCAGGGCGTGAACTATCATTTTCCTGTCACCACCGGTTACCCGATGTTTTGGCTCAAGTATGCAGCCCTATCGTCTGAGCTTGGCCAATCCGAATACAGCGGCAATATCAAGGGTGAGATCAAGGATCTCAACACAGACCCTTCTTTCTTGAAGAAGCCGACGTTGTTCTTGGCCAAAGGCGACTTCCCCAAACAAGGCATCTCCGGCTTCGACGCCAAGATCACTCTGGATCACACCACGGATCAGGCACGTGACTCTATGGATATCGCGATCGCCGGGTTTCCTGTTTCCGAACAAGTGCTGAGCAATAGCCCTGACGTGAAGCTAGCTATTGCAAGTGCAAAAGGCTCGAGCGTGATGAATGCCGTATTGGTCGATGAGGCCTTGACCGTCGATATCAAAAACAACTTTGGCGATATCAAGTACGACCTGGGGGCAAAAAATAAAATGGTGCAAGAGATCATCGACGCCATTTTAAAGGGCATTCCCAACGTCACGTTGAACGCCAAAGTCACCGGCTCGTTGAGCAACTTCAACATCGGTATCAATTCCAATTTGGGTGATGAGCTAGCTAAGGGTTTCCAAAAGCAGCTGCAGGCGAAGATCGATGAAGCCAAAGCGCAGTTGAATAAACTGGTCAACGAACGCATCGGCAGCGAGAAAGCTAAGTTGAAAGAGCAGATGGACAAAACGCTCGGCCCGATCACCAAAGGCTTGGACGAAAAAAAGGCGGAGGCTGACAAGGCTGTCAACGACGCAAAAAACCAAGTCGAAGGCCAAAAGAATCAGGGCCAAGGCAAGCAGCTGGAACAAGAGGGCAAAAAGCTCTTAAAGAAATTCGGCATCGGCGGCTAATCCACTCAAAAAATACGGCTGAAACTAAGAGCTAGTCCTACAAATAAAAAAGGCCACACAAAGCGGCCTTTTTTATTAATAAAATTCTCCACCAACTGTCTCTACCGCTTTGTATGACAGCTAAACCGCTGATTTTTGACCTGGCGACAAACAGCCAGGAGGTTTACAGCCCTTCTTGGAGAGGTCTGCCGAAGACGAAGAGATGGCCGTTACCGCTAGGTAGGCCGAAATAGAAAATGCCGCTAAAGCGAGAATTTTGATTTTCATAGGCTCTCCTCCATCGAGTTTCAGAAGCTTGGCCGAACCATGAGCACTCGATACCAGAAAAGAGCTCGACAACAACACTTCAAACTAGAAACACAACGCTACGCAATACGCGTGAGAAAGCCCGTTCTCCTTTAGTTCTTAGGCGGCGGGGGATTCAGGATGTCATCGAAAAACTGAATGGCTAGCGAATCATCCCAAGCAGTCTCACCCGCGATCTTGCGTTTAAGTTCTTGATTGGGCTTCAGAATATAGGTTTCGGGCAAAGCATCCGTACCGAGCAACTTACTCGTCATACGGTCCTTGTCCCACACGATAATAAAGTCCTCTGGCAGGCCGCCAAAGGCCTTCACAAAAGTTTCGATGTCTTCTTTGCTGCGATCATGGCTCACGGCCAAAACCACCAATTTCCCACCAAACTTATTTACTAGATTTTTTAGCGAAGGGATCTCTTTCACACAAGGCGCACACCAGGTGGCCCAAATGTTCACCAAAAGGATTTTCCCTTTAAAGTCCGTCACCGAAACCGGCTTGCCGTCCAAGGTCGGCAAGGTGAAGTTTGGAAACCCAGTTTTCTCCATTTGATTCAAAATCTGAGTGGTTTCCGGGGGCCGCATCCCCTTCGTCAGATACTGCCAATAATAGGATATTGGTACAGCCAACAGAGCGCCGGCAACAATCACAGCAACAAGTCCACGAAGGCTAAACATGGAGCAAGTATAGACTCCACTCGGAGCGCACTCAAGGTGTTCATAAATGCCGAAGAGATTGCGCGCAGAAATAAAAAAACCCGAACTCTACGTTCGGGCTTTCGCTTTCCCACTCTCACCAACCGAAGTCGGCGCGATTCAGAAAGTTTTTAGATTAGAGCGAGGCGCGCAGTTCGCGGCGCGAAGTGGCAGCGATCTTACGCACGTTCTTACGCAGCTTCAGTTTGCTCTTCGCATTCTTGGCCGCGCGCTTCGGAGCCTCTTTGTCGCCTTTCACCGTTTCTTCAGTGGCGGCGGCCTTCGGCACGTAGTCTACGAACTCAAGGAAAGCCATATCGGCTTGATCGCCGGTACGAGCACCCAGTTTCACGATGCGAGTGTAACCACCCGGACGTGTTTCGAAGCGCTTTTTCAAATCAGTTACCAACAGCTCCACAACGTTTTCGTTGGGGTAGCGCGACAACAACAGGCGGCGCGAATTCAAAGTGCCTTTGCGGCCAAGAGTGATGGCCTTCTCCACGTGACGGCGAATCTCTTTAGCACGAGCCAAAGTCGTTTTAATACGACCGTGCTCAACCAAGGAGTACACCATGCCGCGAATCAAGGCGACGCGCGGACCGGGACGGCGGTGAAAATTGTGGCGTTTACTTCTATGTCTCATCTTCCTACTCCGTACTCACTCACTCAGTTACTGAGGAGTGCCGTTACCGCGGTTAACTGCTGCCGCCGCGGGAGCCGGGGCCGCCGGCGCTTGAGGTTTAATCGGGTTATTCGGATCCCATCCCGGAGGCGGCCATCCATCGACCTTCATACCGAGCGACAATCCCATGTTGGACAGGATCTCTTTAATTTCATTCAATGACTTGCGACCAAAGTTTTTGGTCTTCAGCATTTCAGCCTCTGTCTTGCTCACCAACTCGCCGATGTAGCGAATGTTAGCGTTCTTCAAACAGTTGGCCGAGCGAACAGACAATTCCAAATCGTCCACCGAACGGAACAGGTTCTCGTTAAACTGAGGCGAACGAGTGTCTTCTTCCTCAGCCACTGGCTCCATGTTCTCGTCGAAAGTCAGGAAGATCTGAAGCTGCTCTTTAAGGATTTTAGATCCAAGAGCCACAGACTCTTCCGGCTTCAGCGAACCATCGGTCCATACTTCCAAAGTCAAAGCGTCGTAATCTGTACGCTGACCTACACGAGCTGCATTCACCGTGTAGTTCACACGACGAATGGGGCTATGAAGAGCATCGACGGCGATGTAGCCCACCGGCAAATCTTTGCCGCGGCCTTCAGCTTCGATGTAACCGCGACCGAAGGTAATGATCAGCTCAGCTTCGAAGCGGCCGTCTTTACCGAGAGTGGCGATATGTTGATCGGGATTCAAAATCTCGATGCCTTCGATCAACTGAATATCGGCGGCGGTCACTTTACCCGGGCCGGTCTTCGAGATGCGAAGAGTTTTAGTCTCAGGATCGAACTGACGGAAGCGAACTTCCTTCAAGTTCAAGATAATATCAGTCACGTCTTCGAGAACGTCGGGCATGGTGCTGAACTCATGCAAAACGCCTTCGAATTTTACGGCAGAAACCGCCGAGCCCATCATCGAGCTGAGCAACACCCGGCGCAACGAATTGCCCAAAGTGACGCCGAAACCGCGCTCAAGCGGACGGATGTGAAACTTGCCATAGCGCGGAGTCAAAGTCTCTTTCTCGACTTCAAAACCCTTCGGCTTGATTAGTTCACGCCAGAATTTGTAATAGTGCGGTTGCATTGCCAATTGTCCCATCAATTCTCCGTTTCAAAAACTAAACACATTTTAAATACAAGGAACCCCTGTCCAACCAACCACACGCCTTAGATACGGCGGCGTTTGGGCGGGCGGCATCCATTGTGCGGGATCGGCGTGAGATCTTTCAAAGAAGACACGCGCAAACCTAAAGAAGCCAGAGCGCGAACCGCAGGCTCACGACCCGCACCAGGGCCGCGTACGACCACGTCGCACGACTTCATTCCTGCTTCCAAGGCTTTCTTGCCAGCATCTTCGGCCGCAACTTGCGCTGCGAACGGAGTGCCTTTACGGCTGCCTTTGAAACCGAGCATACCTGCGCTCGACCAGCAAACGGTGTTGCCGTTCAAGTCAGTGAACGTAACGATGGTGTTGCCGAAACCGGCTTGCACAAAGCAACGGCCGATCGGAACGTTACGCTTAATTTTCTTTTTGGGGGCGTCCTTCTTAGGACCGCCTTCTGCTGCGGATTTGGCGTCAGCCATTAGCTCTTACTCCTTAAACTGCTTTTTTCTTGTTCGCGATTGTCTTACGAGGACCTTTACGGGTGCGGGCGTTTGAACGCGTACGCTGACCACGTGTCGGCAAACCTTTTTTGTGTCTCAGACCGCGGTAGCAGCCAAGATCCATAAGACGCTTAATGGATAGACCCACTTCACGGCGCAGATCACCTTCCACTTTAAATTGGCTTTCGAGGATCGCGCGGATCTTCGCGAGATTCTCATCGGTCAGTTCATCTGTGCGCAACGTCGGCGAGAAGCCAGCCTCAGCCACCACTTGCTTGGCGCGGGTTTGACCGACACCATAGATGTACTGAAGGGCAATTTCGATGCGTTTATTTCTGGGTAAATCGACGCCAGCAATACGAGCCATTGTTTATCCTTGTCTCTGTTTGTGTTTGCGGTTTTCGCAGATCACGCGCAATACACCGCGACGGCGAATAACTTTACATTTATTGCAAATGCGCTTCACTGAAGCTCTGACTTTCATACGAACCTCATCTGTCAACCCGCTGATATCACTGACAAATTCAGTGTTTTCGGCGGTTTACAAAGGAATGCAAGCGGTGAGGCTAACACCCACGTTTTGACGTGTCCAGCGTTTTCTGGACAGCCGCGTGGGTCAGCGCTTGACTTGCACAGCCTTAGCTAATCTTGCGTACACTTCTTCACTGGTCCCTGTGCCGTCCAATTCGACATAGTTCCCTTTGGCTTTATAATAGTCTTTTAAGGGGCGGGTACTCTGCTCGTATGCCTCCAAGCGAGTACTGATCACCTCTTCTTTGTCGTCCGGGCGTTGAACCACTTGCCCGCCACACACGTCGCAAACACCCTCCACCTTGGATGGCTTGGACTCAATGTGGTAAACGGTCCCGCAGTTCTTGCACACGCGGCGACCGGTGAGCCGACCCAACAAAAGAGAGGTCGGCACTTCTAAAAACGTGGTGTAGTCCACCTTTAGACCTAACGTCTTCAGGAGTCCACCTAAGGCTTCAGCCTGAACAACATTGCGGGGAAATCCATCAAGGATAAACCCTTGGCCGTTCAGTTTGTTCAGCTCTTCTTCTACCAGTCCGATGGTCACCGAATCGGGAACCAGCTTACCAGCATCCAAATAGCCTTTCGCCTCTTTGCCCAACGGGGTGCCATTTTTAATGGCGGCGCGGAACAAGTCACCAGTGCTGATCTGCTTCATTTGCATGCGCTCGATCAACAAGGCGGACTGGGTTCCTTTACCCGACCCGGGGGGCCCGAACAAAATCAGATTCAATACTGGACCCTCCGGCTTTTGAGTTTCACGCCTTTCAGCATGCCCTCATAGCGCGCAGTGATCAGATGAGACTGAATCTGCTGGCTGGTGTCCAACGCCACACCCACCAGAATCAATAAGCTGGTTCCACCGAAGTAGAACGGCACATTAAGCTGGTTGATCAACAACGTCGGAAGCACACAAATCACACTCAAATAAATCGCACCAAAAACAGTCAAACGGTCTAAGACACGCTTGATGTAGTCGGCCGTGCTCTTACCAGCACGAATACCGGGAATGAAGCCACCATACTTTTTCAAGTTGTCGGCCACTTCATTCGGATTGAACACGATCTCCGTATAGAAGAAGCAGAAAAACACAATCAAACTAACAAACAGCAGGTTGTACACCATATGACCCGGGCTCAAAGCCTGAGTCAGAGAGTGTAGCGTAGGATTATTGATGAACTGGCCCATAGTGGCCGGGAACATCAATAGCGAGCTAGCGAAGATCGGCGGAATCACGTTCGAGAAATTCACCTTCAAGGGCAAATGACTCGACTGCTGTTGCGCCATACCTTCACGATTCGGAGCTCGTTGCGAGTACTGAATCGGAATACGGCGCTGGCCGACTTCGATAAATACAATCGCAGCGATTACAGCCACCATCCCGGCAACCAGCAACAGAGCCACCAAACCGTTCAGGTCACCAGTTGAGACCATACGGTAAAGATGGATCGTTCCCGACGGCAATCCCGCCGCGATACCAGAGAAGATGATCAAGCTGGAACCGTTACCGATTCCACGCTCAGTGATCTGCTCACCCAACCACATCACAAAACATGTGCCGGCCACCAATGTGAAGACCGTCATCATGTGAAAGTTCAACAACGGACCGAAAGAACGCGTAGTCACCAGGGGCTGACCTTGATGTTCTGAGGTCGAGAGAAACGTCGCCATGGCGTACCCTTGCACCACGGCCAAAACGATGGTCGCGTAGCGAGTGTACTGCTGCAGCTTCTTTTGTCCCGGTCCACCCTCTTTTTTCAACTGCTCCAAGTACGGAATCGCCGTCTGCAGCAGCTGAAAAATAATGGACGCCGAGATGTACGGCATAATTCCCAGTGCAAACACGCTGAATCGCTCCAACGCACCACCGGTGAAGGTATTGAAAAGACCAAAAATGCCGCCGGCCTGCGATTGGAAGAACGCGAGCATCACACTGGCATCGACGCCCGGAACTGGAACGTGTACGCCAAAGCGATAAATCGCTAAAATCCCCAATGTGAAAAGAATCCGCTTACGGAGCTCTGCCGGAACGCTAACACCTGCTGTTGCCACTAGATGACCTCTACTTTTCCTCCAGCCTTTTCAAGGGCGGCCTTGGCGGTTTCGCTGAACTTGTGAGCGCGAACGGTCAAACCTTTCGGAGCGTCACCGCGGCCGAGGATTTTCACGCGAGCTTTTTTGCCCACCAGGCCAGCTTTGGCCAGTTCTTCCGGACCTACGGTGCCGTTGAAGGACTGAAGCTGATTAAGATTCAAAATTTCGTACTCATTCCGGAAAGGAGTATTCGTAAATCCTACTTTAGGCATACGGCGAATCAAGGGCGTTTGTCCGCCTTCGAACCCGCGACGGATCGGAGCACCCTTACGAGCGGTCTGACCTTTGCCACCTTTACCGGAGGTTTTACCTTTACCGGAACCACGGCCACGACCCAGAGCTTTGCTGTTATGGGTCGAACCTTTGAACTTCTTTAATGAGGAAAGAGCGCTCATCTTACTTCTCCACCTGCACGTTGAGGAGGTGCTGCACTTTGTAAATCTGGCCGCGGTTGGCCGGATTGTCTGCGATCACCTTGCTGTCATTGATGCGACGGAGACCCAAGCAGCGAACGGCGTCGCGCTGGTCACGGGTTGTTCCGATCAATCCCCGCTTCAATGTCACTTTAAAACCTTTTTTAGCCATAAATCACCTTCTCAAAAGACCCGCGATCTTAAGCGGATCCCTAAAATTCGTTAGTCAGCTTTCGTGGGGCGGCTGTCGATCACTTGAGCCAAACCGTCCAAAGTGGCGCGAACCGCATTGTGGGGGTTGGTCGTTCCCACACACTTGGTGAGAATGTCCTTGATACCCACAGCTTCCAACACCGCACGAACCGGACCACCAGCGATAACGCCAGTACCGGGCGAGGCCGGAATCAAAATCACTTTGGCGGCGCCAAAAGTGCCAGTCACCTGATGGTGAATGGTGCGGCCGTCTTTCAAGTTCACGGAGCGCACGGACTTTTTAGCGCTGCGACCGGCTTTGCCGATGGCCTCCGGAACCTCACCGGCTTTACCGGTGCCGAAACCCACTTGACCGCCGCCGTTGCCCGTAACCACAAGTGCCGCGAAGGAAAAGCGACGTCCGCCCTTCACAACCTTCGCCACACGGTTAATCGCGACAACCCGTTCTTGGAATTCACTTTGCGTCTGCTGTTGCTCCACTACATTGCTCCTTTAGAAGCTCAAGCCCGCTTCGCGGGCGCCATCGGCCACAGCCTTCACTCGGCCGTGAAACACATAACCACTGCGGTCAAACACTACGCTTTTGATGTTTTTGGCCAAAGCGCGCTTGGCGACTTCAGCTCCCACCTGCTTGGCCGTCTCAATATTTTTCTTATTGAGATTGCCTTCCAGAGTCGAGAACGACACCAGCGTTTTGCCAGTGCTGTCATCGATAACCTGGGCATACATGTGGCGGCCACTGCGGAACACTGCTAGGCGCGGGCGCTCAGTGTGGCCATCAACTTTTTTGCGAATACGCGCTTTGTTCTTCACGCGCTTATTCACTTTATTCGAGGTTCTCTTTTTAAGTTTAATGCGAATCACTTTTCACCTCTTACTTAGCTGCCGACTTACCGGCTTTACGGCGGATCTTCTCGTCAGCATACTTAATACCTTTACCCAGATACGGCTCAGGCGGACGGAAGCTGCGGATTTTTGCCGCCACTTGGCCGACTTGTTCGCGGTTGGGGCCGGTAATAGCAATCTTCGTCTGCTTGTCGACGGCGATCTCGATACCTTGCGGGATCATGAACACCACCGGATGGCTGTAACCTAAAGTCAGTTCGAGCTTCTTGCCGCTCACAGCCGCACGATAACCCACACCGTTCAGTTCCAGCTCACGCGTCCAACCTTTCGAAACGCCCGTTACGGCATTTTGAATCAGAGCGCGATACAAACCGTGGAACGCGCGAATGCGCGGTTCCGTATTGGCGGGAGTCAAAATGACTTTCCCGTCTTCGATTTTAGCTTTGATCTCGGGGCGCATGGCCACGGTCAAGCTGTGCTTGGCGCCCTTAACCACCACTTCGTTTTTCGGAGTGATGGTGATCTGAACGGCCTTGTCAAAAAATACGGGAGATCTTCCTACACGAGACATTTCTCACCTACCAAACGTTACACAGCAATTCGCCACCCAGGTTGTCGGTCTTGGCCGTATCGCCACTGACGACACCACGGTTGGTGCTGATGATCGAGATGCCAAAGCCATCGCGTACACGGGGGATTTCCGTGGACTTCACATACACGCGGCGGCCGGGACGGCTAACGCGATCGATGGCAGTAATAATGGGACGACCCTTTTCGTTGTACTTCAAATAGACGCGCATAACGCCTTGTTTGCCGTCGCGTACGACTTTGAAGGAGCGAATGTAGCCGTTTTCCAAAAGAATTTTCGCAATGCCTACGCGCACATTCGAAGACGGGATATCCACCTTCTCATGTTTAGCGGCGCCGGCGTTACGAACTCTAGTTATAAATTCCCCGATAGTGTCCATACTCTACATAGCTCCTTAATTAGCGCTTTCTGAAGGGCATGCCCAAAGCTTCCAACAATGCCCGGCCCTGGTTGTCGTTCGCGGCCGAGGTGCAAATCGTGATGTTCATCCCGCGCACCATGTCCACTTTGTCGTAATCGATCTCAGGAAAAATGATCTGTTCTTTGAGACCCATATTGTAGTTGCCACGGCCGTCGAATCCACGCGGCGACAAGCCACGGAAGTCACGCACGCGCGGAAGCGACAAATGAATCAAACGCTCAAGGAACGCCCACATCTTATCCTTACGCAACGTCACCATCGCACCGATCGGCATGTTCTCACGCAACTTGAAGTTCGAGATCGACTTCTTCGACTTGGTGATCACAGCTTTTTGGCCGGTGATTGCAGTCAATTCTTCCACAGCATTGTTCAGAACCTTGGGGTTCTTCACAGCTTCTGCGGTCGACAAGTTCAACACGATCTTCTTCAAGCCCGGAACCTGCATACGGCTCTTCAAGCCCAACTCTTTCATCAGAGCAGGAACCATCTCTTTGCTGTACTTTTCCTGCAGCTGAATCTTGATATTGGGGCCGGCGGCCTTAGGGGCCTTTTCTTTCTTCGGCGCTTTTTCTTTAGTCTCTTTATTCTCAGCCATTAGATCACCTCAGGCGCCAAGGACACGATCTTGACGAATTGCTTGGCCCGCAGCTCACGCGCGACAGGACCGAAGATACGTGTGCCGATGGGCTCTTTCGCGGCATTAATCAAAACCGCGGAATTGTCATCAAAACGGATGTAGCTGCCATCGGGACGGCGCAATTTATGGATCGTGCGCACGATCACGGCTTTGGCCACATCGCCTTTTTTCACTTTCGAATTCGGCATAGCATCCTTCACCGACACCACAATGATGTCGCCGATGGAGGCATAACGACGCTTGGAACCGCCCAGCACTTTAATGCACTGGACTTCGCGAGCGCCCGAGTTGTCCGCCACTCTGAGGCGGGATTGCATTTGAATCATACGTTCACTCCTCCAAGGTCCTGCTCAGCGCGCTCAAGCACTTCCAGCAAGCGCCAACGCTTGGTCTTGCTCAAAGGGCGAGTCATCTGGATCAGAACTTTGTCGCCAATCTTGGCGGTGTTTTTCTCATCGTGGGCTTTGTACACGGACGTCTTTTTCAAGAACTTGCCGTATTTCGCGTGACGAACGCGGCGATAGATCTGAACCGTGATGGTTTTGTCCATCTTGTTGCTGATCACTTCGCCGATCACTTCTTGGCGGCGAACACCGGCGCGCTGCTCACTGGCTCCGTGGAGTTTGTCTGTAGTTTTCGACATCTCTTTATCCTCTTACTGTTTCTTCTGCTGGCCGAGTTTGGCTTGCAGAGCCGTCTTCAAGCGCGCCATGTCTTTGCGCTTGCCGCGAATTTCAATCGGATTGCCGAGCTGGCCGAGAGTGTGCTTCATGCGAGCCTCGAAAAGCTCCTCACGCAACGTCACCATGCGCTTGCGCAATTCGGTGCTGGTTAGATCTTTGATCTCTTCAAACTTCATGTCTTACTCCCGTGCCACAAACTTGGTCTTGAACGGCAGTTTGTGCGCAGCCAGACGGAATGCTTGTTCAGCCTGTTCACGGGTAACACCGTTCATTTCAAACAAAATACGTCCCGGCTGAATGCGGGCCACCCACAATTCGGGGCTACCTTTACCGGATCCCATACGGGTTTCAGCCGGCTTCTTAGTGATAGGCAGATCCGGGAAAACCCGGAGCCACAACTTACCACCGCGCTTCACCGAACGGCTGATCGCGATACGGCTGGCTTCCAACTGACGAGCAGTCAAACGACCAGCTTCTGTCGAACAAATACCGAAGTCACCGAAGGCCAGCGAGCTTCCACGCATCGCCATACCTTTGAAGTTCCCGCGGTGAACGCGTCTGAACTTAACTCTCTTAGGACTTAACACGGCCAGCCTCCTCGATCTCGCGAGCAGAGTAAACATCGCCGCGATAGATCCAAACCTTCAGACCAATCAAACCGTAAGTGGTCAGGGCTTCAGCAGTTCCAAAATCAATGTCCGCGCGCAGAGTGTGCAGCGGAACGCTCTTCTCGTTGTACCATTCCGAACGGGCGATCTCGGCACCATCCAGACGACCGCTCACGCGAATCTTAATTCCACGTACGCCGCCTTTAACAGCAGCTGCCAAAGCTTTCTTCAGAGCGCGGCGCCACGAAATACGCTTCTCCAATTGCAGAGCGATATTTTCAGCCACCAACTGAGCATCGAGGTCCGGCTTACGCACTTCCTGGATGTTCACGAAAACTTCATTTGTAGTGAGGGCTTGAATTTCCGCCTTCAAAGCATCGATGCCCGTGCCTTTTTTACCGATCACAACACCCGGACGTGCAGTCGAGATGATGATCTTAACTTTATTGGCAGCGCGCTCGATCTCGATCTTGGCCACACCAGCGTGCTTAAGCTTGTCCTTGATGAATTTGCGAAGCTTGTAATCTTCTTGGAAGTTCACCTGATACTGTTTGCCCTTGGCATACCAGCGCGAGTCCCAAGTCCGGATCACACCTACGCGAAAACCTACTGGATTAACCTTCTGTCCCACTCGATCTCCTATTTCTCGTCGAGAATCACGTTAATGTGGCTGATCTTCTTTTTGACCTGGAAGGCACGACCCTGAGCACGCGGGCGGAAGCGTTTGATCGCCGGCCCCATGTCTACCCAAATCGTTTTGACGTAGAGGTTATCCACGTCGATCACTTTTCTATCTTCCGCATTGGCGACAGCCGACTCGATCAGCTTTTTTACAAGGCCGGCGCCTTTTTGTTTCATAAACGTGAGCGAGCGGATGGCATCGTTCACATCTTTGCCGCGGACAACGTCAGCCACCAGTCTGGCCTTCTGACATCCGATGCGGGCGAATTTCAAACTTGCTTTCACTTCCATGGTCTATCCTCTACTTCTTCGCCGCAGGTGCGGCCGCTGATGACGCGCCAGCTTTTTTCTCGGCGTGACCGCGGAATTCGCGCGTAGGTGCGAATTCGCCAAACTTATGGCCGATCATGTTTTCAGTCGCGTAAACCGGGATGAACTTCTTGCCGTTATGAACGGCGAACGTCAGGCCCACAGCTTCCGGCAACACCGTCGAGCGGCGCGACCAGGTCTTGATGACTTTTTTGTCACCAGTCTCTTTGGCCTTTTCGATCTTTTTGATCAGGTGGTGGTCAACAAACGGACCCTTTTTTACTGAACGTCCCACAGTCTACTCCTACTTTCTCTGCTTACGCTTAGCGCGGCGTTTGATGATCATAGCGTCCGTACGCTTGTTGTGGCGGGTCTTATAGCCTTTGCAAGGTTGACCCCACGGAGTCACCGGGTGGTGACCTTTACCCACACCTTCACCACCACCCAGAGGATGGTCGATCGGGTTCATCGCTTGGCCGCGAACGGAAGGACGGATACCACGCCAACGGGCGGCACCGGCTTTACCGAGGCTGATATTTTCGTTGTCCGTATTGCCCACTTGTCCAATGGAGGCGCGGCACACGGAAAGAATTTGTCTTACTTCACCAGAGGGCAGCTTCACTTGGCAGTAACGACCAAGCTTACCTACCAGAGTCGCTTCACTACCCGCACCGCGAGCAATTTGACCACCCTTACCCGGACGCATCTCCACGTTGTGGATGATGGTACCGGCAGGAATCAAAGCGAGCGGCAAAGTGTTGCCAGGCTTGATATCGGCTTTTTCGCTCGACAGCACCTGATCACCGACTTTGAGGCCGATGGGGGCGATGATATAGCGTTTTTCACCGTCATTGTAATGCAAGAGAGCAATACGGCAGGTGCGGTTCGGATCGTATTCGATCGAAGCCACAACGGCCGGGATGTCCAACTTGTCACGCTTGAAGTCGATTAAACGATACAGGCGCTTATGACCACCACCCTTATAGCGGATGGAAACCATACCCGTGTTCGAACGTCCAGCCGGACGTGGATTCCACGAGGTCAGGCTCTTTTCGGGGCGAGTTTTAGTAATTTCCGCGAAATCGTACCCTGTCTTTTGACGAAGGCCAGCGCTGCGCGGACGAAACGTCTTAATACCCATCTTTATGCTCCCTCAAACAGGCTGATTTTTTCGCCTTTGTTCAAGCGCACCATGGCTTTTTTCCAGCTGCCGGCTTGGCCGACGCCGAATTTCGTGCGCTTAGCGCGACCGCGACAGGTGGCCGTGTTCACAGAAGCCACTTTCACGCGGAAGTATTTTTCGATCGCCTTTTTGATGTCGTCTTTAGTTGCCGTCTTATTCACTTCGAAAACGTAAACACCCTTTTCAGCCAGGATGCTGTTCTTTTCAGTAATTAGAGGACGTTTAATCACGTAATACATGGTTACTTCCTCTCTCCGCAACGCTCGATCAGCTTAGCGACAGAGTCCTTAGTGATCACAGCGTTGTCATATTTAAGGAGATCGTAAACGTTAACGCCTTCCACTCCGTAATAACGGAACTTGGCGAGATTGCGAGCAGCGCGCGTGAAACCATCGGTAGCTGCAGCATCCACCAGAACGGCCTTTTCGAGACCGAACTTTTTCAACTTACCAGCCAATTCTTTGGTCTTACCGTCAGCCGAAGTCATGGAGTCCACAACAAACAGGCGACCTTCTTTTTGCAACTTAGAAAGAGCCGTGCGCAAGCCAAGGCGGCGCACTTTCTTCGGCAACACATAGCTGTAGTCGCGCGGAACCGGACCGAAGGTGATACCACCACCGGGCATCAAAGGCGAACGGGTCGAACCCTGACGAGCATTACCAGTGCCTTTTTGTTTGAACGGCTTCTTACCACCGCCGCTAACTTCAGCGCGGGTTTTCGCTTTGTGCGTACCTTGACGACGGCAAGCCAACTGCCAACGTACAACCGTCTGAAGAATTTCTTCTTTGACGTCGATACCGAATACAGAAGCGTCGAGGTCAACGCTTCCGACTTTCTTTTTATCCCAACCTAATACATCTACAGTAGCCATCGATTAAACCTTCGTTAAGCAGATCAAAGTGTTGCGGGCGCCGGGCACAGAACCTCTTACGAGCACCACATTTTCTTCGGGAATCACATCAACGATTTGCAGATTGCGGATCGTGGAGGTTTCGTTACCCCATTGACCGGCCATGCGCTTGCCGGGCATTACGCGACCAGGCCAAGTTCTGTTACCAACAGAGCCTGGCTTTCTATGAAAACCTGAGCCGTGAGACGCAGGACCACCGTTGAAGTTCCAACGGCGTACCGGACCTTGAAAACCGCGACCGCGGCTCAAGCCCGACACCTTCACAACGTCACCCTTTTTTAAGGAGTCGATGCCGATCTTGGTACCAACAGTCAGCTCAGAAGCTTTGTCCAAACGCATTTCGCGCACAAATTTGGCGCCGTTTTCGAAGCCAGCTTTGCTGAATCCGGTTTTAGCCGCTTTGTTAGTTTGCGAAGCGCGATCGGGAACAAAAGCCACTTGCACAGCTTCGTAACCGTCATTGTCTTTATTTTTAATTTGCGACACGACCATGGGTTCGTACTTCAGAACGGTGACCGGGATACGCTCACCCTCTTGGAACACGGCCGACATGCCTACCTTAAACGCATATAGGCCATTCAACGTGGCCGCACCCGTGGTCGCTTCAGTTTGTTTAGTCTCGTTAGCTTCACTCATTGGCTCGGGCTCCCTTAAACGACGGACAATTTAATTTCGACATCCACACCAGCAGACAGGTCGAGCTTCATCAGCTGATCAATAGTCTGTTGAGTGGGCTCGAGAATATCGAGCAGGCGTTTGTGTGTGCGCACTTCGAATTGCTCACGCGATTTTTTATCGACGTGAGGCGAACGCAAAACAGTGTAACGGTTGATGCGAGTGGGAAGCGGAATCGGTCCGGCCACGCGCGCGCCCGTACGGCGAGCGGTTTCAACAATCTCCTTAGTCGATTGATCGAGGAGTTTGTGATCGAATGCTCTTAAACGAATACGAATTTTCTGACTCTGCATTTTGACCTTCTCTTATCGTTTAGACAAAAGCGAACCGTTTTCTAACCGACCGTCAGCGCCCAGTCTCAACAAAACCACTAGGGATTTCATCAACTTGGGAACATATAGGCCGAAGAATAGTGCCGCAAGTCGGCGATAATGCTCTAGCGGCTTCAAACTTGTCAAAGAAAAATACCGAGAAATCTGAGTGTTATTTGCCGCGGCTTAGCGGCCCATCTTGCTAAGGATCTCCGCTTCGACCTTCGGAGGGACAGGAGCGTACTGCAGAAACTCCATACTAAATGAAGCGCGCCCCTGAGTCAGCGAACGCAAATCCGTAGCATAACCGAATAAAGAGGCTAAAGGAGCCTCGGCATGAATAGTCTGCCCACCCGGTTTAGGCGTCATAGAGTGCACTTTGCCACGACGAGCGTTCAAGTCCCCAATCACCGTGCCCATAAAGTCTTCGGGCGTGAAGATCTCCAGTTTAAAAAACGGCTCAAGCAGCTGCGATTTCACGGACTTAAGTGCTTCCCGCAAAGCCTGACTGGTAGCCACTTTGAAGGCCATCTCGGTTGACTCTTTGTCGCGCGTTCCGAACTTCACCACCGAAATTCCCATACCCACCAACGGATAGCCGGCCAAAACGCCAACCTCAGCGGCCTCCAACGCCCCGCTCTTGACCGCTTTTAGGAGGTCCGGGTCCAAGCCCATAGCGGTTTTGGCGTCGAAGGTAATTCCGTTCTCAATGGGCTTGGCTTCGATCTTCAGGATGACTTCGCCGTACTGCTTCTCACCCGCGACCTCACGGTCAAAAATACCATGACCTTGTGCGCTGCCGGTGATGGCTTCGCGGTAAGATACTTGCGGCTTACCGATATTCGCTTTCACTTTGTATTCGCGCAGCAGGCGATCGACCAAAATCTCCACATGCAGCTCGCCCATACCCGAAAGCAACATCTGTCCAGTCTCGCTATCAATGCGCACGCGACTGGAGGGATCCTCTTGCTGTAAGCGCTCAAGTCCCGCCACCATCTTGTCCTGATCGGCCGCGGATTTGGCTTCGATGGCCACCGAAATCACTGGTTCTGGGAAAGTGATCGACTCCAGAACGACCGGATGCTTTTGGTCGCACAGAGTGTCGCCAGTTCCGGAAAACTTCAGGCCGATCGAAGCGCCGATATCACCGGCGCGCAGCTGTTGAATCTCTTGGCGAGAGTTCGCGTGCATGCGCACCAAACGCTGAATACGCTCGCGCTTGTTGGTGCGCGGATTGAGCAGAGTTTCGCCCGCCGTCACCACACCTGAATACACACGGATAAAAGTTAGACTGCCGGCAAACGGATCGGAAGCGACTTTGAAGGCTAAAGCCACTGTCGGTTCGTCAAAATCAGTTTTCACCAAAATCGTTTTATCTTCATTGCGCGGGTCTTTGCCTTCAACCGGCGGCACGTCGAGGGGACTTGGCAGAAACTCGATCACCCCATCAAGAAGCGGCTGCACACCCTTGTTCTTGAAGGCGCTGCCACAGAAAACAGGATTGATTTGCAAAGCCAAAGTGGCTTTACGCAAACCCATGCGAATCTCCGCAGGAGTCAGCTCTTCGCCGTTCAAATACTTGTCCATCAAAGCTTCGTCGAGCTCGCAAGCCGCGCCAATCATTTCGTCGCGCAGTTTGGCCACAGTGGCAGTCATGTCCTCTGGTATGTCGAGCACCTGGAAGCTTTCGCCCGAATCGCCCTTCCACAGCAAAGCTTTTTGCTCGATAAGATCGATCACACCCTGGAAGTTATCTTCGCTACCGATCGGGTACTGCACGGGAATGGGGCGCGCGCCAAGCTTTTCGCGGATGGTGTTTACACTCATCTCGAAATCTGCACCCACCCGATCCATCTTGTTGATAAAGCAAATGCGCGGAACTTTATATTTGGTGGCCTGCCGCCATACGGTTTCCGACTGCGGCTCAACACCGTTCACACCGTCAAATACGGCCACCGCACCATCCAAAACGCGCAAGCTGCGTTCGACTTCGATGGTGAAGTCCACGTGCCCCGGAGTATCAATGATGTTGACCCGATGGTCTTTCCAAAAGCATGTGGTGGCGGCGGCGGTAATCGTGATACCGCGCTCTTGCTCTTGTTCCATCCAATCCATAACCGTATTGCCGTCATGCACCTCGCCCATGCGATGGGATTTTCCGGTGTAGAAAAGAATGCGCTCGGTGGTGGTGGTTTTACCGGCGTCAATATGGGCCATAATGCCGATATTACGGGTGAACTTCAGTTCCTCGAGCTTGACGGGATCAGCGATACTCATGGCTTTGTTATGAGGGAATTTGCCTAGGGTGTCCACAGCAAATCAGCTGTCCTCATTCTGACAAATTAGTCTGCACTTGGAAAAAAACGCTGGGTCGAACGGAGAGCGGCAACCGGAGAACGATTTTACCGTGCCTTCGCCCTTGCCAATATGGCACTTTGCTTGCTCTATAGAGCCTCTGTTGCCGTATTCAGCTGGGTCGTGGGAACAGGTCTCACGCCGCTCGAAAGGCCAAAGGTAAGGAAATGTTCAAAATTGTAAAACCGTTCGTATTAGCCGGTATTTTCCAGGCCGCATTTGCTGCCTCAGCCAGCGTCCACCCAGTGGATGTCGCAGCTGCCTGTAAGCCTCCGGGCTGCTTGAACAAAGAGTCCACCCTGATCGTCTCGATTTCCAAAGACGACTACGACCGCCTGGAGCGTCTGCGCAAAGGCTCGCTACGCAAATCCGGTCTGAACCGTGAGCAATTCTATGCCGAGCTCAACACCTTCATCACTGAAGAGCGCGTGAAAAATGAACGCCTGTTTCAATCCATTTTGAAGCTGTCGGAAGCCAGCGAAGCAGCCGATGTGATCGAGCGCCTACGCCTGGCTGTTGAAACCCAAGAGCAATTGGATCAAAAGTTCGGTATCATTCAGCTTTCTGTACTGCCTCAGCAAGATAACCAACTATAGATTTGAAGATTCGCCAATCGAACCACCCCCGTTGACTTGGTCACGGGGGCCTCGATACAAACCCGCAAAACGGAAAATAAAAGGGGACGCAATGAAAAGGCTGATGCTTCCGATCTTGCTGAGTCTGGGCCTTGTGGCGCCGCTGGCGCAAGCTAAGTTTGGCCGCATGAATACCCCCCTTTTGAACGAGGACATCCCTGCCGACCTGACTTTCTCAGGCGTCCGTGTCACGGTTCTGCAATCCACTTGGTTCGCCAATATGTTCGCTATGCTAGGTGAAAACTGCGCATTCGAATTGAGCTCCGGCAAATCCTTTTCCGCCTTTTTAGAGGTCGATTCCAGTGGTCCCCACGCCATCAACTTTTACTTTAACGGCGATCGCTCACGCTTCTTCCGCGGCGCAACCGCGACTTACGTTCCCGTACATTATGAAAAGGGCGAAGCCATTCACCCCTACTTTTTGATCGAGTTACCGGGTGGCTGGAAGTATCGCCTGCAAATCCACAGATCGGGTACACACAAAACTCTTACGCTCTCTATGATTAAAGGCCACCCTGGCCAACAAACGCTGCTTCCTATCTTTACGGCCGAAGGCTACTAAGGCCGCTTAAACTTGGGTGTGTCGCGTAGTAGCGGCAACGCTTCGGCTATTCGTGGGAAAGGTGGTGGTTTTTTGTTCCGCGCCACTCTTCTTTAGAGAGCGATGTTGAAATACAAAAAAGCCCTCTTACGAGGGCTTTTTTATTTAGGCTTTTAGGCTTTCGACTACCAGTTGTAGTGCGAGAAAGCTTTGTTGGCTTCGGCCATACGGTGAACGTCTTCTTTTTTCTTGATGGCGTTTCCGCGGTTGGCGTAGGCGTCGGCCAATTCAGCAGACAGACGCGACGACATCGATTTCTCACCGCGTTCGCGGGAGTAGTCGATCAACCATTTCATAGCCAAAGCCAGACGGCGCGACGGACGAACATCCACCGGAACTTGGTAGGTGGCACCACCGACACGGCGGGAGCGAACTTCCAGATTCGGCTTGCAGTTCTCAATGGCTTTTTTGAAAACAGTCAGCGGCTCTTCGCCGGAGACTTTAGCGCGCAAATCGTCGAGAGCGGTGTACAAAGCTTTGTAAGCCAACGACTTCTTACCTTGCCACATCATCTTGTTCACGAACTTGGCCACGACCACATCGTTGTAGACGGGATCGGGCAGGATTTCTCTTTTGGCTGTGGATTTACGACGAGACATTTAAATCAACCTCTTCTTTATTTCTTCGGCTTTTTAGCGCCGTACTTCGAACGGCTGCTGAAACGGTTGGCCACGCCTTGGGTATCCAAAACGCCGCGCACAATGTGATAGCGAACACCGGGAAGATCTTTAACCCGGCCACCGCGAATCAGAACCACACTGTGCTCTTGCAGGTTATGGCCAATGCCCGGAATGTACGAAATGACTTCAAAACCATTGCTCAAACGGACTTTAGCGACTTTGCGCAGAGCTGAGTTCGGCTTCTTCGGAGTTGTGGTGTAAACGCGGGTGCAAACACCACGGCGTTGCGGGCAAGAAGTGAGCGCGGGAGATTTAGTCTTGTCTTTCGAAGCCTGCCGCCGCTTGCGAATCAGCTGGTTAATGGTTGGCATAAGTCCTTTCCAATGCTTGAACCCTGGTTTTTTGAACGGCTGAAATTACCGGCACTTGCACGGGAAGGTCAACCGAAAGTTCCCTAAAATCCCAGCCAGGCTTGGCTCCCCGCGGGGGGAGCTTTTACGCCTGACCGGCTTAAATCGCTAATAAGGGCCTAAAACGGCCCTGAGAGCTATCCTTAGATGGGATAGCCACTGGTGGAAGCTTGGCCGGGCAAGAATGAGGAGGTACCGACCTCTTCATCTTCCACAACAACCTTCCACTTTTTGTAGGCGCTGAGGCCCGTACCGGCCGGAACCAGACGACCCATGATGATGTTCTCTTTCAAGCCGCGCAGACCATCGGTCTTGGCGTTGAGAGCCGCTTCAGTAAGAACCTTGGTGGTCTCTTGGAAAGAGGCCGCCGAGATCCAGCTGTCCGTCGAGAGCGACACTTTAGTGATACCAAGGAGCAGAGGCTCATACGTTGCCGGACGGCCACCCTCTTTGGACACTTTGTCGTTCTCGTCGAGAACTTCAACTTTCTCGACGTTCTCGCCAGCCAGGAAGCGGGTGTCACCCGGATCGCTAACTTCGACTTTGCGGAGCATGTTGCGCACGATCACTTCAATGTGCTTGTCGTTAATCGGCACACCTTGCAGACGGTACACTTCCTGAATCTCGTTCACCAGGTAAGCGCTGAGCGCGTGATCGCCAAGAACGCGCAAGATATCGTGCGGGTTCGACGGACCATCCATCAGAGCTTCACCTTTGCGTACGAATTCGCCTTCGCGAACCGCCACGTGCTTCCCTTTCGGGATCAGGTATTCACGTTGATCGCCCACTTCAGGAGTGACGATCACGCGCTGTTTACCCTTCACGTCTTTACCGAAGGTCACATAACCATCGATCTCAGAGATGATGGCGGCTTCTTTCGGTTTACGAGCTTCGAACAATTCGGCCACGCGCGGGAGACCGCCTGTGATATCGCGGGTCTTAGAAGACTCGCGGTGGATCTTGGCGATGATTTCACCGGCATGAACCTCTTGTCCATCAGACACCAACAACTGAGCGCCCACCGGAATAACGTAACGGCAGGGCACATTGCGGTTCGGCAGATCCAAAGTTTTGCCTTTGCCATCCGTGATCAACACAGTCGGTTTATTGTCGGCGCCTTTGGACTCGGTAATGACCTTAGTAGCGAAGCCAGTCACGGCATCCACTTGCTCGGTCATAGTCACACCTTCTTCGATGTCCTGGAACTGAATCACACCGGTCAAGTCGGTGACGATCGGGCTTGAGTAGGGGTCCCACTCGGCCAAAACATCGCCTTTCTTCACTTCGGCGCCTTCTTTGAAGTTCAGGATCGAGCCGTACACCAGCTTCATGCGGTCGCGTTCGCGGCCCGAAGCATCGATGATCATCATATCGCCGTTACGATTCATAACCGTCGATTTACCAGCTTTGTTCTCCACTAGCTGCACGCCAGAGAACTTCACAGTTCCATCGTAGCGAGCTGTGTGAACGCTTTGTTCAACCGCACGCGAAGCCATACCACCCAAGTGGAATGTACGCATGGTCAGCTGAGTACCAGGCTCACCGATCGACTGAGCGGCGATAATTCCAACCGCTTCGCCCATGTTGACCGTGTTACCGCGAGCCAGATCGCGACCATAGCACTTCACGCAAACACCGCGACGGGTTTTGCAAGTCAGGGTCGAGCGGATCTTGACCATGTCCACACCGAGTTCATCGATCTTTTTGATCACGCGCTCATTGATCTCGTCATTGGCGCGACAGATGACTTCGTTGGTCTGCGGGTCCAGCACGTCTTCCAAAGCGGTACGACCAAGAACACGTTCGCCCAAAGGCTGAATGATCTCGCCGCCTTCAAGCAACGGGCGCACTTCCATACCGACGCTGGTACCGCAATCGATTTCAGTGATCACGATATCCTGAGCCACGTCGACCAAGCGGCGGGTCAGGTAACCGGAGTTCGCTGTCTTCAGAGCGGTATCGGCCAAACCTTTACGGGCACCGTGAGTGGAAATGAAGTATTCCAACACAGAGAGGCCTTCGCGGAAGTTGGCCGTGATCGGCGTTTCAATGATCTCACCCGACGGTTTCGCCATCAGACCGCGCATACCGGCCAGCTGACGAATCTGAGCCGCAGAACCCCGCGCTCCAGAGTCGGCCATGATAAAGATCGGGTTGAAGCTGGCGGATTCGACGGGTTTACCATCGACAACAAACGTCTGCTTCTCGAGCTGCTGCATCATCTCTTTAGCGATCTTATCTGCAGCCTGCGCCCAGATATCGACCACTTTGTTGTAGCGCTCACCGTCTGTGATCAAACCTTCATCGTACTGATTGCGGATCTCTTGCACTTGCTTTTCTGCTTGCACCAGCAAGGTTTCCTTTTGCTTCGGAATATGCAGATCGTCCACGCAAATCGAGATACCGGCTTGAGTCGAGTACTTGAATCCATGCTCCATCAAACGGTCGGCCAAAAGCACAGTGGCTTTAGCGCCGGCGATACGGAAGGTGCGGTCGATCAGATCGGCCAGACCCTTCTTATTCATCACCTTGTTGACCGTTTCGAAAGCCACTTCATCCGGAACGATATCGCTCAAGATAGCGCGACCGACGGTGGTGCTTTCGAGTTTGCCGTTAATGCGGCAACGGATGTTGGCTTGAATGTCCACATGGCCCATGTCGTAAGCATAAAGAACTTCTTGTACGCTACCGAACACGCGGTTGGTGCCTTTGGCACCGGGGCGAATACGGGTCATCCAGTACAGACCCAACACGATATCCTGTGTGGGGTTGATCACCGGTTTACCGTTGGCCGGGCTCAAGATGTTGTTGGACGACATCATCAGAACGCGGGCTTCGACCTGAGCTTCGATGGACAGCGGCACGTGCACGGCCATCTGATCCCCGTCGAAGTCGGCGTTGAACGCGGTACACACGAGCGGGTGCAGCTGGATCGCTTTACCTTCGTGCAAGACGGGTTCGAAAGCCTGAATACCGAGTCTGTGTAGAGTGGGCGCGCGGTTCAACAGAACCGGGTGCTCTTTCACTACGTCTGAGAGGATATCCCAAACCTCGACAGTTTCGGTCTCAACCAATTTCTTGGCTTGCTTGATGGTAGTGGCAAAACCCTTTTCTTCCAGCTTGTTGTATACAAACGGTTTGAAGAGCTCGAGAGCCATTTTCTTCGGCAGACCGCACTGATGCAGACGCAGGTTCGGACCCACGACGATCACGGAACGGCCAGAGTAATCCACCCGTTTACCGAGCAAGTTCTGACGGAAGCGACCCTGCTTACCTTTCAGCATATCGGACAAAGAACGTAGCGGGCGTTTATTCGGACCAGTGAAGGTCTTGCCGCGACGGCCGTTATCCAAGAGAGCGTCGACCGCTTCTTGCAACATGCGTTTTTCGTTACGGATAATGATATCAGGAGCGTTCAACTCCTGTAGGCGCTTCAAACGATTGTTACGGTTGATCACGCGGCGATACAGATCGTTCAGATCCGAGGTCGCAAAGCGGCCGCCGTCGAGCGGAACGAGAGGACGCAAGTCCGGCGGAATGACAGGAACCACTTCCAGCATCATCCACTCGGGCTTGTTGATCGAATTCTTCAGTGCCTCGACCACTTTCAAACGCTTGGTGAGTTTCTTAGTGGCGGCCTCCGACTTGGTCTCTTTCAATTCCAAGCGCAGTTTGCGCGACAAGAACTCAACGTCCACCTTGCGGAGGATGTCGCGGATGGCATCGCCACCCATAGCGGCTTTGAAGTTGGGGCCGAATTCCGAAAGCGCGTTTTGGTAAGCTTCTTCCGGCAGAATCTGACCTTCGGTCAACGTCGTGTCCATGGGGTCAGTCACGATATAGGCTTCGCAGTACAGTACGCGCTCAACGTCCTTCAAGGACATATCGAGCAAGTTACCGATACGGCTCGGCAATGAGCGCAAGAACCAGATGTGAGCGACGGGAGTCGCCAACTCGATATGGCCCAAGCGTTCACGACGCACTTTGGTCTGAGTGACTTCAACGCCGCACTTCTCGCAGATCACTCCGCGATACTTCATGCGCTTATATTTACCGCAAAGACATTCGTAATCCTTAATCGGACCGAAGATCTTAGCGCAGAACAAACCGTCACGCTCAGGCTTGAACGTACGGTAGTTGATGGTTTCGGGCTTCTTCACTTCGCCAAAGGACCACTCGCGGATCATCTCCGGCGAGGCCAAGCTGATGCGAACGGCATCAAATGACAGCGGATCTTTTGGCTTATCGAAAAAATTTAATAGGTCTTTCAAAGTATCACCTCTTCAACAAAATTAAGTGGCTGCCGGACCAGGCGTGGGAGCGGCGCCGTTACCGGTCGCCTCTTCCGAATGCACCTGCGCGGGTTCGGTTAAAATATCCGACTCCATCAGCTCCACGTTCAGCGCCAAGCTTTGCAGCTCTTTCACCAAAACGTTGAACGATTCGGGCAGACCGGGCTCAAGCACGTTCTCGCCTTTTACGATGCTTTCGTACATGCGGGTTCTTCCAGCCACGTCATCCGACTTGACCGTAAGGAATTCCTGCAAGCTGTAAGCAGCGCCGTAAGCTTCGATCGCCCACACTTCCATCTCTCCCAAACGCTGACCACCGAACTGAGCTTTACCACCCAGGGGCTGCTGCGAAACGAGTGAGTAGGGGCCGATTGAACGAGCGTGAATCTTTTCTTCCACCAAGTGATGCAGCTTCAGCATGTACATGATGCCGACCGTAACCGGTGTCTGGAACGGCTCACCGGTCCGTCCATCAAACAGCACGGTTTGACCGGAGAGCGGCAGCTTGGCGCGTTTGAGAAGATCTTTAACGTCCTTCTCTTTTGCACCGTCGAACACAGGAGTGGCCACATGCACGCCGTCTTTCATCCGGCGGACCATTTTCTTGATCGAGTCATCGTCGGCGCCTTGCACTTGGCGAACGATCTCTTCGTCTTCTTGGAACGTGTTCACCAGCTGCTCGCGCGCGGCTTCGGCCTTAAACTCGTCGACATACTTCTCGAGTTGTTTGCCCAGACCGTGTGCAGCCCAGCCCAAGTGAACTTCCAAGATCTGACCGATGTTCATACGCGAAGGAACGCCCAGCGGATTGAGCACCATGTCCACCGACGAACCGTCGGCCAAATACGGCATATCTTCAACCGGCAGAACCTTCGAGATCACACCTTTGTTACCGTGACGGCCGGCGAACTTATCACCCACCTGCAGCTTGCGCTTGATGGCGATGTAGACCTTCACCATTTTGATCACGCCCGGGGGCAATTCATCACCCTTGGTCAGGCGGTCAATTTTCTCGTTGAACACCATTTTCACGGCGTCGAGCTGGTTACGGGCGCCATCCACGATGCGCTGAACTTGGAATTCGAGTTCCGAATCCAAGGGCACGTAGGAGAGCAATTCGAACGGGATCGTCTCGAGGTCTTCACCTTTAACGGTTTGACCTTTGCTCAAGAGCTTTTCGCTTCCGTCTTCGCTGAGCAGAACGCCGGTCGTCACTTTGCCGATCAGCAGGTCTTTCAGTTTATCGAGAGCGTTGTTCTTGATGACGTTCTGTTCAACGCCGAAGTCTTTTTCGAGCTTCTTGCGTTTTTGCTCGATGATGCTCTGCAAACGTTCATCGCGGTCACTCGCTTCACGCGAGTATACCTGAGCGTCAATCACAGTTCCGTACACACCCGACGGTACACGCAAGGACGTGTCGCGAACATCGCCGGCCTTTTCACCGAAGATAGCGCGCAAGAGTTTCTCTTCCGGAGAGAGCTGAGTCTCACCTTTAGGAGTCACTTTACCGACCAAGATGTCGCCGGGCTTCACTTCGGCGCCGATACGGATGATACCGGAATTATCGAGATCTTTCAGAGCCTCTTCACCGACGTTGGCGATATCGCGGCTGATCTCTTCTTTGCCAAGCTTCGTATCACGCGCCACGCATTCGAACTCTTCGATATGCACAGAGGTGTACACGTCTTCGCGGATCAAACGTTCGGAAATCAAAATAGAATCTTCGAAGTTGTAACCCTGCCACGGAGTGAACGCGACCAGGATGTTTTGACCCAAGGCCAACTCACCAAGCTCGGTCGACGGTCCGTCAGCGATCACATCGCCACGCTTAATACGGTCACCCACGTTCACAATCGGCTTCTGGTTGAAGCAAGTGTTCTGGTTGGTGCGCTGGTATTTGATCAAGTTGTAGATGTCCACGTTGGCACCCAACTCGCCGCCTTTAGCGAAACGACGCACGATCACGCGAGCCGCATCGACTTCTTCAACCACGCCGTCGTTCGTACAAACGACAGAGGTCCCAGAGTCACGGGCAACCAAACGCTCAACACCCGTTCCGACCAAGGGAGCGCGCGATTTGAGCAAGGGCACAGCCTGACGTTGCATGTTCGAGCCCATAAGAGCGCGGTTGGCATCATCATGCTCCAAGAACGGGATCAAGCTTGCCGCAATAGACACCAGCTGCGAGGGCGACACGTCCATCAAGGACACTTTGTCTTTTTCGATCAGCTCGTACTCACCGTTGAAACGAACGGTGATGTTGTCTTGAGTGATTTTGTTTCTCTCCACGTCTTTGCCAGCTTGAGCGATATGGTGGCCGCTCTCTTCCAAGGCCGAGAGATAGAGAATGTCGTCTTTCACTCCACCCTCTTCCACTTTGCGGTAGGGGGTTTCGATAAAGCCGTATTGGTTGATGCGGGCGAAAGTCGCCAAGCTCGCGATCAAACCGATGTTCGGACCTTCCGGAGTTTCAATCGGGCAGATACGACCATAGTGGGTCGGATGCACGTCGCGCACTTCGAAACCGGCGCGATCGCGAGTCAAACCACCGGGGCCAAGAGCCGACAAGCGACGCTTGTGGGTGATCTCAGACAGCGGGTTGGTTTGATCCATAAACTGCGACAGCTGGGAAGAACCGAAGAACTCTTTGACCACCGCATTCACCGGTTTGGCGTTTACCAAATCGTGCGGCATCATGGTTTCAACGTCTTGCAAGCTCATACGCTCACGGATGGCACGTTCCATACGCACCAATCCGATGCGATATTGGTTCTCAAGCAATTCACCCACAGAACGAACGCGGCGGTTGCCCAAGTGATCGATATCGTCGATTTGACCTTGACCGTTTTTCAAGTCAATCAGGGTCTTTACAACCGACAGGATATCTCTTTCAGTCAAAGTGCGATGCTCAACCGGAGTCTCTTCAAACGGAATATTGAAGCGGTGGTTGATCTTCAAACGACCCACTTCAGAGAGGTCGTAAGTCTCAGGATCAAAGAACAAGCGGCCGAAGAAGCCAGTGGCGGCTTCCAACGTCGGCGGTTCACCGGGACGCAGGCGCTTATAGATTTCGATCAGAGCTTCTTCTTTGGTGTTTACTTTATCAACGAGCAAAGTGTTGCGCAGATAAGGACCGATGGCCAAACCGTCGAAGAAGATCACTGACAACTCGGTGATACCAGCTTCGCGCGATTTATCCAGGATCGCCTGGCTGAGCTCCGTGTTCACATCGGCGATGATCTCACCGGTGCTCTCATCGATGACCGGCTTGGCGATAACTTTGCCTTCCAGATCGTCGCGGCTGATTTCAATCTCAGATAGATTCAAAGCCTTTACGCGTTTAACGGCAGCACGCGTGATACGGCGGCCAGCTTTTACGATGGCTTCGCCCGAGGCGGGATCTACGATATCGGACATGGCACGTTGACCGGCCATACGCTCAATATCGATAGAACGCATCACTTTGCCGTCTTTTTTAATGCGAACGACATCGAGATGATAAAACTGCTCGAGCAACTGCTCCGTGGTGTAACCAAGAGCTTTCAACAAAATCGTGACCGGGAACTTACGGCGACGATCGATACGCACGTAGATCAGGTCTTTTTGATCGAATTCGAAATCCAGCCACGAACCGCGATAAGGAATCACGCGGGCCGAGTAGATCAGTTTACCGCTGGCGTTGTTTTTACCGCCGTCATGGTCGAAGAACACACCGGGAGAACGGTGCAACTGCGAAACCACAACGCGTTCAGTTCCATTGATAATGAAAGAGCCGTTAGAGGTCATGAGCGGAATCTCGCCCAAGTACACTTCCTGCTCTTTTACGTCGCGGATGCTACGTGCTTCTGTCTCTTCGTCCACATCGAAAACGATCAAACGCAGGGTCACCTTGATGGGTGCTGCGAAAGTCATTCCGCGCTGACGGCACTCGTCCACGTCGTACTTGGCCGGCTCAAGCGTGAAACTCACGAACTCAAGGCTGGCCGTATTGTTAAAGTCAGAGATGGGGAAAACAGATTTAAATACACCTTGAAGCCCCACGTCTCCACGGCGGTCAGGATCCACGTCCCTCTGCAAGAAGGCTTCGTAAGATTTTTTCTGCAATTCAATCAGATTGGGAATATCAATAAGATGCTTTGTCTTAGCAAAGCTTCTGCGCACCCGAATATTGGACGCAGTTACAGGACTTTTATTCATCCTTGCTCCTTAAATTTTCTATCCGCGGGCCGGAGGATTGCGTCCTCAATCAGCGCACGTTGTATCTAAATATTTAGAGGGTTTCCCCTCACGTGGGTTTGGCAGAGGTTAAAAGAGCTCCACCCTCAACGTTTGGCTCTGCAGATTGCCAAGCCAGACTATATACACGGTTAAAACAGCTGGACCCCACAATTTGAGGCCCAGCGTTCAAAAGCGCAAGGTGTACAAAACACCGCGCGCTTTCAAGAAACTTACTTAACGTCGACTTTCGCACCGGCTTTGGTGAGAACGTCTTTGATTTTGGCAGCTTCGTCTTTCGAAACGCCTTCTTTAACCGGCTTCGGAGCGCCTTCAACCAAGTCTTTGGCTTCTTTCAAGCCCAAACCGGTAACAGCGCGAACCTCTTTAATGACGTTAATTTTGTTAGCGCCACCGTCAGTCAGGATCACGTCGAAAGTGGTTTTTTCTTCAGCGGGAGCGCCACCTGCAGCGGCGGGACCAGCAGCCACTGCTACGGGAGCAGCAGCCGAAACACCCCACTCTTCTTCGAGTTCCTTGATCAATTTAGCCAAATCCATAACGGGCATAGCGGACAAAGTCTGTTTAATCTGTGTGAAATCAGTAGCCATTTTTAATTCCTCTTTCTTAGTAAGCTTTAAGCTTTTTCAAGTTTTTCTTTTTGACCGTTCAATACGCGCACGAAACCTTCGGGTACAGCGTTCAAAGTTCTTACGAACTTCGACATCGGAGCAGCCAGAGTACCGAGCAACATAGCCCGGAGCTCATTTTTACCAGGCAGAGTCGCCAAGTATTTGATGCCTGCTTCGTCAAGACCTGCACCGTCCATCACACCCGACTTCAGCTGGAATGCTTCAACATCTTTTCCAAAAGTGCTGAGAGCTTTCGCCGAAGCGCTGGGATCTTCGTAAACGAAGACGATGGCGTTTGTTCCAACCAACTTGTCCTCAAGCACAGGCTTGATCGCAGGATGGTCGGAGAGTGCCCGGATTGCGAGAGTGTTGCGGACCACTTTCATTTCCGAATTCACGGGTTTGAGCGTTTTCCGAAGCTTTGTCACACTCTCAACGTCCATTCCTTTGAAATCGACGAGGAACGCAGCTTTCGAACGGCCAAACTTTTCGGACAACGAAGTGATTTCTGCCGCTTTATCTTCGCGAGTAATCAGGGGCAAGATATCCTCCTTCTTCCTATTGTTTTGACCGCGATTGATCTAGTCAGGAAATTAAGCCCGAAGGCACCTGACGTCTCTGATCGCGATACTGGTTACATGGGAACCGGCCAATCGGCTCCCGCCTTACTTACACTTCTTTTGAAGATTGGCCTTCAAGATCTGCTAAATCCATTTTCACGCCAGGACCCATGGTCGACGACACGGTCACACCGCGCAGGTAGATACCTTTGCTGGTGGACGGCTTCGCTTTGATCAGAGCCGACATAAAGGCGTTGAAGTTGTCGCGCAACTTGTCAGGCCCCATGCTCTTACGTCCAATCACGGCATGCACGATGGCGGCTTTGTCCACGCGGAAGTCAAGTTTCCCCTTCTTCTCGGCAGTCACAGCTGCGCCCACGTTCATAGTTACCGTTCCGACTTTCGGGTTCGGCATCAATCCACGAGGACCGAGAACCTTAGCAACCTTCGAAACCGTGGCCATCATATCCGGAGTGGCGATGGCTTTGTCGAAATCCAGCCAGCCTCCGGTGATCTTGGCGACGAGATCGTCTGCACCGACATAGTCAGCGCCGGCAGCCTTCGCCTCTTCTTCTTTGGGACCTTTGGCAAATACAACCACGCGCACGGTCTTACCCGCGCCATGAGGAAGATCCACAGCACCGCGAACCTGTTGGTCCGACTGCTTGGGGTCAACACCCAGAACAACGGCTACGTCGATGGCCTCATCGAACTTAGCTGTTGCAGTGTCCACCACTAGCTTAATGCCCTGATCCACTTTGTAGCGCGAGTTACGGTCGACTTTTTTTACTGCGGCATCAAACCGCTTTCCAATTTTGCTCATTTGATCGACCTCCTACTTAATCTCTAAGCCCATGCTCTTCGATGTACCGATAACTTGCTGAACGGCGCTTTCGACTTCCGTGCAGTTCAAGTCAGGCATCTTGAGCTTAGCGATGTCTGTGATTTGA
The DNA here is from genome assembly GCA_019637855.1 of Bdellovibrionales bacterium. GTDB lineage: Bacteria > Bdellovibrionota > Bdellovibrionia > Bdellovibrionales > UBA1609 > JALHOQ01. Next base: position 79,199 of record JAHBUX010000005.1, read on the forward strand.
GCCATGGTCACTTTGCCGACTTTCTCTTTTTGCGGCGTCTTTGACCCACTCTCGATCTTTGCGGCCTTCTTCAGCAAAATCGACACAGGAGGCGTTTTGGTGATGAAGGTAAACGAACGGTCTGAAAAAACAGTAATGATCACCGGAATGATCATGTCGCCCTCTTTCTGAGTGCGAGCATTAAACTGCTTACAGAATTCCATAATGTTTACCCCATGCTGACCAAGCGCCGGTCCCACGGGAGGAGCCGGATTGGCTTTCCCTGCCGGTATCTGAAGCTTAATCTGGCCTGATACTTTACGAGCCATTTTTTCTTCCTTCCCACTATTCAGTTTGGGGTTAAATTCCGGCCCCATGCCGGAATTTCGAAAATCGAGATTCGAAAGTCGAAACTCGATTCAATTCCAATTCAAAATCCTGCTCAGGTTTTCTCAACCTGAACGAAATCCAACTCGACCGGAGTGGGGCGACCGAAAATGCTGACCAGCACTTTCACTTTGCCTTTTTCCGGATTGATCTCTTCGACGGTGCCGTTGAAGTTGGAGAACGGGCCATCGATCACCATCACCGCTTCGCCGACGGAGAACTTCACTTTGGGAGCCACTTTTTCAGCGCCCACTTCCATCTGGCGGGTGACACGCATAACTTCTTCTTCAGGAACCTCCGGCGGCTTCACTTTACCACCGACAAAGCCCGTCACTTTGGAGGCATTCTTCACGATATGCCACATCTGATCGTCCATCTGCATTTGCACGAAGATGTAACCCGGGAAGAACTTGCGAGAGCGAGTGGCTTTCTTGCCTTTAACCAGCTCCACAACACTTTCCGAAGGAATCAGAATCTGGCCGAACTTATCCTCGAGATGTAGCGAGCGCACACGCTCTTCGATGGACGCCTTGGCCATCTGTTCACAGCTCGTCTGGGTATTGACGATGTACCACTTCATATTTGCAGAAGCAGGCTTAGTCGTTTCATTGCCGTTGGCCGTATCGTTTGCCACGAATCACACCTTTCCTAAGAGCCGATAAAGAGCTTAATCACTTGGCTCGACAGAAAATCAAAAACGCCGAAGCCGATACCGGCCACGACCACCATCACACAACACACAATGGTCATCACCATCGTGTCCCGCTGCGAAGGCCATACGACCTTGCGCAGTTCCGCCACGCATTCGTCGGCGAAAATGTGCACTTTTTTGTTCAAAAACAAACTCAAAAACAGGATCAGACCGGCTGCCACCGGCAATCCGTGCTTGGCCGCTTCAATATTGCGGAAGCGCGCCACCGGACCGAATGTATCGGCCAGGAGTTCAAACAGGACGGCGACCACGAAGTAAGCCAAGAAACCGGCCACGACGAAGGCGAAGTTGACGATACTCTGGTTGTTCTTTTCGTTTTCCATCAATCCATCCAATTTAAAGTGGCAGGGCAGGAGGGATTCGAACCCACAACCTAACGATTTGGAGTCGTTCGCTCTACCATTAGAGCTACTGCCCTAAAACGTGGAAAGGGACCCCTCTAAATAGGGTCCCTGTCCGGGTCATTTACGAATACAAAAAGTCGTCTTACTCAATGATGGCCGTCACAACGCCGGCGCCAACGGTACGACCACCTTCGCGAACGGCGAAGCGCAGCTCTTTTTCCATGGCGATGGGCGAGATCAGCTCAACTTCCATCTCCACACGGTCACCGGGCATAACCATCTCTGTGCCCGCTTTCAGGGTCACAACGCCGGTTACGTCAGTGGTACGGAAATAGAACTGAGGACGATAGCCGTTGAAGAACGGAGTGTGACGTCCGCCTTCTTCTTTAGTCAGGATGTACGCTTCGCACTTGAACTTCTTGTGCGGAGTGATCGAGCCTTTAGCGGCAATAACCTGACCGCGTTCAACGTCTTCTTTCTTGGTACCGCGGAGCAAGCAGCCAGCGTTATCGCCAGCGCGGCCTTCGTCCAAGAGCTTACGGAACATTTCGATACCAGTGATCGTCGTTTGTTGCGTCGGACGCAGACCCACGATTTCGATCTCCTGACCGATTTTCACGATACCGCGCTCAATACGGCCGGTAACAACAGTTCCACGACCCGAGATCGAGAACACGTCTTCAACGGGCATCAAGAAGGGCTTGTCAATCGCGCGAGCGGGCTCCGGAATGTAGGTGTCGCAAGCTTCCATCAGCTTCATGATGGCGGCTTCACCGATTTCCGACTGATCGCCCTCGAGAGCTTTCAAGGCCGAACCTTTTACGATCGGAATCGCATCGCCGGGGAATTCGTATTTGGAGAGCAATTCACGGATTTCGAGTTCCACGAGCTCGAGAAGTTCTTTGTCGTCAACCATGTCCACTTTGTTCATGAATACGACGATTGCGGGCACACCCACCTGACGGGCCAAAAGAATGTGTTCGCGAGTTTGCGGCATCGGACCATCAGCGGCCGAAACCACCAAGATCGCGCCATCCATTTGAGCGGCGCCAGTGATCATGTTCTTCACATAATCGGCGTGTCCGGGGCAATCCACGTGAGCGTAGTGGCGATTAGCCGTTTCGTACTCAACGTGCGAAGTGGAGATCGTAATCCCACGTTCTTTTTCTTCCGGAGCTTTATCGATTTGATCGTAGGCCATGGCCTGAGCTCCGCCCTTTTTCGCCAGCGTCGTAGTGATGGCTGCAGTCAGAGTTGTTTTGCCATGATCGACGTGACCGATGGTGCCGATGTTGACGTGGGGCTTATCCCGCTTAAAGGTTTCTTTTGACATTGTGAGATCTCCTCCTAAAAACCGTTTTCGTTTACTAAACTTTATTAAATCACTAAACCAAAATCTTGGAGCCCATGGTGAGACTCGAACTCACGACCTCACCCTTACCAAGGGTGTGCTCTACCCCTGAGCCACATGGGCGACACTAACAAACTGGAGCGGGAGACGGGTCTCGAACCCGCAACCCTCAGCTTGGAAGGCTGATACTCTAGCCAATTGAGCTACTCCCGCTCACGAACTCAATCTTTTGCATACCTAAACCGTTTTGGTGGACAGGGTAGGATTCGAACCTACGTAGGCGTGAGCCAACGGATTTACAGTCCGTCCCCTTTAGCCACTCGGGCACCTGTCCCCTATTAAGTTTTGGAGCTGGTTATGGGACTCGAACCCGCAACCTGCTGATTACAAATCAGCTGCTCTACCAATTGAGCTAAACCAGCCTACACGCACAAAATAACCCGGCTGCGTATAAGCGCAAAAAGGCTGCTTTGGCGAGATGCAAATCACTCTTCTACTGAGCAGGGGTGGTCCAGTCAAAAGTTATTTCCAACGAAACCGAGTATTTATGCCCATGTTTCGGGCACATAGTTTAACCATTGATGCACGATATCATTTTTCATTTTTGCCCAAAAATTGGGCTTAAGGGAAAGCTAGGATGCTTTTAAATCACGCTCTATCTTCCCTCGGGATCGAACCTAATCAGTACTAGTTTTACCTCAGAAATCGCAGACATACGGGACTTGCGAGTGCCGACGGCAAGAGATTTTTTATCATTACAAGGCCCCACCTGGGCAAACCGTCACCCCAGGGCCAAAATAGAAAAGCTCTTTCACTCAAACGCCATCTCTCTTAGTGACCCGAGATCATGGCCTTAACAGACGCGACTGAGGCCGAGGCGGGATTGTAAGGAAATCGTTTGGTCTCCTACAATAGAACTATGACGATCTTAGAAAAATTAAATATTCCTGGGTTGCGTCATTGAAAGCACTCCTCTTAATCGCGGGACAAGACCGCCGAGCGCAACCATTTTTCGACGGAGTACCACCGTGTTTGATGCCTGTTTTGGGTGTCCCCATCCTCGAGATCTGGCTAGAAGCTCTCTATCGCCTAGGCCTTCGCGACATTCTCATTGCCTCTAGTCAACTGAGCGAGACGGTCGACAAGTTTATCCAATTGAACGAACGGCCGCTACGTTTGCACATCGCGCGCGGAGCCGAAGCTCTTGGCAGTGGCGCTCAACTGTTTGCTCATCGCTCATTTATTGGCGATGACGACGTTATGGTGGTGCAAGCGGACCATCTTAGCCTGTTCCCCGGCCGACTCTTGATTGAAAGCTTTGAGCGTCGTCCCACTCGTGCGGTGGCCACGATGATGACTTGTGATTCGCAAACAGGTGCGGCCGTGAAAACAGATTCACGCGGGCTGGTGTATGAGATTGGTGAAGCCTCTGGTTTACGCCAAACTCCGACCGGCGTTTACATTTTCTCACGTCGTTTTTTGAGTGAGCTGTTTTCAACTGCGCCCGTCAACGACATCACCACTGAGGTTCTGCCGAGGCTAATGGGGCGGATCAATGAGTTTCACAATTCCGAATACCATCGTGAGCTGAATACGCTCGACCTATATATGAGTGCTTGCCGCGATATCTGCCAACGCCGTGGACTTGCTCGCCAGATCGACCCGCAAATGTGGCCACGTTTCGAAGCCACAGACCTGCACGGCCGCTGGTTGCAAATGTGGGAAGGCAGCGGGGTGCGCAGCGCTCGTATTTCCACGCTCTCAGCCTTGAATGGAGAGCTACATGGCCCCCAACCGCCTCCACAAGCGCTATTGATCGACCGTTTGACGGTGGGCGAGATTCCCGCTTTGCAAAAGCTGGCCGTCCTACACAATAAGACCGCTTTTATTCCCTGGTGCGTGGAGTGATTAAGCTCGCTTGCGCTTGGGCGTCTCGAGCGGGACTACGTTCTTCTGTTTGTTAAACTGCACGAGATAGCCGCTGGTCAAATGATCGATCACCATATGTAAGTCCTCGACCGGACCGTATTCGCCCTTAGCTGTGGGCACATGAATGTTGATCTGCGAGATCTTAGCCAACTCTCCGCCATCAAATCCGGTCAACCCTACCGTCACCGCCCCATTGGCAGCCGCATAGCGCATGGCCGCGAGGACATTGGGCGAATTGCCACTGGCGGAAATTCCTACCACGACATCACCTTCACGCATAAGAGCGCGCAACTGCAGTTCAAAAATTTTATCGTAGCCGTGATCGTTACCGATCGCCGTGACCAAAGCGCTGTTGTCGGTCAGCGAAAGAGCGCGATAGGCATTGTCCCAGCAGCGCGGCCCGCCGACGAAATCGTTGGCGAAATGACTGGCGGTGGCCGCACTGCCACCATTACCGAGAAAGAAGATCTGATTTTTTGTCGCGCGCGCCTGTTCAACAGCTTCGATGAACTGACCGACAGGCTTAGGGTCCATTTTGCCCATCAACTCGGCCAAATATTGAAAGTACTTTTGCGCAAATTCCATGGGCGAGGACGATTCCGCAAACATCTGCTCTACTCGGTTCACTTGGGTCCTCCTTGACTCTCTTTATTATCGGAATGAGGCGACGAAATGTAAAATCGTCCTGGCCTTTGCTCCGACGGCCTTTGGTCGAGCGTTGCCGTGCAGATCGGCACCTGCATTGCAGTCCCAAGAATGGATGATGTGGCTACTCATTTTTAGTCTTATTGCTGGGGCGAGCGCGGAAATATGCGACGTAGGGAAAGACGCACATGAGAATATCTTTGGACGAAACCTCACTTTGGAACTGCCTGGTAAAAACAATACTCTTACTCTCGTAGGCTCAAAAGACATGGGCAATGAACAGCGGGCCGCCATGGCGAAACTGTTCTACGATGAGAGCGCGGCTGGTGATGCCTTGGTTCTCAAAGACGTCGATCGCTACGTTGAATCGGCGATGGATATCATTCGCCAATCCGCGGCCAATATTGAGTTCCTGAAAAGCCGCATTCAAACCAATCCGCCCACCTTTGTCGCTATCGAAGCCGATCCGGCTACCTTTAAACAATGGCAGCAAACTGCAACGGACCTTTATCTCAGCGAATTCACGAAAACGCTTCGTCAGCCTAGAGAGGTTTTGATCAGCTGGCGTAAACTTTTGTTGGCGCTAGTGCCCGCACCGCTTTTTCTCAATCTGTACGAGCCCCACCTGTTTCAGTCCACGCGTGTGATTGGCATCGATTTAAGTCCACCGGCCGCGCGCGGTAAGCTCGATCCCCCCAATGCTCAGGAGGAGGCCACAGCCATACCTCCCGAACGACCGACGGCCGAAAACGCCCAGCAAGAGGAAGAGCAGGAGACCAAAGAGAGCGAGACTCAGGTCGATCGTTTGCGCGAACAGGCCGACGCAGCCACCGCGCGGATGGAGAGAAGCCTTGCTGACAATCCGCGAACACGTTCTGCGTTCCGTCGTTTCAAACAGCAGATTCAACCGGGGAGCTCCTATTTGCGCCGCAACAGCGATGCCGAAATTCGCCGCCAGGTGATGGACCGCACCTGGAGACAGGGCCGCGGTGAGATGGGCGTATGGTTAAGAGCTCAACTGGCCTGGGCACGAGCCGCCGGCGGCAAAAGTGAAGGCACAGCGAAATCGCATCGAACACGACAGCGTGAACAGCAAGCCCGGACTGAGCAGACCCGTCGTAAGGCTCAAGCACAAGCCTCCAACAACAATCCAACCGTGCCCGACCCGATCTATCGCCAGATATTAGAGCAAAAAGGCAGCGGGATTTTCTTTGTGGTAGATGATCACCTGCAACCTCTTATGCAGCACCTCGCGCAGGCCTGCCGCAAAGAAGCCGGATTGCCGACTCCTAAACAGCCTTAGTTCATCTTATCAAATCTGACGTTGGCGGAAAGTCTCCGCCAACGCGATTGCCGCAGCTACAGAGACATTAAAGCTAGCTTCCGGGTCCGCTTGCGGAATGGCGACCAGTTGATCGCACTCACGCTCGATGGGTTTACGAATGCCCGCCGATTCCGAGCCCAAAACCCAAATCACTTTATCCGGGATATCCGTTTTAAAGATGGCGCTATCGCCTTTGTGTGAAAGTCCGAACATCCAAAAACCTTCGCTCTTTAGATGCTTGAGCGTTTCTAAGAGCCCACTCTCTTGCATTACCGGCACATGCTCAACCGCACCCTGCGCGACCTTGGAGACCGTGGCCGTAAGCGAAGCGGCGCGCGTCTCTGGAGTAAGCACGCCTTCAGCGCCAAACAGCCACGCGGTTCGCAAAACGGCGCCAAGATTATGAGGATCTTCGACCTCATCTAGAACGATCAGCGTGGCTTTATCGAGCTTCTTGAGGGCAGCCAGACTGAGCTCCGGAGTTTCACTGGAAAACGCCACCACGCCTTGATGGGAGGGCGTGATGCGATCGAGTACCCCGGGTGACTGAATCATCGGGCGAATACGCAGACGCTCGCACTGATCGGCAATGTTCGTCAGTTCAGGATTGCCCTCAGGGCTTTTGAGCCATAGTTGCAAGACGGAGCGCGGACGCACCTTGAGCAGTTCGCAAACGGCATGAATGCCCACCACGACACGCCCTTGTGGCAGAGTATCGCGACCACGCGGGTTTGGTTGGGAGCTGCGCGAAGGTCCCCCGCGCTGAGGGGCGCTGCGGCCACCGCTAGGCTTTTTGAACTTCCTCATAGTATGTCTTCGCCGCTAAAGCGGGCTCCTGTGAATCGTAAATAGGCCGTCCCACCACCAGCGCCGAAGCGCCGCGCTGAAGAGCCGTAACTGGGTCAGATACGCGGGCTTGATCGCCGTGCTTCTCTCCGCTCAGACGCACTCCCGGCGTCACTAAATAGGCGTTGGGAAAACGCTGTCGTAAAGCTTCGACTTCTTCCGGCGAGCACACCAACCCCGTCAAACCCGAATCGAGCACTAGCTTGGCCAAAACTTCGGCTTGTTCGGCGATCGGCATGGCCTGCGAGACCGGGGCGAGAGTGTGTTGCTTAAAACTGGTCAGGATCGTCACCGCAAGGATTCGAAAAGGGCGAATCTTGCACAGCTCCTCTTCGAGCTCAGCCAGTTGCGAGAGGGCCTCACGGCCCGCTTGCGCGTGCACCGTACAGAAGGCGGCTCCTACATCGAACGAGGCGCGCACCGCCGAGAGCATAGTATTTGGGATGTCGAAATATTTGTTGTCGACAAACATATTGCCGTGACGAGCGATCTCTTTCAGCAAAGGTTCGCCGTAGCGCAATGCTAAGCGCGGACCCACTTTAAAGCCCCCTACGAAAGCACGCGTCTGGCGCACCAATTCGATGGCGCGGTCAGCGCTATCCACGTCGACGGCCAAGAAAATGGGATTGGTCAGCTGCGCACGGCTCAAATCGATTGCTCCTTCACCCATGTCACGATTTTCTCGAACAGAGCGCCCGGCTGAACCTTCTCTGTTTTTTTGGTTTTACGCTCGATGAGTTCAAGCTCGCCGGCGGCGAGCCCGCGCGCGCCGATGTTCACGCGCAAAGGCATACCGAGTAGATCAGCGTCTTTGAATTTCACGCCTGGCCGCTCAACGCGATCATCCATCAGCACGTCAATACCCTTGGCCATAAGATCGTCATAGAGCTTGTCGGCAAGTTGGCGAGCCTCCGGCGCATCCGGATCGAGTAAAGCGATGTGCACCACGTAGGGCGCCACACTGACCGGCCAAATGATTCCGTCTTTATCGTGATTCTGCTCGATCACAGCCTGCACAGTACGCGTGATGCCGATACCATAGCATCCCATCTCGATGGGTTTTTGCGTTTGATCTTGAGCCAAATAGTTGGCTTCCATTTTCTTGGAGTACTTGGTTCCTAAATAAAAGATATGGCCCACTTCAATGCCACGAAAAGCCTTTAAATGACCTTTGCCATCCGGGCTAAGATCACCCTCACGCGCCATACGGAAATCCCCCACGACAGTCGCCTTATAATCGCGGCCATGGTTCACGTTGCGCAAATGGAAGTCGTCTTTGTTGGCACCTACCATGTAATTGCGCAGGTTCTCGACACCTTTATCCATCAAAATAGGAATGTTCAAACCCACCGGGCCACAGCTACCGGGCGAGGCGCTGGTGAGTTTACGCACCTCTTCGTCAGTCAGCAGCAAGGGAGGATTGGACAAACCAAAGTGGTTTTTTACTTTCACCGGGTTCACTTCATCGGAACCGCGCAGGAGCACAGCCACCGGATTGAGTTTCTTAGCTGGTTCATCGCTGGCCGAGAAGTACATCGTCTTCACTAGCTGATGGGCGGGAGTGCCAGTAGCCTTGGCAAGCGCTTCAATGGTGCGCAGCCCGGGAGTGGCAAACTCCTCCATGGTCTTTAGCTCTGAGCTCGGAGCTGCGGCCGGTTGCGCATCGATGGCCGGGCACACTTCGATGTTGGCCGCGAAGTCGGAGGATTCACTGACCAAGAGCTGATCCTCACCACTATCGGCCAGGATGTGGAATTCTTGCGACTGATTGCCGCCGATATTGCCGCTATCGGCTTGCACCACGCGAAACCGAGCCCCTAAGCGTTTGAAGATGTCCGTGTAGGCCTCAAACATTTGCTGATAGGACTTTTGCGCTCCGGCCACGTCAGGGTCAAAGCTATAGGCGTCCTTCATAATAAATTCGCGGCCGCGCATCAAACCAAAGCGCGGGCGAATTTCATCGCGGAATTTAGTTTGCACTTGATAAAGATTGAACGGTAGATCGCGATAGCTCTTCACATCGCGACGGACATAATCGGTAACCACCTCTTCGTGCGTGGCGCCCAGACAGAAATCATGGTCGTTGCGATTCTTCAGCTTTTGCAAGCCCTCGCCCATCTCTTTCCAACGGCCGGTCTCTTCCCAAAGTTCACGCGGTTGTACCATCGGCATAAGGATTTCGACGCAGCCGCGACGATTGAGCTCTTCGCGCACAATGGCTTCGAATTTGCGGATCGAACGCCACATCAAATGACCGTAGGTAAAAATACCCGGGGCTACTTTGCGGATATAACCACCACGCACAAGCAGAATATGGCTGGGAATTTCCGCATCGGCGGGAGCTTCTTTCAAAGTGAACAAATAACCTTTAGACCATTTCATGAGCGTTAGACCTCGATGCCGTAAGATTTAATCTTGCGATGTAAATAGCTACGCTCCAAGCCGATGGTTTCCGCCGTCTTGGAGATATTGCCGTTGTTCTCTTCAATCTTCTGAATCAAAAACTCGCGCTCAAAACGCGAACGCGCCTCGCGAAAAGTCGTAAAACCGTCAGGGTCACCGACCTCCGGCGCTTCGGTCAGACCGGCGAACTTCAGGTCATGCACATCCACCTCATCGCCCGGCGTGAGAATATAAACGCGTTCAACGAAGTTACGAAGCTCACGCACATTGCCCGGCCAGCCATAGGCTTGCATTTTGGCCAAGGCCGCCTGCGAGAAAGTTTTGCGTTTATAACCATTGTTACGTAGAAACTGATCGCCAAAATACTCCACCAACACAGTGATGTCCTCACGCCGTTGACGCAAAGGAGCCACGCGCAGAGGAACCACATTCAAACGATAATACAGATCCTCACGGAAGCGACCGGCTTTGATTTCTTCTTCCAGGTTTTTGTTGGTGGCCGCGATCACGCGCACATCGACTTCGATCGGCTGCTCACCGCCGACGCGGTAGAAAGAGCGCTCTTGCAAGATGCGCAGGATCTTCGCCTGCGCCTCCAGGCTCATGTCACCGATCTCATCGAGGAAAAGAGTTCCGCCATTGGCAAAATCAAACTTACCGCGTTTGGCTCGATCCGCGCCAGTGAAAGCCCCTTTCTCGTAGCCAAAAAGTTCGCTCTCGATCAAGTCTTTGGGGATCGCCGCGCAATTGACTTCAACGAGGGGACGACCTGCACGATGACTAAGGTAGTGGATATTCTGCGCCACCAGTTCTTTACCTGTGCCGTTTTCACCGGTGATCAAGATCCAGGCATTGGAAGTGGCCACGCGAGCGATCATCTGCTTCAGGCTCTGCATCACCGGGCTTTCACCCACCAAAGCGATGTTACGGCGCAGGCGATGTAAAAGCGCATTCTTTTCACTCTGCTCGCGTTTGAAATTGAGGATGTTGGCGATCAGGATATTGATCTTGTCCATCGACAAAGGTTTTTCGACGAAATCCCAGGCGCCATTTTTCACCGCGCGCACGGCGGTTTCAATCGTTCCATGCCCAGACATGATGATGAACTGACAATCGGGATAACCGCCCTTTTTGACCTCTTCCAACACTTGCAGGCCGTCAAGTTCCCCAGGCATCCAAATGTCTTGCAACACGATGTCGGGAGAGAAATCACGGATCTTCTCCAGACCTTGTCGACCGCTATAAGCATTCTCGACGGTGAAACCATCGTCTTTGAGAGACGCGGCCAAAACCTCACCGATCGGTTTCTCGTCGTCGATAATTAAAATTTTGGTTCCGTTTTTCATACGTAGTTATCTCCCCCGCTATCGCGTGTACGGACGATTTTTGGAGTCTGCATCGACTCAACCACCGGTAACTCGATCACAATGCGCGTCTGAGTGCGGCCATCGGAAAACGCGCGAATAAAGCCATGATGATCTTCCACCATACGCTTAACGAGTGCCAAGCCAAGCCCGGTACCGTGCTCTTTGGTGGTGACGTAAGGTTCAAAGATGCGCTCACGTAAAGTGGCCGGAATGCCCGGTCCGTTGTCTTCAATTTCAATGCGGGCAATGCGCAAAACGCCATCATAGGTCGAGCGGACCTTGATCAACCCATCCGCTCGTCCCGCAATCGCAGAGAGTGCGTTGTCCACTAGATTGTTAATGATCCGCCTCATCTGATCCGGATCAAAAGTGAAGTTCGGCATGGCTTCATCGGGCTGGAACTGCACCTGTGAACCACGCTCATCGTTTTGAAACAGGACCAATCCTTCGCTGATCACCTTATTGAGGTTACCAGAAACCGGATTGGACTTCGGCAGACGCGCAAACTGATTGAACTCATTGACCAGATTCTTGAGGCTATCGACTTGATCAATAATGCGTTGGATGCATTCACGAAAAGCTTCGTCTTGAATCTGGGCGCCAAATTTTTTCTCTAACCGTTCAGCCGAGAGTTTGATCGGAGTCAGGGGATTCTTGATCTCGTGGGCAATCCGGCGGGCCACTTCGGTCCACGCCGCCGCCCGCTGGGCACCCAAGACCGGCGTCAGATCGTCGAAGACCACCACTTTGCCAATTTCCGTCTGATTTTCATCGGTGAGGAATGACAAAGTCATCTGCAAAGGGATGGAGCGACCGCGAATAGCCAGGCGAACCTCACGCTGAATGCTTTCGGCTTGGTGCGCGCGCATCTGCTGAATCATATTCTCCAAAATCTCGTAGTACTCAGGCTCAAGCACCTTGGCGATGTGCTTACCCACCAAACGCTCTGGACGCGTTTGTAACAACTTGGCCGCATGGCGGTTAACCATGGTGATATGGCCTTCAGGATCCACAGACACCACACCAGTGCTGACCGTGGACAACACCACCTCGATGTAGCGCGAGTGCTCATTCAACCGCGCCAACGTTTGTCGTAAGTTGGTGTTGGCTTCGCTCACCTCGCGTTCGGAGGTTTCTAAAACCTGCGCCATTTTGTTAAAGTGGCTTACCAGCTCATTGATCTCACGCGAGCCGGAGGTCAACACTACGGGGCTATAATCCCGGCCCGCCACACGTTGGGCCGCTTCTCCCAGCTCTTCAAGCGGCACAGATAGCTGGCGCGCCAAATAAAAGCCAAACCAAGTGGCGCCAAGCATGATCGTGAGAGTCATCAATACCAGAATGATCAGGTAGATCGACTTGATCGGATACTCGAGCGGATTGACGTCACGGAAGTCCTCATAGGCCGACGCGATATCATCCATCTTCGCAATCAAAGACAGTGGAATAAAAGTGGAGACCACCACGGCGCCTTCTTGTTTGGTTTTCCCCACAGGGAAAATCACCCGCACCAAATTGCCGTTTTCAAACTGGTGAATGGTCGACGCCTCGTTACGATCCTCGATCCCGCGCTCAAGCAGCTCGAGAGATAGAGGCGGCACTTCCGGTAAGGACTCATCCGGACTCACGCTCACCACACGCTGGCCGAAAAGTGAGGGATAGTACTCAACCGCATCCAGACTGTAGCGCTTGCGTAAATCCACCAGACGCCGCCCCCAGTCGTTGCTGGGAGTTTGCTTCAACTCCGTCGCCACCCGTTCCGCGAAATGATAGTTTTTGCGTTTAGCCGAGAGATAATAAGCGTTGGTAACTTCGAGCGAGCTCTTCAATACGCCCGCCATTTTTTCCGAGAACCATTTGTCAAAGCTGTTGTTGATGTAGAACACCGACACCAGGAACATAAGGGCCGTTGGAATGATGCTAAAGGAAACAAAGGCAGCGATCAGCTTGGCTTTCAGCGTGCCGCCCGCCAAACCAGTTTGCCGTTCAGCAAAAATTTTGACCACGTTGCGGAAGATCAAAAAGAACATCAGCAGAAAGAGGATGATGTTGAAGTTGACCAGGCCTAAGAAAAAAATCGAAGTTTTAAAGCCGAGCTGCTGGCTCATGCCGAACAGCTTGTATTCGATGGCCGTCAGCACCAGAAAGACAACGGCCAGCAACAGAACCGTACTCAGTTCTCGCCGGCGCTTCTGTCTTTCGATCTGCTGATCGGTCACATCCATCAAATCATTTCCATCAGATTAATCATCTCGATGCACGTGTCGGCGGCGTCACGTCCCTTATGACCATGCGAACCACCCACGCGCGCTTCCGCCTGCTGTTCATTATCCGTAGTGAGAACGCCAAAAATCACGGGTTTTTTGGTTTGCAGCATCACTTGTGTGCAGCCGCGTTCCACGGAGTTGCATACATAGTCGAAATGCTTGGTATCCCCCTGAATAACGGCGCCCAGCGCAATCACTGCATCACATTCGCGTTCAATCAGCTTTAAAGCGGCAATGGGGATTTCAACCGCGCCAGGAACCCGCACGCGAATGATTTGATCGGCGCTTAAACCCAGTTCGATCAAACGCTCGTAAGCGCCCGTCTCAAGACGTTCGGTGATTTCGTGATTAAAGCGCGCGGTCACAATTCCGATCTTCCAGCGCTTCTGTGGCGTTAAACTGCCTTGCATGAACATTTAGTCCTCCAGTTGCAGCAGAGGTTCAGTTTCAATCGGGAGCGAAACTTCTTCGACGATTTCAAGGCCATAACCCTTAAGACCCACGCGTTTGGCATGGCTGTTGGTGATCAAACGCAGTTTGCGCACACCGAGCGCCCGCAGAATCTGCGCCCCGATGCCGTAGTCGCGGTCGTCCGAGCGAAACACCTTTTTGCTCTCTTCCGTAACCGCTTCCCCTTGATCCATCTGATGATAGCTCAACACGCGATTGCGCAGACGCTGTCCCATGTCTTCCAAGCGCAGGTAAATGAACACGCCGGTGCCTTCGTCTTGGATACGATTGAGCGACTCTTCGAGATAGTCTCCGGAACGCGTGCGCAAAGAGCGAAAAACATCGCCCATGATGCATTCCGAATGCACGCGCACCAGCACCGGCTGATCGGGATCAATCGAGCCCTTCACCACGGCCACGTGCTCGCGACCATCCAGCGTATTCTCAAAAACATGAATGCGGAAATCCTTGCCGAAGCGTGAGGGCAGTTGCGCCTGCGCGCGCTCAACAAGGAAGGACTCATTTTGAATGCGATAGCGAATCAGAGACTCAATAGTTCCGATTTTGATCGAGTGCTTCTTCGCGAACTCGAGCAATTCGGGCATACGGGCCATAGTGCCATCAGGATTCATAATCTCACAGATCACAGCAGCAGGGTTCAAACCCGCCATACGCGCCAGATCCACACTGGCCTCGGTATGACCGGCGCGTTTCAAAACGCCACCATCCTGTGCCCGAATCGGAAACACATGCCCCGGGACGATGATGTCTTCAGGACGAGCGGAAGGATTGGCCGCCACTTTGATGGTCAGCGCGCGATCTGCGGCTGAAATGCCGGTCGATACGCCTTTGGCCGCTTCGATGCTGACCGTAAAGGCGGTGCGATTGGGCGAGCGATTGTTTTCATCCTTGGTCATCAAGGGTAAATCCAAACGCGTGATCTGTTCCGAGGTCAGCGACAGGCAAATCAACCCACGCGCTTCGAGCGCCATGAAGTTCACCATCTGCGGAGTGATGTAGTCGGCGGCAATAATGAGATCGCCCTCGTTTTCACGGTCCTCATCATCCACCAGAATCACGGCTTTACCGCTTTTGATGTCCTCGATGATTTCAGGAATGGAATTTAAACTCATGTCCGCATCTCCCCACGCAATTCGGCCAAACGCACCAAGCCGCGAGCCATATTGTCGGCCTCCAGATTGACCATCGCTCCTACGTTCAGAGCTCCTAGGTTGGTGCGTTTCAAAGTTTCCGGAATCAGCCCCACCTGAAAGATGTCCGCAGTGACTGCGTTGATCGTCAGACTCACGCCGTTGATAGCGATGGAACCTTTGGGCCAAATCAGAGTTTTTAGCGCCGCAGGAAGGGCGATGGTCAGAGTTAAAGTTTCACCCTGGCGCTCGCTGCCCACCACCTGAGCGGTGACATCCACGTGACCGGTCACCAAGTGACCGTGCAGGCGATCGCCTAAACGTAGGGAGCGTTCGAGATTCACCACCCTTCCCTTGACCCCAGAAGGGGTCAAACCGGTTACCCTGAGGGTCTCAGGTCCGAGGGCAAAAGTAAGGGCAGTGGGCGAGAAGGTTTCGACCGTCAAGCATACGCCATCGACCGCGATGCTATCGCCGGTCGCTATATCAGTGAAATTATTGGGTCTTTCCAGAGTGATCTGGAGGACCCCGGCGCGCTCTTGGCTGCTTTGAATCACAGCCGTCGTTTCGACGATTCCTGAAAACACAAAATGCCCTCGATTTGGGGGCAAGCTACCCCCGCCTGAGAGTCGCGTCAAGTACCGGAAAACCCTTTAGATCTGGCTGCCTTAGCTGACCTTAAACTCGAGCTGTTTGCCGCTCAGTTTGACGTTCACTTTGTCGCCTGAACTGACCTTGCGCTCAAGGATCAGTTTCGCCAAGGGATTTAGCACTTCCTTTTGCACCACACGCTTCAGCGGGCGGGCCCCGTAAACCGGGTCAAATCCTTGCTCACCTAACCAGCGCATGGCGGCTGCATCGAAGTTCAAAGTGATGCGCTTTTCGCTCAAACGCTTTTCAACCTGAGCCAATTGCACTTTCACGATCTCTTGCAACTGCTCCGCACCAAGCGGATTGAAGATCACCGTTTCATCGATACGATTCAAAAACTCGGGCCGGAAATGGGCGCGCAAAGCTTCCATCACCAAGGCCTCGCGCTTTTCGGGCCTCAAGCTGTCATCGATGAGAGCTTGCGAACCCACGTTCGAGGTCATGATCATAACCGTGTTCTTAAAATCCACCGTGCGGCCCTGTCCGTCGGTTAGGCGACCGTCGTCCAATACCTGTAAGAGAACGTTAAAAACTTCGGGATGAGCTTTTTCGATCTCGTCGAGCAAGATCACGCTATACGGACGGCGACGAATCCGCTCGGTCAGTTGACCGCCCTCTTCGTAACCCACGTATCCCGGGGGCGCGCCGATCAGACGCGAAACCGCGTGTTTCTCCATATACTCGGACATATCGATGCGCACGACCGCCTCTTCGGTATCGAAGAGAAATTCAGCCAAGGCTTTGGCAGTTTCGGTTTTACCCACACCGGTCGGACCAAGGAAAATAAAGCTGCCAATCGGACGATTGGGATCAGAAATTTCAGCCCGGGCACGACGAATGGCATCCGCCACCACTTGCAAAGCATGATCTTGCCCCTTCACGCGCTGGCGCAAATGATCTTCGAGATGAAGGAGCTTCTCACTCTCGGATTCGAGCATTTTGCTGACTGGAATGCCAGTCCACTTGGCCACCACTTCGGCGATCTCTTCAGGGCCGACCTCTTCTTTGAGCATGCGGTTCTGGCGTTTTTGCACGCGCGAGTTCATTTCACCCAGCTGTTTTTCCAAGTCGGGCAAACGTCCGTACTTCAACTCGGCCGCGCGGCCCAAATTGCCTTCGCGTTCCGCGCGTTCAATATCGACGCGGGCTGCCTCAATCTCCTGCTTGGTCTTCTTGAGGTCTTGAATCTCGCGTTTTTCGTCTTCCCACTGCGCTTTGAGCAGATTGACGCTCTTGTTGAGCTCTTCAATCTCGCGCTCAACCGCCTGCAGACGCTCGCGCGCCGGAGTGTCTTTTTCCTTGAGCAAGGCTTCGCGCTCGATTTGCAGCTGCATCACTTTGCGCTGAATCTCATCGATACTGTGCGGGACGCTGTTGATCTCAATACCTAAGCGCGACGCCGCCTCATCCATCAAGTCGATGGCTTTATCCGGCAGGAAGCGATTGGTGATGTAGCGTTGTGAGAGTTTGACCGCCGCTACAATGGCCGCATCGGTAATGCGTACTCCATGGTGCACTTCGTATTTCTCTTTTAAGCCGCGCAAGATGGTGATGGCGTCAGGCACGGTGGGCTCATCGACCAGCACGGTTTGAAAACGGCGCTCCAACGCTTTGTCCTTTTCGATGTACTCGCGATACTCGTCCAGGGTGGTGGCGCCGATACAGCGCAGCTCACCACGGGCCAAGGCCGGCTTTAAAATCTGCGACGCATCCATCGCACCTTCCGACTTACCGGCACCCACCAAAGTGTGGATTTCATCGATAAACAAGACGATGCGGCCTTCGGAAGACGTCACTTCTTTAACCACCGCCTTCAGACGATCTTCGAACTCACCCCGATATTTAGCACCGGCCACCAACGACCCCATATCCAAGGCCATCAGTCGTTTATTCAGCAAGACCTCAGGCACATCGCGATTGGTGATCCGCAAAGCTAAGCCTTCGGCAATCGCAGTTTTCCCCACACCGGGTTCACCGATCAAAACCGGGTTGTTTTTTGTTCGTCGAGCCAGCACCTGGATCACGCGGCGAATCTCTTCTTCGCGCCCAACCACGGGATCAAGCTTGCCTGATTCGGCAAGTTCAGTAAGGTCACGCGCGTACTTGTTTAACACGTCAAATTTGTTTTCCGGAGTGTCGTCCGTCACTTTTGAATTTCCTCTCAATTCAGTCAAAGCCTCTTGAAATCCAGAGGCGTTCACACGGTTGCGTTCAAAGATCTTTTGCACTTCAGGGGCCGAGCCGCGCAATGCAGCCAGCATAAAATGCTCGGTGGAGATAAACTGATCACCCATGTTCCGCGAGATCTTTTCGGCCTCGCTAAAAAGGCGTTGCAAAGATGAGCTTGCCACCACCCGCACACCGGAGCCGGTGACGGTGGGCAGAGTGTCGAGCCGACGCTCAACATCCTGAACGAGGGCCTGAACAGAGGCCTGCATGCGCTCCAGCACGCGCGGTACGATCCCATCTTGTTGACGAAGGATCTCCAAAACCAAATGCTCGGGCTCCACAGCCGCATTGTGCCGCCCTTCAGCCGCACGGGCGGCGGCTTGCATGGCTTCCTGGCTTTTCTGTGTCATTTTCTCAATATCACTCATGCTTTGTCCTTGACCTCTCTTAGGCCTCCAATCAATTTGGGGCCCAACCAGGGATTGTCAATGCCGACGCCTCACAAGAATACCCATAGGAACACTCCGGCTCGCCGCAGCCTTATCCTCGATCCTATTCATCCTAAAGACTATCAGCAGCTGACCATCATTCACGCCTGCGAGCAGTGCAGCCACTTTGCGCCTGGCGATAGAAGCTGCACCCTTGGGTATGTGGCCGAAAATCATTTGGCGGAAACCCAAAAACACAACTACGAACTCTATGGCAAAGTGGCCTTTTGCCGCTTCTCCGAAATCGATTAGTCGCGAGAACGCCCGCAGGCCAACTCTTTCTAGCTCTTGACCAATCGCATTCCGTTGCCCACGCTGGAGGCGATGTCTGAGTTATGGTTGGTCATCGCGGCAGGCGCGGTGGTTTTCATTGGGCTTGTTCTGCTTTTTCGGCGGCGCCGCCCAGCCTTCGTACCTTTCGCTGATACCGAAGTCCGCTCCGCAGATGTCGACGGCTGGAAAATCCGTTACTTGATCAGCGGCCGAGGGCCTTACTTGCTTCTAGTGCATGGCATCGGCGCCAATCTATTCTGCTGGCGGTTTATCGCCCCGCTTTTAGCCCAGCACTTCACAGTGGTGGCATTTGATCTTCCAGGCTTTGGCCAAAGCAGCGCTCTACCAGGCGCCGCCTATGGACTAGATGATCAGGTTCCGCGGGTGAAGTCCTTTATGGACAAGCTGGGTATTCGACAGGCTTACGTCGTGGGCAACTCGATGGGCGGCAATATCGCCCTGTGGCTTTCATTACTGCATCCCGAACGCGTCTTAGGTTGTGCTGTGATCGCGCCCGCGACTAGTCGTCGGTTGGTACCTATGTCTGTACGCCATTTGGCGTGGATGGCGCCGCCGCTGTCTTTGTTGCTCACCCGCCAGGCGATGGGCTGGGCCCATCGGCGCACCGTCAGCAAGAGAGAGTTGGTCGACGCCGATCGCATCGAAGAGACGTTTAGGACCTATGGTCGCTCACCGCAAGCCGTGCGCAGCTTCTTGCTAGCAACGGAAGCAATTCGCGATCCACGCTTACCGAGCGCGCTGGCGGCGTTAAAAATTCCGCTGCTTATACTGTGGGGCTCACGCGATCGCTTGGTTATGCGACAGGTGATCGACGAGCTGGAATCCGCTGTGGAAGCCTCGGAGAGCCATGTGCACATGGGTGGCGGGCATCACCTGCAGGAAGATGAACCGGAGTGGGTGACAGAAAAACTCCTGGCCTTTTTTACCGTCCTGCACGACTAAACTCCCCACGACATACATCCTTTTCCCGACGATCGTCACTCGATCGAAAGGCCAAGTTTTCCGTCACAAAGTCCAATTTAGACTCTCGCCCTGTCAAGAATCCGATGGCGACGACGAAATGTTATGCGTGAGCGAGGTGAGGTGAATGCACATGCACCACACACCATCGCGAAGAGAACAACAACTCTAACCGGACTGTTGGAAGCGAAACCGCCCCAGTCGAATGAAGGAGGATCAAGGACGACCGGAGTCGTACAAGGAAAACTTAGTGAGAGGTAAAGTTTTAAACGTACCCTTTTAATTCAACGGCAATGGATGCCGCCCCTCAAGAGAGGGATTCGACAAGGAGGAATATTAAAGATTATTTTTTAACGGAGGATTTTTACAATGGGAATGCGAGTTTCAACAAATATCGCTGCTATCAATGCTCAACGTAACTTGAGCGGCAGCCAGTTCAACATTCAAAGCAGCTTGGAAAAGCTGTCTTCTGGTTCCAGAATCAACAAAGCCGCTGACGACGCCGCAGGTTTGGCCATCAGCGAAAACTTAAAAGCACAAATCCGCTCGACTCGCCAGGCGAACCGTAACGCCAACGATGGTATCTCGATGGTGCAAACCGCTGAAGGTGGTTTGAACGAAATCGGTAACATCATCGTTCGTATGCGCGAACTGGGTATCCAAGCCGCTTCTGACACTGTCAGCAACGTAGAGCGCGGATTCGTGGACAAAGAGATTCAACAATTGAAGTCTGAATTGCAACGTATCGCTTCGGTAACCACTTGGGGAAAAACCAAGTTGCTGGACGGCACGACTCCGACTTTCGACTTTCAAGTTGGTATCTTTAACAACGACATCGAAGATCGCATCTCGTTTGACGCCGCTACTAACGTAGCCACTCTGGACGCTCTGGGCCTTTCGGGCTTGGACTACACCCAGAAGGAAGGCGCTCAGACCGCTTTGCAGGCCCTCGATGCTGCTCAAGAAAACGTGAACGGTATGCGCTCGAACCTCGGTGCGTTGCAAAACCGTTTGCTCTCGACCGTGAACAACCTCGGTGTGTTCGAAGAGAACATGTCGGCTGCCAACAGCCGTATCCGCGACACCGACATGGCCAACGCTTCTGCCGAACTCACTCGCAACAACATCATGTTGCAAGCTTCGACTTCTGCACTAGCTCAAGCCAACACGTCGAACCAAGCCGCTCTGACTTTGATTCGTAGTTAATTGAGATCAGATCTAATCTAGGTCTTGATAACTCGGAAACCCGGCTCCTCTCAGCCGGGTTTCTTTTTTTGACACGCCGCATATGCGACCCACTTCCCCCTCGACTCGAGAAAATCTCCTACGATAAAAAATCTAGGCAGCGGTTTTTTTTGCCGCTACCATCGGTCTTGTTCATCAAACGGAATTTTCAGACGGGAGTCTCTATGGCGAAGAAGAAAAAAAGCACGAAGAAAGCTGGCAAAAAAGCCACCAAGAAGGCCGCGAAAACGACGAAGAAGGCCAGCAAGAAAGCTGCTCCGAAAAAGGCAGCTAAAAAGGCGACTAAGAAAGCCACCAAAAAAGCAGCTCCGAAAAAAGCGACTAAAAAAGCCGCTCCCAAAGCGAAGGCCAAAGCAAAAGCTAAACCCGCTAAGAAGAAAGACACTTTGAAAACCGCTGGCGCCATGGGCGCAGGTGCAGTTGCCGGTGCGATGACCAACCCCTACTCGGCTCCGTCGCAAATGGATGACGAGGAAGGAACGGACTTCGAAGCTATGAGCGAGTCGATGGAAAGCGACGATGGTTCGGAAGAAGACACCTTCACCGAGACCGAAGTTGAAAACTATGACGACGATGGCGATGTTGATGACGACGTTGCAGAAGAGAGCGACGACGACGAAGGTTACTTCTAGTCAAAGCATGAAGTCATAAGCTGACTTAACAAAGGCTCCGGGGACCGGAGCCTTTTGTTTTTGAAACTCGACAACTTTGCTATGAGCACCGTCACGCTCCGCATTTCCATTGCCCTTCAATTGGTTTGGATCAAAAATCTCTCGAACTGACGCTTATAGGCCATCGGAATGGCCGCCAACCTTTGAAGGGGTATTTATGAGAAACAATTCGTTCGTCAAAACTCTCGGCCTGTGTGCCGCATTCGTCATGGGTGCCCAAGCTGGTGCCGCAGGTTTCGAAAAATCCATTATGTTCGGCGGTAAGACGTCCGGTATTGCTGGTATTGGAACGCCACAAATGCAGGGTGCAGATGCTCTTTACTTTAACCCTGCGGGTCTTGCGACGGATAAGGTGGGACACGAAGTCACTCTCAACGTCTCCCCCACTTGGCCGAAGTTTAAGGCGCCTGTCGCCTCTAATGACACGCAGATGACCTCAGAGACAGTCACTGTTTTACCGGCGTCTCTGATGTATCAGCATTCGCTCAACGAAGATTGGGGACTTGGAATCGGCCTATACTCTTCTGGCGGCACTGAAGCTAAGTACGACAACATCAGTCTTTCACCCCTAGTCGGAACGCCCGTAGCCAAGGCTGAACTTCAGGTGATCGAACTTGCTCTCGGCGCTGGCTACAAAATTAGCGATGCTTGGAAGGTCGGCGTTTCTTACCGTATTATCAACGCTACCGGTGAATTTGGTTTTCTATCGCCCTACCCTCCTCCGTCTTATGCCGGAGTCGCCAATACCATTCTCAAAGATGTTAACGGCACAAACTACGCCGCATTCAAAGTCGGCGCCCAATACAAAATGAGCGAAAGCACGACTTTGGGCTTCACTTACCGCTCTGATGCACAGTTCAAAGCGAAAGCTAAGGCTGATCTCAACGTTCATGCCGGCAGTCTTACGCCTGCCGCAAAAGACGCCGACGTTAAACTTCTGGCAACCCTGCCCGATGCATACACCATTGGCGTTAAGCATGTGTTGAGCGAGAACTGGAATCTCTACGGAGAATATGTTTATACCGTCTACAGCCGCATGCAAACCGCTCAGATCGAGGGTAAAATCGCTGCACTAAACAATCCAGCCATTGAATTTGGATGGAAAGATCAAACTAACGTTCGCCTTGCTGGAGAATACTTAGGATTAAGTGCACCGATTCGCTTCGGCTACATCTACACTTCGGCTGTAACAGACAAACAATTTGCCAAAGCGTACTTCGCTCCTCCTGGTCCCGCCCATACGCTGACCTTGGGATCAGGAATGAACTTCGGAGAGACGATGTCACTCAATGGAGGTCTTGAGTACACGTGGGCCTCCGCGGACGCAGGCACTTCGCCAAAGAGTGTCGGCACTAAAACAGGAACATATGCTGTCACTGAGTACGCATTGCATGTGGGCCTTAGCTACGGTTTCTAAAATCTATGTTAAGGAAGGTGCGAGGCCTTCCTACTTTATCTCGGGAGGGGGAATGCATGAGAAAGATCATCCTTGCGCTGGCGCTCACTGCCAGCGCATTTGCACAAGCGGCGGGTACACCTGAACGAGTTTTGACTGTAAGTGGTGAGCGGGCTCGTTTGTTGGTTGAGGCTGGATTTCAGTTCGGCGTGAGTGACGCAGGGATGGGGCATGTCCATATGTCTGCGAAAGACATTAGCTGCACCAAGGTCGTCAACGCCTCGAAACAAGTGATCGCCTGCACGATGGTCAATGATCTTGGAGCCACCGTCACCCTAACATCTGCGGACCCCGACACGCCTACGACAGCACCTCTGGTGCGACGGCTCCTGCAAGAGATCACAGGAGCTGATCTTAAGATCAATGACACTACCCGTGTGCTGCTTTTAAAACAGATTTCGTGCAAGGTGACGTCGTTGGCTTTTGAACTGGATGACCTGGATTACGAGCCGCCGGCCGAGTGCACACTCACCCTATAGCTCAAAATAAAAAAGGCTCCCTGCGGAGCCTTTTTTATTTCAGCTTGTGAAACCAGGTTCCCGTTAGGGAGTGCCTGATTTAACCGGCTTAGAGTGAACGGCGTATTTTTCAAATTCGCCGTACTCATGCAGTTTATTATAAAGCGTCTTGATCGTGATACCCAGAGCGTTGGCGGCTTGTGTTTTGTTGCCGTCAAAGTAGTTCAGGGCTTTCAAGATGTAGCGCTTCTCCAGTTCATGCAAAGTCATTGTGGGATCATAATCGTCAATCACGACTTTGTGGTCGGGATTGCGGATATGGTCGGGCAAATCGCCCGGCATGATCACATGGCCTTCCGACAGAATCTGCAGGCGTTCGCAAACGTTCTGCAATTCGCGGATGTTACCCGGCCAATCGTATTTCATCATGATCTTCATAGCGTCTTCGCTCATCTGGCGACCACGGTTCAAGAAACCGTTGGTGTTGGTCGTCAAGAAATGCTCGATCAACGAAGGAATGTCTTCCTTACGACGACGCAGCGGCGGCGAGTGCACCATGATGGTGTTGATGCGGTAGAAAAGATCTTCGCGGAAGTTACCGCGCAAAACTTCTTTATCCAGTTCTTTATTGGTGGCGCTGATCAGGCGGATGTCCACGCGGATCGGGTCTTTACCACCCACGCGATAGATTTCGCCCTCTTGCAGGAAGCGCAACAGCTTAGCTTGAATGCCCGGGCTCAATTCGCCGATTTCGTCGAGGAAGAGAGTTCCGCCGGTGGCCACTTCGGCCAAACCGATCTTACGGGAATAAGCGCCAGTAAAGGCACCCTTTTCATGTCCAAAGAGCTCGCTTTCCAACAGCGTCTCGCGCAAAGCGCCGCAGTTGATCGCGATAAAGGGCTTGTGACGGCGGTTAGAACGCTCGTGGATCGCATTGGCGATGAGCTCCTTACCGGTACCGCTTTCGCCCAAGATCAACACAGTGGCGTTCGACGGAGCTACACGGTCCACCATACGCATCAGCTGGCGCATGACTTCGGACTTGTAGACGATCCGCTTTTCTGTGGTGATAATATTTGTGTTCACACCGGCCTGATTGGCAGCGGTGGGGAGACTGGTGCTTTCGCCCACAGGGAAGTGAGACGACTTATCCATACCCGACATACGTACAACCCCTTCTTTCGGTTTCTTGTGGTCGAATCCACTGTTCCTTCCCCCAAAACAGTGTTCCCGACTTTTAACTCATCGCGTCTTAGTCGACACGGTGTTCTAACAAATGCCAAAAATTTCCGCAAGTCTTTTTTGCAGGGCGACGTGTAGGAACTATACCTCGAAAGGAGAGCTCCCAATTGTCACTCACAGAACGCCAAAAATCGGCAGATCTGGCGTGTAAGTACTTGAAATACCTAACGCAACAACGGACCGCAAGTGAGTATACAATCAAGTCTTATGCCAATGATTTAGGTCAGTTTCTGGGTCCAATTGGCGTTCAGAAGATTTTGTATACCTCTTCAACCTCAGGCGCTTCTTTTCAAATTATTTGGAAAGAAACTCAAGCACAAACTGCTGATCTCACTGAACAAACCCTCACCTTGCTGCGCTTGGTTTTAGACACGTGGACGGGATTGGCCCCTGCCTCCCGCAATCGAAAACTCGCCGCTGTCCGCGGATGGCTCAAATGGTTGTTCCGCGGAAGGATGATTTCTGAAGATGTGAGCCTGCGAGTTCCATCAGTGAAAGTACCGCAGAAACTCCCGCACTTTATCTCTGTAGATGAGGCCTTGGCTGTGATCCAAAGCCTGGATCAACCGGTACCGCGCGCCCTGGTTCTGCTCTTATATGGAGGCGGTTTGCGCATCAGTGAGGCCAGTGGGCTACGCTGGCGCGACTTGATTGGTGAAAGTCGCACTCTACGTGTGGTCGGTAAAGGGGGACGCGAGCGGTTGGTGGTTTTGCCACAGCTGGCGTGGTCCGCGGTGGAGGCTCTGGAGCGCAAAGGCGACTTGGTGTTTGATGGTTTGAGCACGCGGCAAGCCTACGAACTGGTGCGCCAGGCGGGCGCGCGCGCCGGATTGTTGAAGCCTCTCCACCCGCACGCCTTACGGCATAGTTATGCCACTCACCTGCTCACCTCCGGAGCCGATCTGCGGGTGTTGCAAGAGCTGTTAGGGCATCGTTCGCTGGCCGCCACTCAGAAATACACACACTTGAGTTTGGATCATCTGGCGCGCTCTTTGGAAAAACATCACCCGCTCTCGGCGTCAAAGCTCAAAAAAACGAATGATCTCGAATAGAGTTTGCGCATGCCCTTGAAGCCCGCCGTTATTTTGGATCGTGATGGCACTCTTATTGTTGATCTCGTCTACTTAAACGAGCCCGACCGCATTGAGTATTTGCCGGGAGTGTTTCAAGCTCTGCGCCTGTTACGCGATGCAGGTTATGTCCTATGTGTTGCCACCAATCAATCGGGC
This sequence comes from Bdellovibrionales bacterium, assembly GCA_019637855.1. Taxonomy (GTDB): domain Bacteria; phylum Bdellovibrionota; class Bdellovibrionia; order Bdellovibrionales; family UBA1609; genus JALHOQ01. Next base: position 105,217 of record JAHBUX010000005.1, read on the forward strand.
GTGCCGCGAGGGCGTGTAGACGTACGCAATTTGGATGAGATCCATCGCCGTATTCAAGCTAAATTCGCCTCGGAAGGCGTGGATATTTTGTCGTTTCATAGTGCGCCCTACATGACTGACAACGATCACATCTTGCGCAAGCCTAATCCCGGAATGCTGCTTGAGGCGGCCCGCTGGCACGGATTGGATCTCAAGCGCAGTTGGATGGTAGGCGATCGCATGACCGATGTGGAAGCCGGTCACCGGGCCGGAAGTCGTTCGGTTTTACTCGGCACTTGGGACTCTCCAAAGAACTCGCCCTTTGATCCGCCCGAAATTCATGCCCCCAATTTATTGACCGCAGCTATGGAAATTATCGCTCGCGGCTAACGTTCGTTTTCGAGACATTCTCATTGTGAATCTGGACTCCGACTCAAGGTGAGAGCGTCTTCACATTTGGCCACAAGTTTCCGAAAAGAATAAGACTCCTATATATGAGGTTGCGTATGAACGTTTTTGTGAAGTGCTTTATAGCGAGTGCCTTTTTGTTGGCCGGCGGCCTGGCGCGCGCTCAGAACGTGCACGGTGTTTTGCGCGTCGTAAAAGGCGACGTACAAATCAAATCGGCGAAGACGGGTCAAACGGGCAAAGCACGTTTGGGAAGTCAGGTTTATCCCAAAGACACAATCATCACTGGCAAAGACGCACGCGCCAAGATCGTGATGGTCGACAATAACGAAATCAACGTTTCACCTGAGTCTCAAATTGAGATTCAAAATTACGAATACGATCCGAATGCCGGCAAAAAAGACGTTTTGCTGAATGTGATCTACGGCAAAGTGCGCTCGAAGGTTGAGCAAAAGTACGATGGCAAAACGACCAAATTCCAAATCAAAACTCCTTCGGCTGTCGCAGGTGTACGCGGCACAGATTTCTTAACGTCGTTCAATCGCAGCAATGGCGCCTCACAGATCGTGACCTTTGAAGGTAAGGTGGAATTCGGTGTTCCTGGCCCCAATGGTTCTATTGCCAACGCTGTAATGGTGAGCCCTGGAAACCAAGCAACGAGTGTGGCGGGTGCAGCACCTGCGGCCCCGGCTCCAGTCCCCAAAGAGGAACTGGCTAAAATGGAGACCGACACCAAAGCGGACACTGCCCCGGCTAAAGCCGAGAGTGATTCACGTCAGCCAGCCGAGGATAAGAAAGAGAAGAAAGACGACGCCAAGAAAGATGATGGAGCTAAGAAATCAGAGGCCGGCGGAGCAAAGGGCGCAGCTGCGAGTGGTAGTGCCAAATCTGAAAGCTCTTCTTCCTCAGACGGAAGTCGAGCTCCAGCCAGTGCTTCAGCTGGACCTTCCGATAGCAAGTCGAGCGGCGGTTGCACGATGTGCGGACCTCCCGCGGCTCCTCCGCCCCCTCCACCCGTTATCGGTGGCGGCGTGCAGATGCCTAGCATTCCACAGTTCGTGGACCCGACACAGAAGTGCGATCACTGCCGTGAAGCTATCGAAAGCGGCAAGAGCACAAATCTCAAGATCAACGTCCGTACGAATTAATTGAGTTCTCTCGGCTCGCGAATCTTGGCTACTATATAGATTCAAATAGCCAAAATCGCCTCCGGGAGGACCTCTGTGCGCGCTCCGCTGTTGATCACGCTCGTCTTATTGTTGCCCATACCTTCTCACGCTCAGAAGAAAACCGTCGTTGATTCGAAGCGTCCCATGTCCATTAGCTACGGTTCACCGTCATGGAATACCGACAGCACTAAAATCGATTCCGCTTTTCTCGTAATGCGCGACAAGGCCACTGGCAAGATCGTGCAAATCCAACTCGAAGAAACTGAACCTGACTCGTCTGAGTTTCGGGGGCGCTTCAGCGTTAGCCTCGGTGACACTGAGAAAGTCGAGCCCGAGATCTATGTTCCTCCAGCCAACATGCGCGGTGGCGAGAAAGACTACCGCAAGCTTTATGATTCAATTCAAAAAGGCACGCTCATACGAAAGCCCGTGATCTGGAAGAAAAATGATAAGGGTCAGGCGGTCATCGACGTCTACGATACACGTGAGCAAGCCGCGGCGGCACTTCAGGCCTACCAGGAACAGCAGAAGATCGCTTCTGAGATGAAAAAAAATCAGCTACTCAAACCCATTCCGAGTGAGCAGAGCATGGAGGCCGCCAAGCAGCTTGAGCGCAAAAAAGCCCTCGACAAACTAGCTATGGAAGCGGCCCAACGTGAGTCTGATCGCGTACGCTTAGAGCAAATTGAAAAGCAAAAAGCCGAGGAACGAGAGCGGCAGGCCAAAGCTCTGAGCGAAAAAGAGCGAACGGCGCGCCGGGCTCAAGCAGCAAGTTTGGCGGAAGAAGGACTGGCGCTTTTTAACCAGGGCGATTTTGTCGGTGCCGAAGGCAAATTCAAAGAGGCGACCGATATCGATCCCGAAAACAAAGAGCACTATTTCAAGTACGGTGTCGCTCTCTATCGCAACGGCAAGTTTAACGAGGCCTTGGTTATTTTGAATCTTGCGAAAGTGGAACCTGCCCGCGAGATGGAGCGCCGTTACTTTATGGGGCTTTGCCACTATCGTTTGAATGAGTTCGATAAATCGCTAGCCTTACTGGAAAAAGTGGCGGCATCGAACGACAAAGATATGGCTCCCTCGTCACAGTTTTATATCGGTTTGATCCAGTTTGCCCAAGAGAACTACGCGGCCTCAAAGAAAGCATTTGAAACAGTGATCGATACATCTGGCGATCCGCGCATGGATGAGCAAGCTGAAGACTACTTGGATCGCATCGCCTCCGCGCTAATCTACCAAAAGCTGCGCGAGAAAAAATGGACGCTAACTGGAATTGTCGGCGCGATGTATGATTCGAATGTTTTATTGTCTGCAGACAATTCTCCAGATCAGGGTACAGCGACGAATGTCTCCGACTTTCGCCTTTTAACAATTGGACAAGCGGACTACCGGCCCATATTTAGTGAGCATCATGAGTTCGCGCCGGGAGTAAATCTGTCGATGACCAACTCGGCAAAGACAGCATCTGCTCCCGCAGATCCCTACTTAGTGAATGTCTACGCTCCCTATAGCTATAAAGGCATCTTGTTCAACAAAGGCTACAAGGGCTCCATCAAGCCCGCCTATGAAAATCTGGTGATGGATTCTGATGCCGACGGCAAGAAGAGCTCGATCCTCAACTCCTACATTATTACATTCGACAACACGTTCGTGATGGATAAAAACTGGTTTTCCACCTACACACTCGAATATCGTGCCGACGATACCACTACGGCAGATTCAAAAGACGACGAAGACTCTGACGCCAATAAAATCTCGCTGCGTACAGTTCAAATGTCGTTCCTAGACAAAGCTAAGAAAGAAGTGATCATGGGTAACCTTGGTTACGTCATCAACGGCGCCAAAGGCAAAAACAAGAGATATAACCGCATCGAGTTCGGTTCTACCTATGTGCGTCCTACGAATTGGGGCGCTTCGTGGAGCTTGGGGCTTTCGGCTTATAAACTCAATTACAACGTGGCCAATCCTAGTCGTGAAGACTTGAACGTGACCTTTACCACCGGGATATCAAAACCTGTGCGCGAATGGGTTACCTGGGGCGTGATCGGTAGCTACACGAAGAACAACTCAAACAGCTCCGAATACACGTACTCCAAGTACATGATTCTCACCACCGCCACCTTCACCACCAACTTCTAGATAGGCCCCAAATAATGCCTCAGGTGCTCGTGCACCTGAGCGTGCACCAGCATGTACTGAGTGTGCGGGGCTGGGATTTGCTCATGTTTGGCCAAGCTGGTGTTGAGCCAGTTGTGAAAACCTTCTTCGTGCGGCAGAACCCCTTGCGCCGCCATGACCTTTAACTCGAAATGCAGCTTAAGCTTGTCTAAATTGCCGCTGGTCTCGGCCGCTTGCAAAGCATTGCCGAGCAGATTGAAAAGCTCAGGCGAATCAACCACACCCTGCTGACCGAGCTTGTGCACTAGCTTCAGCATGTAAAGCGCCGCCTCGAGCCGGTTATAGTCGGTGCGCAGTTTGGCGAATTCGCGCAACATCTGTGCCTCAAGCAAAGTATGCAGAGGATCGGCCTCATTGGAGCGACTGACTTTATAGGTCACCTCGATATAGTGCAAAGGCTCAAGAATTCCGCCCGCAAAGCGTTTGCGGCTCTTCATGCCACCACGCGCGAAGAAGTTCATGCGTGCCCCTAAAGAGTTCAAGCCATGCACGATGATATCGCTCTCACCATGCTTGAACGTCTTTAGTACGATGATTTTTTCTTTGAGGGTCATTCCGCCGCTTCCGCCATGGCTTCCATGTTTGCCACATCGTGAGGCTTACGCCGACGGAGATAAAACACCGCGCCGACCAAAGCCCAACACGCAGTGGCTAGTTGGAAAGCGGTAATGGCCGTAGCGCCAAATTGAGTGGGTCGCTGCAGATAGGCTTGGAATAGATAAAGGAACGCGACCTGCCCCACACCAATGCCCGCAGGTGCGATCGGAACAGCCGTGACCAAAAAGCCCATGGGTACAGCGAACATGATCGCGTTCCAAGTGACACCGGCCTCGCCTGACATCTGGGCCATGGCGTAGAAGAACAACATGCCAATCATTTGCGCCACCAGGCTAATACCGACGGAGTACACGATGACCATGCGATTGGCGCCGAAGTACTGCAGGCTCACCACCATTTTGTGCACAATCGGAATGCGCTTTTCAAAGAACTTCAGCCCGAACATCTCTGACAGCCGATGCGAAAAGACGATCAAGAAAAAGAGCGTCATGCCGGTGAAAACCATGAAGCACATCAAAGCCACCCAGCGGATCTGTTCATGCCCCATGACGAAGTCAAAGTCGAAGGCCACCGCCACCAAGGTCAAGATAAAGAAGCTGTAGAGACCGAGCACGCGATCGATCAGCACTGACATTACCGCGTCCATTCGGCGCTCGGGGTGGTCGTTGACTAAGTAATAGCCGCGTACCAAGTCTCCGCCTACGGCGCCCGGTAGCGCGTGGTTGAAAAAGATGCCGATCATGTACAGCGACCAACCGTAAAACAACGGTACGGTAAAACCTCGCGCTCGCAGCAACACGATCCAGCGCCATGCGGCCATAAAAATATTGGCTCCGATAATCAGCAGCGCGATCACGATGTTGGGCAAAGTCATCAACTCCCATAAATCCTTGGGATCCAGATGCCCGGATTTGACCAGATAACCGATCAGCAGAACGGCTATGGTGACCTTTAGAATGAGGGAGAGCTTATTGCTGACTTTTGACGCCATATTTCATTGAATTTGAGTCCAAATTACCGTTATTTTGGGGCCATGTACAGGAGACCGTTATGAATATCGCAGTGCTAGGCACGGGCTATGTGGGATTGGTCGCAGGCGTGTGCTTCGCCGATGCCGGTCACGATGTGATTTGCGTCGACTCCAACGAAAACAAGATCGCGACTCTTAAGGCGGGCCAAGTTCCGTTTTATGAACCTAGCCTGGATGACCTGTACAACTTGAATAGCAAACGCATGCAATTCACCACCAGCATTCCTGAGTCTATCAAGACAGCCCAGGTGATCTTTATCGCCGTGGGCACGCCCGAGCAAGCTGATGGCTCGGCCGATATGGATCCCACCTTTCGCGTGTTGGGTGAGATTTGCAAGGCCGCCACCGAACCCAAGATCGTCGTGCTGAAAAGCACGGTGCCGATCGGAACCTCGCGCAAAGTGGTGGCATTTTGTCGCGAAAATTGCGCGCATGAAATTGACGTCGTCAACAATCCTGAGTTTTTGCGACAGGGTGCCGCGATCGAGGATTTTTTGAAGCCCGACCGCGTGGTGATCGGTTGCGCCTCCGAGCGCGCTAAATCCATGATGCAGGAATTGTATGAGCCGTTTTTGAATAAAGCCGGAAATAAACCAATTTTATTTATGGACAACACGTCGGCTGAGATGTGTAAGTATGCGGCGAATTCGTTTTTGGCTCTTAAGATTTCGTTTATTAATGAACTGGCTCTGTTGGCCGACAAACTGGGTGCCGACATCGACAGCGTGCGGGCCGGTTTTACTTCCGATGCACGTATCAATCCGGCATTTTTTAATCCTGGGATCGGCTACGGCGGCTCTTGCTTTCCTAAAGATGTGCGCGCGCTAATGCACACAGGAAAACAGTTTGACCTTGAATTGAAACTCTTGCGCGCCGCCGACGATGTGAACGAACGGCAAAAGACGATTTTGCCTCAGCGTTTGGTTGAGCGCATGGGCTCACTGAAGGGCAAAACTATAGCTCTTTGGGGATTGGCTTTTAAAGCTCGCACCGATGATGTGCGCCGGGCCCCCTCTTTGAAGATTATGGAAGACTTGTTTTTGAATGGCGCCACTGTGCGCGCCTTCGATCCGGTGGCCGCCAAGAATGCGGTAGATGCTTCGCGCGTGCCTTTTGAGGTATGTGAATCTGCGATAGATGCGGTCGCGGGGGCAGACGCGCTATTGATCATTACCGAGTGGCCCGAATTCCGCGCAGTCAATTGGCGCACGATCAAAGGCAAAATGAAGCAACCGTTGGTCTTTGACGGTCGAAATCTCTATGATCCCGCCAAGATGAAAGCGGCCGGTATTGAGTATTACGGCATTGGTCGCCAAGTACGGCAGAATGTGGACACGCCCACGGCGGACCTTTGAGTTCCATTCGTGAGTTCGGAAACCGGGTGGCCGGCATCACCTATGTCGAACGCCCCGGCTCCTATGCGTTTTTATTTAACTCCGATAAAAATCTCGCCGTGATCTCAACCGGCTTCGGATTGTTCTTACCCGGTGGCGGCAACGAACCCGGCGAAGACGCGTTGACCGCATTGAAACGCGAGATTTTTGAGGAGATCGCCTATACTGTGACGTCAGCACACGTACTAGGACAAGCCGCTCAATTTCACTGGTCGTCTTTTTATCAGCAGCATTTCCGCAAAGTCGGCACCTTCTTTTTGGCGGAAGCCACAGCACCCGCGACACCCCGACTGCAAAAAGACCACACTCTCCAATGGCTGACTCAGCCCGAAGCCGCACGCCTACTCACGCAGGAGTTTCAACGCTGGGCTACTTCAGAGTTTCTCTAATATCCGTAGACGAACTGCCTACACAGTTTTGGATGCGTCCCGGCTGGTCGCCATGGACCACTGTCCGAAAATCCGAGAGACGGATGCCATCTCTCGTATATTTCCGGAAATGTTAGCCCCTACCCTAAATGCCGGCTTTGTGGCGTTCTTGGTCGTCTAGGACGCTGACTACGCCGCCTTTGAGTTGGGCGCGGTAGGCGAGCTGTTGGATGTCGTAGGTGAATTTGCTGCCATTGAGAGCGGCGGTTTGCCACTCAGGACCCATACGAATCGCGTCCACCGGGCAAGCCTCTTCGCAGAAGCCGCAGTACACGCAGCGAAGCACGTCAATCTCGTAAGAAATCGGGTACTTTTCAACGCTGGGATCTTCACTCTCGGCGGCAGTGATCTTGATGCATTGAGCGGGACAGTTGGTCGCGCACAACATACACGCCGTGCAACGAATGCTGCCGTCTTTTTTCACCGTCAGGACGTGGTTGCCTTTGAAGCGCGGACCGTATTCGTATTTCTGCTCGGGATAGTTGAGCGTCGGCATCTGCTTCTGATTAAAAAGATTGGTCAGCATCTTCTTCATCGTGAAGACCAGGCCGCCCAAAATACCGGGCAAGTACCAGGAGGCGACGCCACTCGGGCGCTTTACCAAACTGCTCATAAAGTACCTCTTTGCGTGACGGCGTAGTTGGTCTTCGGACCACCCAAGCCTTTCGGGCGCAGAGCCCAATTCAGATCGCGACCGGCCAAGAGCTCCACCGCTTCCGACAGCGTAAGCGCTTGTGGAACGATCGTCGTGCCAGCCTTGAAGGGCTGCACGCGCCCTTCGAAGTTGGTGAAGCTACCCGCCTTTTCGACGTAGGCTTTCAACGGAACCTGCCAGGTTTCGCTGCCGACTTGATTGAGGTCGGCATTCAACCCCGCAGTCAGCCAAATCAGCCCGTCAGCTTGCGACAGCATTTGGATTTTTTCTTTCATATCGGGGAAAGTAGCTTGGTTTTCGGGCCCAGCCACGACCACCATCTTCAACTTGCGACCGCTCAATTGCGACTGCAGGGTCTCCCATTTGGAAGATACGCCATGCGCGGCCAGAGCGGCGGAGAGCCCCATGGTGTTCGGATTACGATCGCCACGGAAAAGCAGGCCGTCAAAGTCCTTCATTTTCTCCGGATTGTTCAGCCAATGATAGACGTTCTTCGACTTCAATTCGCCTGTGAAGAACTTCAGCAGATCTTTGTACTCCTCGTTGGTGTACTGCCCTGTCACCACCAGAGCCACGCTATCAGGGCCATGTTTCTGCACGGTCTCGCGCAGCTTTAGGCCCGCCGAACGAGTGGCGTCCTCTGCCGAAATCTCTTGCCACTGATCACGTTTACCGATGCGACCCGATAAAAGACGCGCCTTCAAGTTAACGAATTTGTAGGTGTCGCGACCGGTATCACACATCCAGTAGCCATTGACCTCTTTGTTCTCGCGTGGCTTCACGCGCCACAGGCCCTCTTCGTTGTAATGCACCTTTACACTACAGCCAGTCGAGCAACCCGGGCATACCGAGTCCGCCTCTTTGAGATACCACACGCGCTGACGGAAACGAAAATCACGCGAGGTCAAAGCGCCCACCGGGCAAATGTCCACGGTGTTAAGCGAGTAATTGTTATCGAGCGGTTTGCCTTCGACCGTGCCGATCTCACTGCGATCGCCGCGGTTAAAGATACCGAGTTCGTTGGTTTTCGAAACCTCTTCAGTGAAGCGTACGCAGCGCGAACACAGAATGCAGCGCTCAGCATCGAGCACAACCGTCGGACCGAGGTCGACCACTTTGTGCTTCTTCACTTTAGCTTCGGCCATTTCAGGGTCGTATTTGCCGAACTGCATGTATTGATCCTGCAGCCCACACTCACCGGCCTGATCGCAGATCGGGCAATCGAGGGGGTGATTGATCAAATGGAAATCAAGTCCCCATTTGACCGTGTCTTTCACCACTTCGGAGGTGTTGTTGATGACCATGCCTTCTTTGACTTCCGTGTTACAGGCGATCTGTAACTTGGGCATGCCTTCGATCTGCACCATACACAGACGGCAAACGCCGGCGACTGACAGACCCGGATGCCAGCAATAATGACAAATATCAATGCCCGCAGCTTTGTAGGCTTGAATGATAGTCGAGCCAGCGGCGACTTCGACCTCTTGCCCGTTGATCTTACACTTAGGCATGGAGCGCTCCTCCCACTTGATTGCCTTTCTTGACGTAATCTTCAAACTCGCCACGGAATTTGGTAACAAAAGAAATGGCCGGCATCGCGGCCGCATCCGAGAGCGCACAGATGGTTTTACCCATCATACGTTCGGAAACTGTCTTCACAAGATTGATGTCGTTAACCGTGCCTTCACCGTGACGGATGCGGTGGACGATCTTGCTCAACCAACCCGTGCCTTCACGACAAGGCGTGCACTGACCGCAAGACTCGTGATGATAAAAATGCATGATCACGTCGAGCATATCCACCATATCATTTGAATCATCCATCACGATCACCGCACCAGAACCAAGCATCGAGCCCATCTGCGCCAGAGCTTCGTAGTCCATGGTGACCTTCATCGCCTCATCGGCCGTCAACACCGGGGCCGACGAGCCTCCGGGAATCACAGCTTTGAGTTTGCGGCCGGGTTTCAACCCACCACACAGGTTGAAGATCACATCTTTGAGCGGAGTGCCGAGCGGGATTTCATAGTTGCCAGGCTTCAGCACATTGCCGCTGACCGAGAATAGCTTGGTGCCCGGAGATTTTTCTGTGCCGTATTTGCGATAAGCGGCAGCGCCATCGCGAATGATGTACTTCACGGCGGCCAGGGTTTCCACGTTGTTCACGATGGTGGGCTTGCGCAAATAACCTTGCACCGCCGGAAACGGTGGCTTCAACTTCGGCTGACCTTTTAAACCTTCGATCGAAGAGATCATTCCCGTCTCTTCGCCGCAGATGTAAGCGCCAGCACCGGCATACACATCCATATCGTGATCAAAACCCGAACCCAGAATGTTTTTCCCCAACATTCCGGCTTTGTAAGCCTCAGCGATAGCTTCACGCACCACGCGGATCGGATGATCGTACTCGCCGCGAATGTAGATGTAAGATTTCTTGGAGCCGATGGCGAAAGCAGAAATGATCATGCCTTCGATCAGTTGATGAGGCGCACGTTCCATCATCAAACGGTCTTTGAAAGTTCCAGGCTCGCCTTCATCGGCGTTGCATAGCAAATAGCGCGGCTCACCGTTGGCGGGCAGGAAACTCCACTTCATTCCGGTGGGGAAGCCGGCACCACCGCGACCGCGCAGTCCGGAAGCCTTCACTTCTTCGATAATGGCTTTAGGATCCATCTTCAAAGCCTTAGCCAAAACCGCATAGCCACCATGTTTTTTGTAGCCATCGATCTTGATGTATTCGTCTTTACCGTAATGTTCCGTCAGCAGTTTGGTTTCCATTTAAACACCCATCTCTTTAAGCTTGCGCAGGGCCAACTCGGGCGTGAGGTTTTCGATAAACTGGTCGTTGACCTGCATCATTGGCGCCGTTCCACAGGAACCTAGGCACTCCACTTTGGACACCGTGATCTTGCCATCTTTGCTGATTTCGCCGTCTTTGACGCCGAAATGCTTGCACAGATGCTCTGCCAGCTCGCGACCGCCGTTCATGGCGCAGGAAATATTAGCGCACACTTGAACGTGCAGTTTGCCTACGGGTTTCTTATTAAACATCGTGTAGAACGACAAAACTTCGTTGATGTGAGACTCCGGCAAACCGGTCAACTCACTGAGGTACGGAACCGCTTCGGGCGGCACCCAGCCTTTTTCTTTTTGCACGCGGTAGAGCGAAGGAATGATCGCCGAATGCTTTGTTTCATAGCGACTGCACTCTTTCTTAACGAACTCAACACCTTCGGGTGACAAACTAAACATGATTAGCGCTCCAATTCGCCAGCGATGATGTTCTGACTGCCCAAGATGGAAATCACATCAGCCACCAATCCGCCCGTAATTTGGCGCGGCAGGGATTGATAGATCGAAAAACTCGGGGCCCGGCATTTCAAACGGTATGGTTTAGCGCTGTTGTCCGACACCAAATAGAAACCGAGTTCGCCGTTGGCGGCCTCAGTGGCGTCGTAAATCTCGCCGGCCGGCGGACGCAAGCCCTTGATGATCAGCATGAAGTGATTCATCAACCCTTCAATGTTGCCGTAGACCTCTTTCTTGTCTGGCAACACGATGTTCTTGTCGCGGATGGTGTAGTCACCTTCAGGAATGTTTTTACATAGCTGAGTGATGATCTTGAGCGACTGGCGCATCTCCGCCAACCGCACCAAATAGCGATCGTAAACGTCGCCGCTGGTACCTACCGGAACTTCGAAATCCATTTGGTTGTAGAAGTAATAGGGCTGCGCCTTACGTAAATCCAGGCCCAGACCGGTGGCGCGCAAACACGGACCGGTGTAGCCCCACTCAATGGCCTCAGCAGCGGACATCTTGCCCACATCGCGCGTGCGCTTTAGCCAGATTTTGTTTTCGGTGAGCAAAATATCGAGCTCGTCCACACCGACAGTCATCTCTTTTACGAATTCCATCACGTGCTTGTACCAATCCTCAGGCGGATTGTTGGCCATGCCTCCCACGCGGGTCATGGACACGGTCAAACGCGCACCACATAGCTTTTCGAAGAGGGTATAAACTTTTTCGCGATAGGTGAAGAGGTGGAAGAAGGGGGTTAGCGCTCCCAAATCCAAAGCATTCGCCGCCACACAAATAATGTGATCGATGATGCGCGACAGTTCGCACAAGATCATACGAATGGCTTGCGCTTTGGGCGGAACTTCCACGCCCAGCAGTCTTTCCACCGCTTTGCAGTAACCCACGTTGTTCATGGGTGCCGAGCAGTAGTTCAAACGATCGGTGTACGGGATCACCTGATTGTAGGGATGGGTCTCAGCCATCTTTTCGAAACAACGATGCAGATAACCCATCTCCACGCCGGCACGATGAACTTTCTCGCCATCGAGTTGCACCATCACGCGCAAAGTTCCGTGCGTGGCCGGGTGTGAAGGCCCAATATTGAGCGGCACTAAATCCTTGCTGGGATCGGGTACGTAATTGGGATCGTTGTCGAAATGGACCGGCAAACTTTCCGTGCAGTGCTGCTGCAGATCCGCCGGATAATCTTTGCGCAGAGGGAAACCTACGAACTGATGGTGCACCAGCAAACGGCGCATGTTCGGATGACCGGCGAATTTAATGCCGTACATATCGAAGGTCTCGCGCTCAAGCCAGTCCGCGCCCCGCCACAAATGAATGATGGTGGGAACGTCTTCGCCCTCGGCCACTTGCGCTTTGATACGCGCGCGCGATGCCTCGCGGGTGGAGAACAGCTCATACACCACATCAAAACGCTTTTCGCGATTAGGCCAATCAACGGCGGTTACGCACATCAGGAAGTCGAAGCGACCGCTGTCCTTAAAGTGTTTCATCACCGAAACGATGTACTCTTTGGGAATAGTGATCACGTTGGCGCCGTTGGTGTATTCGAAACCGAATTGCACCGTGGGGAATTTAGCGCTCAAATCCGTGCGCAGGATCTCAATCGTATTGGTGGTCATCTGTACACGCCCGGTTGCCATTGTTCTTTCCACGGCCGCGGAGCTAGGTCCGCGATCATCTTTTGAATACGCATCACACCGTCAAGCACGGCCTCGGGAGTCGGAGGACAACCCGGTACATACACATCGACGGGAATGACTTTATCCACGCCCTGAAGAACGTGATAAGAGCGGTAGAAACCGCCCGAGCTGGCGCAAGCGCCCATAGACAAAACATATTTAGGCTCAAGCATCTGCTGATAAATGCGCAAGATGACGGGCGCCATCTTCTCCGTGATCGTGCCGGCCACAATCATCAGATCCGCTTGGCGCGGCGAAAAGCGCACCACTTCAGCTCCGAAACGCGCTAGATCGTAGCGCGGTCCCATCACGGACATCATTTCGATTCCACAACAGGCGGTTCCATAGGGCATCGGCCACAAAGAGTTCTTACGTCCCCAGGCCACAATTTGTTCAAGTTTGGTCGTGAAGGCGAACGTGCGAGTTTCTTCTACGAGAGCTCGGTCCGCCTGCCGCTGTACCAAAGTCTGTGCTTCAGCCAAAGCAGGCTCCTTATATTTATGTTCAATTGGCTTTCAAACACTCACAAACTAGCAGACTTAAAGCAGCGCGAGAAGGTACCAGTTTCCTTTTTGGAATGCGTCGCGACAGAGGTGGCGCAGCGCATTCCAAAAAGGAAGCTGGTACCTCTCCCGTCCTTGGTCCAGTTTTTACGCCTTTGGTCTAGTTTCAATGTGAAACCCCCGGCTTCAGCACTACGCTTTTTTATCGAGTTTCAAAGGAATGTCGAGCCACCAAGGAGGGGGTACACATGAAAGTCCTAGGAATTATTCTCGCGGCTGTTTTCTCAGGCAGCCTATGGGCAGCGCCGAATGGCGATATACTCGTGAAACTGGCTTCCAACGCCAAAACTAACGCAGTTACTTTGCAATCGCGTCTACCGATGGGCACCGTGGTGGAAGATCTCGGCGTAGCCGGTTGGGTGCGCGTGAAAGTGCCGGCGGGCCAATTCACCGCTTTCCACAACAACTCAATCATGAGTTTGCCGGGCGTATTGAAAGTAACTCCCAATCACACCATTTCTCTGATGGCCAATTGGAAAGTGACCGACCCCGCCATGCGCACCAAGCTGATGGCCAAAATCAAGGCCGGCGGCTTGCCTGGCTTGGGCGACGAGCCGGCTCCTGACAATCCGGCCATCCCCGGCTCAGGCTCCGGCGGTTCGGGCTCTGATCCCATGTACAATAAGCAATGGGGCATGAACCAAATGATGGTGAAAGAGTCCTGGGTCAACACCAAGGGCAATCCCGAAATGGTGGTAGCGGTGATCGACACCGGCGTGGACTACACGCATGAAGATCTCGTCGACAATATGTGGCGCAATCCGGGCGAAACCGGACTCGATGCTCAAGGTCGCGATCGCGCTTCGAACGGCATTGATGACGATGGCAACGGCTACATCGATGACGTCGTCGGATGGGACTTCTCCTCCAACGACAACAAGCCCTATGACCTAACTGCCTCTTTGATGGATATGCTGATGGGCGGCGGTAACCCCGGTCACGGCACTCACTGCGCAGGTAACGTTGCCGCCCGTTCCGACAACGGCAAAGGTATCGCCGGCGTGGCTCCGAACGTACGCATTATGGCCCTACGCTTTATCAGCGAAAAAGGCCAAGGCACCACCGCCGATGCCATCAAAGCGATCAAATACGCGGTGGATAACGGCGCTAAGGTGATGTCGAACTCCTGGGGCTCTGAAGGCGACGACCCGAGAGATCCCGACACCGGCGCTTTGAAAGACACCATCCAAATGGCGCAAGACCGTGGCGTGTTGTTCATCGCGGCTGCCGGCAACGGCCACCAAGGCAAAGGCTATGACAATGACAGCGATCCTAAACCCGCTGTTCCCGCCAGCTACAACCACGACATCATCGTGTCGGTCGCCGCTTTGGATGAGTCCGGTAAACTGGGCTCGTTCTCGAACTGGGGCGCCCGCTCGGTGGATCTCGGCGCTCCTGGCGTAAAAGTCTTTTCAACTGTCACTCAGAAAGAAAAATACTCGGATACGGTTATCGACATCCCCGGCATGATCACCGCCACTTGGGATGGAACTTCGATGGCCACTCCGCACGTCGCTGGAGCTGCAGCTCTCTACTGGAGCCTGCACCCCGAGAAAAATTGGAGAGAAGTTAAAAATGCCGTGCTGAGCAGTGTGAAACGCAACCCCGTCATGAACGGCAAGAGCACTTCCGGCGGACAGTTGGACGTCGGCGCCTTGATGAAGTTCTAAGTCTCCTCAATCCCTGTTCCTCTAAAGCCAACCTCCTCCCGGGGTTGGCTTTTTTATTTTCATCCGGTAGCTTGAGAGAATGACGAATGAGCAATCCGACCTGCTCAAGCGGCCCATTTGGCACTACATCAAAAAACACAAACGTTTGGTGGCTCTCGGGCTGACTTGGCTATTTATTACCAACGCCCTCGAGACGTTGGTGCCTTGGCTGGTGGGGCAAACGCTCGACAAAATCACAGCCGATGCGCCTTTGCGCGAAGTGTTTGCCATCATCGCTTATATTTTTGTCGTCATCGTTTTCCTTTCTCTGTTTCGCTTTCTCTGGCGTGTGTTCTGGTCCACCTTTCATCACACGAGCGCCGAGGACTTGCGCAACCGTTCTTTCGCCGGCATGTCCCTTTTAGGGCCTTCGTTTTTTCGTACCCGTAAAATCGGTCAGATGATTTCGCTAATCTCGAACGATGTGAACTCATTTCGCATGGGTATCGGACCGGGACTGCTCGTAATTTTTGACGGCGTGTTCCTGATCGCCTTAATTGTGCCCGTGATGGGTTCAATCTCGTGGACGTGGACTTGGCAGACGCTCTTGCTCATGCCGTTTGTGCCGTTCATGGTGAAGTGGATCTTGAGTCGCATGCATGTGCAGTATCACGAACGGCAAGAGCGCTTTGCGGATCTCTCCGGTTCAGCGCAAGAGATCGTATCTGGCATTCGCACCATCAAAGGCTTTGCGCAAGAGACCCATCAGACCGCGCAGTTCAATGTGCACTCCGCCGCCTTTCGTCACTCTTGTGACCGCGTCGCCGCCTGGGACGCTTTGTTTGGACCTTCGCTGGAGCTGCCGGTCGCTCTGGGGAGCGTGTTGCTCTTGCTACTCGGCACGCCCGCGGTGATGGCCGGAGAAGTTTCTCTTGGACAGTTTTTTGCCTTCTATCAATACATCCAGCGGATGGTGTGGCCCATGTCGGCCATCGGCATCGGCTTGGGACAAGTGCAAGAGGCACGCGCGTCCTTTAGCCGCATCGAAGAGGTTTTGCGTTTTCAACCCGACGTTCCCGATACCGGCGACGTGGATGTAGCCGAGCTGATCACGTTAGAAGTGCGTGACCTCTCGTTCTCTTATCCGGGCGCAACTCTAAAAGCGCTAGACGGCGTGTCGTTTCGGCTAGCGCGCGGCGAGTGCATGGGCATCGTAGGTATGACCGGTTCAGGCAAGTCGACGCTGGTGGAACTATTGACTCGGCAGTATCCTGTGCCGCCGGGAACTATTTTGATCAATGGGATCTCAGTCGAACGCATTCGGTTGGAAAGTCTGCGGCGGCTGATCGGCGTTGTTCCGCAAGATGCGTTTTTATTCTCGCGCCGAGTGAGCGAAAACATGGCCTTAGGCTTGGACGATTGGGATATGGACGACGTCGAATCCGCCGCCCGCACCGTGCGCCTGGATCAAGAGATCGCCACTTGGCCAGATGGCTTTGAAGCATTGGTGGGCGAGCGAGGCGTGAATCTATCCGGCGGGCAGAAACAGCGCATGACTTTGGCGCGCGCCATGGTACGCGAAGCTCCGCTTGTGATCCTGGACGACTCTTTGAGTGCGGTCGATGCCAAAACCGAAGAGGTTATTCTTAAGCAGTTACGCGACGATCTGGCACGCACCACTTCTATCGTAGTTTCCCATCGCCTGGCGAGCGTCCGCCATGCCGATATGATCCTGGTTTTACGGGCGGGGCGCGTGGAGTCCCTAGGTCGCCATGAGGAATTGATTCGTGTTTCTGAGACCTATCAGATCTTGCATGAAATGCAGATGCAGGGGCGCTCCGGATGAAGAAAACGAACGCGCACCACTTCTTCACCGAAGACAACGTGGCTTTGGAGCTGACGTTCAAAAAGCTGTTTATGAAGCTCTGGCCCTACCTTTGGCGGCACAAAGCCAAGGTGATCGTGTCTTTGCTTTTGGTCGGTGCCTACGTCACCGTCGGGCGCGCCCTGCCCTTTTTGTTTGGCTATGCGATCGACGACGGAATCAAGGAGCATAACCGCCACATCATCGTGACCGTGGCGATCGCCTACGGAGTGCTGGAAACCACGCGCGCTGTTCTGGCCTTCTTGCAAAATCGGCATATACAACAGTTCGGCAATCAAGTGCTGTTCGAAATCCGCGAACGCCTGATGAATCACGTGCAGAATTTGCCGGTCACCTATTTCGAAAAAAATCCCTCGGGCCGCACGGTCACCCGCGTGACCAACGATATCTATGCGCTGGGCGAGTTGTTCAGCCAGGGATTTGCCGCCATCTTTATCAATTTGATCGAAATGCTTTCGATCTTCGTGTCGCTGTTTTTGATCTCGCCCAGCATGACAGGAACAACGCTTTTGATTCTGCCCGTACTGCTGTGGGTGTGCGCCCTGCTCAGCCACAAGATTCGTCTTCAGTTCGGCGCCACCAAACGCAAGCTGGCCATGATCAATGCCTTTAGCGCCGAGGCCTTTAGCGGCATCAAAGTGCTGCAACTGTTCGGTCGCACCGGTGAATCGAGGGACTTTTTCAATCAGCTGTCGCACGAATACAAAACTCTGCAGCTCTCCACCGTTCGTTTGTTCGCCACTCTGTGGCCGCTGATTGAAGGCTTCAACGTTTTCACTCTTGCCGTGGCCTTGGCGGTGGGCGCGTACTTCCATCAATATCACGGTCTGTCGGTAGGCCATTTAAGTGCTTACATCTTGCTGTTACAAAGTTTCTTCAAGCCGCTCAAAAATATTTTGGAACGTTACAATCAGCTGCAAAACAGCTTGGCCAGCGCGGACCGTGTCTTTCACCTCTTGGATGAGGAAGAAGAAAGTCGTGAAGGGCGTGACTTTGCCAAGGCGCGCTTAGAAGGTCGTATTGAATTCGACAAGGTCAGCTTTCGCTACGCCGAGCATATGCCTTATGTGCTGAAAGACATTCAGCTGGCGATTGAACCTGGAATGTCTGTAGCCTTGGTTGGTCGGACCGGCAGCGGTAAGACCACAACCATCTCTCTGCTGCAGAAGTTTTACGATGTGCTGGAAGGCGAGATCCGCATCGACGGCGTGCCGTTGAGTCAGCTGGCGCCACAGGCTCTGCGCCCGCGGGTGGGAGTTGTTCAGCAAGACGGCTTTGTATTCAGCGGCAGTCTGTTCAGCAATATTTCGCTCTTTGATCCCAAAATCTCGCGCGAAACCGCCATGTGGGCGGCAGAGCAAGCGCAATGCCAGGATATTTTGCGCAAGCACGGCGGCTTGGACGGCAAGGTGCAAGAGCGGGGCTCCAACTTGAGCGCCGGAGAACGTCAACTACTGGCATTTGCGCGCGTGTTGGCGTTCAATCCAGATATCCTGATTTTGGATGAAGCCACGGCCAATATCGATTCGGTCAGCGAAAAAGCCATTCAAAAAGCCACGGAGGTCGCAACCCGCGGGCGGACTTCGGTGATCATCGCTCACCGCCTTTCGACCATTTTGCATTGCGATCTTATCGTCGTTTTGGATAAGGGACAGATCGTTGAGATGGGCCGCCACGCCGAGCTTCTGCAACAACGCGGGCGCTACTACGAGCTCTACACTCTGCAGTTCTGGGGCAGCTCCACGGAGAGTGAAAACGCAAGCCGTGGAGAGCCACCCCGCTAATCTGGCCCAAAGGCCGGTTCCTGGGCGGAAGTCTACCTGTGAAGCCAGTGGCTAAGGATAATGAAACGCGGAGGTCTGCTATGCGCGTTCTTTGTCTTGTGGCTGTTTTGCTCGCGACTCCGCGCTTATGGGCTCAACATCAGATGGCTAACTGGCTGCACATCTCCTCCACCTACTCTGAGTTCAACTACAAAGAACCGAATGTGATGAGTGAGAAAGGCCGTTTGGCGGGGGTACGCGGCGAGTTGGGATTGTCCTTCGGCCAGAGCCTCGCATTGAGCGTCGGCGGCGAATACCAAGATGGCAATTTGAACTACGACGGATCCACTTTTGACGGTGATCCGGTCAAGCAGGTCACCAAGGACTATGTCCGCGATCTACGTTTAATGGCGCATGTGATCTACGCCCCATTGGTTCTGTCGGCTGGGGTGGCCGAACGCTACTGGTACAATGATCTGGTCGTGTCCTATCGCCGTCGCACGCAGTACAACTACAATCCGGTGCAGATCTCCTACTTCATGGACAATGTTTACCTTACCGTCGAGCACGATGTGTGGCTCAAGGGCACCAACAAGAGTCATATGAGCGACGTGACGTCGACGGCTCGTGATGTGGAGTTTACTTTGGGGAAAGGTTCGGGGTTTGGTGTGGAGATCGGGTACATGATTCCCAGTCCCACAATCTATACCCGACTGTTTCTGCGCTACCATAAATGGAGCGTGAAACAGTCAGATACTCAGAGTGACGGGATTCATACTCTGGTCGAGCCCGACAACAACACCACTCTGTTGCAAGCGGGTATCGGGCTCGGCTTTTAGTCTTTCAGTCTATCGTACTTAACGCGCGTTTGTTCGGCCACCTGAGCTTCTTTGTCCCACTTGCCCGACTCGGTCTTGTAACCTTTGCGCTTTTCAATCCACTTTTCACGCTCGGCCATCGCCTTCGTCTCTTTGTTTGCGAGTTCATTGGCAATGGCGGTGAAAGCCTGCTTCTGCTGATCCCAATCGGCCTTTTCTTGCTCGACTTCCGAAATCTTCTGAGTGTAAGTGGCGATGTTCTGTTCGCGCGTGGCCTTATTGGTCTCGAGCTTTTCCAAAGTCGCTCTCAACTGAGCGATCTGCGACTCTTCTTTTTTCAACTGAGCGCTCTCGTCTTTCTTGAAGCCCTCCAGTTTTTCTTTCATCTTATCCAGAACTGCGCGGTTTTTTTCCAGATTCTGACCGTTGGAAGTCAGCTGAGTCTTCTGCTCGCGCAACTGTTTGATGGCCGCCGTCACTTCGACAATGTTTTTGGAAGCGATTTCGGCGTTGTCTTCATACTGCTTGCGATTGGCCTTGGCGTTCTCCTCGTTGGTCTTCAACTGCTGGAGCGCGCCTTTAACATCAGTCTTCGCGGTTGCGCTGAGAGCGAAACCGGCCAGACTCGCGAGAACTAAGAGTTTTGTCGTTTTCATACCATACCCCTTTTAATCTTCATTCACAGTGGTGGCCGTGCGGCTGCTCGCCGATGGACACACGTTTTGCAGCGACGAGCGATAGCTGCCGATCTCGTCTTCCCAGAATTCGCCGTCGAAGTTCCAATTCATCATCTTGGTCGGCTTGATGCTGGCCGGAATGCGGTTCTCTTTCCCCACGACTCCGCCCGAAACTTGATAACGGATGTTTTCACCTGAGCCGGAAAATACTTCGTAGCGCAGGAATTCGTTATTATCTAAAACCCGACCCATCTCTTCGGTCATGCTCTTAGCATGCTTGCTGAGAGATTGGCCCGCACGCAAAGAAATAGAAGCGGTTTCCGTATCGAGCTTCTTTTGAGCCTTACCTTGAAAGTCCAAGAATCCCTGGCGGCTGAGTTCAAGAATCTGCAGTTTGAAGCGGTGACCGATGGTCAGATCGCGCTCGCGGCGTAGGTTATTCTCCCACTCCGTGCGGTTCTTGGCCAAACTGCGATCCGAATTGATTTTAGCCAGCTGGGCCTTCCACTGATCAAAACGCTTCTTGGCTTGTTCGGCGTAGAAGCGAATATTGGCTTTCTCTTGCTTGATCTTTTCGTTCACGCCGTCATAGCGGCGGGCTTCATCCTGCTTTTCGTTCAACGCGGTTTGCAGATTCAGGAAGTCTTTACGGCGGGCCATCTCACGCCACACTTGATAGGGTACGCCATCGACGTTCTCGGTGCTTTTGCCTTTGATGTAGGCCTTTACCGTCGCGTACATATCGAGCGGCTGCGATTTCATCTGGCTATAGCTGCGCACGCGATCCAGCGCCTCGCGGTACTCTTTTTCTACCTGAGTCAGCGTGCGGTAAGCATCGCCGTATTGGCAGATGTTCAAGTAACCGATTGTGCGCACCACGAAAGACTCCGGCTGATAAACCGCACGGAAGTACGGTGAGTGCAGCGAATACATGTTACCGATGGCGCCCGAGTAGTCTTCAAGCGCCACTTGCGTCCAACCTTGTTCGATCAGAGCTTGCACCCATAGCGGGTGGTCTTTCGGCACTTGCATGTAAGACTCGTGCGCTTTGGCATAATTCTTCAGAGAAAAATGCATGCGCGCCAAGTTCACCGCGGTCAAAGCGCGGATGTTTTTGTCCTGCACCTTGCGAGCTTCCAAGGAGGCGGAAAGCTCTTCGAGCTTCTTGAGGGCCGCCGGCTTGTCGCCCAGAGCTAGCGAGTTCATAGCCGTCAAGAAACGGGCTTCGTCGAAATACTCTGTGCCGCTGTTCACCCGACCGGCGTAGCTGCTCGACGTTTTATAGTCACCGGCGCGGTAGGCACCTTTGGCCGTGCGATAGGCGACGGCGTCTTGCGAAGCTTCGCTCACCAGATTCTTAAAGCTCTTGATACCTTTGATCAGGTGATAAAAGTCTTTCTCATAGATCAGGGGGATGTCTTTCACCAAGAGATCGAGAGCCTGAGAGCCGAACTCTTTGTCTTCAGCGGCCACCACTTGCGATAGACGATCAAACGCCACTTGCTCCATTTTCAGAGAATCAGCGCACGCACCTAAGTGGTAATTGGCTTCCGTCCTGGTCTTTTCATTCAAAGCCAATTGGTGAAACAAACCCATGATCATATGACAGTGATTGCCGCGATCAAATAAGATCAAAGCGGCCACCATTTTCAGATGCTCTTCACTCAGCGGCTTGTAAGGCAATAAAGCCACATCGGATACGGGCTTGATCGCATAAACGATCTTCGCAATGCTCTCGCTAGTCACAGGCTTGCCTTGACCGCGCATGTTGGCTTGCAGGCCCTTTGCACCGAAGGCTTTCGTCACCGGCTGACCTAAAGCTTTTTGAAAGTCCGACTGACTGACTTGAGCGGGCTGCGGCAACTTCTTGAGATCGCTGGGGCGACCGATGCCAAAACTAATATCGCCCATGGCGAAGTCTTCACGCGAGACCAAAACGTCATAGCCAATATCGAGTCTGGGAACCACTTTGGTGGCGCGCATTTTTTTGAAGTCCGCTACCGGCACACCGACTTTGGTGCGCGGAAGAACTGTTTTTCCCGGACGAGCCGGTTGAGCGGCCTTGAACAAGGGCTTGGCTTTTACGCTGTCGCGCAAACTCTGCAGTTCTTGCAGCGTTGTCCCTTTGTTGCGCTCGAACACTTTTTGCTGGCGCAGGGCCTTGTTTTCCTCATTCATGGCGGGCTTTGCCGCCACAGGCTGTTGCGTCGGAGCAGCCGTTTGCTGTTGCGGAGCATTCGGAAGCGGAGCGCCCGCCCCAGCACCTGCGGAGGTAACGGATGCAGGTTCAGTCACCGGCGGTGTCGGAGCCGCTGTCGTTCCGGTGCCGACATTGGTTGAGCCACTGCCATTTTGTTTGTTGGCCGCATTCTGCTGTTGAGCTGGAGCATCTGGTTTGGTGTTCCAGTAGTCCATCCACTCTTTGACTTTCACCTTCACCGTTGTCGTGAACTTGGCCCATAGGCCTTGATCCTGAGCCGCAGGATCAGCGAACGCGCCCTGGGCCACTGCGGTCCCAAGCGCGATCACGAACAACAGTTTGTAGAACTGAGACTTCATAAGTCCCTCTCCTCTAATAGAAGAACGTTAGGCCAAGTAAGAACAGCGTATCTATTCTTGAATCGTCCTTAACCTTGCCACCGGTCGGGATGCCGCCCGAGGTGTGATAGCGAGCTATTTCTTCCGTCAAAAACTGGTTTTTCAAATCGGCACGAATGGCGAAGTAGTTGGTAAAGAAAAAGTACTGAGTCACATCCAAACCGTAGGTGAAAGCACTTTTCTTGCGGCTTCCACCATTTTCGATCTGCTGCTCATACGTCGTGGTACCAATCGTCGGCGAGATGGCCATATCAAAGTAAATGATTTTTTTACCCCAGAAGCTCATCTTGGCGTAGAACGGAACGATATTGAACGCGAGGCCGGTATAGTTCACAAATCGGTTATGATCAGCGTAGATACCTGAGCCGTAGTTCGATGCGATGAAGTCAGAAGCCTCATTGTTCGCCATGCTTCCCATCACATGGGTGGCCTGTACACCAAAGCGCTCAGACCAGAAGTAGTTAACCGAAAGCCCCGCGACGTTACCTACGCTCCACTGGTCGTTGATCGGTCGACCGAAATGCCCGGTCAAAAAGAACCGACCATCCTTCGAGTACGTTCGGTTCTGAACAACAGAGAAATCCGTGTCCTTCGGCGCCCAGTACTTGTTCTCCAAATCAGAGATATCGACTTTGTCTTCGCCTTTTTTGACTCCGGCAGCGGGTGCTGTCGGTGCCGAAGCGCTAGGTGCAGTGGGAGCCACCGCCTTCTTGCCTTGAGCGAAAGAGGTTGTTGAAACCAACGCCACTGCGCTGAGCGCGCCAATAGCGAAGCCGTACAGAGATGTATTCCGCGTTGCCATAGATCCCTCCTTAAGGATCGTATGTTATTTGCGGGGACACCACGCGTTACTTGCCCTCAGATCACGTATATTTCCGGAAATGTTAGGCCCTACCTTTTGGGCCCGGACGTCCGGCTATTTCGTGCTCTTAAACAAGAACGGGTATGTGACTAGCACGTTCGTTCCACCCTTTGGAGTGGGGAACTGCCATCCCGCAATACGCCTCAGAATACATCCCTCGACCATGGCGTTGTTTAAAGACGTGTTACCAATCGCTTGGGCCACAACACTACCTGCAGCACCAATCGTAAACTTGACCATAATTTTGCCGTACAGATCCGGGTTGGCGCTGAGCTGACGCTCATAGCAGTAGCGGATCTGACCGAGCTGTGAACGAATCACGCGAGCGATGGCCTCTTTGTCCAGACCGCCGTCCACTTCGCTCTCTTCTTCCAAAACTCCGACTTCAGCATTACCGATGTTGCCAAGGCTCAAAGCGCCCGTGCCTTTGTAGCCCGAAGAGCCGCCGCCCTTGCCAGCCGTACCAAGGCCACCGACTTTCATCGTCGTGCCTGTACCGCCGCCGCCTCCGCCGAGTTTATCCAGCGCCGAGCCACCACCCAAACCAAGAGCGCGACCCGATGAAGCTGCGGAGTCCGCCGAAACACCAGCCGATTGCACTAACGACGCCGTCTTCGCTGCGCGTGCGGCCACTTTGCCGATCATCGCACCCAAACCTGCGTTCTTCAAATTCAACACCACTTTGGCGCCGGGAGGAGCTTTCGTACCACCAGCCGCTTTGCTGCCCGCATCGCCGCCGGGAGTGTTTTTAGCCACACCTTGATTCGATTGACCCTGCAGATTCTTACGCATCTTCTCCGCCACGGCTTTCTTCTGACGGACTTTTTGTCCATCAAAGATCATGCGCGTGTACTGGTTCTGCATCTCCGGAGTCAGTGTTTTCAATTCATCATTGGGGCGTTGCGGGACCAAGATGGTCGCAACGATCAACAGCAAGACCAAAACCAGAGCGGCGATGGCCGGCGTCGGGCGTTTGGATTCTTCCACAGCCGAATCCGCACCTTTAAGCACATCCGACTTGGTCAAACGTTGCTTGACGGTCCATTCGCCTTTTTCGGTCACGGTCCATTCGCCACCTGTCGGTGCCGGCACCACACCGAATTCACTCAATCCCGTGTCATAAGAGGCGGACTTGTCGAGCAAGAGCGAGCGATGCAGAAGACCTTTACGCAAAACGACTACCTGATGGTAGGTGTTCTGCCCCAAGCCCTGATCCAAAGCCGTGGCGAAAAGCTCGCGTTCCAAAATATGAGGCGTGGCTTTCAGCTGGTGATTTCCGATGTGTATGACAGTAGCGCCTTCAACATCGTATTCAATCACCGGCTTTTGGTTGACCCAGGTACCCGATTTACTGCCCAGATCACAAAGCTTCCATTTTTCTTCCAGCAGATCGAACGCCGCATGCAGGCCAGAGACCTCATCGCCCAACAGGCGAATGTCGGCCGTGCGTGAAGAACCAATGGTTGCCGTGCGTACACCTTCGAGAAGGTGAACGCCTACAACCCGGTTCTTAAACTTATGCTCAACCTGTAATGCCTGCTTTTTCATTGCCATTACCTCAAGTACTCAACCGATTCGAGCATGTTCTTCTCGAATTGGTTATTCACTTTATAGAGAGGAAGAAACTGTACGCCTCTCTTCTGCAAGAGATAAGCGCCGTCCGGGGACCGCACCTGTCCATCAATGCCCGTTTCATCAAAGTTCACTTCTTGCGTTTTGCGATAGGTGACCTTTTTCTTGGTCTCTTTTTTCTCGCCGTCCGCAAACACAGGAAGCGCAAGGCTTGCCGCCAAAACGAGTAGGATTAAATGTCTCATTTGCTGACCTGCCTTTCCGCCGGTTTACGAGAGTTCACTTGGCTCCCCTTGTTCACCTGCGACAGACTCTTTTCAAGAGTCTGGATTTTTTCTTCCAGGTTCATCGACTGAACGTTTTCGTCCAGTTTGCGCTCGGTGCCGAGCTGCTTGAGATCGCGATAGGTTTGCAAAGCCTCTTGCGCCTTTTTCAAATGCAGCTCTTGCACTTGACCGAGCGCCAGACGGGCCTTTGAACTGCGCGGATTGGCCACGATCGCTTGATTCAACAAGCTTTCAGCCTTGTCGTAGTCTTTGGCTTTAATCTCCACTTCGGCCGCACCTAAAAGTGCCGGTGCATGACGAGACTCGTTCGCCAGGGCCTTACCGAACATCTTGCGCGCCAACGACAAATCGTCCGAACGCAGCGCCATTTGACCCATCACATAGTGTGCGTCCGTCAGCGCTGGATTCAGCTCCGAAGCCAGTTTCATTTCTTTGATGGCGCCGGCCTCATCGCCTTGCTCCCAGAACAAACGACCGAGTTCGTAATGGAAAAGGCCTTCATTCGGAGCTTTCTTCAAAGCCAGCTCCAGCATCCACTGAGCGCGCGGATAATCTTTGCGCATAGTGGCCACCAAACTCATATAGTACGCACCCCACGGAGTGAGCGGCGCGGTCTTAGCCAAGTGGTTGCCGATCTTTTCCAACTGATTCCAATCTTTGGCTTTCACGCAAGCATTGGCCATGGGGACGATCTTGCGCCATTCTTCTTTTTGATAAACGCTCTCGTTCGGGCAAACGCCCGATCTTTGATCGTCCAAGGAAATGGCATTCACCTTTTCCGTATATGTGGCTTTGACCGTCTCTTCAGATTTCTTCTGCGGACCACTGGCACAAGCTGAAAAGGCCAGTGCGGTGATCGCAAGAACTAGTCTTTTCATGGGCCTACCCCCGCGACAACAGGCAACATCACTTCCGGCTTGGTCAGCGACGGGGCCACATTGATCACCACTTGTTTGTTAAGTACGTTCAATTCATTTTCCAATCGCACAGCTGTACTATCTAAGAACGGCTGTTTGCGCGCGAACTGAACGGCTTGCGCTAGTGTATCCACGCTCTTTTCTTCGAGGGGCACGACAAGATTGTCGATTTCCGCACGAAACGCCTTTTCATCCTCGGCCGTAAGTCCAGCCGGAGTCGGCATTTCTTTAAGAGCTTTAACATAGTGAGCGTAGCAACCATAGAGACGCTCGAAAGCTTCCATCGACACACGGGCGTTACCCAGTTTGATCGTGTCTTGCAAAGCTTCTTGCGCCTTCACGAGTTTCTCGGTCTTGATGGCCAGAACAGAACCCACCCGCTCGGCGCGCGACTTCACGCTCTGTTTTAAGAACTCCTGCTCAAGCACTTTGGCTTGAATCAAACGCAAACGGGCTTTGAGATCCTTCGGCATGCTCGAGGTCTGCTGGCGACGAGCCTCGTTGAAAGCTTCGGTCAGCTGATTCTTGGCGTACATCTTTTCAGCCAACTCCACGCGGGCCAGATTGGCCTGCGGTTGGATGTTCTGATCGATCATGGCGCGCAACACTTCGGCGTGCGATTGCTCCGAACCATAGTTTTTCTCCAACGCCTCGAGTTTGCGCATGATCTTCACGCGCTGTTCGGCGTTGGCGTTGGTCTTCAACTCGCCATACAGTTTGCGGGCCGCCGGCATCTCGTCTTGCAAGGCATGGAAATCAGCAGCCAGCTCTTTCCAGCGCGCCGAAGCCTTTTCGTCTTTGGCCGCCAGTTTGGTCAGAACGCGGGCGGCTTCACTGAGCTGCGCCATTTGCTCAAAAGTCTGTGCGGCGCGCAGAAGCGAGTTCACAGCCTGCGGCGATTTGGGGAACTGAGTGGCGAATTGTTCGGCCGTCTTAGCTCCATTCCACAGATCGCCGGTCTTGAACTGCAACTGCATGGCATTCCATACGGCTTTCTCCGCCAGATCTGAACTCGGGTTCTGCTTGGCGAAAGCCAGATACTCAGCCAGAGCCTCTTTCAAACGATTCTTCTCTTCCAAGCCTTGGATCTCGAGGAAATAGGCTTGTTCGTAGAGTTTCTGCATCTTCTGGCCACGGGTCGGATCGGCGCTCAACTTCATCAACTCCGTGGTGTAGTTGCGAATGCCGCGATAGTCCTTTTTTAGGTTCAAGATATCCAAGTAGAGGTCTTGCGACTTCATACCTTTTTCTTGAGTGGGGAATTCGCGACCAAGGCGTACAAATGTGGGCGCGGCCTCGTCGTAACGGTTACGCTCATAAGCCAACAACGCCATTTTGTATTCGATATCCAGGCGATAGGCGCCCTTGGGATTTTTTTGCACGTACTCCGTCGCCAACTGGTGAAACGACTTTTCGTCATCCGACGACCACTTTTCACCCACTGCTTTTTCCAAGCTCACGATAGCGCCGTAAGAGGCATCGTGACCCAGCTTCGCAGCTTTGCCTGAACGGCTAACCTGAGCGTACTGCGTGCTGGCCGCGCGGAACTTATTGCGTGAAAACAACAGATCGGCGTAAGCGTAGCGCGACTCATTGTAGTCATCGTTGTCGGCCGGCGTGCGTAGATAGATTTCAAACGCTTTCTCAGAAGCGTCGGCGTAGCTCGTATCGCTCGGCAGTTTCTTCCAAGCGCGAAGCCATTTACGTGCCAGTTTCAAAGCCGTGTCATTCAATCCGGTCAAGCATTCACTCGAAAGCTTTTTGCCTTCCTCGCTGTTCTTGACTTGCGACTTCACCCAACGACCGTCGTCCTTACATAACTGCGAGAAATCCTCCATGCGTTTGACCGCTTGGTCTTTTTCACGCAGATGATCGTAAGCCAACACCAGGTCGGTATGCACTTTGGGCAACAACGGAGATTTGGGCAACTCTTGCACAAACTGCTGCAAAGCCACGCGTTGATCGTTGAAACGCGAGTGACGCTCATACAAAGTGGCCATCTTCAAAAGGATAGGCCCAACTTCTTCAGCACCCGCCTGTTCGCGGAAGTATTTGTAGGCGTCTTTGGCCGGATACACGTCCTCGTAGAACAAGGTCATGTCATTGAGAGCTTCTTTACGCAGATCCAAACGCGCATCGGTATTGGACTGCTCGACGAATTTGCCGAACGCCACAACCTCTTCCAATTTCTTCAAGCCCTTTTCCGCATCGCGCATATTATAGTGTGTCCATGCGGCTTTGTAGAGACCGTATGGGTACACGCGGCTTTCAGGATACTTGCGAATGGCGTTGAAATGATCCAAAGCCAAGGCAAACTGACTGCGGTTAAAAGCGATTTCACCCATTGCCAAATGAGCATCGGGCACAAGTGGCGATGAGGAGTGTTTGTTGATCAGATTCTGGTAAAGACCTTCAGCGTCCTTCTCTTGCCCCAGAGCCTGGCGCGCAAAGGCGTGGTTAAAAATAACCAAGTCCATTTGCGCAAAGCTGGGAAAGCTATTCTGAATCATACTATATATATTAACGGCGTTTTGAACGCTGGACCGTGATGAAGATTCCTTGACCTGGCGGGGCGCCAAGCGCACCACGGTTTCCGACTCGCGATGCACTTCAAAGAAGCGATCGGTTTTGGATTTGCGCATATAGAGCTCAGCCAGGCGGAACTGGATTTCGGGCTCAAGAGCGGTGTTCTTATATTTCTTCAAAAGCTTTTGTGCTTGAGCAATGGCTTGTAGCTCGGCTTTGGTCACCAGCAGCTCGGCCTTCAAACTCTTCACTTCATTGCCCTGCTCATCGCCTTCAACCAAACGCAACTCATCTAGCGGGGTGGTCACCTTTTTAGCCGCAGGCTCAGCCGCAACCGCGGAAACCTCCGCGCTCTTGCCTTTGGCTTTTGCCTTTTTAGCTGCAGCCGGCTTCTTCGCTTTCTTCACGGCAGGCTGCGCCGCCATGGCCGTGTGGCCAAGGCTCAAGCAAACCAACAGTTTAAGAGTTGCGCTCAACATCTTCACAATTAAGCCACTTTCTTATACAGCTCATCTTGCACTTCCTGACTTAGGCTCAAGAAACGCAGACCGTATTCCACGGGAGTGTTGTCGTTGACGAATTTCTTGCTAACCACTTCACAAATGGCATTGAACGCGGGCCAACCGTCCTGCGAGTTGAAGTGCACATTCACTTGTTGTCCCGGCAACACCATGCTGTTCGCCATAGTAATACCGACACCGCCGCGCGAGATCTCCGTGCCCTGACCTTTCCACAACGACATATTGTCGTGGATGATCACACGGCCGCTGTACTGTTGGCGTTGAAAGCGACGTTGCACGAATGCGTCTTTACCATCGGCCTTACCATACAAAGCGCGGATGCTGGCTGGGGAGAACTCCGCGATCTCGGCCACGCGCTGCCATGTCTGCATTCCGGCGTGCCAGATAAAATCAAAAGGAAATACGACTTTTTGTTGCAGCATTTTAACGACGTCTTTGAAAGCGAAGGGACCAAAGCGGTTTTCGCCTTTCAACACAAACCATTCCGTAACGGCGTGAGCGCTCGTCGGCGGCGGGCTGATGCTTTCAGCGCTTACGCTTTCGGCGCTTACATTTTGTGCACTGACATTCAAACGCACTTCAACGACCTCTTCGGTCGGAGCGGTTGTTTTAGTCGTGCCGGTACCCACCGTCGGCGGGCGGTTGGGTTTGTTGTTTTTCAGCTTCGCAGCGAGGGGTTGGAACTCAAGCAAAAGAATCCAATCGTCCTTTTGCTCATCGTAGATATAATCGAACAACTCCAACTGCTTGCCGCGGACCTGCGCGACGATCTCTTCCAAAGTAAACGGACCTGTTTGTTCACCCTGATGAGACACCAAATACTTCATAGTCCACTTCCTTTTTAACAACTCTCCATCGGTCTGGATGCAGTATGGCTCAAGGGCTAACCGGCTAAATCGATTGGGGTTACAACGCAGTGCCTCGGATTGAGACAGCCGGCGAGAGTTTGCGGAAAACTGTCGAGATCGACAACACCGCCAGAGTCAAAAAGGTCGACGGTTTTGGGCAATTTCCGCTGCGGTATTTTTCCGGAACGGTTGCTGCAAGCGTTTTAAGTCTGCAATACCAAATCAAACAAGGGGACATACATGCACAAGAAGCTGGTACTTTTTTCTTTGCTCTCTATCATTTCGTTTGACGCAATGGGCGCAGGACTGCGCGATCCGCGCGAGATTTTCAATCAACCGGCTACCGGTCGCTTAACTCAAGTGTTTCTCGGATTGAGCGAAGCGGGTGTTGCAAAAATGGTGTGGCCCGGATTGGCGCAAGAAGAAAAAGCGCTCGCTGCCGCCGAGAAAGAACTGGCTTTGACTCGCCGCCTTCCTACTTCGGAAATCGAACGCAATGCTCGTATCGAAGCGCAAGCTGCGGTGATCGCTCGCAGTGAAGCTACCGCTTACATTCCCAAAGTGTTGCCGGTCGATCCACGCCTTCCCAGTGCTGCGGAAGAGTTGCAATTCTTGACCTCCAACGGCGTGGTCTCGGCTCAAGAAAAAGCTGCGCTGATTGTTAAAGCGGAAGAAGCTGTGGCCGAACGTTCGCGTATGGCGTTGATCGCTGCTCAAGAAGCAGGCTACCTGTCCAAAGCTGTGCGTGTGGCTCGCTACGGCACCAGCGTTTTGCTCGGTCTCGACATCGCTTCGCGCGTTTACATTTTTAACATCTTGGATGCTAACCCCGGCCTGACTCCGGTGGTCGGTTTCTCGGCCGAACAGATTCGCGCAATCCTAGGCAACTAAGAAAGAGCAGGGAAAGGTTATGAGACAGTCGTTCCTTTCCCTACTCTTGGTTCTGTCTTTGAGCACGCCGGCAGCCCATGCCGGCATTTGCTCCGACGCGCTTTCTTCCGTCAAAAAATATGCTCTTGAGGTGCGCGAGAGTCGCGGGCTGCGCCTGCTTGTCGCTCCCTCCAAAGGCGATCCACCTGAACGCTTTTACGGATTTGTCTCGGCCCGCGGTTGGCCCGCGCCGTTCAGTGGTCTGTTCAATGTTTTGGCCGACAAACCCAGCAATGCCGTTGTACGCGCCTTCGCCGGACCAGAGAAAAAAGCCTCATTGCTGGTGAAGTTCCCCGTCATTCTAGGATGGGCTTTGCTGGCGCAAGTGTATGTGATTGATCCTGTCACTGACTACGCCTTCGACTCTCGCATTCAATCCGAAATCGCTGAGAATCGCTTGGCCTTCGATCGCCTGATCGAAGAAGACTACCGTTTTGATTCCATTCGTCGCGCCCTGATCACGGCGACGATGGCGCGCGAAGAGGCGGAACGTCAGGCCTACATGGTGGCCCGAGCCTACTCGAGCTACTACAAATATCGCGACAGCAAGAACGCTCAGTTTTCCGACGAAGATAACGATGCCCTGCTTGACCACTATCTCTTTGCTCACCTGAAGTCGGTGCTTGAAAATGGCGTGCAGGTTCCTTCCGACTTCCGCGTTTCATCCAGTTATTCACAACAGGTGACCGCGCACCAACGCCAACGTTTGTTTCAACTGACTCATGCCCTGTACATGCGTTATCAGATTTTGGATGCCTACGTGAAAGGCGACGCCAATCCAGCCCTTCAAGAGGCTTTCAAAATTATTCGCCAAGATCCTTTTTCACAACAGGCGGAAAACCTCTGGCGACAAGGTCGCATCGACAAAGGCCACTACCAACGTGTTCTGCAAGAGCGCGCCTATTGGTCCTATCGACTACAAAGCTACGGCGTTTTGGGTCTGCAGAAACTGCACCCACAAAGTGGGCAACCGGTGACGTTGGCCGACTACGATGTGGAAATCCTGGCCGATCTCTGATTCACCCTGCTAGGATAGCAGGAATGGAAAGCCCGCACCCCCTCCTCACCATAGCTGAAAACGTTCGCCAAGAGGCCGCGCGTTCGCGAGTGGCCGTGGTCTTCGACTTGGACTCGACGTTGTTTTGCGTGAGTTCGCGTACCCAACACATTTTACGCCAGCTGGGCCATGATCCCACCTTCGCCACTCAGTTTGCCGAGCCCGCGGAAATTCTGCGTTCGATCGAAGTTCTGCCTTCGGACTACAGCGTGCGTGAGGTCATAGCCCGCACTCAGCTCAAGCCGTCCGAAGAGCTCGGCCTTGCGATCCGCAACTATTGGCGCAAACATTTCTTCGCCAGCCATTTTTTGGACAAAGATATCTTATATCCCTCGGCCAACGAGTATGTGAACGCGCTTCGCAGCCTTGGCGCCGAGATCCTTTATCTCACCGGCCGTAATCATGGCAGCATGCGCGAGGGCACCTTGCGAGCGCTTTATCATCACGGGTTTCCTCTATTCAACGAGACCATGCTGCATATGAAACCGAGCGATCTACAGAGCGATGAAAACTATAAGGTCACCGTTCTGAAAGAACTAGTGCATGACTACGATCATATTTGGTTCTTCGAGAATGAACCGGTGATTATTGCCGAAGTGCGCATGGCATTGCCGCAGATTCATATCGTGTTTGTTAAGTCGGCCCACTCGGGCAAAGCCGCTGAGCCTCTCGATCTCCCTACGATCACACCAGACTATAAAATCGGTCTGCCTACGAAATAAGGCCGCGGTCGCGCAACGGTTTATAAGCCAACCCCAAAGACGAGGCGATGATAGAATGCTTGATCTCACCGCTCATCCATTTGTCCATCACCTCTTGTGCCGGCAACAGCACAGTCTTCAAGTCCTCAAACGGATCGAGTTCGGGCTCTTGCACTTTGCGACAGCCAAGCGCCAGGTAGGTATGCATACGGTTGGTCTGCAGGGCGGGGTTGGGATAGTGATAACCTAAGTAGAGAGTCTCTTGCGGGGCATAGCCTGTCTCTTCCAAAAGTTCGCGCAGGCCCGCCAACTGCGTGTCCTCGCCCCGCATATTGGTGCTGCCGCCAGGAACTTCTAAAAAGATATCGTCGCCGCCATGGCGATACTGCTCGACCATGACCATCTGTCCGCTTTCAGTGAGAGCGACCACATTCACCCAGTCAACGAACTCCATCACGTAGTAATCGGGCATGATACGCCCGTCCGGCAGTTCGCACTCATCCACGCGCAGGCGGAAGAAGCGGCTTTTGAAGATATCTTTGGATTTGAGCACTTTCCAACGCATAACGATTGTGATAGCGACCTTAGCATGGCCCTTTTCGTCGTCGCAACACCTATTGGGAATACCGGAGATATCACCACTCGTGCGCTGGAACAGCTGCGCTCCGCAGATCTGATCATCGGCGAAGAGCTTAAAGCTTTACGCCAGATCTTGAAGGCGGCAGGTGTTCAAGCCCGTGCCATGGATCAGCTCAACGAGCATTCACGTCCCGCCGATATCGAGCATTTTGTGAATGAATGTCGCGAGAAGAACGTGGCCTTAGTCAGCGATTGCGGAACTCCGGGCTTCTGTGATCCGGGTGCCGACTTAGTGGCCGCCTGCTACGACGCGGAAGTCCCAGTACATGCCTTGCCAGGAGCTTCCAGTCTAATGGCGCTGCTGAGCGTGTGCGGAGTGCGCGTCGATGCGTTTACCTTCTTTGGCTTCCTACCGGCAAAAAACGAACAGCGCGCCCAAGCGTTGAATGAACTCAAACGCGAAAGACGTGCCTGCATCGTGATGGAAACCCCCTATCGCTGCGCTAAACTCGTGGAAGATCTGTCAACCAACTTCGGTGACCGTTTTTGTGTTTTAGCTCTGAACCTCACGCAGGAAAAAGAGCGCGTGGTGCGCGCTTTTGGACGCGATCTCGCCAAGCACGGCCCATTTGATGATGCCGAGCCGGTGGTTTTAATTCTTCCCGCGAAATAGACGTTATTTGTTGGTGGACGCCGGCATGCGTGTTGCCGACGGATCAAACTTCATGGCTTCAAAACGCTCGGGCCGCACTTTGGTTTCTGGCTCAACAACACTGTATTTGGGGCTTTCCACCGTCGGTTTGGACGGCTTCATCAACCAGAGAGCGGCACCAGCAGCCAAGACAGCAAATGCGGCAGCAATCATGAACTTCATAGGAACCCCCTCTTAATCTCTTTTCGGAACAGAGCCCCGGAACTTTAAATCCGCTCGACCTTAGCCCTGTCCCTGTTGGCGACGAAAGAAGTCGAGGAAAAAATAACGTTCAAAACCCGGATGGTAGTGACTCCATTTTTCCGTCGGCGGCACGTTCTGCGTCTCGTTCTTCAAGAAATGAAACAACGTGTTCATCTTCGAATCCAGATCGTCAATCATCGACACCACGACCGCCTCAGGCAGCATGGGCAGCTTGGGCGAGCCGTACTCGAGCTTACCGTGATGGGACAACACGATGTGCTTTAAGACATCGCGTAGATCGTCGGGGAATCCGGAAATCTTGGCCGCCATTTTGTCGATCATCTCGCAGGCCAAAACCATATGACCGACGAGTCGGCCGCTCTGCGTGTAGTGGATGCCGTCGGTAAGATCGAGTTCGTAGATCTTTCCGATATCGTGATAGATCGCGCCGAACACCAAAAGGTCACGATCCAAAAAGCCATAGTGCTTCGCCACGCCGTCCATCAGGCTGACGATCGAATGTATGTGCTCGATCAGACCGCCGCGATAGGCATGATGGATGGTTTTCGCGGCCGGAGCGCGCAGTAAGATCTCTTGCATGCGCGGTTCGGTCAAAGTGTCGTGCAGAATCTGGCGCACGTATTCATTTTTCAGACCGGCCACCAGCTCTAAAAGTTCAGCGTGATGTTTGCGCGGATCGCCGCCCAGATCGGCCACCAGCTGAGCCATATCGTACTCGCCGTCTTGTGCTTTGCGCACCTCGTGCACGATCAACTGTTTGCGATTTTGAAACAGCTGCACAAAGCCCTTGAGCCAAACCACATCGCCGACTTCAAAAGTCGCTGCGGCTTCATCGGCCTTTTCAAACATGCGACCGTTCACGTGGCCTGAAGCATCGGCCAGCGTGAGACTGAGAAAGGATTTGCCGTTTCTGTCTTTACCGGCGTTTTTCTCGGTAACCAAAAACGCGGTCTGCACATGGTCTTTTTCTTTGAATTCGCGAATCAAACGCTTACTCACACAACAGCCCTGGGTGACGCGAATCCGTAAATGTCACACTGCCCACGTAGAGCGCATCTTTATCGTACTCAGCAAAAATGAAAGTTCCACCGATGACCGAGAGGTAGCGTTGATCCGCGGTGTAGAGATCCATCCCCTTTTCCCACTTTTTATGAAACTGAGTCGAAATATCCATGTACTTGTCACAGCCGGCGCCATACTCCTCGCCGGCCAGTATACGCGTCTTAGCCCGACTGACAAAGAATACGCGCGCGGTCGTGAGCGGCGAGCCGTTCTCCTTGCGGGCTACGAGTTTCAGGCGAAACGCCCCGCGCACCGGTGTGACCATCTCGCTCAAATCAACAACTCCGCCGCCCGTAGGTGTGCTAATTCGCGTATTCTCATGCAACGCACCGGGATGCTTTTGCGTTAGCTCCGCATTGATGTTGATCAACGCGCGTTTGATCGCCTCACGTTTGGCTCCGCCTTCGAGCTTAGTTAGATAGGCTTTGTATTCCTCTTCAATTTTGCCGACCAGGGCGCGCGGAATTTTCACATCACGGCTGCTGGTACGCGCGTTGTGTTCAGCCATGCGTTCGCTTTCATGTCCCTCCGCTGGCGCATGTGGCTTTTCTTCACTGGCGAAAAGGGGGAACGTCGACAAAACAAGTGTGAGGAGCAGGCTAAATTCAATTGCCCGCATACCAGCCTTCGCTCTCCGCCTTCTGGCGCAGCTCCAGCAGAGGGATGTATTCGGGCGAAAGGCGCAAACCTTTGTTCATCAGTTTAGCGGCCTCATTGTTCGATTTGATATCCGCATTGGCCCAGGCCATGCCAGCAACGGCGGGCAAATAATCCATATTGTTCTCGTAAATCTTCTGCCAGTTGCTGCGGGCACACTGTGACATTCCGGTTTGCTGGCAAAAGCGCGCTTGCATCAGCACCGGCAACACATACTCACCGTTGCGATTGGCTTGCGTCGCCGAACCCAGTACCACACTGGCTTGATCCGCATCGCCCGACTCACGCAACACATACGAGTACCAGGCTTGGATCAACGGGTCCTTCGGCGATTGATGCACGGCCTTTTCGATCGAACGACGAGCCGAGTCCCATCGGGCTTCGCGCGCGTAACAAGAAGCCAAAAAAGCCGAGACCCTTGGCTCTTCACTCATCTTCTCGGCCATCTGCTCGCAAAAGCGCGCCAGGATTTTCCACTGCGTACGGCCACGATATATAAACAGATTGTGCCGATGATCCGCCGTCAAGCGCGGGTCACTGTCCAAATAGGCACGCAGTTTCTCCTCTAAACCCGAGGTCCGCCTTAGGAAATCAAAGTACAGCTGATAAAAATCCATTTCGCCGGCAAAGTCCCAGCTGCGCAAACGGAAATCACTGAGCAAGCGCGAGATCTGCACGAGCTCATTAGGATTAGCGCTGCGTTTGAAAAGGTACAGCTGCGCCTCAGCCAAAATCAACAAGGCTTCGCCCTGAGCCGGATTCAAACGCAAGGCACGAAAAGCCTTCTGCTTGGCGCCCGCATAGTCACCCTTTTGCAAACTGACGGCGGCCAGGTTAACAATGGCCGGAACATACTCGGGATCCAAATTGAGCGCGCGGTCGAAGTTTTCTTGCGCGGAATCCAACTGACCGTCCATCAGATCCGCCACGCCTAGCCCGGTGTACGCCTGTTTGACCTCCGGACGCTTAGTCGCCAAAACCGTATTGAACAGTCGACGGCCAAGAAGAGTTTGCCCTTCTAGATGAACAAGCAGACCGCCATAGTAAATCGCCAAATCACCCGACTGCAGCGGATCGGAGTAGTAGCTTTTCAGATCGCGCAAAGCTTCGCTATAACGGCCGGCTTGAATGTGACCGATCACCGTTTGCTTGAGACTGGTCGCCGTGGGCTTGATATCAAAAGCACCGGTGCTCATGCGCCGTTGAAAAATAAAAGCCGCGGCGGCGACAAGAATGAGAACCGTAATGATCCACAACCCGCGTGTCGTCTTCTCGACCTGACGTTGAATAGCCGTGTTCTGCCCTTGAGCAGCCTGATAACGGCCACCGCTCTGCGTGTGCGAGGCGTGTGATTGCTCCTGCACGTTGTGCACGACAATCTCTTTTCCCGTGGCGCTGAAGCCATCAATGTCGGTGATCTCTTCCGTCAACTCACCGGCGCCTTCGACTTCGGTCAGCGTTTGAGTGAGTTGAGTGCTGTTAGGAGTCCAAGTGGCCTCCGTACGCTCGCTTAAGTTGGCTTTGCGGAGCGAGTCGACCACCGGGCGAAACTCTTCGTGATACTGAATCGTTTGCCAACGCCGCATCGGCGGAGAAATTTCATCGAGGACAGAGATCTCACGCGTGCGCAAAAGCTCGCCGACCTTTTCGCTGCGAAAGGGACCTAGAATTCGACCACTGCTCTTGATCAGCCAGAGCACTTCATCTTGCGCCATCTATAGTAATGGTCGCTCAAGCCCTGTTAACTGTCACGTTTACAGATCGCGTCAATGGCGGAAATGGCGTTGCCCAGTGAGGATAAGGTTTACGCCCAGGTCTTTGGCCCGACCAAGCACTTCCTCATCACGCATCGAGCCTCCCGGTTGAATCACCCAACGAATCCCCGCCTGATGAATCAGTTCAATCGAGTCCGGAAAGGGAAAGAAGGCGTCGCTCGCCAAGACCGGAGTCGAGGCCTGCGGATGAAATTTACGCATGCGACCGATCGCCAACTCCACTGAGTCCACCCGGTTGGTTTGCCCCATGCCTAGACCTAAGGTCTGCTTGTTCTCGGCAATGGCGATGGCATTGCTTTTAAGAGCGGCCACTGCGGCCCAAGCGAAACTTAAATCGGAGCGCACTTGTGGTGAAGGGGCCGCGCCGTGAATCTTCCATTCCGGATTCCACAAGTGAACGTGATCCGGCTCTTGAATCAAGAAGCCCCCTTGAATGGTTTGAATGCGCCAGAAATCATCGCGGATACCCATGCCCTTCCATTCGAGCAAGCGTACGTTCTTCTTCTTCGCAAAGATTTGCAGCGCCTCCGGCGAATAGCTCGGTGCCACCACGCACTCGAGGAAAATCTTCGCGAGCGCTTCCGCCGCGCCCACCGTGACCGGCTGATTGACAGCCACGATGCCACCGAACACGCTGACTGGATCGGAGGTCAGGCATTTCTCGACAGCCGCATCCAGGGTTTCAGCGGTAGCCGCGCCACAGGGGTTGTTGTGTTTTACCGCCACAGCCGAGGGACCATCGAGATCGCGCACCAGCTGCAGAGCCGATTCAAGATCAAGCAGATTGTTATAAGAAAGCTCTTTGCCCTGTAGAATCTTAGCTTCGTGCCAACCGGCTTGAGCGCCACGGCGCTTGTACCAACTGGCTTTTTGGTGCGGGTTTTCCCCATAGCGCAAAGCTTGAATACGCGTTCCACCCAAAGAGAAGTTCGGAAACAACTGCTGTGGAGCCAGCGCTTGCGAAATCATGGCGTCATACGAACTGACGTGAGCAAAGGCCTTCGCCGCCAAACGCTGACGATCGTCGAGAGAGATGTAATCCGTCTGCGCCAGATAAGCGTAGTCTTCCGGGTCGACAACAACGGTGATGCGTTCAAAATTTTTTGAAGCCCCACGCAACAGACTGGGGCCGCCAATATCGATGTTCTCTATCAAATCGGCCTGCGAAGCGCGCGTCGCCAACGTTTGTTCAAAGGGGTAG
This sequence comes from Bdellovibrionales bacterium, assembly GCA_019637855.1. Classification (GTDB taxonomy): domain Bacteria; phylum Bdellovibrionota; class Bdellovibrionia; order Bdellovibrionales; family UBA1609; genus JALHOQ01. Next base: position 144,380 of record JAHBUX010000005.1, read on the forward strand.
AGGTTCACAATGATCAGATCGAAGGGCTCAAGGTCGTTCTCTTGCAGCAAGCGCATGTCCTCAGGGTGACTGTCGCGCGCCAAGAGGGGCATGTGGATATTGGGATGCAAGGTCTTTACCCGACCGTCCATAACCTCAGGAAATCCGGTCTGCTCAGACACGTCGATCACGCGCATACCGGCTTCACGCAGCGTGCGAGCCGTACCGCCGGTCGAGACCAACCTCATCCCCTGCTCATACAATGGTTTGATAAAATCCACGAGACCGGTTTTGTCGGAGACACTGATCAAAGCGTTCTTAAATTTCGACATGCGGCAGGCTTATCACAGCCCCAAGATCTTGGCCAGCGCCACGCGATCCACTTTGTGGTTGGTGTTGTGCGGGATCTCGTCGATGCGCCGGAAGTCCGCCGGAATCATGTAGTACGGCAGCGTCTTGCCTAAATCCTCACGCACCCGATCAAGAACGTTGGCGGGCGCATCCGGCTTACATTTTACAAAGCACACCAGCTTCTTCACATCGCCGTCGCGCTGCAGACCGATGGTGGCGGCGGAGTCGACACCATGGACAGAGGCCACATGACTGTCGATTTCCTCCAGCTCAATGCGGTAGCCATGCAGCTTAATCTGTGAGTCGACACGGCCCTGATAAAACACCAGTCCATCTCTGTGGTAGCCCAAATCTCCAGTGAGATAGGCGCGTTGACCGTTTTTAGTGGCAAAGCGTGTTTGATTCAGATCGGGCCGGTTAAGGTATCCCGGCGAAACGTTGGCGCCCACAATCCACAGCTCGCCTTCACTCTCGCCGTCAGACGCCGTGGTGGGCATAGCGACGCCGGGCTTTACACGGCCGATCGGCACCGTCGGATATTTTTCGACGATTTCAGGTGTGACATGCACCAGAGTCGTGATCACCGTGGCTTCGGTAGGTCCATAGGCGTTCCACAGCTCACCGTTGGGAAAACGCTTCCAAAGGCGCTGCGCCAAGCTCTTGTGCACCACTTCGCCGGCCACATAAAAACGGCGCAAACGCGGAAAGTTTTCGCCGTCAAAACCAGGCGCCGTTAGGGCCAAAGAAAGAAAGCTCGGCGTTGACGACCACACGGTCGGAGAATACCCCTCGGGCGCACCACTGAAGGGACGCGGGCGTTTAAGCTCATTCGGTGAGCTTAAAATCAGACAGGCGCCTGTTTGCAACGCGGATACCGTATCGAAAAATGAAACGTCGAAAGAAAACGAGCATTGATTCAGAATCACATCTTCACGGCTGAAGGCGAAGTCGTCGGAGGTGGTCCACGCCGCCAGGTCATTCACATTGGCGCGTTGGATCTGAACACCTTTGGGTTCTCCGGAGCTTCCCGAGGTGAAAATGATGTAGGCCAAGTCATCGGCACCCTGCCAAGCCTCGGGCGCCGTCGCCTGACCACTGAGCTCGAACTGCGGCACACTTAGACAGAAAGTGCCATCGACACGAGCGCCGGCCGGGCACAGCGCGAGAGTGCTGCCGGCAATCTGACGAATGGCTTGCACGCGCGCCGCAGGCACGATGGTGTCGATCGGAATGTAAGGCACGCGCGCTTGCAAGCAGGCCAATATGCAACTGATCATGCCCGCTTCTTTATGACCGTAAATCAAAACGGGGTGTCCCTGCACTCGCTCGTGAGTGAGATGAGCGGCGATCTTAGCGCTCTCTTCCGCAAGCGCCGCCCAGGTCAGTTGGCGATCGGTGCCGATCACGGCCAACGCCTCGCTTCGCGTTTGCATTTCCAACCATTTGCCGCTGTTGAAATCGAACTTCATAAAAACCTCATCCTCTGAACGGCATACCGCTAAAAATAAACAAGGCCAACGCCGCCAGATGCACCATCAGCAAACGCGACAGCCACAGCTTGAGTCCACGAGTCGCAGGCGCACGCCCTTTTTGTTTAGCGTAGTAAACGAAAGTATTGTGCACGACGGAATAAATCCCGAAGAGAGCACCGCTGATGACAAACTGTTTGCGCGGGCCATTCCACAATCCCATCAAAAGAAAAGTGAGGAACAGAGCGATGTTCTGTCGCATCAACGGTGAAAGCCCTGGCCAGCGTGCCGAGTGGCGATACAAAGGCTTAAAGAAGTAATCACGCAGCCACTCACCCAGCGTGATATGAAAGCGGCGCCAGAAGTCCTGCGGATCACTGGCCAGAAAAGGCTTATTGAAGTTGACCGGCAAAGAGACACCCACCAGTAGGGAAAACCCAATGGCCATGGCCGAGTAACCGGCAAAATCCAAATACAGATAGAGCGGATAACTGTAAAATGCCGCCACCCACTCACTCGCTCCGTTCAAGGTCCCAGGCAACCAATAGCGGCGAACGGCCTCGGCCAGAACGAATTTTTGCAATAGACCAAGCGCCAACCAGAAAGAAGCCTGCGGCCAAAAATCCACCACCGGAGTTTTCCACGAAGCGAGCAGCGCCTCTTTGAACCGCGGCCAACGATCGATGGGACCCGCCAATAGCGCTGGAAAATAAAAAACGAAGAAAAACAGACGGCGAAAATTAAAGTCCACCAAGAGCGCGTCATCCATAAACAAATGAAAGGCGCGAAAGGTGGCGTAGGACAAACCCCAAAATTGCAACTCATGCACATTGTGCTTGAGTAAAAGTGGCAAAAGCAAAAGCGCGCCCTGAAGCCAGGTCCAACGCTTATCCCTCTTTCGCCACTGCAAAATCGCATAAAACCATGTGGCCGAAAATACCAGTGCCAACGGATCGGGGAACAGCACAAGCAGATAGCCTGCGTTTAAGACCTGCAACAGCCCTAGCCACACACGCTCGCTTTTCAATCGACTCTTCAACAATCCCACGGCAAGGAAAAGTGGAATCAGAAAAACAAAGAACTCAAGACTCGAGTACGGCAGCCAGCGCAACAGGGAGAAACTGGCGCCACCTTGCCACCCCAGAAGCCCACCCAAAACGGCTACGGCCAACCACACTCCCACTTAAAACTCCTGATACACAAAAGGTGTATTGGATTGCAGAGCCGGATTGGCGACGTAAAACCACAGCCAACCCAACGCTAGCGCAAAATAAAGCAGAAAGCGCAACCAGCGACTATTTCCCATCGCACAACTCTTTTTGTAAGCGCACCCAGGCGTGATCGCTAAAGTGCGCGGCATCCGTCAACAGGGATAGATCGAAGGGTTCGGTAAAATAGCTTGTCCACTTGTGGCCGTCGGCCCGCAACTGAGCTTCGACCTCGGCAAACAAACGATCATGCTTGTCGAGCGGTGCATACACGCGGCGATGAATAGGTTGCATGATGAAATGCGCGCTCACTCCATGATCGTGCAAAAAACGGCTCAACGCCAACACGTCCTTTTTTTCGATTTGCCATGGGTCTAAGGGCGACGGTTTGTAAGGCGGATTGTATTTCTTGATACGATTGTAATATGCAGCGGTTGTACCCAGCGGATTGCCTTCGGCCTGATCGGTCAACGCCTTTTTGGTCTGCGCCAAGGCAGTGTCCCAATCGAAGTCTTTACTCAGTACGGCTGCTTCCGCCGTAACCTTGGTTATGCCAGGAAGCGGACCTTGCTCGGGAGCCAAACGCGCCAAAGCTGGCCATAACGGATAGAAGAAATCCGGATAGAGTCCCGTGAACTGCTCGCGATGCACGCGAATCTCGCGGGCGACAGTCGAGCGCACGGTCTCTGGCAGATCTGGCTGGCGCAGCAAGGTTGGCAAGGCATAGGGCGGTAGAATGCGCAAAAACGCATCGCTGGGTGTGCCCCGCTCAACAAACCATACCGGCGATAAAATAATAACGACCTGCGAATTCGGCGAAAGACTCTTGCGGGCTTGCGCCAAGGTCAACAAAATCGGCAGCGATTGAAAACCAGCTTGGCCCACCGCCAGCACCCGACGACCGCAAGCCATGGGATAAAAGTTCTGCAGAGCCTGCGGGCCATTGTTCGAAAGTTCGGAGGAACCGAACACCACAAGATCGCCACTGGACAGATTGTGCTCAAGGGCGATGCGAGTGGCCTCCGGATCGGCAGCGGGGCTCAAAATAAATTGTCCCGCCGGTAGGTGTAACTCTGCCGGCTGCACGGCGCGCGGAACTTTGGGGAGATAGTTGAATACCAGGCCGGCACAAACAAAGGCCGCGGCAATCAGTAGAAGTTCAGCTAGTAAAAAACGAAACGCACTCAACACAGGTGATCGGAAATCTTACGGGCGATCTGTTCGACCGTGTTGAACTCGCGTTCATTGACCTGCTGTAGATCGATGGACACCTTCCACTGCTTTTCCAATTCGACAATCAGATCCACCACACCGATGGAATCCAGAAGATTGGTGGAGATCAGCGGCTGATCACGCGTCACTTCGGTAAAAGTAATGCGCTTCACCAGGCTCTGGATCTGCGACTCGAGGTCGCTTAAGTTCACGTCATTCCGCATGACTTTCGATAGCATGCGCGCGATCTGATCCAAACTAATGACGCGTCGTATTGATTGTTTAGAAGGAGATTTTGGAAGCGAGCATCTTCAAGTCATCATTGGTGATGAAAATCCCCGCGCCAACGAAGGCGCTGGCACTGGTTTCACCCTTGCCGGCCAAGTTGTCACCGCCGCCGACCACGTAGACTCCCTTAAAGAAGTTGTAGCGCACGAAGGCGCGAATCTGCAGCTCGTTGAAGTTAAAGAACTCGCTCGAGATGGTAAGGCTCTTGTCTGACAACAAGTGATAGTCAAAGCCTACACCGCCGAAATTCTCAATGATCCCGCCCTTCACCGTCAGGTCCCAGAAGTTTTTGGCGAAGAGAGCGGTGAGCTTGAAATTGTTTTTGAACGTCTTGCGATAGGTGGCGTGACGTTGCACACCGTTTTCAACCGCATCCACGGACTCTTCACGCGTCACGCCGATGGAGTCCGAAATCACCGCCACTTCATAGTAACGATCCAAGCCAGGCTGCAGTTTGATTCCGAGAAAGGACTTATTGTTGTCGTTGGCCATGAACTCGCTGTGGAAGTCGACGCTGGTCTGTAGTTTGTCGGCGCCGCCTAAGAACTTGTTCACGTTACTGATGGCGCTGTTGAGTTCTTCCACCGTTTGTTCGTCATTGACCAAGCGGCCCAGGGTGCCTTCGCCCTTGTTGATCTTGCCGGTGATCTCTTCGATGTTTTTGAGCGAGCGATCAACGCGCGCCAAGCTCTCTTCGTTGATGTAGGTGTCGACGTTTTTCGACAGATTGCGGACGCGTTCGATGATCTCGTTGATTTTCTCTTTGTTTTCGCCGGTGACGTCGCGCAAGTCGGCCGTGATAGCCTCGATGTTGCCGATGATACGGCCCAGGCGCGTATCGTCGTTGCCCTCTTTAGTGGCGCGATTGAGCGTCTCCATTAGGTCATTCATACCCTTGGCGACCCGGCTCACTTCCACCATCAGATCATCAATGCCGCCCTTGTTGGGACCGACGTTCAGCTTTGAACCACTCTCGAGCTGAGGTTCCTCCGCATTCCCCGGAACCAGTTCGATATGCTTGTCCCCGAGGATACCGTCAGCTTTAAGCTGCACCTGTGTGCTCGGTGTAATACGCGCATTTTTGTCGACGTTGATCACGATGCGCGCCTGTCCGTCTTCCAAAATAATCTCTTTGATGGTGCCCATCTTGATGCCGGCCATTTTAACGGCGCTGTTTTGCACCAGTCCGCTGGCACTATCGACTTTGAATTCGTATTGCCTGTGACCGCTGAACAGATTGGGACCCTCGGCCACTTTCAAAGCCATAACGCCAATCAAGCCGCTGACAACAACGACGAGAAAGCCGACTTTGAATTCAGGAGTGCCGAGCCATGATGTCATTCGCGCTTGCTTACCCTTGCTTGAGGCCTTTGGACAGAAACTTCTGTATCAGCTCGTTGTCGGACGTGTGAAATACATCCGGCGTACCAGCCAATAACACGCTGCCCTTATTTAGCATAACGATATAGTCACTGATACGGAAAGCCGCGAAAAGGTCGTGGGACACCACTATGGACGTCGATCCAGCATGGTTTTTATGAGTCGAGGCAATGAGATCATCCACCACTTCGGTCAAAATCGGATCAAGACCGGTCGTTGGTTCGTCATAGAGGAGGATCTCGGGATCAAGGGCCAGAGCGCGCGCCAAGCCAACACGCTTGCGCATCCCACCGCTGAGTTCGGCGGGAAGTTTGTTGAAGTGCTTCGACTCAAGTCCGACAGACTCAAGTTTACGAGCGGCAATTTCTGCCCACTGCGAAGGTCGCATATCTTTGCGATGTTCACGCAGCGGGAACTCGACGTTTTCCATCACAGTCATATCGTCGAAAAGCGCCGCATTCTGAAACAAAACTCCAAGACGTGTGCGCATTTTTATCAATTCATCGAGGGACATCTTCCAAAGGTCATGGCCCAGCACTTCCAAACGCCCAGAGGTAGGCCGAATAAGGCCAAGGATATGCTTCAAAAGAACGCTCTTACCCGTGCCCGAGAAACCGATGATGCAGGTGATCTTCCCTTTGGGAATGTCCAGGTTGAGGCCGTTGAGAATGTACTCTTTGCCGTCGAACGTTTTGCGCAGATCGCGGATATGAACGGCGGCGTTGTGAGTGATCATTTCCAGCCCATGGCGACGTAATAAAAGCGAATGAAGTTGGTCATGAAGAAATTCAAAATGATGATCAGAACCATGCTGTTGACCACTCCCTGGTTGGTTGCCTCACCGACACCCTTGGCTCCACCGCTGGCCATAAAACCACGGTTCGTGCACACAGCGGCGAAAGTCACCCCGAATACAGCAGCCTTGATCAAGCCCTGATAGATGTCACCGGGATTTAACCACAGCGAAATCTTGTCCCAAAAAACCGCCTGGTCCAGTTTCAACACGTTGATGCACAAGAAGTGCGAGCCCATCATGGCAATAAAATCAAAAATTGCACAAAGCAACGGCACTACAACCACCGCCGCAATGATGCGTGGAGCGACCAGATATTGCTTGGGATCAACGCCCATTACTTCGAGCGCGTCAATTTGTTCAGAGACCCGCATTGTGCCGAGTCGCGCAGCCATAGCGCCGCCGGCTCGTGCCGCCACCAGAAGACCTGTGAGCACGGGTCCGAGCTCACGTGTAATCCCCATGCCCACCGTGGGGCCGACGAGGTTGGTGGCATTGACAAGATTGAAACCAAGATAGATTTGAAATGAAAGGGCCAAGCCGGTGAACACGCTGGTCATGGCTATAATCAACACTGATTTATTTCCGATAAATTCCATATGGCGCACGATCTCTTCGAAACGATACGGAGGCTTAAACGCTAAGCGTACCGATTCAGCGAAGAAGATGCAGCCACGACCGGCGTCGCAGAACAGCTCATAGATGTTTTGTCCGATACGAATGAAAAATCCATCGATGGCTTCATTCACTCGCTCGCGATTTCTTGTCCATACTTCGATCATACGGCCTCTCGCGGTACTCGCCGGGAAATCGACGTTACAATTTCGTAGGCGATGGTGCCCACCTTGTCGGCGATGTCTTGAGCATGAATCGTCTCACGGCCCTGACGACCAAGCATAACGACGGGTTCACCCCGCTTGGCTTCGCCTTCTTTTTGCGCATCGGTTAAGTCGATAAAGATGTAGTCCATGCAGACGCCGCCCACAACAGGAACTCTTTGCCCGCGAAACAACGCCTCGCCCTTATTGCCCAAATTGCGCATGTACCCATCGGCGTAGCCCATGGGCAAAACGGCGATGGTGGATCGACGAGGTGCAGTCCACTGTCCCGAGTAGCCGACGTTTTCACCCTTCTCCACCTGATGCAGGTCGACGATCTCGGTCGACCAGGTCAGCACCGGCTTTAACCCTTCGCCGGTCGCCCGGCCTTCGTAAGGCAAACCATACATGCCTATTCCGGGACGCGCGCCAAACTCACGCGCTTTCTCTTTGAGGACTGCAAGACTGGCACTTTTGTGTAGATGTCGGAGGCCGGGAAGGCCGTGGCTCATGTCTTTGAAGCGAGTGATCTGTTGTGCAGTCGGTCCGCTGAGAGAGGCGGCATCCTCTCCATGCGTGAGATGTGTGCACACGCCTTCCACTTTCAGGAAGGAAAGCTCTTTGAGGCGCGCGTGCAGCCGCGGCAGATCCTGCTTGTCAAAACCCAGACGCTGCATCCCGGTATTCAGCTTGACGTGCACATTGACCTCTCGCGGGCTGACTTTTTGTAAGGCCTCCAGATCGCGAAAGCGGCCCACCACAGGCGTGAGATGATGCTCCATCATGATTTTCATGGCATCGGCCTCGAACGAGGCGAACACCAAGATCGGTAACTGCACACCGTTTTGGCGCAGACGCAAGCCCTCTTCGATCAAGGCCACACCGACAGCGTCGGCCTTCGCCTTTTCCGCCTCTTTGGCGATCAGGATTTCATCATGACCATAGGCATTGGCCTTTACCATCGGGCAAAAGAAACCGCTTCCCGTCCAGCCCTTAAGCACGGCGAGGTTGTGTTGCAGTGCCGAGGTGTCGATGCGGACCTTTGTCGGCCGATACATTAAACTGCGCCCTTCTCCTGAACTTCAAAGTCCGGAGTGAATCCATCGGGAGCCTGCGCCAGGCAGGTCTTGTTGCCTAGTTTGCGAATTTGAAAAAGAGCTTCATCGGCCGTTTGCTGCAGCTCTTCCGCATCACGCACAAAGCTGGGATATTCGCTCACACCAATGGACACGGTAATATGAGGGAAAGCCGCCAGCACCTTGGCAAAGTCAGCGGACTCCAAAATTCGCCTTAGGCGCTCCGCCTTGATCGACGCCCCCTTTTTGCCGGTGTGCGGGAGCAAAATACCGAACTCGTCTACACCGGTGCGGCCGATGATGTCGTTCACGCGTGAGTATTTTTCGATAATCCGCGCAATCATCTTAAGAACCACATTCGCTTCATCCTGCCCAATTTGCGATACGATTTGACCGTAGGGATCCACCGCAATGAGCAGCAGCGAGACCGGCAGATTGGTGCGACGAGCGCGGCTGATCTCTTGCTGAATCTTACCGACGAAGTTGGGGCGGTTGAGTAGCTCCGTGGCGGGATCTTTCACGGCGGTAACATGCAGCCGTTTTTCCGATTCGATCAGACTGAGAGCCTTAGTCAGCAGCATCAACCAGTCTTTCATCAGCCCAGTTGTTGAGCCGCCGGGGTCCGCTCGCAGAAAAACCACAATGCCGAGAACCTCGCCCAAGGCTTCGATCGGATGGGCAAAATAGTCCGCGGTGCCGAAAACCTCAGGCACCATCTCACTGAGCTCGCCTATGCTCATCGGGTCGCGCAGCTGTGAACTTTTAAATCCGGATTCGCTATCGTTGAAATTCATGCCTAAGCCGCTTAAGTCGGTCCCGTCCAAGCGTGCGGCCAGTGAAGCCAAGAGCACACGCCGATTGGCCACGTATTTAAAAAACACCGCGGGACACGAGCCTAAAGCGCTTGAGGACGCGTTCAGAAAGACGTCAATACAGTCGTCCATGGTTTTTTGCTGAAACAGCTTGCGAGCGTAGCTCATGTTCATATCGCCCGCATTCTCGTCGGATGGCGCAAACTTGGAGGCCGCGTCCGCGCTCCGATTCGCAGGCGTCGTTTGCACTTGCTGTTGTTGTGGGGGCGAGGATTGCAAACGTTCGTTCATGTACATGAAGTAATCACGCTCAGCCGCGCGGTCGAGCGCCCGCATCAGTTCCACCGACGAGGCCAACGGGGTGTAAATCAAATCGTAAACGCCCTCTTCCAACAGAGGAACGACCGTCGCCCTCTCATCCAACGGAGTGAGCAGGAAAATATGGCTTTCGGGCAACTGCAGGGACACTTGCTTGATCGCCTTCTTCAAATCGAAGCGGTTCTCACTCGACTCAAAAAGCAGAAAGTGCGGCGGATTCGACGGAAATTCGGAAAACGCCGCCGTCAGCTCGCTGAAACTCGCGACCATATAGCCGGCAAGCCCCAAAGATTCGGCAACACCCTCGAACCTTTTCAGGTCGCTGGCGATGAGATACACGGTAAAAGAGGTGCGAATCTCGTCGATCTTCAATCCAATGTCCTTACTACCGGTTTACGAATGGGCACATCCGGCCAATTGGTGCGGCTCACGGGAACAGAAGCAAACTCTTCGCTATCAAGCGAGTCATCCTCGAACAGATCCAGAACCGGTTCTTGCTCCGTCGGCGTCTCCGCCTGCGTCTCGGCAACGGCGCCCTTCTCTAACGGCCAATCGATCTCGACGCGCACACCGCCGTCGGTACGATTGCGCACCTCCACGATGCCTTCCAGTTCCTCTACCACGCGACGAACCACGTTCAAACCTAAACCGCGGGCCACGCCTTGTGAATCTTTGGTGGAGAAGAACGGATCGAACACCTTCTTCACATCCGGCGCGGCGATTCCGCAACCCGTGTCTTCAATCGTAAGATTCGCGCGCTTACCCATACGTTGTGCCCGAATCGTGAGCTGGCGGTCCTGGCTTTCGCTCATGGCTTCAACGGCGTTTTTCAACACCTCTTCAATGGCCGTTTGCATCTGTAAGACGTCCGCGTCGACCTCCACCTCATCAAGACCTACGCGGTTGACGCTGATTCCGTTCTCTTTGATGCGCGCATCAAGTGAACGCAAAGCTGCGGAAATGATCTTGCCCAGCGGTGTTTTCGGAGGCGGCGCGGGCTCACCCACAGTCGCCTCAGTCGCGGCTTCCAGAAAGCTCACATCCGGAAGTTCAGCCGAAGGAATCACCAAATCAGGAGCCGGCGGCGGTGTCGCCATCGGCAATGCCGCAGTGGGAAGCGACACCCCGTCGTTGATCTGGCGCCGCATTTTTTCGACCAACTCTTCGGTTTGCGCCAATTGCAAGAACAGCGGGCGAATCATGCTGCTGAATAAAAACCAGTTCAAACCAATAGCACCGACGGCGCACAACAGGAGATAGATCCAGGACTGAACAGCCGCAGCTCGGGTCAAGGGCGGCTTGGTTTCAATAGAAGCGAAGAGATTGCTATCGCTCAAACGCGTCGCCACACCTAAAAGAGGAATGCCCTTTTCACTCTTCCATTCTTGGCGCACACTGAGCGCGTCGCCATCCAGGATTTCACTCACAAGGGGCTCGCGCTTCAGCGAAGCGCCCAAGTATGCCGGATGGCCCAGTGCCACCGCAAAACCTTGGCTATCAAACACGCGCACGTCACGCGCCTGATCCGCCGCAAAAGTTAAACCAAACTGCGAAGCTGGGAAAATCCCAACACCCAACATCGGCGTGTTGCTGGGACGACGCACAGGCACTAACAAGGCGAAGTACGGCGTGCCTTCCACATCGGCCACTTTGGCGAAGAACGCATCTTCGTTGGCGATTTTCGAGAGCGGCCAACCGCCCATCCACTCCCGCAGATTGGCGGTTTCAAACCGGTCTTTCATTTTGGACGACTGCCACAGGATTTTCCATTGCGAAGAATCCCACTCAAGCAGCGCCGAGCTCACGAACGGCGAGTCCTGAAAGGCGCGGGTCACGTGATCGTTACCTTCGGCCTTCAGCACATCGAGGAGGCGGAATTTCATGGCGTTGGTCGACGCCTTCACGGCGCTAGACAGCACAATCAGCTCTTGCTCGAGACTCGAACGCAACTGCCTTTCGGCCAGTTCCGCCTGCTTGGGAATCGTACGTAGACCCCAAATCAGCGTGAGGGCCACAATGGCCAGTGAGCTGTATACGAACAGGCGAATGTTCTGCTTGTGCATTGATTTCCTTCCTTGGAAATTTACCCGCAAATCCCTGACTTTATTCTAGGTTTACTTTAGGCCAGTTCCAACAGAGATTTTCATTTGAGCACCGCATATGTTAGTACTCCTGCACGATGGACACTCAGGCTCTGGTTTTAGGTTCAGGTTTGGCGGGGCTGGTACTGGCACTTAAGGTGGCGGACCAGGCTAAAGTCCTGTTGTGTACGAAAACGGATCTGAAGACCACCAACTCGGCCATGGCCCAGGGTGGAATCGCCGCCGTGATGTCGGATGAGGATTCCTTCGAACGTCATATCGAAGACACCTTGATCGCCGGCGCGGGCTTATGCAACCCCGAGATCGTGCGTGCCGTCATCGAGCAGGGACCGGCGCGCATCCAGGATTTGATCCACTGGGGCGTGAAGTTCGATCTGGACGAGAGCTCACGCATCGCGCTCACCCGTGAAGGTGGTCACTCGGTGCGCCGGATTCTTCATATCGCTGATCATACAGGCCAAGAGGTGCACGCCGAGCTGCTGAAACGCGTACTGGGACATCCGAATATCCAAGTTTTGGAGAATCACTACGCCATCGATCTTATACTGAATCACCATGTGAATCCCCGCGCTGTTGGCGAGCGGCGCTGCCTAGGCGCTTATCTCTTGAATCGCGAAAGCGGTAAAGTTTCCGCCGTTTTGAGTCAGGCGACTTTTTTGGCCACTGGCGGGGCAGGTAAAGTTTATTTATATACATCCAATTGGAGTGGCGCGACCGGCGACGGCATCGCCATGGCTTATCGGGCCGGGGCGCGGGTGGCTGACCTTGAGTTTATGCAGTTTCACCCAACCTGTTTGTATCACCCCCAGTCGCGCAATTTCCTTATCACCGAGGCCCTGCGTGGCGAAGGTGGAGAATTGGTAGATCGCGCCGGCAATGCCTTTATGAAAAAATACCACCCGCTGGGCAGCCTCGCTCCTCGTGATATCGTAGCCCGCGGAATCGACGCCGAGATGAAGCGCACGGGCGCCGAATGCGTGTATCTCGATATCCGTTCACAACCGCGTGCGTTTTTAGAAAAGCGCTTCCCACAGATTTATGGCCGCTGCCTTGAGCTCGGCATCGACATGGCCACTCAGCCTATTCCGGTTGTTCCGGCCGCTCACTATCTTTGCGGAGGCGTGCTTACGGGTTTGGATGGGCAGACGGACGTGGCTGGTTTGTATGCCCTGGGCGAGACCGCATGCACGGGGTTGCACGGCGCCAACCGCTTGGCTTCGAACTCTTTGCTCGAGTGTTTAGTCATTTCCCATTGGGCAGCCGAGCGCTTTTTGCGAGCACCGCAGATCGACCTGCCGTTAAGCGTCCCCGATCTGCCACAATCGCACCTAGAAAACGCCGATGAGATGATTGTGATTCATCACATGTGGGACGAGATCCGCCGCTTGATGTGGAATTATGTCGGCATTGTACGCACGGACCGCCGTTTGCATCGGGCACAGCATCGGCTAGAGAATATTCAGCGCGAGATTGGCGAGTACTACTCATCGTTCAAAACGCATTCGGACATTGAAGAGTTGCGTAACATCGCGCTGGTGGCCGAGCTCACAGTGAAATGCGCTTTGGCGCGCAAAGAGTCACGCGGCATCCACTACAATCTCGACTATCCAGAAGTGCCGATCGAAACCCGCGCCTAGAGAGCTTCGATTTCGGCTTCGATGGCGGGAGCTTCAGCCAAATTGTGCTTAGCACGTAAGATAAGCTCCACCGCGCGAGCCTGGCGCAGGCGACCGGCGGCCATTTTTTCGCACGCTAAACCTTCTAAGCGATCGGTGATTTCGTACACAGTTCTGTGTTGCGGCCACAGATTGTCTTTTTGATTGCTGCCGCCAGCACACAGAGGAATCAAGTGATCAATTTTAAACTGGCCGCGATCGCCACGCTGAATGTCCCAACCATGCTCATTGTAAGTTTCGATGACTTGCCACTTCTCGCTCTTGCTGACATTGCGCTTGCAGTACGGAATACGTTGAGGATAACGGCGGCTATCCGGCCTTCCACATAACGACCCGGGCGTGAGTTTGTCGTCAGGAGTGGTCGGATAGTAAGAAGCGGCAAACAACGGACCAGAAACAAATATCAAAAGCGATACGCAAAACGCCGCAAACTTCATTCGAACTCCCCCCAGAGTTAAAAATCAATGAAGGTCCGATGCTATCCCAGGAAACAGAAAGGTACCAGCTTCCTTTCCGATATTCGGGCAGTGAAAACGCCGGCCGGACAATGGAGGTCGTTATCTCTGCATCAAATGCATTACGCCGTTGCCACAAACTTTGCACAACCGTTAAGCATGCCACGAAAACTGTATCTTCCCAATGACACCGACGCCTATCACATCTCTGCTCGATGCATAAACCGCCAATGGTTTGATATTCCCATGCAGGAGGTTTGGACCATCATGCAAGACTACCTATGGTTCATCCACCACGCCTTCGAGATTCAAATCTACGCATTTGTGCTGATGTCCAATCACTATCATCTGATCGTGCGGCAGCCAAAACTGACGCTCAGTGAGGGTATGCAATATTTTATGCGCGAGACGAGCCGGTGCATCGGCGCTCAAGCTGGTCGGATCAATCAGACCTATGGCGGAAGGTTTTTTAGATCGAGAATCGGTAGCCTCAACTACTTCCTTCACGCCTACAAATACGTGTACCGAAATCCCGTAGAAGCCGGGCTCTGCACCCGGGTGGAGGAGTATCCATTCTCAACGCTTCCGGGATTGCTCGGCCAGAGCTCTCTCTATATCCCCGTTCAAGAAGACCTTACTCTGTTCGATAACCTGGAATCCACGATGTCGTGGCTAAATACAGCCCCTTCGCCGGAATCAAAGGAGGATGTGAGGCGTGCTCTTAGAAAAGCTGAAATGGCCTTCGCGCGCCCTAAAAATGGAAGAAAAAATCCGCTGATTGAGGGCGTCTACTAGTCAGGAACCGGTGGTGATGCACAGCATTCCAGAAAGGAAGCTGGTACCTTTTAAGCTCCCCCGCCGCCGCCTGAGCCTAAGCGCCAGACTATGCCGAAGCCGAAGTAGAGGGAAGTGCCGGGGCTAAAACCAAATTTCATGTCACCGCGGAACCAAGCGGAGCCGGAAAGGTGAGCCATCACGCCGCCGCCCACATGCCCGCCAAAGATCAAGCGACTGCCTCCAGAAGTGCCTTTGTAATAGACGCTGTCGGCACCGATGTAAGCCATCCCCAACAGGTTTTCAACCGGCACATCCATGCGTACATCTACGTGCGCGTTCTTCCACTGCTGGCCACTGCCATTGCCAGTGATAAACCCGCCTTCTAGATAGCTGCCGGGAGAAAGACGAAAGCCCATGCGGGCGCCGCCCAAACCCATGATCTCAGTCACGCCAGCGATTTGATTGGGTAAGAGATTGCCGATGTGCATGCCAAATTCAAAAGGCGCATCTGCGCCCGGTGAGGCCGCAGCCGAGCCACCGTCCTCATTCTGCGCCCAGGCGCCGAGAGAAAAAACACTGATCCCCGTCAAAAGAAGTGCGTACAACCACCGTTGCTTCATTCAAATCATGGTAACGAACCTTGACCCTATTAGCAATAAGGCTAAAACTTGTGAGGTATATGGCACAGCGCTTTGAAGGTCAGTTTGACGGTCATGACCAGACCGAGCTCTTCTTCCAAACTTGGACTCCCGAGAACGTGCGCGGCACGTTTATCCTCACGCACGGCTTGGCCGAGCACAGTGAGTGCTATCATCCGCTCGCCAAAGCTTTGGCCGACGACGGTTGGCTGGTCTACGCCTGGGATATGCGCGGTCATGGGCGGTCGGAAGGCAAACGTGGTTATGTGCGCAGTCTTTCGCAGTTCATCGATGACCTTGAAGTGTTTCACAAACTGGTGCGCACCAAACACCCGCAGCTCAACACGGTCTTCTTCGGCCACTCGTTGGGTGGCTTGATAACGACACGCTACCTGGAAACCCGTCGTCCTGAGTATTCAGCTCTATGCTTGAGCTCTCCAGCCGCCGGTTTGAGCGTCGCCGTTCCTAAATTAAAAGAAAAACTGGCCCATATCGCCAATCGCTGGATGCCTACCCTGACGATGTACAACGAGATCAAGTACGAAGATCTCACTCGCGATGAAAGCATGATCAAATCCTACCGTGCCGATACACTTCGCCACGATAAGATTTCACCGGGACTGTTTCTAGGAATGGTCGAACACTTTCCGTTGCTGCTTGAGCAAGCCACTGAGATCAAAAGTCCCGTGCTGATGCAGTTGTCGGGTGAAGATCGCCTGGTTAGCACCCAAGCAGCGCGGGAACTCTTTGAGCGCTTTCCGAACAAGAAGAAAGAGCTCGTGCTCTACGCCGAGAGCTACCACGAGGTGTTCAATGATCTCGACCGCGACAAAGCGATGGCCGATTTGAAAAAGTTTGTGAATCCTTATTTAGGAGCTTGATTGCGTTTCTTTCTTTGCCTCTTTTTGATTGTGAGTGCTTGCGCTACCAAACCCACCAACAATCCCGGCGGCATCGAAGCTTTAAGCCGTCGCGAATATCGCACGTTGGTGGATAAAAATACACGTCAAGCCAATCAGTATGCCGGCTTCTATCAAACCTTCCAAGCCGACGCGACTTTGCTGACCACCGAGCTGCAAACCGCGCAGTTAAAAGAGCGGGCTCAGTTCATGCAATGGGATCAGACCACCTACAATAACGAACGCGAGAAGGCTTTGCAGGAGTCCAGCGCGTACGCCAAAGTCTTTCTGCGCTTCTTTGCGCCCGAACGCGAGTACGATGATTTGTCAAAAGGCGTAAAGAGCATCTGGAAGGTGTACATGGACTTCAATGGCAATCGCTTTGAAGGCAAAGTTCGCAAGATGAACGACAAGCTGATCGAGATGCAGACTCTCTATCCGCATCTGGATGGCTTCAGCACGCCCTATGAAGTGACGTTCAATGTGCCCATGACAACGGTGGAGCAGGGCAAAGCCAAAGTCACTTTGACCAGCAGTCTAGGCGCCGCTGAATTCGTTTTCCCAACGGAGAAATAACTCCTCCGAGAATGGCCGCACCTCAGCGTTCTTGGCCAGCGGGTAGATCACCACCATCTGCATCGGTTCGGTGTGACCGAAACGGCGTAAGGCCCAAGCGTAAATGCTGAGCTGGGTGAAGGCGTCCTCTTTACGCTTGGGCGAACCGGATTTGTAATCGACGATATAGATCGTGCCGTCGTGCTTACCCCATAAGTCAATCTGCCCTTCGATCACGCCAGTGAAGGTCTGCACTTGAAAGCCCCACTCGGTTTGTCCTGAACGCACAAGCTCGCTCATCGGTGGAGTTTCCAGTCCAAGGACATAGTTGAGAGCCTCATCGTCCTCGGGGATATCCTCCGCGCGATAACGAAGAGCTTCCAAACGACGATGCAATCGTGTTCCTGCCGACTGCGCTTCCCAACGAGAAAGCAATTCTTTTGTGCGCGGCTGCAAGGACGGAGCTTCAGGTTTCGCGATCAAATCGGTCACTGACTGACGTTCGTCCCCGGCTTGCGAAGATTCTCGCCACAACGGTCGAACCGCGGGAGCAGCACGGGCTGCCCCAAGATAGGGTTCGGGGTCTGGCCACTCTTCGACGATCTCGTAGGCATAACGTTCTTTTTCATGTCGCCCCGCCGGTAATGAGAACCACGGGCTGCGTTCCGCCCAAGATTCACGCGAGCGTTCCGACCAAGTGAGCGTCAACGTGTGCTTGGCACGGGTAAGAGCCACATATAGCCAACGGTCAAACTCCTCCAACTCGCGCCTAGCCTGGCGGCGCGCGCTTAAGTAATCCAGTGGGCTGGCGATAAACTCACCTTGAGCTTCATTCCAGATCGGAAAGTAAAACGCGCCGTCGCTAGCCTCCAGAGGCGCCGTCACACTGGTGCGAGGCATATCGCCCATGCGAGGTAAAATCACGTGTTCAAACTCCAATCCCTTGGAGCCGTGAATCGTCATCAGGTTAATACAATTCGGCTCTTGCGCCGAAGTCGCGTCACCTTCGGCCGCATCCAGGGGATCGGTGGTCGATGAAGATTCAAGAAAATCCAAAGCGGAAACGCCGCCTTCTTTTTCTAGAGTGCGGGCTTTGCTGATCAGCTTCCACAAGTTGGACTCTTTGCGGCCAGCCGGATCATTGACCAGGCTCAGATCCAAAAAGGCGGCCGAACACAGTGTCTCTTCAAAAGCATGCACTAAACCGGCCCGATCCAAAGCCACTCGCGCTTGCTTAAGTCGGGTGACGCTCTCAGGGATATCTTCTGCGAGCGCATCCAATCTTCGCCACAGCGAAACCGGTTTGTCATTCATCAGCTCGGCCAAACAGTAGTCTTCAACAAAAAACCAAGGTGAACGCAATAGGATCATCAAGTTCACATTGTCGTGCGGATTGATCAGAAACTTCCATAGAGCTTGCGCATCGACGACCTCACGCCGAGTGCTAAAACCGCGCGAGGAATGAACATGAGTGGGATAGCCATACTCTTTCAACGCCCGCGAGACATCCATCAGATTGCGGTGCGTGCGGCCAAGAACACAGATTTGTTCCAAACGCGCCCCTCCCGCGAGCAGAGCGCCGATACGCGAGGCCACGGCGCGCAATTCGCTTTCGCCATCGGAGGCGCGCACCAATGTCGCGCACACGCGTGCTTCGCCCGCGGTTTCCTCACGGGGCTCCATAGAGCTAAAGGCCGAGCTGAGCGATTCCATAAAGTCATTGATCCACAAAAGCAGATCGGGAGAGGAGCGATAGTTGCGCCGCAGCTGACGAACCTCGCCCCCACTGTCGCGCACGGACTTTTCGGCCTCGTCAAACACGCGCACCTCTGCACCACGAAACAAATAGATGCTCTGCTGAGGATCGCCGACCACGTACTTCGGGCGATCGCCGATCAACGCACTGAGCGCCTCGACTTGCAGAGGGCTGGTGTCTTGATACTCATCGATCATCCAAAAGTCCCAGCTTTCGGCGAACACGGTACCCAAAAAAGGCTTCGAGCGTAGGATTTCGATCGCTTTGAATTCCAAATCAGACATTTGGTAACGAGCTTGTCCCTCTTTGAGTTTGTCCATGTGGCTGACGAAGTCATCGCCCAACTGCGCGAACTCCGCCCAGGTCGCCACCATGGCAGGCCACAACTCACGATTCCAACACGGACGACCCATTTCTTTTTTGAATTCTTTGATCGCCTCATCCACGCGATCGTGCCAAGCTTCAAACTCAGCTTGTTTTTTTGAGCGCCGAGGTTTGGAAGGTAGCGCCTCCAAATCGGCGCCATCGCCCGCCCACGTTGTCACAAAACTCTCGAGTGCGCGGGCATAGACCTGCCAAGACTCTTCGCTTACTCCGTCTGCAATCTCGATCGCCAACTCGCCAAGCCATAATTTCCACTTCTCGGCTTCCACATGTGAAGCTTGCATAAGGGCATCGAGCGTCGCGGGTTCAAGGCCACCATATTCGTGGCGCGCCTCTTCATAACGCTGACACATCTTCAACACCCGGTCGAAACCGTAGGTGTCAAGCCAGCGCAAACCATTGGAACTGGCGATCACGGTCTCGCGCAGAGCGAGCCGGGCTAAATGTTCACCTTCACTCTCACTCACGATCTGAAATCCGGCATCCAAGCCAGCCAGATGACCTACCTGACGTAGAAACACATTCAGTAGACCATGAATGGTGGAGATATGCAGACGTGCCGGATCGGAAACAAACTGCAAGAGGCCGGGATCGCGCTCGGCGCAAGCCTTCAAAATCAAACGCTCTTTGAGTTCCTGGGTCGCTTTACGCGTGAACGTGGTCAGTACAATGCGCGGCACTTCGCCCCGCATTTGAAAGTGTCGGTAGACCTCGACCACCTTTTCAACCAAACCACGCGTCTTACCGGCGCCGGCGCCCGCTCGAACGACAGAATTTTTTAGTTCAAGTGAGGGGCTCTGCACAATTTCCTCCACGAACAGCTGCCGCACACCTTTTCGCTCTCAGGCTCCGGATTGAGTCGCCCCTCCATCAGGGCCGTGACCGCACCGTTGATCTGCTCGCGCAGACGGGCGAAAAGTTCGCTCTTCTCTTGTTCGTTGATAAAGTTATAGTGCCGGTCGGCGCTCGAATAGAGCTCGCTGGTTTCATCACGAAGATGAAATCCCTTGCGCCGATCCGATTCTTTGATGACGTAGTAATTGGCCGCCGTCACAGGACCCGCAGGCAGTCCGGTCAAGCCCTCCTCCACCAGCATGGAGTAGAGCGCCAATTGCACATCATGATTGGCTTCCCAGGATTTCCAATTGCGAAGGTTGGCGCTACTGGCCTTGTAGTCAACCAAAGCGTAACGACCCTTTGAATCTTGATCGATGCGATCCAAGCGACCCGATAACGTCACCGCTCCACCTGCTGCGCCTGGCGCCCCGGTTGAAAGATCCCATGAGCATTCAAAGCCGGTCTCACGTCCTACCGTTTTGGTATTGGGAAAACGACGCCGCCACTCCTGTTCAAAATCCAAGAGATAGCGCGCTAAACGCGTGTGCTGAGCTTTGAGCGCGGGCCACATACGCTCATCGCCAAGCCGAATTTTCTCGTCGGCGCGGCAACGCTCGATCAAATCGCCGAGCTCTTCATCACTCCAATCGAAACGCAAAGGCTCTTCAGTCAAGCGCTCAGCCAAAGCATGCAGCAAACTGCCGCGCGTGCGACGATCCAAATCCAAATCCAGTGCAGGGGCATCGCTAAGTTTGAGTTTACGTTCGGCAGCGAATTGAAAAGGACAGTTCCAGTAGCGCTCAAGCGATGAGGCGGAAACTCTCTCCCTCGCGCTCGGCTTCCAAGTGGAGACGGCAATCGAAGTGTCCCGCGTGAGGCCTGTTTCCAACCCCTGCTGCCGGACCTTGTCCCAACGTCGCACCTCTGCCAGCTGTGCCGGCGATTGGCGCTGAATCTCATCCCAACGAGTCACACGTGGTGCCTCCGGCTGGTGTTTGAGTTGCTCGTTGGTAAAGGCCGCCCACATCCAAAGTTTGGACGGGGTCAGTACGCGGCCTTCGAAGTCGGTGGCGGCAAAACACAAACGCAACTCGTTCCACTCGCGTTTTAAAAACCAAAGCAGTTCGAATTCGTTCTCTTGGTGATCACTGGTACCCACCGCATAACCCGTGTCCGCGTAAATCTTCTGCGCTTCTCCTGAGCTTACGGGCGTATTCTCGACGGAGCGTAAGGCGCCTTCCGACAGATTCAGAAATACACCGTGCGTGACAGGCAGCCAATCGGCCGAGCTCAAAGACACGCACCACACCCCATTCTCATCGGCCGGCCGCAAGGTCTGTTCACGACGGGCCAGAATGCCTTCGAAATAACTGAGCCATTGATGCGGCAACAACTCCAAATCCGGCGGCACCTCTTGACCAATCACCTGCAGCAAGGCCAACAAGCGTTGTGTGGGCGCCGCCGTCGACCAGAACTTAAGCGTCCAGATCAAAAACTCCGAAGCACGCAAAGTCCGCGCCGCATCGAGTGGTGTGACTGCACTTTCAAACAAGTAGGACGCGCGCCGCAGATCGTAGGAATCATAGACATGGGTAAACAGAACGCGGAAGTCTTCGAAAGACAGGCGTGGCTGATCCTGCATGGAAAACAAAAACATTTCTAAATCGGCCGCACTGACTTTGGCCAACGCCGTACGCAGCGTGGAGATCCAGCGCGCCATCTCGAGAAAACTTCCCAAACGGGCGGTCACCGGCTTGCAAAAAGCGATGCCCTCTTGCTGCGCGTACATTTGCAAAGCGGGCCAGTATTCCTCAATATCGGGGGCCACCACGGCGATCTGTTGCGGCTGCACACCGCTATCCAACCAGGCCCGCACGCGCCCCACGGCATCTTTCACCTCAGCTAGTTGAGTGGAGAAACGCCCGAACTCAAGCGCCGAACTTACCGAGGGTTGCCATTCCGGATCACCCTTATACGGCTGCGCTAAAAGATCATCGTAAGGACGCAGGGTGTTTTTCATTAAGCTCACCCAAGGCGCCTCCGGAAAAATCAAATTCACTTCGAAGTGGCGCGATAGCTCTTTGATCAATTGCCCTTCGACTTGCGAAATCTGTGGGCCTAAATCAAACGTCAGTTCACGCTCCCAAACCAGTGCAGAGAGATCTTGCGACAGGAGCACGGCTGGCAGCCAGTTCACCATAACCAGACCTTCGCTTTGACAGCGCCGCCAAATTTCAGCGCACAGTTCGAACCAATGCCCCCAACGCACGTAGGATTCGGGATTGGCTTGGAACCATTGCGGCATAATCTCTTCGTGTTGCGGATCAGAAAAGAGGCTCATCCACATCTGCATTTGGTTCAACACGACCGGCACAGCTTGCGGAGACTTGGCCCACGGCAGCCCCATGGGCTCGATCCAATTCCAAAATAAAGTTTGCGCCAGTTCCGGCGACAGCAAACGCACGTCGGGTTGCAATTGAAACGCGAAGTGCCGCCACAGTTCAGTGGCCCGCCACACGCAAGCTTGTTCCAACACGCCTTCTCGGCGCAACAGCTCTTTTTGCAAATGCCATTTGGATTGCAGATCCGACACCACCCAAGCGCCACCGCTCGCATCAAAATCAGCGAACAGGCTCCGCTTAGCCTCGGGTTGCGCACACGACAAGATTTTAAGCATGAGATTTACCGACGCTGTTTAAGTCGGCCGCTGCCCCAAATCGAGCGACTGGAGCTGCCGCCCTTCCCACTCTTACCACCCGCACCGCCGCCGCTCGCCGAGTCCGCGCCACGGGCACTGAAATTGCCCACGCCAAGCTCCATAGAGAATTCCACAACGTAGCGACGATCTTCGATTTGCCCAGGATAAGCCCCCAATTCGGCGCCGTAGGACGCGGCGTCGACCTGAAACAGTCCGAGGTTCATGCCCACACCGTAAGTGTAGTAGCCCTCTCGGAAGCCAGCTCGAATATCCACCAAAGGCAGACCCACCTCAACCCCAAAGTTGATTTTACGCGTGAGCTGATAGTCCGCGCTGTTCAGATAACGAAAATCAATGGCGGGACGAATGCTCACCAGGGGCAAGTCGAACTGCAGCGCGAGCCCCAGCGTCAGATCATTGTCCTCAAACGGGATGCTCACATCCGGATTGTCCGAACGAAAATGCATCTGTCCGATGTTACGCCACACGGTAGAGAACGTCGCTTTAAAAAACGGCGCGGGCAAAACCACGTTGAAGCCCGCGTCGGCGCCATATCCTTTTCCCCAACCGGTGAGGTGACTCATGATGAGCTCGGTGTCGAGATCAGCCAAAAAGCCCGCAGCAAAAGGCACCCGCGCTCCTGTGCGCTTCACATATTTGAAAGCCACTCCAAATTCGAAGAATGGACCGATCGGAGCCCCCATGCCCGCGACGTAACCGTAGTCGTTGATCACGCTGGTGGAAATCTCCGGGTAAACCGGGTTGTCGACTTGCACAAGGGCGTCAGCATGATCAAAAATGGCGAAGCCAAACATCGGGGCGGTGAAAGCGGACTCAACGCCAAGGCCGGTGTAGATGTGCTCACCATAGAGCTCTTCGATCTGATCGGCCATATCACTGCCTTCCGCGCCAGAAAGATCGCTGATCTTCTTGTACGCATCGAGGCCACTGGTGCCGACACGAAGACTAAATATTTTCCAATTCAAACCACTCACGCGCGAAAGGCCGGCCGGATTGAAGAACAGCGCCGACGAATCATCGGCCAGAGCAGTGTACGCATCACCCATACCAAGCGCCCGCGCCGTCGAATTGATAGCGGAGATCTGACCGGCATGAGCCGGCAGATGCAAAGCACAGAGGGTGAGAAGTACACCGATCAGGGGCAATTGCACGTCGTGATGCCCCCTGTGCAATCCGTGCCCAATCCAACCACAGAGTCTTCTTTGAGCAAACTTTTAATACCTTTGAGTTGATCGGCGGTGAAGGCCGCCGGGTCGGTGACGGAACAAAAATCATAGGCCGGATTAAGTACGGCTAAATCATCACAGGCATCGGTAATGGACGCGAGTGAGGCATCTCCGAGATCCACTGTTCCAGAAACAGCCGCGATATTGGCGAGTGCCAGAGTGAGTCCACTGCCAAACTGGCGCAAGTCGCCGGTATACCAATCACCGGTGACCGCAGTGGTGGGCCGAGTGGCACGCGGCGTTTCAGTGCAGGCGTTGTAGTCTGCGCCGCCAGTATCTGCGGCTGTATCGGGAATGCCGTTTTGATTGGAATCCGCGTAGAGACTGAGAACGTTACCCATCTTGGCAAAACTCACCAGAACCAGAAACATGTTTTCGTCGGTGGTGCGGTCAGCCGTATCACCGATAGATTCAATCAGGTCTTCAGCCGCAAGGCAGGAGTCGATGCGGGCCGGCGTTCCGCCAATAAACTGCGACGTAAGGAAGGGGAACAATCGCGTCGTACCCATATCACCGAGCTCTTGCACAAAGCTCATAAAGCGAAACCCACATTTGCCGCCATAGGCAGACGCACGCAACATGACCACTTGACGTTTGTTGGAGTAATCGTCGCTCATCAAGGCGATCTTGGTGAGTGCTGCATCATATTCGCCATCGTTGATGAGCCTCTGCGCATCCACGAAATAAGCGTCGTCGGTATTTTTGTCGGCAAAGGTCTCTAGCACATTGACAGAACAGCTCAATGACGAGCCAGCCATGACAATGCAAAGACCCAATACGGCCATAGGACGCATCGCGAGCCTCCACGGTTCTTCTATATTATTTTAGTGGAGAAGATGAGAGAGGGGCCACGGGGCCCCGGTCTAGTTTGTCGCGCAGGTGCCGGTGTTGGCGTCGAACTTCAGGTCCTTTAGATAGCAAATCAATGCCTGGCCGATATTGGCAGGATCCACACCGGCGGATTGAACGGCTCCGTTGATCTGACCACAAACGTCTTTGTCGGCTTCGGTCGAGTCGCAATAGGTGGTCGAGAGAGCCAGCGCGGCGCTGCCCATCGTCTCCAAATTCTCTGCGCACTTGGCCTTGTCAGTCGGAGTCGCAGCAGGATCTGTGCAGGTCGTGAGCATGCTTTCGATCATGTTGTTCATCGCCGTGGTGTCAGTCGGATCGATACCCGAACCGCCATTAAAGCTTTCGATGGTGGCGTTGAGCGAAGTCCCCACCAAGATGGCGTTCGACAGATATTGCAAGCCGGGAACACCCGAAGCTTGGCAATAGGCGTTGGCGTTTTGGGCTTTCGGCAGCGCAAGTGTAGCTGTCGGATTGTCGAGGGACAACAACGTCATATAAGTGGCATGCTTGTTGGCTTGAGTGTCTTCTTTCAGTGCTTTGTAGGCGTTGACAATCTTACTCTCCACCAGACCACCCGAGGTCATGTAGATCGAGCACTTCAAGATTTTGGCTTGTTGGGAATCATACTTGTCGATGTACTGCAGGCATTCTTCGGCCTTGTTATTTGTAACACTCACGTCCAATTCGTCGAGGCACTGTTGGGCCTTGGCGAGATCATCTTGTTCCGAGTTGCACGACACGGAAGCCAAGATAGCAGCGGAAAGAAAGGCGAGCAGAATTTTATTCAGCATGTGTAGTCCTCGTTGGTTACCACTTCTTTTCGGCATTTCGGGCACTTGGAATTAACCCGGCGAAGGTCTAAACCGTGCAAGTGTCAGACTTAAGGCGGGAAGAAGACCGGCCGTCTCAAGACGAGACGTGGGAACGTCGATAGAGTCTATGTATGAAACGCTCTCTTCTAATCACCGCACTGCTCGTGATTCACGCGCCCGCATCGGCGGGGGAAATCTATGAGTTCTACAACGGTGTGCGCGCACTCGGCATGGGCGGCGCGGGCGTTGCTGTGGTCAACGATGAAACGGCGTTGTTGGTGAACCCGGCGGGCCTTGGTAAACTACGTGACTACTATATCACTGTGGCGGACCCTGAACTTGAAGGCGGATCCAATTCACAGAAGCTGATCGGCACCGATGTGATGGGCGTTATGGAACCACAGAAGGCTTTGACCCGCCTTACTCCCCACCCTGACAAGCATTTGCATGAAAAGGCGCAAGTTTTCCCTTCGATCGTGGTGCCTAACTTTGGGTTTGGATTGTACGGGCGTTGGCAGGTGGACGCGCAGATTGATTCGGCCTCCAACACCTTCACCTACGACTATTTGCGCGACTACACGTTGGTGTTTGGGTTTAACTTTCGCCTCTGGAATGGGATTATCAAGCTGGGAGCGGTTTCGCGCGTGACGGATCGACTGCAAATTCGCCGCAGTGATTTGGATCCGGCGGCAACCGATCTCACCACCAATGATTTGGCCGGCTCAGGCATGGGTGTGGCTTCGGACGCCGGCTTGATGCTGAGCGCTCCTGTAGCTTGGTTGCCGACCTTGGCTGCGACTTATCATGACATGGGGCGCACGGCTTACACCTGGCGTTCGGGTTCAACGGCGACGGCGAATACGCCCGACTCCACTCCTGAAACTATCGATGTGGCTTTGGCCATTCACCCGATTTTGGGCAAACGCTTTCGCTCGACGTGGACAGCGCAGTACAACGACATCATGACTTACTCGGATGAAACCGATCAAATGCGCCGAGTGCACGCCGGTGTTGAGTTCAACTACGCCGACGCTCTTTTCTTACGCGCCGGCATGAACCAACGCTACTGGACGGCGGGTGTTGAGCTTGCCATCGTCAACTACCAATTCCAAGCCGCCACCTACGGTGAAGACATCGGCACCGCCGGCTCCCCCAAAGAAGACCGCCGCTACGTAGCCAAATTCTCCTTCCGCTTCTGAGGGTAGGGCCTAACATTTCCGGAAACGTATTCGATCTGGAGGTAGGGGCTAACATTTCCGGCAATATGGTCGATTTGAGCTAGATGGGCGTCCGGTTATTCGGATGTTCGACTCTGTCCTTGCTAAGACCGAAAGAGAACGTCCGCTTGCCTAGGCCTTTGCGGATTTCTTCGCGATATTTTTCGGCAGAAGGTTTTCGGTTTAACCACTCGAGTTGAAATTCGACGTCATTGAGCAAAATCTCATCTTGAACTGGAATCAAAAGGTGCGAGAAACCTAAGAGCCCTTGAACGGTAGAATACGGGTATTCCTCAACCCGCTCACAAATGCCCGCCTCGACGGGGTTACGATACAGGTATTTATATACATTCTGATAGTGAACATAGCCGATCACACAAGCCGAGTGATAAGGCCTTCCCCACACTTGATTGATCCGACCGCTGAGACGATTGATCTCCTTCGCCGACTCACGCATGAGGTAGTTCATAGCAGGGGGAAGATTCGCAGAGTCGGCGGAAACGATTAGGTGAAAATGATTCGCCATCAAAATAAACGCGCGAATTTGTATGTCATAAGAATGGGAAATAAACGCGAGATAGCGGGAGAAAATATCCCAAACCTCGGGTAGTGGAATTTTGAACCACTCTTTGTTCGCACAGCGTGCGGTAATGAAAAACTCGAAACAGCCTTCAGGAAGATTGCGTGAACTTCGTGCCATTCACACCAGTTCTGCAATCGCCAAGACCATTTCAAATCAAACAGAATGCGATCGCAGGTCCGTCGCGTGTCCGAAAATCCGATTTTCGAACCTCAGATCGACTACGTTTCCGGAAATGTTAGCCCCTACCCCCTAGAAGTCTAGGGCGGCTTCTAGCATGTAGCGGCGGCTTTCTATGGGAACGCTTGGGGTTCCGACCTCTTCGCCGTAGGTGGCTATGTCGAGCTGAAAGATCGCCATGCGGGCGCCGAAACCGGCAGTCCAATAACCTTGGTTTAGACCCACCGCCCAGTGCCCCTTCCACCAGTTGTACATCTTCCAGTAAAGTTCGGCGCCGGCGTGAATGCCTTTTTTCGGAGTCCAATTGGGATGACCTACATCGCGTACATCCAAAGCGAAGTGCGGATCAAACACCCACACCTTCGGCAAATCCCATTTGCTGCCGAAGTCAAAACGACGTTGCAGCTTGGGCGGTTCGCCCGAGTTTTTGTCCATCAAATGGAAGTTTTGTTTGAAACCATAGTCCACAGCATTGCGCACAACAAATGCAAACGACGGCTCCATGTGCTTCAAAAACTTAAACATACCCGATTGCGGAACCGGAGGGCGCCACCAATATCCCAAATCCAAATCGAACGTTAAGCCCTCATTCGCATGCGATTTATCCCAAACGGTGGAACCATTGGCCAGCTGACCTGCCGAAATCGCTTCGCCCACATGAATACGATGGATGCTCTTTATCGTCGCGCCCCATGAGGTCTCGTGCCGCTTACCCCACCAATTCATCTTACGCGCATAGGCCACAGCCAGCGTGGAATCCTGATACATATTCACATTCACCATGGGACCAATCTGACGATGGATCGAAAGATCTAAAGACAGATCAACCGGGATGAGAGCAATACCCCAACCAGGACGGGCCCACACCGCACCCGCCGTGGGTAAGCGGTAGTTAAAATGATCGCCGTAGTGGCTGGTGATCAAATCGGTATAAGCCTGGGGCTGATCCGCGTCGGGAACCTTCTTAACGTCTTCGATCTCTTTGAACAGCTTGAGCGACTCAGGGCCTAGACCTGCGCGCGCAAACATGCGCAAGTGGCCTTCGTTACGTAAAGCCAACATCGCCGGATTATAAAAAATAGCGCTGAAGTCATCGGCACCGGCGGTGAAGGCATTCCCCATTCCCGAAGCGCGTGTGCTGATGTACTCCTGGTGAATGGTGAAATCCAGCGACTTCACAGGTTCGCTCTGAGCATGAAGAGTGAGGGAGACCAGCGCGAGCCCGAACAACAGTACAGAACGCATGCGAATTACCTACCGTCAGCGAATTGGTTTGCGATATCTTATATCCACAATGGCAAAGCTCACGATTTTTGTCAGTGCGACCATCGTCGCGATTTTCATCGGCACCTCAGCACAGGCAGCGCCTCACGGTGAGGCCCCAAGTCCAAGCCCTGCTGTGGAAGAGATCGGCGAAAGCCGTCCTCCCGGCGAGAACATGGCCATTACCCCTGTTGAGCAAGTCAATAGCGTGTCCCAGGCAACCGCTCCCCGCTATTATATGGCTCGCCAAGCACTGGTTTTCCGCGGTGGTCTAGCTAGCGACTTTCCGAAACTGGATTTCAGCGACTCTGTGACGGGCGTATCGTATCTGTTTCCTAAGTTTCTATCGCCACAACTCGAAGCCGGAGCGGACCTACACGAAAACGGACGCGGCCATATGTATGCGGGCGCACGCTGGACCTATTTTCAACGCTCCTACTTCCGCCCCTCGGCCAAACTGGCCCTGGACCATTTTGTAGACGCAAAATATGGTCTAGGTACTTTGGCTCGCATCGAAGATTGGTTCGTGCGCGGGGGAGGCTCCTTGGAATACACCATATGGAATCCGTATTCGATACGCTTCGACGCCGAGATGTTGTTGAGCTTCGAAGAGACGAAGATCGTAACGACGATTGGAATAAGCCGGGGCTGGTAAGAGCTGGCCTACTTGCCTGTGGTTTTTTGTACCAGTTATCAGAGGGAAAAACAGGGTTTGCGAGGGAATGTCGTCCGAGAGTTTCGGACGCAAAGGTATGGGACAGAGCTAAGACATAGAAAAAACTTTGGAATCGACGTCCGGTTTGGCGAATGCATGTCCGCCAACCACACAGTGGTCAGCCAATTCCTAGATGATTCAAAGCCGAACTCACTTCGCGCTCCAGATCCTCCAGCGAGCCGTTGTTCTTCACCACGGCGTCGGCACGGGACTCTTTGAGTTGGGCCGGCAGCTGATGACTCCAACGCTCTTCAATCTCAGCCACAGTCAAACCCGTGCGCTTTTGCAAACGCTGCAAACGCACCGCCGGCGATGCACTGACGACAATGACCGCGTCGAATTGGTCCTCCATTCTCTTTTCATAGAGCAACGGCACATCATAAAACGCAGCCTCTTCACCCGCCGCTTCGAGTGCGGCGCGCTGGCTCGCCACTTCGGCCCGCACACGCGGATGAATGATCCATTCAAGCTGCTCGAGCTTCGCGGGATTGCCGAACACCACCACGCCCAACTTACGCCGGTCGAGAGTTCCATCGACGCCGCGTACGCCCTCGCCGAAGGTCTTATAGACTTCCGTCTCGGCCTCTCCGCCCGGACTAAGGACGGTACGCACGACCTGATCCGCATCCAAGACTTTGAGCCCGCGACGACGCAAGATCTCGCTCACCGTCGATTTGCCGCTGCCCATAGAGCCGGTAATTCCAATCCACTTCATGAGCCCATGCTAAATCGCTAACCGGCCTTTCGTCCACCATCATTCGTTTAAGCCGCGCGCGCAAAATACCGAAATCATTATTGTGTCAATGCCCTATGAGACCTTTGGAAAATACGTGCTTTTGGAAAAGCTGGCCACCGGCGGTATGGCCGAGGTCTTTCTTGCGCGCGGAACCGGCGCGGGCGGCATAGGTAAGTTCTTCGCCATCAAACGCATTCTTCCGCAATACGCCGACTCTCCTGAATTCATCGACATGTTCAAAGATGAAGCTAAGATTGCCATCAACCTTAACCATTCCAACATCGTGAGCATTCACGAGTTCGGTGTGGAAAAGGGGCAGTTCTTCTTAGTCATGGATTATGTCGAAGGTCGTAACCTACGCCAGATTCTGAACAAGATGAAAAAGAGCGGCTTGCAGTTCTCGATCGACCAGATCTGTTACATGATCAAAGAGGTCGCCGCCGGTCTTGATCACGCTCACCGCTGTATCGACGGTTCCACGGGCAAACCGCTCAACATCACTCACCGGGACATGAGTCCACAAAACGTGATGGTCAGCTTTGAAGGCGAAGTGAAGATTGTGGATTTCGGCATCGCCAAAGCCGAAAGTCAACTCGAGAACACACGCGCCGGGACTCTCAAAGGTAAATTTGGTTATATGAGCCCCGAGCAGGCCGAAGGCCAGCCGGTGGATTTACGCACCGACATTTTCTCACTCGGAATCGTGCTGTGGGAACTCTTGGCCAACGACCGTCTGTTCGTCGCCAACAACGAGATCAATACACTTCGCAAAATTCGTGATTGCCAAATCCCCTCACTGCGCAAAATCAATCCCAATATTCACAGCGAACTCGAGCGCATGGTGCAAAAGGGTTTGGCACGCGATCGCAACCTGCGCTATCAAACCGGGGCCGCTCTTCACCGCGATATGAACCGTTTTCTTAACCGGCAATATCCGGACTTCAGCCCACACGATTTTGCCGTGTTCATCAAGTCGGTGTTCGCCGACGAGATCCTCTCGCTGCGTAAGCGCTTGATGGACTACGCCAAAGTGAATCTGAACGTCAGCATGAACACACCGACTCGCATCATTTCCTCGGAGGAAACTTCGCTGGTCGATGCCAACACCAACTCTTTGGTGCAAACGGAAACCGACTCTAAACCACCACGCGATGGTTACCCGCGCGAGTACATCGTGCCGGAAGGCAGTCGTACCGGTGCCATGTCGACGGCCATCACGCATGACAAAACAGCGCAAACAGACAGCAGCGCCATTGCCCTCGATATTTCGAATCTGAGCCGTCAGCCGGATACGGCCGATGAACCGACACAAAATATTCTGCCGAGCTCCCCCCAACACAAACCTTCCAAAACGGGTACGAATCCGATTCTGGATGAACGCGCGCTAATGGCTGAATCTGAGCGCGACATTTCGGTGAGTGCAAAGATTCAACCGCTCAACGTGCGGGGATCTTCGGAGCCCGTTGAGACAGAAGAGGTTTCCGCCCCCGGATTTAAAGTCGAACGGCGCGCCCCACGACACGCCGACTACACCGAGAGCACCACGGAGACCAATAAGCCCGCACGCTTCGCGACATTCCTAGTCTTCGGCCTGATCTGTATCAGTGTCTATGCTTATCTCGTGAAGTACTTCACGCCCAGCATGACGGATGTGATTCGCGTCACCGATCCCGTCTTACATGATTTCCATACGGCACTTGGTGTGGACATGACCCGCAGCGTGGCCAGCGGTAGCTCGAACTCGAACCCCTCGCAAATACCGATTCAACCGGGCCAACCGGCTCCCGCAGTTAACATGCAACCCGCCCCGACCCGAGCAGACGCGGATCAAAGCGGATTGGTCGTGACTTCGAATCCCTCAGGCGCAGAGATTTTCCTCAATGGACAATCCACCGGTATGGTCACGCCCACTCGTATCGAAGTGCCGCCACAAAACACCTTTACGGTCACTGTGCGCAAACGTGGTTATCATGATTTCAAGCGCAACGACGTGACGCGCGAATCTGTAGGTCACCGCCTGGACGCCACTCTGCAAAAACTCAATGTAGGTTGGTTGGATGTTGAGATCTTTCCGCCGCAGGACGCTCTGCTTTATGTGGGCGGCAAACTGATCCCCATATACCGCAATGCTGCCCGAGAGATTATGATTCCTGGCAACACCGCGGTGAAAGTCCGCGCAGAAAGTCGCTCAAAGCCCACCTATGATGAAACAACGGTCAGCATCCCCAGCGATGGCCGCCGCGCCATCAAGTTGAACCCGCGTAAAATGAGCCGCGTCCCGTCTTCCAACTAGACCGTCCCCAGCGCCCATGTTACTTGCCTAGCCATCGTGGAAAAGCGCAAGCCGATCACTCACCATTTGCTCTCTGCTCTTGAACGCCCTGCTGACTGGATCGCCGTGCGATTCAAACGTCACAAAGACTGGCTTCCCCTCACCTGGTCCGACTACTACAAAAGTATCGAAGCCGCCGGCGGTGGACTGGCTGCGCTTGATGTAACTCGCGGTGATCGCGTGGCTATTGTCTCCAACACCCGTTTGGAATGGGCCGTGCTCGACTTTGCGATTCTGGGTTTAGGTGCTGTGAACATTCCGGTGTACCAGAGTCATCGCCCGGACGAGATCGAATACATTCTGCAAAATTCCGAACCACGTGTCCTGATTGTGGAAGATGGCTCGCAACTGCGCAAATGGGAAAGCATCGCTAAACGTTGCAAATCCGTCGAGCACGTTGTGATCTTGCAACCTACCTCCGATATGCCAAAGAGCGTGATGAGCTGGGACGAGTTGCTCAATAAGGGCGTGGAGTTTATCGCCAAGCGCCCGGAGTATTTCAAAAAAGAGATCTTGCGGACAACGCTCGAAGAAACGGCCACCATCGTTTACACGTCAGGCACCACCGGCGAACCGAAGGGTGCGCTATTGACACACGCTCAAGTGCTCAGCGAAGTGGAAGACGTGGCACGCGCGTTCCCCATCTCGCCTATGGATGAGAGCTTGAGTTTTCTACCTTACGCCCATGTGCTTGGTCGCATCGAGCTGTGGCTGCACACGTACATCGGTTTCACCATGAACATGGCTGAAAGTATCGATCGCTTGAAGAGCAATCTGGCACAAACCCGTCCCACGGTTTTGATGGGCGTGCCACGCATTTTTGAAAAGATCTACGCCGGCATGTTGGCGCAGATCGAAGGTCATCCTCTACGCAAACAAGTTTTCTCTTGGCTTAGCAACAACCAGGGCTGGTGGCAGAACATGATCGCCGATCGCCTGCTTTTCGCCAAACTACGTGACGGCCTCGGCGGGCGCTTGCGCTTCGTCGTTTCCGGTGGTGCTCCACTGGAGCCGCAGCTGGCGCAGTTCTTTCAACGCGCGGGTTTGCTCTTACTGGAAGGTTACGGTCTCACTGAGACAACCGCCGCGATTTGCGCCAACACTCCGATGTTTTACAAGTTTGGAACCGTCGGTCGCCCTTTGCCCGAAGTGAAGATCAAGATCGCCGAAGATGGGGAAATCTTGGTGAAGAGCACTAAGGTCATGCGCGAATACTACAAAGACAGCGACGCCACGGCCTCAGTATTCAAAGACGGATACTTTTGTACGGGTGACGTAGGCGAGCTGACCGAAGACGGCTATCTCCGCATCACCGACCGCAAAAAAGATTTGATCAAAACCGCCGGTGGCAAATACGTGGCTCCGCAAAAGCTGGAAGGCTTGCTGAAGATGAGTCCTCTTATCTCGCACGCCCTTATCCACGGCGATCGTCGTAAGTATGTGGTGGCTCTAATCACCCTCGATGAGGCCTACCTAAAAACTATGGCACGCGAAAACGGTTGGAGTTTTCGCGATTACCGCGCACTGACTCAGCTGCCGGAAG
This sequence comes from Bdellovibrionales bacterium, assembly GCA_019637855.1. Classification (GTDB taxonomy): domain Bacteria; phylum Bdellovibrionota; class Bdellovibrionia; order Bdellovibrionales; family UBA1609; genus JALHOQ01. Next base: position 178,338 of record JAHBUX010000005.1, read on the forward strand.
TGCAAGAGCAAGTGCGCAAAGCGGTGGCCTCCGTGAACTCGCAACTGGCCAGCTACGAGACGATCAAGAACTTCGCGACGCTGCCGGAAGACTTCACCCTGGAGCGCGGCGAACTCACGCCCTCTATGAAGGTAAAGCGCCGCGTGCTCGATCAGAAGTATGGTGAAACCATCGAAGATCTATATCGCTAGAGAGTGACCAACTAAAGAAAGTTCAGGTAAAAACGAAAGTTCACACCCACATTCAATCCGCCTAGATTGAGGGTTCGTTTCGAGCCGTCACTGTTCACAACAGCCTCACCTTTAGAGGCCGAACCACCTATGCCCGTGACATCCGTTTTGTACTTCAGAGAGCCGACTTGCAGATGACGATAGCCAAGATCCAGCGCAATAGTGACGTTGTCGGTGAACAAAGTCTCCACGCCCACACCAGCATGATAAGAGGTGCTGGTCGCGCTCATCAACTCATCGAAGTTGCCGACAGAATAAGCGGCCGTACCGGCCGTCGACATGCGATAGCGATTCTCCACCGTCACATCTGCATAGCCCACGCCAAACAAAGCATAGACTCGCGTGTTGTTCTTGGTTTCAAAAGTGTACTCAGCAGTGACATTGGGAACAAAGGCTGAGGCCGATGAGTTCAGTTGAAACAACTCATCTCCGCTAGCGTTTGTGCCCTTACCATCGCTAATCGGGCGATGTTGCAACAATTCAGCGCCGATGCGCACGTTGAAGTTACCCGCGCCAAACATAAAGCCGATCTCTCCGCTATAAGAGAACTTGCTCGACCCATCGATACTGTCCGTCTGACTCCCCGAGGACTCTTTGAAGGCCGATTGTCCCAGTGACGACAAACCGCCGGTGGCGCGCAAGTACGTGGCGAGATTGGTGTCCTTATAGCTGAAGACGCGGGCATGCAAGCTCAGTGGCGCCAACGTCAAAATGAGTAAGACGAAAGAGAAAACCTTCATCTAGAGTTTGGTCTTCGCTTTCACCGGCGTAAGATCCATCACGATACGCGCCGGTTTGCTGAGCTTGAAAACCTCCAGCTGCATGGGACGCTTCAAATGCACCACCATGGATGCCGCCTTATCTTCTGGATCTAAAGTGAAATCGACGGAGGCGACATAGGGGCTCTTTTTGAACAGTCTCTGAACCTGCTGTTCAGAGACCTTTGAGAGCTTCAGCTGCGAAATATCCAAAACCAAACGACGGTTGGCCGCATCCAGGCTGGCTTGAAAATAGGTCGGCTCGCTCTTTAACGGTTTAGCTTCGCGATCGCCAAGGGCCACGATCACCCGCTCAAGTTCCGTCTTGGCTGAAAACGCTCGACGTACCTCTAATATAGACGTGCCCTGCCCTGCCACGCCCCCGGTGAAGACGCCATCGCGGACATAGACGTTCTTCTTACCACTCAAGCTTTGTTTGTAAGGGGTTGCGCCCCAGGCATTCACCACTGTAGCCAATCCAATGAGGCTCAAAAGGATAAGTCGCATATAAACACCCCCTAAAATTAGGATGCATAAGATGACCGATCGGTTCAAGGATTCGTCCTCCGATATGCCTCCTATATATAAAGAGGCCGCCAACCCAGAGCCGCTTTTCAGCCCGGCTGCTAATGAAATCCAGGGCCAATATATAAAGTATTGAAATTACTAATAAAGTAGCTATACACCCCCCTCTATCCCCATACAAAGCCCTTCCACACCCCCATAAAAGCGCCAAAAATCGGCTCAAAAACCCCTTCTGGATGCCATTATATTTTTTACAACGGTGGCACGTCCCGTGAAATACCCTCCTATCGAGAGCCGATGGCTCAAACGGATTATTAATTAGGGAGGGACCTAACATGAAACTTATGAATGCTTTGGCGATTGCCGGCATGGCCGTAATTGCGGCTGGCCTAGTTGCCTGCGGGAAGACGAAGAACGACAGCAATGCGTCCACTCCCGCCAGTACCTGTGTGCGTAGCTACGACGGAACACTGCGCGACCAATACGGTCGTTCATGTAACCAATACGGTTACAACAGCGGTTCTTGCGTGAACGCTCGCTACTACAACGGTCAGTACTATGACCTGTACACCAATCAACCGATCAGCTGCCAATCGCAAGGCTACTTTGACGGTTACAACTCTGTTCCGTACTACGGTCAAAACCAGTACGGCACTCAGTTCGCCGGCTGCCAAGGCTGGTCGCAAGTTTACTACGGCACCCAATACGTGCCGGTGGACTTGGGTAACGGTCAGTTGATCTGTATGAACACGGCTTACCTGTATCAGCAAGCTCCGCAGTACAACTGGAACAACGCCTACTACTACCAACAGCCTGTTTACACCTGCCAAAGCTACGATTGCTACGGCGGTTCCTACGGCGGTTACAACTACAGCTGTACCACTCAGCTGAACCTGGGCTTCAACTTCGGTTACGGCAGCGCCGGCATCGGAATGTGCTTGTAAGATCCGAGCTTTAAACGCGAACCTGAAAACCCTGGCTGCAAAGCCGGGGTTTTTGCTTTTGTGGTGCGTCGAGTCTTAGGCGCTGACCCACACCCACAGCCTGTGATAGGAAATTCAAATGAATCCTCTATTACAGCCCTCACCTTTAAAGAATTCTGCCGTTCCCTTCGACAAGATAAAACCCGAGCATTTCCTGCCCGCCTTACAGCAAGCGATTGCGAGCGGTCACAAACGCTTGAGCGAATTGAAGTCCCACCCGGCAAGCTTCGACAACACTATGCGCGGACTGGAAGCGGTCACCGAAGAGATGGAGTTTGTTTACGGCGTGTTTGGCAACTTGATGGGAGCTCATACTTCCGACGAACTACAGGCGTTGGCGGAGAAGATGGGGCCCACGGCGTCGGCTTTTGCCAACGATATCCTGCTGGACCCTGCGGTATTCGGCCAAGTGAAGAGTGTTTATGAGCAACGTCACTCCTCCGCTTTGAATGAAGAGCAAATTCGTTTAGTGGAGAAAGTGTATCGCGACTTCCAGCGCAGTGGTGCCGCCCTCAACGAGGCGCAAAAGACGCGGATGCGTGAGATTGATGCGCGCTTGTCGCAGCTGCATCCCAAGTTTCGTGAGAACGTCTTGAAGGCCACCAATGACTTTGAAATGTGGATCGACAACGAAGCCGATCTCGCCGGCCTGCCCGCGACTCAAATCACCGCGGCCAAAGAGGCGGCGAAGGAAAAGGGACAGCCGGGCAAATGGCTCTTCACTCTGCAGTACCCGTCTTACTTTCCATTTCTGCACTTCTCCACCAAACGCAAACTGCGCGAGAAGATGTTTCGCGCCTACCTGGCGCGCGGTTTCGGCGGCAAGTATGACAATCAGGCCCTGATCCACGAGATAGTCTCTTTGATGCATGAGAAAGCGGCTTTGATGGGGTTTAAGTCCTATGCCGACTATGCACTTGAAACCCGCATGGCGGAAACTCCCACCCGCGTGACTGAGTTTTTAAATAAAATTTTGAAGGCTGCCAAGCCCGCAGCCCAACGCGAGATCGACGAGATCACAAAGCTCTCCGTCGAAATGGGTGGACCAGCCAAGCTCGAAAGCTGGGACCTTTGGTTTTACGCCGAACGCTTGAAAGAGAAACGTTACTCTTTCGACCAAGAGCAGCTGCGCCCCTATCTGCAACTTGAAAATGTTTTGGCCGGTGTGTTCGAGCATGCTCGTCGCCTATTTGGCCTGACCTTCAAAGAGACCAACGAGTATCCGGTCTACCATGAAGATGTGAAGGTCTACGAAGTGTACAAGCAAAATGGCGAGAAAGAATTTATCGGCCTTTTCTACGCCGACTTCTTCCCTCGCGCGTCCAAAAACGGCGGCGCTTGGATGACCAACTTCTATGAACAAGGTGTATTTAGAGGCAAACGCGTACGTCCGCACGTTAGCATCGTGTGCAACTTCACTAAGCCCACGGCCGAGAAGCCCTCTCTCCTCACCTTCGACGAAGTATCGACCTTGTTCCATGAGTTCGGTCACGCCTTGCACAGCTTGCTGTCACAGGTGGAGTATCGCTCTTTGGCCGGCACTAATGTGTACTTGGATTTTGTCGAACTGCCATCGCAGATTTTAGAGAACTGGGCAGAGGAAGAAGAATCCCTAAAACTCTTCGCTCGTCACTATCAGACCGGCGAAATGATGCCGATGGAACTTGTCGACCGTCTGAAGCGCTCACAAAGATTTATGGCGGGCTACTACACCATTCGTCAGTTGAACTTCGCCTTCTTGGATCTGGCCTGGTTCACCGCTCCGCCCAAAATTGGCGAGAGCATCGCTGATTTCGAGGACAAGGTGACCTCAGCCACCACCTTGTTGCCGCACACCGCGGGAGCCAACATTTCGTCCTCGTTCGGTCATATTTTTGGTGGCGGATACGCCTCTGGCTACTACAGTTACAAATGGGCCGAAGCCTTGGACGCCGATGCGTTCGAGCTCTTTAAAGAAAAAGGCATCTTCGATGTGGATACGGCCCGCCGATTCGAAGAGCACGTTCTGTCTAAAGGGGGAAGTGACCATCCCATGCGCCTGTACGAGAAATTCCGCGGCCGCAGTCCGGACCCGGAAGCTCTCTTGCGGCGGGACGGTCTCATTTAATTAATGCCGGTCAGCTCACGAATTAAACTGTTCAAAGAAAAAGTCCGCCGCGTGGTGATTGTTTATCGTCGCGGCACTCCCGCTGCCACTTCTTTGGCCAAAGAGGTCGCCGCATGGCTCAAGGAGCGTAAGCTTCAGGTCTTCAGCCACCCCACGCAGAAAATCCCCGGCTTAAAGCGTATGTCAGGGAAGCCCGATCTGGTGGTGGTGCTCGGCGGTGACGGAACTTACCTCGAAGCCGTTCGCATGCTCGATGGCGAGCGCGTGCCCTTGCTGGGTTTCAACATGGGCGGCCTTGGCTTTTTAACCGTGCACCGCTCACAAGATGTTTTTGAAATGCTTGAGCTGGCTTTGGATGGTCGTTTGGAAGTGAAGAGTCGCTCCATGCTCAGCGTGACCGTGCGTAACGGAGGCAAATCGCAAGAGTTTGCGGCCTTGAACGATCTGGTGATTGAGCGCGGTGCCTCTTCCCACCTCGTGTATTTTTCTCTCACTGTGGACCGTTTGCCGATCACGGCGATCAAGGCCGACGGCCTTATCGTGGCCACGCCGACCGGATCGACCGCCTATAACCTGGCGGCCGGAGGTCCGATTTTGCATCCGGAAGTCGACGCTTTGGTGGTCACTCCGATTTGTCCGCATAGCCTCACCTCTCGTCCTTTGATTTTTCCCGACCAGCGGCGTTTGCAATTTTCGGTTTTAGGTTCCAAAAACCGCGCCGTCCTGACTTTAGACGGAATAAAAAAGGCGACCGTCGGACCGTCCGACGAAGTTTGGGTGCAGCGGCACGGCTGCGACCATCTATTTCTCCGTAAGGTTGGGCACAATTATTTCAGTCTCTTGAAAGAGAAACTGAAACTTGGCGAAAGGGCTTAAGCCTATGCTCATCGAACTGAAAGTGAAAAACTTTGCGATCATCGAGAATCTCGAACTTTCGTTCGGTGAGGGACTAAATATCCTGAGCGGCGAGACCGGCGCCGGAAAGTCCATCCTGTTAAAGAGCCTGTCGCTGCTAATGGGTGAAAAGGGCGAAGCCGATGTGGTCCGCAGCGGCGTCGACCACGCCGTGATCGAAGGTTACTTCGACCTTTCCAAACGTCCTGATGTATTGTCCGCCCTGGAAGAGATGGGTTTGGATATCACCGATGAAACCCTAGTCGTACGCCGGATTGTTTCGGCTCAGGGCAAAGGCAAGGTGTACCTGAATGGCGCATTGTCTCCCCTTTCAAGCCTGCGCAATATCGTAGCGCCCTTGATCACTCTGACCGGCAGACAAACTCCACTGATCGAAATGACCGGTCAGCATGACAACCGCCACCTGCAGTCACGTGCCTATCACTTAGAGATCTTGGATATGTATGCCGGCACTTGGACCTTGCGGGTGGAGTTTGAAAAGCAGTTCCAGCGCCTGCGTGAATTGGACTCTGAGATTGAGCGCTTGCAAGAGGCGGATCGCTCTCGAGAACAGCGTTTGGATTTTTTGAAATATCAACGCGATGAAATTGAGGCCTTGGGCCTCCGCCCGGGTGAAGAAGAAGAGCTGCAAGCACGTGTCTCACGCATGCGCAATTCGACCCGTCTGATCGAATTTGTCTCGGCCAGCGTGGACTCGCTCTACGCCAACGACGACGCCGTTATGGTGGGATTACATCAAGTTCTACAACGCGGGGGTGAACTGGCCTCCGTTGACCCTGAATTGGCAGCGCGTTTGAAACCGCTAGGCGAAGCCAAGGCCTTGTTGGAAGATGCGGTTTTGGAGTTGCGCGAATACGGTCGTAAGCTCGACGCTGATCCTGAAGAGCTGAATCAAATGGAAGAGCGTTTGAGCTCTTTGCGCAAACTGCAGAAGAAGTTCGGCCAGAGCGTAGAGGACATTTTAAAAGCTCATCGCGAGATGGTGGAAGAGATTTCCACTCTAGAAAAGTACGAGGAGACCCTGCGCGGCTTGGATGAAGAACGCAAGCAATTGTCGCGCTCCTTGAACAAACGGGCACGTGAGCTGCATGAACGGCGCAGTGGTGGGGCCGAGCTGCTCGACAAGGGCGTAAATGATGAACTGCTGGATCTGAATATGAAAGGCGTCGTGTTTAGCGTGGCCGTGCAGTGGGCGGAAGAACTCACCTCAACGGGCCAAAGCGCGGTTGAGTTTATGATTCAAGCTTCGAAGAAAGACGAGCCTAAACCGATGGCCAAGATCGCCAGCGGCGGTGAACTCAGTAGGATTTTGTTGGCCTTAAAACGCGTGGTCGGCTCAAGCGATCGGCCGCGCACCTATTTGTTTGATGAAGTCGATACCGGCGTGAGTGGACAGACGGCCGAGAAGGTGGGCAAAAAGTTAAAGGCGATCTCAAAAGGTCAGCAGCTGATTTGCGTAACTCACTTACCCCAGGTCGCCAGTTTTGCCGATCAACATTTTTTGATCGAGAAAACCCAGCGCGGTGGCGGTATGCGCATGAGTGTGGTGGGACTAACGAAAGATCAACGCGTGAAAGAGATCGCCCGCTTGATTTCCGGCGAGAAAATCTCGCAAACCAGTCTCGAGCATGCTCGACAACTTTTGGCGGAGTCGCACTAGATGTCGCAAGATCAGCGCAAACTTGCCAACTATATCAAGACGTCCGGATTGTCGAAGGGCTACTATCTACAGCTGTTCGCCGGCGGCGTGGCGTGTCTAGGCATCTTAATGATCTACTGCTCGAATCTCTTAAGTGACGCTCACTCGGCGGCGGCCGCGATTCCCGATGTGCAAACGGCGGGTCTACTACAAGACCGCATCTTCACGGTGGCGGTTCTGTTCTTTCTTTCGTTTGCCGGCTTCTTGGGCTGCACGATTTTTTATCTCATCGTTCTCGGCCAGCGCGTGGGCGGTCCGGTCATCGCGATTTGCTCCTACATTCAAGAGCTGAAAAAAGGCAACTACGACGTCAAGCGCACCCTGCGCAAGAATGACGAGCTCGGCGCTATTATGTCCGAACTGCAGGATTTGGCCGAATCACTAAAAACTAAGAGCGAACGGCCTTAATCGAATCCACCAAGGCGCGGATCTTCGCTGGATGACGACTGAGCTCACGATCAGTCAGAAACAGCACATGCCATTGACCATTGCGCGGATTTTTAAACACGTAAGCCACGTATTCATCGGCCTTCGCTGTGTTGCCTTTGTATACCGTCATACTGACACCGCTGCGGCTGTTGTAGGGCGAACCCTTGCCGCTTGGCTTTAATTTCAAATCGGCTTTGAAGAAGTCTTCGTAATAAGCGCGCGCTTTGTCTGCGGTGTACTTGCCTTTCAACGAAAACAAAAACATTCCGATCTTGCCTGCACCCGAAGCGCCGAGCAGCACCTTGGTGCCGCCATCCACGGTTTCACCCACCTGCATGTTTTCTGGCAACAGGAGATCCAAACCGACTTCCTGCAAATGGCCGCGCGCGATTTTTTGTGCGTACTCATTCTGCTGTGTGAGCCAGTCTGCACTCACCGCGGCCGGCTCTCCACCTTGCGGCGTGGGCGGCTGAAAGGGTGCGGGTACTTCTTTTCTCTCGGCCTCTTTTTCGGTGTGTGGTGGTGCGGAAGCGGCTTTGCTTGTCCCCGCCCGCGGCGATCCAAAATTAAAAAACGTAAATACGGAATACAGCAGGCAAGCCGCGCCCACTAAAAAAACCAGAGTCGGGATGTGTTTGTTCGGCGGATTCATCTGTACTTACGCTCCGGCTAAAGAATATCCTATGGAGGTGAAATTGCGGAACGCCTTTTTTGATTCGCTGCGCGGATTCAGCATGGGAAGCACGGTGATTGCTGTTTTAATCGGCGGTCTCTCCGCGGCGTTGATCGCCACTTTGGTCACTCGCGCCGTGGCAGGCCAGCGTGCGATCATCGATCGCGATGAAATGAGCGAATTTAGCGTTTTCGTCAAAGGCTTGCTCACTCGCGATGCGGTTTGCAATTCGTCTTTGTTGGATAAAACCTTCTTGCCCGGCGGTAAAACCGATTTGGAGCTCGCCGTTCCCTATGGCAAAAAGAGCGGTCCCATCGGTAAAGGGTTCACGTTTGCCGGCGACAAACTCTCGGTGGCGGAACTGAGCATTGAAGATCGCGGCGATGCCCCTATCCCTATGACTCTGCGCTTGGCCAGCAGCCGTACCCCCGTACCGCTGAACCGTCATATGGCACGCGTGAAACTGCAACTCAGTCATGCGGATGGTTCGACTTATCGCTCGCGGTTCTTTGATTTGCCTCTGCTCGTCGATAGCCGCAATCAGATTAAGGCCTGCAACAATGAGTTCACCGTTAGCGATGCTTGCCAAGCCATGGGCTTTGAGTGGAATAACGAGACTTCGCCTCCCACCTGTGTACCTAAGAATGTTTGCGTTACCGGTGGCACGTACAAAGTGATCAGTGCCGGTCTGTTTGGTCGCGGGGGTTGCGGACTTTCCAACCCAGCCACCGGCGCTTGTCGTTGTCCGGCGGGGTTTACTGACACGATCGCCGGCGCGGCGGATGTAGCGATGTTCTGTGGTCGCTTTTGTTTTCTCACCTTCAATTTGGTTCACCAGTGCTTACGCTGCCCACAATAAAGAAGAGCGTGCTGCTGTCCCTGGGGGTCGTGACATTGGTCGGCGCCCTAAGCATCGAGATCTATCGACGCACGGAAGCCACCCAGCTGACCAACGAGCAATCGATGTTTCATGAAGAAGCCGAATGGATCCTCCTCGGCATTGAGAGCCAAACGAAAAACGCCGACACCTGCACAGCTATGCTGGGCGGAACTGTTTTTACTCCTGAGAAAACAGAGTCTGTTGCTCTGAACTACAGTTACGACAATGGGTTTCAAGGCCCATTAAAGCCCGGGATAGAAGTGTCGCAAGATTTGGTTCTGGATGAGCTTGTTCTCGAGAGCGCAAGTGGGGCTCACTCACCGACACCTGCAGACCCTTCGAACGGCGCCGATATGCAGACCCAATCCGCACTCTATCCCGGCGAAAAACTCACTCGCTATCCGGTGCGTCTGCGGATGACGATCACGGCAAAGGATCGATCCCTTTCCACCGCGGACACTGGTCCTTCTGGCTTTACTAAGCCATTTTATATATGGACAAATAGCTCTGGTACCGTGCTGACTTGTTTTGGACGCGAGTCCTTGGGCGCATTTTGCAACTCCATGGGCGGATTTTATTTAGAAAGCGCGGGCACACCCGAACGCGGCGATTTGGCATGTCGGCCGTCGGTGCACTCTTCACTCTGGGTGAATGGGCATTGGACCGCCAAAGGCGCTTGCCGCTATGGCGGCCTGGTGCAAGATCCCAATCTCTGTGTGTCGCGCTTCGGTTCGAACTTTGAATCGGTGCAACTACAGGCCACCATCCCAACGGGTGGTATGGGCGCTCAGTATCTGTGCATGAGTTGTCAGTGAGAGCCTAGGAATTCTTCCAAGCGACGAAAGCCGGAGTGCTTGTCTTCGATCTCAAGGAGAACAGGCTCTTTCAGCCAAGTCCCTAGATTGAAGCAACGAAAGCTGTTCTTACCGTTTTCCTGTACGGAATCCTCCATCACATGCACATGACCGGAGACGAAGATGTCGAAGGGCTGATCGGCATAAACTTTTTGGGCGTGCCGCCGAATCACGTCGATCGAACGTTGCGAGCTCGCGGTTTTCACATTTGAAGTGTAGTCGCGACTGGCGTGACTGGCGCGTTCACCGATCCAAGCAACCAACGCATTGGGAAGGTAGCGGCCTAAGAAACGCAGCAGTGGCGTGCGTAAAAACCAGCGCAAAAACAGATAACCGCGATCCGTCGGGTCCATCTGATCACCGTGCTCAACCCGTAGCTTTTTACCGGCGATCTGGTAGAAGGCCGCACTGTCTTGCACGTCGACGCCGAGTTTATGTTGCCAGAAGCGGCGCAAATCCAGATCGTGATTGCCTTCGAAGTAATGAATCTCCCAGCCTTGGGCGCGCAGTTCGCGGATCTTCTCAATCAATGTGGCGAAGCGTTCCACGAAGTACGGCCGGTCGGCGATCCATAGATCAAAAATATCGCCAACCATAAAGAAATGACCGGGCGGTTGCATTTTCAACTTGTCGAGCAAACGCAGAAAGAGCCCGTGCTTCGGGTCCTCAGGTGACGAGATATGGATATCAGAAACGAAAAGGGCTCTGTTCACAGAGCCCTTAATCTAGATTTTATTAAGGCGTTAGTCCATGCCTTCATTTTGATCGGTAGTCAGACCGCGTTTACGGCGCAGGAAAGACGGAACCTCCAGGCTATCGCTCTCAAAAGGCGAGCGGGCCGGCTCCGGCTGCAAGCGTTGCGGCATAGCTTCGTCCATATTCATGGTCAGCTGCTCGGCACTGCCGCCTTCGACGCGATGGATTTGGCTTTCACGATAAGCACGGGCCTTGGCCAAAAGCGCCTCACGCGGCAAAGTCTTTTCCCGCGCCGGTTGCTGCAACGGAAAATGCGGTGTGTGAACCTGGGCTTGGGGCTGAGGCACCGACTGCACTGGCATGGCTTGGGCCACAGCCGGTTGCATCGGGGCCACCGGAGGAGCGACCATGGGCTGCGGTTCGGGCTGCGGATCCAAGCTCAGATTCAAACTCTCGTAAGCTTGCGGCTGCTGCATCTCTTGCGTGAGACGGGTCATACCCGCCTGCATCAGCTGCTGCTCGGAAACTTGATTCAAGCGGTTGATCTGGTCGCTGGCCATCTTCTGTGCGCCCGTACCGAAACCAGTTGCGATCACGGTCACGCTGACATTGTCACCCATGGCTTCATCGATAACGGCACCAAAGATGATCTCGGCATCCGGGTGAGCGGCTTCGGTGATAAGAGTCGAAGCTTCGTTGACTTCCCACAGAGTAAGATCGGGACCACCGGTCACATTAATGATAATGCCGGTAGCACCATCGATGCAGATATTCTCAAGCAACGGCGAGCTGATGGCTTGAGTTGCGGCTTCGACCGCGCGGTTTTCACCGTTGGCCAAGCCTGAACCCATGATGGCCATGCCTTTCGCTTGCATGACGGTACGGATATCGGCGAAGTCGAGGTTGATCAAACCGCGAATGTTGATCAAATCCGAAATGCCTTTCACGGCGTGCAACAGCACTTGGTCGGCTTTGCGGAAAGTTTCCAACAAAGGCGTGCGCTCACTGGCGACGGTCAGCAATTTTTGGTTCGGAATCACGATCAGTGTATCGACGTTCTCTTGCAGTTCCTTGATACCGTCGTCAGCGTGCTTCTTGCGTTTTTTACCTTCGAAGATAAACGGTTTGGTGACCACACCGATGGTCAAAGCACCGAGTTCTTTGGCGATCTTGGCCACCACAGGGGCGCCGCCCGTTCCGGTTCCACCACCCATACCGGCAGTGACGAACACCATGTCGGAACCTTCAAGTTGCGCCACGATATCATTGTAGGATTCGATGGCCGCGCGACGGCCAATCTCTGGGTTGGCACCGGCGCCAAGGCCCTTGGTCAACTCACGCCCCAGATTGATTTTGCCTTCGGCTTTGTTTGCCGCCAAAGCTTGACGGTCGGTATTGGCGACAACGAATTCCACGCCGCTCAATCCACCTTCGATCATCGTCTGCACGGCATTACCGCCGCCGCCGCCGATCCCGATCACTTTAATATTCGCGCCGAAATTGGCATTCTCCTCAAGCTCGAACATCTATCCCCCTCTTTATATGCCCAACAAATGTTTCATTTTTTTTGTCCAATCCGCGACCTTAACTTCGGTCGCGGAGATGTTCCGGTGAGTCGCAACGTCTTTGTCCTGACTCAATCCGTACATCATTACGCCCACCACAGTGGAGCAGCTCGGCTGACGAACAACATCGACCAAACCGCCCACCTTTTCCGGCCAGCCACGGCGAACCGGAACGTCGAGGACGAAATCACCCATTTCAACCAGGCCGTGCAGCAAAGCGCCGCCGCCGGTGAGCACGACGCCTGAACCAAGTTTGCTGAGCAAACCCTTTTCCTCAAGGTCATGATGGATCAATTCCAAAGTCTCTTCCGTGCGGGCTTCCAGAACTTCGCACAGATCCCGGCGCATCAGAGTGCGTGGCTTGCGGCCGCCCACACTCTCGACTTCGATCGACTCTTCTTCGCTCACCATTTCGGGCAGAGCGCAGCCATATTTGCGCTTCAGGGTTTCGCCGTGCACTTGCGTGGTCTTCAAACCAATCGCTACATCGTGCGTGAAGTTGTGACCGCCGACGGGCAGAAGGCCTGTGTGAATCACGCTGCCTTGATGAAAAGCGATCATATCGCATGTGCCGCCGCCCATATCGACGACGCAAACACCGAGATTCTTCTCATCGGCAGAGAGAACTGACATCGCCGACGCCAGTTGCGACAACACCAAACCTTCGACTTTAATTCCCGCGCGTTGAGCGCAAGTGACGGCATTTTGAATGACGGCTTTAGCGCCGGTCACGATAAACACGCTGGCTTCCAAACGCACGCCCGACATACCGATAGGGTCAAAGATGCCGATCTGACCATCGATCTTAAAGTCTTGCGGCAGTACGTGCAGAACCTGACGGTCCTGCGGAATTGCGACGGCTTTAGCGGCCTCGATCACACGATCGATGTCTTCTTGTTGAACTTCTTTGTGGCGTACAGCCACCATACCGCTCGAGGCGAAGCTCTGAATATGCTGTCCGCCTACGGCTAGCCACACACTGTCCGCGCGTGTGCCCGCCATCAGCTCGGCCTCATCTTTGGCCTTCTTGATGGCTTCAGTGGTGGCGTCGATATTGACAACGACTCCGTGGCGCATACCCGAGTTCGGGGCTTGACCCACACCGATGATGTCGAGTTGACCATTGTCGTACCGACCAATGGCGCACGCGACTTTAGTTGTACCGATATCTAGCCCAGCGATAATTCGGGCCTGAGTTTTGGCGTCCTTTGCCATTTGTGATCCCCAACAGGATGAAAAACCCTACGTTGTGCCGGGAACTTCCGTGCTCCCTGATTTTAGGCTAGGGACTGTTACGCACTCTGACAACAACTTTCTTTGAGAAGCGAGCGTCGATGACGCGACCTTTAATGTTCTGTGAATCGAGATAGGACAGGACTTTAGTCACGCGCGAGATCTTAGGACCAAAGTCTGTATCGCCCATTCGCACTTCACTGGTGGCACTGCTGACGAAAAGTTTGAAGCCATCTTTTTTGCTGTAGGAAATTTCGGAAATTTGTTTCTTGTTGAGCGCACCATCTTCGGGAATCGATTCATAAAGTTCGAGCGCCGTTTCTCTGAGTCCCGGTTCGTCTTTCAGATCTTCACCCCGGAGAAAGGGAAGATCGGGTGCGTCTGCAGGCGGAAGTGCGGGCAAGAGCGTGGCATCCGTGGCCACAGGATAGATGCGCCCGTCACCAGCGAGATAAGCGAGAACTGGTGTGTAAGGTTCAATTTCCACTCTAAGCCGCGAGGGAAATTCGCGATAGATGGAGACCTTTTTCACGCGTTTATCTTTGGTGGTCATCTCAAAAACGGATGTGAGCGGAACTTCCCAGAAATATTTGTCTTTGAATTTTGCGAACTGGGGATCAAGCGTGGATTTAATGCGTTGGAAGAGAAGGTCTTCATGAGATTCCGGATTGAGTTCGAGGCGCACGTCTTCCACTTTGATCCACGTGGGATTGAGAATGATGAGAGTGCCTGCCGCAACGAAGATCGCGGTAAAAATGAGTGCCGGCCAGCGGAGAAGTTTGGGGAAGAAGCGCATGGTGGAGAGTTTAGCTTGGTTTGGGGAGGTTGTCTGCGGGGAGATGGAGGTTGGACGTTGGGCTGGTTTTTTTGGGTGGGTGATGGTTTGGGGGTGGTTTGGGCTGAGGTGAGGCGGGTGATGTGGGGTGATGTGGGGTGATGTGGGGTGATGTGGGGTGATGTGACTATGAGACAATGAAGTTAAGCGAGCAAAAAATCGCCGCCGTCCGGAATTCGGACAGCAAATCTTCATCTAGTAGACGAACAGATGCCACATCGGCACGGTGGGTGCTTGAAGGTGGATGCTCCGAGTGAGCACAAAGTCTAAGTACCTGTTGCGCGACGGTGTTCGGATTGATCTTGTCGTGGAGTGGAGGTTGCTTCTCGTGGTACCTGTTGCGCGACGGGTATGTGTGGATTTGGGATTTAGATCGTATCCTTTTCTTTCCTTCTTCCTCATTGTCGTCATCTGTTTATATCCACATCATCATCTGCGTCTGTCTGTGGCGTGAGCATGTCCGGACTCGGACGAGCACTTTGTGTGGGGTGCGGGGTTGGGTGGCGAGAACGAAACACCTTTCAGGGTGATATCCGGTGATAGATAGATGGTGACGAATTTTGAATAACGTTTTGAACAGCGTTTTGAATAGCATTTTGAATGGTGTCGCGTTTTAAGTGTTGTATTAGGTGGTGGCGCGCACTGATGGTCGTCAGTTGAATAGTATGTTGAGCAGAGTTGTGAGTTGAATGGTGTCGCGAGCTAAATAGCGGTTCGTGTTAAATAGATAATATTTGATAATTGTTGATAGAACTATTTGACAGGGTTTTTCGCTAGAATCATGTGCGCACATTGAAAATATAAATTGCTTCTACAGTAGTGCTCTTTGCTTCAACATTGATCGCTATTCGCTTTGTTTTGATGAAATACTCCCCGCCGTGTTTTCATTTTTAAAATTCAGAGGGGATTATTTATGAAGCGAAATTCTCATTTTTAAAACCCATGTTAGTGTCCCTCTAGCAAAAGGGGGATCGTCATATGAATTTGAAAAACCTAAGCGATCAGGTGCTGTTGGAGAAAACTTCGGAATTGGCTTATCGGGAGCGCTCCACTTTGATCGAATTACTGCATCACTTACGCGAGATCGAAAGACGACGCTTGTTCTGCACTTTGAAATATCAATCGCTACATGACTATATGATGAAACACCTCAAATATTCAGACGACGAAGCTGTTCGGCGTATATCTGCCATGCGGTTACTTAAAGAACTTCCGGCGGAAGAAGTGGCTCGGGTGGAAGAGAAAATTAGCGAGGGAGAACTAACGTTAACCAATCTAAGCATGGCTCAGACTT
>JAHBUX010000006.1 GCA_019637855.1 Bdellovibrionales bacterium
TCTTTGACCAGCTTCGGCTCTCTGAGAGCAAGTCCCGCGAGTGCCGTGACTAGAAGTCCCCATAAGATCCATATGCTAAGGTGGGCGCTAAAAGCGAAGGCTGTGATCACTTGTAGAGGTTGCGGTGAGCGGATCAGTGCTAGTGCGTAGATCGCCACCCACAGTCCCGCCAACGGCTTCCAAGAGACATGATGAATACGGTGAACGGCGTAGGGCACAAGCGGCGCGCTGAGCAGGACTTGCACCAGAATCAAGCGCGGAGATGCAAACAACCAAAAACTCAGCTGGGGAAGGACGAACACGGCCACCAAACCTGTAAGGCAAACGGTGAGCGCCGGACCTAGCGGATTAGCTCTTAAGTTTTGCGCAGCTTTATCTGCAACAACGAGAACCCGTTGTCCAAGAGGTGAGGCGGAGACGGACCGGCAGAGCGCCAACAGCTTCTGATACCCCATAACTTAAGATTGTGAAGGCTCGCACCGAAACCGTCAATCGACAGTCTCAACTTGAGACGAGACTTTGAAAAGACGGCAGTCGACACAAAATGGTTCCGCCTTGGCACCTATCGCGATGGCGCCTCAGGCGCCAATCTTTGGTGAACTAAATAAAGTTAGTTAACTCCGCTGAGGAAAACCCGTGCGTCATTTCGCGGGCGCGTTTGCGTGAGCTCGAGGGAGGCGATATATATTCGACTCATTCCACGGAGTTTTTGTGAAATACATCTGGCTTGCTCTTTTCCCAATCCTTTGTTCGGCCGCTACACCAAAACAGATATTGGTTCGTCACTTGATGGCTTTGGTGCCGGAAGGCTATAGCAATGGGCGTACGCTGAGCGGGACAAAGTGCAAAGTCATCTTTCACTCGGTAAAAGACATGAATCACACCCAACTCGGATACGCCCGCGCCCAAGTGGTCAAAGCGGGGCAAACGATCGATATAGAATTCTTCTTTGATCTGGAAGAAGCGCAGATTCGCAGGATCGCCCATGGTGTTCAGGCCGCATTGGGTACTCAATACTTGAGTGCACGGCGCTTGGGCAAAGGGATTGAAATCACCGCCGAGAACACGGACGACACCATTGTTTGCATTCTACGTTAGCACTAGCCTGGCAGTAGCAGTAGCAGTAGCAGTAGCAGTAGCAGTAACGCTAACTCTAGTGCTTGCGCAGATCGATGAATTTCTTAAATGACGGGCGCTCTTTCATCCCACTAAACCAGCGTTCGATGTTCTTATAAGGCGACAGATCAAACTTCATCGCTGCGGCGATATTGACTACTGATGCGACGTTGAAATCCGCCACCGTTAGACGTTCGTTCACCAAATAGGTTTTGCCCATCATAGCCTGATCCAAGACGGCCAGCATGGGGGGCACCTTTTCTTTTGAGCGCTCCACCAAGGCCATGTCGCGCTTGGGCTCAGGCACAAACATCAGCTGGATAATCATATCGACCAACGGCGGTTGCAGCTCCACCATGCACCAGGTACTCCATTGCTGAATCAACCCTTTTTCTTCTGGCGTGCGGCCGAGGAGCTCCGGCTTGTACTTCTCGGCCAGGTAAAAGTTAATGGCCGTGGATTCCCAAATCACAAAGTCGCCGTCAATCAAACAAGGCACTTTGCCATTGGGATTGAGCTTTAAATACTCGGGCGACTTATGCTCTTTTTTCTCCATCATATCGAGGGGCATGATCTCGTACGGTTGACCGACCTCTTCGAGCATCATGTAACACCGACCGGCGCTGCCGCGGGGAGTGCCGTAAATTTGAATCATGTTTCCTCCTCAAAGAAGTCGCCATCCTAGGCCCACTCTCTTAGGAGAACAAGAGGATTTCGGTCAGAAGCTCTTTGCCAAACTTTTCAATTTTCGCATCTCCCAAGCCATAGATATCGTTCAACTGACCGAGCTCACTCGGTTGGGCCTGCGCCAAATGGCGTAAAGTACGATCGCTTAAGACCACGAAAGCCGGCACGTCCAGCTCACGCGCCTTTTCGCGCCGCCAAGTGCGCAGTCCCTCAAACACGCGGGTCTGAGCTTCATTCAACACTTCGCTAGCCGCCGGGCCCGCCTTTTCTTTGCGCCCGCTGCGCGTGGATTTGGTTTTGCTTTTCGGAATTTCGAAAACGGGTTTGACCACACGCCGCTCGCTCTGCGGCAGGCAAATATCGCAGTGACCGCATTTCTCCAGGCGTTGCGAATCTTGATAGTAAGTGAGGATCTCGGCGTGGCGGCATTCGCCACCCTCGGCGTAGGCAATCAGATTCTCAAGTCCTCGCCAGCGCGAGCTCTGAATATGCGCCGGTGCCTTTGAGCGCTGAATAAAGAACGACTGCAGGCCCTTGTCTTTTTTGGCGTATAGAAGGAGGCAAGTGGAGTCACGGCCATCGCGCCCGGCGCGCCCCATCTCCTGATAGAGAGAATCAATATTGGCGGGAATTTGAAAGTGCACCACTAGGCGCACATCTGGATGGTCAATGCCCATGCCGAAGGCATTGGTGGCCGTTAGAATACGGAGCTCTCCGGAAGCAAAAGCGTTTTGAGTGCGGGTGCGCTCGGCCGTTCCAAGGCCGGCGTGGTAAAAACCCACGCCGTGGAACTCTCTAGAGATCGCGTCGGCCAACTCCTCCGTCACCGAGCGTGTTCCGCAATAAATCAAAATGCGACCTTGCGGTGTTTGCCTTAGCGCCTGGTGTAGCCACTGCAGCTTGGTCTCATCATTGTGACAGGGCTCGACCTGGTAGTAGAGATTGGGGCGATAAAATCCGTGCACATGACGAGCTGGATTTTTTAATCCCAGCTGCGTGGCGATATCATTCAACACAAACGGTGTGGCGGAGGCGGTGAGCGCCAGCACCGGAACCTCCGGTCGCAAAGTCTTGAGCACCTTAAGGAGGTTGTAGTCTTCGCGGAAATCATGCCCCCACTGTGAGACGCAATGGGCTTCATCCACGGCGAACAGGGCCACGCGGCTTTTTTGAATCCAACGCTGAAAGCCGTCCTTTTGCACGCGCTCGGGTGAAACGTACAACACAAAGGTGCCGCCCACACCTAAGCGGCGAAAGACGTCGAGTTTCTCACCATCGCTCTGGCCAGAGTGAATGCATCCGGCCGCTATACCCATGCGGTTCAAACTATCGACCTGATCTTTCATTAAAGCGATCAGCGGCGAGATCACCACCACCAATTCGTTCTTCGCGACGGCTGGGTATTGGTAACATAAGGACTTGCCCCCGCCGGTAGGTAAAACGGCAAGGACATCCTTACCCGAGAGGACGGAAGAGATGATCTCTTTCTGGCCGCGCCGAAAATGCGGCAAGCCAAAGTGAGACTGTAGAAGCGGTTCGAATTCGGGGATCGGCATGAGTGCGCTCATTGTGGATCGGATTCTCTTGCAAGACAAACACTTGGGCCAGAACGGCTTAAACCACCTACGCGCGTTGAAGCCGGTTCGGTTTTCGGACTATTGAGCCAGATATCGGCCCAATTCAGGTAGGCGCGTCAGAGATTTCTGGGCGAAGAGAAAGCGAGCTTGCCGGTTCATGTGATCGCGAAACTGCGGCGAAATGCTGAGGCTCACATCCTCTAAGGTCTTAGCGCTGTAGTTGCGATTTAAACGTGAGGCGTCGTCAATGGTCTTCACATCGAGTTTTGCCATTTGACTGAACCAACGATTCACTTGCTCCTTGTTTTGCGCCACATAAAGCAAAGCCTCTTTGGTGGCTGCGTTCAAGCGCGCCACCGCATCGCCATTGTCGCGAAAGCTTGGGGAAGCGACCGTGATCAAGTCGAAGTCCTTCTGTTGCAAAATGCGGTATTGCTTCTGATTCACGCCCTGAGTGAGAAACGGATCCCATGTCATGATCGCTTGCACTGCTCCTGACTTAAGCGCTGCATTCATCGCCCCTTGGCTGGGCATATCCAAAACCTGAATTTGATCTTCAAGGCCCGCAGCCTTGACCCACTCCATCGCCGGTTGGTGAATGCTGGTACCGAAAATGGTGGCGATTTTTTTACCCTTCAGATCGGCCAGAGATTGCACTGATGAGCCCGGGGGCACCACCAGAGCCATGCGTCCGGCTGAGCCCAAGGAATTGATCGCAAAGCAGTCAAAACCGTTGCCGACAAGAATAACGAAATTGGTTTCACTGGTCATAATCACGTCGGCCCGACCGGAAACCAAAGCGGTCTTCAGCTCACGCCCCGTACCCATGGCTACCGCTTTGGCAGAGCTAAAGCCGTGCTTCTTTAAGATGTCGGTTTTCTCAAATACCAGCCCCACCTGAGCGCTTAAGATGGTGCCTTCGGCGGGGTAGGCCAAGCGCAGTCTGGTGCCGGTCGAGGGGCTGGCCTGAGCTACGGCCGTCAACATTAGACTAAATATAAATAGTAGAGTCTGGTTCACGTAAGTCCTCCTGGCCCCTGAGCCAGCTGTAGAGACGGGCTTCTAGTTCTAAAAATCCGCTCTGCCGTTTGAATTCAATCAGACGCCGAGGCTTGTCGAAAGGCGTTTCGAGCACACGTTCGATACGGCCTGGCCGCGGTGACAGACACAGCACGCGGTCGCCGACAAAAAGCGCTTCATCGATACTATGTGTGACAAGGATCAGCGTTTTACCCAACGCAGTCAATGCCGGCAGCACCTCTTCTAGCAGGCGGTCGCGAGTGAGCACATCGAGAGAAGAGAAGGGTTCGTCCAGGAGCAAAATATCGGGATCCGCGGCCAGTGCTCGCGCCAAACCCACCCGCTGCGCCATGCCGCCAGAGAGCTGTTTGGGATAGGTTTCGGCAAAGGGCGTAAGCCCCATGGTCTCAAGCCAGTGCAAGGCTTCTTCGCGCACGTTTTTGCGGCCACGGGCGCGCAGAGCGAATTCCACATTTTCAAGTGCCGTGGCCCAGGGAAAAAGGGCGTGATTTTGGAAGATGACCACGCGCTCGCGCGAGGGCGACTCTACGCGCTGACCGCGATGCAGGATTTGCCCCGCGCAGGCCTGTCGCAAGCCTGCGATCAGACCTATCAGCGTGGATTTGCCGCAGCCGGAGGGGCCGACGAGAGCCAAGCGCTCACGCTCACGCAAAGAGAACGAAATGTCTTTCAATACATGTAGCGGGCCGTAGTTCAAAGACACATTCTGTACATCTAAGATCATGCCCAGCGTACCCAATGCTCTTGCAGTTTAAGAAAGGCGCGATCGAATAAGAAACCGACGAAACCAATGCACACCATCCCGACCAAAACGCGATCGGTGCGCAGCATGTTTTGACTGACCTGGATTAAGTAACCTAATCCTGTATGAGAAGCCACCATCTCGGCGGCCATCACAGCCATCCAAGCGGTACCAAAGCCAATGCGATAGCCGGTGAGAATGGAGGGTAGGGCCGCAGGCCAAATCACCTCACGCAAACGCTGTCCTGCCGTCGCACCGAAGGCCCGTGCCACATCGAGATGTTGCGGGTCGATACGACTCACGCCAAAATACACGTTGAGCACCACAGGAAAAAACGAAGCGATCATGGTGAGGCTGTAAGCCGGGCCGTTACCTAAACCAAACCATAGGATGGTTAGCGGAATCCAAGCGATGGGCGGAATCGGTCTCAAGAATTGCAACAGTGGGTCCACGCTCCAGCGCCAGCGCGGAGAGAGTGCGAGGACTAGACCGAGTGGTGTGCCGATCAAAACGGAAAGTGCAAAACCCGCAAAAACGCGACTGGAGCTCTCCCAGATATCGAGCAAAAGTTCGCCACTCTTTAGGAGCTCTATAAACGCTATGACAACGGCTGTGGGGCTGGGCAATAAAAATGGATTCACCCATTGCCAACGGGTGGAAAGATCCCAAACTAATAAGACGAGCAGTAAAGCTGCTCCACTATAAAGTCGCGGCTTCAGAGGTTCAACTTTACGGGCCTGGTGGCGGCGACGTCAACGGAGCAGACCGATGGAAACAGAAACCTACACTGTCATTCGCAGCACCTGGCTTTCGCGCCGGCCTGCCGCCGAGGCACAAACGTGGGTGTTCTGGTCCTTTGTGGTTTTGGCTTTCGCCACATTTTTATACTGGCGCGGTTTTTTCGGCGCGCAACAATGGATGCCGGCTACGGCGCAACAGGTGTTTCAACAAAATGAGTACTGGCGTTTGTGGACCACGGTGTTTGCGCACTCGAACATTGGACATTTCGCCGCCAACAGTTTGCTGTTTGTGACCTTGGGTTATTTTTTAGCTGGGTATTTCGGGCCAGGACTTTTCCCTTTCAGTGCCCTTGTTTTCGGTGGTGTGATCAATGCCTTTTCTCTTTACACCTACGCGCCCGAAGTGACTCTTATCGGGGCGAGTGGCGTGGTCAGCTGGATGGGTGGCACTTGGCTCACGCTCTATATGGCGTTGAATCGCAAAATCACCGTTTGGCAGAGGGCGTTGCGTGCGATCGCTGTTTTTCTCGTGATATTTGCGCCATCAGAAACCTTTGATCCGCAGATTAGTTATCGCACTCACTTGATCGGCTTTGTCTTAGGCCTACTCTGGGGCAGTGTGTATTTTTTGATGCGCAAACGCGAATTTCGCGCGGCGGAAGTGACAGAAACTGTGGTGGAGGAGTTCAACACGGCGCCACTCGACGAGGTCTCGAACCCCTGATAGTTAATCATCTCAAATGATTGAAATCGCACAGCCTCGTAAGTCTGATCCACTGCTGCGCCAACGCCTCGAAGAGGCTTGGCAAAAAGTCCTTAACCGCCCGGAAGTGGGCTTTCCACAAATTCCGGAAAGAGACGAAGACTGGAGCGCTCTTGAAGAGCGTCTGGATGCTTGTCGCAACGCCCGCCGGGTTCTGGTGGTGGGCATTGGTGGATCGAGCCTAGGCACGCAAGTGATCTACGAGTGTTTCCGTACAGAGAGCGCGGCCGAGTTGGTTTTTCTCGAAGCGCCGTCGCCGCATCAGTGGAATATTCTGCGCGCTCTCGGCCCCGACTGGTTAGATAATCATCTGGTGATCGTGTCGAAGAGCGGGAACACTTTGGAGACTTTGTCTTGGGTCGAACGCTTAGCCGCGCAAGAGCCGAGCTGGCTCAATCCCGCTCAGACCACAGTGATCGCCAGTCCCGGCGAGGGGCCGCTGCAAACTTGGGCTAAGCAGCAGGACATACCGACGTTGTGGATTCCCAAAAATGTAGGCGGTCGTTTTTCCGTACTGACGGCAGTGAGCATGTTCCCGGCCGGTCTTATGGGACTGAGCTTGCATGAGTTTCGTGAAGGCGCCAACTGGGCGTTGGAGCGTCCGGCCCTGGCCACTCAGCTGAGCACAGAAATTCTAGCTTCGTGGGAGCGTGGTCAATGGATCACGCAGATGTGGACCTATTCGGAAAGTTTGAAATTTTTCGGTGAGTGGTGGCAGCAGCTGTGGGGCGAATCGCTAGGTAAGAAACTGACCCGTGACGGGAAGCCGGCCCCGCGCGTGAGCACGCCGATGTCTTGTCGCGGTCCTCGCGATCAGCATTCTTTGGTGCAACAGCTGATTGACGGCACGCCTGACAAATTCGCTTTTGTGAATCGCGTGCGCGCCGTGGAGGAGGCCGATGAAAGCTTTAAACCGCGCCTGTTCCCGCAGATGCCATTCTTCGGTAAGGAGATGTCACTTGGTCATATCATGGGCGCTGAAGCCGAAGCGTTCGAAAAGTCGCTGTATGACGCGAAAATTGATTTTGTTTCGCTCGGTATTGAGGGTTTAGGCGAGCGCACCTTGGGCGCGATGTTTATGATTTGGCAGATGACCATCGCTCAATTGGGTGAGCATCTGGGCATTGATGCCTTTGACCAACCGGGCGTGGAATTGGGCAAACGCCACGCTTCACAGATCCTGCGTCAGTGAGACTCCTGGCGCTCTGTCTTCTTGTGCTCCTGGTGGGTTGTAAAACCGCGCCCCCGGTGCAACCGCAAAAGTCGTGGTTGGTGTGGGCGGCCGAGCAGGAGCAACGTTCCTGGGACTACATGCAAGAGAACATTTCACCCGTGGAGCCCAAACGCCCCGGCGAAGCGCGCCCGCTTAAAGGCATCGTGGTGGCGGCTCTGCATAAGAAGGATCCTGACTACTACTTCCATTGGGTGCGTGACTCGGCTCATGTGATGTCGGTGGTGGCCGAAGCTCTGCGTGTGCGCCGCCCCTATGCCACGAACGACTTGGTCGATCGCGAGTTCAAGGATTTTTTGCTCCTGTCACGCGACCTGCAGAAAACAAAGAGCCCGTTTGGGTTGGGAGAGCCGCGCTTCACTGTCCAAGGTCAGGCCGACACTCTGCCATGGTCACGCCCGCAATATGACGGCCCGGCGCTGCGCGCGTTGGCGGTTTTGGATTATGTGGACGCGCGCCCGGAGATGACTTCCTCGGCAAAAGCACTAGTTAAACAAGTACTATTTAAAGACATCGATTTTATCGTCTCTGTAAAAGATCAGCAGAGCTTCGACATTTGGGAAGAGCTCGATGCGGAAAACTATCACACTCGATTGGTGCAACTGGCTGCCCTTGAGCGCGCCGCTGCCTGGCTGGAGAACGATGGTCCGCACAACTCGGCTCGCGTCGTGCGCTGGCGTGCGGCCGCGCGCCGTCTGCAAGAGGCGTTAGACAAGCATTGGACGAACGAGGGCGGCTATCTGCGCTCACAACTGCAGATCACGCGCACGGATGGCTACACGGCTAAGAAAACCGACCTGGATTCGGCGGTCGTGGTCGCGGTGATGGAGGCCGGGCGCAGTGCCGGGGCGCACTCGGTGTTGGATGATCGTGTTCAGGCGACCGTGGCTAAACTAGAAGCTCTATTTCGCCAGAGCTTTCCCATCAATGCGCGCGCTGACTTGGGGTTGGGTTATGGTCGTTATCAGGGGGACGTCTATTATGGCGGCAACCCTTGGTACCTGGTGACCGCCTATTACGCGGAGTTCTACTACCGTTTGGCGCGCCGTCTCCAAGAAGGTGCACCGTTCCAAGTGACGCCGCGAAACATTTCCTTTCTGGCCTTTTCGCGCATTGCACCCACGGTGCAAGCAGGACAGATTTTGGTGGCCGGTGCAGCGGCGCACAAGAGCCTGATTGAGGATCTGATTGCAAAAGGAGACTTAATATTACAGCGATTTCAGCTGCACACGCCGAGCGATGGTCAGCTGTACGAGCAGTTTGATAAGACGTCGGGAAAACCTGCCTCTTCTCGCGGCATTGGCTGGAGCCACGCGGCCTTTTTGCGCGCCCTTTTTGAAAGGCAAAAGTTAAGATTCGTTGACGATTCTGTCAGGGCCGGCTTGAATCAGGGCCACTTGAAACTAGAACAGAGTCGTAGTGTTGGAGGGGCAACATGAGTCTTCGTCTTCTTTTTAAGGTGGTTTTGCTGAGCGCCGCATTCGTGTCCGGACTGCATGCGCAAGCCGCCACAAGCAAAGCTCAGATCAAAGCTGAACTTGAACGCACGGCTGTTCAATTCTTTCTTGAAAATACTCATCCGGTAACCGGACTTGTGCGCGATCGCGCCGAAAACTTTGTACAAACACCAGAATGGAACCGGGTTGCATCGATTGCGGCTACTGGTTTTGGTATGGCGGTTTTGGCCAATGCGGCCAAACGTGGCATGGTCGATCCTAAGAAAGCCGAAGACTTGGTGGTGCGCGCTCTTCGTTTTAGCCGCGATCATGTGGGCCGCCACAATGGTTGGTTCTATCATTTTATCGATTGGGAAACCGGAGCGCGCATGTGGCGTTCGGAATTCTCCACTATCGATACCGCTTTATTCATGGGTGGAGCGCTCTATGCGGCTGAGATCTTTAAGCACAATAGCGAGATCCACCAGATCACCTATCAGCTGTATCGCGATTTGGACTTTTTCGATTACATGACCGATGGCGGAACACAGCCTCAGAAGCGCACTATCAGCATGGCCTACAGTGTTGAGGACGGTTACACGCCGGCTCAATGGGATATGTATGCGGAGCAAAAAATCTTACTGCTCTTGGGTCTTGGTCACCCCACTCATCCGCTGCCCGCAGAGGTGTGGCTGAATATGAATCGCAAACTCACGCCTCTGCCCAATGGCACCAGCGTGATGGGTGTGGAAGCGGCCATTTTTATTCATCAGTACTCGTTGATGTTCGTGGATTTCCGTCAGTTTCAAGACGGCTTTACCAACTATCACGACAATGCCAAGTGGATGAGCGATTGGCATCGCCTGATCGGTCAAACGGACAAGCGCTACAAGAGTTTGCGCGAGGGTTTCTGGGGCTTTAGTGCCGGTGAAGCGCCTGTCGGTTATCGCGTTTGGGATGCTTTGAACTATCAGGGCATCATTTGTATCGGTTGTACGGTGGCGTCGTCGGTTTATGATCCAAACACATACTTGGAAGATTTCGCCAAGTGGTACGATTCGC
Organism: Bdellovibrionales bacterium; assembly: GCA_019637855.1. Lineage (GTDB taxonomy): Bacteria > Bdellovibrionota > Bdellovibrionia > Bdellovibrionales > UBA1609 > JALHOQ01. Next base: position 10,396 of record JAHBUX010000006.1, read on the forward strand.
CTTACCACAAACAGCTTTGGGGTCGTTACGGCTTTGTTGACTCTCTCGACCTGGATCAGAACTGGTTCTCTTCGGGTGTGCTCGGGATCACCGTTGGCCCGGCGTATATGTCGCTCGCCAATATGGAAGAGAAAACCTCGGTCTGGAAAGACTTTATGAATATCCCTGAGATCAAAACCGCCATGACCCGTGCCGCAACTGCTGCTCAAGGTATGGCTATGGGCCACGACGAAACAATGCCGGTCGCTCGCTAAAGGGCGGCCAGTCTCGTCTAGTCTTCCGTGCAGCTTCTTTGTTCAAACCAGAGTTCAAGTTAAACTGGATGAATGAAAGCGTGTGTCTTTACCGCCCTGTTCTTGTTCACTCTTAACGGATTCGCCGCTCAGCATTCGCAATCGGCGAGTTTGAAGCTGGTCTCGTTAAAGCCGAAGAAGGTAGCCCCGCGCCAATTGGGTCGCGTGTCGGCCACTCTGATCAAGACTAGCGATGACGAAGTGGTTGATCGCATCAGCACCACCTTCGGCGATTGCGCGAATTGCGCCCGTGGCATCGCCGTTCGCGGCGTGCTCGGCATCCGCTTGGAAGGCAAGTCGATAACGACGTTACAGATCACCAAAAAAAGCACGCCGGGCGTGCGCTATCATGACTGCAAACAACTCGAGCTACCCAAGGGCGGCGAGTATCAGTGCACCTTTTCCTTCCGCGAAACGATGTACACGGTGAAACTAAAAGGTACCAGCTTCCTTTCTGGCATGCGACGCGACATCGAATAGCGTTTACATCCGTGCGCAGGAAACTCGCGCACGGGATGCGTTTATCCGTTAGATGGGTGAGAGGAGTGTTGCCACTTCGGCCGCTTTGTCGCCGATTATGACGTGATAAATTCCGGGACGTATCTCTTGGGATTCCCCTAGGTCGGCTGTGTTTAAACGGCTTGGATCCTTCAGCTCCACACGCACCCGTGTAAATGCGACGGCCTTTGAAGAGGAGATATTCTCCTTGCCACCAAGAGCTTTCAACAAACGTTCGGCTAAAGTTTTGGCGTCGGATGCGGCCGCTTTAAGTCCGCTGGTGAGATCGGTCTTGGACTGAGGGGCCGCATAATCTGTTGCCGCGGACGCGAAGACCAGAGGTGTTCCCGACGAGCTTGCAGCTTTGCCTGAGCTGCCGCTCATAAGGGCCGCAGGCGGAGCGGAGACGGTAGCGCCGCTTGCCATGTACTTTTCCATGTCCGTTTTTAAATTCTCAGATGCCGTACCGAAGATGGCCTGAACTCCGTCGGCCACCATCATCACACCGGCTGCACCAAGCGCTTTTAAACGATCACTATCGACTTTGCTTTTGTCTGCGACTTGCACACGCAGGCGCGTGATGCAGGCATCTAGGTTGCGAATATTGTCGGCGCCACCAAAGGCAGCCACAAGGTCAGCGGCTTTCTGCGCGCCGGGTTCTCTGGCAGCGCTCGTGACACTCTCGCTCTCCACCTCGCGTCCTGGGGTGGCGATTTTAAAGCGCTTGATGGCGAACGTGAAGACCGAATAGTACACGAGGGCCCAGATCGGACCGAGCACAAAGAGCCAAAGCGCGTGTTGGGATTTCGGGAACAGCACTACGAAATCGATAAGGCCATGCGAGAAGGTCATCCCGTGCTTCACACCTAAGACGATGCACAACAAAAAGCTCGCTGCACACAAGAAGGCGTGCACGAGATAAAGCAAGGGCGCCACAAACATGAATGAAAATTCGATAGGCTCCGTGATGCCGGTTAAAAAGGATGTCAACGCGGCGGAGATCATAATGCCGCCCACGCGCGCACGATGTTCGGGGCGCGCCGCGCGCCAAATGGCGATGGCTGCGGCCGGTAAGCCCCACATTTTAAACAGATAGCCACCGGCCAGATTGCCTGCGGTCGGATCGCCGCCGATGTAGCGGGCGATCTCACCGGTGAGGGTTTTGCCGCTGACCGGGTCCACATAGCTGCCGGTTTCGAAGAAGAACGGCACATTCCAGATGTGATGTAGTCCGAAGGGAATCAAAAGACGCTCGACAAATCCGTAAAGCGTAAATGCAGCGGCCGGGTTTTCACTGGCGGCCCACAAAGAGAAACTTTTGATCGCGCCACCGATGGGCGGCCACAGAACACTCAAAGCCACGCCAAGAACGATGGCCGCTCCGGCTGTGAGAATGGGAACGGAGCGCTTGCCGGCAAAAAATCCCAGGTAGGGAGGCAGTTGCAAGCGATAGTAGCGGTTAAATAAAAAACCCGCGATCATACCAATCGCGATCCCGCCAAAAACTCCGGTGTCGATGGACTCGATGCCCATCACGGGTTTGACGTCCGTGCCCATCAATTTCGACATTGCACCCATGGTGGCCAACATGACCACAAAGCCCACCACCGCGCTGAGGGCAGACACGCCGTCGTTGCCGGCCAGACCTAAAGCTGTACCGATCGCAAAGATAATAGGAAGATTGCTGAAGATCGCGCCGCCTGCTTGCGCCATGATATCGCTGAGCGAGGCAGGAAGAAACGCGAAGTGCGCACTGCCGATGCCGAGCAGCAGTCCTGCCACCGGCAGCACCGCCACGGGCAGCATCAAGGCTTTACCGATCTTCTGCAGGAACGAGAACAGATTCTTCATCTACAAATCCTTGCGAGGGGTTCAAAACTTTCAGTTCACGGACTTCAGTGGCGGTCGCCGCACCGACCGCGCGCTTGGCTAAAGATTCACATTCGCTGACGCGACATTCGCGCACGGTCGACTTCACCATGGGCACGCTGGGGATGCTAACGGACAGTTCATCCACTCCCAGTCCCAGTAAGATGGGGACGGCCTTCAGATCGCTGGCCAGGCCGCCACAGATGCCGACCCATTTGCCATGCGCATGCGCGGCTTGGATGGACATCTCGATGAGTTTCAGAACACTGGGGTGAAGGGCGTCGACCTGTTTGGCCAAACCCGTATGCCCGCGATCCATTGCCAGAGTGTACTGAGTCAAATCGTTGGTGCCGACCGAGAAGAAATCCACTTCGCGCGCGAAGGCCTCTGCGGTCAAGGCCACCGAGGGCACCTCCACCATAATACCCACTTGCACAGGTGCGGCCTTAAGCTTGGCGCGCTCTTCCTCGAGCATCTGCTTGGCTTTGCGGAACTCCTCGAGACTGGAGATCATGGGAAACATCACGCACAGTTTGCCGCGTGTGCGTACGCGCAAAATGGCGCGCAGTTGCTGGCGCAAAATTTCGGGGTGCAAAAAGCCCACGCGGATTCCACGTACGCCGAGAAACGGATTCTCTTCGGCTTCAATCGGCAAGTAACGCAACGGCTTATCGCCGCCCACGTCCAAGGTGCGAATGACCAAAACACGCTCGCCTAAAACATCGGCGATCTCTTGATACACGCGATACTGCTCTTCTTCCGAAGGGGCGGTGTCGCGCTCTAAAAATAAAAATTCCGAGCGTAGGAGGCCGACACCGTCTGCTCCCATCTCGACCGCCTGCCTAGCATCGGCCACGCTGCCGATATTGGCCGCCACTTCAACACTGCGCCCGTCACGACTGACCGCCGGTTTGTGCGCCATAGTCAGCGCGGCTTCACGTTTACTGGCGTGCTCCGCCTGCATCTTTTGCGCGGCCTGTTTGTCCGCGGCCTTCGGATTCAAACGCAACTCACCTAAGTCGCCATCGAGGATCACCTCGCTGCCTTCAGCGATCTCCAGAGCCTTAGGATCAATGCCGGCGATGGCTGGCAGGCCCAAAGAGCGAGCCAGGATGGCCACGTGCGAAGTGGCGCCACCGCTTGTGGTGCAAAACCCCAAAACTTTCGAGCGATCCAAAGCGACGGTTTCGCTGGGAGTGAGGTTTTCCGCAATCAAGATGGCATTGTCTGGGAGCGGGTTGGGACGCGACTTACCGCCGCTCACAAGACGCAAGACACGACGACCCACATCGCGCAAATCGTTGGCGCGATTGGCCATCAGTTCGTTGTTCAAACTGGCCAAGCGACTGGCGTGAGTCTCAATGGCCTTGTTCCAGGCGTAAGCGGCACTTTTACCTTTGGCCATCAGTTTGTCGGCTTCAAACACGATGTCAGGATCGGCCAAGAGTTCGCGATGCGCGGCGAAGATTGCCGCCTGCGTGCCGTCGGTCTTGGCTTTCACTTGACGCCCCAGCTCGCTCAACTCGTCCGCGGCCGCAGTAAGCGCGCGTTCTAAACGCGCCTTTTCTTCTTCCGCCGAGGCGCTCGCCTCTTCAGCAAAATCAAAGGTCTCACCACGCACTTGATGCACAAAACCGATGGCCAGCCCCGGCGAAACGCCAACGCCCCCTAGAGAGTCCGCGCTCGACGCGCGCCGCACGGAGGCTGCGGGTTTTGCAGTTGCGGCTTCAGGTTGCTCTTCAAGGTCATGCAGGAATTCAGTCAGCTCAGCAACCGCTTGCGCAGCGTCGGCACCGGCGGCCCGAAAACGCACGCGATCGCCATTCGCAATCTCTAAACCCATAATGCCCACCACACTCTTGGCGTTGGCGGACTTTTCGCCTTTCAGCAATTCGACATTCGAACGATAGGACTTGGCCATCCCGACCAACAAGGCGGCGGGACGCGCGTGCAGTCCGGTGGGCAGTTCAATGCGGATCTCTTGAGATTCGGCCTGCCCATCGCCGCTCGCACTTTGAGCCGTGGCTTCGGCTTCACTGACGCTGACAAGCACATCCATGCCCGCATCGGCAAAAGGAATGCGATTAAAATGCAGACGCTTTTCCGAGACCTCTGTCACCACCATGATGGTGATCAGACTTTTGGCTTTTTGCGCGATCAGATCGGCATCGAACTCGATCAAGGCTTGTCCGGCCAGCACGTAGTCGCCCAGTTTCACAACTGGCTTAAAGCCTTCGCCGTTCAACTTCACCGTATCTAGACCAATATGCAGGAGTACCTGCACGCCACCGGTCTCGATGGTGATGGCGTGATGGGCACGGTGAAGTTGTACAACCTTGCCGTCGGCAGGCGAGAGCAGGACCTGAGTTGTGGGGTCCACGGCCACGCCAGGCCCCACGATCTTTTGCGCAAAAACCGGGTCGGGCACGCCCCCAATGGGGAGCACTGGACCGCTGACCGGCGCCAGCAATTCAATGGCGGAGTTGGTAGAGTTCAACGGGGCTCCATCTGCGTTAGGGTACGGTCATGTTTATGTTGGCTATTTGTCGGTGGCAAGCCTGACGGCCAGAAAATATTTACTATTTTAGGACCGTTCCTAGTGCTCAACCGGAAGTATCATTTGTCCGAGGAGCTTTGGTTGGAGGACACCGTGAAAGCACTCTTAATCTGCCTCACTTTCTGTTCCCTTAACGCTGGCGCTCAGGACTTTTCGGCAATGGAGATTCACGAGCGTCCTCTGAACGGTGGAATGGAAAGAGGGATTCCGGGTCTTATGCCCGATGCCCGTCCAAACAGCACAGTTCTGTATTACGTCGCTGTTTGGGGGCGCCCTGCTTTGGATCGCAATCTTCCCACCCATGTGATCGTGACGGGACACGGCGGAAAAGCCGGGACCTTGTTTCAAAATGTCTCTGCCGCGCGCGCGCAAAAATATGCCGAGGTATTTCCTGATCATCAGGTGATGCTGATCACCGTCAACGAGTTGGATGACGACGACAACGCCCGCAAGCTTGAGAGCTGGGGCTTCACTATCCTGCATGGTCGCTCGAGCATGCTCAGCGTGAGTTACATGGTCGATGAGATGCGCGTGTTGAAAAAAGTGGCGTCCTTTGATCTTTACTCCCACGCCAATGAAGCCAATGGCGCTTCTCTCGACGCGGATTACTTGTCTAAAAACAGTCGCGAAGTGCGCGTGTTGAAAGGGCTCTTCACGGCCAATGCCTGGGCCGCCATTCATGGATGCAATTCAGGATGGTCGGTGGCACCGGCGCTGGCGGATATGTGGGGCATTCCGGTTTCAGGCTCTTTTACTGGCACTCATTTTGAGCGTTTGCACACAGCGGGCGATTTTTATCCCTACGATTTAGCTTTGGCGCCTCCGGGGCCATTTGCTGTCGAAAACCCACTGTCTTACAACCAACCCATCAGTTGTGCGGGCGGCGGCTGTATGCGCATGCATCCAGATCCCTATCGCTATTGGGGTGAGTGGGGAGTGGCGACGCACGGTTTGGGCTTTATGCGTTTTTTCTGTGGACCGGTGCGCTCGCCGGATTGTGAACGTCGTATGGCGCTGTCTTTGGTGGGTTACATTGGCAAAACCAATTTGAACTTGCAGAGCACGGCGGCTGAGTTTACGTCAGTGCTGAAAGAGTATATGTGCCCGATCCATCGCGACCAGCCGGTGCGCAACGCTTGTGAACAGGGCATCGATCGCGCCTTGGCTTCGGGCGATATGCAGTACACGCCGTTCATCGGCAAATCTTCGGTGTGCAACGCGACTCTGTGCTGGGAACCGCAGGCGGGCGAAGTCTCGATTGCCTTTATGGAGGCCGTGCAGGCTTTCTTGCGCGGCATTCAGGCCATCACAGTGCCAAATGCCATAGCCATACGGTAAGAATCGACAGCGGAGTTCCAACGCCGACCATCAGGTTGGCGATCTCAGAATCCAAACGAAAAGCGCCGGCCACAATGGCGGCGGTGATCATCGGTCCCATAGCCATTTCCAGCACGCTGATTTTTCCTGCCAGGCTAGATCCACCAGCCAGCCAAAGTCCCAGTGCCAAAACCGCAGGGACGGCAAAAAGTTTCACGGCCAAGCCGAGGGTGAGTTCCTCCAGACGGCGCGTAAGTGTCTCGCGTTTAAAGTGCAATTGACAGCCCACGGAGACGAGTGCGAGCGGCACGAGTGTCGAACTTAAACGCTCCAATAGCGGAGCAAAACTTTGCAACGCGTTTGTGCGGGCAAGAGTCAAAGCCAGCAGCGCGGCGATAAAGGGTGGGAAAGTGACGATGCCTTTAACGACGCTAGCGGCACTAACCTTGGAACCGGAATAAATTCCGGCCACCAACATTCCTAAAGTTGAGAGCACGAGAAACGATCCCGCCTGGTCGACAATCAGCGCGTATTGCAAACCACGGTTGCCGTACAGCGCTTCAATCAAGGGAAAACCCACAAAGCTGGTGTTGCCCAGGCCGGCGGTGAGGATCAGTGCGCCGGTGGTCGCGCGATTCCAGTTCCTTTTGCGGGCAAGGGTAAGGATCATCACCGCCGCCAAAGCGAAACCAATCCACGCCGCGAGGGCAGGGATAAAAAGCTCGCGCGTGAATTCAATCTTGCGCAGCATATTCGGCACCTGCGTCAGCATAAGCGCGGGAAACGAAATCCAAATCACATAGGTGTTCAAAACCACCGAGGCGTTGTCAGGCCATACCCGTCGGCGTTGCAGTAAAAATCCCGCCAGCAAACAGACGGGGAGAAGAAGCAGGTAAGTCATATCGCCACAATACACGAGGATGGCGGTCCATGTAAGCTGTCCCGCATGCAGCAGTCTTTATAAGGGCTTTTGCCAAATGCGAATGTAATCGACGTCCAAGGCTTGCGGGAAAGCGGTCGAGCCGTCAGGGCTGCCGGCCTCATCGCCCCCTACAGCCAGATTCAAGATCAGATAGGCTGGGTCACGCAGGATGAAGTCGCCGCGATATACGCCCACCAAAACGCCGTCGATGTAGTACGACATGGCGTCGGGCAACCATTGCAGGGTGTAGGTGTGGAAATCGGCACTGTAGTCGGTTTGCGCCGCGCTCATCGGTTGCGCATGTGCCACGCCGTTGTCGTCCATATAGGCATAGTTGAAGCGGGCCACATTGGGTTGGTGCCCTAGTGATTCCAAGATATCGATCTGCGGAGGCGAGCGTTTGCCATTGGGCAAAAGCCAGAAGGCCGTGTGTAGCCCGCGCCCTTTTGGCAACTTCATGCGCGCTTCCACAACGCCGAAAGTGAAAGTGAACTTGTTGCGCGTGGTGACGGCGCCCGAGGCGTAGTTCATGCCCTCTCCCCAAGTGGTGGTGGTGGCGCGACGCTCAGCCAACAGACGCATGGTGCCGGTACCGACTTGAACGTTTTCAGGGCGGTAGGCTTGCAGTTCATTATTGATGGTGTAGTTGAACCAGTAACCCACGTTCCAAATGCCGGCGTTCAATGAGGCGGCAGTGAACTCCTCGTTCATCACCAGGGTCCAACCATTGCCGGGACTGAGCGGCTGATAGCCATTTGGATTGGCCACAGCCGAACGCATCGGCGGATTGACCGGCGCTTCAACCATGGTCAGTGTGAAGTCATCTGCATCCACCGGAGTGGCCGAGGCGGAATCCTTGTATACGTAGATTTTGGCGCTGGAGACGGAGAGCGGAACTTGAAAGCGCACACTGTATTCAGTGAAAGCGGTCGTGTTGATACGCACGCGCTGATCACCCATGGTGGCGTTGCCGGCGTCGAAATAGCGAACGCCCACATAGGCGGAATCGCTGGTTGAAGCGACGCGCGCGAACACTTTCAAAACATAAGTGCCACCGGTTTGGAGTCGATAGATGACCTCTTGGCCGCGACCACCGGTGCCAGTGATACGCACGGCTTTATTGCCCGAGTTTTTGCCAACGGTGGTGATCGTGCTCGAACCCCAATCTTCCCAACCGGCAAAATCCGCTTCAAAGCCGCTGTTATCTACGAGATTGGCGCGGGGAGCTGCGCTAGGGCCACCGCCGCCTCCGCCATAAACGCAGCAATACCCTGAACTCGAATTGAATTCGCTGGCAGGGCGAATCTTGCCCTGAAAACCTTGGCCGCAACCTATAAGAGCCGCGGAGGCTAAAACAAAGATGAACCAAACAGATGCATGGGACATAGCGGTAAGCCTCCAGAAGTACCTATTATCAATACCGAGGCCAGGAAGCGGCTTAGGTAGTCCCCGCCGTTTTATGAGAGTGTGTACGCGACATTCGCTGATCAATCATTGTTCATAAGGCGATACTTCTCGCTTCGGGGCAGGCGGCGGCAAACCTAGGGGCTTGCCGCACTATCGACGATAGGCGTAACGATAACAAAACTGAGGGGAATAGACAAAACAGGCCAAACTCACTTAAACCATATCAATTTGATACAGTTCAAAAACTAGCCTGTAAGCCGATCACGAACGAGCGGCCCATCAAAGGGGCGACATCTTTCTTCAAGGACACGTGATTGCGCGCCTGCGCATCGAAGACGTTGTTCACACGGCCGAAGGCACTGAAGGCGGCAAAGGGTACCTCAGCTCCGAGATTCACCAGAGTGTAGGCGGCCGTTGCCTCCTCACCGGGTGCGGTGTCACTTTGTCTTGCGGCATGCTGCACTTGCACGTCGGCTTGCCAAGCGTCGCGCTTATAAACCATTCCAATAGAGGCGCGCACGGGGCTGATGCGCGGAAGCGAGTGGCCCGAGCGCCGATCGATCCCACGCAGCGAATCCAATTTCAATTCCATATTCCATTGCCCACCTAGCGCCATTCCGAGCGAGCTTTCGTCTTCGAACTCGAACCCATACAGACGGGCATCGGTAGCGCGAAAGGCATAAATATCAAATCCGCTATCCATATCCGGCGCTTCGCCAGTGGGATTGAGCGTGATGTAGTCGCGATAGTCCTGCACAAATACACTCACGCGCTTGTGCCCTGCGCTGCTATCGCCACGCAGGGAGAGCTCTAGAGATTGTCCGCGCTCTTTGCGTAGGGACGAATCACCCCGTTCGAAAATCCCAGTGGCCGCATGCGGACCATTGGCAAAAAGCTCCTGGTAGTTGGGCGCGCGCTCTGTGTAGGCGCCGGTCAGAACCAAGGCATATTGCGGGTGAAACTGGTAGAGGAGGCCGACAGAAGCGCTATTGCCGGAGAACGTTTTGTCTTGGCCCGCGCCGAACGTTGGATCGCTCTTTGAGCGGACAGCCGCGTTCTCGGTGCGCAGAGCGAAGGATGGACGCCATGTTCCCTCGGCGCGCTCTTCAAACAAGAAGGCCGAGTAGGATTCATTGCGCGTGCTGGGCAAAAACGACTCTTCGCCTTTGGCAGAAAAGGTAAAGGCGGTGCCTTGGGCGCCGAAGGTGCCTGTGAAGCCAGCCGTCGGTCGGTGGCGCAATTCGACGCGTGTCTCGTTGCCGTCGTTCTTGAAAGTGGTGCCGAGTTCCGCACCTTCCATTTCGTCATGTTTGTAGTGCGAGTACGAATTTTTAGCGCGTACCGATTTGACCCAACCGTCGGGGCGCACTTCGCCGCTCACATCCCAGCGCTGCTGCAAGAGATTGATATGCACGTCGCGCTCGGGTGGAGATCCGTAGCTGGTCTCGAAGTTTGTAAATGAAGTCCCCACGAAGCCTTTGTCCCACACGTAAGATCCGCCCAGGCTCTGAGTGCCGGTGCGATTGAACGTGTTATACACGCGCCCCTTTGTCTCGGGATCGAGTGGTTCTCGGGTGCGCTCTTCTTGTGTGCGCGCATAGCCGGGTACATGATAATCATCGGCGGCGCGTACGGCACCGTCAGCATGAAGGACCCAATTTGAACCTATCGGTGCGTCCACGCTGGCGCCCAAAGAGCGGCCGCCTTCGTTGCTGCTGCCGCGCACTTCCGCGCGCCCGGTGAAACTGTCGGGACGTTTTTCTGGGATGCGATTGGTGACGATATTCACGGCGCCTCCGGCCACACTGCTGCCGTAGAGCAAGGCTCCCGCGCCGCGCACGATCTCAAAACGCTCTACCACCAAGGGATCGACGGCCACAGCATGATCGGGACTTGCGGCCGAGGCGTCGAGCACGCCGGTGCCGTTTTGCAAGATGCGGATGCGGTCACCCTCTTGGCCGCGAATCACCGGACGACTGGCATTGGGGCCAAATTGACTCGAGCTCACTCCGGCTTCGTGAGAGAGAGTTTCGCCCACGGTGGATTGCCGTTGACGTTGCAGTTTTTTACCTCCGATGACAGTGCTCGCCGGCGCGCCGCTAAAGTCACCAGCGCCGGCGCCGAGGACGGAGATTTCCGGGGTTGTGAGTTCTTGCGCGTGAGCATTGGAGACGAGAAAAGAGCCGGTCAAGAGTAGGGACAAAAACATAACGATAGGCCTTTCGTGAGAGGCTCTAACTACCGCACTGATTTATTATTGCAAGTCACTTGCATTAATAATGCAGTGCTGTCATAAGGGTTATCCTATGAATGAGGAAAAAGCTCTTTCTCTTCTTTCTGACTCCGGTTTGCGCATCACGCGCCCGCGGCGTTTGTTGCTGAAAGCCGTTTTGGCCATGCAGACACACTTTTCCGCCGGCGATGTTTTGGCGGCGCTGACCAAGATGGAGAAAGGCCATGGTTTTGACCTGGTCACTCTGTACCGCAATCTGCCGGTGTTTGAAGAGGTCGGTATCATCTGCCGCGCCGATTTCTCTGACGATATGATTCGCTACACACTGGCGCATGCCGGCCATGATCATCACCATCATCACATCGTATGCCGCTCGTGTCAGAAGGTGGCGCCGGTGGACTTGTGTTTGCTAGAGGTGCAACAAAAGGCGCTGGTGAAAATGGGTTTCAAAGATGTACGTCATCGTCTTGAATTTTCGGGCATCTGCCGGGCCTGCTCTTAGGGGCGTTGCAAGCGAAAGCTCAAAGGCACGTGCACATGCAGAGGCACGGGGATCTCGAGGGGCACTTCTGGAAAACGACCGATCGCGGCCACGGTCTTTAAAGCCGCTTCGTTTAAAGCGCTGAATGGGCAGGGTTGCTCAAGCTTGACGTCGGCCACACTGCCGTCGCGATTTAAACTAACGCCAATCACGACCTTGCCTTCCTCTTCTCGGCGCAAAGACTCGCGAGGATAGACTTTGTTGCGATCAATCAATCGAGCGACGTTTTGCAAGAATGCGTCGGTCGCGAGAGCTATGGCCGCCGGATCACCGGCAAAAGAACTCGCCGGTTTTTGCTCAGCGGGTTCTGTCGCTTTTTCATCGGGCTGCGCGGCCCGCGGCGGCGCCATTCGTGGCGATGTATGCCGGTGCGCGGCTGCTTCCGTAGCGTGCGAGATCGGCTGGATAAAATCCACGTCGACCACGCCCTTTACGGCCGGCGCCAGTTGGTTAGACGTGTAGGTGAGCCAGAAAACAACGCCGGCGTGAACAAGCACGCTGGCGGCAATAAAAAGGGAAAGTTTGGAAAACGGCTGCATTTAGCCGCAGAGCTTACATGCCCCCGGCGGCGGACTCAAGTACGCGTTCGACATCCGCACTCGTGCGGGCCGAGCGCAGAGCGGTCATCACCGGCGCCACCGTCAGGGTGAGGCTGGGATCGGCGGCGGTGATTTTGGCGTGACCCACAAAGTGCATAGTGACCGCTTGGCGTACGCTGATGCGGGCATAGGAGTTCATCATGGCAAAGCTATTGCCGCCGTTGCAATTGGTAGAGAGTTCCAGATCGACCTGCTGATATTCACCCGCCGGCAATTGCACGGCTTGCATATAAGTGCCTGAGGGAGACAAGATGATTCGTTGATTGTTCAAGCTCTCTTGCAGGTAGGTATTGCTGCTGCTCCCGTAACCCGCGAGCGCCATAAAGTCCTGCCATAGCTGAATGGTGTCGTAGGGGTTTGTTTGCGGCTGACCACTGCTGCTGCTGCCTTGAATCGCGGCGATCGTGCCATCGGCGGCATAAAGCTTGATTTGGCCCAAGCAGAGCTCGGCACTTTGCACATCGCGCGTGTTATAGCCACCCATGGTCAGATCGATGGTGGGTTTTGGATTGTCCGTGGTGGTGCCGCCGTTGTTTTGCGCCGGCGGAAGGCCCGGAGGTTTGCCATCGTCAGGCAAGATCGGTGTGCCCAAGGTGCTGTTATTGATGTTTTCAGAGGCCGGACCACGGCCGCCGAAACTATTCTGCGAACAAGCCTGGTAACCCATGGTGAGACCCGTCACCACCAGCACTAGCGCCAGCTTGATAAACCCCGTTTGCTTCATTACTCCCCCAGTTTCGTCGTCAACGGAAATGCCAAGAACCCAAAATGATAGACCGTATTCGAGTCGGCACCTTCCGTTTGCGCCAGTTCAATAATTTTGCGCCTTGCCTCTTCCAAAATGGCGCGCGCTTCTTCGACCTTGTCCGACGGAATTGCGCCCGTATAGGCGCTGATGTTGCGTTCTTGGCTGGGAATTTCAGAGATGCTTTGTGCTGCGAGGTGAAGCATTTCCGTGTGGAACTTTGTGAGAGCCGGTTTTAGAACACCAGTTTTACACTGAATGAGCTTTTCAGGTTTAACGAACTCGCCATTGGCGTCTTTGCGTAAGAAGCCGTGGTCAAACAAAAAGCTTAGTGCTTGTTTGATCTCGGGCAATCCTACCTTGTAGCGCAGATTGTCCTGAATCCACTTCGGGTCCGGTACGAAGCCGGGCAGTTGCGCCAGCTCGCGAATAGCGATGTGGTACCAGTGCTCGAGATATTTATAAGTCTCGATCTCAAGCGGATTCATATTTTGATATTGGCGAAAGCGTTGGATTTTTTTAAGGGCTTCAAACTGCTCTTCCGGAGAAGCGGCTTCGACTACGGTGATCAGCCACTCAAGATAAGAAGCTTCCGAGCGTTCGAGCCCCAAGGCCGGCGCCAATTTGCGCAAACGATCCTCAGACAAACGCCGTTGACCAGAAACCACCATCGACAAATAGCTTTCCGACACACCGCTGGCTTTGGCCACTTGGCGGGTGGAGACGCGTTCGTGCTGTTTCAGGTATTGCAGAAGCTCACGCAAGAAAAGGCGATAGTCGTGGTGCGTGTACACCTCGGGACGGGCGGAATGGGCGCTAATTTTTTTCGCGGCGGCCGAGGAATCCACTCTAACCTCTATGTATTTAGTGTAGCCGAACCTTCAATGGCGGCGGCCATTTATCCGCGAAGTGTCTCAATGTGAGAAAGGGTTTGAGGGCCACCTGGGTGGGGTGGCCCTCACTTGGGCTAGGTTCTTAGGGTTTCGATATCTGGGTATTGGGTGTCGAAGCAAAGGTGTTTAGCGTTTCCGAGTTCCCCCTCCAGAGTTCTCAGTCTCGCGGGGTCACCCCCTCTTCTGAATACAGAATATCGCGCACTGCAGCATTCGTCCACATGAGAAATTTTGAATCTGTGAAGTGAAAAAGACCCGTGTGAAGGGGTAAATCTTATGAAATCAACAGGTTAAGGTGTTGATGGGGCACGATCTGTGAATAAAAAAATCTGTATTTGTGAAGTTTTTCGACCCATATTGAGACAGTTTAGTTGGCAATTCTACGCTAAATCCGTGGGGCAGGAATACCCGCTTCGTTCGACTTTACCGCGCTGCAAAATATTCCCGAGACAGACCTGAATTCCCTCTATAAACCCTTGTTAGGGCAGGGGATTGAGGAATTCGTTCGTGCGCCGTTTATTTTTGCTTCTGCAAAGCCGGATCATTCGTACTCCGCCTGTGGCGGTGTTGATTCTAACGCTATCGTTGACGGCCACAGCCACCTACTACTCTTACCACATTCGTCAAATTCAACGTGAAAACAAGGCTCGCGAACTGGCGCTGATTTTGTCAAACGCCATCGGCGATCGTTTGATCTCCTACCAAAGTGCTCTGGTCGACACTCGCAGCTTTTTGACCGCCGTTCCGCGCCTGGGACGTCAGGAGTTTTCTCGTTACATAGGCGGCTTGGACTTAAACCGCAACTACCCATCTTTGCAGTGCATCGGATACGCCAGCAGCGTTCCTACCTCACATGGTCAATCAACAAAAATTGTTTATGTTGAACCATGGGATAAGGATCGCCTGCGCTTTCTCGGTAAGGACGTGATGTTGGACGAACCTTCACGCCGGCTGACTTTGGATCAGGCCCGCGACAGTGGGGAAGCCACCCTTTCTACCGGTTTGGATTGGGCTGGCGACAATCATCCACGCACTTCGTTCATCCTGCTTTTGCCAGTCTACGATCCCAGTGTGGCTCTTTCGGATGTGGCCAGTCGCCGGCGTGCGGTTCGCGGTTTTGTTTTTGCCCCTTTTCATTCCAGCGATCTTTTTGCCGACATCTTCCATAAGGAATTCTCGACCTTTCGCTTGGCTGGAGTTGAGGTTTTCGACGGCTCTTCAAGTGTCGAAGGGAACATGATCTTTGAAGCCGAAGGGGATGTGGCCTTGACCGGCGTTACCAAAGCGCAGGTGCCCGTGCTGGTGGCCGGCCGCGAATGGACCATTCGAGTGACGGCGACGCCGCGTGCTTTGGGAGAAACCGGTTGGCCCAATTTCACCTGGGTTTTTGTGCTGGGCTTTTTTATCAGTTTCCTGATTTACATTTATGGAATGGCAGCCCGCCGCTACGCTGAATCCTTAGAGCAGAGTCAAAGTTTGATTAGCCTGATCGCCAACAGTCTGCCGGCGTTGGTTGCCTACGTGGGTCGCGATCATCGTTATCGCTATGTGAATCGCGCCTATCAAGAGTGGTATCAGCTGAAACAGGGCGAGCTTTTAGGTGAAAGCGTGGAGAGCTTCTTGGGCCCACGTTATGAAAAATTCTTTCGCCCGTTGATTGACCGCGCCTTGAGCGGTGAGCGTTTGGAATTTGAATATTCGGTCGAGCAGCAGGGGCAAATTCGAGCCATGCGTAGCCAGTACATTCCCGACTTCAGCAGCAGCGATGGGCATGTCGAAGGTTATGTCGCCCTCGTCGCCGACGTCACCGAACAAAAAGCTTTTCAAGATCGCTTGCGGGATGAACGCCGTATTTCCGAACTGGTCAACGAAGTCGGATTGTCACTTCAGGCCGAATTGGATCTGGATAAACTCACTCAACGTATCACCGATGTGGCTACGGAGCTTACTGGCGCGGAAGTGGGCGCGTTTGTGGCGTACGAACGCAATGATCGCGGCGAAGAAGAGCTGGAATATACGGTGTCCGGTCCCTTGGCCGGCCGCTTTCAAGAGTTGGTGGAAAAGGAAGATGTCAGTGCTTTTGCTCCGGCTCTTGCTCGTGCTGAGCACATCGTGCGCATTGACGATATTTCGGAGTCCCTCGAGTTTGATTCTTTAAGCATCTTTGATGCGCGCAGCTACTTGGCTGTGCCCGTGGTGTCGCGTTCAGGGGCTGTGTTGGGTGGACTGTTTTTTGTCCACTCGCGCACGCGTATGTTCACCGAGCGCGCCGAAAAGCTTGTGGCCGGTATCGCCGCCCAAGCCGCGGTGGCCATCGACAACGCCAAGCTTTATAGCGAGTCGCAGTCGGTGAATCGCGTGAAGGACGAGTTCCTGGCCACGCTATCGCATGAGTTGCGCACGCCGATGAATGTGATCCTGGGCTATTCCGAGCTTCTGCAAGATGAGAGTCTTCCGGAGCATGTGCGCGAACATGTCGACGCCATTCACCGCAATGCCCGCGCGCAAAACCAGCTCATCGCTGATCTCTTGGACATCTCGGCTATCATTACCGGCAAGCTGAACTTTCAACCGCAGCGCATGAGCAGCGCCGATGCAGTCACGGCGGCTGTCGCCAATATTCGCTTTTCGGCGGAAGCCAAGGGCGTTCATCTCGACACCGGCATCGAAGAGCGTGGCTGCACGATTTACGGAGACCCCACCCGCATTCAGCAGATCATTTGGAATTTGCTATCGAACGCGGTGAAGTTCACGCCTTCGGGCGGAACGGTTAAGGTGCGTACCTCGGCTCACGCCGGCCAATGCATCATTATGGTCAGTGATACCGGCATTGGTATCGTTTCCGAATTTATCCCTTACGTATTTGACCGCTTTCGCCAAGAGGACTCGGGGCGCAGTCGTCGCTTCGGCGGTTTAGGGCTTGGATTGAATATCGTGCGTCAGTTGGTCGAGTTGCATGGCGGATCTATACGGGTGGAGAGTGGCGGCAAGAACATGGGTGCCACTTTTACGGTCACATTTCCTCTGGCTACTGCCGATCAACACGCCGAGCTTTAGAAGATCACGCCGCCGCGGAACTGATTCACTTCTTGATTGTAGTTGAGCAGATTCTCGGCATAGCCGCGGTAGTACTGCAGATAGAAGGCCGGGATCATATCCATGCGACCGATGCGAAACGACCAGGAGATCTGATAGCCTCCGCGCTGCCACTGATCGGCGAATTTGCCGCCGGGGCTGGCTTGCAGAGAGATCTCGCTCTTATCCACCCAAGAGTCGAACAGCTGAATAAACGAAAGATGCAGCGAGAGCGGGCTGATGTAGTTTTGAATATCGCGATTGGAGTCATCAAAGCCATGCAAGTAAGACAGTTGTACGGTTGCGCGCGTGGTCCAGCGGGTGCCGGCCTTTTCAAGATTGAAGCGCACGTAATTTGTATCATAGGAGCGGGATTCGGCGCCCGCACGCCCGTTGGAGTTGTGTTCCCAACCGCCTAGATCAATGGACTTCAAAACCCCGGCTTGACCAAGATGCCAACGGTAAAACAGCTCGGGGTTGTAGTTGATGTCGCGAAAGGGGTAGGAGCGCTCGCGCAGCGACCAAAACATAAACTGGGTGTAGCCGAAGTACAGCGGTACCTCGCGTATCAGAGGCGTTTTGAAGCTGAGCTGCAGTTTTGAAAGTCCGCTGCCATAGGCGAAATAAAACGGATGATGTCGTTGTAAGAGGGAGTTCTCTTCTTCGTAGAGGTCCTCGACTGTTTTTTGCGGTTGAGGAGTCGACTCTTCTTTGGTCTCTACCTTGGAGCGATCGGCGGTTTCGGCTAGGACATTCAAACTTAAAAAGAGTAAAGCGAGGACAATCTTCATAGAGCGAAATTTGCCCGCTCGGAGAAAGGCCCGCAAGGGAGAATTTTTCTGGATTCCGTTGCGATTCGGTCGGCCGAATGTTAGCCAGCCCTGTGCATATCGTTTTTGACAATGAAAATCTGGTTGCCGTCGACAAGTCGGCGTGCTGGCTCACAACGCCGGCCCGAGAAAGGGACGACCCGCGTCCATGTTTGGGACGTGACCTACAAGCCTTGTTGAAGCAGCAAATCTATCCGGTGCACCGTTTGGACTTCGAGGTGAGTGGTTTGGTTTTGTTTGCCAAGACGCCAAGCGCCCATCGTTCGGCGCAAAAATGGTTCGAACAGCAGATGGTCGACAAAACCTATCAGGCAGTTTGTGAACGGACCGGTGGTACAAGCGAGTGGAGCGAGTGGCGCTCGCACTTGGTGCGTGGCAAGCGTCGCAGCTTCGAGGCGCCGCATGGCAGCCTCTCGATCACGCGTGCTCGTTTGGCAGATCCCGTCCGTCGCTTGTGGGAATTGATGCCGGTGACTGGTCGGCCCCATCAGCTGCGCGTAGAGATGGCTCGCCATCCGGGGCCTATCGAAGGTGACGTGCTCTACGGCGCTACAGTCGAAGCGACTGACAGCGCCCGCGGTATTGCATTGCGTGCGGTGGCTCTGGATTTCTCGCGCATCGAGGAACGCTTAGGCTTGCCCCAGCGCCTCGAAGTCTCGGCGCTGGTCTGGCCATAAAATTAAAGCGGGCGGCAAGAGTCGACGCACTCCTGTTTGCTCAAAGTCAGTGCAGGACTCAAGCACTCAGCCGTTTTTTTATGTGCCACAATCGAGAGATCGGGCGAGCTTAGATTCGGGGACAAACCGAATTTGTCGCGACAGGCCGCTATGGCATAGCGAACAAAGCCGTTGCGGTAGGTGCTCGATTCGTACTTTGAGTAGTCCTTCGCCGAATACAAATTGATTCCAGTACCGCCCTTGGATGGCGAGCTCTGTGCGATCACAAAATTGAAATTGTCGGGCACGATATAGGCATCCGTGCATTTCGCGGCCGATGTGATTTTATTTAAACCAAACGGATCGGCACCCACGCTGTCGATCATCACGATATGACCTTTGATGGCGACCACATCGCCCGGTTCAACGGTGCGAGTCTTCGACGGTTTGATTTTCTCCAAACACCTGAGGCCATTGGAGGACGGTTCTTTGAAGGCGGCGGCCGGTATGCCGCTCACTAAAGTGGATTTCAGTGGTTTGGAAGGGTCGGGAGTGATCATGCGCAATCCGGCTGAGGCCAATGCAGAGAACACGTAGCCCGAACAATCAATGCCCATGACCTCGCTGCCGGTGCCGCCATTTTTGAACATATTCAAAACGGTCGGCGCACTGGAGCTGGCGTAGGGTTTGCCGCCGTAGTCATAGATTGGCGGCGTGTTGCGCACTTCATAGCAACTGCTCTTGGGCAGAGTTTGGTTCTTAATATAAAAGTGCGTTGAGTTGATCTTCGCGACGCTGGCGTAGTGGCGCAAAATGCCGCCGTTTTGCGGATTGGGTTTTGGGTCTTTAGAGATGCCTTCAACCGAAGGAGTAGAGGCGTTCATCGGAGGCAGACTCAAAACCCCGCAGCTTTGATAGGCAGTGGCAAGCACCAGGCGCGAACCGTAGACTTCAGGTTTCTCATTGGCCTTGAGCTGCTCCCAAACGGTTGCAAAAGCCGTTGGATTGGAGTTCGGCAGGGGTTGGGGTGTGGTGGGCACAAAACTCAGTGGTTCTTCGGGCTTTGGGCAGGTGGCAGCTAAATCTTTTTCCGCCATCTTTAACTTCTGTAGGGAGGCTTCAATCTCCTCCGCCAGTTTGGCGTGCACTTCCGTGACCTTTACACCCACTTCCATCTCGGCCAGTGCCTTTTGCCAGGCGGCCTGTGACGACGGCGCGAATTTTTCCTGAATGCCGCCGATAGTGAGCTCATAGTTGGACACGAAGGCGTCCACGTAGCGATCATAAACGGGCCCGGCAAAGCCCTTCACCGCGCCCAAATCGAGCAGCGCTTGTCGTAGTTCTGTTGAGGATGGATAGGTGTCTCCATCCTCCGTGATCTTACTTAGGCTATTCCACATCTCACTGTGTGCAACTTTGCAGCCTAGGTTGTCCACCGAGGTTTGAGCCACGCCGTGCGCGGCTTTTCCTACGCTGCACGCAGGGAGTGCGGCGCAGGCGCTTATCAAAATGAGGGTTTTAGTCCAGTTTTTCATAGGACCTTCATCGGGAATGACGAAGGTCGAGTTGAGTCTAGTTCTCAAGATCAACGGAACCTTGTTTTCAGAGGGAGAATTGGAGATTCTTGTCGGTGGGATAGACAGCACGAGGCGTTAAGCGCGAGCGGTATTTCCCTTTAAAGCGTCAAAGAGTTAAGCGTAAAGAAAGCAGTACTTAAGACCAGAAAGGCCACTTATGAATTCCTTCGGTACACTCTCTACAATCACCATCGGCGGAAAAACTCTTCACTATCATTCGTTGCCACTGCTTGAAAAAAAGCTCGGCATCGATCTCTCGCGCATGCCTTACGGTTTGAAAATCTTGTTGGAAAACCTGCTGCGTTTTGAAGATGGCGAGATCGTGAAGAAGGCCGACATCGAAGCCCTGCTGAATCAAGATCCGAAAAAAGAATCCGATCATGAGATTCAATTCACTCCCGGTCGCGTGCTGTTGCAAGATTTCACTGGTGTTCCCGTGGTGGCCGACTTGGCCTCGATGCGCGCGGCGATGATCGCGCGCAAGGGCAATGCGGACAAAGTCAATCCGCTGCAGCCGGTGGACTTGGTGATCGATCACTCCGTACAGGTGGATTACTTCGCGGAAAACGATGCGCTAGATAAAAACCTAAAGCTTGAGTTTGAGCGTAACGGTGAACGCTACGAGTTCCTGAAGTGGGGACAAAAATCCCTGCGCAACTTCCAAGTGGTTCCTCCGGGCACTGGCATCTGCCACCAGGTGAATATCGAGTACCTGGCGCACGTGGCGATGCTCGGCGAGCTGCGCGGTCAGACGTTTGTTTATCCCGACACCGTTGTTGGTACTGACTCGCACACGCCGATGGTGAATGCACTAGGTGTTGTGGGCTGGGGCGTGGGCGGTATCGAGGCGGAAGCTGCGATGCTTGGTCAGCCGTGCACCATGCTGATCCCGCAGGTGGTGGGTTTTGAAATGACTGGCCGCTTGCCTGTGGGCGCGACCGCGACCGATCTGGTTTTGACGGTGACTCAAATGCTACGCAAAAAAGGCGTGGTCGGAAAATTTGTCGAGTATTTCGGAGAAGGCGTAAGTACTCTGACGGTGGCGGATCGTGCGACCATTTCCAATATGGCACCCGAGTACGGTGCCACCATCGGTATCTTCCCGCCGGATGCAAAGACCATCGAATACTTGAAGACCACCGGCCGTACGGAGCGCGCGGAACGGGCCGAGAAGTACTATCGCGAGCAAGGTCTGTTCGTGGATGGTCCGCGCAAGAATGTGAATTTCTCCGATGTGCTAACGTTGGATCTATCGACGGTCGAACCGTCCATGGCAGGTCCGAGCAAGCCGCATGATCGCGTGACGTTGAAGACTGTGCGTAATTCTTTCCGCAAATTCGCAGTGACGCGCTACCCGGAAGAAGTGAAGAAGATCCCGTCTGAGCAAATTCAGGCATGGCTGGATGATGGCGGCGCTCTCAAATGTAAAACGATGGAGACCGATTCTTGCCATCCTGACGCCCACCTCGGGCCTTTGGGACACACGGTTGCGGTCAGTGACCCTAAAGGTCACAAATACAATCTGGCGCAAGGTTCGATTGTGATTGCCGCGATCACCTCGTGCACCAACACTTCGAATCCGGATTTGATGGTGGGTGCGGCCTTGCTTGCGCGCAACGCTGTGGCCAAAGGTTTGAAACCGAAGCCTTGGGTCAAAACAAGTTTTGCTCCCGGTTCTAAGGTGGTGACGGATTATTTGACCGCCGCCGGTCTGTGGAAGGGTTTGGATGCGATCGGTTTCAATCTGGTTGGTTACGGTTGCACCACGTGCATTGGTAACTCGGGCCCGTTGCCGCCGCATATTCAAGCGGCGATCGACAAGGGTGGCTTAGCGACAGCGGCGGTGCTCTCGGGTAACCGCAACTTTGAAGCGCGCATTCACCCCAGCGTTCTCGGCAACTATTTGGCCTCACCGCCGCTTGTTGTGGCTTACGCGTTGGCAGGCAATATCAACATGAACTTGACGGTCGATCCGCTGGGTTACAACGATAAGGGTGAAGCGGTTTATCTCAAAGACGTGTGGCCCGATCGCGAAGAGATCTCGGCCATTGTGATGAGACACGTGACCTCATCACAATTCGGCAAGGCCTATTCGACGGTCGATACGGGTGATGAGAACTGGCAAAAAACCAAAGCTTCGGGTGGCGCGACCTATGTGTGGTCCGACGCCTCCACTTACATCAAGCAACCGCCGTTCTTTGATCAGCGTTTGATCGAAGAAGCGAAAGCCAAAGAGATCAAAGGTGCGCGTATCCTCGGTTGGTTTGGTGACTTTATCACCACCGATCACATCTCTCCGGCGGGCAACATTGGTAAGAGCACACCGGCGGGCCAATATTTGGTGAAGCACGGGGTGCAGCCGGCCGACTTCAACTCTTACGGTGCTCGTCGCGGGAACCATGAGGTTATGATCCGCGGCACTTTTGCCAACGTCCGTATCAAAAACAAAATGGTCGGCAAAGAGGGTGGATTTACACTCGGCCCTGATGGCAAAGAAACCACGATTTTTGACGCGTCTGAAACCTACGCGAAGTCGAACACTCCGCTAGTGATCTTTGCGGGCAAAGAGTATGGCTCGGGCTCCTCACGCGATTGGGCGGCTAAGGGCACACGCTTATTGGGCGTGCGCGCGGTCGTTGCCGAAAGCTACGAGCGCATCCATCGTTCGAACTTGGTCGGCATGGGCGTGCTCCCGCTACAATTCGCCGACGGCACCAAGGCGGAAAACTTGGGTCTGAAAGGCGACGAGATTATCGAGATCTCAGGCTTGGACAGCATCCAGCCGAAGAGCGACGTTGAAGTGGTGATTCGCTCGGGCGGTGAAACGCGCAAGATCAAAGCTAAAGTCCGCATCGACACCCCCAACGAGCTGAAGTACTTCCGCAGCGGCGGTATTCTCCCGTTCGTGTTGGATCGATTGGCGAAGTAGTTGAGACCTTCTTCGCACCCGTTTTGCAACGGGTGCGATGTGGGATATTTTCCAGATCCTCTCGATCAAAATCAGTATCGGGTCTCAGCCCAATCGGGTGTTTTCAAATAACCTAAGTTAGGGATCTTGCTTGGTGTGTGAGGGCCGTCGTCACCGACGGCCCGACTACAACTCGATCTGCGATCCGATCTCAATCACCTGATCGGCGGGAATATGGAAGAACTGCGTGGCGCGGTAGGCGTTACGTGACATAAACGCAAATAGGTGTTCGCGCCACACCGCCATGCCTCCGGGCTTACGGGCGGCGATCAAAGTTTCTCGGCCCAAGAAGAACGTCACATCGGGCAAATGCACGGACAAACCCTTTAAGCTCATGGCATCCAGCACTTCTTGGATCGCCGGCGTTTCCATAAAGCCGAAGTAACAGGTTACGCGGAACATATTGCCTGGATACTCTTCAACTTTGCAGCGATCCGCGCGTTGGATGCGCGGGACGTCTCGGGTGATCAAACTCAACATCACCACGCGCTCATGGATCACGTGGTTGTGTTTAAGGTTGCGCGCCATCGCCGGCGGAATCATCTCAGGGTCTGAGGTCATGAACAAAGCGGTGCCTGGCACTTGGCGGACGTCTTCGGGAAGTTTGTGGCGAACAAAGTCGCTGAAGCGTTCGCTCTGTGTGCGCAAGCGAATGGCCAGAATACGCCGGCCCCGCTTCCACGTGGTCATTAAGGCGAACACGACACCGGCAGCCACCAGAGGGAACCAGCCGCCGTGGGGGATCTTGATTAAATTGGCGCCCACGAAAACCGCGTCGATCACAAAAAACGCCGTACCTAAAATCAGCAGGCGACCCGAGCGCCAGTGCCAACGCTGGTGGGCCACGATGATGGTCATCAATGTGGTGATAAACATCGTCAAAGCCACGGCTATACCATAAGCGCCCACCAGGTTGCTGGAGCTGCGGAACTCCAGTACCAACCAAATGGTGATCAACATCAGCGCCCAATTGACCGAGGGAATGTAGATCTGACCGATCTCTTGGCTAGAGGTGTGCACGATCTGTAAGCGCGGGCAAAAGCCCATCGAGATCGCCTGGCGGGTGAGTGAAAACACTCCTGAAATCAAAGCTTGCGAGGCGATACACGCGGCCAAAGTGGCGATCACCACAACTGGAATCAAAGCCCAATCCGGTGCCAATAAGAAGAAGGGGTTCGAGACTGCTTCAGGTGTGGCGATCAGCAGAGCACCTTGGCCGAGATAATTCATCACCAGCGCCGGAAAGACCACATAGCTCCAACCGATGCGGATCGGCAGCCGACCGAAGTGCCCCATATCCGCATAAAGCGCTTCGCAACCCGTGACCGCCAAGAACACCGAACCCAACGCCCAAAACACATGCGCGCCGTGATGTTCGAATAAAGTGATGGCGTACATGGGATTGAAGGCGTGCAAAACATAAGGCGCCGAAATAATCTTAGGCAGGCCCAAGATGGCCAGCATAGCGAAGTACAAGAGAATAATCGGGCCGAACACAAATCCGATGCGGCTCGTGCCTAAGCTTTGAATGTAAAAGATCGCGGCCAAGATAACTACGGTCACGGGGAGCACGTAGGGTGTGAACACCGGTGTCGCGATCGAAAGACCTTCCACCGCCGACAAAACCGTAATGGCTGGTGTGATCATGCCATCTCCGTAGAGCAGGGCCGCACCAAACAGGGCGAGGAAGATCAGCCACTTCTTGCGCCCGCCCGAGGTTTTCCCCGGTGGCACGGCCAACGCGAGCAGCGAGAGAATCCCGCCTTCACCCTTGTTGTCGGCCCGCATGACGAACAGCATGTACTTGATCGAAACAATGATGATCAATGACCAGATGATGAGCGACAAAATGCCGAGCACGTTGTCGGTGGTGACCGGAATGCCATAGTGTTCGGAGAAACACTC
This sequence comes from Bdellovibrionales bacterium, assembly GCA_019637855.1. Taxonomy (GTDB): domain Bacteria; phylum Bdellovibrionota; class Bdellovibrionia; order Bdellovibrionales; family UBA1609; genus JALHOQ01. The sequence continues at coordinate 35,281 of JAHBUX010000006.1, forward strand.
GCGTAGCGAATAGAGGGGTGATGTTCCGATGTCGCCGAAGACGACGCCGAGGGCTCCCAGTGTTAGCGCCCACAGCCGAGAGCTATCGTGTTGCTTTTCATCTATCATTCAGCCAATATTATGCTAGGGAGTTCTCTTGATAGCAACAGCGAGTCGCCAAGCGTGAATTTGGAACGCGAACTAAAACGTTTTGTCCGTCAAATTCGGCCTGGTTTGATTGGGGCGACGTCTAATCCCAACGTGAACCTGGCCCTGCTGATTGAAGAGATCAAGGCTTCGCCGGCCTTGCGCGAGCAACTCATCGCGGCTCTGCAAAATTTCCTAGTGACACGCGACTTTACGACGGCATTGACCGAAACCGGCCTGACTTTAGAGGCCGGGATGTTCAGCGAAATCTACAAGCGCCTGGAGTACAAACTCTTGCCCAAACCGGTCGAGAGTTTGGATATCCTTAGCTTCCTGCGCCGCGTGTTCGATGCACAAAGCGACGCCAGCTGGCTCGAGAGTATTGATCGCGAGCAGTTCGGTGAGTTTCTAACGCTAATTTTACCCGACCACGAAAAGATCGTTGAGCAGATCTCTCCACAACTCTTTATGAGCCTAGAGATTTTAAGTCTGCGTTTAGCCGGTCTTGGCTATGAGCCGGTGGTCACCCATCGTTTGAAGGCTCGCCGTGAGTATCAGCATGCGTTTATGGATGTGGTTCGCCATGTTCATACGATGTTGGAGAAGGGAGAAGAGGCGGTCCCGGCATTGCGCGATTCTCTCGATCGTTGCAGCCAAGCGGTGCGCTGGGTGCGTTCGCGGCGCAGTGTGGAAGGCGTGTCCTTGGCCCTGACCTACCGCTTGATCAAAATCCAGCAAGTGGTCGAACGCATGCAGCAATTGCTGGATTTGCTCGAGTCCATCTTGGGCCGTTGGGATGCCAAGCCCGCGCAGAACCTGTTTTTCGAAATCATGCTTTCCGAACTGCGCCGCTTTGAGTTGCGCCGCTTCTTAGGCGACAACCTTGAGTTGTTGGCCTTTCAGATCACTGAACATACCGGTAAGACCGGCGAGCATTACATCACCCGCACGCGTTCGGAGTGGGCATGGATGTTTCGCTCGGCGGCGGTGGGCGGAGCGGTTGTTGCCGTCCTAGCCGTGCTAAAATTTTTGGCTGCGATGCTGCATCTGCCGACGGGGCCGGAGGCTTTGCTTTTCGGCACGATCTACGCGGTGGGTTTCCTGGTGATTCACACATTGGGTGGCACTTTGGCCACGAAGCAGCCGGCCATGACTGCCAGCACATTGGCTGCCTCTTTGGATGAAGCTACGGCCTCGCACTCGGCGATGGAGGGCTTGGCAGAAGTTATCGTCCGTACGATTCGCAGTCAGTTGATTGCGATGTTCGGCAACGTTTTTGCTGCCATTCCGGTAGCGATTTTACTGTGTGCTCCGTTGGTCTATTTGAATCACCCGTTGCTGTCGCAAGAAAAGGCCCTGTCAACTTTGGCCTCTTTCCATCCGTTCAAGAGTTTGTCTTTCCTCTACGCCGCTCAGGCGGGGGTCTTGCTCTTTGTTAGCGGCTTGCTCGCCGGCTTTGCCGACAACTGGTTTGTGTTCAATCACGTGGGCAGCCGTTTGCGCCAATCGGAATTGCTAAAGAAGATGGTGGGAGCGCCCAATTTGGATCGCGCCATTCAAGTCATCGATCACAACCTGGGGGCTTGGGTCGGAAACGCGACGTTGGGTTACTTTCTGGCGTTCCTGCCGGCGCTTGGAATTCTGTTCGGTTTGCCCTTAGACGTGCGTCACGTGACATTCTCTTCGGGTCAGTTCGGTGCGGCGTTGATGAGTTTGAAGTTTGACGTTTCACTTTTGACGGCAGTGACTATCATGCTGACGATCTTGGGTATCGGACTGCTCAATCTGGCAGTCAGTTTCTCGCTCACGCTGTTTGTCGTCGTGAAGTCGCGCAAGATCCGCTTTTCACAAACGCCTTTACTGCTGCGCATGTTGAGCCGGCGTTTACGCCGCCAGCCGCTTGAGCTCTTGTTCCCGCTTAGGGACCCGCCGTGACCATTTGGCGTTTAAAGAAAGGCGCCGACCGTCGTCTGCGCCAGGGGCACCCGTGGGCCTTCGCTTCGGAATTAGCCCACTCGGCCAAAGAGATTGTCCCCGGTGAGGTGATTGAGCTGCGCGACGGTTCGGATCATTTTCTCGCCTACGGGTACGGTCACCCCACTTCACAGATTTGCTTTCGCAAACTTTCTTCGCGCAGCAAAGAATCGGATGTTTTAACGGCAGAGTTTTTTGTGCGTCGCTTGCGCACGGCTCGCGATTTGCGAGTGGCGGCCGGGTGGACCGAATTCAGTCATCGCTGGTTGTACGCGGAGGCCGACGGTGTTCCGGGACTGATTGTCGACGCCTTCAATATCGCACCTCAACGTTGGCGCATTGTCGTGCAAGCCTCAACGGCGGGGGCGGATCGCGCTTTGCCGGCGGTTTACGAAGCCATTGCCACGTTCACAAAAGAGTTTGGCGAGATCAGCGTGATTGAAGCGCCAAGCAGCCGTTCGCGTGCGCTTGAGGGACTTGCGATCTTGGAAAAGAAAGTGGTGCAGGGGAGTGCCGACGCTCTTTCGGACGCCACGATTCTATTGGCCGACGGGATGAAGCTGCGTTGCGATCTTCTGAAGGGACAGAAGACCGGATTCTTTTTGGATCAGCAGTGGAATGCCACTTTGTTAAAGCGAATTCTACGCGCTCGTTTCAAGGGTGGCGACAGCGTTCGCGTCTTAGATATCTGTTGTTATGTCGGGCAGTGGGCGGCCCACGCCACAGAGGCTTTGCGCGAGGTGGGTGCGACGGTCGAAGTCAGTTTGGTCGATAGCTCGCGTGCGGCACTAGATTTGGCTGTGGCCAATGTGCGGGCCCTTGGCGCTAGCCGTGTTGAGGCGATCGAAGGAGATGCGCTCAAAGTTTTGGGTGATCTTGCGCCGGAAAGTTTTGACGTCGTGATCTGTGATCCACCGGCCTTCGTAAAGAAAAAGGCCGATTTAGAATCGGGCTTGCGTGCCTACACCAAGCTGAATCGCGACGCGCTCAAAGCGATCAAGCCGGGTGGGATCTATGTGGCTAGCTCGTGTTCAGGTTTGGTGAAGCCTGCGGATTTCAGTCGTGCGTTACTTGAGGCCGGACAGAAGAGCGGTCGTTGTTTCAAGCAACTGGCTCAGGGCGGCCATGGCCCTGATCACCCGGTGCGTCCTGAATTTCCTGAGGGCGAGTATCTGAAGTGTCTGATCGGCCGTGCCGACCTGCCGTTTTAAAAGATCGCCGCGCGTTGCCGGTGGCGGGCATCGGTGAATTGATTTAACTTCCTCCAGATGTTGATTTGGCTTTTGACCTTCTCGTTAAATACCTATGCCGCCACTGCGGGTTCGCTCAAAACCACTTTACCTACGGTGCAAGTTCTGAAGCGGGCCGTGGTTGAAGATCGGCTTGAAAATCTGCCGTCGGTGTTGATGGAGGCTCGCTTGGAGTCGCGACTGCCGGCTGGTTATGAATTCACCGATATCGACAAGGGCAGCATCTACGATGTGCTCGGTTTTAAAGTCGGGGATATCTTGATGGAGATCAATGGTGAGAAGGTGGACTCCTCGCTCAAGGCCGCGCAGCTGATCGTCGCTTTAAAAACAGAGACTCGTTTTAACGTAAAGATCAAACGCGGCACCAAGGTGTCGAGCCTTGCGTATCGAATTGAAGACTAAAATTTAAGCCGTTCTTTGAAAGGACAAAACATGCTTCATGATCTCACGGTTCCTCAGTTCCAAAAGATGCTGACCAATCTGCAAAAGATCTTAGACAAGGGTGCGGCCTATGCGGACGCAAAGAAGTTCGACGTCAATGTGCTGATGCATTCGCGCTTGGCACCGGATCAGTTTCCTCTGATCAAGCAAATCCAAATCGCTTGTGATACGGCCAAACTGGCTTGTGCGCGCCTGACTGGCAAAGATGGCCCGGTCAACGAGGACAAAGAGCAAACTTTCCAAGAGATTCGTGCGCGCATTGACAGCACGTTGGCTTATCTGAAGACGCTTAAGCCTGCCGATTTCAATGGCGCTGAGGAGAAAAAAATTTCGCAGCCGCGCTGGGAAGGCAAGTGGTTGACCGGTAGTGAGTACGTGTTGCATCACGCTTTGCCGAACATTTATTTTCATATCACCACGGCTTACTCGATCTTGCGCCACAACGGTGTGGATGTGGGTAAAAAAGACTACTTGGGTGAGATGCCCTACAAACACTAGGAGATCTTATGCGCAGGATTTTCGCTCTTTTGCTTCTCGCGCTGGCTGTTCCTACGGCGGGTGCGGAGACGATCAAAGGTTTTGTTAAAGTCGCAGATGCGATGGCCAAGAAGGTGACGCCGCAGGCGGTTTTGTTTGTGATCGCGCGTCCGCAGGGTGTGAAGGCAGGGCCACCACTGGCGGTGGTGCGGATTGCTTCCCCTAAGTTTCCGCAGGCCTTTGAGTTGGGGCCGAACAATGTGATGGCGGGTGGCGAGTTTAAGGGGGCGATGACATTGACCGCTAAGCTTTCAAAGACGGGCGACCCGATGACGGCCAGTGGAGATCTGCTGGGCGAGACGGCCAATAAGCAGCCCGTGGTCCCTGGCGCCAAGGAAGTGCAGGTCGTCTTAGACAAGGCCGCCCCTTAAACGGGCCGCACCGTTAAGTTTTTCACCAATTGATGCGGAGCCTCCTTTGACCGAGGCCCGCAAACCATGTACATCTTTGTCTTTCCCATCAAAGTCGGGGCGTGGCGCAGCTTGGTAGCGCGTTTGCTTCGGGAGCAAAAGGTCGCTGGTTCGAATCCAGTCGCCCCGACCAGTTAATATAAAAAGACCACTTTTCTTCTCTCTGCGTCCAACGACTAGTGGAGGAATCTATATTGAAATCCGCTCTCGCCGTTCTTACCCTGACCTTTGGTTTTTCTGCATTCGCTGTGGAAATCAACACCTGCGAAGCCAGCTCTCTAAGCCTGAACTGTTGACAGTCAAAGTTCCAGTTCGCAGTTACGACAGTGTGACCGGTGATTTCAAGGGTGGAACTCTAACCTTGGTGATCAACAAAGGTGCCTCCACCGAAGACGGCTTGGTCCGCGCGACACTTCGCTAGCTGGGAAAAAAGCCTGAACTTCTCAGCTCATCCGTAAGCGATAGATATCCAATTGGCTAATGAGGGCATTGTTTGCGCTGTCCAAGTTGTGCCATTGGTTGAAGTTGCCGAGGTCGCGCTGCCGCCCACCGCACAGTAGGTGGTGCCGTTCCAAGCAACACCCCTCCATGTGATCGTAGAAGGCATAGTGCCTGTTGTCCACGATGTGCCGTTGGAGGAAATCGCCACTTGATTTGAGCTTGGACCTGAGACCACGCAAAAGTTAGTCCCGTTGCTGGTGGCCACTGTCGGTGTCGTATTCGGGAAAAGAGTCGTCGGCGTCCATGTCGTTCCGTTCGTCGAAATATAACTTTCACCTGAGCCGGTGCTTAAGTGAAATGTAGAACCTTTGGCGCTGACGGAAAAAGACCTGAAGTCAATGGCATCAGTGCCACCGTTGGCGGGTAACGAGACCGCTGTCCAGGACGAACCATTGGAAGATGTTAAAACCTTCCCATGACTGGCAAAGGGACTGCTGTCGGCGGCCACGAATAGGGAACCATTCCAAGCCACCGATTCCCATGTGCCAGCTTGAGGTAACGTCGCAGCGGTCCAATTCACACCATCAGAGGAAACCAATGCGCTCGTGCCTGTGGAAAGAATGCAAAACACAGTTCCATTGGAATAGACCGTGGTCCAACTGGCCGAGCTCGGCAGGGTTTGTGCTGTCCATGTTATGCCGTTAGGAGAGGTCGCCGCAATAGTGCCTCCACCTGTGACGGCACAGAACGTCGAAGAGTTGCGCGCAATAGCAACCCAGGCGCTAGATGAGGGCAGAGTCTGCGCCGTCCACGTGACGCCGTCGGGAGAAGTTGCCGCCTTGTTACTCGAAAGGGCTACTGCACAAAACACAGGCACCGAAGCGGTCGCAGGCTTCTTCCAAAAACCAAAAGGTATCAGCTGTGCGTGCGCCTTTGCGGAGATTAAAGCTCCCCAAAATGCCAATATCCGACGAAGTAACCTTCTTCTTCCGCTATCGGTACTCATGCCCATATATCTGTTCCGTCCTTAGTAATCCTGTTCTTGTTTATAACTTTAACTGCTACCGGAATGTGTATAAACAAAAAAATGAATAAGTTGGAGGGACAGGAAAGTAAGGTCGGCTGGAAAGCTCAAGATAGGAGTATCGCCCGCCAGCAGCGCTGGCGGTATTTGCCTCTACTGCATCGTTTTGAGGTGGGATTCGCAGTTCGACGTCAGCATTGTGAGCTGACTTTCAATTTTAGCCACGTCGGCGGGTTCGAGTGGGACTACCTCGCCGCGTCCCATGTACATTTTGCGGTTACGTACGGTCTTTCCCCGCTCTTCATAGTTGAGAACTGCGTAAGCAACCTGAACTTGCATACTAAAAGTTCCGCCCGGTTCGGCATAAACACCCTCGGGAATTCCCACAATCATTGCGAGGGTGGCGGCTCCGCCTTCGCCTTTAAGCTGAGCGTGCTGAGGTTTGGTGTCTATCAGCAGAAAATTAGCTTGATGAGGCAAGATCTCCAAAACCGTCGGCTCTAATCCGAAACGAGTTCCCGATGCTTCCATGGCCTCGCGGTAGTTGGTCTGTTGCGTGGCATTGACCTCATCACTGCTCACCGGCCCCTGAAGCAAATGATTCAGGTGGACCTGAACCCATCTGTGATTTTCGCTTCGGGCATTGAATGAGCCTTCGACAAACTTCGGTGCGACTGGATACTCGGCGGAAAAGTAGAGATCAAAGGGAATTTTAAACTGAGTCTTGTCGATTCTGACGGAGGATGGGGCGGCACTCCCGATCGGTTTATTTGGCATATCTTGGATCGTTTCAGGGATAAAGCGAATCTTGACGTAGCTTTTCGCCACGATCGACGCAGGTTTGTCGCCAGTTGCAGCAAATACTGGAAGAGAAATGGGCACGAGCAAAAGGGCGAGGAATCTAGCTTTTTGTAGATGAGTCATTAAGTTTGAGATCATGCCGCGGAAATTAACATTAACGATGAGAGATATCAAAACGTCTCAACCATAAAAGTGAAGCAGCTCCTACGGACGCTCAGCTCGTCGTGAGTTGGCAATTTCTGAAAAGCCTACATGGGTGTCACCTACCGGGCACTTCCTCGCGTGCTGCCGAGGCGGTCTTCGTAAGCATTGAGGACCTTTACGAACGCCGGCCGCTCTTCGCACCGCTGGCGGTATTTCTCGATATGCGGATAGTTGCCTAAAATCTCCGTCTTGCGAATTTCACGTAAGACACATGTCAGAGCAATGTCCGCAACCGTGAAATCAGCGCCGGTCACAAACGGCTGAGTCTTCAGTATTTGGTCGATCGTTGGAAAGAAGCGGCCAAGGATTTCAACGTGCCACGGACGTAGGGCTTTCATATGGGGATTAGAATTGCCCTGCAGATCGGCAAAGAAGACTGGCAGCGCAAACGGCTCAATGTTGTTCAGCGCTGTGATCAGCCAGCGATAAACTTGTGCGCGCGCTTGCAGATCGCGAGGAATTAACTTTCCCGCCTTCTCCGCGATGTAGAGAAGAATCGCTCCTGACTCGGTCAAAATGTATCCGTCATCATCGATCGCCGGGACCTGTTTGAAGGGCGAAATCGCTTCAAACCAGGTCTCCTCCTGTAAGCCATTCGGCCCGCAGTCAAGTCCGATCGGTTCATATGCAATGCCACATTCTTCTAGTGCCCACATGGCGCGAAGGTCGCGTGTGTAGCCCCAAAGAAAGGGCGGTAATGATTTGAAAACGTAGACTTTTATCATTTGTCCATCACTCCCGCCCATTCAAGAGCCTGTTGCCTTTGGGCGAAGGTGCGCATCTCGATGACTTTGCCGTCCCGGAAGGTGAAGGCATCGGCGAAACGCCCTTCGACCCATTCTAGGTTGTCTTTTAATCTCACTCGCACATGCAGGAACACGACGACCTTATCGCCTGCGGCAACAAACCGTTCTGGATCGCAGCCTCCTTCTGCCCAGGTCTCGCGCCCCTGTGATAGGTGCGCTTTCATCTCTGCATGCCCGCGATATGTGCCAGCTGATGGGAATCCCGCAGGCTCGATCCGCTCAATCTGCGGGTCAAAGAATTTGAGAGCGGCCGGTATATCGTTGCGGTTGATGGCAGCGTAGACTTCTTTTAGGGTTTCTATTTCGGCTGTAAGATTTGAACTTTGATTTTTCAGCATGAAATCTCCGGCGGGGAGGAGGTTGTTTCCATAACGCGTTTATTTAAAAACGTTTTTGTATTTGCCTGAGAAATTGTGCGTACAAAGTTGCCTTTTTGCAAGGTTCTGCAGGCGTTCATCAAGCGTCGCGCACTTTTACCCAATAAGAAAAGGCGCCTGGATCTTTGCCCGGCTTGGCCCAGAGCTACGACTTGTCCCTCATGCCTGACTAGTGTTTGCTCCAACATCAAAATGTTCAAGATCTGGACTGGCCCAGTAGTCGCATTACTTCTTCCGTGAAGGGGAATGCGGATATGATGGGATACAAATATTTTTTTCTTCATGGGGGCCGGATGAAAATGAAGTTGTGGGGCGTAGCTTTGGGAGTGGTTTGCGCCGTAGTGGTTTTTCAGAACTGTTCAAACCACAATTTTTACGAGCTGAATGAGCCCTCAGATTCCAACGAAATCGACACGGCCAAACTAGGCCCGGAAGATGATAGCGTGGAGATCGAGTTACAGCAAAAAGCCAGCGCCTCCGGAGTCAGACCGTGTTTGGTGTTAAAAACGGCCTACGTAACCAAGCTTGATAAGGTTTATAAATTAGGAAGTGTGCGGGTGTTCTATACAGTCACCGCAAATAACCCCGACGCGGTCCTTGATCAAACAGATCGCAATAAAAATAAAGTGCCTGACTACGTCGAAGACCTTGCTAGGCAGATCACGGCAACACGAATGGCGTTAAATAGCTTGGGCTTTGTAGATCCCTTAAACAGTCCTCGTTATCGTGCTTACGGGGTTAAATATATTGATGTGCATGTTCGTAATATGGCGGAGAATGGTTTAGCGTACGACGAAGCGAACGTGTACCCTAACAACGCTCTCAAAGAGAATGCCTGTACGGTGCAGATTGATGTTTCTAATAAACTCGCTGTTTTCCCAGGAACATGGAGTGTCGGGGCGCACGAACTTTTTCATATATACCAGTACGGTATGACCATGTTCAAACGCAGCTGGTTCTTAGAGGGCACAGCCGCGTGGGGCGAAAGAGTGATCCGACTTGGAGGACTGCGTGGATCGGGACTAACTCCATTGCCGTCGACCCCACTTGCGCTCCAACAAAAAGTGTTTGCGGTTCCCTATAATGAACTTTGGGATCGGTTGGCGACACTATCAGATCGTACACAAGGTGAATTTGCACTGTCTTCGAATTTAATGTCAGAAACCTACGTCGACGGCAGCAGAATTTTTAAAGACCAAAAGCTTGTGGGCATCGCCTTTATGAAAACGGTCCTAAAACATCTTGCGCAAGAATCTGATGACATTTCTGCGCAAAATAACTGGGATAAGTATTCTTGGAAAGAGGCTGATCAGACAGATCCTCGGCACGAAGGACGAATGATTGATGCTGTCCAAAGAGCCATGATGGAGCTGGGTATGGATAGGGCGGCTTCCAGCGAGATATCTTCATTTCTACGGCTTTAGCAGGATCATATTTAAGTGAGGCTCCGTCGCTAATGCACTCAAAATAGTCCAGGGCGCTGTACTCCATATGTAACCCGATGTCGAAACTTATCAGGGTAAATCGTGTAGGTTACAGTGCGCAGGCCTGATCAGGTGCGGGGAACGCTCCCAATCCCTGCAGCCGCAAAGTAACCGGCAGGGCGCCGGCCTCTAAATGTCGCGCAACGGATGTTCAGTTTGGGCTGTCGCTCTCCACAGCACGTTTATCTAGAGAAAAACGTTTTTGTATTTGACTGAGAAATTGCGCGTACAAAGCTACCACCCAAGACGTGCGCAAACTCAGTAACGAAATGCTCATTGCGATTTTAGATAAACATGTTGAATGCGAATCCGCAAATGAGGCGGAGATGATCGACTTTATTCGCGAGATTCTGTCACGGCGCTTATGGCTTGGATACGGTTCCGATAGTATGTTCGATTTTATGACTCGCTCCCCCATGCGCGGGCAGACCATTAGAAATACGCAAGCCATCCTAAACGAGGCGCTGGACTTTGAGGTGAAGACACGTCCCAAAATTCGCGTGCAGCGCGATGGTTCGGTTCGCGTTGAAATGACGTTTTCAAAAGAAGACTGGGAGGTTATCGCTCGTGCTAAAGATGTGGTGTCACATTCCGTTCCAAGCGGCGAACTGACCGCAGTGCTTTCTTACTGCGCCCGCTTTACGCTGGCGAAAAAGGACCCATCTACTTCCCTCAGGGAAGTTAAGGTGCGTCAAAGCCAGGGAGTCAGTCGCTCCAGTCGGCGCTATGTTTTTCAGCGTGATAAATCCTGCCGGCATTTTATGCCTTACCCGCGCCCCGTCCCGCAACGGGTGAGGAGTCCGTAGGCGTTCGATGTAAACGTCGGCGGACTCGGCCACTGAATTGCAGTGCCTCCTACATAAGAACTGTTGAGGTATAAAATGAATTTGGTGAAGGAGTTGGGTCTTAGAGGTGCGTCAATGGTGCTTTTCGTCACGAACATGGCGTTCGCCTCGAATCTGACCATTGTTGACGGAACCAAGGTGACGACGGCGAGGATCACAGATGTGAAAATTACGGCGTCCGGGATGGTTCTCGGCAATGGCCACGGTGACTGTATGATTTCAAGAGAAAGGGCCTTTGAGCTACAGATCGATTTCTCAGTCGTCGCGGGGCAGATCGTTCAGGACATCGTCGATATTAAATGCACCTCGGGTAGGCTGCCTGAGATCATCTACAAAATCCCACCAAACTAAGAAAAAAGTATGAGGTCGCTCGTGGTTTTAGTCACCCGTCGCGCAACGGGTGACGGCGGGTATTTAACTACAGCGGAAACACAAACCCCAAACGCAATCCATAGCCCGTTCCATGCTGGTCGATGAAGTCCGATTTCTGTGCGGTGGGTTGGTATCTGACATCGACGCGGTAGTTGACCTGATCGGCGCCGTTCTCAGATTGCCAATACAGCGTTGCCGCCGGTTCGAAGCCGGTTTTGTACTTCACGCCCGCATCTTTGCCGGGGAATACATATTCAGCCGCCGCTCCTAAGCCCAAAACGGAAGACGACATGTGCAAAAAGCTCCATCCCAGCGCCACTTCAGCCACCGGCATCTGAACGCTGCGCACGGCATAGACCGAGGCCACCGAAGTCGGAACGAGGATCAGGTAATCGTTGAGCTGCGCCACCACATGCAAATGTAGCGAATGAGTCAGTCGGGTCTCGTAACCAAACGAGAAGTTCTTCAGCCACAACTCTTTTTTCTGAATGCTGTAGTCATGATGCGAGGTCGCTTTCACGCCGGCGTAGTTGGCCCCCACTTCGAACAACAAATGCGAATGATCACCCAAGGCCCATCCATAACCTAAACCGAGACCGGTGAAGAGCTGCGAATGTAGCTCCACTTTCTCATGCGTCGTGCGATCCTTGGTGTGGAAATCCACCATCTGCACACGCGGTTGAAGAGTCCAAAAGTCAGGATGTTGGCCATGAGCCACGGAAGTGGAGTGCTCTTGGTGAACCGGGGGCGCAGCTTCGGCCGAAGCCGCAGCCACCGGATGGGCCGCCTCAGCAACCACTGCTTTTTCTGCCGGTTCAGTCGTTGGTGCTTGAGCGACCGTGGCAGGCGGCGCGGCTGTGACAGCGGCAGCTTCTTTTGTCGGCATTCCGGGAATCACCAACGTTTGCCCAATTGTCAGGGCATTGCCATCTTTGACATCCGGGTTCTTAGCCAAAATCTGTCGCGCCAATGCGTAACGGCGAGGGTCTTTTGCGCCAGTGGTATCGCCCAATTGGCGATCGGCGATCTTTAAGACCGTGTCGCCACGACGAACCACGTAAGTCGTGTCAGCTAAAGTGAGGGAGGAGTGCAGACAAAGGAGTAAAAGCAGGAAGTATTTTTTCATGCACTTATGCTAGCAAGTGTGCCGCAAGCGAACAAGAACTGGAGAAGGGATAGTGCTGACATCTAGACCTCGTGAGCGCGAACCACTATAGTTAAACACTGTAACTATGCCGGAGGAACCGTGATCACTGGACATGTCTTTATCGCCACAAGTCTCGATGGATTTATCGCAAAAGAAGATGGAGATATCGAATGGCTGCTCCGTCGAGATGACCCCTCCGAGGATCACGGCTATAACAGCTTTATAAAAGACATCGATGGCATAGTTATGGGACGCGGAAGTTTTGAGAAAGTCCTTACCTTCGACACCTGGCCCTACAACAAACCTGTGCTTGTTCTCTCGAAATCGCTGACGCAAACACCGATTCCGGAAGCACTCAAAGGTCGCGTTCGTTTTGCGGACCTTGCCCCTCAGTCCGCCATGAGCTTGTTGGCTACCGAAGGCTTGCGCCGAGTCTATGTCGATGGTGGGCAGATTATTCAGGCATTTTTACGCGAGCGTTTGATCGCCGATATGGTCATCACAAAAATTCCCGTGTTGATCGGTGAAGGTCGCCCGCTTTTTGGTCCCTTGGGTGAGGACATCTCACTCACCCATATCGGGACCAAAGCGTTTCCTTCAGGCCTTGTGCAATCCCACTATCGTGTCGACAGATGAGGCCGCAAAAGGGGTATTCCTCAGTTGCGAATACCCTTGCTGGCGCAGACGCTTTTGAACTCTTCCGAGCCTAAAAAGGTTTGATCCAAGTCGCTGACTGAAAATCCGCGGCTGAGCTCATCCACCCAGAAGTTAAGTCCACCGGTGTCGGGTGCTCGCCAGAAGGAGGTTTCATACAGTCGCGTGACATAAGTCGTCTGCGCCGCGCGCCCACCGTTAATGGCTTGTACGCGCAAAACGTTCTCGGGACTGGTCATCACTGCTCTTGTCAAGCTAATGCAGGTTTCGCGACCCGCATTGTACTGCTCGATCCAAAATGCCAAGCCACCTTGATCGGGCTGTCGATTCAAAGCCGAGAGATAAAGATGCGTGAGGAAGGCTGTGATCTGCACGTCTTTGGTTGGCGGCGGATTTTCAGCGAGATAGTCTTTCAAGTTCTGCAGACTCCATGTGCTGGCGAGCAGATCCTGTGATTGTTGTAGTTCAGAGGCCGTCGGCAAACGTCTGGCCTGCTTCTGATACAATTCGTTGATGCGCGCTTTGGCCTCTTCACTGCGAGCCATCTGGCCGCGCAATTCCGAAATGGTCAGGTGACGATGTAGCGCAATCACGCTGTAGTGCAGGCCCCCGGAGTCGGCTTCGCGGCCCAGGACGGCAACGTATAGAGCGTTGATACGCTGTTCGAGATCTTCATCCAAGAGTCCCTGAGGCCCACTCTGTTTTTGGTTGAAAACGGTGAAGTAACGTTTGCCGAAGTCGATACCGGCTTGCGCCGAAAAGTGAATGGATTGAATGACCTCGTTGCTAGTGTTCGCTTCATAGTTGGAAAGCAAGCCGTAGGAAGAGACATAGTAGGCTTGGGTATTTCTGCCGAGAACCGATCGGGTCGTCTCGCGCACGTCAAACTTGGATTGGTGATCCGCATACCACGAAGGAACAAAGTCGCCGGCCAAAAACGGAAACGGTGTTGCTCCCCCAGCAAAGTCAGTGCGGACAGAGTTGATCAAAGTCTGCAGCCGGGTTCCGTAAACCGCCGCATTCGGCATGGCGGGGTTGTTTCTATCGATAAAGTCCACATCCGTCTCGCCTTGGTGCCAGAGAAAGGCGACCACGCGATTTTCGCGGTTGAGTGAAAGCGCATGCTTAACGCGCATCTTCATATCGGCATAAAGTTCACCTGAATTTTCCCATTCCAAAATGGACGTGGAGCCTTTGGCCGCGGGAACAATCAAAACCTTGCGGCCAGGTTTGCTCTTCACGTACTCGCGCGCGAAGGAGGTGGCAAAACCGGCGGAGGGCACACCTGGATAATAGTGCCAGTTTTGCAGGGCATCCGTTGCCGGCAGCACTTTGAGGTTGTCTTCATTGTAGCGGCCGAGTTGAAAGATCCGGCCGTCTTGGGAGTGGTCGTCCGTGAACGCGCCGGCGCCGGCGCCCTCTGCATTGGACTGACCAGCGATGACAATGATGTCGTAGACCTCGCTGGCAGCTACTGATTGGCTGCTATAGTGGATGGTGTTTGGTGTTCCTACCAGAGCTCCCACTGTGCCGGACTGAGACGAGAATTTTGAGCAATTCTGAAAGGCGAAGAGTAAGCAGGTTGCCGTCGCAATTTGAAACAATGTGTGTCGCATAGATGATCCCCCCGCGGTTACAGAACTGCAAAGCAAAGACCCCGAGGGGAAGGCTTTAAGCCAGTCTGGACAGTTTGCCCCGTAAACCAAATAGACAGCCTGCTACGTCGTTAGATATCGTTCAAAATCCTAGCCAGGGTGGTGGAGAGTTCTGGATGTCCCAAAGTGGACTCCCATTGCCCCCGGGGGGCGAAGATAATTGATATGTTTTCAACCTCTTCCCGGCTAAGGCGGCGCAGTTTTGCGACTTTGCTTAACATTTCAAGAAACTGAGCCACTTCGCCCAGATTCTTCTGACGAAAGTGTTCGCTGGCTTGAATTAACAAGGGATGAAGGGCGGCGTCTGTTCTCATTCTTTAATGGTAAACCGCAAAATGGCGAATTGGCAAGAAAGGGGGGAGTGAAGCCGCGTGTGCGCCTGTCCTCAAGCCTGTAAAGAATGGATATTTAGTGAGTACTGCTCGCTTCTTGTAAAGGCTATGCTACGGTTCGCTTTATGCGTTTGTCGGTTCTTTTTTGTTTTTTAGCTCTTTGCACTCTTGCCCAAGCCCAGCCCAAGAAGCCGTGTGAGCAAGAGCTTTTGTTGGAGTCCATTCAAGTTTCCCCTGATGTGTCGCGCGTACCCCTTTCCGCTGTTCGGTCAAATCCCTATTCCTTGCTGTTGCCGCCACCGGCCCCTGCGGCCCAGGTGGTCGAGCGCCACCATGTCGACTATCTGATCATCGCGGACATGGACGTGCTCTTAGAAGGAGGGGCGCAGACTTTTGCCGAGCGAAGGTTGGGGCTGAAAGATTCGGTGGTTCGGCGAAACTGGATCAAGCAAGTCGATGCGGCCTTAAAGTATCGACGCCCCAATCAGAGTAGCTACATCGGTCTGGCTAAACTGTGGTTGGAAGGGGAGAGGTTGAACGATATCGCGACACGAACGTTCATTGGTTTTTTTGATACACGACTTGAGCGGCAAGATTTGAAATTGCCAGGATGGGCCAAGCTGCGCCGGCTTGCCGTGATCTCCGTTCGTCCGCGTAGTACAGAGGTATCTTATCCGTCGGTTTCGCCGTTTAGGCCACCGCCTCAGCAAAAGGTTAAAACCGCGGCTGTTGAAGTCAAGGTGAGCAGCCATCCGGACCTGCTCTATCAATACATGACAAAGAAACGTCAGCTGGTCGTAGTTTCACAGGAAGCGGCGAGCAGTGAGGAGATCGGTCCTCTTAGTGGCAAAACCATGAAGAGATTTGTCACGGACGCGATCGAGGCGGATGAAATTCCACCCGACAATAAACCTATACGTCTAGTTCGTTGTTCATTCGGGCGCGGGCACGGGAGTACGCGCTACTTCGAGTTTTTCATTCGTCACTTCGTCGATGAAAAAGGAGTGCATCAGTTCGTCATTGAGGGCGTGTCTGAACTCTCCCGCCCAGAGGTGCATAAAGAGCAGGCACGCTTTGTGATGGAGGACATGTCGCGCGGCGAGATCTTGTACGGCATTTGGGTACCCGCACGTCTTTTCGCCACCGACTTCAACGTTTTTATAGGTGTGGTTAAGAACGCACTTATGTATCTGGAATGGAATGAAGAGGCACAAAAAGAATTGAGAAGTATGGCCGTAGGCGAGACGCGGTTTTTGGCGCCAGCTCTTTTTGCGGAGAACGGGGTGGATTCCTCTGATCTGTTTGAGCGCAGAAGCCCGGTGTTCCAATTCCTGAGGACCGAGTCGGGATGGACGCTCATTTCGTTTTTCTGAAGAGACGTTGTTGGTAGGGGTTAGACTTCGTGCCAGCGGCGGGGTAGTAAAGCCTTCCATGAAAACTTATATCATCACTCTAGTTCTAACAGTTCTAACGTTGATCACTACCAGTGCCCCTGCATTCGCCGTGACTGAAGGTTTGCGCTGCACGGCCGGCGAGGTCGGTGAAGACAACTTCTTGGAAATTTCTATTGGCAGAAATCAGGTCACGTTTAATCTGTATGAATCGTCGTTCGCAGTGCCGCGCTCACGGGTTCAGTATCGTGGGGATACCTTCGCCATTTTAAGTGAAGAGGTGGTGGTGAACGTTGAGGGCGGGCGAACCAAGTCAAAGATCGATGCCTTGGCCGTGTATCAACCGGGCAGTGGGATCCTCATATTGACGTTGTTAGTTGATAACTACTCGAGCCTTCCCGCAGTGCAAATGCAGTGTAGCAGTTAGGGCTTTCAATGCAAAAAGGCCACAGTCTTCTGAACTGTGGCCTCTACATTTTAACGAGATAGAGCTAGTTTTAAGGCGTGAACACCACATCTACGAAGTAGTTGCTGTTCTGGTAGGTCTGAGTCGGGCGTGTACCACCTGCGGAACCATAGCGGTAGACGCCATTGCCGCCGTTGCTACTGCCGGCCAGGAACGACAGCGTGCTGTTGCTGATCGCATTTACCATGGCGTTGAGCTCGTAAGCGTAACGGCCGTTCGACGCGAAGTAGGACGCGGTGTACGTCGTATTGGCCGCAATCGCGATCGGCGTCGCAAAGTTCACCTGCACGTATCCCGGTAGCACCACCGCGCTGGCCGCAATGGAAGCGGTACCCATGCGTGTGCCGCTTGAGTTGTACAAGTAAACGCTGAACCCACTGCTCGAAGCCGCGCTTCGATAAAAACGGATGCCTTTGATCTTACCTGCCACCGTACTGCGGAATTTGACTCCGAGTTCAACGGCGTTCGGATCTGTATCGGCCGGATTGGCGGGAATACGAGATCCCAGAACCGTCAATTCACTCGGTGCGGGAGCGGGTGTTTGCGTGACCGCTGAGACCGCACTCGATTTTGCCGACTCGTTCCCAGCCGCATCGATAGCCGAGATCTGATAGCTGTACGAAGTGCTTGCGGCAAGACCTGTGTCATTCGAGCTCAGGCTTGTCACCAGTTTCAACAGGCTGCCATCACGATAGATCCGATAGCCTGTCACGCCGACGTTGTCGCTGGCCGCAGACCAGGAGAGGTTGATCTGCGAGGTAGATGCGGCGGAGGCCACAAGACCTGCGGGCACGGACGGTGCCTGCGTGTCAGGTGCTGGCGGTGCCAAAGTGCTGACCGAGATGGCGCTCGAGCTCTGAGACTCATTCCCGGCAGCGTCGATGGCCGAGACTTGGTAACTGTAGCTCACGCCGGCGGCAAGGCCGCTGTCACTGCTGCTGGTCGTGGTGACTTGCTTCAACAGGCTGCCGTTGCGATAGATCTTGTATCCGGTCACGCCGACATTGTCTGAGGACGCGGACCAGGACAGATTGATCTGCGCCGTCGAAACCGCCGTACCCGCGAGATTTGCAGGCACCGAAGGTGCTTGCGTGTCAGGCGCAGGTGGCGCCGGCGTGGTTGCAGAGACAGCGCTAGAGTTCAGCGACTCATTGCCGGCGGCATCGATGGCCGAGATTTGATAACTATAGGTCATACCCGCCGCAAGGCCGGTGTCGCTGGTGCTGGTGCCGGTAACTTGCTTGAGCAAATTACCATTGCGATAGATCTTATACCCAGTCACGCCGACGTTGTCTGAGGACGCGGACCAAGACAGGTTGATCTGTGAACCGGAGATCGCTGTTGCGGCAAGTCCAGCTGGTACAGATGGTGACTGCGTGTCAGGAGCGGGCGCTGTGGCTGACGAAAAGCGCACGTCGACGTAATAGTTGCTGCCTTGATAGCTTTGATTAGGAAATCCTCCGCCGTACAAATAGACGCCGTTACCGCCACTCGCCTGATTGCCGAGGGCAGTTAGAGGGCCATTGCTGACCGCATTGGCGAAGCCGTTGGTCTGATAAGGATACTGACCGTTGCTTGAATAGTAGGAGGCGACGTAAGTCGTCCCGGCAGAGATTTGCACTGGCTGCGCAAAAGTGGCCTCCAGCCATCCGGGCATCGCCTTTCCGGCGGGAACAGTGGCTGTGCCCATCAGTGTTCCGTTAGCAGAATAGAGTCGTGCCACGAATCCATTCGGATTGTCCACAGCGCGATAAAAACGAATTCCAGTGATGGTTCCAGCTTGTGAGCTTTGGAACTTCATGCCGAGTTCAACTGCATTGCGATCGCTCAGCTCAGCGGCCACGGCAGGAACCGCATTGTTGAAAATCGTCTGACCTTGCACGGCGGGCGGCGGTTCTTGCGGCTCTTCCGGCTCAGGTTGAGGATTCGGATTTTGCGGATTCGGCGTGGGAATTGGATCGCTGGGTCGCGGAATGCTTGTGTATCCGCCCGACGAAACTTTTTTGTAAGCGCGAATATAATCGATATCCATGTAGTTCGGGAAGACCGTTGAGGCATCCGGCGCTCCCACCCAGCTCCCACCTACGGCCAAATTGGCCACCATATACATGGGTTCGCGCGGTACAAAGCTGGCGGCTGAGCTCGGCGTGCGGAACACTTCAATGCCGTCGAGGTACCAAATGATCAGGCCCTGCTGCCAGTCCACCCCATAGGTATGATAGCCGGCGGTGAGATCGGCGACCACTTTGTAACTGCCGCTGATGTCATGCGCTCCGTTACGTAAGAAGTGTAGGGTGGTGTAAAGACCCGTCGGATCGCGGCCTTGATGTTCAAGGATATCGATCTCGGGCGGCCAGGCGCCGGTTGCGGGCAAGAGCCAGAAGGCCGGCCAGAAGCCGTTGCCTTTCGGCAGCTTGGCGCGCATTTCAAAGTACCCGTAGGTCTGTGAAAACACCTTCGACGAGTTGATTAAACCCGACGTGTAGTTGTAGGTGCGGCCATCGGATAAGGTCATCGTGCGTTTGCGCGCGATCAGGCGAAGATCGGTGCCGGTCGATGCAAACGAATCGGCGGTGTAGCCTTCCAGCTCATCATTATTGGTGAGCATGCCGTCTATATAATGTGTTTGCCAGGTATTCGTATCGAGTGACGAGCCATTGAACTCGTCGCTAAAGGTCAGCTCCCAATTCGCGTGAGCTGAGTTGGTGGATAGCAGACATAGGGTCAAGAACAGTGATGAAACAATGCTGCGTAGACTCGCAGAACAGTGTTGATACCGTGACATGAATTTATCTCCCCAGTTCCCTCCCTCTTCCCTTCAAGAGAATAACAGAGCACGGTGGTCCTCTCCATGGTTTCACTCTTTCAGCCGTCGGCATTGCCGAAAATTCGAATTAGCTCACTGTTCAGGTGGGTTTACAAAATATCGAAAATGAGACGTCGTAAAGTTAGGCAGTGATCGTTTGTGCGTTTCTGAAACAGATTCGCCACTGATGTTTGGTTTTCACAAACTTACAAGCGCATAGTAATGTCGTTCATATGATCGATAAAGATCGCCCCTCAAGTTGGGTGCCATTCCGAGCGAGTCTGTGCCGCGGCTGCAACGCTGACTGTTGCGCCATGCTTTTGGAAGTGACTATCGGGGACCTGGTGCGTTTGGGAGTTTGTTCGCAGGATGAAGCGCAAGGATCGCACAAAAAGCTGTTCAAACGCCTGCGCCGCGAAAAGATCGCGATGAGTTATCGCGAGGGGACGGGGTTGTTTATGCTGCAGTCCAAAAGCAATGGCGACTGCCAGTTTCTCAATTCGACAACGCGACTCTGCACCGTCTACGAAAAACGCCCTGACGTATGCCGCAAATTCCCATCGATCGGCCCACGCCCAACCTACTGCCCCGCCAGTCGCCAGCGCGCTTGAAACGCGCTTGCCGAACGCCGCGCGGCGGGCGCATATTTAGCCCATGTCTTACACCCTGATTGGCTCGCTTCGCTCTCCGTTTGTTCGTACCTGTCGCCTGTTGATGTTGCAGCATGGGCTTGATTTTCATTTCCGTGTACTTAACTTCGTCGATGATGAGAAAGACGCGGCGGCGTTGGCCAAAGAGACGCCCATTAACAAAGTGCCGGTTCTTGTCGATGGCGAGCAAAAGGTTTTCGATTCGCGCGTGATCGTGAGTTACCTGGCGAAGAAGCACGCTTGGCCTGAGCTTTCGATCGACGACGAAAATCGCATTTCGGTGATCTACAGCTGCATGGACGCGTCGGTGATCCTATTTTTGATGAGACACGATAAATACGATATGCAACGGTCGGGATTTTTCCTTAGTCGTCAGCGGGCGCGGATTGTGAGCAACATCGAATATCTCTCGCCCTGGATTGAAGCTCTAGATCCTAGGAACCCCAAACATTGGAACTATCCCACGATGAGTTTGTTCAGCTACATATTCTGGGCCGAAAAGCGTGAGCTTTTGGTGGTGGGCGAATATCCGGTGCTCGAAAGATTTATGAACCGTTTTGCACAGGCGCCTGGAGTCAGGGAGACGACCTTTTGAAAACCGCACCGACCGAGTTTACCACACGCGTGATTGCGACTATCGCCAAAATTCCCAGAGGAAAGGTGGCGACCTACAAACAGA
Source organism: Bdellovibrionales bacterium (assembly GCA_019637855.1). GTDB lineage: Bacteria > Bdellovibrionota > Bdellovibrionia > Bdellovibrionales > UBA1609 > JALHOQ01. The sequence goes on from JAHBUX010000006.1 coordinate 56,153, forward strand.
TCGCGGCCTTGAGTGGAAAGCCGCATGGCAGTCGGGGAGTGGCCTGGATTCTGAACTCCTCATCTCAAAAACACAAACTGCCCTGGTATCGGGTACTGAGTTCGCGGGGAAGAATCTCATTTCCGCTTAAGTCCAAACACTATGTTCTGCAGATGGCGAAGCTTAAACGCGAAGGCGTTCGTTTCAAAGACAATGGCGATATCGATATGGCCAAATACCAATGGAAAAAGAAGGTGGCCAAACCCGCACGCCTGCAGCCGCGAATGTTTTCCTAACCTTTCGGCGCGCAGCACACGCTTGCCTGTGCCCCAATCCTCTGTCAAAGTGAGCCATCTATGCAAGAGCAGTGTCGTGAGTGGCTGAAGCCCACCTTAAGATTATGGTTAGAGCGAGGCATCGACCCTCGCGGTGGATTTATTGAAAACCTCAATCTCGAAGGTAAAGCGCAACCCGGCTCGCAGCGGGCCATGGTGCAAGCGCGCCAGATTTACAGTCTACGGGTGGCCAAGGACCTTGAGGTTGCTGACTCTGCACTCGCCAAAAAAGCCATAGCCGACGGCACCAGCTTTATGATCAAGAGCTTTGCGTTGCCTTCGGGCGGTTTTGCTCACTCGGTACAACCGAATGGCCAGCTGGCCAATTCAACTCCTGAACTCTACACCCAAGCCTTTGTGCTCTTTGGTCTAGCCAACGCGTACTCCGTTAAACCGGAAGCTCAGTACAAAGACGTTGCTATTAAACTGGTCGACTACCTTAAGCGTGAACGTCGTGTTGCCAAAGGTGGATTCAGCGAGTTGGTGAACGGCAAAAGCGAATATCAGTCCAACCCTCATATGCATTTGTTCGAAGCGGCCGTGGCTTGGATGGAAGTCGATCCAGATCCCGAGTGGCGAGCGCTTGCGGATGAGGTTTTAAATTTAGCGCTCACATGCTTTATCGACCCTGACACCGGCGCCTTAGCTGAGTTCTTCACGGCGGATTGGGTTGCGCTCAAAGAAAACGGTCGGTTTGTTTTTGAACCCGGTCATCAATACGAATGGGCATGGCTAATGGGGCGCTATCAAAGACTCAGCGGCCGCGATCTGCTCAGTGTGCGGCAAAAGCTCTTCACGCTCAGTGAGAAGCATGGGATCTGCAAAGATCGCTTTACGGCTCACGATCAAGTGTGGAGTGACTTCCATCCCAAACTCACGTCCTCTCGTTTTTGGCCGCAAACCGAGCGCATCAAAGCCGCTTGCCAGTTGCAGGCCTCAGCCAGTGCTGATGAAGCGATGAAGGTATTGTTCCGTTACTTGCCTCAACCGGGCATTTGGTACGACCGTTGGGAAGTGGACGGCAGCTTCACCCAGGGCCCCGTAAAGGGTAGCTCGCTGTATCATATCATCGGCGCCATGAACGAGTATTTGACAAGCACGGTGCATGATCGATGCGCGCGCGGCTAAGAAGTCGGCAAGAATTTCAAATGGCTTAGCTATCTTTGCGTGACTGTCAAGGTTGGCATATCCAAGGCGCAACAAGGAGTTGCTCATGCGCGCACTTTTACTTCCCTTAACATTCTTCATAGCGTTTGTGGCCAAAGCGGAGCCGTTAAACGATCCCCTTTTGCAAAAGAGCATCGCCGAGGCGGTCGAGCATTTTGCGGAAAAATGGAGGACACGAGAGCTCGGTGAGGTATGGATCACGCCGTACTTCGATAGACGCGGTCGCGCAGGTGAGTTGATCGAAGGCGAGCCGGATAGCTTTGAGTTTGAAGTGATCGCGCGCAATGCGGATCGATCGATGGATGTGGAGGTTGGTTTTGTTTGTGGTTCGGAGTTAAATTATACGGAGTTGATCGGTAGCTGCCGCGTGCATGGTGAGTTGGGTAACGGGCATAGACCGTGGATTGTGGAGATTAAGTCTTGTAGTTGTGAGTAACGTTCGATCGGCAACACATCGCCGTCTCAGAGCGTCCCGGTTATTTAGAGATTCGCTCCAACGCCCGCTCAATCGCGGGGATCTTGTTGAACACCGACCAGATCGTGTTCTCCGCATGCGTGTTCGCCAGGCTTAAATACGTCGTGCCCACAGTGATGCCCAAAGTCTTGGTGGAGATCCAATTCTCATCCAAATCCACACTATCCGTTAAGCCATACAATCCCCAGATCACCTGCCCATGCGGGCCCGAGCGCCAAGCGGCGGTGTCGTCCAACACCACCTGCGGCATAAACATGGCCGAACCGGGCATGCAGCCGATGCACACCACGCCGGCGTGACGGTTGTACGGATTCCACACATCATAGATTTCAGGTCGATCTTCGTTGGCGTCCTTCATGCCGGTATTTTGCAAAAGTGGCATCGGTCCTGGCGCCTGCCCGGCGCTAAATCCCCAAAAGCCGGCGCGGGTGCTGGCGAAGCTTGGATCATTCAGAGCCACTGAGCGATTGTAAGCGCTGGCCGTGCGGCTGGTCTCAAATACATTGGGATGGCCATCATCGACGCTGCGGAAATCCACAAACATCATCGAATATTGGTGGATAAATAGCGGCATATCCAAAGCCACTCCGCGCAGCGAATGTCCCTCATACTCGCGTCGTTCCCAAGCGTGCCAGGTCTCAAGCGGCAGCGGGTGAGTCGGGTGGCCTAGGCCCAAAAGAATCAAAAGCATCTGCTCGGCATAAATTGAAAGTTGATACTTATTAAAACCGATGCCGTCGCGATAACTAAGATTCAATGTACGGCGATCGGGAAACTGCCCTCCATCGGTCATCATCCATTCGAAATCCAGATCGCGATAGAACTGTTGCGCAATTTTGGCGCCTTCGCTGTCGGGGAAGATGGAGGCGGCATAAAGAGCGCCCGCAATAAAGAAGGACGTGTCCAAAGTGGAGTAGCCGTCAAACCACACCTCCTTGCCCGTCTTCCAATCCACCCAATGCATAAACCAGCCGTGCTTGCGCTCGAGATGATCTCTGCTAAATATCATAAGTTTATTAAAATAATTTAGCGCATATTCGCGCGTCACCAGCCCCCGCAAAGAAGCGTGGGTGATAATGGCCAGCCCCATTCCTGTGGCCGCGGTCGAAGCCTCGGTGTACGCGTTGTCAGGTGTAGGGCCAAAACTATTGGCCTTATCGCGCACCAGACCGGTGTCGGGATGAGCGTGATCGATAAAGTAGCGCAGAGCGGTCATTTCCAGCTCGTTACGCGTGCGCTGTTGTTCAGGAGTGAGGTTGGCTCCGGCGGCGAGGACAGAGAGGCTAAAAAGCGCGGCAAGACATAAAACGGTTGAACGAATGAAGAATGGCAAGCGCGGTCACTCCAAAAAATGTAATGATTCCCGCGCTGAATAGCGAAGTCGCGGCGCGAGCGCAACCTTTAAGGTGTAAAGAGTTTACAGGGGAGGGCTCTATTCGCCCAGGTTCCGCGGGGCCTGCCTCTCAGCGCACGCGGACGAGTGTTACGCTCTCGCTCTCCGGATCGAAGTAGAGTTTGGTGTGGCCTTTTTCCAGCTGCTTGATAATCTGTGCGACCTTGGTTTCCAAACTCACTTCGACGGCGCCATAGTCGGTGCCTTCGCGCAAGACGAACTCCTCGATGATGCGTCTGAGGGTCTCGCTGTCAACCGCTGTCAGCGGAATTTCAAGCGGCGGTGGCGGCGTTTCTTTTTCCATGCCCATCAAGCTAGCACGATGATGCGGGAAGTGAAAGGTGGACATGGCAGGCGTGTCGGTCGATAGTTTTCCCATCGCATGAGTCATTGGTTGTCCGGCCTAAATCCTGAGCAACAGGAAGCGGTCTCGCATTCTCACGGCCCTTTGTTGATCCTGGCCGGGGCCGGGTCGGGCAAAACTACGGTGTTGGTTTCGCGCACGGGTCGTTTGATCGCCGAGCGATTGACGACGCCGGAGCGCCTTTGCGTTTTAACTTTCACAAATAAGGCCGCCAACGAACTCAAACATCGCGTCGCTAAAAAACTCGGTGAACCGGCTAAGAAAGTTTGGGCCGGCACGTTTCATGGTTTTGGACTGCGTTTTTTGAAAGAGCATTGGCGCGAGGCCGGTCTGCCTCAGCGTTTCGGCATTATCGATGGCAATGATGCGCTGGCGATTTTAAAGGATCTGCTGCGTGATCATAAGGCTATGGAGAAAGAGCGTTTTGATCCCGAGAACTTGATGAACAAAATTGGCGATCTGCGCGCTCACGGTCGCGAGGGCAAACTGGACGATACTATCGAGAGTGCGATGGCCGTGGTGTTGGCGCCGAAGTATCAAAAACGTTTGCGTCACTTGGGCGTGGTCGACTTCGAAGATCTTTTGCTGCGTCCGCTGAACATGATGAAGGAAAACCCGGCGCTGGCTCAGAAAACGCAGGGCAGTTACGACTTTGTTATGGTGGATGAGTTCCAAGACACCAATGCGGTACAGATGCGTCTGGTCGATGAGCTCACGGCCACTCATCGCAATATAGCGGTGGTCGGCGATGACGATCAGTCGATCTACGGTTGGCGAGGGGCCGAGATCCGCAATATTTTGGATTTTCCAAAGCGCTATAAGAACTGTCATGTGATTCGTTTGGAGCGCAATTACCGCTCTTCCAGCAATATTTTGAATATGGCCAACGCCATCATCGCGACCAATAAGGACCGTCACACAAAGGTTTTGCGGGCGGGCAAAGATCAAGCCGGGCAAACTCCTGAACTTTTTGTTTATGAGAACGAGGACATGGAGGTCGAGCAGCTGATTCAGGAGCTCGGCAATTTCCATCGTCAGGGTTATCGTTGGCGCGATATGGCTGTGCTCTATCGTTCGAACTCCCAAGGTGGTTTGGTTGAAGGTGGGCTGCGGTTTGCGCAAATTCCGTATAAGCTCACCGGGGGCACGGCTCTCTTTGATCGCAAAGAGGTCAAGGACACTCTGGCTTACATCCGCTGTTCGGTGTTCCCGTCAGAAGTGGCCTTTCGCCGCATCGTGAATGTGCCGGCCCGTGGAGTGGGTGAGAAGACCATCGAGGATATCGAAGCGGTTGTCGGCAATTCGCCGTTTTTTATCAAGGCCAAGACGTGGGCGAAAGACAATCCGGAAGAGCGCGCTACCGCGGGCATCAACGCGTTGTTTGAGTTTTTGGACAGTTTGAAGAAGCAGTTGGTCAACTCTACGGCTACGGCCGAAGAGGTGTTGACGGGAGAGATGCGCAATATTGGCTATCGTGATCTGGTCAACCAGAGTTACCGTGATCCGCAGGTGGCGGATCGACGTTGGCTGACGATTGCGATCCTAGGCCGCATCTTGGATGGCATGTTCACCCGTCATGGACGTACATTGGACACGCTCGAGCGCTTTATTGATCTGATGGAGTTGCGCGATCCGGTTGAAGAGCCGGGAGAGGCCGCGGACGAAGTGCAGATGATGACCTTGCATGCCTGTAAAGGTTTGGAATTCCCGTTGGTATTTTTATTGGGTTTGGAAGAGGACCTTTTGCCGCACGCGCGATTGGGACAAAATGTGGATGAGGAGCGCCGGTTGTTTTATGTCGGGGTGACTCGTGCACAAAAGCACTTGGTCCTGACGCGTGTGCGTGAGCGCAAGCGTTACGGTCGTATGCATCCAGTGGCACCTTCGCGTTTTTTATTGGAGCTAGATTCTAAATTGTACATCGAGTTTCAAAACGGGCGGCCGCTGGTGGCTGGCGCTAGGGAGTCCATGCTAGCTGACCTGATGAAGAAGCTAGACAAGAAAATCGCCTCTCGCGAAACGTGAGGCGAGATCGGTTAGATATCCTCTGCTAAATCGAGCCGATGGCGGTCTTCGAAACGAGGAGGGGCGAGGGGACGCCCTTCAATCTGCACGATTTCCGGGGGAGGCACGTTCTACGCCGTCGTCGGCGCCCATCCCCGCCCTCAGTCTCCGGTTGACGCCGTCTGGGGCCTCGTCTAAACACCAGCCCATGAACTTAAAAGTCGGTCGCGAACTCGACATCATTATTGCCCGCGATGTGCTCGGTCACGCTGTGGAAAAGAACAAAAAATTCGGTTTCGTGGAGACCACTCCCAAAGGCACGCGCCCAATGAAGAAGTATTCCAAAGATATCGAAGCAGCCTGGGAAGTGGCGCTGCACCTGGGGGTGACGCTGTTGCCGATTCAAGACGGCACTTGGTTTGCGCTGATCGGCCCCGATGTGGGATGGGAAAGCCCGGCTCAGTTCTATAAATATATGCAAGACGCCGAGTTTATGAAGGCCGGAGCGGCCGTCGCGGACAGTGCTCCATTGGCCATTTGCTTGGCCGCTTATCGTGCGACTCAGCGTCGACAGCTCGAGGAGCAGCCGCAGTCCGAAACGGACACGCTCAATTAACCGAAATTTCCGGTAATGTACTCTTCTGTGAGCTGCACTTGCGGCTTGGTGAATACGCGGCCTGTCTCATTGAACTCGACCAGATCACCCATATACATAAACGCGGTGTAGTCTGAAATGCGCGCCGCTTGCTGCATATTGTGAGTCACGATGGTGACGCAGTAGTCTTTCTTCAGTTCGTTGATCAACTCTTCAATCTGTGCGGTCGAGATCGGATCAAGCGCCGAAGTGGGCTCGTCCATCAACAGAACTTCGGGGCGCACCGCAATGGCGCGGGCGATGCATAGCCGCTGCTGTTGACCACCGGAAAGGCTGGCACCACTTTGCTTCAGCTTGTCTTTCACTTCGTTCCACAGGGCTGCTTTTTCCAAAGCCCACTGCACGCGCGCGATCAACTGTTCGCGATCTAAGTTTTGGTAGAGCTTTGCACCGAAGGCCACGTTGTCAAAGATCGACATCGGAAACGGTGTGGGTTTTTGAAACACCATGCCGATTTTGGCCCGGATCTTATTGGTGTCCTGTCTACGATCCAGAATATTGACCCCATTTAACAAGACCTCACCGGTCACGGTTTGCTTGGGGTACAGTTCAAAAATACGGTTAAAGGTGCGCAATAAAGTGGATTTGCCACACCCGCTGGGCCCGATAAAAGCCACCACCCGCTTGTCGGGAATGGACATGTTGATGTTCTTGATGGCGTGAAACTTCCCATAGTGGAAGTTCAGGTCTTTTACGATCAGCTTGGCGCTCGGCGCAGGTGTTACAGTCGACATCGATTATCCCATAGCCTTACGGCGCAATAACGTGCGCGCGATGATATTCAAAAGTAAAACTCCAGAGGTGATCAAAAGAGCACCGGCCCATGCCAGACTTTGCCAGTCTTCATAGGGACTCATGGCGAACTGAAAGATCGTGACGGGCAAGTTGGCCATAGCCGAGGACAGATTGGTGCTCCAAAATTGATTGTTCAAAGCGGTGAACAAAAGGGGTGCGGACTCTCCACCGATACGAGCCACACCGAGTAAAACGCCCGTAAGAATTCCCGCCTTGGCCGCACGATAAGTCACCATCACCGTGATCTTCCACTGTGGCGCGCCCAATGCGGCTGCAGCTTCACGCAGAGAGTTCGGCACTAAACGCAGCATGTTCTCCGTGCTGTTGACCACGACCGGAATCAAGATAATGGCCAGGGCACAAGCGCCCGCATAGGCGGAGAAGTGCTTCATGCGAGCCACCACCAACGCGTAAACGAAAAAGCCGATAATCACCGACGGTGCCGAGAGCAAGATGCCATTGATAAAGCGAACGGTTGACGCGATCCAGCTGCCGCGCCCAAATTCGGCGAGGTAGGTGCCGATCAGAATACCAATCGGAGTGCCGATCAAAGTGCCAAGCCCTGTGATTACAATGCTGCCGAAGATGGCATTGAGTAAACCGCCGCTCTCGCCTGGTGGCGGAGTGATTTCCGTGAAGACGCGTTTGCTGATGGCCGGCATTCCGTTTTTCAGCAACGTCCACAAAATGGCGATCAAAAAGCCAAGGCCAATCACCATGGCCAACATGGCCGTGAATAAGGCGATGCGATTGGTGAGCTTGCGCCGCAAGTAAAGAAAGTCTTGGCTCACGTGATCGCCCCTTCGCGCTTCTGCATGCGCAATAGGAAAAATTTGGCGAATGCCAAAACTACAAATGTAATTAAAAACAAAACCAATCCGAGTTCTATAAGTGCAGCGGGATAAATCTCGCCCACCGCTTCGGTAAACTCGTTGGCCAAAGCCGAAGAGATGGTGTTTCCCGGCATCATCAGCGAGGCCGACAGTTCATGCGAGTTCCCGATCACAAATGTGACGGCCATGGTTTCGCCCAAAGCGCGCCCCAGCCCCAGCATCACGCCGCCCACCACTCCGACTTTGGAATGCGGAACCACGATTTTTGAAATCACTTCCCAAGTGGTGGCGCCCAGACCGTATGCGGACTCCTTCAGCAACGACGGCGTGAGTTCAAACACATCGCGCATCACGGCTGAAATAAAAGGGATGACCATAACCGCTAAGATCAAACTGGCCGTCAGCATGCCAATGCCCATAGAGGGGCCTTTAAACAAAACGCCGATCAAAGGCAATTCACCCAGATTCTGAGTCATCCAAGGTTGGATGTTTTTGGCAAAGAAGGGCGCAAACACGAACAAGCCCCACATGCCGTAGATAATGCTGGGAATGGCGGCCAGAAGCTCAACGGCAATCCCAAGGGGGACTTTCAAAAAGCGCGGTGTCAGCTCGGTGAGAAAAAGTGCAATGCCGAAACTGATCGGCACGGCGATGGCCAAGGCGATAAAGGAAGTCACCAGCGTGCCATACAACGGTACCATGGCGCCAAACTGCTCAGCGACCGGGTCCCAATCGGTGCTGGTAAAGAACTTCCAGCCGAAAGCTTTGATGGCCGGCATAGAGCCCGCCACCAAAGTCATAATCATCAAAAGTAAAAGGCCAAGAAGGCCGATGGCCAATAGGCGGGTGAGACCGCGGAAGGCGGCATCCATCCGACGTTGATTGCGGAGTTTCCTATCTAAATAGTCTTCGTTCGACGCCTCCACAGCCAGGGGCTGTGAGGGCGTGTCCTCAGTCACGATCAAAGGCATCCACTTCTCATTGTCGGTCAACATAAAGCACTAAAGGCCTACAGCAAGAGCGGCACCATCAGTGGACTTGAGGTTGTCCTTCCAAGTCTTTTCTACTGATTTAGCGACGCTCGCGGGCAGGGGGACATAGTGCAGTTCGGTCGCCATGCTTATACCCTTAGTATAAGCCCAGCGGAAGAACTTAAGCGCCTCTTTGCCCTGCTCGGCGTTGGCCTGCACTTTATGCATCAGAACGAAAGTGGAGCCGGCAATGGGCCAGCTTTTTTTACCCGGGGCATTGGTAAGAATTAGGTAGTAGTCCTTAGCCTTACCCCAATCTGCGCCCGCGGCAGCCGCTTCAAAGGTCTCAGAGTTGGGCTCAACAAAGGTGCCGGCGCTGTTTTGCATACTGGCGGTGGCCATTTTGTTTTGCAAAGCGTAGGCGTACTCGACATAGCCGATCGAACCATCGATTTGTTTTACGTAGGAAGCGACGCCTTCGTTACCTTTACCGCCTACACCCGTGGGCCATTTGACGGCCGATCCTTCGCCTACTTTTTCCTTCCACTCGGGGCTGACCTTCGACAGGTAGTTGGTCCAAATAAACGTGCTGCCTGAGCCGTCCGAGCGACGAACCACGGTGATATCTTTGTCCGGAAGCTTGGTGCCTTTGTTGATGGCCACCAAGGCAGGGTCATTCCATTTTTTGATTTTGCCTAAGAAGATATCAGCCAAAACAGCGCCACTCAGTTTGAGAGTTGACCCACTCAGGCCTTCGACATGGATCACTGGCACGATGGCGCCATTCACGATCGGAAATTGCACCAATCCGTCCTTGGCCAGGTCTTCGGTTTTCAGCGGCATATCGGTGGCGCCGAACGCAACGGTTTTGCTTTGAATTTGTTTAATTCCACCGCCCGAACCGATCGATTGATAGTTGATGGCGACACCAGTTTCGTTTTTGTAAACGGTGGCCCATTTTGCCAAGAGTGGGTAGACGAAGGTGGATCCAGCGCCGGTGAGTTCCGCGGCGGAGGTAGTGAACGAGAGCATCAGGGCAGCAACAAGCGCAGTGAATTTCACGGTAGGTCTCCTCTTTTTGGCCAAAATATACGGGCTCAAAGAGGGTGAAATAAAGGGGAATGGCGCTCCCAACGGAAACCTGACAAAGGCGCGAGTTAAGCGGTGCGGCGGTTTAAAACAGGTTGGCGCTGGAACCAATGCTCCAAGTGGTGCGGTCGGCTCTCAAATCGCCAATAACGAAGGACACGCCGGGCGACAGGTAAATGTCGCGTGTGACCGAGATGCCGACGCCGAAATTCTGCGAAACATCGTAGCGGCGGAAGGTCCACGGATTTTCGCTGGAGCGAATATGTTCGAATACAAAGAGATTCGAATCCATCCGCAAGTTCACCTTATCGGTAAGACGGTACTCAATGGCCGGCAGAAAAGCCCAGCTGTAATCACCCTGCTCTTTTTTGAACTCAGGATCATGCTTAGTGAAAACAGCCGCGCCAATGTACGTGTTGAAGCCGATCGAAAAACCAGTGCCTTCAAACTCGTAGACGCTGGTCTGACCGAAACCCCAGTTGGTTAAAAAACCTTTGCGTTGTTGATCTGACGCCGACACATAGGTCTGGCGCAAGCTTACAGCCGACTGCAGTCCGAACAAATTGTAAATGTACTGATAGGCGAAGTAGGGGTTTTCAACATCCACGCGATCGCCTTGATAACCATTCGGTGTACGCGTGCCCGACAGCGGTGCTACCCAACGCAAACCAAAACCGGCAAACAAAGCCTGTTGGGTAGTGAGATTGTATTTTCCAGAAATGGATCCGCCCAAAGCGGGGAAGTCCGTCGTGCCGAGAGCTCCGGTAATATTGGGGCGCTTTTCACCGAAAGGCTGCTGTAAGCTGCCGCCGGCGTAATTCAGAGAAGTGGAAATTGAGTAGCGCGATTTCGAACCGGTATCGGTGCGCAGTTTTTTATTGGTGATAAGAGTGTCGACATCTTGCCCGTCGGGTTTGCTTGTCGTCTCAGTTAGTTCATCGGCGTTAAGCGTGGAAGTGGATTCGCTGGGGGCGGCCAAAACGGCGGGTCCGATCACAAGAGCGGCAAACAACAGCAGGATCTTCGACATAGTAAGACTCCGTTTTGGGATCAATATCAATTGGTAATCAAAACCATTTATGGGAGGGCGGCGGTGGTGGTCAAGCGATTACTCTAGGGTATAGAAATCTCGGTTACAACACCTCTCCAAGTCCGTTATAGTGCCTGCACTTTTTTGAGGAGGCGGCATGAAAGATTCGGCATGGGTGCGTTGGGGCCTGGGTATAGGTGTTTTTCTGACCTGCGTGACGCTGGCTTTGGTTGTCAGCCGCAAGTTTCCTTCCAAAACACGGGTGCAAGTCGAAATTCCCAAAACGGGTGAACGCCGCCTGCAACTGCGCGCCATCAGCCCGACGGTTTTTGCTTTTGAAGTTCTGCCGGAGTCAGTCGCTGAACCGCGTCTTCTGGATTTAAAAGCAGAACCGGTGGTCGGTGGGCAAATCCTGGAGGATGGGTTTGAGACCCAAGCCTTGAAGGTGACGGTCGGCAGTGATCTATGCATGAACGTCTTTGATAAAATCGCAGGTGTTGCGTTAGCTACATTGTGCCCCGAAGCGCATGATCTGAATATCTCTGCACCGACCATGACCCATGCTTATGGTTTAGGGGAGCATCTGACTTTGAAGCCTGAGTTCAACTGGGTCGGAAAGGTACGCACGCCCGGCTCGAAATACGGCAATCGTATGATCCTGTTTGAAAAGGGCGCTGTCGGTGATGCGCAATTCCCGGTGTTGTACGCGCTCGGTCCGGCAAAACAAAACTTTGCCCTCGTCTATGACAACCCGTTTGCGCAGACCTGGGATTTGCAGAAGCTGCCGTGGTCGGTGAAGACCGGTCAGGGTTCAGTGCGCGGCTATTTTATCGGCGGTCGCGATATGCCCGAACTGCGTCGTCAATTTATGGAGATGGCCGGCCGTCCACCGGTGCCGCCTAAAAAAGCGTTTGGTCTATGGATGTCGGAGTACGGTTACGACAATTGGGCTGAGCTCGATAAAAAACGGCAAAGTCTTAAGGCCAACGGTTTTCCGGTGGAGGGTTTCGTGCTGGATCTGCAATGGTTCGGCGGCATCAAGGGCGGCTCTGAGCTCAGCAACATGGGCGGACTGCAGTGGGATCTTAAAAATTTTCCTGAACCGGAAAAAAAGATCGCTGAACTGAGAGAGCAGGGACTAGGTATTATAGTGATCGAAGAGCCGTTTATATCGGCCGGCGTGGTCGATCGCGAGTCGGGTCGCACAGTGTTTGGAGAACTGGAGAAAAAAGGATTTCTGGTGCGCGAAGGCAACGCGCCTGACGCCAAGCCGGTTCGTATCGATCCCAAAGCGTGGTGGGGCAATGGCGGGATGTTGGATTTTATCCGCAGTGAGGCCGGTGATTTCTGGCACGATTGGAAACGCCAACCTCTGATCAACGCCGGGGTGATGGGGCATTGGACTGATCTAGGGGAGCCCGAGATGTTTAGCGACAACGGCTTTTACGACAATGGTCGCTATTCACAAGCGCAAGCGCATAACTTCTACAACCTGCGCTGGAGTGAAAGTCTGTTTCGTGGCTATCAACGCAATGGCGTTGAACAACGGCCCTGGATTCTTTCGCGCTCCGGCACTATCAGCAGTCAACGCTTTGGTGTTGCGATGTGGTCGGGTGATATTGGTTCGAACTTGGAGAGCTTGGAGTCCACTGTCCGTGCGCAAGGACATATGTCGCTTTCGGGTATGGATTACTTCGGCTCGGACACGGGCGGATTTCATCGCGAAGGTGTGCGTGGCAAAGAAGGCGAAATGTACACGCAGTGGTTTGTGAACTCGGCGATGTTCGATACGCCTTTGCGTCCGCACACCTTGAACCTATGCAACTGTCGAGAGACGGCACCGGATAGAGTAGGGCACGTGCCGAGCAACTTGGCGGCGGCCCGACTGCGCCACACCTTGCAACCCTATTACTATTCTCTGGCGCATGAGGCGCAAAGAGTGGGCGAACCTCTGGTGGCCCCCTTGGTTTACTACTTTCAAGACGATCTGGGCGTGCGCGATCTGGGCGATCACAAGATGGTTGGCCCATTTCTGCTGGCTGTGTCGGTGGCGTCTGAAAACATCACCAACCGCGGCGTCTATTTTCCAGTCGGTCAATGGTACGACTACTACGACAACACGCTTTATGACAGCCCGGGAGGATGGGTCGGTGAGCGCGTCGTTCGGCGTGAGGGAAATCTGCGTCTACCGCTTTATGCGCGGGCCGGCGCATTGATTCCCACGCAAAACGCGCGTGGTGACATCGTGATTCAAGTGTTCCCTTCGCCGCAAGAGTCGACTTTCACGCTGTGGGAGGATGACGGCCGTACGCAAAAGTATTTAAAGGGCGAACGTCGCGCTACACCCTTGTGGCAGATGGAAAGCAGCAACGGCACGCGTGTGCGCGTGGGTAAGGTCGAGGGCAGTTATATGGGAGCGCCGTCAGAGCGCTCCTTTGGGGTGGAGATATTTAGGGCCACACAACCCACGGTGGTGCAAGTGAATGGCGAGGATTGGCCTCTTGTGCCGACCGACAAGAAAGATTTTTGGTCGTACCAAAATGGACGTGTGCAGGTTTGGTTGGCTGAACGACCGGTCAGTCAGACTGAGGACATTCTGATTCTTAACAAATAATCAATTCTCGTTTTGAGACGGGCTTTGCAGCTAAACCTTGTCCACTGGACTACCGAAAAGTCCAGTGGAGGGACCATAATGCCTACTAAATCAGTCAAGAAGTCCGTTACTCGAAAAGCTCGTAAGACAACCCCCAAAAAGAAGACGATCACCAACCTGACCAAGCCTCAGGCTAAAAAAGCCAAGAAGACCCCGCCCACAGCGGAACGCCAAGGTCAGAAGCGTGGTTTTATGTGGAAGCTGCTGGAGCAGAAAAAAGCTCGTCAGCTTGAGCATCCGGCCCATCGCATGGGTGGTACTGCCAATCCGCATGAGCGTGTGCAACAGCCCAATGGTGCTGGGTTCACGCGCTTCCATGGTCCGCGCCGTAAGGCTGCCTGATTTTAGAATTTTATGTGGCCACCGCACGTCCGTGCGGTGGCTTTGACTCTCTATCACCCCGGCACATTCCTTGATATAGACTGCAGAAACGCTTCTTTCTCTTTGTATATTGGGAATGAAATGAACATTTTTCTACACTGTCTTCGCCTCAGTCTTTTACCGGTTCTTTTTGTACTCACGTTTTCTGCCAGTGCTTCGACACCGGCTGAGCCTGCCGTCGTTAAATTTTCTTATCGGGCCGGTTGGACTGTGGACGATTATCTTACTCAATTTTTGACCAAGGTTCCGTTGGCGCAATTTGAATCTTCGCCTTCGGGCGATTCGATTCGCTTGACTGGGGCGATTGTGATCGAGCTGTTCAATATGCCCGAGGCTGTTCAAGTGGCGGTCGAGAATGATCTCCGCCGTGCCTTTCGCGGTGAACGCCGTATTTCTGGCGCCGCATTGGATATCCGCGCGGCCGAAGTCGTTTTTCTTGCGTCACGCCCAGAAGTGGACACTCCACGGCAGACGTATGGTCCTGCAGAGCCGTCTGACAGAGTGGTGCGCCATGAGGTCGATATGGAGGCCATCAAACGCGAAGTGGAAGACCGTCAGCGTTTGCAAGCCCAGGAGCGGGGCGATTTCGGCTGCGGATCATTCTTAGGTCACATCGATAAATAAGAGTGCGCGGACAAAATGTTCAGCGCAGCCAACGGTGCATCACCTGCACGGTCCAGCTTCGACTCAGGCTGGTGTTGGCGGGTGATCCAAACCAGGTTTGATCACTGTACGTCAGCGTGGCTGTCCAGTCGCCAAACGTGCGCGCCAGTGAAAGCGTACCGGTCGCATAGCGCTGCACGGAACCGTTTGAGCGAATCTCACCCTCCACGGCAATCGGATCTTCATAGGTCGACAACAAAGCGCCGCCGGCGCGCCATTCGCCCCAGTTGTAGCCGAGGCCTGCACTGTAAAGAGCCCCCAAACCGGGACGAATGCGTCCACGCGAAAGCGCATTTGAATAGTCGCGAGCCAACGAGCGATGCGCTTCAAAGTGCGCGAAGGTGTCCCAATGGCCAAACATTTTGGTCAATAGAGTTCCCGCCCCTATGGCCCAAAAACCACGACCGCGGGCGGAGAGCTGGTAGAGATCGTCGCTTTCCTGAACGGCCCGCCCACTTGGCACTGTGACATGAAAGTAGCCAAGACCTTTCGGTCGCCAGGGATGATAGTCCCAGTCCGTGAGGTACTCGTACGCGCCGTTGAGTGAGATATCGCCTAAACCCTGCGCGGCCTGACCTTCGCGCTCGCGCCGCACCAGGGGTAGCGCGATGCCGGCCTGCCAGCGATCACTGAGTAAGTGGGCGGCTTCGAGACGCATTTCATTTAAAGTTTCACTGTCCTGACGTGCGCGCCATAGACCGTCGCGGCCCACATCGGCGTGGATCGAACCCGACGTCAGAGTGGCGGTGAACTGAGCTTTCTCTTGTCCCGCGATCAACGCGGGTGCTGAAATGCCACCACCGCAACAGGCCGCCGCCCATGCCGAAGGCGTGCTAAAAAATAAGAGGAATAACAGCTTCGTCTTTGATCTCATCGCCGTCTTTCAATTGCACGCGGATTTCCCAGTCACCAGCCATTGTGAAGAACACACGCGAGGCGCGATAGGTGCCGATATCCAGTTTTTCCACCGTGACCGGACTTGAACCGTGGCCCATGCCAGGCATCCATAGCACGACCGCAAGGTGACCTTCTAGGTCCTGCGCTAAGAAGCTCTGATCGGCTTTGTTTAAGCGACCGGTTTTCACAATGAACGTGCCAAATGTGGTGGGCGTGGATTTTGTTTCCCAGTTCCAGGTGACACAGTCACCGCTCTTAAAATGGGCCGCGCAACCTGTGACTTTCTGCTGATTCAGATCTTGGCCCGGTGAAACGTATGTTGGTTTGGCGCAAGAGATCGTGCAAAGACCTAAAACGAAGAGGACCAGGGTTCTCATCGGAAAATCGCGCAGCCCAGGCTGCGCGTCTCCGCCACTTTGACTTTATCGTCTTTGTCCAAGGCTTCGAGTGCATCTTTTAAATACATCTGCTTGGCCTCTTGCGCTTCGGAAGAGTCTGTGACTCCGCCACGGTAAGCGATTTTACCGTCCTTCGAAATTACAAACGCGTGCGGGGTGCGCGCCGCTTTGAATTCGTTGGCCAGTTTATTGTTCTCATCGCGAATCACGGGAATGGGAAAATTCTTGAAGTACGTGCGCGCCTCTGCGACGGTTTCTTCACTGTTGGAGTTTACCGCCACAAAATGAAAGTTTTTAAAGCGAGTGGCTAGCTCTTTGACCATCGGCGCATGACTGTTGGAGCACGGGCAGCGCGCCGACATAAAAATAGCGACTAAGCCCTTAGGGCCTGGAGAAACTTCAATCGCTTTCCCTGTCATAAGATCTTGGCCGACGAGAGCAAACGCTTCTGTGCTGAACAGCAACAAAAATAGAAAAATACGCATATGCCCCTAATATCAGCATTTACCTCGCGTGCAAACTGTCTTATGACCTCCGCCAAGGAGAAAATCATGAAGACTCTGCTTAGCCTTATGTTATTCGCTATTGGCTTTAATGCTTCCGCTCACTCGCCCGTGATGGTGTCGCTGGGGGAAGTGGAGGCCACGGTGGCGTTCTTGAAGCCGCCCAAGGTGGGTGACTATGCGACCATGCGCTTGACGTTCGAGGACGCCTCTAGCCGTCAGTTAGTCACTCCCGACGCCGCAGTGTATGTCAAAATGACCATGCCCGATCACGGTCACGATGGTGTGCCTGTTGAGCGTGCGTCCATCACGAATGGCGTCGCCGTTTTCGACGATATGTACTTTATGATGGGCGGGCTGTGGGAAATCCAAGTGTCGCTCGAGTACAAAGATGGCCGCGTCGTCGGTCCAGCTAGCTTTCATTACCAGCTCGATCAATCCGGCCATCATCATCACTAAAAGATAAGGCCAAAAAATTGCACGGCCTCCTTATAACAAGGAGGCCACAATGGCGAACACTCAAGGTCCGCGGCGCTGGGGATGGATTCTTCTCGGTGCTGGATTCGGATTGACCACCGCATTCCTATTAGATCCTGTTTCCGGCCGAAAACGCCGAGCTCGTGTGCGGGACAAAAGCGCACGCGCCGCTCGCCACGCACTCGACTATGCGGGCCGCCGCGGCATTGCGCTGAAGCATCGGCTGCAGGGAAAAATCTCAGAGTTAAAGCGTGATCTTCAAGGCGAAGTGGAAGTGGATGACATTACACTCGTGCAACGCATTCGCTCGCAACTCGGTCATCGCGTCGATCATGCTCGCGCGGTCCAAGTGGAAGCTCAGCGCGGCGTAGTGGTTTTGCGTGGGCCGATTGTCTATAGCGAAGTCGAAACACTGGTGAACTGTGTGGAGCGTGTTCCGGGTGTGAAGGCAGTCGATGATCGCTTGGAAGTCTTATCGAACATGCCCTCGGACGGAACACACCACTGATTTAGTTTAGTGAACGGTGCGGCCGCGCAGCTGATTGCCGATCCACAGGACGAGGACGGCGCCGACTACGGAGGCAATAAATCCTGCCGGCTCACCGGGCAAGTACCAACCGACGGCTTGACCGAGCATCTGTGCGATCAATGCACCGACAATGCCGAGCAGAGTGGTAAAAATAAAGCCCATGGAATCGCGTCCTGGCATCAGGAAGCGAGCAATGAGACCTACGATAAAACCAATTATGATTGTCCAAATAATCGTCATAGGACGACCTCCTTTAATTGTGCTTCAATTGCAATCTACGGGCCGGTTATCACTGTTTCGCTGTTGGTGACCGTCGGGTCGGGCATAGGCTCGAGCTCTTTGTTGGCGGGGCCGTTGATGACTTGCCCGAAGCGATCAAAGCGTGAGCCATGACAGGGGCAGTCCCAAGTTTTCTCCGCCGAGTTCCAGCGCACCAAACCACCTAAGTGCGTGCACACTGCAGAGCAGGTGTGCAAGCGACCGACTTCATCTTTATAAACGGCGAGTTTCGCCAATCCGTCACGCATCACTGCACCTTCCCCCGCTTCGATCTGGTGAACATCACTGACGTCACCTTCGCTCAACCAATCGCCATAGGGCATTGTGGATTCAACGGCGTCTTTGACGTAAGTGGAGAGACTGCGCAGAGGTAGACGGGCCGGATCATAGAGCGTCGCCCAGGGGTTGTCGCGGCCAACCACCAAATCGGCAATCAGCATTCCGGCCAATGTTCCATGCGTGAGTCCATGGCCTGAATCACCGGTAACTATAAAAACATTGTCGGTATCACCCGGATTGCGCCCGATGTAGGCGAGCCCATCAATGGGCTCCATCACCTGCCCTGACCAACGGGTGACCGCGCGGCCTCTCACATCAAAGCGTTCGTGCACCCACTGCAGAAGATTGGCGAAGTGTTTTTCCTCGTGGGTGTCTTGACCGGTGCGATGATCTTCGCCTCCAACCAGTAAGATGTCTTCACCGGTGTTGGGATCTTTTACGAACCGTATGTAATGATAGGGATCGCCGGTGTCCCATAGGAGAGCGGGTGCTACCAAATCGCGCGAGACTGGAACGCCAACCACATATGTGCGGTAGGCCGGGTTCTTCGTATGAATGGTCACGCGATTGTTGATCGGCGTGTTGGTGGCGACAACCACCGCTTCACATTCGACGGTGAAACCTTGCGTGGTTTTGACTTGCGCGGGATGGCCGCCACGGATCTCGCTCACCTCCGAGTGAGTGAACACATGCCCACCTTTACGTTGAATCGCGTAGGCTAGACCGTCGATATATTTCAGAGGATGAAACTGCGCTTGCTCTGGAAACTGTAGACAGGGCCCGCTGTCAAAGAACAAAACCGGAGTGCGCGGCAGAAGACGCACATCGCGCAAGCCGGCGCGATGAGCAGCGTCGATCTCCTTTGTCAGTTCCGGAAGAGACTCTGTGGGCGACAAAAACAAAAATCCATCGACGCGGCGAAATTCACAATCGATCTCTTCTTCCGCTTGAATGGTCTCAATCAAGTCGATGGCGGCGGTGTGGCTTTCAGCAGCTAAACGCGCACCGTCTCGGCCATGCAGTCGCTCCAAATTGTAGTAACGATCGTCAAGCGCATTGGACAGATGCGCGGAGGTTAAGCCGGTCTCGCCCAGGCCTAAGCGTTCGCGATCTAAAACGATCACGCTTTGGCCCTGGCGCAAAAGCATGTAAGCCACAGTGAGGCCTGCAATACCTCCGCCCACCACGCAGACATCAGCTTTCATATTCTGATGAATGGAAGTGAAAAGCGGTTTTTCGCAGCGTTGCCAAAGTGAATGTGCATCAAAGTAGGCTGAACCCATGCGCCCTCCTGTTGTAAAAGAGCGATGGTGCACAATTGGTACCAGCGATTAGCGTGCATTGGATAGGGCATCGGCCTTAGATCCGAGGCAAATTGTCCCGTTTGTCAGCGCGATTACTTGCGACTGACCTTATAGACAGCACCTGCAGCATCGTCTGAAACAAGAATGGAGCCGTCCGCGAGCTCCAACACATCCACAGGACGTCCCCAGGCCTTGTTCGATTGCAAAAAGCCACTGACGAACGACTCGGACTTAGCCACCTTTCCGTCTTTCATCTGCAGTTTGACGACTTCATAGCCAATCGGGGTGCTGCGATTCCATGAGCCGTGCAGAGCGACGATAGCTGTGTCTTTCTGCGCCTTTTCGTGACGTAAAAAACGCATGCCGAGGGAGGCGGCATGGGCGGGAAACTCAAAGTTTGGTGGAGTGAACTGCGCGCAGTCTTTGTTTTCATTGAATTCAGAATCTTTGATGGCTTTGCCGTGACAGTAAGGAAAGCCGAAATGCTCTTTGGTTTTACTGACCACGTTCAGCTCATCGGGAGGGATGTCATCGCCTAACCAATCGCGGCCGTTGTCGGTAAACCATAGCTGCTTTGTCTGTGGATGCCAGTCAAAACCGACGGTGTTGCGAACCCCTTGCGCCACCAACTCTTTTTTTCGGCCATCGGCAGAGACGCGCTGAATATTGGCAAAAGTATCGGGTTTTTCTTTGCACACATTGCATGGAGCGCCCACAGGAATGTACAGCCAGCCATCTGGACCGAAAGCGATAAACTTCCAGCCGTGATGAGTGCGGTCGGGGAACTTAGGGCCCCACTCCACCGGTTTGCCCGGACTTTTCACATTTTTCGCAATGTTTTTGTAAACTAAAATCTTATCGATTTCGGCGACATAAAGATCACCATCCTTAAAGGCCACACCATTCGGTGAACGGCGATCATCGGAAACGGTAACGACCTCGGCTTTGCTGCCGGCCGGTACAAGTGCATACACATGTTTGTTGCGCGTACCTACGAACACGATTCCATTTGGACCAAGCGTTAATGAGCGCGCATCGGGAACCGGAAAAGCGTAGATCGAAACCTCATAGCCTTGAGGAACTTTGAGATTGGTGATGGGAGGTTCGGGAGCTGCGAGCGCCGTGACTATCGGTAGTAGTGAGGAAAAAAGGACAATCATGGCGCCAACTTTAAACGCTAAACTAAAAGTGTCAAGATGGTTTCAACGGCGTACCGTGGGCGGAAAGGCGCAATCTTCAAGACTCACTTTCCTCCCAGAAACGGCGCACATCGCCCAAAATCTGCGAGGACACCATCGGTTCCGCGTCCACCCAGTCCTTGGGCATCGACTTGCGATAGCTTTCCAAAGTGAACCGGCGATCCATCAGCACAATCAAGCCGCGATCTTGACTGGAGCGAATCACTCGCCCAGCACTTTGCACCACGCGCGCCATGGCCGGATATGTATAAGCATAGTCAAAGCCGTCGCCATGTTTGTTTTCGTAATATTCGCGTAAGAGTTCGCGTTCAAAGTCAAATGTAGGTAGCGCGGGGCCCACGATCAGCGCCCCAATCAACATCTCGCCGGGGTAATCCACGCCCTCGGCAAAAACTCCGCCCTGCACCGCGAAGATCACGGTGGGCACGTTCTCGCGCAGCATATCTAGGTAGGTGGCCACGGCTTCACGTCGCATTTCGCGTGCTTGGCACAGAACACGAAAACCTGGCAAGTCGATCATCTGAAAGACTTTGTTCATAAAATCAAAGCTGGGAAAGAAGACGAAGTAATTGCCCGGCTTGACGCTCACCACGCGCTCAATGGTGTCTTTGATCTTGTTGTAGTTGCCGGCCCGATCGCGCATTTTGGTCGAGATTTGCGGGATGAGTAAGAGTTTGCGCCGCTCGCGCGGAAACGGCGATTGAAACTCGGCGGTTTCCACATCACCGGCTAGACCCAGTAGGCGCGAGTAGTACTCAAACGGCTTTAGTGTGGCTGAAAATCCCACCATATTGCCAAACTGATCGTAACTTTCGCGTAGCCATTTCGAAGCGTCGCAACAGGTGAGCCTTAGTTGCCCTCCGCCAGAACTCGGAGAGGCGGTGATAAAGAACTCCTCGTCCACGGTTTCCAGAACTTGGGCGAACTCAGAAACCAAGTTGCATAGCCGTAGCACCGGATCTTGCGCGCGCAATTCGAACGAGGACTCTAGATAGCGCGCCAACAGCTCTTGCGCCCGCCCCTGAATCGGCGCGAATTGGCCGGAGTGCAGTTCGATGCGCTGTGGTCCCGGCCATCCGCCGCCATTCAACCCCGAGATTAAATCGCGTAGCCCCTCCAGGATACCGTAGGCCAGTGTGCGTACGGAGTCCGGGCAGGCGGCATAAAGGCGCTCGATCTCATCGCAGGACAGGCGCGCCGAGTAGTATTCCGTGGCGCGTGCCGGAAGATTGTGAATCTCGTCGATCACCAGATTGGGAAGATTCTTACCGCCATCACCCCAACCATTGTGAATCAAGCGGCCAATGCTATTGCGAGGAGAAAAGACGTAATTGTAATCGCAGACCACCACATCGGCCTGTGCAGCGGCTTCCATCTGCAATTCGAATGGACAGACCTCGTGCTCGATCGCCATTTTGCGAAATGTTTTGGCGGTGAGGCGCTTTTTCTTGTTCAGTTTTTCACGCAAGCCATGGGCACTGACTTTGTCATAGTGGTTCCGCGCAAACTCGCAATGCTTGGGATTGCAATGTGGCTCTTCTTTCAAGCACATTTTGCTTTTCGCATGAATGGTCACCGAGCGCAGTTTCACTCCGGCCTCTTGCAGCCGTTTGACCGCATCTTCAGCCACTTCATGCTGCGAGTTCTTGGCGGTCAGGTACACGGTCTTTTGCCCGCGCTTCATCGATTCTTGCAAAACCGGAAACAAAACACCCGCGGTTTTCCCTAGGCCGGTCGGCGCTTGCAGCAGAAGGCGTGATTTTCCGCCAAGGCCTTGCTCCACGGTGCGCATAAGTTCACGCTGGCCGGTGCGCGGCTCGGCAAAGGGAAAAACGAAGTTTTCCGCCAAGCGATGGCGGCGCTCGGCAAGAGCTGCGAAAGTGTCTTCTTCCGCCGCGATTTCATTTAGGCGACGAGCCAGCCACTCCTGATAGTCGTCCACATCAAGCTTGACCTCCACGTCTTGACCTTTGCGCGAGCGCGCATTCACCACGTGCAAATTCAAGCGTGGTTCGAATCCCGAGTGCAGCCACTGCAAAAATCCGTAGGTGCGCAGCTGTAGTTTGTAGGGATGCTCTGAATGTGCGGCAAGTGCTGCCATCAATTCATCGACGTTGTAGGCTGATTTGATCTCTTCAATCAAACAGGGGTTGCCAAAACAAAAGCCATCCATTCGACCGCTGACGGTGATGCGGTACTTGGCGGTTTCGAAATTATGCGTCACCCATTTCTCGCTCACATAGCCGGGGTATTCGGTCATGCGCTGAGCTTGAATCTCCATATGGATAGCCGTTCCTAAATTAGGTAGACCACCATAGCCTGAGTAGGTTTCGATGCTACCTGAGCGAGGCGACGGGACGGCGAATTCAGTGATGCTGAGCTGGAGATTCTTCATCAAGTGCGGGCATTATCGAACAGGGGCACGGTGGTCCGCAAGGCTGGGCTTTTCTTCCACAATAAAAATTGAAAGAACAAACAATGTACGATCAATCCCACCGCGGAGGGGAGGGCCGCCTTAGGGTGAAAGAAGAGCATCAGACTGGCGCTGACCGCAAAATTACGTGTGGCAACGCTGATAGCCACCGTCTCCGCATCGGCAGGAGAGATGAACCAGGCTGAGACGTGGCGCATTAAAGCATAGAGGCCAAAATCTACCAGCAAGAAGATCAGTATCAGCATATAAAAATCTTGGTTCAGCAAAAAGCGCAAGGGAACGCGGTTGAGCGAGGAGCCCACCAGAATAAACATCAGCACAGCCAGAATCAGGGAGTTCAAAAGAGGAAGTTTCGGGCGTAGCCACTGTGCTGGAATCAGCGGCGCAAGCAGGAAGCTCAGAAGCAAAGGGCCGGTAGTTAAGGTCAAGAGATAGAGCCCTAGGAAGCGAGCGTCTAAAAACACCGTGCTCAAGCCGAGGAGTTTCAGTAGAGGCACTGTGGCGAGTGGGCAGAGCAGAGTGGAGAGCAAAACAATCCACAGCGCCAACTCCTCATTACCGCCGCGTACGCGCGCAAAAAACGGATTGACCAACGCGCACGGGGCCAAGCTGCTGACGGCCACGCCCAACACAAAGTCAGCGTCGCGCACCAAGAGCGAAGCCAAGGCTGTTTGCAGCACGGGGAAGAATAAAAAAATCAGGGCCAGGGTGATGAGGGCGGGAGCGACTTGCGCGCGCGGACGCTCGAGGATTTTCTTCTTGTCAACGGCGAGGATGTTGAGGAACAAAAGTAGGAAGAGCAATATCGAACTGACCCAGATCAGCGACAACGATTGGTAGGGAAAGGCGATTCCCAGAACGATGCCGCAAAAGATCGGTGCCGAAAAGAGTTTGAGCAGATGAATTCCCTTCGCCTTAAACGTTGGACCGCCATTTTAGCCGCAGCTCTCCTATTGGGCACAAGTATTTTCATTCTTGCTCGCCGTCATACGGCAAGCGGTAGTCATGAGCGCCACTGGAAGCTCTATTGGTTTGTGCCGGATGGTTTGCGGGCCGAGCCGGATGTGTTCACCATTTACAAGTGGGCGAGTGAAGGTAAACTGCCGAATATCAAACGCATGATGGAGCAAGGCTCCTACGGCTATTCGATCCCGGTGTTTCCCAGTCATACGCCGGTGAATTTCGCCTCCCTCTTCACCGGCGTGCAGCCGGCGCGGCATGGTGTAGCCGATGGACCGATTCGCATTCGCGATTACCCCTTGAAAATGGTGCCACGTTCTGGCTTTAGCTCGGTGGCAAAAACTATCGACCCCTTCTGGTACACTTTGGAGCAGGCCGGTCGGGTGGTCAGTTTGCTCTCGATTCCTGGTTCGACACCGCCGGAGCTGACTTCGGGCAATGTGGTGAAAGGCCGTTGGGGTGGTTGGGGTATGGAGTTCCCCAATATCATTTTTCACTCCCATGAAGATGCGGACTTTCGTCATCAACTCGGTTGGAACGACAAAGTTTTTCAGCTCGAGAAAAAGTTGACCGAATTTGTCAAAGCCCGTGCTCCAGAGGGATGGACCGCGGAGATGCAGAAAAGTTTTTCCCCGGCGCGCGAGGTCGATCTGTCCAACTGGGAGGCTCCGCTCTTTGCGCTCCTGACCGATTCCAGCGATGACGGAGTTGAGAACTACGACGAAGCGCATGTCTCGCACGATAAGAAATCCTGGTTGGCGCATTTGAAGACCGGCGAGTGGAGCGATTGGTTTCCGATACGGCTCTCTTATCGAGTGCAAAAAAACTATCAGGACAATCTGCCGCAGCGCTTGGAGCTTGAGCAATCCATGGCCGAAATTGGGTTCAACACCCAAGCTCGCGTGCGCGTGGTGAAGCTGGGAAAAAAGGACTTCTTCCGTCTGCGCGTGCTGTATGACGGGTTGAATGAAAGTGTGGTTGTGCCTCCGGACTTGAATGACAAGCTTCATCGGGCGGCAGGGCCTATGGTGGATTTTGTCGATAACTTTCCGCCTCAGCTTATTTACTTCACTGAGGATAAAGAGGCCTTTCTTGATGAGTTTGAAATGTCTTTTGCCTGGCACAAACGGGCTCAGCGCTACTTTTTGAACGAAGTGCCGCAGGATGTTTTTATTCAATCCATCTACTCGCCCAATCAGATGCTGACCAGTCGCTGGTGGATGGGTTACCTGGACCCGCGTGGCGCCCGTTACGCTGAGATCAGTGAGAGCGAACGTGAGCAGCTGCGTGAAGAGGTGTTGGTGCTCTACAAGCACATCGATGAGATGATCGGGGCGGCGTTAGATGCGCGCGCGCCTGATGCCTATGTGGTTTTGAGTTCCGATCACGGTGCGGTTCCGCTGAACTACGAAGTGAAGCTGAACAATCTCTTCGCCAAGAAGGGTTGGTTAACGTACGTGAAGGATGCTCAAGGCGTGCCGCGCGTGGATTGGGTGAAAACAAAGGTCGTGTTTTTAAACATGAACCATATTTTTATCCGACCAGATAACCTCAGTGGCAATTACCGCCCAGCCTCCGGCCCCGCCTATGAAAAGCTGAGAGCTGAGGTCAGTAAAGCTGTGCGCGAGTTGAAAGATGATTCTGGCCGTGCACCTCTCTCGGCCCTGCACACGCGTGAAGAGGCGTCGACGTGGGGGTTGCCGACCGATCGAGTCGGCGATTTGATCATCGCCAATGCCTCCGGCTATGGTTGGATTGAAGATGTGACTGAAGACCTCTCCGTATTTGTGCCGTCGCTGAAGAGCGGATACAAACAGGCCATTTTGCCGGATCAAGAGCGTGGCTTATGGACACCTTTTGCTATCGTGGGTCCGGGGGTGCGCAAAGGTCATGCACTTTCGCGTCCGATCAGTCATCTCGAGCAATATCCCACGGTGATGAAACTGCTTGGTGTGCAAGCGCCCTACAGTGCCGATGCACAAGCGATTTCCGAGATAATAGAGGAAACACCTTAGTGAAGGACGGGGGGATCGTGCGTTATTGGCTAGGCCTAGGGCTCATCATCTCGGTGCCTGTGTTCGCCGCTCTGCCCTCGGGGCTTAGCCTCAATCCCAAATTGAAAGCTAGTGAGTCGTCCGTGAGTGATCGTGGCTTTGCGCAAACTTTCGAGCAGGACGGCATCGAGATTCATTTGAAAGGCACGCAGTTCAGCGCGCCGCAAGCGGCTCGGCAAATGGCGGCGGTTGAATTGGCCAACGTGATGCGCCTGTATTCGACCCGTGGCAATCCCTATGAGGGGCAGATCTCGGATTTAATCAAGTGCTCGCCGCTCTACACACCGCAAGTGTTTGAGTTCAAGCTGAACGGCTATGTGGTGCCGGGGATCAGTGCGGGCGCCACCGACCGGAAGCTCTTCGGCGCCTGTGCGCGTGAGCAGATCGGTTACTGGGCGGCCTATATTAGCTTTTATTATCCGCCGGCGCAGATGGTAATTGAAGCACGTTTGTTTAAGCGCGCGGCACATCCCTCCGCCCAACAGCTTAAGACTTTGAACAAGTCTTTGCAGAGAGCGGCGAGTTCCCTCTTGCGCGGGAGCAGGCAGTGAAACGCCCAAAGCGTTGGCTGGCTATGCTCATGCTAACGGCCTTTGTCTGCGCCTCTGTGGGCTTTGCGGTCTCCAATTTTAGAATTGCGCGAGATCCGCAGCGCCGGCTGAACGTTCTGGTGGTAAGCCTGTGTTCATTTCGCTTGGCCAACCTCACGCACTATGGGCATCGCGGCGCCTCGGTGGCGCCGAACATCGATAAATTTATCGCCAACAGCACCTATGTGTTCGACAAGATGTTCAACGGTGTGGGGTGGACATCGCTGTTTGGTTACACCGCCAATGTGATGTGGCAGGACGTGCCCTTGCTCAACGGCTACACGCTATTTGGTACCAATGCGGATTGGGGACACTTCTTTCGTATTCCGGTTCGGCGCTCGGATTGGAGTGAGGACCTGGCGGTCAATGACAGCGACTTCGAAAAAGACCATCAGAAGATGACCGATTATTTGAAAGCGCAGATTTTGGCGGCACGCTCTCCGTTCTATGTGAACGCGCACTACAAATACATGCATTATCCGCTGATCGATCGTTTCAACGAAGACGCCGGTTGGGACCGTTACCTGGATGCGAACGATCGTGCGTTGATGGACGAGTATCTGGCTCATCCAGAAAAGCACTACAGCAAGCTGCCACTGCTTTTGTTGCTCACCAATGATTCCAAGTATGCCTTTGCTCATCCAAAAGTGAGCAAGCGCTATCCTAAGCCGAGTGTGCAAGACGGGCGCGAGGTCACGGGTCTTTTGACCAACCCTGAGTTTTTGGCCGAGTGGAAGGCAAGTCCCGGCTACGAGCGCGATCTTCAGCTGCTTGAGAAAGTGTATCAGGGGAATGTGTCTTATATCGACAGCGTGGTTGGGCCGTTGCTCGATCTCTATGGCGATAAAGAGTTGCAAGACAACACCGTCGTCGTCTTTTCACCCGATCATGGTGAGGAGCATATGGAGCGCGGCTATCTTACGCATGGCGATTCGCTTTATGATGAGGCTTTGCGCGTGCCGATGGCCATTCGATTTCCTGGCAAATCGGGCAACGAGGTCATTCACGATCAGTTCGAGTTTTCGGCGATTGCGAAGCTGTTGCGTGAGGTGGTTGAGGGCAAGGCCGATGCGGCCAACTTCCGCCAACGTCTGTTCGCTTTGAAGGATGACGTGGTGGTGACCCGCGATTGCATGGATACCCAGCGGGGTTTGCGTTACAAAAACGAGTACAAGTACTTCGTGCGGGTGACCGACGGCGAGCGTTTCCTCTATGACCTTAAGAGCGATCCGGGTGAGACCCGCAATATCGCCTCGGAACGTCCTCAGGTGGTGGCGGAACTTGAGGATCTCTATTGGCGGCGCTATCCGGAGTTCACCTCGACCAACGTGTATCGTTGCGCCCCCTGGATGCTGGTCGGGGAATCGGCCGTCTCATTTTGAGGCACGTCTCGTTCTGGGCTCTTTAAATCACTGTTTTTAAGTGTAAACTTAAGGCATGCGAATATTAGTCCCCGCCTTCGCATTTGTCGTGTTCTTCGGGCTGACATCCACGTCAAATGCGGCCATCACACTTTCTCAAGCTCTTAGCAAAGTGAACTGTCCCGCCAAAGCGGCTCCCGATGTTCCGGGCAATGCGGCCGCTTCGGTCGGCAATCGCACCTGCTACTATACGGCCTATCGTTTGTGTGAAAATCCGAGCATCGATCGCGGTGAATGTGCTTCGTATGGATTCTCGACCGGCGCCCCCAGTAATTCGCGCTCTGCACCTGCACCGGCGTGGGGTTCATATGCCAATCAATCGACTCTCGCGGCTGCGGCAAATAAGTTGGAGTATTCGGCGAGGCAACAACAACAAGCCGCTCAAAGTGCTTGCAGTGAAGAGGCGATGAGCAGCTGCCCTTCTTCACCTTCCGACGCTTATGAGGCTTGCACGCGCGCGGCGAGTGCGAGCTCTAAAGGTTCGATGAACGCCAATCAAAAAGTTTTGGCAAGTGCTACCAATGACGGCTTTATTGCCAACTCGGCCTATGCCGGCGGCTGCAATGGTTCAAAGCTAGCGTGCATGGAAAAATACGATCAATTGCTTTCAGGCTTGCAGCCCAGCGTGTGTTCGACCGGCGATCAGGGTTGTCTTGGTGAGGTGAACAAACGCCGCAACAGCTACTCGCAATCGCGTGAGAGCTGCAATCGGATGGATTTGGCGAGTGCTCGCCAGCAAGCGCAGTCGCTGTTCAATAACTCAGGTGATTCGACAAAGGGCGCCGAGAAGACACAAGCTCAGAACGGCGCCGCTGGTGCCCAGTCTGAGTCCGTGAAGGGTGGCAGCGGCTCGACCGGTGGCACTACCAACAGTGCAATGGCACAGCAGCTCTTGCCGATGGCTATGATGATGGCGCAAAGCCTGCTTGGCCAGCAACAGCAGCAAGAAGATCCCTACGCCCAACAGCAGGTAGCTGCGGATTGCAGCACTACGGATGCATACGGCAATCCGGTGCTTGCTGGTTGTATGGTGACGGGTACGACAACGACACAGTCTTGGAATACGCAAGCTTCGGGTGAGTCGGCCGCGCAATCGGCAGGTTCCGACAGTTCGGGGTTTAGTCTTGGCGACACCGGCAATGTGGGAGGCGGCGGTATTGATACCGGCGCCAGTCCACAGAGCGTCCCTATTACTACGACGCCGATTGCTAATGGCGGCGGCGGTTTTGGTATGGGTGCGGCTTCGGCTCCCGCTCAGTTGGGCGGCACTGGTGCCGGCGGCGCAGTTCCTGGCGGCTCGAAAACTAATACTGATATTCTAAGAGGTGAGGGTGGTGCCGGCGGCGGTGGCGGAGGATTGGCGGCAATGAACGCCAATATGCGCCCCGAAGTGCAAGGTGGTGGCGGCGGCGGTTGGTCGCAAAATCAAGGCGGCAGTGAGTTTGAAAATCTGCGATTGGGTGACTATCTTCCCGGCGGTGCCAAATACCAAGGCGGCCGCAACGTGGCCGGCGTGGGTGGCGCGACCGGCATGCAGATTCAATCCAAGAGCGTGAACATCTGGAACAAGGTTTCCGATATCATCCGCGGCCGCTGCGCCCAAGGGCGTCTGCGCGACTGCGGCGGTTAAAGCCCACTAGCAGCTCGAATTTTCTGGCAGCGTTCATCTTCTTGTAGTCGAACCTTGAGCTCGCGGCTTATCGAGGGGGCGAAATCCTTTTCCTTTTCTACGAACGCCTTAAAGACTTGCGAAGTTTTAGCCTCGCAGTTCAACGGCGCCAGCGCTCTAGCGATAGACTCCACGAAAACCTCGTTCTCCGAATTTCCGTTCTTCTTTATGTACTCGTAATAGTCAGGCGCAAAGACCATTTTTGAATCCGACTGCTCTTCCGGGAAGAGGGAGAACATGACGGTACGTGCGTTGGCATACGATACGCTGGGCTTGGGCTCTTTCAGGATAGTGACCCATTTCTGCTTCACCGCCATGTCGGGCTGAATGGCTTCGGCTCCCATGCCGGCGCGCACCCCGCGATCGGAAGTGTCTTTGGCAGAAAGCTCGGCGACAATGGCCGCCGCTTGCGGGTGACGATAGCGGCTAAGCTGGCGCGCCATATGCCAGCGGCGATCCAGATCCAAAGGCAAACCAGGATTTATTTTTTCCTGCCGCGCCCATGTGGCTAGATGATCCAACGCCTGTGGCGTTTGCGCCGCCACGATGTAGTTGTCTAACCAGATTTTCTGT
The DNA here is from genome assembly GCA_019637855.1 of Bdellovibrionales bacterium. Classification (GTDB taxonomy): domain Bacteria; phylum Bdellovibrionota; class Bdellovibrionia; order Bdellovibrionales; family UBA1609; genus JALHOQ01. The sequence goes on from JAHBUX010000006.1 coordinate 86,506, forward strand.
TCATCTGCGCTCTTGGCTTCGTTAAAGCGGCGCAAAAACTGCACTTCCGTCTTTACGATAAAATCGGTGCGCGACCCTTTCGCCGCCTCAGTCTGCGGCCAATAGCGCGTGACATTGCTCTCGGAGCGGGCTGGAGCAATCGTGCGCACAATTTGATTGAGAACTGCCCTGTTTTTTTCTTTGGGGAAATGCGCATTTACGATCTCGATGTAATCCTTAAGCGGCATTTCGGTTGAGCGCACCATCTGCCACAGATCATCCCACACCATAGTGCGCAGCAGATCGTCCTGCACCTGACTTAGATTTTTCTTTAAGTAGGCGAGGCTGGCGGGATCGAGTTTCACTGCCACATAGCCGTAGTCGCCGTAATTGGGATAGATGAAAGCCGGGCATGACCAATCGCCCTTGAACGTTTCATGAGGTTGATTCATTTCGGCCCGCAGCAAGATGGGTAAGGCGCTTTTCGAAAACAAAGCCACGTTCACGGCTTGTGGGCGAAACCGCGCACCTTCGCTAGGTGTGTTGATAAGCGAAATCTCGCGCAGACGATCGCCCTCACAGGTCCACTGGGCGGTGACTTTATCTGTTCCGCTCTGTCGCAGCCAGCGTTCGGACCATAGATTCAAATCGCGTTTGGTCTGTGTCTGTAGGGCAGCGATAAAGTCTTTGAGCTCGGCATTCTTCATCGCGTGTTGAGCGATGAAGAGCTGAATGCCCTTCTTAAAGCCTTCTGGCGTGACGTAGGCCTGAAGCTGCTTCAGCACGGCCGCCCCTTTGCCATAGGTGATGCCATCGAAATTGGCGAAGGCCTCTTTGACAGTGTTGACTGGCGCTTGGATCGGATGCGTGGTGACTAAGCCGTCTTCCCAATAGGCCCAAACTTTTTCGCCCGAGAAAAACTCTTGCCAAGCCTCTTTAAATTCGGTGGCTTCATACAGCGCCAAGGTGGCCAGAAACGAAGCGAAACTCTCATTCAGCCAAAGATCGTTCCACCACTTCATGGTGACCACATCGCCAAACCACATATGGGCCATCTCGTGCAGCAATGTCGTGTAGACATCCATACGTTCTTCGCGTGTGGGAGCTCCGCGCGGAATGTAGCGTTCAGAGAAAGTGACGGCCCCGACGTTCTCCATAGCTCCTGCATTGAATTCAGGAACGAAGAGTTGGTCATATTTCTTAAACGGGTACTTGAAGGCAAAGTAATTTTCGAAAAACTTCATGCCCTGTTTGGTGACTTTGAACCACTCGGCGGGTTTTACGAATTTGGCCATGCTGGGACGAACCATTAAGCGCAGCGGAATATTCTGGTATTGATCCTTCCACACCTTAAAAGGGCCCGCATGTAGAGAGAACAGGTAGGTTGCAATCGGTAAGGTTTTGGGAAAAACCCACAGCTTGTTGCCGCCAGGCATAGTCTTGATCGCAGATTCCATCGTGGCCGAAACCACGGTCCACTTAGCCGGTGCTTCTACAGTCATTGCGAAGGTGGCGCGTAAGTCGGGCTGGTCAAAGCACGGCATAAAGCGATTGGCATCGAAGGTTTGAAATTGCGTATATAGAAAAACGTCTTTGCTTTGTGGGTCGATAAACTTGTGCAAGCCTTGGCCTTGGCTCGAATAGGCTTGTGTGTAATCGACTTGCACCCGGTTGCGTCCCACGCGTAGCTCGGCGGCCGGGAGCTCGATCCAGTACGCCTTCTTTGCGTTGTCAATGGACACCGGCTTGTCGTTCACGCGGAGGTTGCTGACCTTGCCTTCAAAGAAATCCAGCCGCAGCGGTTGGTTTGCGTCCAGCAAATCAAAACCGATATCGATGCGTCCTTGAAAGGTCGAACCCGGATCGGTGAGATTGATATTTAGATCGTAACTGACATTGGCTAGGCGCGCTTTGCGGGCTTCGGCCTCACTTAAAGTCAAATCGGAAGAGGCTTCGTTTTTACTTTGAGATTTCGAAGCGGTTTTACAACCGATGCTGGTGAGAAACATCATGGGAAGCAGTATGGGAAGTAGGAGTTGGAGCAGGCGAATCATCGAAGTCCCTCGCTGGCGTTGAAGTCCTTTTTATCAGACCCGGTCTGTGTGCCAAAGTCATGTGTTTGTCACGGTCAGTTCACAGTTCTTACTTGATCTTCACGACGCATGGGGGTACTCCAGAATTTCACCCCATCTCCAGCGACTTTTTAAAGAGGGCGAAAATGGAAAACGAAACCTCAGAGCTGGACTGGTCCGACCTCAACACGCTCAAAGAGCACTGGTCTGAGCTCGATCACTCCAGCCGAAAAGAAAAGTTTGCGCGTTTGAACCGCCCCGATGCGGAAGAGCTGTTTTTAAGCTTCGGCCCGTTGGAGCAAATCGAACTGATCATTGATCTTCCTGCGGTGGAAAAACGCTCTTGGGTGCGTCTCTTGGCACTCGATGATGCGGCTGACTTTCTACAAAATCTTGATCCTGAGCCTCGCCAGGAATTCTTGGCCCTGTTGGATGAGGTCTCGCGCCAAGAGGTGGTGGGTCTTCTAGCCTATGCGGAAGACGAAGCCGGGGGCGTGATGAATCCACGCTATATCCGTTTGCGTCCCGATATGTCAGTGGAAGAGGCGATCCGCTATCTCAGGGCCCAGGCGCGTACGCCGATTGAGACTATCTATTACACTTACGTGTTGGATTACGATCAGAAGCTGCTCGGTGTAGTGTCCTTCCGCGAGCTGCTGCTGGCCTCGCCCGACAAGCGCGTGCGCGAGATTATGAAAACCGACTTGGTCACCGTGCCGGAAGAAATGGACCGCGAGGCGCTCTCAGACGTGTTCTCAAGCCATAACTTCATGGCTCTTCCTGTGGTCGATGAAATTGGCCATATGAAGGGGATTGTGACCTACGACGACATCGTCGATGTGGTGCAAAAGGAAGCCACCGAAGACATCCAAAAGCTAGGTGGTATGGAAGCTTTGGATGCTCCGTACTTCAAAACCTCTTTCCTTGAGATGATGAAGAAGCGGGCCGGTTGGCTGATGGTGCTCTTTATTGGCGAGATGTTTACCGCAACCGCTATGGCCCAGTACGAGCATGCCATTGCCAAGGCCGTGGTGTTGTCGCTTTTTATTCCACTGATCATTAGCTCGGGCGGTAACAGCGGGTCGCAGGCCTCCACTTTGATCATTCGTTCTTTGGCTTTAAGAGAGATTCGTTTACGCGATTGGTGGCGCGTGTTTATGCGCGAACTTTCTGCCGGTCTGGTGCTTGGGGGAATACTCGGCGCTCTTGGCCTGTTTCGTGTGTATGCCTGGCATTTATGGAGTCCGGTCTACGGCGAGCACTATCTGCTCATTGCCATGACGGTGGCTTGCAGCGTGCTGGGGGTAGTGCTGTGGGGAACGCTCACCGGTGCCATGTTGCCCTTTCTTTTACGCCGAGTGGGGCTCGATCCGGCCAGTGCTTCAGCTCCCATGGTGGCGACCATTGTGGATGTGACCGGTCTGGTGATTTATTTCTCTATGGCCAGCATGTTTCTCTCAGGCACGCTGCTCTAATTCCGAAATGTAACCAGTTTTGAATTCGTTACACTTCTAACGCACCGCACCTTATGCTAATGATCGGAAATTCGATCATTTAGGAGGGGCAGATGCGGGTTTCAGTAGGGGTTGTCACTTTACTTTGTACAGGGATTTTCACGGCTCCGGCTTTCGGGCACACCGGTGAGGTGCCGACCGAAATGCCGATCAAAGTGGAAGCACCCGAGGCTCCACCCGCCCCGCCGACCGCCGTTGAGCAGGCGGCCCAGGAAGTGTCGGTCGAAGCTTTGATGTCTTCGGTCGTAAAGATCACCAACACCGTGGCCAATATCTTTGAGCCCTCGCCGCAACAAAGTCACGGCACCGGATTTTTCGTCGGTCTGGATCCGAAATCGGGTCGCGGACTGATCTTCACCAACAAACATGTGATCGACTCGATACCGCTACAGGCACAGCAGCTGAAGCTTGAATTCAACACTCAAGACCCGGTGGGTGAGACGGTTTCGGCCAAGCTCATTTATGTCAGCAATGTGCACGACTTCGCGGTTTTGGAGTTCGATGTCCAGGCGCTAAAGCGGGCCAAGCCGAGTTCGCAATTGAAACTACCGTCCGCGCAAAGCCCGCTGTTCGACTTTGTTCGCAACGCGCGTGCCTTGCGTGGCTATCCTGTGTTGGCCATTGGCAATCCCTTTGATGGCAGCAACGTGGTGACCTATGGAGAAGTCACCGGTCTTCAGATGCGTGAAGTGGCAGGCCCTTTTATCCAAACGCAAACGCCGATCAACCCAGGCAACTCCGGCGGTCCGTTGATCTCGCGCCTGACGGGTGAAGTAGTGGGTATCAATACCGCGATCTATAACGGTGCCAACAGCGTAGGTTTCGCCACTCCCATCGGCCCGGTGATGAAAGAGTTTATGTTGTGGCGCCATCAGCGCGACAATAAAATTCGTCCCGATGCCAGTGCTTCGCGCGTGATCACCTTTAAATCCGGTGTTTTGAGTGATGAGCAGCTCAAAGTTTTAGGTCTGTATGATGCGGTGACGGCGGCGATCCCGGATTACTGGAACAACCATCGTACCGTTTTGACGATCAACGATGTGATCACTGAAAATGGTTTGCAAAAGGACGATATTCTTTTGCGTATGGATGGAGAAGTGATCGGTGGATTTCCCTACAATCTATTCAAACGTCTGCAGCGCTCGGGCGAGATTGTGGAAGTCGAAGTTTTGCGCAACGGTCAACTGGTGAAACTAAAAGTGCCATTTCGTAGTGCCGGCTACGCGGAACTGAAAAACGACGTGGACTTTGTTTATATCTCGGGCATGTTTTTGCGTGAGATGCCTTCGTCCACTAAGGGCCGCGTGCTACCTGGTGTGAATTCGGTGGTCTCTATGGGCGGCGTCGTCGACTCGGCTGAGACGCGCTTTTTGGCCGGTCAGTTGCCTAATCCGGGCAGCATCATTACGGCTGTGAACTTTGGCGGCGAAGACTATCCGATCGAATCCCTTTTCGACTTGAAAAAGGCGGTGAATGCCAATCGCGACAAGTCTTGGATCAAGCTGCGCGTTCATTCGGCCAATATGCTGCGTACGAAAGATGGATTCGAGCCTCTGCGCAGTCCGGCCACCGGAATGCCTCTTCTGGACGCCACTTTGATGACCGTGATCGTGCCGATGCGTGAAGTGCTGACGCCGTTTCAGTTTTCGATTCACAGATTCAAAAAGCAATTCGGTTTCACTCAAGCCGATGCGGCCACCTGGGACTGGCGTGACTTCCGCCATCCTGAGCGTTTGCCCAGCCCCTGTTCGGCCGCTTTGGCGAAGTAGTTTAAGGCGCTTGTATCCACAGGAAATCTGCCCGCGCGCCATAGCGCGGGTCGGGTGAGGTCACGCGCGCGATCTCTTGATCGCTCAGATCGGCCGCTTGCACTTGCAGCAAAGTTCGTACATCAGATGCGCCATGGGTGTGCACCCGCGCGGCCAGGCCATGGCCAAATTCGACATGAAACTCTCCCGCAATCACGACTTGCACGGCTAGAGGATCGGCTCTTAAGCCTTTGACGATGTTCCATGCCATGGTGTCGTCCCATAAGGACTGCGCCCAGAAGTAGCGCTCCAAAGCCTCTGGGGCGATATGGCCTGAGCCCATGGCCTCTTGAAAGCGTTCGAAGTATTCGGAACTGCCACGCTCCCACAGTGGTGGGAGAAGTGTGCGTTGCTCGGGGCTCAGGCTCTCCGGCCCGCCGCGCGCCACCTGTCGGCTCAGTTCGGGCGGGGCGTTTAAGGCCAGGGTGCGTCCTCCGCTCTGGCGTGAAATCAGAATCTGTTCGCGATAGAGCGTGAAGGGATTGCCTTTAGGCCAACCGGCAGCGCGCAAGAAACTCGCCTCATCCATAGCGCCGCGAACGTAAAGATCGGTGAGGTCTTGTACTGTGTACTTTAAGAATTCCATGCCGACGCTGAGATGAGTGTTGGTCAGCAAAGCCTGGGCGGTGAGGGCGCGCAGCAGGCGCACTTGGTTGGCGTGGTGCTCGATCACGGCGGGATCGTTTTCACTTTCGGAAGTGGCGTGCTGTTCACCGAACACCAAGACAGTGCCGGGCGCGTGCAGGCGGGCGAACTCTTCGACCGTGTAGCCGCGAGCGGCGCGCGTGTCCCAGATCACCTCGGCGGCGTGGGTGTGCAAGAACGTGAACATCGAGAGTAAAAACAATCCCAAAAAATCCCCCTATCCCAGCAGTTGCTAATCGCGTGGTGAAATCCTACACTGGCTTCACTTGAGGTAAAGCGTGCCGGAATCGCGTTTGCAATTTCAAAGTTTCGAATGGCTAGATGTGGCCAATCCCACATCCGAAGTGCTGAATAAACTGGCAGAGCAGTATCAGCTGCATCCCACCTCTGTACAGGATTGCTTACAGCCTGAGCATTTGCCGAAGTTCGAAATGATTGAGGATGTGGGCTTCGTGGTTTTGCGCGCCTATGATCCGGATTGCGCCAAAGAGGCCGATTCGGTGCAAGAGCTGACCCGCAAGATCGCGATTTTTTATTCCGAACGTTTTGTTATCAGCATTCACCGCCAGGATCAGCCGTTTATGACGGCGTTGCTCGAAAAATGGAAGAAGCGCAAGATCAATGATCCGGTGCTTACGCCAGAGCATGTGTTGATCGATATTTTGAATGAAGTGGTGTTGTCCTATCAGAGCCCGATCATGAGTTGCCTGGGCGCGATCGAACTGTTTGAGGCGGAGATCTTTCACACCAGCACTCAGCGCAAGTTCCGCATCAACAAGGGCTATTATGTGAAGCGCAAAGTGTCGGTGTTCAAGCACATGCTGCGTGCAACGCGCGAACCGGTGAACCGCATTCTGGTCAACGCGGAGGCGATCCTCGTCCCGCACTTTCAGAACATCAGCGAGCAGATCGATCAGCAGTCCTATTACGCCAGCGACATCGAAGACAGTATGAATTCGCTGCTCAATCTGCACGTGTCGCTGCAGGGCCAACGCACCAACGAGGCGTCCCGGCGTACGAACGAAGTGATGCGTGTGTTGACTATCTTCAGCTGCTTTTTCTTGCCCATCAATTTTATCGCCAGCATTTACGGCATGAACTTCGAGCACATGCCGGAGATCAAGGATCCCTTTGGTTATTGGTACGCCTTGGCATTCATGGCCACGGTGTCGTTGGTGATCTTTATGTGGTTCCGGCGCAAGGGCTGGCTCAAAAAAGCGGATCTCAGAGATAGTGAGTAGATTCACGGCTTCCGCCGAACTCTTTGTCGCGGCGGCTCTTTGGGGTTTTGGGTTTATTGCCGCAGTCTGGGCCATGCGCGAGATCAATGCCTTTGAGCTCACCTTTATGCGCTACTTCTTGGCGTTTTTGGTTGTGGTGCCGTTTTTACTGGTGCCCCGGTTTCGCCGCGGCTTCGTCGAAAATGTGCGCAAAGCCTTTTGGCCGGGAGTGTTTTTTGCCGCCACCTTGGTCACGCAAACCTGGGGCCTGCAATACACCACGGCCACCAAGAGCGGTTTTATCACCACTCTTTATGTGGTGCTGGTGCCGCTGCTTGAGAGTTACATGCATCGGCGCCGTTTACCCGTAGGTATATGGACCTGCGTGGGCGTGTCGTTGCTCGGCACTGGAATGATCGTGAATGTCGGCTTCGGTGAAATAAATAAAGGTGATTTACTTACGTTGCTTTGCGCCTTCTTGGCGGCGGGCCAGATCTACATTATCGGCGTGGTCAGCCCGAGTGTGAGGAATCCTTTCTTGTTCAACGGGGCTCAATGCATGTGGGCGGGCCTGTTCTGTTTGCCATTTGTGCTCAACGCCGCCACATGGGAGAAAATGGCGCGTTTTGCCGCTTGGGGTGCAGAGGCTAAAGCGGGGCTTTTGATTTTGGGCCTGGGCTCCACGGTAATTGCGTTTAGTCTGCAGGTGCGCGCACAGGCGCGTTTATCGGCCACGGTCAGCAGCCTATTATTTTTGCTTGAGTCCCCATTTGCCATGATCTTCGCTTTCTTCTTGCTCGGTGAATCGCTGGGGCGTTGGGAAACTTTGGGGGCGATTTTAATCTTCATGTCTGCCTTGGCGGCCAGTCAGCTGGAAGCGCGCAGAAAAAAGGTCTAAGAGCGTTGCCCGCACGCGGCGATCGCCTTACTCTTGAACTATGAGCAGCATGCACGCCATTGTTCTCGCGATCGTCGAAGGTTTGACCGAATATCTTCCCGTGTCCTCCACCGGGCATATCATCTTGGCCTCTTGGTTTATGGGTATCCATGAAGACGCCTTCGTGAAGGACTACACGGTGATGGTCCAATTCGGCGCCATCCTTGCCGTACTGGTTCTGTATTGGCGACGTTTTCTTCTGAACTTCAAAATCTATCCCAAGGTGTTCGTGGCCTTCTTGCCGGCCGCGGTGATTGGCTTAGCGATTAAAAACCATGTCGAAAAACTGATCGGCAATGTGACGATGGTGGGCATTGCGCTACTGGTCGGGGGCGTGCTTTTGGTGCTGACTGATCGCTGGGTACGTCGACTAAAGGTGCGCGTCACTCGCACTGAAGACCTTCCGCTCAAGTCGGCCTTTCAGATCGGATTGTTTCAGTGTCTGGCTATGATCCCCGGGACCTCACGCTCGGCGGCCACCATTTGGGGCGGACTCTATCAAGGTATGAGCTTACCTCTGGCCACGGAGTTCTCTTTCTTTTTGGCTGTGCCGACCTTGATGGGGGCGGGCTTTTTGGAGCTGCGCAAGGTGTGGCCGACGCTCACCTCGGAGCAAATCGACTCGCTCTTGTGGGGCAATTTGATTTCGTTTGTGGTGGGTGCGCTCACCATCCGCTTCTTTATGCATCTGGTGAGCCGGGTGGGTCTGCGGCACTTTGGTTACTACCGCATTGTCGTGGGACTTTTAGTCTTGATCCTCATCTACAGCGGGGCCGAACTCCAGATTGTTTGAGGCGACGCCGCACTTCCAAGGTTTAGGCTCCTGTGGATTCATTTTGGCGTCGACGATAATCTCCATGGCGGCGGTCTGCGTGATCTCTCCGCGGCGCATTTGATCAAAAAGGTTTTGCTCTAAGAAACGGCGTGTAGCTTTGACATAACGATGTTCGGGCCACAGGTTCACGTCGTGGTTGCTGCCGCCCAGGGCCAGCGGAATAAAGTGATCGATGGTGTAGTACTTACGGCAATGTTCGGGAATGCCGTAGGCTTTATAGATGCGCGCTTTTTGCTCCATTCCCACATTACGAACGCAGTAAGCGATCTGTTCGGAATAGCGGTGGTCCAAGAAGTCGCGGTCTTGCGGGTTGCACAGTTCGCCATAAGTGATGTGCGGATCCGGTTTAACCACCTGTCCGGCTTGCACAGTTAGGGTGAAAGAGATCGCGGTCAGTGCGATAAAAGTCTTTAGCATCATGCCCCCTCTTGGTGTTTGTCTGAAAATTTTGCTAACAGATCGGGGTAGAGAGCAATGTCCGTGGGCCGTCCAAACAGAATCTAAAAATTAGGGTCGATATCCACATTGAGAATTGTGGATATCGATTTCGACACGCCGCAACCTGCATTCTAGACAGCTTTATGGCTCAGTCATATATATCAACACGTTAGACAACCGTGTTTTGACGCAAAAGGAGATTCAATATGCTTTCAACTCTGCTGAGTGATCCGAACCTCGGCCTACATTTTGTTATGCGCTGGCTACACCTGTTCTTCGGTGTGATCTGGATCGGTCTGCTCTACTACTTTAACTTTGTGCAAGGGGCCTTCATGGCCGAAACCGATGCGGGGGCCAAATCGCAAGTGACGCAAAAACTAGTTCCACGCGCGTTGTGGTGGTTTCGTTACGGAGCGCTCTACACATTCCTTACTGGCGTGGTGATGCTTATGATCCGTGGACACCTGGATGCCAAGTCCGGTGGCGGTGCCGCTGTTTTCACCAGCTATTATTGGATCAATATTCTGTCCGGCGGCTTGCTTGCGACTCTGATGTTCTTGAACGTGTGGGGCATCATCTGGCGTAAACAAAAAATAGTTATTGCCAATGCGGTCGCAGTCGCCGGTGGCGGCGCTCCGAATCCGGCAGCGGCCACTGCTGCTGCAGCTGCGGGCTTGGCTTCACGCACCAACGTGTTGTTCTCGATCCCGATGCTGTTCTTCATGCTGGGTTCGAACCACTTAGGTTTTGCGGTGACAGAAACTTCCAATGTTTCGCTTTATTGGACTCTTTTTATCCTGATCGTGGCGGCCATTCAGGGCAATGCCATGTACGGAAAAATGGGGCCGCTGACGACCATTAAAGGCGTTGTCACCTGCGGTTTTATTCTTACTGGTCTGTTCGTTCTTCTTAACGCCGTGACCATCTGATTAAGGTTTAGCCAGCTGTTTAATTCGTAAACAGCTGGCTTCAAACCTAGAGCTTCCCACCGGTATATCCCTTGCTCTTTTAAGGGGTGAGGGTGATCAGGGGGACAGCTGTGAAAACGCTATCTTGGCCGCACTCACGTGCGGCGGCGAAAGAGCGCCTACGCATCTTGGTGGCCGACGATGATACGCCATTTGCGCGCCGTTTAGCTTCTTATCTTTTCGATCATGGTTTTGAAACTCGAGTGGTTTCGCATGTGGATGCGGCCAAAGAGATCATTGAGTTCTGGCAGCCCGATACGATTTTTCTAGATCTGCTTTTGCCGGCGACGAACGCGCTCTCTATCTTTAAATTCCTTAATGGCCGCCCGCTTAAGAAAATTCCTAAGGTCATCGTGATGTCGAAGCAGGCCTTGCCACGAGGAGTGGAGCAGATGAAAAAGCTCGGCGCGGCGGATTACCTGGTGAAGCCCTTTTCCCTGCAGGAGGCTTTCCGCGCCGTGAATACGGTGGAAGAGTTGGACCATCGTTTAAACACTCAACTTACTTTGGGCACGGGCACGATCAAAGAGATGCATTTGCTCAATCTTTTTTTGAAGCAAGCCACGCAAGGGGTTGAGGGCGAGAATGGGCTGTACAACCTGATGCGTATGATCAACCTGAAGGTGAAGGGCATGCGCTGTTCCTTCGTGCAGTGGATCAGCGAGGAGCGCGGCATGGTTCTAGCCTCCAACGATGATCATGCTTTGCAGGGCCTGGCGATCGATCTTAAGAAATATCCCGAGGTGCGTGAGGTGCGTCGGACTATGGGGCCAGTGGTCATTCCCAATGTTCGCCAGTCTGACCTTATGGCTGAAGTGCGCAATCAGCTGGGGCGCGTTCCTTTTGAAACGGTTTTGTTGTTTCCGGTCTTTCGTGCGGGGCAGTTCTTTGGTGTGTTGAGCATCCGTATGCAGCAGCGTGATCCAGTTGAGATTTTTTACGTCGAGAAGTTTGGGCAGGTGTGCTCGCAGATCATCTCTCTGGCTATCGGCACTCCGGGTCAGCGGCTTATCGCCGAGTAGACAAAATCGTGCTACAGTTCTGCCCATGGGCAAATTTATCCTTATCGGAGTGCTGCTCCTTGCTGGCTGTACCAAGAGCAACAAGCCTCCACCGACTCCATTAGAAAAAGGCCGCAGCCTCTACGCCACTCATTGCACAGCCTGCCACAGTCCCAATCCCAAACTCGACGGGGCCGTGGGGCCAACGGCTTTCGGCGCAAGCTCCGAACTGCTAGAGCGGCGGATTTTGCACGGGGATTATCCCGCGGGTTACAAAGCCAAGCGGGCGACCCATATCATGCCGGTTTTGCCGTTTCTGAAGGATGATATTCCTGCCTTGCATGCATACTTGAATAGCCCGTAATCTTTATAGAGCAAGGGGAGTGGGGCATGTTTCAACTTGGCATTGAACGTCTTTTGTCGGAACCGGATCTGCAAAAAAAGCTGATCGATAAACGTTTAGCGCTTCTGGCGCACCCTGCTTCGACCGACCGGCACTTACGCCACTCTCTCGATCTGCTGATGGAGACGAAGGGGCTCAAAGTGACGGCGGCTTTTGGTCCGCAGCACGGTATGCGGGGCGAGAAGCAAGACAATATGATTGAGAGCGATGACTACGTCGATCCGGTCCACAAGATCCCGGTGTACAGTCTGTATGGCAAAGTGCGCCGACCCACGCCTGAGATGATGAAGGGCTGGGATGTTCTGTTGGTGGATCTGCAGGATGTGGGCTGTCGTATTTATACTTTTTTAACTACTTTATTTTACATGATGGACGCGGTTCAGTCGACAGGTCAGGAGATCTGGGTTTTGGATCGTCCGAATCCTGCGGGACGCGAGATCGAAGGTCATAAACTGGATATGGCCTACGAGAGTTTTGTGGGTGCGGCGCCGGTGCCGATGCGCCACGGGCTCACCTTGGGTGAAGCGGCGTTGTGGTATCGCGACCATAAGAAGTCCAAGGCGGCTCTGACGGTGATCGCGATGAATGGCTATGATCCGTTGGCGGCACCTACGTTTGGTTGGGCTGATATCCCGTGGGTGAATCCGTCGCCCAATATGCCGCGCCTATCATGCGCTCGCGTTTACCCAGGAAGTGTTTTGATTGAGGGCTGCAACTTGTCCGAGGGGCGGGGGACGACGACGCCTTTAGAGATTTTTGGGGCTCCCGGTTTGGATGTTACGCGCATAGTGAGTGAGATGCGTGAGATGGCGCCGAAGTGGACGGAGGGTTGCATTTTGCGTCCCGCGTTTTATGAGCCGACGTTTCACAAGTTTAAAGGTGAGCTAGTGTCGGCGTTGCAAGTGCATGTGGATGGGTCTTGGTATGATCCCAGTCGGTTTAAACCTTATCGTTTGATCAATTTGTATTTTAAAGCGGTTCATCGGGTTCATCCTGAGTTTGATCTGTGGCGCAAGCCGCCTTATGAGTATGAAGAAAAGCTGATGCCGATTGATATTTTGTCGGGCAACGGTTTGTTGCGGGAGTGGGTGGCTGATAAGCAGGCGCTTGTCAGCGAATGGGATCAGTCGTTGGCTAAGGATGAGGGGGAATGGGCGGTGGAGAGGAAGTCTTATTTGCTCTACTAGTAATAGCTGGCCCCTCGCCGTGCAGATTTCAAGGCCAGAGGGTTTTTGCTAATGGTTGCTCTCCATAGGCGAAGGATTGCTCAAGTAGGCCTATATTGTTCCATAGAATCTTGGTTATCCGAAACTCGGTCACATGTCCGGAGGACCGTCCCCTTCTGCAGCTTTATGACCGATGAGTTTGGAAAGTTCTGGCAATAAATGTCGCAGCAAAGGCGGCAGTTTGTGACTGCAGAAGGTGCTTTTTAGGCGCAGATTATCTGCACGAAGAGGGGCCAGCTTTTAAGAGGCAAATCTTGGCCGATAAAAGCCATCCTCCAAAACCCGCTGCTTCGGCAACTCCACCCAAAACACCGAGCCGACGCCCAACTCCGAATCCAACAGCAGCTTCCCACCCATACCTTCACTCAGCTTACGGCTAATTGGCATCCCCAATCCCGTGCCTTTGTGATGTAAAGCTACCTGCCCAATCGTCTCAAACTCGTTGAACACCTTCTCGAATTGATCTTTGGCGATGCCTTGCCCGGTGTCCTTAACGGAAATCTTAATCGCGTCGCCCATATCCGCAAACTCGATGTCCACGCGCCCTTGCGGCTTGTTGTACTTAATGGCGTTGTTGATGATGTTGGACAAAATCTGACGCAAGCGCAGTTCGTCGAAGTAGCACTCCACCGGCGCGGAAGGAACATGCAGATGCAGCTTCACTTTGTTAGTTTCAGCCATGCCTTCGAAGTTTTTTGCCACCGCGTTGACCAGGGCCACGGGGTCTTGTTTCTCGATATAGAAGTCCATCTTGCCAGCTTGGATTTTGGCGAAATCCAAAATGTCATTCACGAGATCCTGCAGGTGCAAGCCTTGATCGTAGATCATCTCGATGAATTCACGCATCTGCTCTTCGTTGTCGTAAATCCCGAGTTTTAGAATTTCGGCCGACGCCACCATCGCCGAGAGCGGCGTGCGCAGCTCGTGCGTGGTCAGGGCGATAAAGCGGTCTTTGGCGTGATCGAGCTCTTTGAGCTTGCGGTTTTGGTTCAAAAGCTCTTCGAATGTGGCTTTGATCTCTGTTTGCTTGGCCATGATTTCCCGTTGCAGTTTTTTCTGCAGAGTCACATCTTGCAGCATCAGCAAGTGAGCCTGATGGCCATCGACTTCGATAAAGCGCACGCCCAGATTAGAAATAAAAGTGGAGCCGTCGCTCCGGCGCACCAGAATGTCCTGATAAAAACCATCCTGTTTGCAAAATTCGGGAGTGAATGTCTTCAGCTGCGGATGCGATTCGGTCGGCACCATGGCCGCCAACTGGTGGCTTTCAGCGCCCAACATCTGATCGGCCATCCTGTTGGAAAACAGGCAGACACCGCTGGCCTCAAAGACCACGATGCCGAACATGGCCTCATGCGCGATGGTTTCGTAAAGGTGAGGCAAAAGCTTGTGCATGCTAGTTGCCTCCCAGGACGCGCAAGAAATCCTGCGCTTTGTCCAAACCGGCTTTGATCTCTTGCAAAAGATTTTTAAAATCACGCTCCAGATTGATCGTCATGCGCCCAAGCACATCTGTCGGGGCGCCTAAGATTTTATCATGGCCCGAATGACCGAATTTCAGAGCGTGGGTCAGAAGATTGGCCAGATAGACAATGTCGACATTCAAATTCTGTTCGGCGGTCAGTCGGCGACCCTCTTTGCTGTGGTGATGTTTAATCACCGCCTGAATATTGGCCGGCAGCTGCCAGCGCTGAGCCAAAAGCTGGCCGATCGCCGTGTGACCGGGAATTCCCAGTTTCACTTCGGCCTCCGCATAGGAGATTTGCTCTTCCTTCGCGGTCTGCGTGATCGTCAGCATCACATCCGGATCGATCGTATAGAGCGCCACTTTCCCCATGTCGTGCACCAGTCCGCAGGTGAACAGGTCGGCCGGCATCGGATGACGCACAAACTTGGCCACGGTCTCGGCTGCGATCGCCACACCGATGGAGTGTTTCCAGAATTCGTTCATATCAAAGCGCTGCGGCCCCTTGGTTTCCAATGCTTTCAAAATCGAAGCCGACAGCACCAACTGGTTGACCGTATCGAAACCAATGTAGGCGATCGCGCGCGACAGCGAACTGACGCCACCGGGAATTGCATAGTAGGCCGAATTCACCAGGCGCAGAACTTTTGTGGTTAAGCTGATGTCGTTGGCCATCAACTTTTCAACATCCGAAGTTGAGGACATCGGATCGTTGATCACGCGGCTCAATTCATAGACGATCGTGGGCAAGGTCGGCAGCTCGTCCAGACGGGCGACAATCGTCTCCTGCGTGAGTGTGCGAGGCGCCGCCGTCATTAGGCAGCCAGTTTAGGAAAGGTTTTGGCGGGAAAGAGCTCTTGCAGTTTGCTGATCACGCGCTGGAAAGTGACGGGCTTTAGGATGTAACCGTTCACGTTCAAGTCTTTCGCTTGCACGATATAATCTTTTTCGCTCACAGCCGTGACCAGAACCACATTCATGTCTTTGTAGTCGCTGTGCTCGCGCACCTTTTTCAGCAATTGAATGCCATCCATCGTCGGCATCATGATGTCGGAAATAATGGCGACCACGCCCTCGGCTTTGCACTCTTCCAGTTTTTCCCAAGCGTCTTGGCCGTGCTCGCAAGCCAGGACGTCATAGCCAAGTTTCTGCAGAAGGTGGGCTAGGATCTTGCGATTGGGCGGCGAATCTTCGGCAATGATGATCTTGTCGCGGACTTCGGTGTCGGACATCGCGTTCTCCTCTGAAATATGACAGTTTCTTTTCGGCGGAAACGGCGCCGGAATGAAACAAATATAGTTTAGAGTAACGAGTCTCGACTGGACCGAGGTCGCGGACCTTTTAGCGCAGGTATTTCTTAAGCAAGGATTGGCTTTTTTTGACCTTGGTTTTCATTTTACTACGGTGCTGATGTAAGGCCTTGCGCAGTTTGAGGTCACTTAGGGCCAGGATACGCGCCGCCAACAATCCCGCGTTATGAGCATTGTCGATGGCAGTGGTGGCCACCGGCACACCCTTTGGCATTTGCGCAATCGACAGTAGGCTATCCAAACCGTTGGTGCGGTTCACGGCCACGGGTACGCCGATGACAGGGAGTGGAGTCAAAGACGCCACCATGCCGGGGAGGTGAGCCGCACCACCGGCGCCGGCGATGATCACTTGCAGGCCGCGCTCCTCGGCTTGTAAGGCGTACTCCTGCATGTACTCAGGAGTGCGATGGGCGGAGACAACTTTCATCTCGAAAGGAATTTTAAAGTCTCTTAAGACTTCGGCCGCGGCCTTCATGATGCGCGCATCGCTTTGGCTGCCCATAATGATTCCGACTTTGGCTTTCATAGTTGAAAATCCTTTCTCCATGACAGCGCACGTTCCAGCGCTTTTTTGCCGGTTTCATCCAGCGTGGTGATATGGCCGAGCTTGCGGCCCGGGCGGTTTTCAAATTTGCCGTACCAATGCAAGTGACCCATCGGTTTGTACGAGAGTTTCACGCGCCCGCCCTCACCTAAAAGGTTCACCATGGCGAAACCCTTGCTCTTCAGCTCCACCCGCGGCAAAGGCAGATCCAATCCGGCGCGCCAGTGATATTCAAACTGACTGCAGGTGAGTGCATCGATCGAGTAGTGGGCCGAATTGTGCACGCGGGGCGCCAGCTCATTGACCAAAAGTTCTTTGCCCGTATCGAAGAGTTCGACCGCCAAAACACCCACGTAGTCCAGATCGTCCATTAATTTTTTAAACTGCTGCGTGAGGGGCTTAATGCCACGGTGGCTGATCGGCCCGTGTACGCTAAAGCAGCGAGAGTTCACTTGCACACTCTGCACCAACGGCAGAGTCACAAAGGCGCCGGAGACCGAGCGCACGAATGAAATGGCCAGCTCCCGTTTAAATGGAACAAAGCCCTCCGCGATAAAACCATGATTCGATTTCAGCAGAACTTTAGCGTCGGCCTTGCCGTTCTTGAACACAAACGTGCCGTAACCATCATAGCCAAAGCGACGTTGTTTCAATACGAAACCATTTTCAAACACGTTTTCGACTTCGCTCAGATCACGTTTGTTACTGACTTCACGCCAAGGGGCGGTGGGAATTTTATAGCGATCGAGCAGACGTTTTTGCGGCAGACGGTCCTGAATGCCTTCGATCACTTCAAGGCGCGGGAACACATGCAGGTTCTGCGGCATGCAGCGTGCGAGTTTGGCGGTGTCCACAAACTCACTCTCAAAGGTGACGGCATCGAGTTTGGAAAGGTAGCGGCGCAAATCGGTGCGGTCTTCCATCGAGCCCAGCACGGCCCGGCCGCACACTTGCGATGCGGGGTCGTTGCTTTGGGCGGCGAACACCGATACCTCAAGTCCGAGGGGATGAGCGTTTAAGAGGAGCATTCGGGCCAGTTGGCCCCCGCCAAGAATTCCGATCTGCTGATTTGCCACGACCAAACCATAGCGCCCTATGGCGTAATCCACAAGTTTGGGTTATGTGAAAGCGTGCTCGATTCCGAAGCGCGGGTCACGCCGCATCATTCAGGCGCTCAATTCCTACGTCGTCCATTGTTGGAGGGTTGGGTCAACTTTCCAGTGGCTTTGGCGCCCATGGTAGGCCTTTCGCATGTGGCTTTGCGCCTTTTGGTGCGCCGCTATCTTCCCGTAGGCGCGCGCACGCTGTGGCCAACCGAAATGCTGTCGAGTTGGCGTTTACCAAAAGAAGATTTGGGCGCCACCGCGGAGACACTAATGGCCGAAGGCGGAGAAGATGATTTGGTGCCGCAGATTTTGGGCAATGAGGAAGAGCCGATCCGCCAATCCGTGCAGAAGTTGGCCGCTTGGGGAGCTCGTGGTGTCGACATCAATATGGGTTGTCCGGTCAAAAAGGCCTTGAAGCACAACTACGGAGTGGCGTTGATGGGCGATCAAGCCTACGCGGCGGAAGTCGTTCGCATGACGGTGAAGCACTCTCCCATCCCAGTGTCGGTCAAACTGCGCGCCGGTTTGCAAAACGACCAAGAATTTTTACTGCGTTTCGTGCGCGGTTTGGAAGAGGCGGGCGCGGCTTGGATCACCTTACATCCGCGCATTGGTCATATGAAACGTCGTGGTGCGGCCGATTGGTCGCAAGTGCGCTTGGTGCGTGAGGCGCTCGGCATCCCGGTGATCGGCAATGGCGACGTGCAATGCGTGGAAGATGTGTTTAGCTTAAACGAAGTCAGTGGTTGTGATGCGGTGATGGTGGGTCGCGCTTTGGCCGCTAGACCTTGGCTGCTCTGGCAAGTGGGTGAGGCACTGGGATTTTCGCCACCGCCGGGTTTTGCGGGCCAGCGCGCCCCGCACACGCCCTTTGAGGAGGGTGCGGAGTATGGTCGAGCCTTGATTTATTTTATCGATCTACTCGCCAAATATTTCGATTTTGAAGCCGGTGCCAAGCGCTTCCGTTTTCATGTGCGTATGACCGGCGGATGGCTGGAGTGGGGACAGAACCTGTACTCGATTGGCTGCAAAGCGAAGGACTATGTGGAACTGCGGGCCGAGAGCGAACGCTTCTTCGCGAGCCCGCAGAAGATGTATGCCCGCACTCAGCTGCGCGAATAACTAATCTTCAAACAAGGAGAGCTGGCGCTCATCCCTCTCCTCGTGGCGCGGGCGTACGCGTCGCCGCTTCATTTCGAGCGGGGGACCGCTTTCGTTAAAGCTGAGGACCTCAAGATAGGCATGCTGTCCTTTGATGTCTTTAAGCTCATGCGCCAAGAAATCCCGTTCGCGCTCAAATTCATTCAAAACCCGCTGCACTAAGGCCGGGCTTTCGCCACTGACGGAAAACCCCCAGGCCGGATGGGCTTGCCATTCGCGTATCTGCGCCTCTAAGTGATCGGACTCGCGCTTCAGCCAAGCATGCACTTCGTGGGCATCGCTGATGGTTAACTCGCTCAATTCCATCTGGCGCAAAAGGCTGACTTTGTAGAGCGCATCTAGCTCGGCCACATTGCCTTGTTGGCGTGCCACTTGTGAGAGGTGCCAAATCCGCTTCTGCCAGCGCACCTCTGTTGGATCACTGAGCGGCCCTTGCATATCTGGGTGCAGTCGCCGTACCAGTCGTCGATACACCAGCTTCATGCGCTCGCCCGCATCACTTTCGTTTATCACTGCAGTGAATTCAAGCGGCTCACTGCGATGGCGATTGAACTCGCTATTGAGATCCTCGCGAATAAATTCTTCGCGCGCCAAGCGCTCCTCTTCAATCCGCCGCCGCTTGGTTTCACTGCCGCCAACATAGGCCACTTGCTCGTCCCGCATCGCGGTGAACGCCTGGGAAAGCGAAACCTCGCGCATCTTTGAAACAGCAACGATGGAGTTGTGAAAAGCAACGCTTGCCGCCAGTTCGCGCTCCAGGGTCGAGATCAATTCTCGCTCCGGAGCAAAAGAAGATTCGTACCAGCGATTGTAGGCTGGTAGATCCTGCGTCTGATAGCGCTCACTCTCATCTTCCATTGAGTCGAGGTTCTGCAAAAGCTGTTGCGCTAAAATCAGTATTTGACGGCGAAAACGCAGGCTGCCGGCAGCGGGATCTTTGGCCTCAGTGTTGTCCATCGATGACGGTTTGTTCATTGTGCCGGCAAACTAACATATCGATCCTCTTGATTCAGTAGATTTTTTGCTGACGTTCTATGGTGTTGATAAGATTTTGCCGCATGAGTTTAGCCATCTTGTCGTCGGGGGCCAGAGTGAGCACTTGTTCAATGTATTCGAGCGCCAGCTTGGGCTGGTCAAAGCCAATTAAGAGTTGAGCGGTCATGGTTAGGGTGACTAGATCTCTGGGATCTTTTTCTAACGATTGTAAGAGGTATCTTAGCGCGTCGCCGAGCTGACCAAGGGCGCGCAAGGATTTCGCGTAGTCGACCAAGCCCCTAGCTGTCGGGCCTTCCATTACCAGGGCACGGCCGAAACACTTTAAGCTGTCTTCAAACTTATTTTGTTTAAAATAGAAGTGCCCGAGCGAGGTCCAATTGCGGAAATTGGCAGGCTCTATGGCGGTCAGAGCTAAGATGGCGTGTTCTTCGGCTATGGAGTCACCGGTGTGTCGCGCGTCCTGGATCTCTCGCCGCAGCTGGCTTGCGGGTGAAAGCCAGTGCGCGCATTCGTCGCCAGGAACTGCGGTCGCGGGTAAACTTGCCACAAAAGAAAGCCAAAGAAGGAGAGCGCGAGTCATGTCGCATGCAAAGGCAATTTTCAGACCAAGCGTATGTCGACACCGCGTTAGCGACCCAGGATGCGGTCCAACTCGCCTTTCGAGTCGAGCTCGGCCAACTCAGTAAAGCCACCGATCAATTTCTCATCGAAAAATATCTGCGGCACCGTACGCATACCCGTGCGTTCGACCAGCGCCTTCATCTCGGCCGGCCCGTCCACGCTGATCTCTTTGAACTCAACGCCTTTATGGCTCAGCAAAGCCTTGGCGCGTTCGCAGAAAGGGCAGTAGGCGACGCGGGTGTAAACGGTAATGGCAGGCATTTGGACTCCCGTATTCGTTCACGCAAAAAATCTTGGGCTTGCGTAGCCTGCGTGAACAGCTTGGCCTGCGCAAACCATAAAGCGGCGGTTGCATCCGCTGCCGCCCAATAGCGCAGCATTTGCTTTAACCGTGCCACCGCATAGGCTTCGCCTCGATAGGCGAGTGTGGAAGCAAAAAACTCAGTCAAAAACTGCAAGGGCTCGAAATCATAACTCGCCGTCACGCCCAAGATCTCAGCGCGGATCTCATGCGCCAAGGTGGGGCGTCGGACCAGTCCGCGCCCCAGTGCCACGCGTTCAACGCCTGAGGCAAGAGCGCACGCATGATAGTCGCTCACGCCCCATATTTCACCGTTGGCCAAGAAAGGCAGGCGGCGGCCCACCTTCATGCGTGCGATGTATTCCCAGTGCGCTGGCGGCTGATACATTTCTTTTTTGGTGCGCGCATGCACAACAATATGGCTCGCTCCGGCCTCATCGACCGCGGCCGCGATCTCGCGATGAAACTCCTTGTGGTCGAAGCCAAGACGCACTTTCGCCGTCACCGGAATCTCTGCCGGCAGCGCTGCGCGAATAGCCTTGGTGACTTCATACAGGCGCTCGGGCTTTTGCAAAAGTGCGGCGCCACCGTCATGACGATTTACGGTCTTGGCCGGGCAACCGAAGTTGATATCAATGCCCGGCGCGCCGAGTGCTGCCACGCGCGCGGCGTTTTCCGCCATCGGCCCGCTTTGGCCACCCAGGAGCTGCACGAACACAGGTGTACCCGCGCGCGTCTTACCCCCTTGTTCCAGTTCGGGGCAATAGCGGCGAAATACGTGATCGGGTAGAAGTTTGTCAGTGACGCGCACGAATTCGGTGACCATGCGGTCTACACCACCGATTGCACTCAGTTGTTCGCGCAAAACCCAATCCAAAACGCCCTCCATGGGCGCCAGTTGGATTAGCGGCGGGCCAGCCGACGAATGCACTCAAACTCCTTAGCTGTAGCCGGCTGAATAGATAGGCGTTGGCCTTTTTTCAGCACCAGCATGTCCTTGAGCTCTTTCGTCGCGCGCAGCTCTGCCAAACTCACCAGACGGGGAAATTTCTCGACGAATTTGACCCGTACGCAGTACCAAATCGGTTTATCTTTGGTGGCTTTCGGGTCGTAGTACTCGGACTTTTTATCGAATTGGCTGGGATCAGGTTCGGCCACACTCGCCACTTTTGCCACCCCCGCCACGCCCGGAGGTTCACAGCTCGAGTGATAAAACAGCACGCTATCGCCCACCTTCATGTCGTTTCTCATAAAGTTGCGTGCCTGATAGTTGCGAACGCCGTCCCACAGGGAGGTCTCGCGTTTTTTAAGCTCGTCGATCGAGAACACATCGGGTTCTGATTTCATCAGCCAGTATTGCATAGGGAAGATTCCTATCTGAAGGCAGCGCGCAAGTCCAACTTTTGGATGCAAATAGATAGGAAAACCGGCTACTTTCATGGGTTCGCAAACTCTAGGAGATAACGTGGCTTTTCGTACTGAGAAAGACAGCATGGGAGAGATCCAGGTTCCGGCCGAGCGCCTCTGGGGGGCCCAAACTCAACGTTCGATTCAAAACTTCAAAATCGGCGGTGATCGTTTCCCGCGCGAAATGATCCGCGCCTTGGGTGTTCTTAAGAAAAGCGCTGCCCGCGCCAACGAAAAGCTGGGCCTGCTAGCGCCGGAGAAAGCCAAACCTATCATTCAGGCGGCCGACGAAGTGATGCAAGGGCAATGGGATAGTGAATTCCCGCTGGTGGTGTGGCAGACGGGTAGTGGCACGCAAACGAATATGAACGCCAATGAGGTTATCGCCAATCGCGCCCTGATACTGAAGGGGCATAAGCTCGGCGAAAAGCACATTCATCCCAACGACGATGTCAACAAGGCGCAGTCGTCGAACGACACCTTTCCCACCGCCATGCATATTGCGGTGGCCGAGCGCGTGCATCACTACCTGATTCCGCAGCTGCAGAAGTTGGCCAACGCGCTTAAGAGCAAACAAAAAGAATTCCAAGACATCGTCAAGATTGGTCGGACGCACTTGATGGATGCGACGCCACTCACGCTCGGGCAAGAGTTCTCGGGCTACGTAACGCAAGTTGAAAACGACATCACGCGCTTGAACACCTCTCTGCCGCATGTGTTTCAGCTCGCTCTTGGCGGCACCGCAGTCGGCACGGGACTGAACACGCACCAACATTTTGCCGAGACGGCGGCTAAGATGATTGCGGAAGAGACGGGTTTGCCGTTTGTCAGCGCGCCGAACAAGTTCGAAGCTCTCGCGGCTCATGATGCCCTGGTGCAAATGTCGGGCACTTTAAAAACCATCGCCTGCAGTTTGATGAAAATCGCCAATGACTTTCGCTTGCTGGGTTCAGGCCCGCGTTGCGGGATCGGCGAGCTGATTTTGCCTGCCAATGAGCCGGGTAGTTCCATTATGCCGGGCAAAGTGAACCCCACGCAGTCCGAAGCCATGACTATGGTGTGTGCGCAGGTGATCGGCAACGATATGGCCGTGGCCGTCGGTGGGGCGACGGGGCACTTTGAGCTCAATGTGTTTAAACCTTTGATCGTCTTCAACGTGCTCAACAGCATTCGTTTGCTCGGAGATGCGGCCGAATCCTTCCGTGAAAACTGCGTGGAAGGCACCGAGGCCAATTTGCCGCAGATCAAAAAGCACCTAGAGAACAGCTTGATGTTAGTGACGGCTCTCAACTCGCATATCGGTTACGACAATGCGGCCAAGATCGCCAAGGCCGCCTGGGAGCGCGGCACCACTTTGAAAGAAGAGGCGCTGCGTTCGGGTTTGCTCGACGAAGCGAAGTTTGATGCGGTCGTGCGGCCTGAGAAAATGATTGGACCGGACGGCATCGGATGAGAGTTGGCGTCTTTTGCAGCTGCAGTGACAAGGTCAGCCCCTTCTTTCTCTCGGAGATCGAGAGTTTAGGGGAGACTTTGGCTAAGGATGGCCACGAGGTCATCTATGGCGGTGCCACGGGAGGCTGCATGGGACGTTTGGCTGACGGTGTAAGGGCCGGTGGTGGCCGCTTGGTTGGGGTTTTGCCCGAGATGGACTTTATGGACGGCCTCGAGCATGCCGGCCTGTGTGAACGCCATGTAGTGCGCGACCTGGCTAGCCGTAAGACCAAGATGAACGAGATCGCGGATGCTTTTATCATTTACCCGGGCGGAATCGGAACTCTCGACGAAGCCTTTGAAGTGCTGGCTTTGAAAAGCTGCGGAAGCTTACGGAAACCAGTGATCTTTTATAACTTCATGGATGTGTGGACGCCTTTGATCCAGGCTATGGAGATCCTTGTGCAACAACAACTGATTCGTCACCCGCTCGACGAACTCCTGGTCGTGTTGGACAAACCCGAGCAGGTGCGTGAACATTTAAGGAAGCATGTCTGAGCTGCTAAGCAATCCCAAGTTGCAATGGATGTCGGGAGAATATCTCAGGCCGTACGTTTACGTACGCAATGAAAACCGTATTCCCGATCCGGGCAAAAAGTTTTCCGTCGACTGGTTCCCCATTCAACCCATGTTCAAAAATCCGCTGGCTATGGACGAAGTCGACTTTGCCGATCAGATTCTGCGTTTGGAATCGCGCGCTTTTGCGGCCACCAATATGCCGATGCCGCGCTGGGTGTTTTACGATTGCGCCATTATGCCGGGCTTTGTGGCCGGTTACGCCATTCATCGTTCGAAGGCCAGCAAAGAGATGCTCGATTTGCTGCAACCCATGGCCACCACCGAATGGCTGCCTATTTCGCTGTTTATTATCATTCCCACGATGGCGCCCAAGGAGTGGGTGGCGCACAACCTGTGCTCGGTCAATTCCCTCTTGCCAGCCGAGCAGTCGATCTATGGCCTGGGCTTTCTGACCAAAGCCTTCGGCCTATGGTACGCCAATGTGGAGGTTTTGTGTGGGGTTACCCAATGGGCCAGTCCGGCGGTGCGCCTGCATACCCATTATGGCGATTTTGAGGTCTTAACCGCTTATACGCCCGTTCATAGCTATGCTCGCACGCTGACTTATCGTATGGTGACCGACTCTAAGGAGTGGAAACGCTTCTTTTCTCGTGAACAGGCGCCGGATTTTACTGCTAAATACCAGGATGCAGGATTTCAGGTAGACCCTAAAAACGATGAGAGTTTGAAGGCTTTTCAGAGGAAACTCGAGGCAGGCGGCGTGCGTTATTACCTTAACGCCACCCAGATTCGGACTGAACCGCTAGACAGCGCATTGCAAGTTTACAAACGCACGTCGAACAAAGGATAATGGATCAATGATACAATTGCCGGCCGTTGCTAAGAAAGTGTTCTATCCCTGTAAGAAGTGCGAAACCGACCGCTACCAGGTGGTGACTGCACACACCTCAGCGACTGGCGCGCGCCTCGAATGCGAAGTTTGCAAAACCAAAAACACCTTTAAACTTGAAGAGCCAAAAACCACCCGCGCCCGCTCGACGGTGCCGAAGAAGGGCTCTGCGTCCACTCGCGCGGCCGCTCACGTGGCCCGTTGGACGGAGTTACGCGATAAGACAGAGGGTAAGCCCACTCCGTACACCATGAAGTCGGCATTTGAAGTTGGCTCGGTGGTGCAACATCCGAAGTTCGGTGTTGGCTTTGTGGTGCAGATCACCGGTCAGTCGATTCATGTGATCTTCGAAGATGCTGAACGTTCTTTGGTTCATAACCGCACTTAAAATCTGACATGCGTTTTCTGACCTTCAATCTGTGGCACGGTCTGAGCCCTACAAGCCCCGTGGCCTTTGAAGGTCTCGAGCCCTCTGAACGTCGTCGGCTGCGCGAAGAGCTGCAGATTGAAGTCATCCGACAAGCTCAGCCCGATGTTTGCTTCTTTCAGGAGGTCAACCCGGTCGTTAGGCGCGCGCCCTTGATCGCTGAGCGCTTGGGTATGGACGTCACCTACCAGCCCGATTTAGTGGGCTTAAAACTCTTCGGCTTAGGGCTGCCATTCAATTTAAATTCCGGATTGGTCATAATGACCTCAAAGCGCTTTGGCGTAAAACGGATAGAGGGTGTGTCGCTCTCGCGCCCTGGCCTCAGTTTGGTGCATAGCTGGGGCAGCTGGCAGTTAAAAGAAGAACGCTTCGCTCTCTTCAGCGAGACGCTTTTGCCGAAGTGGGGCCGCGTGCTTTTGGTCAACACCCACTTGCACCACGGTTTGGAGTCCACCACAGAATACTTGGATGAATTGGAAAAATTGGGGCGTGAGCTGGAGCTTTCCAATGCCCTGATGTCTGAACTCAAGGATCGTCTGGCGCAAGGCAATCAACGCCGCAATCAAGAGCTTAGCGTCTTGCTGAGGGCTTTGCAGCGTTTAGAGAAGCGCTACGAGGCGGTGGTTTTGGGGGGCGACTTCAATGCCTCGCCGGCCAGTGAGTTGGGGCAGATGCTCAGGGAGATGGGCTTTCGCGATGTGTGGCAAGAGAGCCACGGCAGTAGTGAGCCGGGCTTGACCTATGATCACACCGCCAATCAGGCCAATCACAAGCTCCAGAGCCGGTTCCCGCTCACCATGGTGGTTGAGGATCTGTCTTTTTCCACCAAGGTCAAAGATGCGCTGATGGGCCTCGCGCGTAAACACGAAAACCGCCCGCGCCGCATAGACTACCTCTGGGTTCGCTCGGCCAACGTAGAACTAAAGGTAAAAAAAGCAGAGATGATTGGATATCCGAACCGCGAAGACCTAGCGCCGTCAGATCATTTTGGTGTAATAGCAGACATCGAACCCGTATAAAGGATGAATCGATGGGCCCCTGGGAAATGGTGATCCGAGAAAAACTAACCAGCGTTCTCTCGCCTTCGCATTTAGAGCTTGTCAATGAGAGTGCCTCGCACGGCCTAAAACCTGAGGCCGAAAAGCACTTCCGAGTGATCGCCGTCTCCGAATTCTTCAACGATATGTCAAGAATCGACCGCCATCGTCGCGTTCATGAGATCCTGGCTGCCGAATTGCGCGATCATGTGCATGCTTTGAGCGTTCAGGCCTTCACTCCTGTGGAGTGGCGCGAGAAAAACGGGGCTACATTTGCTTCGCCCGCCTGTTTGGGTGGGGGCAAGCGGGAGAGCAGGGTTAAGTAGACAAGTCCGCAAGCTGTCGCTTGAGTTGCTCCATAAGCTGAGCCAACCGAGCCTCGTCTTCTTTTGGGGGCTGAGGTTCCGCCTTAACCGCAAGCTCATCCAGTTGGATTTTCAGCTTACGGCATAATTCTTGGACGCCACTGGCGCTATCGCTCTTCGTCTTCATAGGCTTAAGTCTAAGTCTAAGTCTACGGATCAGTGAAGCCCTTTGACAAGAGTTAAAGAGCGGAATAAGCCAAAGAATTCCACTCTCTCGAGGAGAAACCGCATGAATGAAATCATCTATACGATGAAGGGCGTGAGCAAAGTCTATCCGCCGAACCGTTACGTGCTTAAAGACATCTATCTGTCTTATTTTTACGGCGCAAAGATCGGTGTTCTCGGTTTGAACGGCGCTGGTAAATCCACTCTGCTTAGAATTATGGCTGGTACCGACCATGAGTTTCTCGGCGAAGCCTTTCCGGCGCGCGATTTCAAAGTCGGTTATCTCGAGCAAGATCCAAAGCTCGACGAGACAAAAACGGTGAAAGAAAACATCATGGATGGTTTGGGCGAGATCAATGATCTGCTCAAAGAGTTTCAAGCTATCTCGGACAAATTCTCTGATCCTGACCTGGACCCCGATCAGATGGAAAAGCTGATCGAAAAACAGGGCAAGATCCAAGAGAAGATCGAGGCGCAAGACGGTTGGGCCATTGATCAAAAGATCGAGCAGGCGGCCGATGCGCTTCGTTGTCCTCCGGGGGACTGGTCAGTTAAAAACCTCTCTGGCGGAGAGAAGCGGCGGGTGGCCTTGGCCCGTTTGCTGCTTTCGAATCCGGATATCCTGCTTTTGGATGAGCCGACCAACCATCTCGATGCCGAATCAGTTGGCTGGCTTGAGAACTATCTGCACAAATTCCCTGGAACCGTGATCGCGGTGACCCACGATCGCTACTTCCTCGACAATGTGGCGGGTTGGATTCTGGAGCTCGATCGCGGTGAGGGCATTCCCTGGAAGGGCAACTACACGTCGTGGTTGGAGCAAAAAGAAAAACGTCTAGAACAACAAGAGAAAGCCGATCAGAAGCGCAATCGCACCTTGGAGCGCGAGCTCGAGTGGGTGCGCATGTCGCCACGCGCTCGGCAGGCCAAGGCCAAGTCGCGTCTTTCGGCCTATGAAGCCATGTTGAAAGAGCCCACGCCCGAGAAACTGCAAGAGATGCAGATCTACATTCCTCCTGGTCCGCGTTTGGGCGAAGTCGTTATCGAAGCGCAGAATGTGTCCAAAGCCTATGGCGATAAGCTGTTGTTCTCTGATTTGAATTTCAGCATCCCGCGGGGAGCGATGGTCGGTATCGTCGGTCCCAACGGGGCGGGCAAGACCACTTTGTTCCGCATGATCACCGGTCAAGAGCAGCCCGATAGCGGCACCTTTAAAGTGGGTGAGACCGTGAAGCTCTCGTACCTGGATCAGGCGCGTTCCGACGTGAATCCGGAAAACACCGTATGGCAAGAGATCGCCAACAACCAGGATGTCGTGAAGCTCGGCTCGCGTGAGGTGCCGTCGCGAGCTTATGCTTCGTGGTTCGCCTTTACTGGCGATGCCCAACAAAAGCGCGTCAAAGATCTCTCGGGCGGGGAGCGCAACCGTCTATACATGGCCAAAATGCTCAAGCAGGGTGGCAACGTTTTGCTCTTGGATGAGCCGACCAATGATCTGGATGTCAACACCATGCGAGCGCTCGAAGACGCTATGTTGGAGTTCGGCGGCTGTGTGGCGGTGATCTCTCACGACCGCTGGTTCTTGGATCGTGTGTGTACCCACATTCTGGCTTTCGAAGGTGATTCGAAGGTGGAGTTCTTCGCCGGCAACTACAGCGACTACGAAGCGGATCTTAAAAAGCGTCTTGGAGTGGATTCTCTCACGCCCAAGCGCATTCACTATCGCTCGATCAACTAGGCGGCAGTTTTGTAGTGGGGTAAGGCCTCAAGCAGGCTCTCGTAAGCCGTTTGCAGATTCATGAACAGATTTTTATGGCGCTCCCTGATGGGGGCGCTTTCTTTTTGTTGCATGTCGGGGTGCAAGCGCTTGGCAAGGCGGCGGTGCGCTTTCTTCAAACGCTTTTCCGAGACGCCATCGTTTAGTTCCGAGGCGCCGAGTGCGAGCAGAACTTGCGCTTGTTTACGGTCACTCTCCGCCAGGTCCGCCAGTGGGATCAGGTGTTCCACGGGTGCGGCCTGTGGTTCTACAGGTGCTGCGAGTGGTGTCGTTATGCGTGCGGGAGAGGGGTAACTCCCCTTGGTGGCGTGAGTTGTGGGACGCGGACCTTGCCAGAAAAAGCTCGTTTCTCGAGGGGAAAACAGCTGTTGCACGGGCTCAACCGGCGTTTCCTCCTCTAGAAACTCGGACAAAATGTCGCGGAAGGTCTTCTCCATATATGTAGCGTTTCGGTACGGGAGGGTGATTTCCCGAGGGAAACACGACCTTTCCTGGCCAAAAAACTGGCCTTAATTCACCAATCTCCGAGTGAAAACGCACCTTTTCGCTCGGGTGAAGCTTGCCGTGATTTGCTAGAACGCGCGGCTTTTTCCGAGTGAAAAGTGGCATTTCTCGAGGGGAAAATGGATGTTTTCACCGCTGCGAACCGCTTTTCTCGAGGGGAAAACTGCTTTTCCCCTCGGAGAAAGTGCAAAAATAATTGTTTTTCTCTGCATTTTTCTTTGGACAAGGCTTTTTATCTCAGTATCATCGTGTGTGAAGGCCATAACTATTAACCAAAGCAATTTGGAGGGGAACACAACATGGCAACTAAGAAAGCTACGAAAAAAGCCACTAAGAAAGCCGCTGCTAAAGGCACTAAAAAAGCCACTAAAAAAGTAGCGAAGAAAGCCACTAAGAAAGCCGGCAGCAAGCGCAAGCCGAACGCCGCTTTCATGAAGCCTTTGACTCCGAGCTCGGCTCTCGCCGAAGTGATCGGTTCGTCGCCGCTTCCGCGCACTCAAGTAGTTAAGAAGCTCTGGGCTTACATCAAGAAGAACGGACTTCAAGACACTAAGAACCGCCGCAACATCAACGCCGATGCCAAGCTGAAAGCCGTTTTCGGCAAAGGCACTGTGTCGATGTTTGAAATGACCAAACTGGTCAGCAAGCACCTGCGCTAGTCTTCAACGCGCGGATTTCCGTCGTTGAAACCGAACCCACGGCCTCAAAGCCGTGGGTTTTTGTTTTTAGCTTTCCTGCATGTGTAAGGCTAAGGCCAGAAGCAGGCGTTGCTCAATGGCTCTCCTGACCCGTCCACTCTTCACACCCACCACTTCGATCGCCACGCGCTTACGCATAATCAGGCGGATGTTGGTAGTGAAGTCGAAGATGCGAAACTTCACCACGCGGGGATAGCCCTCGGCGTACAGCCGGTTCAAAAATCGGTCTAAGAAGGTCTGTAAATGTTCGCGGCTAATAAACCCGCGCTGGAAATCGAAAGGCTTACTGGAGTTGTGCCAAGTCACTGTCACAGCCCCACGGGCGGCGATATCGTCTACCGCCAGATAGATCTTTAGATCATCGGGCACCTGCATATCGGAAAAGCTAGAGCGGATGCGAAAGACCGGGGCTGTGATTCGAAGACGATCAGGCGGAGAGATGTGGATATCCAGGAATTCCTTTAGCGGCTCATCGAGAAAGAAAAGCTCTTCCTCTTCACGTTCAAAAAGCCAGTGTTCGCGCGCCAGTGCGCCGGCAAGTTCGGGCTGAAGCGGGATCGGGGTTGGCCCCGGTGCGCGCATGTAGGAGGCGCATCGGCGCACGAAATCGCGAAAGCCAGCCTGGGCTGAGGGCGGTGCGAGCAAAGCCAGGAGCAAAACAAGGCGCATGAGAGTTCCATTGGTGAACGTTGATGCAGGTCTGTAGCCACCTAGAGCAAAGCTCGCGCCGGCAAAGAGAGTATGAATACCTTTCAGGGTTGGCCAACAATCTACGCTCACCGGTTCGTCAAAATCCGCGGCCCCGCTGCGTTCTCTCACGGGATTTAGCCACTTATGAGCAGGGAACGGTCTTTGCTATTAGGGTCTTCCACATTCACATTAAATCTTAGGCGATACGGAGATTGCCGATGAATCACACAAAAGAGCAGGCGAGGTTGGGTTGGTTGCCGGCAGCGATGCCGGTGCTGTTCGTTGCGCTATTTTCATCGGCAAACGCCATGGGGTCCGCCTTGACGGCGGACCCCATCCGTAACTTCGATTCCGTCATTCAACAGAATGAGAGCGACGCTGCTCAAATTCTATCCACCCTAGGGCGCGATAAGAAGCCCGACAGTCAGACCTCCAGCGCCACTCGTAAGAAGCTGCGGGTCCAGTTGTTGCCCGCTAAAAAGACCGCTAAGGGCGGCAAAGCCCGCCGCGCCTAAACCGTCTTGCGACTCACGCCGCGTTCTGTTAACACTGTTTACGAAATGAAGCCTCTATCGCCCTCAGAAATTCCGAAAATGCGCGCTGCTGGCCGTCTGGCGGCCCGTACGCTTGAGCATGCGGGTAAGTTTGTCCGCGCTGGTATTACGACCGACGAAATCAATAAGATCGTGCATGACTTCACTTTGTCCCACGGCGCTGTTCCGGCCCCGCTCGGCTATCACGGTTTTCCGAAGTCCGTTTGTACCTCGGTCAATGACTGTATCTGCCACGGTGTTCCTGACGCCACGGTTTTAAAGGACGGCGACATCATCAATGTGGACGTCACTTGCATCTTGGATGGCTATTACGGCGACACCTCCGCCACTTATTTTGTCGGCGAAGTGTCGGATTTGGCCAAAGACATCACCGACTGTGCTCAAAAAGCCATGTGGAAGGGCATCGAGGAGGTGCGACCCTTTGCGGCCACTGGCGATATCGGTTTTGCTATCGAGAAATTCGTTAACCGTCGTGGGTACTATGTGGTGCGCGAAATCGGCGGCCACGGCATTGGTAAGGTCTTTCATGACGATCCTTTTGTGCCATCCCATGGCAAGAAGGGGCGGGGGCCGAAGCTGCAACCCTGGTGCTGCATCACGGTTGAACCTATGATCAATCAGACCAGCGCCGAGTTTGAGGAGATCGATATCCCCAACTCCTCGATCAAGTATTACCTGACCGGTGATCGCACGCTGTCAGCTCAGTTCGAGCACACGGTCTTGATCACCGACACCGGTTACGAAATCATGACTCTTCCCTAAAAGCTTGGCCTAGTGCTTGAGGTTCCCTAAAAAGCCGGCTTATACTGCCGGTTCTCAAGGAGAACTTAATGCGTGAGGCTACGATGAAATCGAAGACGTCGAAAAGCGTTCCGAAGGGCGCAATGAAAAACAACAGCAAGAGCGCTCCGGCCGTAAAGACCGCAGCCAAAGCCGGCCAGGTGGATTACCGGGTATGCAAGGCCGCTATGGAAGACCCCAAAGTGTTTGCCGATATGGCGCGCTGGGGCCGCGAAGAAATCAAAATCGCTGAAACTGAAATGCCAGGCTTGATGGCCATCCGCAAAGAGTACGGCAAATCCAAGCCGCTCAAAGGTGCGCGCATCGCTGGCTGCTTGCACATGACCATTCAAACGGCCGTGTTGATTGAAACTCTGATCGAGCTTGGCGCTAAAATCCGCTGGAGCTCTTGCAACATCTTTTCGACCCAGGATCACGCGGCTGTGGCGATCGCCGCTGCCGGCATCCCGGTGTTCGCTTGGAAAGGCGAAACCGAAGAGGAGTTCAACTGGTGCATCGAGCAGACCATCGAAGGCTGGGGCCCGGGCGGTTACGACCTGATCCTGGACGATGGTGGCGATCTGACCAACATGATGCACGAATCACGCTACGCTAAGTTCATGAAGCAAATCGTGGGCATTTCTGAAGAAACCACCACAGGCGTTCACAATCTGGAAAAACTGCATAAAGACGGCAAACTCAAAGTGCCGGCGATCAACATCAACGATTCGGTGACCAAGTCGAAGTTCGATAACCTGTACGGCTGCCGCGAATCGCTGGCCGACGGTATCAAGCGCGCCACCGACGTGATGTTGGCCGGTAAGATCGTTGTGGTGGCCGGTTACGGCGACGTGGGCAAGGGCTGTGCGATGAGCATGAAGTCCTACGGCTCGCGCGTGTTGGTGACTGAGATCGATCCGATCTGCGCTCTGCAAGCGGCGATGGAAGGTTTTGAAGTTACGACGATGGATGATGCTGCGGCTCAAGGCGATATCTTTGTAACCGCCACCGGCTGCTGCGACATCATCACGGACAAACACTTCAAAGCCATGAAGAGCGGCGCCATCGTGTGCAACATCGGTCACTTTGACATCGAGATCGATATGGCTTGGTTGAACAAAAACACCGCTATGCGCGAGATCAAACCGCAAGTGGATATTCACAAGTTCAAAGACGGTCGTGAGATCATCGTTTTGGCCAAAGGTCGTTTGGTGAACCTTGGTTGTGCCACCGGTCACCCTTCGTTCGTGATGTCCAACTCCTTCAGCAACCAAGTGTTGGCCCAGATGGAGCTGTGGATGAATCGCGCCAAATACCAAGACGTGGGCGTGTACCGTTTGCCGAAAGAGCTCGACGAAAAAGTGGCGGCTTTCCACTTGGAAAAGATCGGCGTAAAGCTGACCAAGCTGTCCGACAAGCAGTCGAAGTACTTGGGTCTCGATAGCAAGGGCCCGTTTAAGCCCGATCACTATCGTTACTAGGTTTTTCAGGAGTTAAGCCCAGCGAGTGAACGGGCGTATTTTCCGATACGAAAAGCGATGGAAAATACGACCGTTCAGAAGCTTGAATCTCTGTGTAGCCCGCGCCGCAAACCCGCGACTCGCGTGGGTCTCCCCAGTATTGAAGATATTCAGCGCCGCGCAGGTCATCTGAAGGACGTGGCGCTGGTTTTAAAAGCCGAGTTCGCCGGCCTGGACGAACAAATAGATCAAATCCTGACCTTAGTGAGACCTTGGTATGTTTTGCCACAGGCGCAGCGTCGTCCGACCGTGATTAGCCTATGGGGCATGACTGGTGTGGGGAAGTCGAGCTTTGTGCGCCGTATGGTCGAGTGCTTGGACTGCATGTCGTCCTTCGCTTACTTGGATTTAGGTAAGGCGAGTGAAGGAGCGGCGTCGCGGCTGTCAGGTGACTCGAGTCTGCCGAGTTCGATGAATCGCCTGTCGGGGCAACCTTGCGTTTTATTTTTTGATGAGATGCACACCGTGCGCACAGTGGACGAGGGCGGTCACGACATCGATCGTCCACAGCTGTGTGACTTTTGGTCGCTGATCGATAGTGGCTTGATCACGCAAAACATGGACGCGATCGCCAATGCTTTGAATGGCGTTTTGCGCGAGATCCGCTATTTGCCGCAGAACATGCACAACCTGGAGCATGCGCCGTTTGCCGATGAGTATCAGCTGGATCATATGATCGGCATGCTGGAGCTAAAGACGTCATCGCGTGATTTGCGCGAGATCGCGTTGAGTGACCCTCATGGCTTTTTGAACTGGAACGTGCAGAAGCTCGAGCAGTTGTACAAGAACAACACACCGATGGACTTCACGCAGGCCCTGATTTTTACAGCGGGTAATCTGGATGAAGTCTATGGCGATTCGTTTTCGGTGAACCCGGATGATATGAACGCCGAAGATCTGTATCGTCGCACCTCGCAGGTTTCTCCCGATAAGGTGAAAGAGTCTTTGCTGCGCCGGTTTCGCCCGGAGCAAGTGGCGCGTTTAGGCAGCATGCAGATCGTGTTTCCCAGCCTCTCCAAAAATGCATTCTTGCGCCTGATTCGCTTGCGTCTGCAAGGATTGTCGTCATGGATCAAGTCTGCGTTTGATGTGAGTCTTGAGTTCGATGAAACCATCGTACAGATGATTTTGCATGAAGGTGTTGTTCCTGCCCAGGGCGCTCGTCCCGTGCTGTCGACTATTACGGAACTTATTGAGATTCGCACCTCGGCCTGGTTGATCGCCGCCAGCGAGCGAGGCGTGAGCGGATTGAATGTGCGCTACGACCGTTTGGCGCAGACGATCGAGTGTATGGCGGGTAGTGCGACTCTGTGGTCGGCGCGAATCAAAACCAAAGAAGAGCGTTTGCCGCAAATCACAATGAATGAAACCGTTCGCCAAGTGATCATGGTGCACGAAGCCGGTCACACCGTGGTGGGAATCGTCACGCAAGGGCGCCTGCCTATCAAGATTCTGACGGGCTCCATGGCCTGGCATCGCGGCGGCCCGCGCGTGGAGTTTCCGCCCACCGACACACTAACCCGAGACTGCGCCATGGCGATGTTAGCTACTTCTTTGGCCGGAATGGCCGCCGAGCAGGTCATCTTCGGTAAAGAGTCTTTCTCAATGGGCTGCAGCTCTGATTTGCAGAAGGCCACATCGCTCGCGGCCTCCATGGTTTCCCAGTGCGGAATGGGCTCCCATCTTGGAGTGTCTTTCCTAGATCAAATGAACCCGGGCAATCTGGCCACAGTAAAAGAAAACGACGATCGCGATGTAGAAGCTTTGTTGCAAACGGCTTTGCAGCAGGCCCGTAAAATCCTTCTCGCTCAGCGCCCATTGCTCAACGCCATCATCGAACTTCTGGACAGCAGCGAACGTGTCACCAGAAAAGACATTGGCGAATCCGTGCGTCGGTTCTATCGCGGCAGCAAAAAAGAAATTGATGAAATCTTGCTGCGTGAGCACTCGCGAACGCTTGAAGTCTTAGTCCCTCGCCGCCTGAAAAAAGTATCTTAAGGCAGCGGCTCTTCGCCCTCCTCAGGCATAGTCCATAGCCGAATAAGATCTCGCTCCACCAGCGGCATCAACCCGCCGTTCACATTGGGCATAGGACTAATTTCGTTGTTAATGCGCGAAACCAGCATGCCGGTCCCCGCTGTTTCCGCCGCCGCGTTGAACTGAAAGAGCTTGAGTTTATTGTATCCAGGATTCGTATTCGTCCCGTGACATGTAAAACAGCGATTGAAAAAAACAGCGCGCGGGCCCCCCGTCGTCGAGGTCAGTTGCGAGAATGTGATGGCGCCAAATGGGTTGTTGGCGGCCATCACATTCGAGGCTGAGGAGACGTTTCCTGCCTCGTCTCGCACAAAGACCCAGACGTTGCGGGACCCGCCGCCTTTAAAGCCTATTGTGGTTGGTTTTGTTCCACCGTCCGTCCAGCGCCAGCACTCATCGTCGAGCTCCGGCCGACCTGGCGGACTGCGAATCACGTTTTGTTCGATCACACACCAGCCCGCCACCTGCGATTCATTGGGATGCGAGAGCGACATTGTTCCTACCTGCGTGTCGGTAACAGCGATCGCGTCGATCGCGGCCGGCGCAGGGGCCGTGGTGTCCAAGGTGATCTCGACAGTGGCTGGCGCCGCATTGATTTTGAGATTTTGATCGGCCACCCACAGATACAGTTTTTTTAAGCCGTCTCCAGCCTGCACAGTGTAGCGCAAGGGGCGTGAAGTGATCCATCCGTTCACTACACCTGCGCCGCTGGCTGAGCTGATGCATGGTTGATCGGTGGAGGCAGGCGCCGTGGGGGATTCGGACAAACACCAGCGCACAATGCCTGAATCGCGCAAAATCGTGACCCGCGCTTCGCGGCTTTTGAGCAAGCGCTCTGAGCCGGTGTCGGGATCGTTGGCAAAAAGTATGGGTGTCAGGGGCGGAGGGGCATCTTCAGCGCCGGACGTTAGGGCAATTCGGCGAATGTACAGTTGAAACGTATCGCTTGTCCCCAAAGGAGAAATCAGAGTGTTGGCTTGTGCGTTCATCAACGGCACGCTTTGCGCTCCGGTGACCACGCGGCTCACATTGGTGAAGGTTGTTTGACTTGAAATGGCCTGGCGATTGATTTGAAAGAACAATCCTTCAATCACTACTGGCTTCATAGTGTCTTTTAATTGCAGTGTGGGATTGGTGAAGATATAGCCTTGCGCCAGATTATTTTGATAAAGCACTTTCACATCGATAGAAATGCGGGCGGGCACGGCGCGATTGGTGCTCGGATCTACATCGCTGGCGAGGTCCAGTTCCCAGGTTAAAGTTTGTGTGGCGTTCGCTCCCGTGTAGATACGATTGGCTGCTTTGGGCGCGGTCAATAGCGCTTCGTTGACCCCGCCATTTTGCGATTTGCTCTGACACTCCAAATACAATCCTTGCGCCGTGTTCCATTGGGCCGAGAACAAATCCACCGCGGCTTTGTTGTGTGTCCCTGTGTAGGGCGGTTTGTGTTGAGGATTGGTGGCCATAAAGGCCACCTTGCTTACGCCGGCGGCTGAAAACGCGGCAAAGGAAGATTCGAGTTTAGGTGAGGCGAATGTTCCTAAGCCCTGACCGCCCTCAATATGGCAAGACACGCAGGTGTTGCGAAAGAACGGATACACTTTGCTTTGATACTCCTGCAACAAAGCCACGTCGCAGTCGGCGGAGCTGCTAAAGGCATTGCTCACCGTGCCGGTGTGGGAGCCGCATCCGGTAAGTATAAATAAAAGCGTAACGTAATACTTGAGGGGTTTCATTGCTGCACCGGTGTTGTGGTTTGAGTGAGCCACAGGCGAATCAGCGCCCGCTGTTTTTCATCCAACAATCCTGTCGGCGGCATCGGTGCAGAGCCGCTATCGATGCGTGAGAGCAGTGCAGCTTTCTTGGCGACGGTTGCGCTGTAGGATGTCGAATCCCATTGCGCTTGATTGACACCAGATTCGCCGTGGCAAGAAGAGCAAGTGTTGGCGAAGACGGCGCGTGCTCCCGTGCTGGGATCAATAAGCTGCGCGAAACTGATTTGACCAAATGGATTGTTTGCACTGCGTACCGTTGAGCCCGCCGTGTTGCCGGCGCGATCGCGCACGAACACGCGCACAAAGCGCGTGCCTCCGCCGCGTAGTCCGGCATACAAGGGTTTGGTCGAGCTATATGAGCAACCCTGATCGTCTTGCACATTGTTCTGATTGGCGTTCTCTTTCACGCACCAGCTGACCGTCTCATTGGAGTTCCCCAGTCCGTCGAGTGTCGCCATCTGGGAATCGCTCACTGTTACCGAAGCGAGGGCGGGCGCGCTGGGCGCGGTGCTGTCGAAGGTGACTTGCGCCTGCGCCGCTGTCGCACTGATCTTGAGATCCGCGTTGGCGATCCAAAGATAGAACTGCACGGTTTCACCCGAGGCAATCAAGCGGCCCACATTCACCAGGTCAAAATTTGTAGGGCGAGTGGATGTCCAAATATATCCGGGGCAAGGTTCGTTGGTTGAGCGCGGCCGCACAGGTGAAGCGGTCAAGCACCAGCGTCTAGCGGTGCCATCGCCACTGACTTGAATTGGTACCTGCGTTTGACGAGTGAAAGGGTTGGGGACGGTGATTGTCGGTTGTGGCGGCACGGGCGGATTGTCGGTGCGTGGCTGCAGCGTCAGCTGAGTGAAGGCCACACCGACCGTATCACCGCTCGATACCGCGGTCATTTTTGTGCGTACCGAACCCGAATAGATATTTACTGAGTCGATGCCCTTCGCGGTTTTTTGCGCCGAGAGCAGATTCTCTGTGCCAGGGGCGAGCGCTCCGTTTACTCGAATATCCACACCCGAAACCACAACCTCCATTTCGCCGGTAAACATCTGCATGCGCGGATTGGTGAAGGTGTAGCCGACAGCAAGACTCTGGCCGGCGACTGTTTCGTAGGTCACGCGCACGTCGAGCAAAAACAATCCGGGAAAGCGCGC
Source organism: Bdellovibrionales bacterium (assembly GCA_019637855.1). Classification (GTDB taxonomy): domain Bacteria; phylum Bdellovibrionota; class Bdellovibrionia; order Bdellovibrionales; family UBA1609; genus JALHOQ01. The sequence goes on from JAHBUX010000006.1 coordinate 124,845, forward strand.
ATGGGATGGAATCACGTCGCCACTCGACAAATCCCACATCAATGTGGCCGTGCGTCCATCGCCGAAGTAGAGACTGGGTGTGTTGCGTGAAGCGAGCAGCATGGCGTCCGTGCCAAGTTGGGCCTGTTCCCGGGCCGCTGCTTGGTCCTCTACCTTGGGCATATCAGTGGCCAAGCCACAGCCCGCGATAAAGATGACCCCTAAAAATAAACAAATACGGATCAGCTTCACGTTTTATCCTTTATGAAGCTTGATTGTTTGCGCGCGCAAAGCGGCATCACCCAAGATGCGGTACGATTCAAGAAAGTCCATGCGACCGTTCCACGCGGCATAGTTGGCGAATACGGCTTGCGCGGCGAGATCCGCACTGGTCCCAGTGGGAAACTTTCCGTCAGCCGCTTGGCCATTGTTAAAGCCACCGATTTGCGCCGAGCTGGTGACGGGGCGTTTGGTCGGATCGTAGGCCAGAATGTATTGCATACCGGCGATGCCGCGATCACTCATCCACGGTGAGTCGGCGGTGATGGAGTCCCCCGACACAGTGGCTCCATCGGCACACACATAGACAAACACGGGTTTTTTCAAGAAAGCGGCGGTCTGCAGAATTTTTCCCACCACTTGACCTGCGGCAAGGTCACGCGCATCGCCGGTGGCGCGCGTGCCATCGTGATAGTCATAGCCACCCATGTTCAAGTTTACAGTGGAGGCGTTGCCAGAGATTCCGTTGTACACCATGCAGGCGAAAACCGCGTTCTGACTGCGACGATCGTTGGCTTGAATGCCCCATATGCGCGCAAGCTCCGTGGTCAGGCTGCCGCCCACGGCCAGCGGATTGACGTCCCCGCCGCCAGTGGTGATCAGATCCACATTGCGAATGCCCGCGCACTCAATCAACTGGCCCACCACAGTGGCGCCGCTCGATGCAGCGATTCGGCGCACTTGGCTGCCGGAGAGTTTAGAGATCGCGCGTGCCAATGCCGTCTTCTGATTTTTACTTAAACTATTTAGTGAAGCGGCATAGCCAAGGGCATTGGTTAGGTCGTTCACTCCCCCTACCCGAAATGGTGCGGGTGGAGGGAGTAGCGAAGGCATTTGATTGATGCCCGTCACACTGTCCACAGTGCCTAGGTTAGGGAGTTTGCTACCGCTTAGGCCCATCTTCACAACCAGTCCGCTGATATCCAGTTGATTGGCAGAGGTGTCATCGCCCAGAGCCACGGCGGTCCACACAAAGGCGGTGTTGTTCAGTGCAGCGCTGCGGGAGCCATTGGCCAGAGGATCACGTACCCCGGTCAAGAATTTACTGACCAGACCTTGGGTGTTGCCGCCGATGGCGGTGCCGGCGAAGTCGACGTTGCCGAACTCCTTTGTGACGTTAAAAGAAATTCCGGGGCCGGAGCCTTGGCCAAGCTTGGTGTAGGAGTTCAATGGGGCGCCATTGAGGTCTTTGACCACCAGTTGCGAGGCCAGGCTGGGGCCGCCGGAAAGATTCAAAGTGATAAACGGAATAAAACCCGAGCCGGCTGCGGCTAAGCAGTTGGCCGCCTGTGCCTCCGCGGCCGGTGCGCTTAGGAGCAATGAGCCTAAACTCGGACCTACGGCCCAAGCAGCAAAGGGAATTACGCCCGTCGCTAGAAACTCACGGCGAGTGGAAGGTCGCGGGTGATTTAATTTGGCCCACATGGGGATTTTCTTGTTTCCCATCTTAAATCTCCTAGTACGTCAGAGCATCCACGCTCGATAAAACGGCCGTGCAAATCGAAATCGCCAGCAGGCGAGTTTGTGCCGGATCCGTCGTGTTGGCGCCGGCGGCGAACTCCTGCGCAAAGCTGACCAAACTCTCTTGTTCGGTTGGGGTGGCGGCACGGCGCCAAGAGTTGCGTGCCAGTCGTTCCATGGCCCCTGTGATCGCATCCGAACTTTGTGCTCCCAGGCCTTTGGAGAAATCCATTTCACGAAAGAACAAGCGGTCGTCGCGTTGAGTTTCGCCAGTCGCACGGTCCCGATCGACCGCTTTGGCACAAACGGTAGAGGCCAAGTTGGCCACCGAAATCAATGTGGGGCCTGTGGCTTGATCGAGGGCTTGATAGGAGGGCAAAGAGCCTGAGCGTTCATTGTATGTCGTGTTGATCGCGTCATCGGCCGGATCGGTCAGTTCTCCCAGGCCTTCCGTGCCCGTGCTGGAGATCATGGCTTTTAACATCTGTTCGGCAGACATAAAGCCTACGGGCGGTAAAGTTTCTCCGCGGCCCAGTGAGGAGGAAGAGTTGTCGGATCCGCCTGAGCGGAAATTCCCGCAATGCATGAGAGTCAAAGACGCGGCCAGTGTGGTCAGAGTCAGAAGAATATATTTGAGTTTCATAATCCCTCCTACCGCCCCATACCGGTCGCGCAGGCGGCGTCCGCGGCTACGATTTGAAATAGAGTTCGCAACTTGTAGCCGCTGGCTTTAAATCTTTCGCCCCAGGAGGCGACTTCAGGGGTGATCACTGGGCCTGTTGTTTTCCCCGGCGTGCAAACGCTTTCATACACGCGTTTGGCCATGCACTCGGAAAAACGCCTTGAGTCCGCGATCATCTGCCCGAACTGGCGCACGCCAGTGCCACCGATCTTATTGCTGCCGCCCCAGCCGAAACGGTCTCGATTGGTGGCGCCGACGGCGTTGTTTACGAACGAATCGTCGGTGATGGTGAAGCCATTGGGGAAAGTGGTTTCGTTATGGTTCATTTTTCGGACGGTGCCGTATTGGTCTTTCTCGTTGTTGCCGAAGCCGAAGTCGCCGTTCAAGTTCACTTGCGTGTTGCGCACAAAACCGTAGGCCGAGTTGTTGACGTTCAGATTGGCGAAATCGAATTTCGCAAAGGCGCCGCGGAACCCATCCATAACGGTATGGCAACCCTTGCAGCTGGTTTCGAACTTGGTGCCGTCGCCGCCGGGAACACGGTCCACATCACGCCCGATACGGGCTGGTGAAGCGGCGGTGTCGGCCATATCGGCCATTGGCATGCACATAAATTCACGAAACGTGTATTCCACCAGTCGACGGTTGGTGCCGGCGATCGCATGTGCCGCCATAAACGCGCGCGATGTCAGCACGCCGGCCGGGTCGGGGTGAGGTACACTGGCGCCGGCGGGAGTGGTGGCGATCAGTTGCCCGGGAGGATATCCACTCGGCACCTCCGCACTGGGTACACGCATCAGCACGGCTCCAATATCCCAGCGACCGTCCTCCAAATCTTGATAGTGATTGTTCGAGGTCAAGAGATCGCGGAACACATCCGTGCGCACCGTGGCCTTGCTTGGATTGGCCATATAAAAGAAGTCTGCGTTCAGAAGTTCTTGTGCGTTACGTTCATCTCGCGTCACCCCAATAAATGCGGCGGCGAAATCATTGAACGGAGCGCGAATGGTTTCATCGCGATTGGACATCTTCATGGCCATCTGTTTGACCGTGGTGTTTAAAAAGTCCGGATGGCCTTTTTCGCCGCTTGCGAAGTCACCGGTCACGATTTTGCTTGCCCCCAAACGATCGCCGTTTTGCAAACGCTCTTCCACGCGCAAAACCATCGGATGATCCAGCGGCACGGCTACACCGGCTAAGCGTTCGACCAGTTTACGGGCCTCATGGCGAACGGAAGTGACTTGCACGCCGGTCAGCGGGCGTACGATCGCCGCTGTGGCTTTGTTGGTCAAAGTCGCTCCTAGGATTTCGGCGCGGGTGAAGCCGCGGCAGTAAATGGCCAAATGATGGATCTCGCCGGACCAATTGCGCTGTTCATCCACATTGGTATCACCGTCTGGTTTCAACGTGAGCGGCACGAGTTCATTGCCAATCACCAGGCGCGCCTCGGCAGTGAAGGCGGGTGCCACACTGACCAGAGAGCTACGCGCAATGCGATTCACGTAGACGGTCAATGTTCCGTTGGGTTCACGGGTGGCGATGATTTCGGTCAAGCGCCCGCTGTTTTCCGTTTCGCGTACGGAGGAGAAAGCTCCGGGCACGGAGCTTTGATTGGTGGCCTGTGTGCCGCTCGTGCGCACGCGCAAAGTCACGGCCTCCGCGCCGGATTCGCCCGATTGCAAGACAGCGAAGTTCGGGTTCATAACCGAGTTTTGCGTTTGCGAATTCGAGAGGCCGACAATCATATTGCCGGCCTGCGAACCTTGAAACGGAAACCACGGGCGCACAAACGCCTGCAGCGTGAATCCGCTCGTGCAGGTGGCCAGTTTGGTGGCCGGTCCAGTCGAGATCAAAAAGGTGCGATGGCGTTGGGCGGATTGATAGCCTTCATCAGGCATGCCGCTGGCGGCGCCATTCGGTTTTGGATTGATTAGCAAATATCCGGATTGCAAAGAGGCATTGGTGCGAATGGGCGTCCCGTCGCCAGTGGGCAAGTTGCCCTCAGTGGACATCACAAGATTCAGAGCCTGACCCACTCCGGACGTGTCATTGGCGGTCGAGCCGCCGATCTCATCAAATGTATATACGGCGACAGCACCGCTATCGTCGCCACTCATATCAGGCGCGCGTAAAGCCAGCGCTTGATCCGGTGTAAAGAGCAGAAGGCCAACAAAGATGCCGATGGGTGCAAGCCTTCCTTTAAATATAAAAGCGAGCGCGAACAAACTGACCCCCCACAAAGGTTCAATATGAGAGGTTGCAAATCTCACGGCCTGTTTCCGGATGAGGCGCTTTGCGGTAAGCGCAAGGGACTATTCTTGATTTTATGAAGTATAGATTTTGATTATTCTCAGAATAATGTCGAAAGGGTAAGCGTGCCTACTCTTTCAGCCTTTGTGCGTACATAAATTATGCGTATTTAGTGCCGTGAAACCCGCACCCAGCTTCAGAAAGCGTACCCTAGTTGAGCTTTTACAACCGTTCCGGTGGGGGCACCTTTGATTATACTCAGCACATCTTCGACGCTTTTGCGATCGGAGGCGCTTGCGGTCTCGTCCAAGAAGGCGGTGCGTGTTTTTAAAATCCAGGCCGGGAAATTTATCACCAGCCAGTCCACACTCCATACGAATCCACCGCGGGTTTGCCAACGGTTGCCGATGCCAAAGGAAGGGCCTGCGGTGGTGAGCTCCAACATATCGACAGCGCCGCGTTTGCTACCGGTCACACTCGAAAGCAGAGTGCTGCCCAGGCGAATGCGGTAGCTGCTATGGTGTAAACCTAAAAAGTAATTGAAGCTGTTGCGCACTCCAAAGCGACGCCATAGCAAACTGATGCGATCGTCACTGACTTTACCCAGAGACACTTTGAAATAGTCAAAGCCTACGCTGCCACGGTCAAACTGGAGTTCGTAGCTCTGTGAAGGGCCATCGTTATAAACTGCGGCGATACCCACCTTGGACGGAACCCAGGTGTCGAAGTAGCCGTAGGAACCCAACACCGTCCAACGTGTTTTGGCGCGGTCGGCCCGACTCTCGGCCGCCGACTCGATCACTTGATCCAAGGCGCCGGCGCTTGCTTGCTTTACCGGTTCTTCTCCTGGTGGAAGGTTGTGTTCATCCACTGCTCGTGCAATCTGTGTCCACGGGAGAGTGTCCTCATCGACAGGCGACAGGGCGTACAAGCAGAACACCAGGCTGAAGAGGAGCATGAGCGTGCCCATGCCTTGTACTCATCCTGATCATTTCGAGTGTCAACCTAAACGGGGCGCGGTTGTACAAAACTCAAATAGAATTTCATTTCCGCGATGCTTTCGCGAATGTCGTCGAGAGCGCGATGACCGTCTTTCTTTTTGAACTTCAAATCAAAGAGCTCGTTATAAAGAACCTTCCATGAGGTGACGTCCAGCATACGGTAGTGAAGAGTCGCTTCAGTTAACGGCATGTAGCGGCGAATAAACAGACGGTCTTGACTGATGGAATTGCCGCTCAAAATGGCCCGTTCGGCGCCAAAAAAAGATTTAATAAAGGCGGCAAGTTCTTGATCGACCAGCGTCGGATCACTGCCGCCCGGAATCAGATCCACCAGGCCGGTCTCGCGATGCTGGCGTTTGTTCCAATCGTCCATGGCGTCCAAATAGGACTGTGGTTGTTTAAAAACCGCATGGTAGTGACCGAGGTCGTTGAACTGGCTATCGGTGACAATGGCGGCGACTTCGATCGGCACTTCCTTTTCGACGTCAAGCCCCGTCATTTCCATATCCAGCCATAAGAGTTTTAGATTTTTACCGGCCACTTTAACTCACTCCATGTAGACGACCATTACGCCGTCGTTGGTTCGTCCGTTGTCCATGCGCTCGGGGCTCCACGGATAGCCGGCCAAGCGAAGATACTCCTCCACTTTGGCTTTGACCTTGCCCGTGCCTTTGCCCGGCATGATGCGCACCTGCTTTTGATTCTCATTTTTGCGCAAAAAGCTCTCGACGGCGTCAAAGACGTCATCGGTCTTAAAACCATGCAAATCGAGAGTAGGGGTTTTGCCGCTCTTCTTCACGCCCAGCAGTTTATCTTGACTGGTTTCAGGCGGCTAACCACAATGCGGCAAGACTGACGGAGGTGTGGCATCGAGATCTCGCTTGAGGGGCGTACAGCCCTTGTTGGAGGAGCTTCACAGGGTATTGGCCAAGCCACCGCCCGGGTTCTGGCCCAGGCTGGAGCCCGCGTCATTCTGATGTCTCGCCGCTCCGACGTTTTGGAGCAGGTGAAAGCCTCGCTGCCCAACGCCAGTGAGCACCGCACCCTGGCTTTGGATTTAGAGCGTACCGAGGATGTGGCCGCCCGCTTAGCACGGGTTGTGGCCGATGCGGGCCCGGTGACCATTTGGGTGAACAACACCGGCGGGCCTAAGGCAGGTCCATTGAGCGAAGCCAGCCCCGATGAGATGGAAAGAGCTTTTCGTGGACATGTGATGGCGTCACAGCTGATTTTGCGCGCCCTGCTGCCGGGGATGAAGGCTGAGGGGTATGGTCGCATCATCAACGTGCTGTCGACATCCGTAAAAATCCCAATTCCCAATCTGGGTGTTTCCAATCTGATCCGGGCCGCCATGGCCTCATGGGCAAAGACTTTGTCTTTGGAGTTGGGGCCGCTGGGGATCACCGTGAACAATATTTTGCCTGGCTATACCGAAACGCCGCGGCTTGAGTCTTTGATCACCGGCGCGGCAGGTAAGAGTGGTCGCAGCGAAGACGACATTCGCCGCGATTGGATTGAGACGATTCCGGCCCGCCGTATCGGTTCGCCGGAAGAAACCGCAAAGGCCATTGCCTTCTTGGCTTCTCCGGCAGCCGCTTATATTTCAGGCACTCAGTTGCCGGTGGATGGCGGCCGCACGGGGGCGTTTTGAAGTTCGACGTCTTTTTTTCCATCTGTCAGACCGATGTGGACGGCTACATGCCGTCGGAAAAGGTGATGTTTCAAAACTTCTTCGACCAGGTGACGCTGGCCGATGAGTTGGGCTACGGCACCGCTTGGGTGGCCGAAACCCACCTTTCTTGTGAAATTCAGAAGCATGGTCCCCAGCCGGTGATCCCGCACTTCAAGGGAGAGATCGGTTTGAACACCGACATCTTGCAAGTGGCGCATTTGATTTTCGCGCGCACCAAGCGTATCGAGGTCGGCTCGGCCATTCGTAATATTTTGTGTAACGGCGGGCCTATTGCCCACGCCGAAGCCATTCGCACGTTTTTATCGTTGCATGGGCTTTCACCTGATGAGCGCCGCCGTTTGAACATCGGTTTTGCGTCAGGGCGCTTTGAGTTTTCCAATCGCCCGTATGGCATTGTTCCACGCAACGCCGTTGAGAAAGCCGCATGGCCTGCGGTTAAGGGTAAAGTTTTGCAAGAGGCGGTCGAGATCTTCTTGCGTCTGTTACGGGGAGAAAAAATCTCTCGCGCCGATGTCGCCACTCAGGTTTTGAGCGCCGCCGATTTCCGCAACCCCCAAGAATGGGAAGCCGTTCGCCAAGTCGCCGGGCGTGAGCAAGTGGAGTTGGCGCCGTTCTGGGATTTTGAACATCTAGGGGTGATTCCATTTGAAGCCCCGCTGCAGCTTTTGAATTTGACCATTGGCACGCATGATCCGGCTTCGCAAGAATTGGCCAATCGCTATATGCCGGTGGGAGTATTTAATCTTTCGATCACGCCTCCGGCGGTGATTGAAGAGACGCATAAGCGCATGCAGAAGGTCTATCATCCCGACGGTGGCCCGTGGACGCGCGACAAGATGCCGCGCACGGCGATGGTATTCTTAGACGCTACATCGGGGCTGTCTTCAGAGGCGCAAACCGCGAGGGCTAAAGCGGCGGCGGCCAAAGCCTGGACCAACTATTGGAAGGCGATGGAAGGCACTTTGGATCAAAAGAAAGTCGATCAAGCGGTGGGCAACACACTGGCCGGCAGCCCTGAGGCTTTGATCGAGCAGATTCGCGCCAAGTATCATCCCGAAGATCGTTTGATGCTGTGGTTTGACTTTAACAATCACGACAATGAGTCGGTGAAGAAAAGTATGCGCGTGTTTATGGAACAAGTGGCGCCGGCGCTGGCGAGGTGATGAGTGGAACAGCTCAAGAATTTTATAGGCGGCGAGTTTGTCGCTCCGAACGAAGGCAAGTACCTAGATAAAATCAGCCCGATGACGGCGCAAAAGATCTATGAGCTGCCGGATTCGTCCGAAGTCGATGTGGTATTGGCGATCAAAGCGGCGCAAGGCGCCTTTAGCGAGTGGTCGGAGAAAAAGGCCGTTGAGCGCAGTCAGATTTTAAATCGCGTGGCCGATCTGATTGATCAGCACCGCGAAGCACTGGCGCGCGCTGAAAGCGAAGATGTTGGCAAGCCTTTAGATCTTTCGCGCACACTGGATATTCCGCGCGCGGCTTTAAATTTTCGTTTCTTTGCCAGCGCCATTTTGCACAAACACGAAATGGCCAGTGATATGGACGGCGAAGCCATCAATTACGTTTTACGTCAGCCGGTCGGCGTGGCCGGATTGATCTCACCATGGAATCTGCCGCTTTATCTTTTGACTTGGAAGATTGCGCCGGCCCTAGCTTGCGGCAACACTGTGGTGTGTAAGCCGTCGGAGTGGACGTCGAAGACCGCATTTATGTTGGGCTCGCTTCTCAACGAGGCAGGAGTGCCTAAAGGCGTGGTCAATATGGTGTTTGGCAAGGGGGACCCGGCCGGCGCTTACCTGGTAAAGCATCCGGGTGTGCCGCTGATCTCGTTTACCGGCGGCACCGCCACGGGCGAAAAGATTCAGACCCTGGCTGCTCCTTATGTGAAAAAACTGAGCTTAGAGCTTGGTGGAAAGAACGCCACCATCGTGATGAAAGATGCTGATCTGGCAAAGGTGATCCCGCAGATCGCGCGCGCTAGCTTTTTAAATCAGGGCGAGATCTGCCTTTGTGGTTCCAAAATCCTGGTGCAAGAGGACATCTACAAAGAATTCACCGAGCAGTTCGTCAAGCATGTTGAAAGTTTGGTGGTTGGCGATCCGATGGACAGCAAAACATTTATGGGGCCGATTGTATCCAAAACTCAGTACGATAAAGTCCTAAGCCTCCTGGAAGTGGCTAAAAAAGACGGCGGCAAGGTGCTCACCGGTGGCGTGCGCCCCGAATTGCCGGCGGCATTTAAGGACGGTTATTTTTTACGGCCGACAGTGATTGGTGATCTCACCAATTGCAGTGAGATTCACCAAACCGAAATCTTCGGTCCGGTGGTGACGTTGAATTCATTTAAGTACGCGCACGAGGCAGTGAAGTGGGCGAACAATTCGCCCTATGGTCTCTCGGCCAGTGTATGGACCAAGAATTTAAATCAAGCGCACAAGATCGCCGCCGATCTGCGCGTAGGCACGGTGTGGGTGAACACATGGTTGAAACGGGATTTGCGTATGCCGTTTGGCGGCGCCAAGGCTTCGGGTCTAGGCCGTGAGGGCGGCGAGCACTCTTTGGATTTCTTCACCGAGACCAAAACGGTCTGCATTCAGTTGTGAGGTAGAGCATGGGTAAGGGGAAAATAGTTGCAGGAATCTTAGCGCCGCATCCGCCGCATCTGGTGTATGCGGAGAACCCACCGCAGAACGAACCCAAAGCCGAATGCGGATGGGAGTCCTTGCGCTGGGCCTATGAGCGGCTACGCCGTTCGCTCAGCACGCTCGAGTACGATGTGCTGATTGTGCACTCGCCGCACTGGCGCACCAATAGCGGCACGCACTTTTTAGGTGTGCCGCACTTCAAATCCATTTCGGTAGATCCGGTGTTTCCCAATCTCTTTCGTTATCACTACGATTTAAAAGTCGACGTGGATTTGGCGGAAAAGATCTGCCAAGCCGCTGCCCAAGATGGCTTGGAAACTCAGATGATGCGCAACAAAGACTTTCGCATCGACTACGGCACCATCGTTTCTTGTCATTTGACCAATCCTGAGTGGAACAAACCCATTGTCGGTATTTCCAGTTGCGGTGCTGCTCGCTATTTCAATATGGATGTGTTGCAGGCCATGATGTTCAAGCTCGGCAAAGCCACCCGCAAAGCGGTTGAAGAGAGCGGTAAACGCGTGGTGCTCTTGTCGTCGAACTCTTTGAGTCATCGTCATTTCACTTCCGAGCCCGAGCTTCCGGAAGATATGAGTCACGAACACATCAACAATCACAACCAGTACATCTGGGACATGAAAATGATCGACCTGATGAAGCGCGGGCGCTCCAAAGAGATCGTCGATGTGTTAACGGATTTTACGGAACAAGCTACTGCCGAAACCGACAGCGGCAGTTTGACCTGGATGCTCTCAGCTCTGGATTTTCCCACCTATCCGGCGGAAGTACATGGTTATGGCACTGTGATTGGTACCGGCAACGCTGTGGTCGAATGGCGGGAGGCTAATGTATGAACAACGTCGTTAAAGGCTATGTTTTGCCGGGACTGCCGCATCTAGTGCTGACTCCCGACGCCAATCCGGGGTGGAAAAAAGTCCGTCAGGCCATGGATCGTGTGCGCGACGAGATCACAGCCCTTGATGCCGATGTGCTGATGATCTACTCGACCTATTGGCCAAGTGTGATTGGGCATCAGATTCAAGCCCGGCCTACACCCGAGTGGGTGCATGTGGATGATGAGTTCCACGCTCTCGGTAGCGTTCCTTATAAGCTAAAAGTCGATAGTGAGCTGGCGCACGCTTATGTCGAAGCGGCCAAGGCGCGCAAGCTACAAGCCCGCGCCATTGACTATCATGGCTTTCCCATCGACACCGGATCGGTTGTGGTGTCCAAACTGATCAATCCGCAGAACAAGCTGCCGTGTGTGATTGTGTCTTCCAATGTTTATGCCGACCGTGCGGAAACGTTGGTGCTCGGCAAGGCTGCACGTGATGCACTTGAAAAGCAGGGCAAAAAAGCGGTGGCGGTGATTGTGAGTTCGCTGTCCAATCGCATTCACACGCAAAAGACCGAACCCAAGGATGATCATATTCATTCGTTGAAGGATCAGGAGTGGAATCTCAAATTCTTGGAGTTCCTCAAGGAGGGACGCCTTGAGGACGTGTCGCAGCTGTCGCGGCAGTTTCACAAAGAAGCTCGTGTGAACAAAGTGGCCAATTTCAAGCCCTTTTGGTGGCTGGCGGCGCTGATGGGGCAGAACAATCTCTACGCCGGCAATGTGATGGAGTATCAGCCCATCTACGGCAGTGGTGCCGCGGTGATTTCGCTTACGCCCTCGGATAAGGCCGCCCGCGATCTGGAATTTGACGAGTCAGATCCGGATAGCTACTCCGGCGAGCGCAATGTTTTAGGCGGTACCGGCGAGCCTGCGCTCACTCAAGAGGCTTTGCATGAGTGATTTTATCGACGTCAAAGACGTCTATCCCGACGATCCGTTCGGGGAGTCCAGCGAGGGCATTCCCACGGGCCGTGATGTCGAATGGGAGCCTTTGGTTGATTACCGCCGCAACGGTGTGAGCGAAAATACCATTCACGGCGCTGTGGCTTGGTATAGCGGCAACAAAGAGCTGCATTCGTTCGGTGGCAATGTCTTGTGCTACGGGCGTTCGATGATGAAGCCGTTTTACGTAAAGGTTTTTGCGAAGGAGCTTGAAGGTACTACCGATTGGCGGCAAAAGGCGATCTCGGTGTCCTCGCACAACGGCACGGCCGAGCACGTTGAGGTGTCGCAATCGCTTTTAAGTGAAAGCGAATGGGGGTTGATGCAGACCCCGCTTGACTTGCCGTTGGTGCAGTTTGGTCGGCAAGTGCGCCGCCCGCGCCGTTGGTTTAACAATAGCTCCGGCCATCACGCCGCTATTTTAAAAGGCGCTCGCCTTAAGGGCTGGAACCGTGCTGGCTACACCCTGCCTTCGCACAAAGTGTTTCAAGAGTATCTTGAAGTGGTGAAGCGCTATTTGGGAGCGGACTTTAAACCTAAGCGCATCGCGCGCGATGGTGACGGTTTACCGACGGTGGCGATGAGCGTGAAAGAACTGGCGCAATGCTATGCGGGTTTGGCGAAGATGCGTTCCGAAGACTGGATTTGGGAGTCGATGATCCGCTATCCCGATCTGGTGGGCGGCTTTAACCGCCTCGACACCACGGTCATGAAGTCCTGCGCCGGCCAAGTCATCGCGAAAGAGGGCGCCGATGGTCTCCTCGGCATGGGCATTGTCCACAAGGACTATCCGGAGGGACTAGGTGTTGTGATCAAAATCGCGCATGGTTGGAATCCGCAAGCGACCTGGTATGTGGCGCGCGGAATTCTGGGCGTTTTGGGATTCACTTTGCGTAATCCTTATCCGCTGCGCCGGCAAAAGGCCTTCTTGGTACCGAAGGTGGTACCGCCGAAATATCTGGCGGCGTTGCGCGCGATTCCGACGTGGGATGAATGGGATCCTGATATTGACCGCTGGTACTTTGAGCCCGGCGGACAAAATGGGCTTTGGGGATAGTTTAAGAATAAGGGGAGGGGAAAAATGAAAACATTCACACTGATTGCGTTGACCGTTTTTGCGACATTGTCGCATGCCGCCGACTGGAACAAAATTCCGGCGAACGATTACACGCTAGGGCCGCCGCCGGCGAAGGGCTCAGTCGAGTTCGAGCGAGATTTCGACGTACTTCTAAATTATCAAGCGACTCGCACGAAGCAGCTGTGCGACGCTGCGGCCGCGCAAGAGCATCCTGACTTAGAGGTCATGTACAAGCCTTCCGGGCTTCTCACGGCAAAGCAACTCAAGGACTATGCGCCGCTATTTGATAAGGTCGGTCGCTACGCCGCTAAGATCGGCGGCAAATTCAAAGACGAGTATTTGCGTCCGCGCCCTTACAACGAAGACGCACGCATCAAGCCTTGTATCTCGCGTCCCGGAGGCAACAAAGCCTATCCCAGTGTTCACACCACAGTGGCTTCCTCGACGTCATGTTTGCTTGCGGCTCTCTTGCCTCAGAAGAGCGAAGCATTGCTTGAGTATGGGCACGAGTTAGGTGAGCTGCGCGTGATCGCAGGCGTGCATCATCCGAGTGATGTGCAAGCCGGTCGCAATTTGGGACAGCAGATTTGCACGCGACTTTTGCAGGATGAGGATTTCCAAAAGCATTTCAAGAAACTGCACTAGCTGATATTTGCAAAGGGAGGGGTCAGCTATAAAACGCGCACCAAAACGAGATCAAAAGGTATAAGTGCGCGTTTTCATGTAAAACTGGTCAAGCTGACCCGGACCTACGCCGATCCTATATATAGGTTAACAAACTTAGGGGTTGGCGGATGCAGTACGTACGTGCGTTTTCAAAGCTCTTGCAGCTGAGTGCTCTGGTGCTTTTATCCGTGGCTTGCGCTCGCAAAGTCGACGGTCCGGCGCGGGTTCGCCTCCAACTTCCAGCTGCGAAAACCTTAGCTTTAGAAGCTCTCACCGCGTCTTCGGGTAGCACATCTTGGGGCTTAAGCGACCCCAGCAATATGTCGGAAGTGGCGTGCTATGCCGTTTTGGTGAGCGGTCCTGAAACCGCGCTAAAAAACAAAGCCTGTAAAAATCTAAATGGCTCCACGGTTCTTGAGTACGGTTTGTTGTCGGGTACGGTCTCGGCGACCGCCGGCACCATTGACCTAAGTGTTCCCTCGGGTTCAAGTCGCTTGATTACTATCGTGGCTTTTGGCGCCACCTCGTCGGCTGCCTGCGTACAAGCAGAAACGGCTCCGAAAACGGCGCGCACCAGTTTGTCTTCACCGCATATCGTAGGTTACAAGCAGCTTGATCTGCTGCCGGGGAATGTGACGGTCGATATTACCGCCTCGATGACCGGCTCAACTAAGTTCGAAGATTGCACAGCGCCCTTCTTTAGTGTCACGCCGGATGTTTCCACTCCCAGCGGTCCTGCTCTCTTGGCGATGGCACATGGAACTACTTCCTATAACTTTGCATCTGTCGGTATCGGAACGACAAAGAGCGCGACGTTGACTGTGAACAACTCGGGTGGAGCGGCCACGGCGCTCTCGGCAACCGGTCTTACCACGCCTTTTGCATTTAAGGGCGGAACCTATCCTGGCACCGGTGGCACTTGCTCATCGACGTTGGGTGCGGGTGCAAGCTGTACGCTGAGCATTGATTTCGCGCCAGCCAGTGCGGCTTACTTTCCCGCCACTCTCAATGTCAGCTACAACGATGGCACGACCGTACAGAATCTGCAGGTTCCTATGGGTGGCACAGGGGTGACAACGGCGGCTTTGAGTTACACTGTTGGCAGCAGTTATAACTTTGGCTCTGTCACCAACGGCGCTTTTGCAGAGTACGCCGTGACGGTTGAAAACATGGGAGCTGAGACGGCGACCGCGCTGAGCGCCGGTGCGCTCTCCGCGCCGTTTTCTTATAAAGGTGGCTCTTATCCGGGAACCGGGGGCACGTGCGTGACCTCGATTGCTAGCATGGCCTCATGTACGATTGTCGTGAAATACGCGCCGGTTGCGACCGGAGCTCATTCAGGCACGCTGGCTTTGACTTACTTTGATCAAGCGGAGAACAAGACGATCAATTTAAATCTTCAGGGCTCGGGCCAAACGGTGGCGTTCCTGATCATTTCCGATGGGCCGACCTACAGTTTCGGGACGATGCCTGTGGGTACGGCGGGCGAGAAGGTCTTCACCATCAGCAATGGTGGCACCAGCGCAGCGACTGGACTTTCTGGCAGTGTGACGGGCATGCCTTATCTCATTAAGGGTGGGTCCTATCCGGGGACAGGTGGCACTTGCGGCGCGACTATACCTGGCGGTGCAAATTGTACGGTCATTTTAAACTACATGCCGTCGTCGTCCGGAACATTTAACGACAGCTTGCAGATTTCATACAATGATGGCGCGGGTGCACAGGTTGTGACACGGCCCTTGACGGGTATTGGTGCCAATCCTGCGCTCCTGACGATCTCCGATGGACCGACTCATTACTATGGCCCTGTCACTTACGGTGGTGGTGTGGCCACTCACACATTCACTGTGACGAACAGCGGGCAGTTGCCGGCCACCGCGATGAGTGAAACCGGTTTAGCGGCCCCTTTCAGTTTTCAGGGTGGAGTTTATCCCGGTACGGGCGGCACTTGTGCGAGCACGTTGGCCGGTGGGGCAAGTTGCACATTGGTTGTGATGTATATGCCCGCTGGCGGCGGCTCTCATCAAGACACTCTGAATGTATTTTATCATGATGCCGTACAGGGCCAAAACGCCACGCGCGATCTCGACGGACAGGGTGTTGCCCCTGCGCTTCTGACTATCTCTGACCCGAGCTATGACTATGGCAACGTGGCCATCGCCTCTTCGCAGCAGAAGTACTTCACCATCACCAATTCGGGCGGCGTCAGTGCCACTTCATTGAATGGTTCAGGCCTTGCGGCCCCGTTTGCCTTTACCGGCGGTAGTTATCCTGGCTCAGGTGGTACCTGCGGCGCGACTTTGGCGGCCGGCGCCACCTGTACGGTCTCTGTGCATTTCACGCCACTCGTGCTTGGCGTCGTTAACGACACGCTGGAGATCACCTATCAGGATGGTGTTTCAAGCCAGACCGCGCAACGTTTGATCCAAGGAACGGGTGTGTTGTAAGTTCTCTCGCTATGAGCGAGAAACTATATTCCAAAAGAGCTCCTGAGCCTGTCGGTCCATATCCCCACGCCCGCCGTGTGGGAGACCTCATCTTTGTTTCGGGTATGGGGCCGCGCCAAGCGGGCAGCAAAGAGATCCCCGGTGTCACTCAGGATGCCGCGGGCAAGGTCGTAAGCTACGACATCACCACCCAGACACGCTCTGTGATTGAGAATATCCGAATGGTTTTAGAGGATATGGGCGCAAGCCTTCAAGATGTGGTGGATGTGTCGGTGTTTCTCACCAACATGAAGCAGGACTTCCAGACCTTCAACAAGGTGTATGGCGAGTACTTCGCTTCAATCGGCCCGACCCGCACCACAGTCGAGGTTTTAAGTCTGCCCACGCCGATTGCGGTGGAGCTTAAAGTCATTGCCCATAAGCCGTTGAAATCATGAAGACCCTATTGGTGGTGATGGCTATCATCACGCGCCTGACCTCACTGGACCCGTTTACGCTGTCGGGTATCGACACTTATCAGGCCACGGGCAATGTGATCGAGCCGTTGGCGCGCACCCACCCTTTAAGCAAAGAGATGATCCCATGGCTGGCCGAGAGTTGGAGCGTGGACACCAAGGCTTCCACCTTCCGCATAAAGCTGCGCTCGGGCGTGAAGTTTCATAATGGTAAAGAGCTTGGCGCCGAAGACGTGAAGTTCACGTTTGACGCCTACTTCGATCCTAAGTTTGAGGCGGCCTCTTGGCGCGGCCTGTTTGAGGATATCTCTGAGGCCAAAGTGATCGATGCGCGAACCGTTGAGTTTCGCATGAAGAAACTCAACTATTTGGCTTTTCAAAATGTGCTGATCACAATGCGCATTTTACCGCAGTCGTTTTACGCCACGGCGGATGCAGTCGCCCGGCGCACACAGTTGATTGGGACTGGGCCTTTTCAAGTGGCGCGTTTCGAGAGTGGGCGTGCGTTGGAGCTTAAGCCCTTTGCGGACTGGTGGGGTAGTGGCAGGCCTGCCTTCCGCCTACTGATCAAAACCGTTACGGACGCCAAGCTTGCTGAAGACATGTTTAAAAAGGGTGAGCTGGATCAGTTCGTTCTGCCGACCGGCGCGATGCCTGAAAAGCTCACCATCGATAGCAAAAAATTTCGTCTCTATGACAACCAAGTCAGCAAAGGTGAAGCTTTAGGTTTAGATCTCAATTTGCGCCGCCCGCTGTTTCATGATCGTCGCGTGCGCGAGGCTCTCTTGGTGTTATGGGATCGTCCTATGCTCAACATGAAGGTCTATAGTGGGCGGGCTGAGCTCGCGCTCGATATGTTTTCGCCGAAGATGACCTACTATCCCCCGGGTAAACCCGTGGTTTTTGATAGAGCTCGCGCCACCCAGCTTTTACGGGAGGCGGGGTGGAGCGACTCCAATAAGGATTCCGTGCTCGATAAGGTCGTGAATGGCGAGCGCCAAGATCTTAGTTTTACGGTGATGGTGAATTCCAGTCAGAGTGAGCGCTGGGTGTCTTTGTACGCGCAAGATGCGGCCAAGGCCGGCGTGCGCGTAAAGATCAAGCGGCTCGAAGAGACTTCGCAGTGGTGGAAGACTTTGTCTGAGGGCAAGTTTGACGTGGTCGCCGCGCAGGGCGGGGTGAGCGAAGTGGCTCATGCGGTCACTTGGCGGACGGCGGCTCCCTACAATCTCTCGGGATTCAGTTCAAAAGAGGTCGATGCTCTGCTGGATAAGCTCGATTCTGAGTTCGATCTCAAAAAGAGACAGGGGATTGAGCGCCAGGTGATTGAAAAATTACGCGCCGACATCCCGCAGGTGCCGGGGCTCTACATGCCTGGTGAACGGATTTTTTTATCCAATCGACTGCAAGTCGATTCGGAATTTCCACATAACGCATGGGCGTGGCGTTTAAAAGATTAACGCTTTTCAAAAAACTCGTTAGACAGTTCTGCGCACATTTTCCCGGTCGAAAAATTCCGTCAGTTTTGTCGACAGACAAAGGTTTCACGTTGAAGCGTATCCCCTGATTTTCTATGAAAAATCCTGACGCCAGGCGACGATGGTCTCAAGCCAAGGAGATCGGGCCATGAAAAACCTTTTAGTCACGGTGTTGATGGGAATAGCGGTAACCACAGTTGGTTGCAAACCGTCGAGCTTCAAAGCCAACGGTAAAAGTGAAATCAATCGCATGTCCTGCGTAAGCCAAAAGGCTGTCGATACGGAACACCTGGCGATTCAAGGTGACTCGGGTGCTTCTCCTGGCCAAACCGTTCATTATAAATTGAATGAAGATGTGAATTGCTCCCCCAGCCAGACGGTGTCGTGGGCATCAGCTAGCGGCAAACCGCTTGGCGATGGTTCTGTGGTCACATCTACATATAGAAAACCCGGCGCCTATGTGGTGACCGCGCAGGTGCAAGAAAAGGGCGCGGCCGCTCCTTACGCCATGTCTTTTAAGACAGTGGTGACCGCAGGCCTTGGTATCAATGCTCCGCAAATAGGCGTGGCCGAAACAGATAGCCATTTTGAATTGGTGGTTCCTGTCGGTGTCGGCATCACAAATGCGGTGTGGAATTTTGGCGATGGTCAACCGCAAGAGAACTCTCTTGGCCCCATCGAACACACGTTCTATAGCGCCGGCACTTACAATGTGACAGTGACGGCCACTTTGGCTGATGGCGACACCTCAGTGGCCACGCACACGATTCAGATCCTGCCGGCCAATGACATTATGAATTGCGCCAATCAGCTGGCGATCTCGGGCCCGACGACCACGGTTGTAGGTTCTCCGATCTCATTGTCTCTTTTTATTCCGACTTGCATGACGACTTATATTAACCGTCTGTCGTGGAACTTTGCTGACGGTAGCCCGTCGGTAGGAACGCAGACTGTGCAGCACACGTACACCACACCCGGTGCCTATCATGTGACCGTAGGCCTTTATACTGGTGAACAGCAACAGCCCTTCGCTACCTTGTCCATCGATATCGTGGTTGCACCCGGTGGCGAAGACCCTGGCGGTGACGATGGTACTGATCCCGGCACCGATCCCAACGAATGTTCAGAGGTCGGTCAACAGCGCCAAATCAATGGTGAGCTTTACACTGAAAACGCGTCTTGCGGAGTGAACGGTTCGCGTACGGATTCGTATCGCGATGTGGTTCAACAGCAGTGCAATGTGGTGGGCGATATCCGTCGCTGGGTCGAAACCGGCCGCAGCAAACAGCTGATCAGCGAAGGCGCATGTATGGGCCAAGCTTGTGAAGTGCCGGCCTCGGCGCTGAACGGCGCGAACCCGGCGACTTTGGGTCTATTGCTCATCGGTGGCAAGTACTATCTGGCTGATGGCGCTAGCAAAACGTTCTACTCAAGCACTACGCCCACGGGGGCTTGCTCGACTGTGGCCGAAACTCGCTCTTGCTCGAATGGTCAGCTGGGTGGATCGACGGCGCACTCAAATCTTGTGTGTCATGAGCCGTGCCCAGGCTTCGGTGCTCATGGCACTGTGAAGACGGGTGTGATCACGGGTTCGGAAAGCGTTCCGAAAGTTTGCCCCAACGGTGAAACCGGTATCTTTGATATCTTCAACCAGGTGTCGGAGCAGATGTGTAAGGACGGCCAAGTGCTGACCTCGAACACGATGCGTGGCACTTTGAAAACTCCGGGCGAATGTCCCACTTATGTATGGGCTGGTTCGGAATCTTATTCAGCATGTTCGGCTGCTTGCGGTGGTGAACAGCAGCGCATGTTTGAATGTCGCAATAGCAGCACTGGCGAATTGGCTCCGGCTGACCGTTGTGTGGGTCCAGCTCCGGTTGTGAAGCGCGTGTGCGATGGTAATCCCGAGGCTGTGAAGCGCTCGGAAAGCGAAACGATTCAAGAAGACGGCGGCATGTCGGATATCTGCCCCGAGAATCAAATCGGCGTGATCTCCAGAGTCCGTCAGGTGGTGGTGACCAGTAACTATGCCTGTATCGACCATGCAGTGAAGGTTGCTTCGACTACTCGCCAAGAGGGTCCGTGGCAAGAAGAGAAATACTGCCGCGACTACGTTCCTTACCGTTGTTCGCATGATTCCTTAAGCCCGACGCAAGCCACGGGTCGTTATCAGTGGATGTTGAAGTGCGCAGCCAGTGTTCCGATGATCAAAGACTTCTTGGCTGGCATGGATCGTTATGAATCCGGCAAAGGTAAGAGCACAAATACGCTCTACTTCGGCGGTCACGAAGTGTATGCGACCTTTATGAATCGCGCCTACAAGCCCGAGAAAACTTGGAAGGCTCCGACCGATGCCAGCGGCTCTTGCGTGTTGCCCGAAACGGTGTACATCGCCGCAGTGTGCTCGGCTTCCTGCGCCCGTCCTGAAGAGATGATCATGGGACAAAGAGAAAAGAACGGTAAGCTGCAGTACGCTCCGTTCTTGCAATCTTGGCAGGAGAAGTTCGCTTACGTCGGAACTCTGCAGTCCAACAGTTCGATGAGCGCGAAGCGTGTTGTGCGCACCGCCGTAGACAACTGGGTGACGGAGCTTGAGGACACCGACCATGAGATCGTGAATTTCGTGATGAAGTCGGGTGGTCGAGTAAGCTTAACGACCAATCACCCGGTTTTGACGGCCGATGGTCGCATGAAGGAAGCCCGCGACTTCCAAGTGGGTGAGAGCATGGTGCGCTTGGGCGGCGAGCTCGATGAGATCGTCAGCGCCGAGGTCACTCAGTACCATGGCAAGGTGTACAACGTGTTCGTGAAGTCGGCCTCGCTCCACAAAAATATCGTGGTGACGAACGGCTACTTGAACGGCACGGCCTACTTCCAAAACGAAGGTAAGAAGCACTTGAACCGAGTCTTGTTCCGCAACAACTTGACCCATGGAGTGTTCGGTAAATGAGACGGGTGGTCTTTGTCCCGATAGCGTTAGTTCTCGCGTGGTGGGCGATCTCGGTAACGAGGTCGCTTCCCAGTTCAACCGAAGCAGGTCGAGATCCTGCCGAGAAACCGCAAACGCCGGTGCAATCGCAAACCCCGGTTCAGGCTACACCCGCCGCCACGCAAGTGTCTGGTGTGGAGATGGGGAGGGACATTATGGTACAGCCGTTTCAGTTTCAAAAAGAGCTAACGACCTATCTGGATCTGCAAACCAAGGTCTTTCTTAATGATGTAGAAAAGCGCGAACGTGAGGATCTGCTGCACAACACGTTGTTGATCCGAGCTCTGGGGGCCCGCCTAAAGGTCGCCAGCCGCTCGATGGAAGTGATGCGCGAGCAAGATGCGGCCATCGACCTGATTCTGGAGGCTTTAAAAGAGGGCGATAAGACCGCCGCTGCTGAAGTTTTACGCGAAGTGGTCCAAGACGGTCAGGTTGAGGACGCCAAGATGGAGAAGACGGCCCGCGAGCAACTGGCCGGTCTAAAAGCCGAAGTTTTGTACCAGTGGAGCGCCACAAACCCGCAGATTGCCTCAAATTTACAGACTTGGCTGCCCGGCCCGGTGTCCAAAAAGATCTGGGACAACGTGGTCCGCATGCAACAGTCCAACGCGGCCGAAAGCGCGGCTGAAGGCAGAGCGGCAAGCCACTAATTCCGCGGACATATTGCTTGATTCTGGGTCCCCGAGCCCTTAGATTACCAACTTCCAAAACTGGCGCGGGGTGGTAGTTAAGTTGGTTATAACGTCCGCCTGTCACGCGGAAGGCCGCGGGTTCGAGTCCCGTCCACCCCGCCAAATTTATCGCAAGTTTAGATCAAAAAAATCGTAAGAACTGAAAATCACAGACAAAAGGTTTCAATCACTTAGAGATTCCACCGATGAAGGACGTCACACTTCATCACGCGCAATCACGGAAGTTGGCTACATTCTGGCTACACGTTGGCTTCACGGATTCGTTGGTTTGTCGGCCTCGCTTGCTCATCCTTTTTAGCTTTCAAAGAGCCGTTTTTTAACAATGGCTCAGGCCGAGAAAAAGGAAAGGCTAGGTACAGAATGAAGGACGTTATTGGGATCGTCGTAACAATCGCGATGGCTCTTGGCGGAAGCATGGCCCTTAAGAGGTTTCACGATACCGTCAAGCAGGCCGCACTTGAAAAGGCGTCTCAGGGGCTACCGTCCCTGACACAAATGACTCGTTCATTACAAAAACCGAAAGGAGACCGGGGCGGAATAAAAAATACGAAATGATCCTGAAATCGTTCAGGAAGTGGGTTTTCTTTTTACGTTCAAAGGAGACCTCTTATATCAAATTCAGAAATCGAAGGACAAAAAGTCGGTTCATCAACAAACGCCGGGGCGACTCAACAAATGGACTTGGAGCAGCCTAAGGTCTTTTTGTATCTCCGGGTCAGCACGAACGACCAAAATGTCGAGAGCCAAAAGTTCGCGCTTCTTGATTATTGCTCTCGGCAAGGGCTACAGAACTACGAGATGTTCATTGACCACGGCATTTCGGGCGCAAAGGAAAGCCGTCCGGCGCTCAATGAAATGATGGCACGAGTAGAAAAGCAAGAATGCTCGCAGGTGATCGTGTTTTCGTTCTCCCGTTTCGCTCGAAGCGTGAGTCATCTACTGAAGGCGCTCCAGAAATTCAAAGAGAAAAACATCCGTTTTGTCTCGACGACGGAACAGCTAGATACGAACTCTCCAATGGGATTGGCTCTCTTCACCATCCTCGGGGCGCTCGCGCAAATGGAGAGGGAAATTATCAGAAATCGCGTGATCGCGGGCCTTCAAAACGCAAAGGCGAAAGGCAAACGCATTGGGCGAGAGCGTAAGAGAAACGATGCTTTGATCCACTCGCTTTTAGAAGCGGGACTCAGTTTTAGGGAGATTTCGAGGATAGCCCGGTGTTCACATGGGTCTGTGTCAGCTTCTAAACGGGAGCTTCTGGCGAAAAAGGCTCTGCTGAAAGCGCAAGAGGAACAACGGAAGACTGAAGCGGCTCCCTCTTCCGCAGACGGCCCTCAAGAAGCGGCCGTCGTGGCATCTTCGATCATGCCCCCGCCGTAAGTATTCTAAAGGAAGCAGAAATGTTAAGGGCCGCGTTTATCGCGGCCCTTTTTTTATCCGAAGCTCCAAGTGCTTTCCTGACCGGAGTGCAACTGAGCGACTTTCCGGCGGCTAGGCTTCTTGAGAACAATCGAGCTTCAAACCCTACAGATCAAAGTGATTGATGATCGAGCCAAGAGATTGTGGCGTAGCACCTATCTCTCGCAGATGAGTTCGTCCCAAAAAGTAATGAAACCGTAAACCGAAGTCGATGCATCTGTAAACTTGAGCACTGACCCCTTGCCATCAACAGCAATGAAATTGAATGGCTCCCCGAGGGTCCCGGGTTGGATTTCTCGTCGTGAATTGTGGCGAGATTTTGAAAACCCAAGACGTTTGCAAATCAGGGAATCAATTTTGCCCAGATCTGTAGGCTCATAATTCTCGGTGATGGTATAGGACCCCACCCAGTAGTTCTTTTGACCGACCAGGTAGACGGGTCTTTTGACAAGCCACGCATGGTCTTCGATTTGAATTGGTGCTTGAGAACTGTAGCCAAAAGGCACAGACTCAGCCAAGGCAATATGCACAATAGAGAAGATAAAACAGAATACAAAAATTTTCATAGAGCCTCCTGATTTCTTACTTTCTCGACTGCGCCAACTCACAAAAGCCGCCAGAGGGGGCGAGCAGTGGGTTGCCGGCAGCTCTCAGTGTCAGTCTTGTTCCGTTTCTCTCAAGCTCCAGTTCCGAACCATCGCTGATTTTTATTTTAGTGAGAGAAATTTGGCGTTCCAAAATGTCAGCTAATGTCAAGTCAGCCGCAAATCCCGTCTTCGCTAGAGTTACGTATTCGCCGCGAAAACCACGAAAATAGAATCGCAATCCCAATATTCCATTTTGGCTCTCTTCTCCCAGAAAAACTTCAAAAACCTCGGCATCACCGGCAATACCAAAACCGCACCAAGCGACGCTGGGTGAGCGCCATACGTCACCCAATTGCGGCTGTGGTTTGCTTTCGGAAAATAAATCTCCGACGAGCTTTCTTGTTTTGTCTGATTTATTTACTTTGTAGCTACGAGCGCGCTGATAAATCCATTCGTGAAAGAGTAGTGCTGCACGATCTCGGGAAGGTAGTAAGTCCCAAAGTTCGCGGTCGACTTGAATCTTGCCTTGGTTGTCTTGCACGGCAATCTGCACCTTTCGACAACCTGCCGGCAACGGCCCAATCGTGGCATCATCAGTGGGTTTCAAACGCTCACCTGCTGGTATAAATTGAAAATCGCGCAACATAGATTCGAACATCTTTACGATACGAATTGTTGCTTCTTCACCGGGCACTCCCGGTGCATCGTTGAAGTGTCGAATAAAAAACGGAGTGTAGTAAGCCAGATTTTGCTGGAGATCTAAATACGTTCGATCTGGTTTTTGCACTCCAATCACTTCACTTTCGAAGAGATCGAGAACTCGTAACTCCGTTTCACACTTCACGCCTATACCCCCACCGCCATCGCCGACTCCGCCAGTGGCGCAGAAAGCGAGACAAGGGCAGATCAATAAGCTTAAGAATAAAAGGGCTTTCATATGCTCTCCTCGACGGCAGGGCCTCACGGATAAGATTTATAATTGAACAAAACCTTGTCGGATAGGTTTTTGTTAGCTAATTAATAAACTAATCATTGGTATTTCTGGCTAACAAATAGGTAGGCATGCATGTCAATTTATGAATTTGATGATTTCAGGGCTTTCGTGAGAGCGCAACTTGGCGCTTCGGGCGAAGGCAGAGGGGTCTATGCGAAAATGGCCAAGAAACTTGGAGTCCATTCGTCGAGTCTCAGTCAGATCTTAAGCGGCGGAAAGCCATTATCGATGGAGCAGGCCGCAAAAATGACGGACTATCTTGGATTGACGGACCATGAATCGGAATACTTCCTTTGTCTCGTCCAATACGATCGCGCCGGTGATAGCAATTTGAAATCGAAGTTGTTGAAGCAGCTCAAGCGGCTTCAAGGGCAGAAAAACGATCTCTCGCTCTCTCTTCCTCATGACCAGAGACTGACGAAAGACCAACAAATGGTTTTCTATTCCTCCTGGCTCTACAGCGCTGTTCGCGTTTTAAGCTCGATTCCTGAGTTTCAGAGCGCAGAGGCGATCGCACAAAGACTGAATCTTTCGCGGAGAGAGTTGATGGAGAAGCTCAAGTTTTTAATCTCTACGGGCCTTTGCGAAGAGAAAAACGGAATTATTTCGCCTGGCCCTTCTTACACCCACATCGAGGCTAGCTCTCCCTTGATATCCAAGCATCATTCGAATTGGCGAGTGTGCGCGATGCAAAAGCACGCAAATCTTAAGCCGGGCGATCTCGCATATAGCTCTCTTATGTCGATTTCAAAGAAAGATGCGCTGGAAATTCAGACTCGAATAGCTGAAATGATCAAAAAAATAAATATCATTCGAGGCAAATCCGATTGTGAAGAGTTGCGAATGATCGGGGTAGACTGGATTGAAATGTAATGCCCAAACCCTCCGATCATCTGAATCCCGGAAATTGGCCTAGAAGACCGCCACAGTTCAAAAACCACCGCATTTTAACGCTGAAACAGCGCCCTCACCCGCCGGGTTTGATCCCGCCGATTTGCGATTTTCAAAACACGGTTCTCGCCAAGTGTTGCGTTAAACCTTAGGACAGACCCAGTTACCTACAGATCCTGAAAGGACGACAATGACAGGAAAGAAAAATATGTATGAGTGGCGACGCATTACTTTGTTTTCCTCGTCATTTCCATGAGAACCGATAGATTCTCGTTCCCGTGCTTCTTGAGTTGTTCAATAACCGATTCTCTATTGGTTGAATCCTGTTGTTGGCTCAACTTGAATTTCGACTCTATCTTTACGTTTTCAATCTTAAAAATCACGATCTGATCCATCATTGCCTGAGTGGCATTTTGATCAGAAGGGAGCGTCCAATTTGTTCCGTAGATTCCTTCGAACTCCTCGATTAAATCGTTCATTAATTTACTTGCTTCATCTCTTTCAGAAACGATTTTGAAATCTCCAAACGCATGAATAGCTACATAATTCCAAGTGGGAACATTTGAAAGTTTTGGTAGATACCAAGCAGGAGAAATGTATGAGTGAGGACCTCCGAAA
This sequence comes from Bdellovibrionales bacterium, assembly GCA_019637855.1. GTDB lineage: Bacteria > Bdellovibrionota > Bdellovibrionia > Bdellovibrionales > UBA1609 > JALHOQ01. The sequence goes on from JAHBUX010000006.1 coordinate 150,995, forward strand.
ATAATTTTCGCCTTGCCAGCTAATGCAATCTCTTCCCATTGCGGATTAGCCCTAGCCATGTGACTAACGAATTCGACCTCTTGATCACCTACTAAGCGCACAAGAAAAGGAAGATGGCTTACAGCCCCAGAAGAATTTGATGCCAACAAAGTGGCGAAGCTATTTTCCTTGATGACTTTCAAAATAAGATTAAAGTTATCTTCTCTAAAAAATTGAGGCGAATAAATACTAAGATTAGTATCCGAAATATTCATTCTTAAGATTTCAAATTCAGGACCACCGTCCACTCTAGACGGCCGCCGAAGTCCGGTCTCGACAAAGCCACATTTTTTATAGAACGGCACTGCTTCAGGATCAGGAAGGACTAATAAATTATCCCAACCTTTTTTGGCCGCCAAAGCCCGCACAAAATCAATAGCAAGCCGACCGTATCCTTTTCTCATAGATCCAGGTTTTATCCATAGATGATCGAGAAAGTGATTTGCTCGGTCATCTATCACCGAGAAAAATCCAGCGATCTCGTTGTCAGCATTAACTACCTGAAAACAAAGATTCTCTTTTAGATACTCCGAAGACAGCATGAGCAACGGAATCGCCTTTGATAAATACGCCTCGGAATAATTCCAATAGCGTTTCGAAGACGCTATTATTTCGTTCAACTCGGATAAATATTCTTCTCTCGCTCGCACGATTTGCATCGGTTTACTATAGTAATGCTCTGCCGCGCTGTATAGGAATCTAATGCCTCAAACCCACCCTCCGATCATCTGAATACCGGAAATTGACCCCGAAGACCGCCAAAGCTCAAAAATCACCGCATTTTAACGCTAAAATAGCACCCTCACCCGCCGGGTTTGATCCCGCCGATTTGCGATTTTCAAAACCTGGTTCTCGCCAAGTGTTGCGTTCAATCCGAGCGGCCACCCTGTTACCACCGCATCCTCAGGCCCAGGCAGGTGGCCGCCAGAATTGAACGCAACACTTCGGCTCGAAAAGGCATCGGAATTGAGCCCAAGAAAAAAGGCCCGCCGTTTGAAGCGAGCCTTTTGGATCATTCGAGCGTCAACTCACAAGTGTCATCTATACAGTGCGAGTTTAGTGGCGAGATTCAAACCATCTCAAATACAGGACATTCCCGCGATTCCGTCGCCGAAATTTTTCTACGAAAAATCCGATTTCCCGCTACCAGACTGCGTCTTTTGGGACGGGGAAATATCAGGATCTTAGGCATGACCCGTCCAAACGCGAAATTAGCAAAAGTCGTCGGATCATGATGGCCCATGTTCCTGACATTCACGCTTCAAAGCCATCGTTCAGGGGCCCGAAAGCTGGTGGCCGAAGGGATAAACGTCCACCGCTTCGACTCTCGGAAAAAGGTTTTTACTGCGGAGGATTCGGCTCGATATCCATCTTGCCGTTCTTTTGGATTAGTTTTCCCATAGTCCACTCTGCGCCACCGTACTGATACAAGCTGGCCTCATCGACGATGTAATAACCGTTAACTTTTGGTCCAACCATCGCGAATGTTTCATGCACCTGATCCGCGATCTCGCTCCATTCGTATTTTCCATTAATAACCATATTCCAACCCCAGGCCGAATAGTTAAAGATCATACCCTTGTTGACGGTCGTCCTTGGATCGGCGGCCTGCAAGCTTTGCGCCCAATATTTGGCGTTCAGCGGCAACGGCTCACCATGACCGAGAGGCGACCAACTTGAGCTGCACTTCGTGATCCAATAGTCGTCATCCGGCCATGCATCCACCAATTCCGTGGTCAAACTGCGCTGACAGGCGCCAACATCGACCGGAATTGTGTTCATCGCCACATAAATTGAACCGATGATGTGCTCCTGCACTGTCGAGCTACTCCAGGGCAATGCAATCATGGCCGAGTTGGTTTTCCAGGCCTGCTCTTGCGAGATCTTAGTCAGCGCCTGGCGTAGGAATTTTTCAAATACCGGCCAACCGTAGTTCTCCACCGGCAAAGTCTGCAGGTATCCCGGCTTATCGGGCAATTGATAGTACATGCTAAGGATCAAGTGCGTGGAGAGAGATGCATCGATATAGTCATAAGCGCTGTCGCGCATATCCACATAAGCCAGATAGTCGGGTGTATCCGTCGTGAGCGTGACATTCTTGGGCATGTACTGACCTGGAGTGATTTTAGCCAGCGGCACACCAACGTCGCTCTGAGGAAGATCGACCTGGCAATCCATGTAGTTGCCGTTAAGGAAACGAAAAGATTTTTTGCACGCGTCGAGGTTCATCTGTGAAAGATCAAGGTAAGTGCGGTGCAATCGTTTGTATTCCTGCGCGGTTGCAGTGACTGATATCAATAGAGCTAACATCGCGATACCGAATTTCATAAGGCCCCCTTTTTCCGCAAACATATGTCACGGATCATTAGAACAAAAATATATAGTCGTCATATTACACATTGATATTTTCAATAGTGTTGTTTAAAAGATTGGGCTTATGAATCTGTTGCACCTTCAATATTTCCATGCCGTCGCTCGCGAGGGCGGTTTCACGAAGGCCTCGCAAGCGCTGGGGATCCGTCAACCGGCGATCAGCCGCATGGTGGGGCAACTGGAATCATACCTCGGTTTTAAGCTCTTGGAACGACGGAGCCAAAACGTGCAACTGACAGCACGTGGGCGACGCGTTTTTGAGCGGGCGCAGAAAATCTTCGGCGAAGTCGAGCAGCTAAAAATTTCCTTAGGTGAAATCAAAGGCGAGTGTTTCGGCGATTTGAAGTTCGCCGCTGCGGAACCAATGGCTTCGGCAGTGGTGCCTGCGCTCTTGAAGCGCTATCTGCGCACTTACCCCAAGGTATATCCGCAATTCATTTCGGGGCCCGCAGACTACTTGCTTAAGAGTATTCAAACCGGCGCTTTGGAATTCGGTATGTTCTTTCATATGCCTGAACTTCACGAGGGTTTGGCGGTCATCGAACGCTTGGAGCTGCCATTTCACTTGGTGGTACGTGCGAATCTAAAAGACGACCGTGAAACTCTCAATCGATTCATCGGTTCACGAGAAATTGACGACACGACTACAAGGCGCTTTCCGACTCTGGAAAAATGGCGTAGGCGGCATCCGGAAGCGAGCATTGGAATTTCCACGAATAATCTGACAGCCCATAAACAGATGGTGATGAACGGTCTGGGCATCGCAGTTTTGCCCGGGTTTTTACTAAAGAAAGAGCTAAGTACGCGCCGCGTTATTGATCTGCTTCCAAATGAACATTTGCGCTTCGACCTGAAAGTTGTAGCTCGCGAAACGGCGACTTTGAGTCTCAACGCAAGGGCTTTTCTTAATCTGAATCGCGACTCTCTACTGACGTCGAGAGAGTGAGCCGTGAGAGAGTTAACCGTTTCAATTACTATCGCTACCAGCGAGCCGAGATACTTTATAGCATAAATAAATGACTGCTCCTTGAAGCATTACGATCATAAGAGTGCGCTTTTCCGCGCAGAGTGACGATAAACAAAAACTGTGTGAACACTGGCGCCAGCGATAAATGGCGCTCTGAAATCGCAAAACAAGTGGTTTTATTCAATCTCAAAGCTAGAAGTTAATTGCAGATTCCGGCTTTGCGATAGAATTCGATCTTCCCGTCCATGATGACTTCAGGCTGAGACTCATACACAACACCTGGAAAATCGTTTAATTGATAATTCCGGCAAGGAATTGGAAACTGTTGGGCCTTACAAATTCCTTCGCGACCCAAAAACTCTAGTGTCTCTCTTGCTTCAATTAAGCCATCGCCTAAATCCTTCGGACTATCTCCACTGCAATACATGCCAGGAGCACCGATATAATTCATCGTGGATGCCGGGGTAGTAATAGCATCAATAATTCGGCATCCACTTCCGGTACAAAATTCCCGCTCGAACCGACGAAATGTGGCACCGGCACCCCAACTATGCGCGGCTGCTTCAAAATTAGAGCTGACTCCAATCCAAACGGCAGGATTCGCGTAACATTGAGCGCCGGAAGCTAGACGAAACGGATTTCTCACAGCGCCAGCCAGACAGTCAGTGGCCTCAATTCGGCATTTGCCCGTGGCTTCGAGCCTTTTCATTTCGATTGCCACGGCTTTTATACCGTCCGTCAGTGAAAAGGCGCAGCCAACACGAATCTGAATTCCACCCTCTGGGTTTTTGATATAGTGGCACTCGTCGATGATACGACTTCCATAGCCATCCCGCCCTTGTGAGAACCCAAGATACTCACAGACAGGAAGGGGTCCGGCAGATGCCTGGACAGAAACAAAAGCCACAAAAATGATAAAAATTAATTTCCCCATGAACGCCCCTCACTTAACTTCGCTTTTTATTAGCCTAGCGGAGAATTGCTGTCCAGGATTCAAACTATTCAAGGCTGCAGTTTGGATAGTTTTGAACTGATCTTTGGAGCGGCAGAAAATGCGGACGCTACTGAAGTCAGATGTTTTTGTCGGGCAGCTTCAAAAACGTGGTTTCTAATCGCCTGTGCAGGAATCTGATGCTTTCTAAATCAAGATGCTAGACCCCTCTGAGAGGAGTCGGATTAAATCTCTTGCGGGATTCGGACTTCGCGATGTTTGCCGGGCTCGTCGTCGGTCGTATTGAGCCAAACCGTGCCGCCGTCCCGTGAAATACGAACTTCGAACACGCCGCCCTTGTAACTGATATCACCCAAAAATTTTTCCTTCCTGAGGACGACCGTACCTACTAAAGTTGAATATCGGCGGATTTTGTCCGAGTTAGGCTTCAACACGACAACTTTGAGATTTAGATCGGCCATACGGTCCACCGAATCTTCCATCGGCCGAGAGTTTGCCAAACTAGTTCGCACGACGACCAGCGTTCCGTCGTCCATAAGGCGGGACGTACACTTGCGTCCGCCCGAACCGCGGTCTGTTAGAAGGTCAGCAGAGGTGCGTTCTTCATCGGTCGCCGAGTCTAAATCGGACGATTTAATAGACTGGACAATTTCGTTCGTTTCCAGATCCCAAACCACCATCAAATCTTGTTCGACTCTGTCCACTTCTCTAAAGGGCGCGCCTAGTATGTATCCTATAAGAGCTTTTGCAGACATAACGAAAGTAAGATGAGCTAAAAAATAGCGGCCATCGGGTGTCAGGCCGGTTTTCAGACCGTTAATGTTCAAGACAAACGAGCCTTGTTCACTGCCTTGCCGAATTTTTTCCTTAATCTCATTCCAACCGTTCAACCGGGTCGTGCTGGAGCGGCCATTGGCGAAGCGAAAGATGTGTAGATCAGGAAGTTGAGATGAGATTTTTGTCAGCGTATCTCTCTTCCAATCCTTATAGCCTTTATTCAATATGCCGATTGAGCCATCGCGAAGTGATGCGATCAAGGTTCCATCGAGCACTTCGTGCGTTTGCACAAGGTCAAGATCAACGTTGCCGCCGCTCCTTACTTTCTCAGGAATATTGAAAATGGAGGTCGGCTGGTGGAGCGAACGATCGATTCTGAATCCGTAACGAGCATCGGCCGAAATTTTTATGGAATACGGCCGCGGTCCCTCTAAAGTAATCTTCGAGCCGTCGACGTTTGCGTAGGTTAACTCGCGGGCGCCCATGAGTGCCTGGTAGGGGTTTACGAAGTCTTCGTCAGTGAACCTCCAGAAACCGGGGCCGCGATATTCGACGGGGCTGTTTAGAACAAGATTTTTTTTGGGTATACGCTTAAATTGCGGGAACGGCTTGGATACGCTTCGGGAAGCGTAGGGCGCGACAGCGGTGCTTGATAGTTCCTGCTCGCACGATTTGGGGGGCTTTGCAGCCTGTGAAACGGCGGGCAGGATCAGCAAAATGGAAAGTCCAAGAGCGTATGAAGTTTTCATGATTCGTTAGGGGATTGCAAAATACGTGACGATAGCCCGGTGGCGCATTTGTATTGTATTAGATGTGGCCGCGCAGGATCTCGAAGGCGAGAGCCTTCATTTCACAAATGTCCAAACTATTTGCAAAGCGGATTTCCATTGCACTGCACGCGACCCGTGCAGGTCACAAAATCCAATGTCTAGGTCGCCGCCCATACCGCCGTCGTGATTTACGGCAGTAGGGAAGACAAAGCCGGCCGAGGGTGAGTAGACGACCGTGTTCCCGTACTGATCGGTGTTGCCTCCCCCTCCTCCGCCATCTCCAGTGTCTTCACCTTGCGAAGGCATGGAAGTGGAGGAGCTCTTTTTTCCGCAAGCGTTAAGCGTGAAGATTATAGTTGTAGAGGCAAGGATCGACGTCAGTAGCAATGTATGTGTTTTCATTCCTTTATTCTCGGCTCGAGGAATTGAGAAATGAACACTATTTTATAGACTTGGACGAAGGGTAGTTCGATGTTTGTCTTGAATCGGGCAATATCTAAAATTTCGAAATTAATTCAGCTAGGTCAGAAGTGTTATTGAAACCAATCGAACTGCCATTATTCATGGGGTATACCGGATACTCGCCCCATTTGCCCTGCCAATTTTAGACCATTCGTCTGCTCATCTTTTCTGATTCCCCATATTCTAAAATTGCTGTTTCGTTGCGCGCTACTGCGCGCGTGTTCGCGCTGAAGCATTCACGCCTGCTGCGCTCGCCTTGAAGCTATGGGCCTCAAAACGTTCAGTCCTTCAAATTATTTTCTCATCCTTCTAGTCAATAAATAATTGTTTATTATTTATAAACTATATATGTGCGAGGCGTTAGTGTGCATGTAAGCGCAAAATTACCCTCTTGGTTATGTCTTTCGCGAATGATTTCCTTTGGTTGGCGCAATGGGGCGTTGTTATCAGAATCTATTCAGTTAAAAATAGTTTCCATTTTTTCGTGGCAATTATTTTCTCGCTTCACTTCGTATTTTTTATTTGTCACGCTAACTAAACATTTCAATTATGAGATGAAAACCCAGGGAGAATTTGTGAATAGTCTGCATTTTTTCACCCGCTATGTAGCGGGAGTAACTCTTGCGTTGGCATGCACATATGCATCCGCAAGCCCCTCAGCCACAAGTCAATATCGGCCGTTGGGCGTCGGCTTCGCGGCGCCTGTGATCAATGATCCATTTAACAACTCACCCAATCCTGAGACTGGCGCTATCGTATTGGATCTTGATAGCCCCGCGACGTTCAGAGGATATGACGGTACAAGTTGGAAACCACTGGGGGCGACCACCTCCACAACGCCTACGATAACGAAGTTAACGAGCAGTGGAAGCTACACTCCGCCAGTGGGAGTGCAATGGGTGAAGCTCACCGCTATTGGCGGCGGCGGTGGTGGCGGTGGTGCGAAGGGCGCTTGGGCCGGAGGTGCCGGCGGCGGCGCTGGAGCCATGGGCGTCGTTACCTTGAGTGCTTCTGCATTCGCCGGTGGCGCGACCTACTCCGTTGGTGCAGGCGGATCTGCGGGCGCAGCGACTCCTACAAATGGTGGAACTGGTGGGACTACGACAATTACGATCAATGGCATCACCTACACAGCTCCGGGAGGCGGGCCTGGCTTTTCTAACTCCAATACAACAGGTATAAACTGGGTGGGTGGAGTTCAGGGGGCAGCGATTGCCACCAATTTTGATATCAATATGGGCGGCGCTGGAGCCTTGATGGGCTTTAGCCTGTCCTCAGGTGGTCCAAATAGCGGCTTTGGCGGAAGCACCATGTTCGGCGCCGGCGGAAGCAGCGTAGGTCCGGGCAATACGGGTAATACGGCTACAGGCTATGGTGGTGGCGGGGCCGGCGGAGCAAGCGGCAGCGCAACAGGCTACGCCGGTGGCGCAGGCGCTCCTGGAGTGATCATTATTGAGGAGCATTACTAAACTAACACGCACAGGAATGTGCCACGAAAGGTACGTTCACTCCTTTTTAGGAGTGAACGTATCCTGATACGTGATCTCATGACCAGGTCGATTCTTAGTCCAGGCCTGAGATCTTGCTGCAAATCTCGCGAACTTTGTCTGACTGAGTGTATGTGTATTCGATTCTGTCTCTTTTTTCTGAGGACACCAGATTCTCTATCAGAGATCTTATTTACGCTGCGTGTTTTTTGATTTTGTGTTTGACGAGAAAATTGCGCTGACAGGATTGCGTTTAAAGTGTGATCGTTGCGATTTTCTCCAAGCTTCTTGCGTCACCTTCTTCACGCTTCCTATGGCCATTCTTACGCGAAGAAACCCCTGTGCAGCGCTTATCCTGTAGTGCAGTTTTAAGCTCGCAAATCGGTAAAAACACCTAAATAAAACCCGTGTTAAAAGGTTTGCGGAGGTATCTATATGAACCAAGACGTGCGCAAGCTCAGTAACGAAATATTGATCGCGCTTTTTGATAAGCGGGTTGAGCTCGAGTCTTTGAATGAGGCCGAGATGGTCGACTTTATTCGCGAGGTTATGCACCGCCGTCTGTGGCTTGAATATGGCGCTACCAGTATGTTTGATTTTATGACCCGTGCCCACTATCACTACGCGCCATCTGTGGCACAGCGAAAAATAGATGCAGCTCGCTTGCTGCAAATGTTTCCCCAGGTGAAGGAGCTGATACTTTCTGGCGAGGTGAATCTGACTCAGCTAGGGATGTTGGCCGCGGGTTTGCGACAGAAGCCGATGCCACCAAAAATGCAGAAAGAAATTCTCGAATCTATAAGAGGACAGACCATTAAGAATACTCAGGTCATTCTCAATGAACGACTTGAAATCGAGGTGAAGACACGCCCCAAGATCCGTGTTCAACGCGATGGTTCGGTTCGAGCGGAAATAACGTTCACCAAAGAACAATGGGAAGTGATTGAAAGAGCGAAAGATATCCTATCGCACTCAGTTCCAAATGGAGAGTTAACGGAGGTCCTCAGCTATTGTGCGCGCTTTACCGTTGCGAAGAAGGACTCGTCACTTCCATCGATGGAAGTGAAACCGCGTCATTGCCAAGGTGTCAGTCGCACCGCTCGCCGCTATGTCTTTCAACGCGATAAAACCTGTTGCTATGTCCATGCAGACGGCCGGCGCTGTGATTCACGCTACCAGCTCCAGGTAGACCATATTGTTTCGCTCTGGAGGGGAGGCCGCAATGACGTGGAGAATCTCCAGCTCCTTTGTGGTCTTCATAACCGCTATAAGTATGAGCAGGAGATCGCTGAATCCGCGGCGGTATCATAAGTCCCTGATGCCGCAGGCCCTGATACCGCGCGAGAGCGAACTCGACTAGTTTCCTCAACGAGGTCAACATGTCGGGGAAGCAGCGTTGCGGTGGTACCAACTGCATACTATACAGCCCGTCATAAGTTATGGCGATCTGCACGCGACTAAATATTTCCGCCTATATAATCACGATTTTCTTCTTGCTATTCGTAGCCTCCCCAGACGCCGCTCTCGCCAATGCAAAACGGACGCGTGACCCTTGTCAGGTGCTTCTTACCAACAAGGAAGCCGTTCAACTCCCGAGGATCAAACCTCTCGCTTTAAGAACCAGACAGGCCCCCTTCGATGACCCTCACTATCAATTTGAATTGAAGTATGATGGCTACCGAGGTGTCGGCTATTTTGAACAGGACCGCTGCCGTTTTGTCTCCCGCAACGATAAAATTTTAGCGCAATTCCAACAACTATGTGAAGCCATCGCATCTGAACTCAAAGTCGAAAACGCCATCTTTGACGGGGAAATCATTGCCTACGATGCCACCGGACGTCCTATCTTTAATAACATGCGCCGGCGAAAAGGGCCTTTCCAATATGTGGCCTTCGACCTTCTTTGGCTCAATAACCAAGATTTGCGCAATCTTCCTCTAGAACAGCGCCGCCAGCTGCTTCTCGAAATTTTACCCAAAAAATCCTCGCTGATGGTGGAGTCCGTGGCCTCCATTGGCAACGGGATCAAGATGTTTCAGTACATGGTCGACTACGATTTGGAGGGGGTCGTTGCCAAACGATTGGATGGCAAATACCTGCGCACCACGAAATGGTACAAAATTAAAAACAAGTCCTATTCGCAGGCGCTGGGACGCGGAAGGTTCTTCTGAAGTTACGCAATGCCGCGGGGCTCTCAGTATTCCTTCGTAGCCTCTCGTGATTTGCGTTATGGTCGCGCTTTAAGAGGAGTAAACCGAGTATGACGAAAAAGCTTTCAATCAAAAAATTGCAACCGATGTCAAAGAGCCGGTCGATTGCCACTCGAGCTTTTGCCGCGCAATCGGCGACATCGCCTTTAGCGCCCTATCAGTTTGAACGTCGCGCACCCCGCGCCGATGACGTGGTGATCGAAATCTCGCACTGCGGGATCTGCCACTCGGATATCCATACGGTTCGCAGCGAATGGGGACCGGCCACTTTCCCTTGCGTACCTGGCCACGAAATCGTCGGCAAAGTGATCGCCGTCGGCAAAAAGGTTAAACGCTTTAAGGTTGGCGATCTAGCCGGCGTGGGATGCTTCGTTGACTCTTGCGGAAAATGCGTCAGTTGCAAAAACAACGAAGAGCAATTCTGCTCCGTTCATACGGCTTTTACCTATAACGGCACCGAACTTGACGGTAAAACGCCGACGCAAGGTGGATACGCGTCTCATATCGTGGTACGCGACAAATACACTTTGAAAATCAAAAAAGGACTCCCTTTAGAGCGTGTGGCCCCGCTGTTGTGTGCAGGGATCACAACCTACTCGCCGTTGAAACGCTACAAAGTCAAAAAAGGCACCAAAGTCGGCGTTGTCGGTCTTGGTGGTTTGGGGCATATGGCGGTGAAAATCGCAAAAGCCATGGGTGGCGAAGTCACGGTTTTCAGCACCTCACCCGGAAAAGAACAAGATGCGCGTAAGCTTGGTGCTAAGAATTTCGTGATCACCTCAGACGCCAGCAACTTTGCCCCCATGGCAGGTAAGTTGGATCTAATTATTGATACGGTTGCCGCTGATCACGATTTCACACCTTACCTAGGCACTTTGAAGATCGGCGGGACTCACGTATTGGTCGGTGCCGCGCCGGAGCCGAACAAGTTCGGCGCCATGGGTGTTATCTTTGGTCGCAAGGCGATCGCGGGCTCGCTGATCGGCGGGATCAAAGAGACTCAAGAGATGCTGGATTTCTGTGCTGCTAAAAAAGTGTTTGCGGATATCGAACTGATCGAGGCCAAGGACATCAACGCCGCCTATGAACGTACAATCAAAGGCCAGGTGAAGTATCGCTTTGTTATCGACGCGACTACCTTTTAACCGTTCCATCACTCTGAAGCTGGAGACTATCTCCAGCTTCGATTTTGCACTGCGCCCAACTCAAAATTAGTCGCACTTGCCGAACGCGCTCCGACACACGTAAAACCTAAGCTGCAAATCCAAATATGGGGTGGGGATCATGAAACAGCTTAAGGTCGTGTTCAGTTCGCTTTTAGTCATCATCGCATCATCGGCGCTGGCAGAGATACGCGAAGCCGGCTCCATGCAGGAAGCACTTGCGTCCGTGAGGTCCACGGACTTTGTCGTATTTGATATCGACAACACCATCTTAGCGCCGACCCAAACTATTGGCAGCGATCAATGGTTCGAATACAAGGTCGAGCAAAATCGGCACAAGGGCATGAGCGATAACGCCGCCATAGAAGCTGCGGCCGTGGATTGGGCGCGCGTTCAGCAAATCACCAACGTTGAGCTGGTCGAGTCGATCACCGCAAGTTACATCCGGAAGATGCAGATGGAGGGAGTTACAGTTATCGCCTTAACGGCGCGTTCTCCGCAGGTTCGCGCGATCACTAAAAAACAGCTCGAATCCCTCGGCGTCTACTTCACGCCAAACAATGTGCTATTTGCCCAAGGTAGGAACAAAGGGGTTGTGTTGAAAGAGTACATGGGCGTTATGAAGATGCAGCCTGGGCGAATTGTTTTTCTCGATGACAAAATTAAAAACGTTCAAAATATGGATGAGGCGTTTGTTGGAGCTAGCTTCCCCAACATCAACTATCGCTATGGTGGAGCCGATGCAAAAGTACAGGCCTTCTCGCCCGAAGTTGCCGAAATCCAGTGGAAGTACTTCACCAATCAAAACATACTGATCAGCGACGATCAGGCGGAAGATCTTCTCGGACCTCTACTCTGACAATCCGTCCAATATTGGACACTCGGGGCGACCATCGCCATGGCAGTTGCGAGCGAGTTGCTTGAGGCTCTTGGACATGGCTTCAAGCTGTGCAATCTTCTGATCCAACGCCTTGACGTGCTGAAGAGCTAAGGTTTTTACCTCGGCACTGGCGCGCGATTTGTTGCGCCACAAGCCGACTAGTTTCTTAATTTCTTTCATTGAAAAGCCAAGGTCGCGCGCTCTCCGTACGAAACTGAGAATATGAACATCATTTTCTGTGTAAATGCGGTAGCCCGCATCCGAGCGGCCTGCTTTCGGTACAACGCCGATCGATTCATAGTGCCTTATAAGTTTTGCGCTTACGCCAGATCTTTCCGCGGCTTGTCCAATGTTCACGTGGACCTCCTGACGAGCAATTTAAGAAACATTCCCACAAAAGGGAAGGTTTCGTTTGACCTTCCAACGATGGGAAGGTGCAGACTTGTTTTGTGAAGGAGTGAGGTATGCGCGCTTTGACCTTAGGATGGATAATTTGTGGAGCTTTTCAAGCCTGGGCCCATGGTGAGGACAAGCCCGGCCCGCAGGGTGGGTTTATCTCGATGCCCGGAGCCTTTCATGTTGAACTCGTACCCGTAAGTGAACAGCAGCTAAAGGTCTATCTTCTCGACTTGCATTGGAAAAATCCGACATTGAAGGATTCTTCTATTAAATTGAGCCATGGTTCTACGAGTGCCCGCTGCACCGAGCGGAAAGATCATTTTGTTTGCGATTTCCCCATGGCGGTGAATTTAAAAGAGGCGGGGGAGCTTAAGGTCGATGCGACTCGAGAAGGGCAAAAAGGCACTACCGTGAGATACTCTTTGCCGCTAAGACTCGAAAAGCATCACTAGGAGATCTTGTGGAACATGTAAAAACGCAAACCGTTAACACCGGTCCTTGGACAACTTATAAGCCGTTAATTTTGGTGGCCCTGTTCATCGTTGGCGTGACCATGTTGGTCGAGTTGAATGCTGGGGATTTTACGCCCATGCGAGCCATGAACACTTTTATGGCCGGTTTTTTTATCTTCTTCTCGTTCTTCAAATTCTTAAACTTAAATGCCTTTGCCGATGCTTTCTCGACTTATGATATTTTGGCTAAGCGTTCGCGCACCTACGCTTTGGCGTTTCCGTTTGTTGAACTGGCTTTGGGCGTAGCGTTTGCCTTAAACCTATATCCTGTGGCCGCTAACATTATCACTGTCGTGTTAATGGCGGTGGGCAGCTATGGCGTTTGGTTGGTGCTCAAACGTAAGGGCACGATTCAATGTGCTTGCCTGGGGACCATATTCAATCTGCCTATGACTAAGATCACCTTGTTTGAGAATGGGTTGATGATGGTTATGGCGCTCGCCTCTTTAGCTCTGCATCGATCATAAGGCACCCGTTGCGCATCGGCTACGGCACTCTCTTTGCTAAGTCTCTTTTCCATGAAATCCGGAAGGAATACAGCGGGCGGCGCTTGGGCACAGTGGGGCGTTGTCTTCTCTTTTAGGGTAATTTTGACTGCTTCTCTCGCTCTGCAGAGTGCCTCAGCCTTTGGCAAAGATTCCTGTGAAATCGCGCTTTCTACGATTGGCTCGCTAAAAACGCGGTTTTCCTCCGTGGTCATTGAGCAGATCCGCAATCACCCCGTTTATGAGTTGGGTCGCAAGTATAAGGATGGAGAAGGACTTCGTTTTACGTCCAAGTTCTTTCGTGAACCATATGAGATGCATCTGCCGAACTTCGAGGTGGGCGAATCAATTCAAGGTGCAATGGTGCAAGAGACATTGAAAACCATCTTTCCGAAAGCTGAGTTCAGGCGGCTTACGGCGTTCGATCAGGACCCGGGCTGGGGAAGAAGAATTAATGTCGTTATTACGGATTCGGCTGAGCACGGCGGTCTTGTAGACATACACGCTTCACCCGTTATGGAGATGGGAATTATCAAACAGGCAAATCCAGGAGTTCCGCAGGATCGCGATTTAGCCCGAGCGCGTTTGGGTCTGACTAGCTCCGAGCGTGTGGTCACGATCTATGCTTCGCGGTGGAATTTCCCTCGTTTGCCAGCGATCATTTTGGCATTGAGGAACTCGCCTCAACCGCCAAACGTTATTTTTGTGGCCAGCGGAGGGAGCGCGACAGGCGTTGATGATGTCGTGAAGCATAGATCGTACGATATGCGTGGAGACCGCGCATACAAAAACATGCGGGCGTTCGCAATCCATACATGGCCCTACCAGATGCATGATCTTAGTCGGATTTTGCATTTTAATAGCCTTCCACGGGACAGCGGCCTTACGTTTGTGATGAATGATATGGTGGGAGCGATGCCCTTACTGTATGCGGCTTCAGATGCCGCTATTGTTGTTGGCCCGATCAATATCTTAGAACCGCTGTCGCAAAAGACTCCGGTAATTTATTTTGCTGACGCAAAGACGATTGGCTTTTATTCTTATTTTTCAACGATGGCCTGGGTGGCTGAAGAAACAGGCGCTGGATTTCCCGTAGAAGAGGCTGGAGAGGTTCCGTCCAGGTACAATGAGGCATTGAACGTGAATAGTAAGATACTCTCGCCCCATCTCGTCACGCTATCGTCTGGTAAGACGGTATTTCAAACCTATCTGGACCATTTGCAACGTTACCTAGAAAATCAAGATCTCTAGGAGAGAACTATTAAAACCGTCCAAGATGTTCTGCACTTCTGGTTTCAAGAGCTCGACACAAAAATGCATTTCGCTAAAAGTACGGAATTGGATGAAAATATCCGCGATCGATTTTCGTCTACGTACTTAGCGGCATTGAATGGAGAAACTGCGGCGTGGCGGAGTTCGCCGGAAGGACGCCTGGCTGAGATCATTGTTTTAGACCAATTCTCACGCAATATGTTTCGCGACACTCCAAAAGCCTTTGCCAGTGACGCTTTATCTTTGCGTTTGGCGCGCGAAGCCGTGACGGCCGGTGATGATAAAAAGCTGCCTGTGGCGAAGCGGGCGTTCATATACATGCCCTATATGCATAGTGAAGACCTTGAGGCTCATCGCGAGGCCGTGACGCTGTTTTCTGAGCCGGGCCTTGAGTTCAATTTGAAGTTTGAGCTTATGCATAAAGCGATCATTGATCGTTTTGGCAGGTATCCGCATCGCAATCAGATTTTAGGGAGGGTTTCGACCGCTGCTGAAGTGGAGTTTTTGAAAGAAAAGGGCTCGTCGTTTTAGAGGCGAAATCCCATCGAGCGAAGAGAGTCCGCCATTTCCGTCAATACACCTTGAACATCCTCCCAAGTGAATGGGAACTCACTTATCTCATTGGCAAACTTTAGCACATCTTCTTTGGCCAAAAGGCCGTCGTTCTCATCCAAGTAACTCAATAGTGCCTGCGCGAGCTGCCGAAAGCGCGGCGTGAGCTTGTCGACTGTACCTCGAACCAAGCCTTGAATCTGCGCCAGGCCCAATATGTCCTCCGGCGTCGGCGGTGGTTCGCCGTGTTCAACGATCCTTTGTGGCGTGCCGTCGGACCTGCGCTCCCAGTACACGATATGGGGAATCAATACGATATCGGAAGTCGGGCGATCCCGTCGCGGGCGGTGGCTCTCTACGCCGGCGGCGTCAAGCGCCTGTCGCCATGATCCAAAGTGAATCAGCGCCGCACGATAGATTGTCCGCGCCCGAACGGGGTGCCCGATCATATTCTCCATAAGTATTTGTACCCGTGATTCGTGGCTTAAGAAGCTGGGGCGATCCAAATTCAATTTTTGGTGAGAGAGCTCATACAAAACACTGCGGATCAGTTCTTGGTTCCAGGTGATTTTAGGTTCTCGCCGAGGGATATCTTGTCGACGAACCCCCGCGACAGCCAGGGCCTCACCCCAGGTCCCGAACTCCTTAATTGAGGCATTGTATAAACCTCTGGCGCTGTCGATTTCACCGAACTTCGAAAACAAAAGAAGGCGCACCAAAAGCTTTTGTCGAATTAAGTTGGAAATTCGTAAGTCTCGAATTTCCTGACTAAGAAAACGAAGTTTTGCCAACGTGTTTTCGCGAGAGCGAAAATTATGGACGTCATACTGAACGACTTCGACACGCTCGATACCCGCTACCTTCAATGCTTGATTCCACGAGCCGAATTGCCGTTTAGCGCGTTGGTAAATCGACCTCGAGTTCACGGACACTCCACAGGCTTCGCGAAGTAGGGCTCGTGTGGGCTCGTCATCTGTGCGCAGATTCATAGCGCTAGCGGAAAGAGCGATGCCTTTCGCATGTAGAGCGCGAATGCCATTCACGATCTGTTCTGGCGACAAAGGAAATCGACGGCGTAGTTGCAGGGGATCAAAACCGTTTTGCCTTAAGCCCTCGTCCCAGCTGTTGTAGCGCTTGCGAACACCGTAAATAAAGGAATCGATTTTCACATTGGTCCCAAGTTCGCGACTTAAGACTTCGTTGGCTATCGTTGCGTGTGTGGTTCGAATTTGCGTAAATCCCAAAGGAATATCGGCAGCGTTCAGAGCGTGAAAGAGCTTTCCAATGTCCGCGCTGGCCCAATGAACCATGGCATGAGCGTCGTGCGAAATAAGATGGTTTTCACATTCGGGAGGATTCGCCCATGCGGAGCTACCCAGAGTTAAGAGAAGTGCGGCAACGACCCTGGCCATGGGCGCACCCTAGGCCTGATTGAAAATTCGGTCAAGGGCCGCCTAAAAATCCGCCATCATAATCATCGCCTCAAGCGACGTGTCTGCCGTTAGATTCCCAGCTATGTCTTGAACCAAAAACAACTCGATGATGGAAAACGGGGCGACCATTTGGAAGAAGAGGGTGGCCGGGCGACCAATCTCATAGTTCTCAAACACTTTGGAACTGAACAAGGATCGCCACTGCACCTTGTAAGGTAACGCGGGTTTGTTATGAAGGCGCGCCACCGCATAGTTGGCCCACCCCTTTGGAATGCCGCTCACCTCCGCGCGAATCAAGGGCGATCCCCAAGGTAGGCTAGCCAAAAAGACATAAGGTATGTGTTGAAGCACGGTCTTAACTGCAGAGCGCTGGGCTTCGCCCCGATCTTTTTGAACTGCGGCGTCCAAAAGCTGAATCCTGGATCGCACGTCATCATTCATTTTTCCCGTAACATAAATATCCTCGCTCATAATTTGGATCGCCGCCACCCGTGCGGGGAACTTGTCGACCTCCGAGATCACTCGCAGAGCCAGACGTTCGCAGCGACTGGGGAAGAGTTCACGAGGGTACTCGGAGAAGAGGAGGTCGTAGTAGCTCTTGCCCAGAGTCGTTTTCCACAAAACCTCTGCGTAAGGATGCCGGCCATCGTTACCCTCAACGATGGATGAGGAGGGTTGCTCTGGAGTGGCTAAATCTGTCTTGGGCGTCACGGGCGAGGGAGCGGGGGCGGGTGCGGAAGGAGATGGAGAGGGCACCCTATACCTAGGATTATCGGGCCGGGGCCCACAAGAGCAAAAAAACAAGAGCAAGGGAAGGGCGGCAACATGGCGCAAACGTTGGCGACTCATGGGAGCACCAGCTACAATCGTATTTTAGTTTAGTCAATTGTACGTGATTCCATGCGGGGGAGGACTGGCATGAACGGGACTGAAACCCCTCAAAACCCGGTGGATTTCAGAGAGATTTTCAGCTAGGTGATAGGGAATGACTACATTTACAGGCCTTAAACCGTGCTTTTCAGCGACGTTTTAGACATCCACAAAAGCTACGCTCATCCCCAAGGGCTGGGTGATATTCTGGGTGACAGCTTTTTGTTGGAATCAAATCCCATCTATCGAAAAGTGAGGCAGGTCTCTTTAGAGATCGGCTGCCGATACGTCGAAGCTTATCCAGAGTACCTTTTGTTGCCATTTTATGAGCTTCCTAAAATTGTTGCAAACAAGTGCGTACCCTATGTTCCGCATGCGCGTTTGATGGAGGGCATTGAGCGTGGCCGGCCCGATACATTCTCAACCGAAGACGTGCCGATGCCCGAAAGCTATCATTTGCATGAATCTGCCCACGTGATCGCCGAGCATTTTTACAAAGATGTTTCATTGCGGACCCCACAGGAGAAAATCCTCAAGGCGATTTTATGTGAGAGTTTTGCCAACGCGGTCGATGCGATGGCCTGCATGCCGGCGACGGACGATATTCATCGCTTTTTTATCAAGCAAAACTGCTACATGCATCCCCGCCTCAAGGTGATGCGGGCGATGACTGATCTTGCGGAAACCATGGGACTTCGCTTTACGTTTATGCTGGCGTTCTTTACCTACGTACAGGCCAATTTTTTAGCCAAGGCGCTTGGCATGAAAGCCATTCGGCAGTTGGCCGAGCGCTATGCACTAGACCCGCAAATCGATATGAAAAGGCTAAAGAATATTCGGATCGTGCGTGCCATTGGCGAAAACCTCGATCCTCGTTTTCGTGTGACCACCACGGGCAACTTTCTTAAACAAGAGGGTTTCGAAGGCGAGGTTTACGATATCCTGAGTTTTCCGTTTCACGCGGTCTTTAAAGCTAATATGGGACTTGCAAAGGCAACCGAAGCGTTAAGTCTCACGCTGAGCGAACGCTAGAACTATTCGCAGATGACGTCCTCGAGCCAAACTGTCCCCGCGATGGCTTCACGCGGTTTCATACCCAAAAGTATGTTTTCGACCCTAGTGAACTTGGGGTGGAACAAAATGGTCACCCCTTCTTCATTGGGACATGCAACTATAGGTAGTGTGGCGGTGTTGATAATTTGCCCTACGCGCTGGGGCGTCACATTGCCACGATTCAGCACATAGTAATATACGGAAGCTTCATCATCGTTTTGCACGATCGCGGCGACGTAGTCGGCCTGTTCTACGAGGTGGATATCCGTGTCTTCTCTTTGGCTGCGTAAGATTTCAATAAGCAGTGTTTTGGCCTTGAGTTTGTCACTGACCAAGACCGCGTTTTCATCATTTTCGGTAGGCATTTGTCTACCTATGCTTGCGAAGCAAATCTTTGCATCGGCGAGATTTCGCACATGACATGGGTTTTCCTGGGCCGAGACCGGAATAGCAAATAGCAGGACGATCGGAGCTAAGAACGACATTTTTACTGTACCTCGATAGGCCAGATTTCTATCAATGACTAGGCGTCAGAACAACGAGACAATGAAGCACGGTGGTTTACGCCTGGTCCGTGCATTTTATGCTTCAATCGTTAGGACAATTTTACCAAGGGGCTTTTGCTGACGGCCAAAAGGGATGCAATTTTATGATTGTGCGGTATTCACCATGGTGAATGGTGGAGAGCAGCACAAGCGGGAAAGTTCAAAACGCCTGGTTAGCGCAGGTGAGAGCACAAATTCCAGCGGCGAGCGAGATTCTGAATCAGGAGCTTTGCCGATTTTTTCCCATGTTTTGTGAAGATCCAAACGCGGCTGCCGAGCATGGCGTCCATAGAGCCCGGTTAAAAAACTACTCCGTTCAAGACCTCGCCCTCGAATACACTCTTTTGCGCGAGTGTTTATCGGATCAGGCGACAGCGACTGTTCATCGCGCCATCGATGCGGCGGCACTCACAGCGGTTCAACATTTTCTAAACGAGCGACAGAAGCCGGGTGATCTCTCGCGCTCACAATTGTACGACTTCATCGTGCAGGCGCCTGATCCGATGGTGCGTCTCTCTGGTCCCGAGCATGTTTTTACTATCGTGAATAAACCCTATATGGATTTCGTTGGACGCGATCCGCTGGGCATGAAAGTGCGCGATGCATTTACCGTCGAAGAGGCAGGCGATTTTTTCGCACTTCTCGACGGCGTCTATGAGACGGGAACACCGTTTACCGGTAGAGAGCTGCCCTTAAAACTACCGGACAAGAGCGGCGTGTTGCAGCAACACTATATCAATGTGGACTACTACCCCTCGCGGGATGCGAAGGGTAATGTCGACGGCGTCTTGGCATTTCATCACTTGGTCACCGATCAGGTGAACCTACGCCAATCCGTCAAACTGGAGCGCCACAAGCTTGGCGCGATCTTTGATAAGTCGCCGGCGGCCATGGCGTTGTGGGTGGGAGAAGAGTTGGTGTTTGAGAAATCAAACCCTCAGTTTCAAAACACCTTTCCACAGCACAAACTCGAGGGCCGCTTTGAAGATGCGGTTCCGGAGCTAAAAGCGCAGCCTTTCTTCGAACTATTGCGCAACGTATTCAGAACGGGCGTGCCGTTCGCTGGCCAAGAGATGCTGGCAAAAATCCCTAGGTATCCGGGTGGTCCGCTCGAAGATCGCTACTATGACTTCACCTATGTGCAAGTGACTGATCCGGAAGGCAAGCCTTACGGCGTATTTGATCACGCTGTTGATGTTACCGATCGGGTGATGGCGCGCAAGCGTATTGCCGATAGTGAACATTTGCTACAGCTGACGGCCAATGCGATCCCGGCCTTGATTGCCTATATGGATAAAGATCTGCGCTATCGTTTTGTCAACGATGCCCACGAGACCTGGTTCGGAAAACCGGCCAGTTTATTTGTCGGCAAAAAAGTTTCCGACGTCGTTGGCGAAAGGGCTTTCAACGCCATCAAGCCGCGGTTTGAAAAGGCTCTTCGCGGTGAGACGTTTGAATTTGAGGAGAGAGTTGAGTTTGTCAATGGCCCACGCCAAGTTCATGTCTCTTATTCGCCTGACATCGACACTCGCACCGGCGAAGTGCGTGGCATTGTCTCTTTAGTGCAAGATGTTTCTCAGGCCAAGATCTTCGCTGATGAGCTCAAAGATGCAAAGGTTTCAGCGGAAGCGGCGAATGAGGCCAAGTCATCCTTTTTGGCTAATATGAGCCACGAGATTCGCACCCCGCTCGGCGCCATCATCGGCTTTGTGGATCTTATGAAGGACCCTGATATCACGTGGAAGGATTTCTCCGGCTACATTGGGGTTGTCGAGCGCAATGCTGAGCAGCTCCTGCGCATCATTAACGACATTTTGGATCTGGCGAAGGTTGAAGCAGGGAGAATGGTTTTAGAGGAGATCAGGTGCTCACTTCCTGAGTTGCTCTCCGACTTTGCTTCTTTGATGGCGTTTCGAGCCAAAGAAAACGGCATTGAGTTTTCTCTTGAAGCAACATCGCCTCTACCTGAAACCATCGTGGCCGATCCGACGCGTATTCGTCAGATTTTAAGCAATGTGGTGGGCAATGCCATCAAGTTTACGCCTCGGGGGTCTGTGAACGTGACCTTGTTCATCGAGGGGACGCAGCTTTTCGTTCGCGTTCGTGATACCGGGCGCGGTATCTCCTCAGAACAGGTCAAGGGCTTGTTTCAGCCATTTATGCAGGCCGATTCGACAACCACACGTAGGTTTGGCGGCACCGGTCTTGGCCTGGCATTGACTAAGCGATTGGCTAGATCCATGGGCGGTGACTTTGTTCTGACGGAAAGTGCTCTAGATAAAGGCAGCACTTTCGACGTCTGGTTTCAGGTTCGAATACCGGATGATGTAAGAGTGGTTGAGCCTCAACAGTTGCAGTTCTCGACGGCGATGCCGCCGAAGGTGACGCCGGCGTTACGGCGCCTAGACGGAATGAAGGTTCTAGTGGTGGATGACTCGGAGGACAATCAGGCTCTCCTTGGAATCATGCTGGAGCGTGCTGGCGTGACAGTCGAATTCGCCTCCGATGGACAAGAGGGAGTTGAAAAGGCGTTGGCATCAGAGCACGATGTGGTGCTGATGGACATTCAGATGCCCAAGATGGATGGCTATCAAGCGCTAGAGCATTTGCAACGCCGCGATTTCAAGACGCCGGTCATTGCGTTGACCGCGCACGCAATGAAAGAAGAGCAAGAAAAAGCGACGATCAACGGATTTTCTGATTTTGCCACCAAGCCCATTCAGCGCGAGATCTTTATGAAGCTCTTGGAGCGCTATAAGACTTCGGGATAGCGCCCGCGCTGAAAAACAGTTATGGTGGTGCGATGGTCACCACAGCCGCTCAAATATTGCGCAAAGAATTTGAATTCAAACATCTGATCGCGACGCTCTGTCTGATTGTATTCCTGATCAGTAAGCCCTTTGCCGACAGTAACTATTGGATATCCACCTTGGCCTCTGTTTTCTTGGGCATCGCGGTGATGGCTTCTGTTCACCATGCGGAAATCATCGCCCACAAGATCGGCGAGGGTCTAGGCACATTGGTGCTGGCCCTCTGTGTGACGGTCATCGAAGTGGGACTGATTATTTCGCTGATGTCGCAGGTGGGGATGGAATCCAGTTACCTGGCGCGTGACACGGTTTTTGCGGCGGTGATGATCATCACCAATGGGATGGTGGCCCTTTGCCTTATTCTCGGTGGACTCAAGTTCAAAGAGCAGGAGTTTCAAGTCCAAGGCTCCAAGAGTTTGTTGGTCGTTCTGCTCACTTTGTCTTTTCTGGTGTTCGTGTTGCCCAACTACACGACGACGACGGCGGGCCCGACCTACAATCCGGTGCAAATGATTTTCACCGGTGTGATATGCGTTTTGCTCTATTTGGTTTTCGTATTCTTTCAAACCACCAGTCATAAAGCCTATTTTGAAGCGGCCAGTGAGACGGCGAAAGAGGTCACCGTGAGCGAAGAGTCTCATGAGGTGACGAAGGTCGACGCTTGGTTAAGTTTTATCTCATTGTGTTTAAGTTTGATCGCCGTGATTGGGTTGGCCAAGATGATCTCGCCGATGATTGAGCGTGGGATCGTTTTTCTGGGCGCACCTAAATCCACAGTGGGTCTTCTTATTGCGGCTATCGTTTTGTTGCCGGAAACATGGGCAGCCATTAACGCCGCCCGCGCCAACCGTTTGCAGACCAGTCTCAATCTGGCATTGGGCTCGGGCATTGCCAGTATCGCACTGACCATTCCGGCGGTGATTATCTATTCGTTCTATGAGAACCAGGAATTGGTGTTGGGTCTTGACCCTAAAAACATGGTGTTTATGGCCATGACCTTTTTGGTGGGAATATTGACGCTGGGGACCGGCAAATCCACCCTATTGCAGGGGGCTGTGCATGCCGTGATCCTTTTGGCGTACTTTGTGATGTCGTTTGTTCCTTAGTGAGCTTAAAGTACAAAATCATGGCTCAAGAAAACGAATTGCCTCCGATTATGGCCAATGCTCGCGAAGACTTGGCGGGTAGTCTTGGGGGCGATTTTTCCCCCGGCGATTGGGACAAAATCCTTGCCCAGGCTCACGAAAAGCTGAGCCTTTCAGAAAAGCCTCCTCAGGAAGCCTGGGTGGACGTGATTCGTGACTTTCACAGCCAGCGCTATTGGGGTTTCACTCCGGATTACGTAAAACCGAAGCCCAAGCCCGAGGATAAGGTCTTGGGCAAACGCTTTATCTGGTATTGCTTCCGTTCGTTTCTGATCACCAAAGTTGTTGTTCTCTACTTCGGTGCGCGTTGGTCGGCGGACCAGGAGCCCATCAACGGCTATATCTTCTTTGGCGCCATGATCTTTATGATAACTAGTTATGGATTG
Organism: Bdellovibrionales bacterium; assembly: GCA_019637855.1. Classification (GTDB taxonomy): domain Bacteria; phylum Bdellovibrionota; class Bdellovibrionia; order Bdellovibrionales; family UBA1609; genus JALHOQ01. Next base: position 174,537 of record JAHBUX010000006.1, read on the forward strand.
TTTATCTGGCGTTACAGCCGTGGCCGTAAGGATTGATTGGCATAACGTCTCTGTAAACATGCCAGTTGACGTAGGGGCGTTGCGACTGTGAATCATTCGGTGATGAAAACGGCACGTATTTACATGCTGCTGCTGAGTATGGTCACCGTGATGGCGCCGCTGCAAATGCTGCACGCCGATCGCCTCGATCGCTCTTTAGACCGCTGGGAAGAGACTATTGTGGGCATCATCGATCGCGATTTTCCTGGCGGTGACTTTCCCCATCTGCATCGCATTCCCACCGAAGATGAGCAGGTCATCGTTAATCTGAATATGAAAAGTTTGGTCGCGCACTTGGACTGGATAGTCTATGCCGATTTGTTAGAGAGCGGCTATGTCAGCACTCGAAACGAAGCGCGGATCGAGCGTCAGTTGAATGATTTGCGCCTTCGCATTTTGCAACGTTTGCGGCGCCCTCTGCTGGTGGCCCTACTCAATGAGTTCCAAGCTCATGGGGTGACCAAAATCTTTCGCAAGCATCCTCTGCCGCGAAATCTAGTCATACATTCCATCGGGCTGATCTTAGCCAGCTGTCCTGACCTGCTGCAGTAATTCCTATCTGCATTCTCTTTTTGAGACGTTTAGCGGCTGAGTGTATGCCTTTGCGTGGCCTAAATATCCCAATGTGGAACGAAAGCTTAGAGTTTATAGGAGTTTACCTGCACTGTCGGTAATCTACTCGTGGGTTAGCTGCACGTACAACTTGACGTAATACCCAATGGGGACTCTTCACGTGAAAATCAGAAAAGGTCGTCTCGGCGCTATCGCAGCGTCAATGGTGTTTCTTGTTCTCTCATTTCAAAACTGTTCGCGTTTCAAAATCGATTCGGGTCAGGCCGACGCCAACAGACCTAATATGTTCTTTGCGCCGCAAGCGCTGAACCCGGGTGCCGCCACCAACGAAGACTTTGTTTACAAATGGCCGTATAGCCAGCCGCTGATGGGCACTTCGCACGTGGCTTCGCTGTACGATCCCAACGGTGTGTTTGACGCCAAGATTTTGACCCGCGGGGCGATGGATGCCCGCATTCTCGGATTCGATACTTTGAAAATTTGGGTTGATCCATACTCGCCTTCAGGTAGCAACTTCCGCTTCACCCAACCGGGTGTGACTTGGGGGATGCCGTTAGCGGATCTTTTGAAGTTGGAAGAGTTCAAAACTGTTTTCAACATGCCTTTCAAAGCTTTCTTTCTCGAGATCGACGACCCTCGTCTTTTCGATGCCAATCTGAGCGAGAGCGATCTTTCGGACGCCGCCTTGGCCGATATGGATAAACAGCTCTACGATTTCACGCGTCGCTTGATCAGTGACAACGCCGGCACTGGCCGCGTGTTTTTGATCCAGAACCACGAGGGCGACAACCATATGTCGGACTTCGGCAATGCCAAGTGGGGATTCAAAGATCCCGCTTTTATTCCGGTGACGTCGACGTCCTATAAAAACTATGAAAAGTACTTCCGTACTCGTCAGGCCGCTATTCGCCGCGCTCGTCGCGATGCCGGCGCTCAAAACGTTGCGGTCTATCAGGTTTGCGAAATCAATCAAACATTCCGTGTTTTCCGCCCCGACTTGCTGAAAATTCATTCGCAAGAGGCTGCTAAACACGGTCAACAGCTGGTGCGCACGGCACTGGTGTCGGAAGTGTTGCCGTATGTGGATTGTGATGCCTACGGTTACTCAGGCTATGATGCCACTCACTTAGGCACGGTCGCTGATTTCCGCAGCGCAATTGATTTTATCAAGCAGAAGACCAAGCCCAGCGAAGCTTTTGGTCGCGAGAATGTGATGCTGACTGAGTTCGGTATTCCTGAAAACACTCAGTCGGTGAACGTGCAAAGTTACAATAAGCGCGTGAAAGATATTTTTACCGCCGTTCCTCTTCCGGTATTTGTGATTTGGCAACTCTATGACAACGAATGCCGCGCGAATTACGATTGCAATAAGCGCCACAACGGTCACATTCTCAATATCGAAGAAGATAGTTATGCCAACGGATTCTGGATGCGCAAAGCCTCTGGTGGCTGGAGCGATAGTTACCGGATTCTTGAGCCTACTCTGCGCCGCGGAGTGGATGAGCTCGAACTTGGCGTTTGGGCGTACCGTCTTTTACTTGGCCGCGAGCCTTCGCAACAAGAGAAGGACGACTTTCCAAGACGTATCGTTGCGGAAGGTCGCGAGAACTTCTTTAAAAACGTAAGCGTCTCCCCGGAGGCGCATGCTCGCCTGACAGACAATGTCTTTAAAAAGGCACTCAATCGTTCGCCGAACCAAAGTGAGGTCGAATATTGGGTGTGGAAGAACAATGGTCGCTCCTTGGGCTTTGCCGCCAACGATATTTTGCGTGGCATTCAAGCGGACGCTCCTCCGCCGCCGTCGGAACCTGAACAGCCGCGGCCCGCGCCGCCGACTAAACCGTCGGACGTTAGCGTGAGTGCGGCTCGCGTTTTCCTCACCGAGCTTTATGCGAACCTGTTGAACCGCAACCCCGATTCAGGAGGGTTGGAGTTCAACTTGGGCACTTACCGTGATGGTGCCGTGGGGGCCGCCGGCTTGGTCGTGAAGTTCCTCGACAGCGACGAGTACTTCGGCCGCTCGAAAGTTTTGAGCAATGAGGCCTACTTGTCCATGCTGTTCAAAGCTATTTTGAATCGCGATATCGACAGCGCAGGCAAGGCCTTCTGGTTGGATTTGCTAGATACCGGAAAAGTCACGCGCATGGATGTTGAAAATCAGTTGGTTGTGTCCGACGAGTTCAAAAGCAATGTGACGTCGAAAGGCATGATCTACGCGCCAACGGCAGATCGCACTTTGACGGCTCGTAATCCGAATGCGAAGCCCACGCCGAAAGCGGTAACTCCGAATCCGCCCACGCCGCCGCCGCCGGCTCCGAATCCACCTTCCGTACCACCACCGGCTCCGGTTCCGAACCCGCCCTCTGCACCACCACCGGCTCCGGTTCCGCCGACGAATCCGAATCCCAATCCGGGCACTGGTCGCTCTGCGGCGGACACAGTGGCTCGTCGCACCTTTGTGATCTATTTGTACAAAGAGATCTTAGGTCGTGAGGCGGACAATTCCGGTCTGAATTTCTACGCCGACGGTAACGGAACTTGCGCGGAGCTCACTGCGACTTTTGCGCGCTCCGACGAGTTCAAAGCTTATGCTCGCGCGGTGGCGCCTTATGGCTTCTTATCGCGCCTTTATGTCGGTATTTACCGTCGTGTTCCCGATAACGCTGGTTTGAAATACTGGACGGGTCTGATTATGAATGGTGTTGTGACTCGTGATCAAGTGATCGAGGAGTTCTTAAAGTCCTCCGAGCTGACCGCCGCCTGCAAGGCGGTTAAGCTTCCATTATAAAACATTGCTCACTCTGTGGACTGTAGCTAACGTTACAGTTCCACACGGGGGTGGGGAATGGTTCGGTTTTGCTTTACAGCGTTTTTTTATTTCACTTCAGTAATAGCGTGGGGACAGGTCGCTACGGTGGACACGGGCGTCTTTACAGCCGGCCGTCAGTGGACTTGGGTTTACTCCTCCGCAGACAGTGGGGCGTGGTCGCCCTATTTGCGTGAAGTGTACACGGTCGTTGAGCGTAACGGCAGCCGTGCAACCGTGATTATGCAGAGCGGATCATTGCACAAGCCTCTGAGCGAACCTCACCATAAATTTATCGTCGACTTAGATCACTGCGAACGACAGAAGAGAGACCCTTCCGCCAAAGGTTGGACTGTGGTGCTTTACACCAAGAGTTTCGGTTCGAGTTGGGAGCTGGTTTCAAATACACACTCCAATCTTGTGTTTACAGAAAAGTTCAATTGCGCATCGAGCCTACCTGGGAGCGCCGTGATAAGGAGTGAGCTCGAGGCAGCAGGACAGAACTATGCCATCTTCCAATTTGAGCCAGCCAAGGGTCATCCCGCCAGTTGGTACTTCAGTGATCGACAGGGACTAGAGGGGACAGCTGCGCTTAAGATGTTTCCGCCACGCGGCGATTATAAATTCGAATTCGACGTGTCGTTCGCTTCTTGTGAAAGAGCTCTTGAATAGGGCGATCACATGCCGAAGAGCATTGAAAAATAGTAGGTCTCTGCGAGGTAGCGCAAAGGGCGATTGTCGAAGGTTTCCATCGCCTTGGTTTGGTAGCTAGATTGGCGCCCGGCGAGTTTCACGCCGAATTTATCCGAGAACATCGCTTCGATGCCGACTTCACCGTAAAAGCCAGAGCCCATCACTACATCTTTGCTCTTGTAGTTCGTGCCTTGCGCCGCCAATTCTGCTTGCTTGCTGGTGTAGTTGATTTGGTGATAGCCACCCAAGCCGCCGCCTTCGATATAGGGACGAAACCAGTAGTTGTCGATCAGCTTCAGTTTAAGACCAAGGCCCAGGTCCGCAACGGACGATGTGAACTTCACATCTGTTGCTGTGTATGTGGTGGTAGACGAGAGATTGGTGTAGCGATAGTTCGAAACACCTTCGGCGGTCATGTAGCTCAGAGACAGCGTCAGATACAGATTCATCACGTTGAAGCCACGTTCAATCGCGCCAGCCACGTAAATTCCGCGATCCAAGCGCAAGTCATCTTTGGGCGCGCCGATGGCGAAATCTGTAAAGCCGGCTCCGGCGCTGCCTTGCAAACCCAAGTTGCTTGACGTGGGCAGTTTGGGAACGCCTTTGATTTGTGCATGACCGGTTGTGCCGGTGAATGCGAGGGCAAGTAGTATGGCGAAAACTGTGCACTTCATATCGATAGTATCGGAGCAATTCATCTCAGGGCTAAGACCAGCTTTCTTGGTGACGACTGGGCCTAAGATTTGCTGTGATAGGTGTTAGCACGTCTAGCCTCGACTTATCGGGGGCGTAAATCCACACGTGCGAGGGGAGAAAACGTGAAAAGTCCAGTGCGCCTAGTGGCCATCTTTATGGCCTTCATCATGACCAACATTCCGTATCTCGCTTGGGCTGAAACAGCCAAAGAGATGATTCCCACTGCCGCTGTGGTGGAGGAATTGTCGCGCGCGGAGGCGCAAGCCAAAGTGCAAGAGATCTTGAGTCGTACAGAAGTGCGCAGCGAACTGTTGAAGCGCGGCGTTTCAGTGGAAGAAGTGAATAGCCGTATGGCCAGCCTCTCCGACTCGGAATTGCGCCAGCTAGCCGGGCAAATGGATGCGGCTATGTACGGTGGCGATGTGGTCGGCATCTTGGTTGTGGTGTTGCTTGTGTTGCTCATCATCTACTTGGCTAAACGCATCTAATGAGGGCGCTCGCTCTGCTCGGGGTCGCATTGGCGGCCTCTGTTCTGCAAGTCGGTTGCGCCACCGTGGGGCGGCAGACGCGCGAGGTTTTAAAGTCGCCACCGTCGGGAATTCCTGCGGCGGTGGTTCTTGATCAAGTTCCATTTGTAAATCAAGAAGCGGGTCATTGCGGCCCGGCCACACTGACTATGGCTCTGCGCTGGACCGGCGATGCGGCCGATGTGGAGCGTGTGATTTCCGAGGTTTACACTCCAAGCATGAAGGGGAGCTTGCAAAGTGATATGCTCTCCGCCGCTCGCCGTCATGCGCGACTAGCCGTGGCCGTCGAGACGTTGCCGGATCTATTGCGCGAAGTTGCGGCCGGAAATCCAGTGATCGTCTTTGAGAACTTAGGTTTAAGCTGGTATCCGCGCTGGCACTACGCACTTGTGGTGGGTTACGACTTGCCGGCCCAACAGATGGTTCTGCATTCGGGGCCGAAGGCGTTTGAACGCGTGGACCTAACACGGTTTGAATATGCTTGGAATCTGGCCCAAGCTTGGGCTGTGGTGGTCTTGCCGCCCAATCGGTCGTCGGCGACAGGAACGGAGCTTGCGCATTTAAAAGGGGCGGCGGGTTTGGAGCAAGCGGGACAAGTGGCGGCGGCGGATCAAGCCTACGCCACTATGTTGAAAAGGTGGCCCGAGAGTTTGGGCGCGCTGATTGGATTGGCCAATCAGGCTTATAAACGTGGCGACTTTAAGGGCGCGGTCGGCTTTTTGAAAAAAGCGACGCAGTACCATCCCACCTCGATTACGGCTCGTCATAATCTCTCTGTCGCTGAGGATGCGTTGAAGCGCTGATTTTGGCGCGAAGATTGTAGCTCTCTTCCGTTATGCGGCTGTCTTTTCTGATTTTATTGCTCATTGCCAATTTAAATGCGCTTCAAGCGGCAGAAGTCGATTTGAGCTGCGAGACAAATTTGCTGACCCCGGTAGATCTTGCACTGCCCGGAGAATGGCAGACTGTACGCCCTGAGGTCGTTCGTCACTATTCAGCGGGAACATTTTCTTTTGTAACCCATACGGCTGAGGGGGATGCGACGGTTGTGACGCCGCGGTTGAAAGGTATTTATTTCGCCAAACGTACTGTGACTCGTGCCGGCCAACCGTTGGGAGGCTTGGGGAAAACGACGCGTGGGCGATTTGTATTGCTCGAGCGTTTCGTGCTCGATGCGGCCCATGTGCGCGGCCTTTATATCCAGAACCGTTTGGCCCAGGCCGGGGTAGCCGTTGCGCCGTTGGGATTGACGAAGATCAAGGGAGAGATGTTTTTAGTGCGCCCGCTAGTGGCGGGACAAGCGCCGCTGGCCAACTGGGGCTTGTTACCGTCGACCGTGACTTTCGCTCAGGTACAAGATCTGGAGACGATCGCCGCCGTTTTGCAAACGCACTATCCTGGATACGTCAATTGGGGGATCATTCCCCACCATTCATGGCGTGACCGCAGTTCCGATGCTGATTTTGCCGACGAAACTTTAAGTCTACCGTTTGCTCTGGGGCTGTATCAGTTCTTGAATCAGATTCGCTTTGTCGCCACTGAGGACGGGCGTTTGTTGCTTGAGCGTTTGCCTGCTTTGGTCAACGAAGAGGAGCTGCAGATTCCCTATCGCGTAGTGAAAGCCGAGGGCGATGCGAATTGGCGGTTTGCTCGGTGGAATTGGTATCGCTATCTTTTGGCCGCTCAACTAGGTGAGGACCAGAAGCCTGATTTCTATACCTGGCTGAAGAAAAAAGCGCAGGTAGAGTGGCAAATGCGCTTTCAGTTTTTGACCCATCTGATCCGTCGTTCGCCTGAATTTTTAGCGCGCCCGGTTCGCATGACAGGGCCACGCATTGGCATGCTGGCGGACAATGAGGTTCCGTTTTTGCGCCCGCCTCATCTGGCGTTCAAGGATCGCAAAGCCCTTAGGTATCACTTTAAAAAGCATGCGGCTGAGATGGGTTTAACCGAGGAAATCAGCTATGTGCAGAGTGCAGAGGCTTTTGTCGCAGCTCCACCGTCTGCGAATCGTCTCTATTTCATTCGTAAGAATGGCGATATAGTTTTAGCGCAAGCGGATGCCTCGCGCATGGTGGTATTCAGTCCAGAGGGGTTGCTACGCACCTATATGTCACCCTCCATTCATTTTCATGGTCACGCCTTCAACTCTTATTATTTCTACGAACAGATTTTGAAAGACGAAGGCTTCCTCGAGTAGGCTAGCCCTCTGTTCTAGAATGTGGAGCATCCACCTGTTTGGATTGCGCTGAGCCTTTCTGCCTTAGAAAGATACTTAGGTATGTGATCACGGCAATTGAGAGAAACTCGCTTTGCCAATTCTGAAACGATTGAAACCAAAAATCGGAGCCACTGACAAATTGCCAGAGCGATTGCGGGCTATCGTCGGTGAGCCGGCGCTGGGCGTTCTCGGCCAACCAGCCACCGTAGGCGTGTCCCATGAAAGAGAGCGTGAAGAGCAACAGCAGCGCAAGGCTGAGGGAATTTTCGTAAACCCGGCGTAGCAGTCGTTGTTGTGCGAAGTAGAGCTTTGCATAGTGCGGCTGTGAATGTTCCTCATCCGGTAACGGATTGGATTCGGCCGAGCCACGTTGATACAAGTACGCCGAGAGCACTACAAAGATCATCATCTGTAGGAATTCGCTCTCCCAGTTTTCAAAAGTGCTTTCTATAAAGTCGCCGGACTGCAGATACTGCCAGAAAGTGAGTAGGGTGGCGTGATGTTGTCTCAACCCCTCATTGTGCGCATTCCATCCGGTCCACATCTGACCGATCCATGACACGACAAATAGCGCCATCATCGCCAGTGTGAGGCCGTTGTCTTTCAGAAAACTGCGCGACGTTATGCGGGGCATCTTTTCCTCCGCGTAACCATTGTGCAATTTTCGGTGCGAGGTGGAAGCTAAGGAGCGTGGTTTAGGTTTTCGAGAAAGTCGTAAACTTCCGCGTAGGCGATGTCCCAGTGTCCCGCAAATGAGTGCCCGCAGGACGACAGTACGCGTGTGTAAATGGGTTTGTGCCGGCCCAAGGTGCGAAGATCAGTCAGTGCGGATTTAAAATCAATGGTGCGGTCCCTGGCCCCCAGAACGGCGAGAGCGGGAATATTCAGGGCACGAAGAGCATTGTAGGTGCTGTCTTGGCGATAGGAATTCCAAGTGGCGTAGGAAAAACCGTTCCACTTTTGGGTGGAACGCGGTCGGCTTTCGATCTCTCGAATCTGTTTTAACAGAGCGCCTTTTTGACTTTGACCGGCGTTGCTGAGCTCTTCATTCAGCCAGCCCCGCGTTCCGCCGCCTATCATAACGAGCGAACGAACGCGTTTATCCAAGCGCGCGATTTGAGGCGCTAGGTAGGCCCCTTCGGAATAGCCCATCAGGTCGATGCTATGGCCGTGCGGAATCAGAGTCTGCATTGCCGTGAGCGCGTCTTGAATGCGCAGGCGCCGGCGAAAGGAACGTTCGAAAGCAGTGGCGTCCGTCGAATGGGGGCCGATACCGGTTTTATTGATAGCTAGATAGTTGTACTGCCCCGCTAGAGGTTTACCGATCATCCCCGTCAGTTCAGTGCGGCTACCGCTATGAAAACCCGCTCCCGATTCGGGCAGATAGACCAGCCAGCGCTTGGACGGACGGGGGGCCAGCGAATAGCCCGCCACCAAACTGCGTCCCTGAGAGAGTGCTATGGTCTTTTTCACGCTTCCCCAAAATGGCGATTTTTACGTACTTAGGCCGGCAATTGACAGGCCTGAGGCCGTCAAATCCGCTATAGACGCTTATCGCAAAGCTATCGTTAATACTGTGGAAAATTGCAAGGGCAGGGCCAGGTTTTGACTTGAGAGTCGGGGCATCCTCAGGTGAGATGCGACCGTTATGGAACTGCCGATTCTTTATAAGGACGATGCCATCGTGGTGGTCAATAAACCAAGTGGTTTGCTCGTCCATCGTAGCCTTTTGGACGCCCGTGAAACCGAGGCGGCCATGCAGCTGGTGCGTGATCAGATCGGCCAGAGGGTATATCCGGTTCATCGCCTGGATCGGCCCACCTCAGGAGTGCTGGTATTTGCCTTAAATCCCGAGGCTGCGCGCGCCCTGGCTGAGGAGTTTGCGGGGCAGAGGGTGCGGAAGACCTATCTGGCCGTGGTACGCGGCACTCCTCCGGAGTCGGCGTTGATTGATTATGCTTTAAAGGAAGAGCTCGATGCGATTGCCGATGAGCGTGCTCGTCGCGATAAGCCCGCACAAGAGGCGCGCACCCAAGTGGAGCGTTTGGCTTGCGTCGAGGTCCCCGTGCAGGTCGATCGTTATCCCACGAGTCGCTACGCCTTGGTACGTGCCACTCCTTATAGCGGCCGCAAACACCAGATCCGTCGCCATTTACGCCATATCGGTCATCCGGTGATCGGTGATGTGAATCACGGCAGCGGTAAACACAATCGCTATTTCGGCCAAGTCTTTGGTGTGCGGCGTCTGTTGCTGGCTTGTACAGAGATGTGTTTTGCGCATCCCGTGACTGGAACACCGGTGCATGTGAAAGCGCCCCTATGCGAGGATTTTTTGAAATGCGTAAAAGGGTTAGGATGGGGCGCTTATGTCTAGTGAACCGCGTTTGTGCAGGCAGCGGAAAACTAAGGAGCCCTGTCCTGGCTGTTTTTTAAATCCGCAGCTGTGTTTGTGTGCAGAGATTCCTCGTCTTGATCTGCGCACGCGAGTTTCTTTGATCATCCACTATCGCGAGCTCAGGCGCACTACCAATACGGGCCGCCTGGCTGTGAAAGCCCTGTCGAACAGCTCTATGCATGTCCGTGGTCAGGAGCGCGAGACCTTGGACTTGAGTTCGCTCCTGTTGCCGGAATATGAGAACCTGCTGTTTTTCCCTTCCGACGATGCGATCGCATTGACCTCGGAGTACGTGGCGGGTTTACGCAAGCCGATCCACCTATTGGTGCCTGATGGCAATTGGCGACAGGCTTCTAAGGTACACTCACGCCACAAGGAGTTGAGCTCCCTTGTGCGCGTGAAAATCAACGAGCCCAATACGGCCAAATACTTTCTGCGCGCCGAATCTTCGCCGGAAGGCATGGCCACATTGCAGGCTATTGCCAGCGCTTTGCGTGTGACGGAAGGTGAAGAGGCCTTCCGCGCGTTGAATGCACTTTATCTTTTGAAGCTAGGTCGAACTCTACAGGGACGTGGGATTCAAGTCAGTCCTGACGATTTAATCCCGACGTTGGCGTAATCTTCACGCCGGCTGAGCGTTCACTCAGGCGAGCATAGACCGCTTTAAATTTTTCGCCATCCAAGCGTACCACGCCTAAGTGCTCTTTCTGGCTGCCGCTCATGGGAAGTATGGCATAAGGTTCAACTCCATAACGCCGAAACAGACGTAGGGTGTAGTCGTCGGTGCTCACCAAGATCGTATTGATTCCGCGCGCCAGCACGTGATCGAAGACGGTAAGGATAAGGCGGTCAGAGACTTCGGGTGGAAGAGTGTTTAAGAACTTCGCGTAGCGTGTGATTTCGCAAGTGTTGGGCAGATCGAAGTCGGCCGCCAGCTGAGCGCGGAACTGTTTGCGATTTTCTTCCGGAATACGATGTTCGAATGGGAGTAAGTCATCCGGGGGTGGCAATGGACTGCCGACGGATTTCCATACGGCACGCAGAGTGGGGCGGAAGTAGTCAATGTCGCCCATGTAAGAGATTTGAATGGTGGACAGCAGATCGTTTTCGACTTGCTTTTGCGAGAAGTTATCCCAGGTTACTGGCGAGTCGCCTTTGAGTATGGCCAAAACTTCATTGTTGGTCGAATGTATATTCACCGCAAGCAGGTTCCAGTAGTCGACCTTAGATAGGTAGGGTTTTTCTTGTTCATAAACCTTAAGCACCCGACTATGAACCGCCCAGCGGAAATCGAATATATTTTTAAGGCGAGCTCGGCGTTGTGAGCCGTAGGTGACTCGAAGGTTCTCGTTGGGATGCTGATGAATGTGATCAAACACAATGCTGGCTACCTCCATTGCATCAGAAGCCAGGTTGGAAAATCCCACGTCGAAGAACTTATAGCTTTGTCCGTTGGTTTCCCAAGTCTCTGTGATCCAATCCTTCGGCGGTACGCGAAGGTTCGGGATCTCCACGTTGCGCATGGGAGCCAAGCCGTCCTTCAGGCTAAACTCAAATCCCATTAGACCCAGGATTTTTACATGGTAGCGTTTGTAGGCTTGGGCTGTGCGAATAACTTCGAGATGTCGAGCGGCCGTGAGCCAGTCGGAACACGTCGGCTCATTTTTGGGGTGAGGGAGGAGCTTTGCGATTTCAGCTTGAACAGGCAAAATCGTAAAGACAGAAAAGAACAGCAGGGCGAGACGTTGGGCAGGCATTCGCAAGGTCGTATCACAAGCTTATACAAAAAAGCTTGAGTACTTAATTGAATGGGTAAAGGCTTCAGAACGTGGGGCAAAACGCCTTCTAAAGTGGAGGAGCTTTTGCTCCTCCAACTCTAAACGGGACTAATTGCGTTTGAAGTCGGTCAACTCAAGAGTGACTTCGCCCATTTGGCTGGGCTGGATCGACTTGAGCATGCCGGTGATCGGAACGATGGTTGGATTCAACCAAGCTTGCGAATCCGAGTTGTCTTTCTTGTTGTGGATCTTGAGCCACATAGCTTCGAAAGTGCCTTTCGGAACAGTGACGTTTTCGCGGCGAGAATCAGTCACTTCTTGTTCGCCTGCATCGGGAACGTTTTGTTTTTGACCGTCAACCAAAACTTCCAACACTTTGCCATTGTTCTTATCGATCAGAGTTTCGACCTTGTGTTCACCTAAGAAGCCGAGCTTCAGATCCTGTTGCAGCCAGAAGCCCTGATCATTCGATTCACGCACGAACATATGCATGGTGCCGCTCATGATGCCGCCGTTCATGTTGTAGTCTGCAGAGTCGCCGATGGTCCAATTGATCATAGCCGACGGGTGCACATCGACCGCGAATGTGCGGGCTAGCGCTTCTGTGCTTACGGTGCCTGCATGACTTTGAACGCCAGCGGCGAACAGTGCGAAGAAAATTAATGATTTGAACATGATTGCCCCTTTCCGTGGGTTTAGATCTGATAAGCGGACCACGAATGGGAATAATTGCCAAGGTTTAGTTCTGGATGTGACGCTACTTCACATCGAAGAAAGAGGGTGTGCTCCAGTTGGAAGTGCCTTGCGCCCCGCTCGCGCGCACTCGCCAGTAAACACGGCCTTTCAGTTCTGCCTGTTGCAAAAGTGCGCCACGATTTTTCGAGTCGCGACGTTCGATCACATTGTTGAAGGCGGGATCTGTGGCCATTTCAAAAACATAGTTGTCTGCGCCATTCACGCGGCTCCATGCAAACACCACGGAGATACGGCCGTTTTTCGACGGTGCGCTCGCGCCTGACTTAGGCGATTGCGGCTGTGGAGGCTCAAGTGCAAAGGCCGGTGCGATTTCAATTGTTGAGGTTTTTGAATAAGCGCTGAGCAGTTCGCCTGAGTCGGAGGCCGCCGCCACTCTCATATAGGTCTTTCCAGGCGTGCTATTGACCGTGAGGCGAGGTCCTTTGATCAGACGCTCTTCCGCACCGGCCAAGGAGCGTGCTGGCCCGGTCTGCACCATGTATTTGGTGGCAAGCGGTATGGCTGGCCAGTCCACATGCACCTGCTCGTTGCCAAGCGTGTTCGTCGGCACCATGAATTTGTAAGTGCCGTTCACCTTTGGCGCAGGCAACAGGACAGTCAGTTGGGCCGAGGGACTAAAGCCGCTCTGTTCACCGGCGCTGCCAAGAGCATTGACTCGCCAATAGGATTTGCCGGGTACTACACCGCGCCATTCGACACGGGTGGCATTCGTGGTCTCTTCCGAAAGCAAATGATTGAAGTCGCGCGAGGCCGAGATCTGCACTTGATATTTGGCGGCGCCCTTCACGGGTTTCCATTCCAGAGTCGGCAACTTCTCTACGCTGCGACTGAGTGAGGCGAGATCGCGCGGTTTTGCGGAAAAGACCAGCGTCACTGTCTGCGTGAAGTGCGTGGGCCTTGGTTCTTGCAAAACCGTCTCGCTGCGCGGGCGCGCGGTCGATGCCACTTGCGGCTGGCGTACGCTGAGTTGGCGCGCACTGGTCCACATGTTTTGCGCCACAGCCACGTCCCCCTGGCGCAGTCGCCAGAAGTATTTGCCCGGCGCCAGTTGCACACTTCGCCATTCGCAATCGTTCACCATTTTTTCTTGCGCAATATTATTGAAGTCGACATCACTGGCGATCTGCACCATGTACATCTTGGCGCCTGGTTTACATACCCACTTAAAATCCACCGTTGCGCGTGGCTTCCCTGCCGGATCAAACACACGGCTATGTTCGGGGCTGATCACCTCAGGCGGTGAGAGGAGCGAGACAGTGAATGAGTTGGGACCCACGGTAGGCAAGGAATTGCGCTGCGGGCGCAGGCGCCAGAAATAAGAACCTTCATTCAACACGCGTTCGGGGCGGAAGGAGGTGCCGGCAATCGGTTCTTGAATGACGATCCTTTTGAAGGCCGAGTCGACGGCGATTTGAATGTCGTATTCATTCGGATTCAGCGCGCGCGACCAAGCCAGAGTGGGAATGCGCGTGGGCTCGAGAAATAGCATTTGCTGATCTGCCGGCTCTTTCAGCGCGATCGGTTCACTTGGTCGCGCTACTGGGGCTAGCGAAGGCGGCTGTTGTGGTTCCGGGCGTGCAGCGACCGGTGGAGTGGGTTTTGGGGCCTCACTCTCTTTGAAGAGCAGAGCGGACAGCAGTAAGATCGCAGCGCCGATTGCAGCTAGATACATATTGCGCGACGAAGAGGTTTTTTTTCTCGGTGGCGGCGGTCTGTGTCGACGCGTGGCCGTGCTCATCGGGCGCGTCGGTGGGTCGATGCTGTTCTCCGCACGCCCGTGTTTGATCATTTCGGTGGCCTGTATAGGCTTAGGTGTCGATGGCGGCGCAGTCAGAGCTTGTTGTTTGCGCAGCTCTTCGGATTTGGCTTCTACTTTTTTGGCCAGATTGTTCCAGACACTGGCGGGGACAGGTGAGCGACTCTGCTGGTATTGGCGCAGATCCTCAATCACTTGTTCGGCCACCATATAGCGATCACTTTGTTTGTAAGCGCACATCTTATTCAGGATAGCTTGGAACTCGGCGGGGATTTCGGCATCGGCTGGATATTCGATATCGCGATCAGGAATGCACTCGATGAGGCGTTTGCCGACCAAGCACTCGAAAAAGATGGAACCTAAGCTCCATAGGTCGGAGCGCATGCTGGCTGGTGCGCCGTTTTTTAATTCAGGCGACATGTAGGGTAGGGTGCCGACGATCACGCCGGCGCGTGTGTGCTCCTGTGTGCCGACGTGTTTGGCGATGCCGAAATCGAGGATCTTGATTTGCCCATCGGGGCGTAGGAGAACGTTATGTGGTTTGAGATCGCGATGAATAATGCGATTGTCGTGCAGTGATTTCAAACCCTCGAGCATTTGCATGAAGAGCGGCAGAGCTCCGTCGACGGTGAAGATCAAGTCCTCGAGCAGGTGGCGAAAGGAAACGCCTTCCACGTATTCCATGGCGATAAAGGGTGTGCCGTTGTCGTTGTCGATAGCGTAGATGGTGACGACGTTAGGGTGATTCACGCGCGCCAGTGTGCGAGCCTCTTGCATAAACCGGCGGATCAAATCGTCGCGGTCGTGTTCATCCGGATTGCTGGGGGCGATGACCTTTAAGGCCACCTTGCGCTGAAGCTTGGCTTCATACGCTTCATACACCTCTCCCATGCCGCCACGGGCGATCATGCGGATAAGGGTGTAGCCACCCAAAACAGTTCCGTTCTTGAGACTCTGCATCACCTTCTTTTTCGGATATATAGGAGTGAGCCTGAACCGACGGAGGTCCAGGTGGCCCAAAAGAAAAAACCCCAGGCGCCGTTCAAAGCGCCTGAGGTCGAAGAGTGAGTGGGTAAGTTAGCAGAGTTGGTCTAACGTCGAGTTAAAGAGGCGGCGGTAGAGTTTTAATGACCGCTATCGCTGTTCACTTCGGTTTCGGTTGATTTCTCAACCGTGCCGTCCGTTTTGACTTTGGTTTTTTCAGTCACAGCCGCGTCCGATGTGCCTTTGCCATCCTTCACTTTTTTGTTCCACTTTTTAGTGGTGGTTTTAGTGCCGGTGATAGGATTTTTCGAATGGTCGACGGTTGCGGACTCTTTGTTTTCTTGATCAGCAGCATAGGCAGTTACGGCGAAAGCAAGACCCGCTAGAGTCATCATCAGTTTTTTCACTTCATCCTCCCTTAGGAATAAAAAGCCACACGTGGAAAAAAGGCCCAATGCCCCATCTCCGTTGCAGGCAGAATAAAAGTTCTGCAACATCCGTGCACAAACTGCGGCGGAGTATCGCCGCAAGAAGTCGAGCGCCTGAGTGAAAAGCATCCCGGCGTTCCGATGGCGTATGAATCCATCGCTTAAAAGGCGCATGAATATTGGCGATGGCGACGAG
>JAHBUX010000007.1 GCA_019637855.1 Bdellovibrionales bacterium
CGCCTGTCATTGTTCTGAGCTTTCTTAGTCTCAGACATAGTCTCGGCCCCAGCCTTAGTCTTGACCTCCGCCTTAATCTCGATCTCAGCTTTAGCCTCAGCTCCAGCCTTATTCTCAGCTTTGGCCTTAGTCGTATTCTTGCGCACCCGTTGCGCAACGGGTGCAAGTTCATGGTCACAAAGCAGGTGCAGCAGCTGCATCAAGTCCATATCCGGATGCTTATGAGCATACTGCCCCTTGATACGAAGAAGCTTCTCGCGCAAAAGGTCATCTTCAATATCAGAAAATCCAAGCTTCTTCTTAGCCCGGAACTCAGGAGAAACCGATTGCGCTGTCTTCTGAGCTTCACGAGTAGTTTGATTCTCAATCTTCCTCAAAAACTCAGCCTTATCTTCGGCATCCATGGTCCGACCAGCCTTACGCTCATGGTTAAACAGAGTCTGAGCCATGCTTAGATTGGTTAACGTTAGTTCTCCCTCGCTAATTTTCTCTTCCACCCGAGCCACTTCCTCAGCGGGGAGTTCTTTAAGTAACCGCATGGCAGATATACGCCGAACAGCTTCGTCGTCTGAATATTTCAGGTGTTTCATCATATAGTCATGTAGCGATTGATATTTCAAAGTGCAGAACAAGCGCCGTCTTTCGATTTCGCGTAAGTGATGCAGTAGTTCGATCAAAGTGGAGCGCTCTCGATAAGCCAATTCCGAAGTTTTCTCTAACAGCACCTGATCGCTTAGGTTTTTCAAATTCATATGACGATCCCCCTTTTGCTAGAGGGGACACTAACATGGGTTTTGAAAAGGAGAATTTCGCTTCATAAATAGTCCCCTCTGAATTTTAGAAATGAAAACACGGCGGGGAGTATTTTATCAAAACAAAGCGAATAGCGATCAATGTTGAAGCGAAGAACACTGCTGTAGAAGCACTTTATATTTTCAATGTGCGCACATGATTCTAGAGGAAAACCTTGTCAAATATTTCTATCAACAACTATCAAATATTATTTATTTAACACGAGCTGCCATTTAGCTCGCGATACCATTCAGCTCACAACTCTATTCAACACACGATTCAACTGACGCCACCATCAGGACACGACATCATCGGTATACGACACCATCAGTGCACACCACCACTTAATACAACACTCAAAACGCGAATCTATCTATCTATCTATCTATCTATCTATCTATCCGGCTATCTAGATATCCAACACGGACATCACCCTGAAAGGCGTTTCGTTCTCGCCACCAAACTCTATCTGTGCATGGCGTGAGCTTGTCCGGATTAAAAACGCCATACTACTTCACGACAAGATCGACTCGACGAACACCCGTCGCGCAACAGGTATTTCACGAACTATCCGTCTCTATAAGCCGCTCCCTCGCGGAAAGCGCCAGACGCCGTCACAAAAAAATACACCCCTCTTGAGCAGCACATCTGCGCTATTCAAGAAGGGTTAAAACTAAAAACATTTAATGCGGAATTCGGATCGAAAACTAAGAATGCTTATTCAGCAAAGCAACAATGTTCTCTTTAGGATGGTTGCCGACGATTTGATCCACCTCTTCGCCACCTTTAAATAGAATCATTGTGGGAATACCGCGAACGCCATATTTGGCCGGCACGGTCGGGTTTTCATCGACGTTTAATTTTACAATACGGACTTTGTCCTTCATTTCGCCGGCGATCTCTTCGAGCTTAGGTCCTAACGCGCGGCAGGGGCCACACCACTCCGCCCAAAAATCGACCAAGACTGGGACATTTGCCTGCAGCACGTCCTTTTCAAAACTTTGGTCTGTAATCGGGGTTGTGTTGTTAGCCATAGGATCCTCCTCTGATCGTCTCGATCAATGAGCCCACACGATACTCCTCTACGCGCCGCAGGGTCAACTTAAGGGCTCAAAATGCCGATAGATTTTAGAGATGAAAAAGAGTCGGATTCACGTCCTTATTGTCGATGACGACACCACTCAAGGCCAGGCTTTGCAGCAGGCGTTTACACGGGCCGGATATCAGGTCACGTGGTGCAATACTGCGGTCAAGGCACTGACCCATGCCCAGCGCATGGAGTTCCATTGCCTTGTGGTCGACTGCATGCTGCCTAAAATGAACGGCGTCGACTTAGTGGAAGAGATTCGTCAGATCAACACGGCCACACCGCCTAAGTCGTTTCTGTTTTCAGGTATCTTTCGTGACAAGAAATTTATCAAAGAGGCTGTCGATCGCACCGGCGCCCTGAACTACTTCATCAAGCCCTTCGATATGGCCGAACTCTTACGCCAAGTGGAAGACGCCTTCCGCGGCGAAGAAGGGCACGACGATCCGCCCCTGCTGTCGCTCTATTCCAACGACGTCATGAGCGACACCGAGCTTCTACGTTTGATCCAAACAGAAACCACGATTCACTCGGTCCACTTGCCTATGCTGTACAAACGTTTGCAAGGAACCGCCTTGTCGGGAGAACTCACTCTCACTTCAGGCGTGGGCGACAACAGCTCAGTATTGTTTTACAACGGCCAAGTCTTTGCCGTACGTACTCCTGACAAAGACTCCTACTTTGGTGGCTTGGCCGTCGGCTACGGCTTTGTGTCACCGGATGAAGTGATCAAAGCGCTCAATAATCCCTCGACCAAACTGCTCGGTCAAAAACTGATTGAGTCGATGTCGCTCTCCCCACACGCCATTCACGTTATTTTAGAGGAGCAGCTGGCACTGCGCTTGAGCCAAACTCTGCAGAGCGGTGTGGTGAGCCTGCAGTGGACAGGCGGAAAAATGCCGCCACCCGACTACACTCTACACCCGCAGCGTTTTGAAGAGCTGATGGCTGATTGGACGCGCTCGAAAGTGGATCCGACTTGGATCAAAGCCAACTTTGCCCTATGGGGAAGCTACGCCCTCGAAGGCCATGTGCATCCGCATATCAACGAGGCCAAAACCATCGACGATCTGCTTAGCCATGAAGACTTCGTCGAACGCGAAGACCTGCCCTACTTCTTTCGCCAATTGCTCTTGGGCAACGCCAGCATCGGTTCGAGCCGCGGCAGCGCCCGCAACTGGACCTTCATGGAAAACCGTCTTTCGCAACTCCTGGTGGAATACAAAAGCGCGAACTTCTTCCAAATCCTCGGCGTCGGTGAAAAGGCGCAGAGCCTGGAGTTGAACAAAGCCTTCAATGACTTGAAAGAGTACTTTGATCCGCACAATCTTCCGGCTGGCGCTCCTTCCTCAGTGATGGTGAAAGCCAGCAAAGTGTTCCAACAGATTGAGGCGGCTTATAAAACTCTTTCGGAAGAGACCGCTCGTACGCACTACGTGTTGGTGCAGCAGAATCGTCGAGCTCAGGATATTTTGGAAAACGAGCCTGTGTTCCGCGCCGCCATCTACGAATTGCAAAGTGGTCACGCCAAAGAGGCGGCAAAACGCTTGCAATCGCTGATTGAAAAGAAAGTGGATTTCAAAGACCTTAAGGCCTACCGCATCTGGGCCGGTCTTAAAGTCGACAAACGCTACAGCGAAATCACGCTGGATCAAGTGCCACCCGAAGAGCGTCACTCGGCGCCTTATATGATGGCCAAAGGCATCTACCATCGCCAACGCGGCCAGGTGGTCAAAGCGCTCGAGTGCTTCCGTACCGCTCACATCCTCGATCCCCGCCTTTTAATCTCGCAATCTGAACTGGAACGCTTGCGCGCTGACCTGGAACGTCGCGGTCATCGCGATCTCTTGCGCGAAGTGACCTCGGTGATCGACAACCTGTTCGGCCGCGGCCGCAGGGTCTCTTAAGCTTTCTTTTTAAAAAGATGTTCGACGAAAGCGCGGCGCTCGCGCTCGAGATCTTCAAGATCTTCAGGATTCTCGTCCCGGCGCAGAGCTTTGATTTGATCTTGCACTTGCTTCACAGAAAAGCCGTGCGACGCCGGTTTGTCGGCATTTACGAACTTATCGTAGCGCGATTTGCGCTCGGCCGCGTCCATAGTGGACGCTTTCAACGATCCGAAGTTGCCGGCGTTGTCGCCCTTGTCCAACGAGCCACCGGTGACCTCGTTGATTTTGAGAACACGCGCTTCTTCTTCCACTGTCTCTTGCATTTGCAGCTTGCCGAACTTCTCTTGCAGAATGTTCTTATCGAGCGTGCACAGATCAGCCAGCGCATTGAGCAGATCCTGTGCGCCCAGTGGCGAATCCTTCCACATATCGACGTCAGGCTCCTCTTCAGGAGGGTGGCCGGCGTTTTTCAGCAAAAGCACGCGCGGCAGACCGCGCAGTTTCTTAATGGTCTTAACCAGCTCAATGCCTTTGACGCGTTTTCCGTGAGCCGTCATCACCAGCACATCGGGATTCATACGCAGCAGGCTATCTTGAAAGGAGCGCGGATTTTGGATGGCGTCCACATCGAAGCCCATCTTTTTGAGCACCGTCTGCAGAAACATGAGTTCGCCATAATCTTCCAGGACCATAAGCACGCGCAACATCGTGCTTTATTATCCGGTGCGCACGTCCAGACGGTCAACTCGACCATGGACAGGAATGCGCTTCGTGACCTATAACTTAGACAGTAAATGCGCGGTCTAAAGGCGATTCGATACATCTTTTTTGAAACTCTCCCCGCCTTTTTGATGGGGGTTTTGATCTTTGTCGGCATCATTCTTATGATGCAGGCTCTGCGCTTAACCGACTTCGTTATCTCGCACGGCGTGCCATTGAAGATCATCGCAGAGCTGATGCTGTATCTAAGCGTGAGCTTTCTACCCATCATCTTGCCGATGAGTTTGTTGTTCAGCGTGCTTCTCACCTACGCACGCCTGTCCAATGACTCAGAGATCGTGGCCTTTAAGTCGCTCGGCCTGAGCATGGCCTATCTGGCCTTTCCCGCGGTGATTTTGTCGGTGGCGGCCACCCTGATGTCGGCGCAAACTTCGTTTTACTTAGGCCCTTGGGGCAATCGCCGCTTCGAAGTGCTGATGCATGAGCTTGGTCGGCAAAAGGCCGGCGCCGCCTTTCGCGATGGCGTTTTTTCTCAAGATTTTTTCGATATGGTGGTTTACGCCAACAAAGTCGATTCGAAGGCCGGTCGCCTGACCGATGTGTTCATTTACGACGAGCGCGACGCCAAATCTCCCGTCACCATTATCGCCAAAGAAGGCGACTTGATTCAGGAGAATACCAAAGCGGGGGCTTTCGCCAAACTGCGTTTAGTCAGCGGCAATATTCACCGCACCCATCAAAACACCTACACCAAGGTGGACTTCCAAACTTTTATTATTGATCTTTTCAATCCCTACGACACCAGCGAGCGCCAAAAGTCGCCGCCCTCAATGACACTGGATGAATTGCGCAGCGAACTGCGCAAGCCCGATCTGGACGCGGGCTTGAAGAGCAAGCTGCAGGTGGAGTTTCAACGCCGCTGGTCTTTATCTGGGGCATGCTTGATCTTCGCTTTGCTCGGCGTGGGATTGGGAACCGTGACCAACCGGCGCGCGTCCCGCGGCGGTGGGTTTGTAATGTGTCTAGTGGTGCTGATCTCCTATTGGGTCTGTTATATGACGGCGGAGAGCGCCGCCCGCAGCGGCTATATCTCCGCTGGCGCCGCCTTGTGGACCGTCAACCTGGTCTTCTTGCTGGTGGCTTTGAACACTTTGCGCCGCTCGTGGACCTGAGTGCAAACCGCGGTGGCGTTGAAAAAACGCGCTTAAATCCAACGCATCTCGAATCATGGTCGCTCCACCGCTGGCGATCAGCTCTAGATTCCCTAAACCCTGCATCGAATTGACCGACACAGGCAGCGTCGCAATCTCACGCCCTTCTTCGGCAGCCAAACGGGCGGTGAGATAGGAACCGCTGCGCCGATTGGCCTCAGCCACAAACGTCGCATCCGCAAGGCCCGCAATCCAACGATTGCGTTGCAAGAAGGCGTGCTTGCGCATCGGCTCGTGAATCGGATAGGTGCTGAGCAAGCAGCCGTCTTGCAATGTGATCGCCTCCCACAAATCCTCGCGACCCGGCGGATAGGGGTTCGCAATACCACTCGGCAAAACACAGACCGTTGGCAAGCGTTCACCGAGCGCCAATCGATGGGCCCACTGATCCACTCCCCGCGCACCTCCGCTCACAATGCCGACTTGATTGTCTTGCAGAAAGCGTGGCAATTCGCGCTGAAGCCATAAACAAGTGTCGTTCATCGGAGTGCGACTTCCCACAATCGCCAGCAGGGGACGTTCCATCCATACCGGCTGCCCTTGATAGTTAAAAAGCAGCGGCGGATGCCTAAGACTGTACCAACCGCGCGGATAGTCGGACTGCCCCACATAGGACCAACGAATGCGCCGCTCTTGCGAACGCTGAAGCACTTCACTCGAATGCCGCCACCAGTCCGGCGTACGCTCTATATATAGACGCGCCTCTTGGCCGAGGCAGTGCAAGACGTTGAGAGGTTCGTTGCAAGCCAAGTCCTCAAGCCTCATCAGGGCCATCAGATCTGGCGGAGAAAGTTTAAGACCACGATAGATATGCAGCAATAAAGCTAAGCGGTAATCCATGCGCCATAGACAATGCAAAAACAGGCACAGTGGCGAGATCGGTTTTAAGTGGAAGGGAGTGACGGATGCGGCGACCCATTCGGACGCCGCCGGCCGAGTTCGGACAGTTACAGTTCGTTGGAAATATCCGACTCGATGTCGGTCTCATCCATCTCAAAACGCAAATCATCGTTGTCGATGGTTCCGCCAGGAACGCTCTTGAGCAATGGGTCTCCCCGACGCTCGGTGTCCCCTTTACGGGCCGAAACCTCTTGCACGCGATCACCTTGCAGAATGCCGTCATGGGCATTCAAGATCACAGCGGTGGCAAATTCATTGGACACGCGAACGACTTTCACCGTACCGCTGGGTACAGGAGAAAATTCCACCGGCGTTTCAGTGTGACGCGATTTGCGATTCACGAAAATATCCAGCATCTGGCCAGGCTGCACACCGGCCGCCGAACCCTTGTTCAAGAACACCAAGTCACCTTGGCCCATCAACATGCTAGAGTTGTGTTTCTCTGAACCCAGAACTTGCGCCACCGTGGTGCCATGCTCGTTGCTCGGAGTAAGATCCACAATGGGTAGCTCGCCCGCCACCAAAGCATTGTCTTTCAAACTCAAACCGGTGGTTTTCGTCATCAGTGCGCGGTAGCAGTCGAAGTTTTCGCGATCGCGACTGCGATTGAATTTGCAGGTCGCCGTTTCCGTGATCTCAAGTTCACCGGCCACTTGAGTTAGGTAGGCCGGGCGATCATCGTCGTCGAGATATTCACTCACGCGGCGAATAGGGCCCGCATCGTGCACGATCATCATCTTCTGACCGACTTGGGCGCGGCCTTTTTTGACTTTTATAAACACATATTGATTGATGACCGGCAACCCGGCTTCCTTGTCGTTCTCCAGAAAATGGCCTACCGGATCGAGTTCCTTTTCGTCGACCCAGGCGCGCAAGAAGATGCGATCCGGCAGCTTCTTCCATTTGAAATCAAGACCGCGGTCATCCAACATGTCCTTCGGCTGCGCCTTGAACACGCTCTGCCATTCTGGGAAGCTGGCCGGCACTTTCAATACCGGTTTCGGGGGAATTTCAGGCGGCGGAATTTCAATGACCGGATTCGAGCTGCTGGCCACCAGCTCAAGACCATTTTCCTCATCTTCCTCAGTAATACGGAAGGCGGGAGTGTCATCCTCAGACCCCATCAGGAACTGCAGCGTGTGTCCGGGACGAATCAAGTGCGGATTGGAAATGCCATGGTTTTGCGCCCACACGCGCGGCCAGTAGGCGCCATCGCCGTAGAGAATGCCGGAAAGAGACCATAGCGTCTCCCCATTTTGAATTTTGTAGCTTTCAACGTAAGCGTCGCGCGCCAATTGAGGCGTGTCACCCTGCAAGCCCTGACGGCGCATATGTTGGCGATGCAACTCGAGTTCAAAACTCAGATCAGGAGGATCGAACTTAGCGGCGGCGTGTGAAGCGGCCGCGACCAAACCGGTCGTGAGCAAAAATTTGAGCATACCGTGAACGTCCTTGTTCCGTATGTTTTAGCGTTTTGTCGAGCCGCCAGCGGCCGTCTGGCCTGCCACCTTCAACTGCATCCATGCCCGTTGTGATTCTTGGCTGCCCGGATACTCTTTCACAATCATTTGCAACAGGCGCTCAGCCTGAGGTTTCAGTCCCAGCTTCTCGTAAGTCATGGCTTTGGCGAAGAGGGCCGCCGGTCGCTTGTTGGACTTCGGAAACTTCTCACTCACCACACCAAAGTCGCGCACAGCTTCGGCGTACTGCCCACCTTGAAACTGCAGCACTCCGCTGAGGTAGTAAGTGTTGTCGAGATGAATGCTGTTCGGATAGTTGCGGACCAAGAGATCGCGCTGTTTTCTGAGCTCGTTTAGGTCATTTTTGCGAAACGCTTCTACGGCGCGCGTATAGACCAGACGCTCACCTTCCGCAAAGGCGTTGAGTTTTTTGGGGACAGCGGCATGAACCAAAGTCGATGACAGACACAGCGCGATCAGATTTATGACTGCATGCTTCCTCATGATGTCCTCCCATTTCTATGATAGAGATCCGCTCCGGTTTTGCAATGTCTGTCGAGAGGTTAAGCATACAGCCGCGCGATAAACTCGACGATGTGCCGAGTTATTGGGATTCGGTTAGTATTTATCCACACAAAATGTGGACTTCCCACCCACCCACGACCCTGGACTTCTGTATAGACAAGGCTTTCAGCGATTTGCTCAATCATTGAGCACACCTAAGCCCACGTTTTTGTAAATGAATCTTTCGAAATGCAGTTTATCTTAAGTGGATAATTCACGTTCTTAAATTCGCTGTTCGGACGCCACGGATTGTGGCGCATACGCCAAGAAGTTTTGAACTGGTTTTTCATTTTGCAAAGACACTGTCATGCATGACTACAATACAGGATTTTGTGCTGCATCAAGGAGTTGAGCTCTGTCGTGCAGCTATCCCAAACACTCTATACGCGCCACTATACGGCGCTTTGGTGTGCGGTATCGATGTGCCAAGCGGACGCGACAAAGCGCTCTTCCTCGATTCAGGTCTGATACATATCCTTGTGGTTTCCGGCGCGCATTTAGTTTTCATTGAACAGCTATGCGCGTGGTTACCTGAACGAACTCGAACTCCCGTGCTGGTTTTTTACAGTTGGTTGACAGGATTTGGGGCGCCCGTGGTGCGAGCTCTGGTGCGTCGACTGTGTGCGAAGCGTGTGACCGGCTGGGGATGGAGTGCTGTGCAGATCGAGTTACTCACCTCTGTAGTGATTCTGCTTATCGTTCCGTCTTGGCTGCTCTCACGCTCGTTCTTAATGAGTTGGTTGTGCGCTTTGGCCATTCAAGCGCCGGGGCGTTGGCCACGACATCCTCAACTAACTCTCAGTATGAAGTGCTATTTGTTTTTGTTTCCCTTTTGTCTGACTTCACCTCTGACGGTGGCGTGGAACTGCGTGCTGGCGCCGGTGATCGCAAGCCTCTTGTTCCCCGTTTGTCTTTTAGCTTTCATTCACCCGCTATTTGCTTCCGTGGGTGATGTGTTTTGGTCAGTGCTGCTGTGGATTCTGGAGGCCGGACCGCGAACAGAACCTGCCACGACATTTATCAATACGCGCGCACTGTGCTGGCTACCTCTCACCGTGCATCTGCTTTTACTGATAGGAGAATTGAAATGGCGGCGCGCAGTTGCGTTTTCGTCTTTGTGATTTTGTGGGCCTGGCCCCTAGCTAAGGAATTCTCACACCAACTGATCGTGTGGAATGTGGGACAAGGTCAGTGGGTGACCCTGGTGGACAATCGTGGATGTTGGCACTTCGACACCGGTGGTGAGCGACCGCCGTGGAAAGAGGTGATGCGACTCTGTCGCGCGCGACGCAACTTCCTCACCTACAGCCACTGGGATTGGGATCATATTTCATTCACCGGTGGCTTGAAAAATTTCTTGCCCCAAGTGTGCGTGTTGCATCCACCCGTAGGCCGGGCCTCGCCGCGCAAAATGCGCCTGTTACGCGGTTTACGCGCGTGCGCCGAGCGCGAAGTCTTTACCTCGTGGTCGGATCCACACGGTCGCAACGCCAACGGACTCAGTCGCGTCGTGTGGTGGCGCGGCGTCTTGATTCCCGGAGACTCCACTCGCGTTGAAGAGAAGTTTTGGGTGCATGCCTTTAAACAATTGCGCGAAACCAGGATTTTGATCCTAGGCCATCATGGCAGTCAGACGTCCACTTCAAATGCGTTGCTCGACCGCATCCCCTACACTCTTGCCGCCGTGGCCAGCGCGCGCTTTCGCCGCTACCGCCATCCACACAAACGCGTTGAACGCGATCTGCAGCTGCGCGAAATCCCTTTACTGCGCACCGAAGAGTGGGGCCACCTGATCTTTGATCTCTAGATTATTCGATCTCTATATAAAAAAACGGCCTCCATGTCCGGAAGCCGTCCTTCAGATCGCGTATATCTCCGGAAATGTTAGGCCCTACAATTTGAACGGCTTAAATTCCATTCCGAGGTCTTTGGCGACCGGTTCGTAGCAGACGTAGCCGCCGTAGACGTTCAAGCCTTTGTAGAGGCAGGGGTCTTTGGCGATGGCTTCTTCTACGCCGACTGCGGCCAAGATCGAAGCGTACTTGATCGTGGCGCTGGTCAAAGCGTAGGTCGAAGTGCGAGCGACCACGCCGGGCATGTTGGGCACGCAGTAATGAATCACGCCGTCGACTTCATATGTGGGATTGGTGTGTGAAGTGGGACGGCAAGTCTCGATGCAACCGCCTTGGTCCACAGCCACGTCGACCACCACCGAGCCGGGAGTCATGGTTTGCACCATCGCACGCGACACCAGAGTGGGCGCTTTGTGACCCGTAATCAACACACCGCCGACCAAGAGATCGCAATCGGCAACGCTCTTCTCGATATTTTGCACGTTCGAGTACAAAGTGGAAACGCGGCCTTGGAAAATATGGTCCAAGTACTCCATGCGATCGCGGTTCACATCCAAGATGGTGACTTCCGCGCCAAGTCCAACCGCCATTTGAGCGGCATTCACGCCAACGATACCACCGCCAATGATGGTGACACGACCGCGGCGCACTCCAGTCACTCCGCCGAGCAGAATGCCTTTACCGCCATGATCTTTTTGTAAGTAGTAAGCGCCGATTTGAGTGGCCATGCGACCAGCCACTTCGCTCATCGGAGTCAGCAAGGGCAAAGAGCCATCGGGATTTTGAATGGTCTCGTACGCAACCGCCTTCACTTTGCGGTCACACAAAACTTTGGTCAGCTTGGGTTCCGCCGCCAAGTGCAGATACGTGTAGAGAATCTGGTTTTCGCGCAAGAGCTCGTATTCGTCGGGTAACGGCTCCTTCACTTTGATGATCATGTCGGCTTTGGCGTAGACGTCTTTTTTCGTGGGAAGAATTTTGGCGCCCGCACGCTCGAACTGCTCGTTCGAAATTCCGCTGCCAACACCCGCCTCGGTTTCGACGTAAACTGTGTGACCTTCTTTGGTCAGCTGCTTCACTCCCGCTTCGGTCAGACCGACACGGTTTTCACTAATCTTAATTTCCTTGGGAACCCCAATGATCATAACGAAATCCTCCCCAGAATGTACTGGAAGGATGGTTTTATCGCTGTAAATTTAGAGCGTCAATCGAACATCCAACGGGAGTTGGATTGCATCGCGCTGTCGGGTAGATCGGCGCCCAGCTCAATGTGTCGATAGCGATCGGGCGACTCAAGGATCTTGCGCACCAAGCGATTCATAAGGTCATGGCCAGCGCGGTGGAGGACCACATGCCCCATCAACGGCATCCCCAAAGTGACTAGATCGCCGAGCGCATCGAGCACCTTATGGCGCACAAATTCATTCTCCCAACGTAACCCCTCAGGGTTCAAAATCTCGCTATGATCCAGTACCACGGCGTTGCTCAGACTGCCGCCACGAGCCAATCCGCGGGCACGCATGGCCTCCACATCTTTCAGAAAGCCAAATGTGCGAGCGCGCGCGATCTCACGGGCGAATGAAGGCTCGGTGATATCGATATCAAAGGTCTGATGCCCGATCTTGGGATGAGCGAAGTCGATGGTCGCGGTGATGCGCAAGCCGTTGTAGGGATTCACGTACGCGTGTTTGTCTTGATCGCCCATATAGATAGGCTGCGTGATGTAGGCGTAGCGCCGCGGCTCATTCTGCTCGGCTAACCCCGCTTTGAGAATGGCCTCCAAAAAAGGAGCGGCGCTGCCATCGCCGATCGGAATCTCTGGGCCATCCAATTCGATAAAGAGATTGTCTATTCTCAGAGCAGCCAGTGTCGACAAACAATGCTCAACTGTGGAGACCGAAAACGCTTCGCCACCAAGGGTCGTGGCCATGGTGGTGGCAGTCACGCGATCCGCCTGCGTGGAGATCGCCGGGCTGCCAGGCAGGTCACGCCGAACAAAATAAATGCCCGTGCCCTCGGGCGCGGGACAAAAGGTCAAGCACGCGGGGGCGCCGGTGTGGAGACCGATTCCTTCGACGGAGACACGCTGGCGGATGGTTCGTTGCAAAAACATGCTTCTCTCTTATTACAAGCTCTATGCCGACCACTAAGACCTCGAGTAA
Source organism: Bdellovibrionales bacterium (assembly GCA_019637855.1). Classification (GTDB taxonomy): domain Bacteria; phylum Bdellovibrionota; class Bdellovibrionia; order Bdellovibrionales; family UBA1609; genus JALHOQ01. The sequence continues at coordinate 12,639 of JAHBUX010000007.1, forward strand.
GGTCTTAATGGCGCGAGTTAACTGTTGGGAACATCTCAACTTAGCCCATGGGCCGGGAGTTGACCAGTGGTTGTTTTTTCGTCACAGGTGTTGCGAAAAAACAAGTGGTACGGTCCAGGTCCTTGCGTCGCGCTCACGTGCTAAACTTAAAGAATGTTTCGCGCCTTTTTGTTCTGCGTTTTTTTACTGAGTGTGAGCGGTTGTGCCTCCGATCCCTATCTGCTGCCCGAAAGCGATAGTGAGAGCACCGCTCCCGGCGCCGCTTTCACCGGCGCCGGAATGTACATGCGCAAACCCATGCCCGATCGCCGTGACGCCAAGCCTTGGGAGTTTTACTACAAACGCTGCTCGATGAGCGGCGACTCTTCGGCGTTCTCGCGCACGGTTTATGAATGCTCGGGTCCGTTTTACTGATGTGGTGGCGAGTTTTTATTCCCAGCTGGCGGTTCTTCGATCGCCCCGGCGTAGGGGCTCGACTGTGGGCGCGCGAGCACGGAACAGAGGAATGGCTGGAGTTGCTACAGCCACCCCCACGCAATTGGCGCCATCTGCTTTTAAATCCGCAAGGCAATCTCTATCATGCGCGACAGAACCTATTGGAACGCTTGGCTTTGGAACTCGATCCGCAGGCCGACGCCGCCAATTTGGTCTCCTACCGACTAACGCAAAATCTGGTGCGCGAGGAGCTGATCGCGCGCGGGTGCGCTGCATCTCGCGATTTTGAATTCAAGCTTGTGGTCGAAGATGAGGATATTCTGCGCGGAGTTTCCCAAGGCGGACACACATGAATGAAGCATTGCTGTGGACCGGTCGATTGATCGCACTCGCGCTGATCTTGCAATCTCTGGAACTCCTGCGCGTAAAGCCCTATGCCTGGTCCGTCGTTCAGCGCGAAATTCCCCTATGGTTACGGCCTTTCGTACGCCCCTATTCCGCACTCTTGTGGCTGCGCCTTTTGAGTGGCGTTGCGGTCCTAATATTTCCGACAGGGACACTAGCAGTTTTGCTTTTACTAACCACTTGGCTGACCGCTGTGCGCTGGCGCGGGACCTTCAACGGCGGCAGCGACACGATGGCCGTGCAGATCCTTTTGGCTTGGTCCGTGAGTTTGTTGTTTCCGGCCACACAAACAGCATGTGTGTTGTACATCGCTTTGCAAGTTCTGTTGTCGTATGTGGTGGCCGGTGTGGCCAAACTGCGCGAACCGGAGTGGCGTGACGGCCGCGCGCTGATGCAATTTACCGCTGGCGGATTGGGCGGCGGCAGCGTTTTGGTCGCGCGCGCTCCGGCATTGTGGTCCTGGCTGGTGATCGCGTTTGAGTGCTCGTTTCCTCTGGCACTTTTAGGTCCGACGATGTGCCTCGGCTACATCAGCGCAGCCCTTGTGTTTCATATCGCAAATTTTTATATCTTTGGCTTAAATCGTTTTGTTTTTGTGTGGCTGGCGGCCTATCCGGCTCTGTACGCAAGCGCAGCATAGCCGCGCTTGCATACCACCAATCCTATCTACTTCGCGGGGCAATTCACGTCTTGGATTAAAGCCTCCGGTAGGCGCTTACGGGCGGCAGCGGCTTTTTCATGACAACGCAAATCACTGAAGGCGGCGTCTTCACGGTAAGCTCTTGTGGTGGCCACCGGATCTATCTTTAAGGCTTTTTCTACCAACGCCACGGCCCGCTCATAGCCGATACCTGAGGACGCCAGCTTCAATAACGGCCGCGCGGCTCGGGCATCTAAGCGCGTAACAACTTCGTACATCATGCGAGCCTTGTCGGAGTTTTTCTCGGACGCTGTTTTTTCCATCACTTTTGCCGCAACTGTCCGCGCCTCTTTACTGGCGACTTGCGGCTTTAACTCCGTGGCGATCACCAAAGCATCATAACTATCGAGCCAGTTGCCATCCTCAGCTTCGGTCGTGCCAAGCTCGAAAAGTTTATCCGCTAAACCAGGAGCATAGGCAGGCCGCTCTTTGCGTAACCACTGACCAAAGGAGTTCACTGTCTTGTCTTTGAAGCCTTCAATGGGCTGGCTCCAGTTGGAGGAGTTGTAGCCCTCATACTTTGATTTTTCCTCAGCACTCATGGTCTTTGCGGTTTTGAGTTTGATTTCGAGCTGCGCATCGAAAGAGCGCAACTGACAGGAAGAGCGTTCGTCGTCTTCTCCGAGCGCCACCACCGCCTTGGCGATATCCGGCTGCGCTCTTAAAACAAAACGGATCTTTTTGCTGAAATCCAGAATATAGCTCACGCATTTGCCGTTGTCGGGGACACCATAGACCTGCGCAAATAAAGCGCCGAGCTCAGGCGAGTATCCCATCACTTCGGTCTCGGTGGTCGGTGGATCGGCAGCATGCGCACAGAACGAAAATGCCAACAGCGACAACAAACGTACGGCCCAAGAGCGGCGCGAATTGCAAGTCTTAAGCATTGTCCCCTAGCTCTTTCAAATGCTGACGACAAAGATCGGTAATCACGCGACCACGCGGCGTCTTTTGCAGCAATCCCTCTTGCAACAAGAAAGGCTCATAAACTTCTTCCAGCGTGTCGACCTCTTCACTGATCGCAGCCGATAGGGTTTCAATGCCTACCGGGCCGCCGGCGAATTTGGTGGCGATCAAAGTCAGGATGCGACGATCCATCATGTCCAAGCCCAGCTGATCGACCTCGAGCTCATTGAGCGCATAATCAGCCAGAGCCGCTGTGATCACGCCATCGCCGTGGACATCGGCATAGTCACGCACCCGCTTGAGCAGACGATTGGCCACGCGTGGAGTACCGCGGGCTCGACGGGCGATTTGCCGCCCGCCCTCTTCATCCAAACGGATGCCAAGCAGTTCGGCCGAGCGTTTGAGGATATGGACCAGGGATTCGCGGTCGTAAAAACTCAAGCGTTCAACAATGCCGAAGCGGTCGCGAAACGGCGCCTTCAGTAAGCCCGCGCGCGTGGTGGCGCCGACCAACGTAAAGGGACTCAACTGAAAGCGCATCGAACGCGCGCCCAAACCTTCACCCGTGACGATGTCGATGTAGTAGTCCTCCATCGCCGAGTACAGATACTCTTCGACGTCGCGGTTTAAGCGATGGATTTCGTCGATAAAGAATACCGAACCGGGGCGCAAGCCGGTCAGTATCGCCGCTAGGTCACCTTTGCGATGCAAAGCTGGTCCACTGGTGGACTTGAAGTCCGCGCCCAGAGTGTTGGACACGATATGCGCCAAAGTGGTTTTGCCCAAGCCCGGGGGCCCGCACAAAAGCACATGATCCATAGGCTCGCTGCGCTTTTTTGCCGCCTGCGTGAAGACCAAAAGTTTTTGCTTCACTTTGTCTTGACCGGGAAACTCGTCAAACGACTTTGGGCGCAGACTGACTTCAAGGCTCGCCTCTTCGCCGTGTTGTTCGCCGTCGATAAAACGTTCTAATTCCATGTTGTCATATCCTCTAGCTGGTTAACGCGGACAGCCCCTGACGTAAGCCGCCCTCCAAATCCGTGTCGACCGACATCTGATCGACGACTTTCTCGACATCGCCCAAACGGAAGCCCAAGTTGACTAGAGCCGAAACAATCTGCGGGCGCGCCACAAAACGCGAGCTCACCATACTGTCGGCTCCACGCACCAGTTTGCCCTGCAACGTCAGCACAATCTGCTCGGCCGACTTCTTACCGATCTTGGGCAGCTTGGTGAGGGCCGACACATTGGCCGCTTCAATCCACTCAACGATTTGCGCCGTGGATGCCCCTGACAGTGCAGTCACCGCGCTCTTAGGTCCGATGCCATTGACCTTCAACAGGGATAAAAACAAAGCGCGCTCGATCTCGGTGGCGAAACCGAACAGTTGCAAAGCATCCTCGCGCACATGCGTATGCACCCAAACTTCGACGAAGGCGCGGCCTTCCAGAGCCGCGAGCGTTTGGGCCGAGCAATGCAGTTCATAGCCTACACCTTGCACCAGCAAAATGACCTGATCGCTGCTGAAACGCAGCGGGCGGCCTTGCAAATATCCAATCATACAGAGCCTTCCATTGCGCGCTTCAAACGCGCCTCGACCTCGCGCACCCGCGAGTGAGTGAGTGCCAGAGCCAAAGCATCGGAAGCATCGAACTTAGCCACACTTTGCGCCACACGCAGGAGATTAAAAACCACCATTTGCACATGATCTTTCGACGCTGCACCCGAGCCTGTCACACATTTTTTTACATAACGGGCGGCGTATTCAGCCACCTCACTGCCATGTTGCGCCGACACGAGCAGACAAACGCCGCGCGCGTGTCCTAGCTTAAAAGCACTGTCGGCGTTTTTACCGAAAAAGATCTTCTCCACCACCGTGGTGCGGATTTCGTAACGTGTATAGAGATTGTGCAGCTCCGCCTGTAGCTGCTTAAGGCGCTCGGGCAACGGCCATGACTCTTTCAGCGTAATCACCCCATGCTCCACATGGCTCACCCGCGAACCGGAGACCTCCACCACACCAAAACCGGTGTTCCTGCTGCCGGGGTCAACTCCGAGGATTAAATCTTTCAAGGACGCTCCTTGCCCAAAAGAGATTATGGTGGGACGATTTTAGTGATGCAAGACATCCAACCGGAACTTGTCGAACGTTATCAGATCTTACTGCAGAAGGACCCTAAGTCCCAGGTTTTTGCGCCGCTCACCGAAGCGTATCGCAAAATGGGTTTGTTAGAGGAGGCCTTCCGCATTGCCGTGCGCGGCGTGCAGTTCAATCCCACATTCGGTGGCGGGCGCATAGCGTTAGCCAAAGTCTTTTTGGATCGCGAGAACCTGCAAGCAGCCATGGACGAGTTGGAAAAGGCCGTTGAGTACTCGGCCGACAACATCTTGGCGCACAGTCTGTTGGCCGAATGCTATTTGCGCTGCAAGCGACCTAAAGATGCTTTGCGCTCATTTAAAATGGTTCTGTTTTTAGCGCCGGCGAATGAAAAGGCCGCCAAGGCCGTGCGCAAACTAGAGTCCCTCACCGCCGACGAGTACGAGGACGACATCTTTGAAATGAAACCGCTGCCACAGGTGGATGAGTTGAAGACTGTGGACGCTCAACCACTTAAGCCACTGCCTGGCAGTGGCGCGACAGTGACTTCGGATTTAGAACGCACGCTGTCTTTGGTGGATGCGTACATTGTTCGTAACGATATCGAAAAGGCGCTTTTATCCTTGCGCCAAGCTGAGGGCTATTTTGGTTCGCATCCGGAGCTGGTCAAGCGGATGAAGCTGGTCAGCCAGCGCACCATTGAGCGCGACGAGCTTCCGGCTGAGCCACCACCCAGCCGTAAGAAGGCCGCCTTGGACGATAAGATCCTGTTTCTGCGCCGCCTTTTGGATCACGTGCACCGCAATTCCGGTTTACTTAGCCCTTAAGATCAACTATCACTCTTAAACTTCCGCCACATATTCTGGAGTACCTATGTACGATTTAAGCGATTTCAAAAAAGGTCTTAAAATTTTGATCGATGGCGAGCCGTGGTCCGTCGTGGATTTCCAACACGTGAAGCCAGGTAAGGGCAACCAGTTCACCCGCACCAAGTTAAAGCATCTGATCAACGGCAACAATCTCGAGCGCACCTTTAAATCGGGTGAGAAATTCGGTGTTCCCGATGTGGCGTTCAAAGACATGGACTATCTGTACAAAGACGAAAACGGTTTCAATTTTATGGACCAAAGTTCGTATGAACAGATCTCTCTAGATGCGGATTTCTTAGGCGATGCAGCCAACTACCTGACTGAAAACCTGCAAGTGAAAGTGGTGTTCTTTAACGAACGCGCTGTCGGTGTGGAATTGCCCAAGTCTGTGGTCCTGAAAGTCACACAAACGGACCCGGGACACAAAGGCAACACGGTAACCAACACCTACAAACCCGCCACGCTCGAAACCGGTCACGTGGTGCAAGTGCCTCTACACATCGCTGAAGGCGATATGCTCAAGGTCAACACCACAGACGGGGCCTACGTCGAGCGCGTGAATTTGAAGTAGAGGAAAGGAGGAAAGGTACCAGCTTCCTTTTTGGCATGCAGTGCAGCCACATGCGTGGCGCACTGCATGCCAAAAAGGAAGCTGGTACCTTTCCTACCTTTTCTGGTCTCCCGCCCCTCCCTCAACCCTTAGACAATTATTATATAGATATATTGCGTTGTTTTAGGGGATGCACCTTTGGACATTATCAACGAGCTTGAGCTGCGGCGGATTCTGAAGAAACGGCAGACAGGCAACAAATTCACCGGCGCTCTGATCAAAAAGATTTTGGACGAATCTCTGCCTTGGGAAGAGAAGAGAGCCTTCTGGCATTTTCTTTTTAACAGCGGACGTATTGAGATTTTGGCGCACACGTTAACTCAAGCGTTGAAAGGCAAAGCACGTATTCCTTTTGATCTCTTTGTTCAGATCTGCACGCATGCCGGCTTGAAACCAAAGTCCACCGTGGTGGCTTCGGTGTTGAAAGGCGCGCGCAAACAGGCCGCCACCGATGAACTGATCGGCCCACGGGGCTGGGATCGCTTCGATACGCGCTTTCAACAGATCCGCACGCACCTGCTCAAACAAAAAACCTCCGAACAAAAGCACTTCAAAGACGGACTGCTGGAGAAGTTCGAGTTTCTGCAAAGTCAGCGCATGACCGAGCAAGCAGGCCGCGTGCTACGCCGAATGGTGGAGCTTTACCCCGAAGACATTCAGTTTCGTAAACTCAAGGATAACTTCGAAGAGCAATGGGCGCGCGACGTACTCTCGACCCATATGGCGGCGTTGAGCAGCGAGAAATTAGATCGCACGCTAACCGCCCCTTCCACTTCCGACCAAGAAATGCTTAAGTGCTTTGCGACAGAGGGCGAGAAGATCAGCCTCGAGCACCGCGAATTTGCGGCCGATCTGGCGATCGGATTCTGGTTCTTAGAGGATTACTCCAAGGCGCTTGAATCTTTGGCTTGGGCAGCTCCCTCACTCGCCAGCGACTGGATGAAGGCGGAACTGCTGTTTGAGTCGCGCCGCTTTATTGAATGCATCGAGCTTTTGAACGTGTTGGAAGTGAAATACATCGAAGATCCTGAATCCACATTCTCTGTATCTTACCTGCGCGCGCAGTGCTTGTACCTGTGCGGACAACAGGCTGCCGGTCTTGAAATGCTGCAATCGATTGCACGCGTGCGGCCCAACTATCGCTCAGCCAGCGCTTTGATTCTGCAATGGACGGAAGGAGCCCCCTGGGAATGATCTTACGCCGTCCACTTGTCCGCATGGGCCTCATTGCCGGTTTCTTTTTTTTGCTGGGGTTTTCCTATAACTACCACCTCCCGCGCATTGAATCGTTCTTGCTGATCGAAGTGGAGCGCCTAAGTGAGAAGCACTCGCCCGTCCGCATCTGGGCACAGCGCCTGCATTTTCACCTTCTTCCGTTGGGCATCGTGCTGGAAGATGTTCGCCTCTTGCCGCAAAAACCGCTCGACAACTATCTAGCGCCGGCCCGTTTGAAAGAGGCTGGTGCGCGACTTGCCGTCTTGCCGCTTTTGCGCGGTGAAATCCGCTTGAGCTCGGTCTTTATCCGCGATTCCGAATTGAGCGTGTTCCTTAGACCAGAATTGTTTGAGCGCAAGTCCACTCCAAATTCTAAGGGCGTGAAGCTCGATTTTGAGGAGATCTATCGCCTACCGGTGGATGAGATCGCTTTGGAACGCGTGAATCTTCAAGGCCGTTTGGATCCGCAAAATGTCGTCTTTCGCGTCACCGACTTCAATTTGGTGATCGAGAACCGCTACAAATCTCTGTTTGTCGAAATGCAAGCCCCTAGCGTCCAGATTAAGCCGAGCGGGCCCATTCGACCGCTGAATGCACAGCTCGAGCTACGCACGCTCGTGGAGGCGCATGAAATGCAAGTCTCGGCGTTAAAGGCGAAGGCCGACGACAGCTTTATCGTAGCCAGTGGTCGCTTTAACGGGGACATTGCTGCAGGTCAGATCGACAATGGCGCCTTCGATGCACGTATGAAGGTGCAACTGAGCGACGTGAACATTTGGGAAAAAGTTTTCGTCATGAAACCGCAACTGCCCCAGCTGCAGGGCCGCGCCGAGATGGACTTCGCCATGGAGGTACGCCAAGGCAAAGGCTACATGATCGAAAGTGACGTGAAAAGCGAAGGCATCGCGATCGATAAGTTCAAGATTGGTAGCGTGCAAGGTCGTATCGCTTCCAATTTGAAGAGCATCACGAGCGAGCGCCTGCAAATCGCCAACAACGCCGGCAAGGTGCAGCTATCAAAAGTGAAAGTCAATCTGGAGGGCACGCCCTCCTTTAGCGCAGCGGTAGTCCCCGACCTGGAAGTGCGTCAACTGTTGGAAAATATAAACGTCAAAAAAGTACCGATCCTGGTACCGCTTAAAGGCGATACGGAATGTCAGGGCACCTTGGGCGAAAAACCCGAGATGACCTGCAAAGGCAAGTTACTGGCCTCGCGTATCTGGGTGCATAGCGGGGCTCCGAAGAACAGCACCATCGTGGACCTCGAAGACGCGCGTATTGAAGGCGATGTGAAAGTCACTGCCAAAGATGTGCAGTACAAAGCGGAAGCGCAGCTGGGCAAAAACAGCAAAGGGCGCTCGTCAGGCATCATCGATTACGACAAAGGTTTTAAAATTCTTTACACCGGCGACAATCTGAACTTCGGCGATGTGAAAAATCTGAGTGATTTGAAGCTCGAAGGCGAAGCCAAAATCGACGGCATTACCGAGGGCGACTCGGACGCCGCCACCTTGACGTTGAATGCGGAAGCCAAAGACCTATGGCTCGAAGACTATCCGCTTGGCCGCGTGAACTCCAAAGTGACTTACAAAGATGGTCATCTAGGCTTCAGCGGCGTTCAAGGACAGTACGGCACGTCGCAGTTCACCGGTCAGGTGAATTTGGATTTGGACAAACACCAGATCGCGATCAACGGCAATATCCCCTTTGCCGATCTGCACGACCTAAAACAGATATTCCAACGTAAGATCGACCTGCCATTTGACGTTTCGGGAACCGGCCAAGGCACAGTGGAAGCGCACGGACCCTTGCGCTTTCAAGACATGAGCTACAAGGTACGTTCAAGCTTCTTCCGCGGCGAGATCGCCGGCGAGACCTTCGATGAGCTGGTGTTCAATGTGAACTCGAAAGATGGCTTAGTCACCACCGAGCGTTTTACTTTGAGCAAATCCAGCGGCGGCGCTGAAGCCAAAGGGCAAATCACACCCAAAGGTGAGATCGATCTCGTCGTGGTGGCGCGCGGGATGCGCCTTGAGCAGTCCGAAAATGTGTTGAAATACGGTTTGGACCTGCAGGGTATGGCTGACTTCACTATGCTGGTGCGTGGTCAGCTGCCCAAACCGCGTATCGAGTTGAACGGTCGTCTGTCACGCGTGGTTTTAGCCGACCAGCCGGCTGAGGATTCGGTGTTCAAACTGAACTTTTTGTCGGATCGTGTGGAAGGCAGCGGTCAGTTTCTGGGCAGTACACTTTTGGTCGATGCAACATATCCCTACTCCAATGAAGCTCCGTTTTTGCTGAAGCTGAAGGCGCGCAAGTGGGATTTCACTTCGCTTTTCTCTCTGGTGTCCAAGTCGGCCCGTCAACTTGACTTCTCGACCTCGGTTTCAGCCAACATCAACTTGGCCTCACCACAAGGCGGCTTCTGGGCCGCAAGCGGCCAAGCAGAGATCGATGAATTTGTGATTCGCAAGGCTTCAAAAAGCATGCAAGCGAACAAACCGATGTACTTGACGATGCGTAACGGAGAAGTGAATTCGAACAACTTCACCATCTCCTCGGGTGATAGCTTTTTGAAGCTCGATGTCTCTGGACTCACCTATGATCGTCTGAACGCTTCACTCAACGGAAAATTGGATCTTAGCCTGCTCGGCTTGTTCACGCCGTTTATCTCGGATTTGCGTGGCAACATGGCCATCTCGATGGACTTGGCAGGCAGTGTGCCCCATCCGAATCTAAGTGGCTCAGCCTACATCGATCGCGGTTACGCGAAGTTTGTCGACTTCATCCACCCGTTCTCAAACGTGCGGGCTGATATTCTGTTCAACGACAATCAGGTGCTGCTCAACTCGGTCCGTGGTGATACGGCCAGCGGTAAACTCTCAGGCGATGGCAAGATCACGTTCTCGGGCAAAACGCGTCCGATTGACGTGAAAGGCACTTTTTCCGACGTGAAGATCAATGTACCAGAAGGTTTTCGCACCAATGGAAGCGGTACGATCGCTATCACCGGCAACAACTTCCCCTACACCATGTCGGTCGGATACAACGTCACCGGCGGTGAGGTAACCTATGAATTCGGTGAAGACGCCGGTGGTGCCACCACAGTCAAAGCGAGCTCCTATCTACCGCGTTTCTTGTACCAGGATTCCTTTCACCCGTTCACGTTCGACATCGACATCGATTTGAAAAACCCGGTATTCGTGAACAACTCGCTCGCACAAGTGCAAGCCTTGGGACATATTCAGGCGACTGGCACCCCGGATCACCTTCTTCTGACGGGAACGCTGACGCCCAATCCGGGCGGAAAAGTTTTCTTTAACGAAACCCCGTTCGATATCTCATCAGCCTTTATCGAATACACTGGCAATCCACCGGCCAATCCCAGGATCTATCTGACCGCTTCCACCCGAGTGACCGAAATTTCGCAAGACGATAACCAGCGCGCCACAGAGATTCAGTACGATGTGAATATGCTGGCGCAAGGACGCGGGCCGATCCCGCAGATTCTTTTGTCGTCACAACCACCGCTCTCTCAGCGCGAAATCGTGTCCTTGCTCGCCCTCGGCGTCACCAGTGGCGCGATGGACAAAAGCACAACGACCAGTGCACAAGCCGCAAGCAACACCTCAACAGCACTTGGTGCCGCCATCCTGCAAAAGGCGGGCAGCAAACGCTTAAAAGAGAGTCTGGGCCTGGATGTGAAAGTGTCCTCTTCCTCACCGGCGCCCGACAACGCCTCGACGCCTAAAGTGACGCTGTCCAAGCAGTTCACTCCGAAGCTAGGCGCATCGGCCAGTAGCACACTGCAGGCCAACCCGTCCAACTCAGTCCGTTTGGAATACAAAATGAACAAGAGCATGTCAGTGATCGGTTCCTGGGAAGGCCGCGAATATGTGCGCGAGCAAACCCAACCCGTCACCAATGTGTTAGGCTTGGATTTGGAGTACAAGTTAAACTTTAAATGATGAAGTCTGTAGGCGTTCTTTTGGCATTGCTGTTTTCTGTTTCCGCCTTTGCGGCGCCGCCGCTTTTGCGTGAGCTCAATCCGAAGGACGATGAGTTACTGAAGAAGAGTCTGCCCTCCCTATTTAACGGCGGAACTCCCGAGCTGTCTGTGCTCGACGAAGCCATCCGCCTACTGATGGCTAAGGGAACCTACGAAAACGTTTTTGTGGAAAAGCGCAAAGACGGCGTTTATGAAATCATTGGTAAGCCTGTTCGTACGGTGGAAGCAATTGAGTTCACCGGCACCCGCAGAATCGAAGAAAGCGAACTACGCGACTTGCTCGAGATCAAAATCGGCGAACGTTTCGATCGTAAGCGTGCGGTGGCCTCGGCCGAAAAGATGAAGACCTATTACGGTGAGAATGGTTTTTTCAATACCATCATTGAAGTCACCTTCGACAAACTCCCCAGCAAGAACATGAAGATCACCTATGCCATCCAGGAGAAAGAGCCCTGCATTATCTCAGGCCTGGATTTCACCACCGAGAACAAAGACCTGCACGTCCGTCTGGAAGCGCGCTTCCGCGATGTACGCAAGCGACGCCTGACCACGGACCGCGCGCGTCGCCTTTCGAATGACCTGAACGAGTTCCTCATCAACTCACGCTATCTGACCGCCGAGATCAGCGGACCTGAGGCCACATACAATAAAGAGAAGACGAAAGCCTACTTGAAGTTCGAAGTGCGCGAGCCTTACCGTTGGGAATTCTTCCTCAGCGGCTTTCGTTGGCCCGAAACCGAAACCTCGATGCTGCAGGCTCTGGACTTGCGCAACCGCGAACGCAAGAACGTGGACCCTCCTGGCGAAGGCGCAGATCGCCTGCGTCGCTACTATTTGGAAAAAGGGTTTCCTAACGTTCAGATAGAAACCAAAGTGGTCAATCCCCCAGGCACTTTTTTGCGCCGAGTGTACTTTACGATCAATGAAGGCGCCCGCGTTCGCATCAAAGCCATCGAGGTACAAGGGCGGATCTCCCGCAGCTCGAAATACTATGAGAAGTTTATTTTGGAGAATAGCTCCCCACTGATCGCGCGCGGTTACTACAATCGTTCTGACCTGGAGATCGGCTTTAAGAACTTGGTGACCAGCCTGCGCAACGAAGGCTACCTACGTGCCCGCGTGCTATCCTCACGCGTTGAGTTCAACGACAAACGCGATATGGCCACCATCGTTCTGCTTTTAGAAGAAGGACCGCAGACCCAGATCCGCGCCTTGGATTTTGAAGGCAATAAGTTTGTGTCCAGCTTTGAGCTGGCGCAGGTCACTGGCCTTGAGACCAACTCACCCTTACGTTTGAATCAGTTTGAAGCCAGTTTAGAAAAGCTGAGAGAGTTTTATCACAATCAAGGTTTTCTCGAGATGAAGCTGCTGAATGAGAAAGATGACATCATTCAGTACAACGACAAGGGCACGCAAGCGCGCATTCTGTTCCGTATTTACGAAGGTCCGCGTATTCGCGTGCACTCAATTGCGGTTGAAGGCAACACAATCACCAAAACGCGAGTGATTCTAAAAGAAGCCGACTTCCGCGTAGGCGAGGTTTTGACGCTGAAGAAGATTGATGACGCCACGATTCGGCTGAACAAACTCGGCTTATTCTCACGCGTCGACATTCACACTTTGGAAGAAGGCACCAATGTGGCCGAGCGCACGCTGGTGATCAACGTCACCGATCGTGATCCTGGCACGTTCCGTATCGGTCCCGGTATCACCAATGAGCGCAATCTCACCGTGCGCGGGGTGGCGGGGTTAAGCTATCAAAACTTAGGCGGTACGGGTCGTGGAATCAGCCTGCGCGGTGAGATCAAGCAGAACGTTGCGCAGATCAACTATCCCGAGCATGAGTTCACGATCGGCTACTTCGAACCGTTCTTACTCAATACCCGCACGCGTGGGCGCATGAGTCTTACCCGTTCGGAGCATGTCTTCGACTATCAGCATGAACATCGCTTAACCAAGCTGACCACCACCAATCGTTTGGATTTGATGGCCGAGCGTGACCTTTCCTCCCGTACCCGTTTGGCGTGGAAGGTGTGGAGTTTGGAATCAAACACCGATTGGGAACGCCAGGGCCGCTGCGTAGTGGATCCTTCCGATCCGAATTCAGGCGCACCTTACAATCCGGCTTGGGGTAAGTGCGCTTCCGACACCATGCAAGTGGCCACCATCGGCCCGATCTTGGATATCGACTATCGCGACAACCCCTTCTTGCCGACCCGCGGTTCCAACACCCGCCTGTCGATTGACTATTCGCACCCGTCACTCGGAAGCTCGGCGGGTGTTAAGTTTATTCGCACGGAAGGCAGCTATTCGCATTATTTCCGTCTGCCGTGGAAGCGTTGGATTTGGGCCAACTCGGTGCGCTCGGGCTATGTGAAAAATTTGAGCGATGATCCCAGCAGCGGTGTGCCGTCCAACTACGCCTTCTTACTGGGTGGGATCAACACTCTGCGCGGCTTCGACTTAGCCAGCGACAATGAACGTGTGCCAAAGCAAGGTGATGGCGTCAGCGATTCTCATCCCAATGGTTTCCAACTGGAAAAAGGCAACCAACGGCTGATCCAAAACGATTCCTATTACTATTTGTTGAAGACTGAGTTGCGTTTTCCGATCTACGGCGAACATGGCGGTGTGGTGTTCTACGATGGCGGCGCCGTGGGCGTGAGCGGCTACAAGTTCAAACGCCCGTATCGGGATGCGGTCGGTGTTGGCTATCGTTACGAGACACCTGTTGGTCCGGTGGCGCTGGACTTCGCGTTTAAGGTGCGGCCTGAGGTTAACGAGGAGCTTTTTCGTTTTCATCTGTCCATCGGTACCTTCTAGAACTGGCTGACCAGCCTGTGGTTTTTAGACGGAGCGATGATCTCTCACATAGCTCTCCTAAAAAAATAAGCCTTCTTGCAATGGTGGTTCTGTCCGGACGATCGTCCGAGAATCGATCACATAATCACATGAAAGCTCACAATAAGGGCAGCTGAGGTGCATGACCCTAAGACTAAGCAAGCCTTAAGCCCACTGGTCGACCACACAGTGGTCGACCAGTTCTTGAGAACACCCCTCGAAACTCCGAAGAGACTCCATACATAATAAAGGTCGAAGTTCCAACTTGGCACTCGACCGAAATCCAGGAGTTTCAACATGACTACGCAGCTTAGCCTTCTCCCCCTGCTGCTCGTCGTTTCCTTTAACGCTCAGGCGTTAGGTATGAACGTGATCTACGGCGGCGATGATCGTGCCGACTACTATCAAATCAGTAACAGCGCCGTACGGAAACGAGCCGACGCCACCGTCGCACTTATGCGGGCAGCCACGCTGCGCGTGAGCGGCGAGACGACATACATCACTACAAACCCCTTTGGCCAAAGCTTCGGTCTTTGCGCCAGCGAGCCGTTTTACAATCAAGAGACGGCGGCTTATTGCTCGGGATTTTTGATTGCGCCAGACACTGTCGTGACCGCAGGTCACTGCGTGCGCAATGAAGCCTCGTGCAACAACACACGCTTCGTATTTGGTTTTGCAATGCCGAACTCGCAAAACGTACCGCGAACAGTACCTAGTGCGATGGTCTTTTCCTGTAAACAACTCGTACACTCTGTTTCATATGCTCAAGGCGAAGACTTCGCGGTTGTACGGCTTGATCGCCCAGTCACGCACGTAGCACCACTGAGCTTTCGTACTCAAGGCTCAGTATCGGTCGGCGAAGACTTGATGGTGATCGGCTATCCGCTCGGTCTGCCTGTGAAAATTGCCGGCGGCGCGCAAGTGCGCGAAGTGCGCAATGAACATATGGTCGCCAACTTGGATACCTATGGCGGTAACTCAGGTTCGGCAGTCTTCAATTCGGTGACTGGAGCAGTTGAAGGCGTTTTGGTGCGCGGTGAGATGGATTGGGATATTGAAAACGGCTGCCGCATCTCCAAACGCTGTAGCAACAACGGTTGCCGTGGCGAAGATATAACTCTGATTGAACGCGTTTTGCCCTACTTAAACAACTAGTAGGGCGCCCGTTTCTAACGGCAGTTGAGTTTGCCTAGCTGACAGCGATTGCGGATCACCTGCGAGCCTACCGCAAACACACTCGGTCCAAACTGACCTTGTATGTCCGATGCGGGGCCAGCTACAGCACTGGTCGGTTTGTAACCGCCACCGCCGGCAGAGGCCACGTCACGCGCTGAACCGGTGCCGCCTCCTTGGCTTGCTGGTCTATAACCACTACCACCAACCGAACCATTCGAACCACCGTAGGCCGCTTGTGAGCCTTGACCGGAACCCTGGCCCTCGCGCGGGGCTTGACCGTTGGCCGAACCGCCCGCGGCTTGGCCTTTCACCGATTGCACCGACATCGTCGACACACCACCGCCGGTCGACGCCGTCAAATTTACATTGAGATTGCTGTTGGTGGCGGCAGGATCAGTACCGCTCGGCAAGGTTACTGTCGGAAGGCTTGCGCCCGAGTTCAACTCTAAGGCCACCTGCGAGCCCGTCTTTATGGCATCCGGATTGGCAAAGATGGGATCCGTGGGACAGCTGACCTTCGCTTGGTTGAGCTGTTCAGCTGAGTTCTGCGCCATACATAGAGCCGGATTGGCCGCGCAACCCGGGGCCTGGTTGGCCACTAACTGCAAACAGCTCGGACAGCCGGAGCGACCACTCTGTTTGCAAAAATTGTGAGCCAAAACCGACTGGCAAAAACTGGGATCATAGGTAAGCCCCTCACCAACCACCCCAACGGGCGGGGACGACTGCACCACCAAACCATCACCTAAATCCACGCCGCTGCCGCTGGATATCGGAACGATGGCGGAATCCGTTGTTGAAGCGCCACCACAATAACGTTGTGAGAAGTTTTGGCAAGCAGGGTCACTCGTGAAGGTGTTGGCCGTCATTTTCTGTTTACACAGATTCGAGAGATAGCCGTTACAATCGGAATAGTTGAAAGCATCCGGTTTACTGCAATCAATAGTGCCGTTTTCCTGCAAAGCACCGTAATATTCCTGGTTCTTTTTGTCATCGCTGCTGTTCTTACCCAGCATATAACCGAGCAGTCCACCTGCGGCCGCACCCATCAAAGCCGCGCCCATGCCACCCAGACCGCCACTGCCACTGGACTGCGGCTGAGACGAGCTGCCCTCGGCACCGCTCTGAGTCGCTACCTGCTGCGATTGAGTGGAGGTGCTAGCGAAATTTGTAGACTGAGCCTGATGACCTTCGGCAGCGGCAATAAGAGCCGCCTTACACTTGTTCTCTTCGGCTTTGCGTTTTTGGGGCGGTTGGCTTGCGCATTCTTTCGCGCACTGATCTTGACTCTTACGGCAGCTTTCCGCCACGGTCGCCATATCGGCCGCAGCCGCTCCGGTCACCTGCGCTTGTCCTTTGCCCAAACCAAAACTGCCGCCACTACCGTTTTTATCCGCTAGGTTCTGCATCCCCTGATTGGTCGCGCTTAAGGCCGCCGCAGCAGCCGCATTGCATTGATCAACGAGCTTTTGGCCGCACATCAGTTTCTGCGAGCCACCAGAACCATCAGCAGCGGCAGGCATTCCGGTGGTCAGACTCATTGTCATGGTCAAAGCGAACTTAAAGAAACGGTTCATATTACCTCTCTCAAATATATCGGACCTGAATCGACATGACTTTAGTTGAGACAGCGCCTCATTTTGAGATTTTAACGGCAAGAGTTAGATCGCCACTCAGGCTTCAAAATTCCGCGCCCCGTCTCATTTTGAAACAGTTGACTGGCGCGGCCGAGCGGCTAAGCTTTGCGCCCATGTTGTACAGGTTCATGGCTCTGTTCGGACTGCTCGCTCTGATCGGCATCGCCTGGGTGTTCTCCAATAACCGCCGTCACTTTCCGACCCGCGTGGTGGTTTGGGGCGTGATCCTGCAGATCACCTTTTGTGTGTTGGTCCTCGGCATCCCCGCAGCCGGCTTCGATGGCCCTCTGCGCTTTATGTTTGAAGCCGCGAATCAGGCGATCAACGCCACTCTAGATTTCACCCTTGAAGGCAGCCGCTTTATCTTCGGTGACCTTCTCGACAGCAAGAAGTTTGGCTTTATCTTCGCCTTTCAAGTTCTGCCCACGATTATTTTTATCGGCTCGTTAATGTCCGTGCTCTATCACCTGCGCATCATGCAGAAGGTCACCAAGTTTTTCGCGGTGATTATGCAAAAGACCATGCGCACTTCCGGAGCGGAGACACTTGCCGGGGCGGCCAATATCTTTGTTGGCCAAACGGAAGCGCCATTGGTGATCAAGCCCTTCGTGCGCGGGATGACCAATAGCGAACTATTGTGCGTGATGATCGGCGGAATGGCCAACACGGCCGGTGGCGTGATGGCGGCCTATGTGGGCCTTTTGCGCGAACGTATGCCCGATATCGCCGGGCACCTGCTCACAGCTAGCATTATGAGCGCACCCGCCGCACTTTTAATCGCCAAAGTCTTAATGCCGGAAACCACGGTGCCGCAAACCTATGGACGCATTCCGAAAGAATCCAATGACAGTCCCCACGCCAATATTATCGACGCGGCCGCCAGTGGCGCGGCGGAGGGTTTGACCCTGGCTCTGAATGTGGGCGCCATGTTGATCGCCTTTGTGGCGCTGATGGCGCTGGTGAACTCCGTGCTCGGCACCTTTGGTCATTGGATCGGGTTTGAAACCTGGGGCGCAGCTTTAGTGCCTCAGACTTTTATGACTCCCGACAAGCCAGTGACACTTTCACTGCAGCTTGTCCTCGGTTGGATTTTTTCTCCCATTGCCTGGTGCATCGGAATCCCGGCGGCGGAGATTTCCACCGCAGGCGCTCTACTGGGTGAGAAAACAATTTTGAATGAGTTTGTGGCGTACGTGCATTTAGCCGACTTGTCGAACCAGATCAGCGATCGCACATTTATCTTGCTCAGTTATGCGTTGAGTGGTTTCGCCAACTTTTCGTCCATTGCGATACAGATCGGTGGTATCGCTCCGTTAGCGCCTGAACGTCGCGGCGACTTAGCTCGTATGGGCCTAAAAGCCGTACTCGGGGGCACGCTAGCTTCGTTAATGACCGCGACTGTGGTCGGTATTTTCTTATAGATATAAGTCATTTTGATCGATCTTGACACTGGGGCATGCGACTTCAGATTGTCATCATGAAGAAGAATACACGACTTCCTATAGGTCCCTTCCCTGTGATTCCGATGCGCAATATGGTGCTTTACCCCGGGCAAACCATGCCTGTTGTGGTAGGGCGTCCCCGTAGCCGATTGGCGCTCGAAGCGGCTTTGCAATCCGACAACGAATGGGTTGTGTTGGTGGCGCAAAAACACGACATCGGCGATCAGGAACCGGCCGCGACCGATCTGTATCAGATCGGGGTTGTGGCCCGCATTGACCGTACCGAGAACGCCTCGGGCAGCTATCAACTGTTACTGACCGGATTGAACCGTTTTTCGATATCGCGCTTTGAAGAGCAAGAGGGTTTTTTGCGCGCCCACGGTGAAAACTTGGACGACGTCCGCGACGTCGAAGGCGACACGCTGTCTTCTCTCACTCAGAATTTAAAAACTCTCGCGGGTGAGATCTTTGATCTATTACCCGGAAATACCGATCGGTACTCCAGCGTCTTACATGCCATTGAAGATCCAGTGCTGATGACTCATCTGGTGTCGCAACATTTGGATGTAAAGATCACGCGCAAGCAAGAGTTGCTGGAGATGACCTCGCTGAAAAATCGCCTGCTTTCGCTGCTCGAACAAATGGTTCATCTGCGCGAAGAGCTGCGTTTGCAAAAAGAGGTCAATCAAAAGCTGTCTTCCCGCCTCGGCAAACAGCATCGCGACGCGATTTTGCGCGAGCAGATCCGCACCTTGCAGGAAGAGCTCGGTGACAAGAGCTCCGGCGGACAAGGCGATGACTTGCGCAGCAAAATCACGGCAGCGCAAATGCCTGAAGACGTTGAGAAGATCGCACTCGAACAGCTGCAACGCCTAGAGACCATCGGCCAACAATCTCCGGAAAGCCATGTGATTCGCAATTACTTGGATTTGCTGGTGGCTTTACCGTGGAATGTGCACGCCGATAGCAAGATCGATCTGGATCAAGCGCGTAAGATTTTAGAAGAAGATCACTACGGTCTAGAGAGAATCAAAAAGCGCATTCTTCAGCACTTGGCCGTGCTGAAGCTAAGAGAGAAAAAAGGCAGCATTCTGCTGTTCGTCGGTCCTCCCGGGGTCGGCAAGACCTCGCTTGGCAAAAGCATAGCCCGCGCCATGGGTCGGAAATTCGTGCGCGTCAGCCTGGGCGGCGTGCGCGATGACGCAGAAATTCGTGGTCACCGCCGCACCTATGTCGGTGCCCTCCCTGGCCGCATTATCGACGGCATCAAACGTGCCGGTGAAAACAATCCTGTCTTTATGCTCGATGAGATCGACAAGATGACGCGCGGTTGGGGCGGCGATCCTGCAGCCTCTATGCTTGAGGTTTTGGATCCTGAGCAAAACGCCAAGTTTTTGGATCACTATTTAGATGTATCCTTCGACTTGTCGAATGTGTTCTTTATCGCGACCGCCAACACGACGGAAACCATTCCGGCGCCGTTGCTGGATCGAATGGAAGTGATTCAATTGAACGGCTACACCATAGCGGAAAAGCTGCACATTTCGCGCAACCATTTGGTGCCGAAACAGCTCGAAGACCACGGGGTGAAAGCCGAGCAACTAGAGATCGGCGAAGCCGCTCAGCTGCGTATGATTCACTCCTACACTCGCGAAGCCGGTGTGCGCGAACTGCAAAGGATCGTGGGTTCCGTTGTTCGCGCCAGCACCGAAAAAGTTTTGGCCAACACCACGGGACAGCCGGTGAAGGTTGATATTCAAGATCTCGAAGAGATTCTTGGTCCTGAACGCTTCGTGCACGAGTTGGTCGGGGCGCACAACCCTCCCGGTGTCGTCACAGGCTTGGCTTGGACTCCGATGGGTGGCGATATCTTGTTTATCGAATCGAGCCATATGCCCGGTCGAGGCAAACTGATCCTCACCGGTCAGTTGGGCGATGTGATGCGCGAGAGCGCGCAGATCGCATTGACTTTGGTACGGTCACGCTTGGCTGCAAGCAGCACGGCTCTGGCTTATGATCGTGAGGACTTGCACGTGCACGTACCTGCCGGCGCCATTCCCAAAGATGGACCGTCAGCGGGTGTGGCCATGCTCTCGGCGATCGCAAGCCTGGTGCTGAACAAACCCGTCAGCTCCAAGATGGCCATGACCGGAGAGATCACTTTGCGTGGAGCCGTGACCCCCGTCGGCGGTATCAAAGAGAAAGTGATCGCTGCCCACCGCGCCGGTATCGAGAAAGTGCTCTTGCCGAAACGCAATGAACGCGATCTCAAAGAGGTGCCGGATGAAGTGAAGAAAGGTTTGCAGTTCGTGTTTGCGGAGACGGTCGAAGAGGCGCTTCATCACGTGCTCGGCATTGAGCCGGAGCAGTGGTCGACTCCAAGACCTCCGGTTGGAGCTGAGACGACAACGACGAAGTTAAGTTCGGATTGTCACTAAAAAAGGCGACCGCGAGCGGTCGCCTTTTAAGTTCGCTAACAAACAACGGGCTTACCAGGGCCACTATTTCTTCTTCGTCTGATTGGCCACAGCCGCCGCCGCCCGCGCAATCTCCTCCGGATCTCCAAGATAGCGCTTCGACTTCACATTCAGCGCATCATCTAGCTCATAAACTAACGGCGTACCAGTCGGGATATTGAGCTCCATAATTTCTTCCGGCGACATTTTCTCCAAATGCTGAACCAACGCACGCAAGGAATTGCCATGGGCGACGATCAACACCCTCTCGCCTTTGCGAATACGAGGGGCAATCTCTCCGTTCCACAGCGGCAACAGGCGGTCGAGAGTGGTTTTCAAGGTCTCGCCACGCGGGAGATCGGCACTGGGAATGCTGCGAAAGCGCGGCTCTTCGCGCTGCTTCGCTTGCTCCGCATCACTCAACAAAGGCGGCGGCGTATCGTAACTGCGGCGCCAAATCTTCACTTGATCTTCGCCGTACTTTTCCGCCGTCTCAGTTTTGTTCAAACCTTGTAAAGCGCCATAGTGACGCTCATTCAAACGCCACGAAGTGAGGATCGAGAGGAACATGCTGTTCATTTCTTCAAGGCCGATCCACAGAGTGCGGATAGCGCGCTTTAAAATCGAGGTGTAGGCGATGTCGAAAACAAAACCCTCCTCTTTCAAAAGGCGACCCGCACGGCGGGCTTCTTCGCGACCGGTTTCGCTCAGATCGATATCGACCCAACCGGTGAAGCGGTTCTCTTTGTTCCACTGGCTTTCGCCATGACGAATAAGGACTAAACGATGCACAGTCTACTCGGCTTTCTTGTCGTTGGGCTTAGCTTCATTCTTGTCCATGACGTTGGCTAAGCGGATGCTGTCAGCGCCTAAAATCCGGTGGCTTTGTAAGTGAAAATGAAGTTCCAGTTCGGGTTTAGCCTTGGCCAAAACTCCTCCTCCCACTGTGGGCAGAGGAATATCGAAATCTTTAAATTGCACTCTGGCGACACCATCAACCTCGGCCGCATCAGGCTTAGGCAAATAGGTCGAGCGCACTTTCAATGGGAAGCTACGGTTACCGATAAACAGCTCGCCTTCCAAGTCGAAGTTGATTTTACCGAAGAGTTTTTTCCACTCTTCGGCCGTCATCGCTTTGGTGCGAAAAGTTAGCTCGGGACGTTCTTCCGCCTTCAAGATCTTCATCACGTCTTGATCACGATCGGGATCGTCGCTCTTAAAGCTGCGCACCGGAATATTCACTTCAATATGATAGAGGCCCCCGACTTCCGGCAACACTTGCGCCGAAACATCGCAGTTTTTGCCGATCACGGCCGACTTGGAGACAAAAAACACAACTTTCTCAGCTTTGTAGGCGACGCAGTGGGACTCGTCTTCGAGCAGCGCCTTATCAGACGCCGCCCAAGCGGAAAAGGCCAGCATTAGGCTAATTATTAGCTGCACTCGACTGACTCTCCTTCTTGGCCTTGAGGTCGGCATCGCAAATCTCGAGCTTCTCTTCGTACTCGTCTTGGCGCTTCAACAAAGTTTGCTTGTACTTGGCAAAACGACCGATGCGGTCTTTGAGGAACTCTTCACTCACCGCCACGATTTTGTCTTTTTCATCGATGCCGATATTGAACTCATCCTCTTTGTCAGTCACACGATCCACCGGCTCGGTCCAAATCAGCTTGCCGTCGCCACCGAACTTCTTAGACACGATCTGCTCGCGACAGGACTTCAAAGCGCCATAAAGACCTTTAGAACCGTATTTGCGATTGCCGTACACACGGTCTTCAAGCTCATAGACTTCATACTGCAAGCGGCGCAACTCTTCGTTCATTTGCACCTTTTTTTGCACGATCATATTGCCATCTTTGATACCGATTTTCTCTTGGCCGTTTAAAGCCTGTTCTTTGGACAATTCAGTTTCGATCTTCTCGGCCTTGTGCGGATTGGACTTACAGGCCGCAAAAAGACCCAGGGTGAGAGCAGCCATAAAAAATTTAAAGCTGAGACTCAGCATACGTTTTCTCCTACTTCCCGAGCGTGCAGTGAACGCACGCTTCTGCATATAGAGGCCCATTATTGAGTGGAGCGCAGACGCAATCAAGTGCCGTTCACGCGAGCTTAAGTGCGCGAGGAGATTCGCAAACTTTGTTGACCACCCAAGTCAATGTCGACTGTGCGTAGGCTCTTGACTTTAATTTGAAGCGCCGCAAATAGACGTTTCCCCCAATCGGCGATCGACTCGCTTTGAGGTGTGGCAAACTGGGGGAAGATTGCGCGCACGGCTGACGGCAAAATGCCGCGTCGAAGAGCCACACCGTTCTCATCCACATCGGCTTGCAGAGTGCAAGTCAGATTCAAATGCCTTTCGATCAGCTCAACACCCTCGCTATCGGGCTTCAGGCGGCACGCCAGATGATCGTCTTCGGCCACGGTCAAGGAGCTCCAACGACCATCACTGATGGGTTCTGCAAACAATTTTGCGCCTAAATAAAGTGTGATGGTTTCCAGTGTGGAGGGTTTTTCTTGGAACTCAGGGATATCGCGAAAAAAACAACGGTGATCACAAAGATTCTTAAGAAATCTGAGCGACTCGGTGAAATCGACGGAATTGGCACCAATAATCGCGACCGTCAGGCGTAGGTTGCTTCCCACGCCCTCAGGCGAAGCGTTACGACCATAGATTTCACTGTTGCGTTCCGCGCTCCACTGGGGATTCCAGTAGCGATGGGCGACGCTTACGTAAACACTTTGCGACTGCTCGATCATGAAGCTCTTATGCCGCTGTTTTACTCATTCCTTCAAGCATTTTGACTTGAATTTACTGCTGTTTCTGAGAACCTCAAAACTCCGGAGGAAGAGCGATGAACAAACCTTGGCTGCAGCACTATCCGAAGGGCGTTTCGCCCACCATCGACAGCAATCGTTACAATTCGATCAACGACCTGTTCGACGAGAGTATTCAGAAGTACCGCGACCGCACCGCTTTTATCAATATGGGCTGCGAGCTCAGCTTTGAAGATTTGAACTATCTCACCGCTGACTTCGCCTCATTCTTGCAAAATGTCGCCGGTCTGAAGAAGGGCGATCGCATCGCCATTCAGATGCCCAATTTGCTACAGTATCCGATTGCCATGTTTGGGGCCCTGCGGGCCGGGCTGGTAGTGGTCAACACCAATCCACTCTACACCGCGCGAGAAATGAAGCATCAGTTCAAGGATTCGGGCGCCAAAGCCATTGTGATTTTGGCAAACTCGGCTCATCTGCTGCAGGAGATTGTCGCCGAGACCGATATCAAGACCGTCATCGTGACCGGCGTGGGCGACATGCTGGGTTTTCCGAAGAGCTTCCTGGTCAACAGCGTGGTTAAGTACGTAAAAAAAATGGTCCCGTCCTATAGCCTGCCCGGTGCCTACTCGTTCTATCAGGCACTGGATCTAGGCTCTGAGGGACGCTTTAAGCCGGTGACTTGCTCTCCTGAAGACACTGCCTTCCTGCAATACACTGGAGGCACAACGGGTGTGGCCAAAGGCGCTCAGCTTTCGCATCACAATATTCTCTCCAACATGTTGCAAATCGCCGAGTGGATGAAGCCGCTGTTGAAGCCCGGCGAAGAGCTCGCCGTATTGGCTCTGCCGCTCTATCATATCTTTTCTCTGACGGTGAACGGTCTGGCCATGATGTATTATGGCGGTACCAACCTGATGATCACCAATCCGCGCGACATCAAGGACTACTTGGGAACTTTGCGCAAATACCCTTTCACCGTCGTGACGGGTTTGAACACACTTTACAACGGAATGATGAATCACCCTGACTTCACTAAGATTGATTTTTCGCACCTGAAAATCAGCGTGGCTGGAGGTATGGCTTTGCAACGGCCCGTTGCCGAACGCTGGATCAAGCTGACTAAGACTCCTTTGGTGGAAGGATATGGTTTGACCGAAACTTCGCCGGTCGCTTCGTGCAACCCCATCGACGGTACCGATCGGGTCGGAACCATCGGCCTTCCCCTGCCCTCGACCGAAATGGACCTATGGAGTGATGAAGGCAAGCCGGTGAAACAAGGCGAGCCAGGTGAGATCGTGATCCGCGGCCCGCAAGTGATGAAAGGCTATTGGAACAAACCGGAAGAGACGGCGCAAATGCTGACCACCGATGGCTGGCTTAAAACCGGTGACATCGGTGTAATGGATGCGGAAGGCTTTATTAAAATCGTCGATCGCAAAAAAGATATGATCTTAGTGTCGGGCTTTAACGTCTACCCGAACGAAATCGAAGAGATCGTGGTTGGCCATCCTAAAGTTTTAGAGTGTGCAGCTATTGGCGTTCCCGACGCGCATTCCGGCGAAGTGGTGAAGATTTTTGTGGTACCGAAAGACTCTTCGCTCACTGAAAAGGAAGTCTTGGATTTCTGCAAGGCCAACCTGACCGGTTATAAAATGCCAAAGCAGGTGGAGTTCCGCAAAGAGCTGCCTAAAACCAACGTGGGTAAGATTTTGCGCCGCGAACTGCGCGATCAATCGAAGGCAAAGAGCTAAGACATAGTGTTTTAGGCGGCTTTCGCCGCCGCATCGAGCTCGCCACTAGTGGAATAAGGCAGAACGATATGAAACGTCGTGCTCTGTTCGGGCACAGAACTCACCGTAATGCTCCCGCCTCGCAGCTCGACCGAAACACGCAAAGCTTCAAGGCCAATACCACGGCCAGATAGCTCCGTGACCTCAGTGGCAGTAGAAAATCCCGGCGCGAAAATAAGATTCATAATCTCTTGTTCAGGCAAATCCGTCGTGTCGATACCTTGGCTCTCTGCCTTGGCCGCGACTGCTTGAACATCAATCCCATTACCATCATCGCTAATCCACATGTGCAAGTAGCGACGACCTTGGCTTTCGCGCAGATCACTCTTTACGGAAATACGGCCAAGCATGGATTTACCGCGCTTACGGCGGATTTTCGGTGCTTCGATGCCATGATCGACCATATTGACAAAGACGTGGCTAAGACTCGCGAATACACCGGCGTAAAGCTCGTGCACAACCGGTACGTTCCTGCCCTCAAAGACCAGTGCAGCGATGGGCTTTTTCATGTCTTCGGCAATGCTTTGAACGGTAAGGTTGAAGCCTTCAAGGATGCGCCATAAGGGTGTAGCGACGAACTGCTCTTCGAACTCTTTGCGCAGTGTCGGATTCGGTTCCAGCCGATGAGCAAACGCCATCAAATCCTGCAGATCAATTTCCCGGGTGGGGCGCGTGTCACCAATGACTTCGCGTAAAATCTCGCGGTGTTCGGAGAGAATGGACTCAAAGCGTTCTCTCAGCTGCGTCACACCTTGCAGCAGGTAGTTTTGCGCTTCAGCCAGACCGGTCAGATTCTCGATATGACTTTCCACTTCGTGAATATCATCCTTCAACTGGCGAAAGCCGAAGCTCGAAGTGGCTCCCTTGATCGTATGAATTCCTCGACGGATGGCATTGATGTCCTCGATACCGAAGTGCGGACTGTTCGCATGCTTCAGCGCTTCATCCAAAAGACTGCGAGCCGCGGCGATAAAGCGCTTCAATTCGGTTTTGTTTTTCAACACCTGCATCACCAAGGTCACATAACCTTGCAGCCGCGAGGTCTCCTGTTTTGCGCGCGCCTCGTCGGTGTAGTCGGTGGCGATAACCAACACTTGGGTCAAACGGCCACTAGTGTCACGCACGGCGCGATAGCTGAGTTCGATGGCGCGACCTGAAGAGTGTGGAAATACGGCGGGCGCGATGTCGATTAAGCTTTCAAAACCAACGCGCTCTCCAAACAGCAGCGTGCACCACTCTTTGAACGTATCCAGCTCGGCGTCGGGCACGCGCAAAACCTCGGCCACAGCGCGGCCGGAAGGCATCGCCTCCAATAAGTCGGCGCACACCTGCGAACACACAGAATGACAAATGCCATCCGGACCGAACAAAAAGAAGCCCTGGCCTAAGCTGTTCATCATGGCATCTAAAGTGTGATTGAGGTCGATCAGGCCGCCGTTCCCTTCGGCCTTGTCATCAAGTCGCATATAGGACTCATCGACGGTCTGTAAAAAGTCAGGAAAGCGAATCAGAAAGAGTTCGAGCTCAGCTTTTATCTCAGCCGTGGCTTCCCCAGACAGAACCGAGCGAAAGGCCGAGAGACGATTTTCAATGGATTTGTCGCCAAACACACGTTTGAGTTGGCGACTCAGTTTCTTGCTGCTCATGCTTAAGATTTATCGGAGTCCGCTGCTTAGACATTAAAGATTTAGACGCCAAAGCTAGGCTGGACTTTAGGTGAGGCGCTTTGTAAATTCCCCTACACCTGGGGAGGGAAGTCATGAGAACTATCGTTTTGTGTGTTTCGCTTTTGTTCAGCTCGGTTGTTTACGCAGGACCGGTAGAGTCTGTCGGCGTGGCCATCGGCAAAGTGTTGCAGGTTATGCAAAACCCTAGCGACTCCGCTCGCGCCACTGGACTCTGTCAACTCGCTCGCACTTACGTCGATTCGCAAACCATCGGTGCTGACCTTTTAGGCCGACAGTATATGACTTTGCCCAATGATCAGGACGGCGTGCGCCAGTTTATGGCGTTGGTCCCGTCCATCATCGTGTCGGAATTCTACGACCGATTGGACGGCTTAGGAACGGAATATACGGTGAACCCGAACCTCATTCCCAAAGGTTCATCACGAGTGGGTGTGCAAGTGACTGTCGGTAGCAAGCGCCTCACGGTCACCGCCAACCGTGGCAACAACAAAGTGTTGGACGTCGAATACATGGGCATTAGTATGGTGAATAACAAGCGCTTCGAGTACCAGCGCGATCTGCAACGTTGGTTGGGTGGTGGCAATCCCAAACCGGTCACGCAGTTAGTAAACTCTTTGATCAATTCGCGAGCGCTCATCCGCTGCAACTAGACTTTGTCTTTGTCGCGGAGTCGGTTACGCTAACAAGTAATGGAACTCCGCGACTATAGTCCCACCAAGAAAGCTCTGCAGGTCAATTTGGACGACACCATCTACGGCACCTTTGCCGAGATTGGCGCGGGGCAAGAGGTCGCTCGTCACTTTTTCCAAGCTGGGCGGGCTTCACACACCATTGCGAAGACGATTTCTGCCTACGACATGACCTTCAGTGACGAGATTTACGGCAAAGCCGGCCGCTATGTGTGTGAGGAGCGCGTAGTCAGCATGCTCGACTACGAGTTCGGTTTGCTGCAAGAGCGCTTGCGCGCAAAGCGGGGCTCGAACACTCGCTTCTTCGCTTTCGCCAACACGGTGGCCACCGCTTCGTCGGATGAAGAGCTTGGCAAGTCGCACGGTTGGATGGGCGTGCGCTTTCAGGTCGAACCGGGCGGCGCCTACAACGACATTATCCTGCACGTAAAGCTCTGGGATCGTTTTCGTCTGCAGCAGCAAGAGACGTTGGGAATTTTGGGCGTAAACTTGATCCACATGGCGTTCTTTCCGCCCGAGAAGCCAGAGGATCGCATCGCCTATTTGATCGAGGCTTTGAACACCAAGCGCGTGGAAGTGAATATGATTCGCTTCCGTGGCCCTGACTTGCAGCATTTGGACAATCGTTTGATGAGTTTGGAGTTGGTGAAATCGCATCTCACCGAAGCGGTGATGTTCGATGCGAAGTCGCAGGTGCAACACGTGGGCGATGCGCTTTTTCGCAAAGCGGTTTTGGTTCAACGTGGAACCTATCGGCCGATCACCTCTAGCAATCTCGAGATCGCGCACAAGGTGACGGACCAATTCAAGCGTCATCCTTTGCTTGAAGGTGCAGAGCCCAAAGTGCTGTTTGAAATCACGATGAACAGCCTTACCGGTGATGCCGGTGCGGTGGATGACGAAGACTTCTTGCATCGAGTGGACACCCTCACTGCCTTGGGGCAGGAAGTGTTGGTTTCCAACTTCAGTCTATTCTATCAAATGAAAAGCTTCTTGCGCCAATACACCGATCGTGCCATCGGCATCGTGGTGGGCGCTTCATTGCTCCCGAAAATGTTCGACGAGCAGTTTTACAAAGAGCTCCCGGGCGGAATTCTCGAAGGCATGAGTCGTTTGTTCGACGACAAAACTCGTATGTTCGTCTATCCGTTCAAAGACGACACTCTGTGCAGCACGGCCAAGACCTTCAATCCGGAGCCTAAGCTACAAAGTCTTTATAAGTACCTCACCGGCAATGAGATGATCACCGATATCCTTCAGTGCGATGATATCGACACATCCGTGCACTCTTCCGACGTGCGCGAAATGCTAGCGAAGCGCGACCCCCAATGGATCAACCTCGTCCCACCGGAAGTGCGCAAGCTCATCGAAGAGCGCCAACTTTTCGGCTACCGCCCCTAGATTCCACCTACCACCGCGAACATTATTACTGCGCTGAGAGTTGTTGCCCCATGTCCGGAATTCCGAAATCCGAACCTCAAATCGCGTATAACTCCGGAAATGTTAGCCCCTACCTTTTAGCCACTCGATGAGGGTGAATACGGCTTGGCCGCTGCCTCCGCTCTCTAGGCAGGCGCCTTCGGGGCTGTCCTTCCAAGCGTAGATGTCTAGGTGTGCCCACGGGATGTCTTTGGCGAATTTCTCGAGGAAAAGTGCGGCCGTGATCGCGCCGCCGAAGCCGTCAACGGCGTTGACTACGTCCGCGAAGGGCGTGTTGAAGGTGCTGCGATACTTTTGCATCAGCGGCATCACCCAGGAAGGATCACCGGCGCGCTGGCCTGCCGCCGCAAGAGCCGCACCGAGTTTTGTGTCGTTGGAGAAGAGGCCCGTGAGACCTGCGCCCAAGGCCACTTTGATCGCGCCAGTTAAAGTGGCGACGTTGATCACTGCACTTGGAGTTTCTTTGTTGGTCACCGCTACGTCTAAAGCGTCGGCCAAGACCAGGCGCCCTTCGGCGTCGGTGTTGTGGATCTCAACGCTCATGCCGCTACGAGCAGTGATGACATCCGATGGGCGAAAGCTCGAATCACCGATCGCATTTTCCGCTAGAGCCAAATAGAAATCAGCGTTGCCCTTAAAGCCCGAATATACAGCCCACGAAGCCAAGCCCAACACCGCGGCCGAACCTCCCATGTCTTTCTTCATCAAACGCATGCCCGACGCCGGCTTGATATCCAAACCGCCGGTGTCAAAGGTTATGCCCTTACCGACAAAGGCCAGTGGGGGATTCTTCGCACCGCCACCACGATAACGAATGTGCACAAGGCGAGGAGGAAACTTCGAGCCTTGCCCCACCGCAAGATGCAGCCCCATGTTTTCTTTCTTCAAACGCTGTTCATCCCAAATGCTCACACTCACGTTCTTCACGCCGCCAAAGAGCTGCTTCACAAAGTCCGCATAACTGACCGGATTTAAATAGTTCGGCGGCAGATTCACCAGATGGCGCGCCAGATTCACCGCGCGGCCCATGTTCACTCCGTCGCCCAGGCGTGACGCCGTCAAAGGTTTGCCTTTATGTGAAAGCGAAATCTGAATTTTAAAGTCTTCACCCTTCAAAACACGTTTGTAACGGTAAAGCGCCATCTCTAGGCCAAGAATGGCAGCCGGCAAATTTTCACTGGGCAGTTCAAAACC
This sequence comes from Bdellovibrionales bacterium, assembly GCA_019637855.1. GTDB lineage: Bacteria > Bdellovibrionota > Bdellovibrionia > Bdellovibrionales > UBA1609 > JALHOQ01. Next base: position 43,017 of record JAHBUX010000007.1, read on the forward strand.
AAAATGGACACGCTTCACATCCAAGCGCTCCAACTGGCCCACCGCCTGCCCGACCACATCGCGGATACGCGTGTCCAGAGAGGTTAATAGGCGCGCGTCGGTTTCAATTTCAATCGCAGCCCGCGGGGCAACCAGCATCTTGACGCCCTCTGCGGAGTCGGCGACGCGAATCACAGTGTTCATCGAAGCGTCGCTATCCGCGAAGCTTGCGTTCCAATCCTTAGGCACCGTTGCGCTTTTACCCAAATGAACAAAGACCTCGGCGCGCCGCCCCTCTTTGGCTGTCAAGCCCATTGCGCGAGTAAGCAGCGATTCGTTCGACCATCCCCAAGAATTTTTTGCTGTTTTTGCGGCCACGAGGTTCCCCTTTAGAATCAATTGGGGCTACTATAGTCATATGGACGGGGTTCGGCCAAACACTTTTAAAATCGTACAGTTGAACGCAGAAAATCTATTCCTGTTCTTAGACGAGCAGAGCGACCGCGACTGGCGCAAGATGTCTGAAAAGGAGTGGCAGAAACTCTCTGTGGCCACGGTACCGAACAAGTCGCTAAGCAAAACTCTATGGCTGGCCGATACCCTACTGGACATCAATGCCGACATCGTTTGCGTCAATGAGGTGGGTGGTGAAGAGTCGTTGCGCAACTTCTGCCGCTACTTTCTGGGCGACACGTACACACCCCATTTGCTTGAGGGCAACTCGGATCGTGGCATCGATATCGGTTACTTGGTCAAAAAGGATTTTAACGCTCAAATCGAACTGCGCACGCATAAAAATCGTCCGCTGCAGTTCCTCTACCCGCACGATATACAGAGCAATGCCCATCACGCCACGAGCGCACCTGAAAAAGTCATCAAAACGCATTACTTCTCGCGCGATTGCGCTGAACTGAGAGTCACGGCGCCCGGCTCCGACCGTCCCGGCCTGATCGTCTTGCTGGCACACTTGAAATCAAAACTCGATCCCGACGGCATTGATCCCGAGGGCAAGAGCCGCCGTACCGCCGAGTTACGCACTCTTATGGACATTTACAAAGAGATCCGCCAAGAGTTTCAACCGGCCGTGCCAATGATTGTGGCCGGCGACTTCAACGGCTGCGCCCGTCGCTCAAATCTGACCGAAGAGTTTCAAGAGATGCTGACTACGGATCTGGAAAGTGTAATCGAATTGGCCGGTCACGAGGGTGAAAACGCGGCCACGCAGATTATCTTCTCGCGTTCAGGTGGAGTGTCTTGCATGGAGATCGACTTTATTTTCGTATCGCCCGAGTTAAAGCCGCATCTGCTGACCGAAACTGTCGAAGTCTACCGCTATCGCAGCGACCTCAGAGTGCCGCTGCCCTTACCGAAGACATTGGAGCAGCGGACCTACTTGCCGTCGGATCACTATCCGGTTGTGGCGACTTTCACGAACTTTCTCTAGAATCTATTTCTTGCGCGGGCCTGGCGGCTTCGAATGCGAAGGCATCTTCGGCGCCGGCTTGATATCCAGCAATTCCACATCAAAAATCAAGGTGGCGTTGGGCGGGATCTGCTGACGAGCACGATCGCCGTAGGCCAGTTCAGGCGGAATATAAAACATCGCCTTGCCGCCTTTTTTCATCAACTGCAACCCTTCCGTCCACCCGGGGATAACTCCACGAATGGGAAACTCAGCAGGCTGACCGCGCTTTGAGCTTGAATCGAACTCAGTGCCGTCGATCAAAGTACCGCGATAGTTAACGACCACCATATCTTCCAAAGTCGGCGAAGGACCGCTGCCCGGTGCGGTGATCTTATATTGCAAACCGCTTTCAGTGACCTTGATGCCTTCGGCATTTTTGTTTTTCGCTAAGAACTCATCGCCCTTAGCCTTATTGGCGTCGGCCAACTTCTTGGCCTCCTCTTGGCGCATGCCACTGAGCTTAGTCATTGCTTGCTGCATCTCTTCGTCGGACAAGCTTGTCTGTTCGCCTTTGTAGCCGTCGGCGATTCCGCGCGCGACCATCTTCATGTTCAAATCGATGTTCTGTGATTTCAGGCTCTGACCGAACTTCGCACCGATGGTGTAACTCACCTGATCTTTGTGTTCTTTCGGTTTGCGATTACAACCAACCATCAGCACGGCTAAAATCAATGGGACTGCCAACCAAATACGCATAATTTCCTCCAACACCTCCGATGCTAACGAGTCCGTCCGCTTGACACAAGCTCTTTACTCGCGCAACTTTAGCCAGACATGTTTCAAGCGACGACTCATAACATTCGTATTGAAGTGCAGCCGGCCTATCTCAGCGAGCAGTCCAATCCGGCACAGAATTACTTTTACTTTTCCTATCGCGTGCGCATTGTGAACGAGGGCTCTCGCCGTGTGCAGCTGCTTAGCCGCCACTGGATTATCACCGATGCCTACGGCAAAGTGGAAGAGGTGACAGGGGCGGGAGTTGTGGGCAAGCAGCCCACGTTAAAGCCGGGAGAAAGCTTCGAATACTCGAGCTTTTGCCCCCTAGCCACTCCCACCGGCAGCATGACCGGCACTTATCTGATGATCGACGCCCAAGGGGAGCAACTCGAAGTTGAGATTCCTAAATTTATTCTGACTGAACCCAACCATTATCACTAGAGCGCTTTGCGCCAACGGGGAACATACTTGATGATGTTCCCCTGCAGCACCGATTCAAACAGAATCACCTCACGAATTTTATAGTCGCCAAAGTGCTTGCGACCGCCAAGCTTCACCAAGTCCGTGACCGAAACTAGATTGCGCGAGCGTGCCAAGGTCAAATGGGGAGCATAACCTCGCTCGTCAGGAGGAAATCCCAAGCCTTTCAAACGAGCCCCCAGATCGGCCTGCAGATCAAGGAGCTCCTGACTGGCCTGCACGCCGACCCGCAAAACGCGGGCCTGATCAGGTGCGGGGAACGCTCCCAATCCCTGCAGCCGCAAAGTAACCGGCGGAGGGCTCCACTCCTCTAAGAGTTTTACCAGGCGTGTCTCCTCGGCGGGCACTTCCCCTAAAAAATATAGCGTCACATGCCACAGATCGGGAGGCGTGAATCGCACTTCTTGATCGCGTTCACGCATCGTGCGTTTAAGTTTGCCCAATAGCTGCGCCAACTCTTTATTGTCTTTTAAACCTTCGGGAACAACGGCCAGAAACTGATTGCCCATAAAGGGGAATATGGCCTCACGGAAGGCCACCCGCAAGTGCGTAAATAGGCCTCATGCAGCGCCCAAATCCAATATAAGCATGGCATAGATCTTGTTCTCTCGATGGTATCAACAAACGAGGTTTGGAACTATGAAAGCCACTATTGTCTTGCTGGCGTTGATGGCCCTGAAAGCGGAAGCTTTTCCGATCAATACCGGTCAAATGGGAGCCGTTAAGAGTCTTTCTGGACAAAACTTCTCCACAGTGGAATCCGAACCTCAACCCGAAGGTCCTAAAGAGGACTCAACCGGCGATCGTAAATACCCCTCGATTTTGCCCAACGTGGACCCCTACCCGGGCAATACGGACGGCACGCTCAATCGCAACCCGAAGCAACCGCACCCGCTCAATCCAAGTGCGCCAGTGTATCCCCCGCTACCCCCGATTCCCGGCGTGCCGCGTTCACAACCGGCCCCAACACGCATGGATCCACGAGTCGAAATCCCCCTCGATGAATTCATCGGCGTCGGTCAACTCAGTGAGGAGATGGATGCAGATGGACTAGGCAACGATGCCGTCTATTTGTATCGCGTTTCTAATCCAGAAGTGTTCGTCGTGATCGATAAAGACACGCAAACAATCACCGTCCGCTCTCCGGAAACCGAAGCCACGCAACAGAGCGGCGAAGTCACGCGCTATGTATCGACCGGCGGTGGCTGGAAAAATCCGGTGGACCCGACCTCAGGCCAACCCGACGAACCCTACTGTGCCGACAACGTCACTCCCAACGTCACCAATCTTTTTATCCCCGCCACCGAGGGACAGACTTTGTTCAAGAATAAACGCTCGAACCGCTTCACTTCAGCCAACGGCGTTGGCGTGGCCATGCCCTATGCGATTCACGTGATCGGTCACGGCGGTATTTTTCTGCATCAGGTCCCCAGTGGAAAAATGGCCGACGGTCGCCGCTATAGCGATCTTCTCGGCGACAATGTGAGCGGAGGCTGCATTCGCCTCGACGCCGAAATGGCTCCATGGCTCTATGACCTAGCCAAAAAACACGGCGGCATTCAACTTACGATCCAAGGTACAAGCCCGGCCAAGTGTCGCCAAGCACAGAGACGACAACCGCAGCAACAATATCCGCGCCAACAAAGACCGAAGACGTTAGGCGATTTCTTCCGCGATTTTTTCTAACAAAGACGACATACGAATGAAGCCCGAAGGCCTGAAGAAAAGGGTGCAGGAGAGCTCACGGGACCTCACTTGCGGGCAGCCCGCGCAGCGGGCCGAGCGCAGGATGCGCGAGCCGCAAGTGCGAAGGCAGGAGGCCTGCGTCCCGGGAGGTCTCCTGCCCCCTTTTCTTCAGGCCTTCGGATTCGAGCGCAAATCGTCACCTGTAGCCTGCCAATGCCAAGAATCGTCACCTGTCCGAACTCAAGACGAAGAAGACGGAATCTCGCGGCGGCATATGGCTCGCAAGAAGGCATGCAGTTCGTGGGGTGTATGATGACCAGGCTTTATAAAATTCTGCCGATCCTATTAGTGACAAGTTCACTCGCGCACGCCGTGAAGATGGACGAAACCACTCACGATATGATCATCCAGCGTTTAGAGCTGGGCATCGATACCATGGGCAAGAACGAACCCGAACGTAACGGTATCCTTCTGCGACTAGCTGATCTCTATGCAGATCGCGCCCGCTTAAAAGCTATCAATGAAATGGATAGCAACTGCACCAGCTGTAAAGGTGCCCGCAACGATCGCAAACGCGCGATCGCGCTCTTGAACGAGGCTTTGCCCAAGGCTCCTGCTGATCGTCAAGGTCCGGCCGTACTGCAAATCGCTCACTTGAATGGCTTGAACGACGAATCGACCAAAGCCACTCAACTCTATAAAGGCGTCTTGAAGAACAAGAGCAAGTATAGCTCGGAAGTTTTAGCTATTGCGAACGCCAATGTGGCCGAGATCTATTTTAAGAAGGGCGATTTCAAAACCGCTCTCTCTTATTATGAAGCCGCTCGCCGTGAGAACTTGAAAACCCGTGCCTTGGTGGAATACCGCATCGCTTGGTGCCATTTGAACATGGGTAAAAATGAGCAAGCCATCAAGACCATGACCGGTCTGCTGCGCAATCCGGAAATGCTGGCCACACAAACGACCGATGGCAAAACCGTGGACCCGACCTTCGTGGCCGATGCTTCGCGCGATCTCGCCCGCTTCCTAGCGCGCACGACCATCACTCCCAGCCAAATCGAATTGTTACGCGGTTTAAGTCCAGATGGCGCACGCAAAACCAATTTGCACACACTCGGCACAGAGGCCGATCGCTTGGGCAAAAAACAAGAGTCTCTGATTGTGTGGGCCGCCTATGTGGACGAAGGCGATGTCCAAGCCAACGAGAAACTTGAGATTCAAATCCGTGTGGCTCGCATTTTTTATGATCTGAACAAACAAGATCTCGCCATCAACGCCTTTGAAAAAGCTTTGGACCTGTGGTCAAAGAACGGTTGCAAAAACAATGAGGAACTGTGCAAAGAACTGAAGTCGCGCGTACGCGCCATGGTTCTGGCCTGGAACAAGGCTCAAAAAGAAGAGCCCACCACTCATCTGTTCCGTGCCTATGTCGCCTACACCAATGTCTTCCAAGACGACGTCGAGATGCTGCATTGGGGAGCCGTAGTCGGTCACGATTTGAAGAAACACAAAGAGTCCATCACTCTGTTCCGTCGCGCCTCGACTCTCGCCGCCGCGCAATTGGCCAAGAATGCAAACGACAAGAACCTGAAGAAGATCTTTGAAGGTTCGTTGCTCGGTGAGATCGAAATGGCCGAAGCGAGCAAAGATGCAAAAGCTCAAGAGGCCGCCTACAACTTCTATCTACAGATGAACCCGAATGGCGAACAAGCTTTCCAAGTGCGCTACCAGCGCGCGCAAACGTACTATAGCAGCAATCGCTTTCAAGAAGCGTTCTCCGAATTCCATTACCTGGCTTCACAACCGGGAAAGAACGATCGCGATCTAAAAGTGAAATCGGCCGACTTGGCTTTGGACAGCTTGGCCGCCTTGAAAGACGACAAAAACATCCAAGTGCGCAGCCTTGAGTACGCCCGTCTGTTCCCCGAACGCAAAACTGAGTACTTGAAGATCTCGCGCAAAGCCTCGATGAATCTCGTGGCCGCCAACCTAAAGAATGGCAAAGAGACCGATCGTTCGGACTATCGCTCAAGCTTAGCCGCTTTGGACAAAGTGAACATGGAAGGCGCCGACGACGCCGAGAAGATCAAGTTCTACAAAAACAAACTGACCGTGGCGCAAAAAGCTCTCGCTTTAGATAGCGTCAACGACACCTGCAATCGCCTATTGCTGGTTAAATCCCTCTCCAAAGAGGACCACGAATGGGTCCTCGAACAGAAGGTCTGGGTTGCCGAATTGCAACTGAATTTCTCTTTGGCCTACGAGATCACGCAAGCGATGAAGCTTCCCAACCTGAGCAAAGCCGAGCGCGAGCTGCGTTTGGCTCTCCTGGCCGAACTCTCTGGCCAAAGCTCACGCCAGCACAACGAAGCTTTCTTACGCCACAACAAAAACGCGCGGGCCGGCAACTTGGTTCGCATCACTCTGATCAAAGACTCATCGAATCCGTGGCGCGAACTCGACAAGCATCTCTCTTCGCTCAAGCAAACTCCAGATCTCCTGGCCGGAATCACGCTTGAGACCTTCGCTCGCGACAAAAACTTCACCAAAGCCGAACGCCTTTTGCGCACCACACGCATTGGCCAATACCCGGCAGGCCTGACTCTGGCCCGACATTTGGAAATGCGCGATTTCCACGCTTTCGATCGCAAGATCCGCTCGCACCGCGTGCAGGGCTTTAGCGATGTGGTCATGCAAAAGACTTTGAAAGAGCGCCTTAAGCTCTTAAATCAGAGCGAGAAACAAGCTCAAGCCGCTATCGGCAAACGCGATTGGACGCTGCAGGTATTGACCCTCAGCCAGCTAGCTCGCGAGAACCGCCGCCTGTACAAAGACATTCTCTCCCTTCCCGTACCGCGCCGCCTGAGCGCTGAGGACAAACAGAAGTACCTGCAGATCCTCAAGGCCCAGAGCGAACCCTACTTAGCCCGCGCCGAGAAGATCGAGAGCGAACTGAACGCCATGTGGGGCAATTCCAACTCAGTTCAAAACCTACAGGCAACCTATATGACTTCGACGCCTGAGTTGCAGAAGTTCTATCGCGACGAGATTAAAGAGCTTGCCGCGATTGCGCCTAGCAGAGCCGGAAATCGTCTCAACAACTTGCTCAACACGCCCTTCCGCCGTCCCTCGCAAAAAGACATTCTGACAGCCCGCCGTGACCTGCAAAAGGACCCCTTTGATATCTCAAAAGCTCAAAGTTTGCGCGAACTTGAAGCGCAAAATGGCAAGGCCGCGATGGTCGTTTATCTCGATGCCCGCATCTCCCAACTCAAAAAAGGTAAGGATTTATGAGGATCTTAATCCTGCTCGCCGCCCTTGGTCTGGCGGTTGCAAGTTCTAACCCGGTTGCAGCTGCGCCCAAAAAGGCTATTGCGAAGAAATCGCAAAAAGCCAAAGGCAAGGCCGCGAAGCCGCGTGGAGATTTGAAGACGGACGTGCGTTTTGACGACTCCGTCCTTTATGGGGAATACCAGTCGCCGCAAGAAGCGGTGGCGCGCGTGGAAAACGAGAAGGGTTTGAGTGATCTCTTAGGAGTTCGCAAACACTTCAAAGACCGCCTCTCTGAGGCGGCGGAACAAGAGTGAGGTCGGGTATGATCGCCGGGCGTTTCGTACTAGAAAATCAAAAGGGAGAAGTGGTTCGCACGTTCTCCATCGAATCCGAAGAACTCTTTCTGATCTATCGCCATGATATGCGTCGTGTGGAACTGGTCTCCAGCCTCAAAGCTTTGGACAAAGAAGAGGTTCAATACGACCTTCTAAAGAAGACGACGGCAAACGCCGTTAAACGCCGCTCGGTGGATTTGGGCAACGGTGGAAAATTCCGTTTCGCCAAAGAGATCGAGAAACTGGCCAGCCTGGTTCAAGTCAAAGACGACTCTGAAGAACAAGAGCAAGCCATCTACAAGCGCACGGTCTACACCCAGGCCGGCGCCATGCTGTTCATCTTGATCGTGGGTCTGTTGATCGAGCCCTTGTTCATGAAGAAACAAGAAGAGCCGGTCGTCGTTGTCATCCCGCAAGAATTCATTCAGAAAAAAGAAGCCGTAACGGTTCAAGCCACTCAGAAAAAGATCGATCCTGTTAAGAAAGTGGCCAACAAGCGCGTAGAAAGCAAAGTGAAGCCGGTCACCAAGACTCTCACTCAGCGTGTGAAGACCGCGCGCAAAGAGAACGCTCCTTTGCGCACCAAAGTGAAGGTTGAAAACGTCGGCGCCTTAGGCGTGCTCGGCGGTATGAAGAACGGTTCGAAAAATTCGGCCGGCTTCAATATGAAAGCTCTTAACGACTCACGTGGCACTTCATGGAATGGCGCCGGTAGCGGCGGTGTCGGTGGTATGGAGCGCGCGGTTCCGGGCGCAGGTCTCGTGGCTTCGGCCATGGGTAACGGCGGTCCGGTTGAAGGTGGTGGCGGTTACGGTACGCGCGGCAAAGCCGGCGGCGGTCGCCCCGGTTACGGCACCATGGGCATGGGCGGAACTGCAGCGGCCTATTTCGAACCCGTACAAGAAGAGGCTCTGGTCGAAGGTGGCTTGAGCATGGATCAAATCGCGGCTGTGATCAACCGTCATAGAGGCGAGTGGATCAATTGCTACGAAAAAGGCCTGCAAGTGAAGTCGGGCTTGAGCGGTCGCGTGAACGTGAAGTTCACCATCAACGGCAGCGGTATCGTGACCGCTTCGGGGATCGGCGAAAGCTCTTTGAACAGCGCACAAGTTGAAGGCTGTATCGCCAGCCGCATCCGTACCTGGAAGTTTCCCAAACCCGTCGGTGGCGTGAACGTGAAAGTTCAATACCCCTTCGTGGCGAAACGGATGAACCATGGATAAGGAGCAACGTATGTTCACGAAGAACATTCTAGCTTTGGTGCTCTTGGGTGTGGCGGTGTTGCTTACCGCTTGTCAGGGCGAAAACACGTTCCGCCGCCCGTCCAACCCGTATTCCGAATACCAACACGTGTACGACGATTCGTTGGCCTATGACGTCAACAACCGCCCGAAACCGCAAGTGGCCAATCCCACGCCGTACATTCAGACTCCCGCTTGCACAGAGCCGTTCAAAATGACGATCGAAGGCAGCAAAGACGGCGGAAAGTCGGTTGAGTTCGTACAGAACAAACAAAAGTCGATCACCATCACCGTCGAGTCGCGTATCGAAGCGGATCGTCAATGGGATGTTCGTCCCATGGTAAGCCCTTGTGAAAACTGCTTCAAAACCGTTTCGAAAACACAAGACAAAGCTGAGTACAAATTCACTTGGAAGCCCGGCAAGATCGGTAAGTTTCAAGATCAGTTCTTAGTCTTGCGCTACGACTACCTGATGGACACGCGTTGCACGAATGCTTCGCCGAACCAACAGATCGCTCTGATCATCACCGACGGCAAAGTGCAAGAGCCCTCCGTGGCTTTCTCTGAAATCAAAAGCGAAGGCCTCAAGTTCGGCGATTCCTTTAAGTTCCAGATCAAGATCAGCGACACTGAGGGCAGCGTTGAAAAAGCTCCCGACGTCGCCGCGATCACTTACATGATCGACGGCAAAAAAATCAGCAGTAAAGCGCAAGCGCCGGTGGACTGCGAAAAAAACGGTGAGTTGCTCGAGACTCCCGGTGAAGCTCCGACTTGGGTGTTCCAGTGCGCCTTCGAATCGCGCTTGATCGGCCTGACCGCGGCACAAATCAAAAAGTTAAGCGGTAGCGGTAAAACCGTTGTCGCCTCATTTAAAGTCAAAGCTCAATCGAATGCCAGCTCGTTGGTTGGCAGCGCCTCAGCCGAAGTCCCGGTTCTTTTCGAAAAGACCGGTGCAGTGGCGAAAGCTCAAGGAGAATAGTATGAAACGCTTAAGCCTTATCCTCTTAAGCCTGTTTGCGATCAACGCTTTCGCCGCCAAGGGCGATCTCACGTCGGAGATGGACGCCCTCGGCGCCAACAAAGACCTGATGAAAAAAGCCCGCGCCATCGATCCTGAGAACCGCATTCGTGTGGTGCAGAATCGCGACGTGGACCGCCGCTTGCGCTTGGAGATCGGTGTCAACGCCGCTCTCGTCGAAGGTGGTGACCCGTACGTGAACACCAACACGCTTGGCGCCAACTTGGACTTCCACATCACTCCCCGCTGGTCGGTGGGTGCTCGCTACTCGAACTACACGAACACATCGACGGCCGAAGGCAAACGCGTTTACGAAGACGCCGCCAAAGACAAAACCCTGCGCTTTCCTGGTTTTGACTACGCCAAGAACTCCTGGATGGGCGTTGTGAACTGGTATCCCATCTATGGCAAGCTGAACATGTTCGACCTCGGCATCTCGCAATTTGACATCTATTTCCTCGGCGGCGCGGGCCAAGTTTTCTTGGGTTCGGGCACAGAGCCGATCTACACCGCCGGTGGCGGCGCGGGCATCTGGCTGGCGCAGCACTTGTCGATGCGTTTAGAAGCGCGCTGGCAGGGTTTCACCGACCACCCGCAAAACGGCAATGGCGGAGTAGAGAATCGTTCGATCAATGAAACTGTTTTGGGTCTTTCGTTTGGATTCCTCCTCTAGGAGGGAGAGATTATGTTACGGGCAGGAAGCTTAGTACTTATATCTATGTTGAGCTGGCAAACGTGGGCAGGGAATTTCGATTTCCTCCCCGGCACTGAGGGACCGGAAAAGGAATTTCAGTCCCTTATGAATGCTGGCAACTACCGTCAAGCCTTGGTGGCTTGGACACCGGCCCATTCGGGCTCGGCTTTCGGCACATCGCAGAGCGGTGTGGCCACCTATGCTTACTTGCTCTATCAAAATGGTTTGCCCTACAACGCTCTCGATCTTTTGACCAAAGCCACCAAACCCGCGGCGCTAAAGCCGCAGCTTCTCAAGATCTGGAGTGCGGAGCTTAAAAGCTCCGTGTGGATCCAGCGCGGTTGGATCTCATCCGGCAACTGGCGCTCCATCGTCAACAACGATGCGGTTGTTTTGAAAATCGCAAACAAGAAAGACGTGCAAGCGGCATTTGCTCGCGCCTCGCGCTTGAGCGCCGATCAAACCAACGCCAAAGCTCGCGTGTGGTGGCAAATCGCGACTCTGGCTCCGCAGATCGGTGACGTGGACTCCTCTTTGAAAGCCTTGAAGCTTTTAAAAGAGTCGGGTCAAACGGCGATCGGTCAAGATATGATCTTGTCGGCCTATGGTCGTGTGACTTACCAAAAAGGTGACACCACGGCTGCGGCTGAATACTTCAACCAGATTCCGAAAAACTCAAACCTTTGGGTGGAGTCGGTGGAAGAACGCGCATGGGCTCACCTGCGCGCCGATGATTTCGACAAAGCTTTAGGCGAAGTGACCACCCTGATGTCACCCGCTCTGGTTGCTTTGGTCGGTCCAGAGTCCTATTTCCTGTCGAACTTGATGAGCCTGAAGACTTGCGACTATCCCCGTCTCTTCAAGACCAGCGAAACCTTTAAGAAACGTCATCGCGATCGTCTGATCGATATGCAAGAGCTTGCCACCAATGGCAGCAACAAGAACTTAAGCGCTCTGCTTGAGCGTTTCGACAAAAATGGCGTCAGCATTGAGTCCTCCGGCCCGATCGTGTCTTCACTCCCACGCGCCGGATTGCGCGACAGCAAATTTGTACGCTTGATGGAATCTCGCCGCCAACTTCTGGCGGAGGTTGAAAAGTTGAACGAACTGAAGTCGGCGACCGCGGCCCTGGGCGGCGCAGGCGAGCTCGAGCGTTTCTCCATGGCCTCACGCCGTCTTGCCGATCGCAACCGTCAGCAGGCCGTCTCGCGTCTGCGCGTGTTGGCGCAAGGTGAAGTGAAAGAATACCGCATGGTCTTAAACAAGATGCACATCCTCGAAGGCGAAGTCATCGAGCGCTTGCACTTAGATGAAAACTTGAAAGGCGAACGCAGCAAACTGGCCAAGGTCGAAGACCAAGGCGATGTGTTGGTGTTCCCCTATAAGTCCGATGAAGTCTGGTTCGACGAACTGGACAACTACAAAGCCCGGGTGAAGGATTGCCCGACGCTTAAGGGAGCTAGCTTATGAAAAACCTAATGATCCGACTTCCGCTGAGCGCAGCCCTGGTGCTGGTTTTGGCGAACTGCAAGTCCGAATCTCCGGCTTTGACTGGCCCCGGCCCCAAGCCAACACCGGCGTCTTACGCTACTCCCCGCCCAGATGCGAAGAACTTCAGCAAGGCCTTCGCGTTTGAAACGGCGGAAGCAACCGCCACTCAAGAGCGTTACGACGAGAACCAAGTTTCGGTTCTGTTCCAAGTGACCAAGGATGGGCAGTCGGTCAACGGACTGACTGAGCGCAATCTGCGCGTGACTGAAAACGGAATTCCCGTGACGCCGTTTAAAATCTTCGCCGACACTCAGAAGCTGGATCAAGTCGCCGACATCGCCTTCGTAGTGGATGTGACAGGATCGATGGGTCCATTTATCGAGAGCGCGAAGCAAGTTCTGACTCAGTTCATCCGCACCACCAAGAACAAAGGCTACCATGTGCGCATGTGCCTTTCGACTTTCGGCGATCTGGTCACTCAGAAATGCGATCGCTTTTATGACAACACCAGCGAGAGTCAAGTGAGCGAGTTCGTCACTCGTTTGACCGGCCTACAGGTGTCTAAGGGCAATGCCGAAGTAAAGCCCTACATCGACAAAGAAGAAAACTCCATGCGCGCTCTGTACGAAGCCACAGGTTCTCCCTGGGAGGCCGGATCGCAACGCTTTGTGATCTTGGTGACTGACGCCGATTTTTATTCGCCCGACAAACCGGGCCGTTTCTTAGAAGGTCACCAATCCAATCCGGAGACCGTGGCTCCCTCGATGAAGCAAGTGAACGAAGTGATCGCCGGCTCTCAGGTACGCGTGTTTGCAGTAACTCCGTCGGCGGCAGGTTACAATTCTCCTCTGGCTGGACAAAAAGGCGTTGTGCAGTCGAGCCGCGGTGAGCATTTTGACTTCTTCAAGGTGAACAAACGTCAGATTTCGCTAAACTCGATCTTGGACCGCATTCTTCACAGCATCAACACCACGTACAAACTGATGTACACCGTCGACAAAGTCACCGGTCTGGATCCGACATTGGCTGTTGGCGCACGCAAAATCAGCGTGACCACGGATGCGGGAACAGTGACCGGCAAGGGAATTACTAGCAGCATGCCGAATGGCCGCCCGAACTACAAAAAGGAGTTCACGATCTCGAGCTCGCCGGTGCAACCTGATTCAGTGCAGGTATTTATTGATGGCGCCGCGGTCAATCCGAGCGATTTCTCGGCCACGGGTGGTGTTGTGATCTTCAAGAACGTGCCGAAAGCAGGTTCCAGCTTACGCTTTGTGTATCTGTACGAAGCTATCGACAAGAACTTGCGCGTGGAGCCGATCATGATTCCCGGGCACACCGATGCTCGCACCACGAAAGTTTGGCTGAACGGTCGCGAGGCCAAGGCTGAAGATTTGACTTTCGGTCGCGATATGTCGGGCAACACGACCCTTTCGATCGCGCCCTCGGCAATGGCTTCCAATGATCCCTACGATATCCGCCGTAATAATGGGGTGAAGATGCAGGTTGTAACCAACCTATAAAGAGCTGGCTGACCACTGTGTGGTTGGCGGATATGCGTCCGCCAACCGGACAGCGATTCACAAGTTTTTTTGGGTTATTAGCAATGGCTTCTACCTTGGCGTCCGAAATTCTCGGACAACATAGCCACCAAAGAGCCTCATTTCTCCTCTGATTCTTTGAGGACAAAACCACAGGCAGGTAGGCCAGCTCTAGGCGGCAAACTTCTTGATTTGATCAAGCTTGTCACGCAAACCGCGAACTTCTTCTTTCAAAGCCTTATTCTCTTTAAGCATCAGCGCCAACGTGCGCTGAAGCTGCGCCACTTCCAGAGTGGGCGCCTTGCCCGGATCGGCAGTGGCAGCGGCGACCGCGGCCACCGCATCGTTAACGGCAGCGGAAGAATGCCCGCTGCTGCTACCTGAGCCTTGCTCTTCCAAACGTGCTTCTAAGTCTTCCGGGATCAAGAGCTTCTGGTCAAATTTCTCAACGTGCAGCTGTCTCTCGTGGATCATACGACGGGCCGTTTCGACCACTTTCACCAAAGTGGAAGAGATCTCTTCGGGCTTCGGCTTGCTCTCAGTCAACACATCAGTCAAACGGCGTTGTTCCGCATGCGACAAAAACTTCGTGATGCGCGCCTTTTGCTCTTCTTTCAAACCTTCAAGAGCGAAAGCCAAACTCTTCGGCTGCATCTCTTTAAAAATTTCGATGATAACTTCATCAGGCCACGTGAAAATACGCTCGAGGGTGAGCATCTTGTCGCGCAAAGCTTGGGCCCATGCCGCGCTTTCGGCCTCGATCATTTCCATGAATTTTTCTTTTTTCTGCGGACCGAAAGTTTCGATCAAAGACAGAAGTTGATAAAAGCCGCCGGATTTTTTGTATCTTGATAGTGAGCTCATACCCCACTTTCGGAGTAAATTCGCCGAGTCTTGAGCCGCCGGATCTTAGGTCTAGTCCGGCAGCTGATAGACGTTTTAGAGCATTACACTTCCATTCAGCATGATGGTCTGATTGATGACGTCCGCACTGTCACTGGAGATACTTTGCAAACTGCGATTGATGGAAATATCGACATTGAGATCGGTACTGTCAAACGGGATGACCACACCGGCCGCAAATGTACCGCCGATATGCAGACCACGGACGTCCTTTTTAAAATTGAAGGTTTGACCCAACACCTTCGCCTTGGCGTCCAAAACCACGTTGGCCGTCAATCCATAACGCAAATAGGGCTCGAAACCGCCATTGTCGAAACGAGTTTTGGCCTGCAAAGGGATCACGAGATAATCCTGCGTTACATCCAAGGTAATATTTGTATTTAGTAACTCTACAGCTTGAGTGCGGCTGGAGTTGAGCTGCGTATAGATCAATCCGCTATAGAACACCGTCGTACCAAGGCCGTACTCCACAGCAAGGCCAGCGTTAAAACCGGTGTCGCTGGAGGCCTCGAAATCACCGCTTATAGAATTGAAGGTCACACCCAACAACGGGCTCAACATCAACTCCTCACGCTGAGCAGGCTTGTAGGTATAAGTCGTTTTTGAGGTACTCGCAGACTTCGCCGGCTTCACTGATTGAGTGCGAGCCTGAGCAAAAGCGAACGACGACGTGAACAAAACAGCCACAGCCGTGGCTATCAGAATGCGCATTAAATCCTCCTAAATTGGAAGGCGCCAACATGTCTCAAAATAGGACACACGTCTAGCGCCAAGGAGGTCGCGCTATAAATCATGAAAATCCTGCGCTGCTCCAAGGTATTCTAAGAGTCAGGAGGCCTCGCGTGCGGCCCTGGGGCTTGCTCCCCTTATTCTCAATACTTATCGCCCTACCTGGGTCAGCGGAAGAGTGCGCCACGCGCCTTTCAGAGCTATCTAAAAGTGAGCGTTTAACTGCGGTTAAAGCTCTATTCAAAGCCGGCGGTCCTGTCGGCTTCGTCAATGAGACCAAAGGCTCTTACTTTATATTGGAAGAACGCGACGGGGAATTCCGCATCACCTTTTTCACCTCCGGCTTGTTTGATCTTTATCCTATCAAGCGTGATGGTCCGTTGTCCTTTTGCGACACTGGGGAGGAGCTACAGGTCGTGGGCTTAGGTCGGCGTGACGATCTGCGGTTAACTGGTACGGAGCTGCAGCTTGGCGGCGGTGGTCCCAAACGCCACTTCGCTCCCGGTCCCATGCCAGGCTTGTTGATCGACCTGCACAAAGTTCCACAGCGAGGCATTGCCTCAGAGAACTGAGCGAATCAAATCCGTTGCCACTTCAATAAATGCCGCCGTCTTGGGCGCGACAAACTTCTGCGCCGGATAAACAAAATGAACCGGTCGCACTTCAGTACGCCATTCCGGTAGAACACGAACCAATCTTTCGCTCTTCAATTCGCCGGCGCAAAAAAACATCGGCAGCAGAGCCACACCCATCGCCGCAGTGGTCAGATTTTTAATCATGTTTAAATCGCCCACCACCAGTTGCCGATTCAAACATACCACTTGCCGTCCCCGCGAGCTGGAGAGCTGCCACTCGTCCAAACCAAGCGGCGGAAACTGCAAACACACGTGGTTTTCTAAATCCTTGGGTGAACGCAAGACGCCGGCCGCTTTCAGATATTTGGGACTCGCCACAGCTGCAAAGTACACCGCGCCCAGCTTCTTGGCGATAAGACTCGAGTCTCTTAGTTCGCCCGCACGAATGGCTAAATCCACGCCTTCCGCCACCAGATCGACCGTGTCATCTCTCAAAATCAGCTCAAGGTTCACGCCTGGATAGCGCTTTCGCATGGCCGCGACCGCCGCAGGTAGCACTACACTGCCCAGCTCAATAGGCGCTGTTATTTTAAGTGCGCCCTGAGGCTCCCTCTGCGTAGCCGTCAAGTGTTGCTCAGCTGCTTGAATTTGAGTGAGCCCAGCCAGCGCTTGCTTGTAATAGGCGCGACCGGCCTCGCTAATATGCAGTCGTCGCGTGGTGCGCGTGATCAGAGTCACGCCTAAACGTTTCTCCAACGCCGAAACCTTAGCGCTCACCGTCGATTTAGGCATACCCAGTTGGCCCGCGGCCTTGACGAAGCTACCGGTCTCAACCACCTTTAAAAACACCGCGATTTCATTTAAATCCATATTCATAATTGTACATTAGTATGAACTATAAATCCACATTATGCAGTCTAATCAAACAATAGGAAAAGCCGTAGAGTGCTTGGAGTAGCCCAGATGTGGCACATAGGAGGACTGTATGATGAAAATTAGAAGATCTCACGAGCGCGGCCACGCGGATCATGGTTGGCTGAAGTCCTACCACAGCTTTTCTTTTGCCGACTACTATGACCCCGACAATATGGGCTTTCGCGACCTTCGCGTCATCAATGAGGACATCATCGCGGGCGGCGGCGGTTTTCCCACTCATGGCCATCGTGATATGGAGATCGTCTCGTACGTTCTAGAGGGAGCGCTGGAGCATCAGGATTCAATGGGCAACAAAGCTCAGATCTTGCCGGGTGAAGTTCAGTATATGAGTGCCGGCACAGGCGTACAGCACTCGGAGTACAATCCGCGGCCGACGGAGGCCACTCATCTTCTGCAGATTTGGATTCTGCCAGAGCAACGTGGTCTGAAACCGCGCTATGGGCAAAAGTCGTTCGCACGGGAACTGGAAGGCGGCGAACTAACTCTTGTCGTTTCCCGCGATGGACGCCAAGGCTCGATTGCGATTTCGCAAGATGCAGACCTGCACATCGCACGTCCACGCGCCGGCACAGAGACCGCGTTCAACCTGCGTGAGGGTCGCTACGTCTACTTACAGGTGCTGCGAGGCGAACTGAACGTGAATGGCGAGAAGCTCAACCCGGGCGATGCCGTGGCCGTCGCCAAAGAGCAAGAGCTTAAAATCCGCGCCAATGTGGATAGCGAGTACTTACTCTTTGATCTGAATTAAACTAATGAGCTGGCTAGTCAGCCAGCTCTACTCCGATTCTTCGTCCCACCCACGTAGCTTTTCGTGTTCAGGCTCCCGCTCCCCCTCATCCTTGGGAATGTCCGTGACGGGCGCCGGTTTACCCGGCGCCTGTAATGGAGTTTTCTTCTCGTCGATCTTCTGAACGATCATCACACAGCCTGGCTGCGATTTTGAGAGTTGAAGGTGGTCGAAATCCATTGCGACACCACGGGTACGGCGCGGGCCGCGCCAAGATCGAAGATTTGACGACCAGGTTTGGTGAACAGCAAAGCCCAAGCGGCCATACCTAGGGAAGCACCAATCATCATAGCTTCGCGCGGATTTTCGTTTACGTACTCACGAGCGGCCTCATAATATTCGCTCACCTGATCCATCACTCCGTCCACACGTTCCTGAGTGCCGGCCGCAAGGTTTTCCGCAATCACGGCCCCGATCGTTTTACCCGACTCTTGGCGGTCGCCGTCAAATTGACGTTGCCCACCACGTTCACCGCGCTCACTACGTTCATTGCGCTCAGATGACTTATTGTTTTTACCTTTGAAGCCCGCCGAGCTCACCGATTTGTTGTTGGACCGATTTTTACCGCTTTGTTGTGTAGAATTTTGCATGTTTGTACCCTCATTGGTTAAGCGTGGACCTTGTCAAAGCTCACTATCTCTTGTTGGGTTTTGCAGATTGCGTGCCTTGGTCAATATGCGGCTTTGACCGTTACCAGAGGGATCTCTTCGTCCGCTTCTGCCCCGGGGCGCGGCCATACACGTCCATGACTTGACCTCGGTGGAGTCTACACGCACAATCAGCTATGGCCAAAATTCTGCTGATTGAAGATGACCCGGTTCTGGCCAAGAGCCTTTTTTTCTATTTACGTTCAGAGAATCATGAAGCGCATTGGGTGCAAACTCTGACGGAAGGCCGTTCGCGAATGTCGCGCGAGCCTTTCGAATTGCTTTTGGTGGATATTCATCTGCCCGATGGCAATGGTACGGAGTTCTGCGCCCAGTTGCGCATGCAGGGCCTTAAAACCCCAGTGATTATATTGACGGCCGTCGACACTGCTGATTCGGCCGTTAACTCTTTGCGCTCGGGCGCCAACGACTATGTACGTAAGCCCTACAGCATCGCTGAACTTCTGATGCGTATTCAGATTCAGGTGCATGGGGTGCGAGCCGAAGCGCCAGAGATTCGACACTTTCGCGGCCTTGAAGTCGACTTCACACGCGGACTTCTGCGCTATCGTAAAAGTGAACTCTCTCTCAGTCAGACCAAACTGAAGATTTTAGATTTTCTCATTAGTCACAACGGTCAGATCGTCAGCCGTGAGTCCTTGCTGCAACACTTGAATAAAGATTCGGTCGTACATGATCGCACCGTGGATTCGCACATCTCGCAGCTACGGCGAGCTTTGCGCGAGAAAGGTATGGAGCGCGTGCAAATCTCTTCCATCTACGGTTCCGGGTACAAAATTGAAATTGCTTAAAAACCATCCGCTATTTGCCAGCTACGTGGTGCTGCAAATGCTAGCCTTCACTTTGGCTTTCGCTTTAGGGTTGGCCTTTGTTTTCATCTACGTGCCACATAAGAAGAGCGAACTGATCATTGATGAGCTGAGTAAAGGCTGTGAGATCTTACGCCGTCTACAGACCGATCAAGCACTTTCGACGGAACAGGCACTCGAAAAATTCATCGCCATCAACAAAGGTTTCTTTGTTCATGCCACAGTCCTGAAAAACTCGGTGGGCACGGAACCGGTATGCACCCCCCAGAAACTGGCAAACAGTCCCGGCTTCATTCAAATGCGAATCGACAACAGTACGGTTTTGGAAACCGACGTACGGCCCCCCACTCCAGCCCAGTTGGAAATGAGAGCCGCCAATGAGACCGAATATGAAATCCAACACCACCATCCCGTCATCTGGGGCATGACCCCTGAGGGGGTTTCAGCAATGGTATTGGGCATTTTTCTTCTGGCTGGATTTCTTTCCTCCTTCGCCGGTGGCCTGATGATCGTGAAAAAGGCTACCCGCGAAGCTGGTGAAGTCATCGATCGTATGAAAAACGGAGATCTGCAAGCGCGCTTCCCTTTCGGTAATAATCGCCTAGCGCAAAACTTCAACGAAATGGCTAGCGAAATTGAAAAACTAGTGCAGCTTCTGCGCGCCAGCGAGGATGTGCGCGTACGAATCCTGCAAGAACTCACGCACGATTTAAAAACACCGGTTGCGAGTCTTCGGTTGCTGCTCGAATCCCTGCGCGACAAGAGCGCAGAAATGTCCAAAGAACAGATGGATGATTTCTTCAACACAAGTATCCAAGAGACGCACTATTTCTCACGCTTGGTGCAAGATCTGCTGTTTATCTCCGGCGTCAACGACCCACAGTTTAAGAAGGGTACAAAGCGTATCGACCTCGCACAGTTAGTCGCCGCGGAACTGACCGTCTTCGCCACCCACGATGAAATTAAAAGCATGTTTCACTGCGAATCTGACCCCGCCTTCGTGTATGGCGAAGAGCTCCTTCTACAGCGCCTGGTCCGAAACGGCATCGACAACGCTTTTTCTTTCGCCGAACACGAAGTCGAAGTGCGACTTAGCGCCACTCCCACCCATTGGTGGATTGATATTTCAGAGGATGGTCCCGGCGCCAGTGAGGAAGACATGGCTTTGTTCGGCAATAAAAGATCATCACGCCATCTCCGCACCGATCAACAACGAATTTCTTTGGGGTTGGGCTCTGTGATTATGCGCAAGATCGCCACCTCTTACGGCGGCGACGTGGCCTTGCAGCGCTCACAAGGACGGCTGAAAGGCGCAACACTGCGTATTTCGTTGAGCCGCTAAGACTGCGAACTACTTCAGTTTAAGCTGGTATCTTGGAGATGCTATGCATTTAAGGCCTATAGACTCGAAAAAAGGACCGATAAAGAACGGGTCAGCATCGATCTGAGCTTGAGAGATCTCATCTGAGTAGAACCCCTTAATGAACTTCAAGGTATCACGAGTTTTCGCTAAAGAGTCTTGGCTGTCTTGAGCAAGAATGACAAAATTCCTAGCTACACATTTACAAACCGCTGGGATGTTTGGCCCCTCAAATACAGCTGCGCAAGCTTGATCAATCTCGGTTACCCAGCGAGCCTTTTCTTGCGAACTTAAAGGCGCAGCCCAGGCGGTGGCGGACATCATCAAAATCACTAGAGTCAAAAGCTTCATATATCTCATCCTACCGTATGTTTATAAAAATAGACGCGGGTTCTTACGCACGCCATTTTGATGGATTTCTAAGTGCAGATGCGGCCCCGTCGAGCGTCCAGTGCTACCAGAACGTGCTATCTGACCACCCTGGCCAACCATTTGACCGACCTTCACACTAACTGAGCTAAGGTGCGCGTATACGGACCGAATACCATTGCCATGATCGATGATCACGTGATTTCCCCAGCCGCCGCCACAATAGATATTGCCTCTGCGACAACCAGTTTTGACCTCAACTATGCGCCCACCACGAATGGCTTTTACCGATGTTCCCGTGGGCACGCGGAAATCGATACCGCCGTGATGCGAGTGACGGCGTTTATAGATTGGATCCCGTCGACGACCGAATTCCGAGTTGATAGGACCACTAACCGGGCGGATATAGCCCTTACCCGAAGTCTTAACCTTCGCCGCCGCCTTAGGTACGGGGATCTTGCTTAAACCCGTGCGGCGGCACGAGTCACAAGGTTTAGCAGCGCCCGCTTCAGTCGGCTCGCTCTCGGTGGACTTTGCGATTTCAGTAGAAACCTCGTCAGCGGAACGTGAATGGCCTTGCGCCACTTCATAAGGATTGAAGTCGCCTTCACCGTTCAATAAAGACATATGAACCCAGCCCGACTCTTGGCGGCCATCAACACGCACCGGAATCCAATTGCCCTTCGGTTTTCCAACGATATGAACTTTGGTGTCATTGCGCAAAAGACGAAAAACAGATGCACTAGATGAGGGACCGGTACGCAAGCGAGCCAAACTTTTCACATTGATCTCGAGTACGGCATTCTCAGCTGCAACGGGTTTGCTATCGATCGGCGCCGGCTCCTGCTCGACGGATTTCTGAATACCGTCCACATCATCGGTGGCTTTGAACTCCAATTGCTCCACCTGAGCGGCCGTCGGTTTAGCCGTATGCTTCAGCAAAACCCAGCCTTCAATCCACTCATCGTTTTCGTTCTGATATTTCACAGGCGCCCAATAGCGCGCGCCTAAGCGGCCGGTGGCGTATTTTTCCGCTTCGCCGGTAGCGAAAATCACAGTCTTATCCGGAATCACACCGATCTTGCCCGAGTTCGGTTGCGGGCGCAGATTCAAGCCGTTGGCGGCGTCAACTACCAGCGGATCACCGGTGTCGAGCTGACCCGGAATGATCGGTCCCGCCAACAACGGTTGGCTTAAGACCAGCGCCAATCCTACGGCAGCCTTCTTGAATTGTTTTAGTATATAGAGATCCATGCCCGGCTACATTTGCAAGGCTGGCACCTCGCCACTCCCAGCGTACATAGCCTAAAATGCAGCTGACGACTCATTTTGAGACACCCCTCTCCAGACTCAATTCGGGTGTCGAACAAAAAACGGCTCCCGGTTCATATGAAAGCGTTTTCTTTAATAAATCATAGTTATTTATATAACGCGTCCAAATCCTCCCTAGTTTGCTAAGGACTTTGACGCTTCAGCTCCGTTAACTGTTCCAAAACGGAAATCGAAAAGACATTTTGTCTCACCCCGTTTCACTGTGAGACAGCCTCTGTCTCAGAACGAAATACCTGAGACAAAATAATGACTAAATTAGGGATATTTAAGGGAAATATGCCCGAAACTCTTTATAAATGACCGTTTATCCGTCAAAGTAGAAGAATGATTTGGTCATTGATCCTCGCAGTATTGGTCGGATTGGCCGCCTTCTTGAGCAGCGTGCAGAATCGCACGGTGCACTTCGACCAGATGTCGAA
This sequence comes from Bdellovibrionales bacterium, assembly GCA_019637855.1. Classification (GTDB taxonomy): domain Bacteria; phylum Bdellovibrionota; class Bdellovibrionia; order Bdellovibrionales; family UBA1609; genus JALHOQ01. The sequence continues at coordinate 65,824 of JAHBUX010000007.1, forward strand.
AGGCATGCGCGACCGCAAGATATCGGTTTTGCAAACGCAGAACCTTGGTTCGTCGATGCTGACCGCCGGAGTTCGGGCGCCCGCCTCCGGAGCGTGTGAATCCGATGAGGTGCGCCTACAAGCGATTCAAGGCGGCGCAGTCTGTGTCAAGAGAGTGCTGCTTTGTGGTTCTGCCACTTTAAAGGCGGATCAAGCTTGCGTCATGCAGGGCGGTTCCGGTTCCTAAGAAGAGGGTTTAACGCCGAAAGGCGATGGGGTACGTTATGCAGAAGTATATAGTATTAAGCATTGTTATCGGTGTTTGGAGTAGCTCGACTGCTGCGCAATACGTGCGCACACCGCAAGGGGCTAAAAATCCTTATCGTAGTACTTCGACCAGCGAATCGGGAAGTCAATCGCAAGCGGCGGGCACTCAATCGACCTCTCAGCAATCTACGACTTCACCTACGACCCAAACGCAAACCAACAACCCAGATGCCCCTCGCCAAGAGACGGTCAACGCTCAAGCGAATGGTTCGGGCGGGATTCGCTTCACTCTACCTAGCAGCACGCAGGTGCAAAGTGCGCGCTGTACGAGCGACAATGTTTGCTATTCAGTTAAGGTCTGCCAGAAGAATATGAACCCCTGCCCCGCCAACCTGCAGAGCGATCTGACGGTAAAGGCGGAAGCACCGCCTACAGCTAGCACTCCGCTAGCGGATCAAAAAACGGGATGGGAAGGCGCTCTAGCCGAGCTGCTACGCCAACGCGAAGAGCAACTGAGCTTGTTTGGCCGATCGAGCATTTTCCTCAATATGTCGATTGCCCAAATCCAGCAGCAAATCCAAAGAGATTTGGCTTCAACACAAACGCAACAACAAGCCTCCAATCAGAATAATAGCGGGCAAACTAGTGGTGGTACTTCTGGTGGTTCTTCACAAAACACCAACCCGCTCGCCGATCTTCTGGGTCTGTTCTTCGGAGGGCTTCGATGATCCCTCTTAACGCCCGAGGATTTTCATTAATTGAAACCATGGTGGCCGTCGGGATCACGTCTTTCGTGATCCTCTTCGTGCTCTCCCTGTTCACGCAAACGCATCTCGACAGCATGAGTATTATGCGCAAAGTGGACACTCAGGAGAATTTACGACTGGCGACGTGGACAACAGAGCGCGCCTTCTCGCACGCCGAGCGCGTGACATGGACGACCGGGGCTTTGGAGTCTTTCAGTTTCAGCTCCGGGGGCGGTGCTGTTCGCTCTTATAATTTCAATCGTTTCAGCAACGACACTTCGGGGCGCGCCCTTTTGTTGGCGGCATTCGCACAAAATACGCGCAACTTTGCAAACCCTGTTTATACGGCGACAGGCCTGTTTTTCCAAGCGCCCACTCGGGCTCAAGGTGGACGCTTGTCTTATGTGAATTCGACCTCGGGCGCTTTGACTGCCACTGACGCCAATGCGGTTGTCTTTGGTGACATTGTTGAACTGGAAGTGCGTCAACCACGCATGGCTTTAGGCAATTCTCTGCGCAGCTTCCAGCTTCGCATCGCCATGCGCTCATATGAACAAGATGCACCAATGGCCACGCGCCACTTTTGTCCACGCGCCGATATCGGCACCTCGGGTTGCCCGGGTATCGGTCGGTATCGGGACTACGAGCGCGTGGTGACTATTCTGTTGCCTTGGAACGCTTCTGAAACGATTCCTTTCGCGCAATTTCAACTGCCTTTAGGGGGTTATTTCGATGTTCGCCAATAAAATGTTTTCCGGCGTACAAAACGAAAAAGGTTCGTCCATGATCACGATGCTTCTGGTTTCCGGTGTCGTGGTGGGCGGCTTTATGTTTGCTACCGAAGCCATGCGCTCCTCTTGGGGCACGACACAGGAGCAAACGCGACGCTCGGCCTGCGAAGACTTAGTGCAGTCGAGTTTGAACAACTTCCGCGCGCTGGGGATGACCTCGCAGATGAATATTCTGATGCCTGGCGCCCGCAATATCGATCCGGCGCAAACGGTGAGCACCGATGGCTTAGCCAGTACGGATCGCTGGCCCACAACGGCTGCCCAGCAGATCATTATTCAAGACAACACGGCGACTCCGCCTGAGCTCTATGGTTTCCAACTGCTTGAAGGCGGTATCACCGCTTTGAACTCGATTTTGAACAAGCAGACCGATGCCGCCGGCGCCTCTTATTGCGGAGCAACTTTGGGCGGCCGCTATGTCTCGCCGACTACGCCGGCTCTCCTCGTAGAAGAGGCGATCCCGGGAGCGGTTGAAAATCCAAATACCTCAATCCGCATTCAGCTGGTGAATTTGAGCACAGGTCAAATCAGCTGCCCGACCAGCTATCCGTTCTATGTTCGTCCTGCCGGTACGACTCCGACAACGGGCTTGCCCTATCGGATTCCTGCCAACTCGTCAGACGTCCATGGTCTACGCGTCACAGTGACGACTCAATACACGGATCCCCGCACTCCCGGTCAGCGTCAGAACTGCTCGGCCACAGCGGACTTCTCTTATCCGGTGTTAAAAGATCCGCAGTTGAATGCCAGCAATGTGAACTTTGCGATCGATACGCCGCGCATGTGCCAGACCACTCCGGTTTCGGGCCGTGTGACGGTGGCGCCGCCCTCAGATGTGCTGTTAAGAGGGCAGATTCTTTTGTGCCGTGACTACTCGAGCTCAGGCGGCGGTCCGCGCCGTTGCGCCGGTGGCGTGTCGCCGCAAAACTTCTCAACCTCGAACATCGCTACACCTTGCGACCGCGCCAAGCTGTGCGGCCGCGAGCCGGCAAGTGTGCGCTGGATTCCATCTGGCACATATGGTTTCGCTCTTGAGATGACGTACAATCAATTGCCGTGGAACTGCCAGGCCAATATGGAAGTGGTGGCTGTTGACCCGGCTTACAACCGCAACGAAACGCGCATCGGCTCTACCGGCCGTGTGAACTTGCCGGCTTGTAATACCTCATGCCCGTCGGGCTGGACATTGGTGGCCGCCGGTTGCCCGAGCGCCAACTGCTCACCGCCACCGCCGCCGCCGCCCCCACCGCCGGAGCCAGACCCGTCGGCGCCGACCAACACCGCCACTGGGCCCTCATGTACGCCGGGCGATGTGGTCTGCGAAGCGTATGTGGCACATTTTGGTCGCCCACCCGATGCAGCCGGTGCTGCTTTCTGGAACGCAACGCTCGCCGCCAACCCGGGAATGGATCTCAACGCGACCTTCGCCGCCTCACTAGAGGCCTCATGTATTGCGGGAGATTCGAGTTGTACGCAGTCAGCGCAGAACTATGCGAATATTCAGAACGCCAACTTTGTCAGTATTAACCAAGGCAATGGCGCAGTTCTGACACAAGGGTATGCGGACAATATCGTCAACAACGTGCCTTCTTGTGGCTATGGAGATTCAGCGGCTTGCGGTGCGGACTATCTGCCCGATGTGGATACGAATCCTTTAGGCCTGTAATAGATGTTTAGTGCGGCTCCGCTCGGCGCCGCACTTTCTCTTTGTCACGATCGCGCTCTCGACCGAGACCTCTTCCCTTAACTTTACTCTCGCTCCCGCCCTCAGCTTTCATTTCGGCTTTAGGTGATCCGCTTTTGCTGTCGGCTCGTCGTGCTCTGGCTTTGCTTTTCCAATACGGGCAAAGATCACGCATGGGCTTAGCTTCTTTTAAAAACTCCCGATCGACGAGTCCCAGGGCCCGGGTCAGATCTGAATCTCCTAAGCATTCGGCCAAACGGCGGCCCAGCTCATTTCGATGTGCATCCGACAGACGCGTGTTGGTGTAGCGCAGCTGACGAACATCAGCGACAACCTCGGCCACTTCCAAAGATGGCTCGTGGTAGGACGGATAAGGCGCATTGGCTGGGGGTGGACGACCTGAGAACGAGACCAGCCAACGGTGATCGGGCTGCGGGATCCAGCGGTTCTCGAAGACCTCGATGTTCATGGCGCGGCCGTGCTCGTCCTTCACGCGAAACGGCAATTCGCCTGGCTTCGCACCCGAAATGTTCTCAGAATAGATTTTTTCACCCCAGGCCATCACAAAATAAGGACGGCCGGCTTTATCCGTTTTACGCGTCTCTTTCAGACGAATGGTGCAATAGGTGGAAGACAGGTTTTGCAAATAGCGGATATCACGAATTCCGAGTTTGTAGGCAAAGTCGATCTGCTTGATTAAGCAGGGTGAGTCCATGATGTTCAACCGCACCAGGAATGGAAATTTGATACCTGTGCGTTCGTCGTAGTAGTCTCCGGCAACGAATTCATACCAAAATAAACCAAGTTTATATTGAGCGCTAATCTCCGGGGCAGGCTTGGCCTGCATTTGGTCCATGCGGAAGGTGTCGCTGCTGTAGGGAACCCAATAGGTTTTATTTTGCCCGCTAGCCGTAATAAAGCGAGGAGCGAAAATGCGACCGAGACCTTTAGCGCCGATCAGGAGCTCACCGGGCGGTAGCTTATCTTTGGGCGGTGGAGCGCCCTGGGCTTCAAAGCGCGAGATCACGCGCTCAAGACGGCTGACAGTGTAGCGCAGATACACAAAACGATCGTCATAGGTGAAGGCGTCGAAATCCGGCCGCAATTCCAGACCGCCGGCGAACAGAATCAGATTTTCATCAGTACCAAAAAAGAATTTCCGACCTTGATGGAAAAAGCGGCCCCAGGCGGTGCCCATTTTACCGGGCAAAATGTCGGTGCGCATGAGGTCGACAAAATCCATACGAAACTCCGGACCTTGTTCAGGCCCAGTTTTTTTCGACGCCGGTGCAACAGACGGAGCATGTGCGGTCTGCGCATGTTGGGGTGCCGTCGCAGCAGCAGGCTCTGCAGACTTGGCAGCGGGACGAGGTTGAAGAGCGGGAAGATTCGGCAACGAACGCTTGAAAAACGCAAACGCCAAGGCCCCAGCCAAAAGAAGTCCCACGAGAATCATAAGCATGCGATTCATATAAAAATTAACGCATTCAAAACAGCCTTAGTCCACTTTTGATTACTGAGAAGAAACGGTCCTGGTATTTGAGCCGTAAATCTATTCCGAGTTTTCGCAAAAGTGCACCCAGCCTTTGGGCTGATAACTTTAGGGACGGCTATATTTCCAACGATCGCAGCGGCGTGGCTTTGGTGTTTTCATCCACGGCAACAAGAACGAAACGCCCAGAGACCGCCTTGATGCGTTTGTCGCTGTACATGTCTTCCGTGTAAACATCGACGATCACTTCGATGCTGGAACGCCCCACCATACCGATCTGCGCGTCGAACTCCACTAGACTTCCGCTCGGAATGGGTTGATTGAAGTTGATCTTGTCACTACTGACCGTGACGACTTTCTGCCTGGAAAACCGGGTCGCGGCGATAAACGCCACTTCGTCCATCCAATGCAGGGCCGTACCGCCAAACAGTGTGTTGTAGTGATTGGTTTCGCCTGGAAAAACAGCTTTAAACAGGCTCGTTCGAGCCGCGCGCTTGCGCTCCTCGATCTTCATCGACACCTCCAATAGAAAGAGCGCCAATGATTTACATATTCGGAGTCTTAAAAAACCCAAGTCTCGGGCGAACCTCGAATGAGGTCATGACTGAGAAGCTGTGGTTCTCTTTGTTCCGAAGAGAAGATCACGTGCGCAAATTTTTACCTATCGAAGCGATCGGACTTGGAAATACTAGGTTTCCTTACCGTTGCGGCACAGTGCCGGATTTTCACCGGACTTCAGCTTTCAATAGGTAGTTTCAATCGAGAAAAGTTAGTCTGCAGGATCAATTGCTGTCAATCAGGACTTCCTGACGCAAAGCCCTTGCATACGGATTCGATTCGTCCAGGAGAAGAATCCGTGGTCGGTGGAGTAGTCAGTTTGTATAGCTTGAATAGCCCCGCCGGGACAGGTTTGTTCAAGTTTCTTAAAGGCCTCGTTCACATAGTCGGTCTGGCCGACAAATCCAAGGACGACGAACTGTTCGGCTTCGGCTTGCACCCACTCCCCTTGCGCGAAGCGGGCGTAGGTGGGGGCGAAATCGCTGATTTGGCTGATGTGCAAGCTGTGCGTGCAACCACTGAGGATGACAGCAAGAAATGCTAAGCGCCAAATCATTGTTGCAACCCATCGGCGTCGGCCGCCTCTGCAGGCGCACTTTTCTCAACCGAGTTCATACGACGCCCAGCTTTGCGGGGCTCAGCGCTAGCAACAGCGGCTTTGCTCTCGCAATAACCGGTGGCGGTGACTTTCTTTTTATAAACGATAAAGAGGAAGTACAAAATCGTTTCATCTTTAGTGAGGACGCCAGACACTTTGCCGCCCGGGCATTTAGCAGCCAGTTCGCGAGACATGGCATTGACGTAGTCGTTGTCGAAGTTAAAAGCCAAAAAGATCGTTTTCTCAGCGGTCGCGCTGACCATGTTGTCTCGCTTAGCGGGGACCGAGGAGACCGAGACGCTGTTCAACGAGGCACAAGCCGAAAGAAGCCCACTCACCGCCATGAGAACTAAGATTCGCAACATGATTAACCCTCTCCTTTATAAGCTTCTTTTTTGACAAGACAGTAACCGGTGATCTTGACGATTTCGCCGCTGACCACGGGATATTTGCGTGTTTCACGAACAGACATCAGGCCCGACACATTCCCTGAGGGGCATTTTTCATAAATGGCGCGTACCAGTCCGTCGGTATAACCAGTGACATAGACGGGGTTCCCCGTGCGTGGCCCCATTTGGAAGAGCCCCACAAGAGCGGCTGCACGCTCCATACGTTCACCCGCCTGTTTATTCAGCAAGGCTTTGGAAGCCGCGCCGATCTCCTGCAGATTGACGCCGGTTTCACTGACCTTGATATCGAACGGCTGCTTCACATAACCGTCGGGACTGTACACATCCCCCATCTGCACGTGATGCAACTGCGCACACCCTGCCACAATCATTCCTAATAGAACGAATACATATCTTGTCATGTGGATGAGCGTACACCACGGATCAAATCCGTCAACTGTGGCTTCGAGCCCGCAGGCGTCATCTTCAAGTTTGCCCGCCGCAACAAAGGGTCCAAGCTCGCTTAAACTCCCACCAAAGACTAACGACACCGAGGCATCTCCTTGTGGTAAAAAAATCAAATAAAAACTATATTAGTATCAATTTTAGAATGCCTCTCTAAAATTGACGCCATAGTATATTAGTTTATAGCACAACGAAATCCTGCATTTTTTGACTGAAGTCCCTCTCCCTATTCAAACTTTCGCCCGATAGGTCTTAGTCCCGCCAAAGCTGAACGTTGGGAGATTTTGATTGGGCAAGATCACGCGGAAGCTAGTCGTCCTTGGTTTTCTGTTTTCGTCCCGTTATGCACTCGCGACCACGCCAACACCACAGGTCGTTTTTGGGCCGAAGGTCTTCAGAGCCAGCATACTGAAGCCCTCATATCAAAATAGCGGCTTCTCCGTGTCAAACCCTGCTCTATCGCCAGGGCGCTTACTAATTACAAACGGCACTGGATATGTGAAGCCGCCAAATCCCTGCCCTCGCTTTGATGGCCGCAATTTGATCCAAATTCTTACGTGCAATCTCAGCAATCTGGCCAACGTCGCGAAAGTGGCTCTTACTCGCGCTACGGACCTAGAAATCGTATTGAACGGCCATATCGTAGTTGCTCCGCAAAATTTCAACATAAAAACATCACAGCTAATTTTAAGTGTCGCACTTCAAACCAACAATGAGATCAAAGTGAAGATCCGCGGCCTTCCAACGGCCTACGTTACGATCCAAATTGATCGCACGACCTCCTCTAATCAGGCACCCCTAGCCAATTTTACTGTGACCCCAGGTCCCGCCACAGATCCTCTCAACTATAGTTTTGATGGGCGCACATCAAGCGATCCAGATGGAACTTTGACTTCCTATCTTTTCGATTTTGGAGATGGAAACCAAGCACAGACTTCGGCCGCCAACCACCGCTTTGACTCCATCGGAACCTACAATGTCACTCTCACTGTGACAGACAACAAAGGCGCGCAGAATTCAAAAGTTGCGCAAGTAAATGTGCAGGACACTCGGCCGCCGATTTTAACGATCAACAGCCCATCTGAAGGGGCAAATTTAAACTCCACTTCAGTCCAAATTTCCGGATCCGCCGACGAACCTCTTCGCGAAGTCACAGCCCGCGGAGAAATGCTTGTCTTAGGTGCGGATCTCAAATCTTTTTCCGGCACTGTAACTCTATCACCCGGAGCCAATACCATCCCATTCGTGGCTACGGATTTAGCGGGCAATTCCACCACCGTTAACCGTCATGTTACGCTGTCAATTAACCGCCCACCTCTGGCATCCTTCACAATAAAAACTAAAGGCGGAATCGCCCCCCTCCTTGCCACCTTCGATGCCTCGCAGTCTACCGATCCCGACGGACACTCTTTAACCTATGCTTGGGATTTTGGAGACGGCGGGACTGACGTTGGTGCATTTGTCAGCCACATTTTCAATAGCACGGGTACCTTCGACGTCAAACTTAAGGTCACTGATTCAGCCGGCGAGTCTGCCATCCGAACCTCCCAGGTGGTGGTCACTCAAGCAAACCTTCCCCCCGATCCAACGACCATCGCGCCGACAATTTCGTTTAAAGGCGTCAGCCTTGTCTCAGAATCTTTAAATTTCTTGATCACTGGTACCAATCCAGTTCAGACCGGTGTTCTCACAGGCGCGCTAGACACCCGCCGCCAAACCCTTCTCCGAGGTCGCGTTTTGGCAGCCAATGGACAGCCTCTCTCGGCAGTTCAAGTCTCTGCTATCGGCCAGCCACAACTGGGCAAGACCCTCACTCGTACCGACGGATATTTTGACTTGGTGATAAATGGTGGGGGCGCGATCCACCTCGAATTCCTCCGCAACGGCTATCTGCCGGTACATCGCCGTATCGAATCTCTCTGGCGCGATATGAATCATATCACCAACGTGGTGATGACTCCGCTCGATAGCAAAGTCACGCGGATAAAATTAAGTTCCATGTCCCTGCAAGCTGTAGAAGGTTCCGTGGTCACCGACGAAAGAGGGCCGCGCAAGGCATTGGTCCTCTCTCCAGCAGGCAACTCTGCATCGATGATTCTTCCTGGTGGCGGTTCAGTTTCAACTGACAATCTTTCCATACGAATTACTGAATATACCGTGGGTGACAACGGAAGAAAGGCGATGCTGGCCGACCTACCGCCACACTCGGCTTACACGTATGCGATTGAAATGTCCGCGGATGAGGCGATAGCTGCGGGCGCCGTTCGCATCGACTTTGAAAAACCGCTCGTCTACTATGTTGAAAACTTCGTTGGACTGGCTCCGGGCTCGGCAGTTCCTAGCGGATACTATGATAGAGAGTCAGTCTCATGGAAAGCAGAAGAAGACGGAATCATCGTCAAGATCCTGAGCGTTCAAAACGGCAGCGCCACGATAAGCTTTGATGGAACGTCAGCAGCAACCGCACAGCGTATTTCTGAGTTTGGTATAACTAACGCAGAACTGGCAATGCTCGGGAGCAAGTACACTGCCGGCCAAGAGCTCTGGCGGATTCCGATCGCGCACTTTTCTGGCTGGGACTTTAACTATCCATTCAGCCTTCCACCTGACGCCACTGATCCAAATGGAGGCCCGGTTCTAGCCTCGAATGATCTTCCAGATCCCAATGGGCCTAACTTATGCCAAGGCTCAATCATTGAAGTTGAAAATCAGGTCCTTGGCGAATCACTAGCCATTACAGGGACGCCATTTCGGCTTATGTATCGCTCTGACCGAGTTAAAGGGACGCCTCTCGCGAATTCCATCGATATTGAGCTCGCTGGGGACATTTCCAGCATGCCATCGCTTAGAAGTGTCTTGCTGAATGTCACCGCCGCCGGAAATCAGTTTTCCCAGGAGTTTACAAATCCTACCTCCTATCAGAAAACCACCTATTCGTGGGATGGGCGGGATGCTTACGGCAGAACTTTCTTTGGCGCCAGAAACGCGCAAGTGTCCATCGACTTCCGCTACCAAGGAGAGTATGTCGGGGGTGCCTATGATAAGATCGTGCGCTCTTTTGGCCAACTCTCGTCAGGAACTGGAGTTAGCAAGGCTCCGATCTACGGTTTAATCGACGTAAACCGACGCTACAATGTTTCTCTGGAGAGCAAGGACTCGCGGGTTTTCGGACTCGGTGGCTGGGGAATCGATGCCTATCACTTCTATTCTCCAATTAGTCAAAAAGTCTATCGTGGCGATGGTCGCTCCACCTCGCTTCAGCAAAACAATCAAGTCGTAGAAACAGTCATCGGCGATGCGACCTGGGACGGAAACGGACCAATCACCGGAGCCGACGGGACGCCTGCATCTGGGGCATATATCAACAATCCCCGTCGCGTGCGAGTGGCTCCGAATGGAGATATATACCTTGTCGACACCTTCAACTATCGCGTAATGCGCATAGACCGGAACGGCTTAATCTATCGCGTGTTCGGTGGAGGTACCGAACCTTTCTCAGAAGGCTTGCCCGCGACCTCGTTCAATATCTTGAGTGCATTGAACCCTGAACTTAATGATATCGCGTTCTCACCCAGTGGTGAGCTGTACTACGCTCAAGGCTCCAGAATAATAAAGGTTGATAGTGCTGGAATTATGCATCTTGTTGGTGGCGACGGAAATCTGCCGTCAACTGTGCCGGCACCGGGCGATGGAGGCTTGGCTCGAGATGCCAAGTTCCATACGATTTGGGAAATCAAATTCGGACCCGATGGCAGTTTGTATGTCATGGATGGAGGCGATCAACGCATTCGTCAAATTCGTCCAGACGGCTATATCGTGGCATTTGCAGGTGGCGGTGAAGGCGGCGATGGCAGCAGAGCCCAAGATGCTAGAATTGCCTTTCCCATGAGTTTCGCAATGTCGAGTGATGGCATGGCCTATGTGGCGGGTTCAGATTTGAAGGTTCTTCGCATTCGGCCCGATGGTATAGTTGAAACTTACCTACAAGGCTTTTTCCAAGACCGAAATGAGATTACGACTCCACGAGAAATCATCGCAGCCCCCGATGGTTCTCTTTATATTTTAACTCACCCGGATTCGAACTCTCTGCCCAACATTATTCTTAAAGTTGACCCCGATAAGACCATAACTCGGATTGCCGGCACAGATAGCGGAGGATTTAACGGCGATGGACGTCTGCCGACAGAAACCCAATTCCTCGCGCCTAATGGTATGGCCCTCCATCCAGACGGCTCTCTCTTAATTGCGGACACTCAAAACTCTCGTCTGCGTCGCATTCGCTCGGTTCTCCCCGCCTTCTCAGGAGGATTGACTACGATTCCGTCACAGGATGGAAGTGAGTACTATTTCTTCTCTGCTTTAGGCCTACATTTAGAAACCCGAGACACCCTGACGGGTGCTATCAAGTACAAATTTGAACATGACAGCCACAGTCTTCTGACGAAGATCCATGATCGCACTGGCAATGTGACCGAAATTGTCCGTGACGGCAGCGGAATGGCCACGGAAATCATTTCTCCTTTTGGACATCACACTCGATTCACATCGGATGCGAATGGATACCTACAGTCGGTCACGAATCCGATGAACGAAAAATATCAGATGTCCTATGATGGAGACACTGGTCTATTGCTGGAATTTAAAGATGCAAGACAGAACTCGACAACTTTTAACTATGACGAACGCGGAAGGTTGCGTAGAGAAACTCGTCCAAATCAAGGGTTTTTGGAGCTCCTGCGTGCAGATCTTCAGCGGCCGCGTAAGGGTTACGAAGTTTCAAGATCGACCTCTCAGGGTTATACCGCTCGGCATCTTGTCGAAAACGATGCTACCGGCAACAAAATGGTTCAAACGTGGGAAGACGGAGGCAGCGGCAGGTTCACTGCGCTTGAAGGTAAACATGAACGCAAGCGTCGGGACCAAAGCATATGGAACGCCCATCAGGCGCCGGATCCCATTTTTGGCCTGCAGTCTTCCTATTACAGCGCAGAGGCCACCAAACTTCCTTCTGGTCTCACGCAAGAGGTGTCGCGAAATCGATCCGCCCAGTTTTCTTCAAGCTCCGGCCTTCCAGTGATTGAGTCCCTCTCCCAAGCAACGATGATCAACGGGAAAACGTATTCCGCACAATATAGCGGGAGCAACCGTCTACTCCGGCTATCAACGCCAGAGGGACGCCTGAGCCAGATTCAGCTTGATTCTATCGGGCGTGTATCGGCCTATCAGATTGGAGGCTTGGAACCGGTCAGTCTTTCCTTCAATGCAAAAGGTCTTCTTAGCCAAAGTCAGCAAGGCGCAAGACGTGTTCAGATAACTTACAATGCGCAAGGGTTGATCGAGGAAACCACAAATGCATTAAATCAGAAGAATCAATTCAGCTACGACCAGGCGGGCCGCATCGAGAGTCAGCAACTCCCTGATGGTCGCAGTATTGGCTTTTCGTATGACGCAAATGGAAATCTAACCGGAATTACCCCACCAGGGCGTCCGATGCATCAGTTTTTGCTCAACGCGATGAACCTCGTGAGCTCTTATTTGCCTCCCTCCCTAGGCGCCACCCCGATAAATACAATTTATAGTTACAACTCCGATAGCCAGCTCACGCGCGTGCAACGTCCTGATGGCCAGGATGTACTGCTTAACTACGACTCGGCTAGGGCACAGCTTCGTTCTATCCAAACGTCTCTCGGAGCCAACAGTTTCAACTATTCAAGTGTGACAGGACAGCTTACCTCTCTGAGCTCGTATGACGGGCAAAACGTCGCTCTACAATATGATGGCCCCTTTTCCCGCAGCGAGTCCTGGTCAGGAGTGGTCGCAGGATTTGTGACCCGCGATCTCAACGCCGACTTTAATGTCGTCAAAGAAGACATCTCTGGCAATATCATTGCCTTCACGTTCGACAATGATCGCCTCCTAAAATCAGCTGGTCAGGAGCAGATCACTCGCCATGCAACGACAGCCCAAGTTATAGCTACTCAATTGGGCGGCGTGAATGAGGCTTTCACTTACAACAATTTCGGAGAGCTCTTAACTTACTCCGCACCCGGGTTCAGTTCTCAGCTTGTGCGCGACAATCTGGGACGCGTAATTCAAAAAACCGAGACGGTGCTCTCCTCGACGAATGTATTTGAGTACGGATATGACGACACCGGTCGTTTAACGACCGTCAGACAAAATGGATCGAACACTTCCACCTATGGTTATGACTCGAATTCAAATCGTCTTTCTAGAAACAACACGCTTGCGACCTACGACTCGCAAGACCGTTTGCTCAACTATGGCGGCTTAACTTTTACCTATACCAACAATGGAGAAATCCGCACAAAAACGGATTCAGGCGATGTCACCACGTTTGACTATGATGTATTTGGCAACCTCAAGCGTGTGACCCTTCCTAATGGAAGGGCAATCTCCTACGTCGTGGATGCCTTAAACCGACGTGTTGCAAAGAAGGTAAACGGAACTCTTGTTCAAGGTTTCTTATACAAGGACGGCTTAAGACCGATTGCCGAGTTGAATTCTCAGGGCCAGATTTCGAGCGTCTACGTATATGGCGTACGTTCGAACGTACCCGACTATATCGTCAAGCAAGGGGTGATTTACAAGATCATCTCAGACCATCTCGGCAGTCCTCGCTTGATCATTCGCGCTTCAGATCTTCAAGTCATGCAACGTTTGGAATACAACGAATTTGGCATGGTTGTTTCAGATTCCAATCCCGGATTTCAACCCTTTGGCTTCGCAGGCGGCCTCTATGATTCGGATACGGAACTCGTACGGTTTGGCGCGCGGGATTACGACCCTGAGACGGGGCGGTGGACGAGTAAGGATCCGATATTGTTTAATGGTGGGGATACGAACCTTTATGGGTACACTTTCAACGACCCAATCAATCTTATCGACCCGACTGGGCTGACATGGGAATACAACAATGGCACCGGTCAGTTGACCCATATTGACAATAATACGGGAGTACGGACGCCGGCTGGAACAGGGTATTCTGGAACTGGTCAGGGAAGGAATAATCCTGATATGTCTCCAGTTAGCAATGTGGGACCAATCCCAACAGGTTCCTACACGATACGGCCACCTATCAACTCGCCACAAACTGGCCCTAACGCACTTCCGCTGAATCCTAATTCAGGCACAAACACCTTTGGGCGCTCCGGCTTTCAGATACATGGCAATAACCCTTCGAACGACGCCTCTCATGGGTGTATAATCTTGCCACCTGGTGTTCGTAATCAGATAATTAATAGCGGCGACAATGATCTTAACGTGGTGAACTAATGAAATTCTTTATTCTTTTTATTTCAATTTTATTTAGTTTCGCGGCCTTGGGTGAATCTGGCCTTCGAGCGGAAGTCAAAAAAGTTCGTTATCAGATCTACAAGGAAACATGCGAGGGCGTAAACTGTAGACGGACTCCGATTAAATCTGGCCAAGTCACAATCAAGCTGGAGGCTGAAAATGAAAATTACAGCTGGGGTATTACGACGGAGAACCTTAAAGATCAGAAGATCGAATATAAGCTCATCATTAGTATTTCTGTTGAGAACCAAAAAAAATATCGGCTTCAAAGTTCAATTCTAAGGTCTGAATCGGGACAAAAGGCAGCTTTCTCGTCAGCTGCCATTGTAATGAGTGGCTATACACCAGGTTTAGAATTGATCTTAGAGCCTTCCGAAGGGGCAGGATCACAAACTCGCGCCAGTCTGATTCTCGAGTGATCGTGCCTAATCGTGCCAGGAAAATCCGGAAAGCTCGGAAAATTTGGTATAAAACAGGCATCGGGTCTTTGCACTCCGACAAAAATCGCTGCAAACACGCGGTCAATGTGGATGAATAAGGACCCGATAGAAAGTTGACCACATGGCGAGACTGAAAAAGGTTCTGGAGATAGTTGCCTTGCCCCTGGTACTGGTTGTTGGCCATACCGTAACCACAATGATCCTACTCCTCTTTACCTTGGCCATTGCGATGTATATTGGCTGGCTGGTTGGATTGAACGTAGAGGGACCGAGCGGGCCGGTCGTGGCGCTCGACGCTGCAACATTGGTTGCTTTACTATTAGCCCTAAATTCTCGCCGATTTCGTAATGGAGTAGCGGAGATTTGGAAACAGGTCTCTCGAAATCTGTAGGGGCCTGCTCCGAGGCCTCTATTTCTGCGCAGGATCGCTGTAGAGCCGTCTTGTATCGAAGATGCTGGCGTGACCCATGATCGTCTGTAAGTCGCTCAGGTTGCCGAGGAAATTGATGCCAAACGAATGGCGCAGGTCCATGAGGTTCCAGCTCCGTCGAACGTTCCAAACGCTGATGGCTAGTGGCAAACTTCGACAAACCTGTCCTGCAATATGTAGTGTCTAAATTGATTGTCACCCGGCAAATGGAATTACATGTAAACAAAATCTATTACTTCCGCTGCGGAAAACCGGTGCGTCATAATTCGATCCCATGCAAGCCTTGAGTCGGTGACAACATAGGTTAGTCATCCAGTCCGTTTCGTAAGATCCTGATCACCTTTGCGCTCCATATTCTCGGACAGATCCATAGCCTTGGACGCCTTCATGCTTTAAAGCGGCTATAGTCAACTTGGCCTGAGCTCGAATTTGCAATCTCCTGATTCTAACCGAATGGCTGAAACGACCAGGAGCCTCACATGTTTAAGTCCGTATTTCGCTACGCCGAGCCGGGATTTTTGACCACGCAGTTTGTACTGGTGGGCCTTGAGCAAGTGGCCATCGCCGGATCAACATTGGCACTGGCCCTAGCCGGTAAGAATCTTCAATCACCACGAGCATTTCTGACCTGCCTGATTGCGTTTATGATTCTGAATCAGCTACCTAATTTCATTCTCATCTTTATCCGCCGCTCCGAGACGCGTGGATATGTGAGCATGTATGGTGGATTCCTTAGAAAACAGATGCTGTCACAAGGCGGTCGCCCGGAAGCTTGGGCAAAGCATTCGCAGCGCGAGAAGTTTTTAACGGCCGTTGGACCTGAAGCCGATTCCTACATCACTTCGGTCGCCTATAGCTATCTAGATATCTATTCCTATGCACTGTCTATTCTGCTCAATACTCTGGCGCTGAGCCTCGCCATAGACGGAGATTTCGTCTTGGTTTTTTCGAGCTCAATGGTTTTGAGCTATCTCGCCTATCACGTTTGCAAACCCGCGATTGAGAAATCAGTCGCTTTCGAACAAACCGAGAAATTGGGCCTTGCCGCCTACGTGTTGAAAGCCTGGGACAACGTGCTCTTGAACAATCGCTCTGTCCGCGAGCGCTACCGCGCCAATCTCGAACAAAAGATCGCACGCACGGGAGATTTGGCTGCCGCCAGCGCCTCATGGTCCTCATCGATGATTTTTCTCGTGGGATTCGTTTCAACCCTTCCCGTCTTAGCGATCAATCTAATGATCGCTCTTCGCCACCCTGACGACATAGCTCTGCTTGCCGCCATGATGATCACCTTGCCTCGTCAGATCGCCGTGCTATCAAGCTTCCGCGCACTTTTCACGCAGCTGGCAAACCTTAAGATATTTTCTTTGCGTTTGAACACGGCGATCGGTGGATCTTTACTGGAAGAGCTCGATCTGCAAAGACTAATTCAACTTCCGAAACTACACGTAGGCGACCTTTCGGCGGAAAGTCTAAGCGACCTTCTTACTCAATTGCGCTCACGGAAGTCCGGCCGCGTACTGATCACGGGTGCCAATGGCGCTGGAAAGTCTTCGTTGCTCTTAACTCTCAACCGATTGATCGAATCATCCTTTTATCTTCCGGCCGCTCCTTCTCTGGAAATTGGCGAGGATTTCAGCCAAACCTCCACCGGCCAAAAGGTTCTCACTCACTTGCAGCACATCCGTGATCTCGACGTCGATGTCTTACTATTGGACGAATGGGACGCCAACCTTGACCCCGATAACAAAGATCGGATTTCAAGAGAGTTGGACAACCTCGCGACAACGCGCTTGATTGTCGAAGTTCGCCACTAACCATCAGCGCGGGGAACGGCGCCCTACCTGCCTTGCAATAAGTAGTGTCTAAATTGATTGCCCCCGGGCAACTGGAAGCACATATAAACAAAATCTATTACTTCCGCTGCGGAAAACCGGTGCGTCATAAGGCAGCTTAGCACCTGAGACGAATCGTGGTATGATCAGCCATTCGCAGGGGAATGAATGTCTTCAATCAAAAAATGCGGCACCATGATGATAGCGGGTACTGTGCTCTCGGTGGCATCCAATCCGATCAAACAACCGGGAATCGAATGCAACGACCTAGCTCCCAACGCCGTCTACGTGTGGGGCAGTAAGCACGAAGAGCCCTGCGATCAGCCCCTCGACATCGACCCTTCATCTGGCCTGCAAGGCATCGCCAACATGATAAGCGCGTCCTCTGGATCATCTTCGTCCGCGACTGTCATCGTTGGGCCCAGGTCCTATAAAATCAATGTCGCCTCACCCGACTCGATACCTGAATATATTGATTACGATGTGCTTGTCGCCGCGCTAAAAGCCAGAGCCCAGCAAAGCTAACACACGATAAAACTGAATTACGGCAATCAGTGGCAAACATCTTTAAACGTCGCCACCAGTGGTGGGTAAGAAAATGGGGCGATCGACGGGTGAGTCTGTAAAATCGCCCACTTACCCATGCTTTGCACGAGAAGTCTCACCTAAAGACCTATAGGCTTGAGTTCGTAGACGGTCGCCGTAGCTTCAGGCTCCGGTATTAAGTTAAGACGATCCGTAGCCCCTTCCACATCGACAGCCGCAAAGCGAAGATAGTGTTGAAATGACTTTATGCTCGTCCAACCACCGAGTTTCATGGTCTTCGGTATGCCGACCCCACTCTGTAGACAGTGGGTCGCAAAACAAGAACGCATAGCATGAAAATGAATCTCGGTAATTCCAATGGACCGGCAGAAGTCGCGTAACACCTTTGCCGCCTCACCGCGCCTCCAAGATGCGATTCTGGGCAATACATATCCGGTACGCTCAGTCTTCAACTTCAATTCTTTGAGTAAAGTTTCAAGTTGCGGACTAATTGGGACATAACGCCACTCATTTGTCTTCGTGGACTTCACTTTGTCGAGGCGAGCTGAGTAAGACTTCGAGACCAAAATAAGTCGCCGCTCGAAATCTATGTCAGTCCATTCCAGAGCCCACAACTCACCCGACCGGCAACCCGTGTTGAAGCCGAGTATCCAGACATAGTAGTATTCGTGTTCGAGCTCACGCGCCTTATTGAGAAGCACAAGAATCTCACTACGATTTAATACAGGCTGCATCTTCGCCTCCAACTTTGGAAGGCCCACGCCTCGCCCTGGGCTCTCTAAATGAGGAGGCAGCAAGCGCATCAGCCCTGCCCAGTCGAAAACTGCGTTGACTGCTCCGCGCACGGATTTCATACGACTTCGCGACAACCCTCTGCTCTCCATCTCGTTAAAAACCTGCTTCATTGATATGGGGCGGAGCTGATCGACGGGAACAGGCATCCACGCTTTCGTGTGTTTAAGAAGACTATTGTACCCATCGATTGACGTCGTCGTACTTCTTGGTTCGCCGTTCAAAAGAACATCACGATGCCATTTCCGTAGAAGGTCTCTCCAGGTAAGACCGTTGCGTTCGCGCTCAAGGCGCTGTCGCAGCACCTCTTTCTTCAGGAGGGTATGTTCCCGTTGAGCTTCTGCGCGTGAGACTGCACCTAGGTCACGCTGCATACGGGACGTGGAGTCAGGGGTACGACCTTTGGAAATGCATCGAATAAAAAAACAAGTCTGACCATCTTTGACGTAAGTTTGAATTGCCATAATTAGGCTCCTTCCGTCTCGATAAGATGGTCGATCTCGTCACGTTTATAACGCCATCTTCCCCCGAACTTTCTCGGAGTAAGCTGGCCTTTGTAGACCATGTTACGAACGTTATTTGGGCTCGTACCTAAATACGCAGCAACTTGGTCCGTACACATCCAACCTTGAGTTTTCAAAGAGCTTTCCAACGTTGTAGGTCTGGGAACGTTTGTTGTCATCCGTTTCATACTTTTAACCCCTGAGAACAGAAAAGAGTGGGAGAAAGAGCGAATATGCGCGCGAGTTGATGATCGCTACCGTGACAGAGAAGAGTGACCAACTGAAAACGGTCCCTCAATCGATCGCGGTCGCGTGAGCAGAGTGGTTTGAATTCTTTAATAACCCGAGAACGAGTTGGAAAGACCCAATCGTACTCATAGACCTGCGAATCTTTTAAACGCCATACGGAAATGCCAAGAGATTCAAGATACCCCTCTTTATGTATGTCCTTGCGGGCCTTTGCTGGCCGCAAGTGAGCACCACCATCAATCTCAAACACAATGCCCTTAGTGATGAAACCGCGACCTTCGTTCTTTTTTTGTCCCAGTCCATCCGTAAAAAAGTCGACACACAAATTGCCGATCCAAACCTGTTCTTGAAGAATCAAACGCCATGTATAGGCGAACTTGCGTTTGAAATCGTGTTCAGATGGAGTAACGATCATTTCGGCGGACTGACTACGGGCCAATTCCTTGCAAACTATCTCATAGCTTTCACAAAGATGGCCAAAGTCGCGGATACGACGGCTAAGTGCTTTCACCAAATTTAGGCGACTATTCTTCTTTGAAATTTTCATTGCAATCGCGAGCTCGTTTGACCTCGATAAAAAACGCGCCCATACCGCCTGCTCAATCTTAATTTCTCTCTCTAGCTCACTCATCGTTTCTTCCAATACTTAGAATAAAGAAAACCCAGCCGTGGCACTGAAGCCCGGTTAGGAACGACTGGGTTTTCAAATGTTTATCGTCTTGCTCTAGGAAATTCGTCTCACGCTAGGAGCCGGAATTTTTGGCTTCCACTTCGACGAGCCAGCGATCGACCTCTGACTTTTTGTAGCGGATCATGCGTTCCGAGAGACGTACTGCTTTCGGGCCATCGCCTTTGAGACGCCATGCCTGAAGCGTGCGTTGCTTGATGCCGATGCGGCGAGCGACCTGACCTTCAGTCATGTACTCAGAATTTTCATTGTCGTTCATGGTGTCCTCCTTACCTTGTTGAACGTCTACATCCAGGATGTAGTTCAATCAGATGAGGCAAACTATTTGAGAAAATCCCCCGAGCGCTCGGGGGACCATTTAAAAATCCCTTTAGCGCTTTCGGGATTTCTGTGAGCCGAACATTTCGACTTTTATGGCCGAGATCTGCTTTTCAATCATGCGATGGGTGCGCGGCCATTCCTCTTCCGCTCCAAATGGCCGAAACACAAGCCTGTCCTTCGATTTCTTATGAATGATTCGCAGAGGAATGGATTGAAAAGAGGTCGCCTGAAGTTCCTCAAACTTTTCTGGATCGATGACGCCCAAATACACGTCTTGATTCTTTGAAGTAGGTCGCTTTTTGAATTGGTCGCGAATCACCCGATCGAACACTTCGACTATCCGTGCCTCCATCTGCTTTCGACGGTTAGCCTTGGCCATCGTCTGCGCAGGTCTCAAAGGCGGGTTCCCTCCATCCTGAATTCGATCACTCAGCCGACTAAAAGCCATGCCGAAAACTGCCGCTTGGGCCGAAGATGTTTCTGGCGCAAGAATAGTCAGGGCAACTCGGTGCGCGAGCCACAAGTTGATAAACAGAAGACGCTCACTGGCCGCTGCGCCCTTTGGAAACAGATTGAACAACCTATTAAACCCTTCGTTCTCGATTTCAAAATCGACGTTGCGAAGTTCAAATTCAACCTGCTTGCTCGACAACCCCGTTTCGGAATCGAGATTGAGATTACGCCACTCGAAACTGTGTTTCTTCGCAAGATCATCCATGCGAGTCTCATAGGCATGGAGGGACATCTCAATTTTGTCACGATAGTGCGCTTGAATCCGATCCGACATTCCCCCTCCAAGGTCGTCATTTATTATCACTCAACATCAGAAGAGCCAAGCAATGACCTGTCTGCCGCACTAGTAGTCCATTTCGGCCCATTCACAGGGAGTCAGATGTTGGATAGATTCAGGGGATGCGCAAGCCTCAAAAACCAGCGAAAAGCCGCCCAATAAAGTATGTCGATAAGTTGGATAGAATTCTGATGATGGTCGCGAAGGCCGCTCTCTTGGACGGCGAATACGAAGTCGCATTCAGCATTCGATCTATCGCAATTGAAAGGTTGGTACACAGATGGGGACAGAAAAACAAAACGAAGCCAATCGACAGAACGCGCAACGAAGCACCGGCCCCCGGACCAACGAAGGAAAACGGACTTCATCTTTAAACGCACTCAAACACGGCCTGTTCGCGCGCATTCACATCTTGCCAAGTGAATCCGTCGAAGACTTTCAAAACCTTGAGGCGAGCCTTAGAGATGAATTAAAACCCCAATCGCTATTGCAGGAGATCTACTTCTCAAAGATAGTTGAGATACTTTGGAGAATGAGACGCGTAGAAATGATTGAAGCAGGCTTGTTCAAAGGCCTTATCGACTCAGCGCAATACGAAATCTTGTTAGCCATGGCTAGAGGGGACAACCGCACGCTGGCGACCACCCCACTTATCGAAACACAGACGATGGCCGAAGGTTCACCAAATGGACATGCGACGGCCTACGCTCCGTCGTCAACACATGAACAGGTCTTGTTCGAGCTTAGTAAAATTTCTTTTGAGAGCCGAGAAATGGCGATGGTTGTAGGAAAGCAAATTGGAAGAGAGTCAGGCGAAGGAATTGATCGACTTTCAAAATACGAACGCCATCTAATCTCTATGCTAAATAGTCTGATTAATTCTTTTGAAAATTGCAGGTCCGATTAGACAGCTGCAACAAAACTCTTTACTCGTTCATAATCGAGCAAGACTGGGTCGAACTTCTCTGTAGCACACCGGCGAACCAGATAATTGTAGAAATCAGCGACAATGAACTTACTTTCGTCAGGATTGATACCTGCTCGGGAAAACGCAGACCACGCCCTCTTCAGAACTTTCTCGGGACTCTCTGTTTGGGCGCGGGATGTAGACTGACTACGCTTGTTGGTGACTACCACCTCAAAAACGACATCTTTGGTGGAGACATTCTCTTGTCCCAATGCCGATTTGTTACCCTTAAAAGACTTTTGAACCTTATCCAGCGAATGTGCCCCAACGACCTTTAAGCCTGCCGCAGACATAGCCTCTATCAGGGACGCCCAAACCTTTCCATCGGTGCTATTGAATACAATGTGAGCCTTACCACCGGGCTTCAATACGCGAGACATCTCAGAAAACGAGTTCCGCATCATCTCGGAATAGTGGGAGAGAGATTTTCCCCCTGCTTTTTCTTTCAGAGACTTGTTAACTACAGCTTCTGTGCTGAGATTCGTGAGTTGGCCCAACCAAGCCTCAGCAAGGATATTGCAGTCGGCGTAAAAGATATTAGAGCCGAAAGGTGGATCCGTAAAAATGTAGTCAATCGACCTACTTTTCACATGCTCCAGATCCAACGCAGACGCCTTGGATATGGTAACGGAGCTTTTTGTCGAAACTCTTTTAAGGGCATCATAGTAGTCACATAGTGTCTCAATTTTATTTGCGAAAATCTTGTACACATTCCCCTCGCTAATAAGTTGGGGAATATACAAGGTGCCAGTTAGCGGACGATGTCCACCTTTAGAATTGTAGCGCCTCATCTTAGATCCATGCCATGAGGTATTCGTAAAGGCGAACATAAGCGCAGCTCGGATTCGTTTGTCTTTAACTAATTGAATCCTTTTGTGCAAACGAGTGAGAGCAGAGAGGTTTCGGTCGGAATAAAAGTCTGAAACGTTAGATACCTTGTGAAGATGGAGAGCCGATCGAATATACATTTCCCTATCTTCGCTAACAGGCACATCCGAGACTGGTGATTTGCGCCTTGCTCTGTACTCAAACTGTTCACTTCGACTTTTACCAATTTGAAGCTTCTTCAGACTTTTAGAGTTCTTCTCCCAGTAAGAAGCGAATACGGGTCTCGATCCGAGCAAATCCAACTGAGATGTCTTGCACTTGTGCTTGCAGTTCGGACAAACAGCTGTTTTCTTCGTATGTAAATCGTCTCCGACAATGAATTCCCAAACAGTCGCAGACTTTCCACAGGATCCACATTTGACAATATCCGAGACGACTAAGAAATTTAGCTCGCATACTTTGCCATCTATCTTAACTTCATATTCGTTCTTTTCTTCAGTTACATCGTGAAGAACCAATTCAGCCTGCTTCTTTAACTCAATTGGATCGCAATTCCGCACATGATTAGCAGAGAGGTGCAGTGCCAATGATCCAATGTCAGAAATTTCAGCATTTCTACCAGTCAGCTTAGCGGCAAGACCCGTCATTCCCGATCCGCAGAATGGGTCCATCACGGTATCGCCAGGCTTTGTATTCTTGAGAATAAAATCTGCGATATTCTCAACAGGTATTTTTGTGGGATACGAATGCGCGACGTAGAATATCGAGCCTTTCTTATTTCCTGACTTCCCGATCAAACCTAAAGTCTCGGGCGACATAGAGTTCAATCCAGAACGATCGAAGCCTTCCAAGAAGTCAGTGCTCGAATACACTTCAGTGAAGAAGCTATCCGTCTCAATAAAAAACAACTTCCTAGATTTTTGGGGGAATGGCTGATTCTTTGACATATTCCGTAGCTTTAAGTCTACGGCCTGGCGAATCAGAGATGAACTTCTGTAGAGCACCTCGCTTTAGATCAGTGTTTTTGTCCAGATAGATTTAGGTCCGGTCCAGATCATGCCGACAAATATTGATAAGCATTTGGTGGTTTCAGCAATGGCAAACTTCCCGTATGGCGCAGAATTTAGTCCAGACGTCTTTGATCTGCAAAAGGTCATCGCGCTGATTTCAGCCGCATCCGGGTCCAGCGATAAGCTGAAGAGCCTAATCAGGACCAAGTACTGGAACAAGCCCGGCAGGTCAGCTCGATCCTCGATCATTCTCTCAATGAACACATACCTATCAATAAAATCGTACGGACTCATCGAAGAGACTTCCCGCTCAAATTTTATTGAAACCCCTCTTCTATCCTCTATGAAAATGCAGACATCTTCTCAGGGAATGATAGACGAATTGAATCGATTTTTAATTGCTAGCCGTGAAGGATTTGTATTTCTCAAGATTCTGGAGGCACTGAAGGCACAAGACATTTCAATCACTATGACATCAATCAACGCGGAACTTACGAAGTGCGGATACACAAATGTCAACTCGACAAACAAATACATATCTACAATGCGGGCATGGCTTTCTAAGTCCAATTTGTTCAAGGGGGATTCCTACGATGTTAATTGGGCCAATGTGCATAGTCTCTTGGGACTTTCTGGAGATGAACTAGAGAAATACTTGGATGTTACCACCGATCAGTTAAATTTTTTGCGAGCTTTGGTTGCTATTGGTGGTTCATCAGTTCCGGTCAATGCGGTCTGCCAATATTCACGAGAAACACTCAACTGCGCTCTGCCGGAAAAAAACCTATCCACGCAGGTTATAAGGCCGCTGGCTGAACTTGGTTATATTGGTCTCCAAAAACGTACTGCCGGGCGCGGAGCCAAGCCTCATGCAGTATCACTAAAGACAAATGCGAAGACCAAGCGGCTCCTCGAATTACTTGGCCAACTTCAAAATTTGCCAGCGGACCTGCGCGTAGCAATTGCTTTCCCCTTGAAGGACATTCTTGTCTCGATTGATTCATCGGATAAATACAAAAAGGGAGTTGCCCTAGAGCATTTGGCAATTTGGTTTACGAGGGCACTTGGACTGTCTTTCTTAGAATGGCGAAGCCGATCTACCGATACGGGCGGCGCTGAAGTGGATGTTCTTGCGGAACGCCGCCTGCTAACTCAAGAGCGTTGGCAAATTCAATGTAAGAACACTCAAAGCTCAATTGGGAGCGAGGTCATAGCAAGAGAAGTGGGGTTAGCCGTAGCTTCTGGTAACGACGTAATTCTGATAGTGACGACAAGCCAGTTCTCTACAAACGCAAAAAGCTTTTGCCGAAAAGTACATCAGCGCTCCATGCTGAAAGTCATTCTCCTCGATAGCGATGATTTAGTCGCAATTAAAGACAATCCACATCTGGTAGGAGCAATAGTCGCGCAAAAGGCGGTTTCCTCGGAGGGGCACATTGAGGAAATTAATATCCATTTGGAAGCTCAGAAATTAAGTGCGACCAAGGTTAAAAAATCAGTCAAAAATGCAATTTCGGAAAAAGCAAAAAAGGAAATTAAGTAGCAGAACTCAATAGGCTAATATTGGGGTAAAATCTGCTGTAGTATTCAGCCAAAAGACTTCTTTTTCGTTCCAGCAAATTTGAGTCAGAATTGCCTTCTGGATAAATTTCTAAACTATTGAGTGACTCGATCTTCTCGCGCAATAGTCGCATTTCAACGGCTAACTCAACGTCAGAAAGATCCTTTAGATGCCTAGTCCCCATGGGAAAGTTACTAGCACTCTGACCCCCAAATTAGAAACACTTAGTAACAGGACGCACAGCGACGCTTTGCGGTAAATCCATCCGAGTACTCAAGTAAGCCTTAGAGTTCCGTATTGAAATCGAGGTCCGATTGCCGAATTAATTTCGGACGACTTAGCTCACTTCTTTTTAAGAGTCTGAATCACCTTAACTGCCTCTGCGGCCTCTTCTTCACTAAGTTCGCGGCTGATGTAGCACCCCTCAGCAGCGTTAAACTTGCGCTTATGGGCAGATTCGTCGGCTTTCAGTGCGGCCCTATATTGCGCCATACGTTCCACGACAACTCGACCTGCCTCGTTAGCATCTGAGAGATTATATGCTCCACTCACACGAGCGATCTTCTTCTCTTTCGAGATCACCAAAGCTGCACGGAGGGCTGCCTGCCAGTGTTCGCAAATAACCTCCGCTGACTCCTCTTCTGAAGTCAACTCACCACCATTTACCACGGGTCGCTCAGCCCACGCAGCTTTCATACCCAACACCGTCAACAGTATCGCGATCATACATCTACCTCCGTCTTCGTCGATCAATTCGGTGGACCGTCACACGCACGTCACCGGAGAACAACTCTCTCAAGACTTCTTCCCCCAGCGATTCAAACGGATCTTGTTCGCCGTAAAGTAGGAAGTGGACCGACACTTCCAGCACGCGCGCGACTTTCTGAAGTTGCTCGACATTCACCGATCTCCGCCCCAGCGTCCAATTGTGAAGTGTTTGTTTGGGCACACCGGCCCGCCGCGCGAGTTCCGCGAGTGAAATACCTTTCTGCTTACAAACTGCTGACAAATTTGCACCCAACTTCATCCATTCTCCGTCTCGGTAAAAAAATGAAGCCCGTTGACGACAATCCCTCTTCAGGGACGACCGTCCGCGCCTAGGGACGGTATCGAACCACAATGGCCGAAGCCGTCCCTAAACAGGGACAAACTCAGGTTGGATAAACGACGACCACCGCCACTCGGTTTCACCTTGGTTGCACCAAAAGTTTCACCAAGCGCCGTTTTTCATCGTGTTGTTTTGTGTTGCACAAACGCGCGAGAACGAAGCCATCGAATCTGAGACTGTTAAATGATTTCGTTAATTTGCGTTTTTAGAGAGAGGTAAATGGGGCGATCGACGGGGCTTGAACCCGCGACAACCGGAATCACAATCCGATGCTCTACCAACTGAGCTACGACCGCCACAAACAAGGTTCGAGGCACAAGTTATAGAAAAGACAGCCTTAAAGGGCAACCGTTTTTGCGGGCTTAAATGAGTCTATATGGGTTTTGAGGGGCATAAAAGCGCCCGACCCCAGGCGCCACAGTTTCTAATAGTCGCAAGCCTTGACCGCAAAACCCACCGGTGGGCAAGTCCCGGTCTTCGGCGCAAGCTTCGTCTCATCCGCCCACTGACCGTTGGCATTGCAGCGCGAGCGCATGCAAGACACCTGCGGCAGATCAGTACGGCAGGTCTTCTCCCCACCCGGATTACCCACGCACTTCCATGCGCACTGGTCGAAGAAGCCCTTCGGGTCCTTACAGATCTCCACTTCCTTGACGGGCTTTTTACGCTTCACCATGTTTTTCGCCACATCCACGCGCGAGGAACTCTCGAGCTCTTCCATCTCCTCGGCGGTAATTTTATAAACCGGCGATAGCTTTCCGCGCTGAATGAACTCGCTGTAGTCTTTGCCCTTAAAGCTCGGATCAGGAAGATCGGCGCTAAACTTCGCGCCCTCACCCTTCAAAATATCGCGCAGTTCTTTTTCATCCAAGCTGGCCAACAACACATGACCGCCAAGAGTTTCCACTTTGGTTTCAAGCTTGCCGTCTTCACTATGCTCCATCACAAAATCCGTACCGCGCACACCGGCCACCGCGGCCGAGGTCGTCACTCGATACGACGTGGTTTTGCCGTTGTATTTCTGATTCACCTGGTTACGGATTTTCCCCTTAATCAGCTGCAACAAAACTTTGCGCGATACTGGATCGGCCGGGTCTTTGTACTCTTTCACTTCCACCGCCGTCGCTTGATGCACATGCAGTTTATTGCCACCGTCAAAAGTGACAACGGCCGTGCCATCTTTGCTCGACTCCACCACGTCGGTTTCACGCACCCGCGCCTCACCGCTCTCCACCACCAGCTTCTTGCCATCCGCATGCGTGATGGAAACCGAGCCCGAAATCACCTTCACTCCACCCACAATCTTGGTGTCCGCATTGGGGTCCGCCTTGTCGCGCTCAGCAGCCAACACGACAGGCTCTCGCGGGCCTTTGCTGGCACTCGGTAACACCGGGCATTCTTTGGTGGCCTGCTCGATGGCGATGCACGTGGGACGACCGCAGCTCTTCAGACGCGTATTCCCCGGCCCACACTTGCTGGTGTAAAACGTTAGCCCTTTCGAGATGCTGCACGGATCACAGCCGAGCTTTGGGCAATCACAGGATTCTTCTTGAGCGAAAACAGACAAAGAAAACGAGAGCGCGAGCAGACAACCAACGATGTACTTCATACCGAAAAGTATAAGACCAGAAGAGTTGGCCGCTCAAGTTTGGTTTTTTGTTAAGACTTCTGCAAGAACGCGCGTTAGGGGTCCCAGTAGATATAGACAGAACCATTGCCTCCAGAGCCAGCCGTCGGAAAAATGCCGCCGTTTTTACCGCCCGCGCCGCCACCGCCCACATGAAAAGAGATCACATCACCTATCGAAGGGCCACCGGAGCCAATCACATACACTGTCGAAACCTGACCACCACGACCACCATACTGACCTTGCGTAAGAGCATATGTTCCCGGTGCTCCACCGCCCGCACCGCCGCCTGTAACACTTGAGCCGCCACCTATGCCATTGCCCGGCTGAGCCGGCACCGTTGAACCGTAAAAATTAATTCCTGCGTAATAATTTGAGGCCTGTCCACCGGCACCACCCTCGGCCGTCATACCGAGGAAAACTGAATTCCCACCACCGCCCCCAGGGCTGCCTGGCGAGGCATCCACGTTCGCACCACCACCGCCGCCGCCACCGCCATTCACGACCACGGTGAGACGACCATAATTGGGAACAGTGAAATTAAAATCACCGGAACTTTCGAAAGCCACAGAACCGGGAGTGATCGGCGGCGGGCCGCCCCCTCCACCTGTCGGAGGAGGAGCGGTCACACTCAGGCTGCCATCGGTCTGCGTGCCTTTGCTATCGGTCACACGTAGCCATACAGTGCCCGCCACAGAACCGGCAGTGACCAATCCGCTGGTCATATTCACACCGGCGGGCCCACTTAAAACAGAAAACGTATAGGGAGGCACTCCACCCGCGCTACTGAGCTGCAAAGTGGTTGAGGTTTCAATCGAAGCGGCAGTGATAATCAGCTGCAAAGGCGCTGGAGGTACGGGCGGCGGCGACAGCTGCGCTTGATCGGTTGCCTCGCTCGGCAACTTCTGCGCGCAGTTCTGAAACACGGAAACCATTGTCAGCGCTATGACCGCAGCTACGGCCGCCGCTAAACGGCGTGAATTCCCTCGCATACATCCCCCAGAGACTATTTTAGATTATCTTGAACTGAACAGCGAGGGAATCGCTTGTCTCACATTGAGACAGATTAAGAGTGCTTTTGTCTTTCCCAAAGTTTCGCCCACTTAAGAAACACCGAATAGGCCGCACCGACCGCAATAATAAAACCCGGCATGCCGTCAAGAAAGCCACGCTTCCAGATGTAGGTCTCCAGGAATTTCACCTGAGGCTTAACGATCAGATTGAACAATGAGAAGCGCCGACCCTTGGCGATCAAGTCGTCCGCGCCCAGGCCCGAATAGCGATTGTTGGTATTGACCTGATGAGTGAGATCATCAAACACCCAATGCAAGATCGGCTGTTTTAATCGGCCGATCTTATTGGCGGCGACCTTTTCATGAATGGGTGCGGTGGTCCACTGCGCGCGACGACGATCATAAAGGCGCACCTGTAAATCCGGATACCAACCGCCGTGACGAATCCAGCGCCCCATGTGAAAACTCAAGCGCGGAAAGGCGAAGGCGTCCTCAGCTGGAGCGTTGATCAAAAGGCGTTTGAGTTCTTCTTGCGACTCGGGACTTAGCGCCTCGTCGGCGTCCAGATTCAACACCCAATCGGTGTTGGCCAGCTCGGTGGCGCGGCGTTTTTGCGGGCCGAACCCACGCCATTCTTCTTCGAACACGCGGGCACCATTGGCGGTGGCGATCTCTTGCGTGCGATCATTACTGCCACAATCGAGCACCACCACATCCGATGCAAACGGCACGGATTTTAAGCAGCGATCCAGGTGAGCTTCGGCATTGCGCGTGATTACGACGAGCGAAAGAGGTGTCATTGCGGCTTCAGGATTGAGGTCGGGGCCAAGCTTGTCAAACTCTTTCCCCTACACTATGGTGCTTTCCATCTTAGGGAGGACTTATGAAGAGTCTGCTTCTGTGTTTTGCATTTTTAATCGGCTCTCCAGCCTTCGCTTATATGGATGTGCTCGATACGGGCGAAATCTTGCCGAAAGGCAGTTACCGTTTACTCGCCGGCCCGCAATTTCTGACGGATCATGGCGGTCTCAATGTGCAAGGCGCCTTCGACGTGGGCTTTGAAGAAGAGTACGGCTTACGCGGCCTCTTCGGCTTCGGCAAAACCGATATCTTCGCCGGCGGATTGTTCAAGTGGGTTCCGATTCCCGATGTGGAAGGGCAACCCGCCGTGGGTTTGCGTACCGGGATTTTGTACGCCAAAGATGCAAGTGTGCGCGATCTCACGTTCCGCATAGAGCCGTTGGTGTCGAAGAAGTTTGCGCTTGAGGCGACAGTTTGGACGCCCTACGCGTCTGTCCCGATCGGCATTCGTAATATCAGCGCGGATGGCGGTCGTAACCGCACCGATATGTCTTGGCAATTGGTGGGCGGCACTCAACTGCAGGTGTCCAAGTGGAAGAAGCTTCAGTTTATGACCGAAGTGGGCGTGGACTTGGATAAAGCACTGTCACACTTCTCGATCGCCGCGTTGCTATACTTCGACGAATACGGCATCGCGATCGAGTAAAGTCGAAGCCTCCATTGTCTGTGGGCATTTGCTTACCAACAAACAAGGAGGCGCCGTATGAACTCTTATTCACAACAGGAGTTACATACTCATCGTCAGAATTGGGAGCTTTTTAAAGTTCTGTTGGGAATTAACTATCTACTCTTAAAGCTATTGCTTGTGGGAGCACAGTTAATACTTTTGTTTCACTAAACCTTGGTCTGTAAAGGCTAGGGCGGGAGGCTTCGACACCTATTAAACAAAAAGGGCCGCATTTCTGCAGCCCTTCTTCAAATTCACTTATAAACAAATATTAGTTAACGTCTTTGTAGTCGGCGTCGATCACGTCATCACCGGACTTAGCACCGTCGGCAGAACCTTGAGCTCCGCCGGCGCCGCCACCACCGTCGCCGCCTGTGCCGCCGCTGCCATCACCGCTCGCTTTGCTCTTTTCATAGAGCTTCGAGCTGACGCCATGGCTAGCTTGGGTCAGGGCATCCAACGCCGTCTTCAGCTCATCGCTAGAAGCCGAGGCGTTCGCCAATACGGTTTTTGCCTTCTCAACGGCCGCTTGCAGCGGCTGCACATCGCCTTCAGCCAGCTTATCCTTGTTATCGGCAATAAGCTTTTCGGTCTGATAGACCATGTTGTCCAAGTTGTTACGCTGCGAAATCGCTTCGCGGCGTTTCTTGTCCTCGTCGGCGTGCACTTCTGCATCACGCACCATGCGCTTGATGTCGTCTTCCGACAATCCAGACTTGGCGGTGATTTTGATCGCCTGCTCTTTGCCCGAACCCATGTCTTTAGCGGTTACGTGCAAGATACCGTTGGCATCAATATCAAACGTCACTTCAATCTGCGGAACGCCACGCGGTGACGGCGGAATGCCCGTCAATTCGAAACGTCCCAGCGCCTTGTTGTCGGTCGCCATTTCGCGCTCACCTTGCAGAACGTGGATGTCCACGCTCGACTGGTTATCGGCCGCAGTCGAAAAGATCTGCGACTTGCGCGACGGGATCGTGGTGTTGCGTTCGATCAGCTTGGTCATCACGCCACCCAAGGTCTCGATACCGAGAGAGAGCGGAGTCACGTCCAGCAACAGAACGTCTTTCACTTCACCACCCAAGACACCACCTTGTACGGCGGCACCGATGGCCACGACTTCATCCGGGTTCACCGATTTGTTCGGCTCTTTGCCGAAGAAATCCTTCACCGCTTTTTGAATGGCGGGAATACGAGTGGAACCACCGACCAATACGACCTCGTCGATCTCCGACGGTTTAAGGCCTGCATCCGCCAAACATTTGCGAACCGGCTCAACGGAGCGTTTAACCAGGTCTTCGGTCAGCTGCTCGAACTTTGAGCGCGTCAGTTTCATCGCCAAGTGTTTCGGACCGCTTTGATCGGCGGTGATAAACGGCAAGTTGATTTCCGTTTCCATAGCCGAGCTCAACTCGATCTTGGCTTTTTCGGCCGCTTCACGCAGGCGCTGCAAAGCCATCTTGTCGTTCTTCAAGTCGATACCTTGGTCTTTTTTAAATTCGTCGATCATCCATACGAGGATTTTTTCGTCGAAGTTGTCACCGCCCAAGTGCGTATCGCCGTTGGTGGCTTTGACTTCCACGACATTGTCGCCGACTTCCAAAACCGAAATATCGAATGTACCGCCACCGAAATCGTAAATGGCGATTTTCTGATCGCCTTTTTTATCGAGTCCGTAGGCCAAAGCGGCTGCGGTCGGTTCGTTGATAATGCGCTTTACGTCCAAACCGGCGATGCGGCCTGCATCTTTGGTGGCTTGGCGTTGAGCATCGTTGAAGTAAGCGGGGACCGTGATCACGGCCTCTTTCACTTCTGAGCCCAAATAGTCTTCAGCGACTTTTTTCAGCTTAGCCAAAACAGCGGCTGAAACTTCTTCCGGCGAAACGGTTTTGCCGCGCACTTCGAAGGCGCTGTCATTGCCCTTGGGAACAACTTTGTACGGAACGTACTTCAGCTCTTCTTTTACCTCTTCCGGACGACGACCGATAAAGCGCTTAGCCGAATAGATCGTGTTCTCGGGGTTGGTGACGGCTTGGCGCTTGGCGATTTGACCTGTCAGCTTCTCGCCGTCTTTTGTGTACGCCACAACGGAAGGGGTCGTGCGTGCACCCTCTTCATTCACTAAAACCTTAGGCGCGCCGCCTTCCATCACGGCCACCACGGAATTCGTGGTCCCTAAGTCGATACCTATAATTTTACCCATTTCATTGCTCCTTAAAATTAAACTTCAAAATTCAAATCGTTGGCTGAGTTGGCCTCTACACGCCTAAATCTGTGCCGCCACCACCTTCCGTCAAGGTGATGGGGCCGTCTTTCTCGAATTAATACAGTGCGTTAAAGGCCGAAGAAGCCGGGCTTCTCTTTACCAGAGCCAGTCTTATGCTCCGCGATCTGCTTGAGCAGCTTCTCTTCGTCCTTGGAGAGCTTTTTGGGGATGGTCACCCGCGCGATAAAGATCAGGTCGCCGGCACGGGCGCTGCGTAGGCTGGGGAGCCCTTCTCCGCTGAGTTTCAGCTCTTGGCCGAATTGGCAGCCTTTGGGGATTGAGAGGGTCTTTTTGTCTTTGAGGGTTTCGACCTCAACGTCGCCACCTAGAATCGCCTGTAGGTAGGAGATCTCGACTTCGCCGTAGAGGTTGGTGCCGTCGCGTTCAAAGCGGGGATGGGGCTTCACGCGCAGTTCGACGTAAAGGTCGCCGGCGGGGGCGCCCTTGCTGCCGGACTCACCTTCTCCGGTCATGCGCAGTTGGGTTCCGTTGTCGACGCCGGCGGGAACGGTGACGAGGAGCTTTCTCTCCACCACTTCGCGGCCTTGGCCTTTACACTTTTTGCAGGGATTTTTGATGATGGTGCCGGTGCCGCGACAGGTGGGGCAGGTGGTGGCCATAGAGAAAAAACCTTGGGCACGAACCACTTGTCCCCGGCCTCCGCAGGCGGCGCAGGTCTCGACTTTGCTGCCCGCTTCAGCGCCAGAGCCATCGCAGGTTTTGCAATTGTCTTCGCATTGAAAGCTGATGGGCTTTTGGACGCCGTCGAGGACGTCGACCAGGTCGATCTCCATGAGATAGCGAAGATCGGCTCCGCGACGGGGGCCTGTACCGCGACGAGCGCCTCCGCCACGACCTTGTTGACCGAAGAAGTCGCCAAAAATATCACCAAAGGCTTCAAATATATCGGAGGCGTTTTGGAAGTGAGGACCACCCATGCCGCCGGGGCCGTCGACGCCTTGGTGGCCAAAGCGGTCGTAGCGAGCGCGTTTGTCTTTGTCGCTGAGGACTTCATAGGCGCGCGCGCACTCTTTAAATTTCTCCTCAGCTTCTTTATCTCCGGGGTTTTTATCCGGATGAAACTGCATCGCCAGCCGGCGATAGGATTTCTTAATAGTGTCGCCGTCCGCTTCGCGCGTAACGCCAAGAATTTCGTAGAAGTCGCGTTTCATGTGGGGTGCTCCGCCTTTATAAGTATGGGTTCGGGGCGGCGGGCGTCAAGGTCATTGAAGGCCGAACCGATCTCGATCTCTACAGGCTGTTTAAATAAAACTTCAGCTCGTCTTTCATTTGCTTGGTTTGGCCCATTAGTTCGCTTCCAATACCGTCAATTTCTTTTAGCGACGATTTAAGCGCTGTTTTGAAATCCATCAGGCCCTCCAACAACCCCAGAATGTCGGCTGATGCACCTTTCACTTTAACGGCTTCTACTTTGCCGGTTATGCCCACGATATCGAGTGCGGTCGTAAGTTTGCCAATCTCGCGGAAGATGCCCGTAAATTGCTGAAATACGGACTCAACAGCAGTGAGGCTTTTCTGAGTTTGCTCGATTCCCTTTTTCCCGAGACCTTGAAGCAGCGTCATTTCGAGGCTCTTGTCTAAGGGGGTCTCTTTTACTTCATTCGTGAAAAAATCAACCAGCTCTTTTGTCAGAATCAAATTACAAACATCAAACTGGCAGGTCTGAACGTTCTCTTTGATGGAGTTGCCAAGGTTTCCTGAGCTCAAAAACTTCTCTGTTTCTGCCTGAATCTGTTTAGAGATCTCGTCATATTGCGAAGAAACGATAGAAATGGTCGCGGCCTCCTGACCTATTTTTGCCGCCTGAACTTCTAAGTTCAAAGGAACAAAAGCCACCTTTTGGTAGGCCAAAGATATTTCTTCACATTTCTTTTGTAGCTCTTGGCCAAGGCTTAAAATCTTTCTCAGTTTTAAAAGAGCACCGATGGGTTCAAGATCTAAAGATTGTTGGCGGCATTCAATCTCTTTTGTCAGAGCTTCAGTCATGAAATGGCTGTAGTCGTCGAAACCGAGCTTTTGTATTTCTTGAAGCAAGATTGCTTGCG
Organism: Bdellovibrionales bacterium; assembly: GCA_019637855.1. GTDB lineage: Bacteria > Bdellovibrionota > Bdellovibrionia > Bdellovibrionales > UBA1609 > JALHOQ01. The sequence goes on from JAHBUX010000007.1 coordinate 100,675, forward strand.
AATCTTTGGGGGACAAACTTTGCGTCTTTTCCAACTCTAAAAGTTCGGCATATTTTTGTTTTACGACCTCAAAAATAGGACTGCTTGGCTTCAGTCGAATGGAAAGAAATCCGTCATCAATGGGTGAGGCCAAAGCATAGACCCAGTAATAAGAGCCATCTTTCGACTTGTTTACGACATAAGCACCGACGGGCTTGCCATTTAAAATCATTTCCCAGAACAAATGAAAGACCCCTCTTGGCATGGCAGGGTGTCTGATAATGTTATGAGGTCGTTTTAGAATTTCGTCCCATTCATATTTACTGACCCTTTGAAAAATCGAATTTGCGGATTGAATGATGCCTTTTCGATCTGTCCGCGAAAAAAATAGTTCATCAAATTTGAAATCACTTTCACGCTCAAAGAAGGAACTCATGGTGCAACTCTTTTGTGAGATTTTTGGGATGACTCCGGCGACCTTGGATTACGATGCACGAGGATTGTGTTTAAGACGTTTTCTGATGACTCGGAGACGCTCCTGGAGATCCTCGCGCTCAAAGCCGTTCGGGAACAGTATGAACTCCGGCCGCACGCCAAAAGCCGCTGCCAAAATAATAGCCCGCTCCTCACCCAGCCGAGACCGGTTACTCTCGATGTTAGAAATGTTCGCTACGGCAATATCCGTGATTTCAGACAAGGTCTTTTGCGTCCACTCTTTTTTTAAGCGGAGTTCCTTTACCACCTGACCAGGCGTAAGAACCGTGCGTTGCTTTCTCATTTTACTTCCTCCTATAGTCATGCGGCGTGACCCGCTCGACATTGACGACCTGGATCTCTCCGGATGTGGTCGCTCTATAAATCACCCGCCATTTCAAGTTCAGGCGCGAGGAGCGGTAACCTTGCCATTCCCCCCTCAGAGCCTCATCATGATATCCCTTGAAATTACGCAGAATAGTCACGCCATGCTCTTCCACCAACCTAGCCCAAACTTCGTAAGCCCCAACAATCTGAGCAGGTGCTTTATCGAGGTCCTTGGTTGCCTGTCGAGATTCTGTAATATGAACCAATCGGACCACTCCTACTTATACTAAAATATAAGTTATACTTTAGTATAATTCAAGGATTAAGTACAATATGGACGATCTAGCCTAAGCTAGCAAGCTTGCAGCGATTTCTGTCAGATCGTAAGGGTTCGCGTTTTTGTCCAAATTTTCCGAGCTTTCCAGATTTTTATGGCAAGTTTTTGGCAAGCTTCCCGTTAAGGATCAAAATAGAGCGCCATTGAAATGGCCAAATTCACTGTCGAGAATAGATATGCGATGAAATACGAAATCTTGACGTTGCGTTCGCTGGCATTGCCCTCATTTTGAATTCTCAGCGGGCCTAGGAGGTCCACCTTGGTTGGCTTGCGATGGAGATATAGGCAGCTCACGGCGAATACTAGCGCTCGGATCAAATTATATACCGCCATCGAATTAAGCGCCGACAAAAGCTGCATAACCGCCAACAAGACGGCTATGCCAGATAAGATAAGGACCAGTATATATCCTTGCTTGTGCCTATTTTGGCTCACAGGTTGTCCTCTGTTTGTGCTTTAACATGTCTTGTAAAGCCTGCGAAGTAGTTGGGTCGAGAAAAAAATCCGAAGGTTGGCGCAATACTATCCGTCAGGTTCATTAACGACCTTTTCTGTGAAATCACTGCATAGGACGCAAATAATCCGTCGCCCTTCACTTTTTGAGTGAATGATTGGCCGGCTGCTGGCCTTTTACTTCCGCATAACAGGTGCAGCACGTCTGATTTTTAAAGTTCTCTTGCTGGCAGACTCTATCGAGCGTCGCTGCTGCCATCACTTTATCCGACGGAAGCGCGCTCATATTGTCATACACATTGTAGCAGCTATGCGGATCAGCTTCGGAGCATGACTTCTTGACCAAATCCAATGCTCTGGCATCGTCGCCGATTACTGAAGCAAGATAGGAGGCCAACCGGCAATTGTAGTCGTTGTTCATCGCGCAATTTTGATTCCATTCGGCCTCCAATTCTTTGAAGGCCTTGCCTTGAAAAAGCCAAAAGCCAACAGAAATGTCATTGTAGCGAAGGGATTGCCTATCGCTTGTCTGCTTAATCTTCTCTACAAGTTGCACATGGTTTTGATATGTCCCGGCCATGCCCAGTATCATCATCACGAGTCCAGTGATGACAAAACCTTTCAGGCTTATAGTGTTGAAGGCCACATTACGGATGGCCAATTCCTCAGGTTCTTCATTCCCTGGACCAAGACAGCCAGTGCGCTTTTCGATTTCGTCTTTTAACCGATAGAGGGGATCAAGTGCTTTCAATTTGGACGGAGTCTTAGCTTCTGGCAAATGACTTAGGTCATGAGGCTCATAGCAATAAATATTTGTCTTCCGGCCATCTTTGAATCTTATCTCTAACCCACCAAACCTTTTTACGGTCGCCGAGAATATATCTGCCAAATAAAATGTGGTGTCCTTGTTGAAGCCCCAAATGCGTCTTCTAACAACCAGCAATGTTTTGCCGACGATAACTTGAACCGTCATGCTGTATGCGATTGCCGCCATTAGTACGAAGTAAGCGGCACACACAAGAATTGCCAATTTCCGCTCCTCGGCCCGCGTCCAATAGGCAAAAATTGTCAAAAGCACCAAGAAATGGAAGCCCGCCGCTAGGATGTAAGAAAAGAATTTTGGCGGCGTAATTACAATCAGATCCGTCGAAGGCGAAGGCTTTGGCTTACGGAGCAAACCGTGAACCAATAGCATCACCGTGGCGAAAACTATTCCAATAAAAAGAGATGGCAGCCAATCCGAAATCCACACAAACGTAAGAACAAAAATCAGTATGTACACAGCGAAATGAGCAAGGCCCTCTTTTTGATATCTCAACAAAAATTGCTTCATCTAGCTCGCCTCAGCGCTTTTTCTCTAGATATTTCCTTACTTCTGCCAACCAAGGATCATCTGAATCTCTAATTTCTTCATAACCGAGCGGATGAAATGACTTTAAAAAAAGAAGGTATGTCTTACCTACCTCGAAGCCGACGGCAACCTCACAAGCTGAATTGTAGAGGGAGCGCATCTTTCCCTTAAAGTCCGCACCTGATGATGGAGCCTCAAAATTCTCGATTAATGCCCGAGTTGTTCTCTTCCCCTTCAAAACTTCAAGTACATCGAAGGTATAGTTCCACCCCCTACGATCACCTTGAGCTTTTTTCGGGGGCGATATTTCAATAGCTTTTGCCAACAAAATCGAATCCGTTCTCTTGACAAGCTCCGACTTTGACCAAAACCACGGATCGGTTTTCGGCAACCTGCATGCTGACGCGGGTAACACAAAGAACACCAGCATGGAAATGGTGGCAACAACCTTCATGTCACGGTCAAGGCTGCTTTTCATGTATATCTCTCTTCGAATGTCGATATCGAGCAAAAAAATATGACCCCACTAAGACGGCACAGGCTGCTTGTATAGCGATAAAATATATTATTGCCGTTGAATCACAGATACTCCCCATGCCTTTGATATATACACAGCCATCTCCAAAAAAGTATTCTACAAAGTAAAAACCGCTTAAAAGACCACCAACAAACGCGAGGCCTGAATCAATATTCGTCCTCTGCTTCCTCATGACTTACCTACACATACTTCCCATTTGGTTGCCAATAAAACTTCCAAATGCATCTGCCCCAGAGGTTGCTGGAGGGCTATCATTTCGCAACACCCGTCCAAGGTTATCGTAATCCATACGTTGCGCAACGGTTCCGATTGACCGACTGATCAACTATAATCTGGCCATCCCGAAAAATAGCGACTGACGATTTTGTAAGCAGATCTGTTATTCGGAAATATTGTAAATATCCCTCATGAACTCAGTTGATTCACAAACGATCTTTCCATTTACAGGGATAATGTGACCGACCAATTCTTTCGGACATTTCCCTTCGTTGTATTGCCTCGCTGATTTCTCCCACCGCGCAGTAATCGTCTGAATTCCAACTTTCTTGGAAGTGGATTTTCTGGCGTGGATCTGCTCGGCCTTCCATTTGTTGAATAGATCCGTCAAACCTCCGCCAGGGTCATCAACCTCTAACCGACAAACAAAATGAGTTGCCGAGGCGATAGACGCACGAGCAGCAGAACCATATTTTCTCGCACAATGGTTTTGCTCCTGCCCAATCGCCAAAACCTTCGCTTCATCTAGAGCAGCCGGGGCTTGCCCAATTGCACACCCAGTTGTCCAAAGAAACAGAAAACAGCCTAAAGATCGTATCAATTGCAATGCTCCCGAGGTTGCCCCGAAGGAATCTTAGGGTAGTCACTAGGATGAATAATAGGAATCTGAGGGTCAATAGCCTCTATTGGGAACATGTATCTGGGAATTTTATCAAAGGGGCCCGGGCTGCGAGTAGTGGGTATCGGGCCTGGACTTCTTGGATCTGGAGAGCAAACTGAAGGGGCCAGAATACAAACATCCGCCACGCTTGTGTCGATTGCAGCATCATCCCTGCTCCTACTGGGATCAGTCATCTCTGGTGGAACGGCGAGACCGCTAGGATCCAAAAAGTTTATGGGATCGTTAAAGGTGTACCCATATAAGTTGGTATCCCGACCCTGAAAACGAATGGGGTCTTTGTTAGTCCACCGCCCCATCTCAGCATCGTAGTCACGTGCTCCGAACCTAACCAACTTCGTCTCGTAATCATAAAGCCCACCAGCAAAACCAAATGGTTGGAAACCCGGGCTTGTATCTACCAACACCCGTCCAAGGTTATCGTAATCCATACGTTGCGCGACGGTTCCGTTTGAGTCGCGGACGACCATGCGAACACTGCCGAGATGGTCAGTGATAATCCGGTACTTCACGCCACTCTTCAGTACATAGTCGGGAACATGCGACTTAGTTCCGTAGATAAAGCGCGCTTTCAACGTGTTTGTCGAACTCAACTCACCGACAATTCTTAGACCATCAGCGTAAATATACTTAGACGTCACCGTTCCATTCTTTTTGCGAATGCTTCTGCGATTGAACGCATCTGCCTCGTAAGTGATCGTACCCACCGATGGCACAACAACGCTCTTCAGATTACCCAATACATCGTAAACATAGGTCGTTGTCTGGGAAGTGAGAGTATTTACCTTCGTCGATAGCTCTCCATTCGCCGTGTAGGTGAAGTCCAGCAAGTTGTAGTCCGTAAGGCGGTCTTGAGCATCCACGACGGCGGTAAATGCTGTACCGGCCGTAGTGCCGCTTGTGCGGTTGCTGTTGTTGTCATAGGTGTAGGAGCTATAAGCCGCAGAACCCTTCGTCACCGTCGTGAGACGACCCGAGTTGTCGTAGTTATAGTCGAAGCTGCTGGTGGTGCCATACATCACTTCGCTCAGCGTATCCACACGACCAAGAGCATCGCGTGTAATCGTGTATGAAAACAGCGGAGCCGTGCCATAAGTGGCTGCGTATCCGGTGAGTTCGCCGTAGCTATTGTAAGACCAAGTGTCGACGATATTGCCTAAGTCGGTGGCTTCGACGCGACCGCTGGCTGTTCCACGGGTGATCGCGAGAGCACCGGCCGTGGTAAGGAGTTCGTCGTTGTCGTAGGAGTAATTGACGGAGACAGCTGAGCCAGAAGCTGGAGCTACTTCGTCCGATTGAAGGTGTCGCAATGAATCGTATGTGGCCGAATAGTATCCAACCGACCCACTTGAATCCGAGATCGTATCACTAGTTAAAAAGCCATCTGAAAAACCTAGATAGTTGGTCACGGATGCAGGTGTAGCCCCCATACTCGTCCGCTCTGCCGAGGTATCAAAACCAAAAGTATAGTCACCGTCTGGGGTAGTTATCTTTTCGAGAACGCCAGTGGACGAACCATATTCATAGACGATTGTTTGGGCATCCGGCCTGGTAATCTGAGTTAACTGCTTGTCGTTGTTGTACGTATAACCAGTATTCACAACCCCAACTCCCCCAAGCGTAGGGGGCTGATAGGTTCCCAAAAGCTCATGACCATTTAGCGACAAACCATGTATTGACCGCCCCGGCGGGGTAACACCGACAACATTGCCATTGTCGTCATATGTAAACTGCACGGCACGAAGGTCGGGATATGTCACATAAGTGACTCGGCGAGATGAATCATAGGTGAGCGCAGTAGTTTCGCTAAGAGCATTTGTTACAGAGGTCAATAGTCCACTCGAAGTACCGTACGTAAGCGTGGTATTGCGCGTGCTTTGATCGACGGAAGTTAGTTTATCGTTAGTGTAGGTATAAGTGACCGCGTTGTCCGCCCCCCACTTGTCTGACACCAAGCGCTCGTAAGAATCAATTTCCGTTTCTCTAACTCGCCCTTCAGGGGATGTAGTCGTAAAGGTCTTCGTGGTTGCATCGAAAACACTGACGGTGTCCTGACTATTTACCGTTTTGGTAGTAGTCAGCGTGCTGAATGAGAACGGCGCGGTAGACGGACTGGGAAAATCGGGGTTACTCGGAGACATGGTCTGTGAGACATTTATGTTTCTCGAACCGACTACACGATATGACACCAGCTGCGCAGCATCTCCCCAACGGATATCACTAGAGAGGCCCGTGGACTGAGATACTCCCTTTGCGGTTTGATACTCGGTGCCGTAACTCTCTGAGGTCGTTCTAAGGGCACCGCTCGGAAGATAATCGTATCGTTGGTAGTTTCCAAGTAGGCCAGATCGAGTATTTGAAATGTAACTTGTTCTCGTACGACCGAGTGAAGTTAAATGACTTTGTTCATATTCAGATCGTGAGCTGCCAGTCTTGGTAAGATCAAATTCATACCCACCCGAGTGGCTATCATTTACTAGAAGACCATCACCATCGTAGGTCAAAGTACTTACCTGACCCTCAGGTTTTGTAAATGTGGCTAGCAGCTCCGTTCCCGAGGCATAAGTCATTACATAAGACGCACTTCCTGGAGAAGTCACAGTAGCTAACAAACCATTTCCATCAAGAGTAACAGAGGTTACGCCACCATCGGGCGCGGTAATTGACTGCAATTCGCCTGTCACGCCGCGGGAAAACGTCGTCGTTCGTCCAAAGGGTTCGACAATTGATATTAACAAACCATTCCCATCATAGTTAAAGGTCTGCACCACCGTCCCCAAAAGACTCGTCCTTGTATAAAGGTGTTTGCCGGCGGAGTTGAACTCGTACACCTTAGATTGATCGGGCTCAATGACAAGAAAGTTACCGCCGCCCGCAGGAAGAGCGGAAGCAACGAGAACCGAGCCATCTCCCCTATATACTTGTCCCCGCACCTGATCGTAAAAATGGAACGCGCTCGGGAGCCAACCGCCAAAACCCAAAAGAGTGGCTTTTAGGGTGCCAACTGGAAAAGTAAACGTGAGTGGAGTTCCCGTGCCGTTAATAAGAGCAGTAACTGTTGCTTTTACTGAGCCTAAAACTGGAACGCCGCCAACTAGCCCGTTCCATTGATAACGGTAAGCGTAGTCCACGGCATTTGCCGCACTTCCGGAATCGACCACATTGCCCAAGATAGACGTCGAAATGTCGAAATATGAAACAGCCGGATCAACGGGATTTCCCGCCAGAGGCATGTAGATCTTGTAGTCATTGATGAGATCTTTAGTCCAACGAGAAGAGTAGTTCAAAGTCCAATCTGCCCCTACAATTGGGATTGCCTCACCAAGCGTTTGACTATCAACATCCACTATTGAGCCGGACGAACAAGCCGGACTTCTGGGCGACTGTATGCTTCCTTCCTGCGAACCAACAGATACAGGGATTGTCAAACCACAGTCAAAACATCCGCCAGCATAACCTTCACAGCCGACCACATAAGTATACAAAGAAGATCCTTGGAAAAATCCTCTTCCACTCGTGGTTCGCCCACCAGCACACATAGAAGGGCAAGACTGCACACAAAGAGCATAGTCATTGTAGTCATGGGCATAGGCCGGACCAACTACAAATGAGAAAAAGAACACCGCAAAATGAATCAGTCCAAGCATACCACTCCCCAAGGTGAGCATTTATCATCAACTTTTGTTTATATTCGGAGATTGAATAGATTATTCAAATCAAGAAAGGTCGTGCTGAAATCAAAGTCCTCTATATTATAGATAACTGTTCATCCATGCATGAACTCTTGAAATCGCGACAATTGTTCAGTCTGGACTCATAGCATAATTAGCTACCTGGAGGCGTGATGCCAACAACGTTACCGTTATTGTCATAGTTGAATTGACAGCACGCAGATCAGGACAAGTCCAGATTTATATTACAATTGTTTATAAACAGACCTTCATTCCATTTCCGAGCTTGGAACGAACTCTACTTTGTCTTTTCTTTTTTTAGTTCACTTTCGAGAACGGAGATCCGCTTATCTAGTTCAATAAGACCAGGATGCCCCGGAGGGTAGGACTTCCTAAAGGAAATAAGCGAAGAAAGCCCCAACTCCAATTGCCCCGTTTTCGTGTAGAGCCGAGCGGCTAGTGATCTCAACCAATCAGGTCCTCCGTGATTTGCCGCATGCTCAAGAAGCTGAGCTGCACGCGTTAGATTCTGTTTATCAAAGAGAAAATGATATGCAGCTCGATAATTAATGACCCAGTCATCGGGATATACCGTCAAACCTCGCTCGAAGATCGCAGACGCTCCTTCAAAGTCTTCAACTAGAACTGAAAGAGCCATTGTACCAGCGAGATATGGCATCTTGAACCGCTCGTCGACCTTCGTCACCGTATCGAGCATTTTAAAACCCCACGAATTATCGCAGTGTTTGTTACGCGGATTATAGTAACGATCGTCTACCGATCCATCCATAAATCCTTGAGGGGACGGGTTCATTTTAACAACGTCCAAGTAGGCATAACATGTGTCTGCGTCCTGTATCCAACGAAGCCAGAAGGTGTCGGCAACAGATTGACGAAACCCAAAAGTCATGTATTCAATTTTGTCGGGTGGAGGAACTAAAAAAACCCTATCCTGATTGAGGCCTGAGCGATTCAATAGTTGAACCGCGACAAAGCTGACTGTTGAACAAAGAATGTAAGGTAGAAGGCTTTTAGATATCACGACCCTATTTTGTGACAATAAATCAGATCTGAAAATAGAAAAGGCAGCTTGCGCTGCCTTTTCTATTCATACAATTGTAATAAACGACTAGTTGTTGACGTCGTCGTTGGCCGGAATCGGCTGAGTCAATTCTTTACGCTGGTTGATTTGCCAGATATCGATAGTTGCATCGCCATCGATGTCACCTTGAGCGCGAGCAGTAAACGCAGCATTGGGAGCCGCAACGATAGTGGATGCAGCTATTGCAGTCGGGTTAATCGGGGCAATGATTAAACGACAGTTAGCAGCTTGAGTACCAGCTGCACCGAATGCGCCCTGACCACATACTGCAGCCTGCATAGTGCTGATGTCCGCAGGAGTTACCGCACCCAGAGGGTGATTCACCGGCAAGGCGACGTTGGCACTAAAACCATGGTTGTAACGCAAAGTGCCTGTAGGCTGATAACCGATAGCGCCAAATCCAGCGTTATATGCTTGCCACTCAGCAAAGAAAGCTCTTTCAGCAGAGTAAACTGCCGACAAGTTTGACTTCGCTTCCGACTGCTTCGATTTGGCAGTGAAACGTTGATAGTTCGGAACCGCGATAGCAGCCAAGATACCGATGATCGCCACAACGACCATCAACTCCACGAGCGAGAAGCCCTTATTGTTTCGTAATGAAACACGCATGTTAGAAACCCCCATACGTTCTGTTAATTGTTATCGTACAAAATCAGTCTGCAACTACTCTTCGGAAAAGCATAGTCCGGCCTTAAGACTTTGGACCGCTTTTCCTCGACCTAAATCCAGCTACTTATAAGAAAAAGTGATTCGATTTTTTCCACAATTGCATGAATTCCGCCCCTACCCACCCCTTTGCCCCTAGGATATAAGACAACCATGTCTGATGACCGCCCATTTCGAGACGGTGACGGCGACGAGCTCGTCATCACCAAAGTTAAGCCCAAAACGGAGAGACCTCCGCTTTACCGAGTCATTTTGCTCAATGACGACTTCACACCCATGGAATTCGTAATACTCATTCTAAAAAAATTCTTTGCGAAGTCCGACGGCGAAGCTGCGCAAGTCATGATGCAGGTCCACAATGACGGTGCCGGACTGGCAGGTGTATACACTTTCGAGGTTGCGGAGACCAAGGTCTACTCCGTGAATGAGTTTTCACGGAGACACAAGCACCCACTTAAGTGTATTATGGAGAAAGAATAAGAGCTCGCACCGATGCGGCTCTTAAGCCGACCTGGGGGTCCTTATGCTTGACCCGAAACTCGAAAGAATCCTGAATCAACTTCTGGAATCCGCGCGCCAAAATCGCTACGAGTTCGTTTCCCTCGAACACGTCCTCTTGGCATTGGCCTCAAAAGATGAAGAGACCAAAGAGATCCTGGAAGCCTGCGGCGCCGACCTCAAGCTGCTAAAGAAAAAACTAGAAGACTTCTTAAAAGCCCACTGCCCGCAAGTCTCCGAAGAATTCGTGGCCGGTGACCCCGAATGGCGCCCCGAGCTGACCATGGCCTTCCATCGCCTACTCCAGCGCGCCGCCATCCAAGTGCAAAGCGCCGGCAAAAAGATGGTCAAGAGCGGCAACCTGCTAGTCGCCCTCTTTCATGAAACCGACTCCTACGCCCGCTTCTACCTGGAAGAGCAAGGCGTTTCTCAATTCGATATCATCGAATTCATCTCGCACGGCGGCTCCAAAGTTCCGCAGGCCGCCGAAATCGGCGCCGATGGACTGCCCAAAGAAAAAGCCAACGCCAATGCGTCCGCTCTGGCGACCTACTGCACCAACTTGAACGAAAAAGCCCGCCAAGGAAAAACCGATCCCCTTGTCGGCCGCGATGACGTGCTTGAACGCATGATGCAAGTCCTCTGTCGCCGCACCAAAAACAACCCGCTGCTCATCGGGGAATCCGGTGTCGGCAAAACCGCGCTGGCCGACGGCCTGGCCCTAAGAATCACACAAGGACAAGTCCCGCCTAAGCTTTTGGATCGCGTGATCTACTCTCTCGATATGGGTGCGCTCCTCGCCGGCACCAAATATCGCGGCGATTTCGAAGAACGCCTAAAAGGCGTGGTCAAAGAAATCAAAGCCAAACCCGGCTCCGTTCTTTTTATCGATGAAATCCACACCCTCGTCGGCGCGGGCGGCACCAGCGGCGGCGCCATGGATGCGTCGAACCTGCTGAAACCCGCACTGGCCGATGGCAGCCTCTCCTGCATCGGCTCGACCACCTTCAAAGAGTATCGCACCCACTTTGAAAAAGACCGCGCCCTGGCCCGCCGCTTTCAAAAGATCGACGTCAGTGAACCTACGGTTGAACAAGCCGTCGAAATCCTGCGCGGTTTGAAACAGCGCTACGAAGAGTTTCACCACGTCACCTTCTCCGACGAATCCCTTAGAGCCGCAGCCGAACTCAGCGCCAAACACATTCAAAGCCGTCACCTGCCCGACAAAGCCATCGACGTCTTGGATGAAGCCGGCTCACGCGCCCGCACCTTCGCCACTTCACCCGAGATCATCGCGCTCGGCGTAGACGATATCGAAGCCACCGTAGCCCGTATGGCCCAAGTGCCGGTAAAGTCCGTAAACTCGTCGGATCGGCAAAAACTCAAAGACCTGGATAAACAGCTCAAAGCCGTGATCTTTGGCCAAGACGGCGCCATCAACAAACTGGTGAACTCGATCAAAATGTCGCGCACCGGTCTTGGCCGCGAACAAAAGCCGATCGGCTCTTATCTATTTGCCGGCCCCACCGGCGTGGGTAAAACCGAAGTCTCCAAACAACTCGCCGAAATGATGGGCATCAGCTTTTTGCGCTTCGACATGAGCGAATACATGGAAAAGCACGCCGTCTCTCGCCTAGTGGGAGCGCCTCCCGGCTACGTGGGTTACGAAGAAGGCGGCCTGCTGACCGACTCCATCGTTAAAAATCCGCATTGCGTGCTGTTGATCGATGAAGTTGAAAAAGCTCACCCCGATCTAATCAATATCCTTTTGCAAGTGATGGACTCCGGCCGCCTCACCGACTCCAACGGCAGAACGGCGGATTTCCAAAACGTCATTTTGATCATGACCTCCAACGCCGGGGCCTTTGAAACCGCCAAAGGCACCATGGGCATCGTGCAAGACAAGTCGTCGGCCCTGTCTTTGGACGCCATCAAAAAGACCTTCCGGCCTGAGTTCATCAACCGTCTGGACGCCATCGTGGAATTCCAGCCGCTCGATAAACCTCTGCTCTTGCAAGTGATCCGCAAATTTATCTCTGAACTCGAAGCGCAGCTGCTTAAGAAAACCATTTCGATGGAAGTCTATCCCGACGCCATCGAATGGCTGTTCGAAAAAGGCTACGAGCCCGCCTACGGCGCCCGCCCCTTCGCCCGCGTGATCGATGAGAACATCAAACGCCGCCTGGTCGACGATATTCTCTTCGGTAAATTGCAAAACGGCGGACGCGTAACCGTCAGTGTGGAGAACGGCGATCTGAAAATCGAAACCTCCAGCCTGGAGGAGATGCAAAAACGCATCGGCGGCCGCAAAATGCCACAAGCGCTTCCGGGAAAATCCGAAAAAGTCTGATCACTTGCCTATAATCCCAGCATTTTAATGATGCAGTGTTTAGCCACTCTGGCGAAACACTGCATCACAGACGCTTCAGCTGCGCCTAGAGCGACAACTCTCTGCGTCCTTTTTTTCAGGATCGCTTTAAATTCTGATCACGCGTGGACAAGCCAGCCCTCCCCGGTTACGACATTTGAACGGGTAAATCTGACGGGGGGAAATCATGAAATCGTGGGTCACGATCGCATTGGTATTGGGCCTATGCGTTGGCTGCCGTCCAAGCGATCAAAACATCAAATCAGTGCGTGATCGCGTAATGGCTGGAGAATTCGTTCAGTTCAGCCGCAACGGCCAAGGTATCTGCGGGGGCGACTTCGGCTGGGACGATATGCGCCTCACCGATGAAGTCGAGCTCATGCGCGTGGTGGCAAAGAAACAAGGCTCCTACATCGCACCGGGCTTTAGCGCCTGCTACCGGGTCGGCGATACAGTGACCCTCGAACTGAACAGCAAACGCGGCGTTGCGCGCGGCCAAGTGCGCATCGATGCGGTGGGCCTGGTTTTGCTCGATAAACTTTATGGCCGCAACGCTCAGAAAATGAGCGGACGGTTCTTTCAATCCTCCGACAACTTGGACAGATACAAAGCCGGCCTGACCAATCGCATGTATCCCGAAATGGAAGGCGTTGTGACCGTAGTCAACTTCACCTACATTCGCGGCAGCGCGCCTGACGAAGCGACGTTAAAGGCAAAAGAGGAAGAACTCAGCGAAACATCCGCATACAAAGAAACTTCGAAAGAGGGCGATTCGCTCGGCAAGTGCAACAACTGGACGGACTTCGACATCCATCCCGACGTGCTTGAGAAAATAAAATCCGGCGAGCTGCGCAGCTGGTATCGCCTAGGCACGCAGAACTGCCTGCAACAAGGTGTGGAAGCGGGTCTGCGCCTAAATCGCGACTTGAAATCACCGATCGTGGCCAAAGTGAAAGTGACCAAGATCAAATCCTTCCGCGTGAAGTTTATGGAGCCGAGCTTTTTCGAACTCAATGGTTTCAAATACGAAACTCTGAAGTCCATGATTCTTAAAGAGAACGAAGTGAAGAAAAATGAATTTATGACCGTAACGGACTTCGAATACATTGGCGAGGTGACCCCGTGAAACGCTTTCTCCTCATCGCCCTCTTCTTCCTTTCGGCCTGCGCCTCGAAACCCGTTCAGACCGTCGACAACACCGCGAAGATTCGTGTTTTGACCTACAACGTAGAAAATCTCTTTGATCTCGAACGTGATCCGGAGAAAAACGACAACACCTTTTTGCCTGAAGCCACCAAGAGCAGTGATCCCACCCATCAAAACCGCTGTATCGTGACCAACAACTCACGCTACCGGGCCGAAGAGTGCATCGGCAAAGACTGGTCGCCCGCGGTCTTGGATCGCAAGCTCGCGCGCCTAACCGATGTGGTTCGCCAAGTGAACGATGGCTTAGGCCCCGACATCTTGATCTTACAAGAGGTCGAAAGCTTGAAGGTTCTGGAAAAATGGCGTGAGGAACATTTGAAAGAGATGGGCTATTCGACCATCGCCTATGTCAAAGGCCCCGACGAGCGCGGCATCAACCCGGCCGTGTTCTCGCGCTTTCCGCTGGTCGGCGAACCGGTTTTGCACGAGATCGATTTTACCTCCATCGAACCCAACCCTCGCCCCTCGCGCGGAATTCTCGAAGCTCATCTCCGTCTGCCCGATGGTGAGACCCTGGCCGTGTTCGCGGTGCACTTTCCCTCACAGGGCGCACCGACCCAGTTCCGTAAGGTCGCCGTACAACACCTGATGGCGGCCACTGCCAAAGCTCCCGCCGGAATGCCTGTTTTGGTGGGCGGTGATTTCAACATCACCTCCAAAGAGGATTACAAAGAGAAATATTTCCCCGGCATGCTGGCCAAAGAATTCGCTGTTTCGCACTTGGTGGGCTGCAAGGGCTGCGTCGGCACAAGCTACTTCTCGCGCGACAACACCTGGTCGTTCTTTGATGTCTTGCTGTTCAATAAAAACCTGACTTCAGGACAAGGCCGTTGGCAACTCGATCGCGACTCTATCCGCATAGTGAACTCGAGCATTTATCAAATGCGCTTTGATGGCAAACCCGCCCGCTTCTCGCGCGCCGGCTCCGCCACTGGAGTCAGCGATCACTGGCCCATGTACGCCGAACTGCGCGCCAACGAGCCGCCGAAAGTGGGAGTTAATCCATGAGATTCTTATTTGCTCTGTGCGCACTGCTCTTTTCCGCCCAAGCCTTCGCGCAGTTCTCCGTGGTCGAATGGGATGCGGACAGCCGCTTTCGCCTACTGGGCCAACAATGGTCGCCCAGCTTCTTCAGCCTCGCCGCGATTGAACCCGATCAAGTCGACGCCGGTGGCGCGCGTTTAAGCACCTACAACTACTTCACCTTCGCCACTTGGACAGGCGACAATATGCGTTTCAAATTCCGCGTGCCGTTCACCTATGGCACCGCTGGAACTGATCGCTTCAACGGCATCAAACAGAACAAAGCCGAGTTTCAATTTCAAGACATCATCTTAGCCCTGCAGTCCTCCGACATGTGGGTTCTGCCATGGGACCTGGGCACCTACTGGGAAGCGCGCATCTACCTGCCCACCGGCGAGAGCTCCAGCGCCATGGGCAAGATCGCCTCTTTCCGTAACGAATTCATTTTCACCAAGATGTTCGCTCGCGAGTTCGGCCTCGAGTACGATCAGAAGCTGATGTACCACATGCAGTCGCGCACGGCTTACGAGAACACTTTTGAAAATCAAATGGGCTTTATGCAGACCAGTGCCACGTTAACCAAGCAGTTCGAGGTCGATCACTGGGTCAATGCTTGGTACAAAGTGAATCCGGCTTTGAGCTTCGGCTGGAAGGTCGGCGCCGAGGACACTTGGTGGAATCGCTCGGCTGAAAATGGCGGCGCCTCGGGTCCGAAGAGCAAAGAGCCCGAACACCTAGTGAAGACCGGCCCCTCGGCGCGCTTTTCATTCACAAAGAAAGCCAATTTCCTGTTGAGCGTGGATGACAAAGTAGCCTGGGTCAACCGACGTGAACTCGGCCGCTTTCTGGCCAAGAACACGCAAGTCGTTCTGTTGAGCTTTATTACTTTCTAAACCGCGCGCGAGGGCGCCGTCGGCATCTCTCTTAGAGCAGCCGGTTGAAAGCTTGAGCTCTGTGCTTTGTGCAGAGCCAACTGCCACGATGGCGCCAGCTTACTCCAGTTGGCGTGATCCAAAATATACCCCTCGGGCATACTCGGATGCAGCTCTTCGTAGGTTCTGACGCGCCCATCGGTCAAACGACGATTCACGTCCGCACGCTGCAGTTCGCTGGGATGGTGATAGCCCAGAGCCGCCAGCAACTCCACAAAGGCATGCACGGTTTCATGATGATAGCGGGCCACGCGATCTTTTTTGTGCGGGATGTGCAAGCCCTTCACCAGCTGAGGATTGCTGGTGGCCACACCGGTGGGACACTCGTTGGAGTTGCACTTGAGCGCCTGAATACAACCCATCGCCAGCATCATTCCACGCGCGCTGCTGACCATGTCCGCGCCCATCGCCAAGCGTTTCAAAATATCAAACGACGTGAACACTTTGCCCGAACCGATCACGCGGATGTCTTGCTTGAGGCCGAAGCCGCGCAGAGCATCGACGACGAAACTGAGGCCGTCTTCAAGCGGCGCGCCCACATAGTTGGTGAACTCAAGCGGCGCCGCACCCGTCCCGCCCTCACCACCGTCGACAGTGATAAAATCAGGTTTGATTCCGGTTTCGATCATGGCTTTACAGATGGCGATAAATTCGTGTTTGTTGCCAACGCAGAGTTTGAAGCCAACTGGCTTGCCGTCAGAAAGATCGCGCAGGCGTTTTACAAAACTTAAAAGTTCTTTGGGGGTAGAGAAGGCTGCGTGCGCCGCCGGTGACATCACATCTTTGCCTTGCGGGACAAGACGGATTTTCGCCACCTCTTCACTCACCTTTTGCGCCGGTAAAATTCCACCTTTGCCGGGCTTGGCACCTTGTGAAAGCTTGATCTCGATCATTTTGCAGTTCGGAAGAATGGCGCGTTCACGAAACGCCTCTTCGTTGAAGCGGCCGTCGGGCGTGCGGCAACCGAAATAGCCGGTGCCGATCTGCCAACACAAATCACCACCCAGCAAATGATAGGGGCTCATGCCGCCTTCACCCGTGTTGTGATAAAAGTGGCCCTTTTGTGCGCCTAAATTGAGCGCGCTCACCGCCGCGGAAGAAAGTGCGCCGTAACTCATGGCCGAGATATTCATCACGCTGGCCAGGTAAGGTTGCCTGCAATCGGGGCCGCCAACCAAGATGCGCACGTCTTTCGTGCTGACGGGTTTGGGCGTGATGGTGTGATTGACCCACTCATAGTGTTCGCTATGCACGTCGAGCTGAGTGCCGAACGGCTGCGTTTCAAGAGCGCCCTTAGCGCGCTGGTAAATCACGGAGCGGATGTCGCGCGGAATCGGGCGACCGCTTTGGTTGGATTCCACGAAGTACTGCTGCAGCTCGGGACGAATCATCTCAAAGAGGTAGCGCACGTTTCCGATCAACGGAAAATTTCTGCGGATCGCTTGGCGGGTTTGCAAAGCATCGTTCATACCGATGAGAAACACCGGAGCGAGCACGATCAGCGACCATAGCACCGGTGGCCAGAACCACGAAGTCAGTCCAACCGCTGCAAAAATCACCGCTGAGATTAAGAAAAATTCACGCCGCATGAGGATGTTCCTCCCTCAGGAACTATTTTAAATCGCTACGAAAAACACACAAGGCTGGGACTTGACAGAACCAGACCGCGACCTCAAATTTTCGTTAAGTCTTATGGACTAAAGAAGGAGTTCCACAATGTGGGCTGTAGCTAAACGAATTTTCCTGTTTGCCGTGGTGAACATCCTCATCCTGGTGACGCTGTCGATCGCCTTTAGTGTAGTGACCTCGGCTTTCGGCATCTCCATGGGCACCGAGCAAACAATCTGGCTGTGGTACGCCGTCCTTGGTTTTGGTGGCGCGTTCATCAGCTTGGCCATGTCACGACAAATGGCCAAATGGATGATGGGCGTTCAAATCATTGATCCCACCACCAACGATCCCGGCCAACGTCGTTTGGTTGAGATGGTGCACAACCTGGCTCGTCAAGCTCGTCTTCCGGCTATGCCTGAAGTCGGTATTTATGACAGCCCCGAAGTGAACGCATTTGCCACTGGTCCGACCAAAGCTCGGGCGCTTGTGGCTGTGAGCACAGGTTTGCTTCATCGCATGGATCAAGACGCGGTCGAAGGCGTTTTAGGTCACGAGGTCGCGCACATCGCTAACGGTGATATGGTGACCATGACTTTGCTGCAAGGTTTGATCAACACCATGGTGCTCATCGTGGCTCGAATTATTTCGGGTATCATTGCCAGCAACGTGGACGAGCGCGGTCGTGATGCGATTCGCTTGGTCACGTTCTACGCTCTACAAATCGTGTTGAGCTTGCTGGGCAGCCTTGTAGTCAGCTACTTCTCGCGCCTGCGCGAGTACCGCGCCGATGCCGGTGGCGCCCGTTTGGCGGGACGCGATCGTATGTTGGCCGGTTTGAAGTCGCTACGCGATGTTTATGGTCATGTGGATGAAAGCCAGCAGGCGTTGGCCACCTTGAAAATATCGGGTCACGCTTCGAGCTTTTTGGCGTTGTTCTCCACACACCCTCCGCTGGAAGAACGCATTCGCCGTCTCGAAGCCTACTCTGTATAACTCGATCTAAGTCGAGCTTCGCCGCCCGGGTCAATTCGGCCCGGGTTTGGCTTGTCCCGTCCTACGCCCCTCCCCTACAATTTACACATGTCGATTCTTCGAGCTAGTTTAGCGATGGCGATGATGGTGGCCTTAGGCTGTCACTCCACTTCCTTGCGTTCACCGCCCAATGTGAATGAGAACGAAACTCAAGGCCGTTGGTTTCGCGACTACAAGGCCGCACGCCTGCTGAGTCTTGAAGAGAAGTTCGATGACGCTTGCAAGATTTTTAAAGCGCTGGCGGCGGACGAGAAGTTCCCCGCTCGCAAAGTGGCCGAGATGCGCGCATGGGAAACTTGCGCGGGAACAGAACCCAGTCAGATCGATCGCTCGCAAGTGCCGTCGTACATGAAAGATTTGGCATTGCAGGTCAGCTTGCAATTGGCCCAAGCACAGTCCGACAAGCCGGCTGAGCTTGAGTTGGCCTCCGAGAAATCAAAGCAGCGTCTCACTCAGACAGAAAAGGTGAAGTGGATTCAGTTGGCGATAGAGCGCGCGGTTGAACTTAAACAAGAAGATCGCATCAAGGATTTGAACAAACGCCTTTATCAAATCGCTCCCCGCCTGAATCCGGCCCCTAAGGAGAAAGACTATCTCGCGGTGGCGGCCGACTTCCGCATGGCACGCCAGTTTGAGAAGTCGCGCGACTACTATGAGCGCGTGATCAAAGGCGGCGCTCGCATCGAAGACAAACTGACGGCGTTAAAAGGCCTGCGCTTAGCCGCGAAGAACGAACGCCGCAAGGACGGACATCTCGAGTCGTGCGCGCGGGTGGTGGACTTTCTGCGCCAGGCTTTGAAGCAGAATCCGCGTTCGCAGTTTTTGCGCTCAGCTAGCTATGATGCTCAGGTGCACCACGCCCGGGCGCTGTGGACCAAAGGGCAAGCCAGCGAGGCGCGGGCGATTTTTGATCGCATTGAAAAGACGATGAAAGGTCGCATCTCTTTGGCCGAATTGTACTGGCTGAAGGGGCGCATGGCCGAAGAGGCGCAGGACTTCGCCGCCGTATCTAATTTTTTCTCGCGGGCTTTGAAAGAGAGAATCACTGATAGCGCCTTGCGCGACAAAATCTTATGGTACAGCGCTTGGAACGAACGCCGCCAGGGTCACTATGAAGCTGCGGCCGCTCGCCTCACCGATTTGGATTTGAAAACGCAAGATGAATACTTGCGGGTGCGAGCGTTGTTTTGGTTGGGCCGCTCTCTAGCCGACGCCAAGAAGGATGACGAAGCCAAACTGGCCTATGAGAAAGTGATCACTCTAGACCCCTTGGGCTACTACGGTCTGTTGGCGCACAAGTCGTTGGGTTTGGCGATCACGCTGAAGACCAACGCCGACTCTTCCACATCGGGTGCGGGTTCAACTAATCTTCCGTTGGATACGGTTTTGGCCGAATGGCTCTATCTTTTGGATGAACGCGACGTGATGACCGCTCTGCTGGATGAGGCTTCGCAAGCCTACAAGAAGCAGAAGGATCAAAACGATGAAGGCTGGGTGGCGATGTTTAAGTTTTACGCCAAAGCCGGGCTTTACATGAAACTTTACGAAAGCCTTAGCAACTTAAGCCCCGAGCGTCGCAAAAGTGTTTTAGAAAACCATCCGGAACTTTTATTTCCACAGCCGTGGAACGAGGATGTGCGCACGGCCGCCCTGCAGTTCGGCGTGCAGGAAGAGTTACTCTACGCAATCATGCGCCAAGAGTCGGCTTTCGATCCGCGCGCCCGCAGCGTGGCCGATGCATTTGGTTTACTGCAAGTGTTGCCCGAAGTGGCTGAGAAGCTGGCCACCACTTACAAGATCCCTTACGGCCACATGGAGGACTTGTATACTCCGCGCACCAATATTCAAGTTGGCGCCGCTCATGTGAAGGAGTTGATGGAGGGGCATAAGGGGCAATTCATTCTGGCGGTGGCCGCTTACAACGCCAACGAAAATGCCATCCGCAACTGGATGAAAACCCGCTTCCGCGGCGACTCGTTGGAGTTCATCGAAGAGATCCCCTACGAAGAAACGCGGGTCTACGTCCGCCTAGTTATGCGCAACATGATCTTCTACTCCCTGTTGAAATCCAAAAACGCCTCCATCGAATTCCCCGCCTGGGTCCTAAAGCTCGAAGGGGCGGGGTAGGGGCTAACATTTCCGGAAATATAGGCGAGATGAAGTCCGGCGGCCGACCGCCGGACTTCATCTCGCCTATATTTCCGGAAATGTTAGCCCCTACCTCCTGTCTACGGAGTTGACGAAGACCTATTAGTTTAGCAATGAAAATGGGCCGTTAGTGTTGTGAATTCAATGGGTTAGGTGCGGCAAGGGACTTGCTCATAGAGACTGTATGAGTGAGGAGTGCATCTCATGAAATTCAGTCTCAAAAATAGACGCCTTAGTTTAGCTCTCTTGGCCCTGTGTGCAGTTCAGTACTTTGCAACCACCGACTTTGAAAGCACCGACTCTTCCTCGGTTTCCAAGAAAGGCCGTTCGGCCGAACTTGGAAAACCTGTGCCGACCAAAAACAAGCCCGAAAAAGAAGTGGAAGTTCTGCTCAACGACCCGGCCATCTCCAGCGTTTGGGGATTGAAAATGACCGACTCGGCTAAGGCCTGGCGCATTTCGCAAGGCAGCCGCGACATCACCGTTTGCGTGATCGACACCGGCGCCGATATCCATCACCCCGATTTGATCAACAATCTATGGGTTAACAAAGGCGAGGTCGGCAAGGACAGCCAAGGCCGCGACAAAGCCACCAACGGCATCGATGACGACGGCAACGGCCTGCGCGACGATGTTCACGGCTGGAACTTTGCGAACAACAGTAACGACGTGAGCGATCAACACGGCCACGGCACCCATATCGCTGGTATCATCGGCGCCGAAGGCGGCAACGGCATCGGGATCAGCGGCGTGTCTCCGAAAGTCAGCCTGATGATCCTTAAGTATTACGATCCCAAAGGCACCGACATGAACAACCTGGTCAACACGGTGAAAGCCATCGACTACGCCGTCAACAAAGACTGCAACATCATCAACTACTCGGGCGGAGGCGTCGCCCCCAGCCCCGACGAAAAAGCCGCCATCGAACGCGCCATGCGCAAAGGCATCCTATTCGTCGCCGCCGCCGGCAACGAACGCTCAAATTCGGACACGCACAAATACTATCCCGCCGACTACGGACTGCCCAACATCCTCAGCGTCACCGCCATCGATAAGAACAAGAAGGTTCTACCGTCCAGCAACTACGGCGAGCAGACAGTGGATATCGCCGCTCCCGGCAACGACATCATCTCCACATTGCCCAACGGCCAATACGGCTATATGACCGGAACTTCGCAAGCCACCGCCTACGCTTCAGGTGTGGCCGCGCTTGTGATGGCCAACAATCCGAACTTACGCAAAGCCGATCAGATCATTAAATATCTCACCAAGACCGGCGATGACGATATCAACTTGGTGGGCAAGACTCGTTATCGCAAAAGACTGAACTCCTACCGCGCGCTCGCCATCCAAGACTCCGACCTTTCCTTCAACGGAGTGCGCACGGAGAACGCTTCTGCCTTCAGCAAGAACGAGTTTGCCTCAGACAAGAACGAAGATGAAGACGACAACAGCCGCGAGACCGCATCCAACACTCGCATCAATTCATTCGGTAAGCAGATTCAGTCGCACTTGGGACTGAAGCAGCTGCAGATTGTCCCGAAAGCGGAAGCCGCTCCAAGTGAGCAAACAACCGCCGGTACAGAGTGATTAGTCGCGACGACGCATCTGGAATTGCAAGGCCGCCGCCAAGAACAAGAGTGCGGCGCCAATGCCGACCATATTTCGGAACACAGGGGCGATCATGCCCACAATAATCACCAACGTTGCAGCCATGAGCGGGATCTGCCACAGACGCGGGTACATGCGCGGAGCGCGAGTACCTAAAGCGCGGGGCGGGAGATAAGTCATCGCCAACGCCTGCACTTCACGTAGGCGCTTCGAAGTGATTTCGTCCTGAGGCATCAGCTTCTGCATCTGTGAGTACTGAGCGGCGGCATAAGCCAGATTGCGCTCGCGCTGACACACCCTCAGGAACTCGGTGTGCAAACCCTCGTTGCCGTAATCACCGACCAAACCCTTCCACAAAGTCGCTAAGTGCGACGAATGTGGCGGGATACCGTGCTCGCTGAACTCCATCTGACTTCTGTACTTCTCAACCAAAACACCGCAGCTCGGGCATTCGTTGCGACCCATCTCGATAGGCTTGAAGCACTTGGGGCACGGCTCTTTCTTAATGATCGGCGCTTTGGCCTTAACAGGTGTTTCTTTGACCTGAAGAGGCAAACCCATCACTTCACCGGTCAAATCCATCTCGGGCAGCGACATCCAAAAGCGCGTGCGACATTGAACGCACTCAAAGCGCGGCTTGGCCTCTTGGATGTCAGAAAATTGCACGAGGTAGAGCTTGCGGCAATGCGGGCAGCGCACACGCAGAGTTTCAGGTGCAGTTAATGGCGTCCGTTCCATTTCGCCGGCAGCAGACTTTGTAGTCTGATCGGCGCTTGTATCCACAGGCATCGTGACTCCCGTTGGCGGATATCTTAGCCTTGAGATATGAGAAACTCCCTCATGAAGTCTCCATATCTATTAAGTATAGTATCAGGATTACTCATCGGCACAAGTTATATTCCCTTCCCGCCGTGGGCGATTTTTTTCTGCTTCATCCCACTGTGGATCGCATGGCTCAAAGCTCCCACGCTGGCCCAAGTTTTCTGGACGGGCTGGATCACCCAATTCGTGTTGACGCTGATCGGTTTCAATTGGGTTAGCTACACTGTGCATGAATTCGGTCACATGCCATGGGCCGTCTCCATCTTGCTACTGCTGGCCTTTGCCGGAATTTGCACCCTCTCCATTCCGCTCGCCGGAGTGGTGTGGTGGTTATTCGACCGCCAATTTCGCCTACAAGGTCACGCCCGCATCTTCGCGTTGGTGTGCTTTATGTGCATCGGCGAGCGCACCTTCCCCATGCTCTTTGATTGGCACTTTGGCTACACTTGGCTGTGGGCGGGCTTTCCCGCCTTCCAGTGGGCCGACGCCATCGGCTTTATCGGCCTAAGCAACATCGGCCTGCTGTTTAACGGCCTGTTGTTGATTGCGCTTCTGCAATATCGCGATCACAAACGCTGGTGGCCCTGGGTGGCCACGCCTCTCATTGCGTTCATAATTCTCAATGTCACTGGTCACAACCACGGTCAGAACCTAGCCGCACCTGACAACAAACGCAGCTTCCTCATCGCCCAAGCCAATATCGGCAATGAAGAGAAGATCGTTGCCGAGAAGGGCGCCGCCGGCTTTCGCGATGTGGTCATCGACAGATTCCTCGCGCTGACGGAGGAAGGGGTCGTGGCTTCGGGGGGCAAAGTGGATTTTGCCGTCTGGCCTGAGACCGCCTTCCCCGATTTCATACGCGAGCCGACCATGTCCTCAGGCTACTCTTTCAAACTGCGCCAACGCCTCACTGGCCTCAACACCAAATTGATCACCGGCGGCTACGCCATTCAAAAAGAAACCGGTAAGTTCACCAACTCATTTTTTATCCTCAGCGCCCAAGGACAATGGTTGGCCGAGCCCTATCACAAGACCGTGCTCCTCGCCTTCGGCGAATATTTCCCTTTCGCCAACTGGTTCCCACGCCTGCGCAAGTGGTTCCCCGAAGTGGCGGACTTCGGCCGCGGCCCGGGCCCCACGGTCCTGCAAGCAGGTGATACTCGCATCGGAGCGCAGATCTGCTACGAAGGACTGTTTGACTGGTTCAGCCGCGACTTGGCGCTTAAGGGCGCGCAAGTGATCGTCAATCTGACCAACGATTCTTGGTACGGCACCTGGATGCAACCCTATCAGCATTCTTATATGACCTACGCGCGCGCCATCGAAGTGCGACGACCGCTCGTACGCTCGACCAACACCGGAATTTCAGCGGTAGCCTTGGCCAGCGGGGAAATTTTGGAACAATCGCCGATGAACCAAGCGTGGCAACATCTCTACGAGGTGCCGTTTGTCAGCGAGCCTCAGCCCACGGTTTTTATGACTTGGGGTTTTTGGCTGATTCCGGCTCTGATCGCTTTGACTTTGCTGTTGCTCCCGATACTGGCTTTCCGTCGCAAACAGTTGTAAGCCTAAGGGATGACCAACCTAGATTGGGACGAAATCCTTCAACGCCTTTCGAGTTTTGCCACCAGCCAAATGGGACGCGAGCGCCTGCAACGCTTGCAGCCCATGGACTCCCCTGAGGAGGCCACTCGTTCCTTCGACGAGATCAGCGAAGCCGTGCAGATTCTGGCCATGGGCCGCCGACCTTTTATGGAGAGCCTGGATCTTTACCCCCTCTGGCAACAACGCCTGAACAAAGGCGGAACTTTAAAGACAATGGAGTTGCGTGACCTACGTCACTTCTGCCTTGAGGTATTGGCCCTGCGTGAGATTTTAAAAGAGCATTCCACGCCTTGGCCAAAAACGATGAGCGATGGCTTAATGGATGCCACCGAACCACTGTCAGCCATCGATCAGGTGATGACACCAGAAGGTGATATCCGCAGCGATGCCAGCGAGACTTTGCATAAGCTGTTTCAAGAAAAGAACCAGGTCGTGCGCCAGACGCAGAACATTCTGGACAAACTCATTCGCCAACATGAGATGGAGCCGGTCCTCCAAGACCGCTACGTCACCAACCGCGAAGGCCGCTGGGTTTTACCCGTGCGCAGCGGAAAGCAGCACGTGTTTGATGGCATTATCCATGCCTCGAGCCAAAGCAAACAAACTGTATTTATGGAACCCAAAGAGATCATTCCGCTGAATAACCGCCTGCGCCAGATCGAGGTGGATATCGAGGAAGAGATCGAGCGCCTGATGCGCGAGCTGAGTGAGTACCTTCTCACCCGCATGCCCGAATTCGAAGTGGCGCAACGCCTGATGCTCGAGGCCGACAGTCGCTTTGCCCAAGCCCAGCTCGCCGCGCACATGCAAGCCACCGCCTGTCGTTTTGACGCGGAAGAAATGTACCTGAACGACTTAAAGCATCCCCTGCTCTTACTGGCCAATGTGGATGTGATTCCGAATACGGTGGAGCTGGATAAAAAACGTCGTATCCTGCTGCTCTCGGGTCCGAACGCCGGCGGTAAAACCGTTTTGCTGAAGGCTGTGGGTTTGGCAGCTCAGATGGCGCGCTGTGGGCTATTGATTGCCGCCGGCGAAGGCTCGCGTCTGCCGTTCTTTGAGCGCCTGCATGTGGCGGTCGGCGACTCACAAAGTGTGGATCAGCATCTTTCAACTTTCGCCGCGCACCTGCGCATTTTGAACGAAGCCGCGCAATCCAAGTCGGGCGCCACTTTGCTGTTGATCGATGAGATCTGTGGTTCGACTGATCCAGAGGAAGGCACGGCCCTGGCGCGCGCCTTTATCCATGCCTTCGCACGCAACGGCAGCTTTGGTGTGATCACCTCACACTTAGGTCCGCTGAAGCTGGGTTGGGACGCGTCGTCGGGCGTGATCAACGGCAGTCTTGAGTACGACTCGAAGTCAGGCAAGCCGACCTATATGTTTTTGATGGGTATTCCGGGCCAATCACTGGCCCTGCAGACGGCGCGACGCGTGGGCGTGGAAGCGCGCATCTTGGATGAAGCGGTGAATTTCTTAAGTCCGGAGATCAAGCAGTATCACACCGGCCTTGAGGAAGTGGAGCGTATCAAAGAAGATCTGCGCTTGCTCAAAGAGCACGTGCAAACCGAAAGCAAAGAGGCCAAGGCCGAAAAGAGCCGCTATGCCGCGCTCGCGCAGAAATTCGAGCGCGAGAAAGACAAGATGGTCGAACAGGCCGTGAAACGCGCCGAAAAAAAGATCGAAACCATGATCGAGCACACCAAGGTCGAAGACGTGTTTCGCCGTCACGAACGCTTGGAGCAGATCAAACAGAGCATGCCCGAGATCGTCAAAGCTTCGACAGCTCCGAAAGCAAATGCGACTCAGATCGAAAGCGCTGACGACTTCGCGCGCGCCTACCCGCCGGGATCAAAAGTATTTGCACCTTCCATCGGTCGCGATGCCGTAATTCAAGGAAAACCGAATTCAAAAGGTGAAGTGGCGATTTTATCAGGACCGATGCGACTTATGGTGTCCTGGAGTCAGCTGAAACCGCCGCAGCAAGCGCAAAACCCCACTACCGAAATTGTACGCCGGGCGGGAGAGGTCACCTCGCCGTTGGACCAAGATCGCAATGTGGATCTGCGCGGACGCAACCTTGAAGAAGCGGTGCGCATGCTTGAAGAGCAGTTGGACACAGCCGCTTTGAATCAAGAAGCCCGCATCAAGATCGTGCACGGACACGGTACGGACACTCTGAAAAAGGGAATTAGAAACTACCTATCGCGCTCGGTATACGTGAAAAAGTGGAAAGCCGGAACCCCTGAAACCGGCGGGGACGGCGTGACCTGGGTGGAGCTGCGAGACTGAAAGGTACCAGCTTCCTTTTTGGCATGCACTGCAGCCACTGTGTGGCGCAGTGCATGCCAAAAAGGAAGCTGGTACCTTTCAGAACCGTGGAACCCTCACCACCGCCTGTTCGCGGGGATCGCACTCCAGAGCTCTACCCGGCAGCGTTTTTAAGCGTGAGATCATACAGGACTCCGAAACGCTGCGATCGCCCTCAACGCTCATCTCTTCGCGGCTACGCATTTCGGACCAAATCACATCGCCGCGCGCGAGGGAAAACAGCAAACGTCCCCACACCCGACTGTCAAAGCGCGCCGTCTTCACATTCGGAGGCAGCGCCAAACTCACCCCTCCCGACACTTCCATATCGGCACAATGACCACCCTCGCAGGAGACAATGTCCTTCAAGATTCCCACCACAGAAAGTTTTAGCGGTATGGCTTCATGGCTCGAATACCATGTATGCTCCATGGTCCACGTGTCACCCACTTCGACCAAACGGCCGGGGATCGGCAACGACGGGACAAAGTAAATGCTTTGCGGAGGATATTTACCCGCTTTTAGAACCTCACCATCGGCTTTCACCACAAACTCAATCTCTTCCTTCAACTCGGGGAACGCCAAATTATGTAGATCCAGCGTCCCGTCTTTCTCAACCGTCTTCACGACCGTTGCGATCTCGCCGTTCTTCACCGCCACGGTTTTGGTCTCAACGGTAAAATCCACCGACTCATAGCGATCATTGGTCAACTGCCCTTCGCTGAATTTCTGCGTGCGTGCATTGGAGTGATAAAGTGTAGCGAAAGTCTCGCCCGCGCGAGCATTGAACAGGATCTCCACCTGCTTAGGCACGGGGCCGCTCGCCTTTTTAGCGCTGGAACAGGCCGCAAAAACAAGAGTCGCAAAAACCAACAAAATCGATTTGCTCATGATTAAAAAGCCTAGCTCAGCGGCGACGTCACTGCACACGATTAACGCAATATGCTAGCGGCCATGGTGCGCAGATTGCACCCTGGTGGTCGGTTATCATGCTCAGGAGGTGAGCCCATGGCTAATATTCCGATTCAAAAAGGCTCGTGGTCAGAATTCTTCCAAGACGTTTCCCGTAATTTGCAGAATCACCCCATCGATGTGGAGGTGGCGGGACGCGAATTCGGCGATCAATTCGAAGAGGAAGGGGTACGACTCGACGGCGTATCCTTCAATGAAAAAGACGACCTGATATTTATTCACACCGACGATCTAGATCACGTGATCAATGGCCCGGCTGAGGTCAATGTGACCAGTCAAGGCTCGATCATCGAATGCGTAAGCGTTCGCGATAAGGACGGCAACGTCCACCTTGTCCACTTTCGCCAAGTGGCTCTGCTACCGTCTCGGCTCTTTTAGGGATTAGTGCGAGTTCTCCTGCACAACCTCTTCGGCCTGCAGGTTTTCCCCATGGCGATAACGGTCCAACAGTCCCTTATCGCGCGTGGGGAAGGAAAACAGCAACGCATGGCTGCCGCTCGGCGCATCCTCAACTGTAACCACGACGTAGGCAAATTCGTCGTCTTCGCTGAACTCCTTAATGAAACTCACCAAGACATTGCCTAACGTGTCACCGCTCCGCCAAATCTCATCGGCGTCTTCCAAGGTCTCTTCACGGCAATCGGCAAACATATGGAATTCTTCTTCCGGAATGTCTTTATCACTGCGCAAAAGCAGCATGGCTTTGAACAAGCCGGCGGCCAAGTCATCACCTTCATGAAGTGCATCGCCTTCGATGGCGCCCAATTGCACGTCCGCATTGCTGCGTTGAAAAACCATTTGGCCACGACGATAGCGCTCGACCAAATCGTTGTCGGTAGTGGGAAAATGTAAGTAAACAAAACTAGGTGTACTCTTGGTCAGGTAGCAAGCAGCCACGTGAAACACGTCTTTGTCGAAACGACGGATATAGATGAACATGCGCTGTTCGCCGAGCGTGCTGGGGTCTTCCCAAACTTCATCCGGGTCATCGAGCAGCCGTTCGAGATGCTTGTCGTACTTACCGAACTCGAGTTCTTCGATGTCGTTGGTTGAGCGCAGGCCAAAGAACTCACGTTCAAGAACCTGAATCTCTTTCTCGAAATGAGAATAAAGATCCTGCTCCGATTCAAAAACAAGGCCGTGCTCTTCATCGATGACGATGGGTTCGAGCACTCTTTTTTTAGAACTGCGACTCATGCCCATAGTATACACCATTCGCTTGTCTCAAACTGAGGCAGACAAAGGTCTTGCCTATCTTCAGGATAACGACCGAAGTCTGGTTAGTCAAATCGACGGGCTTTTCTCTTGCGCTATCAAAGATTTAACCCAAACATCTAGGTGTGAAAGAGCTTAGCATCAGTGACTCCCATCTCGACCAGATTGAGCATCTCCTCGCCCAAAGTATGAATGGGATCCACCTCCTGTTCGACAATGAGACGATCGCCCGGATTCTCAAAACCCCGACCGAAGAACTCGAACTCTTCCACATGAAGAATCTCGATAAAATACAGGATCTCTTCACCACCTTCATACAGAAGGCTTCCTTCCAAGAAAAACAGCTCTATTTAGATACGCTCGACAGCGAGTCCTACGAAATGCTCCTGCGTACCTACTTTCACATTGTCGAGAATTCGCTGTTCACCGCAGACTCCATCCGTCATTAAGCGACAGAGTTCCGCCGATACGATTTCTATGAAACTCTTTTTGGTCCTGCTAGGCCTAAGCACTAACGCTTGGGCTGAATACCGCGCCTTTGAACTGGTCATCGTCGACTCGGCAACGGGCCAGGAACGCATTGAAATTTCGACACTGACTCCGGCGCAGTACCGCCAGTTTCACGCCGTTAAGTCCACGGAAAGCGTGAGTTATCGCGCCACTTGGATGTGCCGCGGTTCGACCGCCCACCGCGCCCGGACCTGCCCGAACCCCAAACAATAGACCGGTTGCACGCGCAAACTGGCATAACGCGCACGTTATCGATGATAATATTGAACGTGATGACCAGGAGGGTCTGCCATGTCAGAGATCCCAGCTGATCGCGCCGGCAAGGCGCAAGAGCTACGCGATTTGCAAGACACCTACCGCAAGCGCCGTCAGGAGCTGCAGGAAAAAGGTGAGCAAGATGTTGAGCAAGCTCGTGCCGAAGCACAGAAGAAAGTACGTGAAGAGAGCGCTCGCGGCGATGCGGCCGTAAATCATATCCGCGAAGACAAAGCGGCCCGCATTCAGCAAATGAAGAACGAGTCGGAACAGCGTTTGACCTATGAGCGCCGCACTCTTGCCAACCGTCACGAACAAACCAAGCAGCGTGGCGAAGCCGGTCTGGAAACCCTAGAAAAATCCTTAGAGATGCGCAAAGCCGCGCTTGGCCGCGAAAGCGGCGAAGTCGTGCGCAAGAGCGACGACCTACGTCGGCGCGAAAACGAAGTGACCAAACAGATCGCGCAAGAGCAACACGAACGGCGCAAAGAGATCCAACAAGGCGCCCAGATGGACGTGAATAACATCGTCAAAGAAGCTCAGGATCAAAAAACCAAAGTCCGCCAACAGGCGGCTTTGGAAACAACGCAAGAGGTGGAAGCGCACCGCTCTAAAATCCAGAATCTGCGCGATCAACATCAGCAGATTTATCAGAAGCAAGCCCAGTGGAGCGAAGCTCAGCTCAAGGGGCAGGCCACTTCGGACCAAGAGCGTATAGAAAAGCAGCGGCAAGAGTACCTGGAACGCCAAAGCAACCTGAAACTGCGCACCCAATTCGCGTTGAAAGAAGAAAAAGAAGTTTCCGAACAACGCCTCAAAGACATCAATAAAGAGAACGAACTTCTAGTCGGCAAGGAACGTGAAAAGGGCACCCAGAACATGGAAGAAACCCGCAACTACTTTGCCAAAGAGGTAGCTCGCATCCACAAAGAGGGCGATGAGGGCGTGCACCAGCAGACCGAGGCCAACCGCGCAAAAATGAACGAACTCAAAGAGCGAGAACGCGCCCAACTCGAACAACAGAAGATGAACGAGGAAAAAAGCCTGGTTGAACTCTCGGAACGTTATAAGCTGCAAGCCAAGAACAACGAACTCACCTACAAACAGGCGTTGATCCAGCAACGGGCGGAATTCGCCGAAGCGCACGCCAAAAACCACGCCGCCTTTGAAGAGAGCGTGAAGCTCCAGCGCGCCAATCTCGCCCAGAGCATCGAAAAAGAAAAACGCGAAGTTATGCAGAGCATGGGCAAATTCTCCTCTGTGAAGAACGACCCTTTCTACCAGATGAATCAGGTCAAAGGCTCAATGACGGAAACCGATGGCCATTACATCATCCAAGCCGAAGTGCCCGAACATGAGCGGGAAAATGTGCGCATCACCGTGAAGGACGACAAAGTCGTTGTTCAAGGAAGCCGCCGCTTTAAAGACGAGATCAAAGAGGACGAATCGCGCATCTCGACGGAAAACTACCAAACGTTCCGCGAAGTCATTCCCTTGGATCGCCCCGTGCGCGACAAATTCGCCCGTCAAACTTATGCTAACGGTATTCTCACCGTGAAGATTCCCAAGGCTTAAAAGGTGCTCTGCAGCTGCAGCAGCACCGTGCGAGAAGCGCCTAAGCGATAACCCATAAGCGGCAGAGTGTAACGGTCACTGCCGAACTCCCCGTGCTTGTTGCCAAATGGCCATTTGATCTTAAAGGTCAGCGAGGTGTTGTCGGTCAGGCTGTGCTCAAAACCGCCCAAGGCCACATAGCTCACATCCGAAGCCAAGGCAGCCAGCGCGCCGAAGCGCAAATTCCACAATGGGTGTATCTGATAGGAAAAATTGCCTAAGACATACCAACGACCGTTCAAAACCATAAAGGGGCTAGGAGGGGCCAGCGTGTTGGTGACATCCACCAAGCCCGCGCTCTGGTACAGAGATTCAGCCACCAAAGTCCACTTTTCCGACAACGCCCGTTCAAAACCAAGCCCCAGCTGCGTTTGCTGATGCGGGTTCACCTTACGATCGCGTCCTATCCACAAAGCCTCCAGCCGCAAGGTCGACGCTAGGATATCATAGGCCCCCGCCATCCCAAGCACCGGGCTCTCCCACCAATAACCGCCCAAGGCTTGCAAGTCGACACCTTCACCGGCAAAGCGCGATTCATACAAAACCAGGTCGTTGTCAGCATTACGAGAGCCAAACAGACGATGCGAAAAGCGCCCGCTTTGATAGGACCCGCCGATCACATCCGGATTCTCTATCCACTCAGGCCCGGGTTGAAACACCAAAGGCAAAGTGAGCTTGTTCCACACCGGAAAAAAGCGCAGAACACCCATCGACAGAGGCTTTCGGCCGAAATAGATGTCTCCGTTTTCAAAACTGCGGCGCACGTTCAAACGATCAAAATCGAACTGCGCTTCGCCGTCTCGCTCGCGAAACAAAATCCTTCGCGTCGACAACACACGATCTGTGGTCTGCACACTGACAGCGGCCGGAACTGCTTGCAAAACCCCACGGCTGCCGACGGCCCGAATCTCCGGTTTAGCTTCGACAAACCAATCGCCCTCAGACCATTCGAGATGGGTATTGAACAGCCCGAACACATCCCAAACTTCGTTGATGGAAGTCATGCCCCGCTGTTCGAGCTGGCGATACTGCGGGCTGAGTTCCAGGTTGCTGCGAACACTAAGCCCAGCCTGGGCTACAGAAGACATCAAACAAAAAAACAAGATGCTGTTACGATACAAGCTCACACCCTAAATACTGACCAACAGCGGGCCTGAAGGCAAAGCGAACGTCTAGGTTTTCAACACAATACGGCATTGACCCGTACCAAATGCGCCATCCGAGACGCGGAAGGTGCACAAAACCGAAGTTTGACGAAAATTTTGTTTCTCCGAACGGCAACTGTGCTCCACAGTTAGAAGAGCGAGTACTTTCCATGAGGGGGAGATAAATGGGGCGAGTCAAGGTTGACTGCTCCGCTGTGGCCGTATCGGAGCTGGCCGCCGCGGAAATCGAGCAGATGTTTGCGCTCTTCGAAAAATTCTACGATTGCGTGAGCTTTGAAACCTTCTGTACCGACCTCTACAAGAAAGACCGCATCCTTCTCGCTCGTGAACGTGACACTTGGCGTATCGCCGGCTTCACCACTCTTAAAATCATGAGCATCGACTTCGAGCGCGGCGGCCGCAAACAAGTGGCCACTGGCATCTTCAGCGGCGACACCATTCTTGCGCCCGAGTACTGGGGCTGTCGCGTCCTCAACAGCGCCTTCGCCTCTCTTTTGCTGAAAGAGAAGATGAAGCGTCCCTTCGGCGATCTGTATTGGTTCTTGATCTCCAAGGGCTACAAGACCTACTTGCTTTTGACCAACAACTTTCTGGAATACTACCCGGCGCTCCACGCGCGCACCCCCGCTCACGTCCAGCAGGTGATGGATTCCTATGCTTCCGAACTCTATCCCGAGGCCTATGACAAAGCCTCAGGTCTGTTGATCTTCCAAGAGTCTCTGGGTCAGTTGAAAACGTCCGTCGCTCCCATTGACGGGAATCTGATGGAGTCACAACCCAACGTCGCCTTCTTTCAAAACCGCAATCCCGATTGGCAGAAGGGCAACGAACTGGTGTGCCTGGGTGTGATCGACTGGCGTCTGTTCGGCTACTATGTCGTAAAGGCCGCCCGTTGTGCGACGATGGCTTGGGTGAAGCGAGCCAAAAAGATCCTGCGGAGCCAGGAGACATGATTCATTTACTGGTCACGGGGTCCCAGCTGCCAGGCTACTGGCGCTTTCGCAAAGCCCTGGGCCAGCCCGAGGCCACGCAGCTCGAAGTTCTAAAAAATATTCTCGCAAGCTTAAGCAGTACCGGCACCGGCGCTCGTTTCGCGCTCGGCGAGAAAATGTCTTACCGACAGTTCGCCTCTGCGGTCCCCGTCACGGACTATAGCTTTTGGGAGCAGGATATATTGCGTCAGAAGCATTCGGGCTCTGCACAGGTGTGTGTGAACACCGAGCGCTATCAACCCACGAGCGGCTCAACCTCAGCGCAAAAATGGATTCCTTACTCGAAATCATTTATGCGCGAAATGGATGGCGCCATTCAGCCTTGGCTTGGTGATGTGGGCATCAACCATCCACGCGCTTTTAAAGGATGCCAGTACTGGTCGCTCTCATGGCTACCGCAGGAGCAACGCGATTCGCGCCCGAGCAACGACGACCTGGAACTGCTGCCGACCTGGAAACGCATCATGCTTGAACGCGTGATGGCCGTACCGTCGGCGGTCACCTACACCAAAACCATGGAAGAGTCACAGTTCGCCACCCTGGCCCACTTGTGCGCGCGGCGCGATCTGTCTTTGGTCTCCGTATGGTCGCCCACCTTCTGGCTCACTCTGCTCGATAAACTCATTCTCTGGCGTGAATCGTTGGCCGAAACTTTAGATTCCGGCCGCTGGAGCCTACCCGGCTTTTCTTCCGACTTAAAATGTCCGCACTCAGGCCGCGGCGCTAAAATTCTGCGCGAGTTTCAAGGCACCGAGCTGATTGAGCATCTCTGGCCCATGTTGTCCTTAATCAGCTGTTGGGACTCGGCAGGTTCCAAGATGTGGGCACAACAGGTGCGACGCCGCCATCCCTCAGTCTTCCTGCAAGGCAAAGGCCTGTGGGCCACCGAGGGCGTGATGACCATTCCCTTTCAAGGCCAGTACCCGGCAGCGATCACCAGCCACTTTCTCGAGTGGATGGATCTCGACAACGATCGTGTTTACCCGACGTGGGAACTTAAGCCTGGCCAGATGGTGCAACCGCTCCTTAGCGGAGGGCACGGGCTTCTGCGCTACAAACTCAACGATGCGGTCTTGGTCAAAGGCACTCTCGGCGCTACTCCGACCTTTGAATTTCAAGGTCGCCTGCGCGAAACCGATCTGGTGGGAGAAAAACTCTCGGCCCAGCTGACCGAGCAAGCATTCCAATATGTGGAAGAACAAACCGGAGTACGCCCGCTCACCATGTACGCCGTACGCACACAGCTGACTTCGCCCTACTACCTGGTGCTGGTGCGTTCAAGCGATGTTCAACCCGACAAGATTCAAAACGTCGTTGAAGAGGCGCTCTCGCGAGTGTTCCACTACAAACTGGCGCGCGAGCTTGGCCAACTCGGTCCGGTGCGAGTGCGCATGGACCAGCAGCCCGAGCGCGTCTATCAACAAGTGTTGGTGAACAAAGGTTTGTTGGCCGGCGATATTAAGTTTGAAGCTCTTTCGGAAATTGCGGAAGAGTTCCTTCCCTGACCACCACATCTTCAATAATACGTCCGTCTTCAATCTGAATGCGGCGAGCGGCGCGGTCGACAATGCGATGATCATGGGTCGACAGCAAGAAGGTCATGCCGAGCTCCGCATTGAGGGTCACGAACAGTTCAATCAATTGCAGAGCATTGCGCGAATCCAAATTCGCGGTGGGCTCATCGGCAAAAATAATCGCCGGTTTCATTGCAATAGCACGCGCTACAGCCACGCGCTGCTGCTGACCGCCGCTCAGTTTCGAAGGCAAATGCCCAGCGCGCTCGCTTAGCCCCACTAAGGCCAACGCCTCTGTGGCCGCCTGACGAGCATCGGCGGCACGATCACCTCGGATCAACAACGGGTACTCGACATTCTCAACCGCGCTCAAAACGGGAAACAGGTTGAACGATTGAAACACAAAGCTCAGCTTATGGCGCCGCAGCTCTGTAAGCTGCTGATGGGTCTGTTCCGCCACATCGATACCGGTGAGAAAAACGCGGCCCTGTGAGGGCATTTCTAACCCAGAGGCGACGTTGAGAAGTGTGGATTTTCCGCTACCCGAAGGTCCAATGATGGCGGCGAAATCGCCGCTGTGAATCTTAAGATCCACTCCATGAAGGGCCTGAACTTCCGGAGGCCCCGCGTAAGTCTTCTTCACGCCCTGCAATTCGAGTACAGTATTACTTCGGTGGGAATTTAGAGCCAAGAGGTGCCTCCATGTATCTGCTGACCCGTTTCGCGTTCCGCAATCTTCTGCGCAATTGGCGCCGCACCCTGTTCACGGTGTGCTCGCTCAGCATGGGTGTCGCCCTTTCCATTTGGACGGACAACATCACCAAGGGCCGCGCCGACGATATCGTGGAAGCCGTGACTTCCGCTTACGTGGGCCACTACCAAGTCTCCACGGCCGAATACCGCAAAGATGAACTCATTCAAGACTATATGAACGAAGCGCAGCTGCAAAGTTTTTCCGGGATGTCGCCGCGGATACACTTCCCCTCGCTGCTCTCAAGCGGTGAAAACTCAATGCCCATTGTGCTGGACGGCATTGATCCGCAGGCCGAAAATCTGGTCACCAACCTCAGTTCCAAAACAGTGCAGGGAGAGTACCTGGCCCCGACCTCGCTTGCGGAATGCAGCGAACGTCAGATTTTGATTTCAAAAGAAAACGCAGAAAAATTAAATGTCGGCCTGGGCGACAAGGTCGTGGTTATGGGCCAAGCGGCGGATGGCAGTTTGGGAAACGATTTGTTCCGCGTGCGCGGGATTTACCAAACCGAGTCCAAGGCCTTCGACAAACACATGGCTTTTGCCAACTACGGATGTGTGGCCGCCCTAGGGCAGATCCAAGGACCGCATGAGTTGGTGTTTGGCCTTCCGGCCGGCGTGGAGGACAAGGTTTTTGAAAAAGAGATGGCGGCGAAAGCCGCGGCTGCCGGATTGAAGTTCACCAGCTGGAAAGAGTCCGTTCCACAACTCTACAGCATCGTGCGTTTTTCGCGCGCCATTCATAACGCCATCAATTTTATTTTGTTCTTAGTGATCTCAGTTGGGATCGTAAACGTAATGATGATGAATGTGTTTGAGCGCACCCGCGAATTCGGCGTTATGGCTGCTCTCGGCACCGGCTCAAAGCAAGTGGTGTCGCTAGTCTTGCTCGAAACCTTCGGCATCGCCCTTCTGGGCCTGACTGTCGGCGCTGCGATTGGCTCGGCCATGGTGACCTATCATCATATCTTCGGCTTCGATCTGCATATGTTCTTGGGCGATCAATACTCGGCGGGCCAATTCTCGCTCAGCATGACCGTGTTCCCAGAGCTCTCGCTGGTTTCAATTCTGCGCTCTTCGCTGATCACCATTGCCTTTATGTTAGTGGCCGGCCTTTATCCGGCGTGGCGGGCCTCGAAGTTGACACCCATCGAAGCTATGAGAAGCTTGTAAAGTTTCGTAGGTCAAATCAAGGGGGGATTCATGAGAACTCTGTTGTGTCTGCTGGCTGTTTTTAGCCTTAGCACGCAAGCCACCACCACTGCCGCCAGCTCTGGCGAAAGTGATGCCAAAGCCGTAGAGCTCATCCGCAAACTCGAGCGCAACTCGCGCGGCGAGACTTTCTCCGGCGATATGAATATGACCGTTGATCATCGCGGCAATGCGCGCAAGCTTTCCATCCGCGTATGGTCGCGCGGCCAAGAGCGCGTCTTGTTGCGCGTGCTCGAGCCGGCGCGCGACAAAGGCACCGGCAACCTGCGCATCAAAGCCGACTTGTGGCAGTATCTCCCGCGTGTTGAAAAAACCATCAAAGTCCCCTCAAGCCTTTTATTCCAAAGCTGGATGGGCTCCGACTTCTCAAACGACGACCTGGTGAAGTCGAGTCATTTGGAGCGCGACTATGTTCACAAGTATATCGGCGAAGAAAGCGTCGGCGATATCAAGGCCGTGAAGATCGAAGGCATGCCGAAGCCTGAATCCAAGATCGTGTGGGGAAAAGTGATCTTTTGGGTGACGCCAAAAGATGGAGCCCTGGTGCAGCAGGAGTTCTATACAGAGGCCGGCAAGCTGGTGAAACAGCTGCGCGGCACGGACCACAAAACCTTCGGTAAGTATGTTATCCCCACCCGTCTGACCATGCGCGATCTAACGCGCGAAAACTCTTCCACCGAGATCGTGTACGGCAAGGTGGAGTTCGACAAACCGCTGGCTGACAATGTGTTTACGCTTAAAGAACTCGAAAAGGCTTTGCCTTAGACTAGCGCCAGTTCGAACGCCGGCGGAAACAGTCCCAAGCTATTGCGGTCAAAGCCCGCCACTTCTTTTTCAGGCATGACCGTATAGAGTCCCACATGCACCGGCACTTTCAGATAGCCTTTCAACTGACCGGCCAACGAGAACTCTTTGAAATCGCAGAACGCCAACCCCTCAGCCCGACGCTTGCGTTTTTCCGGCCATAGGGCGTCCATCAGCTGAGCCATGGCCTCGGCCTTTTGTTCGGCGCTAAGATCCCAGGCAAAACTCAAATGCGTCAGATAGACGATCTCTAATGGACGACCAAAACGCGGAAGCCGTAGAGCATGAGCAAACATATTGTAAATACGCGTCCACCACGGCCCTTCGATCACCGACTGTTTGCAGTGGTTGGGATTCCATAGGCCCGTGCATCCCACCATTCGCCCCGAACAATCGCGCACCACATAGAAATCGCCCAGCGAAAATCCAACCCACTCCTTAAGCCGGCGGCGCAGTTCAAAGTGCGGCCCCAAAAAGCATTGGCCAAAAGCCTGAGGTCGTTGCACTGAATCCAAAAACGTTTCTAACTCTTCAACGCTAGTTTGCTGACTTACACTGAACTCAGTGGAGCGACGGCGCGGGCGCGGTAGACGCTTGAACAAAGT
This sequence comes from Bdellovibrionales bacterium, assembly GCA_019637855.1. Classification (GTDB taxonomy): domain Bacteria; phylum Bdellovibrionota; class Bdellovibrionia; order Bdellovibrionales; family UBA1609; genus JALHOQ01. The sequence continues at coordinate 139,246 of JAHBUX010000007.1, forward strand.
GATCATCGCATAGGGGGCGATATTCACTAGGCGTTGACCGTTGTGCACGCTCTCTTTAAGAACTTTGATCGCGCGCGCGTTGCTTTCAATGATCACACACAGCAAACGACCACGCTCACCGAGCTCTTTTAGCGTGGGACCATATTGCAGAATGCGCGCAAACAGATCGCGCCACACCAAGCGCAGACTTTTGTCGCGGGTTTGAATGCGAAGATCCGACATGTAGCCGAAGCGGCCTTCTTGACCTGCGATAAAACACGGGGTGGACGTGAGTGAGCCGGTTCCGATCAAGCGGCCTTCATAGTCGCGCATCCCTAGTGCCCGACTCACTCCGCCGCGCTGATCGAATAGGTCCCAGAAGTGGGGACGACGGCGCATAAGCAAACGGATCTTTCCGCCCATGCCGGCGTTGTCGAAGAATTGCAGAATCTCGGCATCGTGAGCGCGGTTCAGCGCAACGGTTTGCGGTGAGGCTTTAGCTAAATCATGAAGCTCGAGGGCCGAGGCGTGCGGACGTTCCGTGTCTATGTGCATGCGATCGACTTAAAGCCTTAGCGGCGAATAACGGAGCGAACTTCGCTGAGTACGAAGCCTAAGCGACCACCTAGATCCTCTAGGTAATTGATGTTGGCATGCAGCTGCTTGAGGACATCCTTCGTTTCATGACGTAAAGCGGGCAGCGCCTCCGCCGTACGGCGAGAAGGTTCGCGGACTGGAGCGGCGCTCGTATCCTTGTTCTGCACGTTTAACGTTTGCAAGTTTGACTCCTCAATCTTTAAATCCCTTGTCTTGACAACTTCCATGTTACTGACCTTGGTTGTGTTCACAAACTTAAATTACCTTACATTTTTCGGGACGAGTTTCCTCGTCTAGTTTCCTTAAGTTGCAAGTTCAGTACTCACACTTAAGACTAGTCTGGTCCATCGCACCTAAGCGGCGCCGCACCTGGCCCTGATCGAGCGTAATATTCATTACACTTCCGCTAGTTACATTGTGGGCTAGACCAAGGACATGGCCGATTTCATGCACCATAAGGCTGTTTAAATCGACTTCGCTGAAGTGCGTATCTTCCCCGAAGTAATACCTAAAATTGGCCGCGTTGATGCGGATGTCGGCTTCAAAAATCTCTGAGCCAGACCAGTAAATAGTCGTGCGCGCTTGCTCGGTAGGACGGCTCTTGTCCCAACTACCGAACCAATAAATCATCGAGTATCCATCCCGTCCTGGGTTCATATCTCCACTGGCGCCACGGGCCACGATCTTAAACATTTCGCGGCCCCCGCCTACCGTTAAGTTGTATTCGGAAATGGCTTTGTCAATTACGGGGTAAGCCTCCGCCGGTACGGAGCTATGCAGATAGAGCTTAACTGGCAAACTGCTCTTCCAGGAGACTCTCTGCTGTTCTGGATTCTGGACGAAATTGCACGACTCTTGCGGAGTGGGAGGCCGACTGCACGCCTGAATAAGTGTGGCGATGGCCACCATTAAAAGTATAGATAAACCCAAGCGTAGCTTCACTTCGTGCGCTCCTTCCTCGCTTCACTAAGGCAATCTTGAGGCCTGAGTGCCCGCACCCAACCATCGGAAATTGCTTACCTTTTTGTGAGTCCGGAAAACGCCGCTGTGAGCCGACTGTGAGTACTGATAACAGCCAGTCTACAAAACGTGCAAATAACTACAGATAAACCAATGAATTTACTTATGTTTTTATGGCGTATGGAATTGAGACAGCGGTTTTACCTGGAGCGCGCAAAAAGGCCGTATACAGAAGCTCTATCACAGTTACTTATTCATAGATCGGCCTAGAATGCATTTATCAACAATAGAGATGGTTATGTATAATCATAAATTATCGATGGGGCCATTTTGCACCCTCGCGAACAGGCGATGCGCTCTGCATTGCCGGTTCAGCTCGAAACTAGACCACGGGTTCAGGACAAGGTGACACCGAAAGGCTTGGTATCTTCTTTGCCTATAGAGAACTGCAACTGTCCGGCTCGACCACAGTCGTGGATCCCTAAAGCGAGCTAAAAATCCCATCAAAATAACCCACCTCGCAAGGGGGGAGGCAAAACCTCCCCACCTCTCGCCTTTTGTGCCATAGTGCCGGCTTCCAGATTTTAGGGGAGATTCATGAAGCCAAACGACTTAGAGCTGTCGGTCCGTCAGACCGGCGAACGCATTTTCAAATCACTCGACGAAGACTCATCCTCGCTGTTCAGCAAAGACACCTGGTATCGCAAGATCATGGATTGGTCGATGAAGAACGAGCACTTCAAAGTGCAGATGTTCCGCTTCGTGGATGTGCTTCCGTATCTACAAAGCAGTTCGGAAGTGGCCAAGCACTTGAAAGAGTACTTTGCCGAAAGCGGCGACGATCTGCCGTCCGTATTCAATTTTGGTTTGGGTCTAGGCTCTTTGGCTCCCGGCATTCTTGCAGGTGCAGTGAAGAAGAACGTCACCTCCATGGCCAAGATGTTTATCACCGGCGAAAGCCCGCAGGACGCCCTGCCCGCTTTGAAGAAGGCGCGCAAACAAAAGATCACCTTCACCGCCGATCTGCTGGGCGAAGCCACTTTGTCTGAGAAGGAAGCGCAAGAGTACTTGTCGCGCTATCTGGAGTTGATCGAGTGGCTGGCGAAAGACGCGAAGACTTGGGAGAACATCCCACAGATCGATGAGGACGAGAGCGGCCCTATTCCTAAGGTGAATGTTTCTGTCAAAGTGACCGCGCTGTATTCGCAGATCGATGAGGCGGCTTGGGAGCCTTCTTTAGAGATCGCTAAAGATCGCTTGCGTCAGGTGTTCCGTACCGCCATGGCCAACGGCGTGTTTATCAATTTGGATATGGAACAATATGCGCATAAGGATTTCCTGCTGCGCGTGTTTGAAGACTTGATCCTTGAGCCCGAGTTCAAAGATTACCGCCACTGGGGCATTGTGATTCAGGCCTACTTGCGCGATTCAGCGGCCGACGTCGATCGTATGGTGGCTTTGGCAAAACGCCGGGGCGTGCCGTTTACCATTCGCTTGGTCAAAGGTGCCTACTGGGACTTCGAGACTGTTTTGGCGCGGCAAAAGGGCTGGCGCATTCCGGTTTACCTGAACAAGAAAGAGTCCGACGCTTGCTTTGAGATTTGCGCCAAGAAACTGATCGACGGTTATCCGCATATTCGCTTAGCGTTGGGTTCACACAACGTGCGCTCGATTTCGGCGGCGATCGCTTATGCGCGGGCTCGCGGTTTGGACCCACGGGCGGTCGAGTTGCAGATGCTGTTCGGAATGGCCGACAATATCAAACGCACTTTGGTGCGCGAGGGTTACCGCGTGCGCGAGTACGCCACCATCGGCGAGTTGATCCCCGGTATGGCCTACTTGGTGCGCCGCTTGCTTGAGAACACGTCAAATGAGTCCTTCCTACGTTCGAAGTTCGCCGACAATGTGTCGACTGAGGTCTTGCTGAAAGATCCGCAAGAGGATCTATTGGCCAGCGACGGCACTCCGATTCGTACAGCAAACCAGTTTTATAACGAGCCGCCTTGCGACTACGCCATTACGGAGCAACGCCTGTTGATGAAGAAGTCTTTGGCCGATTGGACGGCGCGCTTTGGCCGCACCTACCCGTTGGTGATCGATGGGCGCGAGGTGAAAACCGCGCGCACTCTGACGCGATTGAATCCTTCACACTCCTCGCAGGTGGTGGGTCAAGTGTGCGTCGCTGGAGTGCCTGAGGCCGACGCCGCTTTGCAAGCCGCACGGGCAGCCTTACCGAGCTGGGCGAAGACCTCGCCATCGGTGCGGGCCGATCTGCTGGATAAGCTGGCCGATCGCATGACCGCTGAGAAATTTAGTTTGGCGGCTTTGCAGGTGCATGAGGTCGGTAAAGAGTGGCGTGAGGCTGATGGCGACGTGGCCGAAGCCATCGACTTCTGCCGTTACTACGCTTTGGAAATGCGCCGTTTGGCTCAACCGCGCAAAATGGGCCGGGTGCCTGGCGAGCTGAGCTTGTACACCTATCAACCGCGGGGAGTCTCTTTGGTGATTGCGCCGTGGAACTTCCCTCTAGCCATCTTGACCGGCATGGTGACGGCGGCGGCGGTGACCGGCAATACGGTGATTATGAAACCGGCCGAGCAGAGTTCCATCATCGCTTTTGAATTGATGCGCATGATGACAGAGGTCGGCTTCCCGAAGGGCGTGATCAACTACCTGCCCGGTTACGGCGAAGAGATCGGCGAGTATCTGGTGAACCACAAAGACGTGTCGTTGATTGCCTTCACCGGTTCGCGCGATGTGGGCCTGCATATTTTGAAACAAGCCGCCGTTGTGCATCCAGGCCAAACTCATATCAAGCGCGTGATTGCAGAGCTTGGCGGAAAAAATGCGATCATCGTAGATTCGGATGCGGATCTGGATGAAGCGGTACAGGGTGTGTTGTACTCGGCCTTCGGTTTCCAAGGGCAAAAGTGTTCGGCTTGTAGCCGCGCCGTTGTTCTGGAACCATTGTATGAACGCTTTTTGGAGCGTTTGCTAGAGGCGGCGAAGAGTTTCCATGTGGGCGCGGCCGAAGACCCGCGTTCGTACATGGGGCCAGTGGTGGACGAAGAGGCTTACCAGCGCATTATGTCCACGATTGAGAGCGCAAAGAGCTCGTCGGCCTTGGCTTTCCAGGGACATGCTCCGACGGATGGATACTATGTGCCGCCGACCATCTTCCGTGATGTAGATCCTGCGAGTGCATTGGCGCAGAAAGAAATATTCGGCCCGGTTCTAGCCGTGATCAAAGCGCGTGATATGGACGACGCTTTGAAAATTGCGAATGGAACTGAGTACGCGTTGACCGGAAGCTTGTATTCGCGCAGTCCCGCCACGATCGAGCGCGTGAAACGTGATTTCGAAGTCGGCAACCTGTATGTAAACCGTGGCAGCACGGGGGCCTTGGTGGAGCGCCACCCCTTCGGCGGCTTTAAAATGAGCGGCATCGGCAGCAAAGCCGGCGGGCCGGATTACTTGCTGCAGTTTATGGAACCACGGGTGGTGACGGAGAACACCATGAGACGGGGATTTGTTCCGAGTGAAGAATGAAGCCCGCACGGAGGGCTTCAGGTCGATGGGACTTTATGGGTGATTGATTCTGTACCGTCCTCTACGCCGGCAAAGTCATGATCAGCGGCTTGCCCTTAGTGATCACCAGCGTATGTTCGTACTGAGCGGTAAAGACACCGGGATTTGTGATCAATGTCCAGCCGTCACCGTTTTCAAAGACTTCGCGAGCCCCAGAGGAAATGAATGGCTCGATCGTGATGACTTGATTCTCTTGCAATATCCGTTTGTCACTCTTGTCGTAATAACCAGCGATAAAACCGGGCTCTTCATGAAGAGCCCGACCAACACCATGGCTGCCGAGATTTTCAATCACGGTGAATCCGTTTCTCACCGCTTCAGCCTCAATCGCGTAGCCAATCCGATTCAATCTAACCCCAGCACGCGCCTCTAACATCGCACTCTCAAGAGCCTTTCTAGCTACGGCGCAAATCCGCAAGTGAAGCTTGGACTCAGGAGGAATGATTGCGGACCCACCCGTATCTGCGAAATAACCGTCCAACTCAGCCGAAACATCGATGTTGACCAGGTCTCCCGCCTTCAGGACTTTGGCGCCCGGAATACCATGGGCGGCTTCCTCATTGACGCTAATGCATGTATGGCCAGGGAAATTATACGTAAGCTTCGGAGCCGACCTTGCTCCGTGTGCCGACAAAAACTGCCCACCGAGCGCATCAAGCTCGCTGGTTGTGATGCCAGGTTCAAGTTTCGATTGCATGTACTGAAGACAACGGGCGATGACTCGACCGACTTTGCGCAACCCTGCTAAGTCTTTTTCTGAATTGATCGACATGAAGTGAGTCTACTTGAATTGAACGGCGCCGTCATTCATGGAATGGTTGTGGTCTGGCGTAGCCCACAAGCTGAGCTTACCATCATTTTCAGCGACAAAGATTTCGCCCTGAGAATTGAATGTCGCATCCAGCACACCCGACCACGATGAAACAATGATCCCTCCCCTCGCCAAATCAGCTCCGTCAAATATACGGACTGAATTCGTGCATTGGATCAAGAGCAATCTGCCGTCAGAAGAAACTTCAATGCCCTTAACAAGTTCCGGCAATGTGAAGGACTGGCCATTTCCCGTCTCTGGATCAAATGCAATCACCTGATCCGTCTCCCCGTTGTTCAAAACAAGAACTATACGGCCGGCGGCCGATAGGTAAGACATCTGGTGCCTTGCCCCAGTGGAATGCTCAGAAGCAATCAAGGGCAGCCGCGTACTCTGTCCTGAGACAGGATCGATTTTCTGCAGAGAGATTTTTTGCGCCTCGAAGATCGCAACCAACGCCTTTCCATCAGGGAGCCAAACCATATCGAGAAATGCAGGAGAGTTCGGTCTGAAACTCCCGATCTCTTTGCCAGAATCCGAATCTATAAAATGAATGGATGTCAGCTTGGAAACAGCGACAGTTCCGCCAGACGGCGATATGGAAAATTTGAAGCCTTTTGAAAATAGACTCGCCACCGGCTTGCTATCCACCTCTAAAGCTTTAGCGCCCTCAAGCTTCAATGCCGGCGAGCGGGCAATTAAAACTGGATCGGGACCGGCTCCCGATAAAACCACAACCTTTTCAACCCCGCCGCGCACCAGCTCTCGATATTGTTTATCTCCGACACTCCAAAGGCCTCCGGAGTCCGCCGTCTCTCGACGATAACCTTCGTAATCTTGAATGGAAAGACTATCAGTGCTGACATAAACGCCGCCGAGGATTGATCCGATACCGAGCCACCCCTCACGATGCCGGATATGCCCTAACGATCTCTCCCGCTCAGGTAGCGCCGTTTTTACGAACAATGAAGTACGGATCGAACTGGTGAGCAGACCTTCACAGTTGGACACTTCCACGATTGCCGCATGCGTTGTGAAAGCAGAGCCTAGTGCCAAACAGACGATGGTTCTGAAAATATTTTTCGTCAATTCCACTAGAACCTCGAGACAAGGTCTCTCTTGTCCCGAGCCGCAAGTTCTATGCCTGATCGTGCAATCGGATGCTAGGGAAAACTAACGTCAAGTAACTTAAGCGAGCGGCAGAAAATCGCCACGCACACCGTCGCGCGACGGGCGTGGAACTAACCCCAAGCGATCGCAGTCCACGAAGCTGATGACGGCAGCGTGCGAGCGGTCCATGAGGTGCCGTTAGTGGATGTGGCGGCCGCCGTTCCACCGCTGGCAACCGCACAGTAAGTCGTGCCGTTCCACGCCACTCCCCTCCAGGAAGCCGCGCTCAGTGTACCTGAGGTCCACGATATTCCATCGGCCGAAACAGCGGGAACATAAGAACCAGACGTTTCAATCACACAAAAGTTGGTGCCATTCGAAGTCCCGATCAAGGGAGGCGCGTTGGGGAACAAAGCTACAGCGGTCCAGGTACTCCCATTGGTGGAGGTATAAGCCTCACAGCTGTCTGACACCACATAGAACTTGGTTCCATTCCTAAAAGCGCGAAACGAGCGCAGATCCGTTGAAGGAGTTCCGGAGTGATCAGGCAAAGTAACCGCTGTCCATGAGGTGCCGTTGCTGGAGTACAAGACCCTACCGGTTCCACCAGCCGCACTGCCGTCGGCAGTCACGAAAACCGAACCATTCCACACCAAACTGTCCCACGTGCCCGAGTTAGGCAAAGTGACGTTGCTCCACGTCACTCCATCCGACGAAGTCAACGCCTTGTTACCCACCGAGGTCACACAGAAAATAGAACCATTCCAACAGATCGCCGACCAGGACGCCGATGTCGGCAATGTCTGCGCTGTCCAAGAGAGACCATCCGAAGAGGTCGCCGCCGTCGTGCCCGAACTCGCCACCGCGCAAAAGGTCGTCGTACTTCGCGCTAACAAACTCCAGGTGGCAGAAGAGGGAAGCGTGCCCGCCGTCCAAGTTACGCCAGTAGGAGAAGTCGCCGATTTATTCGATCCACTCGCGATCGTACAAAAAACCGGCACCGCCGCTGCCTTCTGATGAAAGGCAAACGGCTTTAGTTGCGCGAAAGCTTTTTTAGAATAAAAAACAGATGCGCCCCAAGTGGCTATTAACGCACTCGAAAGCTGATGAAGAAAATTCCGACGGCCGAATGACTTCTTCACGAAAGATACTCCAAAGTTGAGATTTCAAATGTTGAAGCATCTAGATAGTTATTGCGGAAGAAGGTGTCAATAAACGGTACGTATTAAAAACACCCCACGTATTTATAATATCCGTCCGCATGTTGCTGCGAAGAATCTAAACGCGGTGTCAATGCTGAGCGCGAAGCCAACCTTGATCCCGCCGGCACAAAATAAGGAGAGGTGTACGCGTCAGAAATCATCTCGCGCGGCCCCTGAACCAACGCGAACGAGTTCCAATCTGTACATAAGATCGCGTCTGCCGCCGCCAGAGACTGGCGCAGCGAGCTTTGCGGATTAGCCACATTGTAAAGCCGCGACCACAGTGAAGTCATATCCGAGGTGTCGCCCTGATTGTTCAAGATCCAATTGCGATCCGCATCGGCCTTCGGTTTGGTACGCAACATATCCCATTTGCGACCAAAACTCGTGTCCGTGCCCGTCACATCTTGCGGATCGATAGACAACAAACGTTTAGCCACACCTTGCGCAAAGAGCGACTCTCCGCCACGACGAGTGATATAGACAACACTCTCGCAACCAGCGGCTTTTAACACCTTCACTGGATGCAAATCCGACCAGCCTCCGGCCGACACAAAGTTTTGCTTGCCGTGCGAAAACGCCCTTAGCGGGGACAAGCCCGGCTCAGCCGGCGATAGTCCCAAAATCTCGGCCCACGGCGCGCGGCCCAAGGCCAAGAAACGACGACTTTTCTCATCATCGCGCACCAAAGAGTTTTCGACCCGGCGCAAATCACCCTCATCACCCCAATAGCCAAAACGCAATTCTTGTGGAGTGCTGACTTTGAAACTCAAACCAAATTTGGGATTGAGCTCTTCTTGATAGCGTTCAAAAGCCGCCGCCGTCTCAATTACCGCGTTGCCCGTTAGCACGGCGGTAGTTGGAAAACTCGAAATGGACTGACCGACCAACTCAGCTGCGAAGTTCTTATGCGGACGTGAAAAATGCAAAGCGATCAGCTGATTGAGCAAATCATCGCAACCACGTGCGGCCAGTTCAGGCCACTGCTTGCCTTTAGAGATCGGAGCACACTTGTTAAGAAACTTCTGCCACGCCGTCTCGTCTTGAGCGCTGCTCTCGCGAGCCGAGTAGAACTCACCGATCTGGCCGAGCTGCTGCGCCAAAGCATCGAAGTCGACAAAACCGGGGCGGAAAAACAAGTTCGCGTCCGTGGCTGCGTCAAACTCCCCCACGACACTGATCGACTGAACCAATTCGCTGACGTAAAAGCGCAGACGCTCGGTCTCAAGCTGCGCGGTCTGCACATCCGGTGCCGTCAACACGAGTTGCAAAGAGCGTTGAATCGCACCCAATGTATTTTTATTCAGCAGGCCGATCTCAAGCGCCGTCTGCAGGCTGGAGCGAATGATCGCCTCGTTCTCGCGAATCGACGCGGCTGATTGCAAGAGCTTCTGCACTTGTTCCAACGATTGCGCTTCCTGCACGGCCATCATCTGAGCGTAAAGGATCTTAAATTCCTTAAACTCTTTGGTCTGCATTAAAAAATTCGAAAAGCCCTCAAGACTCTTGATCAGAAGCGAGGCGCGCTCTTTGCGCTGCTCTTCGCCCGCAGCCCGCACATAGCGATTACTAGCAATGGCGTCGAGCAAAAACATCGTGATCGAAGCAGAGCTGCCTCCGGCCTGCACTTGCGGGAGCCCCAGACGCTCCACCACATTGCTGACCGCACCCCAATGGGCGGGGGCAAGCTCGCCGTTTCCGCGAATGGCCAAGCAGTAATTATCGGCCAGAGCCGCGACAGAGAAAGTGAACGCCAGCACAACACTTGAAAGCCGAAGAATCATAGTCAACCTCGTATGAACACTTCATAGCCGCTCACGGCCATTGAGGCAATACGACTCTTAGGCGGACTTACGAGTCACGGGAGGAAGAAACGGGATTAAAACGCCCATAGGCACACCCGGCGGGACAGAATCTTTCATTTTCACCGGCCAAAAGCGACGGAGACCGAATAGGATGAGCCCAGCCAATGCACCTGCCACTTCTCCACCCAGATGGGCGGTGTGCGCCACACCCCCTAATTCGGGCGGAGTTGCAAAGTAACCGGCAAGATCATTGGCGGCCCAGAACATAAGGCCTACCCAGGCAGGCAAATAGATCAATCCCATATAGCCGCGAAAGGGAAGAAAGAACCAGTAGAAGTAACGCGCCGGCTTGGACCAATTCAAAACGCAGTACAGCGCCATGATTCCGCTGATCGACCCGCTCGCACCGACCAGTGGAGAATTAGCAACACCGGTCAAAGTGGCAAACACGCCCGCCGCAAAAACTCCGGTGAGCAAAAACACGACAAGCATCGCGAGGCCACCTATTTGCGCTTCCAGAGCCGCGCCAAAGATCATCAAGATCAACATATTGCCCAAGCAATGCAACCATCCGCTATGCACGAAAATGTAAGAAACCCAACGATCCAGACTGGTGTCGCGCGCGCTTAAACCAAGAGTGAAACTCGGATGGCGGTCCTCGATGTCTTCTAACGTCAGCAGGTTTTTCTTCCACAGGCGAAAGGCCACCTGATCCCCGGCGCTCTCCATGGTGTCTGCGGCGCGAATAAAAGCGGGATCGCGGAAAGCCAACTCACCTAAGTCTTTGCTGTCGGCCTCACCGCCCAAAACCTGACGACTGAGTTCGAGCAACATTTCGGAATAGTCGTTTTTACTTTTTTCCGCCAAAAACTCGGCGTACAGACGACCTTGCGTGCGCACAAAATAGGTGTTGCGCATCAGATCTTCCAAACCGCGGGGCGAGTTGTGCGTCGCATAGACGGTCATGGTGACGTTTAAAAAAATCAGAATCCAAGTCACGGGCGCTTTACGAAAGCTCATTAGACCGCTCAGGATCGGGAAAATCACTTTCCACCCTCGAGGCTATCGAGCACCTGCTTCACATGCTCGCGGATCTTTTCTGCCGATGCCGGCTTGCGCTGACTTGGCGCCGTATCCATCATCGCGGAGAGTTGATTGAAACCTTTGGGCGAGAGGGAATCCCAGTTCATCAAATGGCGCGCCACTTTCATGGCCAGCTCAGGATTTTTTGTTTCAGCCAAACGCGCGAAAAGTAAATTGCCCGTCTTGACCCAGGCCTCTTTGGAGGAAAAGCCATTCCACAGAGCCGTGATCTCCTCCATCTGGCGAGGCGTTGCGAATTGCAACCAGCGACGCACGGCTTCGATACGCAGGGGTTCGGGGGTTCCTTCCGCTTGAATCACTTTGGCAAATAGGGCGGCTGCCGCCGAACGATCTTCGCGCTGACGCTTTAGGTTGGCGCGAAAGAAGGCCTGCCAGTTTTCGTCTTTGGCCTCGTCACTGAGTTTCAGGTAATCCACTTGCGCCGTGGCATTGCATTCTCTCGCCATCACCTGCGCCAAAGCGGCGGGCGCCGTTGTAAACTGTGTCTCACCACTAAGCTTCACTTGCGTACAGGCCGCGCCCTCAAGAGCGGCACAACCGTTTTGCAACTGTTGCACGCACATCCAGGCGCTGACATCTTCGCGATCTTCATCGGGAAGCGCGACCACCGCCTGTTGCAAGGCGACTTGTGATTCGTTATCGCGGAAACTGTTAAACAGAGCTTTTACTCTTTGTACGAGGCTGAAGTTGGCCAACTCACGACGGCTGCCCAAGGCATCGAGCATCTGCAGGGCATGGGCGTACTGGGCCTGCTTCATATAGTGACGCACGCCCCACACTTCCAAATAGCCGCTGCCTTTCGGAGCTGAACGCAGCACTTGCTCCACCGCTCCCCAGTCCTCATCCGACCAGGCGGTGACCAGTTGGCTCATGGCACATTCGACGGCTTCGGGCGCATCTTCACACACTTTGTCCAGATAAGAGTTGGAGACTTCGGCGTCGTCCGCATACACAAACGCCTGCGCCAAGTAGGTCACCGATCCAATCGGTGTTTGCAAAGCGACTTCGCGCTCGACCTCCGACTCCAAGCACGGGCGATCCACCAATCCTGCCGCGTAAAGCGACATCGCCATATTTAAGCGCGTGTGATCGGCCTCAGTGTCTTCTTCCATGTGCTGTGAAACTGCCTCGCACTCAACGATCTCACGATCGCTCACGGAGAGAAAGGCGTGTTCAATGCGCATACGCTCAGCCGTGCCCCGCACTTCGATAAATGTGACAAGTGCGAGCAGCGCCAAACATGTCGCAAAAATGCCGCGCACGAGACCTTGCTCAACCAAAGTTGGAGTTGACACTCCAAGTGCCGAACGCGTCACCACAACCGTATCCGCCGCGCGATCATGGAGTGGGCGACGACGTTCGTTTGAAAACACGGCCAACCAAGGAAGCCCAAGGCAAAGGACTTCAAGAGTGAAAATGAGCGAACGTATGAAGCAATCCCACAGCGCCAGCGGCGCCGAGCCAAACACCGGTACGACTTCAACTCCAAGCACCCGCTTACCGGCTGTGGTGCCAAACCAAAACAGCGACAGCGTTTGATAGGCCATGATCACAATCGCGGCCATAAGGAGAAGCGAAACGCCAAGGACAAAAAGATCCGGATCCGAGTTGAGGATGAAGCTGGTGGTGAGGTTTCGCTTCAAAGGCGCACTCAGCAAAAGATACGTCGGCGTCAATAGAATGCAAAAATCGATGATGGCCGCCGCCAAGCGATCCAGAGGACGTGCGAAACGCAGAGCCTTCTCTTGCGTGATTTCAATTTTCGGTGGGCGCTTGGAGGCGCTCCAATCCGGAATGACCATAATGGAACTTATCGGATTAAGAGCGCTTTCACTGAGGGCTAGCTGCGAATTACAGCTGCGTCGGCTCGACTTTTAGCGAGAGCAGACGTTTGTGCTGGTCGAGTTCGAAGCGCGCTTCGGCCTTAGGCTTTTCGTCCTGGCCATAGAGAGCATAGGCTTCGATGGTTTTGTCATTGACCGTTTGAATCGACTTGAGCTTGGCGCCCGTGTAACCGTGAGCCATCAAGCCGCCGTAGTCGTTCAAAAACTTGTTGCGATTTAAGATGTACGAGGGAGCGCTGCTGCCCGCGTTCTGCAAAAGAATGCTGTCGATCTCATGAGCGCCCTGGCGGAAAGTGATGGTGTATTTTTCTTCCAAAGTACCCCAGCGCAGTTTCTCTTCGATAGTGGCAGGACGACCCACTTGAATGGCAGCGACCGCGCGCTTTACAGGCGAAGCGAGGCTTTCCGCCAATTCCTTTTCCCAAGCGCTATCACGTTGTTGCGATGAATGCAGGTTCACGCTGGCCAAGCCACGGCCGACGGTGGCGTTGGAAGCCATGGTGGCGGAGGACGTGGCTTCACTGTTTTGAAAGGCGTAACGATTGACGGCGCCGGTGGCAAGAATGATGGCCAAGACCGTGCCAGCTAAGTTCTTCTTCGAGCTGCGCTTCTTTGGCTTGGCGGCGGCGGCCGCTTTGGCCGTAGGAACAGGCGGAACAGTGGAATGATCAGCGACAGATTCGCTCTCCTTGCGTTTGAGGCCAGGAAACTGAATCACATTGTTGGGCACCTGATTCTTTTTGTCGTCCATTGTTCTTCCTCCCTTGCTCCCCTGTAGAGCGAGAGACATGCCTGCTCTAAGCGCTTTGAAGAGGTGCACAGCGCGAAGATTCTGTGCACCTGCCCGCGAAGATCGTCACAACTCGCGTCTCAAAATGAGACGCGCACCAGTTTCACGAGAGTTGCGTGATCACGCGCGCTTCTTCTTGCATCGGAATATGAGGCGCGGAATTCAAGCGAGAGGTTCTACAATGGCGGCGCTGAGCTTGAGTCTATTTCACAATGAGACAGTTGACGTGGTGTCGATCTAGTCGGCACTGTCTGGCCTATCGCCATCGTCTGGCAATATAGGCCGCCTTTGTTCGTCCACTCTTTGCAGTGCTTAGTAATGTTCCAGGGTGCATCAGAGGGGCTTATAGTTTGTTAAAAATTTTAAGCACATTTTTAATGCTAGCTCTGCTCTCGCCGTCGAGCCATGCGCAAGACATCGGTGACGTGTGCGGCATTCGCCCGGATCTCTGTGACGACAATGGTTCACAGCCTTCCAATGAGCGCCGCCCTTCGGCTCGCAAGGCCAACAAAGCGGCTCGCCACCAGTTAAAGCAACAGAAACGCCAGCAGCGCTCAGTCAAACGCTCGGTCAAACGCCAGACCAGCAACAAGAGGTGCCGCAAGGCCGGAGAACCCTACAGATTAAATAATGTCGATTTACCTATTTGCGGTACCAACAGCAGTAGCGCGAGCGATGTCAAAAGCGAGCGCGGGCGTCATCCATCAAGCGCCATCAACATCGACGCGTACATGAACTCAAACGCCAATCATCCCGCATTTGCGCGGCGCTTGGGTGATCGGCAAAACGCGTTCCAAGAGACGGTGAAGCCGGCCGTTATGGGATTGCCGAGCCAGGACTCCGGCGTGGCGGCCAGCGCGACCGAAGCCGCGCCCCTCGCTGCCGCTCCCGACACGGGCACCAACAGCTCTGCCGGCAACTAATAGAGCCAATCGGGTCTTGCCATTTGCTTCGCCTGTTCTTACGATTTAACTATGGTCCAGCTACTTCTTTCTTTTTTCAGCTGTCTGGCCTTCGCGCAAACCGCCGCACTCATGGAGGCCGAGCTAAATAAAAAGCCGGATAGCGTGCGGCTGCGCCAAGAGGTCGCTACTCTGTATTTTTCCGAGGGTAAGCCCGACAAAGTCATAGAACTGCTCAATGCGTACACCGATCGTATCGATGACAGTGGCTTCTTGTTGCTGGCCAGCGCCTATGGCAGCAAGACAGACCACTACAACGAAGTGCGCGTGCTCAAGATCCTGACCGCTCGCAAAGCCGAGAACGTGAAGTATCGCATGATTCTGGGCCAAGCCTATATTAAGCAGGCCAATAAAAACCCCAATTCCGACGTCTATCGCGATCTGATCACTTCGGGCGTGCAAGAGCTACGCTTAGGCTTGAAGATCAACCCTAAATTCAAGCCGGCCTACGATCTGTTGCTCAACACGCTTCTCCAACACAAGAACAACAACGAAGCTCGCGAAGTCTTGATCGAAGGAATCAATCTTTTCGGTGCAAGGCCCGAACTGTATCGTGAACTATGCCGCTTGGATTCGAATGACGGCTTTATTGAAGATGCCGTGAAACATTGCCGCGAGAGCATTCGTCTTTCGCCCAATTTCCCCGACCACTACGTCTATCTGACCCAGTCTCTGTTCGACAAAGACGAGGACCAGCAAGCTGAGCGCACCATTGTGAATGCAGCGAAGCGCTTCCCCCGCTCCGAGTTCGTGCAGTGGGCGGCGGGCAAGCTGTTCTTACAAAAGAAAAACTTTCCGGTGGCCGCACGCTACTTTAAAACAGCGGTGAAGGCGGATCCAAAACAGTCACGCTCGCAGTTCGGTGCGGCGCAAGCCCTCTACGAATCAGGCGCGGAGGCGGAGTCGCTGGAGTATTTCATTAGTGCCTGCAAAAGCGATCACAAATCGCTAGATACGTTTTTCGCGGCCGGTGCCCGTTTGAAACAAAAAGGCGACAACACGCTGGGCGCCAAGTTCACGCAAGCCGCAAACACTTGCCGTTAGAGACCTGAGCGCGGCATTTAGTTACGCAGGCTCTCTTCAATCCAACTGTCGCGACCGGAAAGCGAAACCCCTCGATCATAAAACAGTTCCTTTTGCGGGAACACGCCTTCGCCCTCAAGTTCATGGCGTTGACGATTGAGGAAAACCGCCTCGGGAATTGAAAAGCTATAGCCGTTGCCCAGAGTGGCCAGGTCGTACCAAACAGCCAGAACTACGTCTCCCGCCGAAGGCTGTCCCCATACGCGCGAGCCGGGGCGGAACTTCATCGCGTCAGCGAAGATTTCCGCGGTGGAAGATGTTTCGTTGGAAATCAGCACGGTCACTTTGCCGCGATAGCAACCATAGTCTTTGAACGTGCGCAGCCCGATGCTGCGGTATAACTCCAGTTCGCGTAACTGATGGGCATCGACCACGTTGTCATCGAAGGCTGCTTTTTCGACGCCCAATTTACGCGGCTGCACCAGGCGACCGATCAAACGCTCTGCACACTCGAACGACGACAAGGCTCGCAGCATAGCTACAAAGTTTCCACCCGCGTTTTCGCGGATATCGATGATCACGTGCTTGTACGGCTGTAACTGCTGTACCACCTGCCGCCAAGCTTTGGGGTCGAAGAATTCGGCGCGGAAGCTGGAGATGGTCAAAAGAGCGGTGTCGTTTTTTAGCGACGTCACCGTGGGTGAGGCATCGATCACCAGCGGCGAAGGTGCGAGCGTGAGATCCAGCTCTTGCTCGCCTCGTTTTATTTTGAAAATCCCCGAGCGGCGCTCAGCTCCCCAAGGGGTGACCTGTTCAATTCCCGGCAAAGACACAATGACGTCACCGGGTTTGACTCCCGCCTTCTCAGCGGAGCTGCCCTGGAAAACCCGATAGACGATCAACAGCTCTTCCACATAGCGCGAGCGAATACCCGTGTCAGTGGATTCCCCCTTCCACATTTTGCGGTCTTCGGCGGGCGTGTAGATGGAAAAGTGCGACACCGACAAAGTGTTCATCAGATTTTGCATCTGCTCGACCAAACGGTCGGCACGGATGAAGACGGGGATCTGCGTGGCCTGTAGACGACAGAGGCGCACCCAGTTTTGCAGTTTTTCGTTTTCTTTGTAAAAGCGTTCGGCGGTGAGATCGCAGATGGAGCGGTAGACATCGCGGTTGCGACCGGCTTTGGTCAATGTGACGCCGAGAAGAATGCAACCAACGAACAGCAGAAAAAGCAAAAGCCGACGCATGATCTATACTATGACGTCGGCTTTCACATTAGGTCAATTCGTTAAGCAGCACGCTTTTTGCGAGCGCTCGACGGATCGATATTGTATTGCTTCACTTTGCGATAAAGAGTCGCGCGGCCGATGCCCAGAGCTTTTGCGGCTTCAGTCAGGTTACCGCCGAATTCATGGATCGCGTTTTCTATAGCGATGCTCTCGAGCTCATTGATCGTGCGAACTTTGCCACCGTCTTCCGAACCCAAAGAAGGTTGCGGAAACTGCAAAATCTTAGCACCTTCATTGATCGGGTTCATGCCTACGCTCAGAGCCGGCATTTCGCCCATCAGCCGTTGACGGCTACCGGGATCTTGCAGATTCTTCGCCCACTCGTTGGGAGTGAACACATGTACTGTGCATCCCATTCCCTGGCTCAAAGTCTTGAGCTTCTCGCACTGATCGCGATCGTCTCCGACTAGAACCACCATTGTACGTGCCATTTTAAAACCTCCGCCTGGTTTACTGTGTGGCAGGAGTCCCCCCTGCCGTATTTCAATGTAAGCCAATCGTGGCTCACATAGACTCTATCGGCGGCTCACGATGAGAATTTAAGGAAAAAAGTGCCTAGACCTTCTCAAACTGGGATAAGTATCTGAAACCACGTACGTTTACTTTTGAGCCACCCCGGCAACCCTTGCCGGCGGTAGGGCCTAACATTTCCGGAAATATACGCGACTTCAAGTCGCGTATATTTCCGGAAATGTTAGGCCCTACCGCCGGATGTCCGTCCCAGGCAAAAATGAAATGAGGGCTGATCTCTCAGCCCTCATTCAGAAGCGACTATTATTTAAGTATTTAAGCGTCTTCAGTTAGCGGCGGCCCGACTTGATCTTCACCTGCATCTTCGAGATTAGGTGCACGGCCATTTTCTCTTGCACTTTGCACATCTTCAACTCGTCACGACGATAGGAGCGCTGGGAAGGCGTCAACGTACCGGTCTCAAGCTCCATTTCATAATCCAGTTTCGACGAGCGAATGCCTTCGAGCTCTTTGGTCTGCTGTTTGAACAGTTTGTTCACGCCGCTCAAGGGAGCTACATCCAACCACTCCTCTTTGTTCTTATACCAACTCAGCATGCGCAAAAAGCGAGCTTTGTTCTTGGCCAAAGTGAAGCGCGGATACTGGTTCTCATCGAGATCGAGGATATTGTCGATTTGGTCTAAAAGATGGAAATCATCATCAACGTCTGTGTTCTGCAGGACGGGTTTTACATCTTGAGGTTTTCTAACTAAATCGACATTGTTTAACATCTATCCTCCGGGTAAGCCGTCAGCGCCTTAAAGCCACGTTGAACGAGCAGTCTTGTACATCTAAGCACGGATTCGTCTATTTGTTTGTATATACTTCAAATTTTCGCATTCTTCAATGCACGCGGTAATAAGAAGTGTGTGAACCGGTAGGCTTCTAGCATACCGGAAGACACATTGCATTAGATGGCGGCAGATTTTGAAAAATTCTCCAGCTGCAAACGTCATGGACTTCACGTGGAAACTGCTTTGAAGTATCGGGAATGGTCAAACTCCTGTGCTCAATCTTGTGTGTATTCCCCCTCGCGCTTTCTGCTTCCGTCGTGCAGCCCGATGATGAACCCTATTTCCGCTTACGTCGGAACGGTACTCTTTACATTTATGACGCCAAATCGCGTGAATTTATCGAGAGTTTGGCCGCTTTCAATCAAACTTTTCACGCGCTGTATGAGTCGTCTTATGGCTGGAAGCTCGATGAGGAGGCCGATTATGTGCTGACCTCGGGGCGCCAACAGACAGCCAATGCCTACGCCACCGTTTTCCCCAATATAAAATCAGTTTGGTATCCGAGCGGTGCCGGCTTGCTTGAAGAGATGGCCGAGTCATCATGGCTTTTGACCTTGGATGCTCACGAAACCGCCCATCTTTACCAACTGAACGCCAAGTCGCCCACCGGCCGCCGTTTCAAATCCGTGTTTGGCAATCCGTTGTTCTTATTGCCGTTCATCCCCATTTTTCCACAACCAAATGCCCTGCTGCCAGGCAGTCTATTGGAAGGCAACGCGGTTTTGAATGAGTCGCGGTTGAATATGGGGGGCCGTCTTCACAGCGGTGAAAAGCGCGCATTGGCGCTAGCGCAGATCGAGGCGGGGGATATCGACGCCTCACGGCTGATCAACGATCAATTCAAGTTTCCGTTCGGCGAGAACAACTATGTGCAAGGGGGTTACTTCCAAGCGCATCTGGCAGCCAAATACGGGATCGAGAAAACAAACCAGTTTTTCGTGGCGCAGGCTGAACATTTCATCGTGCCACTGATTTTGAATCGAACCTTTCGCGAGCATTTCGGCACCAGCTTTTATCAGGAAGTACATGAGTATGTGCATGGCCTGAAAAGCTTGGCCGCCAAACAACGCTCTTCGCAGGGCGAAATTTTTTTGCACACCACGTTTATCGGCCCACTCAACCACGATGCGTCTCGCATTTGGTGGTTGGCTACGCAGGGAAAGGAACCGGTGCGTCTTTATGTCCTCGACAAAGGCGCGCGCCGAATCGATTCCCTCCTGCTCGATCTGCCAATGGGCAAGGTTTTCTTTAACGGCAATCAACCGCAAGTGGCAGCCAGCCTACAGCACGACCTCTACCGAAAAGAGTACTCACTCTACGGCGCAGGCGCGAGTTTTGATCCGCGCTATTCGAGCCAAATCGTCAACGATCAACGAGCCGGGCGTACAGTCAGCTTGGATGCGCGTGAGTCGTGGCTCGAAGGGCGATTGTTGGTCAATGGCGAACCCTATGACGTGAGCCATTCCAATCCGCTTCTCGACGAGAGTGGCCGCGTTTACTACTTTCGCCAGAACGGGGCGGAGAGAATTCTCTATCGCGATCGCCAACCGCTTGTGCGCTACGACGGGTTTTACGGCAAGCTCAGCGAGATCGCGGCGGATGGAAGCGTTTATTTTGTCGGCAATAGCGACTACGGCTCGACGCTCTATCAGTTCAATGGCAGTGAGATTGTACGGGTCGTGGATTCAGATCGCGTGGTCGATGCGCGCCGTTTAAGTGACGATGAATTTGTACTGGTGGAAATAGGGGCCGCCGGCCGTCGCGTGGTCAGCGCGCCAAGACATGTGCGGATGGAACGCCCCGCGGTTTACTCCTACGCCTTCGCCCAACAAAACATCATACCAGCGAAAGCCCTCGCGTCCGAACAAACCGGAAACGATGAAAAGCCTTACCACGCACTGGCCGAGACCCGTTTTAATGAGTGGGGGCTGCAGACATGGTACACACCCAACTCCGGCTTTCGCGTGTTCAGTGCGCTGGCGTTCAGCGATCCGCTTGAGTTCCAATCCTTTTCGCTCGGTTTCTCTTCCAGCCAATTCCGTAAGCGAAACGCGTTTGTGCAATACACCTTCAGCAAGTACCTACCGGATTTTTATGCCCGCTACATTTATACTGACGACTGGTATCGACGCTTTGACACCGCTGAACGGCGAACGCACGGTCAGGAGGCTCAGCTAGGAATGGACTTGCCCCTCTGGCGCTGGCGACGTTGGCAAGCGGATATGGGACTGGCCCTGATCTACAGAAGTGAACAACCCACGCAAGAAACCATAGCCACCGCCCTGCCGAGCCATGACCGCAAAGAGAACGGGGGAACACAAACACGCCTACGCTTACACTATGAAGTCCCTACCGCGTTGGGGTTTTTCCCCTGGCGAGAGTTGGAGCTGAGCGCGGCCAATGTATTTATGGCTTCAACGCGCGAATGGCGTAAGGCAGAGAACACCTCAATGATAGGTGCTTTGTACCGCCACGGACTTAAAAACGAATACTACGTCACCACGACTCTGCAAGGAGCATGGAGCGAGGCGGAAGACATCCGCATCGCCTATGAGACACCGAGTTTAACCTCGGACATCCGTTTGCCGCGTTTAAGCGACAAAGATATTTTGCATGCGCGTTCCGCGGGGCTGGCGCGCCTCGAATTGCACAAGGTGCTCACCACGCCCCGCTATTCGAGTCGGATTCCGGTCGGCATTAATCGTTTCGCTCCTTTTGCCATCGCGCAGGCCATGGCGATGGACTCAGACCCATTGGGTGAAAGACGCGCCGATCTGTTTGAGTATGGCTTTGGCGCCGATGTAGAGTTGTTGTTGGCGCATAAATTTTCCGTAAGGCTACGGGCCATGATGGCCGTGGACCCGCGTGATCGAGAAACTGAGAGCCAAATGCGCATGGATTTTAAGCGTGGTTTTTAGGAACTGGCTCGCAACCGCGCGCTGGTCAGCCATATCTTAGTTGGCAGCCGCCGCCGCGCCGATTTTGGCTTTGAACGTACCGCCGCTGCTGCTGTTAACTTGCGGCTGTGCCGAAGGGTCAACGCTGCGACCGTGCATTTTGTTACCGATGCTCAACGTGGCTTTGAAATTGGTGGAGCTCAGCACACGCGGGCCTGGGCTATTCAGCGTACCACCCGCCTTCACCGTCAACCGATTGGTCGAACCGCCGGTAGCGGAAAAATATTGAATCTTCAGCGATGATTCGCGCGATATGCCCGCGCTGGTCACGCCCCTTAGGCGCACTTCATAAGTTTTACCTTCGACCAGCGTACAGCCCAAATCCGTTAAGCCTTTGAGTGTGAACGAAAATTTACCATCTGAACGACAGGTCACCGAAGCCACTACTGAAACCGCATCTAACGAGCCCGGCTGAGTGTCCTGATCCATCACCTGGGCCACGATGGAGCGAATTTTACGATCGCATGTTCCCGTGATCGAGGGCGTCTGCGCGCCACTGGTGGCTTGAATGGTCTTTTCCGTCTGATTGCTTTCAAACACAGGCTGTGGAACGTTGCTGGTGTCCAACGCGGCAAAGTCGGGAACACCCTTGGTGCACCCCAAAGCGAAAGCGCAAAGACCTGCGACCAGATATTTCAAAAAGAACGCACGCATCTTACTTTCGTCTCGGTTTTTACCCGGCAAAACTTAAAAAACGCTCTCTTCTGAGACGGCGCAAAACGGCGCAAGATTGTCTGTATCACTATGGGACCCGACTTCAGTCTTAAGGACTTATGGCCGATGTATAGAGTGTGGAACGTTGGTTCAGGCACCATTCATTTCTCGCGCGGATATATGGAATGTCATCAGTGATCGGCAACTTGATCTTCTTTTTGGCAGCGATAGCCCTGCCATACGCCGCTCACGCTCAAAGCGTCCCACATGCCTTCGTCATTGAAGGCCGATTGTACCAGAGCGACGGCACCCCCCTCTCAGACAACAACACCGACGTGAGCTTAGAGATCGTAAGCGAAAGCAACCCCTCATGCGTGCTTTACCGCGAAGTACACAGCGGCATCGACTTCACCAACTCGGACCCCACAGTCGCCGGCGTATTTAGTTTGGAACTGGGTTCAGGCACAGCTTCACCGCTCGCGAAACCGTCTTTTGTGACTTTGTTTTCGGCTGGCTCATTTACAGGTGTTGGCGGTTGTACGGTGACGGCGGCCCCGGGTCACCATCGCTATGTGCGTGTGGGTATCAGCAATACGCTGAACTCTTTCACATACGAGTATTTTCCGTTGGCCATGATCTCGTCTGTTCCGACAGCGGTTCTGGCGGATAGCGCTTCGACCCTGCAGGGCGTGGGTACGGCCGGCTTTGTGATGACCAACGGCACCGGGCTTTCACAGGCCAATGTAGAGAGCGTTTTCAACTCGACCAACTACTCCAAACTCACCAACCTGTTGAATGGCAGCTCAACTCAGTATCTGCCCTCCGCGCCAACAGTGGCGGTGGACTTCAACGGTCAACGTTTAACCAATGTGGCTACTCCCGGAACGGGAGCAGCGGATTTGAATAGTGCCGTCAACCGTACTTACGCGGACTCGCGCGTGGCTGGCCAATATGTAGATGGCACTTTGTCTACCCTTGTCGGTTTGGGCATTGGCGGCGGTAAAGTGATGATTTGGGATCAGACCTCGAACCACTGGACGGCCGGAACGGCCGTGGATGCCACCAAACTGCCTTTGGCCGGCGGTACGATGACCGGCGCTTTGAACATGGGCGGCAACAACATCAATGCAGTCAATAGCATTTATTTATCCACTGGCGGAACAATGCGCCTCGGCCGGTTCACCGCCGCCACAGAAGCCACACTGCTCACTACCCTGGCAGGGTCTGGAGCCAGTGCCGCCGGCACATCTTGGTATAATACCGACAGCAAAGAGCTGAAGATCTGGGACGGGGCCGCAGCGATTTCGCAAACCGCACTGTCCAACACCGGCGTGACTGCGGGAACCTATGGCTCAGAGACTTTGATCCCTGTAGTGAGCGTGGGCGCGGATGGCCGTATTCTATCTGTTTATGGAACCTCATTTACCGGTGGAGGAGCCCCCACGGGATCGGCCGGTGGAGACCTTGCCGGCACTTATCCTAACCCGACCGTCGCCAACGCAGCGATCACGACAGCCAAGCTCGCCGACAACAGCATTACCGCGGCAAAGATCAAAAACTCAAATGTGTTCATCAACCGTCTGGTCGCTACCGACTCCGTGACCCCCAATACACTCACCTATTTTGAGTGTCCTGACCCTGACGACATCATGCACTGGACCGCCAACGGCTGGGCTTGTACGACTGTCGGCGCTTTGGCTCCGGTAAAAACTGTGGCCGGCAAAAATCCAGATGCGGCCGGCAACGTGGCACTCTCTGCCTATGACATCAATGGTATTGAATCCGCCGCCACCAAAGATTATGGAACAGGAGCCGGTGAACTGGTGGAAATGGCGGGTGCAGGCTTGCTGCCTGATGTGGACGGTTCTTTGCTCCGCAATGTGAATGCGGCAAAGATCGGCACCCGTCTTGTGGCGTCCACCATGCCGACGACAAATCAAGTTTTGACCTGGAACGGTTTGCAGTGGGAGCCCGGCGCAGGGGCCAGCGGTACGGTCACGGCTGTAGGCGGCGGCACCGGTTTGACCGGCGGCTTGATCACCGGCTACGGCACGCTCAACGTGGATGTCGGACTTGCTTCGGGCCAAATCGTTCAACGCGGTTCGGGTGGTAGCATCGGTATCGGGACCGCAGCTCCGATCGCACCGTTTCAGATGCAACAGACCTCCAATGATGTGAATGAAGCGGTGATCTCGGTCTCTGGTCTGCAAACCAACCAGTACTCCTTGCTCAGCTTGATGAGCAAAACGCAAAGCACGAACCGTCTGAGCCAAACCGGCACCAAGGGTTATCAATTCGCCGTCGGTGGTGATACCTCGCCATCACCAAATATATTTAGTTTAACTTACTGGGATGGGTTGACGTCGGCCCAGCGCCTGATCATCAACAACACGGGAGAAATCGGCTTCAACGGCCGTGTCGGCATCGGCACGACGATACCCGGCAGTGCGGCGTTAAATATCGTGGGCGCGACTTCATTGGATAGCGCCGTGGTGGTTCCTCGCGCCACGACCGCCAATCGTCCCGGCACTGCGGTCAATGGGATGATCCGCTACAATACGGACTATAGCCAGTTCGAGTTTTATCAAAACAACGGTTGGATCAGCTACGGCACAGGTTCTGGCGGTGGCGGCGGCAGCGGAGATTTCAAAGCGGATGGTTCTGTCGTTATGACGGCGGCGCTTCGACATTCAGTGGGTGCGGCCAACGCGCCGTCCTTGACCTTCTCCACCGACACACAATCCGGATTTTATAGCGTGGCCACAAACTCCGTTGGTTTCTCGTCGGCAGGAGTCGCCCGTTTCCACATGGGCAATACTTCGCTGTCCAGCGAAACGTCTTCCGGCCCTAATTTGACCTGGGCCGGTGTGAACGCAAATACGCCGGCCTATTCGTTTGTCAATGATACGGATACGGGGATGTTCCGCTCAGCCGCGGACAACTTAAGTTTCGCCACGGCTGGTTTGACCCATATGACCATCGATAACGGCGGTAACGTCGGTATCGGCACCACAACACCCACTTCCCAACTTGAGGTTGTGGGCGCCATTCGCGCCTCGGCCGCCACCACTGTGGAAGGCAATATGGGAGGAGTTTATTCTCCTACCAGCGCTGGTTCGACGGGTCTGTACAGCGGCCCGATGATGTCGATCACAAACACCAACGCCACGGTCGGGACATACAGCACTCTGAACTACGCGGTCATTGGCGGCACAGGGTGGCAAGAGGCTTATATTGCGGCCGTTTCGAAGAGCACAGGCTACGCGCCTGAACTTGTGTTCGGTCGCAAAACTTCGGCTAGTGGCTATGACGAAGCTATGCGCCTTTCGAGCGACGGTAATCTTGGTATCGGCACCACCAATCCCGCCGCCGCCCTGGATATCGTGGCTACCGACACCCGCAGCGCGCTTATACTTCCGCGCTCGACCAGCGCCACTCGCCCCACCGGCGCGATCGGCATGATCCGTTACAACACGGACCGCTCCAGCTACGAAGTGTACGCGGGAGGCAATTGGCAAGACATCGCTCTGGGTTCCGGTTTCTTACCGACTAGTGGTGGCGCGATCAATGGCAACACGTCAGTCACCGGCATTCTTTCCATCCCGACGGGCTCTTTAAATATGATGGGCAATACCATCAACTCCAACCAAGGCAGCATCACTTCGCTCGCGTCTATCACGGGTGGATCTTCTGGTCTCACCGTTTCGGCGGGCGGCTCGGGCGAACTGAACTTGCAAGCTATCGGTAGCAATGTGCGAGTGGGCAACGGCAAGTTTGTGGTCTCAGACACCACGGAAGCGACCGCACCCGGCACCGCTTCGGCCACTTTCGCGGGAGGCGTGGGCATTGCGAAATCTCTGATGGTCGGCAATGCCGTGTACTCACCGACTGTTTATGGCACGACGGCCTCGGCCGGCGAACTGGTTTTGGACTCCACTTCACATGCGATCAAGGGCAGCGTTTGGATCGCACCCGAAGGCGGCAGTGTACTGATCACGCCGATTGGCACGGCTCGTGTGGGGATCGGCACACTGAATCCGACGGCTGCTCTGCATTTGAATTCTTCGGGCACGGGCGCTCAGCTTTTGGAAGTCAATGGTACAACCAATTGGGCTAGCGGTAGTTTCTATCAAGCGAAATCGACGCTCACCGTGCGTCCCAACATCACGACCTCGGCGGCCAACGCAACTGGTTTCGAGTCCGCCGTGCTCTCCACTCCAATGATGGCGATCAGTGCTGGTGTCACGTCGGGTTTGGTGGGGTCCTTTGCCTACTCGAGCTCTGGGTTCTCTAGTTCGGGGACTGGCAATGGTGTGCTCGGTGTGGCCAGTCAGAACTCCACGACTTCAGCCACCGCGGCTATCTTGAACGGGGTCTATGGTAGTGCGACAATTGCCTCAAGCTCTGTCGGAAGTGTCGTTGACTTGACGGGCGTTCGCGGCGAAGCCAATTTGGTCGGCTCAGGCCCCACCACTTCGAGTGCCGTTGGCGTGCGCGGTATTGCTCGATCTAGTTCGACCGCTCAGTTTTCAACCATTGCTTCGGGTCACTTTAGCACGGTGGGAACATCGCCCGCGATGACCACCACAGCCTACGGAGTGTATGTGAGCTCAGGAATGACCAACCTGACGAACAATTACGGAGTCTACGTCGGTGCGATGCAGCCGGGATCATCCAACACGTTTGCTTTCTATCAGCTCTCGGCTAGCGACAAGAACTACTTCGCCGGTAAGGTCGGTATCGGAACGACAAGTCCCGGCAGTGCGGCTCTTGACGTCAGCGGTTTAGCGGCCAACAGTGCGATCATCGTTCCACGCGACACGACGGCCAACCGTCCGGGCGGCACCAACGGGATGATCCGCTACAACACCACTTCGAGCAAATTTGAAGTGTTTGAAAATGGCGCTTGGAAGGACGTGATCAGCGAGCCCGCCAGACAGGTAACATCTTTTGAGGACTATCTTAGTGGCTTACCTGGCCCGGCCAACAGCACGGTGGCGGTGGGATCGTCTATTTTTACTAGCAGCTCTTCGGGACCGACGCTAAGTTTTGTGACTAGCAGCTCGGATATGGGTGTAGCCCGTATTGTGACCTCAGCAACGGCTTCGACGGCGGTTCTTGGATTTTGCGGCGGCGGATCTGCGGGCACGATTGTGCCGACCTCATTGATCACCGCCTCTACGCAACCGTGGACGTTTGAGGTGCGCACACGCTTTTCTGCCAGCGTGGCTGGGCAGTTTGTGCGCTTCGGTTTGATTGACGGAAGTCTTTCAGGCAGTGCGGCTGGCGGCGGCGGTATTTATATTGAGCAAAATGCCACGTCCGTTCAAGCCTACAGCGCCTCAAGCACGGTTGGCTCATCCGTCACCGGTTCTGCCAGCACATGGTACAAGTACACGATCACTTGGGATGGAACAAACTACTCGTTCTACCGCAACGGCTCCTTGCTGGGGCAAACGACGTCGGGCCCAGGAGTGGGCTTTGGCGTATGCCCGGCGATTTCGGTGACCGGCGTTGGCGGCGCACGCAACGTAGACGTGGATTACATTTCATACCAGATCACGCGTTAATTCGACGGTCGCCAACGGCGACAGCCTGCCAGCATCAAACTCCGCAATAAAAATGACGCACCGGTTTTCCGCAGCGGAAGTAACATATTTTATTTAGTTAAGTGCGAGCGCTCGAGGTCGCGCGCCCACTTGCCGGCCGCATCTGGGTGGGCGGCGCACATATCGGGGTGAACGCCCCGCACCCAGTGGCCCGCATCCAGTGGCCCGCATCCGGTGTGGCCCGCATCCGGTGTGGCCCGCATCCGGTGTGGCCCGTATCCGGCGTGGCCCGTATCCGGCGTGGCCCGTATCCGGCGTGGCCCGTATCCGGCGTGGCCTGCTTCTGGATGGCATGCATCTCGGGGGGCATGCACTCAGGAAGCTGCATCCATCTACCCACTGCTTCCATAAGCGGGCGGGCGGTAGGGCTCAAA
>JAHBUX010000008.1 GCA_019637855.1 Bdellovibrionales bacterium
CGCACGCCCACCATGAAGTGAGAAGAACCAAATACGTGGAAATAAAAATTGGCGTCCCTTACGAGATTCGAACTCGTGTCTACTCCGTGAAAGGGAGTTGTCCTAGGCCTCTAGACGAAAGGGACATTTGGTGGCTCGCGATGGACTTGAACCATCGACCCCTTCATTAAAAGTGAAGTGCTCTACCAACTGAGCTAGCGAACCGCGCTTTGGAAGGTCATGTTTTTCCAGAAACCGTCGGGTCAGTCAACCATAAGGACACAAAACTCTTACGAAAATAAGGGTTTGATCCAAAGCGTCTGATCGCGGCCCGGGCCGACGCTCACCACGTCGATCGGAACGGCCACGCTGGCGCCAATGAATTGAATGTACTCTTGGGCGTACCTGGGTAAATCCTTTAAGGATTTCGCTGACGTAAGGTCCTCTTTCCATCCGTTCAGGCGTTCATAAAGCGGCTTGCAGCGCGCCAGATCGCCAGGCGAAACCGGGTACTCCGTGATCCGTTGGCCATCTAATTCATAGGCGGTGCAGACGTCGATTTTTTCAAAACCGCTCAACACATCCAACTTCATCAGAGCCAAAGAGGTAATTCCGCTTAAACGAATAGCATATTTCAAGGCCACCAGATCGAGCCAACCACAACGGCGTGATCGGCCGGTGGTGGCACCGAATTCAGCGCCGACCGCGCGCATGCGCTCACCTATCTCATTGTCGAGTTCGGTGGGGAAGGGACCGCTGCCTACGCGTGTGGTGTAGGCTTTGGTGATACCC
The DNA here is from genome assembly GCA_019637855.1 of Bdellovibrionales bacterium. Lineage (GTDB taxonomy): Bacteria > Bdellovibrionota > Bdellovibrionia > Bdellovibrionales > UBA1609 > JALHOQ01. Next base: position 772 of record JAHBUX010000008.1, read on the forward strand.
ATCACCTGGTTGATCGTTCCCGGGCCAATGCCGGCGCCAATCATCGCGCTGCCGCTGACGGTGGAGGAGCTGGTCACAAAGGGATAGGTTCCGTGCAAGAGGTCAAGCAAGCTACCTTGCGCACCTTCGAACAAAACTTTCTTCGAAGCCTTTAAGGCCTTGAAGACAACCAAGCTGGTGTCGCGGCAACGGTGTGGAGCCAGATACTCAGCCACGTTTTTGATCAGCGCCATCATTTCATCGGCGCTGACCGGCTTTTCGTTATAGAACTTTTCGAGCAGGAAGTTCTTCTCTTTCAAAGAGGCATCCAGCTTCGCTTTCAATGTGTCGGTTTGGAATAGATCGCCGAACAATAGAGCTTTGCGCGAAGCCCGCTCTTCATAGGCTGGGCCGATGCCCTTGCCGGTGGTGCCGATCTTTTCATTACCGGCGGCTTTCTCGCGCGCCTGATCGAGCAGGCGGTGATAGGGTAGGATAACCGTGCAGCTATCGCTGACCAAAAGCTGAGTATTTTCTTTGAGCAGACCGTTTTGTTTTAAGGCTTTGATCTCTTCGCACAGTTTTTCTACGTCCAAGACGCAGCCGGCGGCAATCACGCAAGTGGTGTTGGGATGAAGAACGCCGCTCGGAACCAAGTGCAAAACCGTCTTCTTACCGTCGACCACCAATGTGTGGCCAGCGTTGGCGCCGCCTTGGTAGCGCACGACATAGTCGGCTTTGGCCGAGAAGACATCGACAACTTTTCCCTTGCCCTCATCTCCCCATTGCGAACCGACGACGATAATGCCTGGCAAAGCTAATCCCCTTTGTGTGTGGCGTAAGTCGCCACATCCAATCATAAACGCTGGGGTAGCTCAAGCCCGATGTGGGGCGTCAGGTGCGCTCAAACCAGGCAACTTGCAAGGGGAGAGTGTCGGCGACGGTCTCGCCGCGCGCGAAGGCTAGCGCTTTGTTCACTGCCTCGCGCGAGGATTTGTCCCAGGCGCTTTCGGTGAAGGCCCCGATGTGCGGAGTCAACAAAAGCTTCGGATGAGTCAAGATTCGGTGCCCATGCGGTGGCGGTTCGCGTTCGATCACGTCCATGGCCGCTCCAGCAATAGTGCCGTCATCCAGGGCCGTCATTAGATCGTTTTCGTCCACCACAGGACCGCGGCAAGTGTTGAGCAGAATTGCTTCGTGTTGCATTTCTCCGAAAGTGGGCTGATTGAGCAGGTGTTTCGTCTCTTTGGTCAGTGGCACATGCAATGAAACGTAGTCGGAAGTGCGAAGCAGTTCGATGAATCCGCTGCGTTCGGCTTGTGTTTCCGCGAAGAGCGACTCTTCCACATAGGGATCGTAGGCTTGAACTTTCATCCCGAACGTGTGCGCCATACGCGCCACTTTTGAACCCACGCGCCCAAGACCGACGATGCCAAGGGTATGACCTTCAAGGCCTTGTGGGCGTTTGAGTTGTTCGCGCCATTGATTGGATTTTACGTTTTTATGAGCAGCAATCAGCCGGCGTTCCCACGCCAGCAGCAGAGCGAAGGTGAGTTCTGCAGTCGATTGAGCATTGGCTTCAGGAGTGTGTGCCGCAGTGATGCCGCGCTTTTGCGTTTCGCGCCAATCGATGTGATCAAATCCGCTGGTGGCGGTGACTATCAGCTTTACGTTTGGCACTTTCTTTAAAAAATGCGCATCGATCACTGTGCGGCTGCGAATGAGCAAGACTTCGGCTTCCTCAAGCTGAGTGGTCACGCTGACCAGCGGATTGGCGGCTCTGAGGAGTGCTTGCGCCCCTGCACTGTACTGTTCGAGAATGGCGATTTTCACCAGGTGAGTTGTCCTATGCGGCGTGCGTGCGCGCAAGGACTTTGCGCGAAAACTCTTAGAACAATGGCTCAGCACCCGCCAACGTTGCCATTAAAGCGGTGTTATCAAAAGGGCGTTTCAAGTGTTCCGCCAGCGCATTGAATAAGGCGCGCATGTCTTCATCACGCACGTCACCCATATGACCCACGCGTAAAATTTTGCCCTTGAGCTGATCCTGACCACCCATGACCGTGATGTTGCGCTCTTTTTCGAGCCAGTCGCGCACGCGGCCGCTGTCTTCCACATTCAGTGCTGTGACAGATGATGACGGCGCCGCACTGAATGTGCTCAAACCCAAAGCCTGGCCAGCCGCTCGCGTGGCCGCGGCTAGGGTCTCGCAGCGTTTCATCACTCGCTCCATGCCCACTTCACGCATGCGCATCAACACCATGTTCAAACCGATCATCAACGGCGTTGGGGTGGAAAAGTGAGTTTCTTTACGCTCGTTGGCCTTACGTTCGGCCGTTAAATCCAGATAAAAGCGCGGCAATCGTGCCCTGGCTGCGGCTGTCCAGGCGCGCTCGGAAAGGGCGATAAAACTCAGGCCGGTCGGAATCATAAACGCTTTTTGCGAGCCAGCCACCATCACGTCGATATCCCATTCGTCCATGGGCAAGGGCATACAGCCTGCAGCAGTGATAGCGTCGACACAGAATAGGGCTGAGGGACATAGGGCGTGCACTGTCCGCGCCATCTCGCGCACGGGATGAACTGTCGCTGTGGAGGTCTCGCACACTTGAGTGAACACCGCCTTCACTCGCGGATGCGAACGCAGCTCTGCTTCGAAGCCGGCCATATCAGCAGGTTGACCCCACGGCAAGACCCAACGATGAGTGCGCACGCCGTAACGTTGACATTGCTCGGCCCAGCGCTCGCCAAACTTTCCGGAAACTACGACCAACACTTCGTCATCGGGCGAAAGGGTATTCACAATCGCCGCCTCCATAGCGGCGCTGCCGGTACCGCACACGACTTGTACCGGTGCGCGAGTAACGAAAACCATTTGCAAGCCGGACCACACATCTACGAGCACGCGTTCGAATTCAGGAGTGCGATGATGAACGACTTTTTCGCTCATCGCGCGCAACACAGCCGGTGGAACCGGCACCGGGCCCGGAGCAATTAGTCGATAAGGCCACTTCGAGTCAGACATGCCTTTGAATTTAGACCATTAACTTGACCGGTCAAGCGCATTTGGAATAGCGTTTCCTCGTGCGCATCACCGTCGTTTTCGCTCTTATTTTTAGCACTTTGGGTTGTGCTTATAAGCTCGGCCTGAGTGAGCGCTCCTTGCCCGGTGGCTACACTCAGGTGGCCATTCCTGTGTTTAAGAATCTTTCGCAGGATGTTGGCATCGAAATGTACTTCACCAATTCTTTGATCCGCCGTTTCGCGCGCAGTCAGGTGGCCAGCGTTGCCAACAATGAGGTATCGCCGGTGGAGCTTGTTGGCACCATTCGGCAAGTGGTGACCGAACCTGGTCCTGCTGTGACCAACGATGAACGCCAATTGCGCACATTGCCCGATCAAGTGGTGTTGACCACCAACTATCGATTGATTGTGACGGCTGATATTATTTTAAAGCGTAAGTCCGACGATCGTGTCGTTTGGCAAGGTTCGTTTGTGAACGAGCGCGTGTACGAGGCCCCGCGGATCGGTATGCCGATTGTCAATTCGGCCAATGCCACTTACAACCAAAGTGTGCGCAATCAAACGATTGCCGTGCTCGCGGATGAGATGATGGCCGAGGCTCACGACCGCATGACGGAGAATTTTTAGTGCTACTCGACTTGAGAAAATTGCAGCAGCGTTTGGAGAAACAGGCTCCGGCGCCGATTTATCTTTTGCTCGGCGATGAAGCCTTTTTGGTGCATGAAGCGGTGCAGTTGCTCAAACACTGTAGTGTGGATGCGTCGACCATGGATTTCAATTGCGACATTTTCGATGCCGGTGAAACGCCTGCCAGTCAGGTCAAAGATGCGGCTGAAATGCTGCCCATGATGAGCGCGCGCCGCTTGGTGGTTTTCCGTGGCGTAGACAATCTGAAAGACAAAGACTGGGAAATTCTCTATCAGTTGTTCGACAACCCGGTGGATTCAACCACTTTCGTGTTGACTGCCGAGTCACTCGATAAACGCAAAAAATCCTATAAGAAAGTCGCGGACGCGGCCGTTGTGGTGGAGCTCAAGCGTCCTTATGAGAATCAAATCGTCGATTGGATCGACTACCTCGCCTATCGCGCCGGACTTAAAGTCAATCGCGAGGCGGCGCAGTTGCTGAAGCAGTTCGTTGGCACCAATCTCACCGAGCTCAACAATGAGATCGCTAAACTGCGCGATTATATCGGACAGCGCAAAGAGGTCGAACCGGCGGATGTGCTGCAAGTGGTGTCGCAAACGCGTGTGGATCGTATCTTCGATCTTACCGACGCGATCGGCCGCCGAGACAAAGTTCATGCGCTACATTCGTTGGCCAATTTGCTCGAACACGGCCAGTCCGAGGTCGGGGTGTTGGCTATGATCTCTCGCCATTTCCGTATTCTTAGCCAGCTTAAAGACGGGCAGCGTGGTGGCTTAAGCGGCCAACGTCTGGCTACGCAAGCGGGCATTCCCCAGTTTCTGTTAAATCAGTATCTGGAGCAGATTCGTCATTGGGACGAAAGCAAGATTCAACGCACGTTCAACGTCCTGCAAGACACCGATCGCGCATTGAAATCCTCATCGGTCCCGTCGCACGTCTGGTTGGAGAATTTCGTTCTGAAGACCTGCAGTTAGAGGCCACACTCGCCGATAAAAGGGGGGTGATGTGGACCGTCGTTTTTTTTCTTAGTCTAGTCGCCAGTGCAACCTCTCCGGATCCGTCGAAGCCGACGATCTGGGTCGATGGCTATACGAACGCCGAAATTCAAAATTACTTTCCGGCCAACGACTACAACTACGTCAGTAAAACGTCGCAGCGGCGCGCGCAGTGGGAGGACGACGGCTATTTGCCGCCGCTTGAGCGCGACTCTTTGTTTCGCAAACTTGGTATCGAGACCAAACTGCAAGCGCTCGATCAAATGGACAAAGACATGCTGGTCATGGGCGCCCGTGAGTACACGGTTCCTCAGCTGCACAAGCAGTATCCGATGCTTAGTCTTGGCGAACTCAGGCGTTTGAAGCGAGAAGTGGAGAAGATCAAGTGAAACTTCTCATCGCACTTCTTCTTTCTGTTCCACAAGCACCTGCTAAGATATTGATGCTTGATTTCAACAATCAGATCAAAGAGACGGATGCCTGTGCGGCCGCAGATCCTGGAAACGTGTTTTCGGTGAATGAAAAGACGATGGGGTCTGAGTTTGTGGATGCCACGACCGTAGACGAAGCCTTGGCGCGTATGGATGCCGCGATCAAAGCGGAACGCAAAAGCAATCCCGGCGCTGCGGGAATCGACACGATTGTGCTGTCCGGCCATCATGGTGCCTACGGCGAATTCTTTGGTGGCACGAATGAGCAAAATGGAATCACCGCCAAAGAGTTCAAAGAGACTTTGGCGAAATATCCGGACATCTGCAAAAGCCTTAAGAACGTCGTGTTGATGGGCTGTTATCCGGGCACTGTCGATGCCGGTCAAAGCCACTGGTTAAAAGTGTGCCCGAACACGCGTTTCACCGTCGGCTTTCCCTTGCAGGCGCCGCTCGGAACGGACCCGCGTTCGGCCAAGCTTCTGAGCCAAGTGTGCGCTCCGGAAGCGCGTGCGGCGGCGGCCCGTGTCGGCGATTCGAAAGAGGCATTGTGCCAGTTTTATAAAAACATGCCCGTTCTCAAACAGGTCGGCGCCAGTGTTTCCAACTGTTGGAATATCGCCACTGACAAATATGGTAAGCAGCAGTGCTTTAGTTTTGACGAACTCCGCGCTCGCTGCAGTCAGTTCGATCCAAATGGCGAGATGAAAACGCTCTATGAAAACTATTTCGAAGCGCGTACGGGTTATGAAAATCCGCCGCTGGATGGTAGCGATGTGGAAGCGGAACCGGGCAAGACTCCGTTACGCAAGTTCTACGATCAGCTGCATCTGTGGCGTCATTGCCATGACAGCCTTGCGGCCGAGTATGGTTACGATATGCCCCATCCGGCTCAGGTGATCCGTTTGGTCAAGTTCACGCAAGTGAAAGACAATATCAACCGCTTGAATCGCAAAGAGCTGGCTGAGTATGACCGTCGTTTGGAGGCTTTGGGTTTGGGGCAATTCGCCTTGGGTGATCTGTCTCGTCCCGGCGTCAATCGTGCTTACATCAAACGGCAAATCGCTTCCGCACAAGCCGCTTTAAGCCGCATGGGAGCGACGCGTGCTGGACAAACCGATGCGCGCGCGGTTTTGCGCATGGCCGCAGGTGTGCGCGTGACCTTGGTAGATCTTCTTAGCAAAGCGCAGAGCGAAGGCAAGTGGGTGCGCTGCTCGCACTTCAGCCTGGTGCACGCCGGTGCCCGCGATCCGCGCGACAAAAGCAGATGTATCGTATCCTATGAGAAAGCGGCCCAGCTGATGGGGATCAAATGACGGCGGTGCAAAAAGATCTTCATCGTCGACGCGTTCCTCGCAGGACATTTGACAATCCGGTGGGCGTTTTGGTCAGAGGCACTTACACCATCGAACGCGCCTTCCAGGTCGGTGAAGGCGGCATGATGATTTGTTACAAACCGCATCCGTTGGCGATAGGGGATCATCTGGTCGCGAGCTTCTTTTTATCGCCGCTGTCGACGGTGATCGTGCGCGGGATCGTGCGCAATGTGATTCCAGCCGAAGGAAATCTACCGATACGCTATGGTATCGAATTCGCCAATCTGGAGTTTCAATACAAGCGCGAAATTCGAAACTTTGTGGCTTCGGCCACTCAAACAGAAGCTGTTTAAAGGCCCCCGGGCGTCAACACCCCTATTGGAGTCACGCACTGGGCGGGCCAGTGCAAAGCATACATAGATGGGTGAAGAGGGACCCGACTCTCATCTCGGTATTTACAGTCACGTAGCAAAACCAGGTCAACAAAAGGCGCGGCCACGAACTCAGATCCCACCGGATAAACATGAAACATATAGGCCAGGCGTTGGTTCCCCACGCCGCCTAGAACATACACGTAACGGAGATCCGTGTTGAGAACCGCGCGCATATCACTCAGGAATTCGGCGCTTCTTTCTCTGTTGGTATAGCGTAGGTAGTATTCGGCGGCTCGCTTCAAACTGAGTACTCCGAAATAGGCGTCAGAGAGGTTGGCCTCGCGCATACCGAGCAGGGCATTTTGACCCGACCAAGTTTCCAAGATCACATAGGGACGCGACATGGAGTTCAAGCGGAAGCGTAAGTCGCGTTTAACGAAGTGTGTGCCAGTTCTCAGTCCGAAAAAATCCCGTTCAAGGGGAGAGACCGGACGCTCAGCCTGGTGGGGGAAGTAAGGGCGATAGCGCAGAGTGATGCTTTTGAACGGTTCCCACACCTTTGGATGCGGGGTTGGTAGCTCGCTAAGGGAGTTTAAGTAAGATGCGCAATGCTTTAAAGCGACCTGGAAGTGTTTGGCGTCGGTAGCAAGAGCGCGCATGGGAGCGAATATCCCGAAAATAAATAAAAACAGGCACCACATGGGCGCCTGTTAGTGCATTTCGCGGACCAAGGATCTGTTTAGAGAGCGGCAACCGCTTTCGACAGACGGCTGATTTTGCGCGAAGCCGTACGAACATGAACGCGGCCTTTTTGGGCGGCCTTTGCAATGCTGCTCTCAAAGGCAACCAAGGCTTTGGCGCTATCTTCTTTGTTTTTTCCGGCCAAAGTTTTGCGCAGTTTCTTTTCCAGGGTGCGAACGCCGCTCAGCGTTTTGCCGTTGATAGTGTTGCGACGGAGCGAGGTGCGAGCGCGCTTTGCAGCCGACTTATGGTTTGCCAATTGAGAACCTCCAATGATTCAATAGCTATTGAGAAGGACTCGGGAATATCACAACCCTGATAGGGAACACAAGTGGCTGAAAAAGATCCTCCGGATTTGCAACACGCCGACCTTCAACACGCCTCAAAGAAAGTTAGAAAAGAGCTTAAAAAACAGTCGGTTATACGCTCTGCGCTAGCCATGGCCGCCGGCACATTTTCGAGCCGAATTTTGGGCTTTGTCCGCGATGCGGTCATGCTGCATATGTTTCCCAGGGCCGTAACCGACTGTTTTGTGGTGGCCTTTCGCCTCCCTAATATGTTCCGCCGGCTGTTCGGGGAAGGGTCTCTTTCGGTCAGTTTTATCCCTATTTTTGTGGAGGCGCGGGCGGATTCAGAGGAACGCGCTCGTAGGCTTTCCAACGCCGTGTTCTCTATAGTTACCGCGATCTCCGTGGTGCTTTCGGTCGCTTGCTTTGTGTGGATGGATAAGATCATCGGCTTTTTGGTGGGAGACCCGCGGGGCTTTGCCGCCAACCCCGAGAAGGTGGTGCAGACGATCTATTTGGCTCGCATCATGATATTTTATCTGTGGTTGGTTTCTGTTTATGCCTTTCACATGGCCATCGCCAATACGCTCGGTTACTTCTTTATTCCCGCCGCCGGCGCCACCCTTTTCAACTTTGGGTTGATTGTTTTTACCGTGCTGCCCTTTGAGTTGGGCGCTTATGCAGGCTCATCTCAGGCATGGGGCGTGATCGCGGGCGGTGTTTTGCAAGCCGGCATCGTGGCGTGGTTATTGATTCAACAAGGAGTCTTGCCGCGCTTCACGCTGCAGTGGCGTGATCCGGATGTGGCGCGCGTGTTTCGCAATATGCTGCCAGGATTGTTTGGTCTCGGGGTGTTTCAAGTGATGACCGTGGTGTCCACCAAGTTCGCCGCGCGTTTGTCCGAAGGCGCGCAAACCTATATCTATGCGGCCGATCGCATTTTGGAATTGCCGCAGTCATTGATTGCCGTGAGCTTGGGAGCGGCTTTGTTGCCGCGTTTTTCCGAGCTGCACACCAGTGGTGAGAAACATAAATTTCTGGATGAGGCCAATCAGGCTGTGCGTATGCTGCTCTATCTGTCCTTACCGGCGGCGGTGGGGATGTATTTTCTAGCCATTCCGATAACACAAGTGTTGTTTATGAGGGGCGCGTTCACCCAAGCTGATGCGGAAGGTACGGCTTCCGTGGTAGGCATTTACGCGGTTCTGCTTTTGTTCTCGAGCTTATCGCGCGTGACCGCCCCGGCCTTCTACGCCTTGAAGAACACTTGGCTCCCGGCGGCAGTAGCCCTTTTTGTATTGGCGCTCTATATTTCACTCGGTCCCTACTTGGTGGAGCATTACGGGCTGGAGGGGTTGGCCGCGGCGACATCGGCTTCAGCCATTTTGAACATCATTATTCTGCAAGTTTGCTTTCGCTTCTGGATCGGTCCGCTCGGTTACGGCCGCATTTTTATCAGTGTGCTCAGGATGATTCCGGGCCTGGTAGGCTTAGGTGCGTTTTGCTACTATGGATACCCGGCGCTGCTGGACTTGGTCACTCCGCATGTGTCGCTCTATCCGGCCCGCACGCTGACGCTCAGCCTTGTGATCAGCGGTGGAATGGTGATTTACTTTGGGCTCACCATGCTGACCGGCAGTGAGGCCGGTCACAAGGTTTTTGCAATGTTGAAACGCCGGCGCGTGAACTAGTCGCAAGGGATAGGTTCTTCGTTGGTTTTGCCGGACAGTACGTCTTTGGGGGAGTGCAGATCGAAACGCAGCTTACCCGCGCGGCATGTCGTCTGGTAGATCTGCGTGGCTTCTTTGGTCAATCTCACTATCGCTTCCACCTGCTTAGCATTCAGGCCGAACTGGATGCTTAGGTAACGGTGAATCTCACCTTTGTTTTGCAGATCCGCATTTAAGACTAGGAGACGGCTATAGGTTTCGCCGCTGATGTGACGGATTTTCTCGAGCATCTGAGTTCGCTTGGTGTAGTTTTGATAGAGAGGGCGTCCGCCGGCGTCGTTGTCCACCAGCTGCGTGCGTTGAATCAATTCACCTTTGTACGGCACCTTGATGGCCTTCATTCCGGGGCGCATCTGTTTGGTCCTCACCCGCGCTGACTTCATCTTACCGTCTTCGTTGACGTAGTAGAGGTACCATTTGAAGTCGATGTTTCCGACTCGGTCTTGCTGCGAGAAAATGTAGTCAAGGAGTGTGATTTCACTTAACTCCTTCATCCAGATCGCCATTTGCGCGTGGCTGGCGAGGGGGCCCATGTCGCGCGCGATCGTCTTGTCTTTTAGACCTTTGCTCAGGCCTTGTTGAATGGCTTCGGTCACTGGACTTTCACTGCGTAACGCTAGGAAGGCGGGCGTATTCTGAAAATCGATATTCTGTTTGTCGCCCCATCCGCTGCGGATGCCGTTGATCTCAGCGCCGTAGCGTGCCCCGCCGCCATCCACCAGCGTTCCGTAAATCTGCTTTAGGTCAGAGGTGAACAGATCGGAAGTCGGCTTATAAACGGCAGGATTTTGTTCGGCGCTATAGAGCCACTTCCATCCGGCTTTGTTCATCGCCGACTTACCTAGATTTTGTGAGTGGGCGCGTTTGGTGACCCGTTGAAAATGCACGGCTTTGTCCATGGTTCGATAGGCCGCGACCGGAACCGTGACCGTGGTGTCGAGTAAGCGCGAGAAATGATAGTACAGCAAGGCGCTGGGCGAGAACGTTCCGCTGGTACCACTTTGATGCATGGTCGTTTTGAACTTGGCTAAACTTTCGTGACTTTCTTTGCTGGTGCCGCATGACTTTTGCGCTTCATATTCACGCTGGCCAAGGCCACTTTCGCGAATGTCGTAGATCATGGTAGCGGGACTTGTACTCCAAGTTTTCGCGCACAAGGCCACTGCGGTGGTGTCGTAAAAATCCAGACGGCAGAGTCTCTGCTCGTCTTCAATATCATCTTTGGAATACTTGCCTCCTGGAATCGGAGGCAGTGTGCGACACTCTTCAGTTAAACCGCCGGTAGAGATGTAGTTGGTGGATTCGGCAACGGCCGCGACCGACACGCACAGCAAGACAACGGAACCGATGAAAGTTCTCACTTTTGACCCCCCTTAGTTGTTCAGAAAAAACAGCTTACCCTAAAGGCGCTGATAGACGCTGCGGCTGCTGCTGTCTAGGAAAAGTTGCGCAGGGAAATTACGACAGCCTCGGCAGTCGCTGCTCTCAGTGGCGGGAATGCTTATAGCGGAGGGTAGGGAGTTCAATGGTATTTCTTGCATCGAGGGTGAGGCCAGTGCGCGCACTTGAAAGCGACCGGCGTCGTCAAATGTCAGCTCAAGAAAGCCCTCTTGCGAGCGCGCCGAGTGACTGCGATCGGTGGTCAACAGCTGGCGGGCACCTGAGCCGAGCAGCGGCACCGACACATACCGCGTTTGAATTTTGCGATAGCCTTGGAAGTAAGCGTGATGATGGCCGTTGAGGAAGAGTTGCACGCCGTATCTGGCCAGGAGATCTTCAAAGCGCGTTGCGAAAGTCGTGTTGCTGGCAGCCAGGTATTCATGCGCCCGTTGGAACGTGAAAGGCAAAAGTGGCATGTGGCCGAATATCACTTTCAGAGGGGTTGAGGCGTGGCGACGGAGTACGTCTTCTAACCAACCCAGCTGATTGCTGCCCAATCCCCCCGGCGCGGTGGCGTCCAGCGCGATGAGCAGTGCTGGCCCCATGATCACCGCGTAGTAGAATGGATAGTTCTGCGCGACGCCGGGAGCAAAAACGATCTTCTCGTCTGCGGGTCGAGTGGGATTGAAGCGGTCGATGGGAAAACCTGCAAAGGTGGCGCTATAGTGTTGACGCTCCTCCTCACGCCCCTGGCCGGCGTCGTGATTGCCGGCAGAAGGAAGCAGAGCTAAACCTACGTTGTCGAGTGGACGCGTCACATGACTATGAAACGCCTGCCACATCCCGGCGTAGTCCAAACCAGATTTTTGCCCGGCCACCATGTCTCCCGTCGAGAGAACCGCGTGATAGCCGGAAGCACGGATGTTTTCGATGGCCGCATCCACCGCCCGCGAGTAATTTTTGCTGCCGTAGGAGCCGTTCATATCGGAGATCACGGCGATCTTGTAGGTTTTAGCCACAGAGGGAAAGCTCGCGCACAGCAAAAGCACGCCCACAGCGTACTTGATCGATTCGATTATTTTCATTGAAGTCATTCTACTTGACCTAGTCGTTAGGCCCGAGGCACTCCCTAAAAAACTGGACATACGGCCGGCGTGCGGAGGCGCGTTTGAGAATCACGATCCTTTTAATTCTATTGCAGACGATGTTGGTGGGCGGTCCATCGGCTTTCGCGGCTTCGGAAGCATGTCGCGGCAAGCGCCTTTGGGTAAGCACGGAAGGCTCATTGATGATGGCTCTGCGTTCGAATGCCTGTCATTTCTGGTTGTGGTCGGCACAACATGCTGGCCAATTGTTGTCCCCGCAAACCTTGTCGTTTCATGGCTTGGTGGCGGGCGACGCTCATCATGAAAACTTCTCGCATGTGTTGGTTGGCGATGAGCGCGTGTACGTGTTGAATGATGTGGATGATTCGGGAGAGGGCGCGCTGTTTTTGGATTTTTTAAAGTTTCTCGGTGTTTCGCGCTCGGTGGCGCAGTCCGAAAAAGTGCTGAGTAGCGAGCAGATGTTGGCGGCGTACACGCGCGGTGTGCGAGGCGAGTCGTGGCCGGGAGAAATCCCCTCTTTGTTAAAGGCTGATGCCGCTGTCAGTGCGGAGGATTTGGCCGTAGACTATGCTGCGAAAATAAAAAAGAGCACCACCGACGGCAAGTTTGATCGCAAAGATGGTTTGCTTGTCTGGGACGATATGAGGCCCGCGGACCAGCGCCGTTTTCAACGCTTTGAAGGACGTTACTTTCGCGCTCATCTCCCGGCCGGCTACGAGGTGATGGACCGTGCGCTGTTTGTCAAAGACGGTGGTGGCAGCGGTGGAGCGCCCCGCTACTGGTACTATTTAAAAAAATCCGCCAACGAGCGCGAGATCATTGAGTTCAAAGCTTTGACCGAGCCCGCCGTAGCTCTGATGTTCCCGCAGACTCTAAGCGCGATTCAACGAGTACGAGCTGTGGCGGACGCGTATTGTGAAAAGGGAATAGCCAAAAACTTTGGTCCGGTGGGCGATGCCGATCAGGCGTTCTGGATGCGGCCGCGTTTGCCGTCTTATATCGATTTCAATGCCAAGCTGTTCAGTGAAAATCCAAAGGCCTTTGCGGAACTCTCCCATTACATCGCCTACAAGCTGGGGCACTGGCACGGTCTTCAGCAGAGAAACGCGGATTACGGCAAATATCTAAGCGAGCATCACAAAGAGTTGGCGCAGAACAGCGCGAAGTTCATCGCCGCCTATCTTAGCGTTGCCCGCTCACAACAGCGCCACTAAGATAGTCTTCGTCTTCGAGACGGAGGATTTATGAAACGCTTTTTGCTTCACATCCTCGGCTGGACGCTGGCCGGTTATATCACTTCGGAAGCCACGTATCTGGTTTTGCAACAGGTTCTGAAGCCCAATCCGATTCAATCGGGTGAGTTCAACGGTCCGTTGATTTTCAAGCTCCATATTATGGCCGTGTTTGTGATCGTGCCCTGGCTGATGGCACTTCTGTCGCGCGGTCTGCAGGATCCTAAAATGCTCACTGGGAAGCGTGACCTGGTGATCGGTTTTTTCACGTTTCTCGGTTTAGGAGCGCACCTGTTTGTGATTCACGCCATTTTTGGCAAGCCGCGCCCCGAAGTGCTGCCGCCCTATGAGTTCTTCACCAACTCCTTTTTCTTTTTTCGCTGGGGAATGGGCGGCGCTTTGATCGGAATGGGCCTGGTGTGTCTGCACTCGCTACTGTCCGGAGTGAGCGGGGCGACGGCCACACAGGGTTAGGGTTGCGGTGGTTTGCGCCACAGAGCTGCGCCAGGCAAGGGCGGGCGCTCACGGATCACCGGTGGCAAAGGCTTTGCTTCCTCGGGCCGTTGTAGAGTGAGAGTCAATGTGCCCCCCATAACGTCGGGAACATAAGAAGAATTCTCTTCATCGATGCTGGAAAACCCTAGGGCAGCGAATGCTTTGTAAAACGGCGTGTTGCGAAAGCTGGAACTCATGTTGGCGGTCATATCGTAAACTTTGTGATAGGCCTTGGCGTTGTCTAGAAAGAGCGAGCCCATCACTTTCTTTGCCTCAGGAAACTGGGCCAGAGCTTTGGCAAACAGATAGCGACTCACCCCGCGGCGCTTAAAGGGTGGTTGATTCGACACGCTGGAAACTTCAATCATATACACAAACAGAGTGTGGCCATCGAAGGCCACGTCCAGTTTGCCCACCTTGACGGAAGGGTCTTCACGTAAGACGGCGGTGATCACATAGTGTGAGCTTGGTCGAGTACGACGGCGCACTTGAATCGGCCCATATTCTTCGCCGATCGCGGCCCAGGCTTCAAAATCGGGGGCCAAAAGAGCGGCGCATTCTGCGGGCGTACGGCGCGGCTCGCTGTCACTGTGAGCATAGACCGCGGAACTCAATAGCAATGTGCAGAGGATAAACAGTCGGGTCATTTTTTCGCGGACTTCCAGCGCTGCTCGCGCTCCTCGGGCTTGAGAGACTTCCATTCTTTTCCCTCCTGCAAAATTGACTCCTGCATACGGCGAAAACGCTGTTCAAAACGGGTATTGCACTTGCGCAAGGCCTGTTCGCTGTCGATACCTAAGTGGCGGGCCGCTTGCGCCACGGAAAACAGCAGATCTCCAAGCTCCTCTTCCATGCGCTCTTTCACTCCGCTCCGCATGGCTTCTTCGAGTTCGCCCACCTCCTCATGCACTTTCTCCATGCATTGGTTGGCGTTGTCCCAATCGAAGTCCACTTTTTTTGTTTTGTCGCCGATCTTTTGCGCGCGCAACAGGGCGGGAAGACCTTGCGGGATGTCGAAACTCAAGGGTTTCGCCTTGTCTTGTCCCTTCTCGGCGGCTTTGATCTCGGCCCAGTTCTTGAGAACTTTGTCGCTGGTCTCGGCCTTAACATTGGCGAAGACGTGCGGATGCCGGCGCACCATTTTCTCATTTAGATTCTGAATCACGTCGAAGATATCAAAGCGCCCATCTTGGCGGGCGATTTCTGAATGCAAAACGACCTGAAGCAAGACATCGCCCAGTTCATCGCGGATCTCGGCCACATCGCCCCCGTCTATGGCCTCGGCCAGTTCGTGCGCCTCTTCGATCGCATAACGCGTAAGCGTGCTATGGGTTTGCTCTTTGTCCCATGGACATCCGTCGGGGCCGCGCAGAAACTCCACGACTTTGATCAAACCAGCGAATTCCCTCAAATTTTCCGGGGCTTTAGGCATACCTTAGTCCTCGCATGTTCAGCCAGATAAAGGCCAGTCATAGCACGAAAGACTGATAATATTGATTGGAAATGCCGAAAATGAGATAGGACACGATTCACAGCATGGAAAAACGCAAAGGCCTATTTAAAAAGCACACGGATGAAGTGCATTGGCGATCCAAGTACACGGATCCGTCGCGCCGCTTTGTCGAATGGTGTTCATCGCTTGGCTTCGAGCAAACGCCTATAGGTCGTTTGGTCACTGCCCTTGATGAACGTTTTCACCTGCGCAATTGGGGCCTGATTTTCGTTTTCTGTTTGCTGCTTGCGTTCATCATCTTCTGGGATGTGGACGTGTATCACCAGGTGGCCTTGGGTGATGTGGCCTCTACCGACATCAAATCTCCGATCTCTTTTCAGATGACTGATGAGATCGCGACCGAAGAAAAAAAACGGGCGGCTGAAGACAGTATTCCTCCGGTGTTTGATTACGATCCCAAAGTGTATGAGCAGCTGATCAATCGCGTGTATCGCAGCTTCCGACCCATGCGCCGCGAGATCAAAGGCATCCGCTGGCCGGCCAATCGCGCTCAACGCGAACAGGCAGTGAAGGATTTTATTCAGTTCAAACCCATGTTCGAGCGTGAACTCGGTGTCGAGATTCCCGATCGCCTATTTGAATGGCTGACTGAGAATCGCTTTGCCGCCCCCTATGAGAACATTCTGATTCGCGCTTTGGTGAAGTGGTCTTCCCGTCGCATTATGGATGGGCAAACGACGCTTTTCCGCGCCCCTGATTCGCCGCTGTTGGTGCGGGTTGTGAGCGATGTACACACCGGCGTCGAAGAGTTCACTCTGCGGCGTGATGAAGTGCACGACATCAAAAAACTCAGCGACTTTGATCTGAATGGCGTTCTTGGTGTCGAGAATTTAAGCCCGCGCGACAAAACGGCCGCTTTGGACGTGGCCCATCTTCTGGTGGTGCCGAATTTGACATTCAATCGGCAAGAGTCTCTGGATCGGCGCACCCGCGCGCGCAATTCGGTTTTGCCCGTGCAAGTTTCGATCAAAAAAGGTCAGACCATTCTCACCGCCGGTGCGGTGATCCAACCGTTGCAAGTGGGCTTGATTCACGAGCTGAACAACTTGCGCAGCTCAAAGCGTACCGACTTCATTTCGGTGGTGGTCGCCTTCCTATTCTTGATTCTGGTCACCGTATTTTTCTCTTATCTACGGCGCGCTGTCGGGCATCGGCTCAATGTCACGATCAAAGATATTTACGCCATGGGTAGCGTGGTGTTGCTCACCGTGGTTTTGACCAAGCTCTATATGTTTTTGACCGACTCAGCACTGGCCCATAAGGGCTCGCAGATCCCGGCCAATAGTTTGCTCTTTGCGGCGCCCATTTGGACCGGCCCGATGCTGGTCGGACTGATGATCACCTCGGGCGAAATCGTGTGGTTGTTTACGATCTTTCTTTCGATCACTTTGGCCATGATGGTCGATACCAACTTCAACTTTGTGTATCTGTTGGTGGCGGCGATTGGCGGTATTGCCGCGGCTCGGGGCGTGCACTCGTGCACCAAACGTAACGATATTTACTGGGCCGGTGTGCGCACCGGTTTGGTGAATGCTGCCGTTCTTACCGCTGTGACTTTCTTGGCACCGACGCAGGATAAATCTCTCGGCACAATGCTCGCCTGGAATGTTCCGCTGGGCTTTTTAGGCGGCGTGCTCTCGGCACTTGTGACCATGGCTTTGATTCCGCTGTTTGAATCCATGTTCAACTACACCACCGATGTAAAGCTGTTGGAGCTGTCGTCGCTCAATCACCCGCTGATGAAAGACATGATCGTAAAAGCGCCTGGAACCTATCACCATTCGCTGGTAGTGGGCAGCATGTGTGAAGCGGCCGCCGAAGAGATTGGAGCGAATCCACTCTTGGCCAAGGTGATGGCTTACTATCATGACATAGGCAAGATGGAGCATTCGCAGTATTTCATTGAGAACCAGCGGCAGGGGAACAATCCGCACGATCATATTTCGCCGCACATGAGTAAGACCGTATTGATCGCGCATGTGAAAGACGGCGCCGAAATGGGCTTTTCGCACAAGCTGGGGCCCGCGATTATCGATGGGATTCTTCAGCATCATGGCACCACTTTGATCAGTTACTTTTACAACAAAGCCTTGTCTGAACAAGACGAGGACATCGATATGGTGCACGAAGAGGATTTCCGCTACCCAGGCCCGAAGCCGCAGTTCAAAGAGGCAGCCCTGTTGATGTTGGCGGATTCGATTGAAGCGGCCGCGCGCTCACTTGATGAGCCTACGCCAGGTCGTTTGACTTCGCTTGTACGTAATATCATTCAGAGCAAATTCTTGGATGGTCAGTTGGAAGAGTGCGATTTGACCTTGAAGGACCTCAGTACCATTGAAGAGAGCTATCGTCGCGTGATCCTCGGCATCTATCACCAGCGCATTGATTATCCGACTCAGCCGCAAACACCGGCGCGTTTACCGCCTGCGCTGTCGCAAGGTCCGCATCTTTCGCCAGAGGGTGGACGTAAAAAGCGTAAAGGGGCTCCTGCCACATGAAGACCATGGTACTCAATCAGTCGCGCGATCGTGTGTCGCCCAAGTGGGTGAGCAAGTGGATGGCGGCGCTGACCCTGGCCTTGGCCAAACGCAAGCACAAGGGCCTCAATCGCAAAGAGATTGTGGTGGTGTTCGTGAACTCGGGCGAGATGAAGCGCATGAACCGCATGTATCGCGGTAAGGACTACGCCACCGACATTCTGAGCTTTGAATCGGCGGAAGAACAAACCATCGGTGAGTTGGTGCTCTGTTTGCCCACCATCCGCTCGCAGTCGCGCCGCACAGGCTTAAGCGAGCGTGGAGAGCTCGGTTACATGCTGGTGCACGGCGTGCTTCACCTCTTGGGCTACGACCACGCGGACCGTCAAGGCGAGGAGAAAATGTTCGCCTTGCAGGATGAACTCTACGGCTTGCTTGAAAAGCGGGTAGGGCTTCGTTAGGATAGGGCACCGTTTCAAGGGAGCCTCAAGTGTCCGTGACTACGCAGAATCACGAAATCAAAGCCGAGCTGCTCAAGCTGAAAGAAAAAACCACGGAGCTCCGGAGGTATCTTTGACATCGACGTAAAGTCGAAGCGCCTCGAAGAGTTGGAGCAAAAGTCTCAGAACCCGGATATCTGGAACAATCACCAAGAAATGCAGAAGCTCAACCAGGAGAAAGTTCTTCTGGAGAAGAGCGTGCGCGACTACAACGAACTCTCGCAAAAGGTGGAAGACTCGCTGACTCTTCTAGAGATGGCGGTGGAAGCCGAAGACGAGGCCTCATTTCAAGAGGTGCGCGGAGAGTTGGCGTTTATCCGTAAACGCATCGGTGACCTGGAGTTGAAGTCTCTGCTCAACGGTGAAGTGGATGTCAATAGCTCCTACATATCGATTAACTCCGGCGCTGGGGGCACAGAGGCGCAGGATTGGGCCGCCATGTTGTTGCGCATGTACACGCGCTGGGCTGAACAACAGGGCTACAACGTCGAGATCCTCAGCATGAACGAAGGTGAAGAGGCGGGGATCAAATCGGCAACTTTGTTGATCGAAGGTCCCTATGCTTATGGGTATTTGAAGGCGGAGGCGGGAGTGCATCGTTTGGTACGGATCTCTCCATACGATTCGAATGCGCGTCGACACACGAGCTTCGCCTCGGTCTACGCCTGGCCCGAAATCGACGACAACATCACGATTGAAATCCGCGACGAGGATTTGAAACTCGATACCTATCGTTCTGGTGGTGCCGGCGGACAGCACGTGAACAAAACAGACTCGGCGGTTCGTATCACGCACATCCCTTCGGGAATTATCGTGGCCTGTCAATCGCAGCGTTCGCAACATGCCAACCGCGATAAGGCGATGAAGATGTTGCGGGCCGCCCTATACGAGAAAGAGCTTGAGCGCCGACAAAGAGAATTGAATGCCATTGCCGGTGAGCGCCTGGCCAACGAGTGGGGCAGCCAGATCCGCTCTTACGTTTTACATCCCTATCAGCTGGCTAAGGATCACCGCACCGATTTTGAAACCGGAAATCCGGCCGCCGTCCTTGATGGGGAACTGAACGGTTTCATTGAAGCTTGGTTGAAGGAAAAAGCGTTGCAAGGGAAACCGGCCACGTGACGGCGGTGTGGTTGGCCGTTCGCTATTTTGGCAATTGGCGGCAGTTTTTCAATCTGTCCACGGGGTTGAGCATCCTTGGGATGTGCATTGGCGTGGCTTCTCTGGTGGTCAGCATGGCTGTGTTCAGTGGTTATGCGACGACCTTGGAGAAGACCGTACAAGATGCCGTCGGGCACTTGATTATTCTAAAGCGGGGAAGCGCCGATCAGAGTGAGATGCTGAAGGACCTGCAGCCTTTGCTGACCGGAAAAGTGGCCGAGACGCCATTTGTCTATGCGGAAGCCATTGTCGCGCACAAGGGTAAGATCAACGGGATTTTGATCGAGGGCGTAGATCTTTCCTCGGTGAACAAAGTTTTGAATTTGCAGAATCGTTTGATCGCCGGCGATATGGATTTGCAGGTGCCTGCGGGAGAGATTCCAAAGGCTCTGATTGGAAAGGGCATTGCGGAGAAATTCGGCCTTAAAGTGGGTGATGAGTTTCGCGTGGTGGTTCCGCTTTCGACCGAATTTCATTCGGCCAGCTTTCGACCCAAACTGGGCAAGTATCGCGTCGGCGGCATCGTCAACTATGGGCGCTACGATTTTGATTCACGCTATGTGGTGATGCCGATGGCCGAGCTGCAGGCGTTTGTTGAAATCGGGGAGCGCATCACGGGATATCGTGTGCGTTTGCAAGATCCGCACAAGGCGGCGGCCGTGGCGGCCGCGATCAATTCAAAACAAGGCCCCGGCTATTGGGCTCGCGATTGGGTGGATGTGAACCGCAATCTTTTTGAGGCCGCACGCCTTGAAAAAACGGTTTTATTTTTTGTGCTGATGATTCTGATCGTGGCGGCCGCATTTAATATTGCCAACACTTTGTTTATCAACGTGGTTCAGCGTTATCGCGATATCAGTGTGCTGAAAACTCTCGGCGCTACGGACACTTTGATTCGCCGGATCTTTACCGCGCAAGGGTTGATCGTGGGTTTGGTGGGCGCGGGGTTGGGTATCGCCGTGGGTTTGGGTCTGTGCAATGTGGTCGAGTGGGCCATTGTGCGCTGGCATATTATTCCTGCCGACGTGTACAAGCTCGACAATATTGAACTCGAAGTGCGCGGTTTGGATCTGGCATTGATCGTGGCCGTGTCGATGGTCGTTTGTTTTGTAGCCACTTTAGTGCCCAGTCGTCGCGGTGCTAAGATTTCTCCAGTGGAAGGTTTGAGGTACGAATGATTCGCGCGCAAAAGATCGAGAAGAGTTATGGCTCGCTGCAAATTCTGCGGGGCTTGGATTTCGAGGTCGTCTCGGGTGAGGCCGTGTGTATTCTCGGGGCTTCCGGTGCGGGGAAGAGTACATTTTTGCATATCCTTGGAACCTTGGATCGGCCCACGCGCGGAACGGTCTACTATCAGGGTGAAGATCTGTTTATGAAAAGTGATAACGAGCTCTCGGCCTTTCGTTCGCAGAGGTTGGGCTTCGTATTTCAGTTTCATCATTTGCTCAGCGAGTTTACCGCGCTGGAGAATGTGATGATGCCGGGGCGGATTGCGGGTCAGAATCATGTCGATTGCCGTCGCCGTGCCCAAGGGCTTTTGGAGTATATGGGATTGGCGCATCGCTTGACTCATTATCCTTCGGAACTTTCCGGCGGTGAGCAGCAGCGGGTGGCGATCGCGCGTTCACTTTATCACAAGCCGCAAATGCTTTTGGCGGATGAACCCACGGGCAATTTGGACAGCGAGAATTCGCAGCGCATTCAGGATCTGTTCTTTCAATTGAAAGAGGAGATGGGTTTGACACTTGTGGTGGTGACTCATGACACCAAGTTCGCGACACGTTTCCCGCGTTCAGTGCGCATGGCGGATGGGCAGTGGGTGTTCTAAAAAATCTTTAATTTTGACTTTCAAGGCGCAATCGGGCTAGGTTCAAACGTTACGTTTTAAGTGCACAAAACGACTTGGGAAATCCTCTTTGACGAGACCCGCTCTGAGCCTCATTTCAGTCTTATTGCCGCTGCTCTTTAGCGTAACGCCGGCTTTCGCCCAGAGCACTCCGCCACCGGGGGCTTCGCAACCGACAACTCCTGTTCCCGTACCATCCACTCCGCCGCGTCCAAAAGCTTCGCAGTTGGCGCCGACCAAACGAGCCGCTCCGCGTACTGCGCCGCCGGCTAGTCGCCGCGCTGCCGCACCGCCGGTAACCAACACGCCGCCTCCGCCGCAGCCGACTTTACGCGGTGGCACGATTGAAAAGATCGTGATCAAGGGCAATAAAAAAATTGAAAGCGATGCCATTCGTGCGCGCCTGGTTTCTAAAGAAGGTGCGACCTATTCGGATGAGCAAGTGCATCAAGACATCGTCGATCTTTTTGGCTTGGGTTACTTCTACAATATCGAAGCCGATCGCAGCGATGGGCCGGGTATCACGCTGACTTTTACGGTGACGGAAAAGCCCTCGATCGCCGAAATCGTTTTTGACGGCAACGATGAGATCGAAGACTCCGAGCTTAAAGAGACTGCGGCCATTAAGCCCTACGAGATTTTGAACTACGGCAAAATCCGCGAAGCCATCGAGAAGATGGAAAAGCTGTACGAAGACAAGGGCTACTTCCTTGCGCGGGTGAATTACAAGCTGGTGCCGACGGGCGAAGGCGACAACGTTAAGCTGGTCTTTGATATCAAAGAGAACGACAAAGTTCGCGTTAAGAAAATCAGCTTTATTGGCAACAAAAAACTTTTGGCCACCAAACTGCAAGATGTGATGTTCACCAAAGAGGGTGGTTTCTTCAGCTTTATTTCGGGTAGCGGCGCTTACAAGCAAGAGGCCTTCGATCGCGATGTACAGATGCTCAACATCCTGTACTTCAACGAAGGTTACGTGCAGGCCAAGGTGGATCGTCCGCAGGTGTATGTAACTCCGGATAAGAAGGCGATCTACATCACCATCCGTTTGGAAGAGGGCGAGCAGTTCAAAGTGGGAACGGTGGATTTTACCGGTGACCTGCTGTTCTCGCGCTCTGAGCTTTTCGAAACTACGAAGATTCAAGATCAGGATATTTTCCGCTATCAAGTTCTGCAGGAAGATTTACGAGCGCTGCAGGCCAAGTACGGGGATTTGGGATACGCCTACGCCAATCCGATTCCACGCACGCGCATTCGCGAAGCGGATCGTGAAGTCGACATTACCTTCGAGATCGACAAGGGACACAAGGTGTACCTGGGCGATATCAACGTGATCGGTAACTCGAAAACGCGCGACAAAGTGGTTCGCCGTGAGTTGCGTGTCGTTGAGGGTGAACTCTACAACGAAACTCGTCGTCGCGAATCTTTAGAGAACGTGAAACGTCTCGGTTACTTCGAAGAGGTGAACTTCAACACCAAGGCGCCGAAGGGCCGTCCCGAGATCATGGATATCGACATTGTGGTCAAGGAGCGCAACACCGGTACGATCCAGGTGGGTGCCGGCTACTCGAATTTCAACGGCTTTGTGTTCAACGGCACGGTCAGCCAGATCAATTTCTTGGGTAAGGGGCAGAAGCTCAATGTGTCGATCGATTTGAGTAAGCGGCAGTCTTTGTATAAGGCTGGATTTACCGAGCCTTACTTCATGGATACCGAGTGGCTGTTGGGCGGCGAAGTATACCGCAGCCAGCGTTTGCTGACGGAATACGATGAGACCAAAACCGGTGGTGATGTTCGCATTGGTCATCCGTTGGCGCCCTATCTGGACGGCTCGATTCGTTATCGATTGGATAAGACTGAGTTGCGAGTGGACGAAGTTTCGGGTGACCCGGATCTTTTCCCAGTGAATACGGCGAATGGTACGACTAGCTCGATCACTTTTGGTTTGGAATACGATAAGCGGGATGACCGTTTTGCGCCGTCCAAGGGTGTGTTCACCAGCGTGAGCTTGGAGTACGCCGGTATCGGCGGCAATAAGAACTACACGCGCGGATTCGGAACGCTTCGTTACTATCGCAAGGTCTTTTGGGATGTGGTTTGGCGCAACAATTTAACTTACGGATTCATCTCTTCTAACAAACCCGGTGAGGAAGTTCCGTTCAACGAGTTGTTCTTGCTTGGCGGAGCCAACAGCTTGCGCGGTTTTGATTGGTTCACGATTGGTCGGCGTAAGAAATCGACGAAGACCTACGATTCTCTGAGGGGTGGTGGAATGGCTCCAGCAGAGGCCGAGCTGCGAGCGATGCGGCCTTATGGTGGAACGCAGCAGCTGTTCTACAATTTGGAGTTCCAATTCCCGCTGATCAACGAAGCTGGCATCAAAGGTGTGGTGTTCTACGATATCGGTCAGGCTGAGGACTCGATCAAGCCGGAGGACTTCCGTCAGGACGTAGGTTTCGGTTTCCGTTGGTTCTCACCGATTGGTCCGTTGCGTTTTGAATGGGGTTTCCCGCTGCAGCGTCGTCCCGAGTATGACGAAGATGCGATGAACTTCGAGTTCGCCATCGGGGCACCTTTCTAAAATGCCAAGTGCTGCTATTCGCAAGAAAGCCGTACAAGCCATCGAGCGGCGCGGTTGCCTGCTTGTGTATCCGTTGAACAACAAAAAAGAGCCCGCTTCAATTTGGTCCGAGCTTTATCCGCGCTCAAAGATGCGCTGGGAGTGGGATGCCGATGGAGACAACCGCGTTGCGGATCTGTGGTATTTGCGCGAGATTCTCTCGCGTTCGCGCCAGGTCGTTTATGTTAAATGGTTTCAAGGACGCGCGACATTTTTCTCCTTCGAAGTTTTCAAAAATCTTTTGGCGTTCCTTGGGGCGTCGAGTGTAGCTGGTGACGACGAAGGAGCGAGCGGCAGGTTGAGTCCAGACAGCCGCAACATCCTAGAGCTGCTGCTCGCGGACTCACCACTCTCTACCAAACAACTCAAAGCCGCCGCCGAACTCGAGGGCCGACTAAACGAACCAACCTACAATCGAGCCATGAAACCGCTATGGAATCACTTGCTGCTGGTAGGTTTTGGCGAGTTTCAAGATTCAAGTTTCCCATCGTTAGGCATAGGCTCCGCTGCCACGCTATTCGAAAGCTTGTGGCAAGAGAGTCAAAGCATCTCCTGCGAAGGCGCCGAAGCCTTCTTAAAGAAAAAGCTGGGCGAAACCAATCCGTTTTGGAAATACGCCATAAAAATCAAAAAGGCCTCAGGTAGTCGCTCATCTTAGGCATACCGTAAAATTCGATAGCCGCCCGTTGATTGCAGTTGCGACAGAGGAGTCGCATATTGGCTTCGGTGTATTCACCGCCGGCGGCTTTAGGAAAGTGGTGGTCTTCTTGGATGGCGTAGGTTGATCCGCAGTTGGTGCATTGATGATTGTCGCGGCTCCAGATGTTGCGTTTGATCTGAGCTTTGGATTGAGGTTGAGTGGATGACGGGACCTGTGATTGAGGTGATGATTCAGCTAGAACAACAATCTCTAGCGGAACTTCACGATCAGCGGGATCGGAGATACCTGCGGGCGTTTTAGTATCTGCACGACTATTGCTAGCACTCGGCCTGTCATTGTTCTGAGCTTTCTTAGTCTCAGACATAGTCTCCGCCCCAGCCTTAGTCTTGACCTCCGCCTTAATCTCGATCTCAGCTTTAGCCTTAGTCGCAGTCTTATTTTTGGCTTCGGTCTTATTCTTAGTTCCAGCCTTATTCTCAGCTTTGGCCTTAGTCGTGTTCTTGCGCACCCGTTGCGCAACGGGTGCGAGTTCATGGTCACAAAGCAGGTGCAGCAGCTGCATCAAGTCCATATCCGGATGCTTATGTGCATACTGCCCCTTGATACGAAGAAGCTTCTCGCGTAGCAAATCATCTTCAATATCAGAAAATCCAAGCTTCTTCTTAGCCCGGAACTCAGGAGAAACCGATTGCGCCGTCTTCTGAGCTTCACGAGTAGTTTGATTCTCAATCTTCCTCAAAAACTCAGCCTTATCTTCGGCATCCAAGGCTCGACCAGCCTTACGCTCATGGTTAAACAGAGTCTGAGCCATACTTAGATTGGTTAACGTTAGTTCTCCCTCGCTAATTTTCTCTTCCACCCGAGCCACTTCTTCTGCGGGGAGTTCTTTAAGTAACCGCATGGCAGAGATACGCCGAACAGCTTCGTCATCTGAATATTTAAGATGTTTCATCATATAGTCATGTAGCGATTGATATTTCAAAGTGCAGAACAAGCGCCGTCTTTCGATCTCGCGTAAGTGATGCAATAGTTCGATCAAAGTGGAGCGTTCCCGATAAGCCAATTCCGAAGTTTTCTCTAACAGCACCTGATCGCTTAGGTTTTTCAAATTCATATGACGATCCCCCTTTTGCTAGAGGGACACTAACATGGGTTTTGAAAATGAGAATTTCGCTTCATAAATAATCCCCGCTGAATTTTAAAAATGAAAACACGGCGGGGAGTATTTCATCAAAACAAAGCGAATAGCGATCAATGTTGAAGCAAAGAACACTACTGTAGAAGCACTTTATATTTTCAATGTGCGCACGTGATTCTAGAGAAAAACCTTGTCAAATATTTCTATCAATAACTATCAAATATTATTTATTTAACACGAGCTGCTATTTAGCTCGCGACACCATTCAAAGCACAATTCTATATTCAACACACGATTCAACTGACGACACCATCGGTATGCGACACCATCAGTGCGCGCCATCACTTAATACAACACTCAAAACGCGACACCATTCAAAACGCTGTTCAAAACGCTATTCAAAATGCGTCACCATCTATCTATCACCGGATATCACCCTGAAAGGTGTTTCGTTCTCAACCCCAAGCTCCCGTACCCACACCAAGCGCTCGTTCGAATCCGGACACACCCGTTGCGCAACGGGGAGTCGTATCGCCATTGTGTACAGTCTCTACACATAACTGCTATTTGTCGCGCAACAGATTACTGCAAAAGGTCTCGCCCACACTACTAGTGTGATTTGAATACCCGTCGCGCAACGGGTGCTTTAGCAGCTTCGTACTCCTCGAAACCTCCGCCTCCGAAGCACCCATCGTGCCGTCGCACAATCCGTCCATCCATGAGAGTGCGGCTTCGCGCGCTGCTAAAGGGAACTCCCTGCCTCTCAAGACACCGGATGGAACGAAAAAGTGCGCACATCCCCACCGGGCTTCTGCTCCCCTTGGGCGGGCGGCCTGGATGGCCGCGCGCAACCCGCTCTCATGGACGGAAACACTTTGTCCTAATCCGATTGTTCATCGAAGCCCCACCCATTGAACGTATGCCATCAAAGCTACACCCATCAAAGCCACCTGAGTGTTAGCAACAACACTCCACCCGTCGCGCGACAGGCCTCACTCACTCACTCCCACCATCATCACCTCCAGGCGCCACCGCGACCCACCTGCAAAACCCCGACTTCCAATGAACCCCCATTCATGCCACCCCGAGTCTAAGCCCGCTGCTTGTTGAAACCCCGCAGTCACGATATATATCTGTATATTCAGAGGAGAATCACGACTTATGACGCGTAACAAAACTGCCTTGGCCTTGCTGGGACTCATCTTAGTTTCGTTTACTGCCACCGCCGCGGAAGTAAAGATCGGCTTCGTGGATATGCAAAAAGCTATTCAAGAAACTGCTGCCGGTAAAAAAGCTAAAAAAGAGCTCGAAGCGGATTTCAACAAAAAGAAAAAAGAGCTCGAGAAAAAAGAAGCCGACATCAAAAAGATGGGCGAAGACTTCGAAAAGCGCTCAATGGCCATGAACGAAGACGCTCGCATGAAAAAGCAGGGCGAAATCCAGATGGAAATGCGCAAATATCAAGAAAACGCCGCCAAAGCACAGATGGACATTCAAAAGCGCGAGCGTGAGCTCACGCAGCCCATCGTGACCAAACTGCGCGAGATTTTGGAAGGTATCGCGAAGAAAGAAGACTTCACCGTCATTCTTGAGAAAGCCGAGAACAGCGTGATGTGGGCGAAAAAAGAAATCGACCTCACTGAGCGCCTGATTAAAGACTACGACTCGAAAAAGTAAGAGGTTTTACAAACGTGGAAACTCTGTTGAGTTCACGTGACATTATGAAACTCATGCCCCACCGCTTTCCCTTCCTTTTGGTGGATAAAGTGGTGGAGCGTGAGGATGGACCGGATAGCAAATTCAGAACTGGCAACAAGATCACGGCCCTCAAAAATGTAACGTTCAATGAGCCGTTCTTCCCCGGACATTTTCCCGAAATGCCCATCATGCCTGGCGTTCTTCAAATCGAAGCGCTGGCCCAGGCCGCTTGCTTGGCCTACCTCCGCAAGGGAGATCCGGAATTCGATTTTTTCATCGCTGCCGTCCAAGAAGCGAAATTTCGCCGACCGGTGGTGCCTGGCGATCAATTGATGCTGCATGTGGAGATCGTCAAAGACCGCGGTTCCATGCTGCAGGTGAACGCGGAAGCGCGCGTGGATGGCCAGACCGCCGCCGAATGCATGATTTTGGCAAAAGTTTTTCCGAAGACGAAACGGGACCAAGCATGAAATCCGTAGAGATCCATCCTACCGCCGTGATCGACAAGCGTGTCGAACTCGGCCAAGGCGTTAGTGTCGGTCCATTCTCCGTGCTCAAGGGCAAGGTGATGGTCGGCGACGGCACCAAGATTGAAAGCCATGTGGTGGTGGGCTCAGAGTACGGCGTCACCGTGCTGGGCAAGAACAATCACATCTACCCCGGCGCCATGGTGGGTGGACCGCCTCAAGATTTGAAATTCAAAAACGAAGAGACCCGTCTTGAAATCGGTGATGGCAACATGATCCGGGAGTTCGTGACCATCAACGTGGGTACGGTCACTGGTCACGGAGTCACTCGCATCGGTGACAACAATTTGCTGATGGCCTATGTGCATATCGCCCACGATTGCCGTTTGGGCAGCAATATCGCTATCGCCAACACCAGTCAGTTTGCTGGTCATGTAACGGTAGAAGACAATGTGCGTATTGGTGGGGTTTGTTCATTCAGTCAGTTTATCACTATCGGCAAATACGCTTTTATCGCCGGTGACAGTGCGGTGAACAAAGACATTATGCCGTTCACGATGGCCCAGGGAAAATATGCGGTCTCGCGCGCGCCCAATTCGGTCGGCTTAGAGCGAGCGGGCTTTCCCAAAGAGGAAGTGGACAACGTGTGGCGCGCCATTCGTATCCTCACCAAGGGCGGTCGCACGATCGCGGAAGCCTTGGACGATATCGCCAAAGAATGTGCTCCCAGCGAGAACATCCAGTACCTGACCTCCTTTATTAAAAAATCCGAAAGAGGCATTGCACGATGAAACTGCGTACGGCCGTGATCGGTGTTGGCCATCTGGGCCGCTGGCACGCTCAAAAACATAAGATGCTGCAAGAGGTAGAGCTGATCGGCGTATGCGACACGTTTCGTGAGCAGGCCGATAAGATCAGTCGCGAACTCGGTGTGCCCGCGTTCAACGATCCCAAGGACGTGATCAAAGCTGGTGTGGATGCGGTGACCATCGCCGCCAGC
Source organism: Bdellovibrionales bacterium (assembly GCA_019637855.1). Classification (GTDB taxonomy): domain Bacteria; phylum Bdellovibrionota; class Bdellovibrionia; order Bdellovibrionales; family UBA1609; genus JALHOQ01. Next base: position 29,588 of record JAHBUX010000008.1, read on the forward strand.
ACTCCGGCTCATTACGATTTGGTAAAGTTGTTTTTGGAAAAAGGCGTACACGTGATGGTTGAAAAACCCATCGCTTCAACCACCGCGCAAGCGGAAGAGCTTTGTGCGCTCGCCGAAAAACGTGATCTCAAATTCCAGGTCGGTCACGTCGAACGCTTCAACCCGGCCTTCCAGGCGGCGCGCGAGAAGATCACCAAGCCGTTGTTTATCGAATGCCACCGTCTTGCTCCCTTCAAAGTGCGCAGCACGGAGACCGACGTCGTTTTGGACCTGATGATTCACGACCTTGACGTGGTGTTGTCTCTGGTGCAAAGCGAGCCCACGGTGGTTTCGGCCGTAGGTTCTCCGGTATTGACTAAAAAAGTCGATATTGCCAACGCCCGTATCGAGTTTGCTTCCGGTGCAGTCGCGAACTTGACGGCCTCGCGGGTGTCGCAAAACACGCAGCGCAAATTCCGCATCTTTCAACCCGATCAGTATGTGTCGATCGATTTCCAAGCCGGTGAGGTCAATGTGTTGACCAAGACGGGTGAGTGGACCGAAGGCGATATTCCCTTGGACCATCAAACTCACAGCATGGAGAAGGGCGATGCTTTGCTTGGTGAAACGCGCTCCTTCATCGAGTCCATTCGCGATGGTCATCCCGTGCAAGTCAGTGGCCGTGACGGCCTGAGGGCGCTGGACCTGGCGGAAAGGATCCTGAAAGATGCCCTCCGCCGAATCTCGTAAAGTCCTTATCATCGCTGCGGAAGCGTCGAGCTGCCTGTATGCTCAACGTCTTTTGCAGCATTGGAAGAAACATAATATTTCCATTGAGGCTTTCGGTATAGGCGACCAAGCCATGGCCGACGAAGGCTTTGAGTGTTTGGCTCGCGCCGAGGATATGGCGGTCGTCGGTTTTCAAGAAGTCATCGCTCATTGGGATGTGATCAAGCGTGCCTTTCACGCTTGCGTGCAGGCCGCTGAAGTGCGCAAACCGCAAGTCGTGTTGTTACTGGATTATCCCGGTTTCAATCTGCGTTTTGCGGCCAAGATGAAGGCTCTTGATCTGCCCGTCGTGTACTATATCTCGCCACAAGTATGGGCGTGGAAGCAGGGCCGCGTGAAAACCATCCGTAAAGTGGTCGATAAAATGCTGGTGGTGTTTCCCTTCGAAGTGGACTTCTACCGTCAGCACGATATGCAGGTGCAGTTCGTCGGCCACCCGTTGCTTGATGAACTTAACCCGAAGCACTTCGACGAAAAAGCACGGGATGCGCATCGCGCGAAGTACGGTTTAACTCCCGACGATGTGCTGCTGGCCTTGATGCCAGGGTCGCGCAAATCCGAACTGAAGCATCATTTGCAGACGCAACTCGAGACTGCGCGTAAATTGTTGGCAAAACATCCGCATTTAAAAGTGGCCATGTTCGTGGCCCCGAATTTTTCCAAAGAGGAAATGCAGGGCTTGCTCACGGGTCTGGATTTCCCTTTGATGTTGATTAAGGACGAACCTTTCTCCATGATTGATTTAGCGGACGTGGTCCTGTGTGCTTCGGGAACGGCGACGCTCATGGTGGGATTGCTCGAAAAGCCGATGGTGGTCATGTACAGAATGAACGCCATCACGGCTTGGCTCGCCAGGATGTTCGTCACTGCCACTAAGCACTTTGGTTTAATCAATCTGGTTCTCGACGAGCGCGTGGTGCCCGAGCTGTTCCAAGAGCAGGCCGGCCCGGAGGGTCTTATCGCTGAATTGGAACCGCTCATCGTCAATCGCGAACGGCGCAAGATGGTGAAAGAGCGCTTAAAGCCCGCGAAGAATCGTTTAGGTTCTAGCGGCGCCACCGAACGTGTGGCTGCGGCGTTAGAGAACTATTGGATTTAAGGGAGCGGTCACGACTTGAGAGAGGTTTTGTTCCCCGCACGCTGGCTCTATCAAAGCGTCACGGGTTTTCGTAATCTGATGTTCGACTGGCGAGTGATCAAAGCGCAAAAGGTCGATGCCAAGGTCATTTCTGTTGGTAATCTCACCATGGGTGGGACCGGAAAAACGCCGATCACTTTGGCGATCCTGGAGGAGCTCAGAAAGCGCAGCCTCAAAGCCGGCGTCGTCAGTCGCGGGTACAAACGTGAACAAAAAGGGGTCCTGGAAGTCGATGTCAGCAGTCGAACAGCGGCGCAGATTTTCGGTGACGAACCGGCGCTGATCAAGAGCACATTTCCCGATATTCCCGTGTTAGTGGGCGAGCGTCGTGTGGCGGCCGCACAGTCTTTATTGAACGCCAACAAAGTGGATTTTATCGTGTGCGACGATGCCTTTCAGCATCGCCGTTTGCACCGTGATCTTAATATCCTCTTACTGGATGCAACTGAGCCGCAGAGAAACTATCGCGTTTTACCGGTGGGGCGCGCGCGCGAGTCCATGCAGCCGGCCTTCAAGCGTGCCGATTTGATCGTTGTGACAAAGACCAATCTTATTGATGCCGAGGAACTGAAGCGTCTCACCGACTGGTTGGAGAGCAAAACCAAGAAGCCCATCGTGCACGCCGAATACGAATTCAAGGGCTTTCGCCAAATCCAAACGGGCAAGATCGAAAAAGAACTCAAAGACAACGCCTATCTGGTATCCGGTATCGCCAAGCCTCAAGCGTTGGAAAAAACGCTCGAGGGCAAGGTTAAAGTCGTCAAACACCGCAGCTTTCCCGACCACCACCGCTACACTAGCCTTGAAGTCGAAGAGATCATGGATGAAAGCTCACAGCTTGCGGCCCGTTGGATCTTGACCACGGCCAAAGACAGCATGAAATTGGCTGCATTCCCACGCTTGCGTGAATGGCTGTGGGTCAGCGAACTGGGCATCCGGTTCAAAGGCGATGTGAACGCGTTCTATGAAGCAATTGATCGGTTGGCCCGGGAGGGCCGCTAGCTATCTTCTCTACCACAGCCCGGCTTTTATCCGCCGCGGCCTTGGGCTTTTTTTAGCCTTCTTGTGGTTTGATCTGTTGCGCATTCGTCGCAAAGTCGTCACTGACAACATCGCCATCGCCTTTCCGGAGATGACTTTAAGTGAACGCACGGCGCTTGGTCGCCGCTCTCTTCGCCATTTGGGCATTAACTTTGTCGAGTACAGCTTTCTGCCTTGGCTTAAGCGCGAGAATATCGACCAGCACTTCGACTTCCTGAACGCGGAACTTTTCGAGCGGGCATTGGCTCAGGGGCGCGGTGTACTTTTGCTCACTCTGCACTTGGGCAATGGAGATTTGGCCTGCTCAGCTCTGTCGGTGCGTGGCTATCCAATGGTGATGGTGTCGAAGTACTTCACTTTCAAGTGGCTCAACGACCTGTGGTTTGGAATGCGGGAGCGTCTGGGCACCAAGTTCGTACCTCCGCGCAACAGTTCCTACGCTTTGCTTAAAGCCCTTAAGACCAAGCAAGCGGTGGTGATTCCTTTGGATCAGTTCACCGGCCCACCGATTGGGGTCAAAAGCACGTTTTTCGGGGTTGAGACGGGTACCGCGGCGGGTTTGGCCGTGATGGCTGAGCGTTCAAAAGCGACAGTGATTTCGGTCTATTCGTGGCGTCAACCGAACGGACGCCATGCCATCCAGTTCGTACGCGAAATCCCGGCGGGCGATGCAACGCCTGAGTTGGTGACGCAGAGATTTAATGACGAACTCGAATCTTTTGTTCGATTGCATCCCGATCAATGGATGTGGATCCATAAACGCTGGAAAAAGTTTAAGTATTAGAATGACGGTGGTACGATAGCTGCATGATTGCCGTGCGTATGATCCGACGCTCTTGCCTCATTGTGTGCGTTCTTCTTAGTGGTTGTGCCGGCCATGTCCTGCAGCATGACAAGGCCGATAAGGTCTTAAAGGTCGATGAGTACGACCAAAAAGTGGACGTCAAAGAAGAAGAGCCCAGCTCTACGGCGACAGCCGCGGCTGATCCCGAGACAACGAAAAGCGAACCGACAACCGGCAAAGAATCTGCTAAAAATGGCAGCAAGGATAAGCAAAAGAAAACCGGTAAGGGTAAGGCCGCTTTGGAAAAAGAAAAAGTAAAGCCGAAAGGTCCACGTCAGCCCGAGATTGAAGACACAGTTGGGTTTGATGGTCGTCGCCCGCTGGTGGATCCGTTTCGCGTGGGCGAGAAGGTGACGCTCAATCTTTCTTATTTCAATATCGTGGCCGGCACCATGGATATTGAAGTGAAGCCATTTGCTAAGGTGAACGGTCAAAAGGCCTATCATTTTGAAGTCGCCGCCAAATCCAATTCATTTTTCAATCGCATATACGCGGTCGACGACAAAGCCACCACCTATATGTCTTACGACGAGATGGTGCCGTTCAATCTGGTGATCTCGATCAAAGAATCCAAACAGTTGGCGGAGACGCGCACGCTGTTTGATCTTAAGAACAACACGGCCAATTACTGGAAAAAGCGCATCACTTCGGACGACAAAGAAGAGAGCAAAAAGCTCGAGTGGAAGATCGCAGCTTATTCGCAAAACGTAATTAGTGCCGCTTACTATCTGCGTACCTTCAAAATGGAACCGGGGAAGAAGTTGGCGTTCCGCGTGGCTGATGAGGGGAAGAACATCGTGTTCACCGGTGAGGTGATTAAGCGTGAAGTTTTGAATACCGACATCGGCAAGCTCAACACAGTGTTGATTGTTCCGCAGCTCACGGTCGATGGTGTGTTCACTCCCGTTGGTGAGATCAAAATGTGGCTGACCGATGATGATCGTAAGTTCATCGTGCGTATGGAATCGAAGATCAAGATCGGGACAGTGGTGGCCAAACTGAAGTCCATCGAGAAAGGCGCCGAGTAGTCACTCGACGCGACCTAAGTCATTAGCGAAAAGTCGCGATAAGGGCTGAGCCAGCAGAAGCGCGCCCAAGCAAGCCGTATACTGAATGCATGCCAGAAACCTCATGCAAGCATTTCAACGGCTACAAACCGTGCGGCCGCGGTCATGAATGTCAACGCACGCGCTGCGCTTCATTTGCCAGCGTTCAGCATCACATCTTGATCGTGCACTTGGAAGCTCTGGGCGCCGTCTTACGTAGTACATCTTTGCTTGCAGCCGTGCACCGTCAGTTTCCGCGTGCTCATGTGACCTGGGTGACGAAAGCTCCGGCTCAACATCTGTTGGCGGGTGTACCGGGCATTGATCGTGTACTGACGATCGGCGCTGAGGATCTTTTGGCTCTATCGGCATTGTCATTCGATGTGGCGCTTGTCATCGACAAGTCCCTGGTGGCGGCCGGTGTGCTGGCGCAAACCCAAGTGGGTGAGGTGCGCGGTTTCCGTACCGACCGCTCCACCGGCGCCATCGTACCGGCCAACTCCGAAGCTCATGAGCTCTGGCACCTAGGCCTGTCAGACCAAAAGAAATTCTTCGAAAACAAAAAAACCGAGCAGCATTTGGTGCATGAAGCCCTCGCTCTTGGCGCATATGCGCGCGACGAATACGTCGTCGAACTGAATCCATATGAGCGCGAAACCAGTGTTCGCCGGCGTGAGCAGTGGGCTCCGTTTGGAACGTATATTCTCGGCATCAACACCGGTTGCAGCCCCACCTTGCCGGCGAAAAAACTATCGGTGGAAGGCACTCGCCTGCTAATTCACAAGATTCTGGCTGACGATCGCTTCCAAGATTGTCGCATCGTTTTGCTCGGTGGTCCCGAGGACAGCGAACGCAACACGAAAATCGCCCAGGGCCTTCCGGTGGTGGAGTCGCCGACCGACAAGGGCCTGCGCGATGGTTTGGCGAGCATGGCGGCCTGCGATCTTGTGTTCAGTGGTGATTCACTCGGTATGCACATGGCCATAGGCTTGCGTAAGTGGGTGGTGGCTTGGTTCGGCCCCAGCTGCGAGCAGGAGATTGATTTGTACGATCGCGGTGTCAAAATCCTCACTTCGGCGCCCTGTTCGCCATGCTGGAAGAGGGATTGTCAGAAATCTCTAATGTGCTACGATCAGGTCGATTTCGATCAAACGATCAGCGCTCTGGCGCAAGGTAGGACGTGGCTCACCTCGTATTCCAAACCGCATTCCCTGGAGACGTTTTTCTCTCCATCCCCCTGATCAAGCGTTTGCGCGCCTTTGATCCGGGGACGCCCATTGTGTTGGCCTGTCGTCCCGGTTTGGGCGATTTCTTTTTATTGAATGGTTTGGTCGATGAGGTCATCGCCATAGACAAGCGCAGTCGTACGGGCCGCGCGCAGGCCAGACAGCGCTTGCAGCGCGAAGAATGGGATTTGGTTCTTGTCCCGCATTCGAGTGTGCGTACGGCTTTATGGATGTGGGGTGTGCGTGCCCGTCGTGGCCGTGTCTCTTTTAGAAAGTGGTGGAACGCGCCGTTCTTTGATAAGCGCGTGGTGCGCCCTGATCACTTACCAGATGCGCTCAGGCAGATGAGTCTACTGGCTCCCATCGACAATCGTGTGGCCGAGTGGTTCGCTACTCCCGAGGTTCACGATCTCGCCAACCCGATCGCCCAGCAATCACTCTCTTTGCGACAGCCGTTGATTCCCGATTGGGCTTCGATGGAGCTTGGTTACGGTGGGCCTATGGCGGAAAATGACCGCACGGTCTTTTTAGCGCCGGGCAGTGTGTGGGCCACTAAACGCTGGACACCGGAGGGCTTCGAAGATCTGGCGCGCATTCTTTTAGAGCGCGGTTACGAAGTGGAATTGGTAGGTAGCCAGGGTGAAAAAGCGCTGTGCGACCAAATCGCATCGCATGTGAAGGGCGTGAAGAACTCCGCCGGGCAAACCTCACTGACCCAGTTGGTAAGCCGATTTTCTGCCGGCAAAGCTTTGGTGTGCAACGATAGCGGTGCGATGCATGCTGCCGCCGCTGCCGGTCTTCCGACCGTGGCGGTGTTTGGTCCTACCACTCTTGATTTGGGATTTCGTCCTTGGAACAACCATGCGGTAGTGGTGCAAAAGGAGCTGAAATGCCGACCGTGCGGTAAACATGGTCCGCAGAAATGTCCCTTGGGCACCCATGAATGCATGCAAAGCATCTCAGCCAAAGAGGTTTACGCCGCTTTGGAACCTCTGCTTTAAACTCTAATATCCAATGATTTTGCAGTTATTTATGTCAGCCATGCGAGCTCACAGTGATCGAACTCCAGTTTTGTGCGTCGAGAACTTTAAAAACAACGCGCCCGTTGTAGGATCCGCCGAGAGGCCCATTGCCTTGTGAGCTCAGCTCTTCATCGTTTTGTGAGAATTTATTTTTGCCGCAATTTTGAAACGAAAGAAGCAGCGAACTCGCAATCAAAGCGGCGATCAGACGAGAGCGGCAGTTCTTATTGTGAAAAGGTGCGCATCTGCGCCTCGGCCAAAATCACATTCCCCAGCTTTACAATGCCGCGAAATGAGGTGATCGGGCCCATCGCTCGAATGCCGCTAATGTTGCATACTAGAGTGTCGCCACCTTTTACTCGCCGCAAAACCTCCGGGGAGGCAAGCTTTACGTCTTTAAAAGCTGCAAGCATGGCCACGCTCATGCCTTTGGAAGTGGGGTCCACATTACGAGTGACCTGGCAGATCCACATAAAACCATACGTCTGAGCGATAAACTCAATGAGCGATGAGGAGCGCAAGCCTTCCGGGCTCATGTACAGTGCATTTTCCTTAACATCGATTAGGCATTCGCCGGCCGTCGGGCCATAGGCGGTGACCCAATCGATCCACACCATCGGCGGACGATGCGGAATATACTGTTGAATTTCTGCCGCGGAGATTTTCATACCATCCCCACCTTCAGGCGCAGTGAAGCAATTTTGCGCTCGTGATTGGCGGCCTCACTCCACTCGCACTCCCATTCGCCACCACCCACATCGGACACGTCGATATGAACGCGTGCCTGAGGCCCGATTGGCTGCATGAATTTGGCAGACACAACCCCTGCGAGAAACAGCCCTGTGTTACCGGTTTGTTTACGAATAAGCTCTAGGCTTGCGTCGACAATACCGACGGCAGGAAAAACCGGATTGCCGGGAAAATGACCGGCAAAGTACGGCAGGTCGGCCGGGACGGTCCAATCGGTGTTCATGTTGGCGAAAACTTTCTGCGTATCGAGCATGCACAAGAGACTAACCTAAGTGCTTTGCCAAATGCAGCGAGAAACTCTAGTATGAAGCCCTGTTGTATGATTTTACGAGTCTGTGTCGTAATTCCTTGTTTCAATAACCCGCGCACCATCAGCTCCGTGCTGAAAGACGTTGTCAATAAGACATCCTATCCCATTCTCGTTTTGGACGACGGTTCCGAGACGCCGGTCACGAATGTGCTGTACTCTTTCGAGGTGCGCCAAGCCTTAGAGCAAGGGCGTCTGCGTGTGGTGCGCTTTGACGAGAATCGCGGCAAAGGAGCTGTGCTCCGTTATGCCATCCAAGATCTTATGGCCAAGGGTTTCACCCATATGCTCACCATGGACGGCAACGGCCGTCAGCTGGCTTCGCAAATTCCGAAACTGACGCGGGCGGCGGCCGCCCATCCTTGGGCTTTGATTGTCGGTCGGCGGAATTTGAAAACCGATCCACCGACGCGAATGCAGCGCTGGGGACGACAGATTCTCAATTTCTGTGTGCGTTTTGAAACGGGTGAATCTTTAAAAGATACCCAGAGTGGATTTCGTATCTATCCTTTGTTCTCGTTGCAGATGATGCGCTTTCGTACCCGTCGCTACGACTGGGAGATGGAGGCTTTGATTCGTTTGCTGTGGAGTGGTGTGCAAGTGCACGAGGTCGATGTCGACACCGCACCGTTTAATGCGAGCGAGCACGTCGTTCACTTTCATCGCATCAAGGATTCACTGCGGTTGTCGCTTTTGAAGCTGGCTCTGATCGCGGTGTCTTTGGTGCGCACGCACGCCACGGCTTGGGAGCTCGGTCTGTCGGTGGCCGTAGGAGTGTTTGTCGGTGCGACACCGCTGTTTGGATTTCACACTTTGATTTTGATTGCGTTGGCCTTCGTGCTCCCGCTCAATTTCGTAGCGATGTACATTGGCAGTCACGTGGGCATCCCGGTGTTGATTCCCTTTCTTCTGGTGGCCGAAGTTTATATCGGACAGGTGTGGTTGGGGATTCCAACGGGCGATGGCCTGATGGGTCACTTTCTGCAGTGGTCGGCGGGGTCCGTTGTGCTGGGTATGATTTTGGGCGTACCGGCAGGTCTGCTGACCTATTGGGCCGTGCGCACGGCCCAAAATCCTCACGCTGAAGCGGACCTGGCCGCACAACAGGCGGGCCGTCATCATTTGTTCGTGTGGATCACTGAGACCTTTGGTGTGCGTGCGGCTTATGCGGTCATCCCTTTTGTGGTGGTATGGCGCTACTTAGTGCTGATGCGCGCTCGTCGAGGCTTGAACGAGTTCTACCGCGTGATGATGCCGGGGCAGGGATTTTTTCGCCGGCAGTTACAGGTGCTCGGTCATTTGCGCCGTTGCGCTGAGATTCAAGCCGATGGTTTAGCTTTGGCTTGCGGTCGCCACCCGGGAATCATCACCCGCCATGACGGCAATTTGAATGGTTCCGCTCGAGTGGTCATCTCCGCCCATTTGGGTTCGTGGGAGGCCGCCAGTGCCGCTCTGCAATCCTCGCCGCAGCTTTACTATGGCGATCGTTCGAGCGGGTATCGCTATGAATTGATCCCGTTTATGGGCCGCTTGGCGCCGTTTGACGTGACGCCCTTTCAGCAAGCGGCCCGCCTCCAGGCGCCGTTGGCCTTTAGTTTTGGTTTGAAAACTGAGGGTGGTATTTACGACCTCTTCTCACGCCCGGCGATGTGTTACGAATTTCGCGGCGACACGGCAGAAGACTTGCAAATTTTAGAGTGGGCTAGTCGTTTTGTGCGTCAGCTGGAATTCTATGTGCGCAAGTACCCCGACCAATGGTTCAACCTCTATCCCTTCTGGTCGGCGCTGCCTCCGCGTCATGAGGTCCATGCGGGAGTGTTCATGGAGGATCTCGAGCCGGTGCCGCCGCTGCAACCGCAGCGGGGCGCGGACATCAAGACCTAGTCACCCAACTCGCGCACATTGATCGAGTACTTTTTAATTTTACGCAGCAGAGTGTTTTTTGGAATATTGGCCTGAGCCACGGTCTGATTGATGCGGCCATTATTGGCCTTTAGGGCTTGAACGATAAATTCTTTTTCCGTCTCTTCTTTGAAGCGGTCGAAGTCCAAAGGACCTGAGTAGGAACCAGGCAGATCGAATTCGATTTCGCTCTGAGCCGCATGGCGCATGGCCTCGGGCAGAGAGTTCAGGCTGATAAGCGAATCATTTTCGATCACGAAGCTGCGTTCAACCAGATTTTCCAATTCACGAATATTGCCGGGCCAGCGGTACTTGCGCAGCACTTTGATGGCGTCAGGGGCAAAACCTTGAATGTGTCGGCCCATCTTGCGATTGAAACGACGAACGAAATGCGAGATCAGGTTCTCGAGGTCGTCGGTGCGCTCACGCAAAGGCGGCAGGAAGATCGGCATTACGTTCAGGCGGTAGAAAAGGTCTTCGCGGAACTCGCTCTCTTCGATCATCTTTTCCAGATTGCGATTGGTGGCCGCGATCACGCGGGCATTGGAAGAAACTTCGCGGTTTGAACCAACCGGAGTGAAGCGCTTCTCTTGCAGCACGCGCAACAGTTTGACCTGCATATCGGGACGCAACTCCGCGATCTCGTCTAGGAAGATCGTGCCTTTGTTGGCCAGCTGAAACTTGCCGATCTTACGCTCGACAGCGCCCGTGAAGGCGCCTTTTTCATGACCAAAGAGCTCACTCTCCATCAAAGCTTCAGGAATAGCGCCGCAGTTGATGGCCACAAACTCACCATGCTTGCGCGGCGAATTGAAGTGAATGGCGCGGGCCACGAGCTCTTTACCCGTTCCGTTCTCACCGCGGATCAATACGGTGGTGTCCACCTGACTTAAACGGTTCACCAGATCGAAAATCTCGCGCATTTTCTTAGATGAGCCTACAAATTCCGTATCGACGTCATCGTCCAAAATAGGGGCGGAGATGGCGAGAGACGAAACCATCTCTTGTGTCTCTAGAGCCTTCTTGACGATCAGAGCGAGCTTTTCGGGCTGCACGGGCTTTTCGATGTAGTCGTAGGCGCCCTCTTTGATGGCGGTCACCGCGTCTTGCAAGTTGGAATGCGCGGTCATGATGACGACGAACACGCGGGGATCGAGAGCTTTGATCTGCGACAATGCTTCCAGACCGTTCATCTCCGGCATGCGCACGTCCATAAGGACCAAGTCAAAGTCGCTGCCTTCGACTTGTGACAGAGCTTCGCGGCCGTTGGCCGCTTCTTTTACGTTGAAGCTGAACTCGGGCATGGTGCTGGTAAGCACCGAAGCCACCGATTTTCTGAGTTCGGCTTCGTCATCGACGATCAAAACGCTAATTTCTTTGGTCATACACTCTCTCCGTTTACTACGCTTCTAAAGGCAGGGTAAACCCCACTCTTGTACCTTTTCCGAGCTCGCTTTCCAAGAAGACTTCGCCTCCGTGCAGCTCAATGAAATACTTCACCAGGAACAGTCCCAAACCGGTACCTTTGATAGAGCTCTGCTGAGCCTGACCGCGAAAGAACTTCTCGAACAGATGCTCTTTGTCCTGCTCGGGAATGCCTGGGCCAGAGTCCTTCACGGTAAAGATCACTTTGTCGTCGATCTCGTTCGTTTGCACCTGGATGTCACCGTCGTTGGGCGTGTACTTCACGGCGTTCTCAACCAGATTCAAAATCACTTCTTGAATCAAAACACCGTCGGCCTCGATCGAGAACATGGGCTCTAAATCCATAGCTAAACGCTGGCGTTTATCCTGCGAGAGCGGACGCAGCTGAGTGACGGCCTTTTCAACCACTTCGTTGAAGTCGATGGGCTCTTTGCGCACTTGAACTTTGTTGGACTCTAGCCGCGATATCTGCAAAATGCTTTGAATGTAACGATGCAGCTCCATGCTCTCTTTACGCACGCTGCTCAAGCCCTCACGCACCTCTTCGCTGACCTCTTTGGGACTGGTCATAAGACGGTCGCAAATGGCTTGGATCTTGGCGATCGGAGTTTTCAAATCGTGGCTGATCAAGCTGACGAAGTTGTTGCGCAGCTGATCCAGTTCGGACAGCAGATGCTTCTCTTGCTCCAGGCGCCAGGTCTGATTCTCTTTCAACGACAACTGATAGCCGATAAACACCACGTAAGCCACCACCTCGAGCATCAAAGCCGAGTAAGCGGGTAGCCAAATGTAAAACGAATCAAACACCCACAACGACAGGGCGACCGAGCCGAGCGCGATCCACACCAAGAAAACCGCCGCCACCATCTGCGGGTAGTTGGTCAGAACGGCCACCGCTAGAAGCAAAACCGCGAGCAAGTAGATCGACGACAGCCAAAGTGGCGTGCGTTTGATCCAACGCTTTGCCAAAACATTGTCGGTGGTCTGCGCGATCACATCGGCGCGTGCCATTTGCCCGACCGGTGTGTGATAGGCCGAGAGTTGTGAACTGCCGATGATTACGATTTTGTCTTTGAAGAACGCCGGTGGGACGCGACCCTGCAAAACATTGAGGGCGGAGATCGAGGGGAACACGCCCTTCGGGCCGCGGTAGTTGATCGTGCGCGATTCGCCGATCAATGCATTCACATCCTGTGGGGCCACCTGAGCTGAAGATTCAGCCAGTTTGATGGCCATATGGGGAATTGGGGCGAGAGGCGGAGAGAAGCGCCGTAAAACACGATCTTCATCTTCGCGCAAATCGACCAGCGCGGCATTGTGGCCGTAACTAGTGGCCATCAAGGGCAGCGCCACCCGCCCCTCATTGTCCAATTGCGCCGCCCAAATCACCCGCGGGTCAAAGAGATAGCGTTGAGTTTCGTCAGGGCGAGGCAAGTTGGGATTGAATACGAAGCTGACGCCGATGGAACGCGGATCTTGCGCCAAGATATTGCCCAATAAACGGTTCCACACGGCCGTGCGCCAGAAAGAGGCATCGTTCAGCTCGTTGGTTTCTTTCAACGTTCGCAACCAATTTTGGCTGGCGCCGACCCACGCGTTCCAATCTTCTTGATCGAAGTAGACCATAACGATTTGCTTCGACACCTCTTGGGTGCCGCGCAGACGGAAACGAGTGTCATACTGCTTCACTTCATCAAAAGCGGGGAACGTGCTTCCCAGAGCCCAGCAAAACAGGATTCGGAGCCAAAGACCTTTGGCTTGCCATATGCGGTCAAACATCACGACACGTCGTATCAAAAAGGTCTTGAGAATTCAATTGGTTCCGCTCCGGAAATCGGTCATTTTACCGGCCATGCAAGTATGGCGAGAGTTCGATCCTAAAGCGGCTTCCGGTTTCCCGGGTGCGGCTGTAATGATCGGTAATTTCGATGGGTTACATCGTGGGCATCAGTCCCTGCTACAGGCTGCCGGGCGCTGTCCGGGCCCCCGCGTGGTGATCACCTTCGATCCACACCCCCTGCAGGTGTTACAGCCGGCCAAAGCCTTGAAACGCCTGCTTCCGCGTGAGGACCTTGCCGAGCAGCTACCACGCTATGGGGTTGATCTGCTGATTTTGCTTAAGTTTGACCGTTCGTTTGCGGCGCAAACGGCGGAAGAATTTCTAAATACCTATGTTGGTGCTTTTACTCCGAAGCACATCATTGCCGGCTATGATTTTGGTTTTGGTAAAGCACGTGAGGGTTCGTTGCAGAGTCTGCGCTTGTGGAGTGAAGCACGAGATGCAAAGCTGCACGTCGTGCAGCCGATGAGAATCGATGGCGATATCATTTCGAGCCGTCGCATTCGCGATTTAGTGACCGCGGGGGATGTGGAACATGCGGCACTTTTGCTGGGTCGCCCATTTTACCTACGCGGTGAAGTGGTGGCCGGTGCGGGACGTGGTCAGCAGATCGGTGTGCCCACCATGAACCAACATGTGCAAAATGAAACTTTGCCGCAGCAAGGAGCGTATGCCACCCGCACGCGTTTAAAGGGCATGACCTATCCCTCCGTGACCAATATAGGAATCAATCCAACGTTTGGCGGAAACGAGGGCGTTAAAGTGGAAACACATGTGCTCGACGCTACACCGTACGCGCGCGGTGAAACCATTGACGTCGACTTTGTCCATCGCTTGCGTCCTGAAATGAAGTTCGCGGGCATCGAAGACTTGAAACAACAGATCCAAAAAGACATCCTGAAAGCCAAACAGCTTTTGGGAGTGAAGTGAAACGCTGGACATCGATCGCGACCGCCAATGAAGACGCCCGTTGGAACCTGCTGAGCGAACGCATGAAAAAGCAGGGCATCGCCAACGAGTACGTACCGTGGACCGGTGCCACCGACACGTTTCACGATATCGCTACCCTGAAAGAGTTCGATCATGTTCGTCTGTCGAGCCGCATTGGACCACGAGTTCTGCAAAGCCTAAAAGTGCAGTCGACATGGACGACCATGTTGGGCGTGATCGACGGCATGGTGAAGAATGAGCATGGCTGGTGGCCGCTGTGCGCGCTATATGAAAGTTTCGGTCAAACGCTGATTCGCATCGGCCAACAGCTCGATCAACGCGGCAACGTGTTTGTGGCCGGCGCGGGTGGGGCGGCCCGCACGGCCATCATTGCCTTCTTCAAGGCCGGCTTTCGCAATTTCTTGCTGACCAACTTCGTCGACTCGGAAGCGGATGAAATGATCAATGACATTCGCAGCAAGTTTTTCGGACTCAATATTCAGTGGGTGCCGATGGATCAAATCGTACTCTTGCCCGGCGAGACTTCGGTGTTGGTCAATTGCACGCCGAGCGTGGAAGAAAATCCTCTCTTGATCGAACTTTCTTATCTGAACTTTCTCAAGCGGCCCGGCTTTCTGGTCGACATCAGTCGCAGTAAGAAGCCCAGCATTCTGGTGACCGAGGCGGATGATGCGGGTGTGAATCTCATCACCGGTGTCGAAATCGGCGCTCGCGCCGATGTGCTGTGGGCCAAGTGGGCTTTTCAAGCCGAGATCTCGCCGGAAGAGTACATGCAGGAATTCGGCGCCGCCCTTTCTTAAATAGACCTACGTCCAGTTACAAAAAACGGCACCAGGCATTACTCTTAATATTGAAGGTCACTTCAAAAAGGGGAATTCATGGCGGCGAAGAAAGCGTTGGCGGAGCTCCTAGTCTCCAGCAACCTTTTGGACTTAGAACAGCTCGAGCAAGCGCGCCGTGATCAGAAGGCCAATGGTGGACGTTTGACCACCTCTATCGTGCGTCTGGGATTCCTCAAAGATTCGCAATTGGTGGAGTTCCTTGGCCAGCAGTACGGTTTGCCGACCATCGAGCTTTTTGGTTTCGAGGTCGACCCCGAAGCATTGAAAATGTTGACCCGTCAGGTGTGCGACAAACACATGGTTATCCCGCTGTCGAAAGCAGGAAAGAGCCTCGTTGTAGCCTTTGCCGACCCTTCGAACATTTACGTCAAAGACGATTTGGCTCTTCTCACGCGCTGTAAAATCGAGGCGGTGATTGCGTCGGAATCCGCCATTCTGGCCGCTATCGATAAGTACTATGGCGGCAACCAAAAGATCGAAAACCTGATTTCAGAGATCGAAGACTCAGCTGATACTGCCCGCAATATGGTCGAGATGAATGTTGAGGTCGTCGATCAAGCGATGTCGACGGATGAGGGGCCGATCGTAAAGTTCGTCAACGCGATGTTGGCTGAAGCCATCAAGACGCGCACCTCTGATATTCACATCGAACCTTATGAGAAGCGCTTTCGCATTCGTTTTCGTATCGACGGTGCACTGGTTGAAAAGACGCAACCTCCGGCCAATGCCGCTGCAGCTATCGTCAGCCGTATTAAGATTCTAAGCCGCTTGGATATCGGTGAACGTCGTAAGCCGCAAGACGGCCGTATGAAAGTGAAGATGAGAAACGGCGTTGAGATCGACTTTCGTGTCAGCTGCTTGCCCACGATCTTCGGTGAAAAGGTGGTTATGCGTTTGCTCGATAAGAGCAATTTGCAGGTCGATATGACCAAGCTCGGTTTTGAACAAGACGACTTTCAAACTTTCCTCGAAGCGATCCGTCAGCCACAAGGGATGATTCTGATCACCGGTCCCACGGGTTCGGGGAAAACGACGACCATCTATTCGGCGTTGAACGAGCTCAACAAGCCCGACGTCAACGTGTCGACGGCCGAAGATCCCGTCGAATACAATCTTGATGGTATCAATCAGGTGCAAGTAAACCCGGCTATCGGTTTCACCTTCGCGGAAGCTCTGCGCTCCTTTCTGCGTCAAGATCCTGAGATCGTGATGGTGGGGGAGATTCGCGACTTAGAAACAGCCGAAGTGGCGTTCAAAGCCGCGTCCACTGGTCACTTGGTGGTGAGTACGCTACACACCAACGATGCTCCATCGACCGTGGCCCGTCTGGTTGAAATCGGTGTTGAACCCTATGTCGTGTCCGAAGCCACCAGTATCGTGGTGGCACAGCGTCTGTTGCGCCGTAATTGCCCGAAATGCTCGGTGGAGCATCGAATCCCGCGCGAAGTTTTGTTGAAGATTGGTATTCCGGAAAAAGAGATCGAAGCGTTCAAGGGTGCCCGTAAGGGTGAAGGTTGCGAAGAGTGCAACGGCACCGGACTCAAAGGTCGTATGGCGATTTTCGAA
This sequence comes from Bdellovibrionales bacterium, assembly GCA_019637855.1. Classification (GTDB taxonomy): domain Bacteria; phylum Bdellovibrionota; class Bdellovibrionia; order Bdellovibrionales; family UBA1609; genus JALHOQ01. Next base: position 46,256 of record JAHBUX010000008.1, read on the forward strand.
TTGCTGACCATGACTTCGGGTGTGAAAGAGGCGATCTACAAAGGCGCCTCTCCAATGGAGATCAAGCGTGAGGCAATGAATGGCGGCATGCGCACTCTTCGCCAGGCTGCGATTTTGAAAATGAAGGCCGGGCAAACGACGCTTGAAGAAGTACTGAACACAACGATTCCAGATCTGACATGATTACATTACACCAATTGTTAAAAGCAGCTGTGAAACAAGGGGCCTCGGATCTGCACATCGTGGCGGGATCACCTCCCGTATTGCGAGTGGATGGGCGCATCGTACGCGTGAAATCTCCGGATCTTACGCCCGAGCAATCGCGCGACACCTGTTACTCGATTCTAACCGACGCGCAGAAAAGTCGTTTCGAGGCCACGAAGGAGCTCGATTTTAGTTTCGGGATCAAAGGTGTTGCGCGCTTCCGTGGTAATTTGTTTTTTCAAAAAGGCCACGTGTCGGGTGTGTTTCGGCGTATCCCGCTTGAAATTCCTGATCTTGAGGTTCTGGGTCTGCCGAAGATCGTGTCGGACCTGGTGAACTATCCCACCGGATTGGTGTTGGTCACCGGGCCGACCGGTTCCGGAAAGACGACGACAATTGCGGCTCTGATCGATAAGCTCAATCGCGAACGGCGCAGCCATATCGTGACTCTCGAAGATCCGATCGAATATGTGCACGCGCATAAATCCTGTATCGTGAATCAACGTGAAGTGGGTGTGGATACGGTCAGCTATCGCTCGGCCTTGAAACACGTTTTGCGGCAGGATCCCGATATCTGTATGATGGGGGAGTTGCGCGATCTGGAAACGATCGAAGCGGCGATGAACGTGTGCGAAACCGGTCACTTGGTATTCGCCACTTTGCACACCAACTCCGCCATTTCGACAATCACGCGAATGATCAACGTATTTCCCGCCGATCAGCAAGATCGCGTGCGCACGCAGCTTAGCCTTACGCTCAACGCCACTATCAGCCAGCGTCTGATCCCAGCCATCAATGGCGGTTTGGTGCCTGCGCTTGAAATCATGATTTTGAATCCCAGCATTCGCAACCTGATTCGCGAAGACAAACTGCACCAAGTTTACGGCATGATGCAAGTCGGTCAGGATAAATCGGGCATGATTACCTTGAACCAGTCGCTGCTGAACCTGGTGATGAAACGTAAAGTCGATGTGAGAACCGCTTTTATGTACACGGCCGATCCGGATGAATTGGACAAGATGTTGAAACAAGCAGGAGTTTAATTGGCCACGTTTGAATTCCACGCCAAAGCGGAAGACGGTCGGATCGTTAAAGGCGAGCTCGATGCCGCCAACGAAGCCGAAGCCCGGATTCGTATGCGCGCTCAGCGTTTGACGCCGCTGCGTATGGAAGTCAAACGCAAGAGTGGTGCCAGCGCAGTGAAGCTTAACCTCTTCGGCGACAGCGTTTCCATGAAGGATCTGCAGGTTTTCACCCGACAATTCGCTGTGCTGGTGGGCGCCGGTGTTCCTATTGTGCAAAGCCTGGAAGCGATGTCTAAAGGTGCGCGCAGCGCCGGCATGACTAATGTTTTGCAGCAGGTGACGGGAGATGTCGAACGTGGTCGTCGTTTGGCCGACGCTCTGGCTTCACGCCCGGCGGTTTTTGATCGCTTGTACGTGAACTTGATCAAGGCCGGAGAAGAGGGGGGCGTGCTCGAGACGGTTTTGAACCGTCTGGCGGCCTATATCGAGACCACCGTGCGTCTGCGCGGCAAGGTGAAGGGCGCACTGGTATATCCGATCGCCATCGTGATTGTCGCGATTGTGGTGATCGCGTTTATTATGATCTTCGTGGTGCCGAAAATGTCGGCCATGTTTACACAGTCTGGCCAAAAGCTTCCTGCTCTCACGCAAATCGTGATCAATTGCTCGAACTTCGTGCAGAGCTATTGGTATCTGCTGGTCGCTGTTCTGGTCGCTGTTCCAATGGTGATCAAGCTCTATTACGAAACAGAGAACGGTCGCAAAACTTGTGATTCGATATTTATTGAAGTTCCTGTGTTCGGCGATTTGATCAAGAAGAGCGCCATCGCGCGTTTTTCGAGAACGTTGTCGACGCTGCTAGCCTCAGGTGTGCGCATCATCGACGCACTCGAGATCTCTTCGGCCACAACCGGTAACTGGATGATTGAAAAGGCGTTGATCGAAACCAAAGAGGCCGTTTCGCGCGGTAAGACTTTGGCTGAGCCTCTGACCAAGATTAAGTACTTTCCCAATATGGTGACACAGATGATCTCTATCGGTGAACAAACCGGTAACATCGATCAGATGTTGTCCAAAGTGGCCGATTTTTATGAAGACGAAGTCGAGAACGCCACTGACGCTTTGACCAGTTTGATGGAGCCTATTCTGATGGTGGTTTTGGGCGGTATCATCGCGATCATCGTGGTCGCCATGTATCTGCCGATCTTTAACCTGGCCAACACGATCGGACAGTAAATGAACGTGGTGGAGATCCGGAATCGCAACTTGCGGTTGGTTGAACCGCGGACGCTGGAGCACTTCACGCGCCCGTGGCTGCTTGTTCATACCATTCGTACGGCCTTCTTGGTGTGCATTCTGCTGACCTCGGTGATCTATCAGATCCGTTTGGGCAATTTTCTGAATATCGAGATCTGGCTTCCAGTGTACGCTGTGCTGCTGACTGGTTTTCTGCTGAATTCGGTCTATTTGTTCTTCTTCGACCGTCTGCAGGGGCAAGAGTATTGGAACGCGGTCTTGTTCGCGCTCGATACCTTAGCCGTGACTCTATTGATCTATTTCACCGGTACAGGTCAGTCTTTGTTTCTGTTCTTGTATCTGGTCAATCTCATTTTAGGCAGCTTGGTGTTCAGCAAGGAAGGCGCTTGGATGCTCGCCATCTGGACGTCGATCTGTTTTAGCGCGCTTTTGATCCTGTCGCCGGAAATCTCAGGTCAGAGCCTATATTTCTCTTTGGCGGTAAACAATGTGGCTTTTATCGCGGTCACTTTGCTCAGCGGACGTCTATCGGAGCAGCTCTCGCAAGCCGGCACGCGGTTGCAAGAGGCGCACTCGGACCTGCAAGTTTTGCAGAACCTGAACGAGAGTATCGTCAACAACATCACCACCGGTATCGTGGTGGTCAGCCGCACCGGTTTTGTGCAGTTCTTCAATCCACGCGCGAGTTCCATTCTTGAGTCGGATCACTTCCAGCAAGTTAAGATTCAAGATATTGTTCCTGAACTGCAGTGGCCTTGGGAAGCGCTTATGGAAGACGAAAGCCGCGAGTTCGAACGCCGTGAGATCCGTATCCAGCGCGACGCGGGCGTGGTGAAAATTCTTGAAGTGGTGGTCACTCGCTTGCGTGATGCGGAAGACAAACTGCGCGGCTGGTTGGTGCTGTTCGACGACCGCACAGACCAGAAACTCTTGGAAGACAATATGCGCCAGCAAGAGAAATTGGCGGCCGTAGGTCAGCTAGCGGCCGGCATTGCGCACGAGATCCGTAATCCTCTAGCCAGTATTTCGGGCAGCGTGCAACTGATGATGGCCAATCCGGCCGCGCATAGTGAAGACGACATGAAACTGATGCGTATCGTGGATAAAGAAATCGATCGCCTCAACGGTCTGATCACGGAGTTTTTAGAGTATGTTCGTCCCGAAAGCCGCGTTAGCACACCGGTAAACTTGAATAATCTGCTGCGTGAAGTGCTTGAGTCGCTCCAGTTCAATGCAAAGCTACGCAAAGACGTCGAACAGAAGGTCGCGCTGAAAGCGAAGTCAGATATCGCGGGCAACCGCGACAAGCTCAAGCAAGCCTTGCTCAACTTTGTGATCAATGCTTATCAAGCCATGGACAAAGTGCCGAATCCGATATTCGAAGTCGAAACCCACGACCAAGACGACCTGGTTGTGCTGATCCTCCGCGACAATGGCTGCGGTATAAAAAAAGAGAACCTCAATCGTATCTTCGAACCTTTTCATACCACCAAGCCGAATGGCACGGGCCTAGGTCTAGCGGTCACCCATAAAATCCTACAGGCGCACGAGGCGCGGGTTTTGGTCGACAGCGCTGAGGGTGAAGGTACACGTTTTCTGATCGAGTTTCCCGCCCTTCGCGATGTCCATACCGAAGACTTGATTCCGCTGAAGCAAGGGACCAAAGGTTGAGAAACACTAGAAATATCGTGAAAATATTTAAAGAAGCAGAGGTACATCTATGAAATCACGCGTCTTGGTCGTTGATGACGAAGAATCAATCCGCGAGTTTTTGGAAATCATGTTGCGCAAAGAAGGCTTTGAAGTCACCTGCGCCGAAGACGGACAGAAGGCTTTGGAGACGATCAAAAAGAAGTCCTTCGACTTAGTGATCTCGGATTTGCAGATGCCCAACATGACGGGTATCGAGCTTCTGCGCCATGTGAAAGATCAGTATCCCGATATCCTGTTCATGATGATCACGGCTTTCGGTACGACCGAGACCGCTGTTGAAGCCATGAAGCTCGGCGCTTACGACTACATCACTAAGCCGTTCAAAATCGACGAAGTGCGCATCAACATCAACAACGCCCTTCGCTCGAAGAACCTCGAGGTAGAAAACCGCACGCTCAAGAAAGAGCTGACCAAAGAGTACTCCTTCCAGAATCTGGTCGGTAACTCGGAGAACATGCATCGCATTTATGAGATGATCCGTCGCGTTTCGCAAACTCCCACCAACGTTTTGATCACGGGAGAAAGCGGTACCGGTAAAGAGATGGTGGCCAAAGCGATCCACTTCAACGGTCCTCTTAAAGATAAACCGTTTGTTACGATTAACTGCGGTGCCATTCCCGAATCTCTGATGGAATCAGAGATGTTCGGTCATAAAAAAGGTTCCTTCACCGGCGCTGTGGCTGACAAAGCCGGTCTGTTTGAAGTCGCGGATGGCGGAACGCTGTTCTTGGACGAAGTCGGTGAATTGCCCCTGACCATTCAGGTGAAACTCTTGCGTGCCATTCAGGAGCGCGTGATCCGTCGCGTGGGCGGCACTGAAGACATGAAAGTGGATGTGCGCATTATCGCCGCCACCAACCGCGATCTGGAAGATATGGTGAAAAAGGGCGGTTTCCGCCAAGATTTGTTTTACCGTTTGAACGTAATCAACATCCGTACGCCCGGCTTGCGCGAGCGCCCCGAAGACATTGCTCTGTTAGCCAATCACTTCTTGAAGAAATACAACGATCGTTTGAGCAAAAGCATCGGCGGTATCAGCGCCGAAGCCATGGACATGCTCAAGAAGTACGATTACCCCGGAAACGTGCGGGAGCTCGAGAACATCATCGAGCGCACCGTGGCCTTGGAAGGCGGAGCGACCATTTTGCCCGAGAGCTTACCGCCTTTCGTGAACACTCCGTCGGGTCGCAAGATGGCCTCCACTCATGAGATCCAAGTGACTGAAGAAGGTCTGGATCTAGACAAGGTGATGGGTCAGATTGAAAAAGAGCTTCTGATCAAAGCCATCCACGCTGCCGGCGGCGTGAAGAAAAAAGCGGCCAAACTTCTGAGCATCACTTTCCGCTCTATGCGCTACCGCGTAGAAAAATACAGCCTCGGTTCACTGGGAGATGACGATCTCGAAGATGAGTCGGCGTAAAAGGTACCAGCTTCCTTTCTGGCATGCAGGGCGTAATCTAGGATTCGCCCTGTTTTTATTTTGGCGGTCGGTAACAGCGGCCGCTCCCTCCGCCACATTCAATCGCTATCATTGTCTGCGTGACTTGATGCCCATCACTGAACGCGGCGTTTTTATCAATCAAAGGAAGGGCGTCGAAGATCCTTTCGTGGTCAACAATCGTCATCTCGTTTTTCCTGAGGTGGAGAGCGGCGAAGTCATTGGCTTTTATGTCTACGACGAAACTGGCGCCTGGCATTACGACGCCGTTGAAAGCAAAGACGGTAAACAGCTGATCAAAGATTTAAAGTTCGACAGCAGCCAGGGAATTCTAGAACTGGTGGCACAGCCCAAAGGCCTTGAAACTTTCAGCATGACCTATCTTCCAGGATTTAATCCAAAAGAACCCGATCAAGGCGGGTCGGTGATGTTAGGGTCGAGCGTCCTCCCGGTCGTGGGAGCGATGATCTCCAGACCACTACCCCCAAAGAATGCCTTCAACAACCCAGCCACTGCTTACGAGAGCGACTTGCGGCGCTGGATGTCCAAACACTCATCCGGTCGGTTTCCCGCCGATGACAAGAAGGCGGAGATCAAAAAGACCATGCGTCGTCTCTCATTATCCGGCCGTGGGGACGCCTGGGCACCGCTCGACAATGAACTCAAATTGCGTCAGCAATGGATTCGCACGCATAATTTGGACGAGCAAGCCTTTCGCAGTTTCACCCGCATTATGGACGGCAGCTGCAAACGTCAGGGACAAGTCCAAAGCTCATCGCAGAAATAACCCCGATAGTCCGTGAAGCTGGCCAACCGGGTGAATCCCGTCGTATGCGCCAGTGCTTTGATGTCGCGCGGAGAGAACTTCCATGACGTTTCCGTATGAATGGCTTCAAAGGCATCGAGGTGCAAAGACATGTTCAAATTACGTAAGTGTACGCTTTGTTCTTCTAACGATAAAAGCCAACTCTCCATCGCACCGGTCGAGGGATTGTAGACGGCCACATGCTTGAAGCGGTTGGGATTGAAATCGGCATGCACTTCGCGATTCAAACGTTCCAGCAGATTCATGTTGAAAGCGCGGGTCACGCCCTTGGAATCGTCGTAGGCTTTCTGCAAGACGGCGGGGTCTTTCTTCAGATCTAAGCCTAAAAGAAGGCGATCGCCCGAATGCAATTTCTCGCACAGGCTATCTAAGAAGACACGCTGCTCGTCGGGCGTAAAGTTGCCTAGACTTGAACCCAGATAAAGCACCAGGTTTCGCTCCTTGGGATCAATAGGGAGTTTTTCAAATTCACGTTCTATATCCATCACGGCGGGCTCGATGCGCAGATCGGGAAGGCTTTCATGCAAGCGGGCTTGCAAGTCATCTAAAGCCTGCGCGGAGATATCGACAGGGCGATAGTTTACCGCCACACCTTTGTCTCGAGCGGCCTTCAGCAGATGTAAAGTTTTGCGTCCGTCGCCGGCGCCAAGTTCGACGAGGTTCAGATATTTCGGAACTCCGCAGTCGGTCAGAATATCGCGCGCATGTCTGTGCAGGATTTCGCTTTCGCAGGCGGTGGGATAGTACTCTTCAAGATCGGTGATGCGTTCAAACAAGCGGCTGCCTCGATCGTCGTAGAAATACTTAGAAGGAATGCGGCGCGGGCGCTCGTCCAAGGCCTGCATCAAATCGTAGTGCGGATGTTTTTCTAGAGTGCTAAGCGGATACCTGAAAACTGCCATCTCATCTCCGGATAAAAGAAGTTGCGGTAAGTGGAACGATAATGTGACTCGGGAGTGGCGAAGCAGCCGCCCCGTAAAACCATTTGGCCAACCATGAATTTGCCGTTGTATTCGGCGAAGGCGCCGGCAAATGGCCGATAGCCGGGGTAGGCAAGATACGCACTCTGTGTCCATTGCCACAAAGGTGCGCGCGGTTGATCGCCGAAAGCTGCCTCCCATTCAAACTCCGTAGGCAAACGCGCGTTCTTCCAGCGTGCAAATGCGTCGGCTTCATAGTAGCTGACATGAGCGACCGGCCGTCGCGCGGCAAGAGTTTGCATACCCCCGAGGGTGTATTCTTGCCACCCCTCACGCGTGTTGCGCCAATAGAGCGGATGGCGAACGGAGTTCTCTCGCACCCAGCGCCAGCCATCCGACAACCAGTGTTTGGCCTGTGTATAACCGCCGTCTTCAACAAAGGCGAGGTATTCACCATTGCTAACTAGATCCTTACGGATCTTGAAATCTTGAAGCAGAACCTGGTGGCGAGGTGATTCGTTGTCGAAGGCGAATTCATCACCGCTTTTGCCGACGGAATATATGCCGCCCGGAACACTCAGCCACTCTTCAGCGACGCTGTCCTCGTACTCGTTGAAAGCTTGCGCGGCGCTATAGGCCGGATGCGCCGGCTGTTCAAACAAAATTGATTTAATATCCATGAGCAATAGTTCTTGGTGCTGCTGCTCATGTTGCAAGCCGAGCTCGAGGATGCGTCGCCACGCGGGCTCGTCGGAGCGATCACTGATCAATAGCGACGCTTCATACATGCGCCCGTCGACATGTGCGCGGTAGGCGTGCACCTCATCCAGAGTCGGGCGCGAAAGCACACCTCGCCGTCCTTGTTCAATGTGTCGCCCCTGACTCTCATAGTAAGAGTTGAAGACGTAGGGGAAGCGCGTATCGAACACGTCCATATTGAAAAACTGGCGCAGGCAGAATGTTTCGAAAAACCAAGTGGTATGCCCTAGGTGCCATTTGGGAGGGCTGACGAAAGGAAACGGCTGCACCGCATGGTCTTCTGTCTCCAGATTGGCGCACAACTGCAAGCTTTGCTCGCGTACAGATTCGTACAGGCGCACGGTTTCTTCCTCCTTCAGTGACTTTAAGACTAAGCAACCGGCGGGCCGAAGTGAGGCGCGAGTGTGCGCAAGATAAGGTGGAAAAAATCCCCTCTACGGGGCGAAAAGCCGTCTTAGGCGGGACTTTGCGAGCGTACGAGCAACGAGCTCACTTGCGCGCCGATAAAGGTGATCAGCGTCGAATAGTAAACCCACACCAACAAAACAATCAGTGAGCCGGCCGCGCCATAGGGCGAACCGATGGCACTTTTGCCGAGGTAAAGACCGATCAATTCTTTGCCCACCACAAAAAGAGCGGCGGTCAAAATGCCGCCTTGAATGGCTTGGCGCCAGGGTTGATGGCGGTCGGGCAAGTAGCGGAACACCAGTGTGAACATCGCGGCAAAGAAGGCAAAGCTGGCGCACACATTCACCAGGTAGGCGAAGTCGCGTTGCCCGCCTTCGAGAGTGGCGGATAGAACGCTTGAGGCCAGCAGAGAAATTATCAGGCACAGAATCCCAATGAGCGCCAAAGCGATATGAGTCAAACGGTCGCGTAGGAATTGCCATAGAATAGCCAACCCACCGGAGGCCATGGGCGGCTCTTGAATACCAAAAATGCGATTCAAAGCCGTGCGCAGCTGACCAAAGATCAAGCTGGCTGAGATCAACAAAGTGCTAGCCCCCAGAATTCCTGCTAATGACGTCAGATCGGCACGCGATTTTGCACTTTCGATCACGATGCCTAAGGCTTGCGCCGCTTCGCCACCCATCAGACTATGAGCGCCGCTCAAGAACTCGGCCTGCAGGTGATCGTCGAGGTGCGCTGATATAGCAACAAACAGAATCAGCAAGGGCGCGAGAGAAAGAGCCGTGTAAAACGCCAGCGATGCGGCCAAGGTGGTCGTCTCGTCCTTGAAAAACTTATCAAAGAAACTGGTTATAATCTGCTTAGCGCTCATAGGAGTTGCCACCTGCAACTTGTGCACCGCTCGTTGCGGTGCCGCCATCACCGCAGGCTAGACGGAGCCTGGCTTCCTTAGCATTTTTTCGACCTCAGCAATATGCATCTCTTCTTCAGTGATCATCTGACGAGCGTATTCCTCCAGGAAAATCACGTCGTCCTTGGTCAGGTCGAGAAGCTTCTTGTAGTTTCCGCATTGCTCGGTCTCATGTGCCAGACTCTCACGGAGGATGTCATCGATGCCGTGTTTGTGACTTTCCAGGAGCTTGGAGATTTTTAATGAGGGATGACCGCCGAGCGTGGAGATGTGCTCTCCGGCCTGACTGGCGTGGGTCAGCGATTCTGTAGCCTGATCACGCAACCAACCCACAATCGGAATGCGGTTGTGGCCGAAGACCATAAGAGAATAGTGCGTGTAGCGAACCACACCCGCCAGTTCATGTTCGAGGATCGTATTCAGGATTTCTACGATTTTGGTTTTGTCAGCCATTTTACTTGCTCCCTAACTGTTTGCATTTGTAAAGCGCGCAAGGACTGTGGTCCGTGCCGCGCACCTTCGCTTCGCAACGTTCGATCGCATCGGTGAGGGCGTCGAGCTCCGTACGCCCGTAACCGTAGCCTGGTTTCACCGCCAGGCGAGCCTCACCGCCGGTCACGGTCGAAACCGCGACACAACGGAACTGCATCGTTTCGGCCTGTGCACCCAGTGTCATCAGGCCTATGAAAATCCCCAATACCCCTCGCACTTTTCCCCTTAAAGTGTCGTCCTACCCCTAGGACGGCTTATTGGCCGCTTTGCTGGCCGCCTTTTTGGCGGCCTTTTGTTCCGGAGTCAGTCCCCACGGAGACTCTTTCGGCCCTTTGCCTTTGCCGGCGTCTTTTTTCTTACCGCCACCGCGCGGGTCGTTTTTCGTCAGGCTGATCGCCTTGGGGGCCGCTTTGAATTCGGGAACATAAACGAACTCTTCGATTTTAGTGGCTTTGGGAGGAGCGTTTTCGCCCTCGCCCAAGCTGCCCACCAGAATGCGCATCAGGTCGGGTTCGGTGATAGTGGAAGCCACTTCCAAAGCGTTTACGAAGTGCTTCAGTTTGTCGCCTTCGTATTTGTGAGCTTCACCGATAGCGGGTGCGATCTCTTCAGGTGTTTTGCCTGCAGCAACCAGATCGGCCTTAGTTTTAAGGCCTTTTTGTAAATGAACACTCCAGAATTCGGTCACGGATTTCATCGCTTTACCCTTCGTTCGATATAGGTGTGGTACAGCCATGTACCACAGCGTCAGCCTAGGTCAAGCGATCCGCCCATGAAATCGTCAGTTTGAAAGAGTTTGCGCACTGATTTCGATCAGTTCCGCACGATTGATGGGCTTGGTTAAATAGGCGCTAAATCCGCGGGCCAAGGCGCGCTCGCGTTCTTCGCGCAAGGCGTGAGCGGTCAAGGCAATCACCGGAGTCTTAATCCCCAACTCTTTCAACTTATCGAGCGCGGCCAATCCATCCATGATCGGCATTTGAATGTCCATCAGTATGAGGTCAAAGCCGCCTTGACGGGCTTTCTCAACCCCCTGTTGACCATCTTTGGCTACGCTCACTAGAGCGCCGGTTTGGGACAAAATCATACTGATCAGAATCTGATTGTCCTCAGAGTCTTCGACCAAAAGGATTTTGCGTCCCGACAGATCGCCGGAGAACATAGTGGTCTTTTTCGTGGCGCTATTTTCGCTCGCCATTGTGAACGGTACGCTTAGTTCAAATGAGCTGCCCACGCGCTCGTGGCTTTGTTGCAGCACTAGCGATCCCCCTAAGCCGCGCGCGATTTCACGCGACAGCGCGAGACCCAAGCCGCTGCCGCCGAAGCGTCGGGTGATGGAACTGTCCCCTTGCGAGAATGGCACGAACAAGCGCGAACGATTCTTCTCGGCGATGCCAATACCGGTATCGGCCACGATAAAATGAATTCTCTGATCGTTGCGATTGTATCCGACGTGAAAACGGATCTTGCCGCGTTCGGTGAACTTGACCGCGTTGGCCAATAGATTGGTCAGTACCTGCTTTATGCGAATTTGATCGCTGACGATGTGCGAGGGCAGGTCACTCGCGACCTCGGCTTCAAATTCCACGCCCTTGGCGGCGATGATCGGGCGCCACGCCTCGATGGTTTCATTGACCATGCTTGTGAGCGAAAATGTCGACGGATCGAAAGTGAGCGAGCGTGCCTCGACCTTAGAAACGTCAAGCACATCACCTAAAATGCGGGTAAGCTCCTGGCCGTTGCGTAGGACTGTGTTTAGAGATTTTTCTCTCTCGACTTTGTCGTTTTGTTCCAACGCCAGTTCGGTAAAGCCCAGCATCACTCCGAGCGGAGTTCGAACCTCGTGGCTGATATTGGCGAGGAAGATCGACTTGGCCTGGTTTGCCGCATCGGCTTCGCGCCTGGCACTTTGACTACGGCGCAAAGCCAGCGCCACGGCTAAGCTCAACAGCAGGCCAAAGATAAAAAGCAAATAGGGTGTGGAGGTCGCCGATGGTAGTAAAAAACCTTCGGGCGCGGACAGCACAAGAGTCCAGGTATGGCGGGCAAACTCAAATTGCACTTCGCGATTGAGAATCGGACTGGCCTTGCCGCCATCGGCGTTGGAGTACATCAAGCGTTGCGGCTCAGCCTTGTCGCCGTCGTAGATCTGCACGAGAAAAGGAATGCGAACGCGCATATCGTCGGCGACTGTGCCGAAGAGGTTGTTTACGCGAAAGCCGGCGTAAACGAAGCCGATTAGTGCGGATCGGCGTTCTTCGACGGTCTTCAACGGCAGCCCCTGACGGTAGCGCGGCACGATCAGCAAGAAGGCATAAGGATTTCTACCGGCGTCTGGTTGAAAAGGCGTGACTCGATCGGTGGCGACAGGTTCCCCACTATCACGGGCCCGATCCATGGCGGCTCGACGCTCCGGAGTGGCGGCGAGATTGGCTCCCGAGGCGTTATTGGTGGACGTCGGGTGCAAACGCTCTAGATAAAGAATCGGGTAGACTGTGGCTTTGGAGTCCTCGCCCCAATTGCGCAGTTCGGGCACGATCTTGAGCGCCTTTAGGCGACGGTCCGCTTGCGGCACAGTCATGCGCTCGGCATAGCCTAGCGTTTGAATTCCAGGATAATTCTGCCGCAGTTCCATGCCTTGCACAAAACGGCGGAACTCCTCCATCGTTAGATCCGGATGAATGTCGAAGAGGTTGCGCGTGTACACGACGGCGTTGGTGTAGATATTCATGCGGCTGCGCAGGCTCGTAACAAAATTGGCAACGCCACGCTCAAAGCGGCCTAGGTTTTCAGCGCGCGCGCTGAAAAGCGCGAAATAGGTCGCGCCCACGGTCAAGGCCAAGCAGAGGCCGAAAGCCACTGCGGGTGTCAGTAGTCGAGGGAAAAATGGGCGCTTTTGGGTCAAATTTACCTTCCGCACTCGGTGATCTCATCGGCCGGGCGCGCAAGGCAAGAGAAAGCTTTATTTCGCTACAGTGCCGCCTTCCGCAGCGGCACATGCAGCAAGTTCTCTAGCGACAGGTTCTCAACTGGCAGGATGTCGAAACTGAGCCGCAGCGGCTCATCGCAATCCGTCGCGCTGAATTGCGATTGGTACTGGAGCCGGTAAACGTGCGTCCCTGACGACTGCGCACCCAGCAGGTCCACATGCGCGAACCTCCGTGCCATTGGACATTTTCAATCATTCCGGCCCAGGTGTTTTGGTCAAGATCTTCGCCGATCTCTAACTCTTCGGCATCGGTCAACACGAGTTCGTCCGTAGGCGCGGAGTCGGTGTTGGCATAGACATTCATTGAGCTCGCAAGAACTATACACGCGATTGTTTTGAACATACATACCTCCTAGGTATGACTTGGTTCGTACTCCTATTTTGCAGTCGAGCAAGCGGATCTTTTTCAAGCTCTGGCGCATACATCTTGCATTCAAAGTCGACAAAAGGAATGGAGGTGGCTATTGAAGCCCCAACTGATTTTATTTGTCTTAGTCGCGGCCATTTTCGGTACGAACGTCGGAGCAAAAGAAGACGAAGAGATCCAACCTGATGGCGAAATGCATCGCATGCCACTGATGATTGGCGACACAAAAATCGTAAGTGGCAATTTGGCTCATCGAACAGGTTTGGTTCTCGATGAAGAGGGCACGGTTTATATATTGTCCGTCAGCGGAGCAAGTCACGCCACTCTCTTCCGCATAAGCAAGAAGAACACGGCTAAGCAATTGATCCTCTATCGCGGTTGGCCCTATCTGCTGGATAATCACGGTCGCCTTATGGCCTTTGATGCCTCCTGGTACACGTCTTTGCGTAACAAGTTTCCTTATCTCAGCATGCGCTTTGTGAAGACCGCTCCTCTTGCTGTGGGCGTCGGGTTAAGCGGTTACTTCATCAACTTGATCGACGGCACATTTTTAGGACTTCTGCCTTCGCGCGACGTCCAAGCCTTCACTACGATTCTGGGTGGGGTGCTGGTCTTTTATGGATTGGACATCGGCAACACGATCTTAAATCGTTCACACCGCGCGATCGATATGGGCTCTAATTTCTTCACTCTCACGGTAGCTAAAGGCGTCAGTGACATCGTTCCTCATCCTGATTTCGATGACTACCTTGTAGAGACCAAGGCTTGGCGGAAGGTCGTAAAGCGAGAGCCTTTGAGTCTCTTGATCCCGCACTCTTTGGTGGGCCGATCATGCGCCGAGTACTTGACTCGGCTCAGTCTACTTTAGCTACGGTTCATCCACCTCCATTTCGCTGGGTTGTACATTGGGCGGCACCGGTGGTTCACCGGTCCGCAGGATCTCGACGCTAGTGACACGGTAGTTGGTTGAGTAGGCATATAGAATCGAGGACAGCCAGGCGTGTACCTCGAAGAGGCGTACGTAGCTTAAGCGCACCACTTCACCGGTCAACATGGCTAAAACTAAGTGATCAAACATGCCTTGGGTATTTACGCTTAAGCGCAGGTAGTTGTTGCCGAGACTGCCCAGTTGAAAAGTGATTTCATAAGATTTGCGAATGAAGTGGGAGAGGGATGCCTTCACCACGCGTCCCTCGACAAAGCCTGCGGCTGGGTTAATGGCTTGCGCGACCGGCAGTTCGCCGCGCTCGACATGGTAAAACGTGGGCGCCGGGGAGGCCGGATTGGTGGGAAAAACATCTTGCACGTAATTCAGCGTGTCGGTCGTAAACGCGCGTAGTGACCGCGTACGGGTGGCGCCAAAGATCGAGTTGGTCGAGCGTGTGTAGTACACCACGACTGGAACCAAACCGATATCGCGGAAACGATCGAACAGGACGGGGCTCACCATACTAAAACGCCAAGGGTTGGCTTCGATGGAACAGAGCTCGTTCATTTGATCTTGCATCGAGAGACGGCTGTCTACTCGAGTTGAGCGTTGAATTCGTTGCGTAAACTGGACTTCACACTCGCGATCGCGAATCATTTCGGGACTGGAGCCAAAGCCCATCATGAACTTGCCTTCGAAGTTCCATAGGAGTCGTGCTTCCACGCGTAGCATGTAGCCCAAGCGAAATCCTTCTTCAGTGAACGTGGGGTTGGGCGACCAACGGATACGTGGAACGCCAGGTGGCAGTTCGGTCTGAGCGTGCAAGGTGAGGGAGGTCGTAGCGAACAGGACGAAGAGAAGAGCTTTCATGGGTACCATCCTTTTGTCTGTCCAAAGCTATCGAGTGAGGCAAAGCCGAAGTCGGTGCGGATTTTTATGATGTGAGGATCTTCTTTGGATTCGTACCAGCGCGAAGGTGACTCTCCCGGCGCGACGATGAGAATCCCCCGCGCGCGAATTTTGATGTCGGGATGTCGCCGGATAAATTCCGATAGACGTTGCAGGCCTTGTCGACATTTCTTGCTGTTCAGTGTCGCGAAGGGACTGCATTGGATGGGCACTTCGATCCGCGCCAGCAACGTCTCTTGCAGTTCGGCCACTTGTCGGCGCTCGCTCTGAATGTCTGCAAGTGTTCCGGTATCGTTGGCCTCTGCGGCACTCCAATCGAGGAATGCTTTGATCTCTTTCCAGTCGGCACGTGCGGGAATAGATTCGCGCAGTTTCATGCCTGACTCGCTTAATTCTTCGAAGTCGGCGCCCACGCGTAGAACCTCGGTGGCTCGGTCAAACGTCGCAGGAGATTGGCGCATGAGGATCTCGAGCTGACGCAGAGAGTGCCAACGCTGTCCGATGCTCAGCGACGGATCGAATTCCATGATCAGACCGGTGTTGAGATGGATGTTTTCTTTGTAGGCTTCAAAGTGTTCAACACCCGTCGCCAGGCGGTGGAAACTCGGATTCAATAGTATAGGCATGACGAATTCGTACATGCGGACGGGAGTGAATATGTAGGGCAGTTGAACCATGGCATTCCATTCGCCATAGTGGATCTGCGGAAGATCTCCTTGCACCAGATGTATCTGCAAGAGTGAACTTTCGCGCCCCTCAAGGCGCGTGATACTGCCGTTGTAAAGTGCGCGCGCGAAGGAACGTAGTCCATCTATGCATTGCAGATCCGAGAGTCCTGTCCAAAACGAATCGTCACAGCCGACATGGTAGCCATAGTCGGTGCGAATCAGTTCCGACAGGCGAGCGGGGATCTGGGCGAGATGCGCATTGGAGAATTCAAATGCCTCTTTAGCCAAGGCGATAGTGTCGTTGCCGGGAATCGCCAGCAGTTCCTCGCGGTGTTTGTCTAGCCATGGGCGAAACAGCTGCACCATCTGCGCTTGTACTTGGATCAAGAAGACGATCTGCACTTGAGGCTCGCGTGAATGCTGCGAAAGCAACTCGATGTCACGCATTTGCTCGGTCCAGCTGGACGTGATGTTTGTTTGTCGTTCGGGCGGCGAAGGGTTTAACTTGGCCTCCGCAAACTGATAGGTGACCGATTCGGCCGCAAAGGCCACCGAGCGGGCACCGAAGGCGGCCCAAGGCCCGATGGCCAAAGCGCTGCTTCCGAGGATTTTCGCCGCCAGTGGCGGCGCTACCTGCCATAAGAAAATGGACGCCAGGGTTGCGGCACCGATGAGAGTGAGCGAAACGCGTTGGCGACTTTCCAGCTCCGTTTGTGCCGTTTTTAAAAGGTCCGTGACCATGTGATCGAAGCCGGCGAGACCGGGGTTGCCAATGCCTTTTAAGTGAAAGTGACTCAGCTCGCGAGCTAGATCGGCGAAGCTTTGGGCGGTCTCCTGGCGGTTTGTGAACGGACACTTTGTTAGATCTCTGTGATCTAGAGAGGAGTAACCGCCTTCGCCTCCGCTCACAAAGAGCGAATGAACGGCAAAAATAGCAGAGGTGATCAAATGAAAGCGCGCGCGGGCGCCGACATCCGCAGTCTGCAAATTCGCGAGACTGTCCTTTAGCTCGACTAGCAGATCCGCCACCGTAGTGGAAAAGCGCTGACAACGCTGCGAGGGGTTGTTGGTCATTGCCGTGGACCAGGCCTCCGCGAAGGCTTCGGTTCGGTTTAGCAACTGCTGCCGGCTCTGCAGGTAAGTTTTGTCATGTAGCGTGGCGGGGACTCCGTTGCGCAGCAAAGCGAGGGTTTGCAAAGTCTCGGATTCCGACCGAGCCTGCGGAGGGAATCCTAGGAAAAAAGAGAGAGCGACTGCCCACACTCGACGTGCGGCAGCCGCTTTCTTGCAAGGCAATGGTCTCATCGCGAGTCTTGATTGGTCAGCTCGACGGTAAGACGGTTCACCTGATCTTTGGGAATCAGGCTTTCGAGGTAAAGAGCCTCGTGGCCTTCGCCATAACGGCGTCCTTCGTTGTAACCCTCCATCATAAATGCATAGAGAGGAACAGCCGAGCCCACGGTGACCGCTGTAGCCCACGGAAGATCGAAGTTTTTAAGCTTCGGTTTCAGAGAGCTCACGGCTTGATTGGCCACATTGCGGGTTTTTTGAGCCGCCTCGGCGACGCCGGCACGAGCTCGTTGCCCAAAGGTGGGTTGGGCTGCCGCGATCGACACGACTTCGTCAGCTGAAGCTTCCGTCGTCTGAACTGCCGGTGTGGCACCAACAGGCGTGGTTAGCGGAATATCGCCATCGTATTTCGCTTCGGCTACTGACTTTTTGCTGCGCGAGCGTGTGGTTTTGGCTTTGGCAATAGGCACACCACTTTGTTCCGCTTCTTCGACGGTCAAGCGTGTGGGGGTGATCGCGCCCGTGCTGTCGGCGACCATCAAGAAGTCTTTTCCGCCTTCGTCAGGATGTTGAAAGCGGATCTGTCGAACGATGTCGTCGGCTTCGGCGGCGGGTAGTTCACGCGACGCTACGATCACAGGGCGCGGACTTAGGGTATCCCAGCGTGACATTGAAAACACGATGCGACGATTTCCATTGAGCGCCATATCTTCCCATTGATCTACTACGGCGTATTTCAGGCCCGGCATATTGGTAGGCTCGAATTGCTGAAAGCCGGCCGAGGCATGCTGGGCACGATCCAATCCTAAGCCACGTGCGATGTTCGCATCTACACCGAGCGCGGTAATGTCTCGACGTACGATCTCTTGCGAGCCGAGAGGAAGATTGGAGATTGATCTACGCAGGCCGTAGCGAGCGGTGGGACCGGCCTCGCTGCTGGCTTTGTACGGGAACAGTGAGCTCACCTTGTTACGTGCGGTCTTGTAAGACGAACTCACTTTTTCCGCGGCGGTAGTAAGTGTGCGTCGTGGGCTGAACTCGTGCACAAAGTGGCGTGCGCCCTCAAAACCGTGAAAGCCGGCAAAGGCGCCTAGAGCCAAAGAGGTGCCTGCGACCCAAAGTCCGTCGCGCAGCAGTTCTCCGCTGCCGTCCACGCGAATGCGGTCATCAAGCTGCGCTTGAAGGTAAGCGGTGCGTGCGGCCACATCCTTATCATAGAGGTTGTTCTCCGATAGTCGGCGCAAGCCCAGCTGCAGCTTCATCACTTTAGCGCGGGCTTGATCGGGTTCGTTGAAGATCTCATCGATCAGCAAAGCCGAGTAGGCGTCGGCCCGCTCGGGATCACGCTCTGAAATCACGGCGGTTAGCAGCTCGGACATCTCATCGTTGGGGTTGATGACCTCTTTCACCACGTCTGCACGAGCAGGCTGTGATTGCGCCATGGCGATCTTCAGTTGCTCCACTTCGCGATCGCGTTGCTGCAGAGCTTGTTGATGAATGACATCTATCGAATCTTTGCCCAGCTCATTGGCCGGAGTGGGATTGATTAGAGTTTGCGTTGATTCCGTAAGCTCCCGGGTGGTGTCTTGAATGCCCTTACCCACCGAAGTCAGCTGATCTTCGACGTAAGTAGCTGCTTTGCCTACTTGATCCTTTACTGTGTTGTAGCCTCTTTCATAAAAAGGAGCGTTGTCGTCCGAGGGACGGGAAGTCGATGTGGGTGGAGGAAGGGAGGCATAGGGAGGAGGTGAGTTCTGGGAAGCACTACGCTCTTGATTTTGCTGAGGAGTGGACCCGTCGGAAGTTCTGGTTGGCGGTGGGGTTTGTGTTTGCGGTCTGGCCGGTTCAGTTTTTGTTACCTCTGGAGTCGGCTGTCGATTTTGTTCCGGTGGCGTGTTGCTTTTTCTTTCGCAGGCCGAAATCAGGACTGCCGACGCCACTAGTGCGAGCGTCATCGATCGAAAACGGGTCATTGTTCACCTCCAAAAAGTGAGAGAGCGCTGCGGAGCGATGACTACATCATTGCAGTTTAGTTAACGACATCGCTAACCGCATGTTTTCGCGTTGTCGATTAAGCAAGATCGCGGCCAGTGCGGGACTCAAGTACATTTGATTGCTTTAGTCGTGAGGGTTCTTTTTTGGTTTGGAGAAGGCATTTAGCCCCGGCGTTTAAGTCATCCGCTGTTGTTTACATGCGGATTTTACCCGCGCGGTGAGAGAGTGGGGGTCCTGAGATTACTTTTGTGGAGCCGCCTTAAAACAAAAGCGCGAGGTATAAACCTCGCGCTTCGAAGAACTTCATGATGGAGAAACTTCAGGGCTGCTAGTCTACTTTATAAGAGAACCACAAGTCGAAGATCAGGTCGATCGAGCCGTCGATGCGTCCCACGATGGACTTCATCAAGGTTTGGTTGCCGTACTGGTCGGTCTCTGCAAACTCTGTGGAGAAATCTAAATCGATGTAAGAGATGCCGGCTTGGCGCAAGCTGATTAACTCGTGGGCTTGAGCGATGCCGTCGTGGTTGCGGTCCATCCACACTCTTAGTCGTGAATAGACAGCGTCACGTTGATCGATAAAGCCATCGGCCTTGCCGGACTGGAAGCGTCCGTCTTCAGTGGTGCCATCGTACTTAGCCAGAGCGGCGTAACCGTCGGCGGCGAACTTCTGATCCGGTCCCAGTGTTGCGTTACCAAAGAGTTGATCGATGCCGCGTACGCGTCCACGTGCATCCGGCAGGGCGAGCATGCCGTATTCGTGGTTGGTGAACCAGGAGATGCGAACCGGTCTGTGGTCGTTCTTGGCGCCAAGTATATCGAACATCACACCGTCTTCTTGCGAGCTCAGGGCGATAGGCAGAGGACGGGTCGGATCTGAGTTCACATGGATGACGAGCGGTGAAGTCTTGTTGTCACACAGGGCGTCCGCAACTTCAGACGCAACAGAGGTGTCTTGGTTGGCGGCGTAGACGATGTTCATCGAACCAAATGCGCTTCTGTACGATGCGTTGGCAAAATCAAGGTTGACCACAGAGCCACTGGCAGGTTTGGCCGAAGGGCAAATCTTGGCGAGGTCTGCGTAGGTGACACCCTTTTTGTAGATCATCGATTTGATTGTGCTCGTGTTGCTCGTGCAGGCCTGATCATTCACAGAGAGAGTCATCGCGAGACCCTCGGCGAAGGCACGTTTCAAGCTGGTTTTCGATTTAACATAGGCATCCGAGCAGGTGAGTACGAAAGCGACGCCATCACCGCCGGGTTCAGCCAATTCGGTTTTGGGTGGCGGGATCACAGTGCGTGGATCTGTCACCACTCCGCTGGCGCTGTCTCCGCTCGAAGGTTGATTCACCGAACCACCGGCGTTGCCACCGTTGGACGGTTGATTGATGACTCCACCGCTGCCGCCGTTGTTGCTGCCATTTGAAGGTTGATTGATGACTCCGCCAGCGCCACTGTTGCCTGATCCGGGCTGTCTGATCACGCCACCGGCGTTGTCTTCGACGCCAGGTTGCTTGATGACTCCGTTAGCTGCGTCGTCGGCCTGACTGCTGCTCATCACAGAGGTCTTGGCTAGAAATTGGCTTTTGCTGGAGAACTTGGTTGCGGAGCATGCGGATAAGGCCGCTGCCCCAAATAAAAGCAGAACTACACGCTGTACGTTCACGATATCCCCCACGGTTCGTTTCGTTGTGTGTTTGTGAGAATCGGAGCAACGTCCAGCGAATGGCTCTCTTGAATAGATTAAGCGCAGTGCGTCGGAAGGTAAAATAGAAACTTGAGGAATTACGATTTTGTGAAGGTGATTTTATTAAAAGTGCAGTGGATACAGGGGGTTATTTATTAAAAAATGGGAATCTCAAATTGAGAACAGTGAAATTGTGAATAGCTGGCCCCTCGCCGTGCAGATTTCGCAGCCCAACAGTTTCTGCGAATGGTTGCTCTCCACGGGCGGAGGAATGCTCAAGTCTGCCTATCTTGTTCCATAGAATCTTGGCTATCCGAAACTCGGTCACTGGTCCGGCTGGCCGTCCCTTTCTGCAGCTCTACGGCCAATGGGTTTGGAAAGTTCTGGCGTAAACGGTCGGCACAACGGTGTCTGTTTGTGACTGTAGAAGGTGCTTTTTTCGGTGCAGATTATCTGCACGAAAAGGGGCCAGCTTTAGATGGTTCGTGCGAGAAGATGCGCAGCACTTTTTCGAGACTCGCGCGCGAGGGTTCGCCCTCGCGCTTCGAAAGTAGGCCTAGTTCAAGTCGATCTTGAACCACAAGTCGAAGATCAGATCCATGGAGCCGTCGCTGCGGCCGACGACTGATTTCATCAGCGTCTCGTTGCCGTGCTTGTCGGTTTCTGCGAATTCGGTGGAGTAGCTTAAGTCGATGTAAGTGATTCCCGAGGCGCGGAGACTCTTAAGCTCATGCGGTTGAGCGATGCCGTCATGGTTGCGATCGACCCACACACGTAGGCGTGAATAAACAGCGTCACGCTGATCGATAAAGCCATCGGCCTTACCGGATTGAAAGCGGCCGTCTTCCGTCGTGCCGTCGTATTTGGCGAGAGCGGCGTAGCCGTCGTCGGCCGACTTGTTATCGGGTCCAATTGTAGCGTTACCAAAGAGTTCATTGATGTTGCGCACGCGTCCTGCAGAATCCGGAAGTGCGAGCAAACCGTATTCGTTGTTGGTAAACCAGGAGATGCGAACAGGCATGTTGTTACCTAAGATGTCGAACGTCACGCCGTCTTCAGGCGCGCTCAGCGCGATAGGCAGAGGGCGGGTCGGATCGGAGTTCAGATGAATGACCAGAGGTGAAGTTTTCTCCGCGCACAAGTCGTCGGCTACTTCGCTCGCGGGCGAAGTTCCTTTGTTCATCGCATAGGCAACATAAATTCGGTCGCCGTATGAGGGGAACGTGGAATTGCCAAGCTTTAATGCCACGGAAGCATTGGGTGACATAGCATTCAGAGAAGGGCAAATCTTGGCCATCTCTCCGAAGGTGATGATGTCTTTCTTGGTCACGAGATCCTTGATTACGCTTGCGTTGCTTGTGCAGACTTTATTGTTTATGAGCAGGCTCATGGGAAGATTCTGAGCCACGGCCCGCTTGAAAGTTGTCTCAGTTGATGAAAGGGCGTCCGAACACATGCGTGTGAGATTGATGCCATCATTCAGAGTGTAGTGCACAGGCTCTTCTTCGTTAATGGGTTGCGAGACGTTGCCGCCCGCTCCGTCACTACCGGGTTGCGAGATGTTGCCGCCAGTGCCGTCACTGCCAGGCTGCTTAATCACTCCGCCACTATCTTCGTCTGTCGAAGGCTGATTGACTTGCCCGTTGTATTCGTCGCCTGCGTTGCGTGAGGCGAAAACGGAGGTCTTTGCTAGAACTGCCGATTTGGTTGAAAACTTTGTTGGGGAGCAGGCGGCCATAGCCACTGTCCCAAGTAGAATGAAAACAATTTGCTTTACGTTCACAAAATCCCCCACGGTCACAATTAAATGCTTGTGAGATCTGTCTAACGTCCAGCGATTGCTCTCTACTTAAGATTAAGGCGATTGCGAATGTGGGTAAATGAGAAAGTTTTAGATTGTGAAGATTTATAGATCGAGCGCAGAAAAATAGAACAACAACAGTGGTTTAACACGGCCAAGAATTAAGTCTCAAACTGAGACCTTAAAATATGTGAAGACGAGCGCACGTGGTGTTAGCCCTAACTACAAATGTTGAAAGGTAAGCCGCTACCGAAGAGCGAATTCACGATGTCTTCAACTGTGGTACTTGTGAGCGTGGAATGCCCCTTGCTTCTCCTTTAGAGCTCGGGGGTTAATCGTGATAAGGAAATATAGCTTCTCTGTTTTTATTCTTTCATTTTTCACTGTCTCAGCTTGGGCCACGGATCCGCATATCACCGATGATCTCACGATCAGCAAAACGGTGCTGGGTTCTCCTTTATCAATACGCTCGGCAGATCAGTTCGCCGGCGCCATCGACTCTCTAATATGGAAGGGCGTAGAGTTCATCAACCGTTACGACCATGGCCGCCAGCTGCAATCGGCTTCCTCATTTGATGGTTTGGGAGAATGTTTCAACCCCACAGAGGCGGGCCGTTCCGCCGACCAGCGGAGCGTGGACAGCACGAGCGTGCTTCTGCGCCGGACTGCCACAGGCAATTATCTTGAGACGACCTCACAAATGGCTTTTTGGTTGCGTCCCAATCAAAGCTATCCCAATAAATGTGGGTCGACCAATTTGGTCGTGTCTCAAAATACGACAGCTCTGTCCGATCACCGTCTGACCAAACGTGTGGCCATTGGCTATAAGGAGTTTGAAAACGTCATCGACTATCAAGTCACCTACCATGTTCCGGAGGCGCGTAAATCGGCCACGTTTGAGGCTTTGACGGGCTATATGCCTCCGACCTTTTCAGTGTTTTCAATTTACAATACAAAGACAGACAAAGTGGAGGCGTTGAGCGATGGCCCGGGTGAACAGGCTCATCCCGTGATTCTATCCACATCCGATGGCTCTGCGGCCATGGCTGTGATCTCGCCTCTGAAGGCGGGCTATGGTCGTTGGCGGTTCGTGAAAGTCCTGGGACCGACCAACAAATGGAACTGTGTTTTTCGTGAGACCAGTTTAAAGGCTGGCGACTTCACCTATAAATGCTTGGTCGTGGTGGGCAGCTTGGCGCAGGTTACGGATACCGTGCGTGCGCTCTCAAAACGTTTCCAGAAAACTCCCGATCTTTCCACGCCCGTAGCGGGAGCAAGTGACATCGCTCCGGTCTATAGTTCTTCTGCCGAAGCTCGTGCCTTTAAAGGTCGTGAGCAATATGTGGAGATGTTGTATCGCTCGTTTTTAGGACGCCCGTCGGAGCCGGCCGGTCGTGCTTGGCATGTGGATGTCATCAAGTCCTGGGGCTGCGCGACGGATGTGCGGATATTCGCTGATTCACCGGAGTTCAATGCCTATCGTGCGGCGAGCGATTTGATCTATGTGACCGCGCTCTACAATGCGACTTTGTTCCGCGCGCCGGATACAGAGGGATTGAACTTTCACTTAGACCTGCTTCGTCGCAAACTGATCACGCGCGATAGGATGCTGGAAGACTTCCTGGCCAGCCGCGAATTCACTCAGACGTGCAAGAAGTATAACTTTTAGTCCTTCAGGCAAGCCGCGCTGGTCTGCAAAAGCCGACTGGCGCGTTGAACAGCAGTGACATTTTGATAAAAGGCCGCCCATTTCTGGGCCGGCTGGTCATTGTTGCTGCTGTTGCACAGGGGGTACTTGTACTCGTTACCCACCATCGCATCGCTGGTGGTGAAACCAAAGTTCTTTAAGCTGCTGGCATTGTCGATCACCGGTTGATTGACTTTGGCAACGGCTGGCAGGGTCTGCGCTACTGCGCGCGTGAAGCTGTCCACTCTTCCATTTTGCAGGTCAGCTAGTGTGGAACCGATGCCATCTTCGGCAATGCGGTATTGGGCGGTGAGCGCTTTTAAAGTCTTGTTGGTTTGCGCAATGTATTCCGAACGTTCGGGATTGAAACACTTCTCGACATTGGCGTCGACTGCGGGTGCTAACGCCAGGGCTCCGCGGACACCGGTGAGGAAACTGCTCGAGGCTTTCTCGGCGCCACAAGAGTCGGCGGCGGCGGCGCTAAATGAAAATGAAATGCTACAGGTGAAAATACCAAGGATGAGATGCGATGGAGTGAAGAAATGTTTTTTCAATGAGAGCCCTTTCCAATTTGGCGTGTGCGTTTATCTAGTGGCAAAGCGTGTAGGTTTTCAAACCTATCGACGTCTATTGAATTTTATATGTGTCATTTTGTCTATACTCTATGCGAACTCGCGGCGGTGCAGCTGAGTGGATGCTGGTCAAACACAGGACGATAGTGTTAGCTCAGAGTCATGAAACATCCTGTCTCCGCCTATTTTAATCGCATGGTTGTCTTTCCTTTTCCCGCTCTTAGTCCCGATGGCAAGCGCGTGGCGTACTTGTCTTCGGTCACTGGTTCGCCGCAGATTTGGTTGGGTTCGATGTGCAAGGGCTTGCTCGAATTCCCGCGCCCGTTGACGGCGGGTACAGAAAAGCAGCCTTACGTTTTGGGGCCAAAGATCGATTGGGCTGGGCCGGACCGTTTGGTGGCGGTGATGGATCGTCACGGCGATGAAGCCACTTTTATTGAAGTGACGAACTTGAAAACCGGCGAGCGTTACACCCTCGACGATAAGCCCGGAACGCGCTCTTCTTTTAGTCACATCGGCCGTGACAACAATACGATTTTCCTCAGCTCGAACCGCGACAATCCGGTTGCGCAGGCTCTTTACACCTTCGATATGAAAAATCGTCGGCTGGAGAAATGGTTCGAGGATAGCAAGAGTTTCAGTGCCAGCTGGCTGGGCGAGAAGACCTTCAAAGGCCATCGCCTGTTTATGCTCTACCGTGGAGCGGGTCATGTTTCGATTCATGGTATTCATCCGAAGACCAAAAAGGTTATCGATGTTTTTCACAAAGAAGACGGCATTTTTATTCCGGTGGGTGAGTGGCGCAAAGGCAAGTGGTTGGTGGTCAGCGATCAAGGCCGTCAATTCTCGGGTCTGGCGATCTACGATTTTAAGACCGGAGAGTTCAAGTGGCTTGGCCGCGATCAGTGGGATGTGGAGTTCGCCGATGTTTCGCCGGACAAAAAGCATCTGGTGGTCAGCCGCAATGTGGCCGGTCGCAGTGAAGTCGAAATTTTGACCTGGCCGGCGTTGAAAAAGCTTGCGCTTAAAGTGCCGAAGGATGGCGTGATCGATGGTTTGAGTTTCAGCAAGAATGGTAAAGAGGCTGTATTTAGCATGCAGTCTCCGACCGAGACGCGAAACCTCTATCACCTGGACCTGCGTTCGCGCAAAGTGCGACCGTTGACCGACACCTGGACATCGCCGGTTCCGCATGCGGCTTTGGTAAAGCCTGAGTTGGTGAAGTACGAATCGAACGGCAAATCGATCCACGCATGGTTTTATCGGCCGAAGGGCGCCAAGAAAGACGCTTCGCTGCCGGTGATTGTGTGGCCGCATGGGGGGCCGCAGTTTCAAGAGCGCGCCTCCATTCGCCCGATCTTTCAGTACTTCGTTGCGCGTGGTTTTGCGGTTTGGGCGCCGAACCCTTCGGGTTCAACCGGTTATGGCAAGGACTTCATGCGTGCCATCGAGGGGCAGTGGGGCACGGCCGATTTGCCTGATATGCAAAATGGAATTGCGTGGCTGAAGAGCAGCGGTTGGATCGATGAGAAGCGTATCGCCATCATGGGCGGCTCTTACGGAGGTTATATGACCTTGCGTTCGATCACTCGTTTGCCTGAGGTGTTCAAGGTGGCAGTGGATATTTTTGGCCCCTCCAACTTACTCACCTTCGCAAAGTCCGTCCCTCCAGATTGGACACCGTATATGGATCAGCTTCTAGGCAATCCGGAGCGCGACAAAGAGAAACTGATGGAACAATCGCCGATCTTCTCTTTGGACAAAATTCGCTGTCCGCTATTGGTGATCCAAGGCGCGAAAGACCCGCGCGTCGTGCAGGCCGAATCGGACCAGATCGTGGAGGCGTTGAAGAAACGTGGTCACCCTGTCGATTATATTGTGTTCGAGGATGAGGGCCACGGTTTCTTCAAATTGGAGAATGAGCTGAAGGCGTACACAGCGGCGGCGGATTTTCTTGAGAAGTATCTGGGGTGAGTCCCCATTGCGGAGCGGGTGAGACTGACTTATGCACCCGCAATCACTACCGCCGCACTTCCACCAATATAAAATCCGAATCGCGTAACGAGCGAGCGATGACATGTAATCCGTTCTTCTTGATTTTCAATCTTTTATAGTTGTCATCCGAGGACTTGAATAGAGCGAGCACATTCGTTTTTACGAAGTTCTCTAGGTCGTTTGCACTCACATGTGAGATGCGAATCAGCTTTCGCCCAGCCTCATTGATCTTTGAGATTTTCCCAAGCTTATGCACCAAGAATATCGGCTGATGAATCTTCTCGAGAAATACGAATCCAAAGTCGGCCAAGTTTGTTCCAAGACTGTATTTCATTACGCTCTCCTTTGGGACTCTATAACCTTGATTTCAATCTACGCTCATCGTCCGTAAAAATGGCGTAAAAACAGCGATTTTTACGCCATTTTTACACGCCAGGCATGGCGGCGAAGAGTAGGGTGAACAAGTAACTTTGAATGCTCTTGCAGGAGGTCGCAATGACCAATAGATTTCGCCTTATAACGATCAAGTTGTCTTTAGTTGGCTTTGCCGCTTTTCTTTCGCCATGTTCGAACGCGGATGAGAGCGCTGCGCCTTTTGCTTTCGGTGACTTTTCATGGATGCCCGGAAACTTTGGGCCTAGCGAAAGTAGACTAGTCACAAAATATTTTACGCCCGAAATCCGATTGGATTCCGCTTATCATTATTCGTTCGCTAATCCGAAGGACAACACAATCTCTGGTTCGAGCGAAGTATTTCGCCATCAAGAATTGCAGCTTACTCAAATTGGTGTCGGTGGAGATTTTAACGTGGACAACGTGGGATTTCGCTTGATGACCCAATTCGGAATGTATTCGCAATCCACGCCACGAAATGACCCAAGTAGTGAGCGCGGACAATGGCAAACCGCCGATGCCTACCGCTACATCTCGGAAGCTTACGGAAGCTACCATTTAGATTACGATCATGGGATCAATATTCAGGCGGGTATCTTCATGTCCTATGTGGGACTGTGGAGCTACTACAACTTCGACAATTGGACTTATCAACCGTCTTACGTTTCTTCAAATACACCGTGGTTTTTCAATGGCGTCCGGGTCCAATACTTCCCGACCGACAAACTGAAAATCGAACCCTGGCTCATCAACGGTTGGCAAGCCTACGGTATGTTCAACAACTCGCCCGGTCTGGGACTTCAAGTGGCTTGGCGTCCGGCCGAATGGTTCGGATTTACCTCAAACAATTATTACGGCGCCGACACTTTGAATACTCCGGATCGAAAGCGCATGCACACCGACAATAGCGCAATGGTGAGATATTATATTCGAGATTCCGCTGGACTTAGCCGCGCCGCCGCCTCTTTGACCGTCGATGCAGGATGTGAGAGTGGAGGGGGAACGGATTGCGAACGATCCTACTTCTTAGGCTTCATGGCGTACAATCGACTTTGGTTTAATCACAATCGCTATGGTCTCACTATCGGCGGCGGGATGATTAATAACCCTGGCCGTTATCTGGTGCTCGTCCCTCCGATCAACGGCGCCACCGCCTATTCCGGTGCTCCGACATGGTTTACGGCAAATCCTGGCGACCCCTACCGCGCTTGGGACGTTCAGGTTTCGGGAGACTACAGCCCAACTCGTAACCTCACCTTTCGCTTGGAATACAACCATAGGTGGGCAAGTATTCCTTATTTCACCGGACCCGAAGGCGTAACTCCGCCGGGAGGAAATGTGGGGACGCCTGGTTCTGATCCTGGAACTGGATGGGCGCCGGATCTCGTACAAACCGAAGACCGTATCACCGCTTCGATGCTCATTAGGTTGTAACGGAGATACCTATGGATTTTGTCATCGCCGGAATCATAGCTTTCGCTCTCTTGGGGTATCTTACGTACTCGTTGTTCTATCCTGAGAGATTTTGAGGTGGAAAATGCAAACACCCGACTTCGTACAACTTAGCCTTTTCATTCTTGCCCTGGTCATTTTCACACCCATTCTTGGCCGGTTTATGGCCAAGGTGTTTGACGGCCAGAGGACGCTTTTGCATCCCATTCTTGGGCCAGTCGAAAGCGCTATCTACCGCATTTCGGGAGTCGATCGGTCAGAGGACATGAGCTGGAAGCGGTACGCGGTAAGTCTGATGTGGTTCAATATTCTGGGCATTGCCGTCGTGTTCTTGTTTCTGCGTCTCCAGGGTTTTCTACCTCTTAATTCTTCAAGTCTTCCGGGCGTGGGTTGGCATTCTGCCTTGAACACCGCCGTCAGTTTCGTGACCAATACGAATTGGCAGGGATATGCGGGCGAAACCACGATGAGCTACTTGAGCCAGATGCTCGCATTAAGCGTTCAGAACTTCTTAAGTGCAGCGGTAGGAATGGCGGTAGCCATTGCTTTTGCCCGAGGAATCTCGCGCGCTTCCAGTGAGGGAATAGGAAATTTTTGGACCGATGTTATCCGCGCGACCACATACATTCTTTTGCCGCTTTCACTTCTATTCGCCGTCGTTCTCATCGGAGAAGGGGTTATACAGTCTTTCTCGCCTTACGTGCAGGTGACGACAATCGAAGGTGGTAGCCAAACGCTTCCTATGGGACCGGCGGCTTCACAAGTCGCGATCAAGCAACTTGGCACGAATGGCGGGGGATTTTTTAACGCGAACAGCGCACATCCTTTTGAGAACCCAACCCCGCTTTCAAATTTCCTTGAAATTCTTGCGATCTTTCTGATCCCGGCAGCCCTGACATTTACGTTTGGATCTATCGTTAGGTCACGAAAGCACGGTTGGATCATATTCGGTTCGATGCTTATGATGTTCCTCGCAGTACTAACAGTTTCTTTGGTCGCAGAGTTCTCCAGCAATCCAACGCTTGCGCAATCTACTGTGATGGAAGGAAAGGAAGTTCGTTTTGGAACTTTCGGAAGCACGCTATTTGCGATGGTAACCACTGCCGCATCTTGTGGTGCCGTCAACGCTCTTCACTCCAGCCTTTCGCCGCTAACCGGCGCGATGACTCTGCTCAACATGATGGTGGGTGAGGTGATTTTTGGCGGAGTCGGCGCAGGCCTCTATGGGATGTTACTCTTCGTGATTATGACGGTGTTTCTGGCGGGCCTTATGGTGGGAAGAACGCCTGAGTATTTGGGTAAGAGAATTGAGGCGCGCGAGATGACTTTGGTAATCCTGGCCATATTGGCGCCATCCGCGATGATCTTAATAGGTACCGGAATTTCCGTTGTCTCGCCGGTCGCGCTCTCAAGTCTAGCGAACACCGGACCTCACGGTTTCTCGGAAGTTCTCTATGCTTTTACGTCTGCGAGCGCCAATAACGGAAGCGCGTTTGCGGGACTGAATGCAAATACGACCTATTACAATTTGATGCTTTCAATCGCGATGTTTGTCGGTCGGTTTGCGGTCATCATACCGGCTCTCGGAATCGCGGGAAGTCTTGCCCGGAAAAAGTATACGCCACCATCTCCCGGAACTTTTAAAGTGGATACCGTTCTCTTCGGGGTTCTTCTGATCGGGATCATTCTCATCGTTGGCGGACTCACATTCTTTCCGGCGTTGGTCCTGGGACCAGTTGTTGAACACTTGCTCATGCTACAAGGTCGTTCTTTCTAAGGTGATTATGGAATCTAGTAAATCAAGTTTAGTGGTGCCCGCGATCAAAGACGCCTTTGTGAAGTTGGACCCTAGAGTTCAAATTAGGAATCCTGTCATGTTCGTCACAATGATTGGCGCGGTCATCACATCTGTCTACGCCTTTCACGACTTGATAAACGGTCGGAGTGTCGCGTTTGATCTTCAGATTGCGCTTTGGCTTTGGTTTACGGTTCTCTTTGCCAATTTCGCTGAGGCGCTTGCCGAAGGCAGAGGTAAAGCTCAGGCCGATTATTTAAGACAGACTCGGACTTCCACAGTGGCGAGGAGATTCAAGAATGGCAGTGAAGAAAAGATTTCTGCTAGCTCACTTAGAGTTGGTGACATGGTGGTTTGCGAATCCGGCGATATGATTCCAGGCGATGGTGAAGTTGTTGAAGGCATTGCCAGCGTCGATGAATCCGCTATTACTGGCGAATCTGCACCTGTGATTCGCGAAAGCGGAGGCGACCGTTCAGCGGTAACTGGAGGCACCAGGGTTATTAGTGACCGCATCGTCGTAAGAATCACCGCTGAACAAGGGCGTAGCTTCTTAGACCGAATGATCGCCCTCGTTGAAGGCGCAAAACGACAAAAAACTCCAAATGAGATCGCCCTAAGTGTCGTGTTATCGGGGCTTACGATAATTTTTCTGCTTGCGGTCTCGACTCTCAAGTTATTTGCCGACTACAGCGGTTCCGCCGCCAATCAGGACCTATCCTCTATCGTGACAGTGCCGATCCTCGTTTCGCTTTTGGTCTGCTTGATACCAACGACTATTGGTGGTCTCTTGAGCGCGATCGGCATCAGCGGGATGGACCGGTTGATCCGTCGGAACGTGATTGCCACAAGTGGACGCGCAGTCGAAGCCGCAGGCGACATCGACGTTCTCCTGCTCGACAAAACGGGTACCATTACACTCGGAAACAGAATGGCTTCGGATTTCTTGCCTTTACTGGGAATCGAGAGCCAACGGCTTGCTGAGGCGGCGCAATTGGCTTCGCTCGCAGACGAAACCGCCGAAGGAAGATCTATCGTTGTCTTAGCCAAAGAGAAGTTTAATCTTCGGGCTCAGAGCCTTTCTCCGCATGACGCCAACTTTATTGCGTTCTCCGCGAACACTCGAATGAGCGGCGTGGATATTCATAAAGGAGCAGATGGGTTCTCCCGCATTATTCGCAAAGGCGCTGGCGAGGCCATCGCCGCCCATGTGCAATCGCTTGGAGGCATCTTTCCCGCATTTGCTAAAGAGCTGGTCGAGCAGGTGGCAAAGCAGGGAGGAACACCGCTCGTAGTATGCGAAGGAAATGCGGTTCTTGGAGTCATCAGGCTTAAAGATGTCGTTAAAGGTGGTATTAAGGAGCGATTCGCGGAGCTCAGAAAAATGGGCATCCGCACGGTGATGATTACCGGCGACAACCCTTTAACGGCAGCAGCTATTGCGGCGGAGGCGGGTGTCGATGATTTCCTGGCCCAGGCTACCCCTGAAACGAAGCTCAAGCGCATTCGTGATGAGCAAGCCGCCGGCCATCTTGTGGCGATGACCGGCGACGGTACGAACGACGCGCCCGCTCTCGCGCAAGCGGATGTTGGCGTCGCGATGAACACGGGGACTCAAGCAGCTCGCGAGGCCGGAAATATGGTGGATTTGGACAGCAATCCGACAAAGCTCATCGATATAGTAGAAATCGGAAAACAGCTTCTGATGACGAGGGGATCTTTAACGACATTTAGTGTTGCGAACGATGTTGCAAAGTACTTCGCGATTCTTCCGGCGCTTTTCGGCGGCCTGTATGCAGTCAATGGCGGTTTTGAAGGCCCGCTTGCAAGTTTGAACATTATGGGACTTTCTTCACCGCAGAGTGCGATCTTGAGCGCGGTGATTTTCAACGCGCTCATTATCGTGGCGCTGATCCCATTGTCACTTGCGGGTGTTCGTTATCGTGCCCTCGGAGCCTCCGAGGTGTTGAAAAGAAATTTATTTTTTTACGGACTCGGTGGCCTCATAGCGCCGTTTGTCGGCATTAAGATCATTGATGTAGCAGTTGTTTTGGTCGGACTTGCGTAGGGAGGTTTTATGAAGTCGATTTTTATCAGTTTGCGGCTATTGTTGGTTATGACAGTTCTCACTGGCATTGTATATCCGATCGCGGTTACGTTGATTGGGCAGGCGATATTTCCAAGGGAATCGAGTGGAAGCCTCATCGAACAAAACGGCAAGGTCATTGGATCGTCGCTCATTGGTCAAAAATTTGCTCAAGATAAATACTTTTGGAGTCGTCCGTCGGCCAATGACTACAACCCACTGCCTTCGGGGGGATCGAATTTGGCTCCAACCTCTAAAAAATTGTCTGATTCGGTTAGGGAATTGAGCGCCAAGTATACCGGCGGCGTAACGGTGCCGCCGGATATGCTCTTCTCGTCAGCCAGTGGTTTGGACCCCCACATTAGCCCCGAATCAGCGATTTTTCAGATCGACCGGATCCTAAAGGCTCGCGGGTGGGATGAAACCAGAAGAGATTCAATTGCAGCTCTTGTTCGTAAATATACGGCACCCCGCCAAATGGGTTTTTTGGGGGAAAAAAGGGTTAATGTATTAGCATTGAATATGGCCCTAGATGGGCTTGGATAGTAAAAATGGTGGACGATAATCGACCTAACCCGGACCAGATTCTTAAGGCTATCGAGGAGGAGCAAAAACGCTCTCACTTAGGCAGCCTCCGGGTTTTTTTAGGAATGTCCGCCGGGGTTGGAAAAACATACGCCATGCTCAGGGAGGCGCAAGCGCGATTGCGCGAAGGTGCTGACGTAATTGTCGGCATAGTCGAAACACACGGTCGATCTGAGACCGAAGCGATGCTCTCGAATCTTCCCATGCTTCCTCGAAAAAGAGTTTCGTATCGTGATGTTGCCATTGAAGAGCTTGATATCGATGAAATCTTACGGAAAAGACCGAAGCTAGTTCTCGTTGATGAACTTGCGCACACCAACACTCCGGGCTCACGGCACAACAAACGCTACCAAGACGTCATCGAGCTGCTTGACGCCGGTATAGATGTTTACACCACCATCAATATCCAACACTTGGAGAGCAGAAAGGATCTTGTTGAAAAGATCACAGGCGTATCTATTCGTGAAACCGTACCCGACTCAATTCTGGAACGCGCGCAACAAATTCAGGTTGTTGATATTACACCCGCTGAACTTTTACGTCGGTTGAAGGATGGCAAGGTTTATCTAGGCGATAAGGCAGAGCGCGCGGTTCAAAATTTTTTTAAACCAGACAGTTTGACGGCGCTACGGGAAATTGCCCTTCGCTTCACCGCCGAAAAAGTCGATCAAGAGCTCCAGAGCTTTTCCGACATCAAACAAAAAAACGGCCCATGGCAAACCAATGAGCGATTGATGGTCGCCGTGAGCCATAGTCCTTATTCCGAACGCCTCATACGAGCAACTCGAAGGCTTGCATTCAACCTCGAGGCTCCTTGGGTCGCCGTTCACGTCGATAACGGAGTAAAGCTATCGGATGAAGATCAAAACCAACTTTCAAAGAATCTCGCTCTCGCAAGGGAACTGAAGGCCGAAGTGATTACGACGGCCGAAACGGACATCGTAGAAGCGCTCAGGCGTATCGCTAGGCAAAGAAATGTCACGCATATTGTGGTCGGACGACCGAGTAGGCGAATGTTTAAGGACTTTGTCGAAGGCGGCAACCTTTTGGATCGCCTTGTCGATGAGAGTTGGGAGATAGACATTCATGTCATAAGGCAGGATGACGTACCTGCTTATTCACCGAAGTTTAGACTGAATATGGATTTTGAAAAGGACTTTGTTCCCTATTGGAATACCCTTTGCGGTCTATTCGCGGTTGCGATGATGAATGGCGTTCTCGAATCGGTTATCGGCTATCGTGCTGTCGGATTTGTCTTTCTCTTGTATGTTCTGTTTGTCGGAACTAAAACTTCTCTAGGTCCGGTGCTCATGGCTGGCGCTTTAAGTGCTATTATCTGGAACTTCTTTTTTATTCCGCCGCGACTTACGTTTGCGATCTCCTCGGCTGAAGACATCATCATGTGTTTAACTTATTTTGTTGTCGCCCTGATAACTGGCACGATGACGAATCGGTTGCGCCAACATGAGGGACTGATTAGGGAGCGAGAAGATCGGACTAATATCCTTTACGAAGCTTTGAAAGATATTACCGCAAGTCGGGAAAAGGCCGAGTTTATAGACAAAGTATGCCGTCGTTTGGAGGGCGCATTAGTCGGGACTTGCGGCGTTGTATTGCGAGACCGAAATCGAAAACTCAGCGCGCAAACAAATCATCGATATGGCGTTTATTTGAATGAAAAGGAG
This sequence comes from Bdellovibrionales bacterium, assembly GCA_019637855.1. Taxonomy (GTDB): domain Bacteria; phylum Bdellovibrionota; class Bdellovibrionia; order Bdellovibrionales; family UBA1609; genus JALHOQ01. The sequence continues at coordinate 81,095 of JAHBUX010000008.1, forward strand.
TATGCGGTAGCGCAATGGGCTTTTGAAAACCGAAAGCCGGCTGGTTGGTCTACCGAAACTCTTTCGCAATCACCTTCCCTTTACATTCCTCTTGAAGGAAACTCCGAAGTCGTTGGTGTCTTTGTCTATACCCCTGAGAAACAGCGCAAATTGTCACTTGAGCAGGAAAATCTTCTTTACTCGGTTTGTGGCCAGCTTGGTGCCTCTATCGAGCGGCATTTCGCGGAGAAACGCCTGCGTGAGACGGAGAAGCTGCAAGACTCCGAAAAACTGCATCAGACACTTTTGAATTCAATTTCTCATGAAATGCGCACTCCGCTCACCGCGATTATGGGAGCGGCGGAGGCTTTGCTACAGCAGACGCCCCCTCAATCTGATGATAATAGAAAGATTCTCGCTGAGGAGCTCCTACAAGCGGGAGAGCGATTAAACCGAGTGATTGAGAATCTATTGGATATGACCAGGCTCGAATCGGGAGCCTTGGCCATCAAAACGGAGTGGCATGATCTTCATGATGTCGTTGGTGTCGTGCTAAACCGTTTGAAAAAGAATCTTGATGGCCATGTCGTCCAGGTGAACATTCCTGATGATCTACCGTTGTTAAATTTGGACTTTCGGCTCTTTGAACACACACTCACGAACATCATTTACAACGCGACCGTCTATACTCCGGTAGGTAGTGAGATCACGATTTCTGTTCTGACAGAAAGCGACAATGTTCAGATCATTGTCGAAGATAATGGATCGGGAATTCCAAAGGAATCCTTGCCCAAATTGTTTGAGAAGTTCTACCGGGTTCCGGGCTCGCCCACTGGGGGAACGGGGCTTGGGCTTTCAATCGCGAAAAGCATAGTCGAATTTCACAAAGGGACCATTCGGGCCGAGAATAGAGAAGATGGCGGCGTGAGGTTTACCATTGAACTTCCTAAGGGACAGGCCCCCGACGCTCCGAAGGAGTCTGTATGAGCAGAGTCCTAGTTATCGAAGATGAAGAATCCATCCGTCGTGTACTTCGTCTGAATCTTGAGGGCAGAAACTATCAAGTTTCAGAAGCTCCTAACGCCGCGGAGGGGTTGCGGCAGCTCGGTGAGTTTAAGCCCAGCATTGTTATTCTCGATCTCGGGCTTCCCGACAAAAATGGATTGGAGGTTCTTAAGGAAATTCGTGAATGGTCAACCGTACCCATTATTGTCCTAACTGTGAACGACAACGAGAAGACGAAGGTCGAACTGCTCGAGGCTGGAGCAGACGACTATATAACCAAGCCATTTGGTCCCCTGGAACTTCTCGCAAGAATTCATGTGGCGTTACGACATCGAGGTGTCGAAGTCGATAGTACGCCGGTATTTGAGTCTGGAAATTTAAAAGTCGATATTCCATCGAGAACTGTATTGAAGGACGGCCAGCCTGTTCATCTGACCGCTACGGAAATGAACCTTTTAAAGGCACTCATTCGGGGCGGTGGCCAGGTGGTTCATCAAGATCATGTCCTTAAGGAGGTCTGGGGGCCTGGCGCGCTCGACAATCCCCACTACTTGCGAATCTACATTGGCCTCTTACGTAAAAAACTTGAGGCGAATCCGACCACCCCTCGGCATATTTTAACGGAGCCTGGAGTTGGATACCGACTGGTATAGGGCTCATGTCAAAAATTGGAAGTTTGCGGACTGACCTACTAAGAGCTGCTTGGTACCCGTTGCGAAAATTCTGGCGATCCGGGCAGGACTCGAACCTGCGACCTGCTGCTTAGAAGGCAGCTGCTCTATCCAGCTGAGCTACCGGACCTTTTTGGATATCTGGAAGCTAGCACGGGTTATTCGAAACGGCTAAGGATTTTGCCCAGTGCTTCGCGCGAGGGGCGACTTTCCTCGCCCACAGCGCTTAGCGGGCGGGCTGGCAAGGCCAATTGTTCACCCAGCGGGCGGCTGTCCTTGTCCCAATAAAATAAACCTGTCAGGAATTCGCCCTTGTTGCGTGCTTCGTTTAAACGCGCAAAAGCCAAATCTCGATTGGCGATGTCGTGCTCGGCGCTCAAAAGCTTGCGCAAAATCAAACGACTGCCGTCGTGCAGTTCGACTTGCTGAGTGGTGCCCTCTTCGTACTGCACCTTAATCTCCTGCTGCGGCTGTACAAAGCCCAGCTCCTGCAGATGCACATTGTGCGACTTGACCGCATCGAACGAACGCGTTGAACCCTCGTGATTGGCAAACGTCACACAGGGCGAAATCACATCGATAAAAGCCGTGCCCCGATGGCGGATCGCCAAGTTCAACAGCGGAACCATCTGCTTCGCATCACCGGAAAACGAGCGTGCCACAAACGTGCAGCCCATCTCTAAAGCCAATGTGCACAAATCGATGCCCTGAAACGAATTGATAAGGCCGCTTTTCGCCTTCGAACCCGACTCCGCCGTGGCCGAAAACTGACCCTTCGTTAAACCGTACACACCATTGTTCTCGACGATGTAGATCATCGGGATATTTCGGCGCAACATATGAGCAAAGCTGCCAAGACCAATGCTGGCCGTATCACCATCACCGGAAACGCCAATCAACTGTTGTGAACTATTGGCTAGGTGAACTCCTGTCGCCACCGGCGCCATTCGACCATGAATCGAATTGAAACCATGCGAGCGCCCGAGGAAGTATGCCGGCGTCTTGCTCGAACAACCAATGCCCGACAACTTCGAAACCTTGTAGGGATCGACGCTGGATTGGTAAAACGCGGTGATGATGTGACTCGTGATCGAGTCATGACCACAGCCTACGCACAACGTGCTCTTAGCGCCGACGTAGTCAGTTTTGTTTAAGCCCACGCGGTTGGTTTCGCCACTCATGTAGATACCATTTCTGCCGCATGGATCTGCTCGTAAACGAAGTCTGGATCGAGCGGCATGCCATCGTAATGCAATACCGAAACGCACTTGCTCGAGTATTGCGGCATTTCACTGCGCACGATGCTCATCAGCTGCGCATCGCGGTTTTGTTCGACGATGTAAATGCGGTCATGTGAGGCCAAAAATTCTTCAAATTCGAGGGTCAGAGGCAAAGCCCGCAAACGCATGTAGTTGGTGCAGATACTATTTCTTTGCAAAAGAAAGCGGGCTTCCGAGGTCGCCTCATGCGAGCTTCCGAATGTTACAATGCCTACCTTATTATCCGGTTGTACATCCGCGACGGGGCGGGGAACAAGGAGGCGAGCGGTGTCGAGCTTGCGCGAAAGGCGGTCCACATTGGCTTTGTAGGTCTCTGGATTTTCGGAATATAGGCCCGCCTCATCATGGCCCGTGCCACGCGTGAAGTAAGCCGCCGTCGGATGCGCTGTCCCCGGCAAAGTGCGATAGGGAACTCCATCGCCGTCCACATCTTTGTAACGCTGAAACCGTCCCGCCGCCGCCAGCTGTTCAGCGCTCAACACTTTTCCGCGGGCAAATGGCTTTTCAGGATAAGCAAACTTGGTTGCGCCATGCAGATTCATGCCGATGTCCAAATCACTTAGCACGATCACCAACGTCTGCAAGCGCTCGGCCAAATCAAAAGCCACTTGGCCGTACTCGAAACACTCCTCCGGAGTTCCCGGAAGTAAGACGACGTGTTTGGTGTCCCCATGCGAAAGATAGTAAGCCGCATGCAGATCCCCCTGCATCGTCCGCGTCGGCAAGCCCGTGGACGGCCCCACCCGTTGCACATCCCAGATCACGGCCGGGATCTCGGCGTAATAAGAGAGACCTGCGGCCTCAGCCATCAAAGACAAACCCGGCCCTGACGTGGCAGTCATGGCCCGTGCACCAGCCCAGCCCGCACCAAGCACCATGGCGATAGACGCCAACTCGTCTTCAGCCTGAACTACGGCGAAGTTCTTCTTTCCGTCAGCATCGATACGATACTCACTGGCCATATCGATAAAGGATTCCACCACCGAGCTTGAAGGTGTGATGGGATACCAGGCCACCACCGTACAACCACCAAATACCATGCCCATGGCCGAGGCCGTGTTGCCATCGATCAAAATCTTACCGTCGTTTTGGCCGGCACGTTCCGCAACCTCCCAGGGCAGGTCGACATCTTTCAGGTGTTCGGCGGCGTAGGCACGGCCCGCGGCGATCGCCTTCTTGTTGGTCTCGATGACCGAACTTTTATCGCCAAACTGATGCTCGATGGTCGCATCCAAAGCGGATTCAGGAATTCCCAGCAGCTCGGCCAGTACGCCCACGTAGGCCATATTGACTAAGAGTTTTTTAAGCTTCACCGAGTCGGTGACGTTATCGACAATCTTCTTAAACGGAATACTGATCACGTGTACATCAGGGCGCCACTGCGATTCAGGCAGCTTGGCATCGGCACTCAGCAAAACATAACCGCCCGGGTGCACCAGCTTCATATCTTCGCTGGCCGTGGCTGGATTCATAGCCACCACCATATCGGCCAGCCGTTTGCGCGCCGTAAAGCCTTTCTCATTCACCCGAATGGTGAACCACGTGGGTAGCCCCTGAATGTTGGATGGAAACAGGTTTTTGCCCCCCACCGGCAAGCCCATACGGAAAAGTGTCCGCACCAACACGTTGTTGGACGACTGGCTGCCGCTGCCATTGGCCGTTGCCACTGTGATAACGAAGTTATTGACGGAGGACATAGCCTAGAGTCTTACCAGAGACGTCTATTCGTCTTCAAGGTCATCCGCCGTATTTTCGTCCTCATCGGGCAGGGGAGGAAGGCTAGAGGGGCGATAGGCGTTGGGATTGATCTTGGTTACCCATTCACGATAGGCGAGAATAATCTCGTCGATCGGGGCCGGGGGGTGGACAGGACCCACGTGCACGCGCAAAACACCCGGAAACGGGATCAAACGCCCTTTGGGCCACAGTTCATTGTTGCCCTCAAGGTAGAGGAAGATAATCGGCGTTTCTGTGCGCATCGCAAACAGGCTCACCCCACGTTTAAAGGGATTGATGTAACCATCCTTGGAGCGCGTGCCCTCGGGAAATAGAATCAACCAAATGCGCGGCAGGTTTTCCAGCAAATTGGTGCACAGTTTGATGGCCTCACCTTTGCGATCTTTGCGGTCGATGGGAATGGCGCCCAGGCAGTGCTTGCTGAAAAAAGTGAATAGCGGATTACTGAACCAGTAGTCCTTAGCCGCCGTGATAAACAAAAACTTCCAATAGCGAAACGGTACCGCCGCGGCGATCGACACCGCATCCAAGTGACTGGAGTGATTGGAGATCAACAGCAGGCGTTTGTGCTCTTTATAGACCTTGTGAAAGTCACCCACCACCTGCAGGCGAATATAGAAACGAAAGGCGATGAAGATAAACAGACCCCACAGCATGCGAAAGATCAGGCTGGTGAAGTCGAAGTAGCGCGTGAACAGCGGCAGATGTTTCAGATGCGGAGGCAACTGGGTCCACTGCTCGTTCTCGTAGTTCCAGTCTCTCATCGGAAGTCGATCTGCTGCAGATAGATGTAGAGGTAAAAGTACATGGGACCGATAAAGATCAGTTTTTCCACCCGGGTGAGGATGCCGTCGCGGCCGATAATGAAGATACCCGTGTCTTTAATGCCCAAGTCACGGCGAAACACATTGATCAATAGATCGCCCATACGGCCGAAGATGGCGGCCACCAGACCCGCGGCAATCCAAAAGCGTTCGGAGCGATCGGGGAGCAGGTGACGCAAGCCCCACGCGCACAGCATGGTGACGATCAACGCGACCAGCATGCCCTCGATGGTCACTTTGCTGGTGATACGGCTAAAGGGTTTGTACTTGCCCCAGATTTTGGAGACGGCCCAGGAGGTGTTCTCGCTGACCTCAGCCAACAGATAGAGATATAGCACCATCAGTTCGCCGCCTTCAAAGGTCAGCAGGCGGCCCATGTGCATGTAGGACCAACCCCAAAAGATAAAGGCCATCAACGACAGCGCGATGTATTGAATCATCTGCGTGGCCGAGTTGCGCAACATCGGGATCAAGCAAATCACGAACAAAAAGATCATGGGCGAGAGATTGTAGAACTCAAGCTGACCGTGATTGATGATATGGCCTAATGCGAAGATGCCGAGGTAGGTCGTCCACACAAACCAGCTGCGGTGATACATGCCGACGAGTTGAAAGAACGATTTGGCGCTGAGCACGCCCATCCAAGTGACGAACACCAGCGGCCAAGGTTTGGGCAAAGCAAAAGCCAGGAAGAGCAGTGGAGCGACGAACATCCAGCTCTTGGCACTGGCCCAACCGGAAGCAAACGGAGCGCCTTTGCGCCTGAGGAAAAACAGCAGCAGGCTGAGTACGGCCAAAGACCCTAAAATAATGGCTGCTGTCTCAACGTAGCGCGGATTGTTCCAAAGGCCGTAAATCATCTATTCGCTCCGCCACTGAATCCCGTGGTCCTTAATCTTTTTGTACAGACTAGAACGCGAGATTTTCAGTGTGCGGGCAGCTTCGTCAATATCGTTCTGATTGGACAGGGCTTTTTGTATGATTTGCGCCTCATACTCATTCACCAAATCCGACAAACCACGGTTCAGATCCACGTGCGTGGTCTGCACGCCCTGGGCCTGCGGGCGAATCACTGCGAGCACATCCTCACGCCGTAAAACGGGCAGAGGCGCCAGCAAAATCAGCTGTTCACAAACCCGTTTCAATTCGCGCACGTTGCCGGGCCAGTGATACTCCTTCAGCACCTGCATGGCGTCATCGCCGATCTCTTTTTTGCGATACTTGTCTTGCGACAAGAAGTGGCGCACCAGTTCGGCAATGTCTTCGGGGCGTTCGCGCAAGGGCGGTAGCAGAATCTTTTTGCCGCTCAGGCGCCATAGCAGATCTTCACGAAACTTGCCTTCAGACACCAGTTGATTGAGATTGCGGTTGGTGGCCGCAATCACGCGGCATTGCACAATCATGGCCTCTTTGGCACCTACGCGGCGCACTTCGCCGGTTTCTAAAAAACGCAACAGCTTGGCCTGCAGCGGCGGCGACAGCGCTTCGATCTCATCCAAGAAAAGATCGCCGCCATTAGCGGCTTCAGCTAAACCCATTTTGTTTTGATCGGCGCCGGTGAAAGCGCCTTTGACGTGACCGAAGAATTCAGATTCAAAAAGATTTTCGGGCACGCTCGCCACGTTGATGGCGACAAATGGGCCGCCTGGGGCTTGTGAGTGAATCAAGGCTGCCGAAACCTCTTTGCCCGTTCCGGACTCACCTTCGATCAGAATGGGGCCGTTCTCGTTGCGCAGTTGGGCGATCTGCCGCTGAATGGTCTGTGAAGCGCTGCTCGATCCCACCCAGCGCACGCCGGCCGTGCCCGAGCGCGAAGTCGCTCCCTGCATCAAGAACAGGGCTTCAATTTTATCCAGCGTCAGAGTGAGTTCATCCAGACTGAGAGGTTTGGCCAAGAAGCGGGAAGCACCGGCCTTCAAGCATTGTTCCATAATCTGGCGATCCAGATTTCCCGACATGGCGATGATTTCCAAATGCGCGTGTTTTTGCGACAACCGGCGGATGACTTCGATGCCTTCGGTGCGGCCTAGCTGGCCGGTGAGATGAATATCCACCAAAGCCGCGTGATAGCCGCGCTCGGGTAGATTGGCCGGGTTTTGACAGGCCATCATGCGCCATTGATCAGGCAGCGCCAGCTTTACCGACTGGATCACCAGATCATCGTCGTCTACGACCAGCAGAATCAATTCTCTCATAGGCTCTACCTCTGTCTAAAAACTAAAAGTACATCGAGAAAGGGCGTGTGACAACGAAATGGAACTGGAGTACCTATGGGCTATGTCCATCAAAATTTTACTCCTCGAAAACATCCACCCGTGCGCTCAAGAGGCTCTGGCCGAGCAAGGATTTCAGATCCATGTAGAAAAGGGCGCTTTGGGCGAAGATCAGCTGGCAGCTAAACTGGCGGACTATCAGGTCCTGGGTATTCGTTCCAAGACGCAAATCACCGCCAAGATCCTTGAGCGTAACCCGCATCTGCATGCCATTGGCGCCTTCTGTATCGGTACCAATCAAATCGATTTGATAGAGGCCAATCGTCAAGGCATCCCAGTGTTCAATGCGCCCTATAGCAACACCCGCAGCGTCGCGGAGTTGGTTTTGGCCGAGATGGTGGCCCTATCGCGCCAGCTGGGAGATGTGAACAACGCCGCCCACAGAGGCGAATGGCTGAAGTCGGCCAAGGGCGCGCGCGAGGTGCGTGGCAAGACATTGGGCATCGTGGGATATGGGCATATCGGAAGTCAGGTGAGCATTTTGGCGGAGGCTTTGGGCCTGCGCGTGCTTTACTACGATATTGTTAAGAAGCTGCCGCTGGGCAATGCGCGCTCGACGGACTCGCTCAACGATCTGCTGACCCAATCGGATTTCGTGACTTTGCATGTTCCTGAAACACCTTTGACCCGAAATATGATGGGTGCCTCCGAACTTCAGATTATGCGGCGCTCAGCATGCTTAATCAATGCTTCGCGCGGAACGGTGGTCGAGATCCCGGCTCTCGCGGCAGCGGTGAAGTCCGGTCACATTGGTGGGGCGGCCTGCGACGTTTTCCCAGAGGAGCCTGAGAACAACGATCAGAGATTTCACAGCGAGTTGCAGGGTTTGAAAAACGTGATTCTGACTCCGCATATCGGTGGCAGCACCGAAGAGGCACAAGAGGCCATCGGTCGCGAAGTGGCGCACAGCCTGGGAGAGTTTTTGCTCTCCGGCCTGACCTTGGGAGCGGTGAACTTTCCTCAGGTCAGCGTGCCGCCCAAAGACAAGAACACCTCACGCTTGATCAACGTGCATAGAAACGTGCCGGGCGTGCTGGGGGAGATCAACGGCATCGTGTCCAAAGCCGGTGGCAATATTCGGGCGCAGTATCTGTCGACCGATATTCATATGGGCTATGTGGTGATGGATACTGAGGGCGATAAACCTGGGCAGATTTTTGACCAGGTTTCCCGGCTTAAGACTTCGATTAAGACACGAATAGTCTAAGAACTGGTCGACCACTGTGTGGTCGCCAGTTCGGCTTAAGGCTTGCTTAGTCTTAGGGTCATGCACCTCAGCTGCCCTTATTGTGAGCTTTCACGTGATTATGTGATCGATTCTCGGACGATCGTCCGGCACGGCGTCTTTCGCCGGACTTCCGATTCGAAATCTATTGAACGATTTCGCTGCTTAATCTGCAAAAAGACCTTCTCCAAAGCCACTTCACATCCCTTTGTCAGACAAAAGAAACGGCAGAAAAACCCGATGATCTTTGAGCTTTTGGCCTCAGGTGTTTCACAAAGAAGGATAGCCAGGCTTTTAAGAGTGAATAGAACCACCATTGCAAGAAGGCTTATTTTTTTAGGAGAGCTCTGTAGAGAAAAGCTCTTTATGGACAATGCGGATGAACCCATCACCGAGCTTCAGTTCGATGATCTGGAAACAATAGAGCATAGCAAGTGTAAGCCGGTCAGCGTGACCTTAGCGGTTGAGGGAAAGACCCGTAGGCTTGTAGGCTTCCGTGTGGCCTCAATGCCCGCAAAAGGTCTTCTTTCAAAGAAAGCGATTCAAAAATATGGCTACCGTAAAGACGAGCGCTCTCAGAAGAGAAAGGAGCTCTTTAAAGAGCTACAGCCGCTTATTAAACCCGGCACCTTGATTAAATCGGACTCCAATCCCTACTACACCGCCGATGTGAAGGCCTTTTTTCCCGGCTGCATCCATGAAACGTGTATTGGGAAGCGGGGATCGGTCACAGGACAGGGAGAACTCAAAAAGGTAAGGTTCGACCCCATCTTCAGCCTCAATCACACCTGTGCGATGCTGCGAGCGAACATTGCAAGATTGATCCGAAAGACCTGGTGTACGACTAAAAAACGGGAGCGTTTGGCGGACCATATCGCCATCTACGCCGTCTATCACAATCAACATTTAAAGAAGGCTTAGGAAAGCTAAGCTCCGTTGATCAAAATGATCCCGAAGAGATCATCGCTCCGTCCAAAAACCACAGGCTGGTCAGCCAGTTCTAGAAGATCTTCCCGGGATTTAAGATGGAATCGGGATCGAAGACTTTTTTGATCCCTTTCATCAAAGTGATCTCCTCCGCGGAGCGCGTACGATTCAAGTAGGGTTTTTTAGTCAGGCCCACGCCGTGCTCGGCGGAGACCGAGCCTTGAAAGCGTTCAATCATATCGAACATCAGATCGTCGACCTTCTTGCATTCTTGCAAAAATTCCGCGGTCGCCATGTCTCTAGGTTTTAAAATGTTGATGTGCAAGTTGCCGTCGCCGATATGGCCGAACCAGACCACTTCGAAGTGCGGGTAGTTCTTCGTCAAGATGCCGTCCATCTCGATCAAAAACTCAGGCACTTTGGCGATGCGGACAGAGATATCATTTTTGTAGGGTGAAAACGGGGCTGTGGCTTCGCTGATATCTTCGCGCAAACGCCAGAGCTCCTTAGCCTGTTGCGGATTTTGCGCTTGGATCCCATCGAGAATCCAACCCTGTTCCATGCCATTTTCGAAAATCGTCATGGCCTTTTCGAGTACTTCTTCGGCGGCGGTTTCGAACTCCACCAGCACATAATAGTTGTGCGGCTCACCAAACGGACGTTTCAGATCGGTGTGGTGATGAAGCACGTGTTTCAGCGCCACTTCGGTGAACATCTCAAAAGCCAATACGGGCAGTTGAGTTTTAAAGGCGTGGTAGATCTTCATCACGCTCGACAAGTCTTCCACGCCAAAGCAGAACAGATTGGCCGGGGCGGTAGGGCGCGAAAGATTCAAAGTCACTTTGGTGATCAATGCCAACGTGCCTTCCGAACCTATCAGCAGATGGCGCAGATCATAGCCCGTGGCGTTTTTGACCAGCGAATTGTTTAAATGCAGAACTTCGCCGCTTCCTGTGACGGCTTCAAGGCCGGCCACCCATTGACGAGTCAGGCCGAAACGCAGAACTTTGATTCCACCGGCATTGGTGGCCACGTTGCCGCCGATTTGACTTGAGCCGCGCGAAGCAAAATCGACCGGATAGATCAGGCCTTTTTCTTCGGCAAACTTCTGCACGGTTTCGGTAATGACTCCGGCCTCAACCGTAACGGTTTGGTCCGCCTCGTTGTATTCGAGAATGCGATTCATCTTTTGAAAGGACACCACCACTTCGCCGTTCAAAGCCACGGCCCCGCCGCTTAGGCCGGTGCGCCCGCCCGAGGGAATCAGAGCGGTTTTACTCTGCCTTGCCCATTTGACCAAGGCCACGACCTCCTCGGTGGTTTTAGGGAAAACAACGGCGGAGGGCCTTGGTTCCAGATATTTGGTCCAATCGCGGCCATACTCTTTGAGATTGTCGTCGTCGGTGAAGATGCGGCTAGAATCCAGAATGCGGTCGAGTCCGTTGGGTAACATTGGGATCTCCCTATGCCACCAACTTTAGGAGCTTTGAGGGCCGGCTGTCCAGCCTAGGTACGCCGTTCTAAGCGGGGAGAAGTTTGCGGATCTGCGCGTAGCGCGCGTCTTGGTGCAGATTGAACGCGTTGCCGGCGCTGTAGGCGCCGTGGATATCGTGCAGGATCGCGACGGCATGGGTAGAGGCGACAACCGCGTCCGTGGGACGTGAGATGCATATGCCTTCGACGAGTTCCGCGAGCTCGCTGACCTCAGGCAGGCCATAGGTGCGGCCCGTGCCCTTGAGCTTATGAAAAGACTCGCGCAGCTCGGAAGTCGAAGCGCTTTCGATTTGAGTGCGGATGGTGACCACCTTGTCTGGCAGGGAAGCGAGGTAATCCTTCTGTAAGGATTTGAGCAGGTCTTCGAAACTCATGCAGCCACCTCAACCTTGTTTGCTAAAGCGTATTTCCACTCCGGAAGCGTAAAGTAAAATGTCGAGCCTTCGCCAGGCACCGAACGCACGCCGATCTCGCCGCCATGCTGTTCGACCAGCGCTCGGGCGATGGCCAGGCCCAAACCCGTGCCTTTCACCAGAGGGTTTTTGGCATTGGTGGCCTGACGGAACTTTTGAAAGATCGCTTCTTGGTCCTGAGGGTCGATACCGCGGCCGGCGTCACGCACTTCGATCAATAGCTCGTTGCGCTCGTTTACCTGACAGCTCACCACCACCGGCTTGCCTTTGGGCGAAAACTTAATGGCGTTGGATAGCAAGTTGGTGAGCACCTGTTGGATGCGATCATTGTCCATGTACACGTTCACCGGCGGCATGGCTTCGCACTGCAGAAGCACATCGGCCTGACCGGCCAAGCCTTGCAAGCTCTGCAAAGACACCGTCACCAGATTGTTCAGCGAGTGCCATTCTTGATGCAACGGCAGTTTGCGCGCTTCGATTTTGGCTAAGTCGAGAATGTCGTTGATCAGACGGATCAGGCGATCCGTTTCGTTCTCAGCGATGGTCAACAGGTTGTCCGCCATATCGTTCATTTTGCCCACGATCCCCGAGCGCATCAAGCTCAAAGAGCCTTTGATGGAGGTGAGTGGTGTGCGCAATTCATGCGAAGCAATGCTTAAAAATTCGGACTTAGCTTGATCCAGAGTTCTGAGTTGTTCCATGTTGGAAATCACACGCTGAGCCAGCGAATTGAACGTGGCTTGCATGTGGCCGATCTCGTCGGGCGCGGGCACGCTGAACTGATAGGTGTAACGATCGTTCACGAAGTCGACCATCTTGCGCGACAGATCGCGGATAGGACGAATCACTGAGCGGTTGACGAAAAGCTGAAGCGCCACGAAGCCCAACAGCAGAGTAGCCAGGGCCAAAAGCGCAAAGTAGGTGAGCCGCTTTTCTAAGTAGTCAAGGTGTTGACGAGTGTAGCGTTGAAACTCGGCTTCGTTCTTCAGAAATACTTGGTGCCGTTCGCGCAGCATGCGGGGGTTGTTTTCGCTCACCGCCTGGAGCAGTTTCGAAAACTCATCCATGCGGCGATATGGCGTCAGCTGGGCGCGTACGGTCTGCAGTTTGCGAAAGGCCTCGGAATCGCCTTTGATGGAACTCAGGTCCTGGATTTCATCGCGGATCATGTAGGATGTTTCTAGCTGCTGACGGCCATCGCGAAAGTCGCGCGCCGAATGGACCGACACGGCTGCAAGCACCAGCGTGGTGCCGGTGAACAGCGTGAGCAGAAGAAACAAGCGAAAGCGAATCGAGCCCATGCTTAAAGGCTCCCGAGCACAGCGCTGATCTGTGCGCCCAAGGTCATGGGATCAAAGGGCTTGGGAATAAAGCCGCTGCCGTTCTCGCGGAACTCGCGGATGTCGGACTCTTGCGATTTGGCGCTGAGAAAGATCACGGGACGTGGATCGATGCACTGGGCACGGTATTCTTGGCTCACCTTTAAGCCATTCATCTTTGGCATCATTTCGTCCAGCAAGATCACGTCGTATTTGCCGGTCAGCGCTTCGGCCAAGGCCTGTTCGCCGTCGGACACTACGGTCACGTCGTGGCCCGCGATTTTCTCTAAAGACAGTTTCGCGATCACAGAGATATTCGGATCGTCTTCGGCGAGGAGTACTTTCATGGCCACACCTTACGCCGCCCTAGAGGCGCCATGAGTGTACAGCCAACGACGGATTTTTTGTAGGAACGCCTCGCGGGCGCCAAGGAAGATCAGGTGCGCCCGGTACATGCCGGTCTCCGCATCGACGTCGACGCTTAAGATTTTCATCGGCGGGACTTCCACGTCCAGACTGCGGAAAAACTCCGCGTTCACGTCAATCACCATTCCAGGCTTCAAGGGGAACTCGCAGATGATGCGCACGCCGAGCTCGGACACGGACTGAACCGTCACCGGCCAGTCCATGGTGCCACGGGCACTATTGCCCTCGAGACGGATTTCGGGGTATTCGGCTGGCGGTTTTTTAGCGAACAGAGAGTTCACTTTTTGAATCAGCAACAAAGGATCAAGAGGTTTGACGATGTAGTCGTCAACGCCGGCGTTCACGGCGCGCTCGACATCTTTGCGTTCGCGCAATCCGGTCAACATGGCGATGGCCATGCGGTTGTATTTTTCGTTGTTGCGGACCGTGGTCACCAACTCGAAGCCCGAGTAGTGCGGCATATTGGCGTCGGACAAAAGCAGGTCGAACTCGATATGGTTCAACCAGTCGACCGCGCGCAGAGCATCCTCGGCCACAAAAACGGTGTGACCGGCGGTGCCGAGCACCTTCTCCGTCAATTTGAGAATGTCTGGATCGTCATCAACCACCAGAATACGGGCCATTCTCGCCTCCCCAATCATATATATCGGCCGAATGCCATTGTGTTTCTATGGACTAAGGGCGGGAAGGCTCCCATAGAGGCGTCAGGCCGAAAGCAAAGAAAACTGCCCAAGTCTTTTACACTGAGCTACAACAAAAGAATGAAGAAAAACGTCGTGTGGTGGGATCGTCTGATTCGCTTCATACTTGGTGTGTTTATGGTCGCGTGGGCGATCGCCGGCGGCCCGGCATGGGCCTATCTCGGCGTGTACTTTCTGGGTACGGCCTCATGGGGCTATTGCGCCATCTATTCGCTATTGAATTATCAACCGTTCGAGGAAAACTAGAGCATCGGCGCGGGCGGAGAGCGCTGTCTTAATTTAAGCCAACCAGCAAAAGGCGCGTCCCATTCTTGCCTTCAAGAGTAATGGCCAGGGCGCGCTGGCTATACACTGGCTGCACGGAAAGAATGCGATCGCCTTTTCTATTGGGTATCACTTGCAGCGTCTCGGCGTTTTGCAATACCAGTGTGATTGAGTCCTTTACAAAATAATACAGAGGCTGACCGGCGTAGCGCATGGCTCCCACGTGCGAGATGTTTTGCGCATTGGCCACGCCCAACCGGATAGGTTTATCCAAAGAGTAGGGATCGTAGAGAGTGAGGCGCGTGGCTTCATTTTCGCTATGGACGGCGCTAAACAGCCAGCGGCCATCAGCGCCGCGCAACCAGCCCGCGGTACCCAGATTGATGTCCGCCTTTACAGTTTTCGACTCTGTCTTCTGGCTGTCGATATAAAAACGCAGATAGCGGCCATCGGTCATGGCCATTAGAAAATCAGAGCCTTCGCTCAAAACGCCTTCCGCTTTGCGGCCGGCCGAACGACGCACCAAAACCTCGGAGCTGTCTTTGGCTTCGGCATCGATATGTAAGAGGTGCATTTTGCGGTCGCCATTCAAAACCTGCAACAGCACTTCGCCGTCGCCTGAGCGTAAGAGTTTGCCGCTTTGCACGCCACTGCGCGAAGCGATTCGCTGAATCACTGTCAATTGATTGCGAGTGCGGTGATACACTTCGGTTGCCGTGCGCGTAGTGACGGCCATAAACACTTCTCCGCCTTTGCGTTCGATCAAAGAGAGAGCCAAAACTTCCGTAGTTTCTTCCAGTTCAAACGAAACTTCACTATCTAAGCTATGCATCTCCACCCGGCCGTCGGCGTTGGCGAAAGCGATAACGAACTCGCCTGTCGAAGTCGAAAGGGTTTCAATCAGTGTCAGGTTACGAGCTTTGCTATCCAGATTGTCTTGCGACAAAGTTTCGTCATTGGCGGGATTGATGACTTCGACCTGCAGAGTGTTTTTATTCAAAGCCACCAAGCGTTCAGAACCCTTGCTGCGATGAACGAAAACTTGCCATCCGCTGGTATTAAAACGGTGATCAAAGCGTTGTTTCAACGCCAATTCACGTGCTTCGGTCGCGCTCGAAAGCAAAAGAGCGAGCGCCAGTAACGTTCTCCACATAGGTCCTCCGGCCTCATCCGAGAAGTACAATCCCCGGGCCAGCTTAAACACGAACTGGGCTGAACTGATTACAAAGCGGTGACAGTTTATGTCACCGCCGCCTGAATTAGGGCTGTGTTGGACTCAGTGGATACCGTCTTGTGGCTGATCTGGAGCCGTTGGCTCGGGTGTGGGCGGTTTGACCGGTGGGCGTTTGGCCTTGGTTTTTGGCATGGGCGGCACTGTTTTTTTGCCGCGCGCATTGGTGGGGTCGAGTTGCTTTGAACCTTCCTCGGGCACCGGAGGCGGACTAATGTGGCCGCTCGGCGGCGGAGTGGGTTGTTGCCCCAGCGTTGTCGTCGGCAGCGCGACCGTAAATGCGAATGTCATCAGGACCACCGCGAAGAATACCGTTTTCATTTTCCCTCCTCGAGGCGACTTTACGCCTCGAGGTGCCTATGAAGTGCAAATTGGTGGCCGGTCTGATTCTCAGTCTGGTGGTCGGCAAGACTGCGTCAGGGGGAAGAAACGAACGTGCACTGATCGGGCCCCAAAAGCCTTAAGCTTTGGCCAAACCTTGCAGTTCTCCGGCCTCGTACATTTCCATCATGATATCGCTGCCGCCGATCAGCTTCTGATCGATGTAGAGTTGCGGGATGGTCGGCCAGTTGCCGTACTCTTTGATGCCTTGGCGAATTTCTTCGTCTTCCAAAACATCGCATGAACCGAACTCAATCCCGACTTCACGCAGGATCGCCACCGCACGGGCAGAGAATCCACATTGCGGGAACGCGGGCGAACCCTTCATAAATAACATGACTTTATTCTGTTTAAGCAGGTCTTCGATGCGTGTCTTTGTGTTTTCATCCATTGTTCAGTCCTCTCTTTATTAAACTTGCGTTTTAATGGTTAAGGCATGCACTTCGCCGCTCTTTAGTTCCACGGCGAAGGCGTCCATCACTTTGCGTTGGGCATCGATGCGTGAGAGGCCTTGAAACACCTCCGACTTCACGAACACCTCATAGTGATCTTCTGTGCCTGTCATATCGCGAACCTGTACTTCCCCGCCGGGAAAGCTCTGCTCAAGCCGCGCCTTCATTTGATCTGGTGACATATCCACTCCGAGGTACGCCGTTCCTATTGCCTTGATTGACCTAAAGCGTTACAACCTACTGCAGGCATGGATTCAAGTCAAAATCGACCTTACGAATACATCGAAACTGTGGACGAGGCCCACATCAAACGCGAACGCGCTAAAGCCCGTGAAATGCGGCAGTCTTCCTGGTGGCGACAGCAAATCGGGCAAGGTGTTTGCTACTTTTGTGAGCAGAAGTTTGCGCGTGAGGAACTCACCATGGAGCACCTCATTCCGGTTTCCCGCGGGGGACGGTCGACCAAGAAAAATATTGTGGTCTCGTGCAAACAGTGTAATTCTCTCAAGAAAAATCTGACAGTCGCTGAGATTCGGCTGCGAGAAATAGAGTAGACGCGCTGAATCATTTCACATTCTGACAGCCGGTTAGGACAACGGGAGACGTTAGTGTCTAAGATTACATCGAGTAGTACGGCCGAGTATTTTGCGAAGAACCTGCAGCAGGTGGGTTTCTCTTCGCCGGCCAAGGCCGTACTGACCACATTGAAAGAAGCCGTCGATAACTCGCTCGACGCTTGTGAAGAGGCTGGTATTCTGCCGGAGATCAGCATTGAGATCGGCAAGCTTGGCCCGGGTGCTTCGCGCAATACGGATTTAGTTCAAATCGTCGTAGAAGATAACGGTCCTGGCCTGGACCCCGATGACTTAGGCAAAGTGTTCGGTGAATATTTGGCTTCCAGTAAATTCGGCCGTGGCCGCTGTTCGCGCGGCCAACAGGGGATCGGGATTTCGGCGGCCACGACATGGGCGCAGCTAACCAACGCTTCGGGCGTGCGCGTGATTTCCAAAACCAAGAACATGCGTAAAGCGGTCAGCGCCATCATTGACGTGGACATTAAAGGCAACCGCGGCATCATTAAGAAAAAAGAGACCATCGATTGGGACAAATCGCATGGTTTGAAGGTGGAGTTTCGCATCGACGGCCGCGTTGTTTTGAACGGCGACGGCGGGTTATTGACCTACCTTGAGGGCACCACTTTGGTGAACCCGCATATGTCGATCAACTACAAGCTGGTGGATCAAGACCCGCAGGACATTCCGCGCGTCGCCACCACAGTGCCCGATATTCCTCCGGCCACTTTGCCACATCCGCACACGATGAAGCTGGGTGAGTTTATGACTCACGCCGGTCTTTACGGCAAAATCGCGCTGGAGAATTTCCTCAAAAAAGGCTTCTCGCGCGTCAACGACGCCACCGTGAAAGATATGGTGAAAAAGGGTTTGGCAAAAGGCCTGATGGCCAAGAACCTGACCGCCATTAGCGAAGAAGAATACAAAAAAATCTATCAAGCTTTACACGACACTGAGCTGATCGCGCCATCGACGCGCTCGGTTTTGACCGTCGGTGAAGAAGGCTTGTCCAAGAGCATTCAACGTTTGGGCGAAGTGGATTTCTTCAGCGTGGTTACCCGTAAACCGCGTATTTGCGACTTCAAGCCGGTGGTGGTTGAAGTGGCTATCGCGCGTTTCAAAGATCGCGGCAGTGATGAAGACGCTCCTGTGCAGCTGTTGCGTTTTGCCAACCGCGTGCCTTTGCAGTTTGATAAAGGCGCTTGTGCTATCACGCGCTCGGTAGAGTCGGTGAACTGGCGTTCGTACGGTTTGAACCAACCCAAAGACAGCGTGCCGACGGGCCCATATGTGTTCGCGGTCAGCGTGACTTCGCCGTTCATCAAATTTAAAAACGCCTCTAAAGAAACGATCGACGGCAGTGATGATCTGGTGGATGAAATCCGCCGGGCGCTGATGCAAGCCGGTCAAAAGCTGTCGCGCCATATCCGCGCCGAGTACAAAGCGGCCGATCTGGAGCGCAAAATTTCACATATTGAAAAATTCGGGCCCATTCTGGTGGAAGGCCTTGCGCGTATCGTGAGCGCCCCCAAAAGCCGTGTGGAGAAGGCCGAAGAAGGACTTAAGAAACTGCTCGGGCGTGATGCTAGCTCGGCGGAAGCCGAATTAGAGCAGGCCACTTCGAAGCTGAAGGCTTTGAAGGACCGCGAGCGTAAGAAACTTGGCGGTGACGACGAAGAAGCCGCTGGCGACGCCATGTCGGAAGAAGCTGTGATCGAGCACGAAGAGCAGGCTGCTTCGGCAGATGACGAAGGCGCCACTAAAGGCAGCAAAAAGTCCGCGGGCCGTAAGAAGAAGTAGGAGTTTGAAATGGCTAAACCCATTCGTATTCGTGAACTGAAAAAAGACATTCCTAAAGAGGCCAAAGCCCTGTGCGAAACCATGCTCAGCGATTTGGAAAAAGCCAAACGCCCGGTGCTCGAGGCGGTGAAGTGTAGTCTGGACAACTCTTTCTACTCTCCCAAAGTGGGTTTCCTCACTCCTGGTGAGAAGGTGGTAAAGACCGAGCTCAACGTGTCGTCGGTACAAAAGATGGCGCGCACGATCTTTATGCTCGAAGTGCTACTGGGGAACTTGAAAAGCGGCGCCGTAAATACCAAGCGTGAACTTTATTACATCTCCAAAGGTTTGGTGAAATCCAACAATCATTACAAGCCGCTCGATTTCGACGATCAGCCTGAAAGCGATTCGGTCATCGACTTTATCTGCGATATGCTTGAGGTGTATCGCGAAGAGATGAACTGTTTCGCCAACGATCGCGGCGGTCAGACTTATTCTAAGAATCTGGTGGTTACAGAAACTCTGCCCGATGGCACGACTGCCGTCGTGGACGTCAGTGGGCTGGGGACAACTCCGTTTCAGCCGAAGAACAAACCGCAGCAGTTCAGACTGAAGGCTAAAAAGGGCAAGATCGATTTCTGCCTGATTGTCGAATCAGAAGGTACGGCCAACACTTTGGTCGCTAACGGTATGCACACCCGACACAACTGTATCATCATGGGTGCTCAAGGTGTGCCCTCCAACGGTGTGCGCGGTTGGTGCAAAACCATTCAAGATCAGTTGAAGATCCCGATGTACTTCTACGGAGATCTTGATGCGTACACGCTGCAAAACATTTTCCGCACTTTGAAGGCTGGTTCGGCCGCCAGCTTGATTCGTAACTCTGATTTCAGTGCCCCGGAAGTGCGCTTCCTTGGCGTATTGCCTGAGGACGTTAAGAAGTATGATCTGCTGTGCTACAGTGTGAATGAGCGGGACGCGGCTGAGGCACGCTCCCTGAAGAAGGCGAAAGACGCACTTGAGAACGATCCGTTCTTCCAGGACAAAAAGAACTCGGACCTGGCCGATATTCTGCATTGGCTGGTGAAAGAGAAGAAGCGTTGCGAACAGCAGGCGGTGTTCAGCGTCGATCCCAAAGATCCGCAGATCCTCGAAAAGGTCATCGTCGAGAAAATCAAAAAAGGCTCTTACGTCTAAGGCCTAGCGCGCGGTCCGTTCTTATGCGAATACCGCGCGTCACTTATGCCGGTTCTCGTTCTCCAATGAACACCTCTTGTGTTAATCAGTCCCCCTAAGGGGGAAATCATGAAGAACATCTTGCGGGCTTTGGGCCTGTCTTTAATTTTACTCATTGGCACTGTCGTCAATGCCGATCCCGTAAAAGAGAGCATTGCGATGGAGCTCGCTTTTATCAAACGTGTGTTTGAAGTGGGTTATGCTCCGACCGCTTGGAAGAAGCAGCATTTTAATTGGGATCTGCAGGCTGAATATCAAAAGGCTAAAGACACCTTGGTCAACAAAACGGATGTTTCGGCTTTGGAGTACCGCCAGATTGTCGGTGGATTGCTCACTTCGATGCGCGATTACCACGTCGGCTACAGCTTTCTTGCGACCGAGCGCGCTTCGCTTCCGCTCGGGGTCTACAGCGTCAATGGTCGTACGTTTATCGTGTGGATTGATACGCGCAAGCTGTCACCCGAAACCTTTCCCTTTCAGGTCGGTGACGAGCTGATTGAGTGGAATGGTCGTCCCATGACTGATGTCATGAAGGACATGCAAGCGCTGATGAAAACCTCAGAGGCGCACACCGATGCGCGCATGGCCGATTTGGTTTTGACCAGCCGTCGTGCGGCTCGTGGACTACAAGTTCCTCAAGGTCGTGTGGATTTGGTTGTTAAGCGTCCAAGCAATGGGCAAGTGATCGCCCGTCAGCTGACCTGGGAGTATGTGCCGGAAACCATCGAGTGGAATTCGAATGTGCAACTGATGGCGCCGTTCTCGGTGGCTGCAGTGGACAGCTCTCAATTCTTGCGCCCGCAGATGACTTGGGGCTGGGCCAACGCTTTTGCTGATCTCGATCAATCGCGCTGGGCGATAGGCGGGCGCACGAGCTACGTTCCGCGTTTGGGAGAGGTCAAATGGACCAGTGGTCCAACCGACAAGTTCGACGCCTATACCTATGTGAACGCGGCTGGTAAAACCATCGGCTACATTCGCATTCCGCACTATGGCGAATCGACCTTGGCCTTTGTTTCCTTTCGCAACTTGATCGCCAAGTTTCAAGCGGAGACCGATGCTTTGGTTATCGATCAGGTCAACAACCCTGGTGGCAGCGTGCTCTATGTTATGGCTTTGATGACGGTGCTCAGCGATCAACCGATCAAAGTGCCACCGCACCATATCGCCTTGTGGCCCACGATCGTTAGCCGCTCGCTACAGATTAGAAATGAAGTCGCCGTAGTGAAAAACGATGCCGATGCCAAGATAATCTTGGGTAACGATATCGATGGCTACCCGGTGAACTATCAGATGGTGGAAGGGTTGCGCGAGTATGTGCGCGGAATCGAAGCGGCTTGGAAAAACAAAGAGCGTGTAACTCAGCCCTTGCCGTTGTTCGGCATGGATCGCGTGAATCCGGACGCTCAGGTCGCGTACACCAAACCGATTTTGGTACTCACCAACGAACTCGATTTCTCAGGCGGTGATTTCTTTCCGGGAATCTTGCAGGACAACAAGCGCGCCAAGGTCTTCGGGCAGCGCACGGCCGGTGCCGGTGGTTATGTGGTGTCGGTGCAGTTCCCGAGCTCGCTCGGTCTGGAGTCGTTCTCGTTTACGGGTTCACTGGCTCGTCGGGTGAATGGCGCGCCGCTGGAAAACCTGGGTGTAACACCGGATTTCCCGTACACGATGACAGAGAAAGACTTTTCTAGCGATTTCTCGGATTACAAAGCGGCTGTGAATGCGGCTGTAGATGAGATTATGAAGTAGAAAAATGGGGAAGTGGGCTTTTCGGAGTCGACATCCCTAGCTGGTCCGGCATCTGACTTTAGAAATCAGATGCCGGATTGGAATTTAGATTTCGATATTAAAACGTTAGCGGCAGCGAAACGGTTAGACCGTAGGTATTGTCTTTTGCGTTCTTACTTAAAGAGTTGCCGTCGACCTTGGTGTAAGTTGAACTCCTATACTCAAGGTTCACTGCAACTAGGGGCAGCGAAGTGAAACCGACGCCTAGTTTAATGCCCGAGCCTTCTAGAGTACTCGAACCAGCTGAGCTCTTCGCCTTATTCTTCGATTGCAGGTTGTACACGCCGTACACTCTCATCATGACCGGAAACTGGTAACCAACGAAAAGACCAAGATCTGACGGTTCTGCATCTAGGGACGGATCCGTCTTTACGGTCCAAGCACCCGTCATGTAATCAAGGCCGAGTTGCAGCCCTAGGTTTTGATAGCCCAAACGAGCGCCGAAATTTAACCCCGAAAGATCGTACTCTCTGCTCCCGCTATCATATTTACCCGTATGGTAACCGAGATAGGGTTCGAGCAAAATCGCGGCTTGAGCTTTTGGAGCGGCGAAGCCAATCGCCAATGCGGACAGAAGACCTAGACCAAGATTACGTAGTGTCATGTTGTGATTCCTCCTTAGACTATAATAGGGTCCACTTACTGACGTGGATGGTCAATAGCGGAGTACGAATAGAATGTAGAGCTTTGGTTATTTTAGGCTCGGCGGTGGGTTGTCCAGCGCGAACAAATACTCAGTCGTCACCTGCGAGCCGTTGACCGTGTAGATCTCGATCACCGGTGACGAGGACTTCAGGCGCTGCTCTTCCATGTATTCGCGTAGCTTCGGATAGACTTTAAAGGGCCCGATCGCCGGTGAGCCGCTGAATTTGGCAACCGCATAATAGCGTTCCGGGCGAATTTGTTGTTGGAAATCCGGGGGAACATTTGAAACTTCTGCGGGCATCACGCAACCGCCATGGCTGCGCAAGCGGTCTTGATCGACAGCTTCGGGGTTGTCGAGATATTCACCGAAAGTTTGCGGGCAACGCAGATTGTGCTCGCCCACCCATCTTTCGACATCTTGGATCTTACTGACGATGGTGTGATAGGGGCCGACATGCTGTTTGAACAACAAATGATAAGGTCCGCGCTTTTCTATGCCCAGTGTGACCGGTTTGTAAGCGCCCAAATAAGAATAGAGATAGATCGCACCTAAAATCGTAAGTGTGAGCACGGCGAGGGCAAACTTCTTCACGGTGTCTTCCATTTGATAGAACAGCCCATGGCCGGGTGCTGCTCAAGATAACTGCGCCCCTCCAATAGGGCCGCAATGGCTTCGCGCAATTCGCGTTTGTGAACATTGGCAGGATTACGCCATGAATCGTCGAAACGACCGCGATAGCGCAAGCGTAAGGCCGAGTCGAAAAGATATAAATCCGGCGTGCAGACCGCGCCAAAGGCTTTGGCCACCGTTTGCTCTTCATCGATTAAGTAAGGAAAGCCGTAGTTTTTTTCGCTCCAGCGTTGCAACAGCTGCGCCGGCGCGTCTTCGGGATGGTCTTTGTGATCATTTGAGCAAATGCCGAGAAACTGAATGTTCTGAGGAGTATAGTCATGCGCCAGTTGAATGATCCGGTCTTCAATGGCCTTCACATAGGGGCAATGGTTGCAGATGAACATCACCACCAGACCCTTCACGCGCAAAAAGTCAGAGCGTGAATAGGTTTTTCCATCCACGCTGGGCAACGTGAAGTCGGGGCATTCGGAGCCGAGCGTGCCGGCTGGAGTGTAGGTCAAAGCCATTTCATTTTGATAGCAGAGATGGACGAAGCACACAAGGCGTCGCGCCTTCAGCCCGCGAGACTTAAATATCTGTCCAGCGCACGGTGCCACCGGCATGAATCAAATCCCCATGCGGGCCGACCTGGGTGATGACAAAGGGGCGGGCAGAATTGGCGTTCAAAGCATTTTTCAGATCGCCGCAGACGGAGGCGCTTAGAGTCGCTTGCAGACAATCGCTCACCGCCGCACTTAATTGGTGTTTCAGTTCGTCAAGGAACTTAAACCATTCGGCCGCCTCAGGCGCACGGCCTAATGCGCCGGTCAGATGAGTGGCGGTGTCAAAGCGGCGAGGATGATTGGTTACGTTCAGGCCTAAGCCCACCAACAGGCGGTGCCGGTCCCCCGAACTTACGCTCTCGATCAAAAGCCCACCGGCCTTGTGGCCATCAAGATAAAGATCATTCGGTGCTTTTAGGCCCCAACTCAGCGAGGGCCAAGTGCGTGCAGCCGCCGTGAACAGCGCCAGGCCGATACGGGGTGCGGTGATGGCTTGCGGAGGTGAATCGACTTTGAAGGACCAAGTGCTGAGCAAACCTTCACCGGCGCCGGTGTCGAGCCAAGTGTTGGAGCCGCGACCGCGACCGGAAGTTTGATGCGAGGTCAGGTACAAAACCAGATCCGCATTTTCAGAAAGTGCGGGGCTCTTTGCGTCGTTGTTGGTTGAGCCGGTTTCAACGGCATAAACGACTTCGAGTTCGCGTTGCTGGGCCCATTCCAGTGTGGATTCTGCCGCGGACAACATGCCTACTCCTGCCACTCAAACATCAAACTCAAATCGGCGCACGGTGCCGAGTGCGTAAGTGCACCCACGCTGATATAGTCGATGCCGATCTCGGCTACCTCACGGATGCGTTCAACCGTCATATTGCCGCTCGCTTCGGTTTG
The DNA here is from genome assembly GCA_019637855.1 of Bdellovibrionales bacterium. Classification (GTDB taxonomy): domain Bacteria; phylum Bdellovibrionota; class Bdellovibrionia; order Bdellovibrionales; family UBA1609; genus JALHOQ01. The sequence continues at coordinate 105,784 of JAHBUX010000008.1, forward strand.
AATAAAGGCGGGAATACGCGCGCGTGCCTGGCGCATCTCGGAGCTGCTCATGTTGTCGAGCAGAATACGCGCCGCCCGCTCTTTGACCGCCATATCGACTTCATTCAGTGTGCGCACTTCGATTTCAATCGGCGCGCTTGTGCGCCCGCGTATTGCGGACATCGCCGCCGCAATCGATCCGGCCGCACGAATATGATTTTCTTTAATCAAAATCGCGTCCGAAAGACCCATGCGATGATTGTGACCGCCACCGGCGATCACGGCTTGTTTTTCTAAAGCGCGCAAAAGCGGAGTCGTTTTACGGGTGTCGAGGATTTTGCATTTCGTTCCGCGTGTCTCTTGCACAAAACAGCGGGTCAGGGTGGCGACGCCGCTTAAGCGCCCCAAAAAATTCAGCGCCACACGCTCGGCCTTCAGCAGTTTCAACAGATCGCCCTTGATCCAACACACGGCCTGTTGATTGAGCACCAAGTCGCCATCTTTAAACAACCACTGCAGCTCGGCTTCTTTGTCGATGTGATGAATGCAGTCTTGAAACAAGTGTCGACCGGCGAGAACCAGGTCTTCTTTGGCCAGAAGCTTAGCTCGACCAATCCGAGCATTTAGTCCCAGATTGTCGGTGGTCATATCGCCGTGAGGCATGTCCTCGGCGTAAGCTTGCGCGATCAGCTCGCCCGGCCTCATATCAATACGCTTGCGCGTCGCGCTCTTTGAGCAGCCGGTTGAGTTCGCGTTCAATGATTTGCGCGGCTAGATCAGGCACCACTTTCCACACCACGGATTCAATCACTTCGGCACTTTGTTCGCGAATGATTTTCTCAAGTTGCTCAGCGCTTAAGCTGGGCGCAGTGTGGGCGGATGGCGTGGCCACCTTCGGGACGGGAGTCAGTTCATCCATCGCTGGCGGCGGCGTAAATTTTTGCGGTGCCGGTGTGGGCGGTGGAGTGGCGGTTGCAGCTTGCGGAGAACGACGCGTCTCTTTGATCGCAAACTGTTCGTCTTCTTCCTCCGCTTCGGCGGTCGAGAAGATGTCTTCCACGTCGATCTTTTCTGTCGGCATCTTGTAATCGACGGGCAGGTGGTCGGACTCAAGCTCTTCGGGCTTCAAATTCACACGATACTTATCCGCTGCGCCCTTCATTTTAGGGATAGAGACCTGTTTAAAATCCTCATCGGGTAGCGGAGGTGTCTCGGTCGCCGCTGTGCTGGTGGCGGCCGGAGCCTTGTCTTCGATCTCCGGCATGGGAGGAAACGCCAAGAACTGCGATAGGCGTTGGTTCTGCGTGCGCGGCACCAGGTCGGTGACGAGTTTGCGCAGAGCCGTCACATCAAACGGTTTTTCCAACTGAGCATTGGCGTGCGAGGCTTGAAACTTGTCCTCGTCGAGCTCAACGAATCCGCTCCACATCAAAACGACGGGAATGCCGTTCAACTCCGCGTGCTGTTTGATTTCGGCGGCCACTTCGTAACCACTGCGTTTCTGCAGCATCACGTCGGCAAAGATAATGTCGGGTTTGAACTTCTGCGCCACTGGCACAACGTCCAGCCCGATATTCACCGGGCGTACATCCACGGCGAAATCCTGTAACGCCAACTGGAAGACTTTCTTGATGGTAGAACTCTCATCAGCGAGCAAGACGCGCAAAGCCATAAAGTCAGTAAAATCGTTTTGTAATTGTTCGTCAAGTAAGTAAAGTCAGACCAACTCACATGCAGTTGATCGACCGTTATATCCTCAAGCTTTTCCTCCTCTTCCTAGTGGCCGGAATCGCTGTGTTCGTCACTTTGTTTCTCACGGTCGATGTGATGTCGTTTGCATTACGCAATGCGGATGCGCCCACCACGGCTTTGATCAAGCTCTACGGCTACAAAACCCCGGCGTTGATTTACCAGCTCATGCCGGTGGCCTGCTTGATGGCCACGTTGTTCACACTCTCCAGCTTGAACAAGAGTAATGAGCTCACCGCTCTGTTCAGCATGGGTATGGGGCTGGCACGCATCGCGACGCCGATTCTTGCGGCGGTGGCGGTGATCTCGGTGGTTTGCTTTGGCATTGCCGATCAAATCCTGCCGCGTCTGACCCAGCAAGCGAATTATGTCGAGTACGTGGAGATCAAAAAACGACCGGGCATGTATGCCACGGTCAAGACCATGAAGATCTGGTATCGTACGGAAAACATTTTGTTCAACATCAAGACGCTCAATCCGCAAGAGGCGAAGGCTCAGGGGATCACGCTGTATTACTTCGACCCCAATTGGGATCTGACTCAGCTGATCACGGCCAATGAGGTCGAGATGAAAGGCAGCCAGTGGGAACTTAAAAATGGTTTGGTCACGTTGTTTGCGACGGAAAGCAGTTTTCCGCTGACCAAATCTTTTGCCTCTAAAACGATCTCCATGAACGAGGATTTGACCGATATTCAGTCGACCACTAACTCCTCCGATGTCATGAGTCTGAAAGAGCTCGGCCGTTTTATCGAACGCAACAAAGAGGCTGGTTTGAATACCCTTCGTTACGAGGTCGACTACCAGGCTAAGTTCGGTTTCGCCTTTGCCGCTTTTGTCATGTCCCTGGTGGGGGTCCCTTTTAGCGTGTCACGAGCCCGTTCGGGAGGCACGTTTGTCAACTTGGGGATCTGCCTGGGCCTGGCCTTCCTGTATTGGGGCACTTACAATTCCGGCATAACTTTGGGTCAAAACGGGTATATACCCCCGATAGTTGCGGCCTGGGGACCCAATACCCTGGCGGTTTTGCTGGCCGTCTTCCTCCTTAAGCGCGGTAAACGATAGAGGGTGATTCGCGCCCATTTTTGCGCTATAATCGTGTTTTATGGCTATTTTAGAAGTTTTGAAATTCCCTGATTCCCGCCTGCGCCTAAAGGGTGCCCCTGTGCTTTCGGTTAACGCCGAGATGAAGCAGCTGGCTGAGGACATGTTGGAAACCATGTACTCCTTTAAAGGCATTGGTCTGGCCGCGATTCAAGTGAACCGCCAGGTGCGCCTGTTGGTCACGGACACACGCCCGCGTGAGGGTGGGCGGTACAAGCCTGAGGAGCAGACTGAGCTGGAGCGCGCGGTGGTGCAACCGTTGGTGCTGTTCAATCCAGAGATAATCAAAAAAGAAGGTAAGACGACTTACGACGAAGGTTGTTTAAGCGTTCCCACCTATTACGAGACCGTCGATCGTTTCGACTACGTCGAAGTGAAGGCCTTGGATATCGACGGCAAAGAGATTTTGATCAAAACCGATGGTTTGCTGGCGATTTGCATTCAGCACGAGATCGATCATTTGGATGGCAAACTGTTTATTGATCGCCTAAGCCCGATCAAATCGGCGCGCATTAAATCCAAGATCAAAAAACATGGTTATCCCGACCCCAGTCATCCTGAAAGCGAAGAAGACTTAGACGAAGCGGAAGCTGACGAAGAGAGAGAAGAACACCGGTTGTGAGTCGCATTCGAGCGCTATTCCTCGGCACGCCGGACATTGCACGGTTTTGCCTTGAGGCCATGATTAAGGACCCTCATTTTGAAGTGGTCGGAGTTGTCACCCAGCCCGACCGCCCGGCCGGCCGTAAGATGCAACTGCAGCCTTCTCCTGTTGCCACTCTGGTCGAGCCGCTGGGGATTCCCATTCTCAAACCTGAAAAGGTCAGTGCGCCGGAAGTACTGGCGCAGATTCAGGCGCTGCATGCCGAAGTGGTTGTGGTGGTCGCTTTTGGTCAGATTCTCAAACAGAGCTTTTTGGATTTGTTTCCTGGCAAAGTGGTCAATGTGCACGCCAGCTTGCTGCCGCGCTGGCGTGGCGCAGCACCTATTCAGCGCGCTTTGATGAACGGCGATACGGAAACCGGCGTTTGTCTGCAGGTCATGGTGAAAAAACTCGATGCGGGGCCTGTACTCGGTGCGCGTAAGATTCCGTTGCCGTTAGAAGCCAATGCCTTCGATCTTTACAAGCAGTGTGAGGCCTTAGGGGCGCAGCTGATTGCGGTGGATCTGATGGACTACTTGCGCGGCAATCTGACGGCGGAACCGCAGGATGAAACGCAGGTTACTATAGCTCCAAAGATCGAGAAGAGTGAGTCCGAGATCGACTGGTCGCGCGATGCGATGAGTATTCATAATCAGGTGCGGGGATTGGTCATGGGACCGGTCGCACAGACCCGCCGTGGCGGCAAGATTGTGAAGATCCACAAGACCTGGCCGCAGGACAGCGCTGGGGTGGCTTCGCTGCGTCCTGGCCAAGTGCTTTCTGTCTCCGAGAAATCGTTGATTGTGCAATGTGGAAAGGGCAGTTTAGAACTCCTGGAATTACAGCCGGAATCGCGCGCCAAGATGCCATGTGGCGAATACCTGCGCGGCTATCCGGTGCAAGCAGGAGATCTCTTTGGCCCCACCGTCGACAACAAACCCTAAGTTTCTAATTGCTCCCAGTATTCTGTCGGCCGATTTCGCCCGTTTGGGCGAAGAGGTGCGTGCGGTCGAAGCCGCCGGTGCGGACTGGATCCATGTCGATGTGATGGATGGGCACTTTGTACCCAATCTCACCATTGGAGCGCCGGTGGTAAAGGCTCTGCGGCCGGTCACCAAGCTACCTTTGGATGTGCATTTGATGATCGAGCAACCCGAGCGCTACGTGAAAGATTTTTGCGCGGCTGGCGCGGACTATCTGACCATTCATGTGGAGGCCACGCGCGAGGTCGAAAAGACTCTGCGTGAGATTCGCTCTTTAGGCGTCAAACCCGGTATCACTTTGCGGCCGCGCACGGCGATCGAAGATATTTTTCCTTATTTAAAATTGGTGGATTTGATTTTGGTGATGACGGTTGAGCCTGGCTTTGGCGGGCAATCGTTTATGGCCGATCAGGTGGAGAAAATCCACAAACTCAAGGTGGAGCTGAGACGCCTTGGTCATACGGCGCTGATCGAAGTCGACGGCGGTATCACTGATGTGACGGCTCGTGAAGTGCGCGAAGCTGATGTACTAGTGGCTGGCAGCTATGTGTTTAAGAAAGATTATGCCACGGCCATCCGCAGCTTGAAGGAAGCCAAATGCTAAAACTATCCGGTGAAAATTTAACGATCGACAATGTGTGGTCGGTGTCTTTGGGCGCCACCAAGGTGGAGCTCGCTAGTGAAGCGCGCGCGAAGATCAAAAAGTCGCGCGCCTATATCGATGAGCGGGTGAAACAGGGTGAAGTGATTTACGGTGTGAACACTGGCTTTGGCGCCTTTAGCAGTGTGCGTATCTCGGATGCGGACATCGTGCAGTTGCAGAAAAATCTAATTCGTTCGCACTCAACCGGTATTGGCGAGCCATTCACTGTGGAGCAAACACGCGCCATTATGGTTTTGCGCGCCAACGCTTTGGCGCGTGGCCATAGCGGTATTCGCGAAGTCGTGATCGATAAGATTTTAGAGTTTTTGAATCGTGGCGTGATTCCGGTGATCCCGCAGCAAGGCAGCGTGGGCGCCTCCGGCGATCTGGCGCCGCTGTCGCATTTGGCTTTGGCTTTGATTGGCGAAGGCGAAGTGTGGCGTGACGGCAAACGCACGGCCACAGCGGAGGTTCTGAAAGAGCTGGGCTTGGAGCCTTTGCAGCTTGAGGCCAAAGAGGGATTGAGTTTGATCAACGGCTGTCAGGTGATGACGGCGGTGGGTTTGCTCGCTCTCTATGAATCGCGCCGTCTATTGTGGCTGATGGACCTGGCGGGCAGTGTGTCCATTGAGGCCTTGCGCGGTTCGCGTAAAGCGTTTGATCCGTTGATTGCGGCGACGCGCCCGCACCCGGGCGAGGCCAAGACGGCGCGCAATGTTTTGCGTCTTTTGGGGCCCACCAGCCCTATTGCCGAATCGCATGAAGGTTGTGGCCGGGTTCAGGATGCCTATTCTCTGCGTTGTATTCCGGCTGTGCATGGTGCGGCCAAAGATGCGCTTCGCTATGCGCTGAATGTTTTAGAAACCGAAGCCAACTCTTCAACGGACAATCCCTTGGTGTTTGCCGAGGAAGGCAAGATTCTTAGCTGCGGCAACTTCCATGGAGAGCCGGTGGCCTTTGCGTTGGATTTTGTCGCGATCTCTATGAGTGCGGCGGCGAGCATTTCAGAGTGCCGCATTGAGAAGTTGATTAATCCGACGATGTCGGACCTGCCGGCCTTTTTGGCGCCCAAGGGTGGTTTGAATAGTGGGCATATGATCGTGCAGGTGGCGGCGGCCTCTTTGGTGAGTGAAAACAAAATCCTCGCTCATCCGGCCAGTGTCGACAGCATTCCCACTTCGGCGGACAAAGAAGATCACGTCAGCATGGGAACGATTGCGGCTCGCAAATTCGTGTCCGTCACTCGTAATGCGGAAAACATCGTGGCGATGGAGTTTTTGTCGGGCTGCCAGGCTTTGGATTTATTGAAACCGCTTACGCCTGCCGGCGCCGTGCTGAAGGCTTATGAATGTGTACGCAAGAAGGTCCCTTTCGCTGAGGAGGACCGGGTGTTTGCGAACGATATAGCGGCCATTCGCGACCTGATTCGCTCCGGTGAATTGGTGAAGGTGGCGGGAGAATTGGAATGGTAAGAACCATACGCGCGCCTACGGGCACGAAGATGCATTGCAAAGGCTGGCTGCAAGAGGCCGCCTATCGCATGATTCAAAACAATCTGGATCCTGACGTGGCCGAGCGGCCTGAAGAGCTAGTGGTGTACGGCGGTCGCGGTAAAGCTGCGCGTGATTGGCCGAGCTTCGATCGCATTTTAAAAGCACTCACCGAACTTGAGAATGATGAGACTTTGCTGGTGCAGTCCGGTAAGCCGGTGGGCATTGTAAAAACGCATGCGGATGCGCCGCGGATTTTGATCGCGAACTCCAACTTGGTCGGCAAGTGGGCCAATTGGGAGGTGTTCGACGAGCTCGAGCGCAAGGGTTTGATGATGTACGGCCAGATGACGGCCGGCTCGTGGATTTATATTGGTACGCAGGGGATTGTGCAGGGTACGTATGAGACCTTTGCTGAAGCCGGCCGCCGCCATTTTGGTGGTGATCTCAAAAACCGCGTGATCTTGACGGCCGGCCTTGGCGGTATGGGCGGTGCGCAACCGTTGGCTGGAGTCTTCGCTGGGGCCACGGTCTTGGCGGTTGACGTTGATCCAACCCGTATTCAGCGGCGTCTTGAGACCAAATATGTGGATGAAGTGGCCAGCGATTTGGATGATGCCATTCGCCGCGTGAATGAGTACAAGCGCCGGGGCGAAGCTCGCTCCGTCGCCTTGCTGGGCAATATGGCAACGGTTATCCATGAGATGATCAAGAAGGATTTTATTCCTGATCTTCTTACGGATCAGACCAGTGCCCATGATCCGCTGCGCGGCTATATTCCCGAAGGTTATTCATTAGAAGCTGCAGCCACTTTGCGCGAACGCAATCCGAGCGAATGCATTCGCCTTGCTAAGGAAAGCATGGCCAAGCATGTGCGTGGAATGTTGGAGATGCAAAAGCGTGGCGCTATTACTTTTGATTACGGCAACAATATTCGCGCCATGGCCAAGGAGGCGGGAGAGGCTCGCGCCTTTGATATTCCCGGTTTTGTGCCAGAGTACATTCGTCCGCTTTTCTGTTTGGGCAGCGGTCCGTTTCGTTGGGTGGCATTGAGTGGCGATCCGGAAGACATTCGCGTGACCGATCAAGCGATGCGCGAGCTCTTTCCGCACAAGAAATCGTTGTTGCGTTGGCTGGATATGGCGTCGGAGCGTATCGCGTTTCAGGGACTGCCGGCGCGCATCTGTTGGCTCGAGTATGGAGAGCGCGCGAAGGCTGGATTGGTACTCAATGATTTGGTGGCCAAAGGTAAAGTGAAGGCGCCGATCGTGATTGGCCGTGATCACTTGGATTGCGGTTCCGTCGCGTCGCCTAATCGTGAGACCGAGGGCATGAAGGATGGGACGGATATGGTGGCTGATTGGCCGATTCTCAACGCCTTGGTCAACACGGCGTGCGGATCGAGCTGGGTGAGTTTTCACCACGGTGGCGGTGTTGGAATCGGTTACTCTCTGCACGCCGGCCAAGTTATTGTTGCGGATGGTAGCGCGGAAGCCGCACGGAGATTGGAAAGAGTGCTGACGGCGGATCCGGCGATGGGGATTTTTCGACACTTTGATTCGGGCTATGAAACGGCTCAGCAGGTGGCGCGTGAGCGCGGAGTGATCCGCCACGGTATTCCTGGCTAGACAGCGGCGGGAAGATAACGCTAGACTTCCCCTTGTTGGTACTATTTCATTTCTGAGTGGAGGGTTAATCTCATGAAATTTCAACGTGTTCTCGTCATCGTAGCGGTTCCCGCACTGGCATTCCAACTGGCCTGTGATCGCAAGCCTAAGCTGGACAACGACAAAGCGAAGCTGAGCTATGCTGTTGGTCAAAACATCGCGCAGAATATCAAAGCGCAAAATATCGATTTGGATCCCAAAGTTGTCGGTTACGCCGTTCAACAAGGACTGAAAGGCGAGAAGCCCGAAGTTAGCCAAGAGGATCAGCAAAAAGCCATTCAGAATTTACAACAACAGGCTCAAGCTAAGGCTATGGCCGATGCGACCAACAATGAGAAGTTGAGCTCGGAGTTTTTGACTAAGAACAAAGACAAGCAAGGTGTGAAGGCGACTTCGACCGGCTTGCAGTATGAAGTGTTGAAAGAGGGCAAAGGCAAAAAGCCGGGCCTGAAAGACAAAGTCACTGTGCACTACACAGGCACTTTGATCAACGGCAACAAATTCGACTCTTCCCACGATCGCGGTCAACCGGCTGAGTTCCCGTTGAACGGAATTATCAAAGGCTGGCAAGAAGCGCTTCAACTGATGCCCGAGGGCTCAGTATACCGCTTGTACATCCCGCCGAACCTGGCCTACGGCCAACAAGCTCAACCGGGCATCCCGCCGAATTCGGTGTTGGTGTTTGATGTGGAGTTGATTAAGGTGAATAAGTAGTTTTTGCGAAGCAAAAACTACCACAAGTCGCAGACGAAAAAGGCCAGCATACGCTGGCCTTTTTATTTGGAAAAAGAGTTTTCGGGACAAGAGCTTTAGCGGGGAGTCTCCGCATCGGCGTAGTCACGTCTCGTACGTCGTACGAGACGTAATCGATCCCCCGTCGCGCGACGGGTTGACGGTATTGCGACCGGCCAAGGGCCGGTCGCGAATAGCTATTTCCCAATAGCCCGGATTTCAATCTCCTTCAAAATCGCATCAATCGGAGTCAAGCTTTCCTCCACCGCCTCGTTCTCAGCCTTGAACGTGCCGTTGAGAGGACCCATGTCGATGTTGGCCTCAATCAACTCGCTCATCAAAGCGTTTTGGTCTTCGATTTGGCGCTTGAAATAGATACCGTTGCATTGACTGCGAATGGCAGGGCTGTAGAAGCCCGAGTGCTTGAAGAAGCTGCAGAATGACTGCACCATTTGTGTGCTGGCCACCGAAGTGCGCAGACTGTCTAAGCTCTGATCACGGAAATGCGTCCATACGAACTGCAGTTCGTCGCGCTGTTGGCTGGCGGGAAGCAGATTCCAATCCAGTGGCTCGATGATCAAAGCCCGGAACAGTTCGATCGGACTCGACCAAGCGACTCCGTCCACGCGACCATTCAGCAATTCACGATGGTTGCGAACCATGCTGGCGTACACCTGACGACCTTCGCGACCAACCGTAAACATAAAATTGCTGTAGTCGGTGCGAGCATTCGAAACGCCGTGACTTAAGAACTTCGCCCCCTGCTTTCCAATCAAGAACTCTTCAATGTCGTTCTTGGCTTTGGTCAGTAAGTGGCGGCCGGCGGCGTCGGACCAGTAGGATGCCGACTCCTTCTGCACGCGCTTCATCTCACTCGTCGCCCAGTCGCGCAAACCTAAACTCTGTAGCATGTAGGAGCCGTAGGGCTTAGCGTTTGAATTGTTCGCCTTGGCGATTTGCGCTGCCAACTGATCGGTCAATGAATCCGGGCTAGCCCCGGGATGCGCGCTATAGGTATCCATGATCTCGCGGCAGTCGCTGCAATCACGGCCCATCACCTCAATCTGGAAATCCAGCTTGTTTTTCAAACTCTGCAATTGAGCCAAGCGACCTTTGGGATTGAGCAGGTGTTCGATCTGTTCGCGATAGCCGTGATAGGTACACAGGCTTTGCACGTAGCTGACCCACTGCTCGGACTTGTCAAAGTCGTAGCCCGCACGGCTTTTAAAGATTTGATCCAGACCGGTCATGAAACCGGCGATCACATTGCCTGCAAGCGCGATCGGAGTTCCCCATGGACCCGATACCGAACCCACCAAATTCGCCGCCTCGCCGACGAAACCGGCGAGAGAGCTCAGTTGATTGTCCGGATTGTCGTCTTTAAAGCAGTAGTTGCTCTGCGAGAACAGGTCGTTCAACGCCGCCACTTTCTTGGTCACCGATTCGGCGTAATTCTTCACCGCCAAAGTTTGATCGGCGCTCAGCGGTGCGCCTTGCGCGTTGCCCACGATATCCATAATGCGCTGGCGATCGTCAGTGACCAGCTTTTGTAGATCATCGACCTTCAACTGCACGTTGCGGCAATTGGCGTCTTCGCGAATCGAAGTCTTGATCGAATCCAGCTTAGAAATCATCTTTTCGAATTCGTCCCCGACGGCTGGACAGGCCAGAACCGGGAAGAGCGGTTTGTTTTGTGCGAATGTAGAAACAGAAAACGCGGACAATAAGGCCAAAGCCCAAGTCAGTTTCATAGTACCCCCCTAACGCAAGGTGTATACCCTGGGGGGCCGAGAATTGAAATGATGCGGCCTAGGTTGGAAATCTTCCACTGATGATAAAGCTCGAGACCGGAAGTTTATGCAAAATCCCGTCAGGATCTTCGAAGATATAAAGACACTGGTCACTCTCGCAGGAGCCGCGCGCAAAGACGGGCGCCACGTGCAAGAAGAGGATCTCTCCGTTATTCACGATGCACTCTTAGTGTGTGCCCCAGATGGCACGGTGGCATGGGCTGGTCCGCGCACAGACTTCAAAAGCGATACTATTCCAGGGGCGAAGGCTGCCGAGACGCGCTCGCTTGAAAACAGCACGGTGATCCCGGGTTTTGTCGAATGTCATACACACACTGTGTTCGCCGGCCAGCGCGCCCATGAATTTGAATGGCGTCAACAAGGCCAAACCTATCAAGAGATCTCCGCCAAAGGCGGCGGTATTCTTTCGACCGTCAAAGAAACTCGCCGTGCTTCCGTAGAAGAGCTACATGCTAGCGCACAGAAACGCGTGAATGCTTTTGTTCGTCAGGGCGTGACCACTCTGGAGACCAAGTCCGGCTATGGCTTGGACCTCGACAATGAAGTGAAATGTCTGCAAGTGGCGCGGCGGCTGCTCGGTCCGCGCATCGTTTCCACTTACCTAGGCGCGCACTCACGCTCACCCGATCACAAAGATCTTCAATCCTATATGGATTTTATGATCCAAACCGTGTTGCCGCGAGTGGCGCAAGATCGACTGGCGGATCGCGTGGACATTTATATTGAGAAGGGTTTTTACGACACCGCTTTGGCAGAAGCCTATCTGACCAAGGCGCGCAGCTTCGGCCTGCCTATCACAGCACATGTGGAACAGCTCAGTGACAGTAGTGGAGCCGAGCTGGCGCTCGCGTTCGAGCCGCAGTCGATTGACCATCTGGTTTATCTCAACGACGCGGCCATCACCAAAGTGGCGCAGTCAAAAACCACGGCCGTGTTGCTGCCGACTTCTGACTTCTATTTGAAGATGCGCTATCCGCCGGCCCGCGCGTTGATCGACAAAGGCGCCCGCGTGGCTCTTTCAACTGATTACAATCCAGGCACTAGCCCTACACAAAGTTTAAGTTTTACCGGTGTCCTTGCCCGCGTTGAGATGAAGATGACATTGCCTGAAGTCCTTGCCGCCTACACGGTCGGTTCCGCTCATGCTCTTGGCCTGGGACAACAGTTGGGTAGTTTAGTACAAGGAAAGCAGTGTGATTTCGCCGTTTTGGACTGTGATTTTCACGAGCTTTTTTATTCTGTCGGCAACTCAGGCGTGCGCGGAACGTTTCGTGCCGGCAAATCTCTGTTAAATCCTTAAAAAAGACGAAAATACTTTTTGATTTTCGTAAACATTCCTTCCTAGAGTTGAGTTAGCAGAGGGTGTGTTGCACAGGGAAGTGTCAACTATGCACGACGCATATTGGGGGATTCACATCATGGCTCAATCGGTCATTCATTTGACTCAATCACGCTTTTACTCGCCGGCATTCAATGCTGCGGTCTTTGATGGACCGATCCGCATTTACTTTGCCCAACATCAAGAGGCACTGGCGTTGAAAGTGTACTTCAAGCTGCAGCAGTACCTGCAGGAGACCTACTCGGTTTTCCGCAACAGCTTCAAACAGCACGGACAAACCATCTTTCTGATGCTTTATCCAACGCTAGAGTCTTTCGAGAATTCGTTTTCGGAAGAGCACTGCAACCAAGTGGTGGCCGAGCGTTTGGGTGATGATCATGTGGTCGGAGTGCGCGGACCGCTGGATGAAAACGAGTACGAAGTCGTTTTCAAACAAGTGCAAGTTATTCTACAGGATCTGAGGCTGACTCCGGAGTTTGCAGCTCCATCAGCTTAAGCAGTTGATCGCGGGCATGGCTTTCGTCCCACGCGAAAGCCCCTGTTGCTTGCCAGGCAATCTTGCCGTCGGGTGCAATCAAAAAGTGACGCGGAAATTCGTTCACTTGAAACGCGTTCTTCAAAATCTTTTTCGGATCATAAATGGTCGGCAACGTGATCTCATGCTCTTGCAAGAAACGCTTGGCCGAGTCCAACATTTCGCCCTCATCCCAATTGACCGTCAGCACGCGAAACTCCGGTCCTGACCAGGTCAGCGCCAGAGTGTTGAGCGCCGGCATCTCTTCCAAACAAGGAGGGCAGCCATAGGACCAGAAGCTCAACAGCGTCCATTTGCCTTCGAAATAGGCGGGAGTGATGTTTTCGCCGTTCGATTCCAGCTGAAACGTCGGCATTCCCGTGTGGGCCGAGGCTTGAATATCCGGCGCACTCAGCTTCCTGGTCCAAGGACCAGAGCTTAAGCGTGATAGGCTGTAGATAGCGACGCCCAGCAGGCAAAGCATGGCTATGGCCATGCCCGCCATGAGCCGATACGTTTTTTGAGGAGACATTTCGTTTGCATCCGAAGAACTCATCATCACAAACTATCTTGCGCGGCCAGCGCGGTCAAATCGTGGTGGAGTATGTCTTGTTGCTCGTGATCGGCGTCTCCGTGGCTGCTTTGATTACATCGTCCATGGTTTCACGCAGCGAGAACAATCCGGGCTTTCTGGTAAAAAAATGGTTTGAAATCATCAAATTGATCGGCGAGGACACCGCCGACGACCTGAAGAGCCAACAGAATCAGTGATTTAAGAGAAAAATGCGGACCCACGCTTCTTCAGCTCTTGATTCAAGCGCTCTTGCATCTTTTCACGAATCTCTTCTGCCAGTTCGTGCATAAGTTCGCTGTCACCGGTGGCTTTGCGCTCATAGGGCAAAACGAGGGGCTCCATAAAAACAATCTTCCATTTTGACGGCAGCGGGATCAGATTCAGCGGTAACGGCAGGATCACTCCGCGTAGAAACTTGGTCAGTTGGAGACGGCTTAGATTCACGTGCGTTTCTTCCGCCCCCAGAATCAGGGTGGGTACAATGGGCGTTCCAGTCTCGATAGCCATACGGATAAAGCCGCGTTTGAACTCCTGCAGCTGATAAGCTTTGCTGGAGGGTTTGAAGTTGCCGTACTCGCCCTCGGGAAAGAGCACCACCAGCTGCTTGCGCTTCAAAAACTTCAGGCCATTTTCCGTGGTGGCCTCAACAAAACCGAGTTTGTTGGCCGGGATCGCCGTCGTTTTATTAATGAACCACAGATGATGGGTCAGCACGCGCGGGTAGCGCTTCACGGCTTGCGTGATTTCGTGATGCAAGACCAGAGCATCAAAGCCTGAGACGCCAGAGTGATTCGGCACAATCAAAGCGCCGCCGCGTTTGGGCAGGTTTTCTGCGCCTTCGATTTTAACGCGAAAATAAGTCTTGGTCAGTTCCATGAAAAAGTGCGGCAGCAGCTTGTACAAAACGGTCTCGCGGTCGGAGCCGAACAGGCGCTGAATGATTTCGTCTGGATCCACTTGAAAGAGGCTTCGCATGCGCGGCCAGCATACCTCGTTTTTTATGTTTGCAAAGGGTGCGGCCTTGTTTATTTTAAGATTTCCAAATCTAGGGGGCTTTCCGATGGAAAAATTTATTCTCGCTCTGGATCAAGGGACCACTGGCACCACGGTCTGTCTGTTGAACAAACAGGCCAAGATGGTGGCCGCAATCAATCAAGAGCATCCGCAGATCTACCCCAAGCCGGGTTGGGTCGAGCATGATCCGGAAGCCATTTGGCAAACCGTCATCAGTGGCATCGAAAAAGTTTTGGCTAAGGCCGCAGTGAGCGGCGAGCAGGTGGCCGCCATCGGCATCACCAACCAGCGCGAAACGGTGGTGATGTGGGACAAGGAATCGGGGAAGCCCATCTATAACGCCATTGTTTGGCAGTGTCGGCGCACCACGGAGTTTTGCACGGCTCTCAAAAGGAAAGGCGCCGCCAAAGTCATTCGCCGCAAAACCGGTTTGGTGGTCGATCCCTATTTTAGCGCCAGCAAACTGCGCTGGCTCTTGGACAATGTGATCGGAGCTCGCAAGCAAGCCCGCGCCGGTAAACTTCTGGCCGGTACGATCGATGCGTTTTTGTTGTGGCGACTGACCGGCCGTCGTACGCACAGAACCGATGTGTCCAACGCTTCACGCACTCAGCTGATGGATATCAAGAAGGGGCGTTGGGACAAGGAGTTGTTAAAGATTTTCTCCGTGCCGCCGAGTCTTCTGCCTGAAATCGCTCCTTCAAGCGGTATTTTCGGCACCACACTCGGAATTCCCGGCCTGCCTGATGGCATACCCATAACTGGCATGGCCGGTGATCAACAGGCCGCCTTATTTGGTCAAGCGTGTTTTGATGTCGGCTCGGCCAAATGCACTTTTGGCACGGGCTCTTTCTTGCTGATGAACACAGGGGCCAAGATGGTCGCGTCCAAATCTGGATTGCTGACCACTGTTGCATGGCAATTGAAGGGTGAGAAGAAGCTCACTTACGCCCTCGAAGGCGGTGCTTTTATCTGCGGTGCCGCAGTTCAGTGGCTGCGCGATCAAATGCAGTTTATTAAAAAGAGTGAAGAGGTTGAAGCTTTGGCACGCGAAGTGACCACCACCGACGGTGTGTATCTAGTGCCAGCGTTCGTTGGTCTTGGAGCTCCCTACTGGGATCCAGAGGCGCGTGCGGCCCTGGTCGGAATGACTCGCGGAACGGGTCGCGCGCACGTGGCCCGCGCCACCTTAGAAGGCATGACATTGCAAAACGTCGATATTCTTTTAGCTATGGAAAAAGATCTCGGTCGCAAAATGAAAGCGGTTCGCGTCGATGGTGGGGCCGTAAAAAACGATCTTTTGATGCAGATGCAGGCCGACTTTTTGGGTGTATCGGTGCAACGACCTACCCATATCGAGTCTACAGTGTTGGGCGCTGCCTATTTGGCCGGATTGGGATCAGGCTTCTGGTCGAGTTTGAGCGAGATTAAAAAGGTGTGGCAAGTGCAGCGTGAGTTTACGTCAGACTTGAGCGCGAGTCGCCGCAAGCTCAAACTCGCGGAATGGCATCGTGCTGTTGACCGCGCCCGCACTTAGACGCCTACAATAAAGGCTGGAGGAATTGTCATGAAAGTTTTGCTCTTAATGCCTTTGTTGTGGGCTTCAGTTACGTTCGCTCAGGAAGTGACCATTGCTTTACCGGACATGTTTTGCCAAGTGGAGCAGTTCAGCCCAGGTATGAACATACCCCCCACTGCCGCACACAAGAAGTGTGATAACTTGAAGGATGGCAAAGAGGTGAAGGTGGAGAGCTCGGGAGGGTGTAAAGAGCATGCCTTGGCCAAAATGGGTGAGTGTCTCCAACGTTTGAAAGCCGAGAAAGTTGCGGTGCGCTGGCGTTTTACCGAAAAATTTAAAAATACATCGAACACCACGAAGTTCACCTGTGAGTTGGACAACAAGGGCGACAACTCCTGCCCCTAGAGATTCGTTGCGCTTCGTGATAAGAGGGAGGGCATGAAGACGACCCTCTCCCTTGCGCTGGTGTTGGCTTTTGGCTCTTTTTCTCCCGCAGTTTTGGCGGCTCCGTCATCGAACGATGACAAGTGTGAGCGTCATCTCAATCCCTCTTCAAGAGGGTTTAAGCTGGTAGACGGAAATGGCCGCGCGTATGTGCTGAAGCGCGGGGATCTGGTGGGGCTTAAGACGATCAAGCAAGTTCCCGGTTGGCCGCGGATCGTAAAAGGCCAGATTAGCAAAATCGAAAAAAGCACCATCATAGTTGATCATCGATTTCATGTGCCGTGGAAGAGCGTACGGGCCTCTATGTCCTTTGTGATTCCGTTGGAGGATCTCGAAGTGAAGCCCTTTGCCCCTATTCGGCCGGCACTCACACGCCTTGTGGCTGAGAGCCTCCTGCTCGGATCCGAAGATGAGGACGAGGCGACCATCGTGCGCAGGGAGGCGGAGATTCCTAACGATTTGCGCTTTGAACTGGGCATAGGGCTCTTAGTGTCCGAGGCCGACGTTACTGAAGCCGTGGAGCTTTTGAATATCGCGGCCCATTCCCGTCATGCGCAAGAATTGGTCGACCTCTTTGAGAATAGTTGGTTGGTTGAGCATATGAGTGGGCACATGAAGTGGGGCGATGTGTACGGCTACACCGATGTCGAAAAAGATCCGGAGAAATTCCAAATGCTCGAGGTCACCTTAGGCATGGTGAGCCGCAGTCTTCATTAGTGTTCAAAAGCCGGGGTTAGAGCTAGAGGCAGGCCTCCAGGCTGACTAAGCCTACGCCACCCATTCCAATCGAGCGCGCCGCGGCCGCCGAAAGGTCAATCACTCGGCCACCATGAAACGGCCCGCGATCATTGATGCGCACGTTAACGGAGCGGCCATTGGCTTTGTTGGTCACGCGCACCGTAGTGCCGAAAGGCAAGGTGCGATGAGCGGCCGTGAGCGCAGCCATGTTGAAGCGTTCGCCGCTCGCTGTTTTGCGCTGATGGAATTTACCGCCATACCAAGAGGCCTTTCCGCTCATATTGCGACAACGACCTTGGGCTTTACTCGGAATATTTCCACTGGCACTAGCGACGTCGTAAGATTCGTGTTCCGCATCTTGGACGGCTAGAGCGAGCTCGTGTTGAGCTTCTTGCTCGTAGGCCAAGGCTTCGGAACTTTGCAGGTCGGCTGCCAGTTCGCGCTCCATTTCGATGTCTAGCGCCGCTTGCGAAGGCAGGTTAGCAAACACAGAGGGCGATAGTGTCAAAACAGCAGTGGCGAACATAGCAGAAGCGCAACGAAGCATCATGATCTCCTTATAAACATAAAATATATACTTTAAAAACTTTCCTGTTGCTATTGGGGTAACGCTAAGACGTGTTCAATGCAACCCTTGTAGGTCTGTCGATTTTGCAAAACGCCAATGTTTTTTGCGTACGCGCACTCAGTTTGAGTTCAAAGAAAAAAACGACCGTTGTCACTCATCGTCGACAATACTGATAACGAGGAGCTAAAAGTCCAATTCGGAACCATTGTCGCGTTTAACGGTAGCTTTTTTCATGCGCGGTTCACCGCCGAGACGATTTTCCAGATCCGAAACTTCACGCACGAAATGAAATTCCACTCCCGCATCACGAAATTCGCTCTTTGCGTACTTCTCGTTTGAGAGTGGTAGATAGATGTGTTTGAAGCCGAGCTTGATCGCTTCTTTCACGCGCTCAATCGCCAGACTCGCGCCGCGCACTTCGCCGGTCAAACCGACTTCGCCAAAAAAGCACGAACTCGCCGGCAAGGGTATTTGTCGCTCTGAAGACAGAAGCGCTGCCACCAAGGCCAAATCGACCGCGGGTTCACTTAGGCGCAAGCCGCCCACAACATTGGCGTAGATATCGCGGTTCGAAAAAGACAAAGACATGTGCTTCTCAAGAACGGCAGCCAGCATGTGCACACGATTTACATCGATGCCGAGGGAGTTGCGCCGAGGAGAGGGCAGTGGACTCGCTGTTGTGAGGGCTTGGATCTCGCACAGCACCGGCCGGCTTCCCTCCATGGCGGCAAAAACGGAGGAGCCATAGCGGTTCTCTCTGCGCTCTTCGAGGAAAAACTCGGAGGGGTTGGTGACTTCATTCAAGCCATCCCCGCTCATTTGAAAAACGCCGAGCTCGTTGGTGGCCCCGAAACGGTTTTTCAAGGCCCGCAATAGGCGAAACTGCTGATGCTGATCACCTTCAAAAGCCAAAACCGTGTCCACCATATGTTCCAACACGCGCGGACCGGCCAAGTTGCCGTCTTTGGTCACGTGCCCAATTAAAATTACCGTGATGTTTTTGGTTTTGGCCAAGGTCATTAGGCGAGCGGCGCACTCGCGCACTTGCGACACGCTTCCCGGTGCCGACTCGACTTCGGATGTGAAAACAGTTTGAATAGAATCGACGATCAAGATTTCCGGATTTCGGTCTAGGGCCGTATCCAAAATCGCATCCAATGAACTTTCTGACGCCAGATCGACCCGCTCATTTTTTAATCCCAGGCGCCGTGCGCGCAGAGCGGTTTGCTGCACGCTTTCTTCTGCAGAAATATAAAGAACAGAACCGCCGCGACGAGCGACAGCTCCTGCGACCTGCATGATCAGAGTGCTCTTGCCGATACCGGGATCTCCGCCCAGCAAAATATAGCTGCCCTTGACTAGGCCTCCGCCTAAAACGCGATCGACCTCACCGATTCCTGAACTCAGACGCTGACCAGAATCTAAGCTGGGCGTGTCTATTAAATTAAACACATCCATATTGCCTAAGGGCCGGGCAGATGATTCTCCGCGTTTGACCCAGGCCGTGCGTTCGGGTCCGGTTTTTTCTTCGACATACGTGTTCCACTCGCCGCAATCGCTGCAGCGACCTTCCCATTTCGCACGTTTCGCACCACAGCTCTGACACACAAAGGAGGTCTTGATTTTAGCCATGATCAAATCGCTATCACATCCCTCAAAATCGGACTACAATTTAAGTTCGCACTTCACGGAGGAGGTCGACTCTTGATACTGGGCAGTTGGCTGGCCCTCACTCTTACCCTTAGCAATGCGCAGACTCCGGCGGCACCGTCGCAGGAGGATGCTGCGCGCGAAGCTTTTAAAAAGGGTGTGACGCTGTTTCAGCAAAAGCAATTCGATGGTGCGTCCGAAGCTCTGGTGCAAGTTCCGGAACTCGGCGGATACCTTTCTCTGTATAAACATTATTACTTAGGCCAAGCCTACCTCGAGCAAAACAAATTCAAAGAGGCCGAACCTGAGTTTGCTAAAGTGATTCACAGCCAAGCCTCGGCTGAGATGAAATACTCATCGCAGTTTTACTGGGGCGAAGCGGCTTTGCGCCAGAAGCGCTATGCGGAAGCCATCCAGCGCTTGACGCCATTGGAAAAAAAGTGGCGTCGTTCCTATCGTTACCCAGAGGTGCTTTATCGTTTGATGATGGCCGAGTGGCGCCAAGGGCACGTGGCCAGCGCCTGCAAGCGTGCCGTGCAGCTGTATTCTAAATACCCTGGTCATGCGTCGGTGATCGGGTGGGGCAGTAGTCTGAGCAATATCGATCTTGATGGTAAGCGCATGACTTGCAAAACCACACGCAAGGATTTCACGGATCGCATTCGCAATCTGCAGTGGTCAGGCGAGTCCGATAAAGCCAATCGCGAAATCGTTGATCTGCTGAGCAAAGCTCCCGAAGGCGAACAGCGTCGTGACCTCGATATGCTTTTGGCTAATTTTATGGTCAACGAGGGCAATGTAGTCGATGCCCTCAATCTCCTGATTCGCTATTACCCTCAGCAAAAATCAAATACGGAGTATTTGTCGCTACTCGGTAAGGCTGCCGCCCGCTCGGGTGAGTATCAAACCGCGGTCGGAGCCTTTGAACGCGCCTACGAGCTTTCGCCCAAAAGCAAAAAGGGCCGCGAAGCTTTGTTTCAGGCTGCGTATCTATCCTATCAGTTTCAGGATTACGACGGTGCCGTTCGTAAGTTCCAGCAGTTCGCCAAAGCCAATCCGAAATCGGGATTGTCAAAGGATGCCGAATGGCACTTGGCTTGGTTGCAGTATCTACGCAATGACTTCAAGGGGGCTTTGGAGAAGTTCGAGACCGCCTACAAAAATGTCAGCAAACTGCGGCGCAAAAACGACACTCTGCAAGAGCGTCTGTTGTATTGGATGGCCATGTCGCGCATTCGTCTGAATCAGTACGAACAGGCGCGCCAAAACTTCGAGCAGATCATCGCTAAGAACGCGTACTCTTATTATGGTTTAGCTGCTCAAGCGCGCTTAGAAGGCGTGATCGCCAAGCTGGAAGAAAGTGCGAAGCGTCTGCCGGCAAGCGAGAAAAAGGATGCGGCGGCGGCGGGAGCTGGCACGGCTAAATCGGCGACCGGTGAGGCTGTGGCACAAGCCAATGTGGAAGAAGAAAAGGAGTCTGAAGAAGATATTGCGGACTCGGAAGAGGCCGTTCCGGCTGTAGCCGCAGAGGGGCCTGATGATGGGGAGACTCTCTCAGTCACCACCTTCAAAGATCCCGCTCAACGCGCGCGCATCGATGTGGCCTTGAAGCTGATCCAACTGGGTTTACCTGAGCTGGCGAAATGGGAATTGTGGGAAGTGGAGCGGCACACGCGCAACCCGCAATACTTGCGCATGTTGATCTCGGCCTACGAGGGCATTAGCTCTTACAATCGCTCGGCCACAATCGCCGATCTGTACTTCGGCAAAGAGCGCGAGGCTGGCGGCTTCGAAGGTGCGCGTGCGATTTGGTCCTCCGCCTATCCGCAAGCTTATAAAAAATTTGTTGAGACCTATTCAAAAGAGCAGAATCTCTCCCCGGAATGGGCCTGGGCGATCATGCGCACGGAGAGCATGTACAAGCCCGATGTGATCTCTCCCGTTGGCGCCAAGGGCCTGATGCAGTTGATGAACTACACGGCTCGGAATCTCACCAAACTGCGCGGCGAAGTGACTGAGAACATGGACCTGCTTAAGCCGGAGCAAAACATCCGCCTGGGCACGCAATATCTGGCTCGCCTCGGCACGAAGTTCAAGGGCCAGCTGCCGCTTGTTGCTGCGGCGTACAACGCCGGTCCGCACCGGGTCGAAGGTTGGCTGGTGAATTTCGGCCATCTTGAGACGGATGAGTTTGTCGAGCACATTCCATTTATGGAAACTCGCAACTACGTAAAGAAAGTGGTGCGTTCACACACCTTCTACCGCCGTCTTTACGCTAAGGATCAGAAGCCGGTGGACTTCATGGCTAAGGCTCTTGGCGTGCCGATTCCCTCACGCGCATCGACGCGGGAAAGCTGGGAAAGTCTTTGACTTAATTGCGTCAAAACGGTGAAAAAGGAGCCTTCTCGCACATAATGGGGGGCTCCATGAAACGCGGTTTTCTAACCATATGCGCACTCACTCTTGTCTCAACCCTGGCTTGTACCAAGAAAAACAAACTCGATTACGGCCTCGACGTGAAAGACACGTTGCGCATCAATTTAAAGAGCGAGCCGCCCTCCTTGGACTGGTCCAAGTCTACGGACACCACTTCTTCGACGGTTGAAAACAACATTATGGAAGGATTGGTTGAGTACAATCTCGCCGATCCGGAGCTCGGCGTGATTCCCGCTTTGGCGACCGAGTGGAAGCCGTCGAAAGACGCCCGTGTATGGACTTTCACTTTGCGCAAAGGGGTCAAGTGGACCGATGGCGTTGAGTTCACCGGCCAACAGGTGATCGATGGTTGGGAGCGCTTGCTAAATCCAGCCACCGCCTCTGAATACGCATACTTTCTTTTCCCGGTGAAAAACGCGCGCGCTTACAATGGCGGCAAGATCAAAGACTTCAAAGAGGTCGGCATTAAGATGAACGACAAGGGTGAGCTGGTCATCGAGTTGGAAAAACCGATGAGTTTCTTCCCCATGACTCTGACCCACCATGCGACGTTTCCCATTCGCAAAGACGTGGTTGAAAAGCACGGGGACCGTTGGACGGATCCCGATAAAATACAGACTCTGGGTCCCTACAAGTTGAAGGTGTGGGATCACGATAAGGCGTTGATCCTAGAGCGCAACGAAGACTACTACGGTGAGAAAGCCAAGATCAAAAATATCTATGGTTATATGATCAACGAGTTCTCGACCGCGATGAACTTGATTGAGAACGGCCGTCTCGATTTCCAAGAGGAATTGGAAGCTAAGGATCTGCCGCGTTTGCGCCAGAAGCCAGGTTACAAGCAAACCAACAGCTTGATGAGTTACTACTATGGCTTCAACACGCGCAAACCGCCCTTTGACAACGTCAATGTACGTAAAGCCTTTGTACACGCCGTAGACCGCAAGCAGATCACCGATCTAATGGCGGCAGGGCACTCGCCACTGACCGGTTGGATTCCAGCCGGAATGTTGGGCTATGAGAATGACCGTGGGTTGAAGTACGATCCCGTTTTGGCCGCAAAGATGTTGGATGAGGCTGGCTTTAAGGATCGCAAGAAGCTACCCAAAATCACTCTGGCTTTTAACACCAATGAAAACCATCAGCGCATCGCAGAGAATGTACAAGCTCAGCTGAAGAAAAACCTGGGCGTAGAAGTGCAGATCGCTAACGAAGAGTGGAAAGTCTATCTGAAGCGGTTACAGAACGATACGCCCAATATCTATCGCATGGGTTGGTTGGCGGATTACCCGGATCCCTCCACTTTCGCGGAATTAATGACTAGCTACTCGGAAAACAACCACACTGGTTGGGGCAGCAAAAAGTACGATGAGCTTGTTGTCGGCGCGGCTTCAAGTCTCGACAAAGAAAAGCGCAAGGCTCTTTATTCGCAGCTACAAAAAGTGCTGACTGAGGATGAGGTCCCGGTGTTGCCCATCTATTCGGGCGTGCGCCAAGTGATGCTCAACGAGCGCGTGCAGAATTTCCCGCTGACGCCTTTAGAACGTTGGGTATTTAAGGGAGTTTCGCTGAAGTGATCACGCGCATTTGGGGAGCCGCCGCGGGGATTTTGTTCCTGACGGTGGTGGGGCTTAGTTTCTTCAACTATGAAATTCATCCGGTTTTGTGGTGGCTGTTCGCGGGCACCACACTGGGCGGTGCGGCCGCGTTCACGGTGTCGCGCGGGCTTACCTCCTATGTGACTCGTCGCTTAGTCGAAACGGTGTTCACGATTTTTGTCATCGCCACTCTGACGTTCTTGCTTTTGCGCGTGCTGCCCGGCGGGCCATTTGACTCGGAGAAAGCCTTGCCGCCGGAAGTCCTGGCCAATTTGGAACAGAAGTATCACCTCAATGATCCGCTGTGGAAACAGTACCTGAGTTACATGGGCGACCTGATGCGTGGGGACCTGGGGCAGTCGTACAAGTACATCAGTCGCGGCATCACTGAGATTATATTCGAAAGTATTCCGGCCTCCATTCAACTCGGCGTGTATGCTTTGATCGTGGCTTACTTGCTTGGAATCCCAGCCGGTGTGATTGCCGGGTGGAAGCACGGCACTTCCTGGGATTTTGGTTCTATGTTTGTCGCCATCAGTGGGGTGGCCTTGCCGTCGTTTCTGATTGCGCCGATTTTTATTTTACTGTTTGCAAAGACTTTGGGTTGGTTCGAACCCGCTCTTTGGGAGGGGCCGGCTTACTACGTGATGCCAGCCGTGATTTTAGGTATTCGTCCAGCATCGGTGATTGCTCGATTGACACGCGCCAGTGTGCTGGAGGTTATTCACGCTGACTACATCCGCACGGCGCGCGCCAAAGGTTTGGACCCTAAGAAGATCCTGTTCAAACATGTGTTACGTAATTCTTTGATCCCGGTACTCTCTTTTTCGGGTCCGATGGCGGCGGCCACTCTAACAGGCTCTTTTGTGATCGAAGCCATCTTTGCCGTACCGGGAATGGCCAAACACTTGGTGTTGAGCGTGACTAATCGGGACTACCCCTTGGTACTTGGCGCGACTCTGGTGTTTTCTTTGATGCTGGTTCTGGCCAATCTGATTACGGATCTTATGACGGTGGTTGTGGATCCGCGGGTGAAGATGTCATGAGTGCCAAAGTTCAAGGTCGCAGTCTGCAGCAGGAAGCCTGGGATCGCCTTAAACACAATCGTGTGGCCATGGTGTCGGCGGCCGTCATTATATTTATCTGCGCTGTTGGTCTCTTAGCTCCGTGGTTGGCGCCTTATCCTTTTGATGAGCAGTTTTTGGATCGCGTGCTGGCGCCGCCCAGTGCGCAGCATTGGCTCGGCACCGATTCGCTTGGCCGCGATATGCTTTCGCGTCTGATGTATGGTGCACGTATCTCGATGGCGGTTGGGGTGATCACGGCCTTTATCTCTTTGATCATCGGCACTGTTGTTGGAGCCATCGCCGGTTGGTTTGGTGGTTGGGTGGATAGTGCTTCTATGCGTTTTGTGGATATTCTCGACTCGATTCCGTCGTTGATTCTATTGATTTTAGTGAAGTTGGTGTTTGATGCGGTCGACATCATTCCCAATCCTGAGTTCAAGGCCTTGACCGGAATGCTCTTGGCTTTGTCGTTGGTGAGTTGGGTGTCTTTGGCGCGCGTAGTTCGCGGTCAGGTATTGCAGGTCAAGCAGCTGGCTTATGTTGAGGCGGCACGTTCTATGGGTGCGAGCTCTAAGCGCATTGTGTTGCAACACATTCTGCCCAACATTGCGGGCCCGGTGATTGTGCTGCTGACATTTCAAATTCCGTCGAACATTTTGTCTGAGAGTTTTATGAGTTTTCTAGGTTTAGGTTTGCAGCCGCCCTACTCGAGCTGGGGTGTGCTGGCCAACGATGGTTGGCGTTCGCTATCTTCGTATCCGCATTTGATGATTTCGCCGGGAGTGGCGATCTTTGTCACGATGCTGGCGTTTAATCTTTTAGGCGACGGTTTGCGCGATGCCTTCGATCCACAACTGCGTGGCCGCTAAGAACTGGTCGACCACTGTGTGGTCGCCAGTTCGGCTTAAGGCTTGCTTAGTCTTAGGGTCATGCACCTCAGCTGCCCTTATTGTGAGCTTTCACGTGATTATGTGATCGATTCTCGGACGATCGTCCGGCACGGCGTCTTTCGCCGGACCTCCGATTCGAAATCTATTGAACGATTTCGCTGCTTAATCTGCAAAAAGACCTTCTCCAAAGCCACTTCACATCCCTTTGTCAGACAAAAGAAACGGCAGAAAAACCCGATGATCTTTGAGCTTTTGGCCTCAGGTGTTTCACAAAGAAGGATAGCCAGGCTTTTAAGAGTGAATAGAACCACCATTGCAAGAAGGCTTATTTTTTTAGGAGAGCTCTGTAGAGAAAAGCTCTTTATGGACAATGCGGATGAACCCATCACCGAGCTTCAGTTCGATGATCTGGAAACAATAGAGCATAGCAAGTGTAAGCCGGTCAGCGTGACCTTAGCGGTTGAGGGAAAGACCCGTAGGCTTGTAGGCTTCCGTGTGGCCTCAATGCCCGCAAAAGGTCTTCTTTCAAAGAAAGCGATTCAAAAATATGGCTACCGTAAAGACGAGCGCTCTCAGAAGAGAAAGGAGCTCTTTAAAGAGCTACAGCCGCTTATTAAACCCGGCACCTTGATTAAATCGGACTCCAATCCCTACTACGCCGCCGATGTGAAGGCCTTTTTCCCCGGCTGCATCCATGAGACGTGTATAGGGAAGCGGGGATCGGTCACAGGACAGGGAGAACTCAAAAAGGTAAGATTCGACCCCATCTTCAGCCTCAATCACACCTGCGCGATGCTTAGAGCAAACATTGCAAGATTGATCCGAAAGACCTGGTGTACGACTAAAAAACGGGAGCGTTTGGCGGACCATATCGCCATCTACGCCGTCTATCACAATCAACATTTAAATAAGGCTTAGGAAAGCTAAGATCCGTTGATCAAAAAGATCCCGAAGAGATCATCGCTCCGTCCAAAAACCACAGCCTAGTCAGCCAATTCTAGAATTGCGGTCAGTTGCTGACGGAACATCCACGCGGCTGTAAACGCGGCCGGATTGTTCTCGGCCTCTTCTTTCGCCATGCGGACTGCCGCCGCACTGTTGAGCAGTCCACCTACCCGGCGATTGAGATCGGTTACAGTACGTGTGCTTTGCAAAATGCGTCGTGCTTGGGCGGGCATAAGCAGGGGATTGACCTCCTTCATCAAGGCTAGGGTGGCTGCCACTTGCGGTGTGGCGCCCGAGGTGCCGCCAAAATCTCCGAAGGCGCCGTTGGGTCCATAGAGCGTGCGTAGTTTTTCACCAAAGGCTCCGACAGTGGCGCGTGGCCCGTAGTTGGAAAAACCGGCCGCGCTCTCATTCTGAGCCACGGCACCTACAATGATAGATCCAGTGTCGTCATTCAATTCTTCGCTGAGTGAGACCGCGTTGTTCCCGGCCGCGCCCACCACGAGAATTCCCGCCTCAAGCGCCAGGCGGACGGCATCGCGTGTACCGGCAAAGGCTTCGGAAGACCCAATGGCCATCTGGTTCTCCAACACGATGATGCTCACATTGGAGAAAGTGATGGCATGCAAAACGCATTGAGCGGTGGCTTCCTCTTTGTCCAAGCTGTCGGTGTCGTCATAGTTGTAGTTCTGCAGCGGCACGACCTTGCTGTGATAGGCGATGCCACTGGTGCCTTTGCCATCCGCGACGGCCGACATAATCGCGGCCACCGCCGTACCGTGGAAGGGGAAGCGACCGTCATTGACCACAAACGGATCTGCGGGTTTGCCCAAGTCGCGGCGCTGATCAAGCAGAATATTGTCGGCCAAATCAGGCTCATCATGAAAGTAACCAGCATCACAATCGGCGATGGTGACGCCGCGGCCGCTGGCCATTTTCCAAGCCTCTTTGACGTGTAGTTTTTCAATCCACCACTGACTATCCAGTTCTGGATCAGCTTGGCTCAATAGCATCGGTGGTGGAACATTCGGATGAATCACACCGATAAAACCGGCCTGGCTGGCGACAAAGCGATCATTGTGGGCACGATCAACATAATGGTAGCTATCCAGTCGCACTCTTCCAGAGGTGAGGGCAGCGATGCGTGCCGCTTGATTCGCTCGTAGTCCAAATGTCATTTGTTTAGAATCAGTGAATGGCGGCGGCGCTCCTTTGAAAACATAGCGGACCTGATCGGGTGCAAGAGCCATAGTCGCTTGCGCTACAAATACCAATGCCAACAGTCCGTAAAGCCTCACGGATTCCCTCCCCCAGCAAATGATTCTGATCAGCATAGGCAGGGGCTTTTAAAAAGTGCTATCGTTTTTATGGATTCTAGTGGGGGGATTATGCGTTTCTTTACATTGCTGTGTTTGCTCGTTTCGGCACCATTGGCCCAAGCTTATATTTCGGTGAACAAGAGCTCGGTCTTTTTGCGGGCTCAAGCCGGGGGAGGCAGTGCTTCGGATTCGGTTTGGGTGCGTAACAATGGCAATCAACAGGTTCATCTCAGCAGCTTCGACAGCTGTTTCGGATCTTTTTATGTGTCTTCAGGTTGTATTGGACTACTGGCTCCCGGAAGTTCGTGCACCATTCACATTCGCTAT
The DNA here is from genome assembly GCA_019637855.1 of Bdellovibrionales bacterium. Lineage (GTDB taxonomy): Bacteria > Bdellovibrionota > Bdellovibrionia > Bdellovibrionales > UBA1609 > JALHOQ01. Next base: position 133,524 of record JAHBUX010000008.1, read on the forward strand.
TCGCCGCGCACGCGCGGAACGGAGATGTGCTCGATCACCATCAATAGTTCAGGCCCAGGGGGAAGTGCGCGTGTCTCGGTGAGTGGCTCAGCGTATTGAGAGGGGACTAACGCCCGCCGCGCTGAGCGATGGGGCGGCCGTGGAAGGCTTCAACGAACATCTGCAAAACGGTATTGCGTGAAAGCAAGCCCTGCAAAGCTCCATTGCTATCGACTATCGGAATACGATGGATATTGTGTTTTAGGAAAAGGCGATAGGCCTCTTTGAAAGTGTCATGCTTTTGCAGCGTGATCAGTTCGTTCTGCTTAGTCATCTTGGGCAAGCAAGAGCTGATCGTAGCTTCCAACCCTTCGGTGGCGGCTAATCTTAAGATCGCACCTTCCCCGATAATGCTGATCACATGCCCGCTGTTGTCCACGACGGGCGCGCCGCTAATACCTTGCGAAAGAAACAGCTCGGCCACTTCCCGCAGCTTCATGACACCGGTGATGCGATGAACTTTGGTGACCATAATCTGCTCTAGATGAAGGTCATGTGAGATATTGTGTGCAGCGCTCATACCTTGCTTATCGGAATGAACGGGCTGGGGCTTAATACAACGGCCAGATTCTTGCGGCCGTTTAAGATACTAGACGTTAAAACGGAACAGCATGATATCGCCGTCATTGACGACGTAGTCTTTGCCTTCCGAGCGGTACTTGCCAGCTTCCTTCACAGCGCTTTCCGACTTCAAAGCAAACAGGTCGTTGCAGTGATAGGTCTCTGCGCGGATAAAACCTCGCTCAAAGTCGGTATGAATCACACCGGCCGCTTGCGGGCCTTTGGTGCCTTTACGGATGGTCCAGGCGCGCACTTCTTTTTCACCGGCGGTGAAGTAAGTGATCAGGTCTAACAGTGCGTAGGCTTCACGGATCAGGCGATGCAAGCCGGGCTCTTTAATACCCATAGACTCCAAAAACTCGCCGCGCTCAGCGGGTTCGAGTTGTGAGATCTCGGCTTCCATCTGCGAGCAGATTTGAAGGCTCAAGTTGTTCTCGGACTTAGCCCGTACGGCTACGCGTTCGGCCATTTCACTTTTGCCGGCCAAGAATTCATCTTCAGAAACATTGCACACGTAAAGCACCGGTTTGGTGGTGAGCAACTGCAGTTCGCGATACACCTGCGCTTCATCTTCCAATGGAATCACGGTGCGGGCCGGTTTTCCGTCCTTGAGCGCGTCGTAGACTTTTTTAACGATTGAAAACTCGGACTTCACTTTGGCGTCTTTCGAAGCCTGCGCCATTTTCTCGATTTTCTTAAAGCGTTTCTCCACCGACTCCAGATCCGCCAGCATTAGCTCCGTGTTGATCACATCGATATCGCGCAAAGGATCGACTGAGCCGCTGACGTGCACTACGTTCGGATCTTGAAAACAGCGCACCACATGCAAAATGGCATCGGTCTCGCGAATATTGGAGAGAAACTTGTTGCCCAAGCCTTCACCCTGCGAAGCGCCCGCCACAATACCGGCGATATCGACGAACTCGATCACAGTAGGAACCTGTGATTTGGGCTTTACCCAGCGCGAGATCTCTTCCAGCCGAGGGTCAGGAACGGTGACCACACCGACATTGGGGTCGATCGTGCAAAAGGGATAGTTGGCAGCTTCGGCCTTTGACGCCGTCAGCGCATTGAACAAGGTGCTCTTACCCACATTCGGCAAACCGACGATTCCTGTTTTCAATCCCATTTTATCCTCCGATCGACTTGCTGTTGAACAGCGTCGAAGCTTGAGCAGTTCCTTGTTTCAGCCACACTTCGAGTCCGTCCATGGCAAGCTCCAAAAACTCAGGCATACGCGCCTGTTCGGATTTGGAGAAGTTTGACAGCACATACTCGTGCACCTCTTGTGAGGCGCCAACCTTTTCGCCGGCGTCATTCACAAAAGTTTGCGGCCGCCCAACGCCTAAGCGCAGGCGCGAATAATCGTCGCTGGCCAAGCATTGATGAATATTGCGGATTCCATTGTGGCCGCCATGCCCCCGCTTGCGCTGAAAGCGCAAAGCTCCAAAAGGCACATCGACTTCATCATGCACGACCAACAGGTCATCCATCGAGAGGTTGTAAAAACCCATCAACGGTTGGACACTTTCGCCGGAAAGATTCATAAAAGTCTGCGGTCGGCAGACTAGAACCTGTTCTCCAGCGATACTGATCTTTTGAGTTTCAGCTTTGAATTCGTTTTTGTAACGGCGCTGGCCTTCGTAGACTTCAACCAGCGCGTCGATAAACAGGAAGCCAATATTGTGGCGGGTGAGCTGATACTTCGGGCCGGGATTGCCCAAACCCACGATGAGTTTCATGCAGCAAGGCTCCCGGAACGAAAGTGACTACTTCTTGCCTTTGTCTGCGGCCGGAGCGGCTGCAGCGGCACCTGCGGCAGGGGCAGCGCCCGGAGCAGCAGCGGCGCCAGCAGCACCCGGAGCGGCAGCCGCATCGGCGGCAGCAGCAACAGGAGTGGCGACCTCTTCTTTAACTTCGGCGCAAGTCACGATGGTTTCATCCATCGAAGTGATGACTTTCAAGTTCTCGGGGAACTTGATGTCCGACACGTGCATCGAAGCATTCAGATCCAAATCGGTGATATCCAGTTCGAAGAAAGCCGGAATCTCCAGCGGCAAGCACTCGATTTCAACTTCACGACGAACCATGCTCACCAAACCGCCATCGGCAGTACCACGAGCTTTGCCTGTGGTGCGAACTTCAACGTTTACGCGTACGGCTTTGCTCATATCGGGAGCGAAGAAATCAATGTGAGTGGGACGACGGCTGACCGGGTGGACATCCATCGATTTGCGCAACACGCGCATGCCGTTGATCGTCGAATCTTTGGATTCAAACGTAAACAGCGAGTTTTCGAAAGCGGTACGGCCATACTTCACAGCGTCGTTTTCGTGAATCGAGATATTCAGCGGCTTAGTTTTGGGTCCGTACACAACAGCGGGAACGTAGCGCTCATTGCGCAAACCGCGCGATGTTGCTTTGCCGGCTTGACGGACATTGGCGTTGATTTTCAGTTCTTGAGTCGCCATGACTTCTCCTAGTTATCGAACAGTGCGCTGACTGAATCGTATGTGTAAATTCTGCGGATTGCTTCGGCCACTACCGGGGCCATGGAAATCACCTGAAATTTCGGTGAGTTCTTGGCGGCATCCTTCAACGGGATGGTGTCCGTTACCCAAACCTTTTCGACCACGCTCTCTTGCAAACGGGTCAGGGCAGGGCCTGAAAGAACCGGGTGCGTCGCAACTGCAAACACCTTCTTTGCCCCATTGTTAATCAAGCTGTCAACCGCTGTGACCAGAGTGCCTGCGGTATCGATCATATCGTCAATAATTATGGCTGTTTTACCCTTCACATCGCCGATCAGATTGTAGGCCTTGGCCTCATTCGGGCCAGAACGGCGTTTATCGATGATGGCAATGGAGGCCTCAATGCGCTTGGCAAAGGCCCGGGCGCGCTCGACGCCCCCCGAATCCGGGCTCACAATGACGAATTGGTCGCCAAAACCCATCTGTTCGCGCCAGGCGCGGGCCAGAGTCGGGATGGCAAAAAGGTGATCCACCGGACCGCCAAAGAAGCCCTGAATCTGCGATGCATGCAGATCAACAGCCACCAGGCGGTTGGCACCGGCGGTCGAGATGAGCTCGGCCACGCATTTTGCCGAGATCGGTGCGCGAGGGGCGACCTTACGATCTTGGCGAGCGTACCCGTAGTAGGGCATGACCAGCGTAATGTCCGCTGCCGACGCCCGTTTCAAGGCGTCGAGGATCATAAAACATTCCATGTAATTTTCATTCACCGGCGGGCAGGTGCTCTGAATCAGAAACACGTTGCAACCGCGTACACTTTCATGAATTTCGACTTGGATCTCACCGTCGGCGAACCGACCGATATCACAATGGCCAAGTTCAACACCCGCAGCCTGTGCGACTTTGCGGGCGAAATCCACGTTCGAATTTCCAGAGAAAATCTTCATGCGTGTCATGGGAGAAAAAGTTCTATCCCAAGATTACGAGGGCAGCAAAGATAAAAGTTCACGAATGGCGTTGGCTCGGTGTGAGATTTGATTTTTCATCGCCGCACCCAGCTCTGAGAACGTTTTGTCGTGCCCCTCAGGGATAAAAACCGGGTCGTAGCCGAATCCGCTTTTGCCACGCGCGGTTGTTGCGATCGTGCCCTTAACAATTCCCTCAATCACATGCTCTTTGCCTTCAGGGTCGTAGGCCACTAAGACACAGCGAAACTGAGCTTTGCGGTTACCGGGTGATCGGATTTGAAGCATTTTAAGAACTTTTGCCACGTTTTCGCCGTCGGAGGCTTTGTCGCCGGCGTAGCGGGCTGAGTGCACTCCTGGCAGGCCGCCCAAACCCTCTACTTCCAGACCGCTGTCGTCGGCCACCACCCAGGTCCCCGGTTTGATGGCTTTTAAAGTGCGGGCTTTGATGCGGGCGTTATCTGTGAAGGTCTGACCGGTTTCGGGAGGGGCTGCATAAGTACTGAGCTCAGAGAGCGCGTGCAAGTCTACCCGATTGGTCATCAGATTGCGGAATTCGTTGAGTTTGCCCTGATTGGTTGTTGCTACCCATAGGTCGGTCATTTGAGAGGGTAAAATCCTTTCAGGATCTCGGCCTGTTTTGCGAATAGCTGCCGGCAGCCGTGCATGGCCGAGTCAGTCATAGCGTCCATTTGCGATTTCGAAAAGGTGTGACCTTCAGCCGTGCCTTGCAGCTCGACGAACTGTTCGTGATTGGTGAGCACAAAGTTCATATCGGTGGTGCAGGCGGCGTCTTCTTCATAGTTCAAATCGAGCAGAACTTTGTCGTTCAACATGCCGACGCTGATCGCCGCCACATAGTTCTTCAAGGGAAGAGCGGCAAAAGCACCTTGGTTTTTCAAAAAGTTAAGCGCCAAACCGAGAGCGACAAAGCCGCCCGTGATACTGGCCGTACGAGTGCCGCCATCGGCTTGCACCACATCGCAATCCACGGTGATCTGCCTTTCACCAAGTGCCCGCAGATCTACTGCTGCCCGCAAGGAGCGCCCGATCAAACGTGAGATTTCTTGTGTGCGTCCGCTGTTCATGGCTTTGTCGCGCGAAATGCGAGTGTGGGTCGAGCGCGGCAACATCCCATACTCCGCCGTGATCCAACCGCTGCCGGTGCCGGAGAGCCATTTTGGCACACCCGGTTCGACCGAGGCCGTGCAGATCACACGCGTGTGTCCCATGGAAATCTCCACACTGCCTTCGGCGTGGCGGATGACTTCAGGACGAATGGATACCGAGCGGATTTCATTGAGCTGTCTATTATCTAAGCGCATGCCCTGTGTTGGTAATCGATTCCCTGTACTGAAGCAAGCCTCTATAGAGGTCTTCCGCCATCTTGGCATGCACGGAGTTTTGCGTGAGCTGGGCAAAGTCTTCGTTATTGGTAAGGAAGCCAAGCTCCACCAAGGCCGACGGTGTGTGCAGCTGGCTGAGCACGAAGAACGGCGCTTGGCGGATGGTGTTCGATTTGTTCTGGCGTGAACGCCAGTTGGTTTTTAAAGCGCGGCTTAGCTCGGAGCTGCGCAGAATGCGGTCGCTGTCGAGCAGATCGCTGACGATCGAGGATACCTCGGCAGGGTACTTGTTTTTGGCGACAAAAGCGTAGGTGCGTGTTTCTTTTTCGCTGTCGCCCATGTCGTTTTCGCGATGGGCGAGGAACATCGACTCTTCATCCGGCGGCAACTGGTTTTGAAAGTAGAACTCGGCTCCTTTGGCGCGGGCATCCGGGTTGGAGTTTACGTGGATGCTTAAAAAGACATCGGGCTTAGCCTCACGTGCTAGGCGAGCACGCTGAGCCAGGTTGAGGTGGCGGTCTTCGCTGCGCGTGAGCGTGACTTTGAAGGAGCGGTCGCGACGGAGCAATTCATATAGACGCAGGGAAACCGCCAACGTGATTTCCGACTCTCGAGTGGCCGAACGCGTGGTTCCATTATCCTTGCCGCCGTGACCGGGATCGATAAGCACATGCAGAGGAGGCGGGGCGGCGATCGCGGTTGCGGTCGACAACCAAAGTAAAAGTGCGAGCATGCTTTCAGTGTGAACGGTGTTGGGGCAGCTTTCAGCGTCCGCTCGACCTCTTCAAAACTAAGGATGAGTAAAAAAAAGCGACCTGGAGGGTAAGGAGGGGGACCAGGTCGCCAAGGGGGGGAGTCTTCCCATTGAGCAAAGGTGATGCCAGCATTTTGCGGTCTGATCAGTTATGTATTGGTTTTTGAGAAGCTAAAACGAACCGTTATAGAAAGATCTACCGACGGTATTCTTTCACGACCTTGTTCCAGTGCTCCGGAGAAATTTTGCAAGTGTTTGAGAATACGTCGATTGATTTTACGCGTTAGTGGGTAAAGAGGCCCTTAAAAGGCCAGTTCCCATCTGGGTTTCATCTGGAAATTCTTCCATGGCGTTAACCTCGACATTCGAAGTGCCGATAGGACTCTTAGGAGAAGGCCATGTTTAAAATCTCGACCTTTATTTTATGCTGCACCTTGTTCGGGTTTGGACGCGTAATGGCGGACGAGATCGAAGGTTTGGACGCAGAGGTTGAAGAAACTATGGCGGAAAGCGAAGCCACTTCGCAGCAGTCTAAGTATATGCGCGAGCGCGCGATGAAAGAACGCGAAGAGGCCGTGACTGAGCAGCGCCGTGCGCAAGAGAAGCGTGCCGAGGCCGAGTCCAAACGCCGCTCGGCACAGGCCGAAGTGCTGCGTCAGGAAAAAGAGATCACGCGTTTGCAAGGCGAGCGCGCCAAGCATCAAAAGGACCGCGCTGTTGCTGAGCGTGAGATCGCCAAGCAAGAGAAGCTGCAGCAGGTTTCTACGGCCAAGCTGAATAAGGTCAAAGGTGAAGTGGAAGCTTTGCGCGGCTTGCGTGAAGAGCAACGCCAAAAGCTCAGTCAACTGAAGCAGCAAAATCAGGATCTAAGCTTGCAAACCGTGCGTGCGCAGACGGATTTTAACGAAAAAAAGGCTGAGTTCACGCGGGCTCAGGGTCAGTTGAAAGTGAACCAGCAGAAGCTGAATCAAACGCAAAAAGAGAATTCGCGTAAGAAGCTCGAGCTGCAAAAACAGATGGAAAAGCTGAAGTCGGACTACCGCACGGTGAAAGAACGCAACGCCGCCGTCGCGGCCGACGTACAAAGACAGAACGCCGAAAACGCCAAGCTGCAATCGCAGGTGAAATACGGTCAGTCCGAGTTGAACAATGCCCGTGCCCGTGGCCAACAGCAACGCCGTATGCCCGCCTCAAAAGCCAAACGTCCCGCCGGCTACTAGCCACGAGCCGAATCGCGGGCTCGGGCGACGTACGCACCGGGCCGTCTGCACTTTACCGCCTATTTCCACGCTGAAATCTTCGCTAAAAGAATTTTGGATTCGCATCTTGGGCTGAGGACAATGTTTACTCAAATCTTTATTATACACACACTCATTTATACGCATTTCTCCCTGGCGCACGCCTCGTCTGGGCCTTTGCGGCCTATACTTCCACCACCCGCAGTTGCTGCTGATTGCCAAACAGAGCTCAGCGGTTCTGGTGTCGTTCGGTCGGGACAGATACGTGACGAAGATCCTGCCCAATATGTGGAGTACTATGAGAACGGGCAATTGTTGGGACAGGTGCGCGTGTTTTTGAAACCCTCCCCCGAAGAGGTAGAAATCGGCATGTACTATGTGGATAAAACCGCCCGTCGTCGGGGGATTTCGTGTCTGATGTTTGAGAAGGTTGTGGCCTTGGCCGGTCCGCGACTTCGCTTGGTAGAAGGTTCGCTTGCGGATACGAATTTTGAAACTGCGCTTGCCGAGTATCGTGCACTCACCACGCCAGGTTCACCGCGCTATATCCGCGGCCTGGCCCCACAAGAGGCCGAATATCTGGCCGTTCAGGTCTCACCTTTCGTGAAGGCATGGCGTAAGCTCGGTTTCACGAACATTAAGTCCGCTCAGTTCATATGGAAAGAGAAGCCTCCGGTCATTCGCATGATGGTGGTGGTCATGGAGAAACCCTCAGTGCAAGATGTCGATGTGAAAGCCAAAAAGGCTTTCACGGTAAAAGCCACATGCTTTTAAGCGGCGCATCTGGGTGTTGACACCCCCGCGCCATCTGCGAGAATCCCCGCCCAATAAGGGAGGATTTTTATGAAAGCATTGTTTTTCTTGGCCGTACTTTTGCCGTCCAGCTATGCCGCCGCGGCGGTGACTGTGGATCAACTCACTTGCGCGCAAGCTGCGCATCAAGTTTCGCGTGAAGGTCGCTACTACCTTTCCACCCGCGATGGTGCGATTCCGATCTATAATGTGGCTTCGGTGGACAGCCCGCCGAGCTGTGGCACTCGTCAAATTCTTTACTATCACATCGTCCAAACACGCGACAACGCGCAGTGCTTGGTTGGCTATAGCTGCCGCGGTTCGGGTGGCGGTAACTAGATTTACCTCGAGCGTACGCCCTGAATCTTGTGCAGAGATCGGGGCGTTAGCTTCCATTCGAAATCGCCCGTCTTAAGTCCCTGCTTCCACTCGCCACTCAGCAAATGATCGATCACTTCGCCGCCTTCATACGTGAACACGTCATGATAGGAAGCCCAGTCGCGTGAACCCAAGGTGCGCCGTAAATCAGTCAAGAAGCGCAGCCATTCGCTTTCCTCCGCAGTGCCTTCGAGTAGCAATTGACCAAGCACATTGGAGAACAAGAATGCCGCTTGCGGATGACGAGACAGCAATTCCTTGAGCGGCTCCAGGCTCAAACGCGCCTCACGCCAAAACACGTCTTGGCGGTGAAATTCAACTGCGAGGCCACGGTGATGGCGACGGAAGAAGGTGGGAGCCAAAGGATCTAAATCGTAGGCGGTGATTTTCGCGAAACGTTTCAAAAAATCGACGGGGAGGGTGTAGCCCGCGCTGGGGCCGATCAAGACTAGCTCTTCTCCGGTACGCCATTCGCCGAGCCAAGCAGAGAGCGCGTTGACGAATGGTTGCCAGCGGCTGCGGCTGCGCCAAGCCCGCCAGTGATAGAGCATTCCGCCGGAGGGACGGAAGATCATAAAAAGCCGTTCTTCTTCATCCAGGCGTCTTCGATAAATTTGGTCATGTAGTTGCGCACACCATCGCTCAAGATCACAACGCAGTTCTGACCGGCTTTAAGTCGTTTAGCTTCTTTCAAAGCGGCAAACATCGTCGCGCCCGAAGAGCCGCCACACAACAAGCCTTCTTCGCGAATCAAGCGGCGGGCGAGCAGAAACGACTCTTTGTCTTCCGTCTTCACCCAAGTGTCGACCAGTTCACGGTTCAACACATCCGGCACAAAGTCATAGCCGATACCTTCAACCAAATAAGAGCCCACGTCGGTGCCGCCACCAAGAATAGAGCCGACCGGGTCCGCACCGACGATAATGCAATTCGGATTTTTCTCTTTCAAACGCTTTGCCACTCCGGTGATGGTGCCGCCGGTGCCGGCAGAGATAACCGCCATATCCACTTGGCCGCCAAGATCTTCTAAAATCTCAACTCCAGTTCCGTTGTAGTGCGCATCCGGATTGGCCGCATTGGAGTACTGATCGAGAATATGCGCGTTGGGCAATTCTTTCTGCAGACGCAAGGCCACGCCGATATGACTTTCGGGAGAGTGCGACGGCGCCTCTGTCGGCGTGCGGATGATTTCGGCACCCAAGGCCTCTAGCACCACTTGCTTTTCGCGGCTCATTTTTTCGGGAAGGGTGATGATCACGCGATAGCCAAAGACGGCTCCGGCCAAGGCGATGCCAATACCGGTATTGCCGGAAGTCGGCTCGATCAGCGTGTCACCGCGCTTGATGCGGCCCGCGCGCTCGGCCTCTTTGACCATGTTGTAGCCGATGCGATCTTTGACCGATCCGCCTGGATTCAAAAACTCGCACTTAGCCCACACGTTACAGGGAAGATCTTTGGCCAAGCGATTGATTTTCACCAACGGCGTGCGACCGATGGCTTCAAGGATGTTGTTAAACTTCATGTTGTCTCCAGGCTAAAGAGCAAAATTAGTGGCAATATGGAGTGTGGGTCAAGAAACCTAGCATTTATAGGACAAAGCTTGATTGTCAATTGGGTTTCATTGCTGAATGCGAAGCAGAAAAGGCTTTAAGATTAGAGGCTTTAAGCATAGTTTTTCAACCACAAATGAAACCTCTCACCCAAGCTCCATTTGAAGAGACGTTGATCATTGCCAGTGTCTCTGGTGATCCGTTGCTGACTCGTCGTTTGCGCGAGATGGGGTTTCATCATGGTTGCGAAGTTCGCATCCTGGGGCGCGCGCCGTTCAACGGCCCGTTCGTTGTGCAGTTGCATGACAGCGTTCTAGCTTTGCGTTTGGCAGAGGCTGAATGTCTGTTGATCAATTAACTCCTGCGGTCGCCCTGGTAGGTTCTCCTAACTCGGGCAAGACCACTCTCTTCAATTGGCTTACAGGTTCTAAATTCAAAACGGTGAACTATGCCGGCAGCACTGTGGACGCCCATCGCGGTTTGAGTCTGCCTCTTTATGGTGAGCGTTTAACACTGCTCGATACCCCCGGCATTTATAGTCTGCAGCCGCATGGTGAGGATGAAGAGGTCACACTGCGCACTCTCACCCAAGGCGATCAGGTGCGGGCGGCGATTGTGGTTTTGGACGGCACGCAACTCAATCGCCAACTTTATCTGGTTCGCCAGATGCAAGAGCTGGCGATTCCCATGGTCCTTGCCGTGACTATGATGGATTTGGTGAAGGGCGCTGGCCGTCGCCTGGATTTGGAAAAGCTGAGCGAATTGACCGATTGCCCGGTGGTGGCCGTTGACGGCCGTCTCGGCGGCGGTGTGCAAGACGTGGTGGATGCAGCTCGCGTTTTGTCCGTGGCGCGGCCCTCGCGCACGGTCAATAAGATCGCATGGGATGATGCGCGCATCGAACGTGAAGTGGCCGTGGCCGAAGCATGGACAAAGCAGGTCGTGTATAAGGCGCCCGACAAAAGCTCGCTGGATCATCTGCGGCGTTGGGATCGCTTCCTTCTACATTCGTTTTGGGGCGCCGTTTTCTTTGTGCTGATCATGGGTATGCTGTTCTCTTCGATATTCTGGTTGGCTGCACCAATGATGGATCTGGTGGACTTGGCTTTCGGAACCGCGGTGCAAGCCGTATTGGACACGCTGGGGACCGGTTTACTCGGTGATTTCGTGGGTAACGGCATTGTCTCAGGTGTGGGGGCCGTTATGGTCTTTGTACCGCAGATCTTCATCTTGTTCGTGGGCTTTACCCTATTGGAAGATTCAGGATATCTGGCGCGCGCCGCAACCATCGTGGACCGCCCTTTACATAAATTGGGACTAAGCGGCCGCGCATTCGTACCGATCCTATCGGGCTTTGCCTGTGCGGTTCCAGCCATTATGGCGACGCGAAATATTCGCTCGGCCCGTGAGCGCTGGATCACCGTGTTTATCATTCCCTTTATGACATGCTCGGCCCGCCTGCCGGTGTATGCGCTGCTTCTGACTTTTATCTTTCACGATGAGCCGGCGTGGAAACCAGGTCTGGCCCTGACCGCTCTTTACCTCGGCGCTCTGGTAATTGGCGGGATTGCGGCCGCGATTTTAAATCGCATGATCAAGGCCACGCATGAGTCTCACTTTTTAATGGAACTTCCGGTCTACCGTTGGCCCAAACCGAAATTCACCCTGCAAATCGCCCTTCGGCGCACGCGCTCTTATGTGATGCGCGCGGGTCCCACCATCTTCGTGTTTGTGATGATTCTATGGGCGGGGACGCATATTCCCTTTATCCCTGACGCGACCCCCACGCAGCAGCTCGAGGAGAGTGTGGTAGGAAAGACGGGGCAGTTGGTTGAGCCGGTATTTGCTCCAATGGGTCTGGATTGGCGGGCCGGCTTAGGCATCATGTCTGCCTTTGTCGCGCGAGAGGTGTTTGTCTCTTCGTTGGCGGTGATCTTCAGTATCGCCGATACGGACGATGACTCATTACAAGACAGCCTACTTCAACGCATGCATGAGGCCACCTTGAGCAATGGCAGTCCGATGTTTACGACAGCCTCGGTCGTGGGATTGATTCTGTTTTTTATGATTGCGCTTCAGTGTCTATCGACGACAGGTGTGACTTGGCGAGAGATGGGCTCTTGGAAATATGCGATCGGGCAGTTGGTCGCTTTGAATATTCTGGCCTATGTGGTGGCCGTGATCGCCGTGCAATCCCTGCGCGCGGCAGGGATTGCTTGAGCGAATTCTTCCCGATTAGGGATTGAAGAACTTTTGGCAGCTCTCGTACAAACCAGAGTAAGTACATTGAGTCATAGTTACGCCAATCGAGATCGTTACGTTGTCCGGGTTGATGTTGCGGACATAAACGATTTGTTCTGTCGTACCAGCGGGGAACACCACGTGACCCGAAGTTGAAACGTAGTGGTAACCAGCTTTACCCCACATCGGTTGACCGGGAGCAGTGGCAGTACCGAAACGAGTGTCGTCTGTGCGCCAGTTGAACTCAGTCGGACCCGGGTAAGCTTTGTCCAGTTTGAACTTGATTTGGCAGTTCGTCAGGCGGATGCAGGGCGGGCCGATAAATTCAACTTTCGGCAGGACGGCAGCGGCGGTGTTGCCGTTACCGATCGGAGTGCCGGGAGGACCACCAGCGTTCGAGACATCGCCACCATTCGGACCAGCACCTTGGTTGATCGAACCGTTGGCGCCATCGTCACCAGGCTGTTGCACGTTGCCGTTCGACGAGTCGTCGTGCTTACCGTCGCTCGGGTTACCCTGAGCAGACGAAGACTTCGACTGATCGAATTTAACACCCGAGCAGTTTACTAAAGCGGTCATGGACAGAACGATCAACGCGATGTGCATCATACGTTGTTTCATATTAATTTCCCCCCAAAGTGTAGGCAAAGTACAAGTCAAAGATAAGGTTAAAGAGCGACCCGAGCGGCCACCGATATAGATAGGTTTATTGACGCTGCTATTGTCTTTGTCGGACTGATTGATTTGGCCGTTGGATTGATCGCCGAACACGGAAGATTTAGCCAGTGCGGCTTCTTTCTTCGTGGCGAACTTAGGGCTGGCTATAACTAGACGATGAAGCGTCATGGTACCCCTCTCCCCTAATGGGATGGTTGTGAGTACGTACTTCAAACGTCCAGCTATGCTCGATGTTTAAAGGTTACGGTGTCAGGAGTTCGCCGTAAATAGGAAAATTAGACGAACGCTTTTTTGTGAACATCTGACTAGAAAAATGCCAGGGAGATCGAGTAGTTAAGTAAAGTTCAGTGCTTATCTCATGTTGAGATTGTGTTGGTTTGAAAGTGCTTAGCTATTTGATTTGTATCAAATTGAAACAGTTTATATCGTCGCAGTTGCGTGCAATGGTCTTTTTAAAAAACAAATCCCCGCTTTGTAGCGGGGATTGTGTGTTTGCGTAACTTATATAAGCTTGCGGACTAGCGTGCGCGGTAGGCGAACCACAAGTCGAAGATCAGATCCAGAGAGCCGTCGCTGCGGCCCACCACGGACTTCATCTTGGTTTCGTTGCCGTACTTGTCCGTCTCAGCGTAGTCGTTGGAGTACTGCAGATCGATGTACTCGATGCGGGCTTGACGGAGCGACATCAGTTCGCGGTCTTTGCCAATACCATCGCGGCGCAAATCGACCCAGATACGCAGGTGCTTGAAAACCGCGTCGGCAGCGTCAATGCGGCCGTCTTTGTTGTCGTCATATTTGGCCAAGGCGGCATAACCGTCGGTAGCGAGCTTGCCATCCGGACCCAATGTGGCGTTACCAAAGAGGTCGTCGATAGATTCAACCATGCCGCTGGCATTGGGCAAAGCCAGCATACCGTAGTCGGCGTTGGTGAACCACGAGATCTGTACATCTTCATATTTGTTCAACACGCCAAGCAGCGGGAACAAAACGCCGCGCGCTTGCGAGCTCAAGCGGATCGGCTGCGGATTGCTGGGATCTGAATTCAGGTGAATAACCAGCGGTGAAGAGGTCCGATCGCACAGTTCGTCGGCAGCTTCGGCAGCGGGAATCTTCGCTTCGTGGTTTGCGTAGATAATAGTAATAATGCTCTGGAGCAGAGTCGTGTTGGAATTGCCGTCCACCACCAGGTTGGTTTTTGTAAGTGGGGCGCTGGCAGCAGCTGCAGGGCAAAGTGCTTGTGCATCAGCTTTGCTGAAGGTCTTCCTTTTCACGATGGCTTCGATTTTAGCTTTGTCGGACGTGCAAAGTGCGTTGCCGATCTTTAATTGCAGGCTCTTACCAGATTGAGACAGGGCTCTCTTGAAGCTGGTCTTGGTCATTGCCTTCTCGTCGGAGCAGACCAGTGTGAAGCTAACCTGCGACACGTCTTTGACACCCTCGGCGGCGTCCTCAATAGAGCCGTTTGCACCGCCGTTATTTCCTTCGGACGGCTGATTGATTCCACCACTCGCGCCATCGTCTTCTGCAGGCTGCTTGATGTCGCCGGAGTATTCGTCGCCGAAGATGGAAGACTTAGCTAGTGTGGCTTGTTTGTTAGATTCGAATTTTGCGGCACTGCAAGCTGTTAGGAACAGGCTTCCCGCAAGTAATAGATAACGGATCATAAGGCACCCCCCAAAGGTGAATGAGTACGTGCCGATTACGTCCAACTATCTCGTATGATTTAGAGATTACAGTGTATGAAGCTTTGCCGTAAATAGAAACATTTGGGAACACTAGGGAAATTCCGTTTCAGAGTTGAAAGCTTAAGAACTTCGATAGTTTATAAATAAAGAACTCGAGTCTCAATGTGAGAAATCCAAAAATGTGATTTAAGAGCTGGCTGACCACTGTGTGGTTGGCGGACAGACGTCCGCCAACCGGACGTCGTTTCCTAAGTTTATTATGGGTCTTAGGTACATCTACCCATTTTGTGTCCGAGATTTTCGGACAATATAGTCCTCACAGACCTACGTTTCCTTCTGAAAATTGGTGTGCAAAACCACAGGCAAGTCGGCCAACTCTAAAAAACAATCCCCGCTCGCTGGCGGGGATTGTGTGTTTCAGCAGATTCTAGGCATTCACGTCTAGCGCGCGTCGAATGCGAACCACAAATCGAAGATCAAATCCAGAGAGCCGTCGCTGCGGCCGACGACAGACTTCATCTTGGTTTCGTTGCCGTGTCTGTCCGTTTCCGCGTAGTCGTTTGAGTATTCGAGATCTATGTACTCGATGCGAGCTTGGCGCAGCGACATCAGTTCACGAGCTTCGCCCACGCCGTCACGGCGCGAGTCGATCCAAATACGGAGGTGCTTGAATACCGCGTCCGCAGCATCAATGCGACCGTCTTTGTTGTCGTCATACTTGGCCAAAGCGGCATAACCGTCGTCTGCAATGTCACCATCCGGGCCCAAAGTGGCGTTACCAAAAAGGTCGTCGATGGATTCAACCATGCCGCGGGCATTGGGCAGGGCCAGCATGCCGTAGTCGGTATTGGTGAACCACGAAATCTGTACATCTTCATAGTCGTTCAATACGCCAAGCAAGGGGAACAATACACCGCTCGCTTGCGGGCTCAGTTTAATGGGCTTCGGAGCCTCAGGGTTCGAATTCAAGTGAATTACGAGCGGAGACGCTTTAGTGTCGCAGAACTCATCCGCAGCCTCTTCGACAGGTGTCGCCGTGCGATTGTTGGCATAGACAAGCTTAATCGTGCGATTCAACACGGGCGTGTTCGAGCTTCCATTCACAATGAGATTGGTTTTCTCGAGATAAGCGCTGGCCGCAGCCGCCGGGCAAAGAGCCTGTGCATCGGCCTTCGTGAAAGTCTTCTTCTGGACGATAGCGGTGATCTTGGCCTTATCAGAAGTGCAAAGAGCATCGCCGATTCTCAGCGTTAACCCCATGCCGACCGTGCTCGCCGCCTTTTTAAAATTGGTTTGATTTTTGGACTGCACATCTGAGCAAGTCAGACTAAAGCTAATGGATGAAACATTGGTATTTTTGTTGCCTTCTTGTTTCACGCCACCACCGGCATCGCCTCCAGTTGAGGGTTGCTGCACGCCATCGCCGCCGCTAAGCGGCTGTTCGATGTCGCCAGAGTATTCGTCGCCGAAGATGGAGGTCTTCGCTAACGTCGTCTCTTTGTTGGCTGCGAATTTTGCGGCACTGCAAGCTGTTAAAAACAAGCTTCCAGCAAGTAATAGATATCGGACCATAAGGCACCCCTTCCCCAAGGTTTATGTATGAGCACGTGCCGATTACGTCCAACGATCTCGTCTGAGTTAGAGACTACGGTGTCTGCAGCTTTTTCGTAAATAGGAACATTTTAGACACTGTCAAAATGAGCAGTTCAGGAAAACAAAAACTCAAAGACTTCGCGTGTTTAAAAAAACAAAAACTGAATCTCAATATGAGAAAAACCAGAATTGTGATTTCGCCAGGCAGTGATTGGAGCCGACAGCCGGACTCGAACCGGCGACCTACGCATTACGAATGCGTTGCTCTACCGACTGAGCTATGTCGGCCTGGCGATTTATTTGTGGCTCAGGCTACTCCGTGCAGCCTCGTCGATCAAGTGCTCAGATTCCTCTTTGCCCAAAGCTCGGTCGATGATGCCATGACCCAGATAGATGATAGGCGTCAAAGCCACGGCGATGGCCAGCTTGTAGCCGTAGTTGGAAGCGGAAGTAACGAGATATTGCTGAAAGGTGATGCGTCTGTCTTCGGGGATGAGTTCGAGTGCGCTGGGCAAGTAAAAGGCGATCCACATAATGATAAAAGTATCGACCAGCTGAGAGACAGCAGTTGAGCCCGTGGCGCGGGCCCACAAGAAGCGTCCGTCGGTTCGCTCTCTCACCATCCAAAACACCATCACGTCGACCATCTGGCTGGTCATAAAAGCCACGATGCTGGCGCCGATGATCCAAAGGGATTGGCCGAAAACGTTGGCAAAGGCTTCGTCTTTCACAGGAGAAAAGTCGACGGCCGGGATCAAAATGCCTAAAAACAGAATTAAAAAAGCATAACTCACAAGCAGGGCCGTGAATATGGAGAGATTGCGAACTCCCTTGCGGCCGAAATATTCGTTAATTAAGTCCGTTGTGACAAACACGACGGGCCACGGCAGCACGCCCAAGCTAAAAACGGCCGGACCGGCTTGAATTAATTTACCGCCGATCAACTCCGCCAACACGGCATTGGTAATAAATATCCCGCTGAGGATTAAATAGACGAATTCACGTTTTCGTTTGGGAGTCATTCGGGTAGGCTAACATGGTAATTTAAGGAGAGCCAAGGACGTTATGAGAGCAGCTGCGCTCCTCGCAAGTGTGATTTTCCTACTGCCGGTTTCAGGCCGGGCGGCGCCCGTTGATGACGATGGCGATACGCGCACGAATGTTTCGGTATCCACGAAGCGCGCGGCCATTCCTTCCCCTTCGCTGCCGCGCCTGGCGCGCTTGGCGCTGGAGAATTCGCCCAATGTGGCCAAGGCTCAGAACGCACTCGATGTGGCGAAGTTGGAGCTTGAAAATGCCCGAGTCACGTTTCTACCCTCGCTCGATTTAGAGGCTCTGCACGGTTTAGGGGATTCTTATCCGACGACTAAAGGGGCGAACGTGATGAGCCCGTACTCTTCGCGCCTCAGTCTGGTTCTTAGCGAAAATCTTTATGACAATGGCGCCAATCTGACCAAACTGCGTATTGCTGAAAACAAAGCCGAGCAGGCTCGTCTCGATTTTGAATACAAGCGCGACGAACAGGTCTTGCGGGCAGCGCAGGCCTATCTGGAGTGGTCGGCTTCGTTGCGCCAGCGCGAAATCGACGAGCAGAACCGCAATCTGCTGCGCGCTCAGTTCAATCAGCTGGACGCTCTCTATAAGCAGGGTTTGAAGACCAAACGCGATCTGTTGCGTATCGAGACGGAAATGCGACGTTTGGAGATGGACGTTCTTCGTCGCGACAACGAAGTGGATTTGAATTTCCAGCGTCTTGCTGGAACCGTGGGGTTGAGCCGTGACGAACTGTTGAAAGAGGATGTGGAGGGTGAAGAGCCTAAGCCTTACAGCGGCTCGGACAGCAATGCGCCGCAATTGAAAGCCGATCAGCATGTGCGCGCCCGTATTCTGGCGTTCGGCGCTAAGGTGGCCGAACTCGAAACGGACTTGGCTCGCCGCGAATATTGGCCGCAGGTTTTCTTGGACGGCAAGCTCGGCTATATCAGCGAGAATTACTTGGGCACGCCCGCGGCATGGGAAGATGTGGATCGCTATGAATGGTCGGCTTTGATCACGCTCAGATACAATCTCTTTGATTTCGGCGCGCGTGGCCGTAAGGTTGAGATCGCTCGCGTAAAAGCGCGCAATGTGACCGACGACAATAAGCAGATTTTGCTCGATCTGAGTAATGATCTGCGCGACATTTGGAATCGTCTGCGCGAGTATCGCGAAAACGTCAAAATGAGCCGTGAGCTTTTGGTGATTGAACAGCAGAGCTATTCGATCCTCGAGGCGGAATATCGTAACGGCCGCGCCACATACCTCGACTTGATCACCAACCTGAAGTCTTTGATCGACGCGCGCTCGCGTTTTACGGCTTCATATTTTGGTTTGCGCAAACAGCAGATGCTTTACTCCTTCCACAAAGGAGAACTGAATGACGTTCTTAAATAAGCGCAATATCGCGCTGATCGTTTTGCTCAGTGCCTTGGCCGGATTGCTCTGGCAACTTTCGCGCGGGAGCAACGCCGGCGACGAGAGGGGCAAAGTTCGCGGGCAAAAGGGTTCGACTAAACGTTACGGTAAGGTTCAGCGTGGCGATATCATCCAGCGGGTGACAGTCTCGGGCCTCGTGAATCCTTTGCGCAAGACCGTGTTTGTGGCCCCCTATTCCGGGTACATCAAAAAGATGTATGTCAGCATAGGAGAGAAGATCAAAGCGGGGCAGCCGGTGGTTTCGGTAGTTTCGAACCTAACCAGTCCCGAGCAAGTGTTTCCGATTCGGGCTCCCTTTGCTGGAACTGTGGTCGACGTGCCGAAGTCTGAGGGTGAGTATGTCACTGAAAAAGACCCCAAGGACATCATGGTGCGTGTCGACGACCTGAGCAAATTCTTTGTGATCGGCAAAGCCCCCGAACTCGAAGCCTCCCGCATTCGTAAAAACATGGAAGTCGAAGTGCGTATCAGCGCCATTGGCGATGAAGCCATCAAAGGCGTGGTGCGCACGGTGGATCTAGCCGCTGCCGAAGCGGATGGCTGGAAGCAACAGCAGGCCACGTTTGATGTGCGGGTCGAGATTCTTGATCCACCAGTGGATATCCGCCCGGGCCAGACTGCGGTGATTGATATCACGGTGAACAAGTTCCCCGATGTTCTTTATTTGCCGCACGAATTTATCAATACCGACGCCGGCAAATACTTTGTCATCACCCGCGCAGGTAAACGCAAGGACGTTGAGGTTGGCCGGCAGTCCGAGCTTGCGGTTGAGATCGTCAAAGGGCTGAGCGAGGGCGAAGAGGTCGAGCAGATCGACTTTTTGAAGCTGCTCGAACAGGGCTCATGAAGCCCTTAGCTCTTGAGCTCGACGACGGTTACTTCTCATACAAGGTCGAGGGTCATAGTGTTCCCGCCCTGAACGGCGTCACTCTGTCGATTGCCGACGGCGAGATGGTGGCCATTCAAGGGCCTTCGGGTTCGGGTAAATCCACTCTTCTTTATTTGTTAGGTTGCATGCTTAGACCCGATCGCGGCACCATCCGGGTGCAGGGTGAGGACATTCGTACATTGGATGATGTGCAGCTGGCCTATTTTCGTAACCGTCAGCTAGGCTTTGTGTTTCAGCAGTTTCATCTCTTGCCGGCGGCGGACGTGCTGACCAATATTCTTTTGCCCACCAACTATCCGTTGGAGGTGGGGGTAGCGTCCGGCGCGGCCGACAAAGAGCGGGCGATCCAGTTGGCTACGCAGCTTGGCTTGGGTGATCGGATTCATCATAAAACGCAGCAGCTTTCTGGCGGCCAACAACAGCGGGTGGCGATTGCCCGCGCCCTGATTCGCGATGCGCCGGTGCTCTTGGCCGATGAGCCGACGGGGAATTTGGATTCGAATACTTCCAAAGAGATTCTGAAGCTTTTGCGCCAGCTGAATAACGAGGGCAAGACCATCGTGATTATCACTCACGATGCTGAAGTGGCCGCGCAGTGCGATCGCGTAATTTGGATTCGCGACGGTAAGGTGCAAAATCCCGAAGACAACCCGGCGCCACGCCCGCACGCCACGCGCGCGGCCGACGTTCCGGATTTGCCGCCGCTGAATATTTCGACGTTGTTTCGCGAAAGTCTGCCCCGCGCGTGGGACAATCTGAAACGCAATCGCGTGCGCAGTGCTCTGACCATGTTGGGCGTGGTTGTTGGTGTGGCCTCCATCGTGGCGATGCTGACGTTGGGCACGTTCACCAAGGAAAAGATCTTACAGTCCTACGCTTCCTTAGGTGTAAACACGCTTTTGCTGCATGCGCGGCCCAACTGGATGATGAAGGCGGTGGATCGCCCGCCGACTAGCTTTAATTTTCTGAATATGGAGCGCGACGTTTTACCTCTGCAGGAAGTCTTCCCCGAGGTTGTTAGCCTTTCGCCGCTGTATAGCAGCTGGGGCAATTCGGCCGTTTTCGGTGGGCGCAGCATCGAAAACGAAGCCAGTGTGATCGGTGTGAATGAGCACGCTCTAGGCATCACACGCCGGCCGTTGGCCGCGGGTGCGCCGATCGGCGAGTTCCATGTGAAGAATCGCAGTTCGGTGTGCGTGATCGGATTTGAAATCGCTCAGCGTTTGTTTCTGCGGCAAAACCCTATCGGCGAAGTTTTGCAAGTAGGCGTGGAGGACACGAGCTTCAGTTGCACGGTGATCGGTGTTTCTAAGCCGGTGTTCAGTAAAGAGACGCGTTTTAAACCCGACCTTCAGATCATCGTTCCCTACACGGCCTATGTGAACCTGCCGTTTTATTACTACCATCGCCAGTTGGGTCAGGTTTTGTTTGAGATCGATTCCGGAAGCGATATCGAGGAGGCCAGCAAAAAGATCCGTGCCTTCTTTCAAAAGAAGTATGGCAAGTCGGGAATCTTTCGCGCCGATAGCGATTCGGTTTTGGTCGCGCAGATGAAGCGCTTCTTAAATCTCTTCACTTTGCTCTTGGTATCGGTGGCGGCGATCTCTCTAGTGGTGGGTGGCATGGGGATCACCAATATGATGTTGGTGTCGGTCAACGAACGCTTTCGTGAGATCGGCCTGCGCAAAGCGATGGGGGCGAGTCACTCGGCGATTCGGCAACTGTTCTTTGCGGAGTCCTTGTTCTTATGTGGAATCGCAGGATTGACGGGCTTGTTGGTGGGCTTTGCCGCATATCAGCTTCTGATCTATGCCGGTACGCGGGTGATTCCTGATTTGAAGTTCGAGTGGGTGTTCAATCCTTGGGCCTTTGTGATTTCCTTTGCAGCTATTGTGGTGACTGGCGTTTTAAGCGGGCTGGGCCCAGCCCTGCGTGCCGAAAAACTGCAAGTGATTGAGGCTCTGCGTAGCGAGTGATAGGCTGGCGTTTTTCAGGAGGCTCATATGAAGTACGTATTGATCGTTTTGGTTTCACTGGTGTGTCTTCCAGCTATGGCGGAAGAGAAAACGTGCACCATAACGCCGATGGATTGCGCTGGTTGTGTGGACATGGTGAAAGAGAAAGTATGCAATCCCGAATTCACTCTTTGCGATGTAGCCATTGTGGATTCCGATAAGAAGATCGGCCAGATTCACGTTAAAACAAAAGACGCCGCGACCAAGGTGGATCCTAAGATGTTGACGGATTTGATCAAAGACACCACGTATAGCGTTAGTAAGTGCACAGCTGGGGCGCCGAAGCCGGCGGCTGGTAAGGGTAAGAAGACGTCGTAGTTTTTGATTCGCGCGTCTCATATTGAGGCGCGCTTCAAGTTGAGAGCGCGTCCTCCCGATAAGACCTTAGTCAAGGGGGCGCGTTGTGGGCAGAAATCTGCGGTTGATGGGTGGGACGTTCCTAGCTCTTCTTTGCATTGTCTCCTTTCAAAACTGCAGTTCTGGATTCAAAGCCAATCGCGATCTGGCGCTTGATAGCTCCAGTGTACAATGCCGAGCCAAAATGAAAGCCGAAGTCACGGCAGCCAAGCTGCCGGCTGCAGAACTGCGGTGCTCTGACTTCAATGCATTTGCTTGTGAACGGCGCGTATTTAGCCCTGATGCCAGCAATCTCTCTCATGCTTTAAAAGAATGTCTGCCAGGTGATCGTATCTGCGTCGACGTGGACGTTTTGGAGTTCAACACGGCGGGTGCTAGGGCGCCGGCCAATGAGGATGAGTTTAAGCCCGGTGGATCGTACAATCGTGAGGATATTCGTTGTTATCATCGTTTGCGCATCAAGGGCGTGGTGGTGTTTGAAGGCGTGGGGGATTCGCTGGCCGAAGCCCTCGCTGGCGCCGTTCATGCCTGCGAAGCGGCGCAAGGGGAGATTTAATGCTGGAGCTGGTCATATCTCTTTTGTTGTCTTCTTTTGAGGTTCACGCCCATGCCAATTTAAAAGCGGATGGGTTTATACCGCCGCGCTCCTCCGCCACCGGTTTGAAGACAGGCCCTTGTGGAAATGTGCCGCGCACCGCAAACCCTAAGGTGATCGCGGCCGGCTCAACGGTAACGGTCGAATGGATAGAAACGATCAATCACCCTGGGCGTTTTGAATTTTATTTGTCCCAGGCGGGTGATAGTAATTTTCAATTGTTGAAAACAGTGCAGGACGACCAGAACACATCTGTTGTGAATGGTAATTTCCACATGTACAGCACGCAGCTGACTTTTCCGGCGGGTGTGACTTGTACGGATTGCACCCTGCAGATGATACAAGTAATGACTGAGAATCCGGCAAACCCCTCGAATTACTACTCCTGTGCGGATCTGCGGCTGCAGGCGGCCAGTGTGCCCACGCCATCGCCTATGCCGAGCCCTTCACCAAACCCTGGAAATAGTTGTCCTCCTTAAAGAAAATCGTTTCGCGGTTTGACTTTGGGGGCGCAGGTTCAGTAAAGATTCGAACCTATGCAAGCCAGACAGCTTATTGGGATTCTTCTCGCTTTTGCTTTAACAAACGCCACGTCGGTGTTTGCTTCGGGTGTTAGCCCTGATGAGCCTTTCTGCGAGCCGCTTTTGGTTCCCGCGGCTGCCACTCAACTCACTGTTGGTATGGTGGTTCAAATCGAATCACCCGGTGATGGTTGGCTGGCTTGGCATCGCGATGAGCAAGGCCGAGCCTGGCTAGCGGCACAAAGTTCGCCGACTGAAATGAAGGTGTACCAACCGCTTGTCAACGCGGAGCCCTTCTTCAGCCATGTCACACCCGTCGGATCTCAATTCGCTCGAGCTTCATGGTCTGAAAGTACGACACTTGCCGAAATCGTGGCTGGTGATGATCAGGGAAATCTGTGGCGCTATCACCCTTTGAGCAGCGAATCCAAGGGGCCCGAGTTTCAAGGGGCATCGGTGGATGTGCTGCCCGCTCCGATTGGAAATCTGATCGCGCTTGGTCTTGGTAACGCAGCCCGGGTACGTATCATGCCGGTGGGCAATGTGGTGCCCCCGCGTGAACTGTCGGCCAAGGGCCCGGTGCTTGACATGAAAGTGCACACCACTACTCAGGGCCGTCGTTTGGTGGCTGTAGTTAGTGCGCAGGCCGTGCAGGTCTTTGACTTGGACAGCGGAAGCGCAGACCCGATTTTCTCGAGTGCTATCGATTTGTCGGTGAAGGTTGAGTGGATTGTGGATGATGCGGGCGAGAGCGCTTTGCTGTATGAAAACTCTGGCGCTTTGATTGTCGAGTACCCGTTGTCGGGTAAGCGCATTGTTCGTAGTGTGCACGTCGGCTCTACCGCAGAGGCGTTGCGCACAGCGGGTGGCGAAGTGTTGGTGTCGTTGTCGCATCCCGATCTTCCGGTAGAGATTTTAGGTCTGCGGCGTGATGAGTTTGTGTCGCATGCACAGGTTGCGGGATCAGCTCCTGCACAGGCTTTGGTGGAAAATCCGAATGGCGCCGTCTATGTGGCTTATATGTCGGAGCCTCCGGGTTTGAGCCGTTTGCATATCGCCAAGCTTTCTGACCTCAGTACTCCGATCTTCACGCTTACGTTTGAAGATGATAAAGAGGCGGTCAAAGGCTTCGCTCTGCAGGCGCTGTCCGCGGACCACCAGCTATTGGCTGTGGGCACCAACACCCGCATTTACATTTTAGATCTGCATCGGTAATTGTTAAAACTGAACATGCATTTCTTGCATTGAGGCGTTTCGATACACCTCTTCGGCCCATTTTTTAATCTCATTGTCTCAAATTGAATCATAGACCTTTAGCCGGATCTTAACTTTTCCGAAGAGTTAATGTCCAAGCAACGAGGGTGAGCATCTGAGTTGGGAGTGACACTTAAGCTGTTGAGGTACGTATGTTGGGTTGTATAAGTGTTCGAAATAGAATCTGTGCGATCGCCCTGATCGTTTTTCCTTCCCTTGCTTTCGCAACAAATGGTCCTCGTCTTCTGAACATCAGTGGCAGTCTTTATTCGTCGACTGGCACCGCGATTCTGGACAACAGCGTTCAATTCAAATTGGAGATCCGTGATAAGGACGGTCTTTGCGTTTTGTATTCGGAGACGCACACGGCGGATTTATCT
>JAHBUX010000009.1 GCA_019637855.1 Bdellovibrionales bacterium
ACCACCGGATACGTGCCGCCCACCCAGATGCGGCCGGCAAGTGGGCGTGTGACCTCGAGAGCTCGCATTTAACTAAACAAAATATGTTACTTCCGCTGCGGAAAACCGGTGCGTCATTTTTATTGCGGAGTTGACCTCTGCGGCGCGCCGTCGGAAACGCCAGCCCGCAGCCCGCAGCCCGCAGCCCGCAGCCCGCAGCCCGCAGCCCGCAGCCCGCAGCCCGCAGCCCGCAGCCCGCAGCCCGCAGCCCTACGCGAGGGCTGCCTTCGAGACGATATCGTGACCAATCCACCACACGTTTTGGCGCGGTTGCATGGCTTCAAACAGCATAGCTTTGCCGCAGGCGCGGAACACGACTTCACTTAAACGCGCGGTTAATAGCTGCTTCTCATCTTTGTGCATCTCGATGATTTTTTCCGAAGTGGTGCGCATCAATTCCATCTGTTCAGGCCCATTGTGCTGCGGCCAAGCCGGGTAGTCCGACCAGCGCTTTTGAATCAGATCGCTGCGGAAATACGCATCCGTCAAATCCAAGATCTCTTGCAAAGAATGTTCGGGCTTGAGCAGCGCCTGGCAGCTATCATTGAGCTCTTTGGTCAAAGCCGAGTTCAGCCCTTCGCGTTTAAGCGCGCCCAATAACGGATACAGCGCCACCTCCACACCTAAGAAGATCGAGCTCGAGTTGGTGAGGATCTCAGGAGCATTGTACACCGAAGCTTCAATGCCCTTTTGCCCCGCGCGGACCGCGATACGCTCTAACTCAAGCTTCGCAAAGCCTTGCAGGTAGGGAGCGTAAGATTGCCACTTGTACTCGGAACCCATCAGAATTTCTGTGCCGTGATAGCCATAGGCCACATACGAAACGTGCTTGCCATTTTTGCCGGCGCGCTGGCGTAACGGCTCGCTTAAATCAATCAAATCGGCAAAACTATTGGCCGTCACATCCATAAAACTCATGTCGCAGAGACGGCCCAGCTCGCCCTCCCAGAATTCGCGGCTCGAAGCATAGCGTTCACCATGGCCTTTAAATACGCGGTTCATGGCCGGCATGATGATTTTGGCGCGTGGAACACCGCCCGCCATGGTGTGGGCGATCAGAATATTAGCGTCCGCAGGCAACTGCTTTTCGAGCTCCCCTAGATATTCGCGTACGCGCGAACGAAAGCTTTCGCGGCCCTTGCGGCGCGACTCTTCGACCTGTGCCCAGTCCAGTTTGGCCTGGTTCCATTCACTGAGTTTTAAGCCCTTCAACTGATCGCAGGGTGTTTGGCCCTTCGAGGAAGGCTCCATATCAAAGCCGCATTCTAAGGGAAGGTTGATCAGTGGTTGGTCCTTTTGCGCCAGCTCCTCCGCATTCAGCGGGCGTAAAGAGCCGTCGGCATCGCGCCGGCCCACAGTGCTGTAGATCACGCGCATACCAGCCTGCTTGGCCTCATCGATCAGACCATTCACATAACCGCGGGCGAACACCTCGCCAAACACCACAAGGACATCTTTAGATGAGTAACCGGAGCTGGAACGCAGGTCGCGCAAAGGCTGATAGGCTTGCATGGAATCTCCTCAAAACGTTCATTTGTACAAACGCGCGCGGGGTAAGTCCATGCGCGACGTGTTCGCTAAAACCCGTTATTCAGACCACGAAGCGTGATGTTTAACCCCTGGGCAGATAGGTAAATTATTACAATCCCAACGGAATCCTGAGAATTTAAAGGTTGCGACTACTGCAGTTTTTCCCGTATATCCTCGGTCAAGAATCATTAAAAACGAGTTGTAGGAAGTTTTGAGCGAAGGTGTCCCCGGCCCGACAGGTCGTACAGTGGAACAGTTTTTGTAATCCACTGCCTTTCAAGAAACACCTACGATACGGGATGGGAAGAAATGTTGGGGTTAAAAACCTTCACATGGGCAGTCTTACTGACATTGATCAGTGGTTTGCCCGCGCGAGCTCAAGAGGCCTCAACTAGCACCCTAAAAGCAGAAGCACCGACCGAAGCGTCCAAACGCCGCTGGAACGGCGATTGGAAGTTCGAGATCTCGGGCGGCGGGTTCAGTGAAGATCGTGATGAGGGTGCGGCCGCGGCCTTCAGCTTCACCTCTAAATTCGACTATCGTTTCAACTCCATTCTTTCAGCCCACTTCGAACCGGAAGTGGATCTTTACTCTGGTCGTTTGCAAGAGCGTTTTGATAACGACGCTTACGAAAACCGCATGGGCCTTGGCAGTGGTTATGTGGGCCTGAAACCCATCGAGCAGCTGGAGGCACGCGGCGGTATTGTGTCGCAGGAATTCTTGGATCATCCGCTTTTGATCTCGCGCCATCGCGCCTTCCCTGGTCTTCAGGTATTGGCGCAGTCGAATACCGAGCCGGTCAATGTGATGGTGGTCGGTCAGCAGGTCATTCCCACATCTTATTCTTTGAACGCTGAGCGTACAGATAAAGAGGCGATGCCCTCCTTCCAGACAATCAGTCTGCATCTGTCAGGCAAGCGTCCCGGTTTGGTGGAGTGGGAAACTATGGCTGGTCACTACCGCTATAGCGAGTTACCGAACAAAGTATCGTTTCAATCGGCGCAGACGGGGAATACTCCGCTAGATGCTATCGGAACCGCCGCAGGAACGCGCTTGGCCTATCAGTTTAATGGTTACTTCTGGCGGGCGGAAGCTTGCCTGTGCTTAGATGGTCCTCTGTCTTTTGACTTTAAATATGCAGGTATCCTGAACTCAGCAGCTCCTTCGGAAGCCCGCGACGGTCAAATTTATGGTGTGGGTCCGCGGTTTCGCATCGGCAGTGATGAGATCAAGTTTATCTATTACGGTTACTTCTTGGAGTCTGACGCCACCGTATCGCGCTATGCACGCTCGTCCCTCGGGTTTACCAACCGGATCGGCGACATTTTAGAAGCTGAATATCATTTTAAAGATCAAGGTTTCAAAATCAAAGCACAGTATGTCCGCGCCGACACGCTGGCGGAGACCGCCAACCAAAAGATCATGACCCAGTATTCACTCGGAGTGGAGACAGACTATGCACCTTTCTAGATGGCACTTCAGCCTTCTGCTCTGTGTGGCAGTGGGATTGTCCGCGTGTACGCCGGATCGTCGCAAAAGTTTAGGCGAGCAAAGCCAGGCGACTTTTTATGTAGAAACTCTGACTGGAACTTCCGAGCGGGGTCCGGTTTCCGCAGACTCACCGTGGAAAGTGCCGACGTCGATTCGTGCTGGTTTCTATGCGTGCTTAAAAGACAGTTCCACTAATCAGGATTTGCGTAACCAAGAGTTCTTTGTCAGCCTTCCCGGAACCACCACTGGTTACAAAGCGCGCACCAATGATAGCGGTTGCTTGCGTTGGACTGAAGACACTATCCCGTTTAACTTTTACGCCGGCCGTAGTGGTTGGGTAACCGTTCAGCGTGTTTTGCAGGGTCGTGGCGCCAATACGGGCAGTCGTACAGTCGATATCGCGATTAACCCTTGGGCGACGGGCGATCGCGCTCGTGATGACGGCAAATCCATCATCTATTTAAAGGATGGCGATCACGGTTTCGTACCTGACAACCTAGTTCCCGCTGTCGAAAGCCGCATGTACTTGGCAGGTGATGGCAAGTCGCAGGGTTCGTCGCAGCTTGTGATTCAAAACGTACGCATCACTTCGATCCCGGAAGCTGAAGGCAATGGCTTCGTAACCAAGACCTTCAGTGTGGAGATGGAGCCGCGCATTCGTTCGTTGCGCGCCAATGGTGAGGTCTATTACTCCGACGTTCCAGATGGCGATTTCAACGTGTGGATGCAGATCCTGGCGGCGCAAGCTGGGCCTCAGATGGACCAAAAGGTTATCATTCTTGGTGGCGAGCCTTTTGCTGTTGGCAAAGTTGTCGATGGAAAATTGAAAGTCGAAATTCGCGTTCGCCAAGACCGCATTGCCAACCAGGGGAGCCTGGAACTGGCGATGAAAGTGGCTCCGCGTTCGCTAAGCTCTTTGGCCAGCATTCGACCGTCGCACGGTCTTTACCGTTTGGGTTTGGGCAATGTGCCCAGCGATGGTGGGGCCTCGATCTACAGCATGTGCTTGGAGAACTCTCCGCGCTGCGATTTTACCCGGATTGTCGAAGGTGCGAAGAACTATCAAGATTTGGTGAAGGCCGGTTATTTGCGCCCTTACCAGCGCTATGTGTTCACTAACTTGAGGCTGCGTTTCTTGATGGTGCAGCCTGGTGAAACCGCCACGCAAAGAACCGTGTCGTACACCGCCTCGACCTGTATCACCGATATGGAGTCGGGCCGCCCGCTGGCCAAAACTCCTATGGTCATCCACTATGAGAAGGCCGAGAGTCAAAACGCCGAAGTCGAGCGCGACACGGTGGCCAAAGAGACCGACGACTCAGGCTGTTTGAACTGGGATGGATTTGTTTTCCACAAGTACTATCAATCGGAAGAGTACTTCACGCGTACGGTCAGCATTGAGAAAGCCTCCGGATTTAAAGAAACATTCAAGTTTTATGTGAACCCCTGGGATACAAATATTAACTTTGGTTTCGACCAACGCGAATTCACGGCTGAAAAGATCGCCGATATCACTGGTCGTCGTAAAATCCGCTCGCGTTTCTTCTTGGGCGGCTATCAGTATCACACGGTGCGCTTCCTCTATAACATCGACCCCTTCATGGATTTGGAAGTGAAGAAGACGGTGTTGATGGAGCTTTCGCCGGAAGTCTTGCGTTACTCGGGTATTAAAGACGCCCGTAAGATGACCGAGAATCTGCGTGACGGTATTTACCTGCTTAAAGTGGCGATTCAGAAAAGTTATCTAGACCCACGCGACAACTCCCATTTGCTGATCAGTGATGAAAAGTATCAGGCCAAGATGGAGAAGGTCGGCAGCCGTGAACTCGCCACCAAAGAGTACATCACCACCAACACCGTGTTGGTCCGGGTGGTGAGCGGTTTGATTATCGTGCCGATCGAGCTCACCATGCGCGATTTGCGTCTGATGCGTGTACGCTCGAACTTCATCATGCAGCTTGAGACTGTGGATGAGCGCTTGATTCAAGCCTATCACGTGTTCAAAAAGCATGCGATCAATGCTCAGGATCTTGAGAACAAGCTGAGAGAGTTCCGCGAGAAGATCAAGGACGCCAACATGTCTTTGACCGATACGCAGCTCAAGGGCGACGACAAAGACATTTCCCCCGCGCTTAAGGGCATCGTGGACGAGCGTGAAAAGTTAAGGCTGGCAGAGAATGCGGATGCGGCGGCGGCCGATCTGGAAGCGCGTGTGAAGAAGACGCAGGAGCTGATTGGCTCAAGCCTATTCTATTTGAAGCAGCGTTTGGAGACCGGCGGAGCTTTGGGAATGTATCTTAACTCCTCTGGCAAAGCGACTGATGTGCCGGTTGAAGTTTTGCGCGACACCAGCATCACGGACAACTTTGAAATGAGCCCTGAGATGCTGCAAGAGTTGAAGACGGCCTTGAACGTCAACGACTTCAGTGAAGTGTCTTTGCCGTCCAAAGAAGAGGTCGATCCGAATATCTTTATTGAACCGGATTCAGGGCTGGAAAAGCGTTCATTCGTAGGACCGGTGATCTTCTTGTCAAACGCTTACAGCGATTCGGCTCGTGCCACCGACAACTTGGATGAAGCGGGCTGTACGGATCCTAAAAAGAATCCGTCTGTGCTGAAGCTGTCGCAAGATGCGCTTTACGCCAATCTCAAGGAAAAGCAGACACAGCTCTATGGCCATCCCAAGGATGGTAAAGGTGAGCAGGCTTCGAACCAGTATCCCTCGGTATGGGTGCCGGAATCGCAGTTGGAAGGCCGCCGTCAAAACAATGCTTATCAGTTTAGTAAGTACTTCGGCGCCCTCACTCATCTTTGCTACAAGCAAGTCGACGATCTGATCCAAGAAGAGAAGCAGCTGAAAGAAGATCGAGAGAACCAGGCGGTGGCCACTTCGTTGAAGTCGAACTTCATCGACTTCGTCAGCAAGATCGGCATCAACCTTGAGTTCGTTTCCCTGACCGATGAGCCTTTGGTGCGCCTTAAGAAAGGTTGCAATGGCCCTGCGGCTCAGTGTTTGGAAGCAACCACTGAAGGCACAATTCCAGCTTCTAAATTGAGTGCTTTGGTCAATACGGATCTGAAGAAGACCACTAGATACGCCAATGTGATGCAAAATACGCCTATGAGCATTTTCACCGGCGCTGCAACTTCTGATAAAGCCGATTGGGATTCGAAGGATTACGATAAGCTGTTCTTCAGCCGCTCTTTTGCAAACCGTGTAGGACTTTGTAACCTTCTGGCCAATCGGATCATGCCCGAGATCGATGCGGCCAATAAGGCCAATAAGTTGACCTCTATGGGCATGGCGCAGATTCGTGCGGCGATCGTTGCACGTTGCACAGAGGAAAACGGGCTGATTCACGACATCAAGTATCACGTCAATCGCACCGGTGAATATACGTTCTTGGGTGGATTGAACTTGAACATCAACGTTGGTCAGAGCTTCTCGACCGGCTGGAGTCGTTCTTGGTCCGCAGGTGCGGAGATCGCCGATGTGATCGGTCCCTTGGCTTCTATGGGTTCGGCAATGGTGGGCTTTTTCTTCAAGCCCGTTAGCTTGAAGGTCGGCAGCTCCATGTCGGAGTCGGAAGGCACCAGCATTAGTGAGTCGACGTATCTCGTGTCGCAGATCGCCGGCTTCCAGCTCGATCTTTTGCGCTACGAAAAGTGCGCAGTGGTCTCCTTATCACCACAAGCCTTCCGCAATCTTCGTTGGGACTGGGGTGACAATGCGATCGTTCGTACTGTGAATTCAATTGTCCCCAGGGGCACGTGGATGAACTACGACGACCCACGCCTGGCGGATGCGCTTCGTCATGGTTATATGGTGTGCGAAGGCAGCGGTCGCGATTTCAATCCGCCCACCAGCGTGAAAGAGTCGTACTTCTACTTCACGCAGCACTTTACCGAGGGCGACATGCTTGATCAGGCCGATCTGTACAACCACCCGTGGTTGCTCGGCATGCGCGGTATGCGTGACTTCGTGGCCTTCGCTAATCGCGTACGTGCTCAAGAGACCGTGGGTCTTGGCGAGTTCCTAAAGGGTGTTACCGGAATCACTCCGGAAAAGAAGAAAGCCTGGGCCTTGAATCATATGACGTGGATTTACGAAAACGTGTTTCCGTCATTCCCAGGGTTCTACACTGTGTTGGAAAGAGGCGAAGATATCCAGTTCTTGCTTGAGCAATCGCACGCCAAGCTGAGCAAAGTCGACGCTGATCCGAACGGCGAGATCACGCGCCGCAAACTCCTGATCAATCCGGGCGTCAGTCAACAAGGGCTTGCGCCCGAATCAAAATAGACTTTCGAGTAAACGCCGGCTCGCACCGAGCCGGCCATTGAATTCGCTCTTTAATATGGCTTTGAACTGCACGCGGATCGCCGGATGGCGCAGTCGTTCGCGCAAAAGGTTTTCGAATTCTGTTTCGGAATTCACCACGCTGACCGCCGGCCAGCCTTCGATCTGAATATTGTTAAACTCCATCGCCTCGCGATTGTTGGTGTGCTTCGGACCCACAATCGTCACACATCCTGCCCCTAAGGACTCCATCACCGAATGCACGTTGCGGCGAAAAGAACCGCCGATAAAAGCAAAGTCGGCCCATAGGTAGAGCTCGGCCAATACGCCCACCCGATCCACCAGTAAAACGTCTTTGTCTTCCCAGTGCCGTTGTTCGGAGTAAAGCGCGTAGGAAAGTCCACGCTGTTCGAGCTGACTCTTGAGATCGGAAATATGTGAAGGATCAGGTTCATGCGGAACCAAGATCATCTGCAGCCGTTTTTCATTCAACAAACTGCGCAAGCCGGTCAGTAAGATGTCTTCGTCTTGTGGCCAAGTGGAGCCGGCGACAAGACAAGGCCGCGTTGGCTTAAGAACCGCCGGTAGCTCTTTGGGATGATCCAGACGAAAGCGCACCTGATCGTAGCGTGTGTCACCCAGTACGGTTAGGCGTGCGCGCACCTTCAAGGGTTCGATATTGCGCTGGTCCTCCTGGCTCACGCAGTCCACTTGATCGGTGAGGTTCAAGCGAAAGCGAGTTAACCATGAAAGGCGCTTCTGCTTTTGCGTGTAAGAAAACACCTGAATGGGAATCCCACGGGCGCGCGCCTGGCTCAGCATCTCCGGCCAGAAATCCGTGCGCGCGATCAAAAGAGCGCGTGGTTTTACCTTCTTGAGAAAGTTGGCGCACGGGCCGGGAAGATCTAACGGTAGTGGCAGGGCAAAGTCGACACCGGGAAAGTTCTCAACCCCAAGTGCAAAGGTGGGAGAGAAATAGGTGACGACAATCGGAATCTCGGGATGTGTTTGTTTAAGCTCTCGAATGACGGGCTTGGCGTATTCGAACTCTCCGGAGGAGGCATGAATCCAAATCGGCGGCGTTTGAAAGAGCGGAAACTCACGCCGCTGAAGACGCATGCTGAGTCCACGCCGCACCTTTTTATTGAAGACAGCTAAAAGCGGCAGCGCAAGAGTCAGCAAAGGGGCCGCCGCCAGTCGATAGGTCCACAGAATCACTTATGGTCCTTGTGCTCGCCGTGGTCGTGCTTTTCTTCACCATGCTCGCAATCGTCATGGCAGTGCTCATCTTCGGATTCGATCTCCACCGTGCAGTGGCAATCGCCGAGCAGGCGCGAAAGGTTGCGGATATGCTCTTTGTCCGCTTCGGATTTCGATAGATCTCTCAATACGGCATGCAGCGAGAGAATATGGCGAACGCCGTCCAAGCTCCAGAAATGCACGTCATGAATCTCAACCACATTGGGCATGGCTGCCACTTGTGTGCGAAACGCTCGTAAGCCTTCGGGGTTGGGATTGGCTTGCAGAAACAAACTGATGGTTGAGGCCAGGTTGCGCAGCACATTGACCAGCACGAAGATAGAGATTGCAAGCGCCAGTACAGGGTCCATCCAGTTCCATTCAAAGGCCCAGATAAAAATACTGCCGACCATCACGGCGATCCAACCCAGTAAGTCTTCAATCAAATGCCAGCGTAGCATTTTCTCGTTCTGCGTCTGCCCGCTGCTCATGCGCCAGGCGGCAAAGCCATTGACGGAAATGCCGAGCACAGCCAAGCCCATCATGCCAAGGCTATTGGGCTCGTGCGGTTGGTTGAAGCTCTCGATGGCCTCTTTGGCGATATAGACCGCACCGACCGAGATAACTAATCCGGAAATAAAGGCGGAGAGCAGGGAAAGACGGCGTAAACCATAGCTGAAGTTTTCGCTGGGCCCTTGCGTGGATTTCTTCTGCAGAACGTAGCCAACGCCTAAGCTTAAAGCGTCGCCAAAATCATGAAGGGCGTCGGAAATAACCGCTAAGCTTTGCGTGTAGTAGCCGCCGACCAGTTCGACCGCGGCAAAGAGCAGATTGAGCCAGAAGGCGAGCCCAATATTGCGAGTTGCGCCGTCGGGCGTTTGATGAGCGTGATGATGATGCGGATGCGAGCCATGCGCCATGACTCGCAGTATAGCCTAAGGCTTTAGGCCGTGGTCAAGGCGGCGCGAATCCCAGGGCTTTTGCCGTTCTTGGCCATAGCGCGGCCCCCGGTTGGGATGCGCTTGCTTGCGGACAACACTGTAGTCCGTGGCTGCGACGGAGATCGGCACACGGAACTGTACGCCCGACCAGCCTAAAAACTCTAAAAACTCGGCGCCAAAAATGCGTTGAGCGCCTCCAGGCTTGTCCCAGCTGCCCATCAAATCATTGAAGGCGTAGGTGTCTTTGGATTCTTCTTCCAAAAAGCGCAAAAAGGCGGCGCGTAGAAAGGTCTTGCCGTCTTCATCATTCAAAACAAAGCCTTTGAGGGCGCGGCGCAAAACTCCAGCATTTTTGAACAGCTCAAGCTCGGGAAAGACCGCGCTGACGCGATTGGGGGTCAAATAGCGGCGCATCTGCGCAACCGTTTTGACCTTCTCGGGAAGATCAAAGCGCATAGAGTGCAACTGCTCTTCCAAAGCTTCGGGGGCCCATTTCTCCAGCAGTTTTATCAAATCCAAGGTGCCATTGAGCTCGGGTAGGTAAAAGCCATTGGCGCGGGCGAAGCTATCGTCCAGGCGAATCGAGTTGCGGCTGATCATCGAGCCTAGATTGTACGTTCCATAGTGCGTGTCGGTCGCGATGATCTGAAAGGGTACGCTCTGTGATTCACCCACCAAAGCTGAGTAGTAGTCGATGTCAGGGTCTTGTAGACCTAGGCGACTGAACTCGCGTGGGCTTAAGATCGGCGGGCTTGAGCTTATGGGAGTGGTGACCTGAACATTGCGTAGGCGATGAAACTGCAGGCCTTGCCATTTCTCAGTCAGGGGTAGCAGGTGCTCAGCCGGGACTTCTCCGGGAGGATAAAGTTCGTCGAGGCGGGCGAGCAGTCGTTGCAGATTGGCCGCGCTCAGGGCGTTCAACTCAGATTCGCCGTCAAAGCTCGGTGTGGCGCGCTCAGGCCCGGGCGATAATTTGCGCAGTTCAACGGCTAGGGCAGCCATGCGCTGAGGGTGGTTGATCTGACTCAGGTGCTTCCATTCCACCAAGGTGAACTGACCCAACCACACTTCGCGTTCGATTTCGTTAAGGTTTACTAAGCTTTGTCCGTGTTCCGCTAAGAAAAGTCCGAAGCCGTTCGGTGGCCGGCCATGCAAACGACTCTGGATCCACTCGGCCGCGGGCAAAATATCCGAACTGCCGGCCGGGAGATCTGCGGGGGCACTGAGAAGTCTGTAGCACTCCATTTTGGCGTGCGCCGGAAAGCTCAATGCTAGGGTGATGAGTAAAGTCTTAAACATATATGCGTTGTGCCATTTGTAACGCGTCATTGCAACCCAAAATCTAGTTAACTATTTGATATCCAATGTAATTTTTAGGTCCTATAAGAAAAAGCCATGTCCACTTTGAAGCAATTTCCTGAAATCATGCGCCACGCGCATCAAGATCTGGGCGCCACAGTATCCGGGCGCTTTTCGCCGGAGGATTGGCAGAAGATTTTAGAGCGCGCGGAAGCCAAATGGCGGGCAGCTTTAGAGACTGCTGAGGCTGGGGAGAGCGATCTGACGGCCTGGCAAGCTGTGATTCGCGACTTTCACCGCGAACGCTATTGGGGTTATCAGCCCAACTATCAACCGCCTAAAGCGAAGGGCAATCTGGGCACGAGTTTTATCTGGGTGGGTTTTATCACCTTTACGCTGGTGAATATGTCTCTGGCTTGGTTAGGGCAGCGCTACACCACCAGCGATGAGCCGCGCGATGGCTATATTTTCTTTGCCGTATTGGCATTTTGGCTGATCGCTTTTGCCGCATTTTTGTGGCGCCAACGCAAACATCGCGATTAGATTCAGCGCGCCTTGAGTGTACGTTCAGCCTTATGGTGAAATTTCCTCTATGAAAAAGACCATTCTTATTTTCATGGGATTGTTTTTATTGGTCGGCTGCTCGAGTACCGGCGGCTCTACGGACAAAGGCGATGCGCAAGCGCAGCTCAGCGTGAGTTCAGTGCCTGGTCGTTTAAAAGCCAAGCTGGTTATGAAGAACGAGAGTGGCAAAGAGCTGGTGTTCACCGATTTAAATCCCAAGTACTTCAAAGTCGAAATGGTTAACGGCAAAGCGATGGCTTACAAAGGCCCGGGCCAATCGACGGAAGCGCTCACAGTAAAACCTGGCGCAATGGCCGAAACCGCATTCAGCTTGCAGGACAGCTATGCGTTCTGGGATCGTCGCACAAAATACAAGATCTGGTACGACTCGCCCAGCTTGAAGTCCAACGCCGTTCAGGTTTGGTTTTAGACCTCGCCCGCTCAAGTGAAAGCGAACTGAGTTCTCTCTGTAAACATTCCTAAAGCCAGGGGCGGTGAACACCGGTACGGTTCCCGCCTGTAACTTTACAAGGGAACTTCTGTGCGCTGTGTTTTGTTGGCCATGCTAATGGCGTGGCCGGTGTTGGGTGCGAGCGAAATCTTGGTTCGCGATATTGGAACAATAGGTCTGTTTTCTCACGACATCTTTGCCTGGGATCGAAAGAGTAAAACGAATCTGGAGAATGGGCGTCTCGATCTAAGCACCATCTTTGACTACAAGAGCGGTCATTATTGGATCACCGGTGGCAATCCTAAGAACTCCGACAATCCCCCTGTCTACACGGTCGCGATGCAGTTGGTGGACTATTACCGTGGCCGAATGTTGCGCGGCTATGGGGCGGATGAAGCTCGCCGTCTTACGGTGCTGCGTTTTCATGAGATGGTGCGCGCGACCTATGAGCGTTTGCGTGGCAAACCCCTTCCGCCGCGTTATTTGCGTGCGGCGGTGAGCAATCAAGAGCAAGCGGCGTTTCGCGGTTTGCATGACGCGATCCCCGGTCACATCCCTTTGGTCGGGCGTTGGATCGATGAATCGGTATCTATGACGAGCTACTGGCTGAGGCAAACACTGCTCAATGAGGTCGAGCTCGATCAGCCCATTGCCAACTTTGACGGCGATTACGACGAGAGTTTTAAAAACATCACGATTCCATTCACCGGCGTGTCGTTCAATTTGATGGAAGTGGATCGCAAGTTTATTGAGGCCAACAGCCCATATAAACAGGCCGATATGTTGGCCGCGCTCGCGGCTTATGGTCATGGTGAGATCTCCAGTGAGGAAGTGTTCTTTATGCCGGATCTGGACAGTCTTTTTGCGAAAGCCTTTTGCCCGGAAGGCAATCCTTGGATGCCGGCAGGGGAATGTGAATGAGTTTGCTTTTCGTTTTTCTAAGCCTTAGCTCTGCCTTCGCTCGCACAGAGGAGTGTGAAGCGCGCTTGAGTTTTCGTCTAGAGGCGGCGCAAGAGCGTACACTTTCGTTTCGTGACACAGAAGTCTTTC
This sequence comes from Bdellovibrionales bacterium, assembly GCA_019637855.1. Taxonomy (GTDB): domain Bacteria; phylum Bdellovibrionota; class Bdellovibrionia; order Bdellovibrionales; family UBA1609; genus JALHOQ01. The sequence continues at coordinate 12,902 of JAHBUX010000009.1, forward strand.
GCCGCAACAACGATTTTGGCATGCAACAGCAGGGCGATTTGCACTTTGACCAGTGGTTTGATTTGCCTACGGGATTGCGAACGGTGGAGTCTTTTCTCGGTCTCAATAGCGAAGGGCGTATTTATCACGTCGTGCAATGGCAAGGGCGACGTATCGCGCGCTTACTTTCCGGGCGTTTGAACTTTAAAAAGATTTGGTTGGGGACAGACAAAATCCTGGTGGCTGCGGATGCGAATGATCGTGTGTACTTGTTCTCTCCCCAAATGTGGATGAAGCCTGCTGGTAAGGGCAAGGTTATGCAGAGCATGCTGATTTGGGCTGCAACCACGGCAGCCGTGACGGCAGGGACCGCCTTCGCCACCGATGTCACTATGCAGGAGTGGCCTTTGTTTTTGAGTGCCATTGCAACAACCAGCGGTCTGAACTCGATGTTTATTGCGATCTACCGCTTTGATCGCGATAACACGTTTCCCAATGGTTTTGTTCCGACGAATCTGTCGGCGGCGAATCTCTCGCAGCTGCGCGAGCAGTTGCTCGAGCGTGATCTTAAGCTTTTTATGGCCGGTGATCACTTTGCTCCGCCGGAGCTAGAGTCGTTGTCACCACAGATTCCTCGCGAAGCTCTTGAAGCGATACGTTAAGAGCTGGCTGACCACTGGGTGGTTGGCGGATGCATGTCCGCCAGCTCTTTCCGGCTTGATTTCAAAACCCTTTCAACAACTCATTTCAGTTTCCTTAAAGCGGCGAATCTATAAAGTCGCCTGATGCTCCATTTTGCCGCGACCCTAATCGCACTGGCTGTGAACGCTAGCGCGTGGACTTTAAATGATGTTTCCATTCTTTTGCCTTTGCCGTCGACTTCTGAAGAAGCCAAAGAGTTGATCGGTGCGAGTGAGCTTCTGCCGCTGGAGGTTTACCAAGCTCTTCCGCGTTTGATTATGGGGGCTAATCCCGATCTGATCTATAACCAGCAGCTCAAGGTTGTGGCGATTCGTATAGATCCTTGTTTTCGCGAAACCGGTGGGCCGACGCAGTGTCGGCGTCAGATCCGTATGGTGTGGCAGCCAGTGCTGCATGGTGGGTACGGCGTTCTGACAGCCGATGCAGCCATGCATACCTTCTTTGATCTTAGTGAAACAGAGTGGTCGAGCCTCTTACATGACCTTACGCCGCTGACGGGGAGTGAAGAGAACGAGAGTTTGGGCGTACATCCGCGGATTTTGAGCGAGGGGCTCAAGGGAGCGCATTGGCGGAATTTAAAACGCATTTTGTTGAAGTACGCCAGCAAGCATAGCCTTACGCGCGCGACCGCTATGAATGTGCATCCCTTGGGTAGTGCTTGGACCTTCACCGGTGTTGATATCAAAAATGGGGTGATGACTAGATCTATGATCCCGCGCGCCCATCACACAGTTCAGGGTGTGGTGGTGGATGTGGGGAATTTGAACGAGCTACGGATCGGTTTTCGTCCTATGCCTGACGGTGCGGCTTGGGAGACCTTATTGACCGATTCGGTGACGGCCGAAAGCAGAATGGGTCGCGAAGGAATCCGTGAGGCCTTGGAGCAGGCTTTACGCATCGAGAATCCGCGCTTAGAAGATACGGGTACAATGGACTGCGCGAGCTGCCATGTGGCGCAGACGGTCCGCTTGTGGGGTGTGAGGCGTGTGCCTGAGTGGAATTGGCGTTCGAGCGAATGGCTCTATGCGGAGCCCAAAGGGTTGTTGGCCGATCTTCGTAACAACAGTGTGAATCCAGGCTTTGTGAATCGCTTGCGAGCATTCGGCTATTTCTTTGGCGATCCGACCATATCTCAGCGGGTGGTGAATGAGAGTGCTGAGGTCTTACATGCCATTCGTGCCGGCGCCGAACAGAATTGCGAACAAAAATTAAATGGAGGAAAGAAATGATTCAGAAATTAGCCGTGGTTTTGTTGATGGTAGCGGCACCCACTGCATTTGCAAAACAGACGTTACAGGCGGCGATGGCGCAGAGTCCGACACTGACGGCGCTGGTTGGGGCGGTCAAAGCCTCTGCTGGTGTGGATTGCTTAACAGTGGATTCGGCGATGTCGGTAAATGTGCGCGGGCCGCAAGGCCTCAAAGCGGTCACTCAACAAGTGGCGTGCTTTGATCCTGAGGCTTTTAATCCCAATCAGTTGGGGCAATTGGTCGTTACTTACTATGGCGATGGGTCGACTAACGATTCGGCGGTTGGGGCCGTTATTGAAGTTCAGTTTGAGGTCTTTAAGTGAATATCTATATTTGCAGTACGAACACACCGCTCATCATGAGCCTGCCAGCATAAGTCACAAAACCACCATATTAACTAATTTAGTTTTGTTTATGTGGTGATCATGAGCTTTGAGTTTTGGCATATAAAATGAATCATTAGGAATGCCGCTTAATGTGGAGGCGTAATTGCGTTCCTATGTGAAACAACTTCATCTATACTTGGTCCTTCTAGTGTGTGTTTTTTTGCTGGGTAAGGACGGCCATGCAACCGACGACTCTGTGGAGGGGGTGGAGGCCTGTGCTAGGCTCTTGGCGAAGCTCGTAGATAGCGACATTAGTATTCCCCCTTACCTAGGTCGTCCAGCGACAGCTAAAGAAGTCTACGAAGTAGAAGACCTGGTTCGATGGCTTAGGGGAAGAATAGGAATACTGTCGCGATTAGACAATGGCGGCAGTGAGGCTAAAGTCTTTCGTTGGTCGGCAGGGGATGGTGACCACTTTGTTATCAAGGCTTATTTTGACCGTGAAGACGCGCAAAGAAGCGATAGGCAGTTCAAACTTTTGACGTCCAATTTTCCCCGTGGGTTGCTTAAGATCGTCCCTGTGCTTGGTAGGTATAGAGCGCTTAGATTCTATCAGGATATTCAGGGCGTAACTATCGAACATCTCTTTAAGGACGAACGCTACTCTCAAGAATTGAAGTCTGAAATACGGCGGCTCTATAGTGAGCACCTTGAATTGCTTAAGGGTCAAATCGTTCGTCGTTACGGAGTAGAGAATGTAACGGAGTTCATTGATAAGGAATGGAACCTGCTTCTGCCCGAGCTGCACTTAGAGGTGAAAGTTTCATCAGAGATCCCACCGCTTGGAATCTGGATTTACGAAGAAAATGTTTTATTTGATTCGAGAACAAAGCAGTTCTGGATCATCGATCCGGAATAGTGGAATTGATATATGACCCGACCTTTGCGATTTTTTCTCTTTCTTTCGTTTTCCTGCAGCGTAGTTTATGCGGCCTCTAGTCCCGGATTTGATTCGCTTTGGATATATAAAAACAATATTAGTCCAAGAACATATAAGATGCTCGAAAGTAAATCGATCAAGACTATAGCGCAACTAAGACGGTTCGCAGAGCGGCCCTGGTATGCGCCGGGCTACTCTGGAGTTGACGGTCAGATGGCGCGTGAGATCGACATTCTTATCAATGGCCAGATCGATTCGACGGCCGAGCAAGCTTACGAAATTTTGCTATCAGATTCTGGCCTGAGCGCGCGTTCCGTTAACGCTTTGAGCAGAGCCCAATTCGAAAATGTCGGACAGCTGATTTTGACCCGCAGAAGTTTGGGCAAAAAGGCGTTTAGGGATCGACTAGATCGTATTCCCAACATCGCGGATGTATCTGCGGAGGAGATTTGCGAGTTTGTCGAAGGCTTTCCACAAATGCGGGTCACTTTATTGAGCGATATGGGTTTTCCCGCTCGCGCTTTGATTTCACTGATCGAATATGAGCAAATCAAAACATATGAGCAACTCTTAGCAAAGAGGCATAGCCTCGCAGATCAGGCCGCGTTTCGCGCCTGGTTAAAGAGGCTGCCAAACGTGGGCAATCAGACGGTGTCGCAAATTGAAGAGTTCATTACTCGAAATGGTGGTGGGCGCCCCTGCGCGCAGTTGCTTTTGGACTTTTAATATCTGGCCCGAGGGGCCAGCTATTGTTTCGATATGAAACAATCACCGTTCTATATTGAGGCAATTTTCCTATTTTTGCGATCGACGTTCTGCAACGAGATGGTTTCTATCTTAGACTGAAAGTCGACTCTGTGAATTATGGGGGAAGTCGATGTCCAAGCTGGTTCATCTTGCCGTGACCTTTGCGGTGATTGCTTTGCAATCAGTGGCCTTTTTGAATTGCTCTGGCAGGATGCAGAGTTACATGTACAGCGAAAACTCTTCGCTGAGCGAGCCCAAAGCCGTGGGTAACTTTCGTGCGCTGGGCGACATGCTTGTGCACGAGGATGTTTACAAGAATTGGCAGGCCGGAATTATGGACGGGGGCGCCACGCCCGCACCTGGTCAGATCAGTGTGCAATCCGCCCACTACAACATCGGTATGAAGTACTGGCCGCAAGGTCTTATCCCGATCAAATACGATTACAACGAAGCCGCCTTCACGGTGACTGAGAGCAATGACTTTAAGAACAAGATCAGCGAAGCCTGTCGTATCTGGGGGCAGTACGCCAACATCAAATGCGTGGCTTACACGGGGACTCAAGAGTTCTATTTGGCGGCAATCCTATCGACGCGCGATGAGATCATTGCGGGTTGTGGAAGTTTTGCCGGAGCTTGTGCCACATATCCCTTGGGAACGTCTCGTCGCTACATGCATGCGATGACTACGGCCGAAATGCCCACGATCTTGCATGAATTCGGACATGCTTTGGGCCTTGTGCACGAGCACCAACGTCCGGATTTGGGGGCTTACCTGAACTATCCGGCCTCGCGTCCATCCAATGTGAGTGCTCAGTACTACTCTTCTGTTATGCCGGTGAGTGCCGCCAGGGCGTTAGGCGAATATGATCCTCAGTCGATCATGCACTACGCATATAACGTGATTTCTGATGCCGGTATCACCTTGAAGCCGCAGTACGCTTATATGGCTTCGGTGATGAGAACTGTGGCCGAAGCGCGGGTGTCACCGCTCGATGCGGAAGGGGTGCAACGCCTTTACGGCGCCTCGACCAGTGTGCCGGGAAAAGCCTGCGAAAGCCCGTCGACGAACAAGTTTATCTTTCCGCACGACACGCGGTACTCGTTTTTTGAAAATGCTTCGCCCGTGAACTCCGCTTGCAAAGCTCAAGCGAGAATCTGTCAGAACGGAACCTTGACGGGCAGTAGCAGCTATCGCTTCACGAGTTGCGAATCGATTTGCCAAACCCGCGATGGTGGGCAGTTCAAAGCTGCCGCGGGTGCTCAGCGGTTGTACTTAACGGTTTCTGGATCGACGACCGAGTTTTATAGCATCATGGCTCAGTGTGAAGGTACTCGCATCCGCACTCAGTCCGACACGATCCTACGTTGCGTTTCGGGCTCCTGCAAATCTGTCAGCTATTTCGAAGCCAGCGATGTCGTGACGTTCACCACCAATGCGGCCGACTATCTTTCGAAGGCTCCTGTGGCGGCGCAAGTCAATCAGCCTTGCACATTCCAGGGCAAGACGGTGAATGATGGCGCGCGTGTTACGGCCTATAAGGTGGCCAGCGTGGCCAGTGGAAAGTCCTGCAGCTCTGAATCAGAAACACGAACTTGCAGCAACGGCACTTTGAGTGGGTCTTATGTATACGCCTCTTGCACTGTTGAGAATCCGCCGTCGGTGATGGACTATCTGACTCCGCAAGAGCAGAAGCGGGCCAAGTACGTCACTGTGGTCTACAGAAAAGCTCTTATGCGTGATCCCGATGACCGGGGGCTGATCTTCTGGTCGCGGGACTATGAAGGTTACAATGGCTGTCGTAACGTCACGAAGTCCTTTGTGGTTTCACCTGAAGCCAGCGCTGTGCAGGCGAAGTTGAACAATCGCGATTTCGTGCACTACGCCTACGACATCGTGTTCTCTCGCGACAGTTATAAGGATGTCGAGGGTTCCAAGTTCTGGACGAGCATGCTCGATACCGGGGCAATGACCCGCGCTGAAGTCCTGGATGACTTCTTCTTTAGCGACGAATTGACGAATATCTGCGTGAAGACCTACGGGATTGAGCCTTAAAGCTCCTTCGGTTCTAGTACTAAGGGGGCGCTCTGGGCAATCTAGAGGACGTCTTCGATCCTGACTAAACGCCCGCTTAAAGTAGCGGGCGTCTTCGTTTAGTGGCAATGAAGCTCAGGCCGCGCGCAGCTTCCCAAGTTTTCCATGATCAAGCAAAGTTACAATTAAGCTATTTAGCTTTCGAAAAAAAATCATGAAAAACGGCGGAATATTGGAGGATTTGGTCGAAATCGGTACCGACCAAGTAAAGAAAAAGCATTCTGGATTCGACTTAATTTTAGAGTTATTTGTAAATGGACTCTCCATACTCCAAATTAAATTTCTCCCGTCCAAAATAGGTGAGCTTATCGCCCTGAATGGAAAAGGCGAGCGCATATCTATTGGCAATGTTATTTCCGCCATCCCAAGTGGCTACGCCGATTTCCGGTGAGCCATCTCCGTTGACGTCGAAGATATAACGTCCTGGTTTAACGGGAACGAAAAAAGCGTAATCCCAGAGGCGGTCAAACTCTGCCTCGTAGCACTGTTTGTGCAAGGTACTCTTTCCTCGTTTAACGACCAAGCAGTGGCAATGGACACCACAACGAACGGCTTCAATGATGCGCCCATCGGAAAGCTTGATCTCAGTTTCATCAATAGGCATTTTACCGTTGGCCGCGTAAGCGGATATAGCTCCCAACGTCAGAATTGCTGATGCACTAACGGCCTTTTTTAGACTTTTGATAAAGCTCTTCCACAGATTTTGCATAGGCTTCCCCCTGATTGTCCCAGGAATGATAGTTTTTAATGGTGTTATGAAGCGTCTTTTCCGCGCGCTTCGGAATCATGGAATATTTATGGGCGAGCCAGCGCGTACCAGCCGCGACGGCGACAATCGGATCTTGTACATCGGTTTGCGAAAGCTCGAAGTAATTTGATTTCAATTCGCGGTATCCTTTTCTTGGACGGCCTGAAAGAACTCCGCGGGTTTCATTGGTGATCTGCATGAGCCCTGTCGCCGAACTGCCTTTGATCTTGGTTATTTCTTTGGGCTTGAAAGAAGATTCAATCGCAATGATTGTTTTGACTAGCAACGGATCGAGCCCGGTCGGAAACTTAAGGCCCTGCTCCTTCCAGTAATCGAGCCAAAATTGGATAACCGTATCCAATTCGGCGTTCTCAGGAAATCCATGGATTTTGCCGATTCGACCGTATTTTGTGTTGGAAGCCCAGTACAAATGATGGATGTTCTCGATCAATAGTATTTGGGGGTTCGATCCGCGATTTCTTCGAATATGGGCATCAACCCAAGTGCGGGTCCCCGAATGACATGTACGCTCGTGTCCGCGAACCACATGATAACCGGGTGGGCACATTTCGCTTGCGGGTGGTTTAGATAATTTAATGGAGTTACCATAGTTGGATTCCATTCGACTTTACTCCGAATAAGGTTTTGCAAGCTTTTCGAAGATCTTTGTAAGCTTGGCTTTGTCGATTCGTTTTTCCGCAAGATACATTTCGTGCAATTCCAAAACGTCTTCAAGACTTAAGAAGCGATATTCAGTAGCGCTCACTTCGCCAATTTCCTGAAAGTGGGGCCATGCTTTTTCATGACCTTTTCTACCGAAGAACGAAGGCTTTTCTTGCCTGTGCGGATGGGCTCGATCACAAGACGATACCCATCAGTCGTCATCTCCAGCTCGGTGTCTCGGTCGATTTTCAGTAATTCCAGAATAGGTTTTTCAATCACGATACCATAGCTATTGCCGATCGCCGAAAGTTTCTTTTTCATAAAATCCTCAGTACTTATTTTAGTTATAACCAGTGTATAACAGAATAATAAATTCATATACCGAAAGATTGCGACTGAGCTTGGGTGCAGCAAGGCGGGCGTGTTAAGATCCTTCGCGCTAAATAGGCGACAAAGGGCGGTCGTGCCGCTATTCAGGATTCTCTAGGAGATTAATTCTTTTTTGGCGTAAAGCATAAAGGCGTCGGAGCAGCTTGAGGGACTGTGGTGATTTGTGAAAGTGAACGATCTGTTAGGGTTCAATTTGGATGATTTTATATCTGCAGATGAGCACAACCGTAAGGCATCTCTGGAAAACCTGAAGCCTTACTGCTTGCACTTGACCAACGTCACGGACATGTATGCGGATCTCTATTCTGGCGCAAGCATGCAAACCTTTTTTACGCCATCCGGTAGTGCCCGTTTCTATTTGCTCTCAGGCTGCTACGTAAACATTGTGAAAGCGGCGGCAAACATTGTTTCGGGCCATATTACCGATGCAAATATCTACTCGCGTCGGACACTCGAAGCCATTCAGTACTCCGCATTCTTGCGAGATCATCAGGAGCACGGGGAACTCTGGTTCAAAACCTTTGAGCCTGACAAGAAGTCCCAGTTTCATAAGTCATATCAAAGATGGGCTGGTCGACCGTCCGAACTTGGCGGCCTGGCCAAGACATATGAAGAGCTAAAGCTTCCGCACGACACCTATGTCATTGCATCAGATGTAGGCGCGCATCCGAATTGGGCACTGGCAGTTAATCAGAATTCGTTTAAGGTGAACGGCAAGAAAATCGACTTCAAGATTTTTTTCAACGAACTGGGAAACGATCGAAAAGACCTGCTCAACCAATTGCAGATGTTTCTTTGGCATTTGCGCAATCACTTCCACGCAATTGATTGGTGGGTGGAGTTTTCAGGTATTGAATTTGGCTTGGCGCAGCAGCGAATGTCGTTCTGGAGGGACTGCAGGCGCGAATTCACTCGCGCCTGCGAGAAGGTCAGACCTATCATTCATAAAGAATTCGCCGGTAATAGCAAGCTCTGACTATGCTAGCCCCCGCGCGCGAAATCTGTGATATCAAAGTGAACTGCGCCTGCGTCTATTAAGGCTTTAGTTTTACGAACGCTCGCCGCTCGACGTTCTGCCTGTAATTCCAATGGGTTATGTTTTAGGTAAATGTTCGGTAATTTTTGGGTAAAATGTGGTATATGTTGTGCGGAAAAGATCCGATACCTTTAGTGGAGGATAAGTGTCTAGACCCGTCGCTAATGAAATTACCGCTTCTACATTTACAAATCACCTCCATCTCTTTACCGATGAGGGTAAGGCGAAGCCCTCCGAAGTCGCAGGGTTTTTAGAGATCTCATTAAATAAACTCGCGAAGGCTTTAGGGGTGGATACCTTGCGGGAAGACCGGCTGGGACCTGTGGCGACACTTCGTCTTCAGGAATTGGCCTCGGCTCTCGAAATTGTAGCTCAGAGCTTTGGCGGTGACCGTAAGAAGGCTCGCTTTTGGATCAATACTCCCAATTTACATTTGGGAGCAGCTATTCCTAAAAATTTGATCCTTATAGGAAGATACAAAAAGCTTCTTGAATTTGTACAGGCCGTAAGAGACGAGTAGTCGGTGACGAAAAAACCTGATGATGAACTCTCGGTCTTTCTTGAGGCGCTCGAAATCTCGCCAGAAGCATACGCTGAGATAGCACTAATAAGATTACATAAGGCAAGCTCTGCGGTTCTCTTTTGGTGGGAGACGTACTGGACGTTTTTGGCACAGCAGCGCGAGCGGAGGCTTGATGAAATTATTCTCAGTCTTCAAAGAGAGCTTGCCATCTTTTTCCCACGCCGCGCTCTCACGATTTGTAACGGGCAATCATACGAAGTCACCACTAAGCGTCTTAGGAAGCCAAAAGGTGCCGGGTCGCTTCAATATAGGCCACATCTCGCCTTCGCAAAGAAGTTTTGGGTGTCTATATCTCGCCAGCGATGAGGCGACCGCCCGCGCGGAAAAATTTTTGAATCCGTCACAGTCTGGAATCGGCAAGTTAACGCCTGAGGAGATGTATACGGCGCCTATAGGCCCTTACCTGCATTCAACAGTACGTGTAGTATTGAGAAATGTTCTCGATCTTCGTCAGAAGGAATCTCTCAAAGAGTTCCTTGGGGTCGTTTCTAAAATCAAGATCCCAAAGATTTACCTAACACGGGCCAAAAGCCTCCGCATCAAACCGCTACCCTCCCCATCGAGGATTTGGATACGCTTATGTCGTCTATCTTTGAGCAAAATTTCACACAATGGCAAACCTTGACCAATGTGCCTAGCAATTCACAATGGTTGGGTTTTTACGCGTTCCTTGCTGGAATCCAGGCGATAATTTACCCTTCGATTAGGAACCCCGAAGGCTACAATTTGGCAGTTTACCCGGAAAATTTGCGAGAGACCGATTCATTTGTTGAGTTAAGTCCAGCCCTTGAGCACGTTAGCGCAGACAATGTGCGGATGGACGCAAAGACCTACTCGTTCTTTGCCAACCCGCACGCTTCACCCGTACGGCACTAATCCGCTTTTTTAGCGCCAGTGCCTCACTGCAGCGGCGTTAGCATACCGAAGAGATTGTGAAACAAGCGATCGAGTTTCCCCACTAAGAGCACGTCGAATTCTTAGGCGACTGGAAATCTGACCAGCACTACAACAACACGATTAAAAAATGCGCGAAATTATATAACGCTCTAGTCACAAAACGTAAGCGCCCACACTTGTGGGTTGGATGAAGCCTGTTTTATGAGATCCGCTGCTGGCGCGGTTTCTGAAGATAAAATGGTGGACGTGACAGGAATCGAACCTGCGACCCTCAACATGCCATGCTGATGCTCTCCCAACTGAGCTACACGCCCACAGACAATGGCTTGGAACGAAGACTTGTAATCGGGCCTTTCAGGATTGTCCAGAATGTTCTTGAAAATCCTGCCACTTAAGGGGTTAATCGTGGCTATATCTTAGGACTTTTTTGCGGGGAAAATATGCGTCGGTTCATCTTGTTGATTGCCGTTCTAACTCTAGGCTCAGCCGCTCAGGCTAAGGATCTTACGTCCCGTTTGGCCGTCGGTTACGCCAACCAATTCGGACTGGATGAGGAATTGCCCAGTGTCGCACTCCGTTATTTTCCTAACGGAGAGTACGGTTTGATGGGCGCATTGGGCGTCGACACCACCAAAAACAACTCGCGCTTTGGCTTTTCGGCCAAGATTATGAAACTGATTTTCAAAGAAGATAACCTCAACTTCTACACTGGTGCTTCGGCGGGGATTGTGAGTCGGGAGTTGGCGGGCAAAACCAATTCGGGCTTCGATTTGACTGGGGTGATGGGCGTTGAGTTCTTCTTACCCGGCCTGGAAAACCTTGGCTTCAGCATGGAAGCCGGAGTAGGGGTGACTTCGGTATCTAGCGAAGTGCGCTTTCGCACCATCGGCGATCACCCGTTGCGCGCCGGTATATTCTTTTACTTCTAAGGAGAAAGCATGAAGACCATTCACCGTACCGATAAAGCCCCTGCCCCCGTCGGCCCTTATTCGCAAGCTGTCGAGGCGGGCGGATTTATGTTTTGCTCAGGTCAAATCGCCATCGATCCCAAAACCAATCAAGTGCTCACCGGCCCGGTGTCGGATCAAATGCGTCTGGTTATGGAAAACATCAAAGCAGTCTTGATGAATGCCGGTATGGATTTTAACAATGTGATCAAGACCACGATTTTTCTCACCAACATGAATGACTTTGCCGCCGTGAATGAAGTCTATGCGACCTACTTCACCGCCGAACCTCCGGCTCGTTCCACCATCGCGGTGGCAGGCTTACCCAAAGGCGTTCACGTTGAAGTCGAAGTCATCGCCAAGCGTTAAATGAAGACAGGCCGCTGGCTTACGCTCCTCAGTGTGGTGGCCGCCTTGCTGTTTTTCGGCTGGCTCTACCGGCGCGAAGAGTCGTTGATCTCAGCTGAGCCGATTTCGGCTTGGAGCGAAGATCATCGCGCCGACTGCGCCGTTGTTCTCACCGGCGGCCCCGGTCGCGTGCGGGAAGGTTTTGATCTTTTAGCTCAGGGGCAAGTGCATAAGCTGATCATCTCTGGCGTACATCCGCGCGCCACTTTGCGCGAAATCTTTCCGCAGTGGCCATTCTACGGAGCTTTGCGCTTAGAAGATGTCGTACTCGAGCGACGCTCGACAACGACTTATGGAAACGCTTTGCAGAGCCTTCCCCTGGTCGAAGCGGTGCGCTGCCGGTCCATGGTCCTGATCACCTCTCAGCTGCATATGCGGCGATCGTTCCAGACTTTCCGCCATATTTTCCCCGATGAGATCCTGATTCTGACACGTTCGGTGTCCTCGGGGGCCGTACCTCCGCGCTCCAGCGATTTGAGCATCGAAGTTTTTAAATCCCTCTTCTACTCTCTTTGGGCCTACTAGACCTGTTTAGGTCTCAATCCTAAGCACCTGAACTCCGATAACATAGATATGACAAGAGAGAGTGTCGTTCGGACATTGAACGGCGGCTTGAGCTCCATGGGCCGCTACATCTTGAACCCGTTGGAATACACGGCCGAGGTGTTCTTGATGATCTACTTGTCGTTTCGTGCGGCTTTCTTTGACCAAGCGCAGGGGCTGCGTACCGTGTTCGCGGTGGTGTCGCAGCAGATCTACTTTACCGGATTTCAAGCTCTGCCCCTGATTTCGGTTCTGGCTATCGCCAGCGGCAGCATCGTGATGTTGCAAACCTCGAGCAATTTAAGCTTGCTCGGCGGCAATGCCATGCTCGGCGAGTTGATGGTGGGTATTGTCGTGCGCGAACTGGCTCCGCTATTGACGGCGCTGATCGTGATCGCCCGCTCGGGAACAGCAGTGGCTTCTGACTTAGGCAATATGCGCGTTAACCGCGAGATCGAAGCGTTGGAAGTGATGGGCATCAACCCGTTGAGCTACATCGTGTTCCCACGCCTTTTGGGCGGCATCGTTAGTGTGATTTGCCTCTCCGTGTACTTTGTGATGGTGGCTTGCTGGGGCGGATTTTTGGTCAATATGATGTTGCGTAACATGCAGTTCGACTTTTTCGCCGACTCTCTGGCCCGCGCCTTCACCAGCGCGGATGTGGGTTTGTTTTTTTTGAAAAACGCCTTTGGCGGCGCGACTATTTTCATGATCTGCTGCTACCAAGGTTTGCAAGTCAAACAGGCGCCGCATGAGGTGCCGCAGGTGACCACCAAGGCGGTGGTGAACAGCGTGATCTACGTAACGGCGTTCAATATGACCGTGACGATTCTCTTCTACCTGTCGCGGCTGATGGCTTTGGGAGTGTCGCTATGAGCGTGCAACGCAAAGCCATTCAGTCCCTTAAGCTCGACGACATCACCTTTGCCTACGAAGGCCACGCGCCGATCTTTGAAAACATCTCGCTCGAGCTGCCGAAGAGCCGGGCGGTGTGGATTCGCTCTCCCGGTCAGCGCGGAAAGAGCACGCTGCTCAAGATTCTCGCAGGTCTGCTGACGCCTCAGATGGGGCGCTACCTCATCAACGGTGAGACGGTGAGTGAAATGTCCTTCGAGGAGTTTCTTCCCTATCGCCTGTCGATGGGCTACGGCTTCGATATGGGCGGCTTGTTCAATAACAAGTCGATGACCGAAAACCTTACGCTGCCGCTCTTGTATCATAATCTTTTGTCGCCCTCCGAGACCAATGACCGGGTGAACGAGGTCATGCAGCTGTTTGGCTTGGGCAGTATCAAAGAACATCGCCCGTTTGCCGTCAGCGGGTCGCAGCGCAAACTGTTTTGTGTGATCCGCCCGTTCATTCACTGGCCGCAGGTCGTATTCCTAGATGATCCGGTCACCGGTTTAAAGCAGGACAACCTCAATGATTTCTTTCATTTTGTCGATGAAGGATTTGCTAGTCGCGGGTTGAAGCAGATGTTCTTTACCGGCGAAAGTCCGGTGCTGGCCAACCGCTTTCAAGCGGAAGAGCTGATGGTGTCGGGCGATTGGTTTATGACGAGGTCAGTGGCGTGAAGATTCACTTCAATAAATTCGAAAAAGTCGCCGGCCTCTTTGTGGGTATCGCTGTGCTGAGTTGTATCCTCGGCATGATCGGTATTGCGGTGAAGAACGGTTGGTTCGCTTCCAAAGTGAATTTCGTCACTGAGCTGGAAAGCGCCGACGGTGTGCATGCGGGGACGATCGTTCAGATCGCGGGTCTGCGCGTGGGTGCGGTCAACGAAGTCGAACTCATGGCAGATGACAAAGTTTTGGTGCGCTTTGAAGTTTTGGAGCGTTTTCGCGACAAGGTTCGCAAAGACAGCCGCGTGCAGATGTTCCGTCCGTTTATTCTAGCAGAGAAGGTTCTTGAAATCTCGGTTGGCTCGACCGATGCCGAACTGGTGGAGAACGACGGCTTGATCGCCACCCAAGCCAGCACCGACATCATGGATCTGTTGAGCGGCAAAAAGATGGGTGCGGTTCTCGCTTCTTTTGATCACTTGGCGGACTCATTAAAAGTGATTGGCGAAGCGTTTGCCAACAAGGATCGCACGCGGGCCTTGGTGCAGATGGTGGATCGTTTGGTTCCTCTGGTGGACAATCTCAATGCGCTCTCTACGGATCTGATTAAGATCACCACGGCAGCGAACAAAAACAAGCGTATCGAGACGATTGTTTCCAGCCTGACGACAGTTAGTGAACAGTTGCAAAAGATGGCGCCGGCCTTCAATGAAGAAGCTCCCAATGTGGGTATGCAGCTGGGGCAGATCGTCAGCAACCTGAATGTGCTCACCACGGAATTCAAAAAGGTCACGCCGGCCATATCGATGTTGGCGCCGGAGCTTCCGCGCACCAGCCGCCGCGCTGTGGAGGCGTTGGATGAGACGGTGGTGTTGCTAAAAGCCCTGCAGAAGTCATTCCTCTTGCGCGGCAATGTACGCGAAGTTCGAGAAGAAGAAGTACGCAAACCGGCCAATACAACGGAGCCTTAAGTCCTATCCGCGCTTAACTCGGCGTTTCACTAGAGTTCCAGTGACTTTCTGCAGCTGATTTGAAAGCATGTCGACTCAATGCTCGCATGGCTGATTTTCCGCAATTATCTACTGTCTCGTCGCGCTGGCGCCCTCGTGCGCATTATTGCCTGGCATTGTATTTTCGGCGTGAGCATGGGAGTTGCCGCGTTGATCATCGTCCTCAGCGTGATGAATGGCTTTAACCAAACCATCCGCAGCCGCATGTTGAATGTGGAGGCGCATCTGCTAATCCCGCAGAAGGAGCGGCCCACTGCTGAAGGACTTCGGGCGATGGCCGCTGTTTTGGAAAAAGTGACCCCCGGAGCGGTAGATAAAATTGAGCGCTATGAGACGCAAGATTTGATTCTGCGTTCGACCGACGGCGTTTTTGGTGGAGCTGTGGCGAAGGGCTATGAGGACTCGACAGTGCAGGGTTTGCTGTCGCGTGTGTGGGAAGTCACGCATAAGAACACCCCGCCGCCGCAAAGTGAGTCCGCCGAGCTCGGTGCCAACGAAGTGATTATCGGAGTCGACCTGGCGCGCTCGCTCGGCATTTTCGAAGGCGATGAAGTGATCTTGGTGCCGCCCGAGGTTTTGCTGCTGCCGAAGGGCGAGATTCCGAAGTTCCAAAAGTTTCAGGTCAAATCGTTGCTCAATACACAAATGCCGGAATTCGACTCCAAGTTTATGTACTACAATCTGGACCGCTTTCCCGATCGCATGCGATCAGCCAGTCGTGAGATGGGTTACGAGGTTCGGTTACATAATCCTTATGACGCCGACAGCGTAAAGAAGCGCCTGCAAGAAAACGGCATCGCCTCACAAACTTGGGGCGAACGCGACACCTCTCTATTCTTTGCTCTGAAGATGGAAAGCGCGGCGATGACTTTGTTCTTAAGTCTCGCGGTGTTGATCACCAGTTTTTCCATCGTGATCATTATGGTTTTGCTGATGAGTCAGAAGCGCCAAGATATCGGCATGCTGATGGCGCTCGGGATGTCCGTGCGCCGCACGCAGCGCTTGTTTTTAAAAGTCGGTCTGCTCTTAAGTTTCATTGGAATCTTCACCGGCGTGATTTTAGGCTCGGCCGTCTGCCTGTTTTTGGACTATCACAAGATGGAGCTTTTGCCGGATATCTATACGGACTCCACCCTGCCGGCCAAGCTGACCATGCGCATATTGGTATCCGTGCTGGTGGGCTCGAGCCTGATTGCCGTCGTGGGCGCCTGGTTGCCCGTATGGCGCAATGTTTTGAAAAGCCCGTCGGAAAGTCTGCGCCGCCAGGCTCCTTAGTTAAACCGGAATTTCAAATTCGCGTAGGACTTGATTGAGCGATGTTTTCTCATCGGTCGACTCGCTGCGGGTACCGATAATCAAAGCGCAGGGCACATCGAAGTCGCCGGCGGGGAACTTCTTGCTGCGGCTACCGGGAATGACCACGGCGTTTTCCGGAATTTCACCTTTAAAAGTTTTCGCCTCCGAACCGCGCACATCGATAATGGCAGTTGACTTGGTCAGTACCAAGCCCGCACCTAGCACGGCGCCACGTTTGACGTGAACGCCCTCCACGACCACGCAACGGCTGCCGACAAAGCAGTTGTCTTCGATAATTACGGGTGAGGCTTGAGGCGGCTCTAAAACTCCTCCGATACCGACGCCACCAGACAGATGCACATTCTTGCCGATCTGAGCACAGGAGCCCACGGTGGCCCACGTGTCCACCATCGTGCCTTCGTCCACAAAGGCGCCCACATTCACGTAAGAGGGCATCAGCACCGCTCCCTTGGCCACGAAGGCACCAAAGCGCACGACCGCCGGAGGCACAACCCTTACGCCCATATCGACCGACCATTTTTTTACCGGAATTTTGTCAGTCCATTGAAACGGGTCGCAGTCCATCTGCTGCACATAGTGCGAACGGAAATAAAGCAAGATGGCCTGTTTCAACCAAGCGTGTGTCTCCCAACCGTTTTTGCCAGGTGAACATACGCGGGCTCGTCCGCGATCGATAAGGCCCACCGTCTCTTCGACGGCCAAGATGGCTTCGCTTGACAATGGGGCCGCCGGGTTTTGCGTGGATTTTTCCCAGGCTGCTTCGACTTGGAGTCGTAACGTTTCAGGTGGTTGAGAGCCAGCAATCATAATGTTTTCCGCCGAGTGGTTTCAGTCATTTTCAAAGCTTCTTCAATGGCCGGTACATGGATTTCCAAAATGGATTTGGTGTCCAGTCCGCGTTCGATCTCATAGGTCAGCGTGGGCATGTCGCGCTCAAGCCCGCAATAGGTGCCAAGACAGCCCGGCGTCGGGTAGCCGATGGATTCGCTGATCTTATAGCCGGTTCGTTGCGCAATGGCGCTAGCCTCTTGCTTGCAGTCGCCGTTCACATTCAAGACCGGGTGCCAGGAATGCAGCGACAAAATAAAGGCGGGGTGCAGCTGTTCAATCAGATGAATCAGTGCCCTGGTCTCGGGTTCGCTATTGGCCGCCTGACCCGGGTTGTAGCGCGGGTTTGTGACCTCAGGGCTCCAATCATTGGTGGCCATGTTGCGATTGAGATCAACGCCGTTGCCGTTGCTGCGCTGGTGGCGGATCACACCGTCAATGTTGAGAGCCGGGATCAGAGTCACCCGCAGGTGAAAGGGAAAGCTATTCGACCAGCGCTGCAGCAGACCAAGCGCGGCCTCAACTCCCTCATGCTCGTCGCCGTGCACTCCGCCCAAGATAAGAACCTTGGGGCCGGCTGAGCCGAACTGATAGGCCGGGATGGGCAGACCGTTGGCGGAGTGTTCGATAAAAAAGTTCTTCATCGCCCTTGAGTTTTGATTATTCTAGAGGGAAGGTCAAGGCGCGGAGGGTCTGTTCAGCTATGGCGTTCACGTTCGAAAACGGCGAGTGGAATTTGAAAAGCGGTGGACAGGTTTGGCACTTAGAACGCTTAGCGAAAGAGCGTCCACGCCCGTTTTATCTTTACGATTTAGACTCTGTAAGTGAGCGTGCCCGCGCTTTTGCCAAAGCCCCGGGGCAGGTGCACTACGCCATGAAAGCCAACGCTCATCCGCGCTTGCTCTCGGTGTTACGCCAGGCGGGCTTCGGTGTGGATGTGGTCAGCTTGGGCGAGATGCAAAAAGCGCTGGCCTGCGGTTTTTCTCCACAGCGCGTGATTTTCTCCGGTGTCGGAAAGGACACTGAGGATTTGAAGGCTGCACTGGCTCATCGGATTTTTCAAATCAACGCCGAAAGCTTTGAAGAGCTTCAAGCCTTGGCGGTGTTGACCGCCTCCACTGGTCAAACGGCGGATGTGGCCATTCGTTTGAACATCCATCTGACGGCCCCGACGCACAAAAACATTCAAACGGCGACGGAAGAGAGCAAGTTTGGTTTGGATTTGCGTTTGTTGCCTGAGGTGCTGAGTTGGTTGAAGACACAACCGCAATTGCGTTTGAAAGCGTTGGCCGTGCATATCGGTTCGCAGATTTTAGACGTCTCTGTTTTTGAAACTATGAGCCGGAAAATGGGAGAGCTGTTTCGCGACGTCAAAGCGCAGAGTTTTCCCCTCGAGCGTCTAGATTTGGGTGGCGGTTTGGGGATTGATTATCAAAACGACGGGGCAGAAGATTTTCCGCGTTTGCAGCGCTACTTCAAAGCTCTGAGCGCTCATGATTCACCGGCTCAACTCCTTTTAGAGCCGGGACGTTTTTTGGTGGCGCGCTCCGGTGTCTTGATTGCCAAAGTGGTTTATGTGAAACGTGGCGTGTCGCGCCAGTTTGCGATTTTGAACGCAGGCATGACTTCCCTCATGCGACCTGCTCTGTACGACGCTTATCATCGCATCGAGCCGCTGAGAGTTCGTGGCGGTGAGCGCGAGACATATTCGGTGGTCGGCCCCATCTGTGAAAGTACGGATGTGTTTGCTGAGGCGCGCGAGATGCCGCGGCTCGCGGCCGGCGACCACGTGGCCATTTTTGAGGCCGGCGCCTATGGTGCGGTTATGGCAAATACTTATAACGAAAGCCCGTTGCCTGAACAGTGGAGTGTGCTGGACGGCCGTATGGAGGTTTTGTGAAGCATGTCACGTCCACATTTTTAAAAGGGTTGTTCACGGCGCTGCCCCTGCTGCTTTCCATCTATGTGTTCATTTGGTTTCTTGCTCTGGTCGAGCGCAACACCAGTCAGCTTCTTTTGGTTTTCTGGCCAGAGTTCCTCTACATCCCGGGCATGGGTGTGGTGCTGGCCTTCGCGCTGATCTACTTGCTCGGTACGGTGGTCGATAAGCCCTGGTCGCGTTGGTTTTTCAATCTGACCGAGACGCTGCTGAGTGAAGTGCCTGTGGTGAAAACCGTGTACATGGCCATCAAGGATTTTACCGATTTCTTGAAGCCGAAGAGTGATCGCAAGAGCAATCAGGTGGTCTTAGTCAAATTCCCAGGCAGTGCGATTGAGATGATTGGTTTGATGACGCGTGAAAATCTTAAGGACATGCCTGAGCCTGTGACCAAAGAAGAGCGTGTCGCTGTGTACCTGCCCATGAGTTACCAGTTTGGTGGTGTCACTGTGTTTATCCCGCGGGCTTGGGTAACGCCCACCAATATGAGTGTGGAGGCCGCTATGCGCTCGATCATCACGGCATGGTTGCCAGGGCAGG
Source organism: Bdellovibrionales bacterium (assembly GCA_019637855.1). GTDB lineage: Bacteria > Bdellovibrionota > Bdellovibrionia > Bdellovibrionales > UBA1609 > JALHOQ01. Next base: position 32,349 of record JAHBUX010000009.1, read on the forward strand.
ACAAGAAGTTGGAGAACGTATGAGTGTTCAGATCATAAATCCAGCCACTGAGCAGCTTGTGCGTGAATATGGTTTTATGAGTCCTGGCGAGCTGGACGCGGCTGTGACGCAAAGTACGGAGGCCTATCCGCACTGGCGGCGTTTGGATTTAAAGGCGCGTTTGGAGTGTGTGCGTACGTTTGAAAACGCGTTGCAGGCCGCGCTGGAAGTCGCTTCGAATCAGATCACCACTGAGATGGGCAAAGTACGCAAAGAGGCGCAGGCCGAGGTCAACAAGTGCATCGCCAGCTGTAAGATCTTGCGCGAAAACTTCGGCGCATGGAAGGCACAGAAGGAGTATGTGCTTTCGAGTGGACACTCTGTGCACTACGAACCCTTAGGCCCGCTTCTTGGCATTATGCCGTGGAACTTCCCCTTGTGGCAGGTGATCCGCTTTGCGATTCCCGCGCTTTTGTGTGGCAATACGGTTTTATTGAAACACGCGCCCAACACCTGGGGAGTGGCCGAGTTTTTGGAGGGACTATTCAAGCAAGCGTTTCCGGAAGGGACGTACGTTAATTTGCGTGTCGGTGTGCCGGAAACGAGTGCGCTGATCGGTGACTCCCGCGTGCGCGGAGTTTCACTGACCGGGTCGCGCCAGGCGGGCCAAAGCGTGGGTGAGCTCGCCGGTCGGCATTTGAAGAAATGCGTTTTAGAGTTGGGCGGCAGCGATGCCTATATAATTTTAGATGACGCCGACCTGGATTTGGCCGCAGACGTGTGCGCGCGGGGCCGCATGGTCAACGCCGGTCAGAGCTGTGTGGCAGCCAAGCGTTTTATCGTGACCAAGAAAAACAGCGCTGCCTTCACTGAGCGTTTTCAAAAGCAGTTGGAGAAGTTTCAGTACGGCGATCCCTTGTCTGCGACGACGGGCATAGGCCCGTTGGCCCGTCGTGATCTGCGTGACCAGTTGGCGGCGCAGGTCGATCATTCGGTAAAACAGGGCGCGCGTTTGCTTTTTGGCGGACAAGTTCCAAAAGAAAAGGGATTTTATTACCCGGCCTCTCTACTCGTCGGTGTGAAGCCGGGCCAGGTCGCCTTTGATGAGGAGCTTTTCGGTCCCGTGGCCGCCGTGATCGAAGCGGACGACGAAAAACAAGCCATCGCTCTAGCCAATCGCTCGCGCTACGGTCTGGGCGGCGCCGTCTTCTCAAAAGACACGGCCCGTGCCAAAGAGATCGCCGTGCATGAAATCGAGGCGGGAATGGTTTTCATAAACGACTTTGTGAAGTCCGACGCCTTAGTCCCCTTCGGTGGAATCAAAGATTCCGGCATTGGCCGCGAGTTGGGACGAGAAGGCGCTTTTGAATTCACCAACGCGAAGTTGGTTAAATAGGTACCAGCTTCCTTTCCGCTTTTCGGACCGCATGCGGTCCGAAAAGCGGAAAGGAAGCTGGTACCTTCAGATATCCACCGTTTCTAACGAGTCAATGGGGGTGGGGCCGAGAAGTAGGCGAATGGTCTCTTCAAGGCGAGGGGAGAAGTCCGTGCACAAAATCTGCGTTTTCCCGCCGCCTTTGGCTTCGAGAGGTTGGATGCGGGTTAAGTCCTCGATCAAGCCATGGGCTGAATCCACCAACTGAATTTCTGGACCCGCGGCTTTGGCAATTGCGGCACGCAATGCGGGATAATGTGTACAGCCCATTATCAAAGTGTCGATATTGTTGCGAACCACCGCACTGACATAGCGATAGACGATCAGATTTGTGACCGGGTCGTCTAGCCAACCCTCCTCGACCAAGGGGACAAACAAGGGGCAGGGCTGTTGAAAGACTTCGGTGTCGGCTTGCAGCCGGTGAATGGCACGCACGTAAGCTTCGCTAAAAACCGTGGCCCGCGTGCCCAGCACTCCTATGCGTTTTCCACTTGAGACTTCAACGGCTTTGCGAGCGCCCGGCTCGACCACGTTGAAGATCGGCACATCGCTTTTCATGGGGCGTTCGAGCAGAGCGGTGGAGGCCGAGTTGCAGGCCACCACCACAGCCTTGAGATCGTAGTTGCGTAAGAACGCGATACACTGTTCGACATACTGAGAGATGGTGTGCAGGGATTTGCTGCCATAGGGCAGGCGCGCGGTGTCGGCTAAATAAATAAAATGTTCGCCCGGCCAGCGCGCGCGAAGAGCATTTAAGACAGTGAGTCCGCCGACGCCGGAATCAAAAACTCCAATGGCGGGCATCTACTTCACTCCGTGCGCACCGGATTCGCGATAACCGTTGGAAGACATCTCCATAAAGCGTGCCTTTTCGGGAATTTCGGCAAGCTCGACGGCGTTGATGTAGCTCATGCCACTGCGCAAGCCGCCAGCTAACTCCAAAACCACATCTTTGACATGGCCTTTGACGGGGATAGAGGTGGCTTCACCTTCCGGCGCCATGCCTTCGGGTAAACCTCCGCGCCACGACACTTGGGCTGCGCGCGAGGCCATTCCGCGATAATGTTTTTTGCCATGATGAATACTGCCCGGTGTTTCAAGAGTGCCGGCCAAAAGTGAGCCAAGCATCACGCTGTCCGCGCCCGCCGCAAGAGCTTTCACCACGTCGCCGGAGGCTTTCAGTCCGCCGTCGGCGATGACGGGCACGCCGTGCGAGCGTGCCACTTGCGCGCACCAAGCCACGGCGGTCAGCTGCGGAACGCCAGCACCGGTGATGATGCGCGTGGTGCACATCGACCCGGGGCCGATACCCACCTTAATGGCGTCCGCCCCGGCGGCGATCAGCTCTTCGGTGGCTTCTGGTGTGGCCACATTGCCGGCAATCAAGTCGACACGATCATCGAATTTGGCACGCAACCATTTGAGCGTCTCGATCATCGCCACGGAATGTCCGTGGGCGATATCGATGGTTAGGATATTCACTCCTTCTTTTACCAGGGCTTCCGCGCGGGCTCGTCCTTCTTCGTTCACGCCAATGCTGGCCGCGAGAATTTTGGCGCCACTGTCTTTGACCTTGCGTACCTCTTGGACTTGCTCTTCGATGCTCATGAAACGATGCAAAATTCCAAGTCCGCCCATGTTATTCATGGCGATGGCCATGGCACTTTCGGTGACCGTGTCCATGTTGGCGCTGATAAAGGGCAGCTCGGTGCGGTAGCGGCGAGTGATCTGTGTGCTTAGTGAAGGGTCTTTGCGCGAACGTACGGCGGATTTGCTGGGTACGATAAGAACGTCGTCATAGGTGAGGCCGTGTCCGCGTTGCAGAATTCCTTGTGCGTTAAAAGTCAATTCCATGCGAATTCCTCCATGGCTTGCTCGAACAGAAGATACAGAAGGGAATAAAGCCAGATCGAGATAAAAAAGCTTATACCTAAGAAAACAATGCGCATCGGCAAGATGTGCAGAGAAGGCTCTAGGAGAGGTGCGAACTCAACCCCAAGCTGCACCGCCGTGAATGCCAGCACGATCAACAGCAGCTTCAGGTAGCGTCCACGCGTAAGATCGGCCGCGAGTCGAAGGCAGTCGCGTTGGCCTTGGCGATAGGGGCGGGCGAAGAGGGCCACATAGGGTACAAAAACGAGGCGGATGTAGCGCAAGAAGCCGGGGATGATCAGCAGTAGGCCGTAAAGGAGAACATTGGCCAAGAGCCTTAGGTACTCGCCTAAGAAGCTGCTGATATAGCTCTCTTGGAAGGGGTGCTGTTGATAGTGGGCTTCGGTGAGGTCGCGCACCTTTGGAATTCCCCAACTGAGAACCAGCATCAGCATCACGCCCTCAAGCAGGTCATAGAGCCCGATGCTCACTTGCACGACCCAGCGCGAGCTGTCGTCGGACGCAGTTAGCGTGCGTAGGACGCTCTCGCTAGTCAGCGTAAAAAGGGCGCTGACAGCAAAAAGAATAAGCAGGGGCGTCAGTTGTTCGCGCACGAGGCGCATGGAAAGAGAGAATGAATTGGCAAAGAGGCTCGGCTTTTGTTCCATGTGACGTAAAAGATTGACAGAAGCGTCCGAGAAAGTCACTTTTTAGAACTTCAAAAGCCCCGGTGGCGAAACTGGTAGACGCACAGGACTTAAAATCCTGAGTTGGGTCACACTGACGTGCCGGTTCAAGTCCGGCCCGGGGCACCAGAGTCATTCTGATATCGGATATCAGTCGATCTCTTTAAAAGGCCATAGACTCAATCAATGGCGTAAGAAACAATCCTCAATATGGCAAAGCTAGAGCCGTCATTTTTTTTGCAGAAGAACGGGCGCGAAATTGTTTTTAAAAGCCTTGCGCCAGAAGATGCAGAAAATTTCTTAAAGTTTCGTGAACAAGTCGCTCACGAGAGTACGCATACCATGCACTATGTTGGAATGGAGCTTCCTGGCGTAGCGGAAGCTGCAAAGCGACTAGCCATTCAACAAGGCGACAAGGCCGGCATAAACATAGCCGCATTTGATGGCGATAAGGTTGTCGCCTATTTGAACTTTAGGCTTCCATGGAGCGAGCACCCGTGGGTTCAGCATGTGGGACAATTCGGTATGATGGTTCTCAAAGAATATTGGGGCCAAGGAATTGGAATGCGATTGCTAGATCTCCAAGACACTTACGCTCGCTCTATTGGGGTAAGCCGCCTTGAGGCAATGGTTCGTGTCAAAAACGACCGAGGGATTCAGCTCTACCTACGCAATGGTTACAAAATTGAGGGCACGCGAGAAAAGGCGGCAAGAATAAACGGCGAATTTCATGATGAGTATTTTATCGCCAAGATCCTCTAGTAAATCTTCGTGCCGCCGGGGGCGAAGACCCACGACATTTCTACGCGGTGAAAGAGGCCGTTTTCCGAATGTACCGAATAACGGACTCACGTGCGGAATACTTCCACTCATTTCGCCGCACAGGCGCTGTCGCACGGGGGAGTGGCGCTTGGCCTGCATATTGAAATGCACAGCCATCATTTGGAGGAAATATTTATGTTGAGAGCTCTCACTCTAGTTGCGGTCATTACCGGCGGTGCACCGGCGATGGCCATAGATGCGAACCTAACCGGAAAGGGGACTAGCACTCACCAGCACGTTTGCGAGCAGTTGCTCAATGCGGATTTGAGCGGCTACTACGTCGCTTCGAATCTGAACAACGGACATTCGAGTTTGGTGCAACTGCGACCGCTCGGAAGTTCCGGCTCTTACGTAATATCCACGGTGCGTATCAATTTGCCCGCCGAAGGATTTCGGCAGCTCGAGTTTGAGCGCCTGCCAAAAGGGTGGTTGGTCGATCCGAAGAGTGATCGCCGGGTGAGCGTGATGAGCATTGACCGTTCCGACTCCGAAATGCTGATCCGCTTTGAAGACACTATCGATTCCGACAAGGACATGCTCTTCGCCAAGCCGGCCACGCGGGAGCCCTCTGTGCGCGGCAATATTCTTAAGCCCGACGCCTTCCAGCTGACCTTGCGTAATGGTACGGAGACCGAAGTGCGTTTCACGCGCTTGGATTTGGATCGCGCGATGGATTCCTCCTTCAGCATGCCGTTGAAGTCGTTTCTGGCGACACGCTTGAATGATGAGGACAGTGGCGATGGCGACTATGTGTTTACTGTGGAAACCAAACGCCCCATGACCACCGCGGAAGCCTGTGAGTTGCTTCAGAGCAAAACCATCTGTTCGCTTGAACATGATGAAGACCCCGATCAACGCTACTATAAGTTCGCGGTCGCCCAAAGCGCACATGAGTTTTTGGAGTCGGTCGGTACTTGGTTGCGCAACTGGGAGGTCACACGTTTTGACATTCAGTCCTTGCGCGGCCTTAGCGATCCTTTAAAGCGTCGTTTGGTGCAAAACCTGCGTTCCGACCAGCCGCTTCCGTTGGGTTCCGCGAAAGAGCGCGCCGCTCTGATGTCGAATCTTGAGCAAGCGCTGACCCCGCTTTCCGAAAGCGGCGGCCGCGTTGCCAGCGAAAAGCCTACGACCCAGCCGCTGCCACCATTGCCGCGCACGTCTACGCGCGATTTTTCGCCGACGCTGCACACGGTTAAATCTTCTGGTGGCGATCAGAAGTCCAATGAGGATTTGGACGAGCGGTCGAATTGACATCCACCTGTCAGCAGCTAGAATCTCTAGGCTGCTGACAGGGGGAGTTCATGTTCCTACAATTGCTATCGATCATTGTCGGTGCGAGCGCGGCCACCACCGCGCCCGTGCTCTTGCAAACCTTTCCGCACGAAGTTCTGCGCAACGAAGTCGTCACTTTCAAACCTGAAAAGAACCATCACTTCAGCGTAGAGGCGCCGCAAAACTGCGGTAGTGGCCAGCTAATTGATAAGACCACGCGCGAAGTGAAATGCCAGTTCACGCAAGTGGGCGCGGTGCAAGCGCTGCTGAACGTGTGTGACGACAAAAAGACTTTTTGCAAGCCGATCAATCTGGAAATCCAGGTATTGGCCCGCGCGAGTGGGGAGACGGAAAAGCTCACTAAGAATGAAAACCTGAATAAAGAACTCAAAGCCAAACTGGTTCCGGGTTTCGAGATCGGCACTCCCGAGGCCATAAAGGCTAAAGCTTTGGCTAAGGGCAGACCGGTGTTTCTGATGATTTCGACGGATTGGTGCCCGCCATGCAACGAAGCCAAAGAGCACTTGCTCACAACAAAAGCCTTCGAAACCGCCACTGCGGATTGGTACAAGGTATACGTCGACGGCGATAGCCTGCAGGCGGGAGACTGGGACAAGGTGGTGCCGCATCGCTTTTATCCTAGCTTCGTGTTTTTAAATCCGAAGTTCGAAGAGGTGGCGCGCTACACCGGCTCGATTCGCCAAGCGGATTTTGCCGCCTGGGCCAAAGAGGTGACTGCGCTTAAGGGCGATCCGATTTCGGCTTTGCAGAAACGAGTGTTGGCTCGTCGCGAAGGCAATGGACTGCAGAAAATCCACGACTTTATGAATGGAATGAACGCGGCCAAGCGCGGGCAGGAAGAGACGCGTCTTTTGCTATGGGCTATCGGTCAAGACAAAGGCGATATCGTGAACCTTTTGGCTGCCGAAGCCAAATTGCCGAATGAAGAGCATGAGCTCACCAAATGGAAATTGTCGCGTTTGGAAGAGGAGCAAAACAAGGGCGGAGAAGACAAGAAGGATCTGCGCATCGAGCTCTATCAGCGCCTTCTTGGTCAACTTATCCGGCGCGATGGATGGGCGCTCGCCTGGGCGGACTTTTGCGAATACGACAGCAAAGCCTGCTATTCGCAAATGACCCATGTCGATGCGCGCTTGCGTTGGTTGAGTGAGCGCCAAGGTTTTAGTGAATCCGAAATGGCCAGCATGATGGGCGAGGAGTACGCAGTGCTGGCCTTTGTCTATGAAACGCTTGGCCGCAAGGCCGACGAGAAAGCTATGGCTGCTAAGTGCGTGAGCGAATATGAAAAGCTCGGCAAGAGCAGCATTCTTAAACTGTCGCGCTCAAGTCAGCAGGGGATCATCTCTTGCCTTGAAACCGTCGGCGATTTTGCCAAAGCCGAAGCGCACTTAAAACCTTTGATTGAAGTCTATCCTTCAGAGCCGACCTTTTTGCTGCGCATGGCGCGCATTCAGCGGAAAAACAAAAAGCCCAAGGAAGCTTTGGAGTGGGTCACTAAGGCCGAAGCCAAGACCTATGGCTACAACTGGTTCAGCACTCAAGCTCTCAAAGCCGATCTGCTGCTGGAGTTAAAGCGTCCCGCCGAGGCCAAAGTGGTGCTCGATGCAGCGCTAAAACAAGTGCCACTGGATGGAAGTTTAGACTCACGCAATCAGCGCACGGTCGCTCGTTTGCGAAACGCTCAAGCCAAGGTCGAGGCCAGATTGAAGCGTTGAGAATCTTGCATGTTTCAAGGTAATCAGCCCCAACGTCCCGTCAGCAAATAACCCGTAAGTCCCGATATATAGCTTGAGCATATATAGATGGGACTTGGACGTTGAAGCGGGAAGATCGCACAGATCGAATACTTATAGCCATTGCGCTGGTCATACTTTTTTTGACCGGCGGGATGTTCTATTTCGATCAGTGGATGTGGGGCTCGGGCCGTAGTCGCGGAGAGACCATCGGTGTGATCAGCAGTCGCAACGGGGATGTGCGCTTAAAGTACCAAGATGATCTGCGCTGGTCGCAAGCCACCAATGGACAGGATCTGGCGTACAACGACGCTGTCTATGCGGGCGCCGGCTCACAAGCGGAATTGCAAATCAGCAATAGTAAGATGACCGTGACTGAAAACACGCTTGTGGTTTTGCGCCGCGATCAAGATGTGAGTTTTTTGAATCTCAATTACGGAACCTTGTTCGGTAAGCTGGCTAAAAACGACAAATTCGTGATCGATACCGGCAATGGTAAGCCGATCGCGCTGCACGCCGGTGCCGGAGCTCAGATCGTCGTACGCCGCACGGACGGCAAGACGCAATTGGATCTGACCGCGGGCGAAGCTTACGTCACCGTCGATGGTCAGCGCAAAAAGGTCGATAAGTCTTCGCGTCTTGTGTTCGGCGATAAAACGCCAGCCCTTTTGCAAACGCAGGGCCTGCGTATTTTAAAACCGCTGCGTGATCAAGTGATTGCTTCCGAAGACGCCGCTCGCATCGACTTCGCGTGGGCATGGGAAAACGCTCGCCCTGCGTCCGCGGGCGAAACCTACAAGCTCGAGTTTTCTGCCGACGCCTCTTTCAACAAGATTCACATCAGCAAAACGGTGCAAGGCGCGCTCACTACAAGCATGACGGTGAGTCGCTCGGTGTCACTCTTCTATCGCGTTAAAGGTCCGAACGACCAAGTCTCCGCCATCGAGCAAGTGAACTTCTTGCGCTTGGAAAAGCCGATGATCGTCACGCCTCAAGCTGACGCTCACTTTGAGCTTTCAGCCAATTCTTTGTCTAAAGTGCCGTTTGAGTTCCGTCGCCCAGAGAAAGCCACGGTGTGGTATCAGATCGCGACCGATGCCGAGTTCAAAGACGTCGTTTTCAATCAAAACACTCCCGATCTGAAGCAGATTCAGGAGCTGCCTGTGGGGAGCTACCAGTTGCGCGCGCGCAGCGACTTCGGCAATGGCAAATTGACCGCATGGACCGAAGCACGCCCCTTCTTTGTCGACAAGCAGTTGGAGGTCTTCCGTTTGAGCGGGGGGCACGTACCGACCCGAGTTTTGATCCCGAATCGTGCCTATCCGTCTTATTTGTATAAGGCCGATGAAGAGCAGGTGAAGACCTATCTGGCCGATCAAGGCGTGCTCAAAAAATTCTTCCCTTACAAAGAGGGAGAGATCGACGAGCTTAAAATCCAGATGGAGACTGGCGAGCAGCGGCTGTATGCGCAGACCGACAGTCGTTGGCCGGCGGAGCACCTGGAGCCGGGGCGCTTCTCCTATAAAACTCAAGTCAGTAAGCGGGGGTTCAGACCTTCGGAATGGTCGTCGAGCAAGCGGCTGCAGATCGCGATGGAACCGGTTAAGCCCATGGGTGATGCGCTCTACTCCGATCCCGACGAGAAGGGGTTAAGGCAGGCACAGTGGGGCTTCACGCCCTTGCTGTATGCCGCGAGCTACGATGTTGAGGTTTCGCCGTCACAAGCCTTTTTGGATCCGTTGACCATCAAGACGCGGACACCGCGGGTCACCACAGAGCTTCCACAGGGAGGGTTCTACTGGCGGGCGCGAGCGCGCGATCGTCAGGGGCGTATCATCAGCGGATTTTCCCAAGCGTATCGCTTGAAGGATCAAGTGGTGAAGGTGCCGCAGTTCCTGGCTAAGAACCAAGAAGAGCGTAAACCTGCGGCCACCGAGCGTACGGCTACACGAGCTCAGCGCGTGCGCGAAAAGCCCTGGGAGCGCAGCGGTTGGTGGACTTGGCTTGGTGCCGGCACAAACTATGTGGACTACCGTCAGTCGATTCCGACGCGCGGGACGCTGCAGGCCCATCACGTAAAAGGTCCTTCGCAGTATTTTGAGGGTGGGTATACCGGTGGCAATGGCGTCGGCGGTGTCTTGTCCTACAAGAACACGCCCGGCGAATTCACGATTCCCGGAGTGCCGATCCTGCCCAATACGTTCCGTTGGACATCGATGTCCTTAGAGGGAATTGTGCGCAAGACGTCCAGGTTCTCGCTGTTCGATGCGCCGATCGTTTACGGTATGCGGGCGGGTGTGCAGCAGCACAATATCCCGTTCTTGTTCCTGCCGGCGCTGGCCGACGTTCTGCTGTTAAGGAACAACCAGATGAACACGGCGTCCTTTGGGTTGCTGGCAGAAATGACCCGGGCGCGCTGGAGCTATCAATGGTTGATGCGCTACCAGTTCCCACTGAGTTCAAAGGCCGATGGCGCGAGTTCCTTCAGTATGCAGCCAGTGTTTGCGTTCGATGGCTCTATGGGTGCTAGCTACAACATCACTCAGCGCATGAAGCTGGGATTGTTCTGGTATGGCCAGTGGCACCAGTTCAACTTTGTCTACGGCGATACGGATGTCACGAATACGGGCTTCCAGTCCTTGTTCTATTCGAACGTGGATGTCCGTTTGGGCGTCGATTTCTAGTGCCGTTTTTGCGCCTAGCACTCACCTAATTTCATGTAAATCCCCGTGTTCTCGAGGTCTAAGGGCCTAAAAGCATGGCATAGATTTCGAAAAAGGCAGCCATGTCCAGAGCACGGATGCTCGAGGAGGACGATCATGTTCAAGCTGCGTTTAAGCGACATTGCGAAACGGATTTCAGTCTCGATCTTCTTGTCGGCGGCGGTGTTGAGCATCGCCAGTGTGGAGTCGCTCTGGCACGACCGCAATGCACCTGATCTGTTGCGTGAGGAGACTCAGAAAAACCTGCGTGTGGCCTTGGATGCGGCGACCGAAAAAGCCACGGTGGCGACGGACCCCACTCAGGCTGAGCGCTTGCGGTTCACCTTTACCCAAGATGAATTTGGGAACGTGTCGCCTTTTGGTCAGTTAAACACGATTGCGCCATTAACTCAGATGATGAACAAGGGTGTGGTGGGATTTAACCGGCAAGCGTACCGCAGCCCGCAGTACAAAGAAGAGGTGGGCTACGATCTTTTGCAGTACGAGATCGAGCACAAAGACGGCAGCAAATCCTACGTGCTCGCTTACTTAGAGCGGCCTTTAGAAGGCAATCCGGATGAGTTGGTGCCTGTTGTGATCGTGATGCAAGGCCATCAGGGAGCGGCGAAGCAGTCACTTTTTCGCTCCGGACAGCTGGTGGAGCAGGGCGATTTAAGCCTCGCGCAGGTGCAATCTCTGATGACTCAAAAGCTAAACTCCGGCGTCCCTTTCTTTTCAGTCGCGCGCTAAATGAGGCGCATTTAACACTCCTGTAGTATTTACACTCGATACGCCTTACAACGCGCCTCTCCCGCGCGTTCTGACACGAATCTAACCTCTTGACGTATTTAAACGACTCAATGCATAACAGCCCGATAACGGAACTCCGTTATTCGGGTTGGTTCCAAACTTTTAAAAGAAGAGGTTCATGCAATGAAATTTCTTAGTCTCGCCGTCGCGGTGACATTCGGCTTTGCAGCCTTTGCCCAAGAGCAAACGCAGTCGACTGAAGCTCAGACGAAACTGAAGATTGAAGACACCAAAGAGAAAAACAAAGTCGATGGCGATATCGACCAAGAAATCACGAACGCGAAACTTCGCGCCGAGTCTGGTTCGAAGTCGAAGTGGTCCGGATCTGCGAGTATCTCGTATATGGGCTCATCTTTGGAAACTCCGTTGGGCAATGAACGTCCGAACACAGCACAAGAAGCTGTTGCTCCACCGGTTTCCATGGGTGGTAGCTTGGCTATCCGTTACCGCATGACTAAAAATCAATCCTTAACTGCTGGCGTGGGTTGGGGTTTGGATAGCCCGTGGGAGAAGCAGGAGGGTAACGTTTCTGATCCGTACCTTTCTTATAACTATGTGGGCAAAATTAAAGGTGTTCAGAATATCGCTACTGTTGCCGGCTCTGTGATCACCAACAATCAAAGTCGTTCAATCGGTCAAAATGCCGATCTCGGTGTTAGCAACATCATGATGTACGACTTTGATGGCAGCAAATTCACGGTCGGGTTAATCTTGGCGGCCGATCGCGGATTCTTTGGCGAAGGCAATGCCGCTCGTCAACGTGAATGGACCTTTGGTGCCTATGTTCCCATGGAATACGCATTCAATGACACTGTTCAATTGCGTACAGTCTTCCGTCCTTGGACGGTGTACAGAACTGCAGCTCAAGAGAGCTGGACGTTCAACTCTATCCGTTGGACGCAATCTCTTGGCGTCGCTGTTGCTGTTACTCGCGATATCAACCTCTACCCGAATTTTCAGTGGGATGTTGAACAATGGCGTGGCAATGACTACAACTTCTTCTCTAAAGATGTTCGCGCCAACTCGACTGTTGGTTTGCAGGCAGCGATCAACGTTTTTTAATTTCACTTTAAAAACCTGAATTAAAAAGGCAGCTCGCAAGGCTGCCTTTTTAAATTTCAACCAATACTAAAAGAAGAAGTAAATATGAAACTCACATCTTATGCACTTACAATTTCATTGTTATTTTCCGGAACTGCTTTTGCTCAGGAAACAAAGTCTACCGAGGCTCAAACGAAGCTGAAGATCGAAGAAACAAGAGATAAAAACAAAGTCGATGGTGATATCGATCAGGAGATCACTAACGCTCGTATGCGTGCGGATAGCGGATCGAAATCCCGCTACTCATTGTCAACGGGCCTCTCGTACACCGGTGGTGCGGTCAAGAGTGCGTTCGGTTCGGGGCGTCCCAATCTGTCGGGTGAGCCTGGTGTACAAACGGATACCAGTGCGCAAATTGACGTCAGCGGCCGTTACCGCTGGACGAAAAACGATAGCTTAACGTTTGGTACGGCGCTCGGCATGCTCACGCCATTTCAGGGCAAAGTTGGAAAAAGAGATCAGATGAACTGGTCCAATCCGTCCCTATACTATAATCGTGTAGGCAAGCTGGGGCCGCTGCAAACGACAGCAAAAATCGGCGGCTCGATTGGAACTTCGCAATATTCTGAAAGCGTCGACAATGATTTTAACGTTGCGGTCAGCTATTCGGTCTTAAAAGCATTCGAGAATCGCTGGACCGCTGGCGTTAGCGTCAATGGTGGATACTTGAACTATGATTCGAAGCCCGGTGAAAACCTTGCTAACCGTAGCAAGATGTATGGTGGCGATAAACGTTCGCAGTTCAATTTAGGGGTTTTCCCCTTTGCAGAATACGCCTTCAACGATACGTATTCGTTCCGCACTGTGTTCGGTTACTTCAACTGGAAACACCTTTATGGCGACAACAACAAATGGCGTTTGCTGCAAACTTACGTTTATCAGTCTGTTGGCGTGGGCATCTCGGTGACTCGAGATGTGTACTTGTACCCGAACATTCAGTTCTTGCCGGGTAATCTGCGTTCGGATTTCACGAACGTATCCATGTCTGCGACCCTCAACGTTTTCTAGATTTCGTTAGAAAATTGAAAAGGAAAAGGCAGCCCTTTGGAGGCTGCCTTTTTTATTTGTTCAAACCGTAAGCTCTTAGAGCGTGAAAGTGTAGGCTACCCGCACACCTAGTTCGGTGGCTTTGTTGTCCCACGTTTCATCGACCGTGTCGGTTTTGTCTTTTAGCTTGGTTGTGCGGTTGTTCCAGAATACGTCCAGCCCCATGCCGTGGCGGGGATTGAAATCAAAGCCAGTGCCGATCTTTAAATAGTAGCTGGAGTTGGACTTCGAAGTGACTGAACCCGAGCTGCCAATGCCCAAACCGTGATTGTAGCCCGCTGTCGAACGGAACAGGAGACGATCAGTGATCGGGGATTGATACGTCAGATTTAAACCGGCCACGATGTCTTGCAAACGATCCAACTTCAACTTCGTACCCGACACCCACGACAGCACCGGGTAAGCGTCGTTACCAATGTCGAAGCCGGGGCAGATCTGTTGAAAAAAGCTCGACGAGCCAAAGAAGCAATAGCGCATCTTTGCGTAGTAGATATCATAGCCCGCTTTGCTCTCTTGGAACTGGCGCCCGCCAACACCACTTCCGGTTTTGGCTTCATCCATTTTTAGTTCGGCATGCGTGTACTCAAAGCCGACGGCGAAGCGGGGAGTGCTGACCAAGTCATAAGCCACACCGTAACCCAAGCTGTTGCTGCGGAAGTTGAAGTCCTGACCGCCCTGACTCCAAGTTGCCGCCACACTCTTCGGTACCACCAAGGCGCTCAGGCGATGTTTAGGATACCCAACATAGGTGCGAAACGGGGCATCGTCACTCACGCTGTCATTGTAGGTTTCGGCCGCGGTCGGAGTCAGGCTTTCACCCTCCTCTTTGAACTGGATCATAGGGACTGAGCTTGCCTTTTCTTTCATTGATGCTTCATCAATGCGGAAGTTGAGAACTTCACCGGGCGCCACTTTGCTGCCGGCCCCCGCTGCCGCAGACGGCGCTGTCTCAGTCGTTGCAGGTTTAGTGGCGGCCTTCTTTGCTGACTTCTTGGCTTTCGGTGTTGCCGGAGCTTCTTGTGCATTGGCCGCTGATGCGGCCGTGGTCAGAGCGAAGAACAATCCAAGAACAAGATTCAAGGCGCTATTCATGTTGGCGAACCCTTTGTTGAGCTTACGGAGACGTTAGCATTTTGAATCCCAGTACATAAGCCTGGTGTTAAAGGAGCTTAAGAAATCTGGACCATGGTTGATGAAAGAGATCTTTGAACTCCAAGCAAGCCGCGCTACCATTTATTCATTCTCCCCAAGAATTTTATTGGAGGCATCTATGATTCGGGGTCTTTTGGCGAGTTCTCTTCTGGCGATCGCGGCATTGGGCGCGACGGCAGCGCAAGCTCAGGTTGAGATCTATTGTAAGCTTCGTTCGGGTGGCTCCGCGTTGGAGTGCCAATCGACGGGCAAGGACAAACGTGTGATGACCGCCGAAGACATCACCAACTTTGTGGACGCCGGTGAAGTCGCCGCGTTTATCACATTGAAGAGCAAAAAAGGCATCGAGCGCACGTACATGTTGGATCCCAAAGCCCCGCAATACAAAAGATTGGGCGAAGTGAAACGCAACTCTTCGATCTCCGAGATCGCCAAAGCCAAAACTGATCTGTTCAACGAGATCGAAAAGAGAGTGATCGAGACTTCCGACAAACTCGACGCTCAAGCCTCAACCGCTGAGCTGGTCTTGTGGGACCCGGGACTTTCTTACGACAAATTCCATCGCGAACAGCGTACGATGGTGGCGGAGCTCGATGGCTACCGCAAAAACCGTGACAAGGTGTGCACCAGCACGCCGGCTTTCGAACAGGTGTCGAAGGCCAATTCGAAACTGCAACAGACCCTCTCCAATATCGTGTTCGCGTTCCAGACGCCTGGAACCTGTATGTCGAGTTTCAAGGTCTTCAAAGATCGTGACGGCTCGATCGATCTGCGCCAGTTGGACGGAGTGAGCGATCAGTACAGAGAGAGCTGTAAGAAGTAAGCCAAATCACTCATCGGGTGAGTGAGAAGGGCCTAGGGAAACCTAGGCCTTTTTGTTTTTAGGGGAGTTAGTTGGCGAGGTAGTTACATTGAACGTACATCGTCACGGTCGTATCCATAGCGAGAGCGGCGTCGGCCACGCCCGTTGTTACCACAGGGTTGTTGCGTAAAGTCACTGTTGTCGAGTTGGGCGCGATCACGCCTTTGATCCCGCTACCAGTGAATACGGTTGTTGAATGACCAATGGTACATACCTGGTTCAGGTTTGCCTGGTTGAGCGACGTTTCGGGCAGGCCGGTCAGTGTCATATTGCCTGTTCCTGTTCCGCCTGAAGTCACAAAGTACCAGTTCAAGAAAACCATTTTACCAATTTTGGTGTAGTAGCAAACGTTGGTCGTGAATGTCGGTGTACCGGCCACAGTCGTTCCCGTCACCGTCATGGTGCACGTTTGTGCTTCCGCATAGGCTGCCAGATCCGATGTTCCACCGCCGAGGCGAACAGCGCCGATAGAGGCCGTACCTGTTACAGCCAAATTGTGGTCAACGGTCAAACCCGTCGGCGAGGCGGCGTACGCAGAAGCGCCAGCGAAGTGGCTTGTGCCGGAAACGGCAAGCGTAGTCAGATTGCTCAAGGCGCTGACGTCCAAGGCGGCGAAAGAACCGGTGCCGCTGGAGATCAGGTTTGCGACATTGGTCGGACCGGTTACGGTCACGCCGTCAGCAAATGTCTTCACGCCAGCAAAAGTCTGAGTCGAAGTGTCGACGATACCCGCTGCTCCCGTACCCGCCGTCGGCAGGTAAGCCGAACCCACAGTGCCCGAGTCGATTTGACCGCCACCGATATTGGGAAGAACGCTGATATCCAAGAGACCTGCGGCATCCAAGCGTACAAGTTTACCGTCATCTGCGGCGCCTGCCGAAGCCACAGTCATAGCGCCAGTCGCCATCGAGGCCGTACCGATGCTGCCGTCAATCACGTTCTTTGCGGTTTCCGCGATATAGGAAGTAGGGACAGAGGCTACAGTGATGTCGAAGCTGGGGTTAGTGCCATCGATGGCACTGATCGCATACACGCGAATGGCGACAGCGCCCGCCGCTCCACCTGCGAGCAGCGACGGGGTGAGAGACACACCGGACCAATCACCTTGCATGCCCGTTGCGGAGTAAGCGCCTGCGGAGAGATCGTCACCGGCGCCGGTCAGCGTGCGACTGAACAAGCCGTTTGACACCGCAATCGAGTAGCTTTTCGCCCACACGGTTGCACCGTTTTGGCGCACACCGATCACCATGGTGTAGGTGCCGTCGCTCACCGCCGTGTTATTGGCTTTTTTCATATAGCCCTGCACCGTGAAACTATCCAGTGTGGGCGCGGCGTGGGCAAGGCTGATCAAAGCCGTTGCAAGCCACAGAACGGGAGTGAGAAGGGTTTGAGTTTTCATACTAGTTAGCCCTCACTGAATTAGTGATGTAGTTGAAGCCAGTTTGAAGTGTCATGCCAGAGGCACCATTGTCGTTAACCGAACCGGGATAGGCGATGATGGCGGCCTCGAGTTTAAATCCCGAAACGCCGTCAGTGATGGTCGAGCTGCCGGGAAATGCACCGGCCGCTTTCAGGCTAATATTAGGTGACCACTCAATCGTCTGTGTAGTGCCAGCGGACTGGTTGCCGGCCAAATCATAAGAGTAGAAAGTGAAATCTAAAGTCGAGCCCGGGGTTAGCGTCACATCGTGACTCCAGCTGGTGCCAGACGGAGTGATCGTTACGCCACCGGGGCCAGTCAGCTTCACCGTGTCGGTGCTCACGCTGCCTAGAATTTGAAACACAGCATCCGAGCCGCTGTGTTCGTAAGGACTGCCTGAAGGAGTCGAGATCACCGGCGCGCTCGGAGCAGTGGCATCGATACGCACGTAAGTAGTGGCGGTCGAACCTGAAATCAAAGCGTCGGAAGAGTCATAAGCCGTCAGTGTCAAGGTGATGTCACCTTGAGCGCCGCTCAGATAGGTCTTACTGAATGTGAAAGAGCCATCGCCTTGGCAAGTGGCTGTTTCGGTGTAGGCGTTGACCATGATTTTGCTCACACCGCGCGAACAAATGCCGGCGATGGTCAGGTTCAAGCCTTTGATGTGATAACGATTGTTGTCGTTGGTGTCGATGATGGGCGACCATGATGCGCCCGAGGCGGTCGGGTAAACCAGCGTCACTGTGATCGCGCCTGTCTCCGAGGATGAACCAGAGGAGGAAATCTGCCCGCCCTTCACGCACGCCGTAACCGAGGCGGTGAGGGTGATGAGTGTTAAAATGTTGCGAACAAATGACTTCAACATAAGTAATTAGTCCTTGTAGTCGCCGCAGCTGCCTTCAACGAAAACCGACTTGCCGGCGCCGTTGGAGATCTCGATCCAGTTGCCACCGCTGTCACGGCCCATAAGTTTGCGGCCGGATTCAAAGAAACCCACGGCCTGGCCCGAACTGTTGGGTGTCAGATATGCTTTGCACTTTTGCTTGGTCATCCACACGCGGCCGCCGTTCAGCAAAGCCGCCGCCTCCGCAGCTGAGGCCAAACCACGACGCTTGCTTTCGGCTTTTTCATTCAAGAGCACGCGCCGATCGGAAGATTCCACATCGCGATGCAGTTCCGAGCGGGCCGTTTCCACAGCCACTTTGGTGCGCAAAACCAAACCATTGGTTTCCGTCTCTTGTTCCGCCGCTTGATCGCGGGTTTCGCGAATGCGGGCGGCATAGTCTTTCATCTTCTCAGCTTCGGAAGACAGGCGAATTTGCTCAGCTTCGCCGGCGATCTTGGCGCGGTTCGCAGCGAGGATTTCTTTTTCATAGCGGGCCACTTCATCGTTCACGCGTCCCACCACACTGTCACGGGCCTTCTGTACACGCGACAAATCCGCTTTGGTTTCGCTTAAGTCTTTCTGCGCCAGGTTCCAGCGTTCACGTGCTTCGTTCAATTGTGCGTTGGCTTCGTCGTTTTGACGTTGGGCTTCAGCCAAAGCCATTTTGGCCTGCATCCAATCGGTGCGCATTTTCATCTCTTCCGCGTCGAGAGCGGTTTTCTTGGCGTCGGCCGCGGCGAGTTTGGTCTCCAGGCGGGCGGTGTCGGTCTTCATACGCTGCACGTCGATGCCTTTTTCGTAGATCTCGCGTTCGGAGCGCTTACGCGCGAGCGTGAGATCTGCGATTGTGGCTTCCATTTTCTTCTGCTCGGCTTCCATGACGGAACGTTCGCCTTGCAAGCGTTTCAAAACCGTTTGCGTATCTTTGTCCAATTGCGCGTGCTGCGTTTCATAGCCGCGAATTTGGTCGCGCACATGTTGCAGGCTAGCGTTGAGCATCTCGAGCTCTTCCTGGGCCTTCGCCTGGCGCGTCTTCAATTGCTCAATCTGGTACTTATGACCAGCCACCTGACGTTCAGATTCGCGCCGCTTGTTTTCGTAGTCGTCGCGTTTGCGTACGGCTTCGCGTTCCATCTCGTCGGCTTTGGCTTGCTCGGCCTTTTCTTGGTAGTAGGCGTTGCTTAAAGCGCCATGGGGGAAGTATTGATCCTCCTGTGCGTGTGCCAACGCGGGAATCAGAGAAATCAACAAGAATTGTAGAGTCCATTTTTTAACCATTTTAGGTCCCCTTCAACCAGGTGCTCGACTCTCTTTCGGAGAATTCTGAAGTCGTCTTAACAATGCATTGCGACAATGTCAGAACATGGTTTTTGCCACAGGACGAAGGGTGGGCCGGATTTGAGGGGAGTCGGGGAGTCTTCCTTGACCAAGATCTAGATATTCTCAATCCTAAAGGTCTCACGAGGTAGTATATGAAACATAATCTTTTATTTCTTGTTCTCACTTTTATTTTTAGCGCTGGCTGTAAATCAAATCCGCATAAGGCGGAACAAATCGAAACCAACATGGAGAAGTCCAGTCTGGTTTCTGGTTCTACGGCTGTGGGCGTGAAGAAGGGTGACATGGTCGTGCAGGACAAAGTGCAGATGTCCGAGAAGCTGCGTGATCTGCAAAATGGTGTCTATTCCCTCGAGGACAAAGTCTATGGTACGCGCAAACTGGGGAGTTTGGGGCTGTACGGTGACTTGAAGTCCTGTCGGCGCAAGCTTGCTTCGCGGCAGTTCGGCGGCAGCGGCACGATGATGTGGACCGAACCGCTTGATCGCGTGACCGACAAAGAAGAAGAGATGAAGATCGGTTTGGATGAGAAAAAAGATCTGGTTGGCGTCACTGAAGAGTACCTTAAAGATCGTTTGGCCCGCTTCACCGGTTACAAAACGATTTTGCAAAAACGCTCTGACGAATTCGCGGAAAAAATCGAGACCTGCAAAGCCGAGTTGGCAGCCAAAGATATGGACGCCAACGAATCCAATAAAGTGATGGTGCAAGAGGCACCGAAGGCCTCGTCGGATCGCGCGGCCATCAATCAATATATGTGTGGATTCGTACGCTCGGGAGCGAGTCTTCAAGCCCTGATGATGAATGCTTTTGCGAAGGGTTGGTTGTCGCTGTCTGACTTTAAGCTGGATCAAAATCTGATTGCGGCAAGTCTCAAAGACGCCAAAGGTTCTTCGCGCGACAACGGCATGCTGTTCAATGGCTGGAAGCTGTCCTTCGACAACGACAAGGTGACCGTGGGTGAACTTCTGGAAGAGGGTAAAGACGCCCGGCTGCAAGCTTGGAGCTACACTCGCAAAGAAGAGGTTCCTGGCGCGACTCAATGCTTGGCCGCCGCCGATGGAGTTTGGAACCGCTAGTCCTTTCCTGGAACATTCTCCGAATATGCCCCGAGTGGTGCGGTTGAAGGCTCATTTTTTCTGAGCCTTCGGGTGGGCCCGCGTTTGCAATACGTTTGCAACGACAGAAACGCGAAAGGAGCCGCACACTATGGATATTTATCAAGCCCTGGTTAAAGATCATCGTAAGGTGCAAGACCTTCTCAATGTGCTCGTCAATCTGGATGAGAGCGATTCGGATGTACGTAAGGAGCTAACGGATAAAATTCGTGATGAATTGATCCCGCACTCACGCGCCGAAGAAGCCGTGTTTTACAACTCGATTCGCGCCATCAATACGGCTCAGGATTTAGTGTGGCACGGTTATGAAGAGCATATGCAGGCGGAAGCCTTGCTCCGCACTCTGCAAGCTGCAGAAAAAATCGACGTTGGATTTAAGAAGACGGCCGAGAAACTGCGCGAAGCTTTGAATCATCACATTCAAGAAGAAGAGGAACGCATTATCCCAGTGGCGCGTCAGCTTTTCACGGAGGATGAGGCACGAGTGATGTGCGAAGCCTTCGAGGAGATGAAGCCGGAAGTGCGAGAGGAAGGAATCGTACAGACGACGCTGGACATGATCGCCAATATGATGCCACCGCGCCTGGCCGCACCGCTGCGCACGTTCACCTTGAAGTCCTAGTTGATGGATCTGCCATTTCCTTGTTGACGGAAGTTTAAGCTTCGCCAACATTTCAAGAAATGGCAGATTTTTTTGACATCACTCCGAAAATATCGCCGCGCTTAGCGGTATTCCCTGGCGATCAGCCTTTTGAACGCAAGATCGCGCTGTCCTTTGCCCAAGGTCATCACTTGGAACTCTCGGCCATGTTGGCCACTCTGCATTTAGGTGCGCACGCCGATGCTCCCAGTCACTACGGGGCACGTGGTGTGAGCATCGACAAACGTTCGCCTGGGCTTTATATGGGACGAGCGCAAGTCGTGCGTGTGTCGGGGCTGGCGCCCAAAGCGCGGGTGATGCCGCGAGATTTCGACACCCCTGTGCAAGCGCCGCGCGTCCTGCTCGACACGGGCTCTTTTGTGGACCCTGACCATTGGAACCCGCATTTCAATTCCTACTCGCCTGAGTTGCTGAGCTGGCTGGCCGATCAAGGTGTAAAGCTCGTGGGTATTGATACGCCGTCGGTGGATCCCGAAGACTCAAAGGCTCTGGAGTCGCATCAGATTTTGCGTCAGCGTGACCTGGCGGTGTTGGAAGGGTTGTTATTAAAGAACGTGCCCGAGGGCATCTACACCCTAATCGCGCTGCCACTGGCGATTGAAGGCGGCGATGCCTCGCCCGTTCGAGCTGTTCTCTTGCCCGAAGTGAAGGACTTTCCCGAACTGGCCTGATCCTGGCCTAGGTCTTTACTTGGAGAAATGAAAACCCAACTCGCGCTCGACCTCTTTGGGTAGCACGGGCAGCTTTGAGCGCGGCACAAAAAACGTGGTCAATTGAAACAGATCGCCAAACACCTTGTGTTTGTCGGCGGCGTCTTTCAAATATTGAAAGCCGCTCGACCCCCCGGTGCCGACTTTAGAGCCCAGCATGCGTTTGGCCATCAGGGCGTGCCTTTGGCGCCAAGTGGTGAAGTACTCGTCCATATCCATAAGAGCTGTCAGTAGGCGAAATGGCAGCTGCAAAGCGGGTTGGTCGCGATAGAGTTGAATCAAGAGAGCCGCGTGCACGGATTTGTAAGATAGGCGCCAATCGCCAGCCGCGCGGGCCTGATTGTATTTGTTCTCATCGAACAGAGCGTAGAAAGCATCCAAGGACATTTGCAGGATTTTTTCATTGCGCTCGCGATCGGCGGCGCCGAGAGCGGGGTTGCTTTGGATGATCTTCAAGTCGTGGGTGAGCACGTCTTGCACGGTTTGCTTGTAGAGGTTCCAGAAGTCAAAGCCCTGCATCTTTAAAAATGGGGTGCGCTCCAGCCATTTGTCGACACATTCGAACAGCGTGGATTGCGTGTCGAGTTCGGCCATGGACTCACGCTGCTCGGGTTTGAGCAATTGATCGTACTCAGATTGGTTGTAGCGCATACGTTGGTCGCGCTTCAGGCCGAGTTTTGTCTCCAGCATGCGAAACTGATGGCTTTGAAAGCCCGAAGCGGGGATCAAGAGGTCACGGAACTCGAGAAAATCCAGCGGAGTCATGGTTTCTATGATGCGCACTTGATCGACCAGATGTTTTTGGATTTCGATCACCCGCTGCAGTCGAGCCACGATTAGGTCCATCAGGCGTTCATCGACACGCTCACCGCGGAAGATGGTTAAGATCGAGTCGAGTTCGGTTAGGATCAGCTTGAACCACAGCTCGTAAACTTGGTGAACTACGATAAAAAGCATTTCATCATGAGCGGCGTGGCCGCGGGCTTCGCTCTCGGGCTTTTGTGCGCTCAAGAGCTTATCGATCTGCAAGTAGTCGTGGTAATTCATTTTAGGGTTGAACATGTTTTCACCTCGGTGATGGCGGTAAGAAGCTTTTGATTGTGCTCGGCGGTCCAGTCCCAGCTGATCATCCAGCGGCATAACTGAGTGTCTGAATCCCAAATGTAAAAGAAAAAGCGTTCGCGCAGGTCTTTAAGCAGCGTCTTCGGAACGTGCACAAAGAGCGCATTGCTTTGCACAGGGAGTGCGATTTTGAAATCCGGGTGGTTCACCCGCAGACGTTCTTCTAAGTCGCGTGCTAGGCCTGTGCTGTGCTCGGCGATCTGGCGCCATAGATCGTCTTTTAAATAGGCGTAAAACTGCGCGGCTAAAAAGCGTGTCTTCGACGACAGTTGCATCGCTTGTTTGCGATAGAATTTGAACGCTTGCTTGGCGGCGGGAGTGAAAAGTAAAACCGCTTCCGCACCCATCAGACCGTTTTTGCTGCCGCCCAATGAAACCACGTCGGCGCCCACGCCACGGGTCAGATCCTCAAGACTCACATCCAAAAACGCGGCGGCATTGGCCAAGCGGGCGCCATCAAGATGCAACATAAGATTTCGTTCTTTGGTAAAACGTCGCCATTCGCGCAGTTCATCGAGTGAATAGCAAACGCCGAATTCGCTGGGCAAAGTCAGGCTTACGCACTTGGGCTGCGAAAAGTGTTGATCACCCATTCGCTGCAGTAAGGATTCACACTGTTCCGGTGCGATCTTTCCGTCCCGCGAGGGCAGGGGCCAAAGTTTTGTGCCAAGAAACTTTTCGGGTGCGCCACACTCATCCAAGTGCAAATGGGCCTGTTCGGAGCAGATCACCGCTTCGAAGCTGCGTACCTGCGTAGCCATCGACAGCACGTTGGCGGCAGTGCCGGTAAACACGTACTGCGCCTCCACCTCAGGTCCGAAGGCGCGTTTGAACTCGACGGTGGCCAGTTGGCACAGTTCGTCCATGCCGTAGGCGTGAGCATGGCCGCGATTGGCGGCTTGCAAAGCTTCCATCACCCGCGGATGCACACCGGAGTGATTGTCGCTGCCTAAGCTCAGGGAGAATTTGAGCTCTTCAAACATCGTGTAAAAATCCGTGCGCCAATTGCGCTGCCCATTTGGAAGTGGCGGCGGCCACATCGAGAGTTGGTGCCACCTCGTAAATCCCCAGCGCCCGCACATCCAATCGTTGCAACAAGGTCAGGTAGAGTGGCCAGAATTCCTGTGGCAGAAGGCCCAGCGGGCCGGGCGCGCTGGCGCCGGGGGCGAAGGGCAGTGCGAAAGCGTCGATATCGACAGCTAAGAAGGTTGGACGCTTGCGTAAGATCCATTCGCCCAGCGCGCGCACGGTGTACTCAGTCAGGCTTAAACCGGAATCAAAGTACTCTTCCATGGTAAGAATGCGCGCGCCTTTGCCATGCACGTAGTCCCAGTGGTGCTTGGAGTTGCAGTGGGTCTGAATGCCGAACTCGACAAAGTCAAAGGGTATGCCGCTTTCGAGCAGACGATAAAACGGAGTGCCGCTGTTCGGGCCGCGTTCGAGATCGCGCACATCGAAATGAGCATCGACGTTGATGATCAGCGGCTTGTCATTGGCATGGGTTTTTAGAAAAGCAAGGCCGTCGGAGTATGCCCAATCGTTACCACCGCCGAAACTAAGCAGTTGTTGTTTCTGCTTCAGCACATCCTGTGCGGCGCGGGCCGCCTCTTCGTGGCGTTCAGCCAGCGCGGTTTTAGAATGCAGATCTCCCAGGTCACAGAAACGTTTGCGGGTCCGCTTCGGGTGAGGGGTCATTTTATAAAGCGCACGCCGGATCTCTTGCGGACCGAGGCGGGCGCCTTCCCGGCCGCCGTTGAGTTTGACGCCCTCATCATCCGGGTAGCCGATAAGGGCCACTTGCGCCTCTTGCGGCGTGGATTCTGCCAGTTCACCGAGTCGTGGGTCTTTGGGGTCTTGGCGCGAAAAGAACAACGTGGGATCAGCGGGAGTAAACGATTTCATGGTGCTGACAAAAATCTCTTTTCGTCATTCTCAAGTCCACCAAAATGCGGGTGCCGCAATGCATTTCATTGGCAAAAACCTGAGGTTTTGGGTCAATAGTGTGCCTATGGCACATCTGCAAATTTCGCAATTGATTCCAGCCACCCGTTTTGAGGTCTTTGACTATCTGACGGACCCATCGCATTTGCCGTTCCTTATGGCTCCGAGCATCGATGTTCAGGTCCTGAGCCCGGAGGTGGACATGAAGCGCGGCACTGAGGCGCACTTCAATATGACCCGCTTGGGGATGACTCAAAGTATCCGTTTTCGCATCGAGGATGTGCTACGCGGTTCGCGCCTGACCTATCGCCAGGTGGAGGGCTTGTTCGCGGCGTGGACACATACGATGAAGTTCGACGAGCATGGCGAGAAAGAAACTCTAGTGACGGACTTGGTGGATTATCAGGTGCCGCTCGGTCTATTCGGGCATCTAGCGGATGATCTGTTGATCAAAGGAGATATGCGTAAGCTTCTCGCGCATCGTTTGCAGAAGGCGCGCGAGCACTTCGATTCGTTAAACTAACTTTTTCTCTTTGAGCAGAGCCTGCAGGTTCTGCAAAACCGGCAGCGGGAAGATCCCCAGCTTATCAATCAGCAGAGTCTTCAACGCGTCTTTAGGCGCTTTGCCTTCCAGGCCGACCAAGCGATCGTAGGCATTGGCTGTGGCGGCCACCATGACCAGTGGGTCCATATCTGTTTCCGTAAGTCCTTTTGGAAATCCAGATCCATCCAAGTGCTCTTCATGCTGAGTGATGATGTTAAGCACCATCTGATCTACAAACAGAGCTCCTTGCAGACGGTGGGCGCCGGCCAATGGATGTGCTTTGCGCTTTTCCATCTCCTGTGGAGTTAGCGAGGCCAGAGGGCGACCGAAGCCCTCTGGATTGTAGTAGTGTTCGATGTCATGCAATAGACAGCCGAGAGCGAGCAAGTGAAGAGGGGTTCCTTCTTTCAGGCCGTTTTGCAAAACCATGGCGGTGCTCAGAGTGGCCACGTTCACGCAATGATGAGTAACGCTTTGATCCGAGTTTTGCAGTTTCAATAAGGCCGCGGCCCCGAAGGGCTCGCGATCGAGAAAGTCGACGAAGCGGTGCACAGTGCTGCGCACATGTTTGTACGACGTTTCGTCCTTGGGATCGTCCATGTACTCTTCGGCGGTGGCTTGCTGAAACCCTTGAATCACTTCGGCGCGGATTTCAATCGGTTTGGCTGGGTTGTTCGAATAAGCGGCGTCGATGCTGGCGTCCAAATACTGTTGATAGGCCGGCTGATCCTCAGAGCGGATGTACATGAATTTTAATTTTTTGCTCTTCAAGCGATCGAGACGGGCGCCTTCGAACGAGTCACCGCGACGGCAATAGTGAATTTGTTTGGATCCGACCTTGACGTAGACGTCAAACGGAATTTTTAAATCACCGCGTAGAGTGGAAACTCGAATGGAGAAGAAGTCGTCTTGATCGGCCATACGTGCAACCTATTTAGGTTAGCCGAGCCAGCGCCCAGCGTGCAACATCCTTAAGTCTAGGATTGGTTGTCGCTTGTTCCACTTCGCCACGCAGGGCTTGCAGACGCCGATTGCCGATCACTACCAGAGCATTACGTTTTAAACCGGCAGGGCGGGCTCGCAAGAGAGGTGAGTGCACTAGAGCTTTTTCTATCTGTTTACCGCTTGAGTTTAATATCCAGCGCAGATCTTCAAGCAACAGCTCTTCGCTGTGAGCGTGGCCCTCAGCCAGTTGGCGCATCCAATCCCTGCCATGGTGCTTTTCGTTCCAGGGGCATACTGTTTGACAGATGTCGCAGCCGAAAAACCAATCGCCGGTGCGCGTGCGGATCTCTTCCGGCCCATCGTTACGCGCTTCGATCGTCCAATACGAGATGCATTTGTTGGCGTTCAGCCAGCGCGGGGCTTCCAGCGCTCCCGTAGGGCAAGCGCGAATGCAGCGATCACAAGTGCCGCAGGCATCGGCGACCGGAGTGCGGGGCGAAGTTTGCGGCGCGAGCGAAGTAAGAATCTGACCTAGGAAAAACAAACTGCCCTGTTTGGGGTGAATCACGCAAGTGTTCTTGCCGATCCAGCCGAGACCGGCGCGATAAGCAAGGTCGCGTTCAAGAATTGGTGCCGAGTCCGTGAAACATAAGAATTCTTCGTTCGAAAACTCTC
Source organism: Bdellovibrionales bacterium (assembly GCA_019637855.1). Lineage (GTDB taxonomy): Bacteria > Bdellovibrionota > Bdellovibrionia > Bdellovibrionales > UBA1609 > JALHOQ01. The sequence goes on from JAHBUX010000009.1 coordinate 59,203, forward strand.
GTCGCAAAGCTTCTGCTAAACTTTCCAGTTCGTCTTTGAACCTAAGGTGATAGTCCTCGCCTTGAGCATATAAGGCCGTGCGCAAACCCTTGAGCGGTCTTTCGCCGTAGGGATGGGGGGCGTAGGATTTGGCCACGACGATGGCGGAATGCGCGCGGTGAAAATGTGAGCGTGGGTTTTCTTTCGCTGCAGAGTGCGTCTGCAGATACTGCATATCTGCATGATGACCGCGCTCCAGCCACTGCCGATAGACGTCCATGGACAATGGGCGCTCCACGGCGGCCCAGCCATAGTGACTGAAAGGGCGACCTGTCATAATGCGGTCAAGCAGAGAGACAAAATCCATTGAGGCAGGCATAATGCAGTCCATGAAGACTCGTCAAAGACTTGAGCATATCCATGCCCATGCCGCCTTCAGGTCGGCCATAAAGGTGCTGACACGTCTGCAGAGCCTTGGGTTTAGCGCCGTTTTCGCCGGCGGAGGGGTGCGCGATGCTCTGATGGGTATAACTCCGAAAGATTTAGATATTGCCACCGCGGCCCCGCCCGACGATGTCGAGAGGGCTTTTGAGCGCACTTTGGCCGTGGGCAAGGCCTTTGGCACCATTGTGGTGATCGAGGATGGGCATAACTTTGAGGTGACGACCTTTCGTAAAGAAGGGCCTTACTACGACGGCCGTCATCCCTCGGCGATTGAGTTCACCGACATGAAAGAGGACGCCGCCCGCCGCGACTTCACAGTGAACGCTCTGTTTTATGATCCGAGCGAAATGAGCGTTTTGGATTTTGTCGGCGGCGTTGCGGATCTAGAGCTTCGCCGTCTGCGCACGGTGGGTGTGGCGGAAGAGCGTTTTGCTGAAGACCGCTTGCGGATGTTACGCGCCATACGTTTCGTCGCGCAGCTCGGTTTTGATTTGGAAGAGTCGGCGGTGCAGGCGATTCGCAAGCACGGCGCTCAGCTGGGGAGTGTTTCCGCCGAGCGTATTTTGAATGAAGTGAAACGCCAACTGGCCTCATCGCACTTGTCGAAAAGTCTGTACACGCTCAAAGAGTCCGAGTTGTACAAATACTTTTGGCCCGAACTCTCCACATTGAAAGTGGAGCGTATCGAAGCGTTTCCGGCCTTTCACTCTTGGGAAAATGCTTTTGCGGCCTTGATGGTTGCCTGCCGACCCTCTTTGCTCGAACGAGGCGCTGTTGATGCGATCGTGCGGGAGTCTGAAGCGCGCCTGCGGGCTTGGAAAGCTTCGCGTGAAAGCCAGCGCCGTGTGGTGGAGCAGATTCGGGCCGTTCATACGCTTCTCACCACCTCTTCGAAAGCTCAGCGTTTAAGAACTTTGGGCGGGGATGGCTATGCCGATATTCTCGTTTTAGCAGCGGGGGTTCTGGCTCAGCAGGAGCAGAGGGAGAAGTTGGATGTGTGGCGCCGCGAGTATTTGAGTGTCGCCACCCCTGAGGGCGGTTTACCTTTGCCTCTCTTGAACGGTCAGGATTTCATCTCTTTAGGAGTGGAGCCCGGTGCTCGCTTGGGCGAGCTGATCAAGGGGCTTTACGACGCTCAGTTGGAAGGGCGAATCCAGTCCGAGGCGCAGGCTCGTGACTGGATTCGCGCACAGATTAAGGTTTAAACCAGCACAAGGGGCGAAGGCCGTCGTGATTGCCGTTGGCCATCGTGCAAGTGCCGACATTGGCGTCGTAGTTGCTCAGCTCAATGTTGCGATCGTGTACACACAATCCGCCTTGATAGTAGGTGTCCAGGCGACATTGTGTGCCTGGATGCGCGTCATCCATGCGGCTAACGATCGTCGGGTCCGGAGTGGTGAATTGCGGCGCAGAAGCCTGTTTGCGCAGGACATGAAACAGCATCGCACCGGCCCGGCCGGCCATGGCTGAACGCATGCACATGTTCTCTTCGTCTTGCGTGCTGTAAATCTCTTCGCACTTTTGGCGAACAGCCGCATCGATCTCTTGCGTCGCTACGAACTCCGCACTGTCGGCAGGCTGAAACAGATTGCGCAAGCAACGTAAGGTGGCGAAGTAATCGGCGCCGCCCTCATTGGTGGCCCAGCTCACGCCGAACCAGCCTTCGCCTTTCGGAGCACCACCGATGTGGTGACCGATTTCATGGCAGGCCACCAGCATAAAACCGTCTTTGGTCATCACTTGGTGGCGAGCTAAACCGCCGTACATGTTGATGACCCAGGTGCTGCCCATTTGGCTCGCCGAAGCGTTCACAGTGTCGTCCGTCCAATAGCGGTTGACGCGCAGATTGCCGCCCTTAGCCGCGATGACCGGAGTGTAGTACTGCTCAACCTGATCAAGAACTTCATTGAAGTCTTTCTCGTTGATGCCGCCGACTTGGAAGGCCGTGATCGGAACTTTAAAATCGTTTTCCGGGAGGAAGCCTGAACAGAGTGTGTGAAGGCCGGAGACGGGCGCTGACACAGTCATTGCCAGCAACACCAGAACACTCAACCGTGAGTGAAGCATGCAAGAGTCCTTTCTTGTTGGATGGACCCGAGTCTAGTGCCAAAGTGGGGCTGGTGCGAGGGGCGCCAGATGAGAACTGGTCAATGGTCTAGGCTAAAAATACTGTGTAAGATTCCGGCTAGTTCTGAGGTTTTCTTACAGTGCGCTCGGTGCCGCGATGTTGGCGCCAGTTGAAGTCACCATTCTTCTCGAAGCGCTCGCGCCAGGATTTCCAGCGCTCTTCGGGAAGCTTGTGAACCACGTTGCCGTTGGCGTCGAAGATGTCAGGCGTTTTGCCAAAAAGGATGTCTAAAATCTTGCTTACCATAGGGTTAACTTAGCCGCATTTAACGGCTGAGACAACCGTCTATTGGCACTCGAGATTTACGCAAGCCAAAGCCAAGTCGTCGGCCACGTCTTGCGGGATATTGCCGCGCTGAGCGATGTACTGATCGATCATCTTTTCACCGCAAGTGAGGCGTGCATTCTCTTTGGCTGACAGTGCGCTTGAGCCACGACCGATTGCGGTGCCGTAACCAGTGACGATCTTGCAGGTGAAGGTGCGCGCCGGTTCACGCTCGCTCGCCGGTGCACGGCTCGGCATGGCCGAAACTTCGGTAGCAATCAGGGTCAGGATCGCAACAGAGAAAAGAATCGATAAGGCACGCATGTGAAAACTCCTTGTGCCTTACCATAGAGCAAGGAAGGTTCCAGGCTCCCGTTTGGGGTATAGATCTAAGTATATGAAATTAGTAACTTTTTAAGTACGCCTGAGGCGGGTCGGAAGAGACGGAGTGAGCTAAGTGCCATTGAGGCGCAATCCGGCTCAGCGACTGTCTAAATGTTCGCCATCCCCGTCCGGGAAAAGGTAGGGCCTAACATTTCCGGCAATGTATTGCCGGAAATGTTAGGCCCTACCTTTTCCGTGGGTTTATTTGAATCTGACGTCCGTGATTTCGGCGTAAAGGGGGCCGGAGGGGCGATGGACTTCGATCTCATCGCCTTTACGCTTGCCTAGCAGGGCTTTGGCGACAGGAGATTTCCAGGAGATGCGGTTGCGGGCTGGGTCGATCTCGTCTTCACCGACGATTTGAATGGTTTTGCTGGCGCCATCTTCGTCTTCGTAAGTCACCGTGGCGCCGAAGACGATCTTGTCGCCGGTCACAGTGGCGGGGTCCACCACCTGCGCTTTTTCAATGCGATCGCGCAGGAACTTTAAACGTTTGTCGATCTCGCGCAGACGACGTTTGCCGTAAATGTAATCGCCGTTTTCACTGCGATCGCCATTGCCTGCGGCCCAAGCCACAGTCTCTACCAGCTTGGGGCGCTCGTCGTGAAATAGCGCCAGAAATTCCTCTTGCAACTTCTTAAAACCTTCGGGAGTTATGTAGTTTATCGCATCCGCCATAAACCGACGTTACATTGAGGAAACCGCTTTGGCCACTGCTCACGCAACTCTCAATCCCATTCTGCGTAAATGGCTACGTGAGAGCTTAGCCGCAGAAACGGTGGATTTGGATTGCCTCGGCTGCCGCAAGCCGAACAAGTGCTGCGACTTTCAACCATTTGTGGCCAACTTCCTTCTGGGCGCGATCCTCGAGCGCGGCGGGGAGATTCCTGTTTCCACGAACATAATATTTCAGCCGCTAGGGCTGATACCGTCGGGCGAATTTCGTGCTCGTCACGCCGCTCGCGAAGAAGGACGGCTAGGGCAAGAGCCGCTCTTGCGCTGTTCGTTTCTAAGCGTGGAGGGTCGTTGCACAATCTGGCAAGAAAGGCCAGGGGAGTGCAGCACCTACCTGTGTACGCCACCCACCGCGAGTCGCATGGCTCGTTCCGAGGAAGCGTTTGCTTTAGAAACCGCGGTCAGCCAAATGGCTTTGGCCTATTTGGGGTTTTCGTCCGACCAGATCGCCGGGCAAATTGACTTTCTGAATGCGCCCGAGCATGGATGGGGGCCGTGTCCTTCGCAAGACGAGATGTTTGCTTTGTACCGCAGAGCCTGGAATTGGGCTAGGGAGCTCTCAAGCGATGAGGTGCGCGCATGGCTGGAGTGAAATAGACGATGAGTGTAGTGAACCGACAAAAAGAGATCGTAGCCGAGTTTCAGTCGCTGAGTGACTGGGAAGAGCGCTACAAAAAGCTCATCGAACTGGGCAAAGCCTTGCCCGATCTACCGGAAGGTAAGAAGAGCGAAGAGTTCAAGGTCAAAGGCTGCCAGTCGCAGGTGTGGATGCATGCGCGACTCGACGGTGAGCGTGTGATTTTTGAAGCCGACAGCGATGCGCTTTTAGTGCGCGGTTTGGTGGCGCTTTTGCTGCGGGTTTATTCCGGTGCTACGCCGGCTGACATTTTGCACACGCCGCCTGATTTTGTGAAAGAGATCGGTCTTGAGAGCAAGCTGTCTCCTAGTCGCGCTAATGGATTGTTTTCGATGATTAAGCAGATGAAATTTTACGCTATGGCATTTCAGGCTATGCAGAGCCAGGGAGAGGGTCGGTAGCGGTTTTTCGGGTTGTTTGTGTGCGGGGGCGCCGAGTGCGTCGCACCCGCAACACGGGTGCGACTAGAGTGTTGCGTGCACTCTGTGTGAATCGTCGTTGTCTTCCAGTTCTTCCAAAAGCTCGAACACTTCTTTTTTTTGCTCTTCCGAGATCTGCGTTTTCTCTTTCGCCTTATATGACAGTTCTGCCACCGAAACTTCCCAGCCGCGGCTTTGCAAAGCCGAGCGAATGGAGTCTAAGTCACTAGGCGAGCCATAGAAAGAATAAGATCCCTCGTCTTCGTTGTGCTCGACTTCGTTGGCGCCCGCTTCAATTGCCTCTTCTTCCGGGTCACCGATGCTGGATTTTTTGCCGGTGATCAAGCAGACGCGCTCGAACATCCAAGCCACCGCGCCGCTTTCGCCCATATTGCCGCCGTTGGCCTTAAAGATGTTGCGCATTTGCGAAACGGTGCGCGTGCGATTGTCGGTTTGGCACTCGACGATAATGCCGACACCGTGCGGGCCGTAGCCTTCGTAAGAGATCTCTTCAATCACGCTGCCATCGTCGAGTTGGCCGGTGCCTTTTTTGATGGCGCGTTCGATGGTGTCCTTCGGGCACGACACTTCACGAGCGGCTTCGATCGCTAACTTCAAGCGAGAATTGCCTTCGGGATCGCCGCCGCCAAGTTTTGCGGCCACAGAAATTTCACGCGCGACTTTGGTGAAAATCGCACCCTTTTTCGCCGCAGCTTCCAATTTGCCCGCTTTTTTCCAGCCTTTACCCATGTTGACCTGCCTGATATGTAAAATCTGATGATTGCCCCTGAGAGTACGAAAACGCAAGTCCTTGTCGAGCCCTGCGTACGCCTTAAGCTGAAGCACGTAGACTCATGCCTCGAGGAGCTTTTAAGGGGCCGCACTCTCCAGATTCCGTTCGCGCCTGGACGCGATGTGCAAATACTGCCTATTCGCGAACTGCCGCCGAAGAAGGGGTTAGCCAGTCGCGAAGGCCAAGCTCGTCTGCTGCACGATCTGGCTTCCATCGAACTGCAGGCTATGGAGCTTGGCTTACGAACGTTAAGCGAGTTCCCGAATGCACCGCCCGCCTTCCGCCAACAACTGGCAGAAGTCACTGCGGAAGAGAGCCGCCATCTACGCCTCTGCCTAGAGGGATTAGATGCGCTGGAATACCCGTGGGGAAGCTTTCCTGCACACATCGGGTTGTGGCAATCGGTGGCCGCGGAGGATTCGCTGATCGATCGCGTGTTGATCGTGCATCGCTATTTAGAGGGTTCAGGTCTAGATGCGTCGGATACCCTCTTACGCCGTCTCGCCGGGGTACGGGGAGCCAATGCGGCCATGCGCGCCGTGGAAGTGATTCGGCGTGAAGAGGTGAAGCACGTGCAGTTCGGCAGTCGTTGGTACCACCAGATGGTGCGTGATGAGGGGCTAGATGCCGCAGACGACTTTGCTCCGCGCTTGGATCGGTTGTTTCATCGCATTCCCAGACGACTAGAGCCGATTCAAAAGGATCTTCGTCAAAGCGCGGGGTTCACTGATCATGAAGTGGAAGCTTTAGAGGCGTTTCGGCAGCGGTGGCTGCGCAAGGAAGCCCCAATTCATGCGCATGCAGATCAGGCGGCGCAACGGCGATCGCCTACTTAAGTCGATCGCGGCCGAAGATGGCGTAGATTTCCACACTCTCATAGGAGACCTCATGCCCTTGCTCCTGCACTTCACGTTGGATCATCTGCACCGCGATCGGAAAGATCTCTTTCATAATCCGCTTTTCATCCGGACTCAGACGCTTACGATCGCTCAAGATCAAAAAGACTTTTCGCACCGGTCCGGCTTGCGGAATGTAGATCTGCAGATTCAGATCATTGGAGCGTTGAATGCCTAAGCGCTGAATGATCAAGGGACGCAGGCGCTTCTCAATGCTTTCGGCATGCGTGAGCAGTTGGGACGAGTCGCCTGAGCTTGCGCTCTCTGACTTGATCACGGCCATACGGAAGTAGGGCCGTGGCATTAACGAGGCTAGCTTGCGCAACAAGAACAGCTGATCGCGCAGATTGATCGGGCGTAACGGAATAATAATTCCGTCGTCGCCGCTGAAACGCACTTGCGCCTGTCCACTAAAGTAAGCTTGTACGGCGCCTTCGACCATGGCCTTACGTTCATTGAAGTGCAATGTGACCTCGCGCTCAAACTTGCGCGTCAGGGCGATGGCCTCATCCACGTCTTGTGCCAAAATCAGAGCATGTGCAGTCGCTTTGAGATTCTCGGCGCCCAGGCCGACGAAGTCGATCGACATCGCACCAAAAGGCGCTTCGTACACCGTAAGTAGTTCGCGCCGCGGGATTAAGAGGCTGGGTGAAAAACCATCCACCAGGCGAACGTATTCCGCAATGCGCGCCACCGTGTTCTTGTGGGCAGGAGCATTGGGAAAGATCATTTTCAGGTCTTTGAGCAAAGCCTCGTTGCTCTCGGCTTTGCGAGCGGCAGCAAAAATATCTAGCTGTAGGCCTGTGCCGTCGGCAAGGTTTTCGAGCAGATCGGTCCCCCGCAACTCCTGTACAAGCTCCGCATGCAGAGTCTTTACGCGCTCAAGACTCGCCTTCAGGTTTTCCTGCACCTTCTTGTCCCAGAAATAGGCAAAGGCTTTGCCCTGACCGTGCTTCGCCGCAAAGCGGGCCGCGATATTGGCCTGCGATTCACTGGTCCCAAGGCCCATAAAAAACCAGTTCTGTTGCAAGTCTTCTTCTCGCAAGATGGTTTGCAGAATTGGGCTACTATAAAAACGCGCCTGCGCTGTCGCAAACGCCTCTTCAAGGCGCGTGTAGTCCGCAATGGTCGGAGTTAGGATCAGAGTTAAGCGGATGCCTTTGAAGTCGTGATAGGGCAGTAGCGCGAGGTTAATCCGATGTCGGTTCAACTCTTCCAGCAGAAGCTCTTTGTGATAGTTGGTGAGAGCGGTGACGAAGTCGCGATTGTTGAGGATCTCGTGATTTAAGCGCTTGGTCCATGCGTTCTCAATTGTCACTTGCAAGCCGGGCTTACGCGAATGCAAGGCATGATTGATCCACTTCTGATTCTGCTGTTCATCGGCAAAGATTTTTTGCGAATATTCGCGGATAAACCATTGCCGCAGGTCCTGGCGCTCACTGCGGCTGGCAAGATCGGCCTCGCACGAACCAAAGGAGTGCTGGCGCTCACCGGTGTGAGCCAGAGCGTTTGGCCAGGCCAAAGCGAGGATGAGCATTGAAGCTAGGTGGATCAGTTGTTTCATTGTAGTTGGGCTTTAGATTGCAAACCTACAGCCAGTCCAAGCACTTAGGCAACCAACTGAATGTTTTTAAAGACGGCTTTAGCGGTGGTTCTGTGAAACATTTTCGGACCTGACTAGAAGTCGTCGTGTTTCTTAAGGGAGGTATACCCCTACACATTAAGAGCTGGCCTACTTGCCTGTGGTTTTGTCTTCGATATATCGAGAGGGAAACTAGGCTGCCGGAGGCAATATTGTCCGAGAGTTTCGGACGAAAAGGTGAAGGCCCTTGCTAAGGCCCATAAAAAACTTTGGAATCGACGTCCGGTTGGCGGACATGCATCCGCCAACCACACAGTGGTCAGCCAGATCTAGAACTCTTCCCCTTTGCGCAGCGTCCGCCACTTGCCTTCAGGCAGTTTACTTAAAGTGACCTTTCCAATGCGGACACGCTTAAGGCCGATCACCTTCAGGCCCACGGCCTCGCACATCTTGCGAATTTGGCGCTTCATGCCTTCTTTGAGAATGAAGCGCAGCTGGTCTTCATTGATCCATTCAACTTGCGCGGGACGAAGCTTGCGACCTTCGATCACCAAAGAGCCATCGCATAGGCGCTTTAAACCCGCATCGCTTAAGCGGCCGATCACGCGGACGATGTACTCCTTCTCAACATCAGAGTTTTCGCCGATCAGCCTCTTGGCCACAACTCCGTCTTGAGTCATCACCAGTAAGCCTTGTGAGTCGATATCCAAACGCCCGGCCGGAGCCAAGCCATGCAAAAACTTAGCGTGATAAGGCCGCGGATCACTCGGGTCCTGATTGGCGCGAGTGACCAAATCCACAGCGCCACGATAGCCGTCTTCCGGCTGCGATGAAACATAACCTTTTGGTTTATTAATTAGAATCGTGACTTTCTCATCGAGCGTCTTTTGTCCGCGACCAACCACTTCGATTTTCACCGAAGGAAGAACTTTGGTGCCGAGCTGATTCACCACTTGGCCATCAACCTTAACCAATCCTTTGGCGATCAGATCATCGGCCTCGCGGCGCGAGCACAGCCCGCGTTCCGACATCAATTTGCTTAAACGCACCAGATCCTCAGACAAAGCGAGCCTCACTCAGTGAACTAACAAAGCGATTTTTACGCGTCTCTTGCAAAGCCACGCCGACAATAGCCAATCCCACGGTTGAGTTTCGCAAGCGGCGATGAATCCATTCGACCAGCACTTCACCCGTGGCGGGGTCAAGTTCGCCGCCCAATTCGTGGCCGTGCAGGCGTTTAAGGACCAGTGACTCCACCGCTTCGTCGACGGCCGAAGCGGAATGGTTTTCAAAACTCACTTCCAACGCATACTCATGCCCGTGCGTGCGCTCGCGATGTAAACCTACGTGTAGAGCATGTACCGACTTAAACGAATAGCGGCGGGTTGTGGTCACGGTCATGGCCACACATCCACCCAAAGGTCCTCATATTCATACAGACGTAGTTTCGCCAGCTTTACCGGCGCATGAACCTCGGCGCGCACGCGCTCAAACAGATAGGCGGCCAGAAGTTCCGTGGTGGGGACTTTGTCCTTGAACTCGGCGATTTCCAAATTCAAATGCTTGCCTTGTAGGGGAGCGACCACTTTATCCAAGGCCGCATCCACATCGATCAGATTTAAGATCATGCCGGTGACTGGATCCACCGGGCCTTCCAGATAGACTTCCATCTCATAGTTATGGCCGTGCCCGTGCGGCGTGAAGCAAGCGCCGAAAACCGAAGCGTTCTTCTCTGTGCTCCAGTCTTTAACGTCGTATTTGTGCAAGCATTGAAAGGCTTTGCGGCGGGCCAGTCGGGTCATAGGGCGTGGAAACTAACAAAGGCGCCGCTAAAACTCAAGAAGGGGGCTAAAAAGACGAAAGGAGATGTATGCAACATCTCCTTCTTTTCACCCTCAAGACGTTCGCACTGTCTCTGGTGATCTTTATGGTGCTAATGGCGGGTTAGGCGGCCTTTTTCATCATGTACGCCTGGTATTTCTTATCGAAATCCGTGGGGCGCACGCCTTTTTTGCTGATCAGACCTTCTTTGAACCACATGTAATGTTCGGGACAAAAGTTCAACTTGTCGGCCTTTTTACCGCATTTTTCCACGCAGCAAACCGCCGCAGCCAGATTGATTACGTTGTCGCCGCCAGCTTCTTTCTTACCCATCGTATGACTCCTAAAAGAGAGAGATACTGTCTCTTCGGCCGGCTGGACCGAGACCTTTAGAGGGGCTAGACCTTAGGGCAGTTTTTCTTCGAGCTGGCTCAGATCCAGCTGATTTAGCTCGTTTAAATCCCATCCTGTGAAGCTCGGCTTAACCAAAATAGTGAAGTACATCTCACCCAAAGGAATGATGCGGCGACTTTTCAGGAGGCGGTCCATGGCCACGCGGCAGGCCTTAGCGCGGTTTTCCGTTCCCTTGGCGCTTCCGGCTTCGCGCACCAAGCGGTCATACTCCGGATCATCAAAGCGGATGAAGTTCTCCGGATCCTCTTTGGTGAAAATTTCCAGTCCGGCCATGCAGGTGGGGCGATCTAGAGAAACACCTTTGCGGAAAATGGCTGGCGCTTTCACGCGCAAATTTTTTAAGTACACACCCTGCTCTTGCGGCATCAGCTCCACAGACACGCCGGCATTTTTCTTCCATTGGCCCTGAAACCATTCGGCGGCGCGCGCGATATCATCGCCGCCCATTTTGCTGAATTGAAAATCAAGCTTCGCTGTCTTACCCGCCACGCGGGCAGCGGTTTTTGCGGCGCTCGCATCAAACCTCATGCAGTCGACCTTATCCATGTAGCGTGCCGGAAGACTGGGGCAGCCGGGAGGGGAGATAGTGAAGAACAGCTTCAAGAAAGTGTTGAAGTCAACGCTCGAAGTAAGGGCTTCGCGCAATGATTTTTTATCTTCGAGCTCAGAGCCAAAGCCGATGTAGTCAAAGCGCGCTTGTGGCACTTGATGGAACTCGGGCGAGTTTCTAAAACGCGGAATTTCAGTGGCTGTCAAACGCCGTAAGAAACTGAGTTTGCCGGCCTCATACATGCGTAAAGCCGTCGTATCCTCATCAACAAACCAGGCCTCTACCGGTGGCCGTTTGGCCTTCGACGGATAAAAGGGGTTCGGAACAAAACGCACATGCGAACCGGTTTTCCACTGTGCGATTTTATAAGGTCCATTGACCACCATTTTGTCGCTCTTGGTGCGTTCCAGATAGCCCGTCGGCGGGAGCGGCGACAAGACCGGATGAATCAGCTTGTATTCGAACTCCGGATCTTCTTCGTCAAATTCAAACACCAAGGTTCGATCGTCAGGTGCGCTGATGCCTAGTTCGGCAGTGGGTTTACGGCCCTTCCAGATTTCACGCGCATTTTTTAGCGCAAAGATCATAGGGGCAGAAACGCTGGCCAATTGCGGATCAATCAAGCGGCGAAATGAGTTCACGTAGTCGCGTGCCTTGACCACATCGCCGTTGCTCCAGCGATACTTGTCATTCAAAACACACTTCAGACGTTTGTTTTCGCGTTCGCACTTTTCGGCCCCGGCCAGCTCAAGCCCGCGGCGGCTATGAAAGCTATAGAGACCACGGTAAATCATGTGGAAGAGGTAGTTCGAATTCGGGCTACTGGAAATCTGCGGATCGACCGAGTGCGATTCGGTGAACATATGAAAGCGAAAGGGCTCCGCCTCGCTGAGTGCATCAGCGGTGGTCGTAACGGACAGAAGGGCGAGCGCCATTAAAATCGTTTTTATCATACGGGCGGAGTCTCGCCCGTGATGCGGCCTCGGGTCAATGTCTCAAGATGAGACGAAGTGCAAATTTCGGCCGCGGGTGGGCTCAAGTTCATCTAGACTCAAGTCGATACAGTTATGATGGCATTGAACCACAAGGGCTTTCGTTTAATTTTGGCCGCGGGCTTAACCGCCCTGATGCTGACTCAGTTTAACAGCTGCTCCAGCTTCGAAGAGGGCTCCTTTAATGAATCCTCTCTTCTTGAGGTCAATTGCGTTACCGAGGATTGCGTTACGCCCACATTAGAAAACCTAGAGATCACTCCCAATCTTGGGGGCGGCAGCGAATACGCCGTGCCTGCGAACTTGACTGAATGGAATCTCGGCGGCGATTGCAACGAGGGCGGTTTTGCCTACAACGTGATAGTGTGGGAGCTCTATTTGAACGGCACCAAGGTGCGCGATTCAGGCATGACGGGAATGGCGGGTGGCAACAGCACCGTGAATAGCCGCTGCATCAACGGACGCTATCTGCTGTATTTCAATATGTCGGCGATCTCTCAAGACAACGTCAACCGCACGGGCTTGAACACGGGTTCAACACGTTCGCAGTACGATTTGTATGTGGAGATTATCGGGCAAGCCACTTACAACGGTTCCGGCCAGCGCAATCCGCTCAAGGCCCGCCGGCACATTTCTTTAGTTCCGATCTGATCCTAAGTTCTGATCATAAATCTTTTCAAAGCGCGGCAGCGTTTCCACATTAAGATCAGGGAAACGCAATCGGTTCAACGGAAACTGGCGCAGTGCTTGTGGTCTTTGCCATGCTGAAATCGAGTCCACGTTGTCGAGAGTACTGTGTACGACACCTGCCCCAAGGCGCTTATGAGTCGCTAGCGCATGCTTGGGGTCCATCAGCTCATTGATTAAGGCCAAAGCCAGCTCGGGCTGCGGCGATTTTTCTCCCACTGAGAGCAGACCCACTTCCATAGCGGCGCCATCCTCGGGCAAAACGAAGTGATGCTCTTTATCCAACCATGTCGACACGCGCGAAAGAGGGGCAATCACCCAATCGGCTTTGCCCATGAAAGCCGCCGCATCGGTCAGTGGTTTACCCGGCTTCACCACTTGGGTGATTGAACGCACAAATTCATGGATGTCGTTGTCCAAACCGCGATTGTCCTCTTGCTCAAGACGCTCTTCGATCCGCACGCCCGAGTGAGTCAGCAGGCTGAGCACGTTGAGCTCCTCCCCCCAGAGCGCCACCTTGCGGGCGCTTAAGGTTTGCTTCAAAGTCGGTTCGACCTGATCGCCCTTGCCGAAGAAACCATAAAGATTCCAAAACAGCGGCAAGCCAAACTCGGCCCTGGGATCATAAGGCATATGCAAGAAATCAACGGCTAGAGTTTTGGCATTGTCGACGCCGGCGTAGTCCTCTTTCTTAAGCCAGCGGCTGCGCACCAGGCTGCGGGTTAAGAAAGAACTTGAGCAAATCACATCCACCTTGCCATCCGCATTGGCCATCTGGCGCAAAAACTCACTGGGCCGCCCATAGGTGAACAGCTGTACCGGCACGCGATGTTCGCGAGCGAAGCGATCAATCACTTCGGGTGAAAGCCACTTGTCCGCACACAAAATGCGTAAGGGGAGAGCGTTGGCCATCTGCAGGCGATGCTGCTTGGCGCGCCAAAGACTAAAGCCCACTCCACCGAAGAAGCAGGCCATGATTGCTGCGATAATGATTCTAGACGTGCGACTCACACATCTATGTTAGAAGGTGACGCTGACCGGGTCAAAGGTGACGTTGATGGCGGCGCCCTGGGGCGGCGTCCAGTTGCCCGAAAACACGACAGAGTTGGCGTCGGCGTTGTAGTAAAAGCCGCCATCATTCGCCGGATTTGCATCCACGTGCGGCACGTTGCTGCCGTTAATTACGATTTTAATCGTGGACGGAATCGGACGTGCGTTGCCCAAGTAGAACTGGGTCGAGAGTTTTACGATCTCTTGCGAGATCAGTGTCAGCTCTTGCGAGAAATCGCCACAAATGCTGGCCTTCACTCCGCCGGTCGCATCTGACATCTCGCGCACGCGGCGGCCGATCTTTTGCGCACCATTGTTGATGCTATTCAAACAGGCCTGATCAGGTACGGAGATCGAGCTCACATTGTACTTGCGGGCATTGCCGCTTGAGCCTGTAAAGCCATCCAAGAAGGTCACGAAATCTGAGATCGGCGTTAACGGACGATCATAGGATTCGTAGTGCTTGGTGCTGTTGTTCGAAAAGTCGTCTTCATCCGTGAGGATGATCACAGCCAAAAAAGAACCGTTTCTTTTGAAGCCTTGGTTCCATTGGTTGGTGAGGGCTGCCACCATGCTATCTAAACTGCGTTCATCACCCTGACCACCCACACCTTGAGTAGCGTTGACCATAAAGGTTTGCGCTAGGTTGGGGGTGTTTTTATTCATAAGGTAAACGCCCGAGTTGCCCAGGCCGCCCCAAGAGGTCGGAGCGCCATCACGCCAGCGCGAAATCCACTCTTGCGATTGCCCCTCAAAATAGGCCGGGCGCGGATTGGAATTGAAAAACGGCGTCCATAAAGGACCTGATAAATAGGCGTGAGTATTGGTCACGGCCATTTGGAAATCATAGCCTTTGCCGGCGAACTCTTGAATAAAGTAACTGAAGTTATTGGCCAGATTGGCCTGCGAAGAAGCCATGGAGCCAGAATTATCAATCACCCACATCACATCGATCTTAGTGTCGACGCTCGCTGTGTTTTGATAGAAGGTTTGGCCATCGGCTAGAATTGAATACGAACCGGCGCCATGATTACAAGCTGCTGTCGACATCATCATACTGAGCAGCACGATAAACTTTTTCATAAGCTCCTCCGCCGGGACGTCATTTCCCGCGGCCATTGATCCATAGGGTTACAAGAGCTTACATACAGAGATGGATCACTAAGCTTATCGACCATGGTCTAGTCGGCCCTTAAAACTTTAACGGTCCTGCGTTAATTTGCATCTCAGCCCAAATCTCCTAAAAAAGCGTTCGCCCCTTTTACACTTCACGTGAGCTGACTCACGTTGAGACCATTGTCTCCTTATAAGGCGGCCTTGTTATCCACATCAAAAGGTTCGTCTGGTGCACCCTGGGCGGTGGGGGGTAAATTGGAGACTAGAAGCTCTCTTGAGCCTAGAAAGGAGGTGGTTGAGTGTTATGTGAAATACTTAAGCCGGAGGTGATCGCCACTTAGTGGGCGACCATTTAGGTAGCCGATCATTTTCGGCTTATGATCTTTCTAGGCCAGGAGCCAAAAGCCCTGGCCTTTCTTTTTGTTTCTGTAAATCTATGTAAATTGTAAGCTTTTCCCTACATTATTCCCCGTCGTCCTGAGTAGATTGGCGCAACGCAAAAATGTCGAAATACCTGGGAGGGTTCCGTGAGGGGAAGGTCTGTCTTGTCAAAAGCATCAGTACTTTTTTGTTTAGGCCTATTTGCTACTGGCCTACAAGCGCATCAAACTCGAGTGGCCATTCAAAGTCCGACGACTTGTGCAGAAGAACTCGGGTTGGCCTACTCAGGCAAAACTTTGATTCTCGACGCCAACGTCATCATGAATGACGAAAACGCTCTCGAAAAATTCCCCGGCGCCACCATTATCATTCCCTCGGCACTGCTGGAGGAGCTCGATAACAACAAATCGAATCTGAATGTCGGCCAAAAAGTTCGGGCCTTCGTTCGTCAGCTGGTCTTCTTGTTACGCGAAAGCGACGAGAAAACTAAAACCAGCATTGCCATCGCCAATGGCACAACTATCGTTTTAGATCCCTCCGACTACATCCGTGCGCTTAAAGGAACCGCCTTTGACCGCAAGAAGGCCGACAATGTGGGCTATCTGGCGGCGGCATTGGCCTATCAGGACAAGAAGGCCGACGTCACGTTGGTGACCGATGATTTGCTGTTAGAGATTAAGGCCACGGCGATGAACGTAAAGGTCGAACCCTTCCGTGGAAACGCGGCTTTGGCGCGCAAAACTCAAGCCGTGAGTGATGACGAATTGCCGATGATCGAGATCACCGACGACGAAATGCTTGAGCTGATCGGTCACGACGAATTGCCCAAGCCCGAGGGGCTTGAAATCCAGCCCAACACATTCGTGCAGTTCTTTAGCCCCACGCATCCGGCGAGCCACCAAACGATTGCGCGCTATCAGTTCAAGCGCCCCGTCACTGTTTACAAAAACAGCTCCCTTACTCCGACCGACATTCGTGATGGTGAGTTTAAGCTCGGGCGCCCGGTGTTTCCCGGCACACTCCGCTTGAGTATCGACTCGGAACCCATTCCGGAATTGGCCGACGGCAGCGAACATGGTTGGTACTGGGATAGTTCAGATAACAAAGTCGTATTGGTCGGCAAGTTTAAAGCCGCTCTCTATGAGGATTCGAATGTTCTTATTGAGGCTCAGACCGAACCGCACCGCATGCTGCGCATGAAAAGCTTTAAAGAGCTTGGCTTGTGGAACTTGCGTTCGCGCAGTTTGGAGCAAACCATGGCCGTCAACCTGGCGATGGATCTGGGACACGGGATTGATTGTTTGATTCAAGAAGGTAAGGCCGGAACCAGCAAGACGTTCAATACGGTTGTGGCCGCCATGAAGCTGCGTGAGCAAGGCCGTCTTCAGTCGGTGATCCTCTCGCGCCCGCCTGCGGCCATGGGTGGTCACACCTCGGGCTACTTGCCCGGGGACAGCGATGACAAGAACATGCCCTGGATGGAGCCCTACATCGACAACGTGTTGGTGGTGGAGGAGGCTCAAGGCCGGATACAAAGGATGACTAAGAACGGCAAGCGCCCAGAAATGCCGGCCGGTTGGACAATCCTCGACTATGGCTTTATCCGCGGTCGGAGCTTGGCCAACACTCTGATCAGTTTGGATGAGTTCCAAAACACCCGCGCGTTGGAAGCCGATGCGATTCTGACGCGTATCAGTAGTGGCTCGGCCTATATGATCATGGGCGACGTTTCGCAGATCGATCCGCCACTCACTATGCAGAACAATGGACTGTCACATTTGATCAACATGGTTACCGATCCGTCGCTTACGCCGGAGCAGCGCTCGCGTGTGGGTTACATCCGACTCAAAAAGGGTGTTCGCCATCCGTTTGCGGAGTTGATCGCGGAACAGGCGAAGAAGTTTCGCACTGCCCGATAATTAAGCTGGCCAGAGGTCCTGTTCGCCCCCTGTTCATCTTCTCGTGAAATTTTTTCTTGCGTATCGCTCAAAAAATATTCACGATCTTAGTTGTGGGGGGGGCGATGGAAGGCAGGATACCTGGTTGAAGCAAGGACGCTTCACATCGCCTTTTTTAGACGGAAAATTCGTCTGACAGAATCTTAAAAAATCCAAAAGAAGATAGACTAAAGTCCCAAGATCCCGGTCTCGAGCCCGTCGTCGACGCACTTGAGTTTCACTTCCGGGCGCAGTCTCACATTCTGTGAGTCGACCTCGATGATTTTGCCAAGCCCTGTGATCTCATGCACCAGCGTGTTCAGGCGATGGGTGCTCATGCGTAGGCGATGGTAGTATTCCGGTGAAAAGCTAGTTTGCCATAGCAGGTGAATGGCTTGATCCACGCTCAGAGATTCCTTGCGCAACAAGCCCTCCAGCAGCTGCATGGCGATTTTCTTTTTGCTCAAGTCTACGGATCTGCCCTGTACGCTGACTTGGCGGCCGCGCAGCGAAAGCTCCAGACGCACTTCGGGCGTTTGCAGTGCCTGTTTCAAACGACGATTCCACAGGCTTTGGCTGCGCGGATCTAGACCGCGAATGATCAGTTGGATTTTGCGGTTGAGCTCTTGCCGTGTCGCGGTTCCAGTTTCCAGGTTGGCGCATAGGCAGAGCAGGCGCAAATAGGACGACCACGACAGCTGGGTGGCCAAACGGTCGAGCTCCTGGATCTTCGCCTGCTGTTCAAGTGAACCTTGAACCAACATTTTTAAGAAGCGCTCATAGGGGGCCAGATCGTCGAACTCGGAGATCCTTTTCAGCACCGTTGGGTTCAAGGGTAGATCTTGCGCTAAGCTACCTTCGACAAAATCGAAGACCAAGAGTCGCTGATCGATGGCCGCCACGTCCGCATCTAGGCGACCGATGCGAGCCCACGCGTGATCGGCTCCTACAAGACGCAATTCAATCATCATGAGCGCGTGTTGCAATTCGATCTGCTGATCGCGAGTGATGCGTTCGTGCGGGAAGCTGATTAGTTCCCGGTAGTGATCGCTAAGCTCTTCGCCGGGTTCGTAAAGAGCTTGCCAGCGTGCTTTCTGAACTAAAACGCGAAAGCGTTGTTCGGGAGTCTTGGCGTGCTGAAGGGCACGGTCATAGAAAATCACGGCGGGTTGCAGGCGGGCGTCCTCTTCATAGAATTTACCCAACATGAGTTCGCCTTCGAGCATGGTCACCGGTTCAAGCTGCTGCTCTTTTTCCGCCAGCAAAACTTCAAGGCGGCTTAAGCCGGAGCGAAATGAGATCATGTCGTTGAGGTGGTAGTCGCACACCACCTGGTCGCGCAGCAGATTGAAGTTGTCGCCGAATTCGTCCGCGGCCTTCAACATAAGGCCTTTAGCTATACGCACACGGCCTTGATAGAATTCGCGCAAAGCCACGTAGTGTGCGTGCATGCGCAGTTCCGCGGTGGTGGTCGGCTGCAGGCGATCCAGAGCCACCCCAGCTTCCGCCAGGCGTCCGTTCATAAAAAGCAGCCGAATGTCTTCAAGTTGTTGACGAATGTTCATCTCTTGAGCCGCTTTGTAACACAAAAGCCGCAGGTGCAAAAATGTTCACATTTGTTTGTTTCAAGTTTTCAAGCCGCCCAGTAGCTTCCGCTCATCTTTGGTCTTCCTTTCTTGACATGGGCGCACCTCTTTCCTGGGTGCTCCCAGCTAAAAGAAGCCCGAATTCCGACTGGGGGGACACAGGGGGAGAGTTCGGGCTTCTTTTTTTATTTAAGGCCGTAGTGACCAAATGCGGCATTCTGACTGAATCCTAGCGCTTAAAACCTGTACCTTTTCCATATAAGGCGGCCCTAGGGTTGCAATTCTCCAAGCTTTGGAGAGTTTATGGCCCAGCGCATCCTGAGCCCCGCAATTTTCATCGTCGCCCTACTGTTTGTAGGCTGCGCCCCCGCCGGCAATTCCGAGCGAGCGGGCAAACCTGTGGGGCAAACGGACTTTTCCACAGATGACATTCCGCCACCGCCCCAACCGGATGGGCGCCGAGCGGCTCCTTTGGCTTTCAAAGACGAACACACGGTCACTAAACTTCCGACCTATAAAATCCCTGAGAAAATTCGTGAACGCTTAAAAGAAGTCGATCCGTCGTTACTTGTGCCTGAGACCAAGGCTTTTGACGTTCTTAATCAGAATCTCAACATCAAAGTGAAATCAAAAACTCTGACCTTCACCGGAGTTCTGCGTATTCCTGGAAAACAGGATGAGGCGCTCGAGTTGAGCTGCTCGTTCAATCCATCTGATGTCCCGTGGGTGTGTACGGATATGTTCCCCACGGATGTGAAGCGCGCTGAAGAAAGACGCCTGCAAGCCACAGTGAAATGTTTGGACCCTTACTCTTGCACCACTTTGGGTCTAGAGCTTTTTGTCGTGATCGACGGAAAGACCTTATCCAAGGTCTTTCAAACCGAACCGTTCTCCATCCGTCGTGCGGAATCGGGTGATGGTGAAGATGAAGAAGCCTACGAACCGCCAGTTACGGACCAGCAACAACAACCGGCTTATAAACCGCCGGTCATCGAAGAGTCGACAAAAGACGGGGCCTATCGTCCGCCTAAAGTTTTAGAAAAGCCTACGCCGGCGCCCACACAAAAAGATCAGTCGCGCATTCCGAGTGAACCGCGGCCCCATAATCATATGCATAAAGAGGCCGAAGTAGAGCCTAACGTTCCTACTCCCGTTCCGCCGAGTGCCGTCGAGGCCGACGAGGAAGAAGATGTGAGCGAAGAAGAACTCGACGAGTTTATGAACGATCCCAATGTGGGAGTTGAAATCCGTACGCCGATGCGCATGCCCAATCCGACCGCGGGTAAATACTCGATCCCGGGAATTGAAAAGTTGCGGCCGCAGGTGAGCGGTGGCCCCCAGCAAGCGATCGGCCGCCATAACTCCGGTCGCTTAATTAAAGGTAAACCTCTGCCGGCAAAAGGCGAGGGTTACATCTGTCCACGCGTATCCAAGAATACGCACTACGGCACCAATCTCCTGGTAGATATGATTCAAAAAGTTTCGGCTTCGGTCGAACGCCTGTCTCCGGGCAAGCCACCGGTGGTGGTGCACGATCTGTCGGGGCCTACGGGTGGGCGCTTGTCCGGCCATAGAAGCCATCAAAGCGGGTTGGATGTCGACATTGGGTTTCCCTCAGAAAAACCGACCAGCGGTTTCTGGCCGGCTTGTGCCTCATCCCGAGTTTTATCGCGGCCGGCTAGCAAAGGCCGCCGGGCCACTTACACCACCCGCTGTAATAAGGGCGCCACTATTGACGGTGCCCCCGGTCTGGATGAAGCCCGTTTTTGGAATTACCTAAAGACCTTCACTTGTACGGACACAAGCGCCAAAGATGGTAAGGTGGTGATCGCAATCTTCCTCGACAAAGAGATCAAAAGGCACATGTGTCAGTATGTGCGCAAGCTCGGCGAGTCGACGGAGAAGGGCTCTTGCGCCTATAAAGCACTGCAAGTTTTAAAGCACGAGGGGAATCACCATCACCATATCCATGTGCGTTTGAAGTGTCCGGGCAATGAGGATTGTCATGAGGCCACCGTCACTCTGGCGGATGGCACCGGTTGCTGATAGGCTCCTCAGTTAAGGAGTCTCTATGCGCCACTGCATCTTCTTACTGCTGTTTGTCTGCCTGGCCTGTGAATCGAAGCCCACACATTCTGATCCGACCACCGCGTCCGGCAAAGTGACGCGGGAGGAAGTTCCGGTCCCTCAAATCCAGTTCGATGCAGTTCTCGAACAGGGGCCGGCTGCGGCCGAATCCGTGTTTTTGACCTCCCCCGCCATTTCTGACTGCCTGCGTGAGGCGCATGCACCGGTTCAGGTGCACTTAAAGGGCCGCTTGAATGCGGGCGGCAGGCTCACTGCGCCCCAGGTCGAGGGGGGCTCGGAGCCGCTCCGGGCGTGCCTGCGCCAGGCTTTATCCACCTTGGAGTTTGAGCGCGGCCTAAGTGGCTCGGTACTTATGCACTTCTCCCTCGGAACCAAGCCCTGTAAGCCCGCTAAACCCTTTGTGATCGACCTAAAACGGGTCAAAAAGTTCGAGTAGCTCTTGACGGTTCCCGGCGAAAGCTTTAACTATTCGGATTCTGAACTAAAAAGGCAGGATGAATGGCTAAACTGAGTTCCGTTTTGAAGAACAACCGCCGTCGCGCATTGGCTGAGAAATATGGCCGCTACCGGACTGAGCTTCGCAACAAAGCAAACAACATCAATCTTCCCGATGAAGAGCGCGCTGCCGCCCGCTTGAAGCTGGCTAAATTGCCGCGTGACACCTCGCCGATCCGTACGACTGTTCGTTGTTCGTTGACGGGCCGTCCCCGCGGTAACTATCGCAAATTCGGTTTGTCCCGTATGGCGTTCCGTCAGCTGGCTCACAAAGGCCTGCTTCCCGGCGTGACCAAAGCGAGCTGGTAATCTCCAGCTCGTTCCGTTAACATTCCCGGCGATGAAACATTTCTTTGTAGTTCTCACGTTCGTCATCGCCGGCTGTTCCACTGGCAGCAAACATCTCGCTGCCTTCGACCAAGCCCTGACAAAAATCCAGTCCTCCGCCTCTGAGAAGGGGAGGGAAGAGCTGCAAGTCCTGTGTGACAAGGGCTTAACCGGTCCATGCGCTTTGCTTGGTAAGCCTGCGGAGGCCCGAGCGCCTTTATCAGTGCTGCAAAGTGTGACCTCCGACCAGCAAAGCCGCTTTGTGGTGGTCTTGCCGAAATCAGAAAAGCCTTTGTACTTCATTCGCCGAGCTGAGTTTATCGCGCGACTTACGCCTGAACGATTCACCCATGGGGCGTCGCGCTTTGTGACGGAACAGATCGAAGCTTTCGCTCTTTCTCCCAAAGAGAAATACGAGCTCTTGATCACCACACCGGGTGGAGAGCTACTCGACAAACGCCAGTTTCGCGCGTTGGACGTCAAACGCAAACGCGTGCGCCTGGCCTTAATCAGCTGTGCCGACGATAAGCTTATGGATGTGGCGACCAAGATGTGGCCGCAGCTGATGGCGCAAAAACCCGATGCAATGCTATGGCTGGGGGACAATGTCTACGCCGATCGCGTCGGCGACAAATGGCAGGAGCCCAATCCGGATTCTATTTGGGAGCGTTACGTGCAGACACGCAACGCTCTGCCCGTGTTCAAGTCCGCGGAGTTGATTCCGGTGTTCGCCACCTGGGACGACCATGACTACGGCCGCAATGATCGCGACCGGACCTTTGAGTACAAAGCTCAGTCCCTCGACATCTTCTTTAGCTTTTTCGCCCAACGCAAACCAGCCCCTGGATTTGAGCGTGGTCCAGGCGTGGCCTCTTGGTGGACGGCCTTTGGCGTGCAGATCGCATTGCTCGATGACCGCTACTTTCGCTCACCCAATCGTCTAGACGTTCCCGATCAAACGCATTTTGGCGTCGATCAAGAGAAGTGGATTGTGGCGTCTTTAAGTGCGGCGCGGGTGCCGGTGCTCTTGGCCAGTGGCGATCAGTTTTTCGGCGGCTATCAGAAGTTTGAGTCCTATGAAGGCAATCATCCAGCCAGCTTCAAAACTCAGTTGGCCGAATGGCGTAAGGCGGCCAAGGTGCCGCTGCTTTTGATCAGCGGTGATCGGCATTTAACCGAGATCATCAAAGTGCCGGATTCTGTATTCGGTTATCCCACCTTTGAGATCACTTCGAGCCCGATCCACGCCAAAGTTTTTGCCAACGCTCTTAAAGACGAGCCTAGCCCCAATCAGCTGGTAGGGATGGCAGGCGTCTATAATTACTCGATTCTCGAGCTGATGCGGGCTGAGCGCGGATTGCTGCAAGCTTCGGTGCAAGCCTTCACTTTGGACAATAAACTCCTTTATCAAAAAACGCTGACGGTGAAACGCCCATGATTGAAATCATCTCTGGAACTGATCGTCCCAACTCGCGCACGCTAACAGTGGCCAAGCACCTGCTGGACCTTTATCGCGGACTCAAGGCCGACGTGAACCTTATCGATTTAAACCAGCTGAATCTGGCTGATTTGGCCAGCGGGGAGTACTACAAAGGACCCGGTGAGAGCTATAAAAACGCCGTAGCACGGGTGACCGAAGCGCAAGGCATTGTCTTGGTTGTGCCCGAGTACAATGGCTCCTATCCTGGTATATTAAAACTGTTTATAGACTATTGGCGCTATCCGGAGACTTTTGAACATCGACCAATCGCCATGGTCGGCTTAGGCACTCGCTGGGGCGGATTACGTCCGGTCGAGCACCTGCAGCAAGCCCTGGGCTATCGCAATGCCTATGTATACCCCAATCGCGTGTTCTTAAGTCATATTAAAGAGCTCTTGAAAGACGGCAGTCTCAAGGATCAAAGTTTATTGGATCTGCTTGATGTACAGGCGCGTGGCTTTATGAAGTACATCCATGCTCTAGAGCAACAGCATATGGATGCAAACTCCATTCGTAAAAACAAACCCTCATGAAGTGGTTGGTGACCGCCTTTGAGCCTTTTGGCGGGGCACAAAGTAACTCTTCACAGATCGTGCTTAAGGCTTTGCAAACTATGGATTGGCAGGGCCACGTCGAGTTCTTCCCCTCCGTCCCGGTGCAATTCACCACGGCCTGGACAGTGGTAAAGGGCGTGCGGGCGCGCCTTGCGGATGTGCAGGGTGTGTTGGCTTTGGGGCAAGCCGAGCGCCGCACACGCTTAAGTTTAGAGCGAGTGGCGGTCAATTGGGTGGATGCCGCGATGGCCGACAACTCGGGATTTAAACCTGCGCAAGGCCGCATTGATCGCGGTGCCGATGGTTTGTTCACGACGATCCCATGGGAACGCCTCGAAGACTCTCCATTGTGGGAGCGCTCCTATACGGCCGGAACATTTGTGTGCAACACACTCATGTATCAAATGCTAAAAGACGGAGCCCTGGAGGCTGCAGGTTTCGTACATATTCCCTTGCTGGAATCACAGGCGGACCCACTCTTTGCGGGGGCGGCGCGTATGGCAGACGAGCAGGCGATTTCGGCCATGGAGCGCATCTTGAAGTTCTTGGTGGACTTAAAGAAATGATCGACGTTGTTTCGGGCATCATCGAAGACAGAGAAGGACGGGTGCTTTTAGCCGAACGCCCCCCAGGTAAAAGGCTTGCGGGCTTTTGGGAATTTCCTGGCGGCAAGATTGAGCCTGCAGAGAGCGCAGAAGCCGCCTTAAAACGCGAACTCCGTGAAGAGCTTGAGCTAGACATCCGTCTTGAACGCCACCTGGGCGTGTTTCCTTACACCTATGATTGGGGCGCGATTCGGCTTCATGTGTTTGTGGTGACCGCTTTAAACACGCCACAACCTACGCGTGACGTCCAGGTCTTCCGCTGGATAGAACCGCGGGATATTGATCATGCGGTCCTGGCGGCTGCCGATATCGAGCCGCTTGTTCAGTATATTCAACAACAATCCGGACCTTCAAAGCGCTGAATTCTACCGATAAGAAATGAGCGGTTTTCGGCTATGAAAACCGGCTTTGTCGGGGGCGGATGATGTCCATGCGCAAGATGATCGCTGAAAAGGTTTTGTGGGAGACGCTCAAGCGCTGGAAGAAGCTGTCGCCCGAGCTCGGTCGCATTCAATTTCTAAAAACAGTTCCCATTTTCAATGAGCTTTCGACGTGGCAGTTGAAAAAGGTCGGCGGCATCGTGTTTGAGCGCACCTATGACGTTGGCGAATTGATCTTTGAGGAAGGGCAGCCCGGCGCCGCTTTGTTTCTTATCATCGAAGGGCAAGTGTCCGTCGAAATCTTGAAAGAGAAGTTCACCGCCAAGCTCGCCGTTTTGGAAAAAGGGGCGTTCTTTGGTGAGATGGCCTTGCTCGATGAATCTCCACGCTCAGCTTCGGCCCGGGTGATGGAGCCGACGCGCACCTTGGCGCTTTATCGCAACGACCTACACCGCCTGATTCAAACCGATCCCGAGACCGCTTGTCAGATCTATAAGGCTTTGGCCCGCATCGTGGGCGATCGTCTGCGTTCAACCAATGATATGGTCCAAGCCGAGGGGCCGGCGGAGAAAATAGCCGCATGAGCCGTAATGCCGACTTCGAACGCAAAGAGCTTGAACGCAAGTTTCGCCGCCAGGTATTTCACAGCGTATTTATCACGCTGACGTTGATCTTAAGTGGCCTGTTGTTTTGGAAGCTGCGCAGTTTGCTTTTGCCTATTATGGTCGGCGCCTTGCTGGCCTACCTGTTTCGTCCCTTAAAAGATCGTTTTCAAATTCCGTGGCTGCATCACGAGCTGCGCGTGCTGACTCTGTTCGCCTTTATTGGCCTGATTATATTTGTAGGGATCAGCAGCCTACGCAAGCAGATGCCCAATGAGCGACAAAAGCTAGAGCTGCAGGTGCGCCTGAAATACAAGTTGAATGAGAAGTTTCAACAGGTCGTGGGCTCTAAGGATGGCTCGAATCCCGTCGGCAAAATGATCGCCAAAGAGGCGGGGCCGATGATGGATCAAATCAACCATCTCTTAGATTTGACGCCCTATGAAGTGGATCTGTTCAAGCGCTATCGCGAAGGTCACAATGGCGAGCCGCCGATCAACGATCGTTACTTCGATTATTTTCAAGCCAATCAGACCACGAGCGATTATACGGCCATGTCTCGCGACACCGCGGCTGTGGGTTCACACGCTAAGGATGAAGCTTTAGGCGGGGAGCCAAAGACCAAAAAGGCGAGCCTAATGGAAGGGCTTTCGATATGGATGCTGTGCCCGATTATCTTTATCTTTCTTGGATTCGATAATGGACAGATGCGCCGCTACTTCATTGGTCTAGTGCCAAATCGCTACTTCGAGCTGGCTCTGACCGTGGTGGATGAACTAGACGATGCCATTGGTGCTTATTTGCGCGGAACTTTGTTGGAGTGCGCGCTGGTCGGCCTGACTTTGGCGATTGGCTTTGTACTTATCGGCATCCCTTTATCTGTAGCGATTGCCATCGGCGTGATCTCAGGTCTTGTGAATGCGATCCCATTCTTAGGAACCGTGATCGGAATGGTTATTGGCTTAGGCTATGCGCTGATCGCAGAGAGCGTGGTACCGATTTTACCAGGCTTAAACGCCAACGATCTGGCCATTTATGTGGTGATTTTGGTGGTCTTAGCCCATGTTCTGGACAACGTTTTATTTCAACCCTTTGTGCTAGGAAGCGCTGTAAACCTACATCCTTTAGTCGTCGTGGTAGCCATTATCAGTGGCTCTTTACTGATGGGTGTTTGGGGAATGCTGTTTGCCATTCCTTCAGTGGTGGTCGTTAACACTGCGGTACAAACGCTGTTTAAAGAGCTGAAGGCTTATCGAATCATATAGTTTAGGAGATCACAGATCTGCCAAACTATAGTCCTGCTGTAACATAATATAACTTATCGGATAATTAGGCGACGACTGCAAAGTCGCGCCTGTCCTACATTTTATTGAATAGATCGTTTGTTAGCTGAAGAAAAAAGTAACGGGTCTTTCAGATCTTGCTCGATTTGATTTTACTTTTTGCTCAAGCCGACAAAATAGGTCTCAAAGCTCCCCTTACGTACTGCCTCTGGCTTAAACCGCTGCACCTTCTCAAATGCCTTCTGCATACGCTTCGCAATTTGCTCAGCATCCGGCCCCTCAAACAGCTTCATCACACAATGGCCCTTAGGCACCAGATACTGATCCGCTATGTTTAAAACTTGATGACATAGCTCCAGGCTACGAGCCTGATCGACACTGCGAATTCCTGTCGTGTTATGAGCCATGTCACTCAACAGACAATTCACCTGACGGCCCTCCAGGATCTCCGGATCAAATTGAAAGGCGTCCATCACATAGAACTTGGCGTTGGGCGCCTTAAAGCCATCGATGACCTTAAGGTCTAGACCGACCACACGGCCTTGTGGACCGACCACTTTCACGGCGATCTGACTCCAAGCCCCTGGAGCCGCACCTAAATCCAACACCAGGTCACCCGCTCTGATCAGGCGATATTTCTTCTGAAGTTCGTCGAGCTTATAGGCCGAACGTGCCAAAAAGCCTTCCGCTTTCGCTTTGTGAAAGAATCGATCTTTGCGCTCAAATGCCATGCAACTAGCCTTCTAGCCAGTCCTCTGCCGAAAGTCCATGAATTGCCGCGGATCTCAACGTGCAGACATGAAAAACCGATGTAATAACGGGGGTGTGTTCTTCTATGGAACCGCTTTGGAGCTTGTACAACCAGCTTGAAAAATTGCGCATCGATGCTCTGAAGACAGAGCATGTGCGAATCATTTTGCTGGCCATTCCCACCCGTCGCATGGGGCAATGGTACGCTTGTCGCGAAGGCGATATGACCTGGCTCCCCATCTCTGAAATCGCCGAATTCTATGAAGATGTACGTGCAATGAAAGGTCTTGCGCCCGCGGGCGAAGCCGCTTCTGATAAAGAGCTCGCCGCCGCCGTACAGCGCGCTGACGTGCCTTCCGATGAGCGGCGCAAAACCAGCGTAAAAACTGAAAGGCCGCCGGCCGCTTTTCATGAACGTCGTCCGCTGTTCGAAGAGGCGCCGGCGGAAGAGGCCGAAACCGTTGATTTGAAGACCTCAACCGGTATTGTGGCAGCCCCCGTAAAAGAGCGGCGCGCCGCTCGCCGTTATCCGCGCGAATTGGAATTCAAAGTGCGCGGCAAAGAGGAGAGTTTTGTCTGCGAGACCCAAGATATATCCCTAAACGGAATTGCCCTTAAACGCCCGCTGCCGAAATGGGTGCCAAAAACCTTCAAGGCTAAACTGAGCAGCGGCGATGTTTCCGTGCGCATTCTGTGCGGTAAAGTCAGTGATTCAAGTTTACGTATTATGGAAGTTGAGAGTTGGGAAATACTGCGCAAGTGGATTGTGAAGTGGTAGATGATGTTGTGGCGTAAAAAACGAATCGCGCAAGCGGCGGATGAACGGTTTTCCTCGGTCCAGGCCTTGGCCCGTCAACTCGGCGTTCAACGCCGAATGAATGCTCGCATTCTCTATCCCCGACGTATCACCGGGCCACTCCCTTCCGTGAGCTTTTCTGGCCAACCCATACAGATCGCCGACATCAGCGTCGGTGGTTGCTGTTTGATCGATCCGTTTGAAATTTTAGGCAAGGACGTGGGCAATGAGCTCACTCTCACATTGCACTTTGGTGACACCCAAGTGCGCGTCCTCAGTCGATTGGTCGGTCGGGTTGAGCACCGGCGCCACATTCAGTTTTTGAATCTGCCACAGCCGCGCCTCGAGTCCCTGCGCTTAGTTATCGCCGAAGCCGTAGGCGGCGCGGCCATGAAGCAAAACTGGCCGTCTGAGAAGAATGGTCCACAGATCAGCGTGCGCGAAATGTGGAGTTCGCTCATCGGTGACAGCCTGGCGCTCACCGATGAGGTGCACAAGACGGCACAACTCACTTTGAACGGTCGTACCTACGATCTGCATAAAAATGCCTGGCCAACCCGAGCCGGCGGTGAACGCGTGACCCGGGCCAAATTTATGGCCATGCTTTTGTTTCTGGCCAACATTCCCCATCCCAGTGCCGGAGTGCAGATACTACTGGCCGAACTGGAAGCGCTGGCGCTTGAGGAGTCGCGATGACTCCCAATCTCGAAAGCTTCCGACCGAAACTCAGAACCGGCCGAGTCATTCCACAGGGTTCGCGCATTATTTTTGAAACTGAAAATCCGTACAATCAGATCGTCTTGCCCATGGCCCTGGCGGATTTGGTTCTCTTGTGCTCCGGTCAATTCAGCGTGCGTGAGATCGTCGACAAGGTTTACAAAAAACAAGGCGCTGTTCCGTTTCGCTCCATGCTGACCGCCATCCATCTTCTGCACCAAGGCGGCTTTTTTGAAAATGGCGATCAACTTGCACTGAGCCCGCACCTTCAATCTTGGATGGAGCCGCGGCGCAGCCGCTGGCATCTGTCGTGGCGCTTTGGCCAACGCATAGCCGCCGCCCATCGCTCGCCTTTGGCTTTTTACTTTTTGACCCTCGGCCTTCTACTGACCTCGATCTTTGGTCTGCAGTTTTTCCCCGGCAATATTTTTGCCGACGCCCAAAGCTGGAGCAGTGAGAGAAGCTGGACGGAACTGATGCTCGCACTGCTGGCGGCGAGTTCGGTGCTACAGACTTGGCGCTATCTGCTGTGCGGGATTCAGCTCCTACTCCTGACGTCCAAAGCCTACAACATGTCACTGCGTTTGAGTCCTTGGGGCGTACATCTGCATGTGGGTGATGAGGCCAATGACCTATTCGAGAATCGCCTTTACACCTCGATGTTTCATATCAGCCAGATCTTGGCCAGCTGGTCCCTGATCTTGATCGCCAGCCCCTTTGTTTCGAGTGATATCCTCCAGCCTTTGATTCTGACTGGCTCCCTGATTTCGTTTTGGGAACTCAATCCGTTTCGTAGTAGTGAGGGCCGAAAACTGGTACGAGCGCTTTTGATTCCCACCGACCGTGACGTCATTTCTTGGCACTTCGACGCCGGTAATCTTTTGCATTCCATCAATCCCGAAGGCGGCCGCAAAGACCAGGACTTTGCGCGCCTGTGCGCCATCTGGGGCGTGGTGTGGCTAAGTGGCTCATTCTTCCTCTTGTATCAGATTGCCAAGCAGTTCGGTGCCGGTGTTCTGGGACAGCTCACGCATGATTCCGACCATACTCTCGGCGCGTGGCTAGCCGTCGGAGCCTGGCTCGCCACTCTCTACTACTCCGTGCAGGCGATGGTTGAGATCCTGTTTCTCTCTGTGGTGCAACCCTACTGGGATGCGCTCATCGGAAGGATCAAGCGCCTGGCATTCCGCCCGCGCAAAGAATGGTCACAAGCTGAGGTGTTAAAAAACATCGAAGGCCTGCCTTTGTTTTCCCACTTTCACGAGCAATTCTTAGAGAAGATCGTGACCCACTCGCAAGTCGTTGAATACAACGACGGTCAAACCATCCTCCGCCAAGGCGATGCCGCTCGCGAACTCTACGTTTTACTCGAAGGTGATGTCGAAGTGATCCGTCGCACCTCAAGCCTTACGGAAGACTGGGTCTCCATTATCTCGGCTCTTTCGGTTTTCGGTGAAGGTGCCCTGGTGGACGATACCCCGCGCGCAGCCCAGATCCTTGCGCGCCGTCGAGTCACAGTCCTTTGCGTTCCCGTTCATGCCATCCGTCAAGTGGCGTTGGAATCGCAATCCGTACGTCAACTGGAAGTGTTCCGTAACGCCATTATGGTGAATCAGTTCTTCGCCTCCTCACCGGTCTTTCGTAGCCTTTCAGTCTCGTCGATCGAGTTCCTATGTAGCCGCGGTACGCTCGAATATTTCGACGAGCAACAAACTGTGTTCAAACAGGGCGAGCGTGGCGACAGCCTGTATCTCATCTTGCGCGGAAGCGTGGATGTCGAGGTGCATGGCATGAACATCAAACGCCTGCGCCAAGGTAGTTTCTTTGGCGAGATCGCCCTGATTGCCAATATTCCTCGCACAGCCTCAATCATTGCCGCCGAACCATCAGTGTTTTTTAAGATCTCGTCGGACGCATTCTGGGAGGTCTTGGTCGAGCATATGGATCTCGGGGTCTTTATCGAAACCGTATCTGAAACTCGATTGAAAGAAGACTTGGCCCTTGCCCCGCTCAAACGGGCCAGCGGTGACTCATAGTGAGACAGACCATTTCTCCACGCAAGCTTTTCACGCTCCAATTCGGTACTCTGAAAAGAGTCACCCCCGCCGGTGAAGGAGCCCACGAGTGAAACGAAGCGTCCTGCGTTTTGCTTTGCCGATCACAGTCCTGATCGCGCTGCCAATGTCTTTCAACTCCTGCCAAGGCGGACTGCTCGGCAATGGCTTTATGGCCAAACAATCCTGCAAAGTCGGTCTAGAAAAAGGCATCGTCACCAAGATGGCCTTCGATAGCAATATCACGCCACAACCCTTTGCCGCGGGCAAAGTAAACTTGGGCCCATCGTCCTCATCAGCCAACGGCAGTTTAAGCAAAGCCACCGCGGCTCCTGATCTAAGTGCGGGTCGTCGGCTGGCTGTGATCTTAGACAACTCCTGCTTGGATCGCAGCCAGGCGACCGTCATCAGTCAGATGGCTATCGCTTCCGGGGAGCGCATGAGTGCTCTGAATCGCCAAGCCTATGAATGGAAATTAGAGCGCGCTTACACAGAAGAAGAGCTGAACACGCTTGCGGCCGCTGATAGCTGTGTGGTGGGCGTGTCGTGGAACAAAGATTATAAGATCGCCGCCCTCACCTTTAACGACTCCAGCTTCTCGAACCAAGCCCATTTTCCCTCTGTGCGCGCGCAAGAAGCCTATAGCCTTTTTTATGGCAATGGGGGAGCCATGTCGACCACCACCGGAAATCCGGTCGTGATCGCTGTGGTGGATACGGGTATCGATTGGATGCACCCGGATTTGAAAAACAATCTGTGGGTACACTCGCAGGGCGTGGGCATTGACATCACCACATTGGGGACATCACTGGTGGACTTCAATCCCTTTGACGTCTCTGACTTCGGTCACGGAACACACGTCGCCGGATTGATCGCCGCTATCGCCAACAACAGTCAGGGCACTGTCGGCTTGATGCCCTATCGGGCCAAGCTCATGGCTATCAAAGTTTTTAAAAGAGAATCGAATGGAGATCTCTCGACCACCTCCAACTTCTTTTTCAATGCTCTGCAGTTCGCCTATTTGAACAATGCCGATGTGATCAATCTGAGCCTAGGTTCAGTGACTTCAGGCTCTGCCTCCGACCCTGTAGCCGAATCCGGCCTGGACGAAGCCCTTCAGCGTGGCGTGACGGTCACCACCGTGATCGGTAACGCCGATACCGGCAATGGCCAAAACATCGATGGCAATACCATGACCTCAATTCCCGGTATTTATGCGAGCAAAGCGGGCGTGGTGGGCGTCGGTTCTTATGATGTAGCCAGCGGCGGCAAGAGTTACTTCAGTCACTATAGCACCACCTATGCCGAGATCGCCGCTCCAGGCGCGGAGTCGTCTGGCACAGGCATCTATTCGACTTTGCCCACCGCTCAAGGCTCCTATGGCCGCCTTTCAGGCACCAGTCAGTCGGCACCGCTTGTTGCCGCCGCTGCCGGCTTGACTATCGGTTTGATTCGCAACGCGTATGGGATTGATCCGACTCCAGCCGAAGTTGAGCGTTTGCTTCTCACTTCAGCGGTTAAGAGCACAGCACTCACCACCTACTTTAAGAATGGCAATCGTTTGGACTTGCTGAACCTCGCGCAAAAGATCAATACGGATTACCCCAACACGCGCGTCACCAGCACAGCGGGTCCACCGCAGCTTGGCGCCAATTCACCTTGTCCATAAGACGCTGTAACCGTCACCGCGACTGAGACGCACACGCGTCAGCGCGTGCACCCCCGCCGTGATCAACTCTTCCGCCAACCACTCCGCTAAGGCGGGAAGCGTAGGCGCGATTCCCAAATCCACGTCTACTCCTACAGCTCGATGATCAATGCGGTCGACGATCTGGCGAATGAGTTTTTTAATCTCCGGGTCAGCAGCGGACGAGTCCGCACGGCAGTAGGCCTCGACCACACAATTAAAACCCTGGCCGTAAGGCGCAGTCGTGGCCGGCCCTAGAGCCAAAGAGATATGAAATTTCTGGCCAATTTCCGGTGTCATCCACCGCGTGCTATCACGAGGTTTGACTAGGGTAAAGAGCTCCCCCAATATAGATGTATATGCATTCTTTTTTATTTCTCCTAGCCCTGAGTTTCGGGGTCTATGCGACGGACAAGACGCCCGAGGTCGCAGCCCCTGTGCCGCCGGTCACCACGGTCCCGACTCTGGCCGAGACGTGTCTCGCCCATATGAAGTCCATTCCGGGCTCTTATTCTATCGAAGAAATGAAAGGCGTCTGCGCCAAGATCAAACAGATGGATGGCTGCGAGAGCGTAAAGGGCGCACCGATCTACTACTACGAACGCATCGGTTCGAACAAAAATCCAAAACGCATTTTCGCAAAATCTCTAATTCATGGCGATGAAACTTTGGCCGGCACCGTGGCCCGCGCCTGGATGCTGCGCTTGGAAAAGATCGAGCCGCGCAATTCGTGGCGCGTGATTCCGGTGGCCAATCCGGATGGCTGGAAGGCCAAGACTCGCACCAATGCGCACGGCGTGGACTTGAACCGCAATTTCCCCACCAAGAACTGGGACGTTGAGGCCTTAGGTTATTGGAAAAAGAAGATGCGTAGCGACCCTCGCCGCAATCCAGGCCCCGAATCCGCAAGCGAACCTGAAACCAAGTGCTTGATCAAAAACTTTGAAGAGTTCAACCCGGACTTCATCATCTCCGTGCATACTCCGCTTGGAGTTTTGGATTTGGACGGACCTAAGCTCGCCCCACCCGCCTTCCGCCCCTTACCCTGGACTTCGTTGGGCAATTTCCCCGGAAGCCTTGGCCGCTATATGTGGGCAGACAAGAAAGTTCCGGTGTTGACGATTGAGCTTAAAGGCAATGAGGACGTGGATAAGCTCGAAGCTTTTGATCGTCTGCAGGATATTTCGGGCACAATCGCCATTCAGGCGGATCAGGTAAAGAATAAGAAAAATTAAAGGCGAATCAGGGCGTCCGCAGAACTCTTCAGTTTCTGACGCCCATTCAAGAACCCCAGCTCCAACAAAAACACCGAGCCAGTCACCGTTGCGCCGGTTTCCGTGCACAGCACTTCCGCGGCTGCAGCGGTGCCTCCGGTGGCCAACACATCATCGACAATGCACACGCGATCCTCATTTGATAGAGCATCCACGTGAATCTGCAAAGTGTCGCGGCCGTACTCAAGATCATAGGAGTGCGAGAAGGTTGAGTAAGGCAGCTTACCGGGCTTGCGAATCAACACCAGGCCCAAGCCCCGCCGCATGGCCACCGCCGCGCCCAATAAAAAACCACGGCTTTCAATGGACGCAAGTTTCGTGGTACCTGCAGGAATTCGCTCAGCCAGATGATCCGCCAACGAAGCAAAGGCCGCCGCATCAGACAAAACGGGAGTGATATCTTTAAACAGAATTCCTGGTTTAGGGAAATCGGGGACATCGCGGATCAGACTGTGGATTTGCTCCACACTCAGCTTCACTCAAAGCTCCACTTTTTAAAGCCCTTGCTCTCGGCCTTCTTCAAATCCTTCGATGGGATCTCATAGACATTGGCTATACCGGTGGCCGATCCACACACCTGAATGTGCATCAAACCGTCGGGCTTTTTCACGGACGAGAAGATCGTAATTCCTTGCAGCTCTTTAGCCATCACTTCAACCGCTACAGGCTTGCCCATCTTACACTGCAAACTGCCGTCATACTTATAGACAAAAACGCGGTCACCAGCGACCGCAGGCGTTTGCGTGACATCGGTCGCTTCGAGCGGTTTGGCTTCCGCCGGAGGCGTGGCCGGGTGCCGACAATGTCCCTGCGCGCAGCCCAACAATCCCACCAGCATAAAAAATGAAAGAGACTTTACTGCCATGGCCAATCCTTCGCGTAACGTTTCCAATTCACCTGCAATGCAAACAGGTTGGCATCGGTCGACATAAAGTAAACCTCGCTGCTCTTAGTATCCACAGTGACGCGCGAGGTGACACCACGGCCAGGAGCGAACTCGCCCAAAAAGTCGCCAGTGCGCGGATCTAGAAAGCGCAGAGCACCATCCATTTCACCCACCATCAAGACACCCTTGAACAAGGTGGGCGAAGTGGCGATACCGAGCGGGTTGTCTTTTTGCCAGATGACTTTCCCAGTAGCTTTTTCGACCGCCATGGTCTTGCCCGAACTGGAGGAGTAGTAAAGCGTTCCACCTTCACGCAAAACTTCGTCGTAACCGCCATCATCCAAGTTCCACACCACTTTGCCGTCGGCCGCATTCACCGCATAGAGAGAGCCGTCATAGCTCGACACGTAGGCCGTGTCGCCATCGATCACCGGACTAGCGTCCACGTCACGAAAGCGCTTGTTGCGATTCAAATTGGTTTCCCATACCAAACTACCGGAAGACTTATTCAAGCCCACCAAGGAGCCATCAGAAAATCCAATCAACACCAAATCACCGTAGAGTGCCGGCATAGAACCGCCACGTACGGAGAGGTTTCCAGCCTCGCGGCGGTTGTATAGCCACAAGAGCTTGCCGGATTTTGCGTTGAGGGCATGCGCTACATTGTTACCACCGAGCACATAGAGAACGCCGCCGTAAACTAGCGGACGAGCCAAACCCTCGGCTTTTAAAGGGTAAGTCCACAGCACGCGACCCGAGTCCGGATAAACCGCGTAGAGCTGACCATCACCGGCACCAAAATAAAGGATGTCGTCGGCGATAAAGGCGCCGCCTTCGCAACCGCCGTGGATATTCAAACGCCAACGCTCATTGCCGTTGGCGCGATCATAAGCCACCACACCATCAATAGAATTGCCGGTGATAATGAGCTTTTCCGTGAGAATGGGGGCAAAACGGTGAATCAGACGTCCGCCCAGATACTCCTCGTTCAAAGTGCTACGAGCCCACTTGCGCTCAATCACCAGTTGATTGGGCTTGCTTTGCACCATCGAACACGCGCTGAGACTGATCGTAAGCAGACAGAAAAGTATCCGCATCTTATCCCTGTTGTGGTTTGAGTTCGAGCAAGCGTAGGTACTGTTGCGCGCTAGTCGAAGCTTCGCTGCCCGGGAAGTCACGGCCCACTTTCTCATAAGTCTGCTTGGCTTTGTCAGCCTGACCTTTGAGTTCGTAAGCCACGCCCAGCTTCAACATCGCTTCCGGATGAAAGGCGCCTAAGTTCTTAGCGTCCACTACGCTCTGATAGGCTTTGGCTGCATCGTCGTACTTTTGGTTCTCCATAAACACCAAACCCTGGTGCATCAGATAAAAACCCCCGAGAATATCGCGATAGCTGGGCTTATAGCTGACCAGCTCTAGGACTGTCAGCGCTTCCGGGTACTGCTTCTGCTGCAGGAGAAACGACGATAGATTCATAGCCGACATCAGTCCGGCTTTGGTGCCGCCCTGGCGCTTCACTTCACTTTTTAGCTTCTCTACCAAGGGAGCAAAGTCCTTGGCGTAGTCGACCGGGCGAACGGACTCGGGCTTAGCCACGCTCTTCGCTTTAGTCGACAGCCCCGCAAGCTCTTGCATAGCTTTGGCGCGCTCTTCACGAACAGAGGTTTCGGCCTTTCTAAGCTCCGCTTCCGGCGCATACAGGGCCTCCGCCGCTTTGCTTTCCACATGACTTTGGTAGTAACCGTAAGCCACCCAAACCACACCGACGACGATCAAAACACCAAATAAGGCGCCCACAGCGCCGGCGTTCTTCTCGATCCAATGAAACGCGCGATCGCTCACGGAATGAAACAAATCCGGTCCCTTGAGTTCTTTTTTATCCATTTTCACTGCCATCCACTCCTACTTCTGCCGACTGGTCATTTCTTTTAAGGTCGAAAACGGGCGCGCCATACGACCATGATGGTGCTGACGCAGATTCGCGATCGACTTGATGCGCTTTTCCGCCAAACGATCCGCCGCCCGATGGGTGGCGATGTTCTCTTCGCGTGAAATGCGATAAACTTGCATGAGATTGTCATACACCTGCGTGGTTTTTTCAAAGGCGCGATCACGCGAATAGCCTTCGAGCTCCACAAAAACGTTCATGAGCCCGCCCGCATTAATCACATAGTCGGGAGCGTAAAGCACTCCCATCTCGAGCAAAGCGTCGCCGTGCCGGTGTTCAGCCAACTGATTGTTAGCGCCACCCGCCACGATCTTGCATTTGAGCTTGGATATAGTTTGATCGTTGATGCCTGCACCCAAAGCACAAGGAGCAAAAACATCACATTCGCTGGTCACGATCTGCTCCGGATCCACCGCGCTGAGACCGAACTTGTCGCAGACGCTCTTCACCTTGTCTTTGTCGATATCAGCCACCGTCACCTGGGCACCCTCTTTAACCAAGTACTCGACCAGATGATGCCCAACGTTGCCTAGACCCTGTACGGCTACGCGCACGCCTTTGAGCGAATCCGATTTTAGCTTCTCTTTCACTGAAGCCTTAATACCCATCAAAACACCGTGGGCGGTGAATGGCGAGGGATCGCCTGAACCACCGAAAGACACCGGAATACCGGTGACATAGGGGGTTTCCATAAACACATAGGCCATATCATGCACCGTGGTACCGACATCTTCGGCGGTGATGTACTTGCCATTCAACGAGTTCACATAGGCACCGAAGGTACGAAACAACGCTTCGGTCTTGTCCTTTTTAGGATCACCGATGATCACAGCTTTACCACCGCCTAGGTTAAGACCTGCGGCCGAGGCCTTGTAGGTCATACCTTTGGACAAACGCAACACGTCCACCAAGGCGTCCTCTTCGCTCTTGTAGGGCCACATCCGGGTACCACCAAGAGCCGGTCCAAGAGTCGTGTTATGAACAGCGATAATCGCCTTTAAACCACAGTCTTTATCATGGCAGTACACGATCTGTTCGTGCTCGCCGTGCTTTTCTAGAAGCTCAAACGTAAGCAAAGGAAGTCCCTCCGAATTTTTTTGGCTCGAGTGAGAATAAAGGCTCTAAAATGCTGAGCCAAGCAAAAAGGCAGCGGGCCGATGGCGCGGACCATCATTAAAAAACCCATGGATTTGCCTTATTTAGAGGCAACGTCGGGCGGCTGCCGCGGGAGGTCAACAGGGCTCTGTTAGGGAAATGTCGAAGCTGTAAACAATATTAGATCTAATTCCGATAAGAGATCATGCGCAATACTCAGCTGAACTTCCGCCGCAATCCCGTGATTCCCCTTCTCGCCATCACTGCCAACTGGGCGATCATCGCCGGCTGCATCGCTCTCTCGCTGTATACGCAGAGTTGGACCATCTACATGCTCAGCGTGATCGTGATCGGAGCAAGGCAACACGCGCTGTTCATCATGGTGCACGAAGCGACACACATGCATATCGCTCAGAACAAGCGTCTGAATGATTGGATCTCCGATCTGTTTTGCGCCCTTCCCCTGCTGTTCGACACGGGAGTGTATCGCAAAAACCATCTCTCGCATCACCGCAACCTGAATAGCGAGCAAGATCCCGATTGGATTCGTAAGCAAGGTCGCCCTGGCTGGAAGTTTCCGGTCTCCGGCGCGCGCCTGGCGTTGCAAATTCCGCTCTACGTGGCCTTCTTAGGTCCCTTAGAGATCCTCGCCGTGTTCTGGGGGTTTTCTGGCTTCGGCGATAAAAAACGCTGGCAGAGTGAAGCTCCTTTCCTGCTCTTTAAACTGACCTATTTCGTTGGTGTCTTTGGCTTTCTAATCAGCCAGGGCTTCGCCGCTCACCTGGCGATGTTCTGGGCCGTACCTATGCTCTTCGTCCTCCCGTTTGTGACCCGTGTGCGCAATTTATCCGAACACTGGGCCGTCAGTTACGCCGATGAAATGACCTCAACGCGAGAGGTACGCGCGCCTTGGCTTGAGGGCTTCTTGCTGACCCCGCACAACGTGAACTATCATCTGACTCACCATCTATTTCCCCACATTCCATTTTACCGAGTGCGCGAAGCTCATAGGAAGCTGATCGAGACTGGGGCCTATGACGGTGCGCAGATCAACAGCTCGTACTTCTTTCCATATGGCGATTCGGTTTTGCGAGACGTAATTCATGGCCCAAAACCCAAAGCTGTGGCCAGTGTAGAAAAGGCGGCGTAGCGTGACCAAAGAGCAATATATAAAGGTCCGCGCCAATCTGGATTTCAAACTGCGCTATGCCTGGCTGATCGGACATGTGCTTGGCGACGTTTTGCTTGTGGCTTTACCGTTTGCGCTTTTGTGGAACCGTGAATTGACTTGGCAGTGGGATTGGACAACGGCGGGTTTAAGCCTTCTCGGCGCCTCCAGCTTAGCCATTTTTTATTTTCGCGCCTTCTCAATGATGCACGAAGCGGTGCATGGATTGTTAGCGACCAAGCGGCGCTACAACGATTGGGGTGGCCTGTTTTACGGCGCCGTCTGCTTTCTGCCCTTTGAACAGTGGCGCGAGATTCATCTGCTACACCATCAATGGGCGGGCAATATCGAAAAAGATCCGGTACGCAAGCTGGTTCTAGTCTTTAAACAACCGCCCACACCCATGCGCGGTTTTCTGTCAGCCATGTGGCGCTCGTGGTTTCCCATTCTGGCTCTGCTGCAAAACTATGTGTTCTGGTATGAGAGTCTCACCCGCTTCTGGAAAAAGCGCTCGCTGGCCAGCTTCCTTGGCCTGGCCGTTCCACTTTTAGCTTGGGGCACAGTCTTCGTTTTGGCCGGCCCTAAGCTCTGCGCCTTTGTGATCGTGCCGTCGATTCTGCTCTATTTGGCTTTGGTGGAGGTAGTGAACTTCCCTCACCATATGGATCTGCCGCAGTATGAGGGCGACGTGAAACTAACGCTTTGGGAGCAATATAAAATCGCGCGCAGCTGCTTTTACCCGAAGGCGTTTGAGCGTTTTGTTCTACTGAATTTCAACTATCACACCGAGCACCATCTCTATCCCACGCTGCCTTGGTATCGCCTTGAGGAGCTGAGCTTGCGCCTGCGCCACGAGCTGCATGGCTATAACTTTTCGGTCGGCCATGCTTGGATCAGACGCAATCGCAGCAAGCCCTTAGCCGATGTCTGTTTATCGACCAGCGAAGATGACTCCTCCACCAGGAAAGCCGCATGAACCGACGCACACACGCCTTAGTGATCGGAAGTGGAGCCGCGGGCTGCCTAGCCGCGCGCGTACTGAGCGACAGCTTTGCCCAAGTGACGATTGTGGAGCGCGATCCCGCGCCCAGCGATGAACGCACTTTGCGCAAAGGCATTCCGCAAGCGGCCCATGTGCACAACGTTTTGCTGCAAGGCAATCGTCAACTCGAGCACTTTTTCCCTAACCTGTTTGGTAAAGAGTTCGATCGTGCCGCCAGTCCCCTAATCGAAGTCAGTCAGGATCAACGCATGTATGGTCCTTTTGGCTGGAACCCTGTGTACCCGACGGGCTGGCACTTTCGCGGCTATAGCCGACACCTATTGGATCGCACCCTCTCGGCGCAAACCGCTGCTCTTCAAAACGTACGCATACTCTATAGCCACGAAGTGAGCGAGCTGGTTGCCGACAACGGCCGTGTTACTGGCGTGAGAACCAAGCAAGGTGAGGTTTTGAACGCCGATCTGGTGGTCGAAACCAGCGGCCGCAGCTCTCGCTTGGAGACTTGGCTCAGTGCCATCGGGGTGAGCGAAATTCCCACACGCCGCGTGCCCACGACCGATGGTTACGCCACCCGCACTTTCCGTTGGCGGGGAGCACCTCTGCCCTATAAGCAGTTTGCGATTCTACGTAAGCCCCCGGAACGCCCACGCGGAGCCTATCTGCTTGAAATCGAAGGGGGACGTTGGATCGTCACTTTGGTCGGAGCACAGGGCGACTTCCCCCCGCATGATGAGGCTGGATTTCTGGCCTTTGCACAAAGCTTAGCTACAGCCGATGTGGCCGATTTTATCACTCAGGCTGAGCCCGAAGGTGGCATTCACCTTTACCGCAAAATGGAGAACGTCTGCCGTTTTGCGGACCGCGTGCCGAACTGGCCTGCCGGTTTAATCGTTCTGGGCGACGCCGTCTGCACATTCAATCCTGTTTACGGACAGGGAATCACTACCGCAACCGTCAGCGCCGAATATTTGCAGCGCCTATTGAAAACCAATAGAGAGGGTTGGGAGCGCCAGTTTCACCGCGGCCTCGTGCAGATTCTAGCTGGGCCCTGGCTACTCTCCGTGCGTGAAGATTTGATCATTTTTGCAGGTACCTCGGCCCTCTATAAAAGCTGGGCCGCTCTTCGCCACCGCTTTCGGGTCACCCTTCTCAGGCATTTGCAGCAAGCGGCACCTAAAGATCGCGCCATCCACCTGCGGCTATACCAGGTGCAGAACCTGATGCGTCCTCTAAGCTCGCTCTATAGCCCTATGCTTTTTGCCCGCGCCCTATGGGCCAAATTTCGTCTCCCTCCTCCGGCTCCTCTGGCCAGTCGTCTCAATACTGTTCCCTCAGGGTCCAAGAAAGCGGCCTAAAAACTGCATTTTCATCACGCAGCAGAGCAAAGGCCTTGGCTATTAGGCCACTTTTGTTTAGATGTGGATTGTTACATCCCAGGAGGAACCATGGACTCAATGCTCGCTAACGCGCCTGTGAACCGTCCAGATATTAGAAAGCTAATGGAGATCGAAAACATTTTGATCGACGTGGCTTCGCGCTTTTCGCTGAGTTTATTGCGGGCCCCGCATAGCGCCTACTTGCATCTTTCGAAAAGCAACCCGAGTGTAACTGCCACGGCCACTAAAAATCTTTCCGAACTGACTGAGTCGCTGCTTACCTGTGCCGCCGAAGACAAGAACCCGTGGGATGATGCTGAATTTTTCCGCATCAGCATGCGGCGCATGGGCTTGAGCTATCCGCCCGATTTTCTCGATCACGTTCAGCAAGGCGATCTGATCGAAGGCTACGACATGAACCGCATTCAGATATTCCGCAACATGACGTTTATGCAAAAATCCGGATATTCGTTGATCGAAATCATGTGCTACGACTGGCCCACTTTGTTTGATCGCTCATCAGCCATCACCAACAAAATGCTAAGCTATTGCGACGAAATCCTGTGGCAAGCCAATCGCACCATCCCGTTTGAAATCCCCCACCATTTCCAGCGTGAACGCCAGTCGGGTGAGCGTCTGATGTGGGAAGTGCAGTTCCGCCACCTGGCCCCACTTTTTTCCGGACCAAATAATCCCTTTGGCCTTCTGGGCACCTGCCGCGTTAAACCTATCGATGCATCGAACCCCCTGGAAAAGGTCACGTTCGTCTAGATCTATTTAGTTTAGCGTTCAATTAATTAAGATGTCTAAATATGTCTGGAAATCTTGTTTTCCCCCTCGATTTTTACGGGGGAATACCGATCTTATTTATAACATATGATTAGTTTAGACGAACGCCGATTGAAGCTTGCCATGTTGCCCCTAAACTTTCGCGACCGCCAGTATAGCAGTCTTTACCGGCAGGCCATGAGCTGCTGGGAGCAGGTCTGGGGAGATCTATTCCTGAGACATAATGTGGAGCACCCACTGTTCCTGGACCAGCTGTTTCGCCAAGACGAGGCGGCCTGTATCTACTCCGGCGAGCGCTGCGCGGCCCTTATCTTGTTTCGCACCTACGACTTTGAGTTTATCGACTATCGCCACGATTCCTATTTCAAAGAATGGAACGAGGGCGATCTCGAAGTACTCTTACGCCACGGCAAGAAGGTCTTTGCCACCACCTATCTAACGGTGCACCCGGACTTCCGCAGCTTTAACGATGAGTTGAAGTTCAAAGAGGTCCTGCTCAATCTGATGATTAAGCGCTTTAAAGACAGCGATGCGGATGTGATCTCGGGAGTGACCCGACGCGACCGTGGCATTCACGACGAATCCTATAAGCTCGGCGCCCGTTTAGTGCGCGAGAATGTACCCTACTTGGGTGGACGCTTTAATATCGACCTGGTGGCCTTTTATAAGCACGAAGTGAATGAGTCGCAAAATCCCACCGTCCGTGAGATCTGCGATCGTCTGTGGGCCAGCAAGATCGATTTAGCTCCGAATACGGCTCAAAAAGCCGCCTAACTAGCGCAAAACCAGCATCAAAATAGCTCCGCCAATAGCGCCCACCAGAAAAACGGCGGCCATCAGGCCGGCGCGGGCTTTGGCCATCTGCTGGATACCTGTTTCCAGCATCTGAAAGCGATCTTCGAACAAATTGGAAGACCAGGTCCCAATGGGCATTAGAGCCCGAGGGTCTTTTTCGATCAAAAGCAGATACCACTCCAAAGCTCTATATATATGGGGCGGGGCCTGGCCTCCGGAAGACGTCCAACGCGTCCAAGCTGACGGGTCGACCAGAAGCAGCTGGCAAATCTTGCGACGAGTAAGACCCAATTTAGCCCGAATATCTTCGAGATTTCCGACCCTCGCCCGAATCACTCGGATTTCGGCATCATATCGCATGCGATTTGGGGACTTCTTCTTATCCGGCGGGGTGACCTGGTCGAAGCGAAGAGGGCGATCCGTCTCGATGTTCATGGCTTATCTCCTCGATGCATTGTGATTCACATA
Organism: Bdellovibrionales bacterium; assembly: GCA_019637855.1. Lineage (GTDB taxonomy): Bacteria > Bdellovibrionota > Bdellovibrionia > Bdellovibrionales > UBA1609 > JALHOQ01. The sequence goes on from JAHBUX010000009.1 coordinate 102,618, forward strand.
TTTAAATTGTGAATCACAATATTATTAGTTGTGTAGTACAATTATAGAGAGTCCAGTTTTATATCTACACTTATGTATCAATGACACTATTCTTTCATTGGTATGCGAACCTAGGTAATTTCAAAATCGACTATGGCTTATAACTATAAGTCACATCACTAAGTTATTGACTTAACTCGCATTGAACCTTGAAAATTAACCGTAAAGGTCGATATAGGCGTGGATTTCTTTAATGACTCGTCACGGCTAAATTGATTTTATATACATATTTCCCACACGCGAGATTGATGCACCATGGCTAATTCTTCGGCGCGCTACGCTCTCAATAAAAACAAATATCTCCTCGAACCCGAGGTCGATCGACTCGAATACATTTTGAAATCCTTCGCCAATAAGGATCCCCGCAACTGTACCCTGCTATGGACCTGCCTACATTCAGGCGCGCGGGCCCAAGAGGTTTTAAATGTGCGGGTTGAAGACCTAAACACCTACGATGAAACGGTGTTTTTTCGTGGCTTAAAGGGCAGTAACGATCGCGAACTCCCCCTACCTTCATGGCTCTTCCAAAGGCTAGTGCAGGAGATTCCGAGCGCACGCGAAGATATCCTCTTTCCGATCACCTACAACCGCCTACGCCAGATTTGGGATCATTACAGACCGGTACACAAGAAGCTGCATGCCCTCAGGCATACGTTCGCGATTCGACTGTATAAGAAGACGAAGGATTTACGCCTGGTTCAGGTCGCCCTTGGTCACAGAAATATTACAAATACTATGGTTTATGCCGATTACGTCTACTCACAGCAGGAGCTGCGCAAATTGATCCTCTAATCACTGAGTTCACGCGCGCACGACTTATTAGTTACATGACGAATCATTATGTCACCATGCGACAATCGCACCGCATGATGAGCCCCTGAAAAATCTCCTCATACATACAACATTCAACTGCACATGCAGATGATTTTGTTTTCATCCGATACGCACCAGTAACTCCCACGTTCTTTTTCAAAAGAGATGAAATTAGTACGCATTGTGAGGTTTTTGGGTGGTTCCAATTTGGATTTTGTTTTTGACGAAACAAATATGGCGTCCTTACATCACCCATCTTCAAAGAAAGAAATCCTATAAGGGGGGCCTTCAATGGCTAGATTCGGTCAACTATTGGTATCCATTCTTCTCGCCTCAACGTCTATCCTCACCATGAACGCTTGGGCCAAAGACGATGAGAAGGCGATTAAAATCATAGATGATTCGGATAGCCGCTCTTGTGAGGACCTTCTTGACGATGTCATCGCCAGCTTTGAAGCCAAGAGCGCAGGTACAGAGAGCCTCTATATTGATCAAATCATCGCGAACGACAGGCCATCGTTTAGCTCTCTGATTGATCCCGATCCCGAAAAAAACTTGTTCGCACGCGCACCTTTGAACGCCATGAACGCCGGCCAGCGCATTTTGAGCTTCGTGCTCAGCGGTGGTGTCGAAAAACGTAAAATCGGTTTCTTAAAAGAGCCCGTCACCGTTTACCCGTTCCTCTCGGACGGCACCGATTTAACCAAAGGCTATCGCGTTGAAGGCAACTGGGAAGCCCTACAAGAATGGGTGAGCTTCATGACCTCGGCCGCGGAGGGCCATCGCTCTGGCCGTACCGTCCCGATTCTCTACGGCCCCGGTGGTACCGGTAAATCAGAAACCCGCACCGTCTTGGAAAAAGGCGGCGAAGTTTTGACCGTTCAAGATCCCCGCTTCTTCTTGTACTCGTTTGACTGGGTCGGAATGAGCAAGCTGCCGGAAATAGTCAAGCGCTGGGGACCGGATGTCGATGTCATTCCGGCTCCGCAAAACACCTCCCCAATTGCCATCCTACCCCCTTCGCTGCAGGAACAAGCTCTGAAGATGGCCAGCATCAAAGGCCAAGACATGCTGGACGGGATCCGTCCTGCCGGCCTGCTGACGCCCGACTACTGGTCACAAAACATTTTGCGCATCATTATTGAGAAATACACAGCCGATAAAGGTTCGCCGCTAACTCTTAAAGAAACCCTGCAAGCCTTAAGCAAACACGTTCAACTGCGCCGCTACGCCATTGCCGCCAGCTACCGTCAGATGCCCGTAATCAACGTTCAAGGCATTGATTCGGACCAAACGCAGCTGTTCGTGAGCTCAATGCCGGTCGTTCAAGCGATCAGCCCGCAAGGTAAACGTGATCCGTTCGCCTACTCATACTCGGGCATTTTCTTCGACGGCATGATGAACGCCACTTTTATGGAAGAAGCGTTCCGCTCGGATCCGAAGTTCTTAGAGAAGATCATGGACGGACTTGAGTCGCGTGAATTCCAAGCCAGTGGTGCCGCCAAGGTTCCATGGGATTCTTTCGTGACCATGATCTCGAATAAAGAGAGCTACGACTTGATGCTGCAAAAGCCCGGCCTTGGCGCTCTTATGCAGCGCTTGCAGAAGATCGAAATGGTTCAACCCGTGCAATCGCAATTGATTGCTCGCACGCTGCTCTATGAATTCAAAGACAGCCTGTTCATGCAGCCCGTGGGTGACGAAAGTGCTCCCTGGGTCAAAGGTGACGTCGACAAACTGTTCCCTATTCCTGAAAAGCTCGAGCCCGGCTACGTTGTCGGCCCCGAGCGCCGCTACCGCATGCGTATCGGCGAAGGCAAAGCCGCGATTGAAATTGCTCCGCACGCTTTGCGTTTCGTGGCGCACATCATGGCCACCACGCGTTTATCCACGGACAAAGACAAAGCATTCCAACTGGTCCCGACGCGTATGACTCACGACCATATCTTCACCGACCCCATCCAGCGTATGCGCTACTGGGATGGAAAGCTGACAGATGTTCAGCCAGAGGAACGTCGCACACTGGACGAAATGACCAACAAGCTGGACGAAGGCCATCACGGTATCTTCCATCGCTGGGGCCGCGGCTGGTTACGCAAAGCTCTTAGCGTCGTGAAAAACGATGCTCAGTTTGAAAACACCCTGACTGCTTCGGTCTTGTTGAAAGTGTATGAAGAGTACGGCTTCCGCGCCGACGGCTTTATCCAGATCGAAGGCGATCGCAAGAAAGAAGCCGAGTACAAGCGTTTGGGACGCTTGGTCTTGAAAGAGCTTTTGATCCCTACCGTTGAAGAAGACATCAACTTCGCGATCGGTTCGGAAACGGCTTCGATCTCGCAGATTTACGACGACGTTCTGCAAGAGCTCGTTGAGACCGGCAAGAACGAAAACGCCACGACCTACGTTTCGAAACGCACGAATAAAGTGACGAACATCAATAAAGAGCGCGTCGCCTTTATTCGTCAACACTACAAAAAGAACAACAGCCACGACTTGGATATGACCCAAGTGCTGTTTTTCCATATGAACCAGCTGTCGCAAGGCGAGAAGAACGTCACACCCAGCCCTGAAATCACAGCTGGCCTGTCGGCTTACTTGGCTAAGAAGACTGTAGAACTGGCGAAAGCTGCGGGCTACGGCGAGATCGCCCGCGATGAGGGCACCGGCTCCAAGGAAGAAAAAGCCCGCGTGAACGCACTAGTGAAACAGCTGGAAGGTATCGGCTACAACCGAGCCGCGGCTTTGGATGCTTTCGATCTGCATGAGCTGACCAAGCAGCCGACGGAAGCCGTTCAATAGACTATCCGTTTCTTCATAGATGAGCCTGCGTTCGGGGGAGGGCGGGCTCATCGTAAATGTGAGCTTTGGAGTTTGCCATGAGACTGTCATTCATTTCCCCCGCACTCGTGATTCTGATGACGGCAAGCTCCGCCTTCGCCAATCGCGAAGAACCGATCATCTCTGCGCAAACGGGTGGCCAGCCCTATCTGTTGGTCCTCAAAGACTCGACTAAAAAAAGCAAACGCGAACCGGGCATCTATGTCCGCAATCAGGACACCGGGGACTGGACGCTACTTTTTCCTGGCGCCGTTTTAGTCGATAAGCAACGTGGCGCTTCGACGAACATGCTGAAGCTGCAAGAGGTCGACAACCGCATGCCGATTATGGCGGTGATCGACGGCCAAATCCGCATTTGGAGTTTAATGTCGACCGCGGCAGATTCCAAAAGCTTTATCGCTTTGGGGCCTGAACCGATCACCGACATTGGTTCCGGCACGCGCTGGGAGTTACCTGCAATTACTTCGGCTGACCAACTCGCAGTCGCCCAATTTTTGACTCCAGATCGCAAGGCTATGCTGCTCTTGGTTTCGATCAAGAATCCATCACCTTCGCAAATCGCGCAAAGTGACGGATTGACCATCGCCCTGACCTTAGAGGCCGGCGATGGCAAAGCACTCGCGTTGCGCAAAGACCGCGCATTCGTCATCGATCAAAAATTCCGCCCCGTTCAGCAGTTAAACGATCTGGCTAAGGTCGATGCGGAACACGGACTCACCATCTTTAGTGAATCGCTTGAGCAGGCGACACTGAACCAATGGGACATGATGGATTATCACGATTACAACACCAAGGTTCGCAACCTTGTGTCGGGAAAGCGCTACGCGCTCCTTATGAACGCCCCTTTCTTTAAACCCACGGTGGCCCGCTGGAGCGTCGACAAACAGAAAGCCATATACGACGATTTGTTGCAATTCGATCTAGAAACGATCACGGGCGCCCATCTGATGCAAAGATGGAATCTGTTAAGCGGAAACCCCGAGGTCGATATCACGGACCCGAAAATAGCTTCGCAATTTCTAATACAACTCAACGGCCGCCTACGCGTGGATACAAATGGCGAAGTTTGGACCGTGCTCGATACCGAATCCAAGTCTTCCGTATTCGCGATAGAACAAGACTTTTTTATTGCAACCCGGATCAAAGACTACAAACGTCATCTCAAACTCGGAAAGTTCCGCCCTAACGCAAAAATTCCCGACCGTTCATCTCTTTTGGTGTTCGAACGCGACGGCCGCGTTTATGTACTCATGAGCTACGGCTATCTACGTGAGGGAATCTCCGCGATCGCGGTCCCGCCACCTGAATATTTCCGCGCGGGGCGTACGGAGCTGTATGTCTTTACGTCGCAAGATGGTCCGGAGTTGCACTTTGAGCGCAGTATGTCTCTTTCGGATGCTTTCTATGACAGCAACGAACTGCGTGCGCGTGTGATCGAAGAGGTCGATGACAAAGCGTCTCTGATTATCGACGTAAAGACGCCCCCCATGGGCGGGGCCCCTCATTACCACCAAGCACATAAAGGCACTTCTCCCTACCTCGACTTGCTTCGTTCGACCGATGGCATCAAGCGTTTTGTCTACACGGTACCAATCCATTCGGAGCGGTTAACGAACAATTTGATATATCGTGAGTTTGAGTTCTCGGACGGTAAAAATCCGAATGGGATTTACGAGATCAACGACTCCGGCGAAGCAGTGGCCTTCACCTCCGGTGAACTCTTGCAGCGGCAAGGTTTCGAAGGGTTTGAGATCCTCGGTCGCTCGGCTCCCTATCAAAGCGAGACGTTAGGTTCTTTTACCGCCAGCGGATTTTTCATAGATCCCACTTTTCGCGAAGGGAAACACGGATTTCAAACACTGCTCGATTTGCGGGGCACGAAAGATACCACTGCTTGGAGGGCCAGCGTAATTATCGCTAGCAATACTGCCGATCTGCACTCGAACATTGTCGACCTGCGCTTGCTTAACGGAACCCGTAAGCATGCGTCGGATATGTGGATGCTGCAGTTCTATCCAAACACCGTTTGGATAGGAACCTTTTCGATCGTCAAATCGGACAAGGGTCTTACGGCCAGCGCGGTCAAAGGGATCACTCAAAAATATGACGGCGATCCACAAAAGTTTATGGAACGTGTGGTGTATTCGTCAAACGGCGACCCGTACCTGATCGAGACACCGGAAATCTCACCGGATTCGCGCGAATTCCAGATGCGCAGCCTTCGCACAGGACAGAGTATTTTCCCAAAACGGCTCTACGGAAATGATGCGATTACATTCGATTTCAATATCAATGCCGGCGATCTATTTCAGTCATTCAATGAAAATTCAGCGTTCAGCTGGAAAGTCCAGCCTTTCCGACAACTCGAGGAAAAGCGCAATGGTTCTGTCGCCGCTCTGGTGAAAAACCAGCTATTCGCGAAGTTCTCGCAGTACTTAAGCGAGGCCGCCGACCCTCAGCAGCCTAAACGTCGTCGCATTCTGATTGTGCCGGACGAGCTAAAGGCACTGGCAGACGACTTTGTGCGCGAGTCCTATTTGATCCCGCAGCGGAAAGACGCGCCAAAAGATTCTCTGTTCCACCGCTTTAACCGTAAGCTGGGTCTGTACTTGTTCAATCGCGATCAGGCGACTCCCGATGCCGTCTTCGAAAATTTCGAAATGGCCGCACGTAAAAAAGATGAAGCTTCGGTGATCGTGGCAAGCCTTGAGGACCTCATTGAAGTCAACCGCCCCGTCACCGACGACGACAATACCTTCTTGCTGAAAATCCCCGAATCCGTATCCGACGACGAAGGCCAGGCGCGGATGTATTTCGAGGAAATCACGCCGCACATCTTCTATCTGATGGCAGCCGGTGCACCGGTTGAATTTGAGGAGTTTCGCAAAAAGGCGCCCGCGCCGCGCGCCACGACCCTATTGATCGGTACGCGCGACGAACTCGTTCAACTGCAGGAGGACGCCGCGTCCGAGATGGCTGCTGGTCTAGTAGACGCTTTCGAGGTCATCGAACTTCCACAGCCGACTTTGGACTCAAAAGCGGCGATCCTCGAGGAAGTCATGAACCGTCCTGAAATCAAAGGATTGGGTTTTGACTATGACGCGAGCGAAATTTTGGAGATGCCCAGTGAAAGCAAGGACGAGCAGCGCCGCAAGCTCTTTGAATACGCGATCACCCGCATCGATGCGCTGACCGCGGAACGTGGTAAAAATTCATATTCCAAGTTCGCCGAATTTGAAACTCTGTACCGAGAGCGCATTATCTCGGATCCGATCGTACGCACCACGCGTCTGATCGACCGAGCCTTTATCGAACGCATACTGAAAACACAGTTCAATTTAGCTCTGAACCTGGCTGACCTCCCCGAAAACGATCACCGCAAGATTTTGAGCCGCGCAGATGCGATCATTCGCCTTCATCGTTCAGGCATGCTGGGCGAGTTTGAACTGAAAGCTCAACTCATTCGCGTCATCTTGTCTCAGATGACCCACGATCCCGCTCGCAATATAGCAGCAAGCCTGATCTTTGCCGGTGAACCCGGCACCGGAAAGTCCCAGGCCTGGTGGGCGCTTGTCGAAGCATTGGATCTGAAGCTCTATAAACCAGGGCTGAAGAACAATGACGCCAACGCGTTCTATTTGGATACGGTGAATGTAAAGAAGGGTGATCCCGAGGCTCGTAAGCGCGTGCTACGCGAACTCAATGAGTTCGTGACTAGCGAAAAAGGCTCGACCGGATTTATCTTCATCGATGACTTGAGCTTCGCCGACGACGATCTAGGTAAGGACATTGTCCAGTGGATACGCGCCCTGCAACAAGCTGAAGGCGGCGTTTATCGTTATACGAACGAAGAAAAATCCACCTTCAGCGTTTCAGTGCGCAACCTCTTCATTGGTTTGGCGATGAACTTCACGGACAATAAAAGCACACTTAGCCAATACTCCGGCGACGACGTGAACGGCTTAGTCTCGAAAATCGTGGCAACCGGTAGCCGTTACGGAATGGATAAGTCTTTCGTCGACCGCTTCGGAGCGGTCTTCAATTTCGACAAGTTCCATCAAAGCGTAAAAGAACCGGCGCTTAACAACGCTCTCTTAAATGGCGCTCAGTCCAAAATGACCCGGGCCGGCCAATACGTTGTGGCCGATCCCGAGCTGGTTCGCGAAGCCTCAAAAGCCTTTCCAGACTTAGGCGCACGTCCCTTCTTATCGAAGGTTACGGAAGCAATCCTCAGCCAGCCCGATCAATTGCAGGGGAGCCGCTCGAAGATCTTTGCCATTATCCCCAAGACCCAAGAGGAAAGGGCCCTAGCCGAAAATGTGGGAACCGCTGTTACAACCGGCGCCTGGGGCGAACAATCCTCCGAGGTAAAAGCTTGGGTTAATAAAAATGCACGAGTGATCGAAATCGACCAAAGCCAAACGGCAGCTCTTATGTTGATGCGCTTGATGGTCCCCTCGTTCCGCTCGCCCATCATCGAATCGCTTGTCTTCGCGATCCAGACGGATCCACGCTACAACTCGGATCGCCTAGCGCAAAACTACTTCTTGTCACCAGCACTTCTGGCCGTGGTCGACCATATGAACCGCGCCGAAACGATTCCACTTAAAGACATAAAGATGGATGAGTCCCTGTTCGGCATTAAGACACGCGAGGATCGCGAAGAGTTCGGCAAACTTTTGGAAGAAATGTCCGTCGGGCAAACGCCGTTCGTTGTCCCTCTCGGCGAATCACGCGACCGCTTAAGCTTGTGGGCGGAACTCGGTGTAAATGGTACCCGTGCGAACCCGATGAACTCGCGAAACAGCGTTATCCGTACCTATCGCGGAAAAATCGAGGAGCTGCTAGAGAAGCACTTGCTGCGCACCTTAAACGTTCATGACTTGAGTGTTTTAGACAATCCCGAGGACTGGTTGCGTGGCCTGCCCGAAAAGGTTCCGGATCACACGGACGAGCTGGGTCGCGAACTGAACAACTTGCTGTTCGCTTTTGCACGCGAGTTCCAAGCTTCGGATCTACGCGAAGCCATGGGCGAAAACTCCCCGAAGCTCGATCCTTACGTATCTGCGCGTTTCTTCTTGATGACACTCGACCAAGCGATCTCGCGCCTGCCGTGGACTCGACTGTCACAAAAGATGATGGTGGCCCTAGAGGCCGCAACTCATGACTTGGTTTTGGGCCAGTCCGTGAGCGTGAAAAACTGGCTCTTCAATCCTAAGGACCGCGTGTCTTTATTGAAGCCGGTTACGACAAACCTGATCCGTGAAATCGTCGAATTCAATTCGTCCGTGCGCGAAGTCAGTCAGGACGAACGCAGCCGTAAGGACACCGCCTTCACCACGAACTGCGAGAAGTATCTAGACAAGGGGACACAGTGAGAACCTTAATTTCGCTTTTAATCGCTCTTACGTCGGTATCACCGGCGTGGGCGAACGACGACGACGCCGGTGCCGCCCGCAGCAAATTCATCTGTGAGGAAGCCCTAAGCGTGCAAAAAGGTACGGTTCGCGTACACGGCGATGGTCTTTCCAGCGCCTATGCGGAACAGGGCCAGCGCGAGGCTGAAGAGGCACGGGAAGTTTTAAACAAACTTGGCGTGCCCACCCCCCCACACCAGATTATCTTTGCGCCCGAACAACAGTTGAACGTATTGGCCGCAACCGGGGCTCTTCCGATGCCACACGCGATTTCGGGCGCTGAAATCTACCGTGCCCTTTCGACCGGCAGCACAATGGGTATTCTTGAGTTCGCTCAGCCGGGTGGCGCGCCCTTAAAGCACTCCGGATGCGCGACTTGCCGCTCGTACTACTCAAACATGACAGCCATTCGCGATCAGCGCCCCATCTACTTTCACGTTGGCGGCCACAACCATGTCTTCCAACGTTCACTTCTGGCTCGTGCCCGCAACGTCGATCCCATTGCCGCCAGCGCCGTGATGGCTAAGGACATGGAAGAACAATACAAGAAGCACGGCCAGGAACCGATCAGCCTCTTTTATCATTACTTGCACGCCATGATGGAGCTGCAGGACTTCACGGGTGGAACCTTTGACTCGCCTGACAAGCTGACCCCGGGAGCGAGCGCCATTCAAGAGATCAAAGTCAAGAAAGACGGCGGCAACTGGGACTTCTTGACGCCAGAGAAAAAAATCAAAGAAGTGCCGTGGACAAAGACTCCGTCCGTACTGCAGTTCATGACAGCCAACCTTCCCCCGCATATCACCGGCTATAAGCGCGAGATGCTCGAGAAGTATGAGCTCACCGTTCGCACCTACCCGTCCGTTGCCAGTCAAAAGTTTGTGCACGAGGGCTGGGCAACATTCTTGATGATGCTGGGCCAGAAGCACTCGAACTGGAACTCAGACCGCGACGTGTTCGACTTTGCCCGTATCGTCTCAGGCGCCGTCGGCAAGCAGCTCAACGTGCAGCAGCCGTACTCGTTCGGCGTGCACGGCTTCCATCATCTGTACATGAAGTTCAAGCGTCGTCCCGAGTTGAAGGGCTTGACCGAACTCGCACAAGACGTTGAGTTTGTGAAGTACATCGACGGAATTCTACCGACGATGATCGACGCGGTCTTCGTCAACATGGTCATCGACGAAGAGTTTGTAAACCGTCACAATCTGGCCCTTCTGCGCGGCGGTACGGAAGAAGAGCTAGGCCCGATCCACGAGAAATTAAAAGCGCGAGGCGTTCCCGACGACCAGTTGCCCAACGCCGTGATCGTCTCAAAGAGCGCCGAGCGTTTACGCAAGGCGATCATGCGCCGTGTGGGCGTGAAGCACATGCCGCAGATGGTGGCCGTCAATTCCGCGATCACCAATCCGTTCCAGCTAAATCTGGAGCAAAAGAACCTCGAAGACGCTCCCCTTGAACCGGTTTCGGCCGCCCAGATTTTCTTTGCCGCGACCCAAGTGATGGAGCAGCCCGTTTCGGCGACGATCCTGATGTCGTCGCGCCACTTCCTCGCCGAAGGTGCCAAAGCCGAAGGCCCATTGACGACCGTTCCCGTTCGCATGGAAGTGCGTCCTGACGGAAAAGTAAGAGTCTTCAAACGCGCCACCCTTGACTCTCAAGCGAAAGGTGTCGCCGAAGAAGAACTGCCGCAAATGGCAGCCGAATTGGAAATGGCCATCGACTACTATCGCACCGATCAAAGCTTTAGTTTTTCGGACGAACTGGTCGAGGAAGACCGTCAACGCTGGGAGAATATGTTCCCGCGCATGATAAATGAAGAAGTCGCGAAGTCAGCCACGGCAAAAATGGAGCCATTGGTGGACTATGCACCGGCGGCAGCGCGCGCCATCATGCTTTTTGGCGAGTTGATCAAGAATCGCTTCAATAAACAAATGGAAGCGGCTTTCCAAGGTAAGATGAAGCTGAAGTTTGGTCCTCAGGGCGTGAGGCTGCCCATGCTACCAATGACGCCGCATTTGCAGTATGACCGCGAGCATATCAATGCCGTCAACGCGGCCCTGCCACCGGCGCCGATGGACACGATCGATCAGCGTCTGCTGAACATGAAAACAGCACTGGATGCGAACGTGGACGATGGCTCGCTTTTAGGCCCCGTACCTGGAGCTTCGGTCGGCGATGCGATTAAGATCCCCGGCAGCGGTAGTGGCCAAGGCAAAAAGAAGCCGGGTCAAGGCGATGAAGGTGAGTCGGATGAACAAGAGATCACCATTCCCGCTGAACTCTATCGCAAACTCTTGGCAATGCACTTCGATATCCCGAACCCGCGCATGACTGAGGGTGAAACGCCGATGGTTCGCGAGATCAAGATGGGCGAACGTCGCGACTCTTCGGAAGAGCCATTGTGGGAAAAGATGGTCGCCGACGCTTTGGTGAAGTCCATTGTCGCTCGCAAAGCCAAGGGTGAGAGCAATCCGTTCCAAACAACGTCAACAGCTAAGCTCATCCGCGACGGCTTCGGCCTACTGGACGAAGACGACTACATTATCCGCTCACGTCGTGAAGTCATGATCCCGTCATTCGACGCGGTCGTGGTTGTAAACGTCGACATTTCGGGCTCGATGCAAGGGCACCGTCTGCAATTGACGAAGAACGCCGTCTACAACGTGCGGGAATTGTTTCGGGCCGTGTACCCGAACGTAAAATTCCACTATGTAGGCTTCGACAATAAGGCCAAAGAATATAAAGAATCGGAAATCTGGGATACGTATCGCGGGGGCTCGACCGAGTTCACACCGGCATTGATAGAAACAGAAAAGATCCTTGCGAAATATCCGCGCGCTCAATGGAACCACTATGTCTTGTTCGCGGGTGATTCAGAGCTCTTCGATTTGCAAAAGTTCATGTCCGAATTCGAGCGCCAATCGGCGGGCTGGCAGTGGGCGGGCTTTATTGTCTCGCGCGATGAACGAGATCCGCCAGGCATCGACAGCAACGGCTTAAGGGCAGCACTTGATAACTTTAAGACAAAGTGGAAATGGATCGGCGTAACGCAGATCAACGGAGATGAAGATATTTTTCGCGGCTTGGGCGAACTCTTCCCGAAAACCTCTGCAAAATAGCCTTCTCAGCGCCGATGAAGGACCCAAATCATCGGCGCTATTCATTATCGTGTGAATAACGATCCATTATAGAAGGCACAGTGCACCTGAAAACGCGAAAAACTTGCCTGGTTCCAATATTGAACCTCTCTCCGCACTCTCCTATCGCTTTTGAGTAAAATGATCCACCGCATTTAATAGCTGTTCCTACAATATGAGTGAAAATAATATCCGCTATAAATCTCGGCACACACATATTTATCCGCACACAAGTTGGAAATGAAAATGCGTTCAGCTACTTCAGATCTCTCACAACAATCAGGGGGAAGCGTGCGCGAAAGGATCTGGAAGATGGGGCTATTGGGGTTAGTCCTCTCGTTCATCATAAGCAGCAACAGCAGTTTCGCAAAAACCGATGTGATCGAAAAGGTCTACACGATCAAAGAAATTGCCGGCATGGATCTCGACGAGCTTTTTTCTTTGGGCGAAGAGTTCAATGCCCCTTTGATTCGCGTCAATAAACTCATGAAACGCACAGACAATGAAAATGCAGACATCGCGGCGATTGTCGCACTGGCGCGCTTTCCCATTCAGGAGTCGCAACTCACGCTGTACGCCTTACTTCGCTCCGAGTTCAAAAAGGGCGAGGGCCTCGGTAAGGTGGAGATGCTACCGGAAGTGATCACCGCTGCGTTGGACACCTTGAAAGCCTTCGGTACGGGCCAACCGAACGACCTCTTCGACGAGTTGCTCGAGGTGCGCGAAGAGGCCACAAAGCGCCTTAAAGGCGACGACGGCGAAATCGTCGCCGCCATGATCGATGAGGTCTTGGATGTCATCGGCAAGCGCAAAGACCGTTTAATCCATCTGAACGATCGTATCTCCGCGCGCAAAAAGCAAATGATGCAGACGAACGAGCGCTTGAAACGCATCCAAGATTGGATGGAGAAACACTACAAGGGCCAGCCAGAAATCGTCGAAGGCTTTTTAGATCTGGAGTGGCGGCGCGCGCTCTACGGCAAAACCCGCAACAAGCCGGATGCCATCTACATGATGGGGCTACCCGGAACTGGGAAAGACACAGGCGCTGAGGTCTTCACCGACGCGATCCATGGTTATAAGGGCGCTCATAAGACACATCTTTTCCGCATGCCTCTGATGAAGTCCAAAGCGGACACCTGGCAGGTTTTCGGCTCGGCCACCGGTTACGTTGGCTCGGAATCCTTCCCGCCATTCCTGGCTTTCTTGGTGCAACACTCCGGCGGCAAATACAAACTTGAAAAAAAGCAAAACAGCCGCGGCGAAGACACCTTTTTCGTAGTCGAAAACACCTCTTACAGTGGCGAGACGTTAGAAGGTTACTTTTCACCTGAAAGCGCCGTGGTTTTCGTCAACGAATTCCACAACTGGTCTAAGCAACTCAAAGATGATGTCATCAAACAAGCACTCGAAAAAGGCTTGTTCCATATCAATAACCCCAATGGCGGGCTTTCTGAGATTTCCGTGCCCGTACGCTTTGTTCTGGCCTCCAACGAAGGCATTCGCCTACTCACTTCACGTGAAGCCAATGGTCAGCGCCATGGCAAACAAATGACCTACGAACATATTCTCAACAAATGGGAAGTGAATCATAATAACAAGCCAGCACTGAAAAATGAGATCTTGGCCACTAATGGCAGTCGCAATAGTTCCGTAAACGGTGAAGGCGCGCCCGGCATCTCGGAAGAACTGCTTAATCGCATCCCTGATCGTTTTATCTTCTTGCTGCGCCCACTTTCGCCAGCCGACCTAAAAGACATCGCTGAACTTGGTTTGGTCGAGCTCTCTAAGAGCATCTCTGATGAGAGCGGCGTTCTCGGCAAAGTGAAACTGGCCTGGTCGCGTAACCTAATCGACCTTATTCAAGAGTATGATTATCTGGCCGAAGAGAATGCGCGCCCGATCCTCGGCCACCTCGGCACCATGGTCGAAGATCCTCTGATCGATGCGATTAAATCCGGCAAACTAAAGAATCTTCCGAACGGCACCACGGTCGAGTTGGATGTGAAGTTGAACGCCGACAAGACCCGCAGCCTGATCTTCACGGTGAACAAAGGCAAGGGGGCTACCGAGCAGTTCGAACAACAGATTCGCCAAACGCTGAAGGATATCCCGAAGGAAGCCATCAGCGATTCACGCATCGATCAATTGAGCGGCCTGGAAGAAGCCCTGAGCAGTGTGGTTTTCGGTATCGACCCGATCTTGAAGCGCCTTTCGCAGAGAGTGATCAGCATTCAAAACGAAGCCGGCGGCAACAATGCCCGACCGGTGAACGTGATGATGCTTACCGGGCTATCTTCCACGGGTAAGACAGAAACTGCAAAACAGTTGTCACGTCTGATGTCGGGCTCAAACGACGAGTTGCTGACATTTGACTTCAGCAATATCCAAACGCTATCGGCCTTCCAGGAAAAAATCTTGGGCTTGAAAGACGGGCTCGGCAATCCGATCCCTTCTGAGTTCATGAAGTATTACGATCGCAACAATGGTTGCGTGACCGTGGCCTTTGATGAATTGGCCAACGTGCAAAGTGAAGTTCTGCTGAAGACGCTCTATGATTTCTTCCGCGAGCCTGTGGTCGGAACGTTTTCTGACGGCAAACCGCGCGGCATGGGCTGCGTAACGGTGATCATCACCGGTAATGCAGGCCAAGAGCTCTACACTCAAGTGCCCAGCTCTATTCCTATGGAAGCGCAGATGCACGCTTGGAGCGAAATCTTCAAACGCACAGCCAACGATCCGGCCTTACAACGCCGTGTGCTTGAAAAGACCTATCCAGGCCCTCTGGTGAATCGCATCGGCATGAACAATATCTTCTTCGTGCCGCCGCACACTTATAAGTCGTTACGCCAGCTGGCTCAGCTGAAGCTGCACTTGGCACTAGAACGGCTTGCGGACACCAATGGTCGCCGCGGTTGGAACATCACCTTTCCGACGACAGAAGAATACAAAGGATTTGTCACCAACGTGATCAATGAAGGCTTTGATCTGCGGGCACAAGGGGCCTCGATCGACTCATTTATTCGCGATGATTTCGAAGAGCCGGTCAAATACCTGTTGCTGCGCCACAAAGTCCCATCGGGCAGCCACGTGGTTCTTAAGTTTAGGAACATGACGGATAACCATGATAACGAAAACCCCGGCTATATCACCTACGACGTGTACGTCGATGGCCAAAGCGAGCCCTTAGAGTATCAAATCCGGCGCCCTTATAAAAATATGCCGATGGAAAAGGACGAGTCGGGCCAGATCTTCACAGCCTATCACGAGGCCGGCCATAGTCTGGTGCGTGAGGCCTTGAACGACGGCGTCTATGAACCCTACGCCATATCGATCATTCCTGGCGTCACCATGATTGGTGCGGATTGGATCTACTATGACGGTATCGCCAAGCACAGCCAACGCAAAGAAGTGGCTCTAACCCGTGACTGGGTGATCCGCGAGATCGCGGCCCTCGCCGCAGGTGAAACCGCAGAACGCCTGGCCTCACGTGGTGAGAATCACACAGCTGGCAAAGAGAACGACTTCGCGCGGGCGAGTCGTTTAGCGAAGAACGCCATCTTACGTTACGGTCTCTCGGGCGCTTGGGGTGTACACTCCGTACCCACCGATCAAACGGAGGAAAAGTACTTGGACAGCCTGTCACAAGAGCGTCGCAATATCTTGGAGAAAGAAGTTGCGGCCATGGTGAACGAAGGCCGTGACCTGGCCCAGCAGACTCTGGAAGCGAATTTGGCCGCACTCGGCGAGCTGGCCGTGGCCTTGGCAGAAAAAGGCACGTTGGAAAAAGACGATTTGGCCAAGTTCTATAAAGAGCATACGCTGATCAATCCGCGCCAGAGCTCAAGACTCGCGCGCACTATCAACCGCGTACGCACCAAGATCAATCAGCTCAAGCACCCGCGCCGCAGCCACCAGGTGAACGCCGAAGTGCACCCGGCCTTCCCACAACCCAGACAGATTGCGGACATTGATCAAATGGCGGAAGAGGCCAAACACCAGCAGTTCGAAGAAGTGGCCTTGCCGGATAAACTACCGGTAGGAACCAACGCTCATTATGACCGTGCTCATTCAGTTGTGGACGTTGAGAGCTGTGAAGGCGCTTTAGCGCAAGCGATCTAAAGTTTCCCAAAAGAAAAAAGCCGGGCTGGTGGGGACCAGCCGGCTCGAGTGGGGGTCATCCATAGGGGGTATGGGGGGTCTATGGAATCTTTAAATTTACAAACCAAGTGTCTTTAAATCGACGACCTGAGCATCGCTAACGCTGTCAAAGCGGCGATCCACAACGGTGGGAGTTTGGCCGACGCCGATCTCCACGTCGATAAAGTCGATGACCTTATTCTTGTCATCTTTTTTGGCCACAACCTGCTTCTCTGAAGCTGGGGCGGCGACTTCCTTCTGCAATTCGTTCTTCACCATATTGTTCTCATCGATCATTTTATTGAAATCGATGCGAACAGCTTTTTTGCCTTCCGAGAAAGCGGTGGAGCTGAACACAGCTGCCATCACCAAGGCGATGATTTGAATCTGATGTTTCATATGTGCAACTCCTTTTCTTAAAGTTCTGCTTTGGAGTATTGCAGCGGCCGTGCCACGCACGCTGCTGGATATTTTGAGAGCATAGGCGCCGGATCTGAACAAAGGTTGAACACGGGGATTGCCACTTTGGGCAGGTGGGGTTTGACCATACAGTTGTAGCCACAAGCTACAACTGTATGGTTTCTGGTTGCTGGACCTGAGCAAGGGCTCTCTGGATAGCCCCCATAATTGAAAACACCCGTCTCAAAATGAGACAAGAGCTGGCCTACTTGCCTGTGGTTTTGTCCTCGATATATCGAGAGGGAAACTAGGCTGCCGGAGGCAATATTGTCCGAGAGTTTCGGACGAAAAGGTGAAGGCCCTTGCTAAGACCCATAAAAAACTTTGGAATCGACGTCCGGTTGGCGGACATGCATCCGCCAACCACACAGTGGTCAGCCAGATCTCTAAAACCAATAGAAAACCGTAGCCCCGGCTTCCATGGAGAAAATCGATTGGTTAAAAAACTCTCCGGCGCGCAACTCAAACGCCGAAGACCAGTTCTCTCCGTGCATAAACTGCAGCCCTGTCATAGCATGCAGACCCACATACAAAGGCAAGTCCTCTGATGTGGTCGGCAGATCTAGTGAACCAAGACGGATTTTGATCTTTGTGGCCCGATCAACCTCGCCCCCTATTCCGACATAGAAGGGGGCGAAACGCTTTAGCGGATTAAACGCCCTTTGCACGCCAAAGGACATCATGGTGTGCTCTACTTGCAGATCCTGTTGCACCGAACCGGGAATGTCTTTGACCGCCGTCGCTTTGTAGCGAGTCAAGCGCGTGCCGGCGAAAAAACGCCAGAAATTTTTGCGCGCCACCTGTACCCAGAAAAGGCCAGAAACCATCTGACTCTTATAGTTGCTGGTGGTGTATTCCACCTGATCTTCCGTGTGAAAGCTTTTGCCCTTTTGATCTAAACTTGAAATTAGCGGGCCAGCACCAATGGCCCACCCGTCTTGCGCATACAGGTCGACCGCCCTTTTGCCATAGAGCTCGGCACTCAGCACATAGCCGCCATAGATCTTGCCAGAACGCTTAAGGCGGATCCGGGTGTACTCTCCTTCGACCTTGCCAATAGCTACCCGCTCGCCGCGCGTAAGCAGAAAGATTTGGGCGTAGCCGTCGCCCGGGCCCTTGCGAACCGCAATGCTGCCTGGGGACTCAAGAATGGAGGGGGCGGCCGGGGCTTGCGACCACACAAGAAACAGGGCCAGAATCCAATGCATACCCTATGTTAGGAGACATTTACGCGTAGAACAAATGCGGCGCGGATAGGGTCTTGACTGCATCGCGCCATAAAGCATAGATTCTGCGGGCTATGAAACTACGCTTGAATCCCACTGAAATTGTTTTGAAAGACCTGCCCCCAGAGGGCCGCAACTTTGAATTCACCCAAGAATCCGGTGAGTTAAACGACGCCCTTAAGGATTTAATTGGCTTGAATGCCTATGATCTGAAATTCCACCTATCCCCCATGGGGAACACCTTTGATCTGAAAGGGCACCTGTCAACCAAGATGGATCTGCAGTGCTCTTTGTGCGCCGAGGACTACAAGCAGCCGGTCGAGCTCAACTTACACGAATATATAGTCATCGAGCGTGCGCTCGGAAAGAACGATCAAGGCGCCAAGTCCAATCACGCGCACGAGTGGGAGTCTGGCGGACCGGATTACATCGTGCTCAATAACGACACGTTTAATGTGGGTGAATACGTGCACGAAGCCATCGGCCTAGCCGAACCTATTCGTCCTCTGTGTGCGCCCGAGAAGCCTGAAGGCTGCGCGAATGCAGGCCAACGCATAGAGCGTGAGTGGCTGTCTTTCAACGATGAGAAAAACCCCAAGTCAGAGATCCGCGCCAATCCCTTTCAAGTGCTGGAAAAACTCAAATTAAAGAGTTGATTTCGCTGGCTTTATAGATGATCTTTGGCGCTTTCGAACATTATTAAGGTGATGTATGCCAACTCCGAAGAAGAAAACCTCGCGTTCCCGCCGTAACATGCGCCGCTCGCATGATTTCCTGACGGTTCCGGGTGTGCAAGCTTGCCCCAACTGCGGCGCTCTTGCAAAACCGCACCACGTCTGCGCCTCCTGCGGTTACTACAAAGGTCGCGAAGTCGTAACGGCTCAAGCATAAGCCATGACACAATATAGATCGCGGATCGCGGGCACTGGCTCCTTCTTACCCGAAAAGCGTCTATCCAATCACGATCTCGAAAAGATGGTCGAAACCAGTGATGCTTGGATTGTCGAGCGCACTGGAATTCGTTATCGCCATTTGGCTGAAGACGGCGTCAACACCAGCGACTTAGCTTTGCAAGCCGCTCGTAAAGCATTGGACGAAGCCAAGCTCGCGCCCACCGATCTGGACATGATCTTGGTGGCCACAGTTTCCCCCGATATGCCAATGCCCAATACCGCCTGCATTTTGCAGCACAAACTGGGCGCGCGCGATTGTATGGCTGTCGATATTTCCGCGGCTTGCACAGGCTTTGTTTATGGCCTAACCATTGCCGATCAATTCATCCGCACCGGCATGTACAAAAACATTCTGGTGGTCGGTGCGGAGATCTTGCATCGCTACGTAAATTACAAAGAGCGTGAAACCTGCATCCTGTTTGGTGATGCTGCTGGCGCTGCGGTCCTGACTCGCGCCAAAGATAACGAGGACTCCAAAATCTGGAGCTCGCATCTGCATGCGGACGGCACCATTTCGGATTTGTTTGTATTGCAAGCCGGTGGCTCAGCCATCCCCTTCTCGCAGCGTGTGCTCGATGAAAATCTCCAGTACGTAAAGATGAAGGGCCGCGAGATCTTTAAGCATGCTGTGCGCACCATGTCCAATGCCTGCGACGAAGCTCTCGCACACAATGACTTGAAAGCCGAAGACGTGAATTGGATCATCCCGCATCAAGCCAACCTACGTATCATCGAAGCCGTGGCTAAGCACTTCGGTGCGCCGATGGAAAAGGTCGTGGTTGAGATCGCGGAGATGGGAAACACCTCTGCCGCTACCATCATTGTGGCACTAGACAAAGCCATTCGTGACGGACGCATTCAGCGCGGTCACAATGTGCTACTCACGGCGTTCGGCGCTGGAATCACCAGCGGCTCTCTTTTACTGAGGTACTAAATATGTGGAGCGCATTGTTCCCCGGCCAAGGCAGTCAATCTCCGGGCATGGGAAAATTCCTGTGCGAGGAATTCGCAACGGCTCGTCGTGCTTTTGAAGAGGCGTCCGACATATTGTCTATCGACTTCAAGAAATTATGTTTCGAAGGCAGCGAGGCCGATTTAGCGCTAACCGAAAATACTCAACCCTGTTTGCTACTGGTCTCAACCGCCACCTACCGTGTGCTGAATGAAGAGTTTGGTTTTGCACCGAAAGCCGCGGCTGGACACTCAGTCGGCGAATATGCGGCCGTGGTGGCAGCCGGCAGCTTGCCGTTTTCCTCCGCTGTGCGCGCTGTGCGTACGCGTGGTGAAGCTATGCAAAGTGCTGTGCCGCTTGGCGAAGGTGGAATGACCGCTGTGATGGGCTTAGAACCCGAAC
The DNA here is from genome assembly GCA_019637855.1 of Bdellovibrionales bacterium. Taxonomy (GTDB): domain Bacteria; phylum Bdellovibrionota; class Bdellovibrionia; order Bdellovibrionales; family UBA1609; genus JALHOQ01. The sequence continues at coordinate 122,994 of JAHBUX010000009.1, forward strand.
AGGTTTTTGAGCTGTGTCGTTGGGCTGAGAAAACTTCGGGCCTGACACCCGTACAACCGGCCAATATCAATGCTCCTGGACAGATCGTGATCAGCGGGCGCAAAGCGCTTTTGGATTGGATTCCGACAAACTTTAAGTCCGATATGTTTGCGAGCAATCCCCGCGTAAAGTTCATTCCTCTGAAGGTGTCGGCGCCGTTTCACTGCGCCATGATGAAACCCGCGGAAGAAAAAATGGCCATCGTCCTTGGCGAGATGACCTTTGCCGATGCTCGCTTTCCCGTCGTGCAAAATGTGAGCGCTGAACCTGTGACGAGCGGGTCGGACCTGCGCGCCAACCTGATAAAACAAGTTTCAGCTCCCGTACGCTGGATCGAGTGCACGCAAAAACTGACACAGATGGGTGCGGATCGCGCCATCGAGTGCGGCAGCGGCAAGGTGATTGCCGGCTTGGTTAAAAAAATCAGTGTGGATGCACTTAAGGTTTTCAACATCAATTCAATGGATGATTTAAAGCTAGCTGAAACGCAGCTGAAGGGTTGAGAGATGGAATTAAAAGGCAAACGCGTTGTTATCACTGGCTCTAGCCGCGGCATCGGCGCCGGTATCGCCAAGTACATGGCCGCCCAAGGAGCGCGCGTCGCGGTCACTTATAGCAGCAATCCGGATTCAGCAGAAAAAGTTCTGGCCGAGCTTGAAGGTGATGGCCATATGTTGCTCAAGCTTGACGTGACCTCTTCGGAATCTGTTGAGAAGGGCTTTGACGAAGTCTTTAAAAAATTCGACGGATTGGATGCTCTGGTCAACAATGCGGGTATCACCCGCGATCAGCTCTTGATGCGTATGAAAGATGAGGATTTTGACGCCGTGATGGCCACCAATCTGCGTGGCGCCTACCTGTGCTGCAAGGCCGTGATGCGCCCCATGCTGAAGGCCCGTTCAGGTTCGATCGTGAACGTATCCAGTGTGGTGGGTCAGATGGGCAATCCGGGTCAAAGCAACTACTCCGCCAGCAAAGCAGGGCTAGAGGGTTTGACTCGCTCCATCGCACTTGAGGTCGCCTCCCGTGGCATTCGCGTCAACGCGGTGGCTCCGGGCTTTATCGTTACCGATATGACTGACGCGCTCAATGAACAGCAAAAAGAGGCCATCCAAGGTCGTATTCCACTCGGCCGACTCGGCAGTGTGGACGATATTGCACAGAGCGTAAGCTTCCTAGTGAGCGATATGTCGCTCTACATCACAGGCCAGGTTTTGCAGGTCAACGGCGGCCTGTACATGTAAGCGCGTTTCGCCTTTGGGCGACATGCTGAATTCTGTACACATGCAATTTAATTAAGATATAACAATTTACTCAAAAAAGGAGAGTACATGTCTTTGCAACCTAAGGTGTTGAAAATTATTGAAGAGCAATTGGGTGTGGATCCCGAGCGCGTAAAACCCGAATCCTCATTTATCGACGACCTGGGTGCAGATAGCCTCGATATCGTTGAATTGGTGATGGCGATGGAAGAAGAATTCGAAATCGAAATCCCCGATGAAGATGCCGAGAAGCTGCGCACCGTTCAAGACGTGATGAAGTATCTCGAAACCAAAGGCAAAAACTAGAGGTCAAGCGTTGAGCACCAACATCTTTGTACGCCAAACCAATCCCCAGCGCCGTGTGGTTGTCACCGGCATGGGTATGATGACTCCGCTCGGTCTGACGCTGAATGAATCATGGCAAGGATTGATCAACGGGAAATCGGGCATCGGCACGATCACCATGTTTGATCCTTCCGCGTACGACGCCAAGATCGCCGGCGAAATCAAAGGGTTTAATCCCGATGATTGGATTCACAAAAAAGAACAAAAGAAAATGGATCGCTTTATCCAACTTTCTTTGGCGGCAACTAAGATGGCGCTCGACGATTCTGGTCTCGAAGTACGCGAAGAGGATAAACCCCGCGTCGGCACCATCATTGGTGTGGGCATGGGTGGTTTACCTGTCATCGAAGCACAAAATGATATTTTGAAATCGCGCGGCCCCGGAAGGGTGTCGCCGTTCTTTATCCCGGCCGTCATCACCAACCTGGCTTCCGGTCAAGTTAGCATGGCCTACGGTTTTAAAGGCCCGAACTACGCCGTAACTTCAGCCTGTGCTTCCGGCGCCCATGCAATCGGCGAAGCTACCGAGTTTATCCGCTCCGGACGTTGCGATGTGATGATCGCCGGCGGCTCCGAAGCGGTGGTGACGCCCATGGCGATCGCCGGCTTCGCTTCGATGCGCGCACTCAGCACGCGTAACGACAATCCGCAAGCGGCTAGCCGCCCGTGGGATCGTGATCGCGATGGTTTTGTTCTCTCTGAAGGTTGCGCGGTTTTGGTTCTTGAGGACTATGAACACGCCTCTCAGCGTGGAGCCCGTATTTACGCCGAAGTGTGTGGCTACGGAACCTCGTCGGACGCCTACCATATGACTTCACCGTCGCCTGGTGGAGCGGGTGCCTCAGCCTCCATGCAGTACTGTCTGGACGACGCTCGCTTGCGGCCGGAACAGATCGACTATGTGAATGCGCACGGTACTAGCACTCCGGCCGGTGACGAGCTCGAGACCGAGGCCATCAAACGCACCTTCGGCGACCACGCCAAGAAACTATGGGTCTCGTCCACCAAAAGTATGATTGGGCACACGTTGGGTGCAGCCGGCGCGGTCGAGAGCGTGATTTGTATTCAGGCGATGGCTACAAGCACGGTCCCACCTACAATCAACTTAGATAATCCCAGTGCAGACTGTGATTTAGACTACGTGCCTAAGGTGGCGCGTGAAAAGAAACTCAACTACGTTCTGAACAATAGCTTTGGGTTTGGTGGTACAAACTGTAGCGTCTTGTTTGGACGGATTTGATGATTTCAGAGAAGAACGAACGCTTTCCTTTTAAAACTATCTACGTGGCCAGTGATCATGCTGGCCTTGAATTGAAACAACATTTGATCGGTCGCTTTCCGTTTTTACCGTGGAAAGATCTTGGCACTCACGATGGTGCCTCCGTCGACTATCCCGATTTCGCCGCCAAACTATGTGGTGAAATGGAACATAATTTAAAAGATTCCCTCGGCGTTTTAGTGTGTGGCAGTGGTCAGGGCATGGCCATGCGAGCCAATCGCTTCCCATTTATTCGTGCAGCCCTGTGCTGGAATGAAGAAGTAGCCAAACTGGCGCGCCAACACAATGATGCCAATGTTTTGTGTTTGGGCGGCCGATTGACGGTATTCCCTATCGCCGAACGTATTTTAGATGTCTTTTTGAAAACCCCTTTTGAAGGCGGCCGGCACCAGGGACGGGTCGATAAGCTTTCTTGTTAAGAAAGGTCCTCCCAAATGTATCTGGAAAAAAATGATCCGCAAATCGCTAAGCTTTTAGCTCAAGAGACCGAGCGCCAAGAGTACGGCCTGGAAATGATCGCTTCTGAAAACTACGCTTCGCGCGCGGTGATGGAGGCCCAGGGCACAATTCTAACCAACAAGTACGCCGAAGGTTATCCGGGCAAGCGCTATTATGGTGGTTGCGAATATGTCGATGGCATCGAGCAGTTAGCCATTGATCGCGCCCGTCAGCTGTTTGGCTGCGAGCACGCCAATGTGCAACCGCACTCCGGAAGTCAGGCCAATATGGCTGTCTACTTGGCCACCATGAAGGCTGGCGACACGGTGCTGGGCATGGATCTGGCGCATGGCGGACATTTGACTCACGGAAGCCCGGTCAACTTCAGTGGCTTTTTGTTCAAAGCCACGCACTACGGATTAGACCCCAAGACCGGGCGCTTGAACTACGATCAGATTCGTGACACCGCCAAATCGACTAAACCTAAATTATTGATCGCAGGCTATAGCGCCTATCCGCGCACCTTGGATTTCTCTTTGTTCCGCCAGATTGCCGATGAAGTCGGCGCCACTTTGTTGGTGGATATGGCGCACTTCGCCGGCCTTGTGGCAGGCCACCAGCACGCATCTCCAGTTCCCTACGCTGATTACGTGACGACCACCACACATAAAACTTTGCGTGGTCCACGCGGCGGGATGATCTTATGTAACAACGAGCGTGCGAAAGCTTTGAACTCCAAAATTTTCCCCGGTATTCAAGGTGGACCACTTGAGCATGTGATTGCCGCCAAAGCGGTTTCGTTTGCGGAAGCTTTAAAACCTGAGTTTAAAACCTACGCCGCCCAGGTCGTGAAAAACGCGGCGGCTTTAGCCAAAGGCATGCTGGATCAAGGTTTCGACTTAGTCACCGGCGGCACCGACAATCACTTGATCTTGGTCGACCTGTCCACTCGCGAGATCACCGGCAAAGACGCCGAAATCGCACTCGACCATGCCGGCATCACCGTAAACAAAAATACTGTACCAAATGAAAAACGTTCGCCTTTCGTAACTAGCGGCGTGCGTATTGGCACCCCGGCGCTCACCACTCGTGGTATGAAGGAAGCCGACATGACTTTGATCGCAGGCTGGATCGCCGACGTCCTAAAAGACCACACCAACGAAACCCTGCTAAAAAAGATCAAAGCCCAGGTAAAAGAGCTCTGCTTGAAGTTCCCAATCTACGAGGTAAAATAAAAGGTACCAGCTTCCTTTTCGTCAAGCACCGCGTAAGGGCACATGGATGTGTATCCGGACTTTAAAATTTATACTTCTGTCGACGGCATTGTCGCTCACCGCCTGCTCAAGCTTGCGTGTGGGCGGTGGCTACCCCAGCTTCGGCTCTTCCTTTAGAACCTCTTCCGACTATGCTTCGGACAGCCTGCGCGCACCGGCCTCAGCCTCTAAATCCTATGCGCCTAGGGGTGATTTTAAACTTTTCTGGCCTGTGAATGAGATTCGTTTAAGCCGTGGTTTCAAAGAAAGCCATGGTCGGCCGCATCAAGGCCTAGATCTGGGAGGTGCAATGGGCGCCCCCATTCTCGCTGCTCATGAAGGTGTAGTGATTTATACCGGGCGCGACTTTCGGGGTTTCGGCAACATGGTGTTGATCGAGTACGATCGGCGCTGGGCCACGTTGTATGGTCACCTCAGTCAAATCGGTGTGCGCGAAGGACAAACGGTTTTGCCAGGGGACGTGATCGGCAAGATGGGTCGTACCGGACGCGCCAGCGGTGTCCATCTGCATTTTGAGTTGATGAAGAACCGCTTGCCCGTGGACCCACTGCCCTACCTCAATCAAGCCGGACAGATTGCTGGTCGCTAAATTCCCCAGAGAGCTCCACTGATCAACACCGTGTACTTGCCGTCCATAAAAGCAGCGCTGGCATTGAGGGCCGCATGCTTCGCATCCACAAATGTCGACGTCGCCGTCCACTTACGGGCGTGCTCGAAAAACAGTCGATCAATATCGGCAGCGCCACCGGCCTCTTCGACTTCCGCCTGCTGACGAAGTTTCCACCATAGAGACGCATACCAAGATCCCATTAAGGTGGTGTAACCTTGCGCGCTTGAGCATGCCGCGTATATCTCGGCCTTGGTGCGCACGGCGAGCGATGCCAAGTCTCGTGACATTGTACACAGGGTTTGGCCTGCCGTGCTTCCACTGACCGCTTCGCCCAAGCGCGGAGTCGTAGGAAACATGATTGCCGTCACATAATCACCAAATGCACTGCCCAAGGCTTGCGCGCAACCACTGGCGTTCGTGCAACATCCGCGCGGACTTAATCCACAACTCTTATGTTGCGCAGCCGCTCCGGGAAACAGGGTTCTCCCAGAAAGATCATAGGCGAGGGCTTCACCCATAAAATGCACGATCACATCACCGCTTAAGGCGCGCGGCACTTGGCCTGTCGTTTTCTCCAGGTGAATGCTATTGCGATTGGCCGCATAACCGGTGAAACCATCGTCGACATAGATCTTAAGCGGCGTCAGTGGCACAAGAGCAGCGCCCACGCGACCATTTAAATACTCCAACGTACGATTGGCCCAATAATAAGCGCTGAGCTGTTCAATCTGACTGTTCTCATCCGAAGGCGCGAGTTTAAGCTGAGGACGCCCCGCCACAGACAAACGAGGTGTATTGAGTGTCAATATCTCAAGCTTGCCGTTGGTCAAATATCCCGTCGCCGTGAGACCGCGCAACTTGACCCCAAAACGTTGAACCGAAGCCAACTCACCGACCGCGATGGCTTTGTTCTCTTGCGCCACCGGATTTTTTTGAAAGAGACACATATCGAAGGCCGCATCGCCAGTGCAATTGTCAGAGAGCTTGTCAGAGGCGGGCACCAATTCATCTCCACCGGATTGCATGTACGACGAACTCAAGTTAAGAGCCGACGGCGGCGTTTTCATCGCTGTACAGGCGGAGAGAAGCAAGACCGCTAAACCTAGTGGCGACAGCTTAAGGGACATCGAAGCCTCCGGAGCTGTCGATCACCGTTGACTGCAAAAGCAACTGACCTAAACGCTTCACGTTCAAGCGGCGCCCGCCTACAAAGGATGTACTTAAGCCACTATCTTGTATCGCGGCTTGCTGAATCAAGGCCTCGACTTCCGCCGGCAAGAGCGTACGCTGATTTGATTTCATAAAGGCGATGGACATCGCCGCCGCCGCACTCACTTGTGGCGCGGCCATCGATGTACCGTCGATAGCGATGTAGCGCGATTGATAGAACGTCGAGAAAATTCCCGCGGTGCCGGCCGCACCGGGCGCCGAAAGCTCGACATAGGTGGGACTGTAGTTGGAAAAAATCGGGCGCTGAAAAGAGAGTGCATCAAAAGCGCCCACTCCGATCATTCCTTGATAGTCTTTGGCGTATCCCACGGGCGTGTAAAGATTGTCCGCCCTGATCTCCTGGCCATTGTTGCCAGAGGCAACCACCACGACGACGTTTTTTGCCAACGCATATTCAACGGCCTCACGCAAGAAAGGTGCGTCCTCCGTGCCTGCGATCGAGAGATTGATCACATCGGCACCCTTATCAGCGGCCCAACGAATACCGTTGACCAAATCGCTCAACAGACCGCCGCCGTCTTTGCTCTGCGTCTTCACCGCCATCAGACGCGAATACTCACCCATCACGCCTGCGCCCCCGATGCCATTGCCTTTTTGGGCACCGACCAGGCCAGCTACATGAGTGCCATGGCCATTGTCATCGTCAGGATCTCCGTCGCCGTTGAAGAAGTCATATCCGACCTCGCCATTTGGCCCCCGCCACATGCGCGAAGCAAGATCCGGGTGTGAAGCTTGAACCCCTGTATCGACGATAGCTACCGTCGCAGGCTGAGTGATCCCATAGAGTGGATGAAAGAAGAGACGCTCAGCCCCCTCGACCTCAATCGCGGGACGGAAAAGCTGATCGCCTAAACGCGGATCCACCGGGGCCATTTGTAAGCCAGTAATATTGAAGCGCGGATTCTCACTCACACCCTTCACGCAAGGATGCGCGGTCACATCGGCTACATCCGTTGCCGACAGCTTTTGTATTGCGGAGACAGGGACCGCCGCGATTTTTAAGTCCGAAAAACTCTTATGTTGCACAGTCAGTGCGGGGCCAAGCAGAGCTTGTGTGGCTTTGCTGTGCGCGGACGGATTTACTCCTAAACAAGATGTATCTACAAGAACCATCAGCTCTTGACCGGCCATGAACGAGCGCGACTCCGCCTCGGCATGGGCTATCGAAAAAATGCAGCAATTGAAAGTGACACACGCCCACAGAAGTGCTCGCATGTCTTATATATCGGGAAAAACTTAGCGTGAGCTTGTGCCGCTAGAGGCTAAGCTCTCGTCAGCAGGTGGATTCGTATCATTTAGAGACGGGGAGTTCGGAGTTTTCGTCGCCATGCTAAACAGCCCGCGCACGACCTGGCCGGATTGCAGACAAAAGAACACGGTCAAGAATCCAAGGCCGGCCATCAGAGCGAAAATCAGCAGGGGATGTGGTAGGCCTATAAGTCCGGACATGCGCTGAGAGATCAAGCCGAAATTGCGACCGTCTTGCACATAGGCGAGCGCGGCCCAAGCGACCGCCGCCGCCGAGCAGAAGGCTAAACCTTCACGCCAGCCCATCGGTCTCACCGCTCCCATAGCAAAGCCAAACACTCCGGCCCACCACCAGGGCAGGTTCCACGACAAGGCCGCAAAGATCGCGAGACTAAAGAAAAACAAGGGCTATCCTTTCGGGCGCAAGACAATCACGCGCTCAGCCTTACTCTTGGCCTCTTCGAGGTTTTGATAAAACTCCACTTCACGCATCTGACCTTCGCTCCACTCTTTTACGAAACGTTCAAACCGCGGAGAAAATGGATCGCCATCATTGCCGCCCGGCACTTGCATCCACACTCTGGGTTTTTCACCCAGTTCGAAAACGGCCTTATAGACGGGACCATGCCAACCATGATTGCCGCGAATGCTGGTGGCACTGCCGTCCATCGGCAACACTTGGCTGCCAAATCCAGGCAAGCGCGCCACGTGGGGAAGCTGCGCATGATTGTAGCGTGTCCATGTCCAACCCGCAGGATCGGCACCGTACTTAGAAGCCAGAGAGTCCCACGCCGCCTTAAAGGATTTGGTCGCCGCCAGAGGCAGGCCGCCTTTGATCCAACGGGCATCGCTGTCGTTCGGATTGTCGCTTACTCGCTTCAACATGTAGGCCAGACGCATCGCCTTCGGATAAAAAGGTTTAGAGCCCTGTTTGTACGTATCGTCAAACAGTTCATGTTTAAAAGCCGAGAACCAGGCGCGAAAAAAGGACGGTTCGGTCAACTCGGCGCGCGCATCAAAGATCCATTCCTGCAGCCCCTTCAGCATGAGTTTTTGCTCCGATGAAAGGTCTTCGCGTTGCACGTTTTTAAGCAGATAAGGCAAGATATAGGCCGCCTGCACATCGTAGCCATCGTTCTGCATCTGAATGAATTCTTCCGGGCTAAATTTGTCTTGCGCCTCTAAACGTCGACGAATTGAAATTCCACGGAATGGCTCTTCGAAATCCCAGCCCAGATAAAATGGATAGTGCGGACCTTCGATCTTCTGATTGGCCGAGAGCACAAACGGAGCGCCCACCACCTGAGGGTGAAAGCTTTCGGGCACAGGCTCCGTCATAGTCGGGTGCTTTGTGCGCCCATCCATCACAAAACGCCCCTCACCGATCTCGCGGCGCGGAACGAGGCCGGTGTGACGTAGTGAGATGGTTTCTTGATCGGCGCAAATAAAATTCTGAATCGGCTGCGCCCAACGCTCAAAGCTTTTGCGACAGGCCACCGCCGAGTCGGCCTGATATAAGCCGCGCAGGGCTTGCAGCTCTTGCCGGCTCTGATGCCCCAACCACAGCGCCGTTAAGCCATACTTGCCTTCTCGGTGCATGAGATGCCCTAGCTTGGTGAGCGTCACCGGAATTGCTTCCGTCTGACCATCTTGGCGGGCGATCTTCTCCTCGCGCACGACCGCATCGTACCACTGGCCTTTATGTATATAGCGCAGTGAGGTTTCATTCTCGAATTCAATCTCGAACCAATCGAGCACCGGTGTGGTCCCGTTGGTGGGACCCCAAGCGATTTTAGAGTTGTAACCGTTGACGATTCCGGGAATGGCCACCAAGGCCACACCATACACATTGAAATCAGGACACGAGAGTTGGTTCTCATACCAAATGTTGGGCAAGCTGTAGCCAAGATGCGTGTCGTTGGCCACAAGCGAGCGCCCGGTCTTCGAACGACTTGGACTCACTGCCCAGTTGTTGCTGCCATTGCTCGGATTGGCCAAAGGAAACGCGGGTATGTCCTTCAGCTGAGTGATGAACGGAAACATTTCTGCCGTTTCCGGCGCCCGCCGTTTTCGCCCCTTATCATCGGGTACAACATAGTCTTCGTACGCGTCAGGCAAGAACTCTGGGAACAGATCCAACACGGCTTCTGTTCCAATCTGCTGCTGCAAGGAGCTCAAGTTCAAGGCAAAGCTGCGGCCAGAAAGATTAAAGGTCAGCGATTTGTCCATATATACAGTGCGCAGAAGATCAAAGGGTTCAGGCCGACGGCCCAGCAGGATGTATTCGGGCGGCAATGCCTTCAATCCAGAGATGTATCCGTTCACGCCTTCCGTAAAGGCAGTGATCATACGGGCTGTTCCCGGTTCACGCATAAATTCGCGCAAAGTGTTTTCCGCCGATTCGCGCATACCCAGGCGTACGAAGAACCGATCGTAGGCCATCGTTTTCTCACCTACCCATTCACTCAGACGACCAGCCGCTTGGCGGGTGATCAAATCCATCTGGAATAGGCGCTGGGAAGCCATCACATAGCCTTGCGCACGATATAGATCGTCTTCATTGGAAGCAAAAAAATGGGGCACACCGTTTTTATCCCAAGCCACATGCACCGGCGACTGCAAACCAGATAGTTCCGCATCCAGAGGCAGCGAAGAGCGGTGACTCCATACCCCTCGGTGCAAATCAAAAAGCCGCATTAATGGCGGCACTGCCCCCACTCCACGCGCCATCAACAGCAACCAAAGCACCGTCAACGGAATCCATAAAATCGCCCAACGTCTCCATGTCATCGCGATAAAAGTATGCGCCGAAGACCTGTAGGAGGGCAAAACGTTAACGCTTTTGGCGTGCCGCTTTTAGTCCTTTTGATCAGGGTTGCTCTTTGGATAAGCAAGTGTGCGAAAGAGGAGAGGTTTTCTTTTGGTTAAAAAACCAAGTGTGAGCTGCGCCGACAGTTGACGAACTTCTGCACAGGACAAGGAGGCCAAATACACCGTCCATCCCCCCGTAAAACCGTTCTCAGCCTTGGCCCGAATCCGGTGCTTGGCAGGGGCCTTGTAATACCAGGACCTCATGAAGACACTAAAACCCCTCCTCACCCTGGGCATGATATTAGTGGCCCTGCTTTTCACGGTCTCGCACGCCGAAGCCGCGAAGAAAAAAAGGCAGAGCCGAGCACCACGATGCGCAGGTAAAATAGTAAACTGTTCCAATACTGGTAGCATTGATCATTGCTTAGCTTGCAATGCGCATCAAGAAGCTGCTTCCGAAGGCCTGCAAGGCATGATTCGCGTAAGCCGTGTTGTTTTGACCCGCGCTAAAAGCGGTCTCTACCCGCGCAATGCTTGCTCTGTGATCTTCCAAAAAGCGCAGTTTTCGTGGACCGCCAATCGTCGTGCCGCTTGCGTGAGTGACAAGAGCTGGACTCAAGCTAAGAAAGCGGCCGAAGTGGCGCTACAAAGTGGGCCAAGTGGCAAACTCTATTTCCACGCCGCTTATGTTAGGCCCCGCTGGGCCCGCTTTTGTGTAGGTCGTGAGCGTCATGCGGGTGACGATCATATCTATTATAGTAAATGTTTCCGCGACGAACAGCAGATGGCCAGGTACAAACGCACAACCCGCAGCTCGTCACGCGTCGCCGACGTCAGTGATAGCCGCACTAGCCGATAGAGGATGTTATGAAGAACTCTGTATACGTTGCACTGATTCTGTTTAGCGCTCTGGCCAATGCCGAAGCACCGCGCATCGACAATGTAACGGGAAATTCGGTCGGCACACCGGTCTTGGGCCAAGCAGTAACCAACGCGCTGACTGCCTACAACCCCGAGTTCAAATTATTCGAATCCACAGACTATATTCCCTCTACTCAGCGTATGTATAAGGGCTCTCGCAATGAAACTCAGATGGCTATCGTCGGTGACTTCAATGGTGACGGCATCAATGACGTAGTGGTTATGGGTCATGCAAATAACGAGACCCTGATCCTTGGCGTGATTTCAAAGAAGAACGGCCAATACGAAGTAAAAGAGATCGAACGTCAAGAGTTTGAAGACCCTAAGACCGCGCTAAATCCTCCCATGTCGGACAGCGATACCGAATCAGATGAGAGCGAAGGAGATATCCAGCGTGAAAAGGGATTGTCAAAGATCCTGACCCGTCTACCGAAAGGCATGACTATCGCAGCTGGTAATAAGGATATTGTCCTTTCAACCGATACGGTTCAGGTCGAGATCGCCTATACGTCCGTGGCGGCCATCTATATGTACAAAGTAGACAAGGCCAACGGCACTGGTTCATTCAAAGAGTTCGTGCCGCCCAAGCGTAAACGCAAATAAACTAACGACGAGTGCGAATCAAGTTGGCCTGCAAGGCTTGTTCGCACTCTTGTCTATCGGCCTCTTCAAAACTCAGATAGTTGACCCTGGCACGCTCAAAAACTTTGAGCATGGCGGGTAACACACCCGCCTGATCGATGGTCGCCAGCGAACCAAAATTAGGCTGCGTGTTTTCCTTGCTCCCATCCATCAAAGAAACATGGATGCGCGGAACAGACTGAACCATACCTTTAAACTCAGTTTTCGCCTCAAACTCCAACGCCTTGTCCGGGCGAAAAACCATTTCCAGAATGGTCGAGTTCGGCAAAACCCAGCGCAAGACGTAAACCCGCCAGGTCCCGTTGGGATGACGCGAAATCTGAGCCTGGCTAGGGATCGCATCAAACACAAGTGAGGTCAGGCCCGCGCGCTGAAGGCGAAGGTTATCGCCATCGGAAACCAATCTCATTTCACGAAACAATCCATGCTCGACGAAAAAGCCATGCAGATCCGGTGTCTCCACGAGTAAACTGTAGAGATCCGCATCGGCAGCCTTGACCGGCGCAGAAAGCGCCGCAAGCGTGAGCATGATGAAATGTAAAAGCGGGCGCATGCGCTGTGGCCTCCGGGGGAAAGAGACTCTAGTGAAGATAAAACTGGTGCGGTTACACAGACTCGAACTGTGGACCTCTACCATGTCAAGGTAGCGCTCTAACCAACTGAGCTATAACCGCACATCCGCTGCAAGTTCCTTAAATTGGGCGAGATTCGAAGCCTTGTCAACCTCGGCGTCAAAGGCCTGAATCCACCGGGCAAATACCTCAGGGAGAGAGTATTTTGTAGGCAAATGGTCAAGCGCCGCACCCTCATGACCGCAGGCTCTAATCCATGAAAACGGCCTTAAATCATTATGTATATTGATGGCCAAGCCGTGGGTGGATATCCCACCCCTTAAGCGCACGCCCAGGGCCACGACCTTTCCTTGCTCACTATAGAGACCGGGGCGCGCCGGATCCCACCGAAGTGGCTGCCCTAGGTCACTGGCCAAAACTTGGGTGGCCTTAACAAGAAGGCAAACCCAATCCTTAGCGCCGAGCGGACGCACCTTCAAGACAGGGAAAATCACCAACTGACCGGGATTATGCAAGGTCGCCTGTCCGCCGCGATCGACCCGTTCCAAAGCAAAACCACGAGCGGCCAAATCGCTTTGTAAGAGATCTTGCGGACCGGCGCGCACTCCGAGCGTCACCACAGGTTCCGACTCAAAGCCCAACACACAACCGGAGGAGGTGCCTTGTGCCGCCACCAACCGTACACGCTCTTGCTCTATAAGGGCTTGGCGAAACGGTAGGCGACCTAAATAGCGAGGAGAAGATGTCACGACCTGCTTATCGCAAATCGATGGCCGCTAGTAAAGTTCGACGCGATCGTTTTCTTGAAAGCCAGAACCGGAGTGAATCACCGCGATGGAACCATCTTTACCGAAGTACGAAACCACCTCAACGGTGCCCTTCAAGCGGCCCGGGGCGGTTCCGATAAAACGGCCTGAGTCCGGATCATACACGTCATCGCCCTCATCGGTGATTTTTAGGATGTCGCCCACTTGCAAGCCCGACAGCCGACCCGCATTGATAAAGATGCGCTCACCATTCACCATGGCCACACGCCCCTCCCAGCTCAGCTTCTCCATCGCGCGCGCGATGTTGGGAATACCCCCCAAGAAAGCCTTACGAATTGCGGCCCGCACCAACTCGGGATCTTCACCCAATGACTTGGTCAGATCACCCTTTTCCGCAACACGGGTCGAGCTGGCTTCCGTGTCGGCGGAACGCATCTCATTGAGGATCTCTTTGCCGTTCTTACCCGCAAATACGCGAATACGTACCTGAGTAGAGACTTGGGCTTTGAGCTCGCGAATCAAACCCACCGAATCACCCACGCGACGGGCTTTGATATTCATCACTTTACCTTCGATCACCGCCGAAACACCCATGGCCGACGCCAGTCGCGCGATCTGAACCATGTCGTATTCATTTCCCTCTGTAAGATACTTTTTCGGATCATGCGGAAAATCCTCGAGTGCCACCGCAACGAATTGGCGAGTCTTCAAAAGCTCGCGTACCACGGTTTGCCGAGCCACATCACTCACCGCCTGCGAACGGTCGAGACGCTCATCCAGAAACGGCAGCACCAGAATACGATGTCGAGGGGCTTCTTCCTCACCGCGCGCACTATAAGGAACGTCGCGGGTTTCAATGGCGGATTTTTGTTCAGGCGGCTTACTGGACAAACTGCTGCAAGCGCTAAGCATGAGCAGAGCTGCGGCTAAATATCTCATATGTATAAGGTAACCGGTTTGCCTGCTGCGCGCTATTGGGCTGAAGTCGCGCGCACGCTTAAAACCAGACCGTTGTCTGGGGTGTCGTCCACGCCGACTTGAAAGCCGTTGAAGTGCGTGCGCTGTACCGCCTTGGCCAAGTCGTTGCTATTGACCTGGGTCTCGGCCTCATAGGTCACGCGCGAAGGCTCAAATAGTCGTTCTTTGAGCGCACGAATCTCGCGTACAGCGCTCAACTGCCTCTTGAACTCATTGTTCTGCCGAAAACTGAGGTTGCCATTCACAGTGACGCGCAAAACGCCAAGATTCAAATTGCCGCTACCGGCGACTTCCGCAAGCTTCGTAGCCAGCTCGCCAAACACCTTCTTATCGGCTTGATCCATCACTGCACTAACGACCTTGGGAACGTCACTGGCCGCAGTCTCTTGGCGGGAAAGCTCCGCGATGCCACGGCCACTTTTAGCCTGCCATAACTCGAGATGATAATCGATCTTCTGCTCAGGCCCCTCAGGCCGCACTTTGCTGATATCAACCCGTCCACTTAACACCACATCTGCTTTCAAGTACTGACCTAGCAACGCTTGGTCTTCCCGCCGCAGTCCCTCAGTGCGGTATGCCGCGGGAACACTCATGCGAAAACTGGCGTTCATGGGGTCCAAGACGTAAACGGATTTGCCTTTAAATTGTGCATTCAGCTGCTGAAACAACCGTTTGTGGTAGTCTTGCGCCAACGTTTTTTCTTCGCCGGCATCGGCCCACCATGCGTATTTGGAGCCTTTGCTCTCACTGACAGTCACCAACGGCAACACCCGAACGCTACCACCAGCGAACAGACCCATTTCACGCAAAAGTGTTTCTAAGTTATCGGGCGACAAGCGCAACTGAACCGCCACCTTCGAGCCTTCTGCCGCATCGATAGGAGTTCCAGCTTTTATAAACACGACATAACGGGTCGAATTCTTAAGTATTTTTGCCTTCGCCTGTGTCCAAGCATGGGCGCCTTTTTCCGGGCCTAGGAGCTCCTCAGTGAGACGTCGCGTACCTTCTTCGGTCGCCTGGTCGATCGCCTCTTGTTTGGCTTCACCACCCCGCTTAGCGCTCGAAATTTCGAGGTTCAGATCGCTCAACTCGCGGGCCAAGGAAGTGTAGGTAAACAAAAGATGGAGGATTAAAACGCATAAGACTCGGCTGTTCATAGGGGTATGTTATGCGAAATCGACAAATACAGGCAATTTTTTGTTCCCAGGCATGGGGGAATTGTCATACAACGGCTTGTACAGGACATTTGGGCAAGTTAGAGAGGTAAAGATGCTAGAATATGATCGTAAGAAGTTGGGTGCTTATTTGAAGGATGTCCGCGAGCAAGCGGAACTGACTCAAGCCGATGTCTCCCAAAAACTGGGCTACACTAGTCCTCAATTTATTTCGAATATCGAGCGCGGTATCTCGGTGGCACCGCTGAAGACTTTGGCCCGCATGATTGGTCTATACAAAGTGAACCCTGAGTCTGTTGTGAAGATCATCCTGGAGAGCCAACGCAAACTTCTGCGCGAAAAGCTAACGCGGAGCAGATAGTCCTCTGCACAAAAACACAGCTTTGTTCCACATTCTCTTGATGTTGACGTTCGATTGTTGCGGCGGTGATGAATGAGTGAACTTGAAGTACTCCCCCCCGAGTTGGAAGACTTAGCCAACGAGGTCGGGGACTTTATATGTTACTGGGGCTTTAAAAAGATCCATGGGCGCTTATGGACCCATATCTATTTGTCAAATGACCCGCTAGATGCAGGCCAACTGATGCAGCGTCTGCGGGTTTCCAAAGCCCTCATTAGCCTTTCTCTCAACGACCTTCTTCGCTACGACGTCATCATTGAAAATGGAAAATCAGCCCGCGGAACACAGACCTATGTGGGCAATCCGGATGTGTTGGACGTGATTTTGAATGTCCTCCGTCGGCGCGAGCGCAAGATGCTGGCAAAGGCGGAGACCAGTCATCGCATGCTGACCTCCCTGAGCCCCGAACGCCAAAACCGCGCTTCTCTGCATAGCGAGCGCGTAGCGGCTTTGGGTCGCATGATCCATCAAGCGCAAAATGCTTTGTCCAGCCTGCTTGAGTTGGCCACTGTGGATTTGAAGTCTTGGGAAGAGATCAACGAGGGGAAAAAGTCCGATCCAGGGCAGATTTAAAATCTTCATATTCAAAATGCCAGTTCTCCTGCATGAGCTTTCGCGGCTCGGCCCTTTGAGAGCTCAAAAGCGCTTCACTTAATTCTCCGTACATTATTTTAAGAGCAAATTTTGGAACTGATGGAGATTTCCAAACACCAAGTTGCCTGCGTAAAATCTCCGTCATCTCCGAATTGCGCAACGGATGAGGCGCGCAGAGATTGTACGGGCCAGAAAACTTATCGAGCGCATCGGCGAAGAAGCGAACGACATCGATGATCTGCACCCAGGCCAAAAAGTTCTGTCCGTCACCCAGGCGACTGGCGCCGAACAAACGAAACATGGGGACGATCTTGCCCAAAAAACCTTCGCCTTTGCAAAGTACTGCCCCTAGACGCCCGCACACATGACGACGCGCGGGAATAAGCTGGGCCGCCTGCTCCCATTCGACACAAAGCTGTGCCAGGAAGTCTCCACCCGCGGCGCGATCTTCGCTTAAAACTTGGTCGCCGCAATCACCATAGTAGCCGATACCTGAAGCTGAGATCACGACTTCAAGTGAAACTTGAGGCGAGCTTTTGACTGCCTCAGCCAAGGCCCGCGCACTGAAAACCCGCGAGTCACGCAGCGCTTTTTTGCGCGCCTTGGTCCAGCGTTGAGCCGCAACGTTTTCTCCCGCCAAGTGAATGATAGCCGTTGCCCCCTGAATGGCCGCAGCCGGTGGTACCTCTCGTCCCTGCCATTCATAAAGTTCACACTCAAAATCAAGGCGCTCCGCCGCTTTGGTCTTGTCGCGGACGAGCGCGCGCACTTGATGCCCACGCCGCACGAGTTCGGGACCAAGATGGGATCCAATAAGTCCTGTGGCTCCAGTTAAAACGACGATCATTTCTTAAGTCCTTCGTTATAGACCCTAAGGGCACGCCGACGGGCGAATTCGTGTTCGACCATAGGTTCAGGGTAGCTCTCACTTCGCAGCTCTGGCACCCAACGTTTCACATACTTGCCGTTCGCATCGAACTTCTTCTGCTGAAGCGTGGGATTGAAAACGCGAAAGTAAGGTGCAGCGTCGCAGCCACTGCCCGCCGCCCACTGCCAATTGCCCACATTGGCGGCCATGTCGTAGTCCAAAAGTTTTTCCGCAAAGTAGCGCTCTCCCCAGCGCCAATCGATCAATAGATGCTTACAAAGAAAGCTTGCGGTGATCATGCGCGCACGGTTGTGCATAAAACCAGTGGCATTGAGCTCGCGCATTCCAGCATCGACTAAAGGATAACCGGTTTTCCCTAAACACCAGCGCTTGAACTGAGCTTTGTCATTGCGCCACCGAATGTGTTCGTAGCGGGGATCAAAGGGTGCTTGTGCCGAATGCGGGAAGTGATAAAGGATTTGCATAAAAAATTCGCGCCAGATCAACTCGGAGGCAAACGTATCGTCAATCGGTGCGGCAGCTTGAAAAAGCTGGCGCACCGACCGCGTGCCAAAACGTAAATGAATCCCCAGATGAGAGGTTGCGTCCTCCCCTATCAAATCACGATGACGAGCATAACCGTGAATACGAGAGCTTTTATTTGGGGGAAAAGTCATTCCGGTAGTTTTGAAACCAAGATCACCCAGTGTTGGCATCTTGTCTCTAGGGGCAGGTGCAATTTTATTTTTAGAGAGAGCTTTCGCAAGCAACGGCGAAGACGCAAAAAGATGCGGCGGATCCTCTTGATAGCGAGCCCGCCAGCGTCGAGCGTAGGCCCCATACACCTTGTAGGGAGTACCATCGTCTTTTAAAATCTCTTCGGGCCCAAAGATCACCTGATCTTTGAAACTCAAAAACTCTGCACCGTTCGCGCGACAGAATTTTGCGACCGCCTGATCACGTCGGCGCGCATAGGGTTCGTAATCCTCATTTGTGAATACGGCAGAAATATTATGTTGCTCAAAAAGCCGCGCAAACACGGCCTTTGGTTTTCCATACAACACGCGCAAGCGCCCGCAGAATTGCTGATTTAGCGCACGTAGAGCCTCAAGGATAAACTCCACGCGCGCGTCACGAGCGGGCAAACGCTTGAGAATGTCCTCATCCAGAATAAACACCGGCATGACTTGAGGCTCACGCCGAAGCGCTTGCCATAAGCCATGATTATCTACCGTGCGCAGATCGCGCCGAAACCAGAACAGACTGACAGGGCCATGCACATTCGGCATGGCCCGAATCCATCTCTGTCAGCGCTATATGTCAAACGGCATCGACCTAGTATTAGTAGCCGTTTGACGGCGGCGTCAAACGACGTTCGATCTCTTGTTCTAGATCGATGCCTAGAACCTTAAGAACATTGACCAAATCTGTGGCGCGAATCTCCGAGCGGCCGCGGAAAAAGCGGTTCACCGAGATGCGTGAGATCTCACAGTCTTGCGCAATGCGTGTTTGCTTAACTTTCAGGCGGCTAGCCAATTCAGCTACGCGTGGCCCGATCAATGATTCGTCCATCTTTCCCCCCCTCGTTTGCCTGGTGTACTCATGACACCGGGTTAACGTCCTGTAAAGAAGATGAGCAATCGCTGTACCAGGTCAATGCCGTGTACAAGAGACACTACACTCTATTTGGGCAGATTCTTTTCAATAGCGGCTTTCAAAGCGGTGTCATCCGGTTTCACCTTGGAGTCAAAGCGACCCACGATGCGCCCATCGGGCGACACCAGGAACTTTTCAAAATTCCATTTGATTTCACCCTTAGTGGGAGAATTCTGTGTAAGAAAGGTGAATAGGGGCTGTTTAGCTTCGCCCTTTACCGAGCCCTTGGCGAACATAGGAAAATCCACGTTGAATTTGGTCTGACAGAATCTTTTAATTTCTTCGTTGCTGCCCGGCTCTTGTCCGCCGAAATCGTTGCTAGGAAAGCCTAAGACAAGAAAGCCCTTTTGCTTATAGTTGGAATAAAGGTTCTGCAGCCCATCATATTGCGGGGTGTATCCGCACTTAGAGGCCGTGTTCACGATCAGTAATGTCTTGCCTTTGTAGTCGGCAAGGGTGGCGGGCTTGCCGTCGATAGTGGTGAGTTGTTGTGAATAAAGGTCTGAAGGAGTGGCGGCTGTGCTGCCTGTGGTAGCTGGCGCTGCCGTGCTGGTCATGGTGAGAAATCCTCCGATTAAAAATAGAATCTTCACAATGTGATCCTTTCGCTGGGAGTGAGCGTGACATATATTGACGGCGCTGTCATCCGCTCGCTCCCGGCGAAGAGAGCGGCGCGTGACTTCGGCTCTGGTTGCACCTGTTGCGCGACGGGTTCGGGAGATGGTTTAGTGTATGGCGTGAGCGTGTCCGGACTCGGACGAACGCTTGTTGTGGGGTGCGGGGGTTTGGTGGCGAGAACGAAACACCTTTCAGGGTGATGTCCGGTGATAGATAGATGGTGACGCGTTTTGAACAGCATTTTGAATGGTGTCGCGTTTTGAGTGTTGTATTAGGTGGTGGCGTGCACTGATGATGTCGTGTCCTGATGGTGGCGTCAGTTGAATCGTGTGCTGAATAGAGTTGTGAGTTGAATGGTGTCGCGAGCTAAATAGCGGTTCGTGTTAAATAAATAATATTTGATAATTGTTGATAGAACTATTTGACAGGGTTTTTCTCTAGAATCATGTGCGCACATTGAAAATATAAAGTGCTTCTACAGTAGTGTTCTTTGCTTCAACATTGATCGCTATTCGCTTTGTTTTGATGAAATACTCCCCGCCGTGTTTTCATTTTTAAAATTCAGCGGGGATTATTTATGAAGCGAAATTCTCCTTTTCAAAACCCATGTTAGTGTCCCCTCTAGCAAAAGGGGGGATCGTCATATGAATTTGAAAAACCTAAGCGATCAGGTGCTGTTAGAGAAAACTTCGGAATTGGCTTATCGGGAACGCTCCACTTTGATCGAACTATTGCATCACTTGCGCGAGATCGAAAGACGGCGCTTGTTCTGCACTTTGAAATATCAATCGCTACATGACTATATGATGAAACATCTTAAATATTCAGATGACGAAGCTGTTCGGCGTATCTCTGCCATGCGGTTACTTAAAGAACTCCCCGCAGAAGAAGTGGCTCGGGTGGAAGAGAAAATTAGCGAGGGAGAACTAACGTTAACCAATCTAAGCATGGCTCAGACTCTGTTTAACCATGAGCGTAAGGCTGGTCGAGCCTTGGATGCCGAAGATAAGGCTGAGTTTTTGAGGAAGATTGAGAATCAAACTACTCGTGAAGCTCAGAAGACGGCGCAATCGGTTTCTCCTGAGTTCCGGGCTAAGAAGAAGCTTGGCTTTTCTGATATTGAAGATGATTTGCTACGCGAGAAGCTTCTTCGTATCAAGGGGCAGTATGCACATAAGCATCCGGATATGGACTTGATGCAGCTGCTGCACCTGCTTTGTGACCATGAACTCGCACCCGTTGCGCAACGGGTGCGCAAGAACACGACTAAGGCCAAAGCTGAGAATAAGGCTGGAACTAAGAATAAGACCGAAGCCAAAAATAAGACTGCGACTAAGGCTAAAGCTGAGATCGAGATTAAGGCGGAGGTCAAGACTAAGGCTGGGGCCGAGACTATGTCTGAGACTAAGAAAGCTCAGAACAATGACAGGCC